>NZ_LMQZ01000001.1:0-2687255 GCF_001425545.1 Pseudomonas sp. Leaf434 | reverse complement strand
TGTCAAGTGATTATTTTCAGAAGTTTTCGAAGAATTCTTCAACAACTTCAACCACTTGCGCTTCCGATCTCTCGTTAGCGGGAGGCGAATTCTACAGCGTTAATCGCTGCTGTCAACACCTCTTTTTCTCCGCTTTCGACCGAGAAGATCGAACCGTTAAAAGAGCTACACATCACTGCTCTTTCAACTCCTTCCAGGCTTCGATGATCTGAAGCAAGCCGCTGTCGAAAGCTGCGTAACTCTTTGAATCTCAAGGAGTTTTCCGTTTCGACTGCGCCGGAAGTGGGGCGAATTATAGACTTCTAAAATTCGCCGTCAACCCCCAATTTCAACTTTATTCAGATTTCAGCGTAATACGTGCAAAAGCTTTCTTGCCGGCCTGACAAACGTGAGTCGTGCCCAGTACATATATAAAGGAACGATCAACCACCTCACCATCAACACGCACCCCACCCGCCGCCAACAGATCACGCGCCGCCGCCGAGTTCTTCACCAGGCCTGCCTTATTAAGGACGGCAGCGATCGGCATATCCTCAACCGAAGACAGTTCGATCTCAGGCAAGTCATCTGGAAGCTCGCCATCCTTCATGCGGTTGCCGGCGCCTCGGTGAGCATTCGCCGCAGCCTCTTCACCATGGAAGCGCGCAACGATCTCTTCAGCCAGCTTGATTTTGATGTCGCGTGGATTCGCTCCAGCTTCGACGTCAGCCCGGAAGGCGTTGATCTCATCCATCGAGCGAAAGCTGAGCAACTCGAAGTAACGCCACATCAGCGCATCCGGGATGGAAACCAGCTTGCTGTACATAACGCCTGGTGCTTCCTGGATACCGACATAGTTGCCCAGCGACTTGGACATCTTCTTCACGCCATCCAGACCTTCCAGCAATGGCATCGTCAGAATGCACTGTGCCTCCTGACCATACCCACGCTGCAACTCACGCCCCATCAGCAGGTTGAATTTCTGATCGGTACCGCCCAGCTCGACATCGGCGCGCAGCGCGACCGAGTCATAACCCTGAACCAGCGGATAGAGGAATTCGTGAATAGCGATTGGCTGGTTGGTGGTGTAGCGCTTGTCGAAGTCATCGCGCTCAAGCATGCGAGCGACCGTGTATTGCGAAGTCAGGCGAATGAAATCCGCCGGCCCCATCTTGTCCATCCAAGTGGAGTTGAAGGCAACTTCGGTTTTCGCCGGATCAAGGATTTTGAAAACCTGAGTCTTGTAAGTCTCAGCATTTTCCAGAACCTGTTCACGCGTCAGCGGTGGACGCGTTGCGCTTTTGCCACTTGGATCGCCGATCATCCCGGTGAAGTCACCTATAAGGAAGATGACCTGGTGCCCCAGCTCCTGGAACTGGCGCAGCTTATTAATAAGCACCGTATGACCCAGATGCAGATCCGGAGCGGTCGGATCGAAACCAGCCTTGATACGCAGGGGTTGGCCGCGCTTGAGCTTCTCGACCAGCTCGGACTCGACCAACAGTTCTTCCGCACCACGTTTAATCAGCGCTAGCTGCTCTTCAACCGACTTCATAACAGACCCGCAAGGCTCAGATTCAAAGGGAACCAACCATACAAGAACGCGCACCAATTACAAGTTTTGCCCGGCGCACGGACACCAATCCACAGACCCGAGGTCTGTAGACTTGCTTCAGCGATGATTTGGTTATATTTTATACAGTTATTTCATCTTCATCATGTCATTCATCTTTTCCAATTCATCTATTTCAAAGTCAAAAATTACCTATGACCACAGAACCGTCTAAAGCGCCCCCGCTTTACCCGAAGACCCACCTGCTCGCCGCAAGTGGAATCGCCGCCCTTCTCAGCCTGGCGCTGCTGGTATTTCCCTCCAGCGATGTTGAAGCCAAAAAGACGACTCTGAGTCTTGAACTGGAAAGTCCTGCTGAAAAACTGACACAAGATCAAGACGCTGCTGATGCGGCTCAAGCCACAAACGAGCCCGCAGCTTCGCCGTTCGCACAAATCGAAAACAGCGACGAAAACACCGCACAAACCGCTGAAACCGCGCCAGCACCTGTGGCGCCTGCTGAGAAACCGAAAGAGCCTGGGCACCGTGAAGTCGTGGTTTCCAAAGGCGATACACTGTCTACCCTGTTTGAAAAAGTCGGTCTGCCTGCAGCCTCCGTGCACGAAGTACTCGCAAGCGACAAGCAAGCCAAACAGTTCAGCCAGCTCAAGCGCGGCCAGAAACTCGAGTTCGAACTGAGTCCGGAAGGCCAGTTGACCAGCCTGCACAGCAAGGTCAGCGACGTTGAAACCATCACCCTGACCAAGAATGACAAGGGTTATTCGTTCAACCGAGTGACTGCCAAGCCAACTGTTCGCACTGCCTACGTCCACGGTGTCATCAACAGCTCACTGTCGCAGTCCGCAGCCCGCGCCGGTCTTTCTCACAGCCTGACCATGGACATGGCCAGTGTCTTTGGCTACGACATCGACTTCGCGCAGGACATTCGTCAGGGCGATGAATTCGATGTGATCTACGAGCAGAAAGTCATCAACGGCAAGGCCGTCGGCACCGGCCCGATCCTGTCGGCGCGCTTCACCAACCGCGGCAAGACTTACACCGCCGTTCGCTACACCAACAAACAAGGCAACAGCAGCTATTACACTGCCGATGGCAACAGCATGCGCAAGGCCTTCATCCGCACCCCTGTTGACTTCGCCCGCATCAGCTCGAAGTTTTCCATGGGCCGCAAGCACCCGATCCTCAACAAGATCCGCGCCCACAAAGGTGTCGATTACGCAGCGCCACGGGGTACGCCAATCAAGGCTGCCGGTGACGGCAAAGTGTTGCTGGCCGGTCGTCGTGGTGGCTATGGCAACACTGTGATCATTCAGCACGGCAACACTTACCGTACGCTCTATGGCCATATGCAAGGCTTTGCCAAAGGCGTGAAAACCGGTGGCAGCGTCAAGCAAGGTCAAGTCATTGGCTATATCGGCACCACCGGACTGTCCACCGGCCCGCATTTGCACTATGAGTTCCAGGTCAACGGCGTTCACGTCGATCCGCTGGGCCAGAAGCTGCCAATGGCCGATCCGATCGCCAAGTCCGAACGCGCGCGCTTCCTCGCGCAGAGCCAGCCACTGATGGCGCGCATGGATCAAGAGAAGGCCACCATGCTGGCTTCGAGCAAGCGCTAAGCCATGGCCCTGTATATCGGTGTGATGTCCGGAACCAGTCTCGACGGGCTGGACATCGCCCTGATCGAGCAGACCTCGGCGATCAAACTGATCGCCACCCACTACCTGCCAATGCCTGACTCCCTGCGCGCCGAGCTGCTTGGCTTGTGCGCCAGCGGCCCCGACGAGATCGCCCGCTCGGCGATTGCCCAGCAACACTGGGTCGAACTTGCCGCGTCGGGCATTCACACCCTCCTCGCGCAGCAACAACTCAAGCCCGATGCAATCCGCGCTATCGGTAGCCACGGTCAGACCATTCGCCATGAGCCGACGCGCGGGTTTACCGTGCAGATTGGTAATCCAGCCCTGCTGACTGAGTTGACCGGTATTACCGTCGTCAGTGATTTCCGCAGCCGCGATGTCGCAGCGGGTGGCCAAGGTGCGCCTCTGGTACCAGCCTTTCACGAAGCGTTGTTTGAAGAGCGTAGCGGTAACCAGGCTGTCTTGAATGTCGGCGGATTCAGCAATCTCAGCCTGATTGAGCCGAACAAACCTGTAGCCGGTTTCGACTGCGGCCCGGGAAATGTTCTGATGGACGCCTGGATTCACCGGCAACGTGGCGAAAACTATGACCGGGACGGCAAATGGGCTGCGACCGGCAAGGTTGAACCAGCCCTGCTCAAGGCGCTGCTCAGCGACCCGTTCTTCGTGACCAAAGGCCCGAAAAGTACGGGCCGGGAAGTCTTCAATCTGCCATGGCTGGAACAGCATCTATCGCGTCTGCCGACTTTCGCTGCCGAAGACGTTCAGGCCACGCTGCTCGAACTGACGGCGCTGACCATCGTCGAGTCGCTACAAAGCGCTCAATCGGACACTCAGGAATTGCTGGTTTGTGGCGGCGGCGCTCACAACGCCACGCTGATGCAACGCCTGGCCGCTCTACTGCCAGACACCAAGGTCGCCAGCACCGCAACTCACGGTGTTGACCCTGACTGGGTGGAAGCCATGGCCTTCGCCTGGCTGGCTCATTGCTGCCTCGAAGGCATCGCCGCCAATCGGCCAAGCGTCACCGGCGCTCGCGGCCTGCGCGTACTTGGCGCCATCTACCCGGCCTAAACTTCAGATACAAAAACGCCGCAGAACCGAAAGGCTCTGCGGCGTTTTTTTGTGTGCGGTGAAGCGCGATCAGATCGAGAACGACGACCCGCAACCACAAGTCGTGGTGGCATTCGGGTTCTTGATCACGAAGCGCGAACCTTCCAGACCTTCCTGATAATCCACCTCGGCACCGGCCAAGTACTGGAAGCTCATCGGATCGACCACCAGGCTCACGCCTTCGCGCTCGACGATGGTGTCGTCATCGGCCACGTCTTCATCGAAGGTGAAACCGTATTGAAACCCTGAACAACCGCCGCCCGTAACAAATACGCGCAGCTTCAAGCGATCATTCCCCTCTTCATCGACCAGGCTCTTCACCTTGTGCGCAGCACCTTGAGTGAATTGCAAAGCCGTGGGGGTGAAGGATTCGACGCTCATGCTGACTATCTCCCGGCGTTACGCCGCCATAATGCGTGATGACGCGCATTATCCGCTTGTCCTAGAAAATTGGTCAACTATTAGAGGAGCAGCGCAAGCTTCAAGCGGTGAGCTTCAAGCTTGCCTCTGATCTCTTGTAGCTTGTGGCTTGAAGCTCGTAGCTGCTTTTAAGGCAGCATGCCGGCGTGTGACAGGCCGAAGCGCTCATCCAGCCCGAACAGAATGTTCATGTTCTGCACCGCCTGGCCCGAGGCGCCCTTGACCAGATTGTCGATCACCGACAGCACGACCACCAGATCGCCATCCTGTGGACGATGCACGGCGATGCGGCAGACGTTGGCGCCGCGCACGCTACGGGTTTCCGGGTGGCTGCCGGCTGGCATGACATCGACGAACGGTTCGTTGGCATAGCGCTTTTCGAACAGTGCCTGCAGATCAACCGAGCGATCCGCTACTGTCGCGTAGAGCGTGGAGTGAATACCGCGAATCATCGGCGTCAGGTGCGGGACGAAGGTCAGGCCGACGTCCTTGCCCGCCGCGCGACGCAGGCCCTGGCGAATTTCCGGCAGATGACGATGACCTTTTACCGCATAGGCCTTCATGCTTTCCGACGTCTCGGAGTACAAAGAACCAACAGCCGCACCACGCCCGGCACCACTGACACCGGATTTGCAGTCGGCGATCAAACGCGATGCGTCGGCCAGACCTGCTTCCAGCAACGGCAGGAAACCCAATTGCGTTGCGGTCGGATAGCAACCCGGCACCGCGATCAGGCGCGCTTTCTTGATCTGCTCGCGATTGACTTCCGGCAGACCATAGACCGCTTCGTCCAGCAATTGCGGTGCGCCGTGTGGCTGGCCGTACCACTTGGCCCATTCATCAGCATCTTGCAGACGGAAGTCAGCGGACAGGTCGATGACCTTGGTGCCCGCCGCCAGCAGCTCGCCTGCCAAGGCGTGAGCCACGCCGTGTGGCGTGGCGAAGAAAACCACATCGCAGGCGCCAAGGGTTTTCACGTCCGGCACGCTGAACGCCAGCCCGTCATAGTGACCGCGCAGGTTCGGGTACATGTCAGCCACGGCCAGACCGGCCTCGGATCGGGAAGTGATGACGACCACTTCTGCCTGCGGATGCTGTGCCAACAGACGCAGCAGTTCGACACCGGTGTAACCCGTGCCGCCGACGATACCGACCTTGACCATAAACCTGCCCTCAACGAACCCACTGGAAAGCCGTCGATAATAGGGGCCGCGCGCGCCTGCGACAACCGCCAAGGTGACGCGCGGACGCTCAAGCCTCTACTATCTGGCTACCGTGAATGAGGGAATAACCAAAAATGCTCTATCTATGGCTCAAAGCGTTTCACATTGTCAGCGTCGTCTGCTGGTTTGCCGGGCTGTTTTACTTGCCGCGCCTGTTCGTTTACCACGCGCAAAGCACCGACACGATCAGCCAGGAGCGCTTCAGCGTCATGGAGCGCAAGTTGTATCGCGGCATCATGGGCCCGGCGATGATCGCCACGCTGATCTTCGGTGGCTGGCTGATCTACCTTAATCCATCAATCTTCAGCCAGGGCGGCTGGATTCACGCAAAACTGACTCTGGTCGTATTGCTGATCGGCTACCACCACATGTGCGGCGCGCAGGTAAAACGCTATGCCCGTGGCGAAAACACCCGCAGCCATGTCTTTTATCGCTGGTTCAATGAAGTGCCGGTTCTGATATTGCTGGCTATCGTAATTCTGGTCGTGGTCAAGCCGTTCTAACTTCAACCAATACAGGTCCTTGGGGGGTTCACAATGTCGCTGCCCGCTTTGCTCGAACAACGTCTGCGTCTGCCCGTAGTAGCAGCGCCGATGTTCCTGATCTCCAATCCGGAACTGGTGCTCGCCTGCTGCCGCAACGGCGTGGTCGGCAGTTTTCCGGCGCTGAACCAACGCGAAAGCAGCGGCTTCAAGGCTTGGCTGGAACAGATCGAAGCGGGCCTGGCGACGCTGGATAATCCGGCCCCTTATGCGGTGAACCTGATTGTTCACCACAGCAATCCGCGCCTGCAGGCGGATCTGGACATCTGCGTGGAGCATAAGGTGCCGATCGTGATCACCAGTCTCGGCGCGGTGAAGGAACTGGTCGACGCGGTGCACAGCTATGGCGGTCTGGTGTTTCACGACGTGACCACGCGGCGCCATGCCGAGAAAGCCGCTGAAGCCGGTGTTGACGGGCTCATTGCCGTTGCGGCCGGTGCCGGCGGGCATGCTGGTACCTGGAGCCCGTTTGCGCTGATTGCCGAGATCCGTGAGTTCTTCGACAAGACACTCTTGCTTGCAGGATGTCTGAACCACGGCCATGAGATTCTCGCCGCGCAACTGCTCGGCGCGGATTTGGCCTACTTCGGTACGCGATTTATCGGCACCACAGAAAGTCACGCGCCTGACGCCTACAAAGACATGCTGCTGACAGCCAAGGCTGCCGACATCATTCATACTCCAGCAGTGTCGGGAGTGCCGGCCAGTTTCATGCGCCAGAGCCTGGAGGCGGCCGGTTTCGACATGGCGGCACTGCAAGGCAAGGGCGAGGTGAACTTCGGCGACAAGCTCAAGCCGATCAACGATGAAGCCAAAGCCTGGAAGACCGTGTGGTCGGCGGGCCAGGGTGTTGGCCAGATTGGTGACCTGCCAAGCGTGGATCAGTTGATTGCGCGGCTCGATGCAGAATATCGTCAGGCTCAGGCGCGCGCCGCACAGCTGCCGGAACGCTGGCCGCGCTGAGCAATACCCCCGGCCAGTCGCTGTCAGACTGGCCTTGAACTGACTACTGCAAACCCAATCGCGACAAGGATGCCTCGGCCATGAGCGACACCCGTTACAAGATCGTCTTCGACGGCGCGCTGCAGCCCGGCGTCGACCTCACCACCGCCAAACTGAATCTGGCGGATCTGTTCAAAAGCGATGTGGCCGCCATCGAGCGCCTGTTCAGTGGCCGCACCGTCGCCCTCAAACGTGATCTGTCCCACAGCGATGCCCAGACGTATCTGCAGGCATTGAACAAAACCGGGATCGATGCGCGGATTGAAGCGGAAACCGCCATTGAGCTGGATCTGGCGGATGTCCACGATAACCCTGCAGCGGCGGCGGAACCGGACTCGCCTTACGCCCCACCGCGCGCCAATGTCGGTGAAGCCCTGCCGCCATTCGCCACGCTCAAGCCATTCAGCGTCGAAGGCCGGATCGGTCGCCTGCGCTTTCTCGCCTGGACCATGGTCTTGAGCCTGGTGACCCTGCCCATCGTCGGTGTGTTTGCCTTGATTGCGCTGGGCCTGGTCAGTGGCGATTCAACCACCGGCCTGATCCTCGGCGGCATTCTGGCGGTCTTCCTGTTCCTCGGTTTCATGATCGTCAGCATTCTGTTCAGCGTTCAGCGCCTGCACGATATCGGCTGGTCGGGCTGGCTGTGGTTGTTGAATCTGGTGCCGTTCGTCGGCAGTTTTTTCCCTCTGGTGATGATGGTCGTACCCGGCAATGCCGGCGCCAACCGCTATGGCCCGCCACCACCGCCGAACAGCACGGCGGTCAAAGTGCTGTGCTCGTTATGGATCGTATTCTTCGCACTGATTTTTGCCGGAGGCCTTCTTGGCGGCTTCTCGGTTGTGCAGGAAGAATATGAAAGCAATCTGGAGAGCAGCTATGACAGCGGCTCGGTGACCACCGACGAAGTTGAGGTCGTCGAACCGCCAGTGATTTCCGCCGACGAGGCAGCCGAACCGGCGCAGGCCCCTGTAGACTCTGCGCAAGAATGAACAGCGCTCCCTGCCGCGACAACCGCGTCGCCGGCGCGGAGCTGTTGCGATGGAGAACTGCATGACCCGTTACGCTCTGATCACCGGTGCTTCCAGCGGCATCGGCCTGGCCATGGCCGAAGCACTGGCCCGACGCGGCCGCAGCCTGATTCTGGTGGCACGACAGCGTGATCAGCTGGAAAGTATCGCCATCGAGCTGACCCAGCGTTTCGATGTCGAAGTATTGTTTCGTGCCTGCGATCTCGGCGAACCGTTGCGCCTGTCGGGCTTTTTGCTGGAGCTGGAAGAAGGCGACCGGCAGATCGATCTGCTGGTCAATTGCGCAGGCATCGGCACCTGCGGGCCATTCCTCGCGCAAGACTGGATGACCGAGCAGGACCTCATCGAGGTCAATATCCTCGCCCTCACACGCCTCTGCCATGCGCTGGGTAACAGCATGGCACTGCTGGGTGGCGGGCAGATCCTCAATGTCGCCTCGGTGGCTGCGTACAGCCCCGGCCCATGGATGAGCACGTACTACGCCAGCAAAGCCTATGTGCTGCATTTTTCCGAAGCCTTGCGCGTGGAGCTCAAACAAAGCGGCGTGAAAGTTTCGGTGCTGTGCCCCGGCCCGACGCGCACACCGTTCTTCCGAACCGCACAGATGAGTAGCGAAAAGATCGAAAGCAGCCACTCGCTGATGAGTCCGGAAGAAGTGGCACTGCATGCCGTACGCGCACTAGATAAAAACCGCGCCATCATCATTCCGGGACGACGCAATCGCTGGCTGGCGTTCCTGCCGCGGCTGGGTTCGCGCTGGCTTAACCGGACGATTGTCGGCATGGTCAACAAAGCTTACTGCCCCCGCTAGGAAGACAACTTCGAAGCGGTACACTCGATTCAGCCCAACTCAACGGAGAAACAGCAGTGGATACTCTGTTCACCAAGATCATCAACCGGGAAATCCCGGCGAAGATCATTTACGAGGACGACCAGGTTCTGGCCTTCCACGACATCGCCCCCCAGGCTCCGGTGCACTTTCTGGTAATCCCGAAAAAACCGGTGCGCACGCTCAACGACCTGACCGAAGACGACAAGGCGCTGGCCGGGCACATCCTGTTCACCGCGCAGCGTCTGGCGCTGGAACTGGGTTGCGAAGAAGGCTTCCGCGTAGTGATGAACTGCAATGAACTTGGTGGGCAGACTGTCTATCACATTCATATGCACGTGCTGGGTCAGCGCCAGATGAACTGGCCGCCGGGCTGACTGGCGACAACCAACTGTGGGAGCGAGCCTGCTCGCGAAGGCGCCGATACATTCAACACTTCAGTATCCGATAATCCGCTTTCTCGAGCAGGCTCGCTCCCACAAAAAAGCCTGACCGCGCAGCAAGTGACCCAGCGCAAACCCTCGCCGGCCGATTCGGTTAAACTGGCCGCCGAGATTCTTCCCGGAGGTCAGCATGACTACCCAACGTCACTACTCGCCCATAGACCGTCTGCTGCTGCAAGCCGATGCCGCGATGCGCACTCTGTTGCCCTTCAGTGGCCAGCCGTACCGCCCGTCGCCAGCGATTCTGCAGCCGGATACGCAGATGAGCGATGAAGACACTCGCCACGTCGCCGGTCTGATGCGCATCAACCATACCGGCGAAGTCTGCGCTCAGGCGCTTTATCAGGGGCAAGCGCTGACCGCCAAGTTGCCGCAGGTACGCGCAGCCATGGAGCACGCGGCTGAAGAAGAGATCGATCATCTGGTCTGGTGTGAGCAGCGCATCCATCAGCTGGGTAGCCACACCAGCGTGCTGAACCCACTGTTTTACGGCATGTCGTTCGGTATCGGCGCGGTGGCCGGACTGATCAGCGACAAGGTCAGCCTTGGTTTCGTTGCGGCGACCGAGCATCAGGTCTGCAAACACTTGAACGAACATCTGGAGCAATTGCCGGCCAAGGACGAGAAGTCCCGGGCGATTCTTGAGCAGATGCGCATCGATGAAGAACACCATGCGGAAAGTGCCCTGGATGCGGGCGGGTTTCGTTTTCCGGCGCCGGTCAAGTTCGGGATGAGCTTGTTGGCCAAGGTGATGACCAAGAGTACTTATCGGATCTGAGATATGTATCGCCCGACATTGCCCTATCGCTGGCAAGCCAGCTCCCACAGGGGTTTTGTCTGAAGCATGAAAAAGGCGACCAGGAGGTCGCCTTTTTTGTTTCCGGGAATCTTAGGTCGGCATATTGCGCGCGTAGAAGATTTCCAGCATTTCGTGTTTCACACGGTCGGTCACCTGGGCACGTTGCTCGGGCGAGAGGTTGCTGGTGGCGTCGCCGAACAGGTAGTTATCCAGTTCGAAGTTCTTCAGCAGCATTTTGGTGTGGAACAGGTTTTCCTGGTACACGTTCACGTCGGTCATCTGGTACGCGTCGCGAGTGTCTTCGGAGAGGTAGTTCTGGATCGAGTTGATCTCGTGGTCGATGAAGTGCTTGTTGCCTTCAACGTCACGGGTGAAACCGCGCACACGGTAATCCACGGTCACGATGTCCGAATCGAACTGGTGAATGAGGAAGTTGAGCGCTTTGAGCGGTGAAATGACACCACAGGTCGACACGTCGATATCCACACGGAACGTTGCAATACCGTCGTCCGGATGGATTTCCGGATAGGTGTGCACCGTGATGTGGCTCTTGTCGAGGTGGGCCAGAATGATTTCGGGCAACGGGCCCGGCGATTCTTCGATCTGGCTGTCAGTCGGGGTTACCGGCTCTTCCGAAATCAGAATCGTGACGCTGGCGCCCTGGGGTTCATAGTCCTGACTGGCGATGTTCAGGATGTTGGCACCAATGATCTCGACAACTTCTGTGAGAATCTGCGTCAGGCGTTTCGCGTTGTACTCTTGATTGATGTACTCGACGTAAGCCTGCTGGTCTTGCGGGGTTTCCGCGTAGCAGATGTCATAGATGTTGAAGCTCAAGGTCTTTGTCAGGTTATTGAACCCGTGGAGCTTGAGTTTGCTTTTCACCGTTAAAAACTCTCTATGTATGCGGCGCGGCCGCGTGATCAAGCATGCCCGTCAAGTGCGAACAACGCACCTGCGTAGGACGGTTAACACCTCTTCGCGATGGCGATTTTGGTTATCTGTTCAGGCGGATGACCCGTCGGCTGACCGATCACTGCCCTGAAAAAAGTGGCGCATTATGCAGACGTCAGCGGGGGATCGCCAGAGTCTGCACTGCTTTTATGATAGTTGAATGTCGGTTCAGCCGAGTTCGACGATTTCATAATCGTGGGTGATTGCCACGCCAGCCGCGCCGAGCATGATCGACGCCGAGCAATACTTCTCGGCCGACAGCTCGATGGCGCGCTTGACCTGAGCTTCCTTCAGGCCCCGGCCCTTGACCACGAAGTGCATGTGGATCTTGGTAAACACCTTGGGATCTTCAGTCGCACGCTCGGCATCAAGGAAGGCTTCGCAGCTTTCAACGGCCTGGCGCGACTTCTTCAGGATGCTGACCACGTCGAAGTTGCTGCAACCGCCGACACCCAGCAAGAGCATTTCCATCGGGCGAACCCCGAGGTTACGGCCACCGGCGTCCGGCGGGCCGTCCATCACCACGACATGACCACTGCCGGATTCGCCGAGGAACATGGCTTCGCCAGCCCATTGGATGCGTGCCTTCATCGCCCAGACTCCACTGTAAAAAAAGGGTCGCCAGCTTAGCACAGCACTTTGTCCCGACAGGAACGACGTCCTAGGACCGATGCTTTCTGGCTGTAGGTAATTTCTCGAATTCTCGACGGAGTGTCTGGTAAGCTGGCGCCAATTCGCTGGCGCCAATTCGTCAGCTCTGTAGCGACCGCCTTCAGCGCCTCATAACAACTCAAACATCACCGTGCAGTCTTTTCGGGATACAACCATGGTTGCTATTACCCCCACACCCAAAATCAAGAACATCGACAAGCTGTTGATGCATTGCCAGCGCCGGCGTCATGCGGCCAAGAGCAATATAATCTGCGCCGGGGATCGCTCGGACACGCTGTTTTTCATCATCAAAGGCTCGGTCACCATCCTCATCGAAGACGACGATGGTCGCGAGATGATCATCGCTTACCTGAACGCCGGGGATTTCTTCGGCGAACTGGGTCTGTTCGAGCAGGCAGGTCAGGAGCAGGAACGCAGCGCCTGGGTGCGTGCCAAGGTTGAATGTGAAACCGCAGAAATCAGTTACGCCAAGTTCCGCGAGTTATCGCAGCAGGATCCAGACATTCTTTACGCCCTCAGCGGACAAATCGCACAACGCCTGCGTAACACCACGCGCAAAGTCGGCGACCTGGCGTTTTTCGATGTCACTGGCCGAGTCGCCCGCTGCCTGCTGGAGTTGTGCAAACAACCGGACGCCATGACTCACCCGGACGGCATGCAGATCAAGGTCACCCGCCAGGAGATCGGCCGGATTGTCGGTTGTTCACGGGAGATGGTCGGCCGCGTGCTCAAGGATCTTGAAGAACGCAACCTGGTCGATGTGAAAGGCAAGACCATGGTGGTCTTCGGCACGCGCTAGACGTAAATCTGCGCCAGCATCAAACGAAACAATTCATCGAGACGCGCCAATGCCTGTGGCGCGTTGAATTTCTCATGCAGGGCGATGTGGCTTTGCGCCCTCACCCGCTGATCCAGGCCGCAGGCTTCATTGAAGCGATTGACCGCAGCAACCATCGCTTCGCGCTCGTCATCCATCAGCATCGCACCATGCACCAGGCCAACCGGACGCTGGCCGCCCTGACTCTGGCGCCAGCGCTGGGCGGTGCCGACCATCTTGCGACCGTCGAGATTGACGTTGAAACGGCCGTCGCAGAATGCGCCGTCGATTTCCCCGACCGACGAGGTGCCACCCAACTCATCCAGCAACTGACAGATCGGATCGCACAGGCGGCGGTAGCCGGTTTCGATGCGGTTCAGATCGCCTTCGCTGCGAGGCGGGGCATATACCAAGGCAATGTTGACGGTCGCAGCGGATTGCGGGACGGGCTCACCGCCGGTTTCACGCAACAGCACCGGCCAGCCAGCAGCAGCGGAAACTTCGCAGGCGTGGTCGAAATGCGGGAGACGGTTGAGGCGGCGCGGCATGACCAGCGCGCGATCGGTGGGTTGCCAGAACAGCAGGCCGAATTCGGCGTCGCCGGCGCAGACCGAGGCCAGCAAGTCCTGTTCGGCTTGCAGGCCGGATTCGATGGTCAGCGGGGTTGGCAACGACATGGTGAGCTCCGGCAGATTGAATCTCTTTAGCGGAATTTAGCGCCTCTTCGCGAGCAGGCTCGCTCCCACACTGGAATGCATTTCCCTGTGGGACCGAGCCTGCTCGCGAATGAGGTCGACTCGGTCAGTCGAGGGTCGAACCACTGATCGGCACACCACGCTCCGGAAAGAACAGGCGCTGCAATTCAATGCCCGGATTTTCCGCGCGCATGAACGCTTCGCCGACCAGGAACGAGTACACATCGCTGATTTCCATCAGCTCGACGTCGGCCCGATTGAGGATGCCGCTCTCGGTGATCACCAGGCGATCGCGCGGGATGCGCGGCAGCAGGTCGAGGGTGGTTTCCAGACTGACGTCGAATGTGTGCAGGTTGCGGTTGTTGACCCCGACCAGCGGCGTGTCGAGGGTTTTAAGCGCGCGCTCCAGTTCGTCACCGTCGTGCACTTCCACCAAGACGTCGAGACCGACCCCTTTGGCCACGGAGGCCAGCTCAGCCATTTTCACGTCGTCCAGGGCGGAGACGATCAACAACACGCAATCGGCGCCAAGCGCGCGGGCTTCAACGATCTGGTACGGATCGATCATGAAATCCTTGCGGATCACCGGCAATTTGCAGGCGGCGCGCGCCTGTTGCAGGTAGGCATCGGCGCCCTGGAAGTAGTCGATATCTGTCAGCACCGACAGACAGGTGGCCCCACCCTTTTCGTAGCTCTTGGCGATGTCTGCCGGGACGAAGTCTTCGCGGATCACGCCTTTGCTCGGCGAAGCCTTTTTGATTTCGGCAATCACGGCCGGTTGTTTCTTCTTCGCTTGCGCCAGCAAAGCCTGGGCAAAACCACGGGGTGCATCGGCCGCCTTGGCCAGACTTTCCAGCTCGCTCAGGCTGACCCGAGCGCTGCGCTCGGCGACTTCCTCAACCTTGCGCGCCAGAATGTTTTCCAGAACCGTCGGTACACTCATCCTTCATTCTCCACTTTGAATACCGCGGTAAAGGCACCCAGCTCCTCGAGTTTTTCCCGAGCGAGGCCGGTGTGCAGCGCGTCGTGCGCCAGCTCCACACCTTGTTTCAGACTGCTTGCGAGGTCGGCGGCATACAGCGCCGCACCGGCATTGAGCACAATCATCTCGGCAGCTTTCTGGCCGTTTTCGGTTTTGCGCTTGCCGAGGGCGTCACGGATCAGCGCCAGCGACGCTTCCGGGCCTTCAACCGATAGACCGTGCAGGCTCTGGCTCTTCATGCCGAGGTCTTCCGGTTCGACCCAATACTCAGTGATTTCGTTGTTTTTCAATTCAGCGACAAAGGTCGGCGCGGCGAGGCTGAACTCATCCAGGCCGTCCTTCGAATGCACGACCAGCACGTGTTTGCTGCCCAGTCGCTGCAAGACCTCGGCCAATGGCCGGCAAAGCGCCTGAGTGAACACGCCGACTACCTGATGTTTCACACCGGCCGGATTCGTAAGCGGGCCGAGCATGTTGAACAGCGTGCGCAGGCCGAGTTCGCGGCGCGGGCCGGCGGCGTACTTCATCGCTTTGTGGTGAGTCTGGGCGAACATGAAACCGATGCCGACGTTGTCGATGCAGCGCGCGACCTGCACCGGGGTCAGGTTCAGATAAATGCCGGCAGCTTCCAGCAGATCGGCACTGCCGCTCTTGCCGGACACCGCGCGATTGCCGTGCTTGGCGA
This sequence comes from Pseudomonas sp. Leaf434, assembly GCF_001425545.1. Classification (NCBI taxonomy): domain Bacteria; kingdom Pseudomonadati; phylum Pseudomonadota; class Gammaproteobacteria; order Pseudomonadales; family Pseudomonadaceae; genus Pseudomonas; species Pseudomonas sp. Leaf434. The sequence continues at coordinate 2,671,859 of NZ_LMQZ01000001.1, read as the reverse complement.
CGGTGCAACCGGCGGCTGCGACAACAAAGGAAGACGCGGTCGATACGTTGAAGATATTCGCACCGTCACCGCCGGTGCCAACCACATCGACGACGCCGTCGAGGGTTTTCAGCTCGACCTGATCGGCCAGCTCGCGCATCACCGACACGGCGCCGACGATTTCGTCGATGCTCTCGCTTTTCATGCGCATGGCCATCATGAACGCGCCGATCTGCGCTTCCGTGCACTGGCCGGTCATGATCTCGCGCATCACATCGCGCATTTCATCGGTGCTGAGGTCGAGGTGTTCGACGATACGGCTCAGGGCTGTCTTGATATTCATGGGAAGTCCTTAGCGCGTGCCGCCGGTTTGTTTGAGGAAATTGGCAAACAGTTCATGACCCTGCTCGGTGAGGATCGACTCGGGGTGGAACTGTACGCCCTCGATGTTCAGGGTCTTGTGACGCAGGCCCATGATCTCGTCGACCGAGCCGTCATCGTGCTGGGTCCACGCGGTCAGCTCGAGGCAATCGGGCAGGCTTTCGTGCTTGACGATCAGCGAGTGGTAACGGGTAACAGTGAGCGGATGATTGAGGCCGGCGAACACGCCCTTGTCCTCGTGGAATACCGGGCTAGTCTTACCGTGCATGACTTGGCGGGCACGCACCACATCACCGCCGAAGGCCTGGCCGATGGACTGGTGGCCGAGGCAAACGCCGAGGATCGGCAGCTTGCCGGCAAAGTGCTTGATCGCGTCGATGGAAACGCCCGCCTCGGTGGGCGTGCACGGCCCGGGGGAAACCACGATGCGCTCGGGATTCAGCGCTTCGATTTCGGCGATGGTCAGTTCGTCGTTGCGCACCACTTTGACCTCGGCACCCAGCTCGCCGAGGTATTGCACAACGTTGTAGGTAAAGGAGTCGTAGTTGTCGATCATCAGCAACATGGCGTTTCGAACCTCTTGAATTCTGACTTGATGACAGCCTTCAGATGACTTGCCCGCAGGGCGCTGCGCGATGTCGGACGCGCAGAGGGCGCCAGCACAGCGGCATTTCAAACAGACAAGGAAGGCAAAGCGATACAGATCCGGCGGAGCCGGCAGAGAAGATTCAGGCGCGCCAACGCCAGCGGGCGTGTGCCTTGATGACTTGATCCAGGAGTTTGCTGGTGATCAACACGGGGAAGGTCTCGTTCATACGTTCCGGCACAGTAACTTAGCTGGGCGGAGCGTGCAATATGGCGGGGCCTGCGGGTTATAAAACGGCAGAAGGATTCGCGACCGATGGCAAAATGCCGAAAGTTTTTGGTACTGTCGTTTCGTTCACCTACAACAATAAATAAACGGACTTGCTCATGATCAGACAGACGTTGTTTGTACCGCTGGCCAGCTGCTTGCTCGCACTCGCCTGCGCCCAGGCCAATGCAGCGCCCAATCCTTATTCCAGTTTCATCGTCTTCGGTGACAGCCTCAACGATGCCGGCACCTTCGCCGACACCGGTGGCCCGGCGGGCTCCACCGAGCGTTACACCAACCGTACCGGGCCGGTGTATCAGGATGGCAGCGGCGAAGTTTTTTCATTGAATTCCACCCAGTTGCTCGGCGGCCGCCTGGGCTTTTCGCCCGACCAGACAGCCTCTTCCAGCTCCGCAGTGCGCGCGGAAAACGGCCAGCCTGACGGCAACAACTGGGCGGTCGGTGGTTATCGCACCGACCAGATTCTCGACTCGATCACCACCCAATCTGCCACCGGCGAACGCACCCGCGCCGGTTACCTGCCGTCGAACGGCTTCCGCGCCGACCCGAATGCGCTGTATTACATTTCCGGTGGCGGCAACGATTTCCTCCAGGGCCGCATTCTCAGCCTGCCCCAGGCCAACGCCGCAGCCGATCGACTGGCCGATAGCGTGCAAACCCTGCAGACCGCCGGCGCCAAATACGTGATGGTCTGGCTGCTGCCCGACGTGGGCCTGACACCTGCTCTGAACGGCACGCCGCTGCAAGCGTTCAGCAGCACCCTCGCCAACCAGTTCAACAGTCAGTTGGTGACGCGCCTGCAAGGCATCAACGCCGAAGTCATTCCGCTGAACATTCCGGTGCTGCTCTCGGAAGTCTTCGCCGACCCGGGGCGCTTTGGTCTGGCTACCGACCAGAACCTCACCGCCACCTGCTTCAGTGGCAATAGCTGCACGGAAAACGCCCGTTACGGGATCAACAGCGCCACGCCGGATCCGACCAAACTGATCTACAACGATGGCGTACACCCGACCGAATCCGGGCAAAAACTGATCGCCGATTACGCCTATTCGCTGTTGGCTGCGCCATGGGAATTGAGCCTGCTACCGGAAATGGCCCACGGCACCGTGCGCGCGCATCAGGATGAATTGCGCAATCAATGGCAGGCGGACTGGGAGAACTGGCAAGCGGTCGGCCAATGGCGTGCGATTGTCTCGGCCGGCGGACAGCATCTGGATGTCGACAGCCAAAGCAGCGGCGCCAGCGCCGATGGCAGCGGTTACAACCTCAACGTCGGCGGCAGCTATCGCCTCAATGAGGCCTGGCGCGTGGGCGTGGCGGCCGGTTTGTACCGGCAGAATCTCGAGGCCGGGCACAACGATTCCGACTACAAACTCAACAGCTACATGGCCACCGCGTTCGCCCAGTTCCAGCAGAACCGCTGGTGGGCCGACGCGGCGCTGACCGGCGGCAAACTCGACTACGACAACCTCAAGCGCAAGTTCGACCTCGGCGCCAGCGAGGGCGCGGAGAAAGGCGATACCGACGGCAGCCTGTGGGCGTTCAGCACGCGCCTGGGCTATGACATTGCGCAACCGGGCAGCCAATGGCATCTGTCGCCGTTTGTCAGCGCCGATTACGCCAGTGTCGATGTCGACGGTTACTCGGAAAAGAGCAACCGCGCCACCGCGCTGACCTTCGATGACCAGAGCCGCGATTCGAAACGCCTGGGCCTGGGGATTCAAGGCAAGTACAACTTCACCGCGCAAACCCAGGTGTATGGCGAATACGCCCACGAGCGTGAGTACGAAGATGACGTGCAGAAGGTCAACATCGCCCTCAACACCCTGCCGGCCAATGACTTCACCCTTGAAGGCTACACACCGGCAAGTCACCTGAACCGCTTGAGCCTGGGCGTCAGTCACAAGCTGACGGCTGATCTGGCGCTGCGTGGGGGTTATACGTTCCGCAAGGATGATGACTTCAAGCAGCAGGGCCTGAATGTCGGGGTTGTGCTGGATTTCTGAGTCGTAGATGCAAAAAAGCGGCGCCTGTCAGGGCGCCGCTTTTTTTATGCCTCAACACAAAACCCAATGTGGGAGCGAGCCTGCTCGAGAAAGCGCTGGGTCAGTCAATATCAACGGTGACTGACACACCCTCTTCGCGAGCAGGCTCGCTCCCACATGGGAAATTCGTGTCTCAGGCGTCCGGGGTTTGCTCGGCCAGGGCCACGGCGCGGAACATCGCGCGGCGTTTGTTCAGGGTTTCTTCCCATTCCAGCGCCGGCACCGAGTCGGCGACGATGCCGCCGCCGGCCTGCACGTGCAACTCACCGTTCTTGATCACCGCTGTGCGAATGGCAATGGCGGTGTCCATGTTGCCGTTCCAGGCGAAGTAACCGACCGCACCGCCATACACGCCACGCTTGACCGGCTCAAGTTCGTCGATGATTTCCATCGCGCGAATTTTCGGCGCACCCGACAACGTACCCGCCGGCAGGATCGCCCGCAGTGCGTCCATCGCGGTCAGGCCCGACTTCAACTGGCCGGTGACGTTGGAGACGATGTGCATCACGTTGGAATAACGTTCGATGACCATTTTCTCGGTGAGCTTCACCGAGCCGATTTCCGAGACTCGCCCGGTATCGTTGCGGCCCAGATCGATCAGCATCAAGTGCTCGGCGATCTCCTTGTCATCCGAGAGCAGGTCCTGCTCCAGCGCCACGTCGGCTTCTTCGGTGGCGCCGCGTGGGCGCGTGCCGGCGATCGGGCGCACGGTGATCAGGTTGTCTTCGACGCGCACCAGCACTTCCGGCGAGCTGCCGACGACGTGGAAATCGCCGAAGTTGAAGAAGTACATGTACGGCGTCGGGTTGAAGCAACGCAGCGCGCGATACAGATCGATCGGCGCAGCCTTGAAGTCGATCGACATGCGCTGCGACGGCACCACCTGCATGCAGTCGCCAGCAAGGATGTATTCCTTGATGGTGTCGACGGCTTTTTCGTAATCGTCCTGAGTGAAACTCGAACGGAACACCGGATCAGCCGATTGCTGTTTGCTGAAATCCAGGCCACGACGCGGGGTGATCGGCTGACGCAGTTGCTCGAGCAGTTCCTGCAAACGCGCCTGGCCTTGCTCGAAGGCATCGGTCTGCGCAGGGTCGGCGAGGACGATCGCGTGCATCTTGCCAGCCAGGTTGTCGAACACCACAACGGCGTCGGAGACCATTAGCAGAATGTCCGGCACGCCCAGCGGATCCGGGTTCGGGCACTTGCCCAGACGCTTTTCCACGTAGCGCACGCAGTCATAACCGAAGTAACCGACCAGGCCCCCGTTGAAGCGCGGCAGGCCGGTAATGGTCGGCACGTTGTAACGGGCCTTGAAGGTTTCAACGAAGGCCAGCGGGTCTTCAACCTCGTGGCTTTCGGTCTCGACGCCATCAACGGTGATGCTGACGTGATGGTCGTGCACCCGCAGCACGGTGCGGCACGGCAGGCCGATGATCGAGTAACGGCCCCATTTCTCACCGCCCTGCACCGATTCGAGCAGGTAGGAGTTGGGCTGGTCGGCCAGTTTCAGGTAGATCGACAGCGGCGTGTCGAAGTCGGCCAGGGTTTCGCAGGCCAACGGGATGCGGTTATAGCCGTCAGCGGCCAGACGCAGGAATTCTTCGCGATTCATAAAGTGCCTCGTGGGGTGAGGTGCAATCAGTCAGGTATGCAAACGCGCCGGCAGGGCCGGCCAGAATCAGTCAGGCGCGCCAACGCCAGCGGGCCAGGGCCTTGATGACTTTCATCCAGAGTTTGCGGGTGACCACCACGATGGCGTTTCCAGAAGGGGGTTGAACAGCGTCGGGCAACGTTATCCCACCGGCCAGATCCAGGCAACCGGGAATTAGTTTGCGCAAATCGTCGATCACCAGTGCCGGCGATTCCTCGGCAATCGGCCGGCCATGGTTGTAGCCGTAACTCAGCGCCACACACTTGACCCCCGCTGCTTTCGCGGCCTGCACATCACTGCGCGAGTCGCCGACGAACAACGATTGCGAGGCCGGAATGTTGGCCATTTTCATCACGAAAAACAGCGCCGCCGGGTCAGGCTTCTTCTGCGGCAGGGTATCGCCGCCGATGATCCACTTGAAGTAGCGCCCGATCTTCATCTGATCGAGCAGCGGCGCGACGAAGCGCTCCGGCTTGTTGGTGATCAACGCCATGGCCACGCCTTGTTTGTGCAGCCACTTGAGCGTGTCGCGCACACCGGGATAGACCACGGTCAGTTCATGGCTGGCGCCGTACGCCTCCATGAAAATCTCCAGTGCGCGCTCGGCTTCAGCGTCGTCCACTGCCGAGTGATCGATGCCACCCGCCAAGGCCCGACGCACCAGCACCGGCGCGCCATTGCCGACCCATTCGCGCACCGCTTCGATACCTGCCGGCGGACGGCCGAGGGAGAGCAGCATGGTGTCCACCGCCGCTGCCAGGTCGGGAACCGAATCGATCAGCGTGCCATCCAGATCGAACATCACCAACCGTGGCAACTGCCCCGGGAACAACTGCTCAAAACCGCTCATGGGCGCGCCAGTGCCAGTTCGGAACGCATCTTGTCGATGACTTCCTGATAGTTTGGCGCGTTGAAAATGGCCGAGCCGGCGACGAAGGTGTCAGCGCCAGCAGCGGCAATTTCGCGGATGTTGTTGACGTTGACGCCGCCGTCGATTTCCAGACGGATGTCGCGACCGGAAGCGTCGATGATCGCCCGCGCTTCACGCAATTTGTCGAGGGTGCCGGGAATGAACTTCTGCCCACCGAAGCCCGGGTTGACGCTCATCAGCAGGACCATGTCGACCTTGTCGATCACGTACTTGAGCACGTCCAGCGGGGTCGCCGGGTTGAACACCAGACCGGATTTGCAACCACCTTCGCGGATCAGTTGCAGCGAGCGATCGACGTGCAAAGTGGCTTCCGGGTGGAAGGTGATGTAAGTCGCGCCGGCTTCGATGAAGTCGCCGACGATGCGGTCCACCGGGCTGACCATCAGGTGCGCGTCGATCGGCGCGGTGACGCCGTACTTGCGCAGCGCCGCGCAGACCATCGGGCCGATCGTCAGGTTGGGCACGTAGTGGTTGTCCATGACATCGAAGTGGACGAAGTCGGCGCCGGCGGCGAGAACGTTGTCCACTTCCTCGCCGAGGCGGGCGAAGTCGGCGGAGAGGATCGACGGAGCAATTACGAAGGGCTGCATGACGCACCTGTGCTGAGCTAAATCACGATGGCGCGCATTGTATACCTCAAGTTTCCACGCGCGCACCGGGACCGCGATGATTGGGTTGTGCCATGTGCCCTCAGCGCCCGCGCCTCAGTAAGCCGCGCGGTAGATCTTCTCGATGTCGCCGGCGCTGAGTTTGCGCGGGTTGTTGCGCATCAAGCGCTCGATGCCGGCGGCCTCCACGGCCATCGCCGGAATTGCTTCCTCCGGCACGCCGAAACTGCGCAGCCCGGCAGGGATTTCCACTGCCGCGCACAGGTCGGTCATGGCCTGCACGGCTTTGTCCGCGGCTTCGCTGGCGCTCAGATGCGCGGTCTTCACGCCCATGGCTTCGGCAATATCCTGCATGCGTTCGACACAGGCCATTTTGTTCCAGGTCATCACATAGGGCAGCAGCAAGGCGTTGCTGACACCGTGGGCAATGTTGAAGCGCCCGCCCAGCGGATACGCCAACGCATGCACCGCACCGACCCCGGCGTTACCGAACGCCATGCCGGCCATCAGGCTGGCGGTGGCCATGTCTTCGCGGGCTTGCAGGTTGGCGCCGTTGGCGTAGGCCTTGGGCAAGGCGCTGGCGATCAACTTGATTGCGCCAATGGCGAGGGAGTCGGTGATCGGCGAGGCATTCACCGACAGGTAGGATTCGATGGCGTGCACCAGTGCATCGACACCACTGGCGGCGGTGACACTGCGCGGGCAGGTCAGGGTCATTTGCGGGCTGACCAGCGCCACGTCCGGCAACAGATAGTCGCTGACGATGCCTTTCTTCAACTGCGCGACCTTGTCCGAGAGGATCGCCACGTTGGTGACTTCAGAACCAGTGCCGGCGGTGGTCGGGATGGCGATCAGCGGCGGGCCTTTGCGCGGCACCTGATCGACGCCGAACAGATCTTCCAGCGCGCCGTGATATCCGGCGTAGGCGGCGACACTTTTGGCAATATCGATGGCGCTGCCGCCCCCGAGGCCGATCAAACCGTCATGGCCGCCTTCGCGATAGGCGCGCATGCAGTCTTCGACGATGGCGATTTCCGGATCGGGCAGTACACGGTCGAATATTTCGTAGTCGCGCCCGCCGAGTTGCACCAGCGCCAGTTCGACAGTACCGGACTTGACCAGCGCGGCGTCGGTGACGATCAGCGGATTGTCGATGTCCAGACGAGTGAGTTCAGCGGCCAGTTGTTCGATGGCTGCGGCGCCGGTGATCAGTTTATGAGCGATTTTGAACTGGGACAGACTCATGGTGCGCAGCCTCTTATAGATGTGGGAGCTGGGCACAAGATTAGCTGGGGATTTGGGGTTGTCTGCTATTCAGGGTGTGAATGGTTGATCGGATAGGAAGATCAAGAGCCCCTCACCCTAACCCTCTCCCGGAGGGAGAGGGGACTGACCGGGTTGTACTCTCGAAATACATCGACCTGAATTACCGAGTCGAACTCCGGCCGCGAAAGCCTCGAAGATCTGCTCCCTTCCCCCTCGCCCCCTTGGGGAGAGGGCTGGGGTGAGGGGTGGCTTTTGACCTTGATCTCAGACCTGCGCAGTACGCAGTTTCTCGCTACGCCCGCGCAGCCATTCCAGGGTCAGCAGCAGAATCACCGAGAAGGCAATCAGTAACGTCGCCGCCGCTGCAATCGTCGGACTGAGGTTTTCGCGAATCCCGCTGAACATCTGCCGAGGCAATGTCGCCTGCTCAGGCCCGGCGAGAAACAGCGTCACCACCACTTCATCGAAAGAAGTCGCAAAGGCAAACAGCGCCCCGGAAATCACTCCCGGCGCAATCAGCGGCAAGGTCACCCGGCGGAACGCCGTCAGGGGTGAAGCACCGAGACTCGCAGCAGCACGCACCAGATTGTGATTGAAACCCTGCAACGTTGCCGAAACGGTGATGATCACAAACGGCACACCCAATACCGCATGCACGACGATCAGCGAGAAGAAGCTGTTACCCAGCCCCAGTGGCGCGAAGAACAGATAGCTGGCCACGCCAATGATCACCACCGGCACCACCATCGGCGAAATCACCAGCGCCATCACCAGCGCTTTGCCGGGGAAGTCGCCACGGGTCAGGCCGATCGCCGCCAGGGTGCCGAAGATCATCGCCAGCACCGTCGCCGCCGGGGCGACGATGATGCTGTTCTTCAGTGCACGCATCCATTCCGCCGAGGCGAAGAAGTCGTGGTACCACTGCAGCGAGAAACCCTGCAGCGGATAGACCAGAAAACTCCCCGAGTTGAACGACAGCGGAATGATCACCAGCACCGGCAGGATCAGAAACAACAGAATCAGGCCGCAGAGAATCCGCAGGCTGTAGAACCACACCCGTTCAATGGGCGACATGTAAGGACTCAGCATCGCAAATTCCCCTTAGCTCAGGCGCAGGCGACTGGCGCCGACCAGCCAGCTGTAGATCAGATAAAGCACCACGGTCGCCAGCAACAGCAAGCCGCCGAGCGCGGTGGCCATGCCCCAGTTGATGCTGGTGTTGGTGTAGAAGGCGACGAAGTAGCTGACCATTTGGTCGTTCGGACTGCCGAGCAGCGCCGGGGTGATGTAGTAGCCGATGGCGAGGATGAACACCAACAGGCAGCCGGCGCCAACGCCGGCATAGGTCTGTGGGAAGTAAACCCGCCAGAAACTGGCGAACGGATGACAGCCGAGGGAAATGGCGGCACGCATGTAGGTCGGCGAGATGCCTTTCATCACGCTGTAGATCGGCAGAATCATGAACGGCAGCAGGATGTGCACCATCGAGATGTAAACGCCGGTGCGGTTGAACACCAGTTCCAGCGGTTTATCGATGATGCCCATGGCCAGCAGCGCACTGTTGATCAAACCGCCGGATTGCAGCAGCACGATCCACGCTGCGACCCGCACCAGAATCGAGGTCCAGAACGGTAGCAACACCAGAATCATCAGCAGGTTGCTCTGCCGCGAAGGCAGGTTCGCCAGCAGATAAGCCAGTGGATAGGCGAGCAGCAGGCAGATCACGGTGATGACCAGGCCCATCCAGAAGGTGCGGGCGAAGATGTCGAGGTAGATCGCCTGATCCGGGGTGGCCGGGGCCAGTTCGCCGAGATCATCGATACGGTGATCGACTGCCGCCAGCAGGTAATACGGAGTGATGCTGCTGGTGTTGCGTTTCACCGCTTGCCAATAAGCCGGATCGCCCCAGCGTTCATCGAGCGCTTCCAGCGCTTCTTTATAAGAAGCCGGTTCGCTGGCGAACGGCAGCGCCCGGGCGGTTTTGGTCAGCAGGCTGCGGTAGCCGGCCAACTCCATGTTCAAGCGCTTGGACAGATCGCCCAGCGTCTGGTTTTTGCGGGCTTCGGCGAGGTCTTCGCTGGCCGCCTTGTACACCGGTTCGGCGGGCAGACCACGGCCGTCCCAACTGGCGATGGCAGTGACAGTGCGCGGCATGCCGCCAACCACTTCCGGGTTGCCGACGCTTTTATAGAGCAGCGCCACGATCGGCACCAGAAACACCAGCAGCAGAAACAGCACCAGCGGCGCAATCAGTGCCTGGGCCTTCCAGCGGTTGACCCGCTCGGCGTGCTTGAGCTTCTGCTTCAAAGTGGGGCTGGCGCCCTCGTTCAGGGGAACGGCGATGGCCATGACGTACTCCGCAAATCTTTGATCGTTACAGAGGTGGCGAACCACCTCTGTTGCGTTGAAACACTGCTACCTGTGGGAGCGAGCCTGGTGGCGAGGGGATTTATCCCCGTTCGGCTGCGCAGCAGTCGTAAAACCTGAGAATGCGGTTTATCTGACCCACCGAGCGGGTATGGCTTTGGGGCTGCTTCGCAACCCGACGGGGATAAATCCCCTCACCACAAAAGCCCCCTTGCCATGTCCATACAGGTAAATAAGTGGTTATTTCGCCGCCCAGGAATTGAAACGCTGTTCCAGTTGCTCGCCGTTGTCAGCCCAGAAGCTGACGTCGATCTGCACCTGGTTGGCGATGTTTTCCGGGGTGGTCGGCATGTCTTTCAGGACATCCTTGGCCAGCAGCGGCACAGCCTGGGTATTGGCCGGGCCGTAGGCGATGTTTTCCGAGTAGGTCTTCTGCTGCTGCGGCTGCACCGAGAAGGCAATGAACTTCTTCGCCGCTTCGGCGCGCTTGGCGTCCAGACCTTTCGGGATGGCCCAGGCGTCGAAGTCGTAGATGCCGCCGTTCCATACCACTTTCAGGTTGGATTCTTTCTGCACCGCCGCAATGCGACCGTTGTACGCCGAGCTCATCACCACGTCACCGGAAGCGAGGTACTGCGGCGGTTGTGCACCGGCTTCCCACCACTGAATGCTTGGCTTGAGCTCATCGAGCTTCTTGAAGGCGCGATCCTGGCCGCCCTTGCTCGCCAGCTCTTTGTAGACGTCTTTGGGCGCCACGCCATCGGCCATCAGCGCGAATTCGAGGGTGTACTTGGCGCCTTTGCGCAGGCCGCGCTTGCCCGGGAATTTCTTGGTGTCCCAGAAATCCGCCCAACTGGTCGGCGCGGTTTTCAGCTTGTCAGCGTTGTAAGCCAGTACGGTCGACCAGACGAAGAAACCTACGCCGCACGGCTGAATGGCGCCTTTGACGTAGTCTTCGGTCTTGCCGAACAGGGCCGGGTCGAGTTGCTCGAACATGTCTTCGTCGCAACCCCGGGACAGCTCTGGCGATTCAACTTCGACCAGATCCCACGACACGCTCTTGGTGTCGACCATGGCTTTGACCTTGGCCATCTCGCCGTTGTATTCGCCAGCGACGATCTTGCCGTTACCCGCCGCTTCCCAGGGTGCATAGAAGGCTTTGACTTGCGCCGCCTTGTTCGCCCCGCCAAACGACACCACGGTCAAGTCCGGGCCGGCGGCCATTGCGCCGGTCGCACCCATCAGGCCCAGAGTCAGGGCGGTGAACTTCAGGGATCTCAACATTTATTGTTCTCTCCACGTGCAGGGTTGGTGTTGGTATTGCCGGGGCGCTTAGTGCGCCTCTAAAAGCGGATCGAGCGCACGAACGTGCTCGACCTGCCAGCCAAGCGGTACCACGTCGCCGACGCTGAGCGCAGGATCGAGCTCGGCAATTGGTTGTTTCACGAAGAAGTCGGTCTTGCCGCAGACTTCCAGGCGCACCCGGACGTGGTCGCCCAGATAGATGAATTCCGCCACCCTCCCTGAGAAGCGGTTGACGCATTGATCGCTCGAACCGTTGAGGCTGACGCGCTCCGGACGGATCGACAGGGTCACCGGTTCGCCGGTCTGGCCAACGTTGACGGCCAGCGCCTCGACCTTTTCGCCACGGCCCAACTCGACCACACAGCGCTCGCCGCTCTGGCTGAGCAGGCGGCCGTTGAGGCGGTTGTTCTCGCCAATGAAGTTGGCGACGAAGGTGTTTTTCGGTTCTTCGTAAAGCGTGCGCGGCGGCGCAATCTGCTGGATCTCGCCTTGATGGAATACCGCGACGCGGTCGGACATGGTCAGTGCTTCGCCCTGGTCGTGGGTCACGTAGACCACGGTCACGCCGAGGCGCTGGTGCAGGTGCTTGATCTCCATCTGCATGTGTTCACGCAGTTGTTTGTCGAGGGCGCCCAGCGGTTCGTCCATCAGTACCAGTTGCGGCTCGAACACCAACGCGCGGGCCAGTGCCACACGTTGCTGCTGTCCACCGGACAACTGCGCCGGATAACGCGAGGCGAAGGCATCGAGCTGAACCATACTGAGGACTTTCTTCACCCGCTCGCTGACATCGCTTTTATTCAGGCCGCGCACGGTCAACGGGAAAGCAAGGTTCTCCGCGACAGTCATGTGCGGGAACAGCGCGTAGTTCTGGAACACCATGCCGATATCGCGCTTGTGCGGCGGCACGTTGTTGATCGAACGCCCGGACAGAAGGATTTCACCGGCGGTCGGCGTTTCGAATCCGGCGAGCATCATCAGGCTGGTGGTCTTGCCGGAACCGGACGGCCCGAGCAGGGTGAGGAATTCGCCTTTGCGAATGTCCAGGTTGAGGTCTTTGACGATCAGGTTCTCGCCGTCGTAGCTCTTCTGCACACCACGAAAGCTGACCAGCACATCACTGGTCCCTGCGCTTGTATCGACCTGGCTCATACCCACACCTTTGTTGTTGATGACTGCTTGTTCATCAAGCCTAGTGGCTGGCGGCGGCCACGCAAATCGGGGTGCAGGAGAGAATCGCTTAAGCGCAATGGAAGGTTGGGGGTAGGGATTGCCCTACAAGGATGGCGCGTTTGGGCAAACGCAGCGGCAAGGGGCAAGCTGCAAGCCGCTAGTAAAGGCAAAAGCGTCTGTCGCTAATGGATATGCCAACTCCGAACCTGTGGGAGCGAGCCTGCTCGCGAATGCGGTGGGTCATCAAACTGAATGGCTGACTGTTACGCCGCCTTCGCGAGCAGGCTCGCTCCCACATGAGGGCGGTGACGGTCAAAGGAGTTTGTGCTCCATCGCATATTTCACCAGCTCCGCCAGCGAGGTGATGTTGAGCTTCTGCATCAGCCGCGCCTTGTGCGTGCTGATGGTCTTGCTGCTCAAGGCCAGTTGCTGGGCGATATCGTTGACGTTGGCGCCTTGGGCCAGGCGTTCGAACACCGAGAATTCGCGTTCTGACAACAGCGAATGCAGCGGCCGGGTATCGGTCAGGCCGACTTCGAAGACCATGCGGTCGGCCAGTTCCGGGTCAATGTAACGCCCGCCCGCTGCGACTTTGCGGATCGCCGTGAGCAGCAGCGCCGGATCGCTGTCCTTGGTCGCATACCCGGCCGCGCCGACCTTCAAGGCGCGCGCGGCCATTTGCGCTTCGTCGTGCATCGACAGCACCAGAATCGCCGGCGGATTGTTCAGCGCACGGATACGCGGGATCGCTTCAAGTCCGTTGACGCCAGGCATGGAGATGTCCAGCAGCACCACCTCGCACGGCACGCTGCGCAGGGTTTCGAGCAGTTGCTCACCATTGCTCGCCTCTCCGACCACTTGCAGATCCTTGGCCAGGCCGATCAATTGCTTGATGCCCTCGCGGACGATGGTGTGGTCTTCGGCTACCAATACACGGATCACGTTTTTCTCCAGATTTCAGGTACACACCAGTCCCTGTGGGAGCGAGCCTGCTCGCGAAGGCGTCAGCACTCACAATACAAAACCTCAGACCTCACTTACCGGCACCCACACTTGAAGACTGGTGCCCTCCCCCGGCTCACTCACAAGCTCCAGCCGCCCGCCCATGATCAGCACCCGCTCACGCATACCGACCAGACCAAACGACGTCGGCCTACCCTCGGCCGCGACAAATCCTACGCCATCATCGCTGACCGTCAGGCACAATTCATCGCCCGCAAGCACCAGCGTCAGCTCCACCGTGTGCGCCTGAGCATGGCGCATCACGTTGGTCAGCGCCTCCTGCAAAATCCGGAACAGCCCCACCGCCTTGGCATCGCTGAGCGCCGGCAGGTTGTCCGGCACCTGCACCAGACACGGAATCTGCGTGCGCGCCTCGAACCGCCGCGCCTGCCACTCGATCGCCGAGGCAATCCCGGCATCCAGAATCGGCGGACGCAACGCGGTCGCCACATCGCGCACCAGCTGAAATAACTGTGCGATCAGGCGCTTCATGCTGTTGAGCCGCTCGTTCAGACCGGGATCGAGTTGCGCGTAGGCCAATTCGCACATCGATGTCTCCAGTTTCAGCACGGTGAGCATCTGTCCCAACTCATCATGGACTTCCCGGGCGATACGCGCCTTCTCTTCTTCGCGCACGCTCTCCAGATGCGCCGACAATTCGCGCAGTTGCTCGCGCGAGGCGGCCAGTTCCAGCTCGATGCGTTTGCTTTCGCTGATGTCCCAGACGATGCCGTCCCACACATAGGCGCCGTCCTCCAACTGGCGGGTGATCGCCTTGATCTCGGCCCAGCGTTGCTCGCCCTGGCGCGTGACGATGCGGCCCTGCCACGACCAGTCGCTGTCAGTGTCCAGCGCCTGATCCTGGGTACGGTGATAACTGGCCCTGTCATCGGGGTGCACCAGGCTGCGCAAGCCCATGTCGCGATGAGCGATGGCTGCCGGCGCATAACCGACCAGACTTTCGCTGCCCTCACTGATGTAGGCAAAGTCGATCTGCCCGGTGACCGGTGCCCGCTCCAGCCTGAACACCAGACCCGGAACGTTGGCGGCGATGCCTTGCAGGCGCGCCTCGCTTTCCTGCAAAGCGGCGAGCGCGCGGCGGCGGTCGGTGACGTCGGTGAGGTAGACCACCAGATATTCACTGTCGCGAAAACGCAGAAAACTCAAAGACACGTCGGCCGGCAGCACGCTGCCATCGGCACGCAGGCAGCTGGTTTCGAAGCTCAGCGGCCCTTCTTCACTGGCCCGCGCACGCTTCCACAGATTGAGCCAGCGATCCATGTGCAGGCCGGGCTCGAAATCGATCAGTGGCCGTTCGATCAGCCCGCCCGAGGGATAGCCGAGCATGTTTTCCGCTGCGCGGTTGGCGTAGCGCACATGGCTGTCCCAATTGACCCAGAGGATGCCGACGGTGCTTTGATCGATGGAAAACTGCGTCAGCCGCAGGGCCTCTTCGCTGGCGGCGCGCAACGCGATGTCCTCGCGGGCGCTGAGCAAGCGTTGTTCGAGGCTGTGTTGTTGGCGCCGCTGCCACACCACGATCACCGCGCAACTGAGCAGCATCACCGCGAACAACAGGCTGAGGTTCTGCCAGAATCCCGGAGACTCGGTCAGCCGTGGGTATTTCGGCTGTAGCCATTGATTGTGCAGTTGTTCCAGGTCCTTGGCCGGTATTGCGCGCAAGGCGCTCTGGACGATGCCGGCCAGTTCCGGCCAATCGCGCCGCGAGGCCACGCGCAGCAACTGCGGCAGGCCGATATCGCCGACCACCACCAGTTCGGCAAACTCCGGCTCCACCGACAGACGCCCCAACTGCGCTTCGTCGACCACTGCGTAGGAGGCTTGCTGACTCAACAGCAGTTGCAAGGCCTGACGCTCCAGCGGCACGCCTTGCAGATTCAAGTGCGGATAATTGCTGCGCAGGTAATCGGCGGTGCTGCTGGGCATGCGCACGGCGACGCGGGTCTGGCTGTCGAGTTTTTCCAGATCGACCGCGCCGCTGCTTTTCTGATCGCTGACCACCAGTTGCGGCACGCGCATGTACGGGTCGGAAAACTGCCAGAGACGCAGCGCGCTCGGGGTCTGGCTGAGGCCCGGAGCGATGTCGATCTCGCCCTCGCGCAAAGCGTTTTCCAACTGCCCGAGATCCTGAAAGTTGCGCCAGCTCAGTTCCACGCCGAGGGTTTTGGCCAGCAGCTTCATCAACTCGACATTGGCCCCGGACAATCGCTGCAGGCGCCGATCGTAGGTCGCATAGGGCGCCTGCAACACCAGGCCGACGCGCAATTCGTTGTGCTGCGCCAGCCATTGTTGCTGCTCTGGCGACAATTGCGCGGCATGGCCCGGCGGCGCAGGCGCCGCCCAGCCCATCAAGGGAAACCACAAACAGCCGATAACCCACAGGCAGCAAAATCGCTTCATTGAAGTCTCATACACTGACAAATTCTGACCAACCCATTAGGCTGCCGGGATACTTTCTGGCCTGGAATAACCGATGCCCTCTGTCTACCGCCTGGCACTGCCAGCATTGTGCCTGTCGCTGATCCTGCCTTGTGCGTTTTCCGCCGAAGCCGCAGACCCTGCGCCTGCGGCCACGGATAAACCCGCCGAAGAAAAACCGGCCGAGCGCCAGCCACTGCTTGAGCGTAGTCAGGAAGAGGCCGCCGCACTGCAACGTAAACTGCCGGCGCAAGAGCAGCAACAACTGCAGGCTGGCAGCGACACTTTCCTCGCCCTGTGGAAACCGGCCAACAGCGCCGAACCCAAAGGCGCGGTGATCATCGTTCCCGGTGCCGGCGAAACCGCTGACTGGCCGCAGGCAGTTGGCCCGTTGCGAGGCAAATTGCCGGATGCCGAGTGGAGCAGCCTGAGTATCACCCTGCCGGATCTGCAAAGCGACGCCATTGCTCCGCGCGTAATCGAACCGGCCGCCGCGCCGAAAGCCCCGGAAACCACAAGCAAAGACGCCACCACCGCACAACCGATCGAACAGGCCGCTGGCGGTGAAGCGGAAGTCGCCGAACAGGTAGTGGCCGAGACCAGCGAAGAACAAACCAAAGCCGACGCCGAGCGCATTTTCGGACGCATCGACGCAGCGATTGCCTACGCCGAACAGCAGAGCGCGCGCAGCATTGTCGTGCTCGGTCACGGCACCGGCGCCTACTGGGCGGCGCGTTTTCTCAGTGAGAGACAAACGCCGCAGGTGGAGAAACTGGTCATGGTTGACGCGCAAGCACCGGCCAAAGCCCTGCCGCCACTCGCTGAACTGACGCCGACGCTGAAGCTGCCGACGGTGGATATTTTCTACATGGACAGAGCGCTGGATCGCAACGCAGCGCTGGAGCGCATGCAAGCGAGCAAGCGCCTGAAGACCTCGGCGTTCAGCCAGGTGGCGCTGAAGGTGTTGCCGGACAAGAAGGCTGAGCAGGAACAGTTGTTTCGGCGGGTGCGGGGCTGGTTGAATCCTCAGGCTGTTGACTGACTGTCACACCGAATCGCCCTTAATTCGCGAGCAGGCTCGCTCCCACATTGGATCTATGCACAATTCAATGTGGGAGCGAGCCTGCTCGCGAAGGGGCAAGCACAAGCAACACCCATCTAACTTCTAGCGAAAATCCCGCCGCTCGCGAATCAGCGTATAGGCGCTATGCAGTTCCCGCGTACGCTCGGTCGCGTCACGCACCTGCGCCGGGGTCGCGCCGCTGCCGGCGATTTTGTCCGGGTGATGGCGACTGAGCAATCGCCGGTAAGCGCGCTTGATCTGTGCCGGCTCGCTGCTCGCCGACACCCCAAGCAGCTTCATCGCCTCCTGATAGCTCACTGCCGCACTGACGATCGGCCGCTTGCCCGGCTCGTAATCGCTGGCCAGCGCTTGCACCTGCTGCGACGTCCAGCCGAGCCACTTGCCCCACTGCGCCAGCAACTCGCGTTCGCTGACCCCGGCGCGACCATCAGCCCAAACCATTCGCCAACAGGCGCGCAACACACCTTCGGCCGCGTGCGGTTGCGCACTCAAACGACGCAGATAGCCGCGCAGATTGTCGCTGCCGGACTTGCCGCGATTGAACGCGGCAATCGCCCGTCGAGTCGCCGGTTCGCTCATTTCCAATGCGCGCATTTCATTGCGCGCCTGCTGGATATGCCCGTCAGTGACGCGCCCGTCGCTCTTGGCCAGACGCCCGAGCAACACGAACAGCAATTCATCGTTGCGCAGCATCGGCCGGCCACCGAGCTTTTCGCGTAAGTGTCCCCAGCTTTGCAAGTGCAGGCGCCGATCCAGCGCCTGCCCCAACAACGCCCCAAGCATGGCCCCCGGAATGCTGGCAATCGCGTACCCCACTCCGGCTCCAATCAGAGTCCCTGGCCACAGCATCTCAGCGACTCGCTTCTATCAAGGCTTCGGCTTCGGCCAGACGCTCGTGGGTACCGACATCCACCCAATGCCCCTTCAGGCGCTCGCCCGTCACTTCACCTTTGGCCATGGCGTTGCGTAGCAGCGGCGCGAGCTTGAACGCGCCATCGCTGCAACCATCGAACAACTGCGGATGCAGCACGGCGATACCGCTGTAGGTCAGCGTCTGCGCATCAGGCTCGCCGTCCTGCACTTTGCCGTCGATGAGAGTGAAGTCGCCTTTCGGGTGATGCGCCGGATTGTCCGCCAGCACCAGATGCGCCAGGCCATTGATTGGCTGGTGCAGCACGCTGAAGTCGTAATCGGTCCAGATGTCGCCGTTGACCACCAGAAAAGCATCGTCACCAAGTAACGGCAGCGCACGGAAAATCCCGCCACCGGTTTCCAGCGGCTCGCCCTCCGGCGAGTACTGAATACTCAGGCCGAAACGCGAACCGTCGCCCAGATGATCCTCGATCTGCTGACCAAGCCAGGCGTGGTTGATGACGATTTCGTTGAAACCTGCGGCCGCGAGGGCGTGCAGGTGATACTCGATCAGCGGCACGCCAGCGGCCTGCACCAGCGGTTTCGGCGTGGTCAGGGTCAGCGGGCGCATACGCTCGCCTTTGCCCGCCGCCAGAATCATTGCCTTCATGCCGTCGCTCCAGCACGCAAGCTGCTGAACAGCGCTTGCAGCTCCGCCAGTTCAGGACGGCGGGCGATCACTGCTTCTATATAAGAGAAGAAGCGCGGCACATCGGCCAGATAACGCGGCTTGCCATCGCGATGGCAGATACGCGCGAAGATGCCGATGACTTTCAGGTGACGTTGCACGCCCATCAAGTCGCTGGCGCGCAGGAAGTCTTCGAAATCAGATTGCACCGGAATGTCCAGTGCCGAGGCTTGCTGCCAATAACTTTCCAGCCAGCCGCGTACACGTTCTTCCGGCCAGCTGAGGAAAGCGTCCTTGAACAGGCAAGTCACGTCGTAGGTCACCGGGCCGTACACCGCGTCCTGGAAGTCCAGCACGCCAGGGTTCGGCTCGCTGAGCATCAGGTTGCGCGGCATGTAGTCGCGGTGCACCAGCACTTTCGGCTGCGCCAGCGCGCTGTCGATCAAGAGCTCGCTGATGTGCTGCCACTGTTGCTGCTGGGTCGCATCGAACTCGACGCCCAGCTCATGCTTGACGTACCACTCGGGGAACAACTCAAGCTCACGACGCAACAAGGCGACGTCGTAACTGGGCAACGGCGCAACCATCGGCAACTGTTGAAAAGCCAACAGCGCTTGCAGGGCATCGTGGAATAACGCGTCCGCATTTTCGCCATCGATGACGTCGAGATAGGTCTTGTTGCCCAGGTCATTGAGCAAAAGAAAACCGCGTTCGAGGTCTTCGGCGTAAATTTTCGGCACATTAATTCCGGATTTCGCCAGCAAAAAAGCGATATCCACGAACGGTTTGCAGTTTTCCTGGGGTGGCGGCGCGTCCATCACGACGAAGCTGCGACCATCGCCCTCCCAGCGGAAGTAGCGGCGGAAACTCGCGTCGCTGCTGGCCGCGGTCAACGTGGCCGGGGGCACGGTGCCCCAGCCCTGCTCGGCAGACAACTTTGCCAACTGCTCATCGAGCCAAACTTTCAGGTGTTGCAAGCGTACATCTTGGTCAGGCATTGCAAGGGTCTCCGACGGCGCTAGCCGTCAAGCGGGTCATGCTTTATTATCCAGCATCTTTTTCAGACCATCGAGAGGCGTGCGGCCCACACCGCGGGCAGATGGCACGCAGGAAGCCCGGACTAATAAGATGGCATTGAAATCCCCCGCGTTTCGTAAAAAATTTCCATTGTTGGTAACCGGCAGTCTGCTGGCTATGCAACCTCTGGCCAGTCAATTCGTTGTTGCCGCCGAGCAGTATGACTGCTCCGTCTCGGCTACGGGTGGCTGGGACTGTGCGCCCAAGTCGCCCGCCGCGGCATTGCCGCCGCGTCCGGTGCATGACGGCAGTGCCGTCAGCGCCGCCGGCGAGCCTGCGGCCGACAAGGGTTCCGACGCCGACACTGGCGCGAAAACCGCACTGGTCACCGAGTCCAAGGGCCGCGGCCTGAAATCCCGTAGCGAAGACTACAGTCACCTCGACTGGGTTCCGCGCGAGAAGCTCACCGCCGCCCAATTGGCCGAGACCGGTCCTTACTGCTCTGGTTCCTATATCGAACCGATTCGTCCTGGCATGAATGACAAGACGAATAAAAGTGACGCGCCGACCTTCATCGGTGCCAAAGCGTCGCGTTACGAGCAGGACACCCAGGTCGCCAGCCTTGCCGGTGACGTGATCATGCGTCAGGGCAGCATGCAGGTCGAAGCCGACGAGGCCAATCTGTATCAGGCCGAGAGCCGTGGCGAACTGGCCGGCAACGTGCGCATCCGCGACAACGGCGCGCTGATCGTCGGCGACCACGCCGATGTACAGCTCGACACTGGTGAAGCCAAGGTCGACAACGCCGAATACGTGATGCACAAATCGCGCATCCGCGGTAACGCGCTGTATGCCAAGCGTGCCGAAAACGCGATCATCCGCTTGAAGGACGGCACGTACACCACGTGCGAACCGAACAGCAACGCCTGGCAGCTCAAGGGCAACAACATCACCTTGAACCCGGCGACCGGTTTCGGCACCGCGACCAACGTGACGTTGCGCGTCAAAGACATCCCGATTCTGTATACCCCGTACATCTACTTCCCGATCGACGACCGTCGCCAGTCAGGTTTCCTCCCGCCGACCATCGGTTCGGGCAGCGACACCGGCTTCATGCTGGTCACCCCGTACTACTTCAACCTGGCGCCGAACTACGACGCCACGTTGTACCCGCGCTACATGAGCAAGCGCGGCATGTTGGTGGAGGGCGAGTTCCGCTACCTGACCAAGTCGAGTGAAGGGCAGTTCGGTGCGGCGTATCTCAACGATGAGAACGACGATCGCAAGCTTCAGTCCGACTACAAAGACACCCGCTATATGTACAACTGGCAGCACAAGGGCGGTCTCGACTCCCGTGTGCTCACAGAAGTTGATTACACCAAGATCAGCGATCCGTATTACTTCCAGGATCTGCAGACCGATCAGATTGGTGTGAAGAGCGATGATTTCGTCAATCAGCAGGGTGCGGTCAGCTACCGTGGCGACAACTACACCGCACGCCTGAATGCTCAGCAATATCAGCTGGCTACCGTTTCCAACATCACACCCTATGGTCGTCTGCCGCAGATCACCTTCAATGGTCAGCTGCCGTACCATCCGGAAGGTCTGAATTTCGATTACGAGACCGAGCTGGTTCGTTTCGATCGCGATCTACGTGATGGCGACTTCATCAATGAAGATGGCATTGCCGAACGTCGTCTGGACACAAACATCAGCGGTCTGGCCCGCGCCAACGGTGATCGCCTGAATCTGAAGCCGGGCGTCAGCCTGCCGATGAACTGGACGTATGGTTTCCTCAAACCATCGTTGAAGTATCAGTACACGCAGTATCAGCTTGATCTGGATAACACCGGCAAATCCCAGATTGATGCGCTGTCGCCGGAAAACCAGAAGCTTTATGGCAAGTTCGACAGCAACCAGAGCCGTGGCGTCCCGATTGCCAGCATCGACAGCGGCCTGTATTTCGATCGCGATACTTCCTACTTCGGCAAGAATTACCGCCAGACTCTGGAACCGCGCCTGTTCTACCTCTATGTTCCCGAAACAGATCAGGAAGACATTCCGGTCTTCGACACCAGCGAATATACCTTCAATTACTCTTCGCTGTTCCGCGACAACCGCTTCTCCGGCGCCGACCGTGTAGGCGACGAGAACAAACTATCGCTGGGCGTTACCAGTCGCTGGATCGAAGAAAACGGGTTTGAACGTCAGCGCATCAGCGTGGGCCAGGCGTACTACTTCAAGAACCGCGAAGTGCAATTGCCTGGTATCGATGCGAAAACTCGTGAAGACTCCAAATCCAGTGTTTCGCCGTACGCGCTGGAATATGAATACCGCTGGAACCGTGACTGGCGCGCCACTGCCGATTACAACTGGGACCCGGACAGCCGCAGCCCACGCTCCGGCAGTGCGATGTTCCACTACCAGCCGGCTGACAACCCGAACAAAGTCATCAACGCTGGCTATCGCTATCGCAATGACCAGATCCGTTACGACCAGAACACCGGCCAGTGGTCGGTGGGCGGCGGCGACTACGGCACCCCGGGTCAACCTGGCTACGTGAAGGACTACTACAAGATCCAGCAGCATGACTTCTCGGTCATCTGGCCGATCGTTCCGCAGTGGAACGCCATCAGTCGCTGGCAGTACGACTACAACCGCAATCGCACGCTGGAAGCCTTCGGTGGTTTCGAATACGACAACTGCTGCTGGAAACTGCGCCTGATCAACCGTTACTGGGTCGCCTATGACGAAAACAGTCAGAACGCCCCGGAAAACGAAAAAGGCGACCATGGCATCTTCCTCCAAATTGTTCTGAAGGGACTCGGCGGCCTGACTGGCGCCAAGGTAGAGAGCTTCCTCGACAAAGGCATTCAAGGTTATCGTGAACGTGAAGACCAAGCTTTCTGATTGTCTGCGCCCGGTGCTGCTGGGCGCGCTGTTCCTGGGTACGGCGGCCAACGCCGCCGTACAGTCCATCGATAAAGTGGTGGCGATCGTCGATAACGACGTGGTCATGCAGAGCCAACTGGACCAACGCGTTCACGAAGTTCAGCAGACCATCGCCAAGCGCGGTGGCGGTCTGCCGCCTCCAGGCGTGCTGGATCAACAAGTGCTCGAGCGTCTGATCGTCGAAAACCTGCAACTGCAGATCGGCGAACGTTCCGGCATCCGCATCACTGACGAAGAGTTGAACCAGGCTGTCGGCACCATTGCTCAGCGCAACAACATGAGTGTCGATCAGTTTCGTGCTGCGCTCGCTCGTGATGGCCTGAACTATGACGACGCCCGTGATCAGATCAAGCGCGAGATGATCATCAGCCGTGTGCGTCAGCGTCGTGTGGCCGAGCGCATCCAGGTGTCCGAGCAGGAAGTGAAGAACTTCCTCGCCTCCGACCTCGGTAAGATGCAGCTGTCCGAAGAACTGCACCTGGCCAACATCCTGATTCCGACCCCGGAAAGCGCCAACTCTGAAGCCATTCAGAGCGCTTATCGTCAGGCGATGGATGTATACCAGCAGCTCAAGCAAGGCGCCGACTTCGGTCAGATGGCCGTGGCCAAATCCGGTAGCGACAACGCGCTGGAAGGCGGCGAGATGGGCTGGCGTAAAGCCGCACAACTGCCACCTCCGTTCGATCGTGAGCTGAGCAGCATGGCGGTTGGCGACATCACTCAGCCTGCGCGCACGCCGGGCGGCTTCATTATTCTGAAGCTGCTGGGCAAACGTGGCGGCGAAGCGCAGATGCGCGACGAAGTGCATGTCCGCCACATCCTGGTCAAGCCGAGCCCGATCCGCGACGAAGCCAAGACCAAGGCACTGGTGCAATCGTTGTATGAACGCATCACCGCCGGCGAAGATTTTGCCGAACTGGCGAAAAACTACTCGGAAGACCCGGGTTCCGCCCTCAACGGCGGCGACCTGAACTGGATCGACCCGAACGTGCTGGTACCGGAATTCCGCGAAGTGATGGCTTCGACCCCACAAGGTCAGCTGTCCAAGCCATTCCAGACCCAATACGGCTGGCACGTGCTGGAAGTCCTTGGCCGTCGCGCCACTGACGGCACCGAACAGGCCCGTGAGCAGCAAGCGATGTCCGTACTGCGTAACCGCAAATACGATGAAGAGCTGCAAACCTGGCTGCGTCAGATCCGTGACGAAGCGTACGTAGAGATCAAACTTCCTGGTGCAGACCAGGCAGCGCAGTGAAACCCAAGCGTTTCGCGCTGACACCCGGCGAACCGGCCGGCATCGGTCCCGACCTGTGCCTGCTGCTCGCCGCGCAAGCCCAGCCACACCCCCTGATTGCCATCACCAGCCGCGACCTGCTCCTTGAGCGGGCCGCGCAGTTGGGGCTGGCCGTCAATCTGCTGGATGTCGCGCCGGGGCAGTGGCCAGATGCTCCAGCACCGGCCAACAGCCTGTACGTCTGGGACACGCCGCTCAGCGCACCGGTAATCGCCGGGCAACTGGACAAGGCCAACGCGGCATTCGTCCTCGAAACCCTGACCCGCGCCGGCAACGGCTGCCTGAATGGCGACTTCGCCGGGATGATCACCGCGCCGGTGCACAAAGGTGTGATCAACGAATCGGGTATCGCGTTCTCCGGACACACAGAATTTCTCGCCGACCTGACGCACACCGCGCAGGTAGTGATGATGCTGGCCACTCGCGGTTTGCGCGTGGCGCTGGTCACCACCCACCTGCCCCTGCGCGAGATTGCCGACGCGATCACCCCGGAGCGGCTGGAGCGGGTCACGCGAATCCTGCACGCCGACCTGCAAGACAAATTCGGCATCGCCCGGCCCCGCATCCTGGTCTGCGGTCTCAACCCGCATGCCGGTGAAGGCGGCCACCTGGGCCATGAAGAAATCGACATCATCGAACCGACATTAGAGCGCCTGCGCGGCGAGGGCATGGACCTTCGTGGCCCGCTGCCTGCCGACACTCTGTTTACCCCCAAATATCTGGAGCACTGCGACGCAGTGCTGGCGATGTACCACGACCAGGGCTTGCCCGTGCTCAAGTACAAAGGCTTCGGCGCTGCCGTCAACGTGACGCTGGGCCTGCCGATCATCCGCACCTCGGTCGACCATGGCACCGCCCTGGATCTGGCCGGCAGCGGCAGGATCGATACCGGCAGCCTGCAAGTCGCCCTGGAAACCGCCTACCAGATGGCCGAGACCCGTTTATGAACGAGCAATATCAACACAAGGCGCGCAAACGCTTTGGTCAGAACTTCCTGCACGATGCCGGCGTTATCGACCGCATCCTGCGCTCCATCCATGCCAAGCCTGACGATCGCCTGCTGGAAATCGGCCCCGGTCAGGGTGCGCTGACCCAAGGTTTGCTGGGCTCCGGCGCGCAACTCGACGTAGTGGAGCTGGACAAGGATCTGATCCCGATCCTCAACCAGCAGTTTGCCGGCATGAGTAATTTCAACCTGCATCAGGGCGATGCGCTGAAGTTCGACTTCAATACACTGAACGCCGCGCCAAACAGCCTGCGGGTGGTCGGCAACCTGCCGTACAACATCTCCACGCCGTTGATTTTTCACCTGTTGAACAACGCCGGCATCATTCGCGACATGCACTTCATGCTGCAGAAAGAAGTGGTCGAGCGCTTGGCCGCAGGCCCGGGTGGCGGTGACTGGGGTCGTCTGTCGATCATGGTCCAGTACCATTGCCGCGTGGAACATCTGTTCAACGTCGGCCCAGGCGCATTCAACCCGCCGCCGAAAGTCGACTCGGCGATCGTTCGTCTGGTGCCCCACGCGGTACTGCCGCACCCGGCCAAGGATCACAAGTTGCTGGAGCGCGTGGTACGCGAAGCCTTCAATCAGCGCCGCAAAACCTTGCGCAACACCCTCAAGCAATTGCTCAGCAATGCCGAAATCGAAGCCGCCGGCGTCGATGGCAGCCTGCGTCCCGAGCAGCTGGATCTGGCTGCATTCGTGCGCCTGGCCGACCAGCTCGCGATACAGGTCCCGGCAGCTCCCGCTGCCGACTGACCCGCGATGAACGCTATCGGGCAGCACACCACTCTGGTTTACTGCCCGATACTTGCCTAGACTGATTCCCCATCAGCTACGCCCCGCGTTCCGCTTCATTAAGGCCTTCTTGCATGTCCGATTCCCGTTATCAGGTCGATGTCAGCGTCGTCACCCGCTATCTGCCAGACCAATCGCAACCCGAACACGACCGTTTCGCCTTCGCCTACACCATCACCGTACAGAACAACGGCAAGGTTGCGGCCAAGCTTCTGTCCCGGCACTGGGTGATCACCGATGGTGACGGCCATGTCGAACACGTGCGCGGTGAAGGCGTCGTCGGCCAGCAACCGTCGATCAATGTAGGCAAGAGCCATGTCTACACCAGCGGCACAGTGATGACCACCAAGGTCGGCACCATGCAGGGCACTTATCAAATGCTCGCCGACGACGGCAAACATTTCGATGCCGTCATCAAACCGTTTCGCCTCGCCGTGCCCGGAGCCCTGCACTGATGACGACGTATGCCGTCGGTGACCTGCAAGGCTGCCTCGAACCGCTCAAGTGCCTGCTCAAACAAGTTGCCTTCGACCCGGCGCTTGACCGGCTGTGGCTGGTCGGCGATCTGGTCAACCGTGGCCCGCAGTCGTTGGAAACCCTGCGTTTTCTCTTTGGCATGCGTGAGTCGCTGGTCTGCGTGCTCGGCAATCACGACCTGCACCTGCTGGCCGCCGCGAAGAAGATCGAGCGCCTGAAGAAAAGCGACACACTGCGCGAAATCATCGAGGCTCCCGACGGCCCGCAATTGATGGAATGGCTGCGCCAGCAAAAGCTGATGCATTACGACGAAACACGCGATGTTGCGATGGTCCATGCTGGCATCCCGCCGCAATGGTCGCTGCGCCGTGCGTTGAAGTGCGCCGCCGAAGTGGAGACCGCCCTGCGTGACGACAACGTATTCCCCGCCTACCTTGACGGTATGTACGGCAATGAACCGGCGAAATGGGACAACGACCTCAAAGGCATTGATAGGCTGCGGGTGATCACCAATTACTTCACGCGCATGCGCTTTTGCACCGCTGAGGGCAAACTCGACCTCAAAAGCAAGGAAGGCCTCGACAGCGCGCCGCCCGGCTACAAGCCGTGGTTTCAGCACAAGGAGCGCAAGACCAAAGGCCTGCGCATCATCTTCGGTCACTGGGCCGCGCTCGAGGGCAATATCCACGAGCCGGGCATTTCCGCGCTGGACACCGGATGCGTATGGGGCGGCAGCCTGACGCTTATGAACGTCGACAGCGGCGAACGCCTGTCATGCAAATGCGACGAGCACGGCGGACTTGCGCCATCAGTCGCCCCACTCACCCCTAACGATTCGCCCGTCAACGCCTCGCGTTAGACTGCGCCTTCAGTAGAGCAACAGGTACTTTGTCATGACCGAATTCAAACGAATCCCCCCGGAACAGGCGCAGGCCCTGCGTGAACAGGGCGCAGTCGTAGTCGACGTACGCGATCCGGCGACCTTTGCCGCGCTGCACATCAGCGGCTCCAAACATCTCGACAACCATTCCCTGCACGCTTTCATTCAAGGCGCCGACCTCGATGCACCGACCGTCGTGGTCTGCTACCACGGCAATTCCAGCCAGGGCGCAGCCGCCTATCTGGTCGGCCAGGGCTTCTCCGATGTCTACAGCATGGATGGCGGTTTCGAGCTGTGGCGTACGACCTATCCTTCGGAAACCGCGCAAGGCACCGACGAATAATTTTTTTGCGCGGCGCAGGCCCCGGCTGCCGTGGGCCTGCGCGCGGCAGACGAACGGTCTGCCACAACTAATTACGTATCTCGCCTTTACCTCTCGAATTCCCAACTATCCTTAAGCGCAGGCCATCCAAAACAGGGGAGAGCCGGTACACCGGCGCGCGGGTCATCGGGAGTAGCTTTCGCGGTTTGTCGACCGTGGGAGAATTCTGGGGGGTAAACAGCAGCTGCCACAGCGACTGCTGCCAGCATCGACTGAGTGATCCGGCGTCGGCTCCACGTATCGAGCGAGGTGACGTCATGAGTATCTTTAGCCACTTCCAACAACGCTTCGAATCCACACGCCAGGAAGAACTCTCTCTGCAGGAGTACCTGGAGCTGTGCAAAAACGATCGCAGCGCCTACGTTTCCGCCGCCGAACGTCTGTTGATGGCGATCGGCGAACCGGAACTGCTCGACACTTCGACCAATTCGAGGCTGTCGCGCATCTTCTCCAACAAGGTGATCCGCCGCTATCCGGCCTTTGAAGACTTCCACGGGATGGAAGAATGCATCGACCAGATCGTCTCGTATTTCCGCCACGCCGCCCAAGGCCTGGAAGAGAAGAAACAGATTCTTTATCTACTCGGCCCCGTCGGTGGCGGTAAATCGTCCCTGGCCGAGAAGCTGAAACAGCTGATGGAGAAAGTGCCCTTTTATGCCATCAAGGGCTCGCCGGTCTTCGAGTCGCCTCTGGGTCTGTTCAACGCCACCGAAGATGGCGCGATCCTCGAGGAAGATTTCGGCATTCCACGGCGCTACCTGAACACCATCATGTCGCCATGGGCGACCAAGCGCCTGGCCGAATTCGGCGGCGACATCAGCCAGTTCCGCGTGGTCAAGCTGTACCCGTCGATCCTCAATCAGATTGCCGTGGCCAAGACCGAACCCGGTGACGAGAACAACCAGGACATCTCGGCGCTGGTCGGCAAGGTCGATATCCGCAAACTCGAAGAATTCCCGCAGAACGACGCCGATGCCTACAGCTACTCCGGTGCGTTGTGCCGGGCCAACCAGGGCTTGATGGAATTCGTCGAAATGTTCAAGGCGCCGATCAAGGTGCTGCACCCATTGCTGACTGCTACCCAGGAGGGCAACTACAACAGTACCGAAGGCCTCGGCGCGATTCCGTTTACCGGCATCCTGCTGGCTCACTCCAACGAATCGGAGTGGCACACCTTCCGCAACAACAAGAACAACGAGGCGTTCATCGACCGGATCTACATCGTCAAAGTGCCGTACTGCCTGCGCGTCAGCGACGAAGTGAAGATCTACGACAAACTGCTTTTCAACAGCTCCCTGTCCAAGGCGCACTGCGCACCGGACACCCTGAAAATGCTCGCGCAGTTCACCGTGTTGTCGCGCCTCAAGGAGCCGGAAAACTCCAACATCTATTCGAAGATGCGCGTCTACGACGGCGAAAACCTCAAGGACACCGATCCGAAGGCCAAGTCGATTCAGGAGTACCGCGATTCGGCCGGTGTCGACGAAGGCATGAACGGCCTGTCGACCCGCTTCGCCTTCAAGATCCTCTCCAAGGTGTTCAACTTCGATCCGCATGAAATCGCCGCCAACCCGGTGCACCTGCTCTATGTGCTTGAACAACAGATCGAACAGGAACAGTTCCAGGCCGAAACCCGCGAACGTTACCTGCGCTATCTGAAGGAATACCTGGCGCCGCGCTACATCGAGTTTATCGGCAAGGAAATCCAGACCGCTTATCTGGAGTCCTACAGCGAATACGGCCAGAACATCTTCGATCGCTACGTGCTGTACGCGGATTTCTGGATTCAGGACCAGGAGTATCGCGACCCGGAAACCGGCGAGATCCTCAACCGCGTAGCCCTGAACGAAGAGCTGGAAAAAATCGAGAAGCCGGCCGGCATCAGCAATCCGAAGGATTTCCGCAACGAGATCGTCAACTTCGTCCTGCGCGCTCGGGCCAACAACAACGGCAAGAACCCGACCTGGCTCAGCTACGAAAAACTGCGGGTGGTCATCGAGAAGAAAATGTTCTCCAACACCGAAGACCTGCTGCCCGTCATCAGCTTCAACGCCAAGGCCAGCAAGGAGGATCAGCAGAAACACAACGACTTCGTTACGCGAATGGTTGAACGTGGCTACACCGATAAACAGGTACGCCTGCTGTCCGAATGGTACCTGCGGGTCCGCAAGTCGCAGTGAGGCAGCTGCAAGCTATAAGCCACAAGCTGCAAGAACAAAGCGTGTGAACCCTGACACACGGGCATTCGCTTCCACTTGCAGCTTGCAGCTCAAAACTTGAAGCTCCCCGGAGGGGCCTTATGAGCTATGTGATCGACCGACGCCTCAATGGCAAGAACAAGAGCACGGTAAACCGTCAGCGTTTTCTGCGGCGTTACCGTGACCACATCAAGAAGGCTGTCGAAGAGGCAGTCAGTCGCCGTTCCATCACCGATATGGAGCACGGTGAACAGATCAGCATTCCCGGTCGCGACATCGACGAACCGGTGCTTCATCACGGACGCGGCGGCAAACAGACCGTGGTGCATCCCGGCAACAAAGAGTTCACGGCCGGTGAACATATCGCCCGTCCACCGGGCGGCGGAGGTGGGCGCGGTCCGGGCAAGGCTGGCAATTCCGGCGAAGGCATGGACGAGTTCGTCTTCCAGATCACGCAGGAAGAGTTCCTCGAGTTCATGTTCGAAGACCTGGAACTGCCGAATCTGGTCAAACGCAACCTGACCGGCACCGACACGTTCAAAACCGTCCGCGCCGGGATCAGTAACGAAGGTAACCCCTCACGCATCAATATCATTCGCACGTTGCGTTCGGCTCATGCGCGTCGTATCGCCCTGTCCGGCAGCAGCCGCGCGAAATTGCGCGAAGCCAAGGAAGAGCTGGCACGGCTCAAGCGCGAAGAACCGGACAACTTCGGCGATATCCAGGATCTCGAAGCTGAAATCGAGAAACTCAGCGCACGCATCCATCGCGTGCCGTTCCTCGACACCTTCGACTTGAAATACAACCTGTTGGTCAAGCAACCCAATCCCAGCTCCAAAGCAGTGATGTTCTGCCTGATGGACGTGTCCGGTTCGATGACGCAAGCGACCAAAGACATCGCCAAGCGCTTTTTCATCCTGCTTTACCTGTTTCTCAAACGTAACTACGACAAGATCGACGTGGTGTTCATCCGTCACCACACCAGCGCCCGAGAGGTGGACGAGGAGGAGTTTTTCTATTCTCGTGAGACCGGCGGCACCATTGTTTCCAGCGCCCTGAAGCTGATGCAGGAAATCATGGCCGAGCGCTATCCGAGCAACGAGTGGAACATCTACGCCGCTCAGGCCTCCGACGGCGACAACTGGAACGACGATTCGCCGATCTGCCGCGACATCCTGATCAATCAGATCATGCCGTTTGTGCAGTACTACACTTACGTGGAGATCACCCCGCGCGAACATCAGGCCCTGTGGTACGAGTACGAACGCATCGCCGAAGCCTTCTCTGACACGTTTGCCCAGCAGCAACTGGTCTCGGCCGGAGATATCTATCCGGTCTTCCGTGAACTCTTCCAGCGCAGGTTAGTGACATGACCGCCAAAGAGCAGAAACGCCAACCCATTTCCACCGGTTCCGAATGGACATTCGAGCTGATCCAGACTTACGACCGCGAAATCGCCCGGATCGCGGCCCGTTATGCTCTGGACACCTACCCCAACCAGATCGAAGTGATCACCGCCGAGCAGATGATGGACGCCTATGCCTCAGTGGGCATGCCGCTGGGCTATCACCACTGGTCCTATGGCAAGCACTTCCTCAGTACCGAGAAATCATACAGTCGCGGACAGATGGGCCTGGCCTACGAGATCGTAATCAACTCCGACCCGTGCATCGCCTATCTGATGGAAGAGAACACCATCTGCATGCAGGCGCTGGTGGTGGCCCATGCCTGCTACGGCCACAACAGCTTCTTCAAGGGCAACTACCTGTTCCGTACCTGGACCGATGCCAGTTCGATCATCGATTACCTGGTGTTCGCCAAGCAGTACATCATGCAGTGCGAAGAGCGCCACGGCATCGATGCCGTGGAAGATCTGCTCGACTCCTGCCATGCCCTGATGAATTACGGTGTCGACCGCTACAAGCGCCCGTATCCGATTTCCGCCGAGGAAGAGCGCCGGCGGCAAAAGGATCGCGAAGAGCACATGCAGAAGCAGATCAATGATCTGTGGCGCACCATTCCCAAAGGCGCGGACAAATACAGCGACAAGGACAACGCCCGCTTCCCGGCCGAACCGCAGGAAAACATCCTCTATTTCATCGAGAAACACGCGCCGCTGCTGGAACCCTGGCAGCGCGAAATCGTGCGCATCGTGCGCAAGATCGCCCAGTACTTCTATCCGCAGCGCCAGACCCAAGTCATGAACGAAGGCTGGGCAACGTTCTGGCATTACACGCTGATGAATGACCTGTATGACGAAGGCCTGGTCACCGACGGCTTCATGATGGAATTCCTCACCTCGCACACCAGCGTGGTATTCCAGCCGGGTTTCGACAGTCCGTACTACAGCGGCATCAACCCCTATGCATTGGGTTTCGCCATGTACCGCGACATTCGGCGCATGTGCGAAGAGCCTACCGAAGAGGATCGCCGCTGGTTCCCGGACATCGCCGGTTCCGACTGGCTGTCGACCATCAAGTTCGCCATGAGCAGTTTCAAGGATGAGAGCTTCATCCTGCAGTACCTGTCGCCCAAGGTGATCCGCGATCTGAAGCTGTTCAGCATTCTCGATGACGACCAGAAAGACGACCTGCTGGTGCCGGCCATTCATGACGAAGGCGGCTACCGGATCATTCGTGAAACCCTGGCCGCGCAGTACAACCTCGGCAATCGTGAGCCGAACGTGCAGATCTACAGCATCGACCGGCGCGGTGATCGCTCGCTGACCCTGCGCCATCAGCAGCACGACCGCAAACCCTTGGGCGACTCCACCGAAGAAGTCCTCAAGCACCTGCACCGGCTCTGGGGCTTCGACATTCATCTGGAAACCCTGCAAGGCGACCAGATCATGAAAACCCATCACGTGCCGCCACGCAGTGAACACAGCGAGGGCGATTACGGCCGGCTCGATCTGGCCGTGATTCATCTTTGATCCGGTTCTGGCCTCCGAAAGTCTGACGCAAGGGTTATCCTGTCGGACTGACGGAGGTTTTTTATGCAGGTTTACAAGGTTGGCGGCGCAGTACGTGATCGCCTGTTGGGGTTGCCGGTCACTGACATCGACAGGGTCGTGGTGGGCGCCACCACGGAGGAAATGCTCGCCAAGGGATACCGCCCGGTCGGCGCCGATTTTCCGGTGTTTCTGCACCCCAAAACCGGTGAGGAATATGCCCTCGCCCGTACGGAACGCAAGAGTGGCCGGGGTTACGGCGGCTTCACCTTTTACGCAAGTCCCGAAGTGACGCTTGAAGAAGACCTGATTCGCCGCGACCTGACGATCAATGCCATGGCCGAGGACGATCAGCTCAACCTGACCGATCCGTACCATGGTCAGCGCGATCTCGAAGCACGAATCCTTCGCCATGTTTCCCCGGCGTTCGCCGAAGATCCGTTGCGAGTGCTGCGCGTTGCCCGTTTTGCTGCACGCTACGCAGGATTGGGCTTTACGGTCGCCGATGAGACCATGGACTTGATGCGCCAGCTCAGTGAGTCCGGCGAATTGCAGGCGCTGACTGCCGAACGTAGCTGGAAGGAGATTTCCCGGGCACTGATGGAAGATCATCCACAGGTGTTCATCCAGGTCTTGCGCGACTGTGGCGCACTCAAAGAGCTAATGCCGGAAGTCGACGCCTTGTTCGGCGTGCCACAGCCAGAGACCCACCACCCGGAAATCGACACAGGCCTGCACACCCTGAGCGTGCTGGAGCAATCAGCCCTGCACAAACAACCACTGACGGTGCGCTGGGCCTGCCTGCTGCATGACCTTGGTAAAGGCCTGACGCCGGAAGAAGAATGGCCCAGGCATATCGCCCATGAGCACACCGGGCTGAAGCTGATCAAAGCGGTCAACGAGCGCTTCAAGGTCCCCAAGGACTTTCAGGAACTGGCGCTGCTGGCCGGCCAGTACCACACCCATGGGCACCGGGCGCTGGAGCTGAAAGCCTCGACGCTGCTGGAGTTGCTGCAGAGTTTCGATATTTATCGCCGGCCGCAGCGATTCGAAGAGTTTATCGCCGCGTGCGAGATGGACGCCCGTGGCCGCAAGGGCCTGGAGCAGCGCAGTTATCCACAGGCGGATTATTTGCGCGGAGCGGCGAAAGCTGCGCGAGCGGTGGCGGTGCAGCCGCTGCTGGAAAAGGGCTTCAAGGGGCCGGAACTGGGTGAAGCGCTGAAGCGGGAACGGTTGAAAGCATTGAAGATCTACAAAGACAACGCCTGAAGCAAGATCAAAAGATCGCAGCCTTCGGCAGCTCCTACAGGGAAACGCAAATTCCTCTGTAGGAGCTGCCGAAGGCTGCGATCTTTTGCTTTAAAGATTCGACGGAGTCAATTGCTGCCCATTCCATTCGAACGCAACCGGCGCCAACACCTGATCAATTTGCGCCTCGGCCCACAACGTCGCAAAGCTCTTGCCCACCCCCGGATGCACCCGATCCGGCGCAATCAACGACAGCGGCCACAGCACAAAGGCATTTTTCAGGATTTCAGCACGCGGCAGCATCAATCCATCGAAATTACCCACCAGATCGCCATACAGCAGCACGTCGATATCCAGCGGCAGACCTTTGCGATCCGGGGCATAACGACCGTTGTCCGCCTCGATGAATTTCAAGCGGCGGTCAAGCTCCATCAACGGCAGATCGGTGTAGGCCGAGACCACGAAATTGAAGAACGGCCCGCTCTTGATGCCCACCGGTTGGCTCTCGAACACCGCCGAACAACGGATATCCACCAGGAACGTGGCCAGCGCATCGAGACCGGCGCGCAAATGGGTTTCGCGCTCGATATTGCTACCGAGCCCGAGGTAGACCTGAGTCAGCGACATCCGCGCTCGATCTCCACACCCACACCACCCTTGGCCGCTGGAACGGCGCCCGGTTTGGTCAGTTTCAGTCGCACCCAGGTGATCTTGAATTCGGTCATCAGCACTTCAACCAGACGCTCGGCGAAGGTTTCGACCAGCTGGAACTGCGCCTGCTCGGCGAAGGCCTGAATGCGCGTGGAAACACTGGCGTAATCGAGCGCCAGGGTCAGGTCGTCACCGGCGGCGGCCGGGCGATTGTCCCAGGCGAAGCTCAGATCAAGACGCAGGCACTGACGGATGCCGCGCTCCCAGTCGTAGGCACCGATCACGGTGTCGACTTCCAGGCCCTCGATAAACACTCTGTCCAAGCACTTCTCTCCGCTGCACGACAAGGGCGCGATGCGCCGTTAGAATCAGGGCGTCCTCGCCCGGAATAGTTAGCATGTTTTGGTTACTGGCGATTCTCGCCTACCTGCTCGGCTCGCTGTCCTTTGCCATTTTGCTCAGCCGCCTGACCGGAAATCCGGATCCGCGAATGGGTGGCTCGGGTAATGCCGGCGCCACCAACATGCTGCGCCTGGCCGGTCGCAAACTGGCGATCCTGACCCTGCTCGGTGATCTGTGCAAAGGCCTGCTGCCGGTGCTGATAGCCTCGAGCGCGGGCCTTTCACTGCAGGATCAGGCCTGGACTGGCGTGTGCGCCGTGATCGGTCACCTGTTCCCTTTGTACTTTCGCTTTCGCGGCGGCAAAGGCGTTGCCACTGCCGCCGGCATGCTGCTCGGCCTGTATCCACCCGCCGCGCTGCTGGCCGTATGTGCCTGGCTACTGACGTTCTACCTGACCCGCACCAGCTCGCTGGCGGCGCTGATTGCCACGCCACTGACCCTGCCATTGCTGGCCTGGCAGGAGCCGGAAGCCTTACTGCCAATGAGCGCGCTGACCTTGCTGATTGTCTGGCGCCATCGCGGCAATCTACGCGACCTGTTCGCCGGGCGCGAACGGCATTTCTGACTGCCGTCCATGAGCGTCGCTCATTACAGCGCCGACAACTGCTCCATTGGCCAGCGTGCCTGCACGGTGATTGCCAGACTTTCCTGCTGACCGGCCTTCAGGCGCTGGCAACCGGCAAATGCGATCATCGCGCCATTGTCGGTGCAGAACTCCGGGCGCGCATAGAACACATCACCCTTCATATCGCCGAGCATTTTTTCCAGCGAAACCCGCAACGCCTTGTTGGCGCTGACGCCGCCGGCAATCACCAACCGCTTCATGCCTGCCTGTTTCAGGGCGCGCTTGCACTTGATGGTCAAAGTCTCCACCACGGCCTGCTGGAACGCCAGCGCGATGTCGCAACGGGCTTGCTCGCCGTCGTCCCCGGCGCTGACGCATTGCTGCCAGGTATTGAGGGCGAAGGTTTTCAGGCCGCTGAAGCTGAAATCCAGACCCGGGCGATCACACATCGGACGCGGAAAGGTGAAACGTCCTGCGACGCCCTTCTCGGCCAGCTTGGCGATTTCCGGCCCGCCGGGGTAATTGAGGCCCATCATCTTCGCGGTTTTGTCGAAAGCTTCGCCGGCCGCATCGTCGAGCGTCTCGCCGAGCAGGCTGTATTGGCCAATGCCGTCGACCTGAACCAACTGGGTATGACCACCGGAAACCAACAAAGCGACGAACGGAAATTCCGGCGGTTTCGGTTCCAGCATCGGCGCCAGCAAGTGGCCTTCCATGTGGTGCACACCGAGAGCCGGAATGCCCCAGGCAAACGCCAGCGCCTGCGCGCAGGAAGCACCGACCAGCAACGCGCCGACCAGGCCAGGACCTGCGGTATAGGCGATTGCATCGATCTCGGTCGGCACACAGTCGGCCTCGGCCAACACCTGACGGATCAAGGGCAGCATGCGTTTGACGTGGTCACGCGAGGCCAGCTCCGGCACCACACCGCCATAGACACGGTGCAGGTCGATCTGACTGAACAGCGCGTCGGCCAGCAGACCGCGTTCACTGTCATACAATGCGACGCCGGTTTCGTCGCAGGAGGTTTCTAATCCCAGTACTAGCATGGGTTTGCGCCTTGTTTAGGCTGAATTCGAAGGCGCGCATAATAGTCGCCACGTGATGCCCCGACCAGCGGTTTTCGATCAGAGGCTTTGCATTCCGAGCGATGAGGGGTTAACATCCGCAACCCTTAAAAACCGACGTCTTCAAGTGCTCTTTTGCCGCGAGGATGTTGACCCCGGTAATGAATGAAGGTAGCTCTGGATGCCAGCCGTCAAAGTAAAAGAGAACGAACCCTTCGACGTAGCTCTGCGTCGTTTCAAGCGCTCCTGCGAAAAAGCCGGTGTACTGGCTGAAGTTCGTAGCCGCGAATTTTACGAGAAGCCAACTTCTGAGCGTAAGCGCAAGGCAGCAGCCGCTGTTAAGCGTCACGCCAAGAAAGTTCAGCGCGAACAGCGCCGCGCCGTTCGTCTGTACTAATCCACAGACGTTCGTAGCAAGCTTCTTGCCTAAGCCCGGCCCTCAGCCGGGCTAATGGCATTTGCGTAAAACGCTTGATGCTTCACCGTCGACGCCGCCGATGCGACCGAGACAAATCTGCTTCACCGCGTCAGGCCTGGCTCTTTTGCCAGCGGTGCACGTCTTTTCTGACGAGCCTTTCAAGGCTACTGACGAGCACACCCACTGATTCCTCTTACGACGATCAGCCCAAGGCACCTGCATGCGTGCCCGCTTTATTGAGCTATCCGAGGTCGATAATCGGCCGTCAGCGGATTCAGCGCAACACTTTCACATAGTCGAAGACTGATAGGTACTAACGTCAGTGGATTTTCGGCAGATACACTTCCCGACAGCGATTCCGCAGACGACACCGGTCGAGCCGCACTTTTTGTGCGTTTCCAGCAATGGCCCGCGTCCGACGGCCTGTCGCAACGGATTTATTGCAGCGCAGACGACGAGAACGCCATGGCCGGGCTGATTCCCCAGAGCTTCATTGACGACCTGCTGAACCGCACCGACATCGTCGACGTGGTCAGCTCGCGCGTGCAATTGAAGAAGGCCGGTAAGAACTACACCGCCTGCTGCCCGTTCCATAAAGAGAAAACCCCGTCATTCAGCGTCAGCCCCGACAAACAGTTCTATTACTGCTTCGGTTGCGGCGCCGGCGGCAACGCCCTCGGCTTTCTCATGGATCACGACAATCTGGATTTCCCCCAGGCTGTCGAAGATCTGGCAAAAGCCGCCGGCATGGAAATCCCCCGCGAAGAAAGCGGTCGCGAGCGCAAGCCGCGCCAGCCGACCGATTCGCCGCTGTACCCGCTGCTGACCGCCGCCGCTGATTTTTACCGGCAGGCACTCAAGAGTCATCCGTCGCGCAAGGCTGCGGTGGATTACCTCAAGGGGCGCGGGCTGACGGGCGAGATCGCTCGGGATTTCGGCCTCGGTTTTGCGCCGCCGGGCTGGGACAACCTGCTCAAGCATCTGAGCAGCGACACCCTGCAACAGAAAGCCATGATCGAAGCCGGCCTGCTGATCGAGAACGCCGAAACCGGCAAGCGTTACGATCGCTTCCGCGATCGCGTGATGTTCCCGATCCGCGACACCCGCGGACGAATCATCGCCTTCGGCGGCCGCGTACTGGGCGACGACAAGCCCAAGTACCTGAACTCACCGGAAACACCGGTATTCCATAAAGGCCAGGAACTCTACGGCCTTTATGAAGCACGCAAAAATAATCGCAACCTCGACGAAATCATCGTCGTCGAGGGTTACATGGACGTCATCGCCCTCGCCCAGCAAGGCTTGCGCAATGCCGTCGCCACGCTGGGTACCGCGACCAGCGAAGAACACCTCAAGCGCTTGTTCCGCGTCGTCCCGAACGTATTGTTCTGCTTCGACGGCGACCAGGCCGGCCGTAACGCAGCCTGGCGTGCACTGGAAGCGACCCTGCCGTGCTTGCAGGACGGTCGTCGCGCGCGGTTCCTGTTTTTGCCCGAAGGCGAAGACCCGGACACCCTGGTTCGCGCCGAAGGCACCGATGCTTTCAAGGCGCGCATCAATCAGCACGCGCAGCCGCTGGCCGATTATTTTTTCCAGCAACTGACCGAAGAAGCCGACCCGCGCTCACTTGAGGGCAAGGCGCACATGGCCACCCTCGCCGCGCCATTGATCGACAAGGTGCCGGGAGCGAACCTGCGCATCCTCATGCGTCAGCGCCTGACCGAGATTACCGGCCTGAGCAGCGAGACCGTCAGCCAATTGGTTCAGAATGCGCCGCAGGAAGCACCGCCCGCCTACGATCCGGGCTTCGATTATGACGCCATGCCGGACTACAGCGACTACCATCAGCCGCAGGCACAGGACATGTATGTGCCGCAGCAGGAATGGACGCCGAAGAAACCCGGCGCCGGCGGCAAGAAGTGGGACAAGAAACCGTGGGACAAGAACGGCAAGCGTGGTGGCGATCGCGAACAGCAGCGCCCGCGTACGCCGATTGGCGTTGAATCGCCAACCCTGACGGCACTGCGAACATTGCTCCATCATCCGCAACTGGCCAAGCGCGTCGAAGACGCCGGGCACATTGCCGATGAAAATCAGACCAACGCCCAGCTGCTTGTGGCGCTGCTCGAAGCCGTACAGAAGAATCCCAAGCTAAACTCATTTCAGCTGATCGCGCGATGGCACGGTACTGAACAGGGTCGCTTGCTCAAGGCGCTGGCAGAAAAGGAATGGCTGATTGACGGAGATAACCTTGAACAACAGTTTTTCGACACCATTACTAGCTTGTCCGCCCGCCAACGCGAGCGAAATCTCGAACAGTTACTCAGGAAAGCGCGGCAAAGCGAACTGAGCGTCGAAGAGAAAAATCAACTGCGCGACCTTTTAAGTCGCAATGTTTCCGCATCAAACCCGACCTCAACTGGCGCGTGAGGTCATAGCTCAGGTATAATCCTCGGCTTGTTTTTTGCCCGCCAAGACCTTCAGTGGATAGGGTGTTATGTCCGGAAAAGCGCAACAGCAGTCTCGTATTATTGAGTTGATCAAACTGGGTCGTGAGCAGAAGTATCTGACTTACGCCGAGGTCAACGACCAC
This sequence comes from Pseudomonas sp. Leaf434, assembly GCF_001425545.1. NCBI lineage: Bacteria > Pseudomonadati > Pseudomonadota > Gammaproteobacteria > Pseudomonadales > Pseudomonadaceae > Pseudomonas > Pseudomonas sp. Leaf434. Next base: position 2,632,316 of record NZ_LMQZ01000001.1, on the reverse strand, counting down.
CTGCCCGAGGATATTTCAGATCCGGAGCAGGTGGAAGACATCATCCGCATGATTAACGACATGGGGATCCCCGTACACGAGAGTGCTCCGGATGCGGACGCCCTTATGTTGGCCGACGCCGATACCGACGAGGCCGCTGCGGAAGAAGCAGCCGCTGCGTTGGCGGCGGTGGAGACCGATATCGGTCGCACCACTGACCCGGTGCGCATGTACATGCGTGAAATGGGTACGGTCGAGCTTCTGACCCGTGAAGGCGAAATCGAAATCGCCAAGCGGATCGAAGAAGGCATTCGTGAAGTGATGAGCGCGATTGCGCACTTCCCAGGCACGGTTGACCACATTCTCTCCGAGTACACCCGCGTCACCACCGAAGGTGGTCGCCTGTCCGACGTCCTGAGCGGTTATATCGACCCGGACGACGGCATCGCGCCGCCTGCGGCAGAAGTGCCGCCGCCGGTTGACCCGAAAGCCGTCAAGGCCGACGACGATACCGACGACGATGATGCCGAATCTTCCGACGATGAAGAAGAAGCCGAAAGCGGTCCGGATCCGGTCATCGCTGCGCAGCGCTTCGGTGCCGTCGCCGACCAGATGGAAATCACCCGCAAGGCCCTGAAAAAGCACGGTCGTCACAACAAGGCAGCCGTTGCCGAGTTGCTGGCCCTGGCCGAGCTGTTCATGCCGATCAAACTGGTGCCGAAGCAATTCGAAGCCCTGGTCGAGCGTGTACGCAGTGCCCTGGATCGCCTGCGTCAGCAAGAGCGCGCGATCATGCAGCTGTGCGTACGTGATGCACGTATGCCGCGCGCCGATTTCCTGCGTCAGTTCCCGGGCAACGAAGTCGACGAAAGCTGGTCCGACGCCCTGGCCAAAGGCAAGAGCAAGTACGCCGAAGCCATCGGTCGCGTGCAGCCGGACATCATCCGTTGCCAGCAGAAGCTGATTGCGCTGGAAACCGAGACCGGCCTGACCATCGCAGAAATCAAGGACATCAACCGTCGCATGTCGATCGGTGAGGCCAAGGCCCGCCGCGCGAAAAAAGAGATGGTTGAAGCCAACCTGCGTCTGGTGATCTCGATCGCCAAGAAGTACACCAACCGCGGCCTGCAATTCCTCGATCTGATCCAGGAAGGCAACATCGGCCTGATGAAGGCGGTGGACAAGTTCGAATACCGTCGCGGTTACAAGTTCTCGACTTATGCCACCTGGTGGATCCGTCAGGCGATCACTCGCTCGATCGCCGACCAGGCGCGCACCATCCGTATCCCGGTGCACATGATCGAGACGATCAACAAGCTCAACCGTATTTCCCGGCAGATGTTGCAGGAAATGGGTCGCGAACCGACTCCGGAAGAGCTGGGCGAACGCATGGAAATGCCTGAGGACAAGATCCGCAAGGTACTGAAGATCGCCAAAGAGCCGATCTCCATGGAAACCCCGATCGGTGATGACGAAGACTCCCATCTGGGCGACTTCATCGAAGACTCGACCATGCAGTCGCCAATCGATGTCGCCACAGTGGAAAGCCTGAAGGAAGCGACTCGCGAAGTGCTGTCCGGCCTCACTGCCCGTGAAGCCAAGGTACTACGCATGCGTTTCGGTATCGACATGAACACCGACCACACGCTCGAAGAGGTGGGCAAACAGTTTGACGTAACGCGTGAGCGGATCCGTCAGATCGAAGCCAAGGCGCTGCGCAAGCTGCGCCACCCGACGCGAAGCGAGCATCTGCGCTCCTTCCTCGACGAGTGATACCAGAACCCCCGGCCCAGGCCGGGGGTTTTGTTTTATGGCAGATTAAATTCCCCGCTCCGCCCTCCCCGTCGCGTACCCCGTCTACACTCGAAACAATCATCCCAAGCCCTGACGAGAGCGTTATGCCCAGACTGGCGCCCGTGCTTTTTCTGCTGTCATTGATGATCTGCACCGCCACGGCTGACGCGCTGACTCTCACCGATGAAGAACGCAGCTGGCTGGCGGCTCACCCTGACTTGCGCCTGGGTGTCGACGCGTCGTGGCCGCCTTTCGAATTTCGTGACGACCAGAACCGCTATCAGGGTCTCGCCGCTGACTATATCGACGTGATTCGCCAACGTTTGGCGATCAAGCTGACGCCCATCGAACCGGCAAGCTGGACGGTGGTGCTGGAGCAGGTCAAAAAAAGCAAGATCGATTTGCTGCCGGGAATCATGTCCACGCCGGAACGCCAGAATTACCTGTCATTTACCCGGCCGTATCTCGACTTCCCGATCGTCATTCTGGCCCATGTCGGCGGGGCCCAGCCGCGCAAACTCGACGACCTGTACGGTCTGAAAATCGCCGTAGTGGAAAACTACGCTCCCCACGAACTGCTGCGCACTCACCATCCCGATCTGAATCTGGTGGCCATGCCCAATGTCAGTTCGGCGCTGCAAGCCCTGGCGACCGATGAAGTGGACGCGGTGGTCGGCGATCTGGCTTCCAGCGTCTGGAGCCTGCGCCAGCTCAAACTCGACGGCCTCTACGTCAGCGGCGAAACCCCGTATCGCTATCAACTGGCGATGGCCGTGCCCCGCTACAACAAGATGTTGGTGGGCATTCTCGATAAAGTCCTGGCCGACATGACACCGGCGGAAATCAGCAGCATTCAGGAACATTGGGTCGGTAATGTGCTCGACCACCGCACATTCTGGTCAGATCTGCTGATGTATGGCCTGCCCGGTCTGTTGTTGTTGATGACGGTGCTGGCCGTGGTGATTCGCATCAACCGCCGCCTGAGCTCGGAAATCTCCCGGCGCATCGACCTCGAACAGGAATTGCGCAGCAGCGAATATCACTACCGCGGTCTGGTGGAGAGCTTGTCGGCGATCGCTTGGGAAGCGCGGATGAGCGACTTCACCTACAGCTATGTGTCGCCCCATGCTGAAGACCTGCTCGGGTATCCACAGTCTCACTGGCTGATTCCGGGTTTCTGGCACAACATCATTCACCCGGCCGACCTGACCCGCACGCAAAACTATTGCAGGGAAGCGCTGCGCCAGGGCCGCGATCACATCGTCGATTATCGCGTGATCACCGCCGACGGCCGCTGCCTGTGGGTGCGCGACATTGTCAGCCTGATCGAGCATGGCCACGAACCGGTGATGCGCGGGTTGATGATCGATATCAGCGAAATCAAACGCACCGAAGAGGCGCTGCGCCTGTCCGAGCAGAAGTTCGCTTCGGTGTTTGAGCAATGCCCGGACATTCTGGTGATTGCGCGCCTGTCCGACGGCTGCCTGCTGGAGGTTAACGAGGCCTTCGAAGAGCAGATCGGCCTTAGGGCCGAGGAGGTGATCGGGCAGACCGCCACCAACCTCAATATCTGGGGCATCCCCGGGGTGGGGCCGGGCCTCTTGCAGCGTTTGCAGGCCGGCAGCATCCGTAATCTGGAAATGCCCTTTCGCCGCAACAACGGCCAATTGTTCACCGGGCTGATTTCCGCCGAGCCTTTCGACCTCGACACCACCCCGGCGCTGGTGGTGGTAGTTCGCGACATCAGCCAGCTCAAGGAAACCCAACAGCAACTGCAAACCTCTGAAGAGAAGTTCGCCAAGGCTTTCCATGCGTCGCCGGATGGCCTGTTGCTGTCGCGCCAGAGCGACGGCCTGCTGTTGGAGGTCAACGAAGGTTTTAGTCGTATCACTGGTTTCAACAGCGCCATGTCGGTGGATCGTTCAACGCTGGATCTGGGCATCTGGGTCAACCTCAACGAACGCAAACAGATGCTCGATCTGCTAAAGCGCGACGGGTTTGTCCGCGACTTCACATGCCACATCCGTCGCAGCGACGGGCAGATTCGCCTGTGCGAAGTGTCCAGTCGCCCGCTGCCGATCGGCGACGAGGATTGCATGCTGACCATCGCCCGCGACATCACCGAACGCCATCTCATGCAGGAAAAACTGCAGCAGGCCGCGACCGTTTTCGAGAGCACCGCCGAGGGCGTGTTGATCACCGATACTCAACAACACATCAGCGCCGTCAATCGCGCTTTCACCGAAATCACCGGTTACAGCGAAAGTGAAGCGCTGGGCCACACGCCACGCTTGCTGGCGTCAGGGCTGCATGACAGCGCTTTCTACGCGGCGATGTGGCACCAATTGACCGACGAAGGCCACTGGCAGGGCGAGATTTCCAACCGGCGCAAGAACGGCGAGCTGTACCCAAGCTGGCTGACCATCAGCGCCGTGCGCAATCGCGACAAGTTCATCACCCACTTCGTCGCGGTGTTCGCCGATATTTCCAGCCTCAAGCATGCCCAGGCCAAGCTTGATTACCAGGCTCACCACGACCCGCTCACCGGCTTGCCAAACCGCACCTTGTTCGAGAGCCGCCTGCAAATGGCCCTGACCAGCCAGCAGGAAAATGGCGGCCAGGGTGCCGTGCTGTTTCTCGATCTCGACCGTTTCAAACACATCAACGACAGCCTCGGCCACCCGGTCGGCGACCTGTTGCTCAAGGGCATTGCCGTGCGCTTGAAAGAACAATTGCGCGATATCGACACGGTCGCGCGGCTGGGCGGCGACGAGTTCATCATTCTGCTACCGGGCCTGCAGCAAGCCAGCGACGCCGACAACATCGCGACGAAACTGCTCAACTGCTTCGGTGCACCGTTCCAGGCCGGCGAACACGAGTTTTTTATCAGCGCGAGCATCGGCACCAGCCTTTATCCCCGCGACGGCTGCGATGTCGCCACACTGGTGAAAAACGCCGACGCGGCGATGTACCGCTCCAAAGCCAAGGGGCGTAACCGCGTCGAAAGCTACACCCGCGACCTCACCGCCCAAGCCAGCGAGCGCGTAGCGTTGGAACACGAACTGCGCCGCGCCATCGAGCGCGATGAGCTGTTTCTCTATTACCAACCGAAAATCAGCCTGGTCGACCACAGTCTGGTCGGTGCAGAGGCGCTGATTCGCTGGCGCCACCCAACCTTCGGCGACGTGCCGCCCGAGCATTTCATTCCGCTGGCCGAAGAGAACGGCATGATCCTGCAGATCGGTGACTGGGTGCTCGAAACCGCTTGCCGGCAAATGTTCGAGTGGAGCCGGATCTACCAACCGCTCGGGCCGCTCTCGGTAAACCTCGCTGGCGCGCAGCTGCGTCAGCCGAACCTGTTGGTGCGCATCGAGCAACTGCTCAAGGACAACCGCCTCAGGCCGGATTTACTGCAACTGGAAATTACCGAGAATTTCATCATGAGTCAGGCCGAAGAGGCGCTGGCAGTGCTGCACCAGCTCAAACACCTCGGCGTGCAACTGGCGATCGATGACTTCGGCACCGGCTACTCCTCGCTCAGCTATCTCAAACGCCTGCCGCTGGACATCCTCAAGATCGACCAGTCCTTCGTCCGCGGACTGCCTGACGACCCCCACGACGCGGCCATTGTGCGCGCCATCATCGCGCTCGGCCGCAGCATGCAATTCACCGTGATTGCCGAAGGCGTGGAAACCCAGGCGCAACAACAATTCCTCGCCGCAGAAGGTTGTGAACAGATCCAGGGCTACATCGTCAGCCTGCCGCTGCCCCCGGACGAATTCGCCGCGACGTTTCTGCATATAACCGTATCGGATTTTTCGGATAGCACAGCCGCGAAACCGTCGCTATAATCCGCGGCCTACTGAGGGCCTATAGCTCAGTTGGTTAGAGCAGAGGACTCATAATCCTTTGGTCCACGGTTCGAGTCCGTGTGGGCCCACCAAATTGAAAAGCCGCGCTGAATGCGCGGCTTTTTTGTGGGTGCGGTTTCTCAGTCTGGCTAATTCCGACCCAGGAAGAAGGCTGCGCTATCTGTAGGATCATTCTGAAGCGATGCTTCCGGGACGTTTGCAGCCTTGTGAGGCTTTCCTGCGAGCAATTAATCTCCTGACGCCATCGCCGCCCAGGATTGTTTCCATGCTCATGAATGCTGCTCCAACAATCAGCGAAGCAGCCGACCAAGCAACCTGGATCGATCTTGCCCTACCCGACTTGAGAACACTCTCAAAAGAACTTCGATCAGCCGCAATCACAGAAATAAAAAGGGCTGACGATGCAGCGGGTGCCTTGGGAATACTCTTGGAATACTTCGGATTCATCGATGAGTCTGTTATGGCCGTCACGATCCTGACGCCGATTGGAAACGTTGCGGTTGCGAGAGACAAACTGGCCCACATCGTTGAAAAACGCCCGGACTCGCGCGAGCGCTATGTTCGACACGCTATCGATACCTTAACGGGACCCTTTGAAATATGGAAAGTCCGATACGATAACGGCGGACACCGCGTGGCATTCATCAATGCCTATGAGGCAAAAAATGACATGCTTGTGGTTGTAGACATTCGGAATGGACACGTTCTGTGGAATTTTATGCACGCTCCGGCGAGAGCCATGAACAGGCATCGAAAAGGCGAGCTTTTGTATAGGCGGTACATTCTTACGGACAAAAAAAGGGCAGCCATCGGGCTGCCCGTAACATCTAAATCCTGATATTTGCATCCTCAGGAAATGGGATGAAGAGGTCTCACCTGACACCGATGTTGCAGCATCGCTGAGGTACCTACATCTGCTAATGCCCTGCAAGGCAGCAGATTTCGCGCTCTTGTTGGCATTCTTGGGAAACAGGGCAGACAAGTCAAATCAATTGTCAGAACATTTGTTTCATCAAATTCATCAGTGACCACTTTGCTATGGCGCAAAAGCCTTTCCTATTTGCCTGTAAAGTGCGCCTCCCTCCGACTCAACGCCAATGGAGCCCACCTTGCCAGACACCCGCCAACCCATCCTCGACGAAATCGACCGCCAGCTAATCGCCGCGTTGCAAATCAACGCCCGCGAAAGCGTGGCCATGCTCGCCCGTCAGCTAGGCATTGCTCGCACGACGGTGACGTCGCGCCTGGCCCGGCTGGAAAAGGCCAGAGTGATCACCGGTTATGGCGTGCGTCTTGGTCAGCGTGTGGTCGATGGTGGCTTGCAGGCCTACGTCGGGATCAAGGTGCAGCCGCGTTCCGGCAAGGACGTGCTGCGGCGCCTGAGTGCGATGGCGCAGGTGCAGCAGTTGTGTGCAGTGAGTGGCGAGTTTGATTATGTGGCGTGGTTGCGCACCGACTCGCCGGAGCAGCTCGATCAGTTGCTGGATCAGATTGGCAGCGTCGATGGGGTGGAGAAGACCACGACGTCGATCATTCTGAGTAGCAAGATAGATCGGGGGCAGCCGGTTTAAGATTTTGATCGAGCTTCTCGGGTGAATTTCAGAGCCTCTTCGCGAGCAGGCTCGCTCCCACACTTTGGTCGGTATGCAGCCTGCAATCGTCAATCTGCACAATAATCATGCAAAATGACGACACATTGCGCCTTATTAACGCGCTCCACGCTCCCTAGAATGGCTGACATCTTTTCCTATACTCAGACGCGAACCCTGCGTCGGGTCACCAACAAGGTCAGCCATGAACAAGAACAACCGCCATCCTGCAGACGGAAAAAAACCTGTCACCATTTTCGGTCCGGACTTTCCGTTCGCGTTTGACGACTGGATCGAGCATCCCGCCGGCCTGGGGAGCATTCCCGAGCAGCACCATGGCGCTGAGGTGGCGATTGTCGGGGCGGGCATTGCCGGTCTGGTGGCTGCGTATGAACTGATGAAACTCGGTTTGAAACCGGTGGTGTACGAGGCGTCGAAACTCGGCGGTCGTCTGCGCTCGCAAGCCTTCAACGGTACCGACGCCATCGTCGCGGAGCTTGGCGGCATGCGCTTTCCAGTGTCCTCCACGGCGTTCTATCACTACGTGGACAAGCTCGGCCTCGAAACCAAGCCTTTCCCCAACCCGCTGACCGGTGCTTCGGGCAGTACCGTGATCGATCTGGAAGGCGAAACCTATTACGCCGAAAGCCTGAAGGATCTTCCTGCATTGTTCCAGGAAGTCGCTGACGCCTGGGCAGATGCGCTGGAAGCCGGTTCGCAGTTCTCCGACATCCAGCAAGCCATTCGCGATCGCGATGTGCCGCGCCTGAAAGAGCTGTGGAACAAGCTGGTGCCGCTGTGGGACGACCGGACCTTTTACGACTTCGTCGCCACCTCGAAGGCCTTCGCCAAATTGTCGTTCCAGCATCGCGAAGTGTTCGGCCAGGTCGGTTTCGGCACCGGCGGCTGGGATTCGGACTTCCCCAATTCGATGCTGGAAATCTTCCGCGTGGTGATGACCAATTGCGACGATCACCAACACCTGGTGGTCGGTGGCGTCGAGCAGGTGCCACAGGGCATTTGGCGCCATGTGCCGGAGCGCTGTGTGCACTGGCCGGCCGGCACCAGCCTGAAATCCCTGCACCGTGGCGCGCCGCGTTCCGGCGTGAAGAAAATTGCTCACGCACCGGAGGGCCGTTTCGCCGTTACCGACAACAACGGTGACACCCGCGAATACGCCGCCGTCCTGACAACCTGCCAGAGCTGGCTGCTGACCACTCAGATCGAATGCGATGAAACCCTGTTCTCGCAGAAGATGTGGATGGCCCTCGACCGCACGCGCTACATGCAGTCGTCGAAAACCTTCGTGATGGTCGACCGGCCATTCTGGAAGGACAAGGATCCGGAGACCGGCCGCGACGTGATGAGCATGACCCTCACCGATCGCCTGACCCGTGGCACCTATCTGTTCGACAACGGCGACGACAAGCCGGGGGTGATCTGCCTGTCGTACTCGTGGATGAGCGACGCGTTGAAAATGCTCCCGCATCCGGTGGAGAAACGTGTTGAGCTGGCGTTGAACGCGCTGAAGAAGATCTACCCGAAAGTCGACATCGCCGCGCGGATCATCGGCGATCCGATCACCGTGTCGTGGGAAGCCGATCCGTATTTCCTCGGTGCCTTCAAAGGCGCCCTGCCCGGCCATTACCGCTACAACCAGCGCATGTACGCGCACTTCATGCAGGACGACATGCCGGCCGAGCAGCGCGGGATTTTCATCGCCGGCGACGACGTGTCGTGGACACCGGCGTGGGTCGAAGGCGCAGTGCAGACTTCGCTCAACGCGGTGTGGGGCATCATGAAACATTTCGGCGGATCCACACATAAAGAGAACCCGGGACCGGGTGATGTGTTCAAAGACATCGGCCCTATCGCCCTGCCCGAGTAAGAGGATTCCCCGATGCGCGTAGCCGTTTACCAATGTCCACCGCTGCCACTGGACCCCGCCGCCAACCTGCATCGCCTGCATCAAGTAGCGATGGAGGCCAAGGGCGCCGATCTGCTGGTGCTGCCGGAGATGTTCATGACCGGCTACAACATCGGCGCCGAAGCGGTCGGCACGCTGGCCGAGGTCTACAACGGTGAATGGGCGCAGCAGATCGGCCGGATTGCCAAGGCTGCGGGTCTGGCGATCGTTTACGGTTATCCGGAGCGCACCGCCGACGGTCAGATCTACAACGCCGTGCAACTGATCGACGCCCATGGCGAGCGCCTGTGCAATTACCGCAAGTCACACCTGTTCGGCGACCTCGACCGGTCGATGTTCAGCCCCGGTGACTCCGATTTGCCGGTGGTTGAATTGAACGGCTGGAAGCTCGGCTTCCTGATCTGCTACGACCTGGAGTTTCCGGAAAACGCGCGGCGCCTGGCCTTGACCGGCGCCGAGCTGATCGTGGTGCCGACGGCCAACATGATTCCGTTCGATTTCGTTGCCGATGTCACCGTGCGTGCCCGCGCCTTCGAAAATCAGTGCTACGTGGCTTACGCCAATTACTGCGGCCATGAAGGCGATATTCAGTACTGTGGGCAAAGCAGCATTGCCGCGCCGGACGGCAGCCGCATCGCCCTGGCAGGTCTGGACGAAGCGTTGATCGTCGGTGAACTGGACCGCCAATTGATGAACGACTCACGTCAGGCCAATCGCTATCTCAGCGATCGCCGCCCGGAGCTTTACGGCGCGCTCAACCGCCGCTAATCCGCTAGCATGAGCACTTCATTGTTCTGGAAGTGCCCATGCCCGCGCCGACTCATCTCCGCCCCCACTCTGAAACCCTGGCCAACGGCCTGCGCGTGAACCTGCACCACGTGCCCGGTCTCAAGCGCAGCGCTGCCGCGTTGCGCGTGGCGGCCGGCAGCCATGACGTGCCGGTGGCATGGCCGGGGCTGGCGCACTTTCTTGAGCACTTGCTGTTTCTCGGCACCGAGCGTTTTCCCACAGACGAAGGGCTGATGGCCTACGTGCAACGTCACGGCGGGCAGGTGAATGCCAGCACCCGCGAGCGCACCACGGACTTTTTCTTCGAGTTGCCTGTGTCGTCCTTCAGCGCGGGGCTCGAGCGTCTGTCAGACATGCTCGCCCGGCCACGGATGAATCTGGACGATCAACTGCGTGAACGGGAAGTGCTGCAGGCGGAGTTTGTCGCCTGGTCGCAGGATCCGACAGCGCAACAGCAGTTTGCCTTGTATGAAGGTTTACCAGCGGAGCATCCGCTGCGCGGTTTTCATGCGGGCAATCGGGACAGCTTGCAGGTCGAATCGCCTGGGTTTCAGTCGGCGCTGAAAGATTTCCATCAGCGCTTTTATCGAACCGGGCAAATGACCCTCAGTCTGGTCGGGCCGCAAAGTATCGATGAGCTTCGGGAGCTGGCGCAGCAATTCGCAGCGGCGTTGCCGGTTGGGGATAAAGTTGCCCAGGCCGCACCGCCACCGTTGGCAGTGAAAAGTTATCAACAGGTCGGCGCTCACTCGAACCTGTTATTCGCTTTCGACGCGTTGCCCGAGTCATCCGCCGAGGCGATGGCTTTTCTCTGTCATTGGTTGAATAGCGCAAAACCTGGTGGATTGCTCGCATACCTGCATCAACAGAATCTGGCTGACAGCCTGAAAGCCACGCCGCTCTACCAGTTCGCCGGCCAAGCGCTGCTGCATCTTCAATTCAATGCTGGCGGCGACCGCCTGGATACCATTCGCGAACACCTGCTGGACTGGCTGAGCTTCTTCGCCCGTCAGGACTGGACGCCGTTGCGCGAGGAATACGCCGCCCTGCTTCAGCGCCAGCAGCAAGTCAGCGGCGCATTGCAACTGGCGCGAACCGACATCGAGCAGCAAGCATTCGGCCTGTCCGAATCCGGCGCTGCCGCACTTGAGCACATCCTTCGCGAAATCGGCGTTGTGGATAACTTCAGCGATCATTGGCATCTGCCCGCCGCGAATCCTTTCTTGCGCGCCAGTGAACCGCTGGCCAACGCCGGGCTGATTCGCGGCCAGACCAGCGCCCACCGTGGCCTGCGCACCTTCGCCCAGGATCGCTCGCGCAGTCGTCGCGAGCGATCGCCGATGCAGTTCAGCCAGGCGCTGCCGGACAACAGCGATGAGGGCGCGATTTACCTGCGCTGGCAGGTCGAGACGGCGGCCAGCGCCGATCTGCGCTCAAGATTGCAGCGCAGTCTGCGCCAGACCCGACAGGATGCGTCCGAAGCCGGAGTGGACTTGTCTTTCAGCGCCGCAGGCAACCAATGCCTGCTGAAAATGACCGGACTACAGGAACCGATGCCCAGCATCCTCGAGCATGCGCTGAAATGTCTGACGATGATCGGCGCCGATTCGCCGCGCGACGAGGTGCAGATACCGTCGATGCCGATCCGCCAACTACTCGAAGCGTTGCCAGAGAAATCCCTGCCCACGATTGAAACCAGCGATGACGCCAATCAGCTGTGGACAACTTCGCGCTGGGACGGCCTCGCTCTAGGCCTTAACCAACAAACCCAATCAGCCTTGGGCCTGGCGCTGAGCCGCATTCCCGGCACACCGGACAATCAGCTACCGCAGATACCGATCACCCAAGCCCAGTACCACTGGAGCCAGATCAACGCCGCCTCCAGCGAACACGCGTTGCTGCTGATCTGCCCGACAGCCAGCCGCGATATTGCTGACGAAGCGGCGTGGCGCCTTGTGGCTCAGTTGTGCCAGACGCCTTTCTATCAGCGCCTGCGCGTCGAACTGCAATTGGGGTACGCCGTGTTCAGCGCGCTGCGTCAGTTGCACGGCATGACCGCGATTGTCTTTGGCGTGCAATCGCCGACGAACCCGGCGGGCAAGTTGCTCGAATACATGCAGGAGTTCTTCAACAGCATTCCCGCGTTGATCGAAACGCTCGATGAAGCAAACCTCGAGCAACAGCGTCAAAGCCTCGCCGATCAGTTCGACGACACCACACTGTCCACCAAGGATGCCGCCGAACACCTCTGGCAAGGCAAGCTTGCCGGCCATTCGTCGGATTACCGGGAGCAGTTGGTCACGGCGATCCGGCAACTCGATCGCCAGGCTTTGCTGGCCGCTGCGCAGCGCCTGATCAATGCCGAGGGTGGCTGGCATTGCCTGGCCAATGAATCGATGCCGGGCACACCGTGGCAAGCGGCAAACTGATCATTACCGAGGCTGCAAGGAGCTTTCTCAAAGATTCACGGGTCACGGCGTTGAAATTTTGAGTAACATAGCCGCCTAACTAATTGGAACATCACCGCGCTACCGTGGACTATAACTATGGATAGCGCTATCCCAACCCTCAGAAGGAGACATCTCATGGCCTGGACCAAACCTGCTTACACCGACCTGCGTATCGGCTTCGAAGTCACCATGTACTTCGCCAGCCGCTGAGTTCTGCCTAGGCAGAATCGCAGTGCAACGCCTCGGCTCGCCGAGGCGTTTTATTTTCCGCGTTGAAATGATGGAGCGTTCATGTTCGTCCAGATTCTGGGTTCGGCCGCCGGTGGCGGTTTTCCGCAGTGGAACTGCAACTGCGTCAACTGCGCAGGTTTTCGCGACGGCAGCCTGAACGCCAAGGCCCGCACCCAATCGTCCATCGCCATTTCCGATGACGGCGTGAACTGGGTGTTGTGCAATGCCTCGCCGGACATCCGCGCGCAACTGCAAAGCTTCGCCCCGATGCAACCGGGCCGGGCGCTGCGCGACACCGGCATCAGCGCGATCATCCTGATGGACAGCCAGATCGACCACACCACCGGCCTGCTCAGTCTGCGCGAAGGCTGCCCGCATCAGGTGTGGTGCACGGACATGGTTCACGAAGACCTGAGCACCGGTTTTCCCCTGTTCAAGATGCTCACCCACTGGAACGGCGGGCTGGACTGGAACCGTATCGAGCTCGACCAGAGCTTCACCGTAGCCGCCTGCCCGAATCTGCGTTTCACCCCGTTGCCGTTGCGCAGCGCCGCGCCGCCGTATTCACCGCACCGTTTCGATCCGCATCCGGGCGACAACATCGGTTTGATCGTTGAAGACCTCAACACTGGCGGCAAGCTGTTCTACGCGCCGGGACTGGGCAAGGTCGATGCGCCGTTGCTGGAAATCATGGCGGGCAGCGATTGCCTGCTGGTCGACGGCACGCTGTGGGATGACGATGAAATGCAGCGCCGTGGCGTCGGCACCCGCACCGGTCGCGAGATGGGCCATCTGGCGCAGAACGGCCCCGGCGGTATGCTCGAAGTGCTGGAGCAGTTGCCCGAGCAGCGCAAGGTACTTATCCACATCAACAACACCAACCCGATCCTCGACGAGGATTCGCCGGAGCGTGCCGAACTGGCGCGGCGTGACGTTGAAGTAGCGTACGACGGCATGAGTATTGTGTTGTAGCGACCGGCCTCTTCGCGAGCAAGCTCGCTCCCACACTGGATCTGTGCCGTACACAAAACCTGTGGGAGCTGGCTTGCCAGCGATGACGTCCTGACAGACACCAGAGATTTCCAGGGTTGTTTCCGGAGAACAGACATGACCGACACCCCGCTGTCCCCCGCCGAATTCGAAGCGGCCCTGCGCGCCAAGGGCGCCTACTACCACATCTACCACCCTTACCACGTGGCGATGTACGAAGGCCGCGCGACCCGCGAGCAGATTCAGGGCTGGGTCGCCAACCGCTTCTACTATCAGGTGAACATTCCCCTGAAGGACGCAGCGATCCTCGCCAATTGCCCGGATCGGGAAATCCGCCGCGAGTGGATTCAGCGCCTGCTCGACCACGACGGCGCACCCGGTGAAGATGGCGGCATCGAAGCCTGGCTGCGTCTGGGCCAGGCTGTTGGCCTCGACCCGGACCAATTGCGCTCCCAGGAACTGGTGCTGCCCGGCGTGCGTTTCGCCGTCGATGCCTACGTCAACTTCGCCCGTCGCGCCAGTTGGCAGGAGGCCGCCAGCAGCTCGCTGACCGAACTGTTCGCGCCGCAGATCCACCAGTCGCGTCTGGACAGTTGGCCGCAGCATTACCCATGGATCGACCCGGCCGGTTATGAATATTTCCGCACCCGCCTCGGTCAGGCGCGGCGTGACGTCGAACATGGGCTGGCGATCACCCTCGAGCACTACAAGACCCGCGAAGGCCAGGAGCGCATGCTGGAAATTCTCCAGTTCAAACTGGACATTCTTTGGAGCATGCTCGATGCCATGAGCATGGCCTACGAACTGAACCGTCCGCCGTATCACAGCGTGACCGAACAACGGGTCTGGCATAAAGGAATCATCTTATGAGTTTCGACCGCAGCAAAGTGCCGAGCTGGCGCCCGGGCTATCGCTTCCAATACGAGCCGGCGCAAAAGGGTCACGTGCTGCTCTACCCTGAAGGCATGATCAAACTCAACGACAGCGCCGCACTGATCGGCGGCTTGATTGATGGTGAACGCGATGTCGCGGCGATCATTGCCAAACTCGACGAGCAGTTCCCCGGCGTGCCCGAGCTCGGTGACGACATCGAGCAATTCATGGAGGTTGCCCGTGCGCAGCACTGGATCGAACTTGCCTGATTCGTCAGTGCAAGTACCGCCGAAACCTGAAGTCGGCCTGCCCCTTTGGTTGCTCGCCGAGCTGACCTACCGCTGCCCGCTGCAATGCCCGTATTGCTCGAACCCACTGGATTTCGCCGAGCAGGGCAAAGAGCTGACCACCGAGCAATGGATCAAGGTGTTCCGCGAAGCGCGGGAGATGGGCGCGGCGCAATTGGGCTTTTCCGGGGGCGAACCGCTGGTGCGTCAGGACTTGGCCGAACTGATCCATGAAGCGCGGCAGCTGGGTTTCTACACCAACCTGATCACCTCCGGCATTGGCCTGACCGAGCAGAAAATCAGCGACTTCAAAAAGGCCGGGCTCGATCACATCCAGATCAGTTTTCAGGCCAGCGACGAGCAAGTGAACAACCTGCTCGCCGGTTCGAAAAAGGCCTTTGCGCAAAAGCTGGAAATGGCTCGCGCAGTCAAGGCCCACGGCTATCCGATGGTGCTGAACTTCGTCACCCATCGGCACAACATCGACAAGATCGACCGCATTATCGAACTGTGCATTGCGCTGGAGGCCGACTTCGTCGAACTCGCCACTTGCCAGTTCTACGGCTGGGCGCAGCTCAACCGTGTTGGCCTGCTGCCGACCAGGGAGCAACTGGTGCGCGCCGAACGCATCACCAACGAATACCGGGCCAGGCTGGAAGCCGAAGGGCATCCGTGCAAGCTGATTTTCGTCACTCCGGACTATTACGAAGAACGCCCGAAAGCCTGCATGAACGGCTGGGGCAGCATCTTCCTGACCGTCACCCCGGACGGCACCGCCCTGCCCTGCCATGGTGCCCGCCAGATGCCGGTGCAGTTTCCCAACGTGCGCGATCACAGCATGCAACACATCTGGTATGACTCGTTCGGCTTCAACCGTTTTCGCGGTTACGACTGGATGCCCGAGCCGTGCCGCTCTTGCGACGAGAAAGAAAAAGACTTCGGCGGCTGCCGCTGCCAGGCGTTCATGCTCACCGGCGACGCCAGTAATGCCGACCCGGTGTGCAGCAAGTCCGAACATCACGGCGTGATCCTCAAGGCCCGCGAAGAAGCCGAGACCGCCACTCAAACCATCGAACAATTGGCCTTTCGCAATGAACGAAACTCACGCCTCATCGCCAAGGGCTGAGCCTTTCAGCGCCGCCCAGGCCGTCGCCGCCGGAACCGACTTCGCCGAACTGCAGCTCGGCGCCCATGGCGTGTTCTGGAATGAATACCGCCCCGAGGATGCCGCGTGCCGAATCTGGCATTGGCGCGATGGCGCAGCGAAACGTCTGACGCCGGACGGTTTCAGCGTGCGTAGCCGCGTTTACGAATATGGCGGTGGTGCGTTTTGTCTGGCGCCTGACGGGGTGGTTTTCGTCAATGAAGCGGATCAGCAGATGTATCGGCAGGCGCTGGATGGCGAGCCGGTTGCGCTGACGTCGACTGACTGCCGCTACGGCGATCTGCAATTCGCCGCTGGCCGGGTATTGGCGGTTGAAGAGCAGCAGGATCGGCATCGCCTGGTGGCAATTGATCTGGCGACCGGTACGCGACAGGTGCTGGCCGAGGGTGCGGATTTTTATGCGTCACCAACGCTCAGCCCCGATGGCCAGCGGCTGGCGTGGATCGAGTGGAGTCGCCCGCATCAGCCGTGGACCTCGACGCGCTTGATGGTCGCGCAAGGCGATTTTTCTGCGCCTCGCTGTGTTGCCGGTGAGCAGATCGAGGAGTCGATCCAGCAGCCGCGATTCGACGCTGATGGGCGGCTCTGTTGCCTGACGGACCGTGGCGGCTACTGGCAGCCGTGGGGCGAAACGTCCGATGGCTTGCACGCGCTACCGAGTGCCGCGGCCGATCACGCGCCCGCGCCGTGGCAGCTAGGCGGCTGCACGTGGCTGCCTGTCGGTGATCAATTTTTAGCCAGTTGGAGCGAGGGTGGTTTCGGTCGCCTGGCCCTTGGAAGTGAAGATTTCAGCGGTGACTACAGCCGCTTCCGCCACTTGGCGATGGATCAACAATTCATCTATTGCATCGCTGCATCGCCGACCAGCCCGTCGGCAGTGATCGCCATTGATCGTGTGTCGCATGCCGTGAAAATCCTCGCTGGCGGCGTGGCTCCATTGCCTGCCGAACGCATCAGCCGTCCGCAGACCTTGCGTTATCCGAGCGGCTCCGGCGAGGCGCACGGTTTCTTTTACCCGGCCATGAGCGGTGAAGCAAAACCGCCGCTGGTGGTGTTTATCCACGGCGGCCCGACGTCGGCGTGCTATCCGATACTCGACCCGCGCATCCAATACTGGACGCAGCGCGGCTTTGCTGTCGCCGACCTCAACTATCGCGGCAGCAGTGGCTATGGTCGCGAATATCGCCAAGCGCTGCATCTGCGCTGGGGCGAGGTGGATGTCGAGGATGCCTGCGCGGTGGTCAGCCATCTCGCCGGACAGGGCTTGATCGATGGCGACCGCGCGTTCATTCGCGGTGGCAGTGCGGGTGGCTACACAACGCTTTGTGCGCTGGCGTTCAGACAGGTTTTCCGCGCAGGCGCCAGCCTCTACGGCGTCAGCGATCCGGTCGCGTTGGCTCGCGCAACGCACAAGTTCGAGGGCGATTATTTGGACTGGCTGATCGGCGATCCCGAGCGAGATGCCGAACGCTATGCCGCCCGCACGCCATTGCTGCACGCCGATAACATTCGCGTGCCGGTGATTTTCTTTCAGGGTGAACTGGACGCGGTGGTCGTGCCGCAACAGACCCGCGACATGGTCGCGGCGCTGGAGCACAACGGCGTCCCGGTCCAAGCGCATTACTACCCTGACGAACGCCACGGCTTCCGCCGCGCGGCCAACCAGGCACATGCGCTGGAGCAGGAGTGGACGTTTTATCGGCGAGTGATGGGGCTGGTTGACTGAAAACTGTGTTGCGCCCTTCGCGAACAGGCTCGCTCCCACAGAGGACTTGTGTACACCACAGATCCAGTGTGGGAGCGAGCCTGCTCGCGAAAGCTATCTAAGTTGCGCTAGCGGACTCAGCGCTTGGCGATGATATACACCGCATGCACGATCCCCGGAATGTAGCCGCACAACGTCAGCAGAATGTTCAGCCAGAACGCCCCGCCAAACCCGACCTGCAGAAACACGCCCAGTGGCGGCAACAGAATAGCGATGATGATACGAATGAAATCCATGGGGCAGCTCCTGAATGGGGGTTGGCTCACTTGAGCCATACAAGCTAATCGACACGCGCCGTTCGTCAGGGTTCAGTGCAATAGCTTGTCAGGCTCAAGCGAGAATTTTCAACCCATGTTTTTGTACGATGCTCAGTAGTTTGAGCGCCATACCGCTGGGATGTTTGTCACCCGATTCCCACTGCTTCACCGTGGATGCACTTGTGTTGAGATAGCGTGCAAATACCGGTTGGCTGACCTTGTTTCGCTCGCGTAGCGCCTTGATCTCCTCAGCCGGGATCGCTAAGGGAACCGATGCCAGACAGGAGTCATCGAATTCTCGCATCGTTGCCTTGTTTATTGCTCCGACAGCAAGCAACGCCCCGGCTGATTCGTGTATCGATTCAAAAACTTCACTTTTGAATTTCTTACTCATGACATATCTCCACAAACTCCTTCATCGCCAACAAGTCGCTGATCTGCGCTTCAGTCAGTTGCGCATAGACCTTTGCCAATTTACGTAAATCCTTCAATTCTGTTGGCGTGATATTGCTTTGATCCTGCTTGGCGAAAAGCACTTGGTAGATCCAGTGACGTCCACCTTTTGCCAAAACAATCGAACGGTGACGGTTCGCCTTCAAGCGCTTCTTCCACACGCCTCCGCCAAGATTGTCCGCCTGTCCCTGAAGCATCTGGTGAAACGCCTCTTGCAACTCTTCATCTGTGATCCACGCCCTACTGGCCTGGAGGGCGAAGCGTTTGGTCTTGAACAGCCTCAATGGCATAGGTATCCCTTCCAAAAACATACCACCTAGTGGTACAGATCGCAAAACGGCTTTTTCGGTGATACCGATCAGGCCGTAGCCGCATCCCTTGCTGGCATTCTCTAAAAGACCATCCACGGTACGATCCCTCAAGCTCTAAATCACGTCTGTAAAACCCGGCCACAAAAAAACGCCCTACGCCAAAAGAATCAGGCGTGGGGCGTGCGTTATACCGCGAGACGGTTCGAGTAATCGGTTGGGGCTGCTCAGCTCACACGGCAATGCCCTTGCGACATTGCACTTGGGCGGTGCGCACTCGCGAGAAGGCGCGGCCCAGGCGCAGGAGCATTTCGTCGATGTTGGCTTTGCTGACAGTGAGGGCCGGGGTGAAGCGCAGGCAGTCAGGCTGCGCGGCGTTCAATATCAGGCCTTCGTGAAGTGCGGCATGGACGACGGCGTCGGCGCATTCCTCGGACAGCGTCAACCCGTAAAACAGGCCTTGGCCGCGCAACTCGCCGTGGCCGTAGCGGTGCGCCAGTCGCGCAAGGCCTTCGCGCAAATGCTGGCCGCTGTCGTTAACCTGCTGGAGAAAGCTGCGGTCATGGATGCTGTCGAGCACTACCAGACCGGCCGCCGTCATTAGTGCATTACCGTGATGAGTGCCGCCCAATTCGCCAACGCCGAAACAGCAGGCCGTGCCCCGCGCCAGCAAAGCCGCCAATGGCAAGCCGCCGCCAAGGCCTTTGCCGAGCACGACGATATCGGCGCGAATGCCGTAGGACTGTTCGGCGAGCAAGCTGCCGCAGCGGCCGATACCGGTCTGCACTTCGTCGAGAATCAGCAGAATGCCCAGTTCACGGCACAGTCGTTCGACCCCTTTGAGGTAATGCTCGGTCGCGGGAATGACCCCGGCATCGCTCTGGATCGGCTCCAGCATGATCGCCACGGTCTGCGCGTCCACCGCCGCATGCAGCGCCGGCAAGTCGTTGAATGGCACTCGATCAATCGTCGCCAGACTGCGGCCATGACAACCCTGCTCAGCCATGATGATCCGCGAGGCGCCGCCGCGATGCAGCTGCCCCCATTTGCGCGCCAGTTTGATCGCCGCCTCACAAGCCTCGCTGCCACTGTTGAGCAGATACGCCTGTTCGCTGGACGTGCTGGCGCACAAACGTTCGGCGAGGCTGAGCATGCCGCGATTACGCAGATTGAAGCATGGATTGATCAGCGCCTGGGCCTGATTGGCGATGGCTTTGACCAGCGCCGTGGGGCTGTGGCCAAGGCTGTTGGCGCCGCCGGCCTGGGAAAAGTCGAGGTAGGCGCGATCGTTGCTGTCCCACAGCCAGGAACCCTGGCCGCGAACGAACACTTGTTGCGGCCGATCGACGCTGGGCATCAGGCGTTGGGCATTGAGATGGTCGGTCATAGCGGATGGCCCCGCCTCGAAGCAGAGGTCATCCAGACTCGGCGTCTGGCGCCGCAAACTGAACATATTCATGCGGAAAAACCTCGCTGGAGGTTTTTTGAACTGCCTATGTAATCACGAACGAAGCAAATGGAATTCGTCACGCTTTCTGGCCCTGCAAGCCTTGTGAATGCGGTTAGACTAGGCGCGCAAACGGCTTCAGGCCATTTCGATTTCTCAGCCATTTCGATAAGCGCTACTTATGGATTTCAAACAACTGCGTTATTTCGTCGCGGTCTACGAAGAAGGCCATGTCGGCCGTGCGGCTGAGCGCTTGTCGATCTCGCAACCGGCGCTGTCGCAACAGATCCGTCAGCTGGAGCAGAACCTCGACGTAACCCTGTTCGAACGCAGCAGTAAACGCCTGCTGCCGACCCTCGCTGCGCATACGCTGTACAACCACGCGTTGCCATTGCTCGATGGCTTGCAGCGGGCGCGCGAGGCGTTGGGTAGTTTCAAGGGTCAGGCACTGCGCACACTGGCGATCGGTGTGTTGCAAACGGTGCACACCAGCCTTGTGCCGCAGATGCTCGAGCGTGTGCGCAAGGCGCAGCCGCATCTGGTGGTACAAATCTATGAACTGACCGGGCTGGAAATCGAACGGCGTCTGCTCAATGGTTCCCTGGACATCGGCATCAGCTATCTGCCACCGCGCCAACCCGGTCTGCACGGTGTGTTGCTGTACGAAGATGAACTGACGCTGGTCATCCCGGCGGACCATCCCTTGCGCGAGTTCAAGAAGGTCTCGATGCGCCAGGCTGCTGAGCTGCCCATGTTGCTGCTCGGCGAAGAGTTCCAGATCCGACAGATCTGGCAGGCACAACTGACCAGCCTCGGACGACGCCCGCAGGTGCAGGCCGAGTTGAACACTATGCTGGGGATTCTCGATAGCCTGCCGCACACCAGGCTGGCAACGGTGCTGCCGGGACGTTCGCAAAAGGAATATGACGATGAAGATCTGCTATGGAAACCGCTGAGCGAACCACGGGTGCCGTTGCAAGTTGGCCTGGTGTGCCGTGATGTGCAACGCCAGCAGGCCTCGTTGGCATTGCTGCGGACATTGCTTGAAGAGGTGATCGATCGCGAAACCAAGCAGCCCCTCGATCCGCTCGCCTGAAACTTTTCTTCAGGCAAAAGAAAACCCCGCCGAAGCGGGGCTTTGCAGACTGTTTCCCTGACATCCATTTCACTCCGCCACCCTGGCAGAATCCTACGTGTCCGTGTTGTTTACTTTGCGCTTCCTGCGCGACGTCCATGAAATGTAGATTAGCCGTGGATCCAATATACGGATATGGGAGAACAGCAGCACGTCACGTAAGCAAATGCTTACATGACGTCTACAGGATCAAAACTGTGCCGCATCCAGCAGGAACAGCGATTCGCTACCGGCTTTGACCGACGCGCTCAACGAGTGGATACGCGGCAGCAGGCGGGCGAAATAGAAGCGCGCGGTGCCCAGCTTGCTCGCATAGAAATCCTCCTGCGCTTCCTTGCCCAGCGCGGCTTTGGCCATCAACGCCCACATGTAGGCGTAAGCGGTGTAGCCGAACGCTTGCAAATATTCGACCGAGGCCGCGCCGATTTCGTTCGGATTGTTTTTCGCCCGGTCCAGCAGCCACGCGGTCAGCTCGTCGAGGGTGTCGACGGCATCGTTCAACGGCTTGGTGAACTCGCCCAGATCAGCACTGGCGGTTGCGGTGAAATGGCGGATCTCGTCAGCGAACAGCTGGTAGAACGCGCCGCCACTGCCAACGATCTTGCGCCCGACCAGGTCCAGCGCCTGAATACCGTTGGTGCCTTCGTAGATCTGGGTGATGCGCACGTCACGCACCAGTTGCTCCTGGCCCCACTCGCGGATGTAGCCGTGGCCGCCGAAAATCTGCTGGCCGTGGACAGTGGTTTCCAGACCCAGGTCGGTCAGAAAGGCTTTCGCTACCGGCGTCAGCAACGCCACCAGATCTTCCGCGCGCTTGCGGGTGGTCGCGTCTTCACTGAACTTGGCGGTGTCCAGTTGCATCGCCACATACGTGGAGAACGCACGGCCGCCTTCGTTCGAGGCTTTCATCGTCAGCAGCATGCGTCGCACGTCCGGGTGGACGATGATCGGGTCAGCGACCTTGTCCTTGTTCTTCGCACCGGTCGGCGAACGACTCTGCAGACGATCGCGCGCGTATTCAACAGCGTTCTGATAAGAGCGCTCGCCCGTGGCCAGGCCTTGAATACCAACGCCCAGGCGCTCGTAGTTCATCATGGTGAACATTGCGGCCAGGCCTTTGTTCGGCTCGCCGACCAGATAACCCACGGCTTCGTCGAAGTTCATCACGCAGGTCGCCGAGGCCTGAATGCCCATCTTGTGCTCGATCGAGCCACAGTTGGCCGGGTTACGCGCACCGAGGCTGCCGTCGGCATTGACCATGAACTTCGGCACCAGGAACAGCGAAATGCCTTTTGGACCGGCCGGCGCGTCAGGCAGCTTGGCCAGTACCAGGTGAATGATGTTTTCGGTGAGGTCGTGCTCGCCGCCGGTGATGAAGATCTTGGTGCCGCTGACCTTGTAGGAACCGTCGGCCTGAGGTTCGGCTTTGGTGCGGATGATGCCCAGGTCGGTGCCGGCGTGCGGCTCGGTCAGGCACATGGAACCGGCCCAGATGCCGGCGTACATGTTCGGCAGGTACGCAGCTTTCAGTTCTTCACTGGCGTGGGCATTGATCGACAGGCAGGCGCCGGCGGTCAGCATCGGGTACAGACCGAACGCCAGGCTGGCGGAGTTGACCATTTCTTCGACCTGCGCCGACACGGCTTTGGGCATGCCCATGCCGCCGTAGGCCGGATCGCCACCAACACCGACCCAACCGCCTTCAGCATAAGTCTGATAGGCCTGTGGGAAACCGGCCGGCGTGGTGACGGCACCGTCCGCCCAATGGCAACCTTCCTCGTCAGCGGCACGGCTAAGTGGCGCGATGCTTTTGCTGGTGACCTTGCCGGCCTCTTCGAGAATCGCTTCAACGGTTTCGGCGTCGACGGTCTCGGCCAGCGCCGGCAGCTCGGCCCAGAGTTTGGCGACTTCGAACACTTCATTGAGGACGAAGCGCATATCGCGCAGCGGCGCTTTGTAGTCAGCCATGGCAAACCTCGCAAGATCTAAACAGGTGGTTCGTGGAATGATGTTTTCGTTGATCCGGAGTGTACCTCAACAACTTTTGCGACACATAGGGTCAACCGGTGACTGATTTGTTATTTTTGGTCACCGGAAAAAGATCGCCGCGATCTTTCGATCTGCTCTACAAAGCAAACGCCTGCGCCGGCAGATTCATCAAACAATCACTCCCCGCCTCGATCGCCGCCTGATGCGCAGCCGTACGCGGCAGCAAGCGCTTGAAGTAGAACTCGCACGTCGCCAGTTTGCCCTTGAGGAAATCAGCCTCACCCTCGCCCGCCTCCAGCTGTGCCTGAGCAACCAACGCCATGCGCAGCCACAGGTAGCCCAGGATGATGTAGCCGCTGTACATCAGATAATCCACCGACGCAGCACCGACTTCGTCCGGGTTCTTCATGGCCGCCATGCCGACCTTCATGGTCAGATCGCCCCACTGTTGGTTGAGCCCATTGAGTTGCGCGACGAAGCGGCCCAGCTGCGCATGTTCGGCGTTCGCTGCGCAGAACTTGTGGACGATTTTGGTAAAGCCGCGCAGCAGCTTGCCCTGACTGCCCAGCACCTTGCGCCCAAGCAGGTCCAGCGCTTGAATGCCGTTGGTGCCCTCATAGATCGGCGCAATCCGGCAATCGCGCACCATTTGCTCCATGCCCCACTCACGAATGAAGCCGTGGCCGCCGAATACTTGCATGCCGTGATTGGTCACTTCCAGCCCGGTGTCGGTCATGAACGCCTTGCAGATCGGCGTGAGGAACGCCAACAGGTCTTCAGCCTCCTGACGCGCCTCGGCGTCGCTGCTCAGGTGCGCGACGTCGAGCATCTGCGCGGTGAAATAGGTCAGCGCGCGGTTGCCTTCGTTGAAGGCTTTCATGGTCAGCAACATGCGCCGCACATCGGGGTGGACGATGATCGGATCGGCAGGTTTTTCCGGGGCCTTGGCGCCGGTCAGCGCGCGCATCTGCAGGCGGTCATTGGCGTACTTGATCGCGCCCTGAAAACTCGCCTCGCCCAGACACAGCCCCTGCATGCCAGTACCAAGCCGCGCATGGTTCATCATGGTGAACATGCAGTTGAGGCCCTTGTTCGGCTCGCCGATCAAGTAACCCGTGGCGGCATCGAAATTCAGCACGCACGTAGCAGAAGCCTTGATGCCCATCTTGTGCTCGATCGAGCCACAGGAAACGCCGTTGCGCTCACCCGCTTCGCCTGCTGCATCGGGCAGAAACTTGGGCACGATAAACAGGGAAATGCCCTTGGTTCCGGCCGGTGCGTCCGGCAGCTTGGCCAGGACCAGATGGATGATGTTGTCGCTCAGGTCATGCTCGCCGGCGGAGATGAAAATCTTGCTGCCGGTGATCGCGTAGCTGCCGTCGGCCCGTGGCACCGCGCGAGTCTTGATGATGCCCAGATCAGTGCCGCAGTGGGCTTCGGTCAGGCACATGGTGCCGGTCCACTGGCCAGCGGTGAGTTTGCTCAGATAGGTGTCTTTCTGCTCGGCGGTACCGTGGGCGTGGATCGCCGACATCGCGCCGTGGGTCAGGCCGGGGTACATGCCCCAGGACGTGTTGCTGGAGCCGACCATTTCACTGATCACCAGCCCCAGCGAACTCGGCAACCCTTGGCCACCGTAAGCCGGATCAGCCGCCAAACCGTGCCAGCCGCCCTCGACATATTGTGCGAAGGCCTGCTTGAAGCCTGTAGGCGTTGTCACCACGCCGTTGTCGAAATGGCAGCCCTCTTCGTCGCCGCTGCGATTGAGCGGTGCCAGAACGTTCTCGCAGAACTTCGCGCCTTCTTCGAGGATCGCGCTGATCATGTCCGGGCTGGCGTCATGCGCGCCGAGACTGGCGTAGCTGGAGTGGAAGTCGAAGACGTGATCGATCAGAAAGCGCATGTCGCGCAGGGGAGCTTTGTACTCGGGCATGGTGGCTTCTCCGTCAGCAGATTTGTTCAACCTACTGCTGGCCACCACGCGCGACAATCACTGTGCAGGCGCTGAATGCGCCGTCATCACTCAACCCGCAGCAGCGTCCATGCGCACCGCGCCACGGCGGTTCTGCCCGAACGCCATGACGCAGTTACGCCCGGCGCCCTTGGCGCTGTACAACGCCTGGTCGGCGGACTTGAGCACTTCTTCAGGGGTGCGCTGCTCGACACGTTCGGCGACGCCGATACTCACCGTCACCGACACCGCCGAAGCCCCAGAACCGCTACGGCGCTGGCGACCTTGCTGATCATCCTGCGGGCGGTTTTCCTGGTTGCGTAACTGAATGCTGTAAGACGCAATCGATTCACGGATCACTTCCAGGTGCGGCATGCACTCCTCAAGGGTCTTGCCTGCGAACACCAAGGCAAATTCCTCACCGCCGTAGCGATACGCCCTACCGCCACCGCTGATTTTCGACAGTTTGCTGGCGACCAGGCGCAGCACCTGGTCACCGACATCGTGGCCATGGGTGTCGTTGAATTTCTTGAAATGATCGACGTCGCTCATCGCCAGCACATAGTTGCGCCCCAGTCGCTGCATGCGTTCGTTGAGCGCACGTCGTCCCGGCAGGCCGGTGAGCTCGTCGCGGAAGGCCATTTGGTAAGCCTCATGCGCAACGGCGGCGGCGATCATCAGCATCACCTGGCTGCACATGATGTTCAGGGTGAACGGCAGAATGAAGGTCTTCGGCAGCATCCAGAACACACCGAGCAAGCCAACCAGTTGCGCCGCGTGCAACGGGCGCGGGTTGCGCCAGTATTGCCAGGCCAGAAGCAGGAAGGCCGAGATGAACACCGGATAGGACAACTGGATGAGACTCATCCATGCCCCATGCAGCGCCGGCCAGCGGATCTCCGACAACCACAGCAGCAGCGCCTGTGGGTAACTTTGCTCCAGTCCCAGCGCCACGCTGCCAAATGCCAGCAGCACGGCAAAGCGCGCGACCATGTCCTGAAACAGATGGGTACGTTCCTGCCATGCGGCGAATAATCCGAACAACAACGGCAGCAGCAGGCAGACCAGATGAAACACCACCGCAGCGTCTTCGCGGACCTTGCCGTTGTCGCGGTAGAAATCTGTCTGGGTGTCCAGCAGAAAGTAGGCGATGTACACCGTGAGCATCAGAAACAGTTCGCGCTGACGTCGATACACCGCGCAATACGCGCCACCGAGGAGCAGAACCAATGTCGGCAGGACGTTGAACAGCGATGTGAAGAATACGCTGAGGTCTTTGACGTACGCAGCCGCCAGCCCCGCAAGCAATAACAGCAGTGATGGCAGGAAATGGCTGAAACGCACAGCGGAAGAACGCGGCAAGGGTAAGCTCCGACCCGTCATAGCAAAGAGATGGCATTGTGCCTGCAAAGTGCGGCCAAGCCCATACAATGTGATCCAGATCACACACGGTCTCTGTAACGGCCGGAAGCTCGACTATCTGAGCGATCCACAAACAAAAAAACCGCTGCCCCCTAACGGGAGCAGCGGTTTTCGTCAGACTGCGTTAAGGCTTAGTAGCCCAGTGCGAAGTCTTCTTCTTTCATGTCCATCAGGTTGCCAGCACCCGACAGCATAGTGGCCACGTGCGTACGGGTACGCGGCAGGATGCGCTGGAAGTAGAAGCGCGCGGTTTGCAGCTTGGCGGTGTAGAACGCCTCGTCGCTGGTGCCGGCAGCCAGTTTTTCCGCAGCCAGACGTGCCATGTCTGCCCAGAAGTAGGCCAGGCAGGCATAACCGGAGTACATCAGGTAATCCACGGAGGCCGCGCCGACTTCTTCGCGATCTTTCATGGCAGCCATACCGACCTTCATGGTTAGCTCGCCCCACTCTTTATTCAGTGCAGCCAGCGGCGCGACGAATTCCTGGACGGCTTCGTTGCCTTCGTTGGTCTGGCAGAACTTGTGGACGATCTTGGTGAAGCCTTTCAGAGCCTCGCCTTGAGTCATCAGCACTTTGCGGCCGAGCAGGTCGAGGGCCTGGATGCCGGTGGTGCCTTCGTACAGCATCGAAATGCGGCTGTCGCGAACGTTCTGCTCCATGCCCCACTCGGCGATGAAGCCGTGGCCGCCGTAGATCTGCACGCCGTGGTTGGCGGCTTCGAAACCGACTTCGGTCATGAACGCTTTGGCGATCGGGGTCATGAACGCCAGCAGTGCGTCGGCCTTCTTCTTCTCTTCTTCATCAACGCCGTATTTGACGATGTCGACCTGCTTCGCAGTGAAGTAGACCATCGCGCGATTGCCTTCGGCGAACGCCTTCATGGTCAACAGCATACGGCGCACGTCCGGGTGGACGATGATCGGGTCAGCGGCCTTGTCCGGTGCTTTCGGGCCAGTCAGCGAGCGCATTTGCAGGCGATCACGAGCGTATTTCAGACCGCCCTGGAAGCCGATTTCGGCGTGAGCCAGACCTTGCAGTGCGGTACCGAGGCGAGCGGTGTTCATAAAGGTGAACATGCAGTTCAGACCTTTGTTCGCCGGGCCGATCAGGTAACCGGTGGCGCCGTCGAAGTTCATCACGCAAGTGGCGTTGCCGTGGATGCCCATCTTGTGTTCCAGCGAACCGCAGCTCACTGCGTTGCGCGCGCCAATGGTGCCATCGGCGTTTGGCAGGAACTTTGGAACGATGAACAGCGAGATGCCTTTGGTGCCAGCCGGAGCATCCGGCAGACGCGCCAGTACGATGTGGACGATGTTATCGGCCATGTCGTGTTCGCCGGCCGAGATGAAGATCTTGGTGCCGGAAACTTTGTAGGAACCGTCGGCCTGAGGCTCGGCCTTGGTGCGCAGCATGCCCAGGTCGGTGCCGCAGTGCGGTTCGGTCAGGCACATGGTGCCGGTCCATTCGCCGGAGACCAGTTTGGTCAGATAGGCTTCCTGCTGCTCTGGGGTGCCGTGCTCGGAGATGGTGTTCATCGCACCGTGCGACAGACCTGGGTACATGCCCCACGACCAGTTGGCTTCGCCGACCATTTCGCTCACCGCCAGACCCAGCGACTCAGGCAGGCCCTGACCGCCGTGCTCAACGTCGTGCGCCAGGCTTGGCCAGCCGCCTTCGACGAATTGCTTGTACGCCTCTTTGAAGCCAGTCGGGGTTTTCACGCCGGACTCGCTCCAGGTGCAGCCTTCGATGTCGCCCACGCGGTTCAGCGGCGCCAGTACCTGCTCACAAAACTTGGCGCCTTCCTCGAGGATGGCGTCAACCATGTCCGGCGTGGCGTCTGCGCACGCTGGCAGGCTCTGATAGTGCGCTTCGTAGCCGAGCAGTTCGTCACGAACGAAGCGAATATCACGCAAGGGGGCCTTGTAGTCAGGCATAGCGATAAACCTCTGCTGATGTAACCGGGAATGAACGACCGTGTTGAATTGTTGTGACGGTCAAACAGTTGTTTGAAACATACGTTTACGCCGAAATCTTGTCAAGCATCGTTCTTTTGCCGTTCGTCATCAGACTTTGCAAATGCCGGAGACGACAAATCGCCGCGATTTGATATAAGCCACGGGCGTTGTAAAAAGATTAGTTGAGCAAGAAGGACTTAAACGAAAAACGCCGCGACAGGGCGCGGCGTTTCGGGGTCTACAACAAATTCGCTCAGGCGAAGGTATCGATGATCGTCCCGAGCACTTCGTCGGATGCCTTGGCCACCTTCACACCCAACTCTGCCTGGATCTTGCCCTGCGACAGCTCGACGATATTGCTCGCCAGATCCGATTCTTGTGCGCGATCCACACCGCGCAGGCGATTTACCTGCACTTCGGACGACTGGCTGGTCACCGAACGTTCGATAGTGTTGTTGGCGATCTGGCTGGCGGCCTGATCGACGCGGTTCTGCCCGGACTGAATCGAGCTCAGTCCCGCATAAAAAGCTGTGTTGCCGGAGATTTCCATAGTCACTCTCATCCCTGCAAAGGATCAATGGTCGCCATTGAAGCAGACGCGCCGGCAAAACGCCCGTCAAAAACACTAATGGCACAGTGCCTGTTCATAGCGAGAAACTTAATCGAGCAAATCCAGTTGCAAATGCTCGGCCACCGCTTCGGCGCTCAACGCCTTGAGTTTCGGCACCCGGCCCAAGCACGGCGCGGGGATGCGCTCGGCCAGGGTCGCGAGGTTTTCCTCCAGCCGCGAAGTTTTCGGATCGATGATATTCGCCACCCACCCCGCCAATTGCAGACCATCGCGGGCAATCGCCTCGGCGGTCAGCAACGCATGACTGATGCACCCCAGCCTCACGCCCACCACCAGAATCACCGGCAGCTTCAGCGCAATCGCCAGGTCCGAGAGATTGTCCTGATCCGCCAACGGCACCCGCCAGCCGCCCGCGCCTTCGATCAGGGTGAAATCGGCGTTCATCGCCAGAATCCCGCGCATCGGCGCCAGCAGCGATTGCACCGTCAGCGCCACTCCTGCTTCGCGCGCCGCCAGATGCGGAGCGATCGCTGGCTCGAACGCCACCGGGTTGACCTGTTGATAAGTCAGCGGCAACGAACATTCGGCCAGCAGCGCCAGGGCGTCGGAATTGCGCAAGCCCTTGGGCGTGACGTCGCAACCCGATGCCACCGGTTTGCCCGCCGCCGTGCTCAAGCCTGCCGACCGCGCCGCATGGAGCAATCCGGCAGCAACGGTGGTTTTGCCGACATCGGTGTCGGTACCGGTGACGAAATAGGCTGCGCTCATAGAGGTTTCTCCAACACGGCGTATACCACCTGATACGTTGCCGGCAGCCCCGACGCCTGACGGAACCGCTCATACGCGTCGATCAGCCCGAGAATCCGCGCCCGTCCGGTCAAACCGCCCGGCCGCCCGGGATTCAGATTGTGTGCGCCCAACGCTTTCAGCTCATGAGTCAGGCTGCGCACATCCGGGTAATGCAACACGTGCGGCTGATTCTGGAGCGCCAAAATGCGCATGCCACTGCCGGCACATAAATGCTCATAGCGGGCGAAGGTGCGGAAGCGATTGACGTGCACCAGCCCGTCGACCTGCTGCCAACTCTCACGCAACTCGAACAGCGTCCCTGTACAGAGACTAGCAAACGCAAAAATCCCGCCCGGTTTAAGCACGCGCAAGGCTTCGCCGAGCACCGCCTCGAAGTCGGCGCACCACTGCACCGCGAGACTGGAGAAAATCAGATCGAAGCTAGCATCCTGCAACGGCAGCCTTTCGGCATCGCCAGCGATGAAATGCTCAGCGCCACCCAGCGGCCGTGCGTGATTGAGCATGCCCTCGGCGATGTCCAGCGCGACACCGCTGCCCTGGGTGAAACGCGAGGCCAGCGCGCGGGTGAAGTAGCCGGTGCCGCAACCGAGATCGAGCCAACGCGACGGCGTGAAGCTCGCCGGCAAGCGCCCGAGCAACTGTGTGCCGACGTCACGCTGAAACTCCGCGACACTGTCGTAACTGGCCGCAGCGCGGGAAAAAGACGCCGCCACCTGGCGCTTGTCGGGCAAGCCCTCAGGCAGCACAAGGGACAGATCAGTCATCAGCGCACTCATGTAGAAAAGCCTGGATCGCGCCCGCGACTCCATGCGGGTCTTCCAGCAGAAAAGCATGGCTGGCCTGTTCGATCAGACCAATTTCGATATCCGGCAAAAGCGCGAACAATGCGCCGGCCGCTTCCGCCGGTACCAGCGCGTCCTGCCCGCCGAACAGATGAAACTGCGGCCCGCGAAACGCCTGCAACGCCTGGCGTGTATCCAGTTGCGCAAGTAGCTCCAGACCCGCCATCAGCGCGGCCGGCGCGGTTGCCGGCGCGCCACCGAGCAGCAAGCACGACAAGCCACGCGGGTCTGGTGAACCTTGCGCACATAGCAGAGCGAAGCGCTTGAGCGTGGTACGCGGGTCGGCCTGACAACCGGCAAGAAACGCATCGAAGGTCTCGCCAGGCATCGCGCTCGGCCACTGCTCATGGGCGACAAACGCAGGGTTGCTCGCCAGCGTCAGCAGCCCGCAGCACGCCTCGCCGCGTCGTGCCGCCAACTCAGACGCGAGCATGCCGCCCAGCGACCAGCCACCAAGCCAGACTTCCTGCGGAATGCGCGCATCGAGTTCGTCGAGCCAGTCTTCAAGGTCAGCGGAGTCCAGCTCCGGCAGCGGTTCGATCTCGACTTGCAGATGTTCGTCGAGGCCGCGCAATGCTGCGGCCAGCGGTTCCAGCGGCGACACGCCGAGGCCCCAGCCGGGCAGCAGGATCAGACGATTACGCATGGCTTGGCTCCAACGACAATCGGGCGAAACAATCTGCCAACCCTTCCAGCAACTGTTGCACCTGTGCCTCGCTGTGGGCGGCGGTCAGAGTGACGCGCAACCGCGCGCTGCCGGCCGGCACGGTCGGTGGGCGAATTGCGGTCACCATCAAGCCGCGCTCGCGGAGCATTTGCGACAGCCGCACCGCGCGGCCGGCATCGCCGATCATGATCGGCTGGATCGGCGTGAAGCTGTCCATCAGCTCCAGCCCGATCTGCTCGGCGCCGTGGCGGAACTGGCGGACCAGTGTCTGCAAATGCTCACGGCGCCAGTGTTCACTGCGCAACAGCTCGAGGCTTTTCAGCGTCGCGCAGGCCAGCGCCGGCGGTTGGCTGGTGGTGTAGATATACGGGCGGGCGAACTGGATCAGGCTTTCGATCAACTCTTCGCTGCCAGCGACAAAGGCCCCGGCGGTGCCGAAGGCTTTGCCGAGCGTGCCGACCAGCACCGGGACGTCGTCCTGACTCAAGCCGTAATGCTCGACGATGCCGCCACCGTTGGCGCCCAATGGGCCGAAGCCGTGGGCATCGTCGACCATCAGCCACGCGCCTTTGGCCTTGGCCGCGCGGGCCAGCGCCGGCAGGTCGGCGATGTCACCGTCCATGCTGAATACGCCATCGGTCACCACCAGCGTGTTGCCGGTGGCTTTCTCCAGGCGTTTGCCCAGGCTTTCGGCGTCGTTGTGCAGATAGCGATTGAAACGCGCGCCGGACAACAGGCCCGCGTCCAGCAACGAAGCGTGATTGAGCCGGTCTTCGAGCACCGTATCGCCCTGCCCGACCAGCGCGGTGACCGCGCCGAGGTTGGCCATGTAGCCGGTGGTGAACAGCAGTGCACGTGGGCGCCCGGTCAGATCGGCGAGTGCTTCTTCCAGCGCGTGATGCGGGCTGCTGTGGCCGATCACCAGATGCGACGCCCCACCGCCGACACCCCAGCGCTCGGCCCCCACGCGCCAGGCTTCGATCACCTGCGGATGATTGGCCAGGCCCAGATAGTCGTTGTTGCAGAAAGCGAGCAACGGTTGGCCGTCCACCACCACTTCCGGCCCTTGCGGCGAGTCGAGCAGCGGACGCTGGCGGTAGAGGTTGTCGGCACGGCGGGCAGCAAGGCGTGCGGCGAGATCGAATGACATGCAGGCCTCGATTTTCAAATGACACAGATCCCCTGTGGGAGCGAGCCTGCTCGCGAATGGGCGTCACATCCAAGATGGATATTCGCGGCCAAACCGCTTTCGCGAGCAGGCTCGCTCCCACAGGGGTTTTGCATTCCTTCAGCGCAATCCGTGCAGCTTTTAGATGGCAGCGTTATAGAACTGCTCGCTGCTCTTCTGCTCCACCAGCGCCTGCTCGATCGCCGCTTGGTGCACTTCATCCGCGTGCTCTTCGCGAGCCTCCGGCTGGATACCGAGGCGCGCGAACAGCTGCATGTCCTTGTCCGCCTGCGGGTTGGCGGTGGTGAGCAATTTGTCGCCGTAGAAAATCGAGTTGGCGCCGGCGAAAAATGCCAGGGCCTGCATCTGCTCGTTCATCGCTTCGCGACCGGCGGACAGGCGCACGTGGGATTGCGGCATGAGGATGCGCGCGACGGCGAGCATGCGGATGAAGTCGAACGGGTCGATGTCTTCGGCGTTTTCCAGCGGCGTGCCGGCGACTTTCACCAGCATGTTGATTGGCACCGATTCCGGGTGCTCCGGCAGGTTGGCCAACTGGATCAGCAGATTGGCGCGATCGTCCAGCGATTCGCCCATGCCGAGAATGCCGCCGGAGCAGATTTTCATTCCCGACTCGCGTACATAGGCCAGCGTCTGCAGACGTTCGCTGTAAGTACGGGTGGTGATGATGCTGCCGTAGAACTCCGGCGAGGTGTCGAGGTTGTGGTTGTAGTAATCGAGACCGGCCTTGGCCAGCGCTTCAGTCTGCTCCTGATCGAGACGGCCGAGGGTCATGCAGGTTTCCAGGCCCAAGGCTTTCACCCCTTCAACCATCTTCAACACATACGGCATGTCTTTGGCCGACGGATGTTTCCACGCCGCGCCCATGCAGAATCGCGTCGAACCGATGGCTTTGGCGCGGGCCGCTTCTTCGAGGACCTTCTGCACTTCCATCAGTTTTTCTTTTTCCAGACCGGTGTTGTAGTGCCCGGACTGCGGGCAGTACTTGCAGTCTTCCGGGCAGGCGCCGGTCTTGATCGACAGCAGTGTCGAGACCTGCACGCGGTTGGCGTTGAAATGCGCGCGGTGCACCGTTTGCGCCTGGAACAGCAAGTCGTTGAATGGCTGTACGAAGAGTGCTTTGACTTCGGCCAGAGACCAATCGTGACGCAGGGTGGCGGTGGTGCTCGCGCTCATGGGCAATTCCTTGGTTATGCTTGGCTGGCGCTGGGGGAAACGGAATACCCACAGCCGCTACACGGATGTTCGGCATATTTAAGGAAGAGCGATGCGCTGTCAACCGCAATACCAAGGACAGGTTTACATCTGTTTAAAAAACGTACAGGCCTGTTTGCTGTGCGATGAGCCCGCAGAAGCACAAATGCCAATGTGCGAGGCCTGCGAAACCGAATTGCCTTGGCTCGGCAGTCATTGTCAGAGCTGCGCTTTGCCACTGGCGGCGGATGGCCTGACTTGCGGCGAGTGCCTGCTAGAGCCTCCGGCCTTCGAGCAGGTCGCCGTGCCCTGGGTTTATGGCTTCCCCGTGGACAGTCTGATTACACACTTTAAACACAACGCGAAATGGCCGTTTGGCCACCTGCTCGCCGACGTTCTCGGCCAATACCTGCAGCATCGCTTCGCCGAGGACTTGCCGCGACCCGATGTGTTGCTACCGGTGCCGCTGGCGAATAAACGACTACGTCGGCGAGGATTCAATCAAGCGGCGATGCTCGCGCGCTGGTTGAGTGTTTCGCTGGACTTGCCGTGCGAAGAACAGCTGCTGCGGCGAGTCATCGACACCGACGCCCAACAGGATCTCGATGCCAAGGCGCGCAAACGCAATTTGCGCAATGCCTTTGCGCTGGTGCCTGATGCGCAGGTCAGTGGCCGCCATTTCGCGCTGGTGGACGACGTCCTGACTACTGGAGCAACCGCTCAGGCATTGGCGCGGTTGCTGATGAATGCAGGTGCGGCGCGGGTTGATGTGTATTGCCT
This sequence comes from Pseudomonas sp. Leaf434, assembly GCF_001425545.1. NCBI lineage: Bacteria > Pseudomonadati > Pseudomonadota > Gammaproteobacteria > Pseudomonadales > Pseudomonadaceae > Pseudomonas > Pseudomonas sp. Leaf434. The sequence continues at coordinate 2,597,632 of NZ_LMQZ01000001.1, read as the reverse complement.
GGCCCGTACGCCGAAGCCCGGTACCTGAAGCGAATACAGATATCGTGTGGGAGCGAGCCTGCTCGCGAATGGGCATCACATTCAACAAAGCTGTTGTTGGTCAAACCGCTTTCGCGAGCAGGCTCGCTCCCACAGGGGGCTTTGCGTCAGGCTTGACTCATGCGTTGCAAGTGGCCAACGTCCATTTCATCGCCCGAGCCAGAAGCGTTCTGCCATGTCCCTGCCCACCCTGCTGTCCCAGCACATCGTCCGCCGCCCGCAGCGCATTGCCCTGCTGCAACACATCGCCGAGCAAGGCTCGATCACCCGTGCGGCGAAGAGCGCGGGGCTCAGTTACAAGGCGGCATGGGATGCGATCGATGAGTTGAACAACCTGGCGCAGAAACCCTTGGTCGAGCGCGTGGTGGGCGGCAAGGGTGGTGGCGGCGCCAGACTGTCCAGCGAGGGCGAGCGAGTGCTGCGCCTGTATCAGAAATTGCAGGCGTTGCAGGCGCAGGTGCTGGAAGCGGCGGAAGACGCCAGCGATCTCGACCTGCTCGGGCGCCTGATGCTCAGGACCAGCGCGCGCAATCAGCTGCATGGCACGGTGGCAGCGATTCAGACGCAGGGGCGCAATGATCTGATCCACCTCGAACTGGCCGAAGGCATTGCTCTGGAGGCGCAGATCACCCACGACAGCACCGTGCATCTGGAATTGCAGATCGGTACCGAAGTGATGGCGCTGATCAAGGCTGGCTGGCTTGAGTTGCTCGGCGCCGATCAGTCGGCAACGCCCGGACACAATGTCCTGCGCGGCACCATCGAAGCGATCCTCGATGCCGAGGACGGACCCAGCGAAGTGCGCATTTCCCTGCCCAACGGCCAGACACTTTGCGCCTTGGCCGAACCGCTGCACTTGCGCAGCCACGGGCTGGACGTCGGCAATTCGGTGCAGGTGCAATGCGCGCCGTCCAACGTGCTGATCGGCACGCCGCTCTGATTTGTCTTGCCACAAAAGCGTCATCGACCCGCATTAAGGTGTTGCCCATAACCAAGCAGGGAGCCTGATGTGAGCCTATTAGAAGAAAACCAATCCACTGATCTGGAAAAAATGGTCGGCCTCAGCCGTCGCGGTTTCATCAGCGCCGGTGCCTTGTGCGGCGCGGCGATGTTCCTCGGCGGCAACTTGCTGAGCCGCAGCGTCATGGCCGCCAGTGTCAGCGCCGGCAACAGCCGCCTGCTCGGTTTCGAAAGCATCCCGGCAGCGACCACCGACGCCATCAGCCTGCCCAAGGGCTACAAGTCTTCGGTGCTGATCAGTTGGGGCCAGCCGCTGCACAAGAACGGCCCGGCCTTCGATCCGAGCGGTAACGGCACCGCTGCTGCGCAGGAAGTGCAGTTCGGCGACAACAACGACGGCATGAGCCTGTTCGCCTTCCCGGACGACAAGAACCGCGCGCTGATGGCGATCAACAACGAATACACCAACTACCGCTACCTGTATCCGCATGGCGGCATGCCGCAGTCGGCTGAGGATGTGCGCAAGGCATTGGCCTGCGAAGGCGTGTCGGTGATCGAAGTGCAGCGCAAGAACGGCCAGTGGCAATTCGTCCAGGGCTCGCGCTACAACCGCCGCATCCACGGCAACTCGCCGCTGCGCATCAGCGGTCCGGCCCGCGGCCACGACTTGATGAAAACCGCCGCCGACAAGCACGGCAAAAAAGTCCTCGGCACCTTCCAGAACTGCGCCAACGGCAAGACACCTTGGGGCACCTACCTGACCTGCGAAGAAAACTTCACCGACTGCTTCGGCAGCAGCAACGCCCAGCAGCAATTCGATGCCGCGCAAAAGCGCTACGGCGTTGTCGCCAGCAGCAAGGACATCAACTGGCACCCGCACGACCCGCGCTTCGACATGGCCAAGAACCCCAACGAGCTCAACCGTCACGGCTGGGTGGTCGAGATCGACCCATTCGATCCGCAATCGACTCCGGTCAAACGCACCGCGCTGGGCCGCTTCAAGCATGAAAACGCCGCACTCGCCGAGACCGACGATGGTCGCGCTGTGGTGTACATGGGCGACGACGAACGTGGCGAGTTCATCTACAAATTCGTCAGCCGCGACCGCATCAACCATCGCAATCAGAAAGCCAACCGCGACATCCTCGATCACGGCACGTTGTATGTAGCCAAATTCGATGCTGGCGACGGCAACCCTGATCACCCGAAAGGCCGGGGCCAGTGGATCGAACTGACCCACGGCAAGAACGGCATCGACGCCAGCAGCGGGTTTGCCGATCAGGCGGAAGTGCTGATCCACGCGCGCCTTGCCGCCAGTGTGGTTGGCGCAACACGCATGGACCGCCCGGAATGGATCGTCGTCAGCCCCAAGGACGGCCAGGTTTATTGCACCCTGACCAACAACGCCAAACGTGGCGAAGACGGTCAACCGGTGGGCGGGCCGAACCCGCGCGAGAAGAACGTCTATGGGCAGATTCTGCGCTGGCGCACCGACCGCGATGACCATGCCTCGAAGACATTCGCTTGGGATCTGTTTGTGGTCGCCGGCAACCCGGGCATGCATGCCGGGACGCCGAAGGGTGGCTCATCGAACATCACCCCGCAGAACATGTTCAACAGCCCCGACGGTCTGGGGTTCGACAAGGCCGGACGCCTGTGGATTCTCACTGACGGCGATTCGAGCAACGCTGGCGACTTCGCCGGGATGGGCAACAACCAGATGCTCTGCGCCGATCCTGCGACCGGTGAGATTCGCCGTTTCATGGTCGGGCCGGTGGGTTGTGAAGTGACCGGAATCAGCTTCTCGCCGGATCAGAAAACCCTGTTTGTCGGCATCCAGCATCCGGGCGAAAACGGTGGTTCGACCTTCCCCGAGCACCTGCCCAACGGCAAGCCAAGGTCTTCGGTGATGGCGATTACTCGCGAGGATGGTGGGATCGTCGGCGCCTGATAAACCCTCATCGCTGGCAAGCCAGCTCCCACAGGTCTTGCGCAAAACCTGTGGGAGCTGGCTTGCCAGCGATGGCATCAGCAATGACACCAACCACCCCCCCACTGCCATCTGCGCTACCATGCCGAGCCGGACGCAGCAGCCTGCTGCGCGCAGGAGTCAGCATGGCCCACCCGTTTGAAACCCTCACCCCCGATCTCGTCCTGGATGCCGTTGAAAGCATCGGTTTCCTCAGCGACGCGCGCATTCTGGCGCTCAACAGCTACGAAAACCGTGTGTATCAGGTCGGTATCGAAGACTCCGAGCCGCTGATTGCCAAGTTCTATCGTCCGCAGCGCTGGACCAACGAGGCCATCCTCGAAGAGCACCAGTTCACTTTCGAACTGGCCGACATCGACATTCCGGTGGTAGCGCCGCTGATCCATAACGGTGAAACCCTGCATGAGCACGCCGGTTTCCGCTTCACCCTGTTCCCGCGCCGTGGGGGCCGCGCGCCGGAGCCGGGCAACCTTGATCAGCTGTATCGCCTCGGCCAGTTGCTCGGGCGCATGCATGCGGTGGGCGGTACCAAGCCGTTCAAGCACCGCGAAGCCCTCGCGGTGCAAAACTTCGGCCATGCCTCGCTGAACACCCTGCTTGAGGGCAATTTCATTCCCAAGAGCCTGCTGCCGGCGTACGAGTCGGTTGCCCGCGACCTGCTCAAACGCGTCGAAGATGTCTACGCCGCCACGCCGCACCAGAACATCCGCATGCACGGCGACTGCCACCCCGGCAACATGATGTGCCGCGACGAGATGTTCCACATCGTCGACCTCGACGATTGCCGCATGGGCCCGGCGGTGCAGGACATCTGGATGATGCTTGCCGGCGATCGCCAGGAGTGTCTGGGGCAGTTGTCGGAATTGATGGACGGCTACAACGAATTCCATGATTTCGACCCGCGCGAACTGGCACTGATCGAACCGTTGCGCGCCCTGCGCCTGATGCACTACAGCGCCTGGCTGGCGCGGCGCTGGGACGACCCGGCATTCCCGCACAGCTTTCCGTGGTTTGGCACGGAGCGGTATTGGGGCGACCAGGTGCTGGCGTTGCGTGAGCAGCTGGCGGCACTGAATGAAGAGCCGCTGAAACTCTTCTGATTCAAACCTGAACCCTGTGGGAGCGAGCCTGCTCGCGATAGCGGACGGACATTCAACTTTGATGTTGGCTGACCCGACGCTATCGCGAGCAGGCTCACTCCTACATTTGTCCGGTGTTCACAAATTCACAACTCACTTGCAGACAAATCTCCTTACAATCCCTCCTTTGTCAGCTGCCTGAGCAAGGATTCTGCATGCAAGCCGCCAACCCGCGTCGCGGGTACATTCTGGGCCTGAGCGCCTACATCATCTGGGGCCTGTTCCCGATCTATTTCAAAGCCATCGCTGAAGTCCCGGCCGTCGAGATCATCATCCATCGGGTGCTGTGGTCGGCGTTGTTCGGTGCATTGCTGCTGATGGTATGGAAACACCCGGGCTGGCTGCGCGAGCTGCTCGACAATCCAAAACGCCTGGCGATTCTGGCCCTGAGCGGCACGCTGATCGCGGCCAACTGGCTGACTTATGTCTGGTCGGTGAACAACGGCCGCATGCTCGAGGCGAGTCTGGGTTACTACATCAATCCGCTGGTCAACGTGCTGTTGGGCATGGTGATCCTTGGCGAACGGCTGCGGCGCATGCAGTGGGTCGCGGTCGGTCTCGCTGCCATCGGCGTGGCGCAGCAGGTGTGGCAGGTCGGCAGCTTGCCGTGGGTGTCGCTGGCGCTGGCGCTGACCTTCGGTTTCTACGGCCTGATCCGCAAGCAGGCGCCGGTCAAGGCGTTGCCGGGGCTGGTGGTGGAAACCTGGATGCTGGTGCCGATCGCGATTGCATGGTTGCTGTTCAATCAGACTGCCACGAGTGTGCAGCCGGCCTTCTGGACCACCTCCGAAGCCTGGTGGCTCGTGGCTGCCGGCCCGGTGACGCTGGTGCCATTGGTGTGTTTCAACGCCGCCACCCGCCACTTGCCCTACACCACCATCGGCTTCCTGCAATACATCGCGCCGACGCTGGTGTTGCTGCAAGCCGTGCTGCTATTTGGCGAGCATTTGTCGTCCAGCACGCTGGTCGCGTTCATGTTTATCTGGGCCGGTCTGGCGGTCTACAGCGTTGATGCGTGGATAAGTTTGCGCCGACGGGCCTGATCAAAAAACGCACAAAGCTCCGCAGGCCACGGTTCTCGTGGCCTGCATCGTTCCTTCCCAAGCTTATCCACAGCGTGATCCCCGCCGTTTGTGCGCAAGTCACTGAATGTTGGCGGTTTTTTGATCAACGGGCGCAAAGCCACGGCCGGCGTGGCGTGGCGGTCTGTCTCTACAGGTTATCCACAGGCAGGTGCACGTTAAACCTGAATAACCCTGTGAACGTTTAAACCTCTGTGCGTAACACCAGTTCGACCATCAGATCATCGGCCAGGGTTTCCAGGCGCGCCTGCAACACATCCAGCGACAGCGTCAGTGGTACCGCGAGAATCGCCTCGGCGTGGAACAGCGGCTCGCTGCTCATCGGCGCCGGGCGCACTTCAGTTACCAGTCGCTCCAGGTTCACGCCCTGCTCGCTCAACAGGCGAGTGATATCACGAACGATACCCGGTCGGTCATTGCCGACCAGTTCCATGGCGATCGGTTTCCACGTGCAGGACTGCTCCACTCCGCTTTCGGCAATCAATACCCGAATGCCATGGGCCGACAGCGCTTGCAGGGCATCGACCAGTTCGTCGTAAGCCTCCGCCGGCACGCCCACGCGCAGAATCCCGGCGAACTGCCCGGCCATGCGTGACATGCGGCTTTCCAGCCAGTTGCCGCCGTGCTCGGCAATGCATTGGGCGATGCGCTCGACCTGCCCGGGCTTGTCCGGGGCGAAAACGGTGAGTACGAGATGGTCCATGGCGCAGCCCTCTTGTCATGACTTTTGTTATCGAAGGGCAAGTATAGGCAAGCGGCTTGATTCAGCCTGACCCAGTGCTGGCAGATGATGACCTGTGGCGAGGGGATTTATCCCCGTCCGGCTGCGCAGCAGTCGTGAGTCCTGCCAGTTGGGTCTGCCAGCCGGACCGCAGGGGGCGGCTTCGCCACCCAAACGGGGATAAATCCCCTCGCCACAGATTCGCTCATCGCAAAGGGGGAGACGCCAAATCGCGCCATAGCAGTCAAACAGTAATTATGTGTACAACTTTCGATATTTAGCTGGAACAATCCAATGCTTTTTTGAGAACATCCCGTTCCGCGACGTGACCGCAATGCGTCATGAGGTCGCAGAACGACGTAATTAGTCTGATTTTCACAAGCGCAACTCATCATGTAGTATGCCGCAGCGCGCACTACATAACGCTGGATCGATGTCTGCCCAAGGCCCTTCGCAACCCTGAAAGCCCCGTCAGCAAGGCCTCCAAGCCGTTGATTGGTCCTAGCCCAGCCGCCAGCAATGGCATGTACTGGTCGGCAGGTTTGTGGTTTAAATGGCCGGAAGCTTCATTTTTAAATTGACGAGCTGAAAAGCGAAATAGCTGAGCAGAGTGAGGCAAGCAATGACTGAACACGTTCAAGTCGGTGGCCTGCAGGTCGCCAAAGTCCTGTTCGACTTCGTGAACAACGAAGCCATTCCCGGTACCGGCCTCACCGCCGAACAATTCTGGGAAGGTGCCGACAAGGTCATTCATGACCTGGCGCCGAAGAACAAAGCCCTACTCGCCAAACGCGATGACTTCCAGGCGCGCATCGATGCCTGGCATCAGCAGCATGCCGGCCAGGCGCACGATGCCGTGGCCTACAAAGCTTTCCTGCAAGAGATCGGTTATCTGCTGCCAGAAGCGGCTGATTTCCAGGCGACGACGCAAAACGTCGACGATGAAATCGCCCGCACCGCCGGCCCGCAACTGGTCGTGCCGGTGATGAATGCGCGCTTCGCGCTCAACGCCTCGAACGCCCGCTGGGGTTCGCTGTACGACGCTCTCTACGGCACCGACGCGATCAGCGAAGACGGTGGCGCGGAAAAAGGCAAAGGCTACAACAAGGTGCGTGGCGACAAAGTCATCGCCTTCGCCCGCGCCTTCCTCGACGAAGCCGCGCCATTGGCCGCAGGCTCCCACGTCGATTCGACCGGCTACAGGATCGCTGACGGCAAACTGGTCGTGACGCTCAAGGGCGGCAGCAACAGCGGCCTGCGCGATGACGCTCAGTTGATCGGTTTCCAGGGTGACGCCAACGCGCCGATCGCCGTTCTGCTCAAGCACAACGGCCTGCACTTCGAAATCCAGATCGATGCCAGCACTCCGGTCGGCCAGACCGATGCCGCCGGCGTCAAAGACATCCTCATGGAAGCGGCGCTGACCACGATCATGGACTGCGAAGACTCCGTGGCCGCCGTCGATGCCGACGACAAAGTGGTGATCTACCGCAACTGGCTCGGCCTGATGAAGGGCGACCTCGCGGAATCCGTGTCCAAGGGCGGCCAGACCTTCACCCGCACCATGAACCCGGATCGCACCTACACCGCGCCCAATGGCGGTGAAGTGACCCTGCACGGTCGTTCGCTGTTGTTCGTGCGCAACGTCGGCCATCTGATGACCATCGATGCGATCCTCGACAGCCAAGGCAACGAAGTACCGGAAGGTATCCTCGATGGTCTGGTGACCTGTCTGGCGGCAATGCACAACCTCAACGGCAACACTTCGCGGCGCAACACCCGCACCGGTTCGGTGTACATCGTCAAACCGAAAATGCACGGCCCGGAAGAAGCGGCGTTCACCAACGAGCTGTTCGGGCGTATCGAAGATGTCCTGCGCTTGCCGCGCAATACCCTGAAAGTCGGGATCATGGACGAGGAGCGCCGCACCACGGTCAACCTCAAGGCTTGCATCAAGGCCGCCAGCGAGCGCGTGGTGTTCATCAACACCGGTTTCCTCGACCGCACCGGCGACGAAATCCACACCTCCATGGAGGCCGGCCCAGTGGTGCGTAAGGCTGACATGAAGGCCGAGAAGTGGATCGGCGCCTACGAGAACTGGAACGTCGACATCGGTCTGAGCACCGGCCTGCAAGGTCGTGCGCAAATCGGTAAAGGCATGTGGGCGATGCCGGATCTGATGGCAGCGATGCTCGAGCAGAAAATCGCTCACCCTCTGGCCGGCGCCAACACTGCCTGGGTGCCATCGCCGACTGCCGCTGCGCTGCACGCGCTGCACTACCACAAGGTTGACGTGTTTGCGCGTCAGGCCGAACTGGCCAAACGTGCGCGCGCCTCGGTGGACGATATCCTCACCATTCCACTGGCAGTGAACCCAAGCTGGACGCCAGAGCAGATCAAGAACGAACTGGACAACAATGCCCAGGGCATTCTCGGTTACGTGGTGCGCTGGATCGACCAAGGTGTCGGTTGCTCCAAAGTCCCGGATATCAACGACGTTGGCCTGATGGAAGACCGTGCGACGCTGCGTATCTCCAGCCAGCACATCGCCAACTGGCTGCGCCACGGTATCGTCAGCCAAGAGCAAGTGATGGAAAGCCTCAAGCGCATGGCGCCGGTGGTCGACCGTCAGAACGCCAACGACCCGCTGTATCGCCCGCTGGCACCGGACTTCGACAGCAACATCGCCTTCCAGGCGGCAGTCGAACTGGTGATCGAAGGCACCAAGCAACCGAACGGCTACACCGAGCCGGTGCTGCACCGTCGTCGTCGCGAGTTCAAGGCCGCGAATGGTCTGTAATTTGCGCTGACGCTGGAAGTGAAAAAGGCCCTGATCGAGAGATCAGGGCCTTTTTGTTTGTGAGGTGGGTTGGATTGTTGTGGTGGGCTTGAGATCCATCCCCCTCACCCCAGCCCTCTCCCCCAAGGGGTAGAGGGGAAAGGGAGCAGATTGGGGAAGTTTCAATTCCTGAGTTCGACTCATGAAATTCAGGTCGGTGTACCTCCAACATTCACCGCGGTCAGTCCCCTCTCCCTCTGGGAGAGGGTTAGGGTGAGGGGCTTCTAGGGCTCGATGCCCAATTCATGTTTCACCAACTCAAGCAACTTCCCCGTATCAATCGGCTTGAGCAGAAAATCCACCACGCTCAAATGCATCGCTTCGATCGCGTCTTTCACGTCGGCATCGCCGGAGACGATGATGATCGGCATCGCTGCCCGTACCGATTCACGCACCTGGCGAATCAGCTCGAGGCCGTCGACATTGCCCATGCGCAGGTCGGTAATCACCAGACCGATCGAAGGCTTTTCATCGAGCATTTTCAGCGCGGTTTCACCGCTGGCTGCGGTCATGCAGCGAATGCCGTCCAGCGCGAGTATCTCCGACAACAACTCGCGGGCGTCCTTGTCGTCGTCGACGATCAGGACACGCTGCGGCGGCAGATCGGGTTCGAGCATGACTGCGCTGAGCGCTTCTCGCTCGGCGTCGCTCAAAATATCGTGGTCGGACATGGCGCTCTCTAAATGTTCAAACAATCCCTGGCAAGTCGTCAGACATCACCGGACAGCGCTTCAATGTGCACTTCGTCGGAATTTTTTCCAAGTGGCTGGCGCAAGCTTTTCCGAGCTTTTGCGTAGGTTATTTCCGAAAATCGGCCAATGGTGGCAAAACCTAGACTTACGTCCAATGGGCACCCTGCCCGCCGGGGTCGACCATGGTGGCAACGATCCGACAACAACAATTCGAAAAAGACTGCGGTAATGGTTATGAGCAAAGCGGACGCCTTCACCCAGGCAGGGAAAACCGCGGTGTTGCAGAACATTCAGGGCACCCTGCAATTCCTCCAGCGCTTCCCGCCCTTCAATCAGATGGAACACGCCCACCTCGCCTATCTGGTGGAGCAATGTCAGCTGCGTTTTTTTGCCCAGGGCGAGAGCATCATCAAACCGGCTGACGGCCCGGTGGAGCACTTTTATATTGTCAAACAGGGTCGGGTGGTCGGCGAACGCCAGCACATCACCAAGCCCGGCACCGAAACCACCTTCGAAATCACCACCGGCGAATGCTTTCCGTTGGCCGCGCTGCTCGGTGAGCGCGCTACGCGCACCGAACACCTGGCGGGCGAAGACACCTTTTGCCTGCAACTGAACAAACTGGCGTTCATCAAACTGTTCGCCCTTTCCAGCGCCTTCCGCGATTTCGCCTTGCGTGGGGTGAGCAGCCTGCTCGATCAAGTCAACCAGCAAGTGCAACAAAAAGCCGTGGAAACCCTCGGCACCCAATACTCGCTGAACACTCGTCTCGGTGAACTTGCGATGCGCCATCCGGTGACTTGCAGTGCCGATACGCCACTGCGTGAAGCGGTGAAGCTGATGCACGAGCAACAGGTCGGCAGCATCGTCGCGGTGGATGAGCACAAGGCGCCGCTGGGGATTTTCACCCTGCGCGATTTGCGCCATGTGGTCGCCGAAGGTGTCGGCGATTTCAGCGACGCCATCGAACAGCACATGACTCGATCACCGTTTTATCTGTCGCCGGATCACAGCGCCTTCGATGCGGCGATCGCCATGACCGAGCGGCACATCGCCCACGTCTGTCTGGTCAAGGATCAACGCCTGTGCGGCGTGGTGTCCGAGCGTGATCTGTTCTCCCTGCAACGGGTCGATCTGGTGCACCTGGCCCGGACCATCCGCAGCGCGCAACGGATCGAGCAACTGGTGACCTTGCGCGGCGAGATCGGCCAACTGGTCGAACGCATGCTCGCCCACGGCGCGTCGTCGACGCAAATCACCCACATCATCACCCTGCTCAACGATCACACGGTGTGCCGGGTCATCGAACTGACCCTCGCGGAAAAGGGCGACCCGGGTGTGCCGTTCAGTTGGCTGTGTTTCGGCAGCGAGGGCCGGCGTGAGCAGACGCTGCACACCGATCAGGACAACGGCATTCTCTTCGACGCGCGCGATGCCGCGCACGCAGCAGAAATACGCGGCAAGCTGCTGCCGATTGCCCAGCAGATCAACCAGAGCCTGGCGCAGTGCGGTTTCACTCTGTGCAAGGGCAACATCATGGCCGGCAATCCCGAGCTGTGTCTGTCGCGGGCCGAATGGGCGCGACGCTTCGCGGCGTTCATCCGCGAAGCCACGCCAGAGAACCTGCTGGGTTCGAGCATTTATTTCGACCTGCGCGTGGTCTGGGGCGATGAGCAAGGCTGCGAGCAATTGCGCCGGGGCATTCTCGATCAAGTCGCTGACAACCGTCTGTTCCAGCGCATGCTCGCCGAAAATGCCCTGCGCAATCGCCCTCCCGTTGGGCGCTTCCGTGAGTTCGTGCTGGCACGCAAGAACGGCGAGAAGGCCACGCTGGATCTGAAAATTCAGGGTCTGACGCCGTTCGTCGACGGCGCCCGCTTGCTGGCGCTGGCCAACGGCATCGATGCCAACAACACCCTCGAGCGTTTCCGCCAATTGGTCGATAAACAAGTCATCGAGCCGCTCGACGGCGCGGCGTATGAAGAGGCCTATCACTTCATTCAGCAAACGCGCATGCAGCAGCATCAGCTGCAGACCCGGGAAAATCAGCCGTACTCCAACCGCGTCGATCCCGACAGCCTCAATCATCTCGACCGGCGCATCCTGCGTGAATCCCTGCGGCAGGCGCAGCGCCTGCAAAGCAGCCTGACCTTGCGGTATCAGCTATGAGCCTGTTTTCCTGGCTGCGCCCGGCCAGCCCCGTGGTGTCGGCGGACTTGCAGCAGCGGCTGGCGAAGCTGCCGGCGCTTGCCGAGCTGAGCGAATGCAGCCTGCGCGAGCAGCGCTGGGTGGTGCTGGACCTGGAAACCACCGGCCTGAATATGAGCAAGGATCGGGTCCTGTCGATCGGCGCGGTGGTGATCGAGGACGATGCGATCGATTTCCGTCAGCAGTTCGAGCGCACGCTGCAATGCCGCGAGCTGAAGCTCAGCCCCAGCGTACTGATTCATGGCCTCGGCCCTAGTGCAATTGCCGCAGGCAGCGACCCGGCGGAAGCGTTGCTGGAGTTGCTGGAGTTCATCGGCGACAGCCCGGTGCTGGCCTTTCATGCGCCGTTCGATCAGCACATGCTCGGGCGTGCAGTGAAGGAGCACTTGGGGCATAAGCTGCAGCATGTGTTTCTGGATGTGGCGGACATTGCGCCGCTGTTATGTCCGCAGGCGCAGATTCGCGAGGCCGGGCTGGATGAGTGGATCGAATGGTTCCGGCTTGAAGTGTTCGAGCGGCATAACGCGAGTGCCGATGCGCTGGCCACGGCGGAGTTGGCATTGATTCTGTTCAGCCGCGCTCGGGCGCAGCAGATTTACAGTCCGTTGCAGTTGCAGCAGCGGTTGAGCCAGTGGAAGCGGCGGCAGCAGGCGCCGTCCTTCTAGCTTTTCGGCACCTCCCCAGCCGCCTTCGCGAGCAGGCTCGCTCCCACAAGGCAACGCGTTGCTTCAGATCACCTGACCAGTGGCCAATTGCTAACCATTCCCACCTCTGCCAGAATCGCGAACTATTCTCGTTAGTTAACATTTCCCAATCGGTGATGTCCGGTGTCGTCAGTGCCCAACCCCCACAGTGAGCTCGTCGGTGCGATGTATCGCGACCATCGCGGTTGGCTGCTGGCGTGGTTGCGGCGCAATGTGGCGTGTCCTCAGCGTGCCGAGGACCTGAGCCAGGACACCTTCGTGCGCCTGCTCAACCGCGACCAGCTGCTGACGCCGCGCGAACCTCGGGCGTTTCTGGTGGCGATCGCCAAAGGCCTGTTGTTCGACTACTTCCGCCGCGCCGCGCTGGAACAGGCCTACCTCACCGAACTGATGCTGATCCCCGAAGACGAGCAGCCGTCGGTTGAAGAACAGCAAATGATCCTCGACGACCTAAAGGCCATCGACCGGCTGCTCGGCAAGCTGTCGACCAAGGCGCGCGCGGCCTTCCTGTATAACCGCCTCGACGGCCTCAGCCACGGCGAAATCGCCGGCAAACTCGGCGTGTCAGTGCCGCGCGTGCGGCAGTATCTGGCCCAAGGTCTGCGCCAGTGCTACATCGCCCTGTACGGTGAGCCGACATGACGGCGGCCAGTTCGCGCCCGGTGCCGGCGCATGTGCTGGACGCGGCAATTGCCTGGCAATTGACCCTCGATTCGAGCACCGCGCTGGAGCGCGAGGAATTCGCCAAGTGGCATGCGGCCCATGAGGAACACGCCCGCGCGTGGCGTCAGTTGGGCATGCTCGATCAGCGTTTCAGCGTCGCCAAAGGCCCGGCCCGAAGTGCGTTGCTGCAATCGCGCGAAGGCATCCGTCGGCGCGTGCGAAAACTCGGCAGCGGGCTGGCCAGTGTCGTGGTGATCCTCGGGCTGGGACTGTTTGTCAGCGAGCGCTATCTGCCGCTGGATTACTGGCTCGCCGATCAGCGCACCGCCACCGGTGAACAGCGCAGCGTGCGCCTGTCCGACGGCACCCTGCTCAACCTCAATACCCACAGCGCGGTCGACGTACGCTTCGATGACGAGCGCCGCTTGATCGTGTTGCAGGAAGGCGAAATCCTCGTCGAGACCGGGCATGGCGATGCGCGGCCGTTTATCGTCGAAACCCGCGAAGGCAGCATGCGCGCGCTGGGCACGCGGTTTCTGGTCAAGCGCGAGGACGATGGCACCCGCCTGAGCGTGTTGCAGTCAGCGGTGGCGGCCCATGCCCAGGCGAATCCGCAAGAACAGATTCTGCGCGAAGGCCAGCAGGTGTTGCTGCGCAGTGACGGGCTGGGCTCGATTGCCGCCCTCGCCCCAGGCACCGATGCCTGGACGCGCGGCATGCTGGTGGTGGACAACGCACGGCTGGGCGATCTGGTGCACGAGCTGGGGCGCTATCGTCGTGGCCATCTGGGCGTGGCGCCGGAAGTGGCCGATCTGCGCATTACCGGCAGCTTTCCGTTGCACGACACCGACAAGGCCCTGAGCGCTTTGCTGCCGACTCTGCCGGTGCAGATCGAGCGGCATACGCCGTATTGGGTCACCGTGGCGAAGGCTGATATCAAGCCTGAGTAATGCGTCGGCAGGAAAACCGCCTTCGCGAGCAGGCTCGCTCCCACATTGGCATGCGATCACCTGTGGGAGCGAGCCTGCTCGCGAAGGCGCCATCAGCCGCACAACCATTTCCAGCAAAAAATAATTTCCACCCAGCCCTATCACTTTTCCAATCTCGTCCGGCACACAGGCAATTGAGAAATATTTCCATTCAGGAGCCGCCGTATGTCCCGTTCGCCAGACACCTTGTTGCGCCCCAGTCTGCTGGCTTTTGCCATCGCTTTCGGCACGCCGCTGATCAGCAGCCCGTTGCTCGCCGCTGAGCAAGCGTCCAGCGTGCGCGCCTACAACCTGCCGGCGGCGCCGCTGTCGACCACCCTGAACCAGATCGCCAGCCAGGGCGGCCTCGCCCTGTCGCTCAATCCTGCGCTGGCCGCCGGCAAAACCTCGGCGCCGGTCAACGGCCAGTACGACGCCGCCGGCGCCCTGCGCGCGGCTTTGCGCGGCACCGGTCTGCAACTGGAACAGAGCAGCGCCGGCACTTACACCCTGGTGGCCGTGCCGGAAGGCACGCTGGCCCTGCCGGAAACTTCGGTCATCGGCGTGGAAAACTTCGAAAGCGCCTGGGGCCCGGTCGAAGGCTACACCGCGACCCGCACCGCCGCCGGCACCAAGACCGACACTGCGCTGGTCGAAGCACCGCGTTCGATCTCGGTGGCGACCCGCCAGCAAATGGACGACCGCAGCGTGCACAGCCTCGATGACGCTGTGCGCTACATGCCCGGCATCACCGCCAGCAGCTACGGCAGCGACACCCGCGCCGACTGGCTGCGCGTGCGTGGTTTCGAGCCGACCCAGTTCCTCGATGGCCTGCCGCTGCCCAAAGGCGTGTACGCCAACCCGAAACAGGAAACCTGGAACCTCGACCGCCTCGCCCTGCTGCGTGGCCCGGCTTCGTCGGTGTACGGCCAGACCCCGCCGGGCGGTTTGCTCGACATGGTCAGCCGCCGCCCGAGCGCTGAAGCCAGCAGCGAAATCCAGTTGCAATACGGCAGCGACAATCACCGCCAGATCAACTTCGCCAGCACCGGCAAGATCGATGAGGCCGGGCAGTTTCTCTATGGCCTCAGCGGCGTGGTGCGCGACAGCGGCACCCAGGTCGATCACGTCGACAACAAGCGCTACAACATCGCGCCGAGCCTGACCTGGAACATCGATGACGACACCAAACTCACTCTGCTGAGCCAGTTCACCCGCGACGACACCGGCATCACCAGCCAGTTTCTGCCCATTCAGGGCACCAAAATCAAATCGCCGCTCGGTGATATTTCCCATCACAAAAATCTCGGCGATCCGGATTGGGAATACTACGACCGCACCTACTACGCGTTGGGTTATGCCTTCGAACATCGGTTGAACGATGTCTGGCAGTTCAAACAGAACCTGCGCTACACCAAGTCGGACCTGTCGTTCCAGTCGCTGACACCCGGTTCCTACCCGTTCACCACCGTGGATGCAGAGGGCAACGTCGGCCGCACCAGCACCAGCGTCGACGAAGACATCAGCCAGTTTGCCGTGGACAACAACTTCCAGGCCGACTTCGCCACGGGTGAGATTCGCCATACCTTGCTGCTGGGTCTGGATCACCAGCGCAGCAACACCAACTACACCTCGATCTTTGGCGATGGTCTGCAAACCAACGTCAACAACCCGATCTACGGCCAGCCGATCGTACGTCCAGCACGCTCCACCGCGTTTTACGACTACAACCAGAAGACCTACCAGACCGGCCTCTACGTGCAGGACCAAATGGCCCTCGATCAGTGGCGCCTGACCCTCGGCGGCCGTGAAGACTGGGTGCACACCAGCACCCAATTCATCAACCAGAGCGACACCACCAACACCCAGCGTGACAAGAAATTCAGCGGCAACGCGGCGCTCAGTTACGTCTTCGATAACGGCTTCGTGCCGTACCTGTCCTACGCCGAATCGTTCCAGCCGACCACGGGCGCCGATGCCACCTCGACCGGCTCGCTCAAGCCAACCGAAGGCAAGCAGTGGGAACTGGGCATCAAATACCAGCCGCCGGGCAGCAAGACCCTGCTGACCGCCGCCGTGTATGACCTGACCCAGAAGAACGTCGCGGTGAACACCTTCGTCAACAACGTTTCGGTGACCAGCCAGACCGGCGAAGTGAAGGTCAAAGGCTTGGAACTCGAGGCCGTGTCGGATGTGACTGACAACCTCAAAGTCATCGCCGCCTACACCCTGGCCAAGTCCGAAGTGCAGAAAGGCATCGACAAGGGCAATCGTCTGCAACTGATGCCCAACCAACAAGCCTCGCTGTGGACCGACTACACCTGGCACGCCGGCGTGCTCGACGGTTTCGGCATTGGTGCCGGCGTGCGCTACACCGGCAACACCTACGGCGACAAGGCCAACACCTGGCTGGGCAAGGCTGACGCCTACACCGTGTTCGACGCCAGCGTGCATTATGATCTCGGCCGTCTGGACAACAGCCTCAAAGGTGCGTCGCTGGCGGTGAATGCGACCAACCTGTTCGACAAGGACTACATTTCCACCTGCGACAGCTTCTACTGCTACTACGGCGACCAGCGCAGTGTCGTCGCCAGCGCCACTTACAAGTGGTAAGCCAGTGAGCTGAAACAGGCCCTGTTCCCAGGCCGTCCGTACCGGACGGCTTTGGTGTTTTTGAAGGTCATGCAATGAAAAGTAAAACCATCCGCCGCTGGTCGTTCATCCACACCTGGACCAGCCTGATCTGCACGGTGTTTCTGCTGATGCTGGCGCTGACCGGTCTGCCGCTGATTTTCAGCCACGAGATCGATCATTTGCTCGGCAACGCCCCGGAGCTGCGCGAGATGCCGGCCGACACGCCGCAACTCAACCTGCAGCAACTGGTCGAGGCGGCGCAGAAGCATCGCCCGGGCGAAGTCATGCAGTACTTCGGTTATGACGACGAAGAGCCGAACGCGGCGTTCGCGATCATGGCCAGGACGGCCGACACCGAGCCGAACTCTTCGCACACCTTCATGCTCGATGCGCGCACTGGCGAAGCGCTGGAAACCCCTTCGGCCAACGGTGGTTTGATGCTGTTCATCCTGCGTCTGCACGTCGACATGTTCGCCGGGCTGCCGGGCAAGCTGCTGCTGGCGTTCATGGGTCTGTTGTTTGTCGTGGCGATCGTGTCCGGCACGGTGCTGTACCTGCCGTTCATGCGCCGCTTGAAATTCGGAACCGTGCGCCAAGACAAATCGACAAGACTGCGCTGGCTCGACCTGCACAACCTGATCGGCGTCGTCACTTTGACCTGGTGCCTGGTGGTGGGCGTGACCGGAGTGATCAGCGCCTGCGCCGACCTGCTCATCGCTGCCTGGCGCAACGACGCGTTGACCACGCTGATCGCGCCGTATCGCGATGCGCCGCCGCTTACTCAACTGGCGCCGGCCACGCGGCTGCTCGACATCGCCGAGGAAGTCGCACCGGGGATGAAACCGGATTTCATCGCCTTCCCCGGCACACGCTTTTCCAGCGAGCACCATTACTCGGTATTCATGAAGGGCGGCACGCACCTGACCTCGCACCTGCTGACGCCGGTGCTGATCGACGCCACGACCTTGCAGGTCACCGCCGTGGCCGAACGGCCGTGGTACATGGACGCCATGGGCATGTCGCAGCCACTGCACTTTGGTGACTACGGCGGCATGCCGATGAAGATTCTCTGGGCGACGCTGGATGTGCTGACGATCATCGTGTTGGCCAGTGGGGTGTATTTGTGGGTGGTGCGGCGCAAGGCGGCCAAGCCTGTTCTGGAAACGGCGGAGGCCTCGGCATGAAGCCGCGTCAGTCGAGTTTCTGGAAGGTTTTCAGCACACCGATCGTGATCGCCTTGCTCAGTGCGGCGGGGCTGTTTGCGGCGTTGCTGGGGGATGGAATCTGGGATGCGTTGAGCTGGGTCGGGCTTGGCGTGCCGGCATTTCTGGCCATAAAAGGTTTTCTGCCGCGAAGCTGAGAATCCCTTGTGGGAGCGAGCCTGCTCGCGAAAGCGCCCGGACATTCAACATCAAAGTCGACTGTCACGACGCCTTCGCGAGCAGGCTCGCTCCCACATGGGTTCTGCGCCGGACGCGAGCAGGCTATGCTGCCCGATCATTGTCCTGATCGAGACCTTGCCCATGTCCGCCCCCAGCATGACCCTGTACCACAACACCCTGTCGCCCTTTGTCCGCAAAGTCATGGTGCTGCTGCACGAAACCGGTCAGCAGGATCGTGTCGCGCTGCAGGACTGCGTGCTCAGCCCGGTCAGCCCGGACTCGGCGCTGATCGCCGACAACCCGCTGAGCAAGATCCCCGCCCTGCGCCTGGCCGACGGCAATGTCATCCATGACAGCCGCGTCATCCTCGAGTACCTCGACCAGCAGCACGTCGGCAATCCGCTGATCCCCCGTGAAGGTGCGGCGCGCTGGCGACGCCTGACCCTGGCGTCGATGGCTGACGGGATCATGGATGCCTCGGTGATGGTGCGTTATGAAACTGTCCTGCGCCCGGTGGAAAAACACTGGGACGAATGGCTCGATGCCCAGCGCGACAAGATCCGCCGCGCCCTCGCCGTGCTCGAGAGCGAAGCGATTGCCGAGCTGACCAGCCACTTCGATGTCGCGGCGATCAGCGTGGCCTGCGCGCTGGGCTATCTGGATCTGCGCTTCCCGGACATGGACTGGCGTGCAGCCAATCCGCAACTGGCCAACTGGTATTTCGAGGTGAGTCAGCGACCGTCCATGGTGGCGACGATGCCCAAGCCTTAGATCTGGGCTGCCTGTTCCGGCCTCTTCGCGAGCAGGCTCGCTCCCACAGTTGACCACATTCCAATGTGGGAGCGAGCTTGCTCGCGAATGCACCAACTCGGTTTCGGAGGTAGTGACGCAATAAGCAGCGTCACCAAAACCTCCGCTTCCCGCTGTTCCTCGCGTAACCCAAGCCACCCGCTCATTGCATCGCCTCCACGTCAAACTCCAGCGGCCTGGCCGGCTTCAAACCAATCCCGTACCAGTCCAGTTTGCGCGTCAGCACCATGAACACGCCGAGCAGACCGAACAGCATCAGCGAGCCCATCAGCAGCGCGTAGTCCTCGGCACTGAGCAAGCCGTACAGCAAGCCATACAGCGCCGCCAGCCCGGCCGAGAAGCTCAAGCCATGCCGCGCGCTGCGCAGGACGTGGCTGACATAGAAGCCGATCAGCAACACGCAGCCACTCGCCGACAACAGATACGCCAGCGCAAAACCGATGTGTTCCGACAGCGACAACAGCAGCAGGTAAAAGAACGCCAGCGCCACACCGACCAGGGCATATTGCACCGGGTGCACCGCCAGGCTCTTGAGCACTTCGAAGAGGAAGAAACCGGCGAATGTCAGGACGATGAACAGCAGCGCGTATTTGATCGCCCGATCGCTCTTCAGGTACTGATCCACCGGATCGATGAAGCTGACGCCGAAGCTGCGCCCGTTGAGTGCATCACAGTCGCCAGCGACGCAGCGCTCCATCGCCTCTTGCAGGTTGGTGGAGAAAAACGAGGTCTGCCAGTCGGCGCTGAAACCCTGATCGTTGATCTCGCGCTTGGCCGGCAGGAAGTTGCCGACGAAGCTGGGGTGCGGCCAGTTGGCGGCGAGGCTGACGCTGCTGGTCTTGCCCACCGGCACCACGCGCAGCGAGCCGGTGCCCTGCAGACGCAGGTCGAAGCCGAAGGTCAACTGCGTGGCTTTGCTGGCGTCCAGCGCCGGCAGGGTCACGTGTACGCCCTCGCCGATCCAGGCCACTTCGCTGCCTGGCACGAAGTCCAGTTGCTGGCCGGCGAGCTCGAGTTTCAGCGCATTTTCGATGCCGCGAATATCGCTGATACCGACGGCGAGGAACGGCGCGTCGAATTGGTAATCGGCAAAATTTTCCTTGATGCCCAACTGCGCCGGCAGGGAAAAATGCCCGTCGATACGGTTATCGGCGTGAAACAGCCGCGCCTCGTAAATACCGCGTTTGCGCAGTTCGGTTTGCACCTGGCCGTCGAGTTCAAAACGCTCTGGCAGAAAGTACAGACGCCCGCGCGCTTCGCCGATCTCCTCGTAGCGCTTGTTGGTTTTCTCGTTGGTTTTCCAGGTGCGCACCACCTTGCGATATGGCACTACCATCACCGGCCCGGTCAGCTGCTGGCTGTAACTGGAACTGCGCGCGATGTCTTCGAGCACACCGTCGCGCAGTTGCTGACGTTCGTCGATGATGCCGTCGATCATCAACAGCGGTATCAGCAACAGCAGGATCAACAAGGCAATCGCGCCGAGCTTGATGGTCAGATTCTTGTTCATGGGACTCTCCCTGTTTGGATGGGAAGAGTCTGGGGATGCGCTGTGGTGGGAGTGTGGGGGGAATATGGAGATTGTGTGGAGAATGCATTCTCCTGTGGGAGCGAGCCTGCTCGCGAAGGCAGCAACTGGGTCTCACGGCAAGCGCAATACCACCTCAACCCCGCCCTCGACATTGCCAATGCGCATCACCCCGCCATGCAACTTGACCACTTCTTCAACGAAGTTCAGCCCCAGCCCGGTGCTTTTGCGTCCGCTGTCCGGGCGCGGCAACGAGTAGAAGCGTTCGGTCAGGCGCGGCAAGGCGTAATCGGGAATCGGCGTGGTCTGGTTGAACAGGCGGAACTCGACCTGTTCGCCAACCCGCTCGGCGCTCAAGCGCAACAGCCCCTGCGTCGGTGTGAAATCCAACGCGTTTTCCAGCAGATTGCCCAACGCCTGCCGCAGCAGAAACGGCTCGCCAATCAACAGCAGATCCTCGCCGATCGCTTGCTCGACACGCAGTTGTTTGCCCTCGATCCGCGCGGCCTGCGCCTTGAGCAGTTCTGCGACCAACAGCGCCAGCGGCACTGCCACCCGTTCTTCCAGCCCTTGGCGCTGTTCGACCTGCGCCAGGTTGAGCAGGCGCTCGATCAACTGCTGCATCCGCGCGCTTTCGCTGTCGATGTTGCTGACAAAGCGCAAACGCTGGACGGCCGGCATCTCGCTTTGCAGCAACTCCGCCGCACCCCGGATCGCCGCCAGCGGACTTTTCAATTCATGGGTCAGGGTGTGCACATAACGCTCGACGTAGGCCTTGCCTTCGAGCTGCGTGCGCATCTGCTCGACCGCAGTCGCCAGTTGCTCCAGTTCGCCGCCGCGATAATGCGGCACTTCCACGCGCCGGCCTTCGCTGACCGCTTGGGCATAACCGGTCAAACGGTGCAGCGCGCGGCTGAGCCACCATGAGAGCAAGGCGCCGAACAGCAGACCGAGGCCGATCAGTCCGGCGCCGTAAAACAGCAAGCGCCGCTCGGTGCGATCGACGTAGGGTTGCAACGAACTGTTGGGCTTGGCCACGGTGACCACGCCGATGATCTTGCCGTTGTCGCGGATCGGCGCACCGACGTGCATCACCGACGAGCTCGGATCGTCAGGAACACTGCGGCTGGAGCGCGCGCCGTACTCGCCACGCAGGGTCAGGTAGACGTCGTTCCAGCGCGAATAATCCTGGCCGACCGCGACGCCGCTGGAGTCGAGCACGACGATGCCCTTGGCGTCGGTGACGTAGATGCGGTGGTTGACCTGATTTTTCGGCAAACCCCAGATCGTCGCTTGCGGCTGGCGCTCGCCATAGGCGCGGAGCAATTGCGGCCAGCGGTTCTCGCTGAGGGTGCCGGCCTTGAAATCGTCGCGCAGGATTTCTGCCATCAGGTTGGCGGTGTCCACCAGCGTCTCTTCGGTGGACTGACGCACGCCGGGGCGGATTTCTTCCATGACCGTGTTGAGGACGAAATAACCGGTCAGGCCGACAAACAGCACGTACACCAGAAAGATCCGCAGCCCCAGCGACATCAGCTGTGCCCCGGGCTGTAGCTGTAACCGAGGCCGCGATGGGTCTGGATCGGCTCGGCCTCGGCGCGCACCAGGCGCAACTTGGCGCGCAGGCTTTTGATGTGGCTGTCGATGCTGCGCTCGTAACCGGCATCAGCGGCAACGCCCAGCGCATCAAGCAATTGCTCGCGGCTGAACACTCGCTCAGGTTGTTCGAGCAGGCATTGCAACAAGCGGAATTCATGGCGGGTCAGGCTCAGCGGCTGGCCGCGATAGCTGATCTGCACGCGTTCGGCATCGATGCGAAACAGCGTTGAGCCTGCTTCCAGGGTTGGCCGCGGCGCCATGCGTTTGAGGATAGCTTTGACCCGCGCGGCCACTTCACGCGGGCTGAACGGCTTGACCACGTAATCGTCGGCACCGATCTCCAGGCCCACCACGCGGTCGATCTCGGCGTCGCGGGCGCTGAGAAACAGCACCGGCACTTCCGTGAAGCGCCGCAGTTGCTTGCAAGTCTCGAAGCCGCTGATGTCCGGCAAACCGATATCGAGAATGATCAGGTCGGCCGGCGTCTGCCGCTGATGCTCCAGCGCCGCCGCGCCGAGGTTCAGCCACGTGGTGCTGAACCCCTCGCCCTGCAAGGCAAAAATCAGTGTGTCGGCTATTGCCGCTTCGTCTTCGACAATCAGGATGTGCGGCATGGCGTCCGAGCCCGTGGCAGTTAGTGCGCGAACGGTGCCCCAAGCCCGGGGTTACGTCAATCAGACCACTTAGCAGTCAGGCTTGTCGGCGGTGTAACGCCGCGCCGGGTTGACCGCCGCGCCGAACTCGCGCAAGGCCTTGGCGCCGATCAGCAGCGGATAGTTGAAGTGGCTGCGGTCGGTCAGGTTGACCTCGACGGTGCGCTTGACGTTGCCCAGGCAAAGTTCCAGATCGACCACCGGGCGCTTGGCGACATCGCTGCTGTCGCGCTCTTCATCGTCCTCGTCGGAACGGCTTTTGATCTTGCTGATCCGCGCGACCTTGTGCTCGAAAACCTTGTTGCTGGCGTCCTTGGTGGCGAGGCGAAAACGCACCCAGTCGTCGCCATCACGGGTGAAGGTCTCGATGTCCTTGGCCGACAGCGAGGCGGTCAGCGCGCCGGTGTCCATCTTGGCCTTGAGCACTTCACCACCGATTTCCGGCAGCGCGATGTATTCGTAGCGACCGTACAGCGTCGGCTCGGCGGCCATGACCGGCAGCGCCACGAGAGCAAACAGAGCAAGGAGGGATTTCACGTAAGGGGCTTCCTTGGAAATTGAGGGCGGCGGACTGGAGTTTTAGACACGCGCCGAGTTATTCGTTCGCTTCGGTCCTCTTCGCGAGCAGGCTCGCTCCCACATTTGAAATGCATTCCCCTGTGGGAGCGAGCCTGCTCGCGAAGAGGCCAGTGCATTCAGATCGAATCTTGAGCGAAGCATACCCGGCAAAAAGTGAAACATTCGTCAGCGCCGATTTGGCCTGTCGCGCGAAGCTGCTTATCATGGCTCGCCCCTGCCACTTCATAGAGTTGCTTATGCGCCGCCTGCTCACCGGCTGTTTCGTCACCCTGCTGCTGTTGCTCAACACCCTGATCCTGATCGGGCCATTGATGGTGTTTGCCCTGCTCAAGCTGGTTGCACCCGGGCGCTGGCGGGATTACGCATCGGGGGCGGTGATGTGGATCGCCGAGACCTGGGCCGAAATCGACAAGCTGATCTTCCGGCTGTGCATACCGACGCAATGGGACATTCGCGGCGGCGACGATCTGCGCCGCGACACGTCCTATCTGGTGGTCAGCAACCATCAATCGTGGGTCGACATTCCAGCACTGATCCAGACCCTCAACCGACGCACGCCGTTCTTCAAGTTCTTCCTGAAGAAAGAGCTGATCTGGGTGCCGTTCCTCGGCTTGGCGTGGTGGGCGCTGGATTACCCGTTCATGAAGCGCTACACCAAAGCCTTTCTGGCAAAGAACCCCGAGCTGGCAGGCAAGGATCTGGAAATCACCAAAGCGGCGTGCGAGCTGTTCAAGCGCCAGCCGGTGACGGTGGTGAATTATCTGGAAGGCACGCGCTACACCCTGGCGAAAAGCACCCAGCAGGAATCACCGTTCAGCCACCTGCTCAAACCCAAGGCCGGCGGCGTGGCGTTCGTGCTGGCGGCGATGGGCGAACAGCTCGACGCGATGCTCGATGTGACGGTGGTGTATCCGCAGGAAAAAATCCCGGGCTTCTGGGACCTGATCAGCGGCAACGTGCCGCGAGTGATCATCGACATCAGGACCCGCGAACTCGACCCGACGCTGTGGCAGGGCGATTACGAGAAGGATCCGGCCTTTCGCCAACACGTCCAGAACTGGGTCAACCAGCTCTGGACCGAGAAGGATCAGCGCATCGTCGAGCTGCGCAACGAGCGCGGCTGACTCAAGTGCCGGTGCCGGTGCCCCAGATGCTGCCCAGGCTGCTCAACAGCGAACCACCGACGCCCTGCTGACCGAGATATTGCAGCAACACCGGGGCAAACTGGCCGATCATGCCGCTGTCCATGCCCAGCGCGCTGAACGCGTTGTTCAGGTCGTTAGTGTCTTTGACATTGCCCAGCGCATTTTCAAGACCTGCGGACTTGCCGGACGAACCGAGCAAAGCCCCGAGCGCCGCCAGATTGCCGCTGCCACCGGACAGTTTGTCGATGCCCGGCACTTCCTTGGCCAGTTGCGAATAGTCGGTGCTGCTCAACTGATTCTTCGCCAGCCCGAGCATCGCACTGGTACCGCCAACGGCCTGCTCCGGCGTGACGTCCAGCGCACTCAGCGCACTCAACAAACCAGCGGTCTCCGAGGTCGGCGCCGCAGCCGCCGCCTTGTCGCCACCCTGCATCCCCGCTACCGCACCGGCCACGTCGTTCAAACTGAAACCGGCAAACACCGGCCCGGCGGCCAGAGTCAGGAGCGATGCCAAGGCAAAACCGCGTGAAATCTTCATTCAGACATCCTCTTGTGGAAAAGCTGCCACCGGACAACGGCGACGAAACTGCCGGTTTGACCGGGTATTGGGCGGCATGTTCCTCGCGGCGCATCCCCTTCTCTACGCACTCACCTAAATGAATTGTTCAATCGTTGAATAGCCACTTCACTATTCGACTTCACACTGAAAACCCGACTATTTATTTCGATTGGAACTAACCAACTGTCAGATCTGACAGTTGGCAGTCATAACGATGCAAGTGAATATCTCCACTCCAATTACGTAACGGAGTACGAAAAGATGAAGTTGAAAATTGTCACTGGCGCCCTGCTTGGTCTGACCATGATGAGTACTGCCTATGCTGCAACCTGCCCAACGATATCAGTGACTCATGCGCAAGGCGCCGAAGATGTAACCTTCACTTCTGCCCGACTTAAAGATAAAGACACTGCCAATTCAGTTGTCATCTGCCGATACGAAGGTGAGGCAGACCTTGGCGTCTCGGCTGGCTACAGAAACGACACTCCGGTTCAAGCCACCGGTAGCAATTGGAACGGTGATGAGTGTGCAACCAAGGATGGTGACGCCCGCAAATGCGCCTTTAAATAACTGGTCGTGTTCAGAACAAAAAAGGGCAGCCCGATCGGCTGCCCTTCTTACATGGGTAGAACTTACGCCGCACTGAACAACTTATGCGGATCAATCACAAACTTCTTCGGCACACCCGCATCGAACTCGCCGTAACCTTCCGGCGCCTGATCGAGGCTGATCACTTGCACGCCGACCACTTCGGCAATGTTGATGCGATCCCACATGATCGCCTGCATCAACTGGCGGTTGTACTTCATCACTGGAGTCTGGCCGGTGTGGAAGCTGTGGGATTTGGCCCAGCCCAAGCCGAAGCGGATGCTCAGGCTGCCCATTTTCGCCGCGGCGTCGACGGCGCCCGGATCTTCGGTGACGTACAGGCCGGGAATACCGATCTTGCCGGCAACGCGCACCACGCCCATCAGTGAGTTGAGCACCGTGGCCGGGGCTTCGGCCTTGACGCCGTCGTGGCCGTGGCCGCGTGCTTCAAAGCCAACGCAGTCCACCGCGCAGTCGACTTCCGGCTCGCCCAGCAGCGCGGCGATCTGTTCGTGCAGCGGGGTGTCTTTGGACAGGTCGACGACCTCAAAGCCCTGGGCCTTGGCGTGGGCCAGGCGGATGGTGTTGACGTCGCCGACAATCACCACCGCAGCACCGAGCAAACGTGCGGAAGCGGCAGCGGCCAGGCCGACCGGACCGGCGCCGGCGATGTACACGGAGCTGCCCGGACCGACGCCGGCAGTAACCGCACCGTGATAGCCGGTCGGGAGGATGTCGGAGAGGCAGGTCAGGTCGCGGATTTTCTCCATGGCCTTGTCGCGATCCGGCAGTTTCAGCAGGTTGAAGTCGGCGTACGGCACCAGCACGTATTCAGCCTGGCCACCGGTCCAGTCGCCCATGTCGACGTAACCGTATGCGCCGCCGGCACGGGCCGGGTTGACGGTCAGGCAGACGCCGGTGTGTTGCTCTTTGCAGGAACGGCAGCGCCCGCAAGCCACGTTGAACGGAACGGAGACCAGATCGCCGATTTTCAGGTTTTCGACGTCGGAGCCTTTTTCGATCACCTCGCCGGTGATTTCGTGACCCAGCACCAGACCGGTCTGCGCCGTGGTACGGCCGCGCACCATATGCTGGTCGGAGCCGCAGATGTTGGTGGAAACCACTTTGAGAATGACCCCATGCTCGATCTTGCGACCGCGCGGGTCCTGCATTTTCGGGTAGTCGATTTTCTGTACTTCGACCTTGCCAGCGCCGAGATACACCACACCACGATTGCCAGACATGCTTTCACCTCGCTGTTGTTTTTATGGAACTGCGTTGCCCCGGTTGGGCAGCGCGTTGAGTGCTCGGGTATTGCTTGTTGGTCTTGCGTTGTTTGTTACGGCCCCTTCGCGAGCAGGCTCGCTCCCACATTGGAATGCATACCCTGTGGGAGCGAGCCTGCTCGCGAAAGCGATCTAGAGAACGACGGTTCTGTTGGCGTTCAAAAAAACTCGTCTTTCGATGTGATACCCAACCGCCCGCGCCAAGGTCAGGCCTTCGATATCCCGCCCTTTGGCAATCAGATCCTCGGGGTAATGACTGTGATCCACCGCCTCGACACCCTGGGCAATGATCGGCCCTTCATCAAGGTCGTTATTGATGTAATGCGCCGTCGCGCCCACCAGTTTCACGCCCTTGTTGTAAGCCTGGTGATAAGGCTTGGCGCCCTTGAAGCCCGGCAACAGCGAGTGATGAATGTTGATCGCCTTGCCGTCGAGCTTGCGGCACAGCTCCGGCGATAGCACCTGCATGTAGCGGGCGAGGATCACCAGTTCGGCGCCGGCTTCTTCGATCACCTGCCAGACCTGACGCTCCTGCGCCGGTTTGTCGTTGGGGTCGAGAGGGAAATGGTAGTAGGGAATCTGGTGCCAGTCGGCCAACGGCTTGAGATCCGGATGGTTGGACACCACCGCCGCCACGTCCATCGACAACTGGCCGATGCGCTGGCGATAGAGCAAGTCGTTGAGGCAGTGATCGGCCTTGGAGACCATGATCACCACTTTCGGCCGGTAGTT
Organism: Pseudomonas sp. Leaf434; assembly: GCF_001425545.1. Lineage (NCBI taxonomy): Bacteria > Pseudomonadati > Pseudomonadota > Gammaproteobacteria > Pseudomonadales > Pseudomonadaceae > Pseudomonas > Pseudomonas sp. Leaf434. The sequence continues at coordinate 2,570,132 of NZ_LMQZ01000001.1, read as the reverse complement.
CGGCGCGGTCAGCTCAAAGAGCATGCCGAACGCCTGCCCGCGCTCGGCCAGCCCGGCGCGGAAGGATTGTTCGTCGAAACCATCAGGCTGACGAAATTCCACGCGGATGAAAAAGCGCCCCGAGAGGCGGTCATCGAACGAATGGTGCTCGGTGACATAACAGCCCTGCTCGAACAGAAAACGCGTGACCGCGTCCACCGTGCCGAGGACGCTGGGGCAGTCGGCGGTCAGAATCCATGTGTCTGGGGCGCGGCTCATGGTGCGGTGACTCCTGTTCGTTGTGCGGGGTGTCAGGTTTTTCCCTCACCCTAGCCCTCTCCCAGAGGGAGAGGGGACTGACCGAGGTGTTCTTTCGAGCTACGCCGACCTGAAATAGCGCGTCGAACTCAGGCTCGAAAAACACACAAATCTGCTCCCTTTCCCCCTCTCCCCCTCAGGGGGAGAGGGCTGGGGTGAGGGGGTGGCTTTTGATCTTCAGGCCTGAACGCTCAGCCCGTACTCGGCCGAAGCATCCTGCAACCACAACCACCAGTAATCCGAGAAGCTGCGACGGATCAGCAGTTCCCAGGTGTCTTCGGCGGTATGACGAATCATCAACTGCGACTTGGCGAACACCGTGCCCACCGCTTTGCCGACCGGGAAGTTGTTCGGGTGCACGTCGTAGCTGGTCGACTTCATCAGCACCTGACGCACGTTCGGGCCGCTTAATTCGAGAATCTGCTGGCCGCCGCTGACGTTCACGATAGCAATGTGCAGATCGCCCAGCGCTTCGCGCAGTTTCTGCTCGGCGGCGAATTCCTCACCGCTTGGCACGATCAGCAGCCACTCGTCCGGGCCCATCCATTGCAGGCTGGTTTCGCCTTTGACGATTACGCTCAGCGCACCGGGCAATTCAATGCCAAGCGCCTTGTGCACACCGGCCGCGAATGCGGCATCGTGGCCATCGCCACGAATAGTCAGGTGGCCGAGGAGTTTCTTTTCCCGCACGATCACGCCGGCGTTCTTGCGGCCCTTGCCGACCAGGCTGGCGAGGTCGGCATGGTGCAGCGACGATTCGGCCTTGGCGCCAGTGGTCGGGCGTTGTTGGTAAACATTGGCTGTGGTCATAAAGCACCTTCTGAATTCTGTTGGTTCCTGTGGTTGCTGTGCCGCCGCCTTCGCGAGCAGGCTCGCTCCCACAGGGGAACGCGATCGAATGTGGGAGCGAGCCTGCTCGCGAATAGCCGCCCGCCCACCGCTCCCGAGGTTGTCAGATGTTCTGGCGATCACCCTTCGGATCGAAGAACACCGAAGAAACGATTTCCGCCTCGATCACGCTGCCATCGGCCAGGGGTGCGAACACCCGCTCGCCCATGCGCTTGAGACCGCCCTTGACCACACCCATGGCAAACGAATAACCGAGGGAGTTGTGCGCGTAACTCGAGGTCACGTGGCCGACCATGGTCATCGGGATCGCCTGTTTGGTGTTGAACACCAGCTGCGCACCTTCCGGCAGCCATTTGGTCGGATCGATCGGCTTGAGGCCCACCAGTTGTTTGCGCTGGTCTTTCACGCAATCTTCCCGGTTCATGCCGCGCTGGCCGATCCACGAGAACGGTTTGGTGCGACCGACACACCAGCCCATGTTCAGGTCGTCGGGGGTCATCGAGCCGTCAGTGTCCTGACCGACAATGATGAAACCCTTTTCGGCCCGCAGCACGTGCATGGTTTCCGTGCCGTACGGCGTCAGGTTGTACTGCTTGCCGGCCTCGACGATCTTCTCCAGCACGCCCATCGCATAATCGGCCTGCACGTTGACTTCGTACGACAGCTCACCAGTGAACGAGATACGGAACACCCGCGCCGGCACATCGCCAACCAGACCTTCTTTCCAGGTCATGAACGGGAACGCTTCGTTGCTCAGATCAATGTCGGTCACGGCGCTGAGCAGCTTGCGGCTGTTCGGCCCGGACAGGGTCATGGTCGCCCAGTGGTCGGTGACCGAAGTGAAGTACACCTTCATATCCGGCCATTCGGTCTGGTGGTACAGCTCCAGCCATTGCAGCACGCGAGCCGCGCCGCCGGTGGTGGTGGTCATGACGAAATGGTTGTCGGCCAGGCAAGCCGTCACACCGTCGTCGAAGACCATGCCGTCTTCCTTGCACATCAAACCGTAGCGAGCCTTGCCCACGTCGAGCTTGGTCCAGGCGTTGGTGTACACGCGGTTGAGAAACTCGCGGGCATCTGGGCCTTGAATGTCGATCTTGCCGAGGGTCGAAGCATCGAGCAGGCCAACGCTGTCGCGCACGGCTTTGCATTCGCGCTTGACCGCCGCGTGCAGGTCTTCACCGTTTTTCGGGAAGTACCAGGGACGCTTCCACTGACCGACGTCTTCAAACTCGGCGCCGTTCTTCACATGCCAGGCATGCAGCGCGGTGTAGCGCACCGGTTCGAAGATGTGCCCGCAGTGTCGACCGGCCACGGCGCCGAAGGTCACCGGCGTGTAGTTCGGACGGAACATGGTGGTGCCCATCTGCGGGATGGTCACGTTCAGCGAACGGGCGGCAATGGCCAGACCGTTGACGTTGCCGAGCTTGCCCTGATCGGTGCCGAAGCCCAGCGCGGTGTAGCGTTTGACGTGCTCGACCGACTCGAAACCTTCACGGGTCGCCAATTCGATACCACCGGCGGTGACGTCATTCTGGAAGTCGACGAATTGCTTCGGTGCACGCGCCGAGTTCTTCTCGTGCGGCACTTGGAACAGCGCCAGGGTCGGCTCTTCGAGACGGCTCAGGGCTTTCGGCAACACGCCTTCGACGGTCTGGAAACCGGCTTCAGCGGCAGCGCGCACGCCACCTTCGAAACCGTCGGCCAGCGAATCGCCGAGCGCGTAGACGCCATTGATGCCACCGACGCACACGCGCTTCTGCGGTGCTTCGCCCGGTACGAAACCGAGAATGTCTTCGCGCCAGACCGGTTTGCCACCGAGGTGCGAAGCCAAGTGAACCACCGGGCTGTAACCACCGGAGCTGGCCACCAGGTCGCAGTCGAGCCATTCGCCCGGACTGGTCACGGCGTGGGCCTTTACGTCAATCGCGGCGACGCGGGCAGCGGTCACACGCTTGCTGCCACGCACTTCGATGACGGCGCTGCCGGTGAGGATGCGAATGCCTTTGGCGCGCGCTTCTTCGACCAATGCACCGCGCGGATTGCTGCGCGCGTCGGCGATGGCGACGACTGGCAGACTGGCATCGAGCCAATCCAGAGCGACGCGATAGGCGTGATCGTTGTTGGTCGACAGCACCAGTTTTTTGCCCGGCGCTACGCCATAACGACGCACGTAAGTCGACACCGCGCCAGCGAGCATGTTGCCCGGCACGTCGTTGTTGCCGTACACCAGCGGACGCTCGTGGGCGCCGGTCGCCAGCACCACGCGCTTGGCGCGGACACGGTGGATGCGCTGACGCACCTGACCGATTGGCGCGCGGTCACCAAGGTGATCGGTGAGGCGTTCGTGAATGGTCAGGAAGTTGTGGTCGTGGTAACCGTTGACCGTGGCGCGCGGCAACAGCAGCACGTCCGGAGTGTTCTTCAATTCAGCGATGACACTGGCGACCCATTCCATCGCCGGTTTGCCGTCGAGGCTTTCGCGCGAGTCGAGCAGGCTGCCGCCGAACTCTTCCTGCTCATCGGCCAGAATCACGCGGGCACCGCTGCGCGCAGCGGCCAGGGCTGCGGCGAGACCGGCCGGGCCGGCACCGACGATCAGCACGTCGCAGTGCTGGTTCATGTAGTCGTAGGTGTCCGGATCGTTCTCGGTCGGCGAACGGCCGAGGCCGGCAGCCTTGCGGATGTACTTCTCGTAAGTCATCCAGAACGATTGCGGGTACATGAAGGTTTTGTAGTAGAAACCCGGCGGCATCAGCTTGCCGCCGACCTTGCCGAGAATCCCCATCATGTCGTTGTTGACGCTCGGCCAGCCATTGGTGCTGGTGGCGACCAGGCCCTGATACAACGCCTGTTGCGTGGCGCGCACGTTGGGAATCTGCGTGGCTTCGGTGGCACCGATCTGCAGCACGGCGTTCGGTTCTTCGGAACCGGCCGCGAAGATGCCGCGAGGACGCGAATACTTGAAGCTGCGGCCGATGATATCGACGCCGTTGGCAATCAGTGCAGCAGCCAGCGAGTCGCCTTCATAGCCTTTGTAGGTCTGGCCGTTGAAGGTGAAGCTCAGCACTTTGTTGCGGTCGATCCGTCCACCGTTGGACAGGCGATTGGTCTGGCTCATACCTTCTCTCCCAGCGCCGTCGTGGCTGTTTTCGCAGTGCCAGCCTTGTCGGTGAATTGCGGCTTTTCGCCGATCTTGTAGCTCTCGAGAATCTCGTAGGTCACGGTATCGCGGGTGACGTTGAAGTACTGGCGGCAACCGGCAACGTGGTCCCACAACTCGTGGTGCAGACCGCGCGGGTTATCGCGGAAGAACATGTAGTCGCCCCACTCTTCATCGGTGCAGGCGTTCGGATCCAGCGGACGCGGGATGTGCGCCTGACCGGATGCATGGAATTCCTCTTCGGAGCGCAGTTCGCCGCAGTGAGGACAGAAGATGTGCAACATAGGGATTTCTCCTGTTAGTGGGCGACGGCAGCAGCGCCGTGTTCGTCGATGAGCGCGCCGTTGTGGAAACGGTCGATGGAAAACGGTGCGGCCAGCGGGTGCATTTCACCCTTGGCCAGACTCGCGGCAAACACGTTGCCCGAACCCGGTGTGGCCTTGAAGCCGCCGGTGCCCCAACCGCAGTTGAAGAACATGTTCGGTACCGGCGTCTTGGAAATGATCGGGCAGGCGTCCGGGGTGGTGTCGACGATGCCGCCCCACTGGCGGTTCATGCGTACGCGGGACAACACCGGGAACATCTCGACGATGGCCTGGATGGTGTGTTCGATTACCGGGTACGAACCACGCTGGCCGTAGCCGTTGTAGCCGTCGATACCGGCGCCGATCACCAGGTCGCCCTTGTCGGACTGGCTGATGTAACCGTGTACGGCGTTGGACATGATCACGCTGTCGATAATCGGCTTGATCGGCTCGGACACCAGCGCCTGCAGCGGGTGGGATTCGATCGGCAGGCGGAAACCGGCAAGCTTGGCCATGTGCCCGGAGTTACCGGCCGTCACCACGCCGACGCGCTTGGCGCCGATGAAACCCTTGTTGGTTTCGACGCCGATGCACACGCCGTTTTCCTTGCGGAAGCCGATCACTTCGGTCTGCTGGATCAGGTCCACGCCCAAGGCATCGGCGGCACGCGCGAAGCCCCACGCCACGGCATCGTGACGGGCGACGCCGCCGCGACGCTGCACGGTTGCGCCCATGATCGGGTAGCGGGTGTTTTTCGAGCAGTCCAGGTACGGAATCTCGTCCGCAACCTGCTTGGCGTCGAGCAATTCGCCGTCGACGCCGTTGAGGCGGTTGGCGCTGACCCGACGCTCGGAATCACGGATGTCCTGCAGGGTGTGGCACAGGTTATAAACGCCGCGCTGGGAGAACATCACGTTGTAGTTGAGATCCTGCGACAGGCCTTCCCACAATTTCATCGCGTGTTCGTAGAGGTGCGCCGACTCGTCCCACAGGTAGTTGGAGCGCACGATGGTGGTGTTGCGTGCGGTGTTACCGCCGCCCAGCCAACCCTTCTCGACCACGGCGACATTGGTGATGCCGTGCTCCTTGGCCAGATAGTAGGCCGTCGCCAGGCCGTGCCCGCCGCCGCCGACGATGACCACGTCGTAGACTTTTTTCGGCGTTGGCGTGCGCCACATGCGCTGCCAGTTTTCGTGGTGGCTGAGCGAGTGTTTGAACAGGCCGAAGCCGGAATAGCGTTGCATAGTCATTACTCCAAAACCGACTCAGCGATAAACCGGGAAGTCTGCGCACAGGGCCGAGACCTGCTGGGCGACATTGGCCTCGACATCGGCGTCGCCGAGGTTGTCGAGGATGTCGCAGATCCAGCCGGCGAGGGTTTCGCACTGGCTGACCTTGAAGCCGCGCGTGGTCACCGCCGGGGTGCCGATGCGCAGGCCCGAGGTCACGAACGGCGACTGCGGGTCGTTCGGCACGGCGTTCTTGTTCACGGTGATGTGGGCACGGCCCAGCGCGGCGTCGGCGTCCTTGCCGGTCAGGCCCTGACGGATCAGGCTGACCAGGAACAAATGGTTGTCGGTACCGCCGGAGACCACATCGTAGCCACGCTTGATGAACACGCTGGCCATCGCCTGGGCGTTGTCGATCACTTGTTGCTGATAAGCCTTGAAGCCAGGCTCCAGCGCTTCCTTGAAGCACACCGCCTTACCGGCGATGACGTGCATCAGCGGACCGCCCTGGGCACCGGGGAACACGGCGGCGTTGAGCTTTTTCTCGATCTCTTCGTTGGACTTGGCCAGGATCAGCCCGCCACGCGGACCGCGCAGGGTCTTGTGCGTGGTGGTGGTGACCACGTCGGCGTACGGCAGCGGGTTCGGGTACAGGCCGGCAGCAACCAGACCGGCGACGTGGGCCATGTCGACGAACAGCAGCGCACCGACCTTGTCGGCGATCTGACGGAAGCGCGGGAAGTCCAGAGTCTTTGAGTAAGCGGAGAAACCGGCAACGATCATTTTCGGTTTGCACTCGACGGCCAGACGCTCGACTTCGTCGTAGTCGATCAGCCCGGTGTCGGTGTTGATGCCGTACTGCACGGCGTTGTAGAGCTTGCCCGAGGACGACACTTTGGCGCCGTGGGTCAGGTGACCACCGTGGGCCAGGCTCATGCCGAGGATAGTGTCGCCCGGCTGGATCAGCGCCAGATACACGGCGCTGTTGGCCGAGGAGCCGGAGTGCGGCTGGACGTTGGCGTAGTCGGCGCCGAACAGTTGCTTGGCGCGTTCGATGGCCAGTGCTTCGACCTTGTCCACATGCTCGCAGCCACCGTAGTAGCGCTTGCCCGGATAGCCTTCGGCGTATTTGTTGGTCAGGCCGCTGCCTTGCGCCTGCATGACGCGCTTGCTGGTGTAGTTCTCCGACGCGATCAGCTCGATGTGATCTTCCTGACGTTGCTCCTCGGCATTCATCGCCGCCAGCAGTGCATCGTCGTAACCCTGGATCTGGTCTTGCTTGCTGAACATCGCGTCTCTCCCAGCGGCATCTGTGCGCCATTCGTCTCGGTAGGCACTGGCAATGATGGCAGTGCCCTTTGATGCGATGGTATGACCGGCACAGACAGCTCAAATGCCTGCGCGCGCCACGCAAAGGTGCGTTTACGACATGGCTGGAAATGCTCTCTTCGAAACGCCGGAGATCCACTGTGGGAGCGAGCCTGCTCGCGAAGAGGCCGGCACATCCGACATAGAAGTTGACTGGCAGACCGCTTTCGCGAGCAGGCTCGCTCCCACAGGGATCAGGCGATGATTTGGCGGATGGCGAGCAGCAGGAGGAAATGCGCGGGATACAGCGCATAGGCCCAGCGCCGCATCGGTGGTGGCTGCAGATGTCGCCCATGTCGCAACAAGAACATTCCCAGCATCGGCGCAAACAGACATGTCGCCAGCCCGAGAGTCGCCACGCTGTTGCCGAACCGCGCCGATTCGAGCAGCACCTGCCATTGGTTCGCCGCCAGACACACCAGCCCCGGCAACAGGCTGAAATACCAGGGTCGGCGGAACACCAGCAGCAGCGCCAACGGCAACAATACGCCGAAGAAACCGAACATCAGTCGTTCTGAAAAAACCGCCGCAACCACCAGCGCGGCCAGTGCGAGCAATCGCGCCACCGATGCTGAATCCTGCCAGCCACGCGCCACCAGCAGGCCCAGCGCCAGCGTCGGCATCACGTTGAACGTGTCAGGGTCGGGGATATAAAAGCGATAAGGGATTTCGCTGATGGCGCTGAACAGCACCAGCCAGCCCAGATAGCGCCATTCCATCTTGCGCGAACCGCCCCGAGCCAGATTCGCCGCCATCGCCAGGCAAAACCACGGAAACGCCAGGCGACCTGGCACATATAGCCAATCGGCGGAGAAGCCGACATATCGCAGGTGATCGAGCAACATGCTCAGCAGCGCCAGCCACTTGAGCAGATCCAGGGCACCGTCGCGTTGGCTCAGGTGCATAATCGGCCCATAAACTGGTAATTTTCCCCACCCGACATTGCATGTGCTCCCCGGAAGATCTTCGGTAAAGTGCGCATCCTCATTGACCACGAGCCTTCACAAGAGTCTCGATTACGGAAGCCGGCCATGACCGACAAGAGCCAACAATTCGCCAGCGACAACTATTCCGGGATCTGCCCGGAAGCCTGGGCCGCCATGGAACAGGCCAACCACGGCCACCAGCGCGCTTACGGCGACGATGAATGGACCGCCCGCGCGGCCGATCATTTCCGCAACCTGTTCGAAACCGACTGCGAAGTGTTCTTCGCCTTCAACGGCACCGCCGCCAACTCGCTGGCCCTGTCGTCGCTGTGCCAGAGTTACCACAGCGTGATCTGCTCGGAAACCGCCCACGTCGAAACCGACGAATGCGGCGCTCCGGAATTCTTTTCCAACGGCTCGAAGCTGCTGATCGCCGGCACCGAAAACGGCAAGATCACCCCGCAATCGATCCGCGAAGTCGCACTCAAGCGTCAGGACATCCACTACCCGAAACCGCGCGTGGTAACCCTGACTCAAGCTACCGAAGTCGGTAGCGTCTACACCCCGGAAGAAGTCCGCGCCATCAGCGCAACCTGCAAAGAGCTGGGCCTGCACCTGCACATGGACGGCGCGCGGTTCTCCAACGCTTGCGCATTCCTCGGCTGCTCGCCCGCCGATCTGACCTGGAAAGCCGGCGTTGATGTGCTGTGCTTCGGCGGCACGAAAAACGGCATGGCGGTGGGTGAAGCGATCCTGTTCTTCAACCACAAACTGGCCGAAGACTTCGACTACCGCTGCAAGCAGGCCGGGCAACTGGCGTCGAAGATGCGCTTTTTGTCGGCACCGTGGGTCGGCATTCTGGAAAACGACGCCTGGCTCAAATACGCCCGCCACGCCAACCACTGCGCGCAACTGCTGGCAGAACTGGTCAGCGACATTCCCGGGGTCGAACTGATGTTCCCGGTGCAAGCCAACGGCGTGTTCCTGCAACTGTCCGAGCCGGCCATCGCTGCGTTGACTGCAAAGAACTGGCGCTTCTACACCTTCATCGGCAAGGGCGGCGCACGCTTCATGTGCTCCTGGGACACCGAAGAAGAGCGCGTGCGCGAACTGGCGCGCGATATTCGCGAGGTCATGTCGGCCTGATTCCCCTCCCAAGTTGCATTCCCATGCTCAGCACGGGAATGCAACCCAGAGGCTGCGCGTCGCGGACCTGCATTTTCAGAATCGGCCTACACCAAGGCCTACAGAAAGCAAGAAAATCCCGCCATAGACTGCTTGCTCCCGATTCAAGGAGCGCACGCGATGGCAATTCCCGGCTACATGACGATCACGGGCAAGACCCAAGGGCTGATTTCGGCAGGCTGCTCAACGCCTGATTCGGTGGGCAACAGATATCAGGCGGCACACACCGATGAAATCATGGTGCTGTCGTACAGCCACAACCTCGCCAACCTCGACAACTCTCACCGAGCCACCCACGCGCCGGTCATTGTCACCAAAGTCGTCGACAAATCTTCACCGCTGCTGGCCCAGGCACTGGCCAACCGTGAAGAGATCGACTGCAAGATCAACTTCTACAGAACCTCCCCTCAGGGTCAGCAGGAAAAATACTTTTCTGTCTCGATCGACGGTGCGGTGCTCACCGAACTGAACCTGGATATGCCCCACGTCATTCTGCACAACGACGCGGAACCTCAGGAGCAGGTCGCCATTCGTTATCGTGGCATCAGCTGGGTGCATCACCTCGCCGGGACCAGCGGCCATGCCTCGTGGGGCGAAGAAGGTTGAGCGATCAGCGCCATGGTCTCAGCGACGTTCGACACGTTGCCGGCAAGCTGCTCGGACAGGCACAGACAGTCGGCTCACATCATCTGGCATTCGGCAGTGCGCGCGTGCAGTTCAATCAGGAGGTCGCGCGCTTCGCCAAGGGCATTGTCGATGATGTCGCCAGCGGCCGCCTTTCAGCGGACATGGGCCTTGACGCCCTCGCACAGGAACAGCGTCATCTTCTGAACCAATCCAGAGTTCTGGTACGCGGCACCAAAGGTGCCATTCATGAAGCGGTAAAAAAACGCCCGTTATCGATGCTCAGGCAGCCTGCCTCGCGCTCCGATCCAGACAGGTTGCTGCGCGCGATTCATCAGCAGAACCTCAGAGTGGCGCGCGTTAATAACAGCAGCACCGCGCGCAGCCCTCACCCCGTCAACGACTTGAAGTTCTTCCCCAGCGAGCACTGGCCGCAAGATCGTCCGGCCCCATCGGAGCCGGGTTTTTACATCGTGCCGAAAAGCATTGTCGCCGAGAAGCTTGAGGCACAACTGCTCCCCTCCGCCAACCCGAATGTCATCGCCAGATTCAGAAGTTTGAATCCGACCCCGGACATGATTAAAGCCGGTTCGATGATCGTGCTGAGCGACCCTGACAATCAGCAATGCACATACGAGGAAGCATTGCTGATGCAGACCGCGCGTTTCGTCAGTGCGACGCTGGAACCGCTGACCGTGGAAGAAGCGGATTTCATGGCGCAGCACTATGGCGTGATCCAGACCGCACTTGCCTATGAATCAAAAGTGATCGGGGTCGTCACGGCCATGGCAGCCAATCATCTGGATGGCATAAAAAATGTTCTCGCAGATCTTGAGAAGTTGCATGTTCATACGCTGGACGTAAAAAGCCACCGGGTCTCTGAAGAATTCATAAACAAGCGTGACCAATTACTCAAAAAGCTGGACGTCCAACTCAATCGGTTCACCCGGCAGAGTATGGGCATACCCGATTACCCGAGCCTGAAGACCAGTCTAGGCATTGATCATCCCTATCTTGTGCACCGCTGGCGAAAAGCCGGCGGAATCGGCCAGAACCCAGGTTATGCCACGCATATTCGGGCAGTCAGCCAAGCATCACAGTACGTTAAATATGGCGGCTGGATCGGTACAGCGGTGGGTGGTGGCGCCTCCGCCTTAAAGGTGCAGGATGTCTGCATGCACGGAAGCGCGGAGTCATGTGAAAAGGTGAAGTTCACGGAGAGCGGAAGCTTTTTGGGTGGTGTGGGTGGCGGAATGGTTGCCGGCGCGCTCGTAAGCTTGACTGCCTCAACGATTTGCGTAGGCGCTGGCCTCCCGACAGGCGGGCTTGGCACTGTACTTTGCAGTGCGCTACTGGCAGGACTCGGAAATTACGCCGGCGGGACTTTGGGCGAGAAAGGCGGCGAACGGATCGCAGAGAAAGTATACGAGGCTGTTAGATGACTCTTCGCACTTCAGAGAAAATATTCTTGTTGATTGGTATTGTAGACTTCGTCGGCATATTTAGTTTAATAGCAGTGATGTTGTATGTCGCAAAAACAAAAACCAAAACCATACTGAACCATCTCATGAACAGTTCGATTTCAAGCAGCCTGATAATGCTTTGGCATGGAGGTCTTTGGGGCAAAATCTACATGATGGGAGAAGTGTTCGACATCATGCGAAACCCTGAATTTTACATTCACACCGGAAAACTTTGCGCGAACGACTTCGAAAACTTTCCAAAAAAGCTTAGAAAGAACTTAATTATTTTATATAGACTGGTTTTCATATTTTTTGCAATCATGATGTGCTTGGGAATAAGCTCATCCATTGATCAAATTAACAATATCGTAAAAGATCCCATAGTGATTATGACACTGGTGAGTTTCGCAGGTCTTTTAGTGGTAAATGGAATTTTACTTTATACCGCCAAGAGAAGACTGGAAACGATCCTAAACAGCCTAAAACGCAGTTCAATCACATCGTCTTTGCTCATGTTATGGCAAGCGGGCCTGGGGGGACGTATTTATATGTTGGGTGAAATTTTCGGCATCCTCAAAAAACCCGCACGGTACATTTCCCAAGGCAAAGTCAGCGCAAGAGACGTTAAGAATTTCCCGCCAACACTCAAACGCGACCTGCTCAAACTGAATAAATACCAGCAAATATTTGGCTTTGCCTTTGTGGGCTTCGGCCTGCTCGCTTTGTTCGGGCTGATTTGAAATTGCACTTTCCCGGTCGATCTCCTCATTTAGGAGATCGACCCAAGTTCATGCCTATTTAAAACTCAATCCGCACATCCCCCTTCGGCACGCTGCAGCACGACAGGATAAACCCTTCCGCCTCGTCGTCCTCGGTAATCCCGCCGTTGTGCTCCATCTCCACTTCGCCGCCCAGTTTCATCACCTTGCACGTTCCGCAAATGCCCATGCCGCAGGCTTTCGGGATCATCAGGCCGAGCTTGGCGGCGGCTGCGTGTACGGTTTCGCCCGGGCCGACGCGAATGCTTTTGCCGGAGGCGGTGAATTCCACCTGATGCAGATCCGCGGCGTCGATTTCCGGCGCATCGGCGGCTTGTTCGGCCTGTTCCACCGCGTCGGCGCGGGCCTCGGGTGGCGTGGCGCCGAAGGATTCTTCGTGGTAGCGCGACATGTCGTAGCCGGCCGCTTCCAGCAAGCGTTTGACCGCAGTCATGTACGGCGTCGGGCCGCAGCAGAACACTTCGCGTTCGAGGAAGTCCGGAACTATCAGTTCGAGCATCTTGTGATTCAGATAACCGCGATAACCGGCCCATGGCTCACCGAGGCCGTGCTTTTCACAGATCAGGTGCAGGCTGAAGTTATCGATCCGCGAAGCCATGTGCTCGAGTTCGCGGTGGTAAATGATGTCTTTCGGCGACCGTGCGCTGTGCACGAAGGTCATGTCGACGTTGGCGTTGGTGTCGTAGAACCAGCGCGCCATCGACATGCACGGGGTGATGCCGACGCCGCCGCTCAGGTAGAGGACTTTCGGGCTCGGGAAGTCGATGGCGTTGAACAGCCCGACCGGGCCATGCACCGCCAGCTCCTGACCTTCATGCAAAGTGTCGTGCAACCAGTTGGAGACCTTGCCGCCCGGCACGCGTTTGATCGTCACCGAAAAGCTGTACGGCACCGACGGCGAGCTGGAGATGGTGTAGGAGCGCATGATCGGCTGGCCTTCGATTTCCAGCTCCAGGGTGACGAACTGCCCCGGCTTGAAGAAGAACAGGATCGGCTGGTCGGCCATAAAGCAGAAGGTGCGCACATCCCAGGTTTCCTGGATGACTTTGACGCAACGGACAATGTGTCGGCCATTGGCCCAGGTCTGGGTGGTGACCGGATTCAGGAAGCTGTTGGACATGCTGTTCTCCACGGCCGACTGTCGGCCTCTTGTCGGCGATTCTGCGTATAGCGCAGACCGTGCGTTTACCTATCCGCGACATTGACATACTTATCGCGACCAGCCCTTGAACACCGGGGCTTGCGCGTCGGGAACAGATTGCGCCATGTCGCGCATGGATAAGGTTCCCCCCAGCGCCGGCCCCACACTCGCCCCAACACAAGACGACTTCTTTACACCTTGCGTAGCAACCGTTTTGCAGCACACCTGATCAGCCACTTTCGCCGGCCACGCAGAGGGCCATGAGGATTACATCGATGGACGTCACCGCAAAAATAAGCCTGGGCGATCCGCTGGAACCCGCACGCAAGGCCACCGCACAAATGCTGCAGGAGCGCGAGCGCACCTTTTCCCTGCCGCAACCGTTCTACAGCGACGAGCGCCTGTTCGATATCGATATGCAGGAGATCTTCCAAAAGGAATGGTTGATCGCCGGCATGACCTGCGAGATCCCGGCCAAGGGCAACTACCTGACCCTGCAGGTCGGCAAGAACCCGATCATCGTCATTCGTGGCGCCGAGGGCGTTGTGCACGCGTTCCACAACGTCTGCCGCCACCGTGGCTCGCGCCTGTGCACCAGTGAAAAAGGCAAAGTCGCCAAACTGGTCTGCCATTACCACCAGTGGACTTACGAACTGGACGGTCGCCTGCTGTTCGCCGGCACCGAGATGGGCGCCGACTTCGACATGAAGCAGTACGGCCTGAAACCGGTGAACGTGAAAACCGCTGGCGGATACATCTTCATCAGCCTGGCAGAGAACCCCCCGGCCATCGATGACTTCCTGTCGACGCTCAACCATTACATGGAACCGTACGACATGGAGAACACCAAGGTGGCGATCACCACCACCTTGATGGAAAAGGCCAACTGGAAACTGGTGCTGGAAAACAACCGCGAGTGCTACCACTGCAACGCATCGCACCCGGAACTGTTGAAAACCCTGCTGGAATGGGACGACGTCACCGACCCGCGCGCCGATCAGGCGTTCAAGGATCACGTCGCCGCCTCCGCCGCTGCCTGGGAAGCGGAAAAGATCCCTTACGCTCACGCCAGTTTCGGCTTGCGCAACCGTATCGTGCGTATGCCGCTGCTCAAGGGCACCGTGTCGATGACCCTCGACGGCAAACAGGGCTGCGCGAAACTGATGGGCCGCATCAAGAACCCGGACCTGGGCTCGATGCGCATCCTGCACCTGCCGCACTCGTGGAACCACTGCATGGGCGATCACATCATCGTCTTCACCGTGTGGCCGATCAGCGCCCAGGAAACCATGGTCACCACCAAGTGGCTGGTGCACAAGGACGCGGTGGAAGGTGTCGATTACGACGTCGAGCGCATGCGCCAGGTGTGGGATGCGACCAACGATCAGGACCGGCGCCTGGCTGAGGAAAACCAGCGCGGGATCAACTCCACCGCTTACCAGCCGGGGCCTTACTCCAAAACCTATGAATTCGGCGTGGTCAACTTCGTCGACTGGTACAGCGAGCGGATGTTGAACAACCTCGGGGCTGAGCCAGCGCCTTACCTCAAAGGCGTACCGGTTCAGGGCTGATCAAGAGCAAAAGATCGCAGCCTGCGGCAGCTCCTACAGGTGGAATGCATTCCCCTGTGGGAGCGAGCCTGCTCGCGAAGACGCCCTGACCCACGCTACATCTTCCAGCTGATCAATTTCCGATCAACCACCCTCGCACCCATACCCACCAAGCCCTCCAGCCTTCCGCAAACAAGTTATCCACATACCCGCCCACAGCAAATGGGGGTAACTGTGGATGACTCAAAAAATATCCTGCTGATTTGCAAAGAAAAATCGTGACTTATGCTGAATCGCGGTTTCTCAAAACAATTGATCGTTTTTTGATCACACTCGTACACAACACGTATTCAGAGGCCTGTAGCGGGTAGCGAACATGTTATCCACAGAAGCGCCAACAGAGATCGGGGACAACTTTCAATCTCCTGTGGAAAAACACCTGTGACTGGGGAAAAACCCTTCGCGTTAACAGCTCTTGGCCCCCGGGGATCACATTTGATCAATAATTGATCAAACCCATGTAAGCCCTGCTCCATATGGCCTACAGCTGGTAACGAACATCTTATCCACAGAAGCGCCAACAGAGATTGGGGGCAACTTCTCGATTAATACCGAGTGAAAAGCCCGTTAAATCCGTGAGTTACACTGATCGTTTTTTGATCTTATGGCTGGAAGGCTTGAACGGCGTGGGGTGCGCGGAAGGGCGAACACGTTATCCACAGCTTCGCCAACAGCGATTGTGGGTAAGCAGTACAGATTGGCGGTGGAGAAATGCCAATGTGGGAGCGAGCCTGCTCGCGAAGGCGTCGGGTCAGTCGATGCATGTGTCGGCTGACAGTCCGCTTTCGCGAGCAGGCTCGCTCCCACAGTGGTTATTCCATGCCAGGAAGAGGTGACTAGCGGACAACGCCTTCTTCAATAAGCAACTTCAGAATCGCTTCAGCCCCAGCCTGTGCGGTAACGCCCTTGAGCACCTGCCCACCGCCACCACTGGCCTTGGCCGTCGCGGCCTTCATCCGGTCGGCGCCGCTCTTGGCCTTGATCACCTTCAAGCGCTTGGGTCGTGGCTTGGCCGGTTGCAGCGTGGCGACGGCCAACAATTGGTCCTCAACAACTTCAACGTCATCGGCGGCCAATTCGCCCCGTCGCGCCGGGCCGTACGCGCTCTGCCGAGGCTTGGGGGCGGCGTTATCCACAGTCGCCAGAAACGGCAGTTTCACCTTCAAGCGGCGTCGCTGCCCGCGCGGCAACGCTTGCAGGACCAGCGCCGAACCGTCATTGATTGATTCGACCTGCGCCAGGCCCACCACCAGCGGCCAGCCCAGGCCTTCGGCCAGGAGGAACGGCAACATCCCCGAACCTTCCCCGGTTTCCGCCTGACTGCCGGTCAGCACCACTTGCGCCCCGGCATCACGCAGGTACGCGGTCAGCGCCGGCAATGCATCGGCGCCGGCGGGTTGTTCCAGCACATGCAGCTGTTCCAGGCCCATGCCGAGATAGGCACGCAGGGCCGGTTCGGCAACATCACCGGCATGCAGCACTTGCAGGTTATCCCCAGCCAATTGCAGGCCCAGTTCCACCGCGCGCGCATCCTGATCGGCGCGCCGTGGCCGACCTGAGGTCGGGTGAGCGCCGATTGAAACCAGACTGATAACGTTCGTGTTCATAGGGTTTCCTTACGCCGCATCGCGCTTGGCTTCGTTGCGGTAAGCCGCGACCGCTTCGATCAACGCTTGCAGAATCTCTGCGCTTTCGCCGATCACCGAGAGGTCGGCACGCTTGATCATGTCGCAACCCGGATCGAGGTTGATCGCCACCACCTTGTCGCAGGCGCCAATGCCTTGCAGGTGCTGGATCGCGCCAGAGATACCCACAGCCACATAGACCCGCGCGGTGACCCAGGTGCCGGACGCGCCGACCTGACGATCGCGCGCCATGAAGCCGTCGTCCACCGCCACCCGCGAAGCGCCTTCGGTGGCGCCGAGGGCTGCGGCCGTTTCGTGGAACAACTTCCAGTCCTTGACGCCGTTGCCGCCGGAGAAAATGAACTCCGCTTCGGCCATCGGAATCGCCGCCGGATCTACCGCCACTGCGCCGAGATCTTCGATTCGCGACAAGCTGCGCGCGACGCTTGTGGATAACTCCACTGGCAACGCTTCGTGACGAGTTTCGCTGACCGGTTCTGCGCATTCGGCAGCGGCGAGAATCAACCGCGCCACTGGACGCGCCAGGTCTTGCAATCCGGCCCCGGCGCGGCCGATGCACTCCTGATCCTTGACCTGCCAGACCCGCGTGGCCGGACGCTCACCCAGCGCTGCAGCAAAGCGTCGGCCGAGTTCGCCGCCACCGCTGCGGCTGTCCGGCAGCAACCAGTGACGCGGGTTGAATTGGTTATCCACAGCGCGCAAACCCTGCACCCGTTGCTCCGGTGCATAACCGCTGAATTCCTCGCCTTCAAGCACCAGCAAGCGATCGACGCCAGCGGTTTCGAAAGCGCTTTCCTTATGCTCGCCGAACACCACGGCGAGCACCGCACCATCGGTGCCGGCCAGTTGGTGAGCAAGGCCGAGCAGATCGCGGTCGTGGCTGCTCAGGCGACCACCGACCATATCCGGCACCACACTGATGTAGAACGCCGGGGCCGGTACCTGATGCAGCGGCAACTGCACTTCAACAGCAGCCGAGCGTTTGACCGCCCCACCCTGCTGCGCGCCGCTGCGGTCAATGCGTTTGATGCCGTTGGGGCCGATAAAACCCATGCCGTGCAGATTCTTGCGGATGACGCCATTGGGACCCATCCAGCTGTGTTGCGCCGGTTGCATCGCCGCGTGCAGCGGATGCAGGCGGTTGCGCGCAATCCATTCGGCGCGCGGGTCGCGGCGGATAATGTCGCTCATCAGTGCACCTCCGCAGGTTCACGTTTGGCCGGGCTGGCAGGCTTGTTTGGCGCGGCGTCTTCGAGCAGCGCGTCGGCCACCAGTTCGGCGATGTCCTTGATCAGCGGACGCGGTTCGACCACGCCTTCGAGCATCGCCGTGCACTGTGGACAACCCACCGCCACCAGTTCGGCGCCGGTTTCGCGGATGTCTTCCATGCGCATGTCGGGGATGCGCTGCTTGCCCGGAATGTCGGTGATCGGCGCGCCGCCACCGCCGCCGCAGCAGCGCGAGCGGAAGCCGGACCGTTGCATCTCTTTGACTTCAATGCCGAGGGCACGCAGCACTTCACGCGGCGCTTCGTACTCGCCGTTGTAGCGGCCCAGGTAGCACGGATCGTGATAGGTCACGCTGTTGCCTTTGTGCTGCCCGAGGTTGAGCGCGCCGGCCTGAATGATCTCGGCCATGTAGGTGCTGTGGTGCTGCACCAGATAGTTGCCGTCGAAGGCGCCGTACTCGTTTTTCAGCACATGGAAACTGTGCGGATCGCAGGTGACGATGCGGTTGAAGCTGTATTTGGCCAACGTCTGGATATTGCGTTTGGCGAGCTGCTGGAACGTTGCTTCGTCGCCCAGACGGCGGGCCACATCGCCGCTGTCGCGCTCCTCAAGACCGAGTACAGCGAAGTCGACTTTCGCTGCCTTCAGCACTTTGACGAAGGCACGCAGGGTGCGCTGGTTGCGCATGTCGAACGCGCCGTCGCCGACCCAGAAGAGCACGTCGGTGGATTTCTTTTCGCTGAGCAGAGTGAGGTTCAGGTCCGCTGCCCAGTTCATCCGCCCGCCCGGGGCGAAACCGCCGGGGTTGTCGGTGGCGATCAGGTTTTCGAGGACTTCGGCGCCCTTGTTCGGCGTAGCGCCTTTTTCCAGGGTCAGATGCCGGCGCATGTCGACGATCGCATCGACGTGCTCGATCATCATCGGGCATTCCTCGACGCAGGCGCGGCAGGTGGTGCACGACCACAGGGTTTCGGCGTCGACCAGACCGTTGACGATCGGTTGATGCGGATTGCCGCCATGCTCGCCGATCGGTTTGCCCGGATACGGGCTGCCGGCGAACTTCGCGTCAGTGCCGCCGGCGAGGCCGACGACCATGTCCTGAATCAGTTTTTTCGGGTTCAGCGGCTGTCCGGCGGCGAAGGCCGGGCAAGCCGCTTCGCACTTGCCGCACTGCACGCAGGCGTCGAAACCGAGCAACTGGTTCCAAGTGAAATCCTTGGGTTTTTCCACGCCCAGCGGCGCATCGGGATTGTTCAGGTCCAGCGGTTTCAGACCGGTCGAGCGCCCGCCGCCAAAGCGTTCCGGGCGACGGTGCCAGGCCAGGTGCAGCGCACCGGCAAAGGCATGTTTCATCGGCCCGCCCCAGGTCATGCCGAAGAACAGTTCCGACACGCCCCACAGCACGCCAACACCGAGGATGGCTGCGAGCACCCAGCCGCCGAAGTTTTCCGGCAGGATCCCCGCCACCGGCAGGGTCACCAGGAAAAACGACGCGGAGAAGGCCAGCAGGCTTTTCGGCAGGCGCATCCACGGGCCTTTCGACAGACGTGCAGGCGGATTGAGCCGACGCAGGTACATGAAGATCGCACCGACAAACATCACCGCCGACATCAGCAGCAAGGCGTAGCCAAGGATGCGGTTATGCAGGCCGAAACCGTGCACCAGAATGGCCAGCACAATCGACGCCACCGCACCGCCCGCCGTGGCGACGTGGGTGTTGGCAATGTATTTGTCCCGCGCGACGACGTGATGCAGGTCGACCATGTAGCGCTTGGGCATGGCCAGCAGACCGCCGAGCAGATCGACCTTCGCCGCCCGCCCCCGGCGCCACATGTTCATCCGCCGCAACGCGCCGAGGACAGCAAGGCCCAGGGCTGCGAACAACAGGATTGGAAGAAGGGTGTTCAACATAGGTGAAGCTCCCACCAGTGCAACCTGGAGAAACACGATCCGCTTTACTGTGGGAGCGAGCCTGCTCGCGAAAGCGGTGAGTCAGTCGACATCATCGTCAACTGACAGATTGCATTCGCGAGCAGGCTCGCTCCCACAGGGTTTGGTGCAAGCCGTCAGAAATCCTTGCACAACCGCAGTGCGTCATAGATCGCGGCGTGTGTGTTGCGCTGCGCCACGCAGTCGCCGATGCGGAACAGCAAGTAGCCGTCGCCCGCTTCGCTCAGCGAAGGTTGCGGCTGGATCGCGAACAGCGCTTCGACGTCGATCTGGCCCTTGTTGCGCGAGCCGTCCTTGAGCGCGTAGTAGATTTCCTCGTCCGGGCGTACGCCGTTTTCGACGACCACCTGATCGACCACCCGCTCCTCTTTCGCGCCGGTGTATTCGTTCTCCAGCACCGCGATCAGCTTGTCGCCTTCGCGGTAGACCTTCTCCAGCATCATGTCGCCGGTCATGATCACTTCTTTCGGGTACATGCTGCGGTAATAGGTCGGGAACGACGTGCCGCCGATGGCCACGCCCGGTTTGATGTCGTCGGTGACGATCTCGACCTGGCTGCCCTTGTCGGCGAGGAAGTCGGCCACCGACATGCCGGTGAACTCGCAGATGGTGTCGTAGACCAGCACGTTCTTGCCCGGCGCAACCTTGCCGTCGAGCACGTCCCAGCTGCTGACCACCAGCCCTTCGGCCGCGCCCCAGTGTTCGTTCTGCTCAAGGTACGGATGACCGCCGACCGCCAGCACCACCACGTCCGGACGCAGGTCCATGATGGTGTCGGCATCCGCCGCCGTGCCCAGGCGCAGATCGACTTTCAGCCGCGCCAGTTCCAGCTGGAACCAGCGAGTGATGCCGGCGATCTGGTCACGCTGCGGTGCTTTCGATGCGGTGGTGATCTGCCCGCCGATGAAGTCTTTTTTCTCGAACAGCGTGACGTCGTGGCCACGCTCGGCAGCCACGCGTGCGGCTTCCATCCCGGCCGGGCCGGCACCAACGACCACCACTTTGCGTTTCGGCCCGGTGGATTTCTCGATGATGTGCGGCACGCCCATGTATTCACGGGAGGTCGCGGCGTTCTGGATGCACAGCACGTCCAGGCCCTGATACTGGCGGTCGATGCAATAGTTGGCGCCGACGCACTGCTTGATCTGGTCGATCTGGCCCATCTTGATCTTGGCGATCAGGTGCGGGTCGGCGATGTGTGCGCGGGTCATGCCGACCATGTCGACGTAACCGCCTTCAAGGATGCGCGTGGCCTGGTTCGGGTCCTTGATGTTCTGCGCGTGCAGCACCGGCACCTTGACCACTTCCTTGATCCCGGCAGCCAGATGCAGGAACGGCTCCGGTGGATAACTCATGTTCGGAATCACGTTGGCCAGGGTGTTGTGCGTGTCGCAACCCGAGCCGACCACGCCGATGAAATCGAGCATGCCGGTGTCGTCGTAATACTTGGCGATCTGCTTCATGTCCTCGTGGGACAAGCCGTCCGGGTGGAACTCGTCACCGCACAGGCGCATGCCCACGCAGAAGTCGTCACCGACCTCGGCGCGCACGGCTTTGAGCACTTCCAGGCCGAACTTCATCCGCCCTTCGAAGCTGCCGCCCCATTCATCGGTACGCTTGTTGACGCGCGGGCTCCAGAACTGGTCGATCATGTGCTGGTGCACGGCCGACAGTTCGACGCCATCGAGGCCACCGGCCTTGGCCCGGCGCGCAGCCTGGGCGTAGTTGCCGATCACTCGCCAGATCTCTTCCGGCTCGATGGTTTTGCAAGTGGCGCGGTGCACCGGTTCACGGATGCCCGAGGGCGACATCAAGGTCGGCCAGTTGAAGCCGTCCCAGCGCGAGCGCCGGCCCATGTGGGTAATCTGGATCATGATCTTGGCGCCATGCTTGTGCATGGCGTCGGCCAGATTCTGGAAGTGCGGAATGATCCGGTCGGTGGACAGATTGACCGAACTCCACCATTCCTGCGGGCTGTCGATCGCCACCACGGACGAACCGCCACAGATCGCCAGGCCGATGCCGCCCTTGGCTTTCTCTTCGTAGTATTTGACGTAGCGGTCGGTGGTCATGCCACCGTCAGTCGCGTAGACCTCGGCGTGCGCGGTGCTGAGCACGCGATTGCGGATGGTCAGTTTGCCGATCTGGATCGGCTGGAACATTGCTTCGAAAGCCATGGCACGGTCCTCGGCTTACAACGGCTTGACGATGAACAAGCCGTCATCGTGGCCCTCTTCGGAGCCTCCGTAGACTTGTTCGGCCACAGTACGGATCTTGCTGCCACGGGCTTCGAGGATCTGATCCATGGCACCGGCGAACCAGCCGGTGAACATGTAGTCGACCTTGCGCCCGACCTTGCCGTAGACATAGACAAACGCCGAGTGCTCGAGCTTGACGCTGGCGGTGCCTTTGTCGAGGTCGATGTCCTGGATCTTGAACAGACCCCAGCCGCGCTGCGACAGGCGTTTCATGTAGTGCTCGAACACCGCGACGCCTTCCAGGCCGTGGCATTCGGCTTCCTTTTCACACCAGTGCCAGGCGGATTTGTAGCCGGCCTTGTAGAGGATCTCGGCGTAGGCTTCAGCGCCGAGCACTTCCTCGATGCCCATGTGGTTGTTGACGAAAAAGTGACGCGGCACATAGAGCATTGGCAGGGCGTCGGAGGTCCAGACACCGGTCTCGCTGTCGACTTCGATAGGCAATTGCGGGGCGATCTTGGCCATGGAAACTTAACTCCAGAAAAATGATGGTTCAGTGTTGGCCGCGGCCCTCACCCCAGCCCTCTCCCTCAGGAGAGGGGGCAGATCGGCGGCGGTCTTGAGAAAGCGTTATTCGCCCCAGACGTTCTTAAGAACGCTTACCCAGTTCTCACCCATGATCTTGCGCACCACGCGCTCGGAATGGCCGCGCTTGAGCAGGGTTTCGGTGAGGTTGGGGAATTCGCCGACGGTGCGGATGCCCAGCGGGTTGATGATCTTGCCGAAGCTGGTCAGGCGGCGGGCGTAGCCCTTGTCGTGGGTCAGGTATTCGAAGAAGTCCTGGCCGTGACCCTGAGTGAAATCGGTGCCGATACCGATGGCGTCTTCGCCGACGATGTTCATGGTGTATTCGATGGCTTCGGCGTAATCGTCGATGGTCGAATCAATGCCCTTGGCGAGGAACGGCGCGAACATGGTCACGCCGACGAAACCGCCGTGGTCGGCAATGAACTTCAACTCTGCATCGGATTTGTTGCGCGGGTGCTCTTTGAGACCCGACGGCAGGCAGTGCGAATAGCAGACCGGTTTTTTCGATTCGAGAATGACTTCTTCGGAGGTCTTGGAACCGACGTGGGACAGGTCGCACATGACGCCGACGCGGTTCATCTCGGCAACGATTTCGCGACCGAAACCTGACAGGCCGCCGTCACGCTCGTAGCAACCGGTGCCGACCAGATTCTGGGTGTTGTAGCACATCTGCACGATGCCAACGCCGAGCTGCTTGAACACCTCGACATAGCCGATCTGGTCTTCGAAAGCGTGGGCATTCTGGAAGCCGAAGAGAATGCCGGTCTTGCCTTGTTCCTTGGCGCGACGGATGTCGGCGGTGGTGCGCACAGGCATCACCAGGTCGCTGTTTTCGCGGATCAGTTTCTGGCTGGCAGCGATGTTGTTCACGGTCGCCTGAAAGCCTTCCCACACCGACACAGTGCAGTTGGCCGCCGTCAGACCGCCCTTGCGCATGTCTTCGAACAGCTCGCGGTTCCATTTGGCAATGATCAGACCGTCGATAACGATGCTGTCGGCGTGTAATTCGGCTGGGCTCATCAGGCGTCCCCTTATTGGCGATTCATGCGCCGAATCGTCTGCCGGCGCTTTGGGGCCAGCATATGCCTCGGTGCCGGGGCGACCGGGTGCAAAAACGACAGGGGAATTGCCGAAAGCGTCAATCCGCGACAAAGGGTCGTCAGCCGCCCTCCTCGGCTGGCTGTTCAAGCCCGCGCGCTTGCGCCAGAATCTGCCGCAGCCTGCACCTACCAACGGATTAGAGCGACCCCAATGAAATCAATAATCCTCGCCCTGGCACTGATTGCGACCGGCGCCCACGCCGCCGAAGAATCCGAGAACAACCCGTGCGACGCGGTGGAAAACGACATCCAGACCCTGGAATGCTCCGCCTACAGCCGCAGCACCGCCGAAGACCTGCTCAAAGACAACTACGCCAGCCTCAACGAACGCATGCAGGCCGCCTACGGCAAGAACCCGACGCAACTGGCCGACATCACCGCCAAACTGAAAACCGCCCAGCAACAATGGTTAAAGACCCGCGATGCGGATTGCGCGGTGGAAGCATTCCCGGCCACGGCGGGAAGCAAGGCGTTCACCATTGCGCAGAATGATTGTGTCGCGCGGATGAGTGATGAACGGTCGGAGTTTTTGGAGTCGATCGGGCAGGAATAAACATACAAAGGATAAATCAATGATTCCTCATGAAGTGGTCAGCCATATGGTTGATCGCGCAACACCGATCCGCGCCTGGCGCGAACATCTCAACCTGACTCAGGAAGAAGTGGCGAAGCGCATGGGCATCTCGCAACCGGCGTTTGCCCAGCAGGAAACAGTCGCCAAACCCCGCAAGGCCACCCGCGAGAAAATTGCGGCGGCCTTTGGAATCACCTCAGCTCAGCTTGAGCTCTAATCGGTTACGGCGTGATTGCCTGCTGTAATAGCCAGGCATTCACACCGCCACCCGCTGCCCGCATCAGTCGTGAAAAGGAGACCGAGGTTTCGCCTGATCGAGGATCAGACGTGGCCCCTCATATTCATACCCCAGGTCAGCGATATCGCTCACGTCCCGAGCAGTCTGGGCAAACGGCTCGAGCAAATCATCGTAGTTATGTCCTTTCGGACCATTGACCAGCGGCGCGTGATGCGGCACCCAAAGTTCGTTGCTCTGGAGCATCAGTGACTGCCAGTCGGCCCAGACTTTGTCGACAAAACAGTGATGCAGAAAGAACACCGGATCATCAGGAGAGGTCATCGGCAGCATATTGCCGCCCACCCAGAGGTGGACGCGGTTATGCAGTTGCGAACCCGTAGTGGTTACCTGCGGATCACCGCGCTGGGTGATCCAGCCTTCCAGGCGGTTTCGGAAGCCGCGCACAGTCGGGCCGGAATCATAAGGCGGGGTGTCGTAAAGGCTTTCGCGTAACGCCATTTGCAGATCTTGCGGTGTCGGCAATGAATTCACGACCAGCCCGAACTGGCGCTTCAGACCGAGACCTGGCAAATCATCATCCGGATACGAGGGAACCGGCCACTTGCCCTTTTCATAAGCGAACGGCCCCGTTGCTACACGCCAGTGTTCGTGCTCTACACCATTACCACCCATAAAATCCTCAGCCCATACCGGAGAATTGACCGGATCGGCAGCATCTTCAGTCCAGTTCCAGTAAGGAATCGTGATGGAGGGGTTAATCGCCTGAAGGTCATTTTCGAACTTCAGCAAAAATGCCCGATGCCAGGGCAGGAACGAAGGCCCCCTATGAGCGCCATTACGGTAGTTTGGATCGTTTGGTTCATGTGGCAAAACCGTTGGCTTCATGACTTGGTGATGCAGGTGCACATACTCATCGTATTGACCTGCCTGTTTGAGCTGGAGGCAGGCATCGACGAAGTTGTCTTTTTCACTTGGGGTCAACGAACGAATGTTCTTGCGCAGCTTCATGTCTTCAATCCCTTGAGCGAGGTCAGGTATGGAAAAGGGCGACATTCGTCCCAATCCCCCGACAATCAAGCTAGGCGCCAGTCGGAAGCGCGTCTACTGTCAGAAATTACAGGTCAACAACGATTTCAGACCAGCGGTCTGCTCCGCTGCCGCACCGACGCGAGGTGACTTGACCGCCCGACTGCGTCAACATGACCGCCATCCAATTCGCTCATAAGGTCACTCGCCCATGAACATCTGCGGCATTGAAATCAAAGGCAGCGAAGCGATCATCGCCGTGGCGGCGCTCGATGGTTCGACGTTGAGCCACGTCCCTCTCGCCACGAAGAAGATTGCTCTGGATGACGACGACGAGGCGGCGAACGTGCGGCGGTTCGCGGCGCAGGTGGCATCGTTTGTGCGGGAGAACTCGGTGGACCGGATTGCGATCAAGAAGCGCAGCAAAAAGGGCGAGTTTGCCGGTGGGCCGACGACGTTCAAGATCGAGGGCGTGTTTCAACTGCTCGATGGTTGTGAGGTAACGCTGCTGTCGCCGCAGACGATCAATGCCCAGGCCAAGAAGCACAATTTCGAACTGCCCGGGACGTTGAACAAATATCAGCATGAGGCTTACAAGGCGGCGTGCTCGGCGTTGGTGAAGAAATAAGCCTCTCTCAGGCGCCGGAAATTATGTGGGAGCGAGCCTGCTCGCGAATGCAATGTGTCAGGCAACATCAGTGTTGGATGACAGACCGCTTTCGCGAGCAGGCTCGCTCCCACATTGCTTTCATGCAAGCCCATTCACGCCTGCGCGGTACGCCGGTCTTCCCGGGGGCAGCGGGCGAAACGTGCGCGATAGCTGCGGGTGAAATACGACGGCGATTCAAACCCGCAGGCAATGCTCACTTCGAGCACGCTCATGTCGGTCTGGCGCAGCAACTGCCGGGCCTTTTCCAGCCTTAACCGCAGATAGAAATTGCTCGGCGTATCGTTCAGGTGCAGCCGGAACAAGCGCTCCAGTTGCCGCCGGGTCACCTTGATCGACTCCGCCAGTTGCAGCGTGGTCAGCGGTGGTTCGCTGTGCTGTTCCATCTCGCCGATCACCTGCACCAGTTTCTTGTTGCTGATGCCGTAACGCGTGGCGACTTCCATGCGCTGGTGATCCTTGCGCGGGCGTATGCGCCCGAGCACAAACTGCTCGCTGACCTGAATCGCCAGTTGCGGGCCGTGGGCCTGGGCGATCAGGTCGAGCATCAGATCAATCGAGGCCGTACCTCCCGCAGAGGTGATCCGCCGCCGATCGATCTCGAACAGCTCCTGGGTGACGCTGAGCTGTGGATAAGATTCCTTGAAGGCATCGATCGCCTCCCAGTGCAGGGTCAGGCGATGGCCGTCGAGCAGGCCTGCTTCGGCAAGGACGAAGCTGCCGGTGTCGATCGCACCGAGGGTTACGCCGTCGTTGTCCAGCCTGCGCAACCAGTGTTCCAGCGTCGGCGTGATGAACTTCAGCGGTTCGAAGCCGGCCACCACCAGCAAGGTCGCGCCTTTCTTCAGCGGCTCCAGCGCTGCATCGGCGTTGACCGACATGCCGTTGCTCGCCAATACCGCGCCGCCATCGGCGCTGAGCACATGCCAGCGGTACAACTCGCCGCGAAAACGGTTGGCCACGCGCAACGGTTCGATCGCGGAAATAAAGCCGATGGCGGAGAACCCCGGCATCAGCAAAAAGTAGAAATCCTGGGACATGGGCGCACTCGGTTGGCGGGTCGCGTGGCTCGTTGATACGCCGATTATCGGCGGCGTTCAAGCGCGCAGGTCGCTACAGTGCAAATGCCAGTCGCCGCAGTGCGCTTTCACGGGCCTATAGCTGCGTAACTTGGC
Organism: Pseudomonas sp. Leaf434; assembly: GCF_001425545.1. Taxonomy (NCBI): domain Bacteria; kingdom Pseudomonadati; phylum Pseudomonadota; class Gammaproteobacteria; order Pseudomonadales; family Pseudomonadaceae; genus Pseudomonas; species Pseudomonas sp. Leaf434. The sequence continues at coordinate 2,542,802 of NZ_LMQZ01000001.1, read as the reverse complement.
CTCACCGGCGCGCAGATGCCGGGAACCACAATAATCGAACTGCCGAGGAACCCGACATGAAACGACTGATCAGCAGCTGCGTTCTTGCACTCAGCGGTACCGCTTTCTTCAGCACCGGCGTGATGGCGGCCGAACCGGCCTCCTGCAAGAACGTACGCATGGGCGTGGTCAACTGGACTGACGTGATCGCCACCAGTGCCATGACCCAGGTCCTGCTCGACGGCCTCGGCTACAGCACCAAACAGACCAGCGCCTCCCAGCAGATTATCTTTGCCGGGATTCGCGATCAGCGCCTGGACCTGTTCCTCGGCTACTGGAACCCGCTGATGACCCAGACCATCACGCCATTCGTCGAGGCCAATCAGGTGAAAGTGCTCGAAGCACCGAGCCTGAAAGATGCCCGCGCCACTCTCGCCGTGCCGACGTACCTGGCCGACAAGGGGCTGAAAACCTTCGCCGACATCGCCAAATTCGAGAAGGAATTGGGCGGCAAGATCTACGGCATCGAGCCAGGCTCGGGCGCCAACACGCAGATCAAAGCGATGATCGCCAAGAACCAGTTTGGCCTCGGTAAGTTCCAGCTCGTCGAATCAAGCGAGGCCGGCATGCTCGCCGCCGTCGACCGCGCCGTACGGCGCAAGGAAGCCGTAGTGTTCTTCGGTTGGGCGCCGCACCCGATGAACGTCAACATTCAGATGACCTATCTGACCGGCAGCGAAGACGCCCTCGGCCCGAACGAAGGCATGGCCACGGTGTGGACGGTCACATCACCGAAGTACGCCGAACAATGCCCGAACATCGGCCGCCTGCTGGCCAACCTGACTTTCACCGCCGAATCCGAGAGCCGGATGATGCAGCCGCTGCTCGATCACAAGGATGCCTTCGAGTCGGCGAAGCAGTGGCTCAAGGATCACCCCGAAGACAAACAGCGCTGGCTTGAAGGTGTGACGACTTTCGATGGCAAACCGGCTGCTGAAAATCTGCAACTGACCAGCAAATAACCCCTCGATTGAAGAGCCCCTCACCCTGACCCTCTCCCCAAGGGAGAGGGGAATTTGACGACGCTTCGCAGCCCCGCAACGGGCTGCGGACAGACCCATCTCGCCTGAAGGAAACGCACCATGAACCACGACGTCATCATCACCTGCGCACTTACCGGTGCTGGCGACACGACCGCCAAAAGTCCACATGTGCCGATCACCCCGAAACAGATTGCCGCTGCAGCGGTGGAAGCGGCCAAGGCTGGCGCCACCGTGGTGCACTGCCATGTGCGCGATCCGCAGACCGGCAAGTTCAGCCGTGACGTGGCGCTGTACCGCGAAGTGATGGAGCGCATCCGCGAGGCGGACGTCGACATCATCGTCAACCTGACCGCCGGGATGGGCGGCGACCTGGAAATCGGACCTGGCGAGAAGCCGATGGAGTTCGGACCGAACACCGATCTGGTCGGTCCGCTGACCCGTCTCGCCCACGTTGAACAGTTGCTGCCGGAAATCTGCACCCTCGATTGCGGCACGCTGAACTTCGGCGACGGCGACACCATTTACGTCTCCACCCCGGCGCAACTGCGCGCCGGCGCCAAGCGCATCACCGAACTGGGGGTGAAGGCCGAACTGGAGATTTTCGACACCGGGCATCTGTGGTTCGCCAAGCAGATGATCAAGGAAGGCTTGCTCGACAACCCGCTGTTCCAGCTGTGCCTGGGCATCCCGTGGGGCGCACCGGCCGACACCACCACGATGAAAGCCATGGTCGACAACCTGCCCGCCGACGCGGTGTGGGCCGGCTTCGGCATCGGCCGCATGCAGATGCCGATGGCGGCGCAAGCGGTGCTGCTCGGCGGCAACGTGCGGGTCGGCCTGGAAGACAATTTGTGGCTGGACAAAGGTGTGCTGGCGACCAATGGCCAATTGGTTGAGCGCGCCACGGAGATCCTCAGCCGCCTCGGTGCCCGGGTGCTCACACCGGCAGAAGGCCGGAAGAAAATGGGCCTGACCCAGCGCGGCTGATCCATCACCCATTTCACCTGTAGGAGCTGCCGAAGGCTGCGATCTTTTGACTTTGATTTTTTAGAAGCAAGATCAAAAGATCGCAGCCTTCGGCAGCTCCTACAGGGCTCTTCGAACTCTTCAGGACATCACCATGCGCTTTATCACCGAAATCAAAACCTTCGCCGCTCTCGGTAGCGGTGTCATCGGCAGTGGTTGGGTCGCCCGTGCCCTCGCACACGGCCTCGATGTAGTGGCCTGGGATCCGGCGCCCGGCGCTGAGGCGGCATTGCGCCAACGCGTGGCCAATGCCTGGGGCGCGCTGGAGAAGAACGGCCTGGCGCCGGGTGCTTCGCAGGATCGTCTGCGTTTTGTCGCGACCATCGAGGAATGCGTGCGTGACGCCGACTTCATCCAGGAAAGCGCCCCGGAGCGGCTGGAACTGAAACTCGATCTGCACAGCAAAATCAGCGCCGCGGCCAAGCCCGATGCGCTGATCGGCTCCAGCACTTCAGGCCTGTTGCCCAGCGAGTTCTACGAGAGTTCGACGCACCCTGAACGCTGCGTGGTCGGGCATCCGTTCAACCCGGTGTATCTGTTGCCGCTGGTGGAAGTGGTCGGCGGCAAAAACACCGCGCCCGAGGCGGTGCAAGCGGCGATGCAAGTCTACCAGTCCCTCGGCATGCGCCCGTTGCATGTGCGCAAGGAAGTGCCGGGTTTCATCGCCGATCGCTTGCTTGAAGCGCTGTGGCGTGAGGCGTTGCACCTGGTCAACGACGGTGTCGCGACGACCGGCGAGATCGACGATGCAATCCGTTTTGGCGCTGGTCTGCGCTGGTCGTTCATGGGCACGTTCTTGACCTACACCCTGGCCGGCGGCGATGCCGGCATGCGCCACTTCATGTCGCAATTCGGTCCGGCGTTGCAGTTGCCGTGGACGTATCTGCCGGCACCGGAGCTGACCGACAAGCTGATCGATGATGTGGTCGATGGCACGACTGATCAGCTCGGTCGGCACAGCATTTCGGCGCTGGAGCGCTATCGTGATGATTGTTTGCTGGCGGTGCTTGAAGCGGTGAAGACCACCAAAGAGAAGCACGGAATGAGTTTCAGCGAATAGACCTTGCAAAGCGCTTCCGGCCCCTTCGCGAGCAGGCTCGCTCCCACAGGTAAACGCATTTCAATGTGGGAGCGAGCCTGCTCGCGAAGACGGCAGTCCAGTCATCATCAATGTTGGAACCGAAACCATGCCCCACCTCACCACCTACCAAACCACCATCATCCCCGACTGGGTCGACTACAACGGCCACCTGCGCGACGCCTTCTACCTGCTGATCTTCAGCTACGCCACCGACGCGCTGATGGACCGCCTCGGCATGGACAGCAGCAACCGCGAGGCCAGCGGCCACTCGCTGTTCACCCTCGAACTGCACCTCAATTATCTGCACGAAGTGAAACTCGACACCGAGGTGGAAGTGCGCACGCAAATCATCGGCCATGACAGCAAGCGCCTGCACCTCTACCACAGCCTGCACAAGGTCGGCGATGAGCAAGAGTTGGCCGGCAATGAACAGATGCTTTTGCACGTCGACCTCGCCGGCCCGCGCTCGGCACCGTTCAGCCCCGATACGTTGCATCGCTTGCAGACCATCGTCGCGGATCAGACCGACCTGCCCGCTCCCGCTTACATCGGCCGCGTGATCGCGCTGCCACCCGCTCGGTAAATCCCCCCCATCGCCAAGGAGCCGCCATGAACACCGCCGTCGCTGTTGCCGATTTTCGTACTTATCCGTTGATCAGCGCGCTCGGTGGCGTGCAGCGTCTGGCGGATCGCGTTGTCATCGAATGGGCTGACGGTCGTGTCAGTCCGTTTCACCACTTATGGCTGCGCGACAATTGCCCATGTGATCAATGCGTCTACAGCGTCACTCGCGAACAGGTCTTCGAGAGCGTCGATGCCGCCGAGGATTTGCAACCGCTGGCCACGCGCATCGACACCGATGGCTGCCTGCGCATCGACTGGCAGGACGGTCACCTCAGCCGCTTCGATCCGGGCTGGCTGCGCGCACATGCCTATGACGATGAGTCCCGCGCCGAACGCCTGGCCGGCAAACCGCAGCCGCGTTTGTGGCACAGCGATCTGCAGTTGCCGGTGTTCGACTACATCGCGCTGATGAACGACAACGCCGCGCTGCTGCAATGGTTGCTCGCCGTGCGCGACATCGGCCTGACCCAAGTGCGCGGCGTGCCCACCGAGCCGGGCTCGCTGAAGCTCATCGCGCAGCGAATTTCCTTCATTCGCGAAAGCAATTTCGGCGTGCTGTTCAATGTGCAATCCAAAGCCGACGCCGACAGCAACGCCTACACCGCCTTCAACCTGCCATTGCACACGGATTTGCCGACTCGCGAGCTGCAACCGGGACTGCAATTTCTGCATTGCCTGGTGAATGATGCCGAGGGTGGCGAAAGTATTTTCGTCGATGGTTTTGCGATCGCCGACGCCTTGCGTCTGGAGGATCCGCAGCTGTTTGAGGCCCTGTGTGAAATACCCGTGGAGTTCCGCAACAAGGACCGGCACAGCGACTATCGCTGCCTGGCGCCGGTCATCGCTTTGGATGCGCTGGGCCGGGTGGCGGAGATTCGCATGGCCAACTTTCTGCGCGGGGCGTTCGATACGTCGGTGGCGCAGATGCCGTTGCTGTATCGCGCCTATCGGCGCTTGATTGCGATGACCCGCGAGCCGCGATTCCGGCTGATGCAGCGGCTCAAGCCGGGCGAGTTGTGGTGCTTTGACAACCGCCGCACGCTGCATGCGCGCAATGCCTTTGATCCAGCCACCGGGGCGCGACATTTTCAGGGCTGCTATGTCGACCGGGATGAGTTGTTGTCGCGGATTCTGGTGTTGCAACGTTGAACCGAGTCATCGTTCTTCGCGAGCAGGCTCGCTCCCACAGGGGTACGCATTCCAAAGTGGGAGCGAGCCTGCTCGCGAAAGCGTCAGCGGGAACAACTAATCTCTGACTGATTCACAAGCAAAAAAAAACTCCGATCAAGCCGTGACAGGATCGGAGCTGAGGAGGGTACTGTTGAGGAGCTGCCAGGCGAGGGTGACCAAACCTTCGTGAAGCGAGCTGGCGCCAGTGTGCCTAGTCGACAATCCAGTCGGTTAGCCGAAAACGACCTGTTCATAGTCGTCCCGGCCACCGCGACAAAACGCCCTTGCCGCGTCCGGTCGGGGCCACCAGAATCGAGCCAAGACCTCCGTTGCCACAGAAGGATTTGCGTAATGATGTACGCCGATTTGATTGACCAGGAAGATCTGTTGGGCCAGCTCAAGGCCTTGGGTATTCAGGTGCCGAGCGGTACCACCGCCGAGCAGGCCTGTGAGTGCGCGGTGCGTGGCCTGGATAATGTTCGCGCATTCGAACTGCGCAAGATGGTCAAGGACATGTACACCAGCGGCGCCAGCATTCAGCCGGCGGTGCGTCAGGCGATCGACAAACAGTTGTTGCCGGCCCTTGCGGATTACCAGCAGTCCCACAGCGCCTGAGAAACCCCTTCGCGAGCAGGCTCGCTCCCACCTGATCGTTCCCACGCTCTGCGTGGGAACGATCAGACTCGGTCTACAGCCTTACGCTGGCAAACGTCGACTCATTGCGCGCCTGACTCAGCGCTGACATCGGCCCCGACAGCGGCGACATCACGATGGCCTGCGGCAGTGGCAACATCGCCACTTGCTGGGTGGTGTTGGAGCCGACGCGCTCGTCACGCGGCGGAATGCCGAAGTACTCGCGATAGCACTTGGAGAAGTGCGGCGTGGAGACGAAACCACACACCGACGCCACTTCGATGATCGACATCGGCGTCTGCTTGAGCAGCTGCCGGGCGCGGATCAGGCGCAACTTCAGGTAATAGCGTGACGGCGAGCAGTGCAGGTATTTCTGGAACAACCGCTCCAGTTGTCGACGCGACACCGCGACATACACCGCCAGCTCATCCAGATCGATCGGCTCTTCCAGATTGGCTTCCATCAGCGCGACGATTTCCTGCAACTTCGGCTGGTTGGTGCCGAGCATGTGCTTGAGCGGCACGCGCTGGTGATCCTGTTCGTTGCGGATGCGCTCGTAGACGAACATTTCCGAGATCGCTGCCGACAGTTCACGACCGTGATCGCGGCTGATCAGGTGCAGCATCATGTCCAGCGGCGCGGTACCGCCGGAACTGGTGAAGCGGTTACGGTCGAGGGTGAACAGGCGTGTGCTCATGGCCACGCGCGGGAAAGCTTCCTGCATCGCCGCCAGACATTCCCAGTGCACGCTGCAATCGAAGCCGTCGAGCAGACCGGCACAGGCCAGCGCCCAACTGCCGGTGCACACCGCGCCCAGGCGCTTGGACTGGCGCGCCTGGCTTTGCAGCCACGAGACGTGTTCACGGGTTACGGTACGTTGAATGCCGATGCCGCCGCAGACGATCACCGTGTCCAGGGGCGGGGCTTTGTGCATGGAGGCGTCGGGAGTGATCTGCAGACCGTCACTGGCCCAGACCTGGCCGCCATCGACGGTGAGGGTGCTCCAGCGATACAGCTCGCGACCGGACAACTGGTTGGCCATGCGCAGCGGCTCAACGGCGGACGCCAGGGAAATCAGCGTGAAATTGTCCAGCAGCAGAAAGCCGATGGATTGAGGCGCACGGTTCTGGGGTTGGGCCCCGGAGTTGAACGACGTCATCGCGGTATCTCCTCACACAAAGCGGGTGGCGGCCTCAGGCGGAGGCTCTTGTTATTGCCCGCGTCTCACAGAGAAAGCAGGCTTTGTTATGACAGAGCAATTGCCGTGCCTGAAATTGGACGGCCATTCAATAACTCCTGAAAACGACCTCGCGACGCGTCTATACGAGACCTCGGAACACGCCATTTTGAAGTGCCATCAGGCGCCGTGACTGCCCTGCCGCGCAGCCTGTGAGCAGATCGGTAGCACTTGTGGGAACTGGCCTGCAGAGGATTTGCACAGAGTGTCACCGCAAGCACGGGCGACGGACGGTCAGGTAACGACTGACGAGTCACGACTGACAATGACGCTTGTCTGATTGCGACGCGCCAAAAGGTAGCGTGACTGGATCGGGATGTTCTTTTGTTGAGCAGTTTTGACTGGTCTGGCGTCTTCGCGAGCAGGCTCGCTCCCACACTGGAATCTGGGGTTCACAAATATTGTGTTCCTGGAGATCTATTGTGGGAGCGAGCCTGCTCGCGAAGAATCCACCTCGGTGTGGCTGGCTCAGCACTCAACCGCACTGACCGCCAAGCCACCGCGCGAAGTTTCTTTATATTTGTCATGCATATCGGCGCCGGTATCACGCATGGTGCGGATCACCCGGTCCAGCGAGATAAAGTGCTGACCGTCGCCACGCAGAGCCATTTGCGCCGCGTTGATCGCTTTCACTGCGGCAATCGCATTGCGCTCGATGCACGGCACTTGCACCAGCCCGCCGACCGGGTCGCAGGTCAGGCCCAGATTGTGTTCCAGGCCGATTTCCGCCGCGTTGCACAACTGCTCAGGGGTGGCGCCGAGAATCTCCGCCAGCCCTGCCGCCGCCATGGCGCAGGCCGAACCGACCTCGCCCTGGCAACCGACCTCGGCCCCAGAGATCGACGCATTCTTCTTGCACAAAATGCCGACTGCCGCCGCGCCGAGGAAATAGTCGACGACGTTGGCGTCGGTGACCGCTTCGCTGAACTTCATGAAATAGTGCAGCACCGCCGGGATGATCCCCGCCGCGCCGTTGGTCGGTGCAGTGACCATGCGCCCGCCGGCAGCATTCTCTTCATTGACGGCCAGGGCGAACAGGTTGACCCACTCCATCGCGCTCAGGGTCGAGCCGATGACATTGGGTTTATTCAGCTCTTGCAGGCTGCGGTGCAACTTCGCCGCACGCCGCCGCACGTTGAGGCCGCCGGGCAGAATGCCTTCGTGCTTGAGGCCCTGCTCGACGCAATCCTGCATCGCCCGCCACAGTTTCATCAGCCCGGCACGGATCTCTTCTTCGCTGCGCCAGACCTTTTCGTTGGCCATCATCAGTTCGGCGACGCGCAGGTTGTGCGTTTTGCACAACTGCAGCAGCTCGACCGCACTGGAGAAATCGTAGGGCAATTCGGTGCGATCCAGATCGACCACACCGCTGGCCGCTTGCGCCTCATCAACGACGAAGCCGCCGCCGACTGAATAGTAGGTGTCACGATGCAGCTCACCGAATTCGCCTTCGGCAACCAGGGTCATGGCGTTGGGATGGAATGGCAGGTTTTCGTCGATCAGGCGCATGTCCCGCGCCCAGACAAACGGCACCGACAGGCGACCATCCAATAAAAGCGTATGGGTTTCGCGCAGCGCCTGAATGCGCGGGCCGATCTGCGCCGGGTCGATTGCGTCCGGCCACTCGCCCATCAGGCCCATGATCACCGCGTTGTCGCTGCCGTGGCCGATGCCGGTGGCCGACAGCGATCCGAACAACTGCACCTCGATGCGCCGCACCTGCTCCAGTTGATGCTTGCCGCGCAGCGACTCGACAAACAGTGCGGCGGCGCGCATCGGCCCGACGGTGTGGGAACTGGAAGGGCCGATGCCGATTTTGAACAGGTCGAAAACGCTGATAGCCATTGCTGCGAAGCTCCTGAGAATACCGGTCCGGGCGGCGAAAGCGCCCGCTGGCGGAGCTGCTACGCTCAAGCTGCGATCCGCCGAATGCCGGCATCATCGGGCTTTTGTCGGCGCGCACGGCGTCTGACACCGACGCAGTCATGTCCAGCAGCGTCGTTACGTTTTCGCCCCGCAAATACGCCGTTTTTATGCAGTCGAGCAGGTCATCGGGGGCGGAAAAAAGCTGTAAGCGACGTCACCGACACTGGAAGCGACCATCCCTGTACTGGATACGACCCTCCCTGTAGGCGTCAGATTTTCACTGGTACATGATCGGGATGACTCGATTGCAAGGCGCTGCGGTAGAGCTGTCTCAAAAACGCCACCAACCGCAACCCATAAGTGCGGTGGTCCACAGTCGGAACACTGCCAAAAAAAACACCAAGGAGTCCATCCATGAAAGGTTCCCCGTCGTTGTTGTTGGCCGCCCTGCTGAGTCTGCCGTTACTGGCGCAAGCCGCAGAACCGGCACAGTGCAGCCTCGTTAACTTCTCCGATGTCGGCTGGACCGACATCACCGCAACCACCGCCACCACTTCCGTTGTTCTCAACGCCCTCGGCTACAAGACCAAGACCACCATGATCTCCGTGCCCGTGACCTACAAGTCGCTGGCCGACGGCAAGAACATGGACGTGTTTCTCGGTAACTGGATGCCGACCATGGAGAACGACATCAAGCCGTATCGCGATGCCGGCACCGTCGACACCGTGCGCACCAACCTCAAGGGTGCCAAATACACCCTCGCCGTGCCGCAAGCCCTGTACGACAAAGGCCTGCATGACTTCGCCGACATCGCCAAATTCAAGAAAGAACTCGACGGCAAGATCTACGGCATCGAGCCGGGCAACGACGGCAACCGGCTGATCCAGAGCATGATCGACAAGGATGCCTTCGGCCTGAAAACCGCTGGCTTCAAGATCGTCGAATCTTCCGAGGCCGGCATGCTCTCGCAAGTTGACCGAGCGCAGAAGCGCGACACCGCCGTGGTCTTCCTCGGCTGGGCACCGCACCCGATGAACAAGCGCTTCAAGATTCAATACCTGACCGGCGGCGACGACTTCTTCGGCCCCGATTTCGGCGCAGCCACCGTGGCAACCAACACCCGCAAGGGTTACGCCGAAGAATGCAGCAACGTCGGTCAGCTGTTGAAAAACCTGGAGTTCACCGTCGACATGGAAAGTGAACTGATGGGCAACATTCTCGACGACAAGATGAAGCCTGACGCGGCCGCCAAGGCCTGGCTGAAAAAGAATCCACAGGTGCTCGATACCTGGCTCGCTGGCGTGACCACCATTGACGGTAAACCAGGCCTGGAGGCCGTGAAAGCCAAGCTCGCGCCTTGATTTGAAAGGCACCGCTTATGCCGGGCAGGCGTGCCTGCCCGGGCTGTTAATTTCCTTGCATGCGGACGTTCACTACCATGCTGATTGATCAGAAAATACCTTTAGGCCAGTACATCGCGGGCTTCGTCGAATGGTTGACGCAACACGGCGCCAACACCTTCGACGCAATCGCCGTGACACTGGAAACGATGATCCACGGCGTGACGTTTGCGCTGACCTGGTTCAACCCACTGGTGCTGATTGGCCTGATTGCCATCATTGCCCATCTGATTCAACGCAAGTGGGGCCTGACCGCCTTCGTGGTCGCCTCGTTCCTGCTGATCCTCAACCTGGGGTACTGGCAGGAAACCATGGAAACCCTCGCCCAGGTGCTGTTCGCCACCCTGGTCTGCGTGTTGATCGGCGTGCCGCTGGGCATCGTCGCCGCGCACAAACCGATGTTCTACACCATGATGCGGCCGGTGCTCGATCTGATGCAGACCGTGCCGACCTTCGTTTACCTCATTCCTACCCTGACCCTCTTCGGGCTGGGTGTGGTACCGGGCCTGATCTCCACGGTGGTCTTCGCCATCGCGGCGCCGATCCGCCTGACCTACCTGGGCATCCGTGATGTCCCGCAAGAACTGATGGACGCCGGCAAGGCCTTCGGCTGCTCGCGTCGCCAATTGCTCTCAAGGATCGAATTGCCGCACGCCATGCCGAGCATCGCGGCCGGCATCACCCAGTGCATCATGCTGTCGCTGTCGATGGTGGTGATCGCGGCACTGGTCGGCGCCGACGGACTCGGCAAACCGGTGGTCAACGCACTGAACACTGCTGATATTGCGCTGGGCTTCGAAGCAGGCCTGGCAATCGTACTGCTGGCGATCATGCTCGACCGTATCTGCAAACAACCCGACGCTAAAGTAGGGGGTGACGCATGAGCATAATTCGCTTCGAAGACGTCGACGTAATCTTCTCCAAAGACCCGCGCGAGGCACTCAAGCTGCTCGATCAGGGCATGACCCGCAACGAGATCCTGAAGAAGACCGGTCAGATCGTCGGCGTGGAAAAAGCCACGCTGGACATCAACAAAGGCGAGATCTGCGTGCTGATGGGCCTGTCCGGCTCGGGCAAATCGAGCCTGCTGCGCTGCATCAACGGCCTCAACACCGTGAGCCGTGGCAAGCTGTTCGTCGAGCATGAAAACCGCCAGATCGACATCGCCTCCTGCACGCCCGCCGAGCTGAAGATGATGCGCACCAAGCGCATTGCCATGGTGTTCCAGAAGTTCGCCCTGATGCCTTGGCTGACAGTGCGCGAGAACATCAGTTTCGGTCTGGAGATGCAGGGCCGACCGGAGAAGGAACGCAAGAAACTGGTCGATGAAAAACTCGAACTGGTCGGCCTGACCCAATGGCGCAACAAGAAGCCTGATGAGCTATCCGGCGGCATGCAGCAGCGCGTCGGCCTCGCCCGCGCGCTGGCCATGGACGCCGACATTCTGCTGATGGACGAACCGTTCTCGGCCCTCGACCCGTTGATCCGCCAGGGTCTGCAGGATGAACTGCTGGAGCTGCAACGCAAGCTGAGCAAGACCATCGTGTTTGTGAGCCACGACCTCGATGAAGCACTCAAATTGGGTAGCCGCATCGCGATCATGAAGGACGGTCGGATCATCCAGTACAGCGTGCCGGAGGAAATCGTCCTCAACCCGGCGGACGACTATGTGCGCACCTTCGTCGCCCACACCAATCCGCTCAACGTGCTCTGCGGCCGCAGCCTGATGCGCACGCTGGACAAGTGCAAACGCATCAACGGCTCGGTGTGCCTCGATCCGGGCGGCGACTCGTGGCTGGACCTGGCCGAAGGCAACACCATCAAAGGCGCGCGGCAGAACGGCTCGGTGCTGAACCTGCAGAACTGGGCACCTGGCCAAGCGGTGGAAGGCCTGGAGCGCAAGCCAACGCTGGTGGACTCGAACATCGGCATGCGTGACGCGCTGCAGATCCGTTATCAGACCGGCAACAAGCTGGTGCTGCACGATAACAATCATGTGGTGGGGATTCTCGGCGACAGCGAGTTGTATCACGCGTTGCTGGGCAAGAATCTGGGGTAATGCGCCAGGTGGGATAAAAAAAGGGATCGCGGTGAGCGATCCCTTTTTGTTGGGTCAGGAATAGCCCCTCACCCTAGCCCTCTCCCAGAGGGAGAGGGGACCGATCGGGGGATGCTGCAGATCTGCACCGACCTGATCTTGCTTTACCGAATCCATAATCGACTCGATCTTTCAGGTCAATGTACAACGCCAGACACCTCAGTCGGCTCCCTCTCCCTACGGGCGGTCCGACGTTTCGGGAGGGCTGGGGTGAGGGTCAGCTTTTGACTTTAGCTATAAACCCGCCCCAACAACTGCCGATGGCTTTCAAACTGATCGAGCACATCCCGGGTAATCTGCTCCGGGGTGAAGCCCATCAAGTCATAGTCCTGACTGCCATTGTGCAAATACACCTCAGCGCGGTAATAACGCTGACGCGCTTCATCGGACTGCGCCGATTCGGTCGGGGTCGCCAGATAACCATCCAGGCTCACTTCGTAAACGAAAGGGTTGCCCTCTTCCATCTCGACCCGCACACCCATGCAACGCTTGGCTTTGCCCAGCAGCGTCTGCACTTCAATGCCCTGATTGCGCAATTGCGCCGCTGCATCTTCCAGCGCCGGAGTGACGTGCTTGTCCATGAAGCGCTGCACCACCGATTGGCTCGGCTGCAGATCCAGTTGCGTCAGGCGCTCACTGAAACCACGGCGTCCGCGCTCGGCCAGTTGTGCTTGCTCCTGTTCGATCTGCACGTCCTGGCGCATCGCCTTGTGCAGGCCGAACATGAAGCAGATCAGCACCACCGAGAACGGCAGGCCGGCCAACACGACCATGGTCTGCATGGCTTCGAAGTTGCCGGCGAACAGCAGGCCGATGGTCACCAGCGTGATCACCACCGACCAGAAGATCCGCAGCCAGTGCGGCGCGTCTTCATCGACGTTACCGCCCTTGCAGGAAAGATTCGCCATCATCACCGCGCCGGAGTCGGCCGGGGTCAGGAACAGCACGAAGCCGACAAAGATCGACACACCAATCACGACTTTCGACGCCGGATAATGCTCAAGCAACTGATAGATCGCCATCGACGGCTGTTCCAGCGCCGTCTTGCCCAGCTCCACCGCGCCCTGATTCATCACCAGATCCAGCGCCGAGTTGCCGAAGATCGACAGCCACGCCAAGGTGAAGCCCAGCGGAATCAGCAGCACGCCAGCGACCAGTTCACGCACGCTGCGGCCACGGGAAATCCGCGCAATGAACATGCCCACGAATGGCGCCCAGGAAATCCACCACGCCCAGTAGAACAGGGTCCACAGGCCCAACCAGCGATCGGACTTGGCGCTGTCGCCTTCATAGACGTACAGGTCGAAGGTCTTCAGCACCACGCCGTTGAGATAGTCGCCAATGTTCTGCACGAAGCCGTTGAGCAGATGCAAGGTCGGGCCGAACAGCAGGACGAAAATCAGCAGGCCGCTGAACAGCACGATGTTCAGGTTGGACAGACGACGGATGCCGTTTTCCACACCGGACACAGCGGCGATGGTCGCCACCGTGCTCATGACGATGATGACGATCAGCAGGTTGGTGTTGCTGTGCTCCATGCCGAACAGGTTTTCCAGCCCGGACGACACTTGCAGCGAGCCAATCCCCAGGTTGGTCACCAGGCCCAGCAGGGTCACGAACATGCCGAAGCCGTCCACCGCGTGACCGGCCGCGCCCTTGACCCAACGCTCGCCGACCAGCGGATACAGCGCCGAACGCAGGGCCAGCGGCTGGTTATGCCGATAGGCAAAATAAGCCACCGCCAGACCAACCAGTGCGTAGATCGCCCAGCCGTGCAGGCCCCAGTGCAGGAAAGTCAGTTGCACCGCCTGCCGCGCCGCCATATTCGTCGCCGAGGTGCCTTCCGGCGGATTGAAGTAGTGATCCAGCGGCTCGGACGCGCCGAAGTACAGCAGCGAAATGCCGATGCCCGACGAGAACAGCATCCCCGCCCAGGCGCCGTAACTGAAATCCGGGGTGTCGTCCTTGCTGCCCAGTTTGAGTTTGCCGTACGAGGAAAACGCCAGACCGACCACGAACACCAGGTAGGCGGCGATCACCACCATGTAGTACCAGCCGAAGCTGCGCGACAACCAGGCCTGGGCCATGCCCAACATTCTGCCGGCCTCTTGCGGGGCGATGATCAGAATGGCGGTCAACAACAGAATCAGCGCGGTCGAGGTGTAGAACACCCAACCGTTGACCGTCACCTTCTCGGGCGGGGTCTTTATTAGCGAGGCAGAACTCATGGCACAAATGCTCCAGGCAGTGCGAGAGAAGAACACAAGGCATCACGGAACCCGACCAATCGGTTAGTTGGCAGCCGACCGGCGGGTGATATAAAGACACTCCGAAAAAAGCCCGAACCTGTCGAAATGGCGTTGCGTATTCGCTTTCGTGGCCAGAGGCGACGGACGTTCATCCGAAACCTGGCCCCGAGCGTCTTGCCCTTTCAACACGTCCATCGAATCGCGAACCGCGCCATGCCCCGCGCAGGTTTCGAGCCGTTTCAGGTGTCGGTTTTTATCGTCATTACGTGTAGGAATTTTCTGTAGGCAGCGACGAATTGTCGCAGATCTTATTCTTTGTTGATTGAACGTTCAATCAAAACAAAATAGACTGGCCCTCAATCCGATCGGCGTCATTCGCCCCTCGGAAGGCCTAAGGAGATGTGCAAGATGCCCAAGGTCGGTATGCAACCCATCCGCCGCCAACAACTGATCGAAGCCACTTTGCAAGCGGTCGATCAGGTCGGAATGGGGGACGCCAGCATTGCGCTGATCGCCCGTTTGGCCGGTGTCTCGAATGGCATCATCAGTCATTACTTTCAGGACAAGAACGGCCTGATCGCCGCCACGATGCGGTACCTGATGACCGCCCTCAGCGAGAGCGTCACCGCGCGCCGTCAGGCGCTGGCAGATGACAGCCCACGGGCGCATCTGCAGGTGATCATCGAAGGCAACTTCGACGCCAGCCAGGTCAATGGCCCGGCAATGAAAACCTGGTTGGCCTTCTGGGCCACCAGCATGCACCAGCCGTCTTTGCACAGGTTGCAGCGGATCAACGATCACCGTCTGTATTCCAACCTGTGCTGCCAGTTCCGCCGTGTGCTGCCGCTCGAAGATGCGCGCAGCGCCGCCCGGGGTCTGGCAGCGTTGATTGACGGCTTGTGGTTGCGCGGCGCGCTGTCGGGAGACGCTTTCGACACGGCGCAGGCGCAACAGATCGCTTACGAATACATGGATTTCCAATTGGCCAAGAAGGTGAGCTAGAGCACACAGAAAATGCTCGGCCCCTGAACTCCACCGCAGCGTCATCGCGGTGGTCAACGCCAACCACCAATGCACTTGCGAGGACACTATGGCCCGTTTCGAACTGCAAAAACTCTACATCGATGGCGCGTACACCGACGCCGGCAGCGACGCCACCTTCGAAGCCATCAACCCGGCGAACGGTGAAGTCCTCGCACTGGTGCAACGTGCGACCAAAGACGACGTCGAGCGCGCCGTGGTCAGCGCCGAAAAGGGCCAGAAAATCTGGGCCGCGATGACCGCCATGGAGCGTTCGCGCATCCTGCGTCGCGCCGTCGACATCCTGCGCGAGCGCAACGATGAGCTGGCTGCGCTGGAAACCCTGGACACCGGCAAATCCTTCTCCGAAACCAAGTACGTCGACATCGTCACCGGCGCTGACGTGCTGGAATACTACGCAGGCCTGGTGCCCGCCATCGAAGGCGAGCAGATCCCGCTGCGTGACACCTCTTTCGTTTACACCCGTCGCGAGCCGCTGGGCGTGGTCGCCGGTATCGGCGCGTGGAACTACCCGATCCAGATCGCCCTGTGGAAATCCGCTCCAGCCCTGGCGGCCGGTAACGCGATGATCTTCAAGCCAAGCGAAGTCACCTCGCTGACTACTCTGAAACTGGCCGAGATCTACACCGAAGCGGGCGTGCCGAACGGCGTGTTCAACGTCCTGACCGGCAGCGGCCGCGAAGTCGGCACCTGGCTGACCGAGCACCCGCGCATCGAGAAAATCTCCTTCACCGGTGGCACCGACACTGGCAAGAAAGTCATGGCCAGCGCCTCGGCTTCGTCGCTCAAGGACGTGACCATGGAACTGGGCGGCAAGTCGCCGCTGATCATCTGCGACGACGCCGACCTCGATCGCGCCGCCGACACGGCGATGATGGCCAACTTCTACAGCTCCGGTCAGGTCTGCACCAACGGCACTCGCGTGTTCGTACCGGCGCATCTGAAAGCCGCGTTCGAGGCCAAGATCGTTGAGCGCGTTGCGCGCATCCGCGTCGGCAACCCGGAAGACGAAAATACCAATTTCGGCCCGCTGGTCAGCTTCGCCCACATGGAAAGCGTGCTGGCCTACA
This sequence comes from Pseudomonas sp. Leaf434, assembly GCF_001425545.1. Lineage (NCBI taxonomy): Bacteria > Pseudomonadati > Pseudomonadota > Gammaproteobacteria > Pseudomonadales > Pseudomonadaceae > Pseudomonas > Pseudomonas sp. Leaf434. The sequence goes on along the minus strand of NZ_LMQZ01000001.1, from coordinate 2,526,284 downwards.
TCGAAAAAGGTAAGGAACAAGGTGCCCGCGTCCTGTGCGGCGGTGGTCGCCTGACCGACGGCGAATTCGCCAAAGGCGCATTCGTTGCGCCCACCGTGTTCACCGACTGCACCGACGACATGACCATCGTTCGTGAAGAGATCTTTGGCCCGGTCATGGCGATCCTCTCCTACGAAACCGAAGAAGAAGTGATCCGCCGCGCCAACGACACCGACTTCGGCCTGGCCGCCGGTATCGTCACCAAAGACCTGAACCGCGCCCACCGCGTGATTCATCAACTGGAAGCCGGTATCTGCTGGATCAACGCCTGGGGCGAGTCCGACGCAAAAATGCCGGTCGGCGGCTACAAGCAGTCGGGTGTTGGCCGTGAGAACGGGATCAGCTCGCTGAACAACTTCACACGCATCAAATCGGTACAGGTCGAGCTGGGCGATTACGTTTCGGTGTTCTAAGACCCGAGATTTGCATTGCTCGCGAAGGCCTCTTCGCGGGCAAGCCCGCTCCCACAGGTTTGGAGTCGTCCACCCAATTTGTGGCAGCCCCCAATCCCTGTGGGAGCTGGCTTGCCAGCGATTCGAGTGCACAGCACTCGCCAAGGTCCGACCTGACCACTATCAAAGAGGGTGCATTCAATGTCCCAAGAATTCGATTACATCATCATCGGTGCCGGCTCGGCCGGTAACACCCTGGCGACCCGTCTGACTGAAGACGAAGGCGTCACCGTTCTGCTGCTCGAAGCCGGGGGGCCGGACTACCGCCTCGACTTCCGTACCCAGATGCCCGCCGCGCTGGCGTTCCCGCTGCAGGGTCGTCGCTACAACTGGGCCTACGAAACCGATCCAGAGCCACACATGGACGGTCGCCGGATGGAATGCGGTCGCGGCAAGGGCCTTGGCGGCTCTTCGCTGATCAACGGCATGTGCTACATCCGTGGCAACGCGATGGACTACGACGGCTGGGCGAAACTGCCGGGCCTGGAAGACTGGTCGTACCTCGATTGCCTGCCGTATTTCCGCAAAGCCGAAACCCGCGACATCGGCCCGAACGATTACCACGGTGGCGACGGCCCGGTCAGCGTGACCACGCCGAAAGCCGGCAACAACCCGCTGTTCCACGCCATGGTTGAAGCTGGCGTGCAGGCCGGTTACCCGCGTACCGAAGACCTCAACGGTTACCAGCAGGAAGGCTTCGGCCCGATGGACCGCACCGTGACGCCGAACGGCCGCCGTGCATCCACCGCCCGTGGCTACCTCGACATCGCCAAAAAACGTTCGACCCTGACCATCGTCACCCACGCCCTGACCGACAAGATTCTCTTTGAAGGCAAGCGTGCGGTCGGCGTGCGTTACCTGATCGGCGACGCTGAAGAACGTGTTGAAGCCAAGGCGCGCAAGGAAGTCCTGCTGTGCTCCGGCGCCATCGCTTCGCCGCAAATTTTGCAGCGCTCCGGTGTCGGCCCGGCGAAACTGCTGGAAAGCCTCGACATCCCGGTGGTCCACGATCTGCCGGGCGTCGGTGAAAACCTGCAGGATCACCTTGAGCTGTACCTGCAATACGCCTGCACCCAACCGGTTTCGCTGTACCCGTCACTGCTCTGGTACAACCAGCCAGCGATCGGTGCCGAGTGGCTGTTCAACGGCACCGGCATCGGCGCCAGCAACCAGTTCGAGGCCGGCGGTTTTATCCGTTCGCGTCCGGAATTCGAATGGCCGAACATCCAGTACCACTTCCTGCCGGTGGCGATTAACTACAACGGCAGCAACGGTGTGAAAGAGCACGGTTTCCAAGCGCACATGGGTTCCATGCGTTCGCCCAGCCGTGGTCGCATCCAGGTCAAATCCAAGGACCCGCGCCAGCACCCGAGCATCCTCTTCAACTACATGGCCACCGAGCAGGACTGGCAGGAATTTCGCGACGGCATCCGCCTGACCCGCGAAATCATGCAGCAACCGGCACTCGATCAATACCGTGGTCGTGAAATCAGCCCGGGCATCGACGTGCAAACCGATGAGCAGCTCGACAAGTTCATCCGCGAGCACGCCGAAACCGCGTTCCACCCGTCCTGCTCGTGCAAGATGGGCACCGACGAGATGGCCGTGGTCGATGGCGAAGGTCGTGTGCACGGCATGCAGAGCCTGCGCGTGGTCGATGCCTCGATCATGCCGATCATCACCACCGGCAACCTCAACGCGCCGACGATCATGATGGCCGAGAAAATCGCCGACAAGATCCGTGGCCGCAAGCCGCTGCCGCGCAGCACCGCTGCTTATTACGTCGCGAACGGCGCACCGGTCAAAGGCAAGCCGATGCGTGATATCACCCCGGTTACGCAGTAAGTCGTAGTACCGAGGCGCCGCCTTCGCGAGCAGGCTCGCTCCCACACTGGATCTGTGGCATTCACAAATCCCCTGTGGGAGCGAGCCTGCTCGCGAAGAGGCCCTCACAGCAACACACACTTCCCCGCTGCACAGTAAATCCCCCTACACCCCCTCTTCACTTGATCCTACCCCCACGCAGGCCTACTCTAGACCTCGCGCAACCGTTTCACCCCTCCCCGCTGTCGCCATGCCGCTACTCCATTACAAGGAGGTTCCCGAATGTTCGATTTCCACCCCCAGCTCAAGCAGCGCTTTGCTGCCTTGCGCACGGGCGCTGAATTTTTTTCCCTGCGGTATGTGCGCGAGTCCGGGCAGTTTCTGTCGGTGCGCAAGAATGTCGCCGAACCGCCGAGTTTGAGCCGCGATGAAGGGGCGATGCTCACCGTGCGCGTGAATGGCGTCGAAGCCTATGCGGCGACCAATGACCTCTCGCAACAAGGCCTGCAAGCCGCTCTCGAGCGCGCTGAGCAACAGGCCCGCCGGCTCAAGCCGCACGCCTTGCTCGATCTGCGCGAGCAGCCGCTTTCCAGCGATCGCGCTGATTATTTTTCACCCAATCTCGAACAGCCCTTCCCGTCCCTGAGCGAATGCTTCGATCTGCTCGGCGCGGAATCCGCCTCGGTGCCCAAGGATAAGCGCCTGGTCAATTGGCAGGTAAGCATCGGCATCACCCATGTCGAGCAGATCTACCTGAGCAGCGCCGGCGCCGAATTGCGTCAGGCCCAGCGCTTCGTCTATCCGAGCCTCGACGTCACCGCCTACGACGGCAACGACAGCCAGACCCGCAGCCTCGGCCGCGAGAACTTCGGCCAGCAGGGTGGCGCCGACGTCATCAGCCGTTGCGGCCTGGTCGGTGCCGGTCCGCAAGTCGCCGATCAGGCCCTGCAACTGCTGCTCGCGCCGAACACCCCGCAAGGCCCGCGCGACTTGCTACTGATGCCCGATCAGATGATGCTGCAGATCCACGAGTCCATCGGTCATCCGCTGGAGCTCGACCGCATCCTCGGCGATGAGCGCAATTACGCCGGCACCAGTTTCGTCAAGACCAGCGATTTCGGCAGCCTGCAATACGGCTCGAATTTGCTCAACGTGACTTTCGACCCCGGCATCCCGGAAGAACTCGCCAGCTACGGCCATGACGACGACGGCACCGCGGCGAGCAAACAATTCCTGATTCGCGACGGCCTTTTACTGCGGCCGCTGGGCGGAGCGCTGTCGCAATATCGCGCCGGCCTCGATGGCGTTGCCAACAGCCGCGCCTGCGGTTGGAACCGGCCGCCGATCGACCGCATGGCCAACCTCAACATCGAACCGGGTGATCAAACGCTGGAGCAGATGATCGGCGGTATCGAGCACGGCATTCTGATGAGCACCAACCGTTCGTGGTCGATCGACGATGCGCGCAACAAATTCCAGTTCGGCTGCGAATGGGGCCAGTTGATCGAGAATGGTGAACTGAAAGGCGTGGTAAAAAACCCCAACTACCGGGCGATTTCCGCGCACTTCTGGAAGAGCCTGCGCGCCGTCGGCGATGCCAGCACCGTCAAGGTGCTGGGCACGCCGAACTGCGGCAAGGGCGAACCGAACCAGGTGATTCGCGTCGGCCATGCTTCGCCGGCCTGCGTATTCAGCAACATTGATGTGTTTGGGGGAGACGCCTGATGAGCATTTCGAAGCGTCAGTCCGACGCCTTCAAGGTCATGGTCAACTGGCTGCGCGACAGCGTGCGCGAGCCGGAACAGTTCACGCTCAGCTACGCCGCCGAAGCCTCGGCGTTCGTGCGCTTCAATCACGCCAAGGTGCGCCAGGCCGGGCAAGTGCAGCAGGCCAACGTCGGCCTGAAACTGATCAACGACGGTCGCCACGCCGACCTGCAGATCACCTTGTCCGGGGATCAGGAAGCCGATCTGCAACGGCTCGCCGAAGGCCTGCAACAATTGCGCGAAACCTTGCCGCTGCTGCCGCAGGACCCGTACTTGCTGCTCAATCACAACAGCTGGCAGAGCACGCACGTACAAGCGCATCCGCTGCCGGACACCGAAGATGTCGTCGGGCAAATCTGCGCCGCCGCTGAAGGTCTCGATCTGGTCGGTTTTTATGCTGCCGGTCCGATCAGCCGTGGCTTTGCCAGCTCCGCTGGCGCGTTCGGCTGGCATGAAGCCAACAGCTTCAATTTCGACTTCAGCCTGTTCCACGAAAACGGCGAAGCGGTGAAGGCCAGCTATGCCGGCCACGATTGGAGCGACGAGGGCTTCGCCCGGCGTTTCGCCCAGGCACGCGAACAGCTTGAGTTTCTCGGCCGACCGTTACGCACCCTGGCACCGGGGCAGTACCGTGCCTATCTGGCACCGGCGGCGCTGGAAGAAATCATGGGCATGCTCAGTTGGGGCGGGTTCTCGGCGCAATCGATCGCCAGCAAGAGCAGCCCGTTACAGAAGCTCTACGTCGGCGATCAGGCATTCAGCCCGTTGCTGTCGCTGGATGAAAAAGTCAGCGAGTCCCTAAGCCCGGCGTTTTCCGCCGAGGGTTATCCGCGCAGCGATCTGCGTCTGATCATCGAAGGCAAGGCCGGCGATCAACTGGTCGGCTCGCGCAGCGCCGCCGAATATGGTCTGGCGGCGAACGGTGCGGGCGGCGGCGAGATGCCCAGTGCGTTGAACATGGCCGCCGGTGATCTGTCGCAGCAAGAGATCCTCAAGCAGTTGGGCACCGGGCTGTATATCAGCAACCTGTGGTATCTGAACTACTCGGATCAACCGGCGGCGCGCATGACCGGCATGACCCGCTTCGCGACCTTCTGGGTCGAGAACGGCGAAATCCAGGCGCCGGTCAGCACCATGCGCTTTGACGATAGCGCCTACAACCTGCTCGGTTCGCAGTTGGAGGCACTGACCACCGAGCGTGAGCTGCTGCTGTCGGCGAGTACGTACAGCCAGCGCAATACCTCGTCATCGCTGTTGCCGGGGGCGCTGGTCAGCCGACTCACGCTGACGCTGTAAATGCAAAACCTGTGGGAGCGAGCCTGCTCGCGAAAGCGTTAGATCAATCGACATCAATGTTGAATGAAATGGCCTCTTCGCGAGCAGGCTCGCTCCCACACTGACCGCGCTCGACTCTGAATATGCACTGACACAAGAGGTTCCATGCCCAACCGCCCGCCTCTCGACGCCATCACCGCCCGCTGGTTGCCGTGGGTCGTCGCCATTGCGTTCTTCATGCAGTCCCTCGACGGGACCATCCTCAATACCGCGCTGCCGGCCATGGCCAGCGATCTGGCGGAAGACCCGTTGCGCATGCAGGGTGTGATCATCGCCTACATGCTCACCGTGGCCCTGCTGATCCCGGCCTCTGGCTGGATCGCCGACCGCTTCGGCACCAAGAAAATCTTCTTCGGCGCGATTCTGCTGTTCAGCTTCGGCTCGTTGCTCTGCGCGTTATCCAGCAGCCTGAGCATGCTTATCGGCGCACGGGTGATCCAGGGCCTCGGCGGTGCGCTGATGTTGCCGGTCGGGCGGCTGGTGGTGCTGCGTGCCTACCCGCGCTCGGAACTGGTGCGGATCATGGGTTTCATCACCATTCCCGGCCTGCTCGGCCCGCTGATCGGCCCGACCATGGGCGGCTGGATGGTGGAATACGTGACGTGGCACTGGATCTTCCTGATCAATCTGCCGGTCGGGGTGATCGGTTGCTACGCGGTGTGGAAATTCATCCCAGACCTGCGCGGCACGGAGCGCACCCGCTTCGATAGCCTCGGCTTTTTGCTGTTCGGCGCAGCGATGATCCTCATCACCATCGCCATGGAAGGTCTTGGCGAACTGCACCTGCCGCACCTGCGGGTGATGCTGCTGCTGTTCGCCGGCATGGCCTGTCTGGCGGCGTACTGGCTGCGCGCCGGGCATATCGAGAATCCGCTGTTTGCGCCTTCGCTGTTCAAGACCCGCACCTTCGCCGTGGGCATTCTCGGCAACCTGTTCGCGCGACTGGGCAGCGGCGCTTTGCCATTTCTGGTGCCGTTGTTGCTGCAAGTGGCGCTGGGTTATTCGCCCTCGCAAGCCGGGATGAGCATGTTGCCGCTGGCCGCTGCGGCGATGGTCGCCAAGTGGGTCGCGCGGCCGCTGATCGAACGCCTCGGCTATCGCATCGTCCTCACCGGCAACACCCTGGCGTTGGGGATCATGCTGGCAAGCATGGGCCTGGTCAGCGAGCAGACGCCGTACTGGCTGCTGCTGTGCCTGCTGGCGGTGCTGGGGGCGATCAACTCGCTGCAATTCACCGCGATGAATACGGTGACGCTGATCGACCTCGACGATGCCAGCGCCAGCAGCGGCAACAGTTTGCTGTCGGTGGTCGCGCAATTGTCGCTGAGCCTCGGCGTGGCCTGCGCCGGTGCGCTGCTTGGTGGCTTCACTGCGAAGGTCGGCAATGATGGCGTGGAAACCGTACTCGGCGCGTTCCAGCTGACCTTCGTCACGGTCGGCGTGATGGCGATGCTGGCGGCGACGATCTTCTCGCAACTGTCGAAGGAAGACGGGCGCCGGGCGAAACGTCCACAAGAACACATCGAACACTGATTCTGCTGAAGGAGTTCTTTGACTTCTGTGGCGAGGGGATTTATCCCCGCTGGGTTGCGCAGCAGCCCCAAAAAGGTTGGATGCGGTCAGCCTGATGAATCGAGGTGGCAGGTATTGGGGGTGCTGCGCACCCCATCGGGGATAAATCCCCTCGCCACAGATAAATCCCCTCGCCACAGGTAATCCCTGCCTCGGGTTCAATCGCTGTTCGTCCAGAACTGTCGAGGAAACCAGCACGGGGCTGCTACACTGCGCGACATTTTGTTTTGCAGGCCAGTCCCGTGACCACCATCGCCACCGCTTTTAATACTCTGCCGCTGTCCGCCGCCATGCTGGCTAACCTCGAATCACTCGGTTATGCCCAGATGACGCCGATCCAGGCGCAGAGCTTGCCGGTGATCCTCAAGGGGATGGACCTGATCGCCCAGGCCAAGACCGGCAGCGGCAAGACCGCCGCGTTCGGCATCGGCTTGCTCAACCCGATCAACCCGCGCTACTTCGGGTGCCAGGCGCTGGTGATCTGCCCCACCCGTGAGCTGGCCGACCAGGTGGCCAAGGAAGTCCGTCGTCTGGCCCGCGCCGAAGACAACATCAAGGTCCTGACCCTGTGCGGCGGCGTGTCGTTCGGCCCGCAGATCGCTTCGCTGGAGCACGGCGCGCACATCATCGTCGGCACCCCGGGGCGCATTCAGCAGCACTTGCGCAAGGGTTCGCTGGTGCTCGATGGCCTGAACACGCTGATCCTCGACGAAGCCGACCGCATGCTCGACATGGGCTTCTACGACGCGATCGAAGACATCATCATCAAGACCCCGGAGCGCCGGCAGACTCTGCTGTTCTCCGCGACCTACCCGGTGGGCATCAAGCAACTGGCCTCGAAATTCATGCGCGATCCGCAGACCGTCAAGGCTGAAGCCTTCCACGACGACACGCAGATCGAGCAGCGCTTCTACGAGATTTCCCCGGAAGAGCGCATGAGCGCGGTGACCAAAGTCCTGCACCACTTCCGTCCGGCGTCCTGCGTGGCGTTCTGCTTCACCAAGCAGCAAGTGCAGGAAACCGTCGATCACCTGACCGCCAAAGGCATTTCCGCTGTTGGCCTGCACGGCGATCTGGAACAGCGTGACCGCGATCAAGTACTGGCGATGTTCGCCAACCGCAGCACCTCGGTGCTGGTCGCCACCGACGTCGCAGCCCGTGGTCTGGATATCGATGCGCTGGACATGGTGATCAACGTCGAGCTGGCGCGCGATTCGGAAATCCACATCCACCGCGTCGGCCGTACCGGTCGTGCCGGCGAGAAAGGCATTGCCATCAGTCTGGTCGCGCCGTCCGAAGCGCATCGTGCGCAAGCCATCGAACAACTGCAGAAAGCGCCGCTGAACTGGGATCAGATCGACAACCTCAAGTCCCAGGGCCTGGCGCCGCTGCAACCACCGATGACCACTCTGTGCATCGGCGCTGGCCGTAAAGACAAAGTGCGCCCGGGCGACATTCTTGGCGCACTGACCGGCGAAGCGGGCATTCCCGGCGCGCAGGTTGGCAAAATCGCCATCTTCGATTTCCAGGCCTACGTCGCTGTCGAGCGCACCGTGGCCATGCAGGCCTTGCAGCGCCTGAACGACGGCAAGATCAAAGGCCGCTCGTTGCGGGTACGTATTCTGTAAGCGATCTCCCATCCATAGGAGACCCCCTGTGGGAGCGAGCCTGCTGGCGAATGCAATCTGTCAGTCGACATCATTGTTGAATGACACAGCGCTTTCGCGAGCAGGCTCGCTCCCACAGTTTGTTTTGTAGCGACCCACCAAGAGGACACCGTTTTGCGCTCTACCGAAGTCGTGATCATTGGCGCTGGCGCGGCCGGCTTGATGTGTGCCCTGACCGCCGCCGGGCGCGGGCGTCAGGTGTTGCTGCTCGACCACGCGAACAAGGCCGGCAAGAAAATCCTCATGTCCGGCGGTGGCCGCTGCAATTTCACCAACATGTACACCGAACCGAGCAATTTCCTTTCGCAGAACCCGCATTTCTGCAAATCGGCGCTGGCCCGTTACACCCAGTGGGATTTCATCGGTCTGGTCGGCAAACATGGCGTGCCGTACCACGAGAAGAAACTCGGCCAGCTGTTCTGCGATAACAAATCCAGCGACATCCTCGGCATGCTCCTTGATGAATGCGATCAGGCCGGCGTCGAGCTGCACCTGGACACCTCGATCCAGACCATCGAAAAAACCGACAGCGGTTATCTGCTCGACACCACACTCGGCCAAGTCCAGTGCCAATCGCTGGTGATCGCCACCGGCGGGCTATCGATTCCGACCCTGGGCGCCACCGGTTTCGGTTATCAAGTCGCCAAACAGTTCGGCCATGAACTGCTGCCGACCCGCGCCGGGCTGGTGCCGTTCACCATTACCGACCAGCTCAAGGAGTTGTGCACAGAGCTGTCCGGCACCTCGGTGGATTGTCTGGTCAGCTGCAATGACCAGAGCTTTCGCGAGAACATTCTGTTCACTCACCGTGGCCTCAGCGGCCCGGCGATTCTGCAGATTTCCTCGTTCTGGGAGTCTGGCGATACGGTAGAGATCAACCTGCTGCCGGATCACGACGCGGCGAGCTGGTTGCAACAGCAAGTCGCCGAGCGTCCGAACAGCGAGCTGAAGACTTTGCTTGGCGAGATCTTCACCAAGAAGATGGCCAATCTGCTGGCGGACAACTGGTTTGTCTCCAAACCGATGAAGCAGTACACCCATGCTGAACTGGCGGAGATTGCCGAGAAACTCGGCAGCTGGAAGGTTGTGCCGGCGGGAACTGAAGGCTATCGCACGGCTGAGGTGACCCTGGGCGGCGTCGACACCCGCGAGGTGTCGTCGAAGACCATGGAGTCGCTGAAAAGCCCCGGCCTGTACTTCATCGGTGAAGTGCTCGACGTCACCGGGCACCTGGGCGGCTTCAATTTCCAGTGGGCCTGGGCCTCTGGTTACGCTGCGGCGCAGTTCGTTTAACTCAAGGCCAGATACAAAACCCTGTGGGAGCGAGCCTGCTCGCGAATGCGGTGTACCAGTCGACATCAATGTTGAATGACACTCCGCTTTCGCGAGCAGGCTCGCTCCCACAATGGTTTGTGGTGTAAGTAAAAGGAACACTTTTTGCTGTCAGATGTGCTCGGCGCCATTGCGTCGGCGTCATTACTGGCTCAATTTAGCGGCATCGCCTCGGAAGGCCTTCGCACTTCATGTCCTCGACCTCGTTTCGTCAGTCTTTGCGGCGCCTGTGGGCGCTGGATAAATTCAGCTACAGCGTGCGGGTATTCATCGCCCTGACCGGCAGCATGGCGCTGTGCTGGTATCAGGATGAAATGGGCCTGCTGATCCCGTTGTTCCTCGGCATCATCGCCAGCGCCCTGGCCGAGACCGACGACAGTTGGCAGGGCCGTCTCAACGCTCTGGCGGTGACGCTGGTGTGTTTCAGCATCGCCGCGCTGTCGGTGGAATTGCTCTTCCCCTACCCGATCATTTTCGCCGTGGCCCTGGCACTGGCCAGTTTCAGCCTGACCATGCTCGGTGCGCTGGGCGAGCGTTACGGCGCGATCGCCTCGGCGACGCTGATTCTGTCGGTGTACACGATGATCGGCGTCGATCAGCGCGGCGGCGCGGTCACTGACTTCTGGCACGAGCCGATGCTGCTGGTCGCTGGCGCGGCGTGGTACGGCCTGCTCTCGGTGCTGTGGCAGGCACTGTTTTCCAATCAACCGGTGCAGCAAAGTCTGGCGCGCCTGTTCCGCGAGCTGGGCCTGTATCTAAAGCTGAAATCATCGCTGTTCGAGCCGGTCCGGCAGATGGATGTCGAAGCCCGCCGCCTCGAACTGGCGCAGCAGAATGGCCGCGTGGTCGCCGCACTGAACACGGCCAAGGAAATCATCCTGCACCGGGTCGGCAACGGTCGACCGGGCTCGAAAGTCAGCCGTTATCTGAAGCTGTATTTCCTCGCGCAGGACATCCACGAACGCGCCAGCTCTTCGCACTACCCTTACAACGCGCTGGCCGAGGCGTTCTTCCACAGTGACGTGCTGTTCCGCTGCCAGCGCCTGCTGCGCCAGCAAGGCAAGGCCTGCCGGGCCTTGGCCGAGTCAATCCAGATGCGCCAGCCGTTTATCTACGACGCCAGTTTCGCCGAAGCCCTGAACGACCTGCATGCCTCCCTCGAACACTTGCGCATCCAGAGCAACCCGGCATGGCGCGGCCTGCTGCGCTCGCTGCGCGCCCTGGCGGCCAACCTCGGCACCCTCGACCGCTTGCTCAGCGATGCCAGCAATCCTGACGCCTTGGCTGATGCTACGGACAGCAGCCTGCTCGACCGCTCACCGCGCAATCTCAAGGACGTGTGGATTCGCCTGCGTACACAACTGACGCCGACCTCGCTGCTGTTCCGCCATGCCCTGCGCTTGCCGCTGGCACTGAGCATCGGCTACGGCATGGTGCACCTGATCCACCCGTCGCAAGGCTACTGGATCATCCTCACCACGCTGTTCGTCTGCCAGCCGAACTACGGCGCCACCCGACGCAAGCTCGGCCAGCGGATCATCGGCACGGCCATTGGCCTGACGGTGGCCTGGGCGCTGTTCGATCTGTTCCCCAACCCGGTAGTGCAATCGTGCTTCGCCATTGCTGCCGGCGTGGTGTTCTTTACCAACCGCACCACCCGCTACACCCTGGCGACGGCGGCGATCACCATCATGGTGCTGTTCTGCTTCAATCAGGTCGGCGATGGCTACGGGCTGTTCCTGCCACGGTTGTTCGATACCTTGCTGGGCAGTTTGATTGCGGGTCTGGCGGTGTTCCTGTTCCTGCCGGACTGGCAGGGCCGGCGCCTGAACAAAGTGCTGGCCAACACCCTGACCTGCAACAGCATCTACCTGCGCCAGATCATGCAGCAATACGCCGCCGGCAAGAGCGACGACCTCGCTTATCGCCTGGCCCGCCGCAACGCGCACAACGCCGACGCGGCGCTGTCGACCACACTGGCGAACATGCTCATGGAGCCGGGGCATTTCCGTAAGGAGGCGGATGTCGGCTTCCGTTTCCTGGTGCTGTCGCACACGTTGCTCAGCTATTTGTCAGGGCTCGGCGCGCACCGTGAAACGCAACTGCCGGCGGATGTGCGCGAGCATCTGATCGAAGGCGCCGGGGTGAAACTGGCGACCAGCATCGACGAAATCGCCCAAGGCCTGGCGAGCAAGCAGCCAATCGCGATTCAGAGTGATGAAGAGGAAGCGCTGGCCAATGAACTGGAACAGATGCCGGATGAAATCGATGAAGGGCAGCGGTTGGTGCAGACGCAGCTGGCGCTGATTTGCCGGCAGTTGGGACCGCTTCGGACATTGGCGGCGCATTTGATCAAGGACACTGCCGAAATCAGCGGCGCCTGAGACGACGCGTTCGCGAGCAGGCTCGCTCCCACAGGGTATGCATTTCAAATTGTGGGAGCGAGCCTGCTCGCGAAGAGGTCATCAGCAACAAAGAAATTGCCGGATCACCCTTCACATTCCATGCCGCCGCAATAACTTCTCATAAGTCCCGTCAGCCTTCATCGCCTCGATCGCTCGATCAAACCCGGCGACGATCTGCTCATGCTGCGGGTTCTTCAGACTGACCAGAATATGCAGGCTGTTCTCACTCAACGGCTTGGGTAAAAACTCCACCGAATTGCGTACCTTGGCCGATTCCCGTGCCAGGTAATACTTGGCCACGTACTCATCCTCCAGGGTCAGCTTGACCCGGTCCGCCGCGAGCATGCGCACGCCCATGGCGAAGTTGTGCACAGGGACTTTCTGCATCGCCGTATCGGCATCGAAAGGGGCGGAATAGGCGTACCCGCGCACCACGGCAATCGGATAGGTGTGCAGTTGCTCGAGGCTGTTGTATTCAATAGGTGCGTCTTTACGCTTGAGGAAGCGGATGCGGTTGATCAGGTACTCACCGGAAAACTGGCCGATCTGCGTGCGCTCGTCGTTGTACCAGGCGTTGACCAGAACGTCGTAACGCCCCTCGCCAATCCCCAGCAATGCGCGCGCCCATGGCACTTGCTCGTAACCGCTGGCATAACCGGCGCGAGCGAGTGCGGTGCTGACAATGTCGGTGGCCAGTCCACCGTTGACCAGTGCATCGTCGGTAAACGGCGGCCAATTATCGAACGCCAGCCGCAGCTTCTGCGCCGCAGCATCCTGGCCGAGCACCAGCAGTCCGATCAAAGCAACGGCTTGAAGCAATCGCAGCATGCTTGAACATCCTCAGCGGGCAACCGCCCGACGTGGTTTCACGTCAAAACCCAAGGCCCCTTACCGGCAAAACCCAAGCATTGAACATTAGCTCATGGGAGCCAGTGGACAGTGCTCTTGAGCAGATTACACAAAGTCGCAGCCAGCGTGAGAAAGGAATAGTGGCATTTTGACCTTTATCACAGACTGTTGCGCCATACAGACATACGGCGCTGCTGCGCTTAGTATCGGGCGACATGGTCAAGGAATCGAAAAATGACAATCGAGTGGATCTGCAAACATCATCGTGATCTGGGCAAAGAGCAGTTGTACGCCTTGTTGAAGCTTCGCTCTGATGTATTCGTGGTCGAACAGAAATGTGCTTATCCGGACCTCGACGGCCAGGATCTGGAGGGCGATACCCATCACCTGATGGGTTGGGAGGATGATCAGCTGATGGCTTATCTGCGCCTGCTGGACCCGGAATCCCAGGGCGGCGACGTGGTGATTGGCCGCGTGGTGACCGCGCCCGCCGGCCGTGGCAAAGGGTTGGGCCACGCGATGATGGAACAGGCGCTGAAGCAGGCCGAAAAGCACTGGCCGCAGGTACCGATCTATCTGTCGGCGCAGGCACACTTGCAGGGGTATTACGGCAAGTACGGGTTTGTCGCAGTCGGCGAGGAATATCTCGAGGATGACATTCCGCACATCGGCATGCGTCGGTCCTGAAGGCCCTTTCGCGAGCAGGCTCGCTCCCACAGGGAATGCATATCCATTGTGGGAGCGAGCCTGCTCGCGAAGGCGTAAGAACCGTCGGCGCAGAAATCAGGGGTATTCCAGCACCGCTTTTATCTGCCGCAAATTGCGCTCGATCCAGCCGCGATCAATCGCTCCCCACTCGCGAATCCGATAGCGCCCGGCATGATTGCGCGCGCCCTCTTCCTGTTCGAACTCACAGATGATGTCCAGATCGGCCAGCGCGGCAATCGTGTCCTGCGCCGTGCGTCGCGGCATGCCGGTGACTTCGGTCAGCGTCGGCACACTCGGCGCCAGGCCGCTATCGATCAGATAAGCCACGTACAAACGGCGATAGAAACTGCTCTTGGTCTTGCTGACGTCCATCCACACCTTCCTGATTGGTCAAGCCTGCATATCCCGCCACGTCAGGTACACACGCAGATCGAACTCGATCTGGTGATACCCCGGCAGCATGTGCTCGCACAGTTTATAGAACGCCTTGTTGTGGTCCGATTCCTTGAAGTGCGCCAGCTCGTGCACCACGATCATCTTCAGAAAATCCGGTGCGGCGTCCTTGAACAGCGCGGCGATGCGAATTTCCTTGTTGGCCTTGAGCTTGCCGCCCTGCACCCGTGACACCGTGGTGTGCAGACCGAGGGCGCGGTGGGTCAGGTCGAGGCGGTTGTCGAACAGCACTTTGTCGATGGCCGGCGCATTGCGCATGTACTGCTGTTTGAGATCCAGCGCGTAGCTGTACAAGGCCTTGTCGCTCTGCACGTCGTGTCGCCCTGAATAGCGCTGATTCAGGTATTCACCCAGGCGCCCTTCGGCAATCAGTTGGCGCACCTGATCCTGCAATTGCGCGGGGTAGGCCTGGAGGTACTTCAACACAGTCATGGACGAGCGACGCGGTTCGAAAAAGGTCCGCCAGTGTAGCGAATTCAACCGGGCAACGCGCTCCAGTCAAACGGTTCGACGAAGCTGACCGCGTCTTCGGCGATCAATGGCCGCGCGACGAGGAAGCCCTGCACGTATTCGCAGCCATGGGCTTGCAGCCACTGATATTGCTCGAGGGTTTCCACTCCTTCGGCAATCACCAGCAGACCGTATTGCTTGCACAGGTCGATGACCATGCGCACCAGCACCGCATCGCGTGGCGAGTCCGGCAAGCGCGCGATCAAGTGGCGGTCGAGCTTCAGTGTGTCCAGTTCCAGATCGCGCAGATGCGCGAGCGAGCACGGCCCCGAACCAAAATCATCCAGCGCCACGCGCACCCCGAGATGACGCAGCAGCCGCAGTTGCTTGCGGGTTTCGTCCGGGTTTTGCATCAACGCTTCTTCGGTGACCTCGACTTCCAGTTGCCGCGGTTGCAACGCATGGCGTTCCATGACTTGACGCAATTCAGTGACCAGATTCGGCAGGCCGAACTGGGTGTTGCTCAGGCTCACGCCGAGCACCAGATCGTCGGCGAACAAGGTTTCCCAGGCTTTGCGCTGGCCGGCGCCACGGTGATAGATCCAGCTGCCGAGGCGACTGATCAAGCGCGCCTCTTCCAGCAACGGCAGAAACAACCCCGGCGGCACATCGCCGACGCTCGGGTGCTGCCAGCGCAGCAAAGCTTCGAACCCACGGATCTGTCCGCTGCCGACCGCCACCTGCGGCTGATAGACCAGATTGAAATCACGATTCTCGATGGCCTCGCGCACGCTGTCTTCAAGCATCAGACGCGAACGCGCGCGGCCGTTCATTTCATGATCATAAAAACGATATTGCTGACGCCCGGCACGCTTGGCTTCGTACATGGCAATGTCCGAAGCGCGCAGCAAACCGTCGAGATTGCGCCCACAGTCGGGATAAGTAGCAATGCCGATACTGGCGCCAAGAACGATATCCAGGCCTTCGATCTGCTGACAGACCGATACCCGTTCGATGAGTTTTTCGGCAATCTTCGCCGCTTGCTCGGGAAACTCCAGATCCAGCAGCGCGGTGAATTCATCGCCGCCCATGCGCGCGAGAATATCGAACGGCCGCAGGCACGCCTTCAGTTGCTCGGAAACCCAGCGCAACACGCGATCGCCGGCATCGTGACCGAGGGAATCATTGACCCGCTTGAAGCCGTCGAGATCAAGGTAGAGCAACACCCAACTGCTGTCGCTACGTTCGCCGCGCAACAGCAGGTTTTCGACGGTCTGGTAGAACCCGCGTCGGTTGAGCAGCCCGGTCAGCGGATCGGTTACCGCCTGGAATTCCAGTTGCTGGTGCAAGTGACGCACCACCGACATGTCCAGCACCGTCACCACCATCGCATGCTGCTCCGAGGACAGCGGCGCACAGGACAATGCCACCGGCACTTGCTGCCCGGGCGCCGTGCGCAGCAACGCATCATGCAGGCGCAGGGTTTCACCGCGCTGGTAGCCGGCGTAGAACTCGGAATCGGCCCACAGGGGAATGTGTGGCTTCTGCAGGAAATCGAGAAACTCCTTGCCTTGCAGATCCTTCACCGGCGCATTGAGCAACCGCGAAATCGCCGGGTTGGCGAAGCGGATCACGCCGTCCTCGCTCAACACCAGAATGCCTTCGGCGGCGTTGTCCAGCACTGAGGCATTGAAGGCGCGCGCCACTTCCAGGTCATGACTCAGGCGTTGCAAGGCACGGCGATTGCGCTGGTGCTCGAGCAGCGCCTGGACCTTGGGCTTGAGGATTTGCGGATCGAACGGCTTGAACAGGTAATCCACCGCGCCGCTGGCATAGCCTTTGATCACGGCGTCCTGAGATTGCTCGTTGGCGGTGAGGAAAATGATCGGCGTCAGCCGCGTGCGCTGGCTGCCGCGCATCAGCCGCGCGACCTCGAAACCGTCCATGCCGGGCATCTGCACATCGAGCAGGACCAGGTCGATGTCGTGTTCGAGCAAAAGGTTCAGTGCCTCGAAACCCGAGGCGGCGGTCATCACGTGCCAATCCTGACGCTGCAGCAACGCGCGCATGCTGATCAGATTTTCGGGGTAATCATCGACGATCAAAAGGACCGAGCTGCCTTCACCTGGCTGGGGTTGCGCGCATTCCATGCTGCTTCTCTTATCGGGACCGGTTGCCGGCAAACCATAGACGTACTGAGCCTTCACTCTAGACGCGGATCAGTGAAAGCAGAAGCTGTCATCCCGCCATCATTTAAACAATGCTCAACCCAGCCGACTAACGGTCACCGCTACAGCCCCCGAAAACCGGGCGGGATGGCATTTCGACAGGACTTTGACGTCAAGCAATCGCCGGACGGGCATTAACAAAAATTGCCGCTACGCTTATAAAGACGCCCGAAAACGCGCGGGCTAGAGCTTCTGGCACCGGCGTTCCGGATGAATTGATTGGAAGAACCGTCATGATCGACCTCGCAACCTGGAACCTCAGCGTTCCTGTTGGCAGCCCGCCGTACACCGTTGAAACCTCGAAACTGGTGGATGGCTTCAAGGATCAGTACTTCCATTCCGACACCGGCACCCTGTTCTTCTGGTCCCCGGTGACTGGCTCGAAAACCGAAAACGCCATCTACCCGCGTACCGAACTGCGCGAAACCTACAGCAACGGCACCCTGCGCAACTGGTACTACCCGGACGCCGACAACCTGCTGCGCGCCACCCTCGCGGTGAACAAGGTGCCGAGCTCGGGCAAGATCGTCATCGGCCAGATTCACGCGTACGAAAGCCAGCGGCCGATGGTCAAGCTCGAATATCAGTACAAGGAAAAAACCCAGACCGGCAATCTGGTGATCAAAGTGCGCATGCGCCCGGACGACGCCGAAAGCCGCGTCATCACCCTCGCCACCGGCGTCAAGCTTGATCGCGAATTCAACTACCTCATCCACTTGAGCCCCGGCGGTGCCCTGGGCGTGAGTGCGGCGGGCTATCAGTGGGACTCCCAGATCAGCGCGACCTGGCGCGACAAGCCGCTGTACTTCAAGGCCGGGGTGTATGTGCAGGACAACACCGGGTACACCAGTGAAGGTGGACAGGTGACGTTTACCAAACTGGATATTGATCACGACAAGTAACCCATTTCGACATCGCAATCCCTTGTAGGAGCTGCCGAAGGCTGCGATCTTTTGATCTTGATGTTGGCGCCTCTTGGGACGCCGGGATCAAAATCAAAAGATCGCAGCCTTCGGCAGCTCCTACCTTTAAACAGCGTTGTTTATATCTGTCAGCAGTTACTTCCGGATGCCTACAACAGCTGATTCCCAGTGATCGGGTTTAGTAGCCCGTGGTTACGCGATGCGCACTGGCACCATTCAGTCGGGCATAACCCGCGCTTGATGGTAGCTGTACGCAGAGCGCCTTCGGGTGCGCCGGTCGCGTCTCCCCGGTCTACTAACCTGCGTTCAGCTGCCACCCTCTTCGTTTAGTAGCGATCCGGTGTCGGCTCCATTTACCGGAGACGAACCATGATCAAATCAACGCCGCACCCCAGAAACAGTCCCGCATCCCCCTACGAATCCCTTGATTCCAAAAAACTCAACGACGCCGCCGAACGCGCCCTCGACCATTACCTCAAACCGTCCGCCTTCATCATGGCCAGCACGCACAAACCCGATCCATGTACCTCGCCAACCCGAAGTACAACACTGAATCGCTGCTGGCAAACGCCAGCGAAACCCTGGGTTCAGCCAGCGAAATGCTCAACAACTTCGCCGCCATGCTCGACACCTCACACCGCAGGACTGCGCTAGGCATCGCGCAGGTGGTCATGCTCGTTGAACTGAAGGAATAGTCGTCCACAAAAAAGCCTCCCTCACCGCGGGTTTCTTGAGCCAAATAGATTAAATGTTCCGCATACGCTACATTGACATCAAAATGTGACGGTAGCGCAACATGGATTACTCTCTTTTAATTACCCGTCTCGGCATTCAATTACGTGAAAAACGTATAAATCGTGGCTTGACGCAGGCGCAGCTTGCCCATCTGGCGGGACTGACGCGATACAAAGTCATCGCAGTGGAGAAAGGCACCCTTTCTGTCGGCATGATCGCTTACGCGCGGGTTTTGGCTGCTTTGGACTGCGAACTCTCAGTGGTTCCAGCAACGATGCCAACCCTTGAAGAGATTGGAGATTTATTCGAATGAACATGGCCTCTCTTCAAGTCAGTACCCCTGAAGGTACTAGCGGAAGGCTTTGCAGCGATGCCGAGGATTTCACTTTTCGTTATCACGAAGATGCATCGCCACAAATGGCGATCAGCCTCCTGATGCCTGTACGGCATGACGAATTTCGTCGGCGCGAGTTGCACCCTGTTTTTCAAATGAACCTGCCAGAAGGCTACGTACTGGAGCAGTTGCGCAACCGCTTGGCCAAGACTGTGAACGTCAACCCAATGCTGCTACTGGCGCTTTCCGGCAGTACATCGCCCATTGGCAGGATTCACGTACGCTCTGAAACCGTTGATGCATTGTTGCAGGCGCAAGAATTTCCGGGAGAAAAACTCGAAGAGATCCTCACGTGGGATGGTACGGAAGATATCTTCGCTGAGATGCTTGATCGTTACCTCCTGCGGGCAGGCATTTCAGGTGTTCAACCCAAGTTGCTGGTGCCGGAGCGGCAAGAACCAGAGTTGCCGAGAGTGACATCCAAAACCTCGGATCTGATCATCAAGAGTGGAAGAGACGAATTCCCGGGCCTTGCGATCAACGAATTCCTTTGCATGTCCATGGCGAAAGAGGCGGGGATTCCCGTTCCACCGTTTTACCTTTCCGACAACGCCAAGCTGTTTGTCATGCGTCGATTTGATCGCGACGACAGGCTCAACCCGATTGGGTTTGAAGACATGGCCGTGCTGATGGGGCTGTCGGCTAACCAGAAGTACAGCAAGAGTTATGCGGCAATCGCCAAGGCTGTTCGAGTGTTTTGCCCGGCGAAACACTTGCGTACGTCGCTTGATCAACTCTTCGCTAGCGTTGCCCTGAGCTGCATCGTCGGAAACGGCGACGCTCATTTGAAAAATTTCGGATTGCTCTACTCAGAACCGACGCAACGCGATGCGCATCTGGCGCCGGCTTACGACATCGTCAACACCACGGCCTATATTCCAGAAGATGTTCTGGCATTGGATCTGGCGGGCAACAAGTCAATGTTCGCCTCACGACAAGGACTCTTGGAGTTTGCTCGCACCTGTGAAATCGACCAACCCAAAGAGCGAATTCAAAACCTGCTTGCCTCGGTTGAAACGGTGCTCGGACGCTATCCTCAGTATCGCGAACACGCGCCTCATGTGGTCAACGCCATTGAGCGCGCGGCAGCGCCATTTTCTCTGACGTTTAGATAACTTCGTCATTGCGAGAAATTCCGCCCCCAAAAAACCCGCCTCTCCAGACTGTGTGAAAACCTAGCAATCTGCGCAGCGCTCAAAGAAAATGCTCCGTATCGAAAGATACGGAGCATTTTTCGTTATGGCCTACATCCAGGGACAGTCCCGCAGCCAGACCAGCCTGTTTCCGGTCTCGCTGGAAGAGTTGATCCCCGAGGATCACCTCGTTGGCGTTATCGATCTTCACGTCGCCAAGCTGGATCTGGCTCGACTGGGCTTTGATAAAGCACTTCCCAAAAGCACCGGCCGTCCCTCTTACGATCCAGCGGATCAGCTCAAACTCTAGCTCTACGGCTATTTCCAGCGGAAATGGCTGATCTTTAAGCAGATCAGCAACAAAGGCCGGATCTACCAAGCGAAGGTCAGCGACTGCACAAGCTGCACGATTAAAGCGAAGTGCACCGACGCCAAACGCCGATACATCTCGCGCCATATGCACGAACAGGCTTTCCAGCGAATGGAGCAGCGAATGCAGGCGCATCCCGAAATGATGGTCAGCCGACGATCCATCGTCGAACATCCCTTTGGCAACCTTAAACAGTGGTTATTTGGTAACGCTCGCTTCTTGCTGCGACAGCTTGAAGGCGCGAGAGCTGAAATGGCCTTGGCGGTGAACGCCTACAACCTGAAAAGAGCAATTAACGTGTTGAGCGTGCGCCAGATGATGGCGCTGATGGGGCTGAAACGCCTTTTTTCGTCTGCTGTGAGCACAAAAGCAAACGCCCCGAACAAGTCGGGGCGTTTGCTGGAACCACCATCAGTGCGTTTTCACACAGTCTGTCTCGGCGGGTTTCCTTTTAATCAGTTCAACACCCAAGCTCAGTTAGTGGCTTAACTAACGAAGGATTTGATAAATACGCCTCTTCCCACAGTAGACATCGTAATATCTAAATGATCCGACTGTTATAGCCAATTGAGATTAAAGACTGTCAACTATTACAGGTTACGCGTATTTAAATAATCCTTAACATCAAAAACAAGCGATACAAGCACCAACTGTATCCCTTACAGCCAAACACCATCTCATCTACATGGAAGAAACCAACATGGCACAGAAAGCAACCATCGCTCCCCTTCAATATGCTCCCCCCCTTGGTCCACATCCCGCACTTTACGGAACTGGCGAGCCTAATTATTTTGTTGACGTTGCTGTTTCCAACACAGGCCAAGTCCTCGGAACAGGTCGTGTCGAGCCGGGTGGGCAATGGAGAGTCGAGTTAACAATCAAAACAGGTGAATGGATTCAGGTTCAAGCTCGATGCTATGCAACTAAAAACGCGCCGGTCTCAAATACAGAGTGGAGCGATCCCGTAAGCATCTACGGTTAGGATATAAAAAAGATTGAATTTCGTTCTGGCTACTTAATATAAATAAAGCCCGCATCACTGCGGGCTTCTTTCAAACACTTAAATTTAATTAACCTTGGCGTTCAACTCACCCTTCAAATAACGCTGGTACATCGCTTCCAGCGAGATCGGTTTGATCTTCGAAGCATTGCCGGCAGTACCAAACGCTTCATAACGAGCGATACATACATCGCGCATTGCGGTCACGGTGGCGCCGAAGAATTTACGTGGGTCGAATTCGCTCGGGTTGGTGGCCATCAGGCGACGCATGGCGCCAGTGGAGGCCAGGCGCAGGTCGGTGTCGATGTTGACCTTGCGCACGCCGTGCTTGATGCCTTCGACGATTTCTTCAACCGGTACGCCGTAGGTTTCTTTGATGTCGCCGCCGTACTGGTTGATGATCGCCAGCCACTCTTGCGGAACCGAAGACGAACCGTGCATCACCAGGTGGGTATTCGGGATGCGCTTGTGGATTTCCTTGATGCGGTCGATCGCCAGCACGTCGCCGGTGGGTGGCTTGGTGAACTTGTAGGCGCCGTGGCTGGTGCCGATGGCGATGGCCAGGGCGTCGACCTGGGTGCGCTTGACGAAGTCAGCGGCTTCTTCCGGGTCGGTCAGCATCTGGCTGTGATCCAGAACGCCTTCAGCGCCGATGCCATCTTCTTCACCGGCCATGCCGGTTTCCAGCGACCCCAGGCAACCCAGCTCGCCCTCTACCGAAACGCCGCAGGCGTGGGCCATGGCTACGGTTTGTTGGGTAACGCGGACGTTGTAGTCGTAGTCGGTCGGGGTCTTGCCGTCTTCGCCCAGCGAGCCGTCCATCATCACCGAGCTGAAGCCCAGTTGAATCGAACGCTGGCAGACGTCAGGGCTGGTGCCGTGGTCCTGGTGCATGCACACCGGGATGTGCGGGAATTCTTCGATCGCGGCCAGGATCAAGTGACGCAGGAACGGTGCGCCGGCGTATTTGCGGGCGCCGGCCGAAGCCTGGACGATCACCGGGGAGTCAGTCTTGTCAGCGGCTTCCATGATGGCGCGCATCTGCTCAAGGTTGTTGACGTTGAAGGCTGGAACGCCGTAGCCGAACTCGGCTGCGTGGTCCAGCATCTGGCGCATGCTGATAAGTGCCATTGTGTGTGTCTCTCCCGGTTGAGGGTCGTTGATCGTGCCAGCCTGCCGAAGCGGCGGCGGCTATTCAAGTTAATGCAGATCGGGGGTTGAGGCCCGACCTGGTGATTCGGTACAGCAAATTCCAAGAACTACACAGATCCCCTGTGGGAGCGAGCCTGCTCGCGAAAGCAATCTTGCAGTCGCTGATGCAGTGCCTGCCAGGCCGCTTTCGCGAGCAGGCTCGCTCCCACAGTAGAACTGTGGTGTGTCAATTACTGCGCCTTGCAACCACGGCCAATCAGGTCATTGGTGGCGACCCAGTACACCAGGCCTTCGTCACCCTTGACGTGAAACGCCAGCATGCCATCGCTGTACAGCGTGCCAGAGGCGCCCGGCTCTTCTTTCAGGCGATAGACCTGATCACCGCCGCCGAGGCGAACGTCGACTTCCTTCTGGCCGGCATCGGCGTAACGCCACAACACCTTGGCCTGGCTGTCGCAGGTCCAGGTCGTCCAGTTATCCACCGGGGCGGACGACTGGAACAGGTTCAACTGCGCGCAACCACCCAACAATGCCAACGCCGCAATGGCGATCAAGCCTTTCATCCGTGTTCCTCGACTGACGACGCATGCCGCCAGCCCTGAGTTAAAGAGTCAGACCCGTCAAGGACAACCATGTTCCTTGACCGGGGTTTGCGTCTCGTATTTGTCCAGACCGTCCGGCCCCGAGCGCTTGTTCAGCACCGGGTTGGTTTCGGCCTGCCAGTCGGCCTGATAACAGCCCTTCTGCGGCTCGCTCGGCGCCGGCGTGGCTTCGGCCTTCGGGCTACTTCCGCAGGCCGCCAGCGTACCGGTCAGCAACAACAGCGCTAACGACTTGACCATGTAAACACTCCTTTGCCTGGCCAAACGGGCGGCCTCAGGCCTTGGCCCGGCTTTCCAGGACTTCAACGGCCGGCAGCACCTTGCCTTCGACGAATTCGAGGAACGCGCCACCACCGGTGGAAATGTAGGAGATCTGCTCAGCCACGCCATATTTATCGATCGCCGCCAGGGTGTCGCCACCGCCCGCGATGGAGAATGCCGAGCTTTCGGCGATAGCCTGGGCCAGCACTTTGGTGCCGTTGCCGAACTGATCGAACTCGAACACACCAACCGGGCCGTTCCACAGAATGGTTTTCGACGACTTCAGCAGCTCGGCGAAATTGGCTGCAGTTTGCGGACCGATGTCGAGAATCATGTCGTCAGCCGCCACGTCAGCGATCAGCTTGACGGTCGCTTCAGCGCTTTCGGCAAATTCCTTGGCGACCACAACGTCAACCGGCAACGGTACGCTGACTTTGGCAGCGATTTCACGCGCGGTGTCGAGCAGGTCCGGTTCGTACAGCGACTTGCCGACCGGGTGACCAGCCGCCGCGAGGAAGGTGTTGGCGATGCCGCCGCCGACGATCAGTTGATCGCAGATCTGGCTCAGGCTGTTCAGCACGTCGAGTTTGGTCGACACCTTGGAGCCGGCAACGATGGCTGCCATTGGCTTGGCCGGCGCGCCGAGGGCTTTGCCCAGTGCATCCAGCTCAGCGGCCAGCAACGGGCCGGCGGCAGCGACTTTGGCGAACTTGGCTACACCATGGGTCGAACCCTCGGCGCGGTGAGCAGTACCGAAAGCATCCATCACGAACACATCGCACAGGGCCGCGTATTGCTGGGCCAGGTCGTCGGCGTTCTTCTTCTCGCCCTTGTTGAAGCGTACGTTTTCGAACAGCACGATGTCGCCAGCCTTGACCTCCACGCCACCGAGGTAGTCAGCCACCAGCGGCACTTCACGGCCCAGCGCTTTGCTCAGGTAGTCGGCGACAGGTTTCAGGCTGTTTTCGGCGGAGAACTCGCCTTCGGTCGGACGGCCCAGGTGCGAGCAGACCATCACCGCCGCGCCTTTTTCCAGGGCCAGCTTGATGGTCGG
This sequence comes from Pseudomonas sp. Leaf434, assembly GCF_001425545.1. Classification (NCBI taxonomy): domain Bacteria; kingdom Pseudomonadati; phylum Pseudomonadota; class Gammaproteobacteria; order Pseudomonadales; family Pseudomonadaceae; genus Pseudomonas; species Pseudomonas sp. Leaf434. Next base: position 2,501,580 of record NZ_LMQZ01000001.1, on the reverse strand, counting down.
CAGCGAAGCCAGGATGCGCGCGTCGCTGGTGACAACACCGTCCTTGACGGGGACGTTGAGGTCTTCGCGGATCAATACGCGCTTACCTTGCAGATCGAGGTCGGACATCTTCAACACGGTCATGGGTCGCACTTCCTACGGTTTTTTTGAAGTTGCTGTTTGCAGATAGTGGTCTGCTACGTCCAGCATTCGGTTGGCAAAACCCCATTCGTTGTCGAACCAGGCCAGGATGTTCACCAGTTTGGGGCCGGAAACTCGGGTCTGGCTGGCATCGACGATGGCCGAATGTGGGTCATGGTTGAAATCACAGCTGGCGTGCGGTAACTCGGTATAGGCCAGAAGGCCTTTGAGCGGGCCGCTGGTGGCGGCTTCGCGCAGGATCCGGTTGACCTCATTGGCGTCAGTCGCCGTGGCGGTCTGCATCGTGATGTCGAGGCAGGACACGTTGACTGTCGGCACGCGCACGGCTTTGGCCTGAATTCGCCCGGCAAGTTCCGGCAGCAGGCGCTCGATACCGCGTGCCAGACCAGTGGACACCGGGATCACCGACTGGAACGCCGAACGCGTGCGGCGCAGGTCTTCGTGGTGATAGGCGTCGATCACTGGCTGATCGTTCATCGCCGAGTGAATCGTGGTGATCGACACGTAATCGAGGCCGATCGCCTGATCAAGCAGGCGCAGCAGCGGCACGCCGCAATTTGTCGTGCAGGAGGCATTGGACACCAGCAGTTCGTCGCCGGTCAGGCAGTCCTGATTGACGCCGTAGACGATGGTGGCGTCGACATCCGCTTCGCTGGCCATCGGCTGCGAAAACAGCACGCGCGGTGCGCCGGCGTCGAGAAAACGCTGGCCATCGGCACGGGTGTGGTAAGCGCCGGAGCACTCAAGCACCAGATCGACGCCCAGCGACGCCCAATCGATGCCTTCGGGGGTGGCACTGCGCAGGACCTTCACGCAGTCGCCATTGATATGCAGACAATCGCCCTCAACCCGCACTTCGCCGGGAAAGCGGCCGTGGGTGGAGTCGAAGCGTGTCAGGTATTCGATGCTGGCCATGTCGGCCAGATCGTTGATCGCGACAATTTCAAACCCGGCCTTCGCGCCGCGCTCGAACAACGCCCGCAAGACGCAACGACCAATGCGGCCGTAGCCGTTGAGTGCAACTTTGTAGGGACGCGGTTGAGGCATGGGGTTCTCGATAGATTCGCTAACAACACAACCCCATGTAGGAGCTGACGAGTGAAACGAGGCTGCGATCTTTTGATCTTGTTTTTAAGATCAAGATCAAAAGATCGCAGCCTTCGGCAGCTCCTACAGGGGAACGCGGCGGCCAGGGCCACCGCATTCGTACTGCTTAGTCTTCCAGCAGCTCTTCAGCCTGACCGAGGATGTTTTCCAGGGTAAAACCGAACTCTTCGAACAATGCCGAAGCCGGCGCCGACTCACCGTAGGTGGTCATGCCGATCACACGACCTTCCAGACCCACGTACTTGAACCAGAAATCGGCGTGGGCCGCTTCGATGGCAATACGCGCGCTGACCTGCAACGGCAGAACCGACTGCTTGTACTCCGCATCCTGAGCATCGAACGCGCTGGTGCAAGGCATCGAAACCACGCGAACCTTGCGGCCCTGCTCGGTCAGTTTGTCGAAGGCCTGTACGGCCAGACCGACTTCCGAACCGGTGGCGATCAGGATCAGCTCAGGCTCGCCTGCGCAGTCCTTGAGCACATAACCACCACGGCTGATGTTGGCAATCTGGCCAGCATCGCGTTCCTGGTGCTGCAGGTTCTGCCGGGAGAAGATCAGCGCCGACGGGCCGTCCTTGCGCTCCAGAGCGTTTTTCCAGGCCACTGCCGATTCCACGGCATCGGCTGGACGCCAGGTGTCGAGGTTCGGCGTGCTGCGCAGGCTGGTCAATTGCTCGATTGGCTGGTGCGTCGGGCCGTCTTCGCCCAGACCGATGGAGTCGTGGGTGTAGACGTGAATCACGCGCTTCTTCATCAAAGCCGACATACGTACCGCGTTGCGTGCGTATTCCATGAACATCAGGAAGGTCGCGCCGTAAGGCACCAGACCGCCGTGCAGGGCGACGCCGTTCATGATCGCGGTCATGCCGAACTCGCGCACGCCGTAGTACATGTAGTTGCCGCTGGCATCTTCAGCACTGACGCCTTTGCAGCCTTTCCACAGGGTCAGGTTGGAGCCGGCAAGGTCAGCCGAACCGCCGAGCATTTCCGGCAGCAGCGGGCCGAAGGCGTTGAGAGTGTTCTGACTGGCTTTGCGGCTGGCGATGGTTTCGCCCTTGGCGGCGACTTCGGCGATGTAGGCCGAGGCTTTTTCCGAGAAGTCGGCCGGCAGTTCGCCGCTCAGACGACGGATCAGCTCGTTGGCTTCAGTCGGGAACGCAGCGGAGTAGGCGGCGAAACGCTGATCCCACTCGGCTTCGACCGCGCGGCCAGCTTCTTTGGCGTCCCACTCGGCATAGATGTCGGCCGGGATTTCGAACGGGCCGTGGTTCCAGTTCAATGCCTGGCGGGTCAGGGCGATTTCTGCGTCACCCAATGGGGCGCCGTGGCAATCTTCCTTGCCCTGCTTGTTCGGCGAACCGAAACCGATGGTGGTCTTGCAGCAGATCAGGGTCGGCTGGGCGCTCTTGCGTGCGGTTTCGATGGCGGTCTTGATCTCTTCCGGATCATGGCCGTCGACGTTGCGGATCACCTGCCAGTTGTAGGCTTCGAAGCGCTTCGGCGTGTCATCGGTGAACCAGCCTTCGACTTCACCGTCGATGGAAATGCCGTTGTCATCGTAGAAGGCAATCAGCTTGCCCAGGCCCAGCGTGCCGGCCAGGGAGGCGACCTCGTGGGAAATGCCTTCCATCATGCAGCCATCACCGAGGAACACGTAGGTGTGGTGATCAACGATGTTGTGGCCGGGACGGTTGAACTGCGCGCCCATGACTTTTTCAGCCAGAGCGAAACCGACGGCGTTGGCCAGACCCTGACCCAGCGGGCCGGTAGTGGTTTCGACGCCCGGGGTGTAACCGAATTCCGGGTGGCCTGGAGTGCGGCTGTGCAGTTGACGGAACTGCTTGAGGTCGTCGATCGACAGGTCGTAGCCGGTCAGGTGCAGCAGCGAGTAGATCAACATCGAGCCGTGGCCGTTGGACAGCACGAAGCGGTCACGGTCGGCGAACGACGGGTTGCTCGGGTTGTGCTTGAGGTAGTCGCGCCACAGCACTTCGGCAATATCTGCCATACCCATAGGGGCACCGGGATGGCCGCTGTTGGCTTTTTGCACGGCATCCATGCTGAGGGCACGAATGGCGTTGGCACGCTCACGACGGCTAGGCATCGCTGATCTCCTGGGTGTGAATAGACTGAAACGGAAAAAAGGAGGGCATTTTCCCTCACCCATGCGCCTCGGGGCAATGACAGATAGTCATCGGCAGGCGTTTTTCCAATCGATAGCACAGGTTTCGCTTGGTGAAACCTTTCCGCTATTCGTTTGTAGAGACTGCCGTCCGCCGAGAAGTGCCATTTATCGAGCAATATCAAAACTTTTTGATATTGACCTTGCGGTGCCTTGTCCCCGTCTCTAGACTGCCAGCCCTATGAACTTACGCGTGCCTTCCATTCGCCATGACGATTGCGACGAGCTGGCGGCCCTGTGCAAGGCCGGCGGCGATCCGCTGCGGCTGAATGTATTGCGCGCGCTGGCCAACGATTCGTTTGGCGTGCTGGAGCTGGCGCAGATTTTCGGCATCGGTCAGTCGGGCATGAGCCATCACCTCAAGGTGCTGGCGCAAGCCGACCTGGTGGCGACACGCCGTGAGGGCAACGCAATTTTTTATCGTCGTGCCCTGCCCCACAGCGAATTGCTCGGCGGCAAGCTGCACGCGGCATTGCTGGAAGAAGTCGACAATCTGGATCTGCCCGATGAAGTGCAAGCACGCATCGAGCAGGTTCACGGCCAGCGTGCCGCCGCCAGCCGGGATTTTTTCGCCCGGGTCGCGGAGAAATTCCGTGCCCAGCAAGATTTGATCGCAGGCCTGCCGCAGTACCGTGACAGCGTGCTGGCCCTGCTCGACAAACTGAACTTCGATGGTGCAGCCACGGCCATTGAAGTCGGCCCCGGCGATGGTGCTTTTCTGCCGGAACTGGCCCGTCGTTTCGGCACCGTAACCGCGCTGGACAACAGCCCGGCGATGCTCGAACTGGCGCGTCAGGTGTGTGAACGTGAACAGCTGGCTAACGTCAGCCTGCAATTGGCCGATGCATTGAACGGCACAAGCCTCAAGGCCCATTGCGTAGTGTTGAACATGGTCCTGCACCATTTCGCCGCTCCGGCCGATGCGCTCAGGCACATGGCCGATCTGCTGCAACCGGGCGGTAGCCTGCTCGTGACAGAGTTATGTAGCCACAACCAGAGTTGGGCCAGGGAGGCCTGCGGTGATCTCTGGTTGGGGTTTGAACAGGACGATCTGGCCCGTTGGGCCACCGCTGCGGGACTCGTTCCCGGGGAAAGCCTCTATGTAGGCTTACGTAATGGTTTCCAGATCCAGGTTCGCCACTTTCAGCGACCGGCTGGCGACACTCACCATCGGTAAATTCAGGAAAACATCGAGATGAGCGAATACTCCCTCTTCACCTCCGAGTCCGTGTCTGAAGGACATCCGGACAAAATCGCCGACCAGATTTCCGATGCGGTGCTGGACGCCATTATTGCCCAGGACAAACACGCTCGCGTGGCTGTGGAAACCCTGGTCAAGACCGGCGTAGCCATCGTTGCCGGTGAAGTGACCACCAGCGCCTGGGTCGACCTGGAGCAGATCGTTCGTGACGTGATTTGCGACATCGGCTACACCAGCTCCGAAGTCGGCTTCGACGGCGCGACCTGCGGCGTGATGAACATCATCGGCAAGCAGTCCCCTGACATCAACCAGGGTGTTGACCGCGCCAAGCCTGAAGATCAGGGCGCCGGCGACCAGGGCCTGATGTTCGGCTACGCCAGCAACGAAACCGACGTTTTGATGCCAGCGCCGATCACCTTCTCGCACCAGCTGGTGCAGCGTCAGGCTGAAGCACGCAAGTCGGGCCTGCTGCCTTGGCTGCGTCCGGATGCCAAGTCGCAAGTGACCTGCCGTTACGAAGGCGGCAAGGTTGTCGGCATCGACGCTGTGGTTCTGTCGACCCAGCACAACCCGGAAGTGTCGTACAAAGACCTGCGCGAAGGCGTAATGGAGCTGATCGTCAAGCACGTACTGCCTGCCGAACTGCTGAGCAAGGACACCCAGTTCCACATCAACCCGACCGGCCAGTTCATCATTGGCGGCCCGGTAGGTGACTGCGGTCTGACCGGTCGCAAGATCATCGTCGACAGCTACGGCGGCATGGCCCGTCACGGCGGCGGCGCGTTCTCCGGCAAGGATCCATCGAAGGTTGACCGTTCGGCTGCCTACGCAGGCCGTTACGTGGCCAAGAACATCGTTGCGGCCGGCCTTGCCGAGCGTTGCGAGATTCAGGTGTCCTACGCGATCGGTGTGGCCCAGCCTACGTCGATCTCGTTGAACACCTTCGGCACCGGCAAGATCAGCGATGACAAGATCATCAAACTGGTGCGTGAAGTGTTCGACCTGCGTCCATACGCGATCACCACCATGCTCGACCTGCTGCACCCGATGTACCAGGAAACCGCAGCCTACGGCCACTTCGGTCGCGCGCCGCAGACCAAGACCGTTGGCGAAGACAGCTTCACCACGTTCACCTGGGAAAAAACCGACCGCGCCGACGCCCTGCGTTCCGCCGCTGGCCTGTAATACCCTGGCTGCAAGAAAGCCCCGCACGGTTCGCGCCGTGCGGGGCTTTTTCATGCCTGACAGATTTTTGAGATCCCTGCGGGAGCGAGCCTGCTCGCGAAGGCGCCCGCTCATGCAACGTCAATTCAGAATCCGGAAACACCTCGAAAAACACCCCCGGTAACGCATTTCGAATCCTCACCTACCCTTCAAATATTACCCCCGAGCAAGGACGCTCAACGATGCTCTTCACACTGCGCCTGTTGCTGGCCTTCCTGCTGGCACTCATCACCCTTGTCAGCCAAGCCAACTGTCCGAACTGGGATCGTTCCCAAGCCCAACGCGAAATCACCACCCTGCAAAACCGGATCGACCAATGGGACGACGCCTATCACCGCGAAGGCCGTTCATTGATCAGCGACGAACTCTATGACCAGTCCCGACTGCGGCTGAAAGAATGGCAAGCCTGTTTCAACCAACCCTCATCCCCGCAGCCGTTGGACACCGCGTCCGGCCCGGTCACCCACCCCATCGCCCACACCGGTCTGGACAAGCTGCACAAAGCCGAAGACGTCGCCCACTGGTTGCGTGATCGCCAGAACGTCTGGGTGCAGCCCAAGGTCGACGGCGTGGCTGTCACGCTGATCTACCGCCAGGGGATATTGCAGCAGGCGATCAGTCGCGGTGACGGGGTCAACGGCCAGGACTGGACCGCCTCCGCGCGCAGGATTGCAGCCATTCCGCAACGGTTGAGGCAGCCACGGGATCTGCTGGTACAGGGCGAACTCTATTGGCGTCTGAATGCACATGTTCAATCACAGTCCGGCAGCGTCAATGCCCGCGCCACCGTCGCCGGGCTGATGGGGCGCAAATCCCTCGATGCCGAACAGGCCGCCGGGATCGGCCTGTTTGTCTGGGACTGGCCGCAAGGTCCTGTGCGGCTGCCGGAAAGATTGTCCGAACTTCAGACATTGGGGTTCGCCACAACCGAGCCCTATACCCAGCCCGTCACCCGATTCGAAGAAGCGCAAAAATGGCGCGAGCACTGGTATCGCTCGCCACTGCCCTTTGCCAGCGACGGCGTGGTGCTGCGCCAGAGCCAACGGCCACCCGCCGAACGCTGGCAGGCTCGCGCGCCGTATTGGGCGATCGCCTGGAAATACCCTTTCGCCCAGGCATTGGCCGAAGTGCGCAAGGTCAATTTCAAGATCGGCCGCACCGGGCGGATCACGCCGGTGCTGGAACTGCTGCCGGTCAGACTCGATGACCGCGAAATCAAACGGGTCAGTGTCAGCTCACTCAAGCGCTGGCAAACCCTCGACATCCGTCCCGGCGATCAGGTGGCAATCAGTCTGGCCGGGCTGACCATTCCGCGCCTCGACAGTGTCGTGCTGCGCACCAGCGAACGGGCGGACATCAACATCCCCGATGCTGGCGACTACCACGCCCTGAGCTGCTGGCAACCGACGCCGGGGTGTGAAAGCCAGTTTCTCGCGCGTCTGACCTGGCTCAGTGGCAAGCAGGGCCTGGCCATGCAGCATGTCGGTCGCGGCACTTGGGAGAAACTTTTGGAAACAGGCCGTCTGAAACACCTGCTGGATTGGCTGACCCTCGATGCGTCAGAGCTTGCTAACATTGCCGGCCTCGGCGAGCGCAGCAGCGCACGGCTGATCGACAGTTTTCAGGGCGCGCAGCAACAGCCGTTCGCTCGATGGTTGAAAGCGCTGGGCATGCCGCCGACCGGACAGGCACAACTGGACGATTCGTGGCAGGCCCTGGCACAACGCGACACTGAACAATGGCAGGCAGAAGCCGGTATCGGCCCGGGACGCGCGGCGCAACTGAGCGCATTCTTTCGCGACCCGCAGGTACTGGCTTTGAGTGACACCCTGAAAGCCGCCGGAATCGACGGCTTCTGAACCTGCAATCCCCGCCCGGCGGGAACCCAACGGCCGGCCAGACGCTCCAACAGCGCAGTGCCCTCCCACCCCGATTGCCTTTGCACATGGAGCTTTTATGAAATTTCTCGCACCGCTCGCCCTGCTTACTCTTTGCGGCGTCATGGCCGCCCCGGTCATGGCCGAAGAAGACGGCCCGGGCCTGACCGGTTGCGCTGCCAAGAAGCAGGGCATCATCAATCAGATCGAACAGGCCAAGTCGCGCGGCAACATGGAGCAGCAGGCAGGCCTGGAAACCGCACTGCGTGAAGTGAACGAACATTGCACCGACGCCGGGCTGAAAAAAGAACGTGAAAACAAGGTGCTTGAGGCCAAGCATGAGGTGAGCCAGCGTCAGGCGGACCTCGACAAGGCCATGAAGAAGGGCGATCCGGAGAAGATCAACAAGCGCAAGGAAAAGCTCGCCGAGTCGCGCAAGGAACTGCAGGAAGCGCTGGACGAGATCGATAAGTAACCCAAGCCCTGTGGTGAGGGGATTTATCCCCGTCCGGCGGCGAAGCTGTCGCAAATTCGACTGGTCGGGTCCGACTGAAAAAACCCGGCTGTATGGTTTTGGGGCTGCTTCGCAGCCCATCGGGGATAAATCCCCTCGCCACAAGGTACTCAGCAGCCTCAGGAATCAATGATCGCGAAACTCTTTATGGCAAGCACTGCAGGCATCCTCGACTTTCTGCACTGCCGGTCCGAGATTGCTGGCCTTGTACGGCTGAACCTGACTGGCGACCACCAGTTCACCGGTAGCCGCTTCGAGGGCGCGGGCCAGTTCCTGAAAACGCGCCTGTTTCTGCCAGACATCGTCCTTGGCGCTGGTGTGATCTTCCTCGCGCACCTGCGGAAAATGCTTCCACGGTTCATGGGCCAACGCATCAAGTCTGACCGCGCCCTCGGCAAATTTCGGTCCGTCGAAGGCAATGCGCCCGCGCAACATGCCGCCGAGGTCTTCGCTGGTCTTGAGCATCTGCTTGAAGATGGCCTTGCGCTGGCCCAGCGGCGAATTCGGGTCGACGCCGCCGCAGGCGGACAAGGTCAGACAGGCCAGCAATACAACAGCAATTGGTTTCAGAGTCATGATGGCTTCAGGTCGCGGAAATCGGCGGCCAGTATCCTCGGCTCACCGCCAAACACCAATAGCCCTATTAAAAATACGGGTTGGTCGAGCGCATGGAGCTCTCGGCCAACCGGCACAGGAATCACTCCATGAACAGCCGCTTCACGGCCTGGCGTCACCCGCTTATCGTCACCCTTCCACTGCTCGCCATCCTCGCCGGTTGCACAGGCGGCGACAGCGCCAAACCAAAAACCCATGCGCTGGCCACCTATTCCAGCGCGACCTGGGAAGCCTTGCCCGCGGTCTCCGACAGCGATCTGGTCGCCGGTTTCGGCTCGTGGCGCAGCGCCTGCACACGACTCAAAGCCGACGCAGTCTGGGGGCCGACCTGCGCTGCGGCGGTGAATGTGCCGCAAAGCGCCGCCGAGATTCGTGCATTCCTCAAGCAGAATCTCGATGTCTACGGCCTGCGCGCCGAGAACGACAACCCCAACGGTCTGATCACCGGCTACTACGAACCGGTGTACCCCGGCAGCCTGACGCCAACCGCAACGGCGAACGTGCCGGTGTATGGCGTGCCGGAAGACATGATCATCGTCTCGCTCGACAGCATCTACCCGGAATTGAAAGGCAAGCGCCTGCGCGGCCGCCTCGAAGGACGTGTGCTCAAGCCTTACGACGACGCGGCGACCATTGAATCCAAAGGCGTGAAAGCGCCAGTGGTCGCGTATCTGACTGATCCGATGAATCTGCAATTTCTGCAGATCCAGGGCTCGGGCCGGATCCAGACCGAGGACGGCAAACAGCTGCGCATCGCCTACGCCGATCAGAACGGCCACCCGTACCGGCCGATCGGTCGCTGGCTGGTCGAGCAAGGCGAGCTGAAGAAAGAAGACGTGACCATGACCGCGATCAGCAACTGGGCCAAGGCCAACCCGATGCGCATTCCGGAACTGCTCGCCAGCAACCCGAGCTACGTATTCTTCACCCGCAATCCGGACAGCAACGAAGGCCCACGCGGCTCGCTGAACGTGCCGTTGACCGCCGGCTACAGCGCGGCGGTGGATCGCAAGGTGATTCCGTTGGGCAGTCTGTTATGGCTGTCGACCACCAAACCGGATGGCACCCCACTGGTGCGCCCGGTCGCGGCGCAGGATACCGGCGGCGCGATTGCCGGCGAGGTGCGCGCGGATCTGTTCTGGGGCACGGGTGATGCGGCCGGGCAACTGGCCGGGGACATGAAACAGCAGGGGCAGATCTGGATGCTCTGGCCTAAAGGACAAGAGTTGCCGCAAGTGCCGCAGGTGGCTGACAAACCCTAAAAGCATAAGATCGCAGCCTTCGGCAGCTCCTACAGGAGTATGCATTCCTCTGTAGGAGCTGCCGCAGGCTGCGATCTTTTGAGCCTGCTTTCAGATGGACACAAAGAAAAACGAAGCAATCAGCCCCATCCCGATAAACCACACCACCGAACGCAGTGCAGCCCAGTCAGCCAGGTAGCAAATGATGTACAGCAGGCGGCTGGTGATAAACAGCACGGCCAGCACATTGACCGTCACCAGCTCCGCAGTGCCGACCAGATGCGCAACGATCACCGCAGCGGCAAACGCGGGCGTTACTTCAAAGCTGTTCAGTTGCGCGGCGTGGGCGCGACGGGCGACGCCATCGACGCTGTCGAGAAAGTCCCGTGGATCGTAATTGTCCTTGAGGCGGAAACCGCCGGTGGCCTTCGCCACGATCGTGCACACGTACGGCAGGAAAATCGCGATCAACACACACCACAGAGCCACTGTCATAACGTCGTCCTTTTTTCGATTGGAGAAATTGGCGAGCGGTCAGAACTTCATCACCAGCATGCCGATCAGCACCTGCCCACAGGCTAAGAGCAGCGCCCGGCCGAAAGGTTCTTTCAGCTGGATATAACACGGCAATTCCAGTGAGCCGTCGATTAGTCAGATTATTGATTCGCCATGTGTCAGCAGCTGTTTATACTGCAACCCACCACGCCGTACTCAGCTGCACACCAAAAAACTCCAATAAAAGCTGCCTGCTCCGCTTTCTTCGAAAACGGTCGCTGGCACGCGTATGCCTGATCAAAGCGTCAAGACTACCGACAGAGACCTTGCGCATGCCCCTCGCTTTACTTGCACTCGCCGTTGCCGCATTCGGCATCGGCACCACCGAATTCGTCATCATGGGCCTGCTGCCCGACGTTGCCCGCGATCTGGCGGTGAGCATTCCTCATGCCGGGCTGCTGATCACCGGTTACGCCCTGGGCGTGGTGTTCGGCGCACCGATCCTGGCGATCGGCACCGCCAATATGCCGCGCAAAGCGACACTGCTGGGCATGACGCTGATGTTCATCCTCGGCAACGTGCTCTGCGCGCTCGCGCCGAACTACGCGACGCTGATGGCGGCGCGCGTGGTCACGGCGCTGTGTCATGGCGCGTTTTTCGGCATTGGCTCGGTGGTTGCGGCCGGCCTGGTTGCGCCGAACAAACGCGCGCAAGCCATTGCCATGATGTTCACCGGCCTGACCTTGGCCAACGTGCTCGGCGTGCCACTCGGCACAGCGCTGGGCCAATACGCTGGCTGGCGCTCGACCTTCTGGGCGGTGTCGGTGATTGGCATTGTGGCGGCGTTGGCGCAATGGTTGTGGTTGCCCAAACACATCGCGATGGACAAGGCCAATCTCGCCAGCGAATTCAAAGTGCTGGGCAAGGCCAACGTCTTGTTGGCGCTGGGCATGAGCGTGCTGGCCTCGACCAGCCTGTTCAGCGTGTTCACGTATATCGCACCGATCCTGCAAGACATCACTGGCGTCAGCCCCCACGGCGTGACGGTGATGCTGCTGTTGTTCGGCGTCGGCCTGACAGCGGGCAGCATGCTCGGCGGGCGTCTGGCCGATAGCCGCTTGCTGCCGTCACTGGTCGGCGTGGCACTGGCAGTTGTGGTGATTCTCGCAGCGTTCAGCCAGACCAGCCGTGCGGTGATTCCGGCGGCGATTACCCTGGTGCTATGGGGGATTTTCGCTTTTGCGCTGTGCCCGATTCTGCAGCTGCTGATCATCGATCAGGCGCATGAAGCGCCGAATCTGGGTTCGACGCTGAACCAGAGCGCGTTCAACCTTGGCAACGCAGCAGGTGCCTGGATCGGTGGACTGGTGGTTGCCAGCGGCGCGGATCTGACGGATCTGCCGTGGACCGGGGCGCTGGTCGGCGTGCTGACGGTGCTGACGGCGCTGTTGTTCATTTACCTGCAACGTCGGCAGGCGAGTGCGGTCAATGTGACTGGCTGATCGTGGTGTGTCAGATAGAGCCCTCACCCTAGCCCTCTCCCGAAGGGAGAGGGGACTGATCGGGGGATGCTCGATACCCACGCCGACTTGAACGTGCATTGCTGAATCCATAATCGACCCGATCGTCCAGGTCGATGCACCTCGCCAGACACCTCGGTCAGCCCCCTCTCCCTCTCCCTCGGGAGAGGGCTGGGGTGAGGGGGTTGTTGTTGAGCATGACGCGCCATTCGAATGTGCCCTCAGCCAACCCCGCCCCATCAAACCCCTGCGTCCAACCTCCGGTCGCGCTCCATTCACCCCTCATCCAAAGGACCCCGGATGCTTGAACTTGTCGCCGCTTTCATCTGCCTCACCACCCTCCTGACCTTCGTCAATTTCCGCTTTATCGGCCTGCCGCCGACCATCGGCGTGATGGTTACCGCCCTGCTGTTCTCATTGCTCCTGCAAGGCCTCAGCGTCCTCGGCTTTCCCGGCCTCGAAGATCGCGTGCAGCAACTGATCGGACAGATCGATTTCGGCGATCTGCTGATGAACTGGATGCTCTCGTTCCTGCTTTTCGCCGGCGCCCTGCACGTCAACTTGAATGACTTGCGCAGCTACCGCTGGCCGATCGGCCTGCTGGCGACCTTCGGCGTGTTGATCGCCACCGTGGTGATCGGCAGCCTGGCCTTCTACATTTTTGCCCTGTTCGGCTGGCACGTTAGTTTCCTCTACTGCCTGTTGTTCGGCGCGCTGATCTCACCGACCGACCCGATTGCGGTACTCGGCGTGTTGCGTACCGCCAACGCTTCGAAGCCACTGAAAACCACCATCGTCGGCGAATCGCTGTTCAACGACGGCACGGCGGTGGTGGTCTTCACCGTGCTGCTGGGCATCGCGCAACTGGGCGAAACCCCGACCGTCAGCGCCACGGCCATGCTCTTCGTCCATGAGGCGATTGGTGGTGTGTTGTTCGGCGGACTGATTGGTTATCTGGTCTATCGGATGATCAAAAGCGTCGAGCAGCATCAGATCACCGTGATGCTGACCCTGGCCCTGGTGATCGGTGGCTCGGCGATGTCCACCGAGTTGCACGTCTCGGCGCCGATTGCGATGGTGGTGGCCGGTCTGATCATCGGTAACCTCGGGCGCAATCTGGCAATGAACGACATGACCCGCCGTTATCTGGACGGTTTCTGGGAGTTGCTCGATGACATGCTCAACGCGCTGCTGTTTGCGCTGATCGGCATGGAGTTGTTGCTGCTGCCGTTCAACTGGCTGCACATGGCCGCCGCAGGTCTGCTGGCGGTGGCGATTCTGTTGTCGCGCCTGCTTACCGTGGCGCCGGCGATCCTGCTGCTGCGGCGCTGGCGCTCAGTGCCGGCCGGCACGATCCGCATCCTCACTTGGGGCGGTTTGCGCGGCGGTGTTTCGGTGGCACTGGCGCTGGCGCTGCCGCTGGGCCCGGAGCGCGATCTGCTGCTGAGCATCACCTACATCGTCGTGCTGTCGTCGATCCTGCTGCAGGGCCTGACCATCGGCAAACTGGTCAAGCACGCGACGCGCAACGAGCCGGCGAGCGTGGCTGAGCCAGCTCACCATTGATCATTTCTTGATCGACTGCGGATCGGGCTTAACAGCCTGATCCGCAGGCTCCTTCGGCGCACCGCTTTCGCTGCGAATCTGCGCATGGCTGATCAGCGCGAAGATAAAGCTGCCGCCGATGATATTTCCCGCCAGCGTCGGCGCGGCGAACACCGCCCAGAAATCACTCCACGGCAACTCGCCGGCAAACACCAGATAGGACACTTCCGCCGATCCGACGACGATATGGGTGAAGTCGCCCAGCGCCATGAAGTAGGTGATGAGGATGATGATCCACATCTTCGCGCTCTCCATGGAGGGGATCATCCAGACCATGGTGGCGATCATCCAGCCGGAGACGATGCCCTTGGCGAACATCTGACTGGCGCTGTGCTCCATGACCTTGCGGCCGATCTCGAGGAAGGCGACGTCGGTCTTGCTGTCGAAAATCGGCAGTTCCAGCATCACGTAGGCGACCAGAATCGTCCCGCAGAGGTTGCCGACCAGTACCACTGTCCACAGACGGATCAGTCGCAGAAAATTCTTCAGCGTCGGCTTGGTCATCACCGGCAGCACGGCGGTCAGGGTGTTTTCGGTGAACAGTTGCTGGCGCGCGAGGATCACCGCGAGGAAACCGGCGCAGTAGCCGAAGCTGGCGATCACCTTGAATTCGTCGCCGTCGGGCAGGCGCGAATTGAGCAGGCCCATGCCCATCAGGGACAGGCCCATGGTCAATCCTGCCGCCAGCGCCGACCACCACAGCGCGGCAATGCTGCGCTCCAGTTCCTGGTCGCCCTGGGTGCGGATGATTTCATGCAGAACGGCCGCGCGCGGCGGCTGGCTCTTCTCGACTTCGTGCTGCTCCTTGGCCGAGAGGTCGGGGGTCTTTTCGCTGGTGGGGGTGGTCATGGCGTGGCAACCGGTGGGGGGCGATGTAGCTACGACCGTTGCGCTTCATGGCTGTTCAGTGGGCAGGCGAATCTCCGCTGAATTGGCAACCGCTTTCGCGAGCAGGCTCGCTCCCACAAGGATCACGCTGTACCTGTGGGAGCGAGCCTGCTCGCGAAGAATGCGCCGCCGATCTTATTGAACGGCTTCGTCATCCTTGAACTGGTCTTTCACGTATTTGATCTCGGTCCGCCCGTGCGGCGCCGGCAGGCCGTCTTCGCCGAGATTGACGAACACCATTTTCTCGACGGTGAGGATGCTCTTGCGGGTGATTTTGTTGCGCACTTCGCAGGTCAGGGTGATCGAGGTGCGGCCGAATTCGGTGGCGGTGATGCCCAGTTCGATGATGTCGCCCTGGCGCGAGGCGCTGACGAAGTTGATTTCCGAGATGTACTTGGTCACCACGCGCTGGTTGCCCAATTGCACGATGGCGTAAATCGCCGCTTCTTCATCGATCCAGCGCAGCAGGCTGCCGCCGAACAGGGTGCCGTTGGGGTTGAGGTCTTCGGGTTTAACCCATTTGCGGGTGTGGAAATTCATGTTCACTCCTGAGCGCTTGCCGAAAGATGCGCCCATCTTGGCAGACTGCTCAGTCAGGCTCCAGGCGGCTGCGACTATGGTCGCCATTGGCGATCTTCATCTGGCCGACAGAAACCCTTTGGAAGATCAGCCCGGGCGGCTATAATCGCCCCCGTTTCAAAAAACGGTAACGTTCATTGGCTACCGTTTTCCCGCCACCTGTCCGAGGGGCGCTGCAGCAGGTTCGACCTGTCAGGCTCGGATGGGGCGTTGACCGGCTCACGCCGGACACTAAACGCACAACGGCGCCCATTCGCATACATTACGAATGGAGGCTCTTCATGAGCGCTGTCAACACGCCTGCCGATTTTACCGATTACAAAGTTGCCGACATGTCCCTGGCTGCCTGGGGCCGTCGCGAAACCATCATCGCCGAATCGGAAATGCCTGCCCTGATGGGTCTGCGCCGCAAATACGCTGCCGAACAGCCGCTCAAGGGCGCGAAAATCCTCGGCTGCATCCACATGACCATTCAGACTGCCGTGCTGATCGAAACCCTGGTTGCCCTGGGTGCCGAAGTGCGCTGGTCGTCCTGCAACATTTTCTCCACTCAGGATCAGGCCGCTGCCGCTATCGCTGCCGCCGGTATCCCGGTGTTCGCCTGGAAAGGCGAGACTGAAGAAGAGTACGAGTGGTGCCTGGAGCAGACCATCCTCAAGGATGGCCAGCCATGGGACGCCAACATGATCCTCGACGACGGCGGCGACCTGACCGAGCTGCTGCACAAGAAATACCCGCAAGTGCTGGATCGTGTTCACGGCGTGACCGAAGAAACCACCACTGGTGTACACCGTCTGCTGGACATGCTGGCCAAGGGCGAGCTGAAGATCCCGGCGATCAACGTCAACGACTCGGTGACCAAGTCCAAGAACGACAACAAGTACGGCTGCCGTCACAGCCTGAACGATGCGATCAAGCGCGGCACCGACCACCTGCTGTCCGGCAAGCAAGCGCTGGTCATCGGTTACGGTGACGTGGGCAAGGGCTCGGCCCAGTCCCTGCGTCAGGAAGGCATGATCGTTAAAGTCTCCGAAGTTGACCCGATCTGCGCCATGCAAGCGTGCATGGACGGTTTCGAATTGGTGTCGCCGTTCATCGACGGTATCAACGACGGTTCCGAAGCGAGCATCGACAAAGCGCTGCTGGGCAAAATCGACCTGATCGTGACCACCACCGGTAACGTCAATGTTTGCGACGCGAACATGCTCAAAGCCCTGAAGAAGCGCGCCGTGGTCTGCAACATCGGTCACTTCGACAACGAAATCGACACCGCTTTCATGCGCAAGAACTGGGCATGGGAAGAAGTGAAGCCACAGGTGCACAAGGTTCACCGCACCGGTGCCGGCAGCTTCGATCCACAGAACGACGACTACCTGATCCTGCTGGCCGAAGGCCGTCTGGTGAACCTGGGCAACGCCACCGGTCACCCGAGCCGCATCATGGACGGTTCGTTCGCCAACCAGGTACTGGCACAGATCTTCCTGTTCGGTCAGAAATACGCCGACCTGTCGCCAGCGCAGAAAGCCGAGCGTCTGACCGTTGAAGTGCTGCCGAAGAAACTCGACGAAGAAGTGGCCCTGGAAATGGTTCGCGGCTTCGGCGGCGTGGTCACCCAACTGACCAAGCAACAGGCTGATTACATCGGCGTCACCGTCGAAGGCCCGTTCAAGCCGCACGCCTACCGCTACTAACAGGCGCTGAATGCTCGCTCTCCCTGTGGGAGCGAGCTTGCTCGCGAAGGCGGCTTATCATTCAACATCCGTGTTGTCTGACCCAGCGCTTTCGCGAGCAGGCTCGCTACCACACGGGATTGCAGCGCCTCGAAGGTACTTGTTTCCAAGGGTATGACCATGTCCCAAGACCGTCGCTACAGCTTCGAGTTTTTCCCGACCAAGACCGATGCCGGGCAAGAAAAGCTGCTCGCCACTGCCCGCCAGTTGGCCACCTACAATCCTGATTTCTTTTCCTGCACCTACGGCGCTGGCGGTTCGACCCGTGATCGCACGCTCAACACCGTGTTGCAGCTGGAAAGCGAAGTCAAAGTACCCGCCGCACCGCACCTGTCGTGCGTCGGTGACAGCAAGGACGACCTGCGCGGCCTGCTGAACGAATACAAGGCTGCCGGCATCAAGCGCATCGTTGCCCTGCGTGGCGACCTGCCGTCCGGCATGGGCATGACCAGCGGTGAGCTGCGTCACGCCAATGAACTGGTGGAATTCATTCGTGAAGAAACCGCCGATCATTTCCATATCGAAGTCGCGGCTTACCCGGAGATGCATCCGCAAGCACGCAACTACGAAGACGATCTCGCCAACTTCGTGCGCAAGGCGAAGGCCGGTGCCGACAGCGCGATCACCCAGTACTTCTTCAACGCCGACAGCTACTTCTACTTCGTCGACCGTTTGCAGGCGCTGGGCGTGGATCTGCCGATCGTGCCGGGGATCATGCCGATCACCAACTACAGCAAACTCGCGCGCTTCTCCGATGCCTGCGGTGCGGAAATCCCGCGCTGGATCCGCAAGCAACTGGAAGCCTACGGCGATGACACGCGAAGCATTCAAAGCTTTGGCGAACAAGTCGTCAGCGAAATGTGCGAACGCCTGCTGCAGGGCGGCGCACCGGGGCTGCACTTCTACTCGATGAACCAGGCCGAACCTAGCCTGGCGATCTGGAACAACCTGAAGCTGCCGCGCTGAAGGTTTTCCATGCGATAAAAAAGGCCCTCACCGGGCCTTTTCACTGAAAAGCACAAATGGAATATTGTCGTCGATGATCTGCGCGCAAACAAAAACACGCCCTCAACTGGTCTATCTGGTTTTCGGTGCCGAGACTTACCATCAGGAAGCTGTTTTCAGCATCGCCAGTGCTCTGGCGTGGTTGCGCGAGACACCGGATGCCCCGATCGATATCCAGGTCTTCAGCGACAATCCGCAACCCTATGCACATCTCCCCGTACGCGTTCGCCCGCTGGACGCCGAAACGCGCCAGAAATGGAGCGAGCCCCACGGTTATCATTTCCGCATCAAACATGTCGCTTTGCGCTCGGTACTTGAAGAGCATGAAACGGCGCTGTTGATCGACACTGACACGTTCTTCCACTGCTCGCCGCTCAAACTGTTCGAGCGGGTACAGCCCGGCACCCTGCTGTGCAATGACTACTACGCCCGCTATGGCGACAACAAGATGAGCCTGCTCTACCGCACGCTGTCGGCCACACTGCTGGACAAAGGTCTGACTGACGATCACATGCGCCTGCTCAACTCCGGCGTCATCGGCTTGCACCGCCAGGACGCTCACGTGCTCGACCGCTCCATCGCTTTGATCGATGAGCTGTTCCCGTCGGCACAGGGCGCCTACACCCTCGAAGAGTTCTGCCTGTCAGTGGCTGCCTATCGCACGCTGGACGTCAACAAGTGCCCGGATCTGATTCACCATTACTGGAGCCGCAAGCACCTGTTCAGGGCCAAGGTTCAGGCCTGGGTCGCCAAACATGGCGACAACCCGACCGGCGAGGCCGCACTGGACGACACCCGACGTGTATCACCGCAACTGCCTCGACCACCGCGACTGCAGCGGATGTTCTACAAGCTCGTCACGTTGCTGCTGCCGGCACATCTGCGTCAGTTCATTCGCGAAATCCTTTACGGCTGCTATGAACATCCCAACGAGTTCGATCAGGCGTGTGCAGCGGTCTGGTGGGACAAGGCGCTGGAAAACCAGCAGCAACGCATCGGCAAGCCGGTTTGCAGGCACTTGCTCAGGGACTGGTTCAGTCGCGGCCTGGTCAAGCGGATCCTTGGTTCGCGTCACGCGAAGGTCCACCAACACCTGCTGAAAACCGCAAGCAAATAAGGCCATCGCGGCCATTGCGCCCGGGGTCTGCGCGAAACATGCATGCCAGAGCTTCTCATCAGGCGTTTCGCGTACTAACCTCAGGCCATGCCCCTTATTGCCCAACTGCTGAGCGTTATTCTTCTGACTTGCCTGAGCGTCGCCGCTCGGGGGGAGAAGTTGCGTATTGTCACCGAGCCGTGGGCGCCTTACGTCTACGAACAGGGTGGTAAAAACCTCGGTCTTGACTACGAAACCACCGCCATCGTGTTCCAGCGCCTGGGCATTGAAGTGGAATGGCAGTTCCTGCCGTGGAAGCGCTGCCTGTCGATGCTCGAGACCGGTCAAGCCGACGGTGCGCTGGACATCTTTCACAGCGCCGAACGCGACGCCACTCTGCTCTACCCCAGCGAACCGCTGTCCGACGTCGAATTCGTGATGTTCTACGCCAACGAGCGGCCGCATCCATTCAACACCCTCGAACAACTCAAAGGCCTGACCATCGGCACCTCGCCGGGTTATCTGTACAGCCCTGACTTCAGCCAGTCGGACCTGTTTACCCGTGAGCCGGCGCCAACTCATGAAGCCAATTTCGGCAAACTGGTGCGCGGGCGGATCGACCTGCTGATCACCGATCGCCGCGTCGGTCAGCATTTGCTCGATGAGCTGAATATTCGCGATCTGATCACGGAAAACCCGACGGTTATCAGCCGTCAGAGCCAGTTTCTTGCAGTTCGGCGCAATGCCGGCATGGATTTGCTGGTGCAGCGTTTCGGTGCCGAGCTCAAGCGTTTCAAGCGCGAACCGGCCTACGCGGAGCTCAGCGCGCGCTACGGTGCCGCGCCTGTCGATAGGGCATCACTGCGCTCGGCCACGGCCAGCGGCGAAACCGTTGAGCAGCAGGAAAGCAGCGCGCAGTGATTGCTCTGTTATACTCCGGCGTTCCCGCCAGGCTCACGCCCGGACGCCCGGAACCGTAACAGGCCTCTCGACCCGCTACAGCGCAGCTTCCAGCCCGCGCGAGCGCTCCTGACGTGCCTTCGGAACCGCCGCTGGACCGGACGGGATTGCGTCCTCTTAAACGTGATTCGCGCCAGGCAAGACTCCCATTGGGCCAAGCCCTAACTAAAACAGGATTACTCATGTCCTTTGCTTCCCTCGGTCTCTCCGAGGCTTTAGTCCGTGCCATCGAAGATGCGGGCTATACCGAGCCTACTCCGGTGCAACAGCGGGCCATTCCCGCCGTGTTGCAAGGTCGCGACCTGATGGTGGCGGCTCAGACAGGTACCGGTAAAACCGGCGGCTTCGCCCTCCCGATTCTGGAGCGGTTGTTCCCCAACGGTCACCCGGACAAATCCCAGCGTCACGGCCCGCGCCAACCGCGCGTGCTGGTCCTGACCCCGACCCGCGAACTCGCGGCCCAGGTGCACGAGAGCTTCAAGATCTACGCCCGTGACCTGAAATTCGTCAGCGCCTGCATCTTCGGCGGCGTCGGCATGAACCCGCAGGTCCAGGCCATGTCCCGTGGCGTCGACGTTCTCGTCGCCTGCCCGGGTCGCTTGCTCGACCTCGCCGGCCAGGGCAGCGTCGATCTGTCCCACGTGGAAATTCTCGTTCTCGACGAAGCCGACCGCATGCTCGACATGGGTTTTGTCCACGACGTGAAGAAAGTCCTCGCGCGTCTGCCGGCCAAGCGCCAGAACCTGCTGTTTTCGGCGACCTTCTCCAAAGACATCACCGACCTCGCCGGCAAGCTGCTGCACAACCCGGAACGCATCGAAGTCACGCCGCCGAACACCACGGTCGAGCGCATCGAACAACGCGTTTTCCGCCTGCCGGCCAGCCACAAGCGTGCGCTGCTGGCGCACCTGATCACCGCCGGCGCGTGGGAACAGGTGCTGGTCTTCACCCGCACCAAGCACGGCGCCAACCGTCTCGCTGAATACCTGGACAAACACGGCCTGCCGGCTGTGGCAATCCACGGTAACAAGAGCCAGAACGCGCGCACCAAAGCCCTGGCCGACTTCAAGGCCGGCGAAGTACGCATTCTGGTTGCCACCGACATCGCTGCCCGTGGCCTGGACATCGATCAGTTGCCGCATGTGGTCAACTTCGAGCTGCCGAACGTCGATGAAGACTATGTGCACCGTATCGGCCGTACCGGCCGCGCCGGTCGTTCGGGCGAGGCGATCTCGCTGGTCGCGCCGGACGAAGAAAAACTGCTGAAAAGCATCGAGCGCATGACCAAGCAGAAGATTGCCGACGGCGATCTGATGGGCTTCGACTCCAGCACCATCGAAGCCGAGAAGCCGGAAGCCCGCGAGCGTCCGGACATCCGCAACCCGCGCAATTCCCGTGGCCCGCGTGGCGACGGTCCGAATGGCGGCGGCGGTGGTGGTGGTCGCAAGGACAAAGGCAAAGACAAGGGCAAGGAAAAACCGGCCGGTGAACGTGGCGAGCGCCCTGCCCGTCAGCAGAAACCGCGCGAAGGCACCCCGAGCCGCGAACAGCGCCCGAGCCAGCCACCGCGTGCAGCAGCTGACCGTGCCCCGGACGAGTTCCTCGACGACGATATCGATAACTTCGGTAACCGCGTCGACTACGTGCCGAAAGCCGCTCCTGCCGGCGGCCGTGGCCGTCGTCCGGGTGCACCGGCGCAAGGCGCTGGCGCACCCCGTGGCGGTCAGCCCCAGGGTCGCCAGAACGGTCCGCGCAACAGCAACGGCTCGAGCACCGGCACACCACCGGCCAAACGCAGCGGCCCGCGCAATGGCGCACCGCGTGACGGTCAGGGTCGCCGCGACGAATCCGCGCCGCGCAATCGCCGCCCGGCCCGTGACGATCAGCCTCGCAGCGAACCGGCCGTGCAGAACCCGCGCAGCAACGGGCCGAAGATCATGCACAAGGAATCGAAAGCCGACCGCTTCCCGACGCCTGAGCAGCTCGATCAACTGCCAAGCCGCCCGCGTGGCGAGAAACCAGCACTGCTGACCCGCAATCGCTGAGTTTTAACCCGCCATGAAAATGCCCCGACTCGAAAGAGCCGGGGCATTTTTTTACCTCGATTATCTCTGCCATACCGCAATACCCCTGTGGGAGCGAGCCTGCTCGCGAAGGCGGCGGGTCATCTGAATCTTTGCCGATTGACACACCGCTTTCGCGAGCAGGCTCGCTCCCACAAGGAATAGCGTGTTATGACAAAAAAAACGCCCCCGACCTTTCGACCGGGGGCGTTTTCATGTGGCGGCGAAAGTTATTTCGCTTTCACACCTTCAAACGAAACATACAGCTCGACCGCGTCGGACTTAGGACCGAGGTCTTTCTGCTTGCCGAAATCGGAGCGCTTGATGGTGGTGGTGCCTTCGAAGCCGGCACGGTAGCCGCCCCATGGATCCTTGCCTTCGCCCAGGAAGGTTGCCTTGACGACAACTGGCTTGGTCACGCCCAGCAGGGTCAGGTCGCCGGTCACGTCAGCGGTGTTGGCACCGGTGGACTTGACGCTGGTGGATACGAAAGTAGCCTTGCCGAACTTGCTGGCGTTGAGGAAATCAGCGCTGGCGATGTGCTTGTCGCGCTCGGCGTGGTTGGTGAACACGCTGGCAGTGTTGACGTTGAACTCGATCTTGCTGTCTTCAGGCTTGGCAGCGTCGAAGCTGAACTTGCCGTCGATGTCCTTGAAGGTACCGGTGATGTAGCTGTAGCCCAGGTGGCTGATCTTGAAGTCGACGAAGGCGTGCTGACCTTCCTTGTCTACTACATAGTCAGCAGCCATTACGTTGGCGGACAGCACGGCCGAACCGATTGCCAGAGCGGCCAGAGTCTTTTTCAACATGCTTTCTTTTCCTTTGAGTCGAGGTTGAATTTCAGGCTTTGCGACCGAGCATTCGAGTGAGGGTCGCATCACGATCGATAAAGTGGTGCTTCAATGCTGCCAACGCATGGAGACCGGAAAAAATTACCAGTGCCCACGCCAGCCACAGATGAATCACCCCAGCGGTATCTGCCTGATCCGGTAGTCCGGAGAGCAGAGCAGGGACTTCAAACAGGCCAAACACCGGGATCCCGACACCGTCTGCGGTGGAAATCAGGTAACCGGCAATCATCACAGCGAACAGCGCCAGATACAGAAACCCGTGGCCGAATTTAGCGCCGATACGGGTCATGCGGCTGTAGCTTTGCAGCGTTGGCGGCGGTGGGCTGATGAAGCGCCACAGCACCCGCAACACCATCACACCGAGCAGCACCAGACCGATGCTCTTGTGCAGATCCGGCGCGTCTTTGCGCCAAGTGCTGTAGTAATCCAGTCCAACCATCCACAGACCCAGCGCAAACAGCCCGAAGACCGCCAGCGCCACGCCCCAGTGCATGAAGATGCTGACCCAACCATAGCGCGAAGAAGAGTTACGTAGCTGCATTGCCCAAATCCTGTGAGAACTGCGAACCAAGACTAGCGAGTTATCTATCGAATTAAAGCGGAAAATTTTGCTTTGAAATATCGATAAATACGATCAAGAGTCTGCGAGCGGGGTGTTAAGGAAGGATTAAAGGCGATTCCTGCGTAGAGCGCTTGTACAAATGACGGGGGCTGCATTGACCATCGTCATCTCTGCACACGCATACGGCGAAACTCGACCCTGATAACTATGTACCGCTGATGCGCAATTCAAACCTGCTCGAATGATGCTTCTTTTCATTATTCAAACAGGCACGAAAACATGGCTCTGCGATATACGCCCTTTCAAGCAAGTGGTTCGTCTGTACTGCCGCCCAATCAAACGATGTCTGCGGGCCAATTCCTGCAATCCGAGAACGGTCGATTTCGTCTGATGCTGCAAAGCGACGGGAACCTCGTGCTCAAGGACGGTGAGGCGATCATCTGGATCGCCGACGCCAATCAACCTTAAAGCGCAACTTTGCACCCGAAGAAGATGCGCGAGCCGCTGCAGTTTGTGATCAGCAACAGCGGCTTTCTTTATGACCCCTCCAGGCGACGATTATGGATCGCGGAAAGCACGCACAGCACCGACAAGTCGCTTTGGTACAACACATACATGACTGTGCAGGACGATGGAAACCTGGTGATTTACGACCAGCGCACGGGCAGTCTGCGCTGGGCGCGTTTCGGTTTCATTCCCGGGCGCCTGCGCAAACCCAAGCAAAAGTGGCTGAGGAAACTGCCGAACGGGACAGAATTCTTCAAGTGGGAGTTTTGACTGACCAGCCATTCATGGCCGATCAGTTATGGAGTACTGCCGGCGGTTGCAGGCATTCGGCACTGTAGGGGTCTATGTGGCACTTGTGCGCCAGTTCAGAACCATAGCCGCCGGGGAAAAATTGCCCGTTGCTACATCCGGAAAGTGCAATCAAAACCAGTATCGCGATAAGCGTTTTCATAGCATGCCTCCAATTTTTTCCAGCATAAAATTGGCGCGCTGGCAGCGGCTATCACCTCATTCCGAGCATCTTGTGGGAAGGCTCCGGTACGCCGGTAAGTCCCGTAACCGGATGACGAAGGACTGAAACGCAGGGCAAAAAAAAACGCGACCCGAGGGCCGCGTTTTCATGTGAACAAAGCCTTACTGCGCCTTGGTCTCGGTCGTTGCAGCAGGCTTGGCCGCTGGCTTCTTCGCCGGTTCAGCCTTCTTCGCCGCCGGTTTGGCCGCCGGCTTTTTCGTTTCGGTTTTTGCCGCCGGTTTCTTCGCCGCTGGCTTGGCCGCTGCTTTTTTCGCCGGCTCGGCTTTTACCGGGGCCGCTGGCTTCGGTGCTTCCACCGGCGCAGGTGCAGGTGCCGGGGTCGGCGCAGGCGCTGGAGCAACAGGTGCTGGCGCAGGCTCTGGCGCCTTCACAGGCTCTGGCTTCTTCTCGTCATCCGAACCGCCGAACAGGTTGCTGAAGAAGTTGCCCTTCTTCGCCGCTACCGCACCCGCCGCGCCTGCCGCAGCTGCAGCCGGAACCACTTTGGCCGGTTCGAACGACTTGCCTGCCGCCAGATCTTCAACCTGGCTAGCCGCGCGCTGGCCGGTGCGCAGTGCGCCTTCCAAGGTGCCCGGGTACAAGGTGTCGGTGTGTTCGCCGGCGAACGCTACGCGTTGCAGCGGACGTTCCCACAGGCGCCAGAACTTGCTGATCTGCCCCGGGCCGTAAGCCAGGTAGGCGCCGCCCATCGACGGATCGGTGCTGTAGCGACGGATTTCATAACCGGTGAACGAGCCACGGGCCTGTGGGTAAAACGCGTGCAGACGGATCAGCACCTGATCGACCATCTGCTTGTCGCCGAACGCCTGCATCACACGGGCGTTATCGCCGGACAGGTTGATCACCACGTTGGCGCCGCCCTTCAGTGCCGGTTCGATCCAGAGCATGCCCAGACCGGTATTGCTGTAGATCTCGCCGGACATGCGCGATTTGCTTTCCCACACTGGCGTCTTGAACTTCAGCATGATCTGGTCGCGCCAGCCGTAGTTGGTGCCTTTGATCGCCGCCAGATGCTGGGCATCCAGCGCAGGGGTCAGGGCGATCTTGTTCAGCGCGCGCAGCGGTACCGCCAGCACAACGTAGTCGGCCTGATAGCCGACGCTGCCGACTTTGACGGTCACACCGTCCTTGTCCTGGATGATGGCCGAGACCGGCGAGCTGGTCTTGATGGTCTTGATCTGTTTGACGAAGGCCTGGGCCAGGACCTGGCTGCCGCCGACCAGACGCGAGGCGCGCAGGTCGCGGTCGGAAACGCCGCGATAGACGCGGTTCTGCTGAGCGAAATACAGCAGCGACAGACGCGAAGGTTCGTCGTAGTGGGTGCGAATGTCCTGGTTGATCAACTGACGCGCGGTGGCCGGCAGGTTCTGCTTGTCGAGCCAGCTCGATACGGTGATCTGGTCCAGTGCATGCAGGGTGGCGGTCGCCGCCGGGTTCTGCGGGTCGTCGATCGAGCGCGCCAGATCGTCGAGGGTTTTCTGGTAGCGCTTGAGCGCATCGGCGGTGGCTGGCTGTTTGGTGGCCAGATCAGCGGCGGAGAAATAATCGCCGTCGATCAGATAACCCGGGGTACGGACGAATTCCGGCGCCGGCGTGGTGCCGAGCTTGAAGGTCGACACGTACTTGTTCAGCACCGGCTGGGTCTTGTCGTTGCCGATCCACTCGCTGGTGGCCATGCCCGAGCGCCCGCCCAGGCTCGGTTTGGCTTCCAGCAGGGTGACCTGCCAGCCTTTGTTCTGCAGTTCGTAAGCAGCGGTCAGACCCGACAGGCCGCCGCCGATCACGATCGCGGTTTTATCCTTGGCCAGCGCCGTAACGCTGAACAGCCCCAACATCACCAGCGCACAGGCGCGCAGCCAACCGACAGACATTCAGCGAACTCCGGAAAAACATGTGGGAAAAAGCAGTTTTGCGAGTCAGACGACTCAAAGAACCGCGAAGAATACGTTAGCCATCAAAACGCCGCCAGCGACGTCTATCGGCTCAGACAAAGTAGCTCAATCGACACAATGGGTTGTTCCCGCGCGATGCATTGCATAGGCTTGCGCGATTGTTCGCCCGCGCCTGACGCGAGCCGCCTCGAGGAGACTGTAAATGGGCCTGAATAACCAGTGGATGCAACGCGATCTCGCGGTGTTGTGGCATCCCTGCACCCAGATGAAAGACCACGAACAGCTGCCGCTGATCCCGATCAAGCGCGGCGAAGGCGTCTGGCTCGAAGACTTCGAAGGCAAGCGCTACCTCGACGCAGTCAGTTCCTGGTGGGTCAACGTGTTCGGCCACGCCAACCCGCGCATCAACCAGCGCATCAAGGATCAGGTCGATCAACTCGAACACGTGATCCTTGCCGGTTTCAGCCACCAGCCGGTGATCGAGCTGTCCGAGCGCCTGGTGAAGATGACCCCGCAAGGCCTGAACCGGGTGTTCTACGCCGATAACGGCTCGTCCTGCATCGAAGTCGCGCTGAAGATGAGCTTTCACTACTGGCTCAATCGCGGCCAGCCGAACAAGAAGCGCTTCGTCACCCTGACCAACAGCTACCACGGCGAGACCATGGCGGCGATGGCGGTCGGCGATGTGCCGCTGTTCACCGAGACCTACAAAGCGCTGCTGATGGACACCATCAAAGTGCCGAGCCCGGATTGCTACGGCCGGCCCGACGGCATGAGCTGGGAAGAACACTCACGCAATATGTTCGCGGCCATGGAACAGACGCTGGCAGAGAATCATGACAGCGTCGCGGCAGTGATCGTCGAGCCGTTGATTCAGGGCGCGGGCGGCATGCGCATGTATCACCCGGTGTACCTCAAGCTGTTGCGCGAGGCCTGCGACCGTTACGGCGTGCACCTGATCCACGACGAAATCGCCGTCGGCTTCGGCCGCACCGGAACGATGTTCGCCTGCGAACAGGCCGGCATCCGCCCGGACTTCCTCTGCCTGTCCAAAGCCCTCACCGGCGGCTACCTGCCGCTGGCCGCGTGCCTGACCACCGACGAGGTCTACAGCGCCTTCTACGACGACTACCCGACCCTGCGCGCCTTCCTCCATTCGCACAGCTACACCGGCAACCCGCTGGCCTGCGCTGCGGCATTGGCGACCCTGGACATCTTCGAGCAGGACAACGTCATAGAGAACAACCAGGCCCTCGCTCAACGCATGGCCTCGGCGACCGCGCATCTGGTGGATCATCCGAATGTGTCGGAAGTGCGCCAGACCGGCATGGTCCTGGCCATCGAGATGGTCAAGGATAAAGCCACCAAAGAGGCCTACCCTTGGCAGGAGCGTCGCGGTTTGAAGGTCTTCCAACATGCGCTTGAACGTGGCGCGTTGTTGCGGCCACTGGGCAGCGTGGTGTATTTCCTGCCGCCGTATGTGATCACCCCGGAGCAGATCGACTTTCTGGCCGAAGTGGCCAGTGAAGGTATTGATATTGCTACGCGTGACAGCGTCAGTGTTGCGGTGCCGAAAGACTTCCATCCCGGCTTCCGCGATCCGGGCTGATCTATTTCACTTAAGCTTCAGCGGTGAACGGACTACCGTCATCGCTGGCAAGCCAGCTCCCACAGGTCCTGCGCAAGTCCTTGTGGGAGCTGGCTTGCCAGCGATAGGGCCGCCAGACTTTTACACTTTTTACAGAGACCCCGCATGAGACTGTCCCGCTTCTTTATCGACGCCCCGCTGAGCACTGGCGAACACGAACTGCCGGAGGCTCAGGCGCATTACATCAGCCGCGTCCTGCGCATGGCCGAAGGCGATGCGGTGCAGTTGTTCGACGGTTCCGGCCATGAGTTTCGCGGATCGCTCGTCGAAGTCGGCAAGAAGCGCGTGGTCGTGCAGATCGACGAGCAGTTCGCCGGACAAATCGAATCGCCGCTGCAGATCCACCTCGGCCAGGGCCTGTCCCGGGGCGAGCGCATGGACTGGGCGATTCAGAAAGCCACTGAACTCGGCGTGACGCAAATCACCCCGATCTTCAGCGAACGCTGCGAAGTGCGGCTCAAGGACGAACGCGCCGACAAGCGCTTGCTGCATTGGCGCCAAGTGGCAATCAGTGCCTGCGAACAGTGCGGGCGTTCACGGGTGCCGGTGATTCATCCACCAGTATTGCTGGCGGACTGGCTCAAGCAGACTGAAGCCGAATTGAAACTGGTGCTGCATCCGGTCGCAGAACCGCTGGTCAGCCATGCCAAACCGGCGACGCTGGCGTTTCTGATCGGACCGGAAGGTGGGTTGACGGATGGCGAAGTCGAGCAGGCCAAAGGCAATGGCTTCCACGCCGCCCGCCTCGGCCCACGGGTGCTGCGCACCGAGACCGCACCGGTGGTGGCGTTGGCGGTGGCCCAGCAACTGTGGGGTGACTTCTAAGGCCCCTTCGCGAGCAGGCTCGCTCCCACATTGGATCTAGGGTGTTCACAAAACCAGAGTTCACTGAAGATTTATTGTGGGAGCGAGCCTGCTCGCGAAAGCGGTGTTTCATTCAACGAAGGTGTTGGCTGACCTGACGCCTTCGCGAGCAGGCTCGCTCCCACAGGGATTGCATTTACAGGACGTAAAACAGAATCGCCACAAAATGCAGCAAGCTCCCGGCAATCACGAACAGATGCCAGATGCCATGGGCATGCCGCAGGCGGTGATCCAGGGCAAAAAAGATAATCCCCACCGTATACAGAACCCCTCCCGACGCCAGCCAGGCAAACCCCGCTGTGCCCAGTGCGGCAATCAGCGGTTTGACCGCGACCAGCACGATCCAGCCCATCACCGCGTAAATCACGATCGACAGAATCCGCGCCTCGGAACGCGGTTTGATCTCTTGCAGGATGCCGATCAGCGCCAGCCCCCAGACAATCCCGAACAGCGTCCAGCCCCAAGGCCCGCGTAACGTCACCAGGCAGAACGGCGTGTAGCTGCCGGCGATCAGCAGGTAGATCGAGAAATGATCGACCTTCTTCATGATCGCTTTCTTGCGCCCGCGCACGCTGTGATACACGGTCGAGGCGCTGTAGAGCACCAGCAAAGTGAAGGCGTAGATCGCCACGCTGACAATCTTCCACGGACTGCCGTCGAGGCTGGCAATCACCAGCATCCATACGCCGCCGATAAACGCGGCGATGGCTCCGACCAGATGGGTCCAGGCGTTGAGTTTTTCCCCGTGATACATGTATTGCTCACCTCACATTCGTTACCGCAGCGCGCAAGGCTCGGGCCTTGAGCGTAAAAGCGCAATGTTTCTGTTCAACCTCGCCTGCGCGGCCCGCGGGAATTGGGCACAATCGGCCGATACCAAAAAGAGTCCGCGCCATGCTGATCGACGAAGAATTGACCCTGAAAAAACTCGAGGTGTTCCTCGCCTTCATGCGCACCGGCAACCTCGCCCGCGCTGCCGCCGAACTGCAGACCAGCAACGTCAGCGTGCACCGCGCCATTCACTCTTTGGAAAACGCCCTGCGCTGCCCGCTGTTCAAACACGAAGGGCGCAACCTGACGCCGCTGGAAAGCGCTTATGTGCTGGAAGAACGTGCGCAAAAGCTGATCAACGACGTCGTCGACAGCGTGCGCCTGACCCGCGAAGCCGCCGGGTTCTCCGCCGAGCGCTTCAAGCTCGGCTCGCTGTATTCACTGACGGTGAAGACCGTGCCGCAGCTGATCATGGGCCTGAAGATCCGCCGCAGCGAACTCAACATCGACCTGATCCTCGGCTCGAACATCGACCTGCTCTACAAGCTGAAAAACATGGAAGTCGACGCGATTCTGGTGTCGCTGGACGACAGCATCAACGACCCCGATTGCGAACAGATTGCGCTGTTCTCCGACGACATCTTCCTCGCCACCCCGGCGGATTCAAAATTCGCTCAGCGCAGTGAAGTCGATCTGGCGGAAGTGCGTGATGAAACCTTCATCACCCTGACCCAGGGCTTCGCCACGCATCAGGATGGTGTGCGGGTATTCAAGCAAGCGGGGTTCGAACCGAAGGTGGCGATGCAAGTCAATGACATCTTCACCCTGCTGAGCATGGTCAGCTCGGGGGTGGGGTACGCCTTGTTGCCGGGGCGGATTGCGGCGGTGTACGAGAATCGGGTGAAGCTGATTCCGTTGCAGGAGAAGTACCGGTTGCAGCAGCACATTGGCGTGGTGTTTCTGAAGGCCAAGGAGCGTGACCCGAATTTGCTGGCGTTGCTGGCAGAGTGTCGGATGTATGCCAATCGGCAGGCTGGGGTTTAGATCAAGATCAAAATCAAGAGCTACCCCCTCACCCCAGCCCTCTCCCCCAAGGGGTAGAGGGGGAAAGGGAGCAGATCGGGGGCTTTTTCAGAACCTGAGTTCGACTTAGAAATTTCAGGTCGATGTATAACGCCAGAACAACTCGGTCAGTCCCCTCTCCCTCCGGGAGAGGGTTAGGGTGAGGGCAGCTTAAATTGACTAACCCATCAACCCGCGCATCGCCAGAAACAACAGCGAAGGCCCAAGCAGACACCCGAGCGCGGTGTAGAACGCCGCCGTCAGGCAACCGTACGGCACCAGCTTCGGATCGGTGGCCGCCAGGCCTCCGGCAACACCGCTGGAGGTGCCCATCAACCCACCGAAAATCACCGCGCTGCGAGGATTGTTCAGGCCGATCATCGGTGCCACGAACGGTGTCATCACCATCACCAGAATCGCCTTGATCAGCCCCGCCGCAATCGACAGCGCCATCACCTCGGAGCTGGCACCAATCGCCGCACCGGTCACCGGGCCAACGATATAAGTCACGGCACCGGCGCCAATGGTGGTCAGGCTCACCGCATCGGTGTAGCCGAACGCCATCGCCACGCCGACGCCGGCGACGAACGAGGTGCCAACGCCGACAAACAGCGCCAGCACACCGACGAATCCGGCGCGTTTGAGCTCATCGACACTCACGCCAAACGCCGTCGCCACAATCGCGAAATCCCGCAGCATCGCGCCGCCGAGCAGGCCGATGCCGGACAGCAGGGGAATATCCACCACGCCTTTTTGCCCACCGGTCAGTGCGCCGCCGATATACGACAGCACCAGCCCGAGCAGAATGGCGATCGCCGAACCGTGCAGACGGCCCTTGGTGAAAGTGTTGGACATCCAGTAGGACACCCACATGGTCAGGCCGACAATCAAAAAGCCGCTGATCAGACCGTAGCCGGTGATCACTTTCATCATTGATTCGTACATGGCGATTACCCCGCAGTCTTGGCAGGAGCAATCGGTGTCTCTTGCTTGTTGCCCATGCGCGTCAGCACCGGCACCAGGGCAAAAGCGATCACTACGGCGAGGGTGCCGGCAAGAATCGCCATCGGCCCGCCCTTCAGCGCACCGTAGACATTCTGCTGCGCGGCCATGGCGACCACGATGGGAATGTAGATCGCGCTCCAGAACTCCACGCCCTGCTCGGTCTTGCCCTTGAGCCAGCCGCTCTTGTAGAGATAGCTGCCCAGGCCGATCAACAGCAGCATCGCAATACCGACACCGCCGACATTGGCCGGCACGCCGATCAGCTTGCCGAGCAGTTCACCGACCCAGATTCCGACCAGCGTGCAGAAGGCGAGAAACGCCACACCGTAAATAATCATTGTTGTAGTCCTCAAAGTGCATCGTCGAATGTTGTTTTTGTTGTTCGAAGCTTGAGTCGCGGCGGTTTTAGAGTTGGCGGCCACCCTCCTCGCGCAACAGCGCTTGCAGGGTATCGAGGCGGGCACTGTCGAAGGCAGTGACGGTACCTTGCTCGAACACCCGGCGCGCCAGCCCGGTCAGCACCGCACCGGGCGGCAGTTCGATCTGTAGACGTACGCCCCGCTCGTAGGCGCTTTGCACGGTGCCGCGCCAGTCCACCACGCGGCACATGTTGAAAGCGAGGTCATCTCGCAGCGCTTCGACTTTGCTCACAGGGCGGGCGCGGCTGCCGCTGAGATAGCCGATCCGTGGCGTTTTAAGTTCGACCCTGGCGAAGGCTTCGGCAAGCGCCTGCGCCGGTTTTTCCAGCAATGGGCAATGCGACGGCACGCTCACCGCCAGCCGCTTCGCCACTCCGGCGCCGCGACTGCGCGCCAGTTCGGCCACCGCGTGCATGGCCTTGTCGCTGCCGGCAATCACCACTTGGTTATCGGCGTTGATGTTGGCCAGATACACCGGCGCATCTTCGCTGTGCACTTGCGCCAGCAGCGTTTCGACGGTGGATAACTGCAAGCCGATGATCGCGGTCATGCCGTAGCCCTGTGGATAGGCTTGTTGCATCAGCTCACCGCGCAGGCTGACCAGATGCAGCGCATCGCTGAAGCTCAATGCCCCCGCCACCACTGCCGCC
The DNA here is from genome assembly GCF_001425545.1 of Pseudomonas sp. Leaf434. Taxonomy (NCBI): domain Bacteria; kingdom Pseudomonadati; phylum Pseudomonadota; class Gammaproteobacteria; order Pseudomonadales; family Pseudomonadaceae; genus Pseudomonas; species Pseudomonas sp. Leaf434. Next base: position 2,468,774 of record NZ_LMQZ01000001.1, on the reverse strand, counting down.
GGGTAGGCGCCGATGGACAGGCCGGCGACGTAATCCGCAGTCAGTTCATCCTGCAATAACTGCCGCGAAGCAGCGACACCGGCGATCAGCAGGCACAACTGAACCGCTCGTGTCGTGCGCAATGCCTCGGCACAATCCAGCAGCAAGACATCCTCGCCGAGCACATCACTGGCCTCGACCAGCGTTTCCCTTGGCAAACGCTGGAGCATGCCCGCTTGCTGCGCGCCTTGGCCGGGAAACACCAACAGGCTGCTCACGCTGCCTGCTCCTGCGGGTTCCACGGATCCGTCACCAGACAGGCCTGATAAGCATTTTTCAGCAGCACTCGGGACGAACCGTTGGCCCATTCACGCAGCGCCACCGCGCCGAATGGCGTCTGCAATTGCATGTCGACTCGGCACACAGTTTGATCAAATAGCGCGACCAGTTCGCGCGCCTGATCACGGCCGATCATCTGCGGCGCACGCAGAATCAGATCGAGATCACTGGCCGCATGCATTGCTCTGAAACCACTGGCCAATTCAAACCCGACACTGCCGCTGACACCCCAGACCCAACGGCAGTCATCGAGCATCGGCCGCAGTTGTTTGAGCGCCTGCATCACCGGCAGATCTCGCTCACACTCAACATGACAAAGGGCTTCGGGACTGACCCGACAGGCAATCGAATCCAGCGCCATAAACGCCGCCAGCCGCTGCTCGCGCAACACACCGCGCACACCGACCGCGACCTGACCTTCCTCGCTCAAGGCCCGGCGCACCACCACCGGTTGCCCGGCCGCCAGCGCCGCGATCGCCCACTGCGGCGCATCCGCCGGCAACTGCGCCGGGGTCATGCCCCAGAGCAGATCGTGGGCCAGGGGCAGGTTCACCACTGCGCCCTCAGCAATTCGCGGACTTTGCTGGAGGCGGCACGATTGCTCGCACCAAGGCGCCCTTTCAAATCAGTGCCGGTCACATCGCTGATCGCTTGCTTCAGGCACTCGCTCACCCGCGCCAGATCTTCCGCCGTCGGTTGTTCGATCTGCTGCACCGAGAGGGTTTCCCAGAGCAGGCCGAGGCTGGCGTAGCTGTCGATGTCGTAGGCCATGGGCGGCACGCTCGAGGCCAGCGCTTCCAGTTCCTCGACACTGCGCAAGGTCACCCGCGCCGCCGAGGCTTTGCCCATCGCGTGGACCATCACGCCGGGATCGCGCAAAGCAATCAGGCGATTGGCCTGATAACCGTGGGCGAGAAACGCACCCGACATGGCCTTGCCCACCAGCAGCGCAATCACCGGATGCCCGGCCAGACGCGCACGGGCATAACTGTCCGCCGCGCCGGCCAGCGCCTGATGAATGCCGAGGGCTTCTTCGCGCCGGCCATACGCCTGGCTCGGCACATCGACGATGGCGATGATCGGGCGCTTCTGTGCGCTGTCGCGGTCGGCGCTGATCGCGTCATCCACAGCCTTGGCCAGCCCCCAGCCTTCGAGCAAACCGACTTCGCCATTGCGGGCGCGGGGAAAACGATTGTCCGGGTCGCCGACCACCGCGATAAACCTGCCGAGCTCAGCGTCGGCGACTTTCAACGACGGCGGCAAACCTTCGACGACACTGGCGCCAGCGCTGAGCGCATTGAACCAGTGCAAACCGCGCAGTGAGTAACCGCTCATGAGCGCTCTCCTTGATACAGATCGCGAACCACCGACGGTTCGATTTGCTGGTCAGTGTTCAGCTTGCCGAGGCGTTGCAGGAACCACTCGGCGCGCTGACTGCGCGGCTGTGCCGGCAGGCCTTGCTGGAGCAATTCACCGACCTGCTGACGAATCTGCGCCACGTCATCGCCGACATAACGGTCCACCAGTCCGGTGTTGAAACGCTGTTCGCCGCCGGTCAGGCTCCAGATGAAGGGCCGGTCGCGGGAGTCGTATTCCTCGATCCCGGCTTCCTGCTCGATTACCTGCGGGCCGTTCAGGCCGAGACGTGCTTCCTGGGTCACCAGCAAATAACTGCACAGCGCTGCGGCGATCGACATGCCGCCGAAGCAACCGACACTGCCGGCGACCACGCCGACCACCGGTTGGTATTGCTGCAGATCGACAATCGCCGCGTGAATATCGGCAATCGCCGCCAGCCCTAGATTGGCTTCCTGCAAGCGCACGCCACCGGTTTCCAGCAGCAACACGGCGCGGGTGGGGATACCGTTGCGGTTGTCTTCGGCAGCCAGTTCCAGCGCGCCGGCAATCTTCGCCCCGCCGACTTCGCCAAGGCTGCCGCCCTGAAACGCACCTTCAATCGCCGCGATGACCACCGGCAAACCGTCGAGGCTGCCCTTGGCGATGATCACGCCGTCGTCGGCTTGCGGCACTACACCCTGGCGCTCGAGCCACGGCGACATGACCCGTTGAAACGGATCGAGCAGTTCGCGAAAGGTCCCGGCGTCGAGCAAGGCTTTCGCCCGCTGCCGTGCGCCAAGTTCGACGAAGCTGTGTTTGTTGAGCAACGCTGCGCTGTCAGTCATGGCCGATCTCCTCGAAACCCTGTTCCAGACGCAAGCGCACCACCCCCGGTGTCGCGCCGAAATCGTGGATATCGATGGCCATCGCTGGCGGCGTGGTGCCGTCGAACATCCGCGCAAACAGGTGCTGCCAGCGCTGCTGCGCGCCGTTGACCGAGGTCTGCACGTTGATCGTCAGTTTGCCGGCCAGACCCGGTTCGATCAGCACTTCCAGATCACCCGAGCCGACACAACCGACCAGCGCCCGCCCGCGTGGCGGCTGCCCGGCGGGGAATTCAAACGATAGGCTTTCCATCAAAACGCTCCCTGAACAATGCCGTCGCGCTCGATGCGATCGAGCAGCAGCGTGGCCGCGAGCAAGTCAGCGGCGCCACCGGGCGAGGCATTCAATGCGATGAGTTGTTGATCGAGTTCGTGCAGGCGCCGACGACCGCTGAGGCTGGCGCTGCCGCCGGCATCGAGCACCGCTTGCGCGCCGGCCTGCATGGCCTGCAGGCCCGGTTCGCCGGCGCGGTAAAGCACGCAGGTGTCAGCCAGTTCGGTCATGATCGCCAGCAACGCATCGAGCCGGGCGTTCTGTTCGCCGTGGCCGTTGGCGCGGCTTTTATGCAGTTGCGGCAGGCCGCGTTGCAGCACGGACGGGAAGCCGAGTTGCGCTTCCTCGCGAGCACCGCGTGCGCCGTAACGCTGGGCGACTTGTGCGCCGTGGCTGAGCGGCGTCGGTGCGTAGCGATCGTCGAGCAGTGCCAGGCGTGCGGCGCACAGGGCGATGGATTTCGGTTGCAGCGCGGCGGCTGTCACCAACAGTCCCAATGCCCAGATCGCACCGCGATGGGTGTTGACGCCGTTGGTGGTCACGAGCATCGCTTGTTCGCCCTCGCGGCCGATGCGGCCGATCGCTTCGCGCAACGGCAAACCGACTTCACCGATCTCCAGCGCGGCCTCGGCCATTTCCTTGAATGCCGGCCACAAGGCCAGCGCCGACGCGTGCATCAGGCCCAGGTGCAGATCGGTGTGTGCGCCATTGCCGCGACGATCGACCAGCGCCGGTTTCGGCGACAGATCGGCTTCGTCGATCAGCGCGTCCACCGCCAGATCGGCCAATCGATCAGCCAGGGACAGCGGTTTCGCTTGCAGGTTAAATGCGTGCATTACCAGCTCCTGAATTTGGCGGGCGGGTTGTACAGGCCGCCGGACCACTCGACCAGATCGGCCACGCTTTTCGCCGCGAGCAATTCGCGGGTGGCGTCGGTGCGGCGGATGCCGAGGTCTTCGGGCAAGGCGATCAGGCCTTCGCGGCGCATGCGTTCGGTGTCTTTCGGGTTGTGCCGCAGGCCGATGGCGGTAACCCCGGCAACCGCCGCGATCATCGCCTGGCGCTCTTCCAGCGAGCGCGCCTTGTACAGGTAGGCGATGCCTTCTTCGGTGAGCAGGTGGGTGACGTCGTCGCCGTAGATCATGATCGGCGCCAGCGGCATGCCGCTTTTCTTCGCCACTTCCACCGCGTCGAGCGTTTCGACAAAGGTCGGTTTGCCGCCCTCCTGGAAGGTCTCGACCATTTGCACCACGAGTTTCTTGCCGCGTTCGAGCATCGGTTGCGGCCCGTCGGCGTGGCGCATGTCCAGCCACGCCGGGGTGCCGTGACGGCGGCCGCGCGGGTCGTGGCCCATGTTTGGCGCACCACCGAAACCGGCGAGACGGCCCCGAGTCACCGTCGAGGAATGGCCGTCGCCGTCGACTTGCAACGTCGCGCCGATAAACAGATCCACCGCGTACTGCCCGGCGAGTTGGCAGACCATACGGTTGGAGCGCAGCGAGCCGTCGCGGCCAGTGAAGAACACATCCGGCCGAGCGGCAATGTAGTTTTCCATGCCCAGTTCGGTGCCGAAGCAATGCACGCTCTCGACCCAGCCGCTTTCAATCGCCGGGATCAGCGTCGGGTGCGGGTTGAGCGTCCAGTTGCGGCAGATCTTGCCTTTCAAACCGAGGGATTCGCCGTAGGTCGGCAGGATCAGTTCGATGGCGGCGGTGTTGAAACCGATGCCGTGGTTGAGTGACTGCACATTGTGTTTTTCGTAGATCCCGCGAATCGCCATCATCGCCATCAGCACGTGCACAGGCTTGATGTGGCGTGGGTCGCGGGTGAACAGCGGTTCGATGTAGAACGGCTTGTCGGCGACCACAACGAAATCGACCCACGACGCCGGGATGTCTACGCGAGGCAGCTCGCTGACGTCATCGACCAATTGGTTGACCTGGACGATAACGATACCGTCGCTGAACGCCGCCGGTTCGATCAGCGCCGGGGTGTCTTCGGTACTCGGGCCGGTGTAGATGTTGCCAGCGCGGTCGGCCATGAAACCGGCCGAGAGCACGACATTGGGAATCAGGTCCACAACGAGGCGGGCGTAGAGTTCGATGTACGTGTGAATGGCGCCGACTTCGAGCAAGCCATCTTCGAGCAACTGGCTGATGCGCAGGCTCTGGGTGCCGGCGAAGGAGAAATCGAGCTTGCGGGCAATGCCACGTTCGAACAGATCAAGGTGCTCGGAGCGGCCGACGCTGGGCATGATCATGTGCAGATCGTGGAGCTTGGCCGGGTCGGCCTTGGCCAGCGAGCGCGAAAGGAAATCCGCCTGCTTCTGGTTGTTGCCCTCCAGCACCACGCGGTCGCCGGGATGGATCAGCGCTTCGAGCGCGGCGACGATCTTGTCGCTAGGCAACACCGCGCCATCGGCGAGCCCGCGCACCTTGTCGAGCCGGCGCTGCTTCTCGTCACGCCGCCGCGTCCAGCGCGAGTCGGGGGAAATTGTTGTTGTCATGCTCACTCCACGGGGTTCGCTGTCGTGGAGCCAAGTTAGGCGTGTGTGGTGAGGGCATCAATCAAGCTGGGTGGTGAATCATTACGCTGAGCGTAACGTTCAAAAGCTACCCTCACCCTAGCCCTCTCCCGGAGGGAGAGGGGACTGATTGGGGGATGCTTGGGAATGACGCTGACCTGAACCCGTTGTAGTGAATCCATAATCGACTCGGTCATTCCAGGTCGATGTAGGACGCGAGACACCCCGGTCGGCTCCCTCTCCCTTTGGGAGAGGGCTGGGGTGAGGGGCTTTTGATCGTTCCCACGCTCTGCGTGGGAATGCCTCCACGGACGCTCCGCGTTCGGCTCTTGATGGGACGCGGAGCGTCCCGGGCTGCATTCCCACGCGGAGCGTGGGAACGATCAAGCGAAAGCCTTGGATCAGCGGGCCAATCCCGCATCCACCAGTAACTGCTCCAGCCCCAACAAATCCGGCACCTTCGCCACCTGCTCGCCGACCTGCACCGCCGCCTGCTCCAGCGCACACAACGGCACATCCACGTAACTCAACTGACTGTCGAGCTTGTACGACCGAGGAATCCCCTGCACCAACAGGGCGATGAATCTGAGCTGCGGCAAGCCGCCCAGCGCATTCAGGATGACGATCCGCGCCCGTTCGCCGATGACGATTTTCTGCCCGCAGGCCGATTCGAAACTGATCAGCGGAATCTGCCGCTCGCGCCACGTTACCCGGCCCAGGTACCACGGCGGCGTGTCGAGATCGAAGGCGCTGGCCTGGTAGTCGATCAGCTCGGCGATGGCGACATTGGGCAGGATCAGGTTGCGATCGGCCAGCGGCAGCAACAGCCCGGTGAGCTGGCTGGTGCGCGGGTTGTGCCGGTGCTCATGCATGTTTCTTGCTCCACTGAGCGATGCTCTCCAGCAACACCGATTCCTGATACGGCTTGCCGAGGTAGTCGTTGACGCCGATGGCCATGGCGCGGTCGCGGTGTTTCTGCCCGGTGCGCGAGGTGATCATGATGATCGGCAAGTGGCGCAGGCGTTCGTCGGCGCGCACCTGGGTGGCGACTTCGAAGCCGTCCATGCGCGGCATTTCGATGTCGAGCAGCATCAGGTCGGGCAGGTGCTCTTCGAGCAGCAGCATCGCATCGACGCCGTCCTTGGCAGTCAGCACGTTCATGCCGTGGCGCTCGAGCAAACGGCTGGTGACTTTGCGCACCGTTACCGAGTCATCGACGACCATAATCAGCAGCGGCTTGTGCGGTTCGCTGTCGATCTCCGTGGGCGTCGGTTCCTGCGCCAGCCGCGCCTGCATCGCGCGGATCGGTGCGAGCAGATCCAGAATCAGCACCACCCGGCCGTCGCCGAGAATCGTCGCCCCCGACACGCCCTGCACCGCCGCGAACTGCGGGCCGAGGCTCTTGACCACGATCTCGCGAGTGCCGGCCATGGCGTCGACCAGCACGGCAATGTGGCGGTCGTTGCAATGCACCAGCAGCACCGGCAACGGCAGGTTCTGCCCGAGCAGTTTTGGCCGTGGCGCAGTCTTCAACAGCTCGCCGAGATAGCACAGCTCATAACGCTGGCCGCCGTATTGATAACTCGGTGGATCCTGCCGGAAGTGCCCTTCCAGATCATTCGGCAACACGCGCACGATGCCTTCGATGGTGTTCAGCGGAATCGCGTACTGATCCTCGCCGCACTGCACCATCAGCGCGCGGTTGACCGACACGGTGAACGGCAGGCGAATGCGGAAATGCACGCCCTGCCCCGGCACCGAATCGATACTCATGCTGCCGCCGAGCTGACGCACCTCTTCGTGGACCACGTCCATGCCGACGCCACGCCCGGAAATCTGGGTGATCTTTTCCGCCGTGGAGAAACCCGGCTGAAGGATGAACTGCAACACGTCGCGGTCGCTGATCTCGGCGTCGGGCGCCAGCAAGCCGCGTTTGATCGCCTTGCGCCGCACGGCTTCCAGCGGCACCCCGGCGCCGTCGTCGCGGATGTCGAAAACGATGTCACCGCCCTCGCGGGACAGATCAAGGATGATCTGCCCTTGCGCCGGTTTGCCTGCCGCCAGCCGCACATCGGCGGGTTCGAGGCCATGGTCGACGGCGTTGCGCAGCATGTGTTCCAGCGGCGCGGCCATGCGCTCCAGCACGTTGCGATCCATCTCGCCATCGGCATTGCCGACGACGAATGCGACATCCTTGCCCAGCTCTTCGGCGACCTGACGAACGATGCGTTTCAGACGCGGCACCATGCGTTCGAACGGCACCATGCGCGTGCGCATCAGGCCTTCCTGCAATTCGGTGTTGATCCGCCCCTGTTGCTGCAACAGGTTCTCCGCATCGTGATTGCGGCGGTCGAGGGTTTCCTTGAGGTCGAGCAGGTCCGAGGCGGATTCGAACAGCGCCCGCGACAGTTGCTGGAGCTGCGAATGGCGGTCCATTTCCAGCGGGTCGAAGTCTTCATAACCGAGACGTTCGCCATCGACTTGCTGGCGGCTGAGAATGCGCCCCTGGGTTTCGGTGTCGAGGCGGCGCAACTGATCGCGCATGCGCTCGATGGTGGTTTCCATCTCGTTGAGAGCAATCTGCGCATCGTTGACTTGCTGCTCGATTCGCCCACGAAAGATCGAGGTTTCCCCGGCCAGATTGACCAGTTCATCAAGCAGCTCGGACGAGACCTTGACCATGTCCGCGCCAGCATCGGCGGCCGGTGGCGCAGCCTCGGGCTTGGCCACCGGTGCCGCGACCGGCGCCGGTGGCGCTTCAACCTGCACCGGGTGACTGAAATTCTGGATCGCGCTGATCAGCCGATCGGCCGGTGGGCACGGCTGCCCGGCGCGCACACCATCGAGCATTTGCGCCAGTCGGTCATGGCCGCGTTGCACCAGCGCAAACAGTTCGGCAGACGGTTGCAGCGCACCGCTAGAGAGACTTTCGTAGAGAAATTCCAGCTCATGGGCGAGGTCGCCGATCGGGCCGATTTCGACCATCCGCGCGCCACCCTTGAGGGTGTGTAGATCGCGCAGCAGGGTTTCAATCTCCTGACGGTTACCCGGCTCGGCCTGCCAGCGCAACAGCGCGGCGCCGGAGCTTTCGATGATGTCGAAACCTTCTTCGAGGAAGATTTCCAACAGTTCCGGGTCATGCCCGGCGTTGTCGTGTTCGACCGCTGCGGGGGCAGATTCGCTGGCGGCCTGGCCCTGACGCAATTGACGGATCGCGTCGATCAGATCCTGCGCCGGGGTCAGCGCTTGATGCGCTTGCAGTTGCTCCAGCATCAGCGCCAAACGCTCGTGACTTTGCTGGAGCAAACCTTCGAGCACGACGCTGTGGCTGTAACGCCGATCGACCAGCCCTTCGTAGAGATTTTCCAGCTCCTGGGCAAGGTCGCCGACGGCCTCGACCTCGGCCATGCGCGCGCCGCCCTTCAGCGTGTGCAAGTCGCGCTGCAATGACGACAGCGGCGCGGCGTTGTCCGGATCCTTGCGCCAGCGCTGCAAGGCTTGCCCGGCGCTGTCGAGAATGTCCACCGCCTCTTCGAGGAAGATTTCGACGATCTCGTCGTCAGGCTCGAGGGCGGCAACCGATTGCTGCAATTGCGCGGTGGCGCTGCCCAGTTCGCGAATATCCAGGGTGCGACTGCCGTCGCTGCGGATCAGGCCCATCGCCGCCGGGTCGAGGCCTTCGTCGAGCAGTTCCTGCAAGGCACGAATCCGCTCCGGTTGCGCGGTGATTTCCTGGCCGGCAGCGAGCTCGTCGAGCATGTTGATCAGCGCTTCGTGGGCCAGTTGCGCCTCGTGGAAAAACCGCTCACTGACCGCCAGGCTGCTTTCTTCCACCGCGCCATACAGGTCGAGCAAAGCTTCGCAGAGGCCATCGACCGGAAGCAGATCGGCAAGGTGCGCGCCCTCGCCCAGAGTGGTCAGCTCATCGAGCAGGGCACTGAGTTCCTGGCGCTCGCCGGGGTGTTGCTGCCAGCGCTGCAAAAGGTTTTCGGCGTCGAGGAGGATGTCCATGCCCTGGGCGAGGAAGTTGTTGATCAGCTGCGGATCGCGCTTGAGGCGCAGGCCGCTGTCAGCGCCATCGGAGCTGGCTTGCAGGCGCTCGGCGAGCAGCGCCTCGGTGCGTTTGATCAGCGACTGCGCACCGACAATCGGCGCCAGCGGATCGTGTTTGAGCTGACGCAGGCCGACGCGGAACAAACCCTCGGCTTCGAGCAGCAATTCGACCTCGTCCAGATCCAGCGGCAACTGATGCGCCTTGAACTCGCGAGCCAGTTGATCCAGTGAAGCCGCCAGTTCGGCCATCGGCAATACGCCGGCCATGGATGCACTGCCTTTGAGCGTGTGCAGCGCGCGTTGCAGCTCGTCGCTGGCCGGCAACGGCACCCGTTCGGCGGCCTGATCGAGGAAACGGTTGAGGCTGGCGAGATGGGTTTCAGCTTCCTTGCGGAAGATCTCCAGCAGCAGCGGATCAAGCGCGGCGACGTCGTCGGTGTCTTCGGCAGCCAGCGGCTCATCGCCTTTGGCCAACGCGTGGGCGCGGGCGGCGAGTTGGTCGACATCGTTGCGCTGGCGCTGACGCTGGGTGGCGAATTCGTTGATCAGCTCGGGCAGCAGCAACAGCGTGTCGCCGAGCAATTGGCGCAGCACTGCCCCGGGTTCGACGCTTTGTTCGAGCACGCGGTTGAGCAGGTTTTCCACCGCCCAGGCCAGTTCGCCAAGGACCAACGCGCGGACCATGCGCCCGCTGCCCTTCAAGGTATGGAAGGCCCGACGCAGCTCAATCAGGGCGGCGCGGTCCTGGGGATTGGCGCTCCAGCGCGGCAGGTATTCGTGGAGGACCGCGAGGACTTCGTCGGTCTCTTCGAGGAATACTTCGCGCAGTTCATCGTCGACCGGTTCTTCATCGGTCGGCGGCGGCATCAGGCTGTCAGGGGTGTTGCGCGCCGGCGGGTTGAGCGCCGACACCGGGCTGGCCAGCACCTCGGCGAGCGACTGCACGACGTCAGGGTCGTCAAGGGTTTGCAGATCCTGCATGAGCTGCGCTTCGCTGGGGCTGAGCACCTCATCGAGCACCGGCACTTGCGCTTCGCCGGGCTGCTCGTTGGCAAAGAAGCCGAGGCTGGCAAGGCTGTTTTGCGCGACATCGAGCAGATGCTCGGCGGGCGCCTGCGGGTCGTCGCTCAGGCGTTCGAGGTAATACTCCAGGCTGCTGATCACATCGGCCAGATGATCGAGTTGTTCCCAGCCCGGTTCGTGGGCATCGAGCATCAAATGCTCGCGAATGAAACCGTTGCAGGCCTCGACCAGACTCGCCGCGCGGGCCAGCGGAATCATCGCCAGCGCTCCGCGCACCTGCGTCAGCAGTTCGGGCAGCGGTTGCAGATGCTGGCGGTCCCAATCGGCGTCGATGTAGTCGACGATCATGTCCTTGGCCTGTTGCAGGCAGATGCGCGCTTCCTTGATCACGATCTGATGGATCTGCGTCAGGTCGGTGGTCGGCAGGCGCGCGTCTTCGGCGCTTTGCGTCTCCACCGTGCCAACCATGCCGGCCAGCGTCGCTTCGACGTAGAGCAAGGCCCCGGCGACGTCCATGAGAATGGCGTCGTTCGGTTCGCGCTGACCTTGGGCGAGGCTGAGCACCACTGCCAGTTGGTCGATGATGACTTTGCGCGGCTGGCCGAAACCCAGCACCGCGAGGGTGTCGGCGATCTGCCGCAGCGGTGCGAGCAGGCTGTCCAGATCCGAGGCGTGCTGGCGGTCGCTGCGCACGAACAGATCGAGGCGCTCCTTGACCCGCACCAGCTCTTCGCACAGCGCCGCCAGCACCGAGCGCATGGCATCGCGGTCGGGGCCGGCGAGGCGTGCGCGTTCTTCATCGACCATCGCGCTGTCGGGCAACGCGTCGTCCAGGGAGTAGTGATCTTTCATGGTCAGCATCTGCCCGGTGGGATGTTCGGCTTTGGCAATATAGAACAACAGGCTTTTCAGCAGCTCGGCCGGCGCCGGCTGATTGAGCCCGACGATGCCCTGCTCGAGCAGGCGCTTGAGCTCTTGGTCGGTGTCCTTGAACAGGCTGCGCAGCGCCGGACTGTTGGCGATGACGCCCTCGCGCATGCCCTCGACCAATGCCGAGGCGATTTGCCACAAAGGGCTCAACGGCGCGTCGCCGCTCAGCGCTTCGAGACGGCTGAAGACTTTGGCCAGATAGCCAAGGTGCGTCTGGTCGTCCTGTTCGCGCAGCAGACCGACCAGAGCCATTTGCAGCATCTGCCGCAGTTTGCGCAGCACGTTCGGCAGATCGGGCGGTTCCAGCGCGGCGAGTGCCTCGTCGCCGAGCGGCGCCAGCTCGGGCAGTGGCGGGCTGAACAGGCTGGTTTCCGCCAGCAGGCTTTCACCGCGAGCGCTGCGCAGATCGTTGATCAGCGGCAACACCACCAGCGGCAGGTCGCGGCGGGCGCTCTGCACGCGGTCAAGGTAAAGCGGCAGTTGCCCCAGAGCTTGCAGCAGCAGGTGCAGGGCTTCGTCGCGGTGCGGTACACGATCATGTTGCAGGGCTTCGACCAAGTGCTCCATTTCTTCGGCCAGTAACGCTGCGCCGTAGAACTCGACCATTTGCAGACTGCCGTGGACCTGATGAATGTACGCCAGACATTCGTCCAGCCCGGGGAAGGCCTGCGGATCGTCGAGCACGGCCTCGATCGCCTGATGCGCCAGCTTCAGCGTTTCGGCAATTTCGCCCTTGACCCATTCCAGGGCCACGTAGTCGTGCCGATCACCCATAACCACTCCACTCACGCTTTATCTGTCGCCGCCGGCAAGGTGAAACCGGACACCGAACGGCGCAACTGACTGGCCATTTTCGCCAGGTTGCCGATGCTCTCGGCGGTGGCCGTGGACCCCGACGAAGTCTGCGAGGTGATCTGCTGGATCACGTTCATCGTCAGCGAGATCTGCCCGGCCGAGGAGGTCTGCTGCTGCGCCGCGTTGGAAATGCTCTGGATCAGCGCCGCGAGGGTCTTGGATACGCCTTCGATTTCTTCCAGGGCCACACCGGCATCCTGCGCCAGTCGCGCGCCGCGCACCACTTCGGTGGTGGTCTGTTCCATGGAAATCACCGCTTCGTTGGTGTCGGCCTGAATCGCCCGCACCAGGGTTTCGATCTGCCGGGTCGCGGCGGACGAACGTTCGGCCAGCCGCTGCACTTCGTCGGCAACCACGGCAAAACCGCGCCCGGCATCACCGGCCATCGACGCCTGGATCGCCGCGTTGAGGGCGAGAATGTTGGTCTGGTCGGCGATGTCATCGATCAGGCTGACGATGTCGCCGATTTCCTGGGACGACTCGCCGAGGCGCTTGATGCGCTTGGCGGTGTCCTGAATCTGTTCGCGGATGTTGTCCATACCGTGGATGGTGTTGTGCACCACCTCGTTGCCCTTGTTGGCGATCTCCACGGAACGCTCGGCCACCGCCGACGATTCGGCAGCGTTGGCCGAGACCTGATCGATGGACTCGGCCATGTCGCTGATTGCCGTCGAAGCTTCGGAAATCTGCTGGGCCTGTTGCTCAGACGCTTGGGCCAGATGCATGGCGGTGGCCTGGGTTTCCTGCACGGCGGCGGCAACCTGGCCGGCGGTGAGGTTGATGGTGGCGACCAGATCACGCAATTGGTCGACGGAATAGTTGATCGAGTCGGCGATGGTGCCGGTGAAGTCTTCGGTCACTGAAGCGGTCACGGTGAGGTCGCCATCGGCGAGGTCTTCGATTTCGTCGAGCAGGCGCATGATCGCGTTCTGGTTGCGCTCGTTCTTCTCGGCGGTTTCACGCAACTGGCGATTGGTTTCGCGGACCATGACCAGACCGATGAGGATGATCGAGGCCAGCGCCAGCAAGCCCAGCACATAGCCGCCAATGGTGTCTGTGTTGCGCCCGCCGGCCAGATGTTCGAAACCTGTAGCAAGGTGTGAGGCTTCGTCGAGCAGGGTTTGCGACAGGGTGAAGATGTTGCTGGCCGACTCGCGGACCTTGAACAGCTCTGGCGAGGTTTCGAGGATTTCGTCCACCGAGCCGGAGACGAACTGGAACAGCTCGGAGATTTCGCTCAAACGCGCACGGGCGTCGCGGTCTTCGACCTGGCTGATTTTCAGCGCCGGGTTGCCCTGCAACATGCCGTTGAGCACCAGGCCGAAACGCGCGGCATCGCGGCCAAAGGCGTCGGCGGCCTGCTGCGAGTTTTCGTCACCGGCGAGCACCGTGTTGACGGCACCGAGGATGCGTTCGGCAAGCAACGATTGCCGTTGCGCCATCGCTACCTGCGCCGCCGGGGCGCCGCGCTGGAGGAGGATTTCCACGACTTTTTCGTATTCGATCTGCAACTGCGGCACGGTTTCGGCCAGCGTCGCGGCGACTTGATGCAGCGACAGCACGGTCTGTTCGCTGCTGAGGATCGCATCGGTGTTTTTCAACAGGCGCTCCCAGTCCATCTGCACCGCGCGCATTTCCGGGCGCACCGCGACGGGTGCCGGCGGCAGGCCGGTGTTCGGGTCACCCTTCTTCAGGTAGCCCCAGCGCTGGGCAAAATCGTTGCGCGCATCACTGAGCAGTTTGAAGGCGGCCGCCTTGCCCGCCGCCGCTTCGGTGGCGTTCTTGGCGATGCGTTGCGAGAGCACCCGCAGTTCGCCGGCATGGCCGATGTACTGCTTGTCGTAGTTCGCCTGGGTGTTGAGGTACGCGAAGTTGGCGAACAGCAGCATGATGAACACGATCAGTGCGATAAACAGCACGATGATCTGTGCGCGACTGCGCGATGCTTCTGCCGACTTGCCTGTTTTTGCTTTTGTCATCGGTCCTCGCCTATGAAACCTGCCATGGCCCTTGTGGGAGCGAGCCTTGTGGCTAGGGGATTTATCCCCGTTCGGCTGCGAAGCAGTCGCAAAAATATCGCATGCGCTGACGGTGTCAGGCATTGCAGTTTTTGGGGCCGCTGCGCGACCCAACGGGGATAAATCCCCTCGCCACATGGCCCGCGTCCACATGGGTTCTGTTGTTCGTGCTATAGAGCCACGCCCATGAACACCGGAGATTTGGCCAGTGCAAACAGGCTGAACACCCGCCAGTTCTGTTCACGGCGGAAATAGCCTTTGACGAATTCAGCCTTGGAGCCCTGGCGCTTGCTGATCGACAGCGGCTCGAAACTGCCCTGTTCGAAATGCTGCAAGCCGATGACTTCGTCGACCATTACCCCGGCGAACACGTCTTCATGTTCCACCACCAATACCCGCCGTTGTTTGCGCAGCGGCGACAGCTCATGGCCGAAGAAGCCGCACAGGTCCATGATCGGCAGCAGCCGCCCGCGCAGATTGGCGACACCCTTGACCCACGGCTTGACCCCGGGCAACTGGGTGAAGCGCGGTTCGTGCAGGACTTCGCTGACTTCGCCCATCGGCGCCACATACCAATGCTCGCCGAGGCGAAAGCCGATGCCGCTCCAGCGATCCGGGCGCGCCGCTTGCGACGGCAGGTCCGCTGCCAGCAGGCGGCAGCGCTGGTCGATCTGCCAGAGCAGTTCGAACGCGGTCAGCGATTCGTTCATGATCGCGCGATCAGCCGTTGAGTACGTTGTTCAGGGTCTTGATCAGGGTGTCTTCGTCGACCGGTTTGGTCAGGTAATCCTTGGCGCCCTGGCGGGTGCCCCAGACCTTGTCGGTTTCCTGATCCTTGGTGGTGATGATGATCACCGGGATGTGCGCCGTGTCGGCATCCTTGGTCAACTGCCGGGTCGCCTGAAAACCGTTGAGGCCGGGCATGACGATGTCCATCAGCACCGCGTCGGGTTTTTCCTGACGGGCCAGGGCCACGCCGTCGGCGCCGTTCTCGGCCTTGAGCACTTCATGGCCGTGCTTTTCGAGCATGCCGGTGAGTTTGTACATTTCAGTCGGCGAATCATCGACGATCAGGATACGTGCCATGGTCTTCCCCATTTTTCTGGTCGACTGCCGGCCCGCTGGCCGAGCGTCACTGTGCGTGTCTTACTGCGGCAAAACGGCGGCGAAGCCCGGAACATGGGCCTGGATCGCGTTGAGCAGTTCTTCTTTGCTGAACGGCTTGGTCAGAAATTGATCAGAACCGACAATCCGCCCCTTGGCCTTGTCGAACAGACCGTCCCTGGACGACAGCATGATCACCGGCGTCGCCTTGAAGGCGCTGTTGTTCTTGATCAGGGCGCAGGTCTGATAACCGTCCAGACGCGGCATCATGATGTCGACAAAGATGATCCCGGGATGGTGGTCGGCAATCTTCGCCAGCGCATCGAAACCGTCGATGGCGGTGATCACTTCGCAACCGACATTCTTCAACAATGTTTCGGCGGTGCGGCGAATCGTTTTCGAGTCGTCGATCACCATGACCTTCAAGGCGCTGGACTGCTGTTCCATAAGAGGGTTCTACCGTCGCCTTTGCGAATCAAATTGTCCGTTTTGCTGTGAATAATGGCCTGAAACCCTTGAAACCCATGGGGCGGCGCGATCTGCCAGCCTTTTTAGCACAGTCTCCAGATGCAATCTATCGACGGGTTTTTCCTTGACCCGAAACCCGCCCGGCGCCACTCTGGCGGCACTTTTTCAATACCGATCCGGTAGCCAAATTTCGAGGAAAACCCAATGAGCGTTCGCGTCGGGATTGTCATGGACCCTATCGCCAGCATCTCCTATAAAAAGGATAGCTCGCTGGCCATGCTGCTGGCCGCGCAGAAGCGTGGCTGGGAACTGTTCTACATGGAACAGAAAGACCTGTATCAGGCCGAAGGCCAGGCGCGGGCGCGGATGAGCCCGCTGAAAGTCTTCGCCAACCCGGACAAATGGTTCGAGCTGGACGCCGAACAGGACAAGCTGCTAAGCGACCTGGACGTGATCCTGATGCGCAAGGATCCGCCGTTCGACATGGAGTTCGTCTACTCCACTTACTTGCTGGAACAGGCCGAAGCCGCCGGCGTGCTGGTGGTGAACAAGCCGCAGAGCCTGCGCGACTGCAATGAAAAGCTGTTCGCTACGCTGTTTCCGCAGTGCACGCCGCCGACCATCGTCAGCCGCCGCCCGGACGTATTGCGTGAGTTCGCCGACCATCACGGTGACGTGATCCTCAAGCCGCTGGACGGCATGGGCGGTTCGTCGATCTTCCGCCACACCGCCGGGCACCCGAACCTCTCGGTGATCCTCGAAACCCTGACCCTGCATGGCAAGCAGCAGATCATGATTCAGGGCTACCTGCCGGCGATCGTCGATGGCGACAAGCGCATTTTGATGATCGATGGCGAGCCGGTGGATTACTGCCTGGCGCGGATTCCGGCTCTGGGCGAAACCCGTGGCAACCTCGCCGCCGGTGGCCGTGGCGAAGCGCGTCCGCTGACCGAGAAGGATCGCTGGATCGCCGCCCAGGTCGGCCCGACCTTGCGCGAGAAAGGCCTGCTGTTTGTCGGCCTCGACGTAATCGGCGAGCACCTGACCGAAATCAACGTCACCAGCCCGACCTGCATCCGCGAAATCGACAATGCGTTCGGCACTGATATCGGCGGCATGCTGATGGATGCGATCGATAAAAAGCTGCAAGCGGCCGGCAAAAAGCCACAAGCTTGATGTACGTCACATGCAGCCTGTCGCTTGAAGCGTGAAGCCCAAGGCGCGAAACCAACATTGCGTTATCATGCGCAGCCTCTGAAAAACGCGATGTTGGTTTTCTTGTCATGACCCTTCCGTCCGATCTGCCCGCTGAACTCGCCCATCGTGGCGTGCGCCCGGCCGATCGCCTCGGTTTTACACTGTTTCTGGCAGCGCTGATTCACCTGGCGCTGCTGCTAGGCGTCGGCTTCACCATGGTCGAGCCGCAGCAGATCAGCAAAACCCTGGAAATCACCCTGGCCACCTTCAAGGCCGAGAAGAAGCCGGAAAAGGCAGATTTTCTCGCCCAGGAAAACCAGGAAGGCAGCGGCACGCTCGATAAGAAGGCCCTGCCCAAGACCACTGAAGTCGCGCCTTTCCAGGACAATCAGGTCAAAAAGGTCACCCCGCCGCCCGCCGCCAAGCCAGTGGTGCAGGAAGCGGCACCGAAGGCAGCGGTGACCACCGTCGCGCCGAAACCGAAAAAGGCGCCGACCAAGAAAGAAGAAAGCAAAACCGAAGTCAAACCGACCGTCGACGCGCCGGTGTTCGACAGCTCGCAGTTGTCCAGCGACATCGCCAGCCTCGAAGCAGAGCTGGCCAAGGAACAACAGCTGTACGCCAAACGCCCGCGCATCCACCGCTTGAGCGCGGCCTCGACCATGCGCGACAAGGGCGCCTGGTACAAGGACGACTGGCGCAAGAAGGTCGAGCGCATCGGCAACCTCAACTACCCCGAAGAAGCACGGCGCAAGCAGATCTACGGCAATTTGCGCCTGATGGTCTCGATCAACCGCGACGGTTCGCTGTATGAGGTGCTGGTGCTCGAATCCTCCGGCCAGCCGCTGCTCGATCAGGCCGCGCAGCGCATCGTCCGCCTGGCCGCGCCGTTTGCACCGTTTACCGGCGATCTGTCGGACATCGACCGCCTGGAAATCATCCGCACCTGGAAATTTGCCCGGGGCGACAAGCTTTCAAGCAATTAAAGACCCTGCAAACCCTGTGGGAGCGAGCCCGCTCGCGAATGCGGTGTGTCATTCAATACTAATGTGACTGATCCACCGCACTCGCGAGCAGGCTCGCTCCCACATTGGAATTGTGTTGTCAGCATCTCCAGCTTGTCAGTTCGCCCCTCGAACGCCACACTAGCGCTCATGAAAAACGTCAGCCCCAGCTACCTCAAGCATCACTTCCTGATCGCCATGCCACACATGGCCGACCCGAACTTTGCCCACACCTTGACCTACATCGTCGAGCACACGGCCAATGGCGCGATGGGGCTGGTGGTCAACAGGCCGCAAGACTTGAACCTGGCCGACATCCTCGAACAGCTGCGCCCGGACATCGAGCCGCCGGCACGCTGCCAGGATGTGCCGATCTTCATCGGCGGGCCGGTGCAGACCGATCGCGGTTTTGTCCTGCACCCGGCGGGCCAAACGTTCCAGGCCACGGCGCAACTGGATGGCGACCTGGCCCTGTCGACTTCGCAGGACGTGCTGTTCGCCATCGCTGACGGCGTCGGCCCCGCGCAGAGCCTGATTACCTTGGGTTACGCCGGCTGGGAAGCCGGGCAACTGGAAGCCGAACTGGCCGACAACGCCTGGCTGACCTGCCCGTTCAACGCCGACATCCTGTTCAACACTCGCAGCGAATTGCGCCTGGAAGCGGCAGCGCGGCATCTGGGCATCGACCTCAATCTGCTCACCAGCCAGGCAGGTCACGCCTGATGGCCCTGCGCCTGATTCTCGGCTTCGACTACGGCACCAAACAGATCGGCGTCGCGGTCGGCCAGGTCATCACCGGCCAGGCCCGCGAGCTGTGCACTTTGAAAGCGCAGAACGGCGTGCCGAACTGGGATCAGGTCGAAGCGCTAATAAAAGAATGGAAACCCGACGCCGTGGTGGTCGGCCTGCCGCTGAACATGGACGGCACGCCCAGCGACATGTGCGTACGCGCCGAGAAATTCGCCCGCCGCCTCAACGGCCGCTACAACCTGCCCTTCTATACCCACGACGAACGCCTGACCACTTTCGAAGCCAAGGGCGAGCGACTGGTGCGTGGCGGGCAGAAAGGCAGTTACCGCGACAACCCGGTGGACGCCATCGCCGCTGCCCTGCTGCTGCAGGGCTGGCTCGATGAAAACACTGCATTGTTTGAATCCTGACAAGCGCTTCGGCGCTTTTCTTTTGGTTATAAACCGAGCTTCGTCCAGCAGGACGCAGCGCGGAATCACGAAGGAGCAACCATGAGCCTGCCCAATCCCGCCGATCTGATCAGCCAGATGGCGACCCGCCTCAAGGCGCACCTTGCCCAGCGTGACATCAGCGAACCGCGTTACATCGGTATCCGCACCGGCGGCATCTGGGTCGCGCAGGCGCTGCTCAAGGAACTGAACAGCGATGCGCCACTGGGCACGCTGGATGTGTCCTTCTATCGCGATGACTTCAGCCAGAACGGCCTGCACCCGCAAGTGCGCCCGTCCGCCCTGCCCTTCGAGATCGAAGGCCAGCATCTGGTGCTGATCGACGACGTGCTGATGAGCGGTCGGACTATCCGCGCCGCCATGAATGAATTGTTCGATTATGGCCGCCCGGCCAGCGTCACCCTGGTCTGCCTGCTGGACCTGGACGCCGGTGAGCTGCCGATCCGCCCGAACGTGGTCGGCGCCACCCTGACCCTGGCCGGCAACCAGCGGGTCAAGTTGTCCGGCCCCGAGCCGCTGACGCTCGAACTGCAAGACGTCACCCTTTAATCCGCCCTATTGAGAGTCCCCCTCGCGATGACGCCTCTAGATACCAAGCGCCCGCTGCAGCTCAATGATCAGGGCCAGCTGCGCCACTTCCTCTCGCTCGACGGCCTGCGCCGCGAGTTGCTGACGGAAATCCTCGACACTGCCGACTCGTTCCTTGAAGTCGGTGCCCGGGCGGTGAAGAAAGTCCCGTTGCTGCGTGGCAAGACCGTGTGCAATGTGTTCTTCGAAAACTCCACGCGCACCCGCACCACGTTTGAACTGGCGGCCCAGCGGCTGTCGGCGGACGTGATCACCCTGAACGTGTCGACATCGTCGGCGAGCAAGGGCGAAACGCTGCTCGATACCCTGCGCAACCTTGAAGCGATGGCTGCCGACATGTTCGTCGTGCGCCACGGCGACTCGGGCGCGGCGCACTTCATCGCCGAGCATGTCTGCCCGCAGGTGGCGATCATCAACGGCGGCGACGGCCGGCATGCGCACCCGACCCAAGGCATGCTCGACATGCTCACCATCCGTCGGCACAAGGGCGGTTTCGAAAACCTCTCGGTGGCGATCGTCGGCGACATCCTGCATTCGCGGGTGGCGCGCTCGAACATGCTCGCGCTGAAAACCCTCGGCTGCCCGGATATCCGCGTGATCGCGCCGAAAACCCTGCTGCCGATCGGCATCGAGCAATACGGCGTCAAGGTCTACACCGACATGGCTGAAGGCCTGAAAGACGTCGACGTGGTGATCATGCTGCGCCTGCAGCGCGAGCGCATGACCGGCGGCCTGCTGCCCAGCGAAGGCGAATTCTACCGCCTGTTCGGCCTGACCACCGCACGTCTGGCCGGGGCCAAACCCGATTGCATCGTCATGCACCCGGGGCCGATCAACCGTGGCGTGGAGATCGAGTCGGCGGTGGCCGACGGCCCGCACTCGGTGATCCTCAATCAAGTGACCTACGGCATCGCGATTCGTATGGCTGTGCTGTCCATGGCCATGAGCGGGCAGACTGCGCAACGTCAATTCGAGCAGGAGAACGCCCGGTGAAGCTCAGCATCCTCGGCGCACGCGTCATCGATCCCAGCAGCGGCCTGGATCAAATCACCGACATCCACGTTGAAGCCTGCAAGATCGTCGCCCTCGGCGCCGCACCGGCCGGTTTCAACGCAGTGGAAACCATCGATGCCCAAGGCCTGGTCGCCGCGCCTGGCCTGGTCGACCTCAACGTCGCCCTGCGCGAGCCGGGCTACAGCCGCAAAGGCTCGATCGTCAGCGAAACCCGCGCCGCCGCTGCCGGTGGCGTGACCAGCCTGTGCTGCCCACCGAAGACCAGACCGGTGCTCGACACCTCGGCCGTCGCCGAACTGATCCTCGACCGCGCCCGCGAGGCCGGCAACACCAAGGTGTTTCCGATCGGCGCCCTGAGCAAAGGCCTCGACGGCGAGCAATTGGCCGAGCTGGTCGCCCTGCGCGACGCCGGTTGCGTGGCGTTCGGCAACGGTCTGGAAAGCTTTCGCAACAGCCGCACCCTGTGCCGGGCGCTGGAATATGCGGCGACTTTCGACCTGACGGTGATCTTCAACTCGCAGGATCACGATCTGGCCGAGGGCGGTCTGGCCCACGAAGGCGCGGTCGCCAGTTTCCTTGGCCTGCCGGGCATCCCGGAAACCGCCGAAACCGTGGCGCTGGCTCGCGATCTGCTGCTGGTCGAGCAGACCGGCGTGCGTGCGCATTTCAGCCAGTTGACCAGTGCGCGCGGTGTTGCCCTGATTGCCCAAGCGCAGGCCCGTGGCCTGAAAGTCACCGCCGATGTAGCGCTGTATCAGCTGATCCTGACTGACGAAGCGCTGATCGACTTCAACAGCCTCTATCACGTGCAACCGCCGCTGCGCACCCGCGCCGATCGCGATGGCCTGCGTGAAGCTGTGAAGTCCGGGGTGGTCTCGGCCATTTCCAGCCATCACCAGCCCCACGAGCGCGACGCCAAACTGGCCCCGTTCGGCGCCACCGAGCCGGGCATCAGCAGTGTTGAGTTGCTGCTGCCGCTGGCGATGACGCTGGTTGAGGATGGTTTGCTCGACTTGCCGACGCTATTGGCTCGGTTGAGCGCAGGCCCGGCCGAAGCGCTGCGCCTGCCGGCGGGCAAACTGGCGGTAGGCGGCGCGGCGGATATCGTGCTGTTCGATCCGAAGTCTTCGACGGTGGCCGGTGAACACTGGCTGTCGAAGGGCGAGAACTGCCCGTTCATCGGCCACAGTCTGCCGGGCGTGGTGCGCTATACGCTGGTGGATGGGCGGATTACGCACCAGGCTTGATAGCCAGTTGACCCCTTCGCGAGCAGGCTCGCTCCCACAGGTATTGCGGTGATTCCTGTGGGAGCGAGCCTGCTCGCGAAAGCTTACTGGATGGCGCCGCGATTCTGCGCGTTGCGCACCGACACCTGATCGTTCAGCGTCCAGAAGTCATACAGCACGCCAATAAAGAACAACCCGCCGGTCAGCAGATACAGCAAGCCGCTGATCCATTTGCCCTGGTACATGCGGTGTACGCCGAACACACCGAGAAAGGTCAGCAGAATCCACGCGACGTTGTACTCGATCGGCCCGGCAGCAAAGCGCAAATCCGCTTCGCGATCCATCGCCGGGATCAGAAACAGGTCGATCAGCCAGCCAATCCCCAGCAAACCGAAGGTGAAGAACCAGATCGTCCCGGTCACCGGTTTGCCGTAGTAAAAGCGGTGCGCGCCAGTGAATCCGAAAATCCACAGCAGGTAGCCGATGACTTTGCTGTGAGTGTCTTTTTCTTTCACGCGGGGTAGCTGATAGCTGTTCATTAAGACCTCATTGCACTCGATAGATAAATATTCTTCATTTCTTTGTGACTTTTTTACAGGTGGCCGACGTATGGCAAATGTTACCGTTGCTAGCGCGAAACCCTTGTAGAACCTGACTTCTGTCGGACAATTGCGTACTTTTTGAGCGTTTTTGGTTCCGTAGCCGGCGGAATGAATCGATGAACGGCCTCGGAACGGCAAAAAAAGCTGTTATAAAGTTGCGCGCTATCACTTATGAGCCACGCCTAATGCGACCATTTTTCAAGACATGGCTGACTATTTGCCTATTAATGCCACTGGCCGCCCACGCCACCAATCGTGAGCAACGTCTTCCCAACGTCAACGGCTTCACCCCTAAATCCCATGCTTCGGCTCCCTCGAGCAAAAGCAGCAAGAGCAAGACCACCACGCTGAGCAGCAAGAGCCGCAGCAAGCTGGTGCCACCGATGGCGAGCAAGGAAAGCAGCAATGTGCTGAGCCGTGCGGTAAACGTCCTCGGTACACCTTATCGTTGGGGCGGCAGCAGCCCAAGTAAAGGCTTCGATTGCAGCGGCCTGGTGAAATACGCGTTCAACGACGCTACGTTCGACCTGCCACGCACCTCCAACGCCATGGCCAGCGGTCACGGCGAGAAAGTCGAGCGCAAGGATCTGAAGCCGGGCGATCTGATTTTCTTCAACATCAAGAGCCGTCGGGTCAATCACGTTGCCATCTACCTGGGCAACGACCGCTTCATCCACGCCCCGCGCCGGGGCAAAGCGGTGAGCATTGACACGCTGAACAAGCCGTACTGGGAAAAGCATTACGTCGTCGCCAAACGCGTGTTGCCGAAAGAACAACAGCAGATGCGCGTAGTCCAGCGCTAACACCATGCCGATCGTTCCCACGCTCCGCGTGGGAATGACTCAATGGACGCTCCGCGTCCGCTTCGGCAGGGACGCAGAGCGTCCCGGGCTGCATTCCCACGCAGAGCGTGGGAACGATCACTCCCTCAAAAATTATCCGGCGTACGCGCTTTCTCTCGCGCATGCTCGCGGCTGATCAGGCCCTTGGTCACCAGATCCTTCAGGCACATATCGAGTGTCTGCATCCCCAACGAACCGCCGGTCTGAATCGCCGAATACATCTGCGCCACCTTGTCCTCGCGGATCAGGTTACGAATCGCCGATGTCCCGAGCATGATTTCATGCGCCGCCACCCGCCCGCCGCCGATCTTCTTGATCAACGTCTGCGACACCACCGCCAGCAACGACTCCGACAGCATCGAACGGACCATCGACTTCTCGTCGCCGGGAAACACGTCGACCACGCGGTCGATGGTCTTCGCCGCCGAGGTCGTGTGCAGGGTGCCGAACACCAGATGCCCGGTCTCGGCGGCGGTCAGCGCCAGGCGAATGGTTTCCAGATCACGCATTTCGCCGACCAGAATCACGTCCGGGTCTTCACGCAGCGCCGAACGCAGTGCGGTGGCGAAGCTGCGCGTATCGCGATGGACTTCGCGCTGATTGATCAGGCATTTGCGCGATTCATGGACGAACTCGATGGGGTCCTCAATGGTGAGGATGTGGTGATGGCGATGGGTGTTGAGGTAATCGATCATCGCCGCCAGCGTGGTCGATTTGCCGGAGCCGGTCGGCCCGGTGACCAGCACCAGCCCGCGCGGCGCGTCGGTGATCTTGCGAAAAACATCGCCCATGGCGAGGTCTTCCATGCTCAGCACTTTCGACGGAATGGTGCGGAACACGGCGCCGGCGCCACGGTTCTGGTTGAATGCGTTGACCCGAAAGCGCGCCACGCCGGGTACATCGAAGGAAAAATCCGTTTCCAGATTTTTCTCGAATTCGATGCGCTGGGTGTCGTTCATGATGTCGTAGATCAGCTCGTGCACTTGCTTGTGATCCAGCGCCGGCAGATTGATCCGTCGCACGTCGCCATCGACACGGATCATCGGCGGCAGGCCGGCCGACAGGTGCAGGTCGGAAGCGCCCTGTTTGGCGCTGAAGGCCAGCAGTTCAGTGATATCCATAGCGTCCCTCAATTCCAGTAGAATGCCGCGAACCTACAGACCGCCGGCGCCTCTTGATGTCCACGATAGCAGACAACATCCTTCAGGTTAGTTCGCGCATCCAGGCAGCGGCGAAAGCTGCGCACCGCGACGAAAACAGCATCCATTTGCTCGCCGTGAGCAAGACCAAACCCGCCCAGGCCCTGCGTGAAGCCTATGCCGCCGGGCTGCGCGACTTCGGCGAGAACTACTTGCAGGAAGCCTTGGGCAAACAGCTAGAGCTGGCCGACCTGCCCTTGATCTGGCACTTCATAGGCCCCATTCAATCGAACAAGACTCGCGCGATTGCCGAGCATTTCGACTGGGTGCACTCCGTGGATCGTCTGAAAATTGCCCAACGCCTGTCCGAGCAGCGCCCGGCCGAACTGCCGCCCCTGAACATCTGCATTCAAGTCAATGTCAGCGGCGAAGCGAGCAAATCCGGTTGCACCCCGACCGATCTGCCGGCGCTGGCCGAGGCCATCAGCGCCCTGCCCCGGCTGAAATTGCGCGGACTGATGGCGATTCCCGAGCCGACCGAAGAGCGCGCTGAACAGGACGCTGCCTTCGCCGCCGTGCAGACATTGCAGGCGAGCCTCGCTCTGCCGCTCGACACACTGTCCATGGGCATGAGCCACGACCTCGAGTCGGCCATTGCCCAAGGCGCCACCTGGGTGCGGATCGGTACCGCGCTGTTTGGCGCCAGAGATTATTCCCAGTCTTGAACGTTTCCAGATAAGGACCACACATGAGCAACACACGTATTGCGTTTATCGGTGCGGGCAACATGGCGGCCAGTCTGATTGGCGGCTTGCGCGCCAAAGGTCTGGAAGCGGCGCAGATCCGCGCCAGCGACCCGGGCGAAGACACCCGTGCCAAGGTCAGCGCCGAACACGGCATCGAAACCTTCGGTGACAACGCCCAGGCCATCGACGGCGTCGATGTCATCGTGCTGGCGGTCAAGCCACAGGCGATGAAAGCCGTGTGCGAGGCGATTCGCCCAAGCCTGAAACCGAATCAACTGGTGGTGTCGATCGCCGCCGGCATTACCTGCGCGAGCATGACCGCGTGGCTCGGCGAACAGCCAATCGTGCGCTGCATGCCGAACACCCCGGCGCTGCTGCGTCAGGGTGTCAGCGGTTTGTACGCGACCAGCGAAGTAACCGCCGAGCAGCGTCAGCAAGCCGAAGAGCTGCTGTCCGCCGTCGGCATCGCCCTGTGGCTGGAAGAAGAACAGCAACTGGACGCAGTCACCGCAGTGTCCGGCTCCGGCCCGGCGTACTTCTTCCTGCTGATCGAAGCGATGACCGCCGCCGGCGTCAAACTTGGCCTGCCACAAGAGATCGCTGAGCAACTGACCGTGCAGACTGCTCTGGGCGCCGCGCACATGGCGGTGTCCAGCGATGTCGACGCCGCCGAATTGCGTCGCCGCGTGACCTCGCCAAACGGCACCACGGAAGCAGCGATCAAATCATTCCAGGCTGGCGGCTTCGAAGCGCTGGTTGAAACCGCACTCGGCGCCGCCGCGCACCGCTCGGCCGAAATGGCCGAACAACTGGGCAAATAAAGGAGCCTTACATGATCGGATTGAACACCGCAGCGGTTTACGTGCTGCAAACCCTCGGCAGCCTGTACCTGCTGATCGTGCTGCTGCGCTTCGTCCTGCAACTGGTGCGGGCGAACTTCTACAACCCGCTGTGCCAGTTCGTGGTCAAGGCCACTCAGCCGCTGCTCAAGCCTTTGCGCCGGATCATCCCAAGCCTTTTCGGCCTCGACATGTCGTCGCTGGTGCTGGCGATTCTGGTGCAACTGCTGCTGATGGCGCTGACCCTGCTGCTGACCTACGGCACCACCGGCAACCCGCTGCAACTGTTGATCTGGTCGCTGATCGGCGTCACTGCACTGTTCCTGAAGATCTTCTTCTTCGCTCTGATCATCAGCGTGATTCTGTCGTGGGTCGCACCGGGCAGCCACAATCCGGGCGCTGAGCTGGTCAACCAGATCTGCGAACCGGCGCTGGCACCGTTCCGCCGCTTCCTGCCGAACCTCGGCGGTCTGGACCTGTCGCCGATCTTCGCCTTCCTTGCGCTGAAATTGATCGACATGCTGGTGATCAACAATCTGGCGGCGATGACGATGATGCCGGAGATTCTGCGTTTGCTGATGTAAGCCAGTGCGTTCGGTCTGACTGACCGAGTCGCCTTTTTCGCGAGCAGGCTCGCTCCCACATTGGAATGCATTTCAACTGTGGGAGCGAGCCTGCTCGCGAATGGCTGCACCTCGGTCCGAAGCGAAAACGCCGGACCTGATCGTTGCTTGCCGCTAACCCCCCCGGTCTTTAGACTTACGCCTCATTTCAACGAGAGCAGGGTCGATGCCAACTGCCTTTCCCGCCGATTCTGTTGGTCTGGTAACGCCGCAAACCGCGCATTTCAGCGGACCGCTGACGCTGGCCTGTGGCCGTTCGCTGGCCGCTTATGACCTGATTTATGAAACCTACGGCACGCTGAACGCCCAGGCGAGCAACGCTGTGCTGATCTGCCACGCGCTGTCCGGTCATCATCACGCCGCTGGTTATCACAGCGTCGACGACCGCAAGCCCGGTTGGTGGGACAGCTGCATCGGCCCCGGCAAGCCGATCGACACCAACAAGTTCTACGTGGTCAGCCTGAACAACCTCGGCGGCTGCAACGGCTCCACCGGCCCGAGCAGTATCAACCCGGAGACCGACAAGCCGTTCGGCGCCGATTTCCCGGTGCTCACCGTGGAAGACTGGGTGCACAGCCAGGCGCGTCTGGCTGACCTGCTCGGCATCGGCCAGTGGGCAGCGGTGATCGGCGGCAGCCTCGGCGGCATGCAGGCGTTGCAGTGGACCATCACCTACCCCGATCGCGTGCGGCACTGCCTGGCCATCGCCTCGGCACCAAAACTGTCGGCGCAGAACATCGCCTTCAACGAAGTCGCGCGCCAGGCGATCCTCACCGATCCGGAATTCCACGGTGGTTCGTTCCAGGAAGCCGGCGTGATCCCCAAGCGCGGGCTGATGCTGGCGCGCATGGTCGGGCACATTACCTATCTGTCCGACGACTCCATGGGTGAGAAATTCGGCCGTGGCCTGAAGAGCGAAAAGCTCAACTACGACTTCCACAGTGTCGAGTTCCAGGTCGAAAGCTACCTGCGTTATCAGGGCGAAGAGTTCTCCGGGCGCTTCGATGCCAACACTTATCTGTTGATGACCAAAGCGCTGGACTACTTCGATCCGGCGGCGAACTTCGACGATGATCTGGCGAAAACCTTCGAAAACGCCACGGCCAAGTTCTGCGTGATGTCGTTCACCACCGACTGGCGCTTCTCCCCGGCGCGCTCGCGGGAACTGGTGGATGCGCTGATGGCCGCGCGCAAGGACGTCAGTTATCTGGAAATTGACGCACCGCAGGGCCACGACGCCTTCCTGATTCCGATCCCGCGTTACTTGCAGGCGTTCGGCAATTACATGAACCGCATTTCGTTGTGAGAAAGCCATGAGAGCTGATCTGGAAATCATCCAGGAATGGATCCCCGCCGGCAGCCGCGTCCTCGACCTGGGTTGCGGTGACGGCGAGCTGCTGACCTGGCTGCGCGACAACAAGAACGTCACCGGTTATGGCCTGGAAAACGACGCCGACAACATCGCCGAGTGCGTGGCCAAGGGCATCAACGTCATCGAGCAGGATCTGGACAAAGGCCTGGGCAATTTTGCCAGCAACAGTTTCGACATCGTCGTCATGACCCAGGCCCTGCAAGCGGTGCATTACCCGGACAAGATCCTCGACGAAATGCTCCGGGTCGGCCGTCAGTGCATCATCACCTTCCCCAACTTCGGCCACTGGCGCTGCCGCTGGTACCTGGCGAGCAAGGGCCGCATGCCGGTCTCGGAATTCCTGCCTTACACCTGGTACAACACGCCGAACATTCACTTCTGCACCTTCGAGGATTTCGAAGAGCTGTGCCGCGAACGTGACGCCAAGGTCATTGATCGGCTTGCCGTGGATCAACAGCACCGCCACGGGTGGGCCAGTAAGCTATGGCCTAATCTGTTAGGTGAAATCGGTATCTACCGCGTCAGCAGTCCGCAGTTGGCGGACGCCCGAGTCGCGGTCTGAGCCAGGGCATTTGAAGGAGCACGAACATGAGCCGTCTAGCGTTGCTGTTATTCACCGCCTGCCTGAGCGCCAGCACCATGGCGGCGGACGTCATCAAAGGTGAGCGCAAGGAAACCTTCGGCGACATTACGGTGCACTACAACACCTTCAACTCGACGTTCCTGCAACCGGACATCGCCAAGGCCGCCGAGCTGATCCGCAGCAAGAACCAGGGCGTGATCAATGTTTCGGTGGTCAAGGACGGCAAACCGGTGATCGCCAGCGTCACCGGCACGGTCAAGGACCTGACCAGCAACAGCGTGCCGCTGAAATTCCGCCAGGTCACCGAACAGGGCGCGATCTACTACATCGCCCAGTACCCGGTGCCGCAGCAGGAAACCCGCACCTTTGAAATCAAGGTGCAGAACGGCGACAAGATCAACACCATCAACTTCAACCAAGAACTCTTTCCCGGCGAATGATGAACATCAAGCAGCTCGTACTGGCCAGCCATAACGCCGGCAAACTCAAAGAACTTCAGGCCATGCTCGGCGACTCGGTGCAACTGCGCTCGATTGGCGAATGGAGCAAGGTCGAGCCGGAAGAAACCGGCCTGTCGTTCGTCGAGAACGCGATTCTCAAGGCGCGCAACGCCGCGCGTATTTCCGGGCTGCCGGCACTGGCCGATGATTCCGGGCTGGCGGTGGATTTCCTTGGCGGTGCGCCGGGTATCTACTCGGCGCGTTACGCCGACGGCCAGGGCGATGCGGCGAACAACGCCAAACTGCTCGATGCGCTGAAGGACGTACCGCAAGCCGAGCGCGGCGCGCAGTTCGTCTGCGTATTGGCACTGGTGCGCCACGCCGATGATCCGCTGCCGATTCTCTGCGAAGGCCTGTGGCACGGGCGCATCCTCACCGCTGCCAGCGGCGAGCACGGCTTCGGTTATGACCCACTGTTCTGGGTGCCGGAGCGCGACTGCTCCAGCGCCGAACTGAGCCCGGCCGACAAGAACCAGATCAGCCACCGCGCCCGTGCAATGGATCTGCTGCGCCAGCGTCTGGGCTTGAAATGACCACTGATTCTTCCGCGTCGTCGCTGATTATCGGCGGCGCCGCGTCCTCGCCTCGGGCGCCGCTGCCAACCCTGCCGCCCCTGGCGCTGTACATCCACATTCCGTGGTGTGTACGCAAATGCCCGTATTGCGATTTCAACTCGCACACCGCCAGCCCGGTGCTGCCGGAGCAGGAATACGTCGACGCGCTGCTGGCCGATCTCGATCAGGATCTGCATGCGGTGTATGGCCGTGAGCTGACCTCGATTTTCTTCGGTGGCGGGACGCCGAGCCTGTTCAGCGCCGAAGCCCTCGGGCGTTTGTTGAAGGGTGTCGAGCAGCGCATCCCGTTCGCCGCCGACATCGAAATCACCCTGGAAGCCAACCCGGGCACCTTCGAGCAGGAGAAGTTTGTCGCCTATCGCAAGCTGGGGATCAATCGGCTATCGATCGGTATCCAGAGCTTTCAGCAGGAGAAGCTTGAGGCCCTTGGCCGCATCCACAACGGTGACGAAGCCGTGCGTGCGGCGGGCATGGCGCGACAGGCCGGGTTCGATAACTTCAACCTGGACTTGATGCACGGTTTGCCCGATCAGTCGCTGGACGATGCCCTGAGCGATCTGCGCCAGGCCATTGCGCTGAAACCGACGCACATTTCCTGGTATCAACTGACGCTGGAGCCCAATACGGTGTTCTGGAATCAGCCGCCAGTGCTGCCGGAAGACGACACCCTGTGGGACATTCAGGAAGCCGGTCAGGCGCTGCTGGCCGAGCACGGTTACGCGCAGTACGAAGTGTCGGCGTATGCCCAGGCCGGTCGACCGGCGCGGCATAACCTCAATTACTGGAGCTTCGGCGACTTCATCGGCATCGGCGCCGGCGCCCATGGCAAGCTGAGCCACCCGGACGGGCGCATCGTGCGCACATGGAAAACCCGCCTGCCGAAGGATTATCTGAACCCGGCGAAAAGCTTTCAGGCCGGCGAGAAATCGCTGAGCAATGACGAGATGCCGTTCGAGTTCCTGATGAACGCCCTGCGCCTGACTGCCGGGGTCGAATCGCGCCTGTATCCGGAGCGCACCGGCCTGTCGCTGGACACCCTCGCCGAAGGCCGGCGCGAAGCCGAACAAAGCGGCCTGTTGCAGGTCGAACCGTCACGCCTGGCGGCGACCGAACGCGGCCAACTGTTCCTCAACGATTTGCTGCAACAATTTCTGAACTGACTTCAGCTCAAAGGGAAAACGCATGGATTTGATACTCGACCTGCTGGCCACCGTCTCCCGCTGGAGCCGCAGCAATCTCTCGGAAATCGCTTTGGCGCTGGTCGGTTGCCTGCTGGTGCTGTTCGGCGCTGACTTCAAAGGCTGGGTCGAGCAACGCCTGGGCAGCATCGCCGGCGCCCTGCGCGTGCCCCTGATGGCCCTGCTCTGCCTGATCGGCAGCGGCGCCGCGCTGATCTACGCCACGCCATGGGTGATCAAAGGCCTGAGCCAGTTCAACAACTACAGCCTGGCGCCGGTGCTGCTGGTAGTGCTGGTGTTGATCGGTGTGGTTGCTGATCGCCGCTGACCCCGCAAACACCCCAAAACAAAATGTGGGAGCGAGCCTGCTCGCGAAGGCGTCTTGACATCCAACATCATCGTTGATCGTCAGACCGCTTTCGCGAGCAGGCTCGCTCCCACAGTTGATCGCAATGAAAGGGAAGTTCATGAGTAAAAAACAACTGGATGAGACGAGCAAATTTCTTAGCTTCGTGTTGCGTCACGAGCCTCAGGCGATTGGTCTTACGCTGGATTCGGATGGCTGGGCAAATATCGACGCACTGATCAGCGGCGCGGCGCGTGATGGCAGGCATTTAAGTCGTGAGCTGATTGAAAACGTCGTGACCAGCAGTGACAAGAAGCGTTTTACGATTTCCGCTGATGGCCACTGTATACGCGCTGTTCAAGGCCACTCGACGAAAAGCGTTGATCTGCAATTCGAGCAGAAACAGCCACCGCAAACGCTCTACCACGGAACAGCGACGCGTTTTCTCGACTCGATCCACGAACAAGGCTTGATTCCAGGACAACGCCATCAGGTGCATCTGTCCGACGAGATCGCCACCGCGTCGGCCGTGGGTCAACGCTACGGAACGCCAGTCGTTCTGAAGGTTGCCGCGAAGCAGATGGAAGAACAGGGCTTCAAGTTCTATCAGGCCGAAAATGGCGTCTGGTTGACAGAGCAGGTGCCCGCTCGATTTCTTGCCCCCCTGTAATCTCCTCATACACAAAACAATTGTGGGAGCGAGCCTGCTCGCGAAGGCGTCTTGACATCCAACATCATCGTTGAACGTCAGACCGCTTTCGCAAGCAGGCTCGCTCCCACAGTTTTTTTTGCGTGATGCTTAAGCGATCTTTTCGAACTTCAGATCCCACACGCCATGGCCAAGTCGTTCGCCACGGCGTTCGAACTTGGTGATCGGGCGTTCGGCCGGGCGCGGGACGCATTTGCCGTCTTCGGCAAGGTTGCGGTACCCCGGGGCGACGCTCATCACTTCCAGCATGTACTCGGCGTAAGGCTCCCAGTCGGTGGCCATGTGCAGAACGCCGCCAACCTTCAACTTGCTGCGCACCAGTTCGGCGAACGAGGCCTGGACGATGCGGCGCTTGTGGTGGCGGCTCTTGTGCCACGGATCCGGGAAGAACAGCATCAGGCGATCGAGGCTGTTGTCGGCGATGCAGCGGTTGAGCACTTCGATCGCGTCACAATCGTAGACCCGCAGGTTGGTCAGCCCTTGGGTCAGCACGCCATTGAGCAGCGCGCCGACACCCGGACGGTGTACTTCAACACCGATGAAATCCTGCTCTGGAGCGGCCGCGGCCATTTCCAGCAGCGAGTGGCCCATGCCGAAACCGATTTCCAGCGAGCGCGGCGCCGAGCGGCCGAACACCTGGTCGTAATCGACCGGTGCATCGGCCAGCGGCAGCACATACAGAGGCGCGCCCTGATCCAGGCCGCGTTGCTGGCCTTCGGTCATGCGCCCGGCGCGCATCACGAAACTCTTGATGCGGCGGTGTTGGCGCTCGTCGCCTTCGTCCGGCTGGACAGGCGTGTCGTTCGATTCAGTCATCAATGGCTCTTACTTGATCAGACCATCCAGCGGCGAAGAGGCGCTGGCATAGAGTTTTTTCGGCATGCGACCGGCGAGGTACGCCAGGCGACCGGCAACGATGGCGTGCTGCATGGCTTGCGCCATCATGACCGGTTGCTGGGCGTGGGCGATGGCCGAGTTCATCAGTACGGCGTCGCAACCCAGTTCCATGGCGATGGTCGCGTCGGAAGCGGTACCGACACCCGCATCCACCAGCACCGGGATCCTGGCTTCTTCGAGGATGATCTGCAGGTTGTACGGATTGCAGATACCCAGACCGGAGCCGATCAGACCGGCCAGCGGCATCACGGCGATGCAGCCGATTTCCGCCAGTTGCCGGGCGATGATCGGGTCATCGCTGGTGTAGACCATCACGTCGAAGCCTTCCTTGACCAGGGTTTCGGCGGCCTTGAGGGTTTCGATCACGTTGGGGAACAGGGTTTTCTGGTCGGCCAGCACTTCCAGCTTCACCAGATTGTGGCCATCGAGCAGCTCACGCGCCAAGCGGCAGGTGCGCACGGCTTCGATAGCGTCGTAGCAACCGGCGGTGTTCGGCAGGAAGGTGTAGCGATCTGGCGACAGCACTTCGAGCAGGTTCGGCTCGCCTTCGATCTGGCCCAGGTTGGTGCGGCGCACGGCGAAGGTGACGATTTCGGCACCCGAGGCTTCGATGGCCTGGCGGGTTTCTTCCATGTCACGGTACTTGCCGGTACCGACCAGCAAACGCGACTGGTAAGTACGACCGGCCAGCACAAAAGGCTTGTCGCTACGAACGATGCTCATGGGGAATCCTCTTTAAGGGTGAGGGTCTTGCAGAATTCTGTGCCCTTGCGGGCCGGGACAATCAGCCGCCGCCGATGGCGTGGACCACTTCGACGTTGTCGCCGTCGTTCAACGTGGTGTCGGCATGCTGGCTGCGCGGGACGATGTCCAGATTGAGCTCGACCGCCACCCGACGTCCGGCCAGATCCAGACGGGTGATCAGGTCCGCAACGGTTTCACCGTCGGGCAGTTCAAAGGACTCACCGTTCAACTGAATGCGCATGCACAACGCCGCCATCATTTTTAGGGGCTGGCATTCTAGCCCGATCATGACCTAAAGGTCAGTACCAAGCGTCAAGCGGTTAGCTGCAAGCGCCAGGCGGCGAGGCCGAGGCAAACCCAACCGATGAGAAACGCGAGGCCACCAAAAGGGGTAATGATGCCGAGCTTGCTGATGCCGGTGGTGGTCAGCAGATACAGGCTGCCGGAGAACAACACAATGCCGACGGTGAAGGACACGCCGGCCCAAGTGACCAGCCGCCCTGGAATCTGCGTGGCCAGCAGCGCAACGCCGAACAGTGCGAGCGTGTGCACCAGTTGGTAGGTGACGCCAGTGTGGAAGATCGTCAGGTATTCCGGCGTCAGGCGGTTTTTCAGGCCGTGGGCGGCAAACGCGCCCAGCGCAACACCGGTGAATCCGAAAAAAGCGGCCAGCATCAAAAAGCCACGCAGCATGGGGAACTCCAGTCAGACGCCATCGGCAGGGTCTGTATAATGGCCCGCTCCACGGGTTCGGCCAAGCCATCTCTATGCTGCGTTCAATTTTCCGTCGTCTCACGAAGGCCCTGCTCTGGTTCGCCGGCGGCAGTGTCTTGCTGGTGCTGGTGTTTCGCTTTGTGCCACCGCCGGGCACGGCGTTGATGGTCGAGCGCAAGGTCGAATCCTGGGTCGACGGCGAGCCGATTGACCTGCAGCGCAGCTGGAAACCGTGGAACGAGATCTCCGATGACCTGAAAGTGGCGGTGATTGCCGGCGAAGACCAGAAATTCCCTGAGCACTGGGGTTTCGATCTGCGCGCGATTCAGGCTGCTCTGGCCCACAACGAACTGGGCGGTTCGATTCGCGGTGCCAGCACCTTGAGCCAACAGGTGTCGAAAAACCTCTTTCTGTGGTCGGGCCGCAGTTATCTGCGCAAAGGCCTGGAGGCGTGGTTTACCGCGCTGATCGAGGTGTTCTGGCCCAAGCAGCGAATTCTCGAGGTGTACCTGAACAGCGTCGAGTGGGATGACGGCGTATTTGGCGCTGAAGCGGCGGCCCGCCATCACTTTGGTGTGAGCGCAAAGTCGTTGTCGCGCCAGCAGGCGAGTTATCTGGCTGCCGTACTGCCCAATCCACGGGTGTGGAGCGCGAGTCATCCGACCGGTTATGTATCGCGCCGGGCTGGGTGGATTCGGCAGCAGATGAGTCAGTTGGGCGGGGACAGTTACTTGCTCGGGCTGAACGATTCGCGGCGGGCGCCTTGGGCTGAATAACACCGAAATTCCAATGTGGGAGCGAGCCTGCTCGCGAAAGCGGTGTGTCAGCTTGCATTGATGGCACTGATAAACCGCTTTCGCGAGCGGGCTCGCTCCCACAGGGATTTGTGTTGAAACAGAAATGAAAACGCCCCGATCATCGCTGATCGGGGCGTTTTTTATTGCGGATTCGCCAGTTAAGCGGCGATCGACAACTTGAGCTTGTTCATCGCGCTCTTTTCGAGCTGACGGATTCGCTCGGCCGACACGTTGTACTTCTGCGCCAGATCGTGCAGCGTGGCTTTCTCTTCCGCCAGCCAGCGCTGGTAGAGGATGTCACGGCTGCGCTCGTCCAGCACTTCCAGTGCTTCGTGCAGGTTGGTGTTGGAGTTGTCGCTCCAGTCGGCATCTTCCAGTTGACGCGCCGGGTCGTACCGGTGGTCTTCCAGGTAGTTGGCCGGAGACTGGAAAGCACTGTCGTCGTCGGCTTCGGCAGCCGGGTCGAAGGCCATGTCGTGACCGGTCAGACGACTTTCCATCTCGCGCACTTCACGTGGTTCGACGCCAAGGCTTTCCGCCACACGGTGGACTTCCTCGTTATTCAGCCACGCCAGGCGCTTCTTCTGGCTGCGCAGGTTGAAGAACAGCTTGCGCTGGGCCTTGGTGGTCGCGACTTTCACAATGCGCCAGTTGCGCAGGATGAACTCGTGAATTTCCGCCTTGATCCAGTGCACGGCGAACGACACCAGACGCACGCCCATTTCCGGGTTGAAGCGCTTGACGGCCTTCATCAGGCCGACGTTACCTTCCTGGATCAGGTCAGCCTGAGCCAGACCGTAGCCGGAATAGCTACGGGCAATGTGTACGACAAAACGCAGGTGGGCGAGCACCATCTGCCGAGCCGCCCCCAAATCCTGCTCATAGTAGAGACTCTCGGCCAGTTCACGCTCCTGCTCCGGCGTCAGCAATGGAATGCTGTTGACGGTGTGCACGTAGGCTTCCAGGTTCGCACCCGGAACCAATGCATACGCAGGTTGCAAAGAATTGGTCATACGAAAAAACCTCCCACTCACATACTCGTGCCTCTCGGCACTGCGAAAAATTGACCGGGAACTCAGGTACAAGTTCCCATAAAAACCGCAAGGTCAATCACGCGCAAAAAAGATTCTACTTCGGCGCCAGCTCCCTGAGATGACGTGCGACTGCAATCCATGCACCGATATAACCCAACAGCACCGCGCCAAGCAAGAGCGACAGACCGTCGGCCACTGGCACACCGGCCAGGGCGAAATCACTGCCGTACAAGCCGGCCAGTCCGACCACCGCATCGTTCAGCCAGTTGAGGCCGAACGCCAATACGCCCCAGGACAACAGCCCTGCACCGAAGCCATACAACGCGCCCATATAAAGGAAAGGGCGGCGCACATAACTGTCAGTGCCGCCGACGAGTTTAATCACTTCTATCTCGGTGCGGCGGTTTTCAATATGAAGACGAATGGTATTGCCTATCACCAAAAGTAATGCAGACACCAACAACACCGTCAGACCGAAGACAAAGCGGTCACCAAGCTTGAGGATGGCGGCCAGACGCTCGACCCAGACTAGATCAAGTTGCGCCTGTTGTACCTTCGGCAGCTCGGAAAGTTTTTGTCTTAATGCTTCGAGTGTCGGCTTGTCGACTTCGTTCGGTGTCACCAGCACCACACCCGGCAACGGGTTGTCAGGCAGCTCACGCAGGGCTTCGCCCAGGCCGGACTGCTGCTGGAATTCTTCCAGCGCCTGATCGCGGCCGACATATTCGGCATCAGCTACCCCGGGCATGCCTTTGATCTGCTCACGCAGCGCTTCGCCTTGCTCCGGGCTGGCGTCGAGTTGCAGGTACAGTGAAATCTGCGCCGCGCGCTGCCAGGAACCGCCGAGACGTTCGACGTTATTGAGCAACAGCGACAGCCCCATCGGCAGACTCAACGCCACGGCCATCACCATGCAGGTGAAGAAGCTGCCGATCGGCTGTTTGCCGAGACGGCGCAGGCTGTCGAGCAGGCTGGCGCGATGGCTTTCGATCCAGGCGCTAAACAGCGTGGCGAAGTCCGGGCCGTCGTCATCGTCGTGCTTTTTCTTTTTCTGCGGTTGCGGATCGGCGGCCTTCGGGGCCACGCGCTCGGAAACCTTCGGACTGCGTGTCGCACTCATACCCCGGCCTCCCCGTCGCCGATCAGGCGGCCGCGTTGCAGGGTCAGCATGCGATGACGCATGCGCGCGATCAGTGCCAGATCGTGACTGGCGATCAGCACGCTGGTGCCCAGACGGTTGATGTCTTCGAACACACCCATGATTTCGGCGGCCAGACGCGGGTCGAGGTTACCGGTCGGTTCGTCCGCCAGCAGCAAGGCCGGGCGATGGACGATGGCGCGGGCAATGCCGACGCGCTGTTGCTGACCGGTGGACAGATCGCCCGGGTACAGATCGGATTTGTCCGACAGCGCCACGCGTTCCAGCGCCGAATCGACGCGCTTGGCGATCTCGACCTTGGACAGGCCGAGGATCTGCAGCGGCAAGGCGACGTTGTTGAACACCGTGCGATCGAACAGCAACTGGTGATTCTGGAACACCACGCCGATCTGTCGGCGCAGGAATGGAATCTGCGCGTTGCTGATGGTGCTCAGGTCTTGCCCGGCGAGCAGCAATTTGCCGCTGGTCGGCCGTTCCATTGCCAGCAACAGGCGCAACAGCGTGGATTTACCGGCACCGGAGTGGCCGGTGACAAACAAGAACTCGCCACGACGGACTCGAAAGCTCAGCTCATGCAAGCCGACGTGACCGTTCGGGTAGCGTTTACCGACCTGTTCGAAACGAATCATGAACGCTCCCGCTCGGCAAACAGTGCCTGGACAAAGGGTTCGGCTTCAAAGGTACGCAAATCGTCGATGCCTTCACCGACGCCGATGTAGCGAATCGGCAGGCCGAACTGCTTGGCCAGGGCGAAAATCACCCCGCCCTTGGCGGTGCCGTCGAGCTTGGTCAGCGCCAGACCGGTCAGTTCGACGGTCTGGTTGAACTGCTTGGCCTGGTTGATCGCGTTCTGGCCAGTGCCGGCGTCGAGCACCAACAGCACTTCATGCGGCGCGTCGGCGTCGAGCTTGCCGATCACCCTGCGAACCTTTTTCAGCTCTTCCATCAGGTTGTCTTTGGTGTGCAGGCGACCGGCGGTGTCAGCGATCAGCACATCGATGCCACGGGCCTTGGCCGCTTGCACGGCGTCGAAGATCACCGAAGCGGAATCGGCGCCGGTGTGCTGAGCGATCACCGGAATCTTGTTGCGCTCGCCCCAGACCTGCAATTGCTCTACCGCCGCAGCACGGAAGGTGTCACCAGCGGCCAGCATGACTTTCTTGCCTTCCAGTTGCAGCTTCTTCGCCAGTTTGCCGATGGTGGTGGTTTTGCCGGCGCCGTTGACGCCGACCACCAGAATCACGAACGGCTTGTTCTGCGAGGCGATTTTCAGTGGCTGTTCCACCGGTTTGAGCATTGCGGCCAGTTCGGCCTGCAGGGATTTGTACAGGGCGTCGGAGTCTGCCAGTTCCTTGCGTGCAACCTTCTGGGTCAGGCGCTGAATGATCTGCGTGGTGGCTTCAACGCCGACGTCGGCAGTGAGCAGACGGGTTTCGAGGTCGTCGAGCAGGTCATCGTCGATGGTCTTGCGCCCGAGGAACAGGCTGGCCATGCCCTCGCCGATGCTGGCGCTGGTCTTCGACAGGCCTTGCTTGAGGCGGGCGAAGAAACCGGCTTTGGTTTCTTCGGTGCGCGGGGTTTCGACTGGCGCTTCTACAGGGACTTCGACCGGCACGACCGGAGCGACAACCGGCGCAGCGGCAATCGGTGCAGGCTCCGACGGCGGGACAACCGGGGCGGCGGGTTCAGAAATGACCGGCGCTGGCTCGACAACCGGCTCAGGCACAGGCTGCGCAGCCACCTCGGCAACCGGCGCAGGAATCACCGGCGTCACATGTGGCGCCGCTTCTTCAACCAGGGCCACCGGCTCTTCTGCCACCGGCAAGGTCAGCCACGGCTCGGCGGCGGGCGTCAGCGGCAGTTCGGGAGCGGCGGGCGCTTCCGGCTCGGCTTCAACCTCCGGTTGCAGCACCGGCTCGGCGATCGGCAGCACAATCGGCGCCGGCTCTTCTTCTATTACAGGAGCTGGCGCGGGGGCCGGTTCAGGAATCGCGGGCGGCTGTTCGACGACGGGTTCCTGCGGTTTTTTCCGCAGCCATCCGAACAGGCTTTTCTTCTCGCCAGCCGCAGCTGGGCTCTTCTTGTCGTCGTTGGAACCAAACATGGAGGACGGCTATCTCACGGTAGCGACGCGCCAACAGGGCGCCCCGGCAAATAAATATTCGATGCAGAACAGACTGTGTTTCACCCAGCTTGTTCACGCGCAACATTTTGTCGAGGCACCGAAGGCACCTCAAACTTCAATTAACACGAAGGACTGGAGCGGCATCGTCGGCGAAAATGCGCAGTTCAGATGAAAAACTGCTGCTATCCGCGACAAACCCATACAGCCTGACCGGGTATCGAAACCTGATAGGCGTGGCCGCCAGTAAAACGGATCAGTATCCTAGGGCGTGTCATTGATCATTACCAGTACCGCGTGGCCGCCTGAAAACGGGCCAGACAAGGCGCAGGCCGCAGGGAATGTGCTTTCCTTGCCAAGGACTGCAACGCAGTATGGCCCGTTTTCAGGCGCCACCCGGAGGGCCGGGCCTGATAGTGTGCAGGGCTGCGTTGCTCGGAGTTTATTTGGAACAACCAAACCACACTCCTCGCGCCTTGCCCTGCACACTATCAGGCGCCGGCGCGGTACTGGTAATGATCAATGACACGCCCTACCTCTCGCCCGCCGACGCTAAGACCAAGCGGGCAGCCCAACAGGTTGAAAAACGAATGAATGCTCTAGCCCGCCGCGCTGCTGGCCTGCTGCTCAGCGCAGTCTGCCTGCCCCTTTCGGCCCTGGCGGCCGACCCGCAACCGACCCATGAATTCACCCTCGACAACGGCCTCAAGGTCGTCGTGCGCGAAGACCATCGTGCGCCGGTGGTCGTTTCGCAGATCTGGTACAAGGTCGGCTCCAGCTACGAGACTCCGGGGCAGACCGGTCTGTCCCACGCGCTTGAGCACATGATGTTCAAGGGCAGCGAAAAAGTCGGCCCCGGCGAAGCCTCGCTGATCCTGCGCGACCTCGGCGCCGAAGAGAACGCGTTCACCAGCGACGACTTCACTGCTTATTACCAGGTGCTGGCCCGTGACCGTCTCGGCGTGGCGTTTGAGCTGGAAGCCGACCGCATGGCCAATCTGCGCCTGCCGGCCGACGAGTTCGCCAAGGAAATCGAAGTCATCAAGGAAGAGCGCCGCCTGCGCACCGATGACAAGCCGATGTCCAAGGCCTACGAGCGCTACAAGGCCATGGCCTACCCGGCCAGCGGTTATCACACGCCGACCATCGGCTGGATGGCTGACCTCGACCGTATGAAAGTCGAGGAACTGCGCCACTGGTACCAATCCTGGTACGCGCCGAACAACGCCACGCTGGTGGTGGTCGGTGACGTCACTCCGGACGAAGTGAAAACCCTCGCCCAGCGCTACTTCGGCCCGGTCGCCAAACGCGACGTGCCACCGGCGAAAAAACCGCTGGAACTGGCCGAGCCCGGCGAACGCCAGATCACCCTGCGCGTGCAGACCCAACTGCCGAGCCTGATGCTTGGCTTCAACGTGCCGAGCATTGCTACCGCTGAAGACAAACGCTCGGTCAACGCCCTGCGCCTGATCTCCGCGCTGCTCGATGGCGGCTACAGCGGGCGCATCCCGACGCAGCTGGAACGTGGCGAAGAGCTGGTCTCCGGCGGCTCGTCGGACTATGACGCCTACACCCGTGGTGACAGCCTGTTCACCCTGTCGGCCACGCCAAATACGCAGAAGAAAAAGACCATCGCCCAGGCCGAAGCCGGCCTGTGGAAACTGCTTGAGCAACTGAAAACCACCGCGCCGTCTGCCGAAGAGCTGGAACGCGTCCGCGCTCAAGTCATCGCCGGCCTGGTCTACGAGCGTGACTCGATCACCAGCCAGGCCACCGCGATCGGTCAACTGGAAACGGTCGGTCTGTCGTGGAAGCTGATGGACACCGAACTGGCCGATCTGGAAAGCGTGACCCCACAAGACATCCAGAACGCCGCGAAAAAGTATTTCACCCGCGAACGTCTCAGCGTCGCCCACGTCCTGCCTTTGGAGACGACTCATGAGTGAGCGCAAACCCCCACGCCTGATGCTGCTTGGCCTGATTGCTGTCGCGGTGATCGGCTCGGCGGCTGTGTATCTGTCGCCCGGCGCTGACAGCCACGCCAGCGAAGCCCTGGATAACGCCAAGTCCAGCCAGAAATTGCAATCGCTGGCCGAACTCGATGGCAAGGCCCCGGCCAGCCGCAAGCTCGATGTGCAGACCTGGAACACCGCTGAAGGCGCCAAAGTGCTGTTCGTCGAAGCGCATGAGTTGCCGATGTTCGACATGCGCCTGATCTTCGCCGCTGGCAGCAGCCAGGACGGCAACGCGCCCGGCCTCGCCGTGCTGACCAACGCCATGCTCAACGAAGGCATCGCCGGCAAAGACGTCGGCGCTATCGCCCAGGGTTTTGAAGGCCTTGGGGCCGACTTCGGCAACGGTGCGTTCAAGGACATGGCGCTGACCTCGTTGCGCAGCCTGAGCGCACCTGAGCAGCGTGAACCGGCGTTGAAGCTGTTCGCCGATGTGGTCGGCAAACCGACCTTCCCCGCCGATTCC
This sequence comes from Pseudomonas sp. Leaf434, assembly GCF_001425545.1. Lineage (NCBI taxonomy): Bacteria > Pseudomonadati > Pseudomonadota > Gammaproteobacteria > Pseudomonadales > Pseudomonadaceae > Pseudomonas > Pseudomonas sp. Leaf434. Next base: position 2,426,758 of record NZ_LMQZ01000001.1, on the reverse strand, counting down.
TTCGCGCGCATCAAGAACCAACTGCTCGCCGGTTTCGAATACCAGAAACAGAACCCCGGCAAACTCGCCAGCCTGGAGCTGATGAAGCGTCTGTACGGCGATCACCCGTACGCGCATTCCAGCGACGGCAATCCGCAAAGCGTGCCGAAGATTACCGTCGCGCAATTGCGCGAGTTCCACGCCAAGGCCTACGCCGCCGGCAATGCTGTGATTGCACTGGTTGGTGATTTGTCGCGAGCCGAAGCCGAGGCGATCGCCAATCAGGTCTCCTCTGCCCTGCCGAAAGGCCCGGCACTGGCGAAAATCGCTGCGCCGCAGGAACCGCAAGCCAGCGTCAACCACATCGAGTTTCCGTCGAAACAGACCAACCTGATGCTCGCGCAACTGGGCATCGATCGCGATGATCCGGATTACGCCGCGCTGTCGCTGGGCAACCAGATCCTCGGCGGCGGTGGTTTCGGTACGCGCCTGATGAGCGAAGTGCGCGAGAAGCGCGGCCTGACCTACGGCGTGTATTCGGCGTTCAGCCCGATGCAGGCCCGTGGCCCGTTCATGATCAACCTGCAGACCCGCGCCGAGATGAGCGAAGGCACCCTGAAACTGGTGCAGGACGTGCTCGCCGACTACCTGAAAACCGGGCCGACACAGAAAGAACTCGACGATGCCAAGCGCGAACTGGCCGGCAGCTTCCCGCTGTCCACCGCGAGCAACGCCGACATCGTTGGCCAATTGGGCGCGATGGGCTTCTATAATCTGCCACTGAGCTATCTCGACGATTTCATGCGGCAGTCGCAGAGCCTGACCGTAGAGCAGGTCCGCGATGCGCTGAACAAACACCTGAGCACGGAGAAAATGGTCATCGTCACCGCTGGCCCGACCGTGCCGCAAAAGCCGTTACCGGCCCCATCTGATAAACCTGCCGAGCAACCGCTCGGGGTTCCGGAGCATTAATGGCCACTCGAGCACCGAAAAAACCTGTGCAAAACGTGCACAACGGCGTGAACCAGCTGCGCATCATTGGCGGCCAGTGGCGCAGCCGCAAGCTGAGCTTCCCCGACGCACCGGGCCTGCGCCCGACCCCGGATCGCGTGCGTGAAACCCTGTTCAACTGGCTCGCGCCCTATGTCGAAGGGGCGAAAGTGCTCGACCCGTTCGCCGGCAGCGGCGCGCTGTTTCTCGAAGCGCTGTCCCGAGGCGCGGCCACGGCCCAGGCGCTGGACGCCAGCAACGTTGCAGTTTCCAGCCTGAAAGAGCACCTCGGCACCTTGCGTTGCAGCAACGGCCAGGTGCAAACCGCCGACGCGCTGCGCTACCTGGAAACCCAGGCCGCGACGCCGTTCGATCTGGTGTTCCTCGACCCGCCGTTCAACCAGAACCTGTTACCAGCGGTTTGTACTTTGCTGGAAGAGCGCCAATGGCTGGCGGCCGATTCATGGATCTACACGGAAAGCGAAACAGCGCCATCGACGCTGGGCCTGCCGGGCAACTGGCGCCTGCACCGCGAACAGAAATCCGGTCGTGTGTATTACGCGCTGTGGCAGCGCAGCGCTTGAACCATCCGTACTGCGCTTTAGCGTGCGGTAGATAGTTACCGCACCCAGTGCCTCGCAGTCCGCCACAGTGGTTACCGCAATCTGCGTTAACCACTGAGGATTTCGCGTATGGATACGCTCTGCAGCCGGATGCTGCTTTTTCTTGGCCTCGCGCCGTTCATGACGCTGGCCGCCACGCCCCCGCCGACTCATCAATTCACCCTGGAAAACGGTTTGCAGGTACTGGTGCGCGAGGATCACCGTGCGCCGCTGGTCACTTCGCATTTGTGGTTCAAGGTCGGCTCGGCAGACGAGGCGCCGGGGCAAGCCGGGCTATCGCACGTTCTTGAACACATGCTCTACAAAGGCAGCCGCAAGACCTGCGCCGGTGAGGCTTCGCGTCTTTTGGAATCCCTGGGTGCCGAAGAAAATGCCTTCACCGCCGAGGACGTCACCGGCTACTACCAGACCTTGTCGCCGCGCTATCTGGGCGTGGTTTTCGAGCTGATGGCCGACCTGATGACGACTGCTGATTTGCACGTCGACGACCTGAAAACCGAACTGGCAGTCATCCGCGAAGAGCGCCAGCTGCGCATCGACGACGATGTCGACGCCGCTGTGCTGGAACACTTCACCAGCCAGGCGCATGTCGCCAACAGCTATCGCACGCCAGTCATCGGCTGGATGCACGACCTGCAGCACGTGGACGCCGAGGAACTTCGCCATTGGTATCAAAGCCGTTACGCGCCGGGCAACGCCGTACTGGTGATCGTCGGCGATGTCACGCTCGCACACGTGCAGCCGCTGGCCGAGCGCTATTTTGGCGCGCTCGCAAATCGTCCCGTGCCGCGCCTGTTACGGCCCGTGGAGCTGAAAGTGCCGGGCGAGCGCAAACTGACCTTGCAGCGCAATGTCCCAGCAGAGCGGTTGCTGATGGCTTTCAATCTGCCCGGACTGGCCACGGCCAAAGACCTGCACACCGTGCACGCCCTGCGCCTGATCAACGCGATACTCGGCGGCGCACATGGCGCGCGCCTGCAAAAGAAACTGATTTTCACCGACCGCGTGCTCAATCGTGTCGACACTCACTACGACGAACGGACGCGCGGCGACAGCCTGCTGATGTTGACTGCCGAGCTGGCCGATCCGCCGCTGACCGATCTTGAAGGTGCGCAAGCGCGGGTGTGGGAGCAGATCGAAACGTTGCGCACCACACCACCGTCGCCGGAAGAGCTCGAGCGGGCACGCACGCAACTGATCGCGCAGCAGGTGTATGCCCGCGATTCGATTCAGGAACAGGCGCGTCAGCTGGCCAGGTTCCAGGCCATCGGCTTGCCTTGGCGAATACTCGATGAAGATGCCGCTGCATTGGCGAAAGTGACGCCGCAACAGATCCGCGAAGTGGCCGCCACGTGGCTGATACCCGAGCGTCTCAGCGTTGCCCAAGTGCGCAAGGTGGACGTCCGATGAGCAGGTCCTCAAGGCGCACGGGGTTGGTCCTGATGTGGCTGTCGGCTGCGGCGGCTTGCGCTGATGGTCAGCCTGAACAAGCGCGGACATCGCGCCTGCAATCGCTCAGCGAAGTCCAAGCGCTGGAAATCAAGCCGCGCGCATTGCAGATCAGGGGCTGGAAAACCCTGACCGGCACCAAGGTGCTGTTCGTGCGCACGAGCGATCTGCCGATGTTCGATATTCACGTCAGCTTCGCCGCAGGCAGCGCCCGCGACGGTAGCCTGCCGGGCCTGGCTGCCACGACCTTTTCCATGCTCAATGAGGGTATCCCCGGCAAGGATTTGTCCGCCATCGTCGAAACCTTCGACGGGCTCGGCGCGCAATGGGAAATGGATATCGATCACGACCGCGCCGTGTTCTCCCTGCGCAGCCTCAGCGATCCGGCCAAGCGCCTACCGGCGATGGATCTGTTGACGCGAATATTCAGCGAGCCATCGCTCAGCGCCCAGCGCCTGCCGCCAGTGAAAGACGAACTGCGCGCCGCGCTCATCGCAGAGCAAGGCGATGCCGCGGGTCTGGCCTCGCAGAGCATCAAGGCACTGCTTGCGCCGGACAGCCCCTACAGCCTTCCGGTGTATGGCACGCAATGGGGCCTCAATGCCGTGACCCGGGCCGCCGTGGAGGATTTCCATCGCCGCTATTACGCTGCCCGACATGCGCAAATCACCCTGGTCGGCGACCTCACTCTGGACCAGGCACAAGCGATCAGCCTGCAGATCAGCAATGCCCTGCCCAAGCCTCCTGACGCGCTGGTATCTTCAGCAATGGCAACACCCGGAAACGTCCAGTCCAGTCACCTGGAACTGAATCAACTGCAGACCCACATTGCCTTTGCCCAAATCAGCGTGCCGCGACGACATGCCGATCACACCGCCTTGTACGCCGCCAGTCAGATTCTCGCCGGAGGCAGCAACAGTCGGTTGATGAATGAACTGCGGCACAAGCGCGGACAGGTTTATGACGTGTATGGCGCCAGCGTCAATTGGGCTGGTGGCGCCGGGTTGCTGACCGTCACCTTGCAGACCGGTAGCTCCATGAGCGACAGCACCGTCGCTTTGGTGCGCTCGATGCTCAATGATTTTCTTCGGCAAGGGCCGACCGCCCCGGAACTCGAGCACCTCAAGCGCAGGCTGGCCAACAGAAATGTGCTCACCAGCGCCAGCAACCGGCACATTCTGGCCAGACTCGTGGAGATCAACCGCTACGACTTGCCGCTCGATCTGGATTACACAATGCAACAAGTGCAGAAGCTGACGGTGGACGACATCAAACTCGCCATGAACCGTCACTTGTCTGTTGATCGCTGGGTGTCGGTTACGGTCGGCCCCAGTGTCGAGCAACAGCCACTGCCTGGACCGGAGGTTGCGCCGATCGGTCAGGCTGAAGAGGACATGTGTCGCGCCGACCCGGGCTTTGTGGCAAGTTAGGCGCTTTCGTTGAGAAGCGATAGCCCGCCCTGTGCGCCGGTCGCTTTACGCAAGACCTGTCGAGATTTGCCGTGCAATCACCGTCCCCGCTTCCCGCCTCGCGTTTCGTTCCGGCCTTCGGCCTCGGCAATCCGCATCTGCAAACCCTGTGGGGGCCGCTGTGGCGCAAGACCGTGCACATCGAGCGCGAACGCGAACGCCTGTGGCTCGAGGACGGCGACTTCCTCGACCTCGACTGGCACGGCCCGCACAGCGCCGAGGCGCCGTTGGTACTGGTGCTGCACGGTTTGACCGGCTCATCCAATTCGCCCTATGTGGCGGGCATTCAAAAGGCCTTGGCCGAGCAGGGCTGGGCCAGCGTCGCGCTGAACTGGCGCGGTTGTTCCGGCGAGCCGAATCTGTTGCCGCGCAGCTACCACTCCGGCGCCAGCGAAGACCTTGCCGAAGCCATCCAGCACCTGCGCGCGAAACGACCGTTGGCGCCGTTGTACGCGGTCGGCTATTCACTGGGCGGCAACGTGCTGCTCAAACATCTTGGCGAAACCGGCAGCAACAGCGGCGTGCTCGGCGCGGTGGCGGTGTCGGTGCCGTTCAGGCTCGACCAGTGCGCAGACCGGATTGGCCAGGGATTTTCGCGGGTTTACCAGGCGCATTTCATGCGCGAAATGGTCGCCTACATCAAGAACAAGCAGCGCCAGTTCCAGCATGACGGACGCGAAGACGGCCTGGCGAAACTGGCCGCGCTCGGCTCGCTGGAAAACATGCGTACGTTCTGGGATTTCGACGGCCGGGTCACCGCGCCGCTGCATGGTTTCACCGATGCCGAGGATTACTACCGCCGCGCCTCGAGCCGCTACTACCTCGGCGAGATCCGCACGCCGACGCTGATTATTCAGGCAGCGGATGATCCGTTCGTATTTCCCCACAGCCTGCCGCAAGCCGATGAGTTGTCAGCCTGCACCCAGTTCGAATTGCAGGCGCGTGGCGGTCATGTCGGCTTCGTCGACGGCTCGTTTCGCCGGCCCGGGTATTACCTGGAGCGGCGCATACCACAATGGCTGGCCGCACTCGGTCATTGAGCGCCGCATGGCCCTTGCAGGCTCGCTCCCACAGGGATTTGTGTCGGCATGAAAATGCATGGCACAACCTGGTTCAATGTGGGAGCGAGCCTGCTCGCGAAAGCGGTGAGTCAGTTGGCATTTAACTCACAGACACACCGCCATCGCGAGCAGGCTCACTCCTACAGAGAGATCGCTGGGTTTATTCGCCCGTGGCAATGCCGCGCGACGGTTCGTTGATCCACTCGCTCCACGATCCGGCATACAGCGCACCCAGCGGATAGCCAGCCAGGCACAGTGCGAACAGGTTATGGCACGCCGTCACCCCGGAGCCGCAGTAGGCGACCAGTTCCGACGGTGAGCGATCACCCAGTTTCGCGGCAAAGCGCTGCTTGAGCTGCTCCGCCGGCAAAAAACGTCCGTCACTGCCGAGGTTTTCGGTGAACGCCGCGCACTGCGCGCCGGGAATGTGCCCGGCGACCGGATCGATCGGTTCCACTTCGCCCTTGAAGCGCGGCAAGGCGCGGGCGTCGAGCAGGGTCAGGGTTGGCTGGCCGAGGCGCTGCTGCAATTGTTCGGCGCTGAGCAACAGGCTCATGTCCGGCTGACCACTGAAGTTACCCGGCGTCACGCTCGGCGGATCCAGGCTCAGCGGCAGGCCGGCCGCGTGCCAGGCCTTGAGCCCGCCGTCGAGAATGAACACGCCGTCGCGCTTGCCCAGCCATGCCAGCAACCACCACGCCCGCGCCGCGTATGCACCCGGGCCGTCGTCATACAAAACCACATCGCTGTCGTTGCTGATGCCCCAGGCTTGCAGGCGCTCGATCAACACCGCCGGCTCGGGCAACGGATGACGCCCGGTCACGCCCTTCTCGACTTTACCGCTCAGATCCCGTTCCAGATCGGCGAAACTCGCCCCGGCAATATGCCCTTCGGCGTAGCTGCGCTGGCCGTAATCCGGATCTTCGAGGGCGAAACGACAATCGAGAATCACCAGCCCCGGCTGCTCTTTGCGAGCGTCCAAAGCTTGTGGGCTGATCAACTGCGCAATCGACATAACGGGCTCCTGTGGAATTCGGCTGAACGGTTTATTTCACGTCTTCAAGGGCCTGCGCCAGCGGCACATAGAACTCGTCGAACAGTGCGTTGACTTCATCCCGCGCCTGATCGGTGACAAACCCTGCCTCAAGCACCAGCACCTGATACACGCCACGCTTCACGGCCTGTTCGCTGAGGTGGTTGGAGTTTTCCCGGGTGGTGCACAGAAAACGCACCCACGAGGTCAGGATGATCCACGCATTGAGGGTCAGCGATTCGATCTGCACACGGTCCATTTTCAGGATGCCGGCGGCGACGAAGCCTTCGTAGATCGCTGCGCCCTGGATCACGCAGCGCTGGGAAAAACGCCGATAGCGCGCGGCCAGTTCCGCATCGCTGTCGAGCAGATGCTCAAGGTCACGATGCAGGAAACGGTAGCGCCACATGGCCGAGAGCAGTTCCTTGAGATAGAAACGCTTGTCCTCGACGGTCGCCGGGCGACCCTGAGGCGGACGCAAAAAGCTGTCCACCAGGGCTTCGTACTCACTGAACAACACGGCGATGATCGCCTGCTTGTTGGGGAAGTGGTAGTACAGGTTGCCCGGAGAAATCTCCATGTGCGCGGCGATGTGGTTGGTGCTGACGCTGCGCTCGCCCTGCTGATTGAACAGCTCCAGGCTGTTCTGAACGATGCGCTCGCTGGTTTTTATTCGTGGGGCCATGGCTTGAGCTTTAATTCAGAGTGCGTAGACGGCGCATCTTACGACCTAACCGGAAATGGATAAAACCTTGCCGTGCACGGAAGTCGTTTGACTTTCTAGAGCTTAGACTCTAAAAAGTGCTCATTACAATAAAATCCGGAGCCCGCGATGACTGCCGACATTGCCTACCTGCAAACCCTGCAACAGCCTCTTGAAACCCTCGATCGGCAGTTCCAGGCACAACGGGCCGCGTACGCCGCCAACCCGATGCCGCCGGCCGCACAGCGGCAACAATGGCTCAAGGCTTTGCGCGATTTGCTCAGCGCTGAGCGGCAGGCATTGATCGAGGCGATCAGCGCCGATTTCAGTCACCGCAGCGCCGACGAAACCCTGCTCGCCGAACTGATGCCGAGCCTGCACGGCATTCACTACGCCAGCCGTCATCTGAAGAACTGGATGAAGCCATCGCGGCGCAAGGTCGGCATGGCCTTCCAGCCTGCTTCGGCAAAGGTGGTTTACCAGCCGCTGGGCGTGGTCGGTGTGATCGTGCCGTGGAACTACCCGCTGTATCTGGCCGTAGGGCCGATGGTCGGCGCCCTGGCGGCGGGCAATCGGGTGATGCTCAAGCTCAGCGAATCGACCCCGGCCACCGGCCTGTTGCTCAAAGAGCTGCTCGCGCGGATCTTTCCCGAAGACCTGGTTTGTGTAGTGCTGGGCGAAGCGGATGTCGGCGTAGCGTTCTCGCGTCTACCGTTCGATCATTTGCTGTTCACCGGTTCCACCAGCGTCGGCAAACACGTCATGCGCGCTGCGGCGGAAAACCTCACGCCAGTGACGCTGGAACTGGGCGGCAAGTCGCCGGCCATCGTCTCCAGAGACGTACCGCTCAAGGACGCCGCCGAACGCATCGCCTTCGGCAAGACCCTCAACGCCGGGCAGACCTGCGTCGCGCCCGACTATGTGCTGGTGCCGGAAGACCGCGTCGGCGCCTTCGTCGAGGCCTACCGTCAGGCTGTGAAAGGCTTCTACCCTACCCTGGCCGACAACGCCGACTACACCGCGATCATCAACGAACGCCAACTGGCCCGACTGAACGGTTACGTCAGCGACGCGACCAGCAAGGGCGCGCTGCTGATCCCACTGTTCGAACAAGGCCAGGGCCGACGCATGCCACACAGCGTGCTGCTCAATGTCAGCGATGAGATGACGGTGATGCAGGACGAAATCTTCGGCCCATTGCTGCCAATCGTGCCTTATCGCGATCTGGAGCAGGCATTCGCTTACATCAATCAGCGGCCTCGTCCTCTGGCTCTTTACTACTTTGGCTACGACAAACGCGAACAGCATCGCGTGCTGCACGAGACCCATTCCGGCGGCGTATGCCTGAACGACACCTTGTTGCATGTCGCTCAGGACGATATGCCCTTCGGTGGCATCGGCCCCTCGGGCATGGGCCATTACCACGGCCACGAAGGTTTCCTGACCTTCAGCAAGGCCAAGGGCGTGCTGATCAAACAGCGCTTCAACGCGGCCCGGCTGATCTACCCGCCCTACGGCACATCGATTCAGAAACTGATTCAGAAGCTGTTCATTCGCTAAACGTTCGTCGACGCCGGGTAATAAAAACAATGCACCCAAGCCTGACCGAAACACCCGCCCTGTCGCGCCGTGGCCTGCTGAAATTCAGCCTCGGCGCCAGCGCGTTTCTCGCCACCGCCGGCCTTGGCGCCAGCCTCACTGGCTGCTCGTCGAGCGTCAGCGCCAACGGCTTCGTCAGTTTGCGCGACGGCGATCTGCTGTTCCTGCGCGCGCTGATCCCGGTGATGCTCGACGGCGCCGTTGCCACCGGGGAAATGCCCGCGGCGGTCGACGGCACGCTGAAGTCGCTGGACTACAGCCTTGATCACGTGTCGCCGGAAATGCTCAAGCTCACTCGGCAACTCTTCGATGTGCTCGGCATGGCCGTGACCCGTGGCCCGCTCACCGGTATCTGGGGCAGTTGGGAAAACGCCAGCCCTGAGGCGATGCGGCATTTCCTCGAACGCTGGGAGAACAGTTCACTGAGCTTGCTGCGCATGGGCCATAGCTCGTTGCAGCAGATGGTGATGATGGCCTGGTACACCCGCGCCGAGTCCTGGGCGCATTGCGGTTATCCCGGTCCGCCGAAGGTCTGAAACCAGGGCGCGGCCTTCGCGAGCAGGCTCGCTCCCACATTTGAAATGCATCCCCCTGTGGGAGCGAGCCTGCTCGCGAAGGGGCCTGCTGCATCACCTCAGCATCCAGAATAATAAAGAGAACCTGACCGATGCCCGTACCCGATCCCTTCCGCGAAGGCCTCGCCCGAGGCTGGAAAACCTACAACGGCGCGCAACTGAGCGACGACCTCACCCTCGAAGCCGACGTGGCGATCATCGGCAGTGGCGCCGGCGGCGGCACCACGGCAGAGATCCTCAGCGCGGCCGGCTACAAAGTCCTGCTGATCGAAGAAGGCCCGCTGAAGACCAGCTCGGATTTCAAACTGCTCGAAGACGAGGCCTACAGCAGCCTCTATCAGGAAGGCATCGGGCGCATGAGCAAGGACGGCGCGATCACGATCCTGCAGGGCCGAGCGGTCGGCGGTACGACGCTGATCAACTGGACCTCGAGCTTCCGCACGCCCGAGCCGACCCTCGAACACTGGGCCAGCGAGCACAACGTCACAGGCCATAGCCCGGCAGAGATGGCGCCGTGGTTCGAAAAAATGGAGCAGCGCCTGGGCGTCGCGCCGTGGATGGTGCCACCCAACGCCAATAACGACGTGATCCGCAAAGGCTGCGAGCACCTCGGCTACAGCTGGCACGTGATCCCGCGCAACGTGCGCGGCTGCTGGAATCTTGGCTATTGCGGCATGGGCTGCCCGAGCAACGCCAAGCAATCAATGATGGTCACGACCATCCCGGCGACGCTGGAAAAGGGCGGCGAGCTGCTGTATCTGGCGCGGGTGGAGAAACTGCTGATCAGTGGCGACAAGGTTACCGGGCTGCATTGCGTGGCGATGGACCAACGCTGCGTCGAGCCGACCGGGCGCAGCATCACCGTCAAGGCGCGGCATTATGTGCTGGCCGGCGGCGGCATCAACAGCCCGGCGCTGTTGCTGCGCTCCGACGCGCCGGATCCGCATGAGCGCATAGGCAAGCGCACCTTTCTGCACCCAGTGAACATGTCCGCCGCGCGTTTCGCCGAGGTGGTCAATCCGTTCTACGGCGCGCCGCAGTCGATCTACTCCGACCATTTTCAGTGGAAGGACGGCACCACCGGGCCGATGGCTTTCAAACTCGAAGTGCCGCCGCTGCACCCGGCGCTGGCCGCCACACTGCTCGGCGGTTTCGGTCAAGAGAACGCGCAACACATGGCTGATCTGCCGCACACCCACGCGATGCTGGCGCTGCTGCGCGATGGCTTCCATCCGGACAGCAGCGGTGGCTCGGTGGAGCTGCGCGGTGATGGCTCGCCGGTGCTCGACTATCAGGTTTCGCAATACGCCTGGGACGGTTTGCGCCGGGCCTTTCACGTGATGGCCGAAATTCAGTTCGCCGGCGGCGCGCAATCGGTGATGCCGATGCACGCCGACGGCCGCTATGTGAAGACACTGGCCGAGGCGCGCTCAATGATCGATGGACTGAGCCTGGAGCTGTACCGCACGCGACTGGGCAGTGCCCACGTGATGGGTGGTTGTGCGATGGGTGAAGATCCGAAAAGCGCGGTCGCCGACAGCCTTGGTCGCCATCATCAACTGCGCAATCTGTCGATTCACGACGGCTCGCTGTTCCCCACCAGCATCGGCGCCAACCCGCAGCTGTCGGTGTATGGCCTGACCGCGCAATTGGCGACAGCCTTGGCTGACCGACTGAAAAATCCATGAAAAAGCAGAATATTCCTATCGTCTATAGTGCTTTCTTACCCAACAGGCGACTTGGCCGACCGGGAAGGCTGCGATACCATCCGACTCCCCAACGGACTCCCGCCAGGACGACGCGATGAACCGAGTGTTGTACCCAGGTACCTTCGACCCTATTACCAAGGGCCATGGCGATCTGGTCGAACGCGCCTCGCGCCTGTTCGATCACGTGATCATTGCGGTCGCCGCCAGCCCGAAAAAGAACCCGCTGTTCCCGCTGGAACAACGGGTCGAACTGGCTCGCGAGGTCACCAAACACCTGCCGAACGTGGAAGTGGTCGGTTTCTCGACGCTGCTCGCGCATTTCGCCAAAGAGCAGAACGCCAATGTGTTCCTGCGTGGTCTGCGCGCGGTGTCGGACTTCGAATACGAATTCCAGCTGGCCAACATGAACCGCCAACTGGCACCGGATGTGGAGAGCCTGTTTCTCACACCGTCGGAGCGTTATTCGTTCATTTCCTCGACGCTGGTGCGGGAGATTGCGGCGCTGGGCGGCGATATCAGCAAGTTCGTCCACCCGGCCGTGGCCGACGCGCTGACCCTGCGCTTTAAAAAGTAGGAGCTGCCGCAGGCTGCGATCTTTGCTTTTAAAGATTGCAGTCTCGTGCCCTTGATCGCCCCCGCGTGCACTGCGAGCGCCAATGCGGCACAATTGCGCGCATTGATTTATAGCGCCCGGGCCTGCCGCCCCGGCTGGAGTTAGCATGTCCCTGATCATCACCGACGATTGCATCAACTGCGACGTCTGCGAACCCGAGTGCCCGAACGCCGCCATTTCCCAAGGCGAAGAGATCTACGTGATCGACCCGAACCTGTGCACCCAGTGCGTCGGCCACTACGACGAACCGCAGTGCCAGCAGGTCTGCCCGGTGGATTGCATTCCACTGGACGAAGCCCATCCGGAGACTGAAGAACAGTTGATGGAAAAGTACCGCAAGATCACCGGCAAGGCCTGATCACTTCAGCGCCTGTACCGCCCTCTTCGCGAGCAGGCTCGCTCCCACATTGGCAATGCATTCCCCTGTGGGAGCGAGCCTGCTCGCGAATGGGCCATCAGCCACACCCCTGAAACCCGATCAGCTCACTCGCGCTGCTCGAACCCCTCCCCCGTACACCCCAGACACCGCACAAACGCCGCTTTCGCCGGGTCTACCACCAGCGCCTGACCGGCATCGCCGACCCCGCCGCCGAGCGCGGTAAACGGCAACGACACCACAAACGCTCCCGCACCGATCACCGTGGCCACCACCAGCAAAGGTCGGGCAATCAGCAGGTCGCCAAGCATGGCGTAGGCCGGGGGATTCTGGATGGTGTATCGCGGGTCACCGCTGCCGTTTTCCGAGGCCTGAACAGCCAGGCTGGAACACAACAGCAGCGTGACGAAGAGGACTTGCAGGACTTTCATGGCACGATCCTTCGGGCTGAGCAGTGAGACTTCTCACTATAGACCCAAGGATTTTTTCAGGTCTGGCAGCGCGGGCAAAACACGCTGGCGCGCTGACCGAGCTTCACTTCACGCAGACCGGTGCCGCAGACCTTGCAGTGTTGCCCTACCCGGCCGTAGACAAACAGTTCCTGCTGAAAGTATCCCGGCTGACCGTCGCCGCCAATGAAATCGCGCAATGTCGTGCCGCCACGCTCAATGGCGGCGGCAAGGATGCGTTTGATCTCGATCGCCAGTTTCAAGTAACGCCCGCGGGAAATGCTTCCGGCTTCGCGGCGCGGGTCGATGCCGGCGGCGAACAGCGCTTCGGTCGCATAGATATTGCCCACCCCGACCACCACCGCGTTATCCATGATGAACGGCTTGACCGCCATCGAGCGCCCGCGTGACAGCTGGAACAGGCGCTCGCCATCGAACAGATCGGTCAGCGGCTCCGGCCCGAGGCGAATCAGCAGTTCGTGATTGAGCGGGTCGTTGCTCCACAGCATCGCACCGAAGCGTCGCGGGTCGGTGTAGCGCAGGGCCAGTCCCGACTCCAGTTCGATATCGACGTGCTCGTGCTTCAACGCCGGCAACCCGGCCTCGACCAGACGCAGATTGCCGGACATGCCCAAATGGCTGATCAGCGTGCCGATCTCGGCGTTGATCAACAGGTACTTGGCGCGCCGCTCGACCAGCACGATGCGCTGCCCGGACAGACGCACATCGAGGTCTTCGGGGATCGGCCAGCGCAGGCGCCGGTCGCGGACGATGACCCGGCTGACCCGCTGGCCTTCCAGGTGCGGGGCAATTCCACGACGGGTAGTTTCGACTTCCGGCAGTTCAGGCATGTTGTCCTCGGATCAATGCGCGCCGAGGTCGCGAATCGTTTGTTTGAGTGTTTCGAAGTCGTAGTCCGACAGACCGACGTAATCGAGCACCAGCGGGCCGACCGCGTTCCACTCGAAATCTTCGCTCTGGTTGCCCAGCACGCGATAAGAGGCGCAGATGTGCTCGGCCATTTTCAGAATCGCCAGCAAGTTTTTCAGCTGGCTGTTCTTCGACGATTCGTCGCTGAAAATCGCCAGCGCGTTGTGGTGGTTGGCGATGGCGGCGCTGACATGCTCCGGCAGGCGCCAGGACTTGGCCGTGTAGTAACCGACCACGGCGTGGTTGGTGTTGAACACACGGTTTTCCGTATCGACCACGCGGCATTCCGGGCTGGCGCTGGCGTAGGCCTCTTCCAGCACGGTCATGTAATTGGGGAAACGCTGCAGCATCAATGGCACGCCGCAATCGTGGAACAGCCCTAATGCATAGGCTTCGTCACCGGCCTGGGTGCCGATGCGCTTGGCCAGGGTCAGGCAGGTCATCGCCACATCCTGCGCGGTGTCCCAGAAACGGTTGAGGGTGACGATGGTGTCGTCGTTCATCTCGCCCTTGATCGACTGCGCGTTGATCAGGTTGATGATCGAGCGGCTGCCCAACAGGTTCACCGCACGCTGGATCGAGGTGATCTTGTTGCTCAGGCCGTAATACGGCGAGTTGACGATTTTCAGCAGCGCGCCGGACAGGCCGGGATCCTGGGAGATCAGCTTGGCGATCACCTCCAGGTCCGGGTCGGGCATGTACTGCTCCATTTGCAGATCCACCATGATCTGCGGTTGCGCCGGCACACTGATGCCTTGCAGCGATTGTTGAATCTGTTCGGTGGTCAGCTCTTGGGACATAAGTACACACTCCGGGGCAGGCGGCGATTCTAACCGCTGAAACGGCAGGGCGACACACCGATGGGCACATCGTCGGAACTTTCATCTGTGCCCAGGCTTCGGAATCTGTAGGGCGCATCGGACCTCAACGGTCCGCTGCGAAGGCAAAATCTCCACAGACTCAGGAGCTTACCGATGGCAACTTCCCTCAATGGCAAACGCGTCGCTATTTTGGTTACCGATGGTTTCGAACAGGTCGAAATGACAGGCCCCAAGGATGCTCTGGAGCAGGCCGGCGTGCAGGTCGATATCCTTTCCGCCGAGGCTGGCACGGTGAAAGGCTGGAACCATGACAAACCGGCCGACGACTTCCCCGTCAGCAACACTTTCCAGGCTGTGAGCGTCGATCAATACGATGCCGTGCTGCTGCCGGGCGGTGTGCAGAATTCCGACACCATCCGTATCGATCAGGATGCCCAGCATCTGGTCAAGACTGCCGCTTCGGCGGGCAAGCCGATTGCCGTGATCTGCCACGGCAGCTGGTTGCTGATCTCGGCAGGACTGGTCAATGGCAAGACCATGACCAGCTACAAAACGGTCAAGGACGATCTGGTCAATGCCGGGGTCAACTGGGTCGACCAGGAAGTGGTCAAGGACGGCAACCTGATCAGCAGCCGCCAACCGGATGATGTGCCGGCGTTCAGTCAGGCCCTGATTGACGCACTGGCTGCATAAGAGCTGAAATCGCTTTCGCGAGCAGGCTCGCTCCCACAGGTGAATGCATTCCAAGTGTGGGAGCGAGCCTGCTCGCGAAGGGGCCATCCGCTTTTCATCGCAGGCCAGACCGGAGCACGCGTCAACACGCTATACTCCCGCTCTTTTTTCCGGAGCGACGTCATGTCCCTGCCTAGCCTGCGCCTCAAAGCCAACGCCGACCGTCGCCTGCGCAACGGCCACTTGTGGGTCTACAGCAACGAAATCGACGTGGCCGCCACGCCTCTGCACGGCTTCAAGGCCGGCGATCAGGCGGTGCTCGAAGCCGCTGGCGGCAAGCCGTTGGGCATCGTCGCCATGAGCCCGAACAACCTGATCTGCGCGCGTCTGCTGTCACGCGACATCAAACTGGCACTCGACAAGTCGCTACTGGTGCATCGCCTGAATGTCGCACTGTCGTTGCGCGAGCGTCTGTTCGACAAACCATTCTATCGTCTGGTCTACGGCGACTCCGACCTGCTGCCGGGTCTGGTGGTCGATCGTTTCGGCGACATTCTTGTGGTGCAGATCGCCTCGGCGACCATGGAAGCGCACAAAGACGACGTGATCGCCGCGCTGACTCAAGTGCTCAAGCCAAGCGGCATCCTGTTCAAGAACGACTCCGCCGCCCGCGACGCCGAAGGCCTCAACCGCTACGTCGAAACCGTGTTCGGTCTGGTACCGGAATGGGTCGCGCTGGAAGAGAACGGCGTCAAGTTCGAAGCGCCGGTCATTCAAGGTCAGAAAACCGGCTGGTTCTACGACCACCGCATGAACCGCGCGCGCCTGGCACCCTACGCCAAAGGCAAACGCGTGCTCGACCTCTATAGCTATATCGGTGGCTGGGGCGTGCAGGCCGCGGCGTTCGGCGCCAGCGAAGTGTTCTGCGTCGACGCCTCCGCATTCGCCCTCGACGGTGTAGAGCGCAACGCTGCGCTGAACGGTTTCGCTGACAAGATGACCTGCATCGAAGGCGACGTCTTCGAAGCCTTGAAGGAACTCAAAGCCAGCGAAGAGCGCTTCGACGTGATCGTTGCCGATCCGCCGGCCTTCATCAAAC
Source organism: Pseudomonas sp. Leaf434 (assembly GCF_001425545.1). Lineage (NCBI taxonomy): Bacteria > Pseudomonadati > Pseudomonadota > Gammaproteobacteria > Pseudomonadales > Pseudomonadaceae > Pseudomonas > Pseudomonas sp. Leaf434. Next base: position 2,410,608 of record NZ_LMQZ01000001.1, on the reverse strand, counting down.
GCAAGAAAGACATGAAGAACGGCGAAGGCGCCTACCGTCGTCTGAACGAGCAAGCCATGCGCCTGCTGACCAAGGACGGCATTCTGGTCAGTGCTTCGTGCTCCATGCACCTGCCGGAAGATGATCTGCAGAACATCCTGCTGACCAGCGCCCGTCACCTGGACCGCAATATCCAGATGCTCGAGCGTGGCGGTCAGGGTCCGGATCATCCGGTGCATCCGGCCATCGCTGAAACCCGTTACATCAAAAGCATCACCTGCCGTCTGCTGCCCAACAGCTGATTGCGCTTGAACACCGGGGAGCCACTGAGCTCCCCGTTTTTTTTGCGCGCCCTCCCCCCGTTTTTTCACACTCGACATGAGTGTCCTGCCCTCTTCCTACAACTTCTTTCTCGCTGCCTTGCAGGAAGTTTCGTCATGCCTGTCAATCATGGAAATTAAACCTACGCAGTAAGCCTCCTGCAAAAGATCACTCCGACAAAATTACTGGAATATTCCTACTTAATATCCGCTTGCCAATATTCGATTACAAACTAATATGAAGTTGTCGCAACGAAGCGACTCAACTACCAACGAACAAGGAGTTCACATCATGAAAACCATTTATCTCGAAACAGACAAACTCGCCAACCTGGCCTTTCTGGTTGCAGCCACCGGCCACTAAGTAAGCCTGGACGCCGGAGAGTGCCGGCACTCTGGCGTCCATCAGACTTTTTCCCGAGTGACCTGAGCCCATGTATATCAATCCTTTTCTTTTTATATTGCCGCGCCCGCCTGGACAAGTTGTCTGGAACTACAAGAACCACACTCAACACGAACTTGATCTTGATTACTCCCATCGCCTCGCCAGACTTATACACAACCCTGAATTATTTGATCCGAACAACATAATAGACACACAACTTCTGGACGCAGGAATTCTGACAACTTCCAAAATAGACAGCCCGAATTGGGGCTGGGATGAATTGTCGAAGATCTATCACATCGGCACACAAAACATACCTAGCGCACATACGCCTCGGAATATCCACGAGTGGTCCAGGCAATATCTGGCGCACTGCAGCGAAGTGCTGGCGAAGCCAGAACCTGCAGACACCCGGGCGCGGCGATCAGTGCAGCCCCTGATTACCCTGCCCGTACCGGGCGCCATTGATGATGACAGCCTGACTCAGGCCCTGATGAGGCGCAAAACCTGTCGTTCCTACACCGGTGCAGCGGTGACACTGGATGAGGTTGGCACGCTGCTGTATTTGACCCTCGGCTATCTTCCCCCACGCGACAATGCCCACGACGATCCGGTCGCACCGGGTCTCGAGGCACGCCGAAGCTGCCCGTCCGGCGGCGGACTGAACGCCTGTGAGGGATTTGTCCTGGCGCAAAATGTCAGCGGACTGGAACCCGGCATCTACGCCTATCACCCTGCCGAACACGCCCTGAGTCGGATCAATGCGCTGCCGGATCCGGAGCTGGGTCAATTGCTCGGCGGCCAGCATTTCATCAACAACCTGCCACTGGGCGTGTTCATCACTGCAAGGTTTGATCGTCTCTGGTGGAAGTACGAGCACTCGCGTGCCTATCGCATGGCCTTCATCGAAGCCGGTCATCTCTCGCAAACCTTTCAACTGGTAGCGACGACGCTGGGGTTGAACACCTGGTTGACCGGCGCATTTGCCGACGCACAGATTGAAACCCTGCTCGGCATCGCGGACAGCGCCGAGCAACCGTTGTTCTTCGTCGGTTGCGGACAAAGCGATGGCCAGGCCATGTGCCAGGAAATGCGTGATCTGCTCAGCGGAGCACAGTCATGATTCCCACGGCTATGGACGAGAGCGAAGCCCCGGTGTCATGGTCGCTCAAATTCACGCTTCCAGGCTGGGAGAACCGTGCATCGGTACGCAGCAGTGTCCATGACTATCGGTTACCAGGCGATGTCGAGCAGCAATTGCAAACCCGCTACTGGTTACCCCCGGCCTTTGTGCCCTATCTGGCGCATCCGGCCATCCAGGCCAAAGGTCGCGAAACCCTGCACCGCCTTACCGCCAATCATCTGGTGTATTTCCTCGACTACACCACCCTGCTCGAACACCGCATCGTCAACCGCGCGGTGGAAGTCATCGTGCACCGCGAACTGCCCATTTATATACCGCTACCGATGAAACATGCGGCACTGCAGCTGTATACCGACGAGGGCTACCACGCGCTGTTTTCCAACCAGATTGCCGAGCAGATCGCTGCGCTCTACGGCATCACCCGGCGACCGGTCATTCCGAAGCGGATCAGCCGCATGAACGCTTTGATCGCGCGCACGCCGGAGAAAAACCGTGCATTGGCCTGGTTCCTGCTGGGATTTGTCTCGGAAACCATCATTGCCCGCGAGTTGCTGGAGGTCTGCCGCGACACGCTGGTGTCCAGTGTGAGTGACATGTTGCGCGATCACCTTGCCGACGAAGCCCGGCACAGCCGCTATTTCGCCGAAGCCTTCCATTACTTCTGGATTGCGATGAACAGTCGTCAATGCCTGTTCGCCAGCAAGACCCTCGTGGAGATCATTTCCATCTTCTTCGAAGCAGATGAAGGCTGGCTGCAACAAAGCCTGCGTTCGGCCGGTATTGCCGAGATCGACGTGATGGAGATTGTCGGCGGCACGGCAACGGTGCAGGCCAACCGCGCCCGTGCACGCGTTGGCTGCAAACCTACGGTGGAGGCCTTGCACAAGGCGGGCTTCTTTGCATTGCCCCACAACCAGACACTTTTCGCCAAAGCAGGATTGATCGATGGATAAACACAGCCGTGCAACCACCCGCCGACAACAGCGCGGAGCAATCAGCCTGCTGCTGGCGATGATCCTGCTTGGCGTGTTTCCGCTGGATGTGCTGCTGCCTTCCTTTCCGGCATTGGCAGCCCACTTTGGCCGATCGGCAAACGACATCGCGCTGTCGATCAGTCTGTTTGCCGTGGGCATCGCATTTGCCCAGTTATTGATCGGCCCGCTGTCAGATGTGATCGGGCGCAAAGGTCTGCTGCTTGCCGGCATGAGCGTGTCGCTGCTCGGCGCACTTGGCTGCGTGCTGAGCAATGACTACACGCTGTTCCTGATTTTCCGGGTGATGCAGGCGCTGGGATGCGGTTGCTTCGTGCTGTCCCAGGCACTGGTGCAGGATCTGTTCGAAGGCAACGAGCGTGATCGCCTGCGGATCCTGATGGTCACCGCAACGGGCATCTTCATTTCGGTATCACCATTGGCGGGCACGTTTCTGCAAGCCACGCTCGGCTGGCGCGGCAGCTTCTGGGTCTTCATCGCCCTGGCCGCAGCAGTTTTGATCAAGACCTGGCGATTGCTCGATAACAGCCGTCCTCCTCATGATCCCGGCCGCCTTGGCTTCATCCAGTCCTATCAGCGCGTCCTGGGCAATTTCGAATTTGTCGGCTGTTGGCTGATTTCCGCATTCGCTTTCGCTTGCCACTTTTCCTTCATCGTCATTTCCCCGCTGATCTTCATGGAGCAGCTGCAGATGGCACCTTACGATTTCGCCTTGATCCTGCTGATTTACGGCGCCGCCTATGTCTTTGGCGGCGTGCTCGCCAGCGTGCTGAACCGGCATATCAATGCGCAACAGCAGATTTTTACCGGGCTGAGTCTGATCCTGCTCTCGGGACTGGTAATGCTCTATCTGGCCGCCAACCATGATTTGTCAGCTGCGACGGTGCTGATTCCAATGCTCATCTGCACGGTGGGCACGACCATTTCCCGGCCACCGGCTACCTCCCGCGCCATGAGCCTGTTTGCCGAAAATGCCGGCGCATCGGCGTCTGCCGGCAGCACCATCATCTTTATCTGTGGCGGGCTGGTCAGCGCCTTGATCAGCCTCGGCCCGGCCAACCTGCAAGCGACGCTGGGTTACGGCTTCGTGGTGTTGAGCGGCGTATCGCTGTTGCTCAACAGCGTGATTGGCCGTCGCGTCAGCAACCTGCGCAGCAACAGGTTGATGCCCGGAGGCGACCATTGACCCTGCCAGTCGTCATCCCGCGCACCGCATCAGCAAGTCAACGATGCTTTGCGCCATTCCCTCGCGGCGTCAGCGGTGTAGAATCGCCTCATTCATCGCCATTCATCCCCGGCGGGTTTATGAGCTCAGGCTGAGACCAGCGGCGATCCCGCAACGTCATCGGCAGCTTCCGGACACACGGCCATTTTTCGGGTGTTTCAGAGGTCAACAGAAGCTCACTCCCCTTTAGTACGTGATTAGCCGCCCGGAGTGCTCCATGCCAGATTACCGCTCGAAAACATCCACCCACGGCCGCAACATGGCCGGCGCCCGCGCACTGTGGCGCGCCACCGGCATGAAAGATGACGACTTCAAGAAGCCGATCATTGCCATCGCCAACTCGTTCACCCAGTTCGTCCCGGGGCATGTGCACCTGAAGGACCTGGGTCAACTGGTCGCCCGCGAAATCGAACGCGCCGGTGGCGTGGCCAAGGAATTCAACACCATCGCCGTCGATGACGGCATCGCCATGGGCCACGACGGCATGCTGTATTCGCTGCCGAGTCGCGAGATCATCGCCGACTCCGTCGAGTACATGGTCAATGCCCACTGCGCCGACGCTATCGTGTGCATTTCCAACTGCGACAAGATCACCCCGGGCATGCTGATGGCCGCGTTGCGCCTGAACATTCCGGTGATCTTCGTTTCCGGCGGTCCGATGGAAGCGGGCAAGACCAAACTCGCCTCCCACGGCCTCGACCTCGTCGACGCCATGGTGATCGCCGCCGACTCCAGCGCTTCTGACGAGAAAGTCGCCGAGTACGAGCGTAGCGCCTGCCCGACCTGCGGTTCGTGCTCCGGCATGTTCACCGCCAACTCGATGAACTGCCTGACTGAAGCACTGGGTCTGGCCTTGCCGGGCAACGGCTCCACTCTGGCCACTCACAGCGACCGCGAGCAGCTGTTCCTGCAGGCCGGTCGCACCATCGTCGAGCTGTGCAAGCGTTACTACGGCGAGAACGATGACTCCGTGCTGCCGCGCAACATCGCCAACTTCAAGGCGTTCGAGAACGCGATGATGCTCGACATCGCCATGGGCGGTTCGACCAACACCATCCTGCACTTGCTCGCAGCTGCCCAGGAAGCCGAGATCGATTTCGACCTGCGCGACATCGACCGTCTCTCGCGCAGCGTGCCGCAGCTGTGCAAAGTCGCGCCGAACATCCAGAAGTACCACATGGAAGACGTGCACCGCGCCGGCGGCATTTTCAGCATCCTCGGTTCGCTGGCCCGTGGCGGCCTGCTGCACACCGACCTGCCGACCGTGCACAGCCGCAGCATGGAAGAAGCCATCGCCAAGTGGGACATTACCCAGACCAGCGACGAAGCCGTGCATCACTTCTTCAAGGCAGGTCCTGCGGGCATTCCGACCCAGACCGCGTTCAGCCAGTCGACCCGCTGGGAAACCCTCGACGACGACCGTGAAAACGGCTGCATCCGCAGCTTCGAGCACGCCTATTCGAAAGAAGGCGGCCTCGCCGTGCTGTACGGCAACATCGCGCAGGACGGTTGCGTGGTGAAAACCGCCGGGGTCGATGAGTCGATCCACGTCTTCGAAGGCAACGCGAAAATTTTCGAAAGTCAGGACAGCGCCGTGCGCGGCATCCTCGCTGACGAAGTGAAGGAAGGCGACATCGTCATCATTCGCTACGAAGGCCCGAAAGGCGGCCCGGGCATGCAGGAAATGCTCTACCCGACGTCCTACCTGAAATCCAAAGGTCTGGGCAAAGCCTGTGCGCTGCTCACCGACGGGCGTTTCTCCGGCGGTACTTCCGGCCTGTCAATCGGTCACGCTTCGCCAGAGGCTGCGGCCGGCGGCGCGATTGGTCTGGTGCAGGATGGCGACAAGGTGCTGATCGACATTCCGAACCGCTCGATCAACCTGTTGGTCAGCGACGAAGAACTGGCGGCACGCCGCGCCGAGCAGGACAAGAAAGGCTGGAAACCGGTCGAGGTGCGTCCACGCAAAGTGACCACCGCGCTCAAGGCCTACGCCCTGCTGGCGACCAGTGCCGACAAGGGCGCGGTGCGCAACAAAGCGATGCTCGACGGGCTGTAACCGTCAAATCGCCGATGCAAAAATGCCCCGCCATGTGCGGGGCTGATCGTTCCCACGCTCTGCGTGGGAATGTCTCAAGGGACGCTCCGCGTCCAGTGACGCAGAGCGTCACGGGCTGCATTCCCACGCAGAGCGTGGGAACGATCCAAAACAAGATCAAAAGATCGCAGCCTTCGGCAGCTCCTACATGCGATCGTGGCTTACTGGATGTCTTCCGGTTTGACGATCACCCAGTTCTTGTCCGCCGTCACCGGCAAGCCTTCCTTGGCCTGCGCCGCCGCGTGCCTGGCCATCATGCCGTTGATTTGCGTCATGTACTTGTCCTTGCGGTTGATCCACAAGTGAATGCCGCCCTTGGCCACGTCGACATCATGGAACAGCATGTAACCGTCGCTCGTCGGGGTATCGCCGCCGACCAGCACCGGTTTTTTCCATTCATCGATATAGGTCAGGATCGCTGCGTGCTTGCCGGCCATCCACGTTGCCGGGGTCCACAGGTACGGCGTCAGCTCCAGGCCGAGGTTGGCCTTCTCGTCATATTTGCCGGCAGTGATCTGTTTGCGCGCAGTGGTCAGCTCGCCGGTCTTCTGATCCTTGAGCAGCAGTGAAACGCCAATGACGTTCTGCGGTTTGACGTTGTAGCCGTACTTGGGATCCGCCGCGACCATGCGTACCAGTTCCTCTGAAGCGGCGGTCATCACGTAGACCTCGATACCGTTCTCCATCAGCTTGTTGTACAGCTCCTGCTGGCCAGTGAAGATCTTCGGCGGATTGACGTCGAGCTTCTTCACCACATCGCCTTCGTAATACGTCGCGGGCACCGGTTTGCCCGAAGCCATCAACTCGTCAACGTAGCCCTTGAGTTCCTTGAGGGTGAAGCCAGAGAACACCTGCGCCACCCACGGGTAGCAGACCATGTCGTCGACTTCGCAGAGCCGGTAGTAATAACTGAACAGGCTTTCCTTGTGCTCGGCGGTGTCCTTGAACGGCATCAGTTTCAGCGAGGGGTCGAGCTTGTCGCGGGTAATAAGGCCTTTGTTTTCCATGAACGGCAGCAAGGATTCTTCGAGGTCGTAGCGGTAACTGGTGTTGTCCATGTCGAACACCGCGTAATTACCCTTGTTGGCGTTGGCGGCAATCATCGCGTCCAGCGCCTTGGCCTGATCCGCCGGCCAATGCTTGAGGTCCGTGGCCAATGCCTGGCCAGCAAGGCCAGCCGCCAGTGCTACAGCCAACAACGTGCGTGCAATTCTCATAGCGCTACTCCCCGATGCAAAGAGTTCGACGCTAACAAATCAGTATGACAACCCTCGCCTGTCAGCGACCGCTTGCGTCCCCTGCGCGCCAACTGCATTGCCGACAGCGACACGCGCTTATTCCAAAAACGACGGTTGCCCAGCTATTTTGGTATTAAATCATTGCAAATCAAGCTGTTAGGCTTGCCGGTTCGCAGCAGCCCCGGATGGCTGTTGGCACAGTCTTTACTGGAGTTCTCATGAATCTACCGCTGATTCTCAACCTGCTGGTGTTCCTCGCCCTGCTCTTCGGTCTGGCGCAGACCCGCCACACCACCTGGAGCCTGGCGAAAAAAGTCCTGCTCGCACTGGTCCTCGGCGTGGCGTTCGGCGTCGCGCTGCACACGATTTACGGTGCCGGCAATCCGGTGCTGAAAGCCTCGATCGGCTGGTTCGATCTGGTCGGCAACGGTTACGTGCAGTTGCTGCAGATGATCGTGATCCCGCTGGTGTTTGCTTCGATCCTCAGCGCCGTCGCCCGTCTGCACAATGCCTCGTCGCTGGGCAAGATCAGTTTCCTGACCATCGGCACGCTGCTGTTTACCACCGCCATCGCAGCGCTGATCGGCATCGGCCTGACCAACCTGTTCGGCCTCAGCGCTGAAGGTCTGGTCGCCGGCACTCAGGAAATGGCACGCCTGCAAACCATTCAGAACGACTACGCCGGCAAGGTCGCCGACCTCAATGTGCCGCAATTGCTGCTGTCGTTCATTCCGCAGAACCCGTTCGCCGACCTGGCCCGGGCCAAGCCGACCTCGATCATCAGCGTGGTGATCTTCGCCGCGTTCCTCGGGGTTGCCGCGCTGCAACTGCTCAAGGACGACGTCGAGAAAGGTCAGAAAGTGATCAACGCCATCGACACCCTGCAAGCCTGGGTGATGCGTCTGGTGCGTCTGGTGATGAAGCTGACCCCGTACGGTGTGCTGGCGCTGATGACCAAAGTGGTCGCCGGTTCCAACCTGCAGGACATCATCAAGCTCGGCAGTTTCGTCGTGGTCTCGTATATCGGCCTGGGCCTGATGTTCGTCGTGCACGGCGTGCTGGTGTCGGCCGCCGGGATCAACCCGCTGCGCTTCTTCCGCAAGATCTGGCCGGTGCTGACGTTTGCTTTCACCAGTCGCTCCAGCGCGGCGACCATCCCGCTGAGCATTGAAGCGCAGACCCGCCGCCTGGGTATTCCGTCGTCGGTCGCCAGTTTCGCTGCCTCGTTCGGTGCGACCATCGGCCAGAACGGGTGTGCCGGCCTGTACCCGGCGATGTTGGCCGTGATGGTGGCACCAACGGTCGGCATCAACCCGCTGGATCCGCTGTGGATCGCGACGCTGGTAGCGATTGTCACGTTGAGCTCGGCCGGCGTGGCCGGAGTCGGTGGCGGCGCGACGTTCGCCGCACTGATCGTGCTGCCGGCGATGGGCTTGCCGGTGTCACTGGTGGCGTTGCTGATTTCGGTCGAGCCGCTGATCGATATGGGGCGCACCGCGTTGAACGTGAGTGGCTCGATTACCGCTGGGGCGATTACCAGTCAGGTCATGCAGCAGACGGATAAAGCGCTGCTGGATGCCGATGAACACGCAGAGTTGGCCCAGGCTTAAGCTTCTCAGCGACTGAGCGGGCCTCTTCGCGAGCAGGCTCGCTCCCACACTGAAATGCGTTCCCCTGTGGGAGCGAGCCTGCTCGCGAAGCTGTTAGGCTTTCTCCCAAACCTCAAAGCTATATGCAGGTTTATCGCCCTCTGCCGGATTCGGTACATCCGACACCAGCTTCCATTCGCTCAGATCAAACTCCGGAAACCACGCATCCCCTTCCGCGCTCAGCGCCACGCGGGTCAGGTACAGCCGATCGGCCTGCGCCAGTCCCTGCGCATACAACTGCGCGCCGCCAATCAGCATCAGTTCATCAACGCCCTGGGCTTTCGCCCATTCCTCGGCGCGGGCCACGGCGGCTTCCAGCGACGGATAGACCTCGGCGCCTTCGAGCTGCAGATCAGGCTGACGGCTGACCACGATGTTCAAGCGCCCCGGCAATGGCCGACCGAGCGAATCCCAGGTCTTGCGACCCATGATGATCGGCTTGCCGAGCGTGGTCGCCTTGAAGTATTTGAAGTCCCCCGGCAGGTGCCAGGGCATGCTGTTGTCGACGCCGATCACGCGGTTTTCACCGAGGGCTGCGATCAGGCTGAGGGGCAGTGATTTAGTCATGCCGGCGAGGATACCAGAGCCGCGCTTACCCCGATAAGCGCCACAGCGGTTATGCTCAGCGCTCGATTTAGCGACGGGACGCCGCGTGACTGAACTGACTCCACTGCAAAACCTCTGGCTCACCGAAACCATCCGCCTGCGCGAAGAACACGCGGGGCCGCTGGATGATCTGGAAGCCAATCGTCTGGCCCGCGCCGCTGGCGGCGATCTGCCGGGCCGCATTGCGCGCCGGGCGCTATGGCTGGCCGAGCGCGACGGGCTCACCGCCGCGCTCAAGCACTGGCTGCAAGGCGCGCGTCTGGCGCTGGTGCTGTTGATGATTTTCGCCGTGCTCAGCGGCGCCGGTCTGGCATTCGCCGCACTTGGCCAGACGCCGGTAAATGTGTTCTGGGCGCTGGGCAGTCTGCTCGGGATCAATCTGATTTTGCTGCTGAGCTGGGCGCTGGGCTTGATTTTCGCTGGCGAACACGGCGCCACCCTCGGGCGCTTGTGGCTGTGGCTCAGCGAAAAATTCGCCCGCGATGCCAAAGCCGCGCAACTGGCGCCGGCCCTGCTGTTGCTGCTGCAACGCAAGAAACTCAACCGCTGGGCGCTCGGCGCGTTGGTCAATGGCCTGTGGCTGCTGGCGATGCTCAGCGCGCTGATTCTGTTGCTGACCCTGATGGCCACGCGGCGCTACGGCTTTGTCTGGGAAACCACGATCCTCGGCGCCGACACCTTTATCCATGTCACCCAGGCCCTTGGCTATCTGCCGTCGCTGCTCGGCTTCAATGTGCCGACCGAGGAAATGATCCGCGCCAGCGGCGACGGCGCACTGGATATTGAAAGCGCACGACAAGCCTGGGCGACCTGGCTGGTCGGTGTGCTGGTGGTCTACGGCGTGCTGCCGCGCCTGCTGCTCGCGCTGTTGTGCCTGTGGCGCTGGAACAGCGGCAAAGCCGCGCTGCGCCTGGATCTGAACCTGCCCGGCTACGCGCAACTGCGCGAACGGTTAATGCCAACCAGCGAGCGCCTTGGCGTCAACGACCCGGAGCCGGCGCAACTGCATCGCGTCGAAAGCAACATCGGCGAACTGGCCAGTGAAGGCGCGCTGCTGGTGGCGATCGAGTTGGACGAACAGCGTCCATGGCCACCCGCGCTGCCGAAAAACGTCAGCAACGCGGGCATCCTCGACAGTCGCGAATCGCGGCACAAACTGCTCGAGCAACTCAGTCGCTTCCCGCCAGCGCGGCTGGCCATCGCCTGTGATCCGCGACGTTCGCCGGATCGCGGCAGCCTCGCGCTGATCGCCGAACTCGCGCGCAACGCCGGCGCCACTCGCATCTGGCTGCTGCAAGCGCCACCCGGCGAAGCGCTGGACGGGCAACGTCTGGGTGACTGGCACGCGGCGCTGCAACAGCTGGAACTGCCATTCGCCGATTGCGCGCCGATGAACTGGCTGGAGAGCGGACATGACTGATGCACGCAAGGCCCCGCTGAAACTGGCAGTGGTTGGCCACACCAACGTCGGCAAGACCTCGCTGCTGCGCACGCTGACCCGTGACGTCGGCTTCGGCGAAGTCTCGCACCGGCCGAGCACCACCCGGCATGTCGAAGGCGCGCGGTTGTCGGTGGATGGCGAGCCGTTGCTCGATCTGTACGACACGCCGGGGCTGGAAGATGCGATCGCCCTGCTGGATTTTCTCGAGCGTCTGGAACGCCCCGGCGAACGCCTCGACGGCCCGGCACGGCTGGCACGGTTTCTCGACGGCAGCGAGGCGCGCCAGCGTTTCGAACAGGAAGCCAAGGTACTGCGACAACTGCTGGCCTCCGATGCCGGTCTGTATGTGATCGACGCCCGCGAACCGGTGCTGGCCAAGTACCGCGACGAGCTGGAAGTGCTCGCCAGTTGCGGCAAACCGCTGCTGCCGGTGCTGAATTTCGTCAGCAGCGCCAACCATCGCGAACCCGATTGGCGTGAAGCGCTGGCGCGGTTGGGGCTGCATGCGTTGGTACGTTTCGACAGCGTCGCGCCGCCCGAGGATGGCGAGCGGCGCTTGTACGAGAGCCTCGCCCTTCTATTGGAAAACGCCCGGCCGCAACTGGAGCGGTTGATCGCCGACCAGCAGGCGCAGCGCCTCGCCCGTCAGCAAAGCGCCGCGCGCTTGATTGCCGAATTGCTGATCGACTGCGCTGCGTGCCGACGCAGTGTGGTCAGCGAAGCCGAGCAGGAACAGCAGGCGATCAGCGAACTGCGCAAAGCCGTACGTCAGCGTGAGCAGAAGTGCGTTGAGACGCTGCTCAAGCTCTACGCGTTTCGCCCGCAGGACGCGGCGGCCAGTGACTTGCCGTTGCTCGACGGGCGCTGGGGCGATGATCTGTTCAACCCGGAAACCCTGAAGCAACTCGGCGTGCGCGTCGGCGGCGGCATTGCTGCCGGTGCAGCGGCCGGGGCTGGGGTGGATTTGCTGGTCGGCGGGATTACCCTTGGCGCGGCGGCACTGGCCGGCGCGATTGCCGGTGGCGCACTGCAAACCGCGCGCAGTTATGGCAGTCGCCTGCTCGGCAAGATCAAAGGCCAGCGGGAATTGACAGTGGATGACGCCGTGCTGCGCCTGTTGGCGTTGCGCCAGCGCCAGTTGCTGCTGGCCCTAGATCAGCGCGGGCATGCGGCGATGGACAGCATTCAGGTGGCCACGCCTCTGGACAAGACCTGGCGCGAAGGCAAGTTGCCGGAAGCGCTGAACAAGGCGCGCGCGCATCCGCAGTGGTCGTCGCTCAATCCGCAGGCGAAGTTGAATCAGGCGGAAAGGCAGGAGCAGGTTGAGGCGTTGGTTGATCGGGTGCTTGAGCTTTAGATCGCTACCCCCTCACCCCAGCCCTCTCCCGGAGGGAGAGGGGGCCGACTGTGTTGCTCTTGGGTCATACACCGACCTGAGATATCCAGTCGAACTCAGGTTTGAAAAGCATGGAGATCAGCTCCCTCTCCCTCCGGGAGAGGGCTGGGGTGAGGGCTGCAATCACTCAGCCGACAACAATTTCTCAGCCTTGCGCTTTAACACACTCAGATCCACCAGCGGCACCGCAACCTCCTTCGCCAACTCATCCCAACACCGCATGCGCAGACTCAGCGCACACAATGGATCAGCCTCGAACGCCTCCGCCTCAGCCGCGCTCATCACCCCGCCCTGATATTCCAGCGTCCTGCGACTCGCCTCACTCAACCGCGCGTAATACCCCGGCTCGCGCAAGGTCAGATAGCGTTTAGCCTGGACGTGATATTCCACCAGTCGCGCCAGCCGTTCACTGAAACCTGCCTCACGCAGATAATCCGCACCGAGCCGTTCATGGCTGACCACGCCATAACCGCCCATGTTTTCCGCGCCCTCGGCACACAAATGGCCGATGTCATGAAAGAACGCCGCCAGCACCACTTCATCGTCACAGCCTTCAGCCATGGCCAGTTCTGCGGCCTGGGACATGTGCTCGAGCTGCGACACTGGTTCGCCGATGTAATCGCTGGCGCCGAAGCGCTCATACAGGCCGAACACCCGGGCGATCACCTGTTCGTGATTCATGCCTCCTCCAGTAATTGCGCGATATTGCGTTCGGCCAGCGCCGGGCCGACGCTCATGCCGACGCCGGTGTGCATCAGCGCCACGCTCAGGCCCGGTGCCGGACGCAGGAAAGAAAACGGCCCCGGCCCCCGAGAACCATAGACGCCCTGCCAGCGTTCGACCACTTGCACCTGGCAGCCCAGCGTCTGCTCGGCGAGTTCGAGCATCCAGTTGTCGACCTGTTCGGCGTTGAACGGTGACGCATCGCTGCCGTAATGATGCGAATCGCCAATAATCAGTTCGCCATACGGCGTCGGGCTGATCAGCAGGTGAATGCCGTTGGCGTGCAGGTGCGGTTGTTCACGGAGAATCTGCGCCTGCACCGCTGCGGCTTCCGGCAGATCGGCGAAAGCGCCGTAGTGTACGCAGCTCAGGCCGGTGAGCACGGCGTGTTGCAGGTTCAACTCGATGCTTGGTCTGGCCCGCAGCATTTGCAAACGACAGATCTGCGGATTGAGCGCGGCAATCGGCTCGGCCAGCAGGGTCTGATAATCGTGGCCGGAGCAGACGATGATCTGCTTGCCGGTAAAACTGCCGGCGGTGCTGTGCAGATGCCCCGGCTCGACACCGCGCACCAGTGTGGAAAAGTGAAACTCGACGCCCAGATCGCGGCGCAAATAATCGATCAGCGCCGGAATCGCTTCGCGCGAATACAACTGCTGATCATCGATACCGTGCAACACAGCACGGTGATGGCTGAACTGGCCGCCGTAGAGATCACGCAACGCCGCGCCGCGCAGCAGCTCGACGTTGTAGCCGTGCTCGATCGCGCGGCCGGCGCAGAAGACTTCGAGCAGGTGTTCTTCGGCCTCGTTACGGGCGAACAGGTATGAGCCGTTGCGTTTGATCTGCAGGCCGGCAAGTTGCGCCCAGTCGCCCCAGATCTCGCGGCTGGCCTTGGCCAGTTCGAGCATGATGCCGGGCGGCTGACCGGTCACCAGCGCCTGGCCGAAGTTGCGCACCGAAGCGCCGAGGGGCGTGGCGGTGCGTTCGAATACCGCGACTTTCAGGCCGCGTTTGGCAGCGGCATAGGCGTGGGACAGACCGAGGATGCCAGCGCCGATGATGAGCAGGTCTTTGGGTTGTGTCATGTAGAGGTGCTCTGAATGAGAAACCGCTTTCGCGAGCAGGCTCGCTCCCACAGGGGACAGCATTGCAACTGTGGGAGCGAGCCTGCTCGCGAAGGGGCCTTGTCAGTCGATAAAGATCTTACTTGGCGACAACTTTCTCGGACTTGCCGTCATACCGCTTGCGCCATTCAGCCAGGATCTCGTCGCGATTCTTCGAGGCCCAGGCAAAGTCGTTCTTGATCAGGCGCTGCTCATAGTCGGCTGGCAATTCGGTCTGCGGCTTGGCAATCCCCGGCTGCGCAAGAACAGCGAAGTTCTCCTTGTACAGATCCATCGCCTCGGCGCTGGCAGAGAAGTCCGCCAGTTTCTTCGCTGCCTCTTCATGCGGCGTGCCTTTGATCACCGCCGTCGCTTCGATCTCCCAGCCCAGACCTTCCTTCGGCAGGATGATGTCCAGTGGCGCGCCCTGGCGTTTCAGCTGTACGGCTGGATATTCAAAGGAAATCCCGATCGGAAACTCCCCCGCCGCCGCCAGTTTGCACGGCTTGGAACCGGAGTGAACGTACTGGCCGATGTTCTGGTGCAGGCCGTCCATATACGCCCAGCCCTGCTTCTCGCCGAAGGTCTGCAGCCAGGCGCTGACGTCGAGGAAACCGGTGCCGGACGACGCCGGATTGGGCATGACGATCTTGCCCTTGTACTCAGGCTTGGTCAGGTCCTGCCAACTGATCGGTTTGCTCAGACCCTGCTTCTCAGCCTCGACGGTATTGAAGCAAATGGTCGCGGCCCAGACGTCCATGCCGACCCAGGCTGGCGGGTTGGCGGCGTCGCGGTAGTTCGCGCCGATCTTGCCGAGATCCTTCGGTGCATAGCTTTGCAGCATGCCTTGCTGATCGAGAATCGCCAGGCTCGACGCGGCGAGGCCCCATACCGCGTCGGCCTGCGGACGAGCCTTTTCGGCGAGCAGTTTGGCGGTGATGATCCCGGTGGAATCGCGCACCCATTTGATCTCGACGTCCGGGTTGGCCTTCTCAAAGGCCTCCTTGTAGGACTTCAGTTGTTCGGCTTCGAGGGCGGTGTACACCGTCAACTCGGTTTTTGCCGCGAAGGCATTCAGGCTGAAAGTCGCGAGCACAGCAGCGGCCAGGGCCATAGGCTTGAACATGAGCGTTTCCTGTAGATGAGTTGATCGGGTTTGCAATCAGTGGCCGGGCGCGGTTTGCCGCCAGGCCTGGGAGCGGCGCAACAGGCCGCGCGAAGCCCACGCCAGCAGCAGCGACACGCCGGCCGAGGTGAACAGAATCAGGGTCGACATCGCCGCCGCGCCGCCCACGTTGCCGGCATCGTCCATGTTCAGCACCGCCACCGCAGCGAGGATGGTGTCGGGGCTGTAAAGGAAGATCGCAGCGGAAACCGTGGTCATTGCCGAGACGAACAGGTAGCGCACGATGTCCAGCAGCGCCGGCAGGCAGATCGGCACGGTGACGCGCAGGTAATGCCGGTAAAGCGGCGCCTTCAACGACAGCGCGGCGGCTTCGAACTCGGCGTCGAGCTGGCGCAGCGCGGTGGTCGCGGTCATTTGTGCGGTGGTCAGATAGTGCGCAATGGTGCAGACGATCAGCAGCGTCATCGTCCCGTACAGCACGTGCAGCGGATTGCCGCGGAGGTTGAAGAAGAAGACGTAGCCCAGGCCCAGCACCAGCCCCGGCACCGCCATCGGCACGAAGCTGAGCATGCGCAAAGCCAGGTTGAGCCCACGCTGGGTGCGGGTTTTCTCCATCAGATAGGCGCCAGTGAAAATCAGCACGCTGCCGATCAGCGCGGTGCCCAGCGCCATCTTCAGACTGTTGCCGTAGGCGAGCCAGCCACCGCCGGCGGTCTCGTTGAACTGATAGTGGTTGAGCGACAGCGACAGGTTGTACGGCCAGAACTTCACCAGCGACGAAAACACCGCCATGCCGAACACCAGGATCAACGCCGCACTGATCAGCAAAACGATCGCCAGATAGCAGCCGTCGCGCAGCCTGGACGGCAGCGGTTTGAACACCTGCGCGCGCCCGCTCATGGAGTCGCCGTGACGCCGACGCAGCCAGGCATCGACACCAAAGCTGAACAGCGCCGGCAGCAACAGCACCATGCCGATCAACGCGCCGCGACCGAATTGCTGCTGGCCGACCACGGCTTTGTAGGCTTCCAGCGCCAGCACTTGATAGTCGCCACCGACCACCACCGGCACACCAAAATCGGTAATGGTCAGGGTGAACACCAGACAGAACGCAGCGAATACCGCCTGGCGGGTCGCCGGCCAGGTGATGCTGCGAAACGCCTTGGCCGGACTGGCGCCCATGCTCGATGCGGCATCGAAAAGCCGCGCATCGGCCAGCGACAATGCCGAGAGCAAAATCATCAGCGCATGGGGAAAGGTGTAGATCACCTCGCCCAGCACAATGCCCCAGAACCCGTAGATATTGTCCGAGAGCAACCCACGCAGCATGCCCTGATTGCCGAACAGATAGACCAGCGCAATCCCCGGCAGCATCGACGGCGCCATCAGCGGCAGCAGGGAGATCCCGCGCCAGATGCCTTTGCCCGGAATCAGCGTGCGTTGCAGCGCGTAGGCAAACAGGTAGGCCAGCGGTACGACAATGGCCGCAACGCTGAGGGACACTTTCAGGCTGTTGCCGAGCAACCAATGGAAATTGGCACTGGTCACCAACTCTTTCGCCGCGAGCCAGCCACCGCCCTGCCCGGCGTCATTGCTGAAGCCGCGCCAGAAGATCGCCAACAACGGCAGCAGCACCGCGAGGCCGAGCAACACCAGCAGAACGACTTTGCCGCCGACCACGAACAGGCGATCGCCGATCTCGGCTTTCGAGGACTGTCGCACCTGCTTGTGCGGTAGCGGCAGCGCGAGGTTGCTGTTCATCAGGCGAACACCTGCAAACTGCGCGGCGGCAAGGCGACCATGATCTGCTGGGCGCCGAGGCGCGGCATGGCTTCTGGCGCGAGCTCGGCGAGCAGCGCATGGCCCGGCAGTTGATCGAGTTCGAAGCTCATCCGGCAGCGGTTGCCGAGGAAAGTGATTTCGCGAACCCTGGCCGGGAACAGGTTCTCTTCGTGCACCAGCGGATTAACGTTGATCGCCTCCGGGCGGCAGAACAGTCGACCCGAAGCGCCGTGTACGCTGCCCTCGGCCAGGCGCAGATTCATCCCGCCAACCTTGGCGTGACTGTCGCTGCTGCGCTGAAACGGTAGCCAGTTGCCCTGGCCGACAAACTCGGCCACGAACGGCGTGGCCGGACGGTTGTAGATTTCCTGTGGGGTGGCGTACTGCTCGACGCGGCCGTTGTTCATCACGGCGATGCGATCGGCCATCAACATCGCTTCGTCCTGATTGTGCGTGACCATCAGCGTGGTGATGCCGAGGTTGCGTTGCAGCTGACGCAGCTCAGTGCACAGATGCTCACGCACCCGCGCGTCGAGGGCCGACATCGGTTCATCAAGCAATAACAGCGACGGTGCCGGCGCCAATGCGCGAGCCAGCGCGACCCGCTGTTGCTGACCGCCGGACAGTTGGCCGGGGTATTTTTTCTCACTGCCAGTGAGGCCGACCAGTTCCAGCATCTGACCGACACGCCGGCGCACTTCATCGCGACCGCTGCCGGCGAGGCCGTAGGCAATGTTCGCCTCGACCGTCAGATTCGGGAACAGCGCGTAGGACTGGAACAGAATCCCGTAATCCCGCGCTTGCGGGGCGAGGTGCGAGACATCGCGATCGCCCAGAAACAGCTCGCCGCTGTCCTGCTGCTCCAGCCCGGCAATGCAGCGCAGCAACGTGGTCTTGCCACAGCCCGATGGACCGAGCAGGCACACCAGTTCGCCGGCGGCGACATCAAGGGAGACGTTATCCAGCGCAGTGAACGCACCGAAACGCTTGTGCACGCCGCGCACTTTCATTGGCGCGCCGGGGTGGGTCAGGGCAGTTGCGATGGCAGGATTCATGGACAGGCCTCATCAAACGGATGAGGCCAATCCTAGAGTTGTAATGCGTCCGTCATGTGGCAGCGAGGCAAAAACGGCTGATAGTGGTATTCGGGGATTTTGGTTCAGATTGTGTTTTGCCTGGGCTGACGCCTTCGCGAGCAGGCTCGCTCCCACAGGGGATCGTGTTCACAACCCAAATCCAATGTGGGAGCGAGCCTGCTCGCGAAGAGGCCTTCTCAGACATTGAAGGTCTCATGCCGGAGACATCTCTTGTGCCAAGCCGAGGAACGCCGCCGGCAACCGCGCACCCTTGCGCTCTTTGAGGCAATACAGATACTCCGGAATCTGCGGCGCATTCTCGATGGTCAGCACGCGCAATTGCGGATCATGCGGCACTTCCTGGCGGGCGATGATGCTGATGCCGATATTGCGCAGCACCGCTTCGCGGATCGACTCGCGGCTGCCGATTTCCAACAGTGGCCCGAAGCTCACTCCGGCGCTGGCCAGCAACTCTTCGGTCAACCGCCGCGTGGTCGAACCCGGCTCGCGCATCAACAACGTATGCCCGGCCAGCGCGTTCAGCGTCACATGTTCCTGCGCGGCCAACGGATGATTGCGATGCACCGCCAGCACCAGCGGATCGGTGCCGAGTACCCGGCGAATCAACCGCGCATCGTCGAGCAGCTGTGACGACGCCGCGACATCCACGCGGTAATCCTCCAGCGCTTCCAGGACCTGCTGCGAGTTGCCGATTTCCACCGACACTTCCACCTGCGGCAAACGCTCGCGGAAGGTCTTCACCAGATCGAGGATGTAATACGGCGCCGTCGCGGCAATGCGCAGCGTGCCCTGCACCTGACCGCTGTTGCGCAGGAAAAACTCGATGTCCGCCTCTTGCTGCAACAGGGTCTTGACCATCGGCAGCAAGCGCGCGCCTTCGTCACTGACGCTTAAGCGGCGCCCGCCACGGTAGAACAGTTCCACCGAATACTGACTCTCCAGATTGCGGATTTGCGTGGTCACGGTCGGTTGGCTGAGGCCGAGTTTTTTCGCCGCCAGCGTAATGCTGCCCAGGCGGGCGACCATGTAAAACGCTTTCAGCTCGGCACTCAGCACAACCATCCCTCACGTTTATTTGCGCAGCAGGCGCAAACCGTTGAACACCACCAGCAGGCTCACACCCATATCGGCAAACACCGCCATCCACATGGTGGCGAGCCCGGCAAAGGTTACCGCAAGAAAGATCGCCTTGATCACCAGCGCCAGTGCGATGTTCTGTTTCAGGATGCTCGCGGTGTTGCGCGACAGGCTGATGAACGCGGGGATCTTGCGCAGATCGTCGTCCATCAGGGCGACATCGGCGGTTTCGATCGCGGTGTCGGTGCCGGCGGCGGCCATGGCGAACCCGATCTCGGCGCGGGCCAGTGCCGGCGCGTCGTTGATGCCATCGCCGACCATACCGACCCGGTGGCCCTGCTTGTACAGATCTTCAATGGCTTGCAGCTTGTCGGTCGGCAGCAAATCGCCGCGCGCCTCGTCGATGCCGACCTGGGCGGCAATCGCTTGCGCGGTGTGGACGTTGTCGCCGGTCAGCATCAGGGTTTTCACGCCGAGTTCATGCAACTGACGAATCGCTTCGCGGCTGGTTTCCTTGACCGTGTCGGCCACGGCGAACAGCGCCAGCGGGCCTGATTTGTCGAGCAGCAACACCACGGATTTGCCCTGCTTTTCCAGGGCGAACAGCTTCTCTTCCAGCTGCGGTGAGCACAGGCCAAGCTCTTCGACCAGACGATGGTTGCCCAAGTGATAAGTCTGGCCGTTGATGTCGCCTTTGACGCCCCGCCCGCCCAGCGCGGCGAAGTTATCCACAGTCAGCGCGGCGAGGTTTTTATCCACAGCGGCGTTGGCAATCGCCAGCGACACCGGGTGATCGGAGCGCCCGGCCAGCGCGGCGGCGATTGCCGGTGCGCTGGCATCGGCCGTCGGGTCGAGTGACAGGTAATCGGTCTGCACCGGTTTGCCGTGGGTGATCGTGCCGGTCTTGTCCAGCGCCAGATAATCAAGCTTGAAGCCGCCCTCCAGATACACGCCGCCCTTGACCAGAATACCCTTGCGCGCCGCCGCCGCGAGGCCGCTGACGATGGTCACCGGAGTGGAAATCACCAGTGCGCACGGGCAGGCAACCACCAGCAACACCAGCGCGCGGTAGATCCAGTCGAACCACGCCGCGCCCATGAACAACGGCGGGATGATCGCCACGGCCAAGGCGAAGACGAATACCGCCGGGGTGTAGATTTTCGAGAATTGGTCAACGAAACGCTGCGTCGGCGCCCGCGCGCCCTGGGCCTGTTCGACGGCGTGAATGATCCGCGCCAAGGTCGAATTGTTCGCCGCAGCGGTCACCGTATATTCCAGCGAACCGGCCTGATTGATGGTGCCAGCGAAGACTTTGTCACCGACGGTTTTTTCCACCGGCAGGCTTTCGCCGGTGATCGGCGCCTGGTCGATGGTCGAGCTGCCGCTGACCACCGCGCCGTCCAGCGCGATGCGCTCGCCGGGTTTCACCCGCACGCGGGCGCCCAGTTCGACGCTTTTCACCTCTTGTTCGCGCCAGTTGCCGTCGGCCTGCAAGACCGTGGCTTGCTCGGGGGTCATCTGCATCAAGCCGCTGATCGCATTGCGTGCACGATCCAGCGAGCGTGCCTCAATCAGCTCGGCGACGGTGAAGAGGAACATCACCATCGCCGCTTCCGGCCACTGGCCGATGAGGATCGCGCCGGTTACGGCGATGCTCATCAGCGCATTGATGTTGAGGTTGCGGTTCTTCAGGGCGATCCAGCCCTTTTTATAAGTGCCGAGGCCGCCGCTGAGGATCGACACCAGCGCAACGACTGCCACCACCCAGTCCGGCGCGGCGCTGGTGAAATGAATGACTTCGGCGCCCAGCGCGGTCAAGCCGGACAGCGCCAATGGCCACCAGTGTTTTTTTACCGCTGCCGGTGCCGGCGCGTCGACACCCGCCTCGAGCGGCTCGGCGTGCATGCCGAGGGACTTGATCGCCTCAGTAATCGGCTCGGTGCCCGGCAGATTGTGGGTCACGCCAAGCACGCGGTTGATCAGATTGAATTCCAGCTGCTGCACACCAGCGAGTTTGCCGAGTTTGTTCTGGATCAGCGTCTGCTCGGTCGGGCAGTCCATCGCCTCGATGCGGAAGCTGCTCAGGCGCGCGTCGGCGCTGGTCTTTTCGCTCAGTTGCACCCGCGCAGGTGCGGCGGCTTTTGACGAGCAGCAGGAATCGCCGCCATGCGCATGTTTATGCACGGGCTGCAATTTATGACTGTGATCGTGACCGTCGCCGGGCTTGTGGGTGTGCAGGGAATCGCTCATTGGTCGCGTCCATGAAGGTGCCTGTTGCCAAGTAAAGACCCTGTAGCCACTATAGGGTCAAGCACCCTTTTGGAGATGGCGGTCATGAAGATCGGCGAACTGGCGAAACTCACCGACTGTGCGGTTGAAACCATCCGCTACTACGAGCGCGAAAACCTCCTGCCGGAACCGGCGCGCAGCGACGGCAACTACCGCGTCTACACCCAGGCCCACGCCGAGCGCCTGACCTTCATCCGCAACTGCCGCACCCTCGACATGACCCTCGAAGAAATCCGCAGCCTGCTCGCCCTGCGCGACAGCCCGCAGGATCAGTGCGAGAGCGTCAATGCGCTGATCGACGAACATATTCAGCATGTGAAGGCGCGGATTGATGGCTTGCTGGCCTTGCAGACACAACTGCTCGACCTGCGCCAACGCTGTGGCGAAGGGCCGGAGGCGGATCAATGCGGGATCTTGCAGCGGCTGGAAGTGAGTGGCGGGGTTGTTGCGACGGAGGTTGAGCATTCCCACGTCGGCCGTAGCCACGGCCACTAAGCACACCGCAAAAACAAATGTGGGAGCGAGCCTGCTCGCGAAAGCGGTGTATCAGTCGATACATCTGTGACTGACACGCCCTCTTCGCGAGCAGGCTCGCTCCCACAGGGATATTGCGGTGTGGTTTAGACCGCCATCGGCGCGGTCATCGGCGGATGGTGCTCGTAGCCTTCCAGCGAGAAATCGCTCGGTTCCACCAGCTCCAGCCACTCCGGCTGATATACACCAGTCTTGGCAAACTCCGGCACGCGGTCGGAGATTTTCAGTTTCGGCATGGCAAACGGCTCGCGCTTGAGCTGTTCGTTGAGCATGTCCAGGTGGTTTTCGTAGACGTGCGCATCGCCGATGAAATAGGTGAACCAGCGCGGCGTGTAACCGGTCAGGCGACCGATCAGGCTCAGCAGTGCGGCGCCTTCGGTGAGGTTGAACGGCGTGCCCAGGCCCAGATCATTGGAGCGGATGTACAGGGTCAGCGAGATCTCTTTGGTCTCGACATTCGGGTGGAACTGGTACAGCAGATGGCATGGCGGCAGGGCCATTTCATCGAGCTGGGCGACGTTCCAGCCGTGGAACAGGATGCGGCGGCTGCCCGGATCGTTGATGATCGTGTCGACGCACTGGCGCACCTGATCGATCGCCTTGTACAGCACGACGTAGGCCTGGCCGTCTTCTTCGCCCTGGGCGATCTGCTTGTAGCCGTTGCTCAGGGTTTGTTCGATGGCGGCGGTATTGCTCAGCGGGATCTGCTTGTACGCCGGCCACTTGCGCCATTGCACGCCGTAGATTTCACCGAGGTCGTCGTCGCCCTGACGGAACGGGTTGGCCAGCCACTGCGCGTTTTCGTTGGCGTTCTGGTCCCAGACCTTGCAGCCCAGCGCGCGGAATTCAGCGGCGTTGTTCACGCCACGGAGAAACCCGCACATCTCGCCGATGGCCGATTTGAAGGCCATTTTGCGCGTGGTGATCGCCGGGAAGCCTTCCTGCAGATCGAAACGCAGCATCGCTCCCGGGAAACTGATGGTGTTGATACCGGTGCGGTTGGCCTGTTTGGTGCCGTTCTGAATGACGTGCGAGACCAGTTCGAGATATTGCTTCATGAGTTACCTGTGTCCTTGGAGCCCCGGCGTCGCGCGCCGGGGTTCGTAGTTTAAGCCGTCGGCGCGAGCGGCGCTGCCGGGGCGCGACGATAGGCCAGCCAGATCAGCAACAGCCCGCCGACAATCATCGGCACGCAGAGCACCTGGCCCATGGTCAGCCAGTTCCACGCCAAGTAGCCGAGCTGAGCATCCGGGACGCGGACGAACTCGACGATGAAACGGAAGATGCCGTAGAACAGCGCGAACATGCCGGAGACCGCCATGGTCGGACGCGGTTTGCGCGAGAAGATCCACAGGATCAGGAACAGCGCCACGCCTTCGAGGGCGAACTGATACAGCTGCGACGGGTGGCGCGGCAACTGCGCCGGATCGCTGAACGGCGGGAACACCATCGCCCACGGCACGTCGGTGGCCTTACCCCACAACTCGGCGTTGATGAAGTTGCCGATGCGCCCGGCGCCCAGGCCGATCGGCACCATCGGCGCGACGAAGTCCATCAGCTGGAAGAACGACTTGCCATTGCGCTTGCCGAACCACAAGGCCGCGAGCATCACGCCGATGAATCCGCCGTGGAACGACATGCCGCCCTTCCACACTTCGAAAATCAGCGTCGGGTTGGCCAGGTACGCGCTCAGATCATAGAACAGCACGTAACCCAGACGGCCGCCAACAATCACGCCCATCGATAGCCAGAACACCAGATCGGAGAGTTTCTCCTTGGTCCAGGTCGGGTCGAAGCGGTTGAGCCGGCGCGACGCCAACAGCCACGCGCCGCCGATGCCGATCAGGTACATCAGACCGTACCAGTGGATTTTCAGCGGACCGATGGCCAGGGCCACCGGGTCGATCTGCGGGTAAGGCAGCATTGCGACTCCTTGTTAGAGTTGAAAGCAAAATTCCCGGGTGACGCTGCCACCTCAGGATTAAGCCAGGATTGCCACGCGATCAGAGCAGAAAGCTCAAACCCACGCAGAACAGCAAAGCGGCGAACAGCCTTTTCAGCAAGCGCGGCGACAACCTGTGTGCCAGACGCGCGCCGAGCCGGGCGAAGACCATGCTGGTCAGGGCGATGCCCAACAATGCCGGCAAATACACAAAACCGAGACTATGGGCCGGCAACAACGGATCGTGCCACCCCAGAATCATGAAACTTAACGCGCTGGCCAAGGCAATCGGCAGGCCACAGGCCGACGAGGTCGCCACGGCCTGCTGCATCGGCACGCTGCGCCAGGTCAGAAACGGCACGGTCAGCGAGCCGCCGCCAATACCGAAAATCGCCGAGGCCCAGCCAATCACCGTACCGGCAGCGGTCAGACCGAGTTTGCCCGGTACCGTTCGGCTGGCCTTGGGTTTGACGTCCAGCGCCAGTTGCACGGCGATCACCAGGGCAAATACGCCGATGATCTTTTGCAGGTTCGGCCCGGAGATGGCTTCGGCGGTCAGCGCACCGAAACCGGCGCCGAGCAGAATGCCCACGGTCATCCAGCGAAAAATCGCCCAGCGCACCGCGCCGCGACGGTGATGTTCACGCACGGCGTTGACCGAGGTGAATATGATCGTCGCCAGCGACGTGCCCACCGCCAGGTGCGTAAGAATCGACTGATCGAAGCCCTGCAAAGTGAAGCTGAACACCAGCACCGGGACGATGATGATCCCGCCGCCAACGCCAAACAGCCCGGCGAGCACGCCCGCACAGGCACCGAGCGCCAGGTAGAGCAGAAATTCCATGACCGTCTCCAGCACGCATCGGCAAAACAGGAGCGGCATGTTAACGGATGCGCAGCCTTCTGCTCCACTGGCGATGGATGCACGGACGCCGGATGCGTAGAGTGGGCAAAAAACACACAAGGACCACCTTATGTGCCTGATTGTTTTCGCCTGGCGCCCGGGCCATGCCCAGCCGCTGGTCGTCGCGGCCAACCGCGACGAGTTCTACGCCCGCCCCAGCCTGCCATTGGCGCCGTGGCCCGAGGCGTCACAGGTGCATGCCGGGCGCGATCTTGAGGCCGGCGGCACCTGGCTAGGGATCGGCGCCAACGGGCGCTTCGCCGCACTGACCAATATTCGCGATCCGCAACAGCCGCCCGCGACCAAATCCCGGGGCGAGCTGGTGGCGCGGTTTCTTGCTGGCGATCTGTCGATTGATGATTATTTGAGCGATGTGGTGGCTCGCGCCGCCGAATATGCCGGGTTCAATCTGCTGCTGGGCAATGCCCATGAGTTGTGGCATTTCAATGCACGAGCGTCAGAGCCGGTGATGTTGCAGCCTGGAGTTTATGGGTTATCCAACGCGGGGCTGGATACGCCGTGGCCGAAACTGCTCAAGGCCAGGGCGGCGTTGAGCGCGGTGCTGGACGATCCGCAGCCTGAGCGCTTGCTGGCCTTGCTGAGCGATGCGCAGACCGCACCCGAGGCGGAGTTGCCGGATACCGGGGTAGGCATGGCGACGGAGTCGTTGTTGTCGAGCGTGTTTATTGCCAGCCAGAGTTACGGGACGCGGGCGAGTACAGCGTTGGTTGTGCAGGCGGACGGAACGCGGCGGATGGTGGAGCGCAGTTTTGGGCCGTATGGCGGGCATCTCGGGGAAGTTGAGGTTTGTGTCTAACAGCAGCCCCTCACCCCAGCCCTCTCCCGGAGGGAGAGGGGGCCGACCGAAGTGCCTTGCGGTATACATCGACCTGAGAGATCGAGTCGATTATGGATTCAGCAAAGCACTTACAGGTCGACGGAGTTCTGCAGCATCCCCCAATCAGTCCCCTCTCCCTCTGGGCGGTCCGACGTTTCGGGAGGGCTAGGGTGAGGGGCCTTTGATCTTTAGAGAGCCTTGGTCACCACCGGCGAATTCATCTTCGCCAACCCGAGATTCTTCAGCGCCAGTTGCAGCGAGCTGTGGATAACCTGCGGGTTATCGATCTTCATCAATTCCGCCAGCATCTCCTGCGCCTTGCTCAGGTTCACCTGGCGCAACATCCACTTCACCTTCGGCAGGTTGGTGGCGTTCATCGACAAGCTGTCGAAACCCATCGCCATCAACAGCACCGCCGCCGCCGGATCACCGGCCATCTCGCCGCAGATACTCACCGGTTTGCCTTCGGCGTGGGCGTCAGTGACCACGGTTTGCAGGGCTTGCAGCACCGCAGGGTGCAAATAGTCGTAAAGGTCGGCGACGCGCGGGTTGTTGCGGTCGACCGCCAGCAGGTACTGGGTCAGGTCGTTGGAGCCGACGGAGAGGAAGTCGACCATCCGCGCCAGTTCCTTGGTCTGGTACACCGCTGCCGGGATCTCGATCATCACGCCGATCGGCGGCATCGGCACGTCCGTGCCTTCGTCGCGCACTTCGCCCCATGCCCGGTGGATCAGGTGCAGGGCCTCTTCGAGTTCGTGAGTGCCGGAGATCATCGGCAGCAGAATCCGCAGGTTGTTCAAGCCTTCGCTGGCCTTGAGCATCGCGCGGGTCTGCACGAGGAAGATTTCCGGGTGGTCGAGGGTGACGCGGATACCGCGCCAGCCGAGGAACGGGTTGTCTTCCTTGATCGGGAAGTACGACAGCGATTTGTCACCGCCGATGTCGAGGCTGCGCATGGTCACCGGTTGCGGGTGGAACGCGGCGAGCTGTTCGCGGTAGATCGCCAGCTGTTCCTTCTCGCTCGGGAAGCGCTGGTTGATCATGAACGGCACTTCGGTGCGGTACAGACCGACCCCTTCGGCGCCACGCTTCTGCGCCCGCGCCACATCGGCGAGCAGGCCGGTGTTGACCCACAGCGGCATGCGGTGGCCATCGAGGGTCACGCACGGCAGGTCGCGCAGGGTGTCGAGGCCCAGCGCCAGTTGTTTCTCTTCTTCGACGACTTCGGCGAACTGCTTGCGCAGCACTTCGCTGGGGTTGGTGTAGACCTCGCCACGGGTGCCGTCGACGATCATTTCGATGCCGTCGACCTTGGCGTACGGCAGATCGACCAGGCCCATCACTGTCGGAATGCCCATGGCTCGGGCGAGAATCGCGACGTGAGAGTTACCCGAACCGAGTACCGAAACCAGACCGACCAGCGTGCCTTCCGGCACCTCGCCGAGCATCGCCGGCGTCAGCTCTTCGCTGACCAGAATGGTTTTTTCCGGGTAGACCAGATTCTGCTGGCGCTCTTCCTGCAGATAGGCGAGCAGACGGCGGCCAAGGTCTTTGACGTCCGAAGCACGCTCGCGCAGATAGGCGTCGTCCATCAGTTCGAAACGGTTGACGTGCTCAGTGACCACCTGACGCAGCGCGCCCTGAGCCCACTGCCCCGTCTTGATCACGGTGGTGATTTCGCTGCCCAGCGAGGCATCGTCGAGCATCATCAGGTAGACGTCGAACAGCGCGCGTTCTTCCGGGCGCAGCTGGGTCGCGAGTTTGGCGGACAAGGCGCGCATGTCGGCGCGCACGCCTTCGATGGCGGTCTTGAACAGCGCCAGCTCAGCGTTGATGTCGGTGATGGTCTTGTCCGGCACCACGTCCAGGTCCGCCGGCGGCAGCATGACCACGGCGGTACCGACGGCAGCACCCGGCGAACCCGGTACGCCGACGAACTTGGCTTCCTGAATGCCCTTGCCCTGCCGGCCCAGACCACGGATCGAACCGGTGGCCTCGGCGTGGGCGATCACGCCGGCAAGCTGCGCGCTCATGGTCACGAGGAAGGCTTCTTCACCTTCGTCGAACTGGCGGCGTTCTTTCTGCTGGATGACCAACACGCCGACGACGCGGCGGTGGTGAATGATCGGTGCACCGAGGAACGAGGCGTAACGCTCTTCACCGGTTTCGGCGAAGTAGCGATAACGCGGGTGGACCGAAGCGTTCTCGAGGTTCAGGGGTTCTTCACGCGTGCCGACCAGACCGACCAGACCCTCGTTGGGGGCCATGCTGACCTTGCCGATCGAGCGCTTGTTCAAGCCCTCGGTGGCCATCAGGACGAAGCGATTGGTTTCCGGATCAAGCAGGTAGACCGAGCAGACCTGGCTGCCCATGGCCTCTTTGACGCGCAACACAATAATCCCCAACGCCGCCTTGAGATCCTTGGCGGAGTTAACTTCCTGGACGATCTTGCGCAGCGTATTGAGCATGGCTCGGGGTCGAACTCCGTCGTCAGTCGCGCGCTAAAAGGCGCGGGGCAAGCTCTTTGAGAGCGCGTCGATACACCTCGCGCTTGAATGTCACCACCTGGCCCAACGGATACCAATAGCTGACCCAGCGCCAGCCATCGAACTCCGGTTTACCGGTCAGATCCATCCGCACCCGCTGCTCGTTGGAGATCAGGCGCAGGAGGAACCATTTCTGTTTCTGGCCGATGCACAGCGGTTGGCTGTGGGTACGCACCAGGCGTTGCGGCAAACGATAGCGCAACCAGCCTCGGGTACAGGCCAGTATTTCAACATCTTCACGTTCCAGGCCAACTTCTTCGTTCAGCTCGCGGTACAAGGCGTCTTCCGGCGTCTCCTCGGGGTTGATCCCCCCTTGCGGAAACTGCCAGGCGTCCTGATTGATACGGCGAGCCCATAGCACCTGGCCGGCGTCATTCGTCAGAATGATCCCGACATTGGGGCGGAAACCATCGGGGTCGATCACGGCAACAACCTCGCAAACGCATGTCGCCGCATTGTTCCACAAAGCTTGATCAGGCGGCAACGAAGGTTCCTACCTTATGTGCACTCTTGTGAAAAGACCGTATTCTTGTCGCCTTTTTACTGACTTTTCAGCGGGTAACTGCAATGCGCCTGGCTCTATTCGATTTGGACAACACCCTACTGGGCGGCGACAGCGATCACGCCTGGGGCGATTATCTGTGCGAGCGCGGCTTCCTCGACCCGATCGCCTACAAGGCGCGCAACGACGAGTTCTATCAGGATTACCTGGCCGGCAAGCTGGACAACGCCGCCTACCTGAACTTCTGCCTGGAAATTCTCGGCCGCACGGAAATGGCCGTGCTTGAGCAATGGCACAGCGATTACATGCGCGACTGCATCGAGCCGATCGTGCTGCCCAAGGCACTGGAGCTGCTGAAGAAGCACCGCGATGCCGGCGACAAACTAGTGATCATCACCGCCACCAACCGTTTCGTGACGGCACCGATCGCCGTGCGCCTGGGCGTGGAAACCCTGATTGCCACCGAATGCGAAATGATCGACGGCCGCTACAGCGGGCGCAGCACCGACATCCCGTGCTTCCGCGAAGGCAAGGTCACGCGCCTCAATCGCTGGCTGGAAGAGACCGGCTATTCGCTCGAGGACAGCTATTTCTATAGCGATTCGATGAATGATCTGCCGCTGCTGGAGCAGGTGGCGAATCCGGTGGCGGTGGACCCGGATCCGAATCTGCGGGCCGAGGCCGAGAAGCGTGGCTGGCCGGTGATTTCGTTGCGCGGCTGAGATTGCTATCGCTGGCAAGCCAGCTCCCACAGGGTTGTCAGTGTCCACTTAATCTGTGTTCACTGAATACCCCTGTGGGAGCTGGCTTGCCAGCGATGGGGGTCAACTCGGCCTCAAGCCTTAAACCGGCTTGGCCCCCATCAACGCCGCTATGGCGACAAACCCGACGCCGCTGACAATCGCCAGCGCCAGATTGAATGTGCGATTGCCCACCCCGCTCGTCCACAACCGATCCAGCCGGACCAGCAGCCAGACCGCACTGAACGTGGCCACGGCGTAGATCACGCTGGATCCCAGAATCCACAATTGGCCCAATGGCCAGCCCACCAGGTGCACCAACCACCAGCCGGTGAAAGGCATGCTGAGCATGCCGATCAGCATCAGACACCAGATGAACAGCCACGGACGGCGCATCGTACTGGCCGGCCCTTCGCTGCGATTTCGCCAGGTCAGGGCGGCGAGCCCCAGCCCGCTCGCGAGGATAACCACGGTCGCCGCAACGTGGAGGACTTTCAGGGTGGTCAGGGTTTCCATGTCGTTCTCATCCGTAGATCCATGCCCATCAGCGTAGCCGCTCAGCCAAGAAACAGCTGATAGGCCGGGTTGTCGCTTTCATCCCAATACGGGTAGCCGATTTCCGCCAGCGCCGCCGGCACCAGATGACGTTCGTCATGCGGCACTTGCAAGCCGGCGACCACACGCCCGTCCGCCGCGCCGTGGTTGCGGTAGTGGAACATCGAGATGTTCCAGCGCCCGCCGAGCTTGTTGAGGAAGTTGAACAGCGCGCCCGGGCGCTCCGGGAATTCGAAGCGCAGCACCACTTCATCGACCACCTGCGCGGCGCGGCCACCGACCATGTGGCGAATGTGCAGCTTGGCCAGCTCGTTGTCGGTCAGGTCGAGCACCGGAAACCCCTGCTCGGTCAGGCTCGCCAGCAAGGCGCTGCGCGGATCGTTGTCCGGGTGGGTCTGCACGCCAACAAAGATGTGCGCTTCGCTGCCGGTGTTGTAGCGGTAATTGAATTCAGTGATCTGGCGCTTGCCGATGGCTTCGCAGAACGCCTTGAAGCTGCCGGCCTTTTCCGGAATGGTCACGGCGATGATCGCCTCGCGCCCTTCGCCCAGCTCAGCGCGTTCGGCGACGTGGCGCAGGCGGTCGAAGTTGACGTTGGCGCCGGAGTCGATGGCGACGAAAGTCTGGCCGCTGACGCCACGCTGCTCGACGTACTTCTTGATCCCGGCCACGCCCAATGCGCCGGCAGGCTCGGTGATCGAGCGGGTATCGTCGTAGATATCCTTGATCGCCGCGCAGATCTCGTCGGTGCTGACAGTAATCACTTCATCCACGTAATCCTTGCAGATCTCGAAGGTGTACTGGCCGATCTGCGCCACCGCCACGCCGTCGGCGAAGATGCCGACAGTCGGCAGAACCACGCGCTCGCCCGCTGCCATTGCCGCTTGCAGGCAGTTGGAGTCGTCCGGTTCGACGCCAATTACCTTGATGTCCGGACGCAGGTATTTCACGTAGGCCGCGATACCGGCGATCAGGCCGCCACCGCCGACCGGGACGAAAATCGCATCCAGCGGCTGCGGGTGCTGACGCAGGATTTCCATGGCCACGGTGCCCTGCCCGGCAATGGTGTGCGGATCATCGTACGGGTGGATGTAGACGTAGCCTTTTTCATCGACCAGTTTCAGCGAATAGGCCAGCGCTTCCGGAAACGAGTCACCGTGCAGCACCACTTTGCCGCCGCGCGAACGCACGCCTTCGACTTTGATTTCCGGGGTGGTCTTGGGCATGACGATGGTGGCTTTGACGCCCAACACTTTCGCCGCCAGAGCCAGACCCTGCGCATGATTGCCCGCCGACGCGGTGACCACGCCACGAGCGCGCTCTTCGTCGCTCAATTGCGTCAGCTTGTTGTAGGCGCCGCGAATCTTGAACGAGAACACTGGCTGCAAGTCTTCGCGCTTGAGCCAGATGTCATTGCCCAGCCGCTCGGAGAGCTGGCGGGCGTTCTGCAGCGGGGTTTCTACGGCAACGTCATAAACGCGCGAGGTGAGGATCTTTTTGACGTACTGTTCGAGCATCGGAAAGCATCACTGGCGATTGGGCGGGACCAGCGAGTCTAACCCGCCTTTTGCCGAGGCGACCACACTAAACAGGTGGTTTTAAGGTCTGGAAACCCAATCTTGAGTGAGCACCGTTGTGGTGAGGGGATTTATCCCCGCTGGAGTGCGAAGCGCTCCCCTGCTTTTTTTCAGTCACACCGCGTTCCTGGGTTTTACGACGACTGCGTCGCCGAACGGGGATAAATCCCCTCGCCACAGCTTGTTTCCCCCTGTACCACCGCGAGGCCTATAATGCCGGCCTTTCTGCCCAACCCTTGCCCGCTTCCGGAGCCCGCATGACCCAGGATCAACTCAAACAGGCCGTGGCCCAGGCCGCCGTCGACTTCATCCTGCCGAAACTCGACGACAAGAGCATCGTCGGCGTCGGCACCGGCTCCACCGCCAACTGCTTCATCGACGCCCTGGCCCAGCACAAGGGCGCGTTCGATGGCGCGGTCGCCAGCTCCGAAGCCACTGCCGCGCGCCTCAAGGGCCATGGGATTCCGGTATATGAGCTGAATACCGTCAGCGATCTGGAGTTCTACGTCGACGGCGCCGATGAGAGCGATGCGCACCTGAACCTGATCAAGGGCGGCGGCGCGGCCCTGACCCGCGAGAAGATTGTCGCCGCCGTGGCCAAGACCTTCATCTGCATCGCTGACGCCAGCAAACTGGTGCCGGTACTCGGCGAGTTCCCGCTGCCGGTGGAAGTCATCCCGATGGCCCGCAGCCACGTAGCCCGCCAACTGGTCAAACTCGGTGGCGACCCGGTCTACCGCGAAGGCGTGCTGACCGACAACGGCAACATCATCCTCGACGTGTTCAACCTGCAGATCACCAACCCGGTGGAGCTGGAAGCGCAGATCAATGCCATCGTCGGCGTGGTCACCAACGGCCTGTTCGCCGCGCGTCCGGCGGATCTGTTGTTGCTGGGCACCAGTGAAGGCGTGAAAACCCTCAAGGCTGAGTAACAGACTGCCCCACTTGCCATGGGCTGATAAATAACCTGTGGGAGCGAGCCTGCTCGCGAAAGCGTCGGGTCAGTCAACATATTCAGAGACTGATCAACCGCCTTCGCGAGCAGGCTCGCTCCCACAGTGTTTTGTGATGTCAGTTAGTTTGGTGTGGGTTTTTTGAAGACGTAAAACAGATTCGGCTCGCTCACCAGGTACAACGTGCCGTCATCATCCATTGCAATTCCCTCCGCCTGCGGCACGGTTTTCTGCAAACCCTGGCGCCCGCCGCTGATCGACATGGTGCTCAACGGGCGCCCGTCGACATCCAGCTCGATAATCAACCGCGACTCGTCCGACAGCGCCAGCAAGTGCCCGCTGCGCTCGTCGTACTGCAGACTCGACAGATCACGCACGAACATTCCGGCATCGCGCTTGGGGTTGTTGATCACGTGCACCGCGTAGGTCTTGTCCGGTTTGAAATGCGGGAAGCCGTGGACTTCGTAGATCAGCATCGGGTCGCGCTCTTTCGCCACGAACAGCCGCTTGCCCACAGAATCATAAGCCAGCCCTTCGAAACCCTTGTTGCCGGACATGTGCACGCCAAGGGTCATTTGCTCGGCATCCTCGGCATCGAGAAAAGTGGTGTCGGCCTCGAGGTGGATCTTGATCAGGCGTTGCTGACGCTCGTCGGTGATCACGTAGGTGTCGGCACTGATGTACTCGACGGCTTCCGGATCGCCAAACCCCACCAGAGCGATGCGCCGCAGAATCTTGCCTTCCAGGGACAATTCGACCAGTTCGGAATTCTTGTTGGTGACCGTGAACAGACTTTTGCGCACCGGATCGTAGGTCAGCGCCGAGACGTCATCGTCGAGCCCCTCGATCGGCCGCGCCTCGATCGTCACCCGATACTGGTCGAGCCCGATCGCCTCGCTGCTCACCGGTTGCCACAGCGTGTGCAGGTTGAACCAGGCGCGCTCGAACAGACGCAGGTATTGGCCGATCGCGATCAACGCAATCAGGACAATCATCAACAGGACGAGAATCAGCGGTTTGGGGCGGGCAAGTCGACGCATTCAGGCAGGCTCGGATTCATGACAGGCCGATGAAATATCACGCCTGTCTGAACTGAAGCTTAATGGCCACTTGCCTCAGATCACAAGCCAAGCGCCGTAGGAGCTGTCGAAGGCTGCGATTTTTTGACTTTCATAAGCAAGATCAAAAGATCGCAGCCTGCGGCAGCTCCTACAGGGAAGGCATCACCGGTGTTTTTCGAATCGGTAGAACAGGTTCGGTTCGCTGACCATGTACAGCGTGCCGTCCGCATCCATGGTCATGCCTTCGGCGCGGGGAATGGTGTCTTTCAGACCGTTGAAATTCCCAAGCAACGTCATGAAGCTGACTTGCTTGCCATCCTCGTCGAGTTCAAGCAACAGATGTGAATCCGCCGACAGCACCAGCAGATGGCCAGTGCGCGGATCGACAGCCAGCGCCGACAGGTTGCGCAGATCCAGCTGATCGCTCGCCAGCTTCTGCTTGTCGCCCTGCAGGGTCTGGCCGCCATCGCTTTTCCAGGTGAACAGCGCCGGTGGGCGTTCCTCCCCCAGAATCAGTCGCTGATTGCGCGGATCCCACGTGATGGCCTCAAACGCCTTGTTCTGATCTTTCGACGGCCCGAGATCGTATTTGGGGAAATCGGCGATGTTCAGCTCACGAGTCACGGCGTCGATCTTGACGATCGACAAGGTATGCTCACGCTCATCGACAATGGCCAGCAAACCGTTTTCCATGACCGTCAGGCCTTCCGGATTGCTCCAGCCCACCAGCGGCATCTTGCGCAACACGTCGCCCTCGAGCGTCAGCTCGACCAGGAAGGCATTCTTGCCCATCACCGCGAACAGGGTCTTGGTCTGCGGGTTATAGGCCAGATCCGAAGCTTCGTCCTTTTCCATACCCGGCAGCGGTTTGGCATCGATCACCACCTGATAATCCGGCAGCCACACACTCTCCTTTTGCTCGGCCTTGCTCTCGAAGCGCTCCAGCACCCACAGCACGCCGCGATCATCCCAATGCATGGCGAACGCCAGTCCATAGGCTGCGGCGATGACCAGCAACAGCCAGACATACCAGCGCAGGAAAAAACGCGAACGGAGGGAGGGTTTCTGCTGAGTTCGAGATGCCATCGAGGGATGCGTTCCGTTAATTCAGGCCAAGGGTAATAGCACAAAGAGGCCGGCTGAGACGCCAGAATCGCGGGAATTATCCAGAGAGGATGTGAAAAAAACGGGAAATGGCGGGATTGGCGTGTGCATTTGCCAGCAGCACACTTGTGGCGAGGGGATTTATACCCTCACCACAAAGCTCACCCCCTGCAAGGGGTTCCGCGGTTAGCGCACGCTGCTGCTGAAGCTGCTCGCCCCCGGCAGCTCGAGGACGATTTCATCGCCGACGTTCAGCGGGCCGACGCCCACTGGCGTACCCGTAAGGATCACGTCACCGGCCTGCAGCGAGAAGCAGCCAGCCATGTGCTGGATCATCGGCACGATCGGGTTGAGCATCGCGCTGCTGTTGCCGTCCTGGCGCACTTCGCCGTTGATGGTCAGGCGGATGCCGATGTCGGTCAGGTCAGCGAAGGTGCTGCCGACCACGAACGGCGCGATCACCGCCGCGCCGTCGAACGACTTGGCGATTTCCCACGGCAGGCCCTTGGCTTTCAGCTCGGCTTGCTTGTCGCGCAGGGTCAGGTCCAGCGCCGGGGCGAAGCCTGAGATCGCATCGAGGACTTCTTCACGGCTCGGCTTGGTCGACAGCGGCTTGCCGATCAACACGGCGATCTCCGCCTCGTAGTGCACTGAACCACGCTCGGTCGGAATGCTGAACCCGCCTTCCAGCGGCACCACGCAACTGCCCGGCTTGATGAACAGCAGCGGCTCGGTCGGCACTGGGTTATCCAGTTCCTTGGCGTGTTCGGCGTAATTGCGGCCAATGCACACGACTTTCCCGATCGGGAAGTGAATGCGCGTGCCGTCGACGTACTGGTGCTGATAGCTCATTTACCGACTCCTGCCTTTATTGATTCAACAGAGATTACCGATCAAACCGGGAAAATCTTGCCCGGGTTCATGATGCCGTTCGGGTCGAACACTGCCTTGACCGCTTTCATGTACTCGATCTCGGCCGGCGAGCGGCTGTAGGTCAGGTAATCACGCTTGGTCATACCGACGCCGTGCTCGGCCGAGATCGAGCCGTTGTATTTCTCGACAGTTTCGAACACCCACTTGTTGACGGTGGCGCACTTGGCGAAGAACTCGTCCTTGCTCAGGTTTTCCGGCTTGAGGATGTTCAGGTGCAGATTGCCGTCGCCGATGTGGCCGAACCAGACGATTTCGAAATCCGGGTAGTGCTCGCCAACGATCGCGTCGATTTCGCGCAGGAACGCCGGCACTTTCGAGACGGTAACCGAGATGTCGTTCTTGTACGGCGTCCAGTGGGAAATGGTTTCGGAGATGTACTCGCGCAGCTTCCACAGATTGTGCAGTTGGGTTTCGCTCTGGCTCATCACACCGTCGAGCACCCAGCCCTGTTCAACGCAGTGTTCGAAGGTTTCCAGCGCGCTGTTGGCCACTTCTTCGGTGGTCGCTTCGAATTCCAGCAGGGCGTAGAACGGGCACTCGGTGTCGAATGGCGCCGGCACGTCGCCACGGCCCATGACCTTGGCCAGCGCCTTGTCGGAGAAGAATTCGAACGCCGTCAGGTCGAGTTTGCCCTGGAAGGCATGCAGCACCGGCATGATCGAATCGAAATCGGCGGTACCGAGGACCATCGCCGTGAGGTTTTTCGGCGCGCGATCAAGGCGCATGGTCGCTTCGACGACGAAACCGAGGGTGCCTTCGGCGCCGATGAACAGCTGACGCAAGTCGTAACCGGTGGCGTTCTTGATCAGGTCCTTGTTCAGTTCGAGCACATCGCCCTTGCCGGTGACGACTTTCATGCCGGCCACCCAGTTGCGGGTCATGCCGTAGCGAATCACTTTGATCCCGCCGGCATTGGTGCCGATATTGCCGCCAATCTGGCTGGAACCTGCCGAGGCGAAGTCGACCGGATAGTACAGGCCGTTTTCTTCGGCGACGTTCTGCAGATGCTCAGTGACCACGCCCGGTTGGCACACGGCAGTGCGGTCGGTGAGGTTGACGTCGAGAATCTGGTTCATGTAATCGAACGAAACCACCACCTCGCCATTGGCCGCCACCGCAGCGGCGGACAACCCGGTGCGCCCGCCGGACGGCACCAGCGCGACCTTGTGGGTGTTGGCCCAACGCACCACGGCCTGCACTTGCTCGATGGTCTTGGGAAACACGATGGCGCTCGGTGCCGGGGCGAAGTGTTTGGTCCAATCCTTGCCGTAAGTGTTCAGGGAGTCGGCGTCGGTAAGGACTTTGCCAGGCTCAACCAGGGTCTTCAGTTCATCAATCAGCGCAGGATTGGTCATCGACAGAACTCTCGAACAATTCATGGTCATCCTGAGAACGCTTCACGTCGCAGGAATGAGTGTTTAGCGGGGTGGCTATGCTAGCATACCGACCCCGCCGGACAGTGCCCAAGGCCAGATCCGCGGTGACGGCTTTGTTGCCGTGCGGGTCAGCTCCAGGCTGCTCCCTCCCTGCCATTTTTCTCCGGGATACAGGTTTACGCAGATGAGCAAGACTTCTCTCGATAAGAGCAAGATCAAGTTCCTTCTTCTCGAAGGCGTCCACCAATCGGCTGTCGACGTCCTCAAGGCGGCGGGCTACACCAGCATCGAATACCTGACTGGTTCCTTGCCGGAAGCCCAGCTCAAGGAAAAGATCGCTGACGCTCACTTCATCGGCATTCGCTCGCGCACGCAACTGACCGAAGAGATCTTCGATCACGCGAAGAAACTGGTCGCGGTCGGCTGTTTCTGCATCGGCACCAACCAGGTTGACCTCAGTGCGGCCCGCGAGCGCGGTATTGCCGTGTTCAACGCGCCGTACTCCAACACCCGTTCCGTAGCCGAGCTGGTACTGGCCGAAGCGATCCTGCTGCTGCGCGGCATCCCTGAGAAAAATGCCTCCTGCCACCGTGGCGGCTGGATCAAGTCCGCTGCCAACTCGTTCGAGATCCGTGGCAAGAAGCTGGGCATCGTCGGCTACGGCTCGATCGGCACGCAGTTGTCGGTGCTGGCTGAAGGTCTGGGCATGCAAGTGTTCTTCTATGACACCGTGACCAAGCTGCCACTGGGCAACGCTACGCAGGTCAACAATCTGCACGAGCTGCTGGGCATGTCCGACATCGTCACCCTGCACGTACCGGAAACCGCCGCCACTCAGTGGATGATCGGCGAGAAGGAAATCCGCGCCATCAAGAAGGGCGGCATCCTGATCAACGCTGCACGTGGCACCGTGGTCGAGCTCGACGCCTTGGCGGACGCGATCAAGGACAAGCACCTGATCGGCGCGGCCATCGACGTGTTCCCGGTGGAGCCCCGCTCCAACGACGAAGAGTTCGAAAGCCCGCTGCGTGGCCTCGACAACGTGATCCTGACCCCGCACATCGGTGGCTCGACCGCCGAAGCGCAAGCCAACATCGGTCTGGAAGTGGCAGAGAAACTGGTCAAGTACAGCGACAACGGTACTTCGGTGTCGTCGGTCAACTTCCCGGAAGTGGCCCTGCCGGCTCACCCTGGCAAGCACCGCCTGCTGCACATCCACGAGAACATCCCGGGTGTGATGAGCGAGATCAACAAGGTCTTCGCCGAAAACGGCATCAACATCTCCGGTCAGTTCCTGCAGACCAACGAGAAGGTCGGTTACGTGGTGATCGACGTCGACGCCGAATACTCGGAGCTGGCGCAAGAGAAGCTGCAACACGTCAACGGTACTATCCGTAGTCGGGTGCTTTTCTAAAAGCAGCTACAAGCGGCAAGTGAAAGCGCTTTGCCTTCACTTGCCGCTTGCAGCTAGCCACTTGAAGCTGAATAAAAAAGGGAGCCCCGAAAGGCTCCCTTTTTTTATTTCACGTTGACCGTGATTTTTTCCGAAACTATCGATGGGTCGAACGGCATGTGGCCGCTGTCGCCGAGGATCAGTTGCAAGGTGTGCTTGCCCGGGGCCAGTTTGATCGTGGCTTCGGTCTGCGCCTTGCCGAAATGCATGTGGTGAGCGTCAGTCGGGATCGGCGCGCCTTCGGCCGGCAGGTCGTCGACGTCGATCAGCAGGTGATGGTGGCCGGTGTTCTTGGTGGTGTCACCCACCGGGGCCAGCGCGATGTTCTTGACGCCGAACTTGACCTTGAATTCCTGCGAGACGGTGGCGCCGTCCTCGGGAGAAACGATGAACACTTCAGCATCCTTCGGCGCCGGTGTCGCCGCACTGGCCAGCACCGAAACACCCATCAGCACACCGGCCAACGCTGCACGAGACATAAAGCTTTTCATTTTCTTCTCCAGTTTTTCCGTAAAATCCGCACGGTCATGACAACTTCATGACCATTCGTTGTCGAAGGCACTCGACAACCATAGCAAAGCGAGCCTGAATCAGAGCGTCGCGATAATGATTTCAAAGGAGTGACCATGCGCTTGCTGCCTGGCCTGATCTGCCTGCTACCCCTTCTGAGCCCGCTGGCTCACGCCGAACTGATTGATGACGTCAACGACCGTGGCGAGCTGCGCATAGCCCTTGAGGCTAATACACCGCCCTTCAATTACAAGGAAGGCGACACCCTCACGGGGTTCGAGGTCGAACTTGGGCAACTTCTGGCCCAAGAGCTGGATGTACGCGCCGACTTCATCGTCACCGACGAGGGCGACCTGCTCCAGGGCGTTGAAAGCGGCAAATACGATGTCGCGCTCAACCACATAGCACTGACACCCGAACTCAAGGATCGTTTCGACTTCAGCGAGCCGTACGGCGAGGTCGACGGGCAGTTGCTGGCGAAGAAGGACGAGACGCCGCGGCCGATGGTGCTGGTGCAGGCGTTGACCGAAGCGAAGCCGAAAGCGGCAGTGCCGGTCGAGCTGGCGATCCCGTTTCAGAAGGGTAATCCGGCATTTCAGGCCAGCCTAAAGAGCGCGATGCAGCGGATCAAAGACGACGGACGCCTGGCGGCGCTGTCGAAGAAGTGGTTCACCGAACCGTAGGAGCTGCCGCAGGCTGCGATCTTTTGATGTTGATTTTGAAGATCAAAAGATCGCAGCCTCGTTTCACTCGTCAGCTCCTACAGTTGGATTTGCGATGAAGCTTTTAATCGAGTCGGGCCAGGGCCTGTGCGGCTTGCGGCAGTTCAAGTTCACTGAAAACCCGAACCCCATGACGCTTGAGCAACGCCGCCGTCACCCCTTCGCCACTGACTTTGACCCCACTGAACGTGCCGTCATACGTCAACAGATTCCCGCAAGAGGGGCTGTTGGCCTTGAGCACCGCCACCCGAATGCCGTGCTTTTGCACCAGTTCCAGCGCTTGCCGCGCCCCCTCGAGAAATTGCGCGCTGACATCCTCGCCCTCAGTAGTGATGACTGCGGCAATGCCATCCAGCACCTCACCGCCCTGCCCGCCGGGAATCTCCGCCGCCGCCCGCGGCGTCGGCAATCCACCGGCCACCTCCGGACACAACGGCACTACCCGCCCTTCTTCGATCCACTGCTCAAGCAGATCAAACGGCCCGCTCGCGCCACCGTCATAACGCACGCGGTGACCCAGCAGGCAGCGACTGACCAGGATCTTTTCCATGTTCAGAACGGCTCGTTGCCACGGCGACGGAACCAGCCAGTCAGCGACAGGCGCTCGCGATGGGCCGGCAACACTTCGTGGGGCACTTCGCCGGAGAGAAACACCACCAGGCAGCCGCCGGTCGGCTGCACGTCGTGCACACGTTCCTCGCCCAGGTACATGCGCAACTGGCCACCGTCCTCCGGCAACCAGGCGTCGTTGAGGTAGATCACCGCCGACACCATGCGCCGGTCATCATCGCGAAAACGGTCGAGGTGCTTGAGGTAGAACGCGCCGGGCGGGTACAGGGCGAAATGGCATTCGAAATCCTCAAGCCCCAGAAACAAGCCGCGATTGAGCGCCTCGCGCAGACTGTCCATCAGGCTCAGGTAGCGGTCAGTGGCGTCGGCCTGACCCGGGTCGATCCACTGGATGTGATCGCCGCGAATACCCTCGCGAATCTCGGAAAACGGCCCGCGTCCGACCGCCGCCGGCGCCAGCTCACCCTCGGCTTCACGTTTACGGCACTCGGCCGCCAGCGCCCGGGTCAGATCGGCGGGCAGGAAGATGTTCTGCTGCGACCAGCCGTGTTCGGCCAGGTCGTCGACAATGCGTAACAGCAGCGGGTGTTCAGAGGATATCGGCATGGCGCGCATAGTATGCCGACGGCAACAAATCCGACAGAGCCACGCAGCGCCTTGCTACGAATTCTCGACAAGTACCGGCACCGCACGGACAATAGTCCGCTGCTGACAGGAGTCCCTATGCGCCGTTTGCTTTTTTCACTGTTGATGTTCTGCGTATTGCCCGCCTGGGCGGACGGCCACGATCAGTTGTACAAGGTCGCCGGCTGGCCAGAACAACGCGCGCATTTCAACGATGCCCTGAGCGCCGCCCAGCAGCGCTATCAGAACAGCCTGCCGCCTGCGGTATTTCAGGCGCTGGTCAACAACAGCAATCAACGCTTTGCCGCGCAGGCCATGGATCAGCGTGCCGAAGCGCAACTGCGGCAGAAACTCGCCGACCCGAAACCAGCGCTGACCTTCTTCCAGTCACCGCTGGGCAAGAAAATCGTCGCCGCCGAATTGCTCGCAACCCGTCGCGATCAACTGGCAAAAAATGCCCAGGGCCTGCCGAAGATGCAGGCCAGCGACAGTCGCTTGCTGATCATCGGCCATCTCGCCCAGGCCCTGCCGGCCCGTGAGGCTGGCGCCGAGGTCAGCCTGGCGATTGCCGGCGTGGCAGCGGACAGCTTGAGTTCGATGATTCCGGGATTGCTTGGCGGCGGTCAGGCGCAGGGAATGTTGAATGGTCAGCGCCAGCGGCTGATGGATCAGATTGGCGCCGATCTGAACAACACGTTGCTCTACGTCTATCGCGATTTGTCGGATGAAGAGCTGGAAGAGTTTGCGACGTTTGCCGAGTCGACCGAGGGCAAGGCTTACTACCAGGCGGCACTGGCGGCGATTCGGGCGGGGTTGGCGGTCGGCCAATAATCTTCGTTGCCTGAAAGATCGCATTCGCGAGCAGGCTCGCTCCCACATTGGATCATCAGTGGACACAAAATGTGTGAGCATCCCGAATTCCCTGTGGGAGCGAGCCTGCTCGCGAAGAGACCCGCACAGCCGCTACAGATTCCGGCCCCTGATCCGCTTGCTCAAGAATTCGAAATACTCCTCACGCATCTCCGCCGTTTCATTGGCCAGGTGATGCCGTGCCTCGGCCAACAGCAGAATCTGCGGCCGGTCGAACTTCCATTTCAACACCTGCAGATTGTGCTGCCAGTCGACAGTCATGTC
Source organism: Pseudomonas sp. Leaf434 (assembly GCF_001425545.1). Taxonomy (NCBI): domain Bacteria; kingdom Pseudomonadati; phylum Pseudomonadota; class Gammaproteobacteria; order Pseudomonadales; family Pseudomonadaceae; genus Pseudomonas; species Pseudomonas sp. Leaf434. Next base: position 2,368,357 of record NZ_LMQZ01000001.1, on the reverse strand, counting down.
CGCCTGCCCCTGAATGATCAGCGGCCGTCGCGGACTTTTTTTCGCGTGCTCGACGCGAATGATCCAGCGCGACAGCGCGCCCACCCATTTCGTCGGCAGACGTCTTGGCTGCAACGGATCGGCCAGCAGAAACGGCAGAAAATCCGGATCGTTGGAATTCTCGCTAAAGCGTCGCACCACGCCGCGCACAAACGGCCGCAGCAGGTAATAACTCAACTGCGACCAGCCCCACGCCCTTGGCCTTACCAATGGCGCCAGCAGAATCACCTGCCCCTGCGCCGGGCTGTTCTCGCCATGGTTGAGCAGGTGGTCGACGACAATCGCGCCACCGGTGCTTTGCCCGCACAAATGCCAAGGCTGCGGCAGCGCGATCGAGTTCGCTTCAGCGAACAGCGCCTGCAACACGTCCTGGTATTCAGCGAAATCACGAATGCTTGCCCGTGGCCCGCTCGACAATCCGTGTCCCGGCAAGTCGCAGGCGATCACGGCGAAATCCTGATCCAGCGCCCACTCGATCACATGCCGGTACAGGCCGATGTGATCGTAGTAACCGTGGAGCAGAAACAGCGTCGCCTTGACCTTCTCCGGCCACCAGCAATGGCTGACCAGCTCGTAGCCATCGACTTCGAAACGACCCATGCCGCGCCAGACATCGCGCTCGGCGAAGTCGGTCTTGTAGAAGCGCTGATAAGCCTTCGCCTCATCCGATAACGGCTGCCACTCGGCCAATGGCTTGAGGCTCGCGCGTAAATGATCGGGGTCGAAAGTATCAGGCATGCGGACATTCCAAAGCGGTAAACGGACTTTATCGGCCTGCGATATTCATCTGTCGGAGCAAGCATGGCAAGCTAGCCAACCTTTTCAGATTCCGAAATCATGCGTTCGCCCTACCGCACCGCACTGTTCGCCAGCCTGCTCGCGCTGATCTGCGCCGGGGTGCTGTGGGCGGCATATGACTGGTTTCAGGGCCGCTATCTGCGCGCGTTCAGCGAACATACGGCGGTATTTTCCGGTGACCCGCTGCGCCTGCCGGACAACCTCGCCGGGCCGGGAAATATCCGCCTCGTGCACTTCTGGGACCCGGCCTGTCCGTGCAATGTCGGCAATCAACAGCACCTGAGCGAGATGGTCGAACAGTTCGGCGCGCGTGGCGTGGAGTTCTTCGCCGTGCAAAAGCCCGGCAGCCACGGCCAGTTGCCCGCCACCCTCGCCAGCCTGAAAACCATCATCGTCCTGCCCGGCGCCGAACAGATCCCCGCCAGCCCTGCCGTGGCGATCTGGGATCGCAGCGGCAAACTCGCCTACTTCGGCCCGTACAGCGAAGGCTTGACCTGCAACTCCAGCAACAGCTTTATCGAACCGATCCTGCATGCCCTGACGGAAGATCGCCCGGTCAATGCTACCCACACCTTGGCGGTGGGTTGTTATTGCCCATGGCCGGCGGACGCGAAGTAAGGCATTCCGGACTTTTCAAGGACAGCGCTGCACCGCACAGATGCTCTGTGCTAAATGTTTGCAGCCCGACGGGTGGCCTTCCCGCCTGCACAAGGAGTCACCATGAAGCGTGCGTTGATCGTCGTTGCCTTGCTCATCGTTGTCCTGCTCGGCGCCGCCGGCGGGTATATCTACAGCAAGCAGCCGACGCGCCAGGGCCAGATCGAGCTGCGCAACCTGCAAGGCTCGGTGACCGTGCGCTATGACGAGCGCGGTGTGCCGCATATCCGCGCCGAGAACGAAACCGACCTCTATCGCGCCCTCGGTTATGTGCACGCGCAGGATCGTCTGTTCCAGATGGAAGCCATGCGCCGCCTCGCCCGGGGCGAGCTGGCCGAAGTGCTAGGGCTGAAACTGCTCGACGCCGACAAGCTGTTCCGCAGCCTGCGCATTCGCGAGCGCGCGGCCAGTTACGTCGCCAGCCTCGACAAGCAGTCGCCGGCATGGAAGGGCCTGCAAGCCTATCTGGATGGCATCAACCAATATCAGGACACCCACGCCGCGCCGATCGAGTTCGACGTGCTGGGCATCCCCAAGCGGCCGTTCACGGCCGAAGACAGCATCAGCGTCGCCGGCTACATGGCCTACAGCTTTGCCGCTGCGTTTCGCACCGAGCCGCTGCTGACCTACGTGCGCGATCAGCTCGGCGCCGATTACCTCAATGTCTTCGATCTCGACTGGCAGGCCAAAGGCGTTCTGGTCACCGATCACACCCGGCACGCACCGGCCCTCGCCGCCGGCGACTGGCAGGACCTCACCGCCCTCGCCCGCCTCAGCGAACAGGCGCTGCTCGACAACGGCCTGCCGCAGTTCGAGGGCAGCAACGCCTGGGTGATTGCCGGCAGCCGCAGTCAGAGTGGCAAGCCATTGCTGGCCGGCGATCCGCATATCCGTTTCTCGGTGCCGTCGGTATGGTACGAGGCGCAGTTGTCGGCGCCGGGTTTCGAGTTGTACGGCCATCATCAGGCACTGGTGCCGTTCGCGTTTCTGGGACACAACCTCGATTTCGGCTGGAGCCTGACCATGTTCCAGAACGATGACCTCGATCTGATCGCCGAGAAGGTCAATCCGGCCAACCCCAATCAGGTCTGGTATCGCGGCCAGTGGACCGAGATGCTCGTCACCGAACAACAGATCAAGGTAAAGGGGCAGGCGCCGGTGACCCTCACCTTGCGCCAGTCCCCGCACGGGCCAATCGTCAACGATGCTCTTGGCAGTGCTGCCGGCAAAACCCCGATTGCGATGTGGTGGGCCTTCCTCGAAACACCCAACCCGATCCTCGACGGCTTCTACCAGCTCAACCGCGCCGACACCTTGGCCAAGGCCCGCGCGGCAGCGGCCAAGGTGCAGGCGCCGGGCCTGAATCTGGTGTACGCCAACGCCAAAGGCGATATCGCCTGGTGGGCCTCGGCCCTGCTGCCCAAACGTCCGGCCGGGGTGAAACCGGGCTTCATCCTCGACGGCAGCACGCCCGAGGCGGACAAGGACGGCTACTACCCGTTCAGCGCCAACCCGCAGGAAGAGAATCCGGCGCGCGGCTATATCGTCTCGGCCAACTTCCAGCCCGTGTCGCCGACCGGCATGGAGATCCCCGGTTACTACAACCTTGCCGATCGTGGTCAGCAGCTTGACCGTCAGCTCAGCGACAACCGGGTGAAGTGGAGCAACGAGGCCAACCAGCAACTGCAACTGGGCACGGCGACCGGTTACGGCCCGCGTCTGTTGGCGCCACTGTTGCCGGTGTTGCGTGAGGTGGTGAGTGATCCGGCGCAGCTGAAACTGGTCGAGCAACTGGCGCAGTGGCCCGGCGACTATCCGCTGAATTCGATCAGCGCGACGGTGTTCAACCAATTCCTCTACGACCTTGCCGATGCGGCGATGCGCGATGAGTTGGGCAACGACTTCTTCGAAACACTGCTGTCGACGCGGGTGATCGACTCCGCGCTGCCACGCCTGGCGGCCAAGGCGGACTCACCGTGGTGGGACAATCGCAGCACGCCGGCCAGAGAAACCCGCGCCGATGTCGTGCGCACGGCGTGGGCGGCAAGCATGGCGCATCTGAAACTGACCCTCGGCGATAACGTGGCCGGTTGGCAGTGGGGCGCGGCGCACACCCTGACTCACGGCCATCCGCTGGGGCAGCAGAAGCCGCTGGATCGCCTGTTCAACGTCGGCCCGTTCGCGGCGCCGGGCAGCCACGAAGTGCCAAACAACCTCTCGGCGAAGATCGGCCCGGCGCCATGGCCGGTGACCTATGGACCGTCGACGCGGCGTCTGGTGGATTTTGCCGATCCGGTCCATAGCCTGACGATCAATCCGGTCGGCCAGAGTGGCGTGCCACTGGACAGTCACTATGACGATCAGGCCGAGGCGTATGTGGAGGGGATTTATGTGCAGGCGCATTTCAGCGAGGAAGAGGTGCTGGCGAATACGCGCAGTACGTTGAAGCTGTTGCCTGCGCGGGCTGCGCAATAGATTGATGCCGTCTCGACCGGCCCTTTCGCGAGCAAGCTCGCTCCCACAGGAGATTGCATTCCAAATGTGGGAGCGAGCCTGCTCGCGAAAGCGCTGTGTCAGCCGGCATCGGAGTCGACTGACACTCTGTCTTCGCGAGCAGGCTCGCTCCCACATTTACAACCAGGTTGGCCGCAGGGTTGAGGCCAACCTGATATTGCTTAGGCCGCTTCCGGCGCTGGCGCGCGGCGTGCGTCCGGTTGTTTCCACGAATCGGCGGCGCTTTCTTCGATGGCTTGCTGGATGGCTTTCTTGCGTGCTTCTTCGGCGCGGCGGCTGAAGAACCAGACGAGGAAGGTCACCAGCGACACCGCCAGCAGAATCAGACTGGCCACGGCGTTGATCTCCGGCTTCACGCCCAGGCGCACGGCCGAGAACACTTCCATCGGCAGCGTCGTCGAACCCGGGCCGGAAACGAAGCTCGCCAGCACCAGGTCATCCAGCGACAGCGCGAACGACATCATGCCGCCTGCCGCCAGTGATGGCGCGATCATCGGGATGGTGATCAGGAAGAACACCTTCCACGGCCGCGCACCCAGGTCCATCGCCGCCTCTTCGATCGACAGGTCCAGCTCACGCAAACGCGCCGACACCACCACCGCCACATACGCCGCGCAGAACGTGGTGTGCGCAATCCAGATGGTGACGATCCCGCGCTCCTGCGGCCAGCCGATCATCTGCGCCATGGCCACGAACAGCAGCAACAGCGACAGACCGGTGATCACTTCCGGCATCACCAGTGGTGCAGTCACCAGGCCACCGAACAGCGTACGGCCCTTGAAGCGGGTGATACGGGTCAGCACGAACGCGGCCAGGGTACCCAGTGCCACCGCAGCAACCGCGGTGTAGCAGGCGATTTCCAGCGAGCGCAGCACCGAGCCCATCAGTTGCGAGTTGTCGAGCAGGCCGACATACCACTTGATCGACCAGCCGCCCCACACCGTCACCAGTTTCGAGGCGTTGAACGAGTAGATCACCAGGATCAGCATCGGCAGATAGATGAAGATCAGACCCAATACCAGCATCAGGCTGGAGAAACGGAAGCGCTTCATTCTTTACCCTCCATTTCCTTGGCCTGACTGCGGTTGAACAGGATGATCGGCACAATCAGGATCGCCAGCATCACCACCGCCAGGGCGGACGCCACCGGCCAGTCGCGGTTGTTGAAGAATTCTTGCCACAGCACCTTACCGATCATCAGGGTTTCCGGGCCGCCGAGCAGTTCCGGGATCACGAACTCGCCGACCACCGGAATGAACACCAGCATGCAGCCGGCAATGATGCCGTTCTTGGACAGCGGAATGGTGATTTTCCAGAAGCTGTTGAAGGTGCTCGACCCCAGATCAGACGCGGCTTCCAGCAGACTCTGATCATGCTTCACCAAGTTGGCGTACAGCGGCAGGATCATGAACGGCAGGTACGAATAGACAATCCCGATGTACACCGCCAGGTTGGTATTGAGAATCTGCAGCGGCTCGTCGATCAGGCCCATGCTCATCAGGAAGCCGTTGAGCAGGCCGTTGTTGCTGAGGATGCCCATCCACGCGTAGACGCGGATCAGGATCGCCGTCCAGGTCGGCATCATGATCAACAGCACCAGCACCGTTTGCAGCTCTTTGCGCGCGCTGGCGATGGCGTAGGCCATCGGATAGCCGATCAGCAGGCAGAGCAAGGTGCTGATAAAGGCCATTTTCAGCGAGCCGAGATAGGCAGCGATGTACAACTCGTCGTCACCAAGCAACGCGTAGTTGCCCAGGTTCAGCAGCACTTGCAGCTTCTGCTCGGCGTAGGTGTAGATCTCGGTGTACGGCGGGATCGCCACGTCGGCTTCGGCGAAGCTGATCTTCAGAACGATGAAGAACGGCAGCATGAAGAACAGGAACAGCCAGATGAACGGCACCCCGATGACCAGCTGCCGGCCATTGGGGATGATTCGGTTTATACGGCGTTTGAATTTGCGCATGTTCATGAGCGAAGTACCACGCCGCTATCGTCTTCCCACCACACGTAGACCTGATCGCCCCAGGTCGGACGCGCGCCGCGACGTTCGGCGTTGGCGACGAACGACTGCACCAGTTTGCCGCTCGGCAATTCGACGTAGAACACCGAGTGCCCGCCCAGATAAGCGATGTCGTGGACCTTGCCGCTCGACCAGTTGTACTCGCAGGTCGGCATGTCGGCGGTGACCAGCAGTTTTTCCGGGCGAATCGCGTAGGTGACCGACTTGTCCTGCACCGAGGTACTGATGCCGTGGCCGACGTAGATCTGCCGGTCGAGGTCCTTGCAGGTGATGGTCGCGTGGCCTTCGGCGTCGTCGATCACTTCGCCTTCGAAGATGTTGACGTTGCCGATGAATTCGCAGACCAGACGGCTGGTCGGGGTTTCGTAGATGTCAATCGGGCTACCAATCTGCGCAATCCAGCCCAGGTGCATGATCGCGATGCGCTCGGCCATGGTCATGGCCTCTTCCTGGTCGTGGGTCACCATCACGCAGGTCACGCCGACGCGCTCGATGATTTCCACCAGTTCCAGCTGCATCTGCGAACGCAGCTTTTTGTCCAGTGCGCCCATCGGTTCGTCGAGCAGCAACAGCTTCGGCCGCTTGGCCAGCGAACGGGCCAGGGCCACGCGTTGACGCTGGCCGCCGGACAGTTGATGCGGCTTGCGCTTGGCGTACTGGCTCATCTGCACCAGCTTGAGCATCTCGGCCACGCGGGCGTCGATCTCGGCCTTGGGGATCTTGTCCTGCTGCAAGCCGAAGGCAATGTTCTGCGCCACGGTCATGTGCGGGAACAAAGCGTAGGACTGGAACATCATGTTGATCGGACGGTCGTACGGCGGCATGTCGGTGATGTCGACGCCGTCGAGGAAAATCCGCCCTTCCGTGGGCCGTTCGAAGCCTGCCAGCATCCGTAGCAAGGTGGATTTGCCCGATCCCGAACCGCCGAGCAGAGCAAAAATTTCGCCCTTCTTGATTTCCAGGGACACGTCGTCCACGGCAATCGTCTCGTCGAACTTCTTCGTGACCCGGTCGATTTTGACCAGCACCTGTTTTGGTGTCTGGTCGCCCTCGAGGGCTTTCTTGTAGGCGCCGGAGGCAACTGCCATTTACGAAACTCCCAACAGAAGCAGCAGTTCGCCCCGCAAGACGAACCCTGGATAGTTTGTGCGTTATTTGCCCGACTTGACCTTGGTCCAGCTACGGGTCATCAAACGCTGAATATTGGCTGGCAACTCGGTCGACACGTAGGTCTTGTCGAGGACTGCTTGCGGTGGGTAAACCGCTTCATCGGTGCGAATGGATTGTTCCATCAGCTTGTCCGAACCCGGATTGGGGTTGGCGTAACCGACGTAATCACTGACCTGGGCGATCACCTCAGGTTTCAGCAAATAGTTGATGAAGGCGTGGGCCTCTTTGACGTTGGACGAATCCTTGGGGATCGCCAGCATGTCGAACCACAGCGCGCCGCCCTCTTTCGGGATCGAGTAGGCGATGTTGACGCCCTTCTTGGCTTCCTCGGCACGGTTCTTCGCCTGGAAGATATCGCCGGAGAAACCGATGGCCACGCAGATGTCGCCGTTGGCCAGATCGCCGATGTACTTCGACGAATGGAAATAGGTCACGTAGGGACGCACCGCGAGCAGCTTGGCGGTGGCCTTTTCGTAGTCCTTGGTGTTGGTGCTGTTGGCGTTCAGGCCCAGGTAATTGAGCATGGTCGGCATCATTTCGTCAGCCGAATCGAGGAACGCGACACCGCAGCTGTGCAGCTTCTTGATGTTTTCCGGCTCGAACAGCACGGCCCAGGAATCGATCTTGTCGATACCCAGCACAGCTTTGACCTTGTCGACGTTGTAGCCGATGCCGTTGGTGCCCCACAGATACGGTACGGCGTAGAGGTTGCCGGGATCGTTCTGCTCCAGGCGCTTGAGCAGCACCGGGTCGAGGTTGGAATAATTGGGCAGCTGCGCCTTGTCGAGCTTCTGGAACGCGCCCGCCTTGATCTGCTTGCCAAGGAAGTGGTTCGACGGCACGACCACGTCATAACCGGTGCGCCCGGCGAGCAGCTTGCCTTCCAGGGTTTCGTTGGAGTCGAAAACGTCGTAGACCGGTTTGATCCCGGTCTCTTTCTCGAAGTCGGCCAGGGTCGATTCGCCGATGTAATCGGACCAGTTATAAATATGCACCGTACCGGCGGCCTGGGCTCCGACAGCGATTGTCAGGCCGGCAGCGGCCAGCAGGGCTTTGCGCAAAGAAGAAAATACAGGCAAGTGGAGGTCCTCTAAATTGATTGGGCCCAAGTTGCCCCGCGCTGCATGACAGCCATGGCTGCCCGACAACAAAACCGGCGCGCAACTTACCCTCGAAAAACCGATCCAGCAAAACTTTCTGTCATTTAATTATCCGCTGGCCGCCGTCGCGACGACGACGGCCAGCGGTTGTGGCGACAAACCGGCTTATTTGCCCGATTTGATCTTGGTCCAGCTGCGGGTGATCAGACGCAGTGTGGCGGCGTCCAGATCGCTGATCGCATAGAGCTGCTTCTTCACTTCAGCCGAAGGATAGATGCTCGGGTCGCTGGTGATGTCCTTGTCCACCAGAGGCGTTGCCGCCTTGTTGCCGTTCGGGAAACGCACGGCGTTGGTGATGCCGGCCATCACTTGCGGCTCCAGCAGGTAGTTCATGAACTTGTAGGCGGCTTCGACGTTTTCGGCATCCTTGGGAATGGCGACCATGTCGTAGAAAGTACCGGCGCCTTCTTTCGGAATGGTGTAGGCCAGCTTGACCTTGTCACCGGCTTCCTGAGCGCGGGTCTTGGATTGCTCGAGGTCACCCGAGTAACCGACGGCGACGCAGATGTTGCCGTTGGCCAGGTCGGAGATGTACTTGGAAGAGTGGAAGTAGGCGACCGAAGGACGGATCTTCAGGAACAGGTCTTCGGCGGCCTTCAGATCAGCCTTGTCCTTGCTGTTGGTCGGCTTGCCCAGATAGTGCAATGCCGCCGGAATCATTTCGGTCGGGGCATCGAGGAAGCTCACGCCGCAGCTTTTGAGTTTCTCGATGTTTTCCGGCTTGAACACCACGTCCCACGAATCGATCTTGTCGATACCCAGCGCAGCCTTGACCTTGGCCGGGTTGTAGCCGATGCCGATCGAGCCCCACATGTACGGGAAGGCGTGTTTGTTGCCCTGGTCGCTGGCGTCGCCAACGGCCTTGAGCAGGTCTTCGTCGAGGTTTTTCCAGTTAGGCAGCTTGGACTTGTCCAGCTCCTGGTAAACGCCGGCCTTGATCTGCTTGGCGAGGAAGTTGTTGGAAGGCACCACGATGTCGTAACCGGACTTGCCGGCCAGCAGCTTGGCTTCCAGGGTTTCGTTACTGTCGAAGACGTCGTAGACGACTTTGATCCCGGTGGCTTTCTCAAAGTTGGCCACGGTGTCCGGCGCGATATAGTCGGACCAGTTGTAGACGTGCAGCACCTTGTCGTCCGCGTGCACCGCACCCGCCATCATGCCCGCCATGGACAGCGCGAGCAGAGTCTTGCCAGCTAGCTTTTTACCTAATGCCTTCATGCGTCATGCTCCAAATTTTTCTTTTTTGAACCACTTTGTTCAGCGGCCGAACCCGGACAACTGGAACCGCGGCTAGTCTGGCAAGATCCGAGGCGGTCTTTCAACAAAAGACCAGCCTTTCTGACAGCTTTGAGCGAGTGCGCCGCAGCTCCCACGCCCAAAGCCTAGCACCTAGGCCTGCAGCGCATTGAGGGTCAGGTCCAGACACTTGCGTGCTTTTGTAACCAGCTCATCGATCTCGGCTTTGCTGATCACCAGCGGCGGCGCGATGATCATGGTGTCGCCGACTGCGCGCATGATCAGGCCGTTGTCGAAGCAGAACTGCCGGCAGATCATGCCCACGCCCTTGCCTTCGTAACGCTTGCGCGTGGCCTTGTCCTGCACCAGCTCGATCGCCCCCAGCAGACCGACGCCGCGAACTTCACCTACCAACGGGTGATCATTCAGCTCGCGCAGACGTTTCTGCAAATACGGTGCCGTTTCGTTGTGGGCGTTCTCGATAATTTTTTCGTCGCGCAGGATGCGGATGTTTTCCAGGCCCACCGCTGCTGCCACCGGGTGCCCGGAGTAAGTGAAGCCGTGGTTGAAATCGCCGCCTTCGTTGAGCACGGCCACCACCGAATCACGCACGATCAATCCGCCCATCGGGATGTAGCCGGAGGTCAGGCCCTTGGCGATGGTCATCATGTCAGGCGCAAGGTCGTAGAAATCGCTACCGAACCACTCACCGGTACGACCAAAACCGCAGATCACTTCGTCGGCGACGAAGAGGATGTCGTACTTGGCGAGGATTTCCTTGATGCGCGGCCAGTAGGTGTCGGGCGGAATGATCACGCCGCCGGCACCCTGAATAGGCTCGGCAATAAAGGCACCGACGTTGTCGACGCCGACTTCGAGAATCTTCTCTTCGAGCTGATTGGCCGCCCAGATGCCGAACTCTTCCGGCGACATGTCACCACCCTCGGCGAACCAATACGGCTGGGCGATGTGGACGATGCCCGGAATCGGCAGGTCGCCCTGCTCGTGCATATAAGTCATGCCGCCGAGGCTCGCGCCGGCCACGGTCGAACCGTGATAACCGTTCTTGCGGCTGATGATGACTTTCTTGTTCGGCTGGCCTTTGATCGCCCAGTAGTGACGGACCATGCGCAGCATGGTGTCGTTGCCTTCGGAGCCGGAGCCGGTGAAGAACACGTGGTTCATGCCTTCTGGCGCCACTTCGGCGATCGCCTTGGCCAGTTCCAGCGCCGGCGGGTGGGCAGTCTGGAAGAACAGGTTGTAGTACGGCAGCTCGCGCATCTGTTTGGCGGCGGCATCGGCCAGTTCATCGCGACCGTAACCGATCGCCACGCACCAGAGGCCAGCCATGCCGTCGAGGATCTTGTTGCCTTCGCTGTCCCACAGATAAACGCCCTTGGCGTTGGTGATGATCCGCGGGCCCTTCTCTTTCAGTTGCTTGAAGTCGCTGAACGGGGCCAGGTGGTGATCGCTGCTCAGCGCTTGCCACTCACGGGTTTGCGGGTTGTTGCTGGTCATGCCAATTCTCCTTGTTATCGGTGAAGGCGCGACGGCTGGCCGCCGCGCCCGGCGTATCAGACGGCGAAGAGCAGGTACTCACGCTCCCACGAACTGATCACGCGCTTGAAGTTTTCATGCTCGGCCCGCTTGACCGCGACGTAGCCGGTGATGAAGGTCTTGCCGAGATACTTCTCGATGGTCGCGCTGTTTTCCATGCGCTCCAGCGCGTCTTCGATGGTCAGCGGCAGGCGCAGGTTGCGGCGCTCGTAACCACGGCCGACCACTGGCGCGCTCGGGTTCAGGCCCTCGACCATGCCGATGTAACCGCAGAGCAGACTCGCGGCGATCGCCAGGTACGGGTTGGCGTCGGCGCCCGGCAGACGGTTTTCCACGCGGCGGTTCTGCGGGCCGGCATCCGGTACGCGCAGGCCGACGGTACGGTTCTCTTCGCCCCACTCGACGTTCACCGGTGCCGATGTGTCCGGGAGGAAGCGGCGGAACGAGTTGACGTTCGGCGCGAACAGCGGCAACAGCTCGGGGATCAGCTTCTGCAAGCCACCGATGTGGTGCAGGAACAACTGGCTCATGGTCCCGTCTTCGTTGGAGAAAACGTTCTTGCCGGACTGAATGTCGATGATGCTCTGGTGCAGGTGCATGGCGCTGCCCGGCTCACCGGTCATCGGCTTGGCCATGAATGTCGCAGCGACATCGTGCTTGAGCGCGGCCTCGCGCATGGTGCGCTTGAACACCAGAATCTGATCGGCCAGCGACAGGGCGTCACCGTGACGGAAGTTGATTTCCATCTGCGCGGTGCCGTCTTCGTGGATCAGCGTGTCGAGGTCCAGCTCCTGTAATTCGCACCAGTCGTAGACGTCTTCGAACAGCGGGTCGAATTCGTTGGCCGCTTCAATGGAGAACGACTGCCGGCCAATTTCCGGACGGCCCGAGCGGCCGATCGGCGGCTGTAACGGATAGTCGGGGTCGTCGCTGCGCTTGGTCAGGTAGAACTCCATTTCCGGCGCCACGATTGGCTGCCAGCCCTTGTCGGCATACAGCTTCAAGACTTTCTTGAGGACGTTGCGCGGCGACAGCTCGATCGGGTTGCCTTGCTTGTCGTAGGTGTCGTGGATCACCTGCGCGGTCGGCTCGATCGCCCACGGCACCAGGTACACGGCGTTCTGGTCGGGGCGGCAGATCATGTCGATGTCGGCCGGGTCGAGCAGTTCGTAATAGATGTCGTCTTCGACGTAGTCGCCGGTCACGGTCTGCAGCAGCACGCTCTCCGGCAGACGCATGCCTTTCTCGGCGATGAACTTGTTGGTCGGCGAAATCTTGCCCCGGGTAATACCGGTCAAGTCGCCGATCATGCATTCGACTTCTGTGATCTTGCGGTCTTTCAACCAATCGGTGAGCTGGTCGAGGTTGTTACTCATAAATGCCTCTGGGCTGAGTCTCCTGACGCGATGTCAGGCAATTTTGACGCTTGCGGCGTCGCGTTAAAGGGGGCTTGCTCGCGCAGTGCCGGCTTACGCCTGGCACCGCGCATAGACAATGAAAGAGGAGCTTACCTGCCCTTGACGCTGGCGTTGCATTTCCCGTGCACTTTGCAAACGTGCAGAATCACAAGCATGACGCTGAGTGCGGCACGGGCTTTGGGAGGGAAAGAGTTCTATAGTGAAAGGAGACGCCATAAAGCGGATGCTGTGCCCGACGTCCAGAATATCGGACGCTGCCGTTTTGCCGGATGTTGACGAGAGTCTCGTCAACAGGCTGCGCGCCTTGCTGGCTGCGCTACGGACGGATTGATCGCCACTGATGTGATGAGCATGCAGACCGGACTGTTGCGAGCAGTCGGTGATGCCGATTAACGGCAGGCGAGACATGAAGCACCCCGGTATTATTGCTGTTATGGGTTTGACCGGAGCTTAGCCTTGTTCATTTTTTTACACAACACCCCCGTAAAAAATACAACACGGCCTGCTCAAGCCCGCAGCTGAGCAACGTTCAAGGTTTGAAAAAACGCCCCAAAGTGCCCCATAAATGCCCTTCAAGCGCTTTTTCGGGGCAAAAAAGGCCTCGCTTGACTTCGGCAGGCCGTTCGGGTTGACTGAAACCAGAAAAGATCAATGATTGATATTTTTAACAACAAAGGTGTTGCATCATGTCGGTACCCCCGCGTGCCGTTCAGCTTAACGAAGCGAACGCGTTCCTTAAGGAACATCCTGAGGTTCTGTACGTTGACCTTCTGATTGCGGATATGAATGGTGTGGTGCGCGGCAAGCGCATCGAACGCACCAGCCTCCACAAGGTTTACGAGAAAGGCATCAACCTGCCGGCCTCTCTATTTGCTCTGGATATCAATGGCTCCACGGTGGAAAGCACCGGGCTGGGCCTGGACATCGGCGACGCCGATCGTATCTGCTATCCGATCCCCGATACCCTGTGCAACGAGCCATGGCAGAAGCGCCCGACCGCGCAGCTGTTGATGACCATGCACGAACTCGAAGGCGATCCGTTCTTCGCCGATCCCCGCGAAGTGCTGCGCCAGGTGGTGACCAAGTTCGACGAGCTCGGCCTGACCATCTGCGCCGCCTTCGAACTCGAGTTCTACCTGATCGACCAGGAAAACGTGAACGGCCGTCCACAGCCGCCACGCTCGCCGATCTCCGGCAAACGCCCGCACTCGACTCAGGTCTACCTGATCGACGACCTCGACGAATACGTCGACTGCCTCCAGGACATTCTGGAAGGTGCCAAAGAGCAAGGCATCCCGGCCGATGCGATCGTCAAGGAAAGTGCCCCGGCGCAGTTCGAAGTGAACCTGCACCACGTCGCCGACCCGATCAAGGCCTGCGACTACGCGGTCCTGCTCAAGCGTCTGATCAAGAACATCGCCTACGACCATGAAATGGACACCACCTTCATGGCCAAGCCGTATCCGGGCCAGGCGGGCAATGGTCTGCACGTACATATTTCGATTCTGGACAAAGCCGGCAAAAACATTTTTGCCAGCGAGGATCCCGAGCAGAACGCCGCGCTGCGTCACGCGATCGGCGGTGTGCTCGAGACCCTGCCGGCGCAGATGGCTTTCCTCTGCCCGAACGTCAACTCCTACCGTCGCTTCGGCGCGCAGTTCTACGTACCGAACTCGCCGTGCTGGGGCCTGGACAACCGCACCGTGGCGATTCGCGTACCAACCGGTTCTGCCGATGCCGTACGTATCGAGCACCGCGTGGCCGGCGCCGACGCCAACCCGTACCTGCTGATGGCTTCGGTACTGGCCGGCGTGCACCACGGCCTGGTCAACAAGATCGAACCGGGCGCGCCTGTCGAAGGCAACAGCTACGAGCAGAACGAACAGAGCCTGCCGAACAACTTGCGCGATGCCCTGCGCGAGCTGGACGACAGCGAGGTGATGGCCAAGTACATCGATCCGAAGTACATCGATATCTTCGTTGCCTGCAAGGAAAGCGAGCTGGAGGAGTTCGAACACTCCATCTCCGACCTTGAGTACAACTGGTATCTGCATACCGTTTAAACGGTTTGCAGCTTCAAAAAACGCCGTTGGCTGATTCAGCCACCGGCGTTTTTTTATGGCCGAACACAAAACCTGTGGCGAGGGGATTTATCCCCGTTGGGTTGCGAAGCAGCCCCAAATCCATCCCACTCGGTGTGTCAGGAATACCCGGCTCTCAGGGTTTACGACTGCTGCGCAGCCGAACGGGGCGGTGCGACGTTTCGCTAAATCCCCTCGCCACAGGGTACTGGCAGACAACACCTGAACCGCCTCGTACAATGCCCGCTGCCCCGCAGGAGACTTCCATGACGCGTCCCGCCACCGTCCGCAAACCCCGTGCCCGCAGTCAGGCGCGGATCGATTCGATCCTCGATGCCGCACGCACGTTGCTGGCGGCCGAGGGCGTGGCCAGTCT
Organism: Pseudomonas sp. Leaf434; assembly: GCF_001425545.1. NCBI lineage: Bacteria > Pseudomonadati > Pseudomonadota > Gammaproteobacteria > Pseudomonadales > Pseudomonadaceae > Pseudomonas > Pseudomonas sp. Leaf434. The sequence goes on along the minus strand of NZ_LMQZ01000001.1, from coordinate 2,353,331 downwards.
GTCGATCTACAGCGTCGCCGAACGCGCGCAGATTCCGCCCTCTTCCGTGTATCACTTTTTCGCCAGCGTCCCGGCGCTGCTCGAAGCGCTGACCGCCGATGTCCACGCAGCCTTCCGCGCTTGCCTGCAAGCACCGATCGATCATGATGCCTTGCGCGACTGGCGAGATCTGTCGCGACTGGTCGAACAGCGCATGCTCGAGATCTACGACGAAGACGCAGCCGCGCGGCAATTGATCCTGGCGCAACATGGCCTGACCGAAGTCACCCAGGCCGACCGCCAGCACGACCTCGAACTGGGCGACCTGATGCACAAGCTGTTCGACCAGCATTTCGAGTTGCCGAGGCTGCCGGACGATGTCGATGTGTTTGCCCTGGCGATGGAACTGGGCGACCGGGTTTATGCACGTTCGGTGCAGCAGCACGGGCAGATCACCCCGCGCATGGCCGAGGAAGGGATGCGCGTGTTTGATGCCTATATCGGGTTGTACCTTCCGCCGTATCTACCCAAAAGAAATCTCTAGCGCATGCACCGGCCCTTTCGCGAGCAGGCTCGCTCCCACATTTGAAATGCGTTCCCCTGTGGGAGCGAGCCTGCTCGCGAAAGCCGCGCCGCCGAATCCGCGACAGGCACAAAAAACCCCGCAGGGCTCACACCCTCCGGGGTTGTTTTTTGCTCACCGGCTCACAACTTGGCGATGGACACCTCGGTGGATTTCACAAAGGCGATCACCTCACTGCCGACCACCAGCTCCAACTCTTTCACAGAACGGGTGGTGATCACCGAAGTGACGATGCCCGAAGCGGTCTGCACGTCGATTTCCGACAGCACGTCGCCGAGGACGATTTCCTTGATCGAGCCTTTGAACTGGTTGCGCACGTTGATGGCTTTGATAGTCATGGCATTGATTCCTGTCGTTGATAAAGGTGTTATTGCGCCCAGCGCAGTTGCGTAGGCAGGGGTGAAACGGGTTCCGGCGCCGGCGGTTCGCCGGGCTGGGACAGAACACGGTTGAGCACTTCGGCTTCCAGTGCGGCGAGGCGATGCGAGCCACGCACCCTGGGGCGCGGCAGTTCGACGTGCAGGTCGAGACCGACTTCGCCGTCCTCGATCAGGATCACCCGATCGGCGATCGCCACCGCTTCACTGACGTCATGGGTCACCAGCAGCACGGTAAAACCGTGTTGCTGCCACAGCCGTTCGATCAGTTGCTGCATCTCGATGCGGGTCAGTGCATCCAGTGCGCCGAGCGGTTCGTCGAGCAGCAGCAGACGCGGCTGGTGAATCAGCGCCCGGGCCAGCGCGACGCGCTGCTTCTGGCCACCGGACAACGCCGCCGGCCATTCATTGGCGCGATCGGCCAGGCCCACTGCTTCCAGTGCGTCCAGCGCTTGCTGGCGCCAGTTGCCCTTGAGGCCGAGACCGACGTTGTCGATGATCTTTTTCCACGGCAGCAGCCGCGCTTCCTGGAACATCAGCCGCGTATCGTCGCGCGCCTGGCTGAGCGGCGCGGAACCGGCCAGCAGCTCGCCGCCAGTCGGTTGATCGAGGCCGGCGAGCAGGCGCAAAAACGTGCTCTTGCCACAACCGCTGCGCCCGACCACGGCGACAAACTGCCCCGCCGGAATGTGCAGATCGATGTCACGCAACACTTGGCGTGAGCCGAAGGTCTTCTGCAGGTTGCGCACCGCCAGCGGAATCCCGCGCAACAGGCGTGGAGGTTGTTGAGCAGTCATGCCGCACCTCCCTTGGCAACCTGATAGGCCGGGTGCCAGCGCAGCCACACACGCTCAAGTCCACGGGCGGCGAGGTCGGCAAGTTTGCCGAGCACCGCGTAAAGCAGGATCGCCAGCACCACCACATCGGTCTGCAGGAATTCGCGGGCGTTCATCGCCAGATAGCCGATACCGGAGCTGGCCGAGATGGTTTCAGCGACGATCAGCGTCAGCCACATGAAGCCCAAAGCGAAGCGCACGCCGACCAGAATCGACGGCAACGCACCCGGCAGAATCACCTGCCAGAACAGGCTGAAACCGCTCAGGCCATAACTGCGCGCCATCTCCACCAGCGCCGGGTCGACGTTGCGGATACCGTGGTAAGTGTTGAGGTAAATCGGGAACAAGGTGCCCAGCGCCACGAGGAAAATCTTCGCTGACTCGTCAATGCCGAACCACAGGATCACCAGCGGAATCAGCGCCAGATGCGGCACGTTGCGAATCATCTGCACCGAGCTGTCGAGCAGGCGTTCGCCCCACTTCGACAGGCCGGTGATGAAGCCCAGCACCAGGCCGATGCCGCCGCCGATGGTGAAACCGAGTGCTGCGCGCCAGCCGCTGATCGCCAGGTGTGTCCAGATCTCGCCGCTGCGCACCAGACTGACGCCGGCTTCGATCACCGCCACCGGTGCCGGCAGAATCCGCGTCGACAACCAACCGGCCGACACCGACAACTGCCACACCGCCAGCAGCAACACCGGCAACGCCCAGGGCGCGAGGCTGTGGATAAATTTGTTCATGGCCGCGCCTCAGCTCTGCGATGCGGCTTTGGGCAGAATGTCGTTGGCGACCATCTCGCCGAACGGGCTGACATAGCCAGCGCTCTTCGGCAGTTCCGGGCGCTCGACGTCGAGGTGCGGGAACAGCAGCTCGGCCACCCGATACGATTCTTCGAGGTGTGGATAACCGGAGAAGATGAAGGTGTCGATGCCCAGATCCGCATATTCCTTGACCCGCGCTGCCACGGTCGGGCCATCGCCGACCAGCGCCGTACCGGCACCGCCACGTACCAGACCGACACCAGCCCAGAGGTTCGGGCTGACTTCGAGGTTGTCGCGGCTGCCGCCGTGCAGCGCGGCCATGCGTTGCTGGCCGACCGAATCGAAGCGCGCCAGCGAAGCCTGGGCACGTTGGATGGTGTCGTCGTCCAGATGCGAGATCAGCCGGTCCGCTGCCTGCCAGGCTTCGGCGTTGGTTTCACGGACGATCACATGCAGACGAATGCCGAAGCGCACGGTGCGGCCGAGCTTGGCGGCTTTGGCGCGCACTTGTGCGATCTTCTCGGCCACCGCGGCCGGCGGCTCGCCCCAGGTCAGAACCATTTCCACTTGCTCGGCGGCCAGATCCTGCGCCGCTTCCGAAGAGCCACCGAAATACAGCGGCGGACGCGGTTGCTGGATCGGTGGATAGAGCAGCTTCGCGCCTTTCACGCTGATGTGCTCGCCATCGTAATCGACGGTTTCGCCTTCCAGAACACGGCGCCAGATGCGGGTGAACTCCACCGAGGCCTGATAGCGTTCTTCATGGTTGAGGAACAGACCATCGCCAGCCAGTTCCTCCGGATCGCCACCGGTGACCAGATTGAACAGCGCACGCCCGCCGGACAAACGATCCAGCGTCGCTGCCTGGCGCGCCGCGACCGTCGGGGAGATGATCCCGGGGCGCAGGGCGACCAGAAACTTCAGACGCTGGGTCACTGGAATCAGCGAGGCCGCGACAAGCCATGAGTCTTCGCAGGAACGCCCGGTCGGAATCAGCACCCCGCCAAAACCCAGACGGTCCGCCGCTTGCGCGACTTGCTGCAAATAACCGTGATCAACCGCGCGGGCGCCTTCGGCGGTGCCAAGGTAATGGCCGTCGCCGTGGGTCGGCAGGAACCAGAAGATATTGAGGCTCATGGAGTGGTCTCCTTGTGGATTCGAATTACTGGGCTTGGGAGCTTTGGGCCACAGCGGCCGGCGGGGTCCAGATCACATCCTTGATGCTCAACGGCTTGGGAATCAGCTTGAGCTGGAAGAACGTGTCGGCGATTTTCTGTTGCGCAGCGACCACTTCCGGGGTCAGGAACAGCGCGCCGTAGCCCTGGCGTTTCACCGAGGTCAGGGTGATGTCCGCCGGCAGGCCGAGCAGCGGCGCGACCTGTTGCGTCACGTCTTCGGGATTGGCTTTCGACCATTCACCAACCGCGCGCACCTCTTCGACGAGGGTCTTGATCACCTCGGGATTTTTCTGCGCGTAAGGTTTTGTGGCCAGATAGAACTGATGGTTGTCGACGATGCCTTTGCCGTCGCGCAGGGTGTGCGCTTGCAGTTGTTTCTCGGCAGCGGCCTGATACGGATCCCAGATGACCCAGGCGTCGACACTGCCACGTTCGAACGCAGCGCGAGCATCGGCCGGCGGCAGGAACACGGTCTGAATATCGCTGTACTTGAGGCCGGCGTCTTCCAGTGCACGCACCAGCAGGTAGTGCACGTTGGAGCCTTTGTTCAGGGCGACTTTCTTGCCTTTGAGGTCGGCCACCGATTTGATCGGCGAGTCTTTCGGCACGAGGATCGCTTCGCTGTTCGGCGCTGGCGGTTCATAGGCGACGTAGAGCAGATCCGCGCCAGCGGCCTGGGCGAAAACCGGTGGAGTTTCGCCGGTCACGCCGAAATCGATCGAGCCGACGTTGAGGCCTTCGAGCAGCTGCGGGCCGCCGGGGAATTCCGTCCATTGCACGTCGACGCCTTGCGCCGCCAGACGTTTTTCGAGCGTGCCTTTGGCTTTCAGCAGCACCAGCGTGCCGTACTTCTGATAACCGATCCGCAATGTCTCGGCTTGAGCTTGGGTGATGGCGCCGAAGGTGACAGCCGCAGCAAACAGAGCGACCAGACCACGACGCAAAAATACAGTGCGCATAGCGCTCTCCTTTTTGCTGTTGGGTTGTGGCTGCACCTGCTTGCCCGTTGGCGGGCGAGTAAGGCCAGTACTTCAAATTTCGATAAGGCTTAAATGCTCCAGCGAGCACTCAACAAACGTTCGTTCAGCAGGCCTGGCTCCAGCGGTTTCGGCCGGCGCGCCATGGCGCCGATGAACTGGTCCAGGGCCTCGTGTAACCGTTGCTCCAGGGCCGGCGCCAGTTGCGCGGCGGCACTGCCTTCGCCGTAAGCGATCTGGCTGTCCTCGGCGAAAATGCCCTGAAGCATCTCTTGGGCCTTGAGTGCCGACAGCACAGGCTTGAGGGCGTAATCGACCACCAGCATGTGGGCGATGCTGCCGCCCGTGGCCATCGGCAAGACAACCTTGTGGTTCAAAGCACGCTCGGGGAGCAGATCCAGCAGGGTCTTCAGCGCTCCGGAAAACGAGGCCTTGTACACCGGCGTGGCGATCAGCAGGCCATCGGCGTTTGCGATCTGTTGCAGCAGGTCGAGGACCTTCGGACTGTCGAAGCGCGCGTGGAGCAGATCCTCGGCCGGGAAGTCCCGCACCTGATAACTCACCACTTCCACCCCTTGCTGTTGCAACCAGCGTTGCGAACGCTCCAGCAGCACCCCGGAACGGGAGCGCAGGCTGGGGCTGCCACCGAGTGAGACGACCAGCATTGCAGATTCCTTTAAGCGTTACAGGCGATTCGCAGGCTGCGATCTCGCTTCAATGGCAGTGACCTTACCAGCTGATTTATATATCCATAAATCATATTTATTCATTTGGTTATGCGTTTAAGAAATATGAAGATAAGCAGAATCCAGGCGAAAAAAAAGGCCGTCGAAACGGCCGAAATTCCCCTGCGTTGTGATTCTGGATTCTCAAGTGCCTGGACTGACGCCTTCGCGAGCAGGCTCGCTCCCACAGGGGAATGCATTGCAAATGTGGGAGCGAGCCTGCTCGCGAAAGCGGCGGTGACTGCACCACAAATCTTATTTGTTCGGCTGCGGCGTCAGGCGCAGGTAGGGCTTCACCGCGCGATAGCCTTTTGGGAAGCGCTGCTTGATCTCATCTTCGTCCTTGAGCGACGGCACGATCACCACCTCTTCACCGTCCTGCCAGTTAGCCGGTGTGGCGACTTTGTAGTTGTCGGTGAGTTGCAGCGAGTCGATCACCCGCAGAATCTCGTGGAAATTACGCCCGGTGCTCGCCGGGTAGGTGATGGTCAGACGGATCTTCTTGTTCGGGTCGATGACGAACAGTGAACGCACGGTCAGCGTGTCATTGGCGTTCGGGTGGATCAGGTCGTAGAGATCGGAGACCTTGCGATCGGCATCGGCCAGGATCGGGAAGTTGACGATAGTGTTCTGGGTTTCGTTGATGTCCTCGATCCACTTGTGGTGCGAGTCCACCGGGTCAACCGACAGCGCGATGGCCTTGACGCCGCGTCGGCTGAATTCATCCTTGAGCTTGGCGGTGAAACCCAGCTCGGTGGTGCACACCGGAGTGAAGTCCGCCGGATGGGAAAACAGCACGCCCCAGCTATCGCCCAGCCATTCGTGAAAACGAATCTTGCCGGCGCTGGAGTCCTGTTCGAAATCGGGGGCGATGTCGCCGAGTCTGAGGCTCATGGTGCTGCTCCTGATGAGGGATGGGAGACAACAACTGTAGCTCGGGATCGATCAGCGTGAAAAAGAATAAATAACTAGATATCTAGATCATTAGTGAATATTAAACATCTGTTCATTGGACACCAGACGGCATCGCGACGAACATCCAACCAAGGTTCGAGAAGGCCTTGAGTTGCAGCAAAGAGGGAAATCGAGAAGGGCTTACGGGGGTGAGCCTGACTCGAAAACGCAAAAGCCCCGTCCGGCGCGATGCCGGACGGGGCTTTTTTTTGCTTCAGTTGCTCGAGTGCTATTACAGCAGCGGGATCGAGTAGCTGAGGATCAGGCGGTTTTCGTCCTGGTCGCGTTGACCCGGGATGTCGTTGCGCCAGGTTGCGTTTTTCCACATTACGCCAACGTTTTTCAGCGGGCCTTCCGGTACGACGTAAGCAACAGTGAGGTCACGCTCCCACTCGGAACGGCCAGTGGCATTGGTGCTGACTTGTGGCACGCTACTGCCAACACGACCAGTAGTGTCGATGTTATCGCCACGCAGGTAAACCACACCGGCGGTAAGGCCAGGTACGCCTACCTTCGCGAAGTCGTACGAGTAGCGAGCTTGCCAAGTACGTTCGCCAGCGCGAGCGAATTTGGCAATTTGCATGTCGGTAGTGATGTAAGCCGACGAGCCGTCACCCTGGTTCAGCCAAGGGAAGTCGCTGTTGCCGTTACTGACCTGATAACCGCCACCGAAGGTGTGACCTTCAACGGTGTACAGGAACAAACCACTGTACAGGTTGTTGTCGACTTTCCCTTTGGTGATGCCGGTACCGTAGTCACCAGTGGTGTAGTACGCCGGATCATTACCGTTGGCGCCATCGTCACGGCTATTGAAGTAACGCAAATCCGACTTCAATACACCCGGGCCGATTGCCCAGTTGTGCACCAGACCCAGGAAGTGCTGCTTGTAGTAATCCTGCAGGTTGCCGTAGTAGTACTGAGCAGTCAGGTCTTTGGTGATTTTGTAGTCACCGCCACCGTAGATGAACTTGTTACTGTCACGACCGGCAGCGGTGTGAGCGTTGGAGCCCGCAATCGACAACTCTTCGTTGTTGCTGGAGTTCCGACCCTTGGCATGCTCAATCTGACCAGCGACCAGCGTCAGGTCTTTGATCTCACCGGAAGTGATCTGGCCACCCTGGAAAGTTTGTGGCAGCAGACGTCCATCATTGGTCACGATAACCGGCAGTTTCGGCTGCAGGGTACCCAACTTCAATTCCGTCTGGGAGATCTTGGCTTTGGCAGTCAGACCCAGGCTAGAGAAGTTATCGACCGCTTCGCCGTTGGATTTGCTCGGGAATACAGTACCGCCGTAGGAAGTCGAGGTAGCACCGTTGGTGCCGCCACCCGAATCCAGACGCACACCCAACAGGCCGATGGCATCGATACCGAAGCCTACGGTGCCTTGGGTATAACCGGAGATAAACCGCAGATCGAAGCCTTGGCCCCATTCTTCTTGCTTGTTCTGAGCGCCGGCAGCTTTGGTATCGCCGTCACGGTTGTCAGTGTTGATATAGAAGTTACGCAGACCCAGAGTAGCCTTGCTGTCTTCGATGAAACCGGCGGCGCCTGCCTGCTGCGCCATAACCCCAACGGCCACAGCCAGGGCCAAGGTGGACTTGTTCATGTATCGCTCCTCTCGTTCTAATTCTTGTGTTCCTGGTTCGGGGTCGATTTGCCCTGAATCCTAAGATTCGCGATTAGCGCCAGACCGTGACTGCCAAGTCAATCGTAACCTTGTATGTCTACGACCATCGTCTAATCGCGAGTGATTTGGTCCCTGCAGCGTAAAGACTTCCTGATAATCCCAAAAAGAATTTATTCGTTCTTTTTCATGCCATTCAGGTATATGGCCCATTAACGGCCATCCGCGCCGGGAAACAGCGTATCGGCGCCTAAGCTCATTCCTAAATGGTATTTGTTGACCTTTTTTTAGATCGATTAGCTTTGCCGTGCTCCCAACACGGCAAATCCCATCGAAAAGGCGACGCATCATGGCGAAACGCGCACTATCAAGTCAATTTGTTACAGTTTGTGTGTCGGCACTGTTTTCTTTTTCCACACATGCCGCCGGTCTGACGGTCGGTTACCAGACCGGGATCGATCCGAGCAAAGTGCCGCAGGCCGATGGTGTCTATGAAAAAACCATCGGCGAGAAGATCGACTGGCGTCGTTTCAACAGCGGCCCGGAAGTCGTCACTGCCATTGCTTCTGGCGACGTGCAGATCGGCAACCTTGGCTCAAGCCCACTGGCAGCAGCTGCTTCACGCAATCTGCCGATCGTGGCGTTCATCGTTTCGGCACAGATCAATGCCGCCGAAGCATTGGTGGTGCGCAACGGCAGCGGCATCGACAAACCGCAGGACCTGATCGGTAAAACCATCGCCACACCGTTCGTGTCCACCTCGCACTACAGTCTGCTTGGGGCGCTGAAGCACTGGGGCCTGAATACCTCGCAAGTCAAAGTGGTCAACCTGCAACCGGCGGAAATCGCCGCCGCGTGGAAGCGTGGCGACATTGATGGTGCGTTTGTCTGGTCGCCGGCGCTAGGCGAGATCCGCAAGACCGGCAAGACCCTGACCGACGCCGCCCAGGTCGGCCAGTGGGGTGCGCCAACCTTCGAGGTGTGGGTGGCGCGCAAAGACTTTGCCGAGAAGCATCCCGAAGTGGTGGCCAAGTTTGCCAAGGTCACCCTGGAATCGTTCGCTGATTACGCGGCACACAAAGACAGCTGGACGGCCGACTCGGTGCCTGTGCAGAAAATCGCCAAATTGACCGGTGCCAACGCAGCAGATGTACCGGAACTGCTGGCCGGTTCGGCGTTCCCGGATGCCAAGGCGCAGCAAAGCACGGCGCTGCTGGACGGCGGCACCGCCGAGGCCATTGCCGAAACGGCGAAATTCTTGAAGGAACAGGGCAAGGTCGAGACAGTGCTGGCGGATTATTCGCCGTACGTCAGCGCCAAATTCATCACTGACTGAATGCAGAAAGTGGCGAGGGGATTTATCCCCGTTGGACTGCACAGCAGTGCCCCAGCGATTCCAAGTGAAACCACAGGGGGCCGCTACGCGACCCAGCGGGGATAAATCCCCTCGCCACAGACCTCGCTTTTGTTCAGAGGGTCTTTTCGAAGATCTTCGAATTACGCTGATAGTTGTACAGCGACGCCCGCGCCGCTGGCAGGCGTTCGACGCTGCTTGGCTCGAAACCGCGCTCGCGGAACCAGTGCGCGGTGCGCGTGGTGAGTACGAACAGGGTTTTCAAACCCTGCGCCCGCGCGCGGGTTTCGATGCGTTCGAGCAACTCGTCGCCGCGTCCGCCGTGGCGGTATTCCGGATTCACCGCCAGACACGCCAGTTCGCCAGCATCGGAATCGGCAATCTGATACAGCGCCGCACAGGCGATGATCATGCCTTCGCGCTCGACCACGCTGAACTGCTCGATCTCGCGCTCCAGCACTTCCCGCGAGCGGCGTACCAGAATGCCCTGCTCTTCCAGCGGACTGATCAGGTCGAGCAAACCGCCGACGTCTTCAATCGCCGCTTCGCGCACCAGTTCGAACTGCTCCTGCGCCACCAGCGTACCGCCACCGTCACGGGTGAACAGCTCGGTCAGCAGCGCACCATCTTCGGCGTAACTGACGATATGGCTGCGCGCAACGCCGCCTCGACAGGCTTCGGCGGCGGCATCGAGCAATTCCGCTTGATAGTTGCTCATGCCCAGACGCTGCAAATGTGCCGGCACTTGTTGCGGGCGCAGTTCGCGCACCAGTTTGCCGTTTTCGTCGATCAGGCCGAGCTCGGCGCCAAACAACAGCAGCTTGTCCGCGCCCAGATCAATCGCAGCGCGGGTGGCGACGTCTTCGCAGGCAAGGTTGAAGATTTCGCCGGTCGGCGAGTAGCCCAGCGGCGACAACAGCACGATCGAGCGCTCATCCAGCAGGCGATTGATGCCTTTGCGGTCGACCCGACGCACTTCGCCGGTGTGGTGATAGTCGACACCTTCCAGCACGCCAATCGGCCGCGCGGTAACGAGGTTGCCGCTGGCCACGCGCAGGCGCGAGCCCTGCATCGGCGACGAGGCCATGTCCATCGACAGCCGCGCTTCGATGGCGATGCGCAACTGGCCGACCGCATCGATCACACACTCAAGCGTTGCGGCATCGGTGATGCGCATGCCGTGATGGTAATGCGGGGTCAGGCCACGGGCGGCGAGGCGGGTTTCGATCTGCGGGCGCGAGCCGTGCACCAGCACCAGACGCACGCCCAGACTGTGCAGCAAGACCAGGTCGTGGACGATATTGCCGAAATTCGGATGCTCGACGCCGTCGCCGGGAAGCATGACGACGAAGGTGCAATCGCGGTGGGCATTGATGTAAGGAGACGCGTGGCGAAGCCAATTGACGTATTCGGGCATGAACCTGGGCCTGTAATAAAGAGCAGCCGAAAAAAGGGGCGAAACGAAAAACGCACAGCGGGCTGATGGTTATCGTCGAAACAGGCTTGGCGACACGCGCGCTCTCCTCATGAATACGGGTTGTGGTGCAGGCAATTTACCGGGTTGATGCAAGACATTTAACCCAGTGGGAGCGAGCCTGCTCGCGAAAGCGGTGGATCAGGTTCATCAATGGCGACTGACAAAACGCTTTCGCGAGCAGGCTCGCTCCCACACAGGGTCGTCATCGTTCGTCTGTCGTCAGGCAGTAATGTTCAATCAACTGCCGAATCAGATGCACGGTAGGCTGCAAACGTGACATTTCAAGGTACTCGCCGGGCTGATGCGCGCAGGCAATGTCGCCGGGGCCGAGGACTATGGTTTCGCAGCCGAGGCGCTGAAGATAAGGCGCTTCGGTGCCGAACGCTACTGCTTCGGCGCGATGGCCGGTGAGCTTTTCAGCGATGCGCACCAGTTCGGCATCTTCGGACTGCTCGAACGGCGGCACTTCCGGGAACAGCGGTTTGTAATCGATTTTCACCTTATGCCGCTCGGCCACCGGGTTGAGCTTGCGCAGGATTTCCGCGCGCAGCAGGCTCGGGTCCATGCCCGGCAGCGGGCGCAGGTCGAATTCCAGCGAGCACTGGCCGCAGATGCGATTGGGGTTGTCGCCGCCATGGATGCAGCCGAAGTTCATCGTCGGATGCGGCACGCTGAACTGTGGATTGCTGAATTCACGCTGCCACAACAGGCGCAGGCCGCGCAGTTCGCCGATCGCATCGTGCATCGCTTCAAGGGCGCTGTGGCCCAGGCGCGGATCAGACGAGTGGCCGCTCTGCCCGAGGATGTCGATGCGCTCCATCATGATGCCTTTGTGCATGCGAATCGGCTTGAGCCCGGTCGGCTCGCCGATCACCGCCGCGCGGCCCAGCGGTTGCCCGGCCTCGGCCAGCGCGCGGGCGCCGGACATCGAGCTTTCTTCGTCGCAGGTGGCGAGGATCAGCAATGGCTGTTTGAACGGCTGATCGAGCAGCGGCTGCACGGCTTCGATGATCAGCGCGAAGAAGCCCTTCATGTCACAACTGCCCAGCCCGACCCAGCGACCGTCGACTTCGGTGAGCTTCAGCGGGTCGGTCTGCCACAACGCATCGTCGTACGGCACCGTGTCGCTGTGCCCGGCCAGCACCAGCCCGCCGGGGCCGCTGCCGAAACTGGCGAGCAGATTGAATTTGCCGGGGCTGACCTGCTGGATATCGCAGCTGAAACCCAGGTCACCGAGCCAGCGAGCGAGCAGATCGATGACGGCGCGGTTGGACTGGTCCAGGTTCGGTTGGGTACAGCTGACCGATGGCGCGGCAATCAGCGCGGCGAACTGGTCTTGCATGGACGGCAATGGCATCACTGACTCCAGGTCCCGGATTGAGGCCCACTATAGAACCATCCGGCGCGTGGAATAAACCGCCGCAGGGCGTAGGAAGTTTGACTCCTGTACACTGCACGGCCTTGGCAGCCACACATTCCCCCGGCTGCGCTCCCGATTCTGGATGTTCCGGCCATGCAAAAAGAAACTGAAATCAAACTCCGCGTCAGCCGCGAAACCCTCGCTGCCCTGCGCGAGCACCCGCTGCTGAAGAAACGCAACAAAAGTGGCTGGGAACGCCGTGAGTTGATGAACCAGTACTTCGACACCCCCGAGCGCGACCTCGCCCAGGCCAAGGTCGCCCTGCGCCTGCGCAAGGACGGTGACGAAGTGATTCAAACTCTCAAGACCCGCGGCCAGAGCGTCGCCGGTCTGTCCGAGCGTAACGAGTACGACTGGAAACTGCCGAAAGCCAAGCTCGACGTGAAGAAACTCGACGGCGAATGCTGGCCCGAGTCGCTCGCCGAGCTGGACAAGAAAACCCTCAAGCCGATCTTCACCACCGATTTCGTCCGCGAGCGCGCCGAAATCGCCTGGGGCCGTGGCAAGACCAAAGTGGTCATCGAAGCCGCGCTGGACCTCGGTCACGTGGTGGTCGGCAAGCAGAAGGAAGAAATCTGCGAGCTGGAACTGGAGCTGCGCGAAGGCGAGCCTGCTGCGTTGCTGGAACTGGCTGCCGAACTGGCCGAAACCCTGGCGCTGATGCCATGCGATATCAGCAAGGCCGAGCGTGGTTATCGCCTGCACGACGCCAACAGCTACTCGCTGAGCCTGCCAGCGCCGCAGCTGACCAGCGAAACCCGTCTCGACGACGCCTTCGCCGCGCTGAGCTGGCATCTGCTCGGCAGCAGCCAGCGTCTGGCCGAACAATATCGCTTCAACGGCCACTGGCGGCTGTTGCAGGACTGGGTCGAGAACCTCGCGGAAATGCGCGCCCTGCTCAGCAGCCTCGGCCAGGCTGCGCCGCGTCAGTCGACCCACGATTTGCGCGTGGCCCTTGATGCCTTGCTGGAAGACTGGCGTCCACTGGTACAGGTCGGCATCGAAGACGAAGACGTGCGCAAGGCCGCGCCGGAGCAGTTCCTCGAAGAACTGGAAGACCCGCGCTGGGGCCAGTTCTCGCTGAACGCTTCACGCTGGCTGCTGGCCCGCACCTGGACCGCCGACCGCAACACTCGCGGTAATCGTCAGGGTGACGCGCAACTGCACAGCTGGCTGCCGCGCCTGCTCGGCGAAGAAGCCACTGCTCTGCAGCTGCAACGCTATCAGCAGCAGCCGGAAGATCTTGCTGAACAACTGCCGCGTATCGAGCGCATTCAGGTCTGGTTGCACCATGCGCGCAACGTGCTGGACATCCCGGAAATGGATCGCCTGTACGGTGAGCTGAACAAACTGGCGCAACTGGCCAACGAGCCGACCATCACCGACGAACTGCTCGATGCACGCAAGCATCAGGCGATTGCGGTGTACCAGAACCGCGCCTGGAAAATCCTCCTGCGCAGCTAAACACCTTCCCACCTGATCGTTCCCACGCTCTGCGTGGGAACGCCTCAATGGACGCTCTGCGTCCGCTTTGGGACGCAGAGCGTCCCGGGCTGCATTCCCACGCGGAGCGTGGGAACGATCAAGCGGGGTCTGCTGCGCAGCCCAGCGGGGATAAATCCCCTCGCCACAAAGGCCATCCGCACTAGACCGGCAGGCTGGTGGTGGACTTGATTTCAGAAAGCGCCACGATCGAATTCACTTCCTGTATCCCCGGCACCAGCGACAGCTTCTCGAAGAAGAACCGCTCGTACGCCTCGATGTCCGCCGCGACTATGCGCAACATGAAATCCACCGCGCCCATCAGCACATAACACTCCAGCACTTCCGGAAAGCCGCGAATCGCCTCGGTGAATTCAGTGAAGTTCGAACGCCCATGAGCGTTGAGTTTGATCTCGGCAAAGATCTGCGTGTTCAGGCCGATCTTCTTGCGATCCAGCAAGGTCACCTGACCGCGAATAATGCCCTCCTCCTTCATCCGCTGAATCCGCCGCCAGCACGGCGATTGCGACAAGCCGACCTGCTCGGCGATCTGCGCGCTCGACAGCGAAGCGTCTTCCTGGAGCAAGGCGAGGATCTTGCGGTCGTAGGCATCAAGTTCGCTGTGCATAAAAAATCCTCAATGATCAGCTTTCACGAATCAACTCTTTCGATAAATCCGTTCAGACGCCGATCATAGCCAAGAAATACCCCGCACCGAATGTAAAAATTTCTCCACTGATCTGGAGATTTGCCATGCCGCATCTTGAAGCCGTGAACAGCGCGCCTGCCCGCGCCGATGTCTGGAACGTCAACAACGCCCATTGCCTGGCGCAGTACCGGATCCTCGCCGAGGCCGAGCCGGACCTGCTGGTGCGCGTGCTGAATCTGTTCGCCTTGCAGTTTCTGACCCCGGAGCAGATCAACGTCCAGCGCCAGGACGATCTGATGTCGATCGACCTCCTCATGAGCGGCCTGAGCTGGCATCGCGCGCAGGTGATCGCGGAGAAACTGCGCAACCTGATCAGCGTCTGCGCGGTGGACCTGCACAACGCCGACGCCGCGTGGCAAGCGCCCGCCCAGGCGGCCGGCTGACAAATCCGGCAACGGCTTCGTCGGGTAGTGGCCCAACGGTCAGCGGGGCCACGACTATCCTTTTGCGCATGACGCTTAAAAAGGAAAGCCGCATGTCCGTTCAATTTGTCACTCAGGACCGCTGGCTGGACCTCAACGATGTATTACGGGAACTGGTCGCCCAAGGCTTCATCTGCCAGGACGCGGCGGAACAGGCGCTCAATGCCCGCCGTCGCCATGCTGCTCACGGGCAGATGCATCCGCTGGAATTCATCGCCAGCCAGCAACTCGACGACCTCAGCCGTCCGGGCAAACATCTGGATCTGGAAAGCCTGACCCTGTGGCTGGCGCAGCAGGCCGGTCAGCCGTACTTGCGCATTGATCCGCTGAAAATCAATGTCGCGGCGATCACGCCGCTGATGTCCTACGCCTTCGCGCAACGGCACAAGATTCTCGCCGTCGCCGTGGACCGCGATTCGGTCACCGTGGCCAGCGCTCAGCCCTACGTCAGCGGTTGGGAAGCCGACCTGACCCACGTGTTGAAGCTGCCGATCAAACGCGTTGTGGCCAACCCGGTCGACATCCAGCGCTTCAGCGTCGAATTCTTTCGTCTGGCCAAATCGGTCAGCGGCGCCAGCAATGCCGACGCCCAGGGCGGCAACCTCGGCAATTTCGAACAACTGCTCAATCTCGGCGCCAGCGACCAGGAACCGGACGCCAACGACGCGCACATCGTCAACATCGTCGACTGGCTGTTCCAGTACGCCTTCCAGCAGCGCGCCAGCGATATCCACATCGAACCGCGCCGCGAGCACGGCACCGTGCGCTTTCGCATCGACGGCGTGCTGCACAACGTCTATCAATTCCCGCCGCAGGTGACCATGGCGATCGTCAGCCGCCTGAAAAGCCTCGGTCGCATGAACGTCGCGGAAAAGCGCAAACCCCAGGATGGCCGGGTCAAGACCAAGACCCCGGACGGCGGCGAAGTGGAATTGCGTCTGTCGACCTTGCCGACGGCGTTCGGCGAAAAAATGGTCATGCGGATTTTCGACCCGGAAGTGCTGCTGAAGAATTTCGACCAGTTGGGTTTCAGCGCCGACGACCTGCGGCGCTGGCAGGACATGACCCACCAGCCCAACGGCATCATTCTGGTCACCGGGCCGACCGGTTCGGGCAAGACCACCACCCTGTACACCACGCTGAAAAAATTGGCGACGCCGGAGGTCAACCTCTGCACCATCGAGGACCCGATCGAAATGGTCGAGCCGGCCTTCAACCAGATGCAGGTGCAGCACAACATCGAACTGACCTTCGCCGCCGGGGTGCGCGCACTGATGCGGCAGGACCCGGACATCATCATGATCGGCGAGATCCGCGATCTGGAAACGGCCGAAATGGCGATTCAGGCCGCGCTCACCGGCCACTTGGTCTTGTCCACCCTGCACACCAACGATGCACCAAGCGCCATCAGCCGTTTGCTCGAACTCGGCGTGCCGCATTACCTGATCAAGGCCACCGTGCTAGGGGTCATGGCCCAGCGTCTGGTGCGCACGTTGTGCCCGCACTGCAAGGCGCCGCTGACGCTCGAAGATGAAGACTGGCAAACCCTGACCCGGCCCTGGCAGGCGCCGCTGCCGAGCAATGCGCAACGGGCGATCGGTTGCCTGGAATGCCGCGACACCGGCTATCGCGGCCGCGCCGGGGTCTACGAAATCATGCAACTGAGTGACAGCCTCAAGGCGCTGATCACCCCGGATACCGACCTCACCGCGATCAGGCGCCAGGCCTTCAAGGAAGGCATGCGCAGCCTGCGCCTGTCCGGTGCGCAGAAAGTTGCGGCGGGGCTGACCACGGTGGAGGAAGTGCTGCGGGTGACACCGCAAAGTGAGTTGAAATGAGTCGGCACGGAACTGGATTGGGGATCGGCTATCCAACGCCGTAGTCAATCCCAGGAGTCACCTCATCATGCGTCTCAAACTTGCTGTCGCCACCTTGGCCCTGCTGTCGCTTCCCGTTGGTTCGGCCATGGCGGACAGCTTTTGGCGTAACGTCATTTCCTCCGGCGCCACCACCGGCTCGACCTATCTGACGTTCAAGGATCACAAGCTGATCGTTGCCGCCCAGGACGACGCCGGCAGCTTCGTCGCCAGCGACGGCGGCATCCGTGGCCCGTACCTGGAAGCAGCGATGCAGAAAGTCCGCGCCGACAACCCGGGCCTGCAGGCTTCGGACATGGAACTGGCGAACGCGATTCTGGCGAAGAACGCCGTGGCTTCCGAGTAACAAAAAATGCCGCTCAAACGAGCGGCATTTTTTTGCCCGGATTACCGCCTCACCACCATGCCTTGTGGGAGCGAGCCTGCTCGCGAAAGCGGTGAGCCAGTCACCGCAAATGCCGGCTGGACGATTGCTTTCGCAAGCAGGCTCGCTCCCACAGGGGCGGTGGTGATTTAGAGATCAGCGGTAATCATCCACCGGGACACACGCGCAATACAGGTTGCGATCCCCGTAAACGTTGTCCACCCGATTCACCGCCGGCCAATATTTGTGCAATCGGGTGTGCGCATCCGGGGTAATGCCCTGTTCGATGCTGTACGGCCGTTCCCAGATCCCAGTGACATCGGCCAGCGTATGCGGCGCGCGTTTGAGCGGGTTGTCTTCGCCCGGCCAGTTGCCCTTCTGCACTTCATTGATCTCTGCGCGAATACTCAGCATCGCAGCGATGAAACGGTCGAGTTCTGCCTTGGATTCGCTCTCGGTCGGCTCGACCATCAACGTACCGGGCACCGGGAAGGACATGGTCGGCGCGTGGAAGCCGTAATCCATCAGCCGCTTGGCAACGTCTTCCTCGCTGATGCCGGTCTGAGCCTTCAGTGGGCGCAAATCAAGAATGCATTCATGCGCCACCCGGCCGTTGCGCCCGGCGTAAAGCACCGGGAATGCCCCGGATAGATGCTGCGCCAGATAATTTGCCGCCAGAATCGCCACCTCGCTGGCGTCCGCCAGTTGCGGGCCCATCATGGCGATGTACATCCAACTGATCGGCAAAATGCTCGCACTGCCCCACGGTGCTGCGCTGACTGCGCCGTTCTGCGCCAGCGGCCCGTCAATCGGCACCACCGGATGGTTGGCGACGAACGGCGCCAGATGCGCACGGACGCCGATCGGCCCCATGCCCGGCCCGCCGCCGCCATGGGGAATGCAGAAGGTCTTGTGCAGGTTCATGTGCGACACGTCGGCGCCAATGTCCGCCGGTCGGGCGAGACCAACCTGGGCATTGAGATTGGCGCCATCCATGTACACCTGGCCGCCGTGCTGGTGGATCACTGCGCAAATTTCGCTGATGCCCTCCTCGTAAACGCCATGGGTCGACGGATAGGTCGCCATCAGGCACGACAACTTGTTCCCGGCCTCTGCGGCTTTCAGCTTCAAGTCTTCCAGATCGACGTTGCCCGCCTCATCGCATTCGACAATCACCACACGCATTCCGGCCATCTGCGCCGAGGCCGGGTTGGTGCCATGGGCCGACGACGGAATCAGGCAGATATCCCGCGCGCCCTCCCCCCGGCTCTCGTGATATTTACGGATCGCCAAAAGCCCGGCGTATTCGCCCTGGGCGCCGGAATTGGGCTGCATGCAGATAGCATCGAAACCGGTAATCGCGCAGAGCCAACCCTCAAGTTCTTCGATCATCAGTGTGTAACCGACAGCCTGCTCCCTCGGCACGAACGGATGCAGATTGGCGAACTGCGGCCAGGTGATCGGGATCATTTCGCTGGTGGCGTTGAGCTTCATCGTGCAGGAACCGAGCGGAATCATCGACTGATTGAGCGCCAGATCCTTGTTTTCCAGTTGTTTGAGGTAACGCAGCATCTCGGTTTCGCTGTGGTGAGCGTTGAACACCGGATGTTGCAGGTACGGCGTGCTGCGCTGGAGTTCGTCGGGAATTCCCGAGGCGATGTCCTGCGCATCAAGCGCATCAACGCTCAGGCCGTGATCGGCGCCGAGCAGCACATCGAACAGCTTCGCCACGGTGTGTTCATCACAGGTCTCGTCCAGACTCAGACCGACGCGGCCGCGACCAAGAATGCGCAGGTTGATCTGCGCCGCCTGAGCGCTTTCGATGATCGCCGTTTGCGCACCGCCGACCTCCAGGGTCAGGGTGTCGAAGAACTGCTCGTTGAGCCGTTTGATACCGTTGCGCTTGAGTCCCGCGGCGAGGAGGCAGGTCAGGCGATGCACGCGCTGGGCGATACGCTTCAAGCCCTCGGGGCCGTGATACACCGCATAACAGCTGGCGATATTGGCCAGCAGCACCTGCGCGGTGCAGATGTTCGAATTGGCTTTCTCGCGGCGGATGTGTTGCTCGCGGGTTTGCAGGGCCATGCGCAGCGCGACGTTGCCGCGAGCATCTTTCGATACACCGATGATCCGCCCCGGAATCGCTCGTTTGTACTCCTCGCGGCTGGCGAAAAACGCCGCGTGCGGGCCGCCATAACCCATCGGCACACCGAAACGCTGGGACGAACCGAACACCACATCGGCACCCAACTCACCCGGCGGCGTCAGCACCAGCAGGCTGAGCAAATCGGTAGCGACGCAGGCCAGGGCCTGTTGTGCGTGCAGGTGGTTGATCAAGGGTTTGAGATCGCGGATTTCGCCGTGGGTGTCGGGGTATTGCAGCAGCGCGCCGAACACCTCGTGCTGCGCCAGGTTATCCACCGCGTCGACGACCAGCTCGAAGCCGAAACCTTCGGCGCGGGTCTGCACCACGGAGAGGGTTTGCGGATGGCAGTTTTCATCCACAAAAAACAGATTGCTCTTCGACTTCGCCACGCGCCTGGCCAACGCCATGGCTTCGGCCGCTGCGGTGGCCTCATCGAGCAGCGAGGCGTTGGCCAGTTCCAGGCCGGTGAGGTCGATGGTCAGCTGCTGAAAATTCAGCAGGGCTTCGAGCCGGCCCTGGGCGATCTCTGGTTGATATGGGGTGTACGCGGTGTACCAGCCGGGATTTTCCAGTACGTTACGCAGAATGACGGTCGGCGTGACGGTGCCGTGATAGCCCATGCCGATCAGGCTGGTGAACAGCTGATTCTGCTCGGCATAACCGCGCAGTTTCGCCAGCGCAGCCTGTTCGTCGAGTGCCGGCGGCAGATCCAGTGCGCGATTGAAGCGAATCCCCGGCGGCACGGTCTGCTCGATCAGCTCGGCACGACTGCCCAGGCCCAGGCTGTCGAGCATCGCCTGCTGCTCGGCGGCATCCGGGCCAAGGTGGCGGCGCAGAAAGGCTTCGGGATCGCGTAACTGGCTCAGGGACGGCGACTGGGACATGACGGGCTCTCCTGGCTGGCGCTTGGCGTCAATCGACACGGTCAAACCAGCATAGCAGTGCCCTCGAAGATCAAAAGATCGCAGCCTTCGGCAGCTCCTTGTATCTCGACTAACGCTCCGTCAGGAGCGATAGTTCTCGACTGATCATCGAGGGAGGGACTTGGAAGCCGCGCAGCTCCTTAGGCTTTTTGCNAAGATCGCAGCCTTCGGCAGCTCCTTGTATCTCGACTAACGCTCCGTCAGGAGCGATAGTTCTCGACTGATCATCGAGGGAGGGACTTGGAAGCCGCGCAGCTCCTTAGGCTTTTTGCCTGTGACGTAGATCGTGCTCCAGCCCTCCACACTCACTCGTACAGTTCGCACGGTATCTTGGGCCCGCCTGCGGCGAGAGCCCGCATTCGCAAGGTTGGACAGAGTGACGTGATGATCGCAACAGGGAACAAGTGGAGAATCAATCATGTCCGGTTTCGTTGGCGTCGACATCGCAAAGAACACCTTTGATATCGCTACACACCAGCCCAACGGCAAGCACAAAACCAAGGCCAAGCTGGCCAACGATCCAAAGGGCTTTAAAGAGTTTGAGGCGTGGCTAGAAAAAAATGCCGAGCGTTCGGCCCTGATCGTGATGGAAGCCACCAGCGTCTACCATTTGGAGCTCGCGGAATTCGTTTACAACAAAGGCTTCCGGGTCTGCGTCGTGAACCCGGCTACGACCAAAGCGTACGCTGACAGCGAACTGCGCCGCATCAAGACTGATAAAAGCGATGCCAAACTGATCGCCGACTTTGCCCGGGAAAAGGATCAAAAACTTCACCCATGGGCGCCTGAGCCGCTGAAATACCGCCAGTTAAAAGCAATGGTGCGCCGCCTGGATGACCTTCAGGAAATGGAACAAATGGAGCTCAATCGTCTGGACGTTTCCGACGAAAAGGTCAAAGACTCGATCAACTCCGTTCTGCGCCATATCGAAAAAGAGATCGTAGAAACGCATAAGGCGATCAAAAAACACATCGATGACGACCCGGATATGCGTCAGATGCGGGATCTCATCGTAACCATCGACGGCATCGGACAAAAAACGCTTGAACGATTGCTCGCCGAACTGGGTGACTTGCGCAAATACAGTGATCCTCGCCAACTGGTCGCTGCTGCAGGGCTCAATCCAAAGCTGCAGGAATCAGGAAAGCTCAAAGGTCACACCCTGATCTCAAGAGTAGGGTCAGCACGGCTGCGTGCAGGCCTTTACATGCCTGGCATGGTGGCGCTGAAACACAATAAGGCGATCAAGGCGATGAAAGAACGCCTGGAAGCCAATGGCAAGGCCCCCAAGCAGATCATCTGCGCAGCAATGCGCAAGCTGCTGCACTTCGTTTACGGAGTGCTCAAGTCAGGACTGCCATATGACCCGAAACTTGCGCTTGCCCGGTGAGGCTCAAGACGGTATCTACAGGGCAAGCTGCTGCACTTCGTTTACGGAGTGCTCAAGTCAGGACTGCCATATGACCCGAAACTTGCGCTTGCCCGGTGAGGCTCAAGACGGTATCTACAGAGGATGTGCAAGATGTAACGAATGCTCCAGAGCCCCGCGCTCTGGCTGTGAGCTATCTCTGACAATTCCAACAACAAGAGAGGCAATGGCAATGGGTGTATACGACTACAAGAACTTCGGCACAGCCGATTCCAAGGCGCTGTTCAGTGATGCCATGGCGATCACGCTGTATTCCTATCACAACCTCGATAACGGCTTCGCCGCCGGTTATCAGCACAACGGCTTCGGCCTTGGCCTGCCGGCGACGCTGGTCACCGCACTGATTGGCGGCACCGATTCGCAAGGGGTGATCCCCGGTATCCCGTGGAATCCCGACTCGGAAAAACTCGCCCTCGATGCCGTGCAAAAGGCCGGCTGGACGCCCATCACCGCTGCGCAATTGGGCTACGACGGCAAGACCGATGCACGCGGGACGTTTTTCGGCGAGAAGGCCGGCTACACCAGCGCGCAGGTGGAAATCCTCGGCAAGTACGATGCCCAGGGTCACCTCACCGAACTGGGGATCGCCTTTCGCGGCACCAGCGGCCCGCGCGAAATCCTCATTGGTGATTCGATTGGCGACGTGATCAACGATCTGCTCGCGGCGTTCGGCCCGGCCGATTACGCAAAAAACTACGTCGGCGAAGCTTTCGGCAATCTGCTCAACGATGTCGTCGCATTCGCCCGGGCCAACGGCCTCAGCGGCAAGGACGTGCTGGTCAGCGGCCACAGCCTGGGCGGTCTGGCGGTGAACAGCATGGCTGACTTAAGCACTGGCAAGTGGGGCGGTTTCTTCGCCGATTCCAACTACATCGCCTACGCCTCGCCGACCCAGAGCAGCGGCGACAAGGTGCTGAATATCGGCTACGAAAACGACCCGGTGTTTCGCGCCCTCGACGGTTCGACCTTCAGCAGTGCCTCGGTGGGTGTGCACGACGCGCCGCATGCCTCGACCACCGACAACATCGTCAGTTTCAACGATCACTACGCCTCGAACGCCTGGAACGTGCTGCCGTATTCGATCCTGAATGTCCCGACCTGGATTTCGCACCTTCCCACTGGCTACGGCGACGGCATGACCCGCGTGCTGGAGTCGAAGTTCTACGACCTGACCAGCCGCGACTCGACGATCATCGTCGCCAACCTGTCCGACCCGGCGCGGGCCAACACTTGGGTACAGGACCTCAACCGTAACGCCGAAACCCACAAGGGCAGCACGTTCATTATTGGCAGTGACGGCAATGACCTGATCCAGGGCGGCAGCGGCAATGACTATCTGGAGGGCGGCACCGGCAACGACAGCTTCCGCGATAACGGCGGCTACAACGTCATTCTGGGCGGGCAGGGCAACAACACGCTCGACTTGCAGCAAACAGTGAAGAACTTTGATTTCGCCAACGACGGTGCCGGCAACCTGTACATCCGCGATGCCAACGGCGGGATCAGCATTACCCGCGACATCGGCAGCATTGTCAGCAAAGAGCCGGGTTTTCTCTGGGGCGTGTTCAAGGACGACGTGTTGCACAGCGTTACAGCGACGGGGCTGAAAGTCGGCAGCAACCTCACCGCTTATGAGGCCAGTGTGAAAGGCACGGCGGGTGCTGACACGCTCAAGGCGCATGCGGGCGGTGACTGGCTGTTTGGCCTTGAGGGCAATGATCATTTGCTCGGCGGCGCGGGCAATGATGTGTTTGTCGGCGGCGCTGGCAATGACCTGCTGGAATCGGGCGGCGGGGCGGATACGTTTCTGTTCCACGGCGCGTTCGGCCAGGATCGTGTGGTTGGCTATACGGCCGATGACAAACTGGTGTTTCTCGGCGTACAGGGTGTGTTGCCGGGGGATGATTTGCGCGCCCATGCGTCGGCGGTCGGGCAGGATACCGTACTGACGTTTGGTGGGGATTCGGTGACGTTGGTGGGGGTGGCGCTGGGGAGTTTGAGCGACGACGGGGTGGTTATCGCCTGAGGTTGATGCGGGGCCTGTGCCGGCCCCTTCGCGAGCAGGCTCGCTCCCACAGGGGATTTGTGAACGACGCAGATCCAGTGTGTGATCGTTCCCACGCTCCGCGTGGGAATGCAGCCCGGGACGCTCTGCGTCCCACTCGAGAGCCGAACGCGGAGCGTCCGTGGAGGCATTCCTTTGCTGCGCATGGGAACGATCATTCAGGCCAAGTCAGTCTTCCTTGCGAACGGTCGCGACTTCATCGGCGCGAACCTTGACCTTGGCGCCAGAGATGTCTTCGAATTCGTAAAAACCATCTTCGGTCTCGGTTTTCGGCATGTCCTCAGTCAGGTACTGGGTGCCGTTCTGCAACGTCACCACGGTCTGGGTCGAACAGCCGCCCAGCGCCAACAGGGCTGCGACCGCTACAGGAATGCCCAGCATCTTGATTTTCATACCCACCTCTGACTCCTTGCTTGAATGTGATTGCGGGCATTGTCGGCCCTGTAACGCGGTTGGTGCCAGCAGCGGCGGAAAAGTTCGATGGCGGCGCGAAAAAATGCCATTGATCTTTTTCCGTTTGCGCCGGGCAGGGCTGAGCTGTTATCTGTACGCATAACCAGTGTTCGCTTGCCGTGGCTTTGAATTCCCGTGACCTCCAACCCTCTCGACGATCCGTTCTATTACCTCAACAACTTCCGGCAAGTGCTTGATTGGCTTGGGCTTCGCTATGCCGATGTGATGAGCGCAAGCGAGCACGGCTTCATCCGCGACTTCAACACGCTGCCGCAAGCCTCGCAGGGATTGCTGGTGCGCATGGTCATGCGCAAGGGCATTCACTTTCGCGCGAGCAAACTCAACTATCTGGAAATCGGCGACATTGCCGAGGCGGCGCGGCCGTTGCTCGAACACGGCTGGCTCGACGAACACGCTGCGCTGACCCTGGCAGAGCTGTTTGATGTCCTGCTCAAGGCCGAGCTGCTGCAAGCGTTCGGCACCTTTATAGAACAGCCGAAAGGGCGCAAGGACGAGTGGCTGCCGGTGCTGGCCGAACAGTTCAGCGAGGCGCAGCCCCTGCGTGTCTGGGCGCCGCAACTGGCTGAGCGGCTGTTCAGCCTGACCCTGATGGACCTGTGCGATCGCCTGCGCCTGATGTTCTTCGGCAATCTGTATCAGGACTGGTCGGAGTTCGTGCTGGCCGACCTGGGCATCTTCACTTATGAAAAAGTCGAGTTCTGCGCCGACTCCCGAGGCCTGCGCAGCCGCGAAGACGTCGACGCCTGCCTGTTCCTGCATCAATGCCAGTTGCGCTTTGAAGCCGGTGAAGCGCTGGACGAGATCGTCGAACAGATCGACGCCGTGCAATTCGACAACCCGTGGCTGCGCCGCCGGCAAGCCAAGGCGTTGTTCCAGATCGGCCAGTACGCCGAGCGCATCGGCGACTTTGCCCTGGCCCTGAGTGTTTACCGCGACTGCGCCTACCCGGGCGCACGGCTGCGGATGATCCGTGTGCTCGAACGCTGCGGCGAATATGCATTGGCGCTGGAACTCGGCACGCTGGCCGAACAGGCACCGCAAAGTGCGGCCGAGCTGCAAGGCTTGCAGCGCATCGTCCCGCGTCTGCGGCGCAAACTCGGTGGCCCGCCGCTCAAACGTGCCAAGGCCAGAGAGGTCGAGCGCCTCGACTTGCACTTGCCGCGCATCGATCCGGCGCGGTCGGTGGAATTTCACGTACAAGCGCACTTGCACGCCGATGACGGCCCGGTGCATTACGTCGAGAACAGCCTGATCAATTCACTGTTCGGGCTGTTGTGCTGGCCGGCGATCTTCGCGCCGTTGCCGGGTGCGTTTTTCCACCCGTTCCAGCGCGGCCCGGTGGATCTGCTCAGTGAAGACTTCCTCGAGCGCCGCGCCGAGCTGTTCCAGGCCTGTTTGGGCGAACTCGATAATGGCCGCTACGCCGAGACGATTCGCCAGCGCTTCGTCGACAAGTGGGGCATCCAGTCGCCGTTCGTGTTCTGGGGCGCGCTCAACGAAGACTTGCTGGAACAGGCGCTGGCCTGTCTGCCCGCCGAACACCTGAAACACTGGTTCAATCGCCTGCTGCTCGACATCAAGGCCAACCGCGCCGGCATGCCGGATCTGATCCAGTTCTGGCCGCAGCACAAGACCTACCGGATGATCGAAGTCAAAGGCCCCGGCGACCGCTTGCAGGACAATCAACTGCGCTGGCTGGAGTTCTGCCACGAGCACCAGATGCCGGTGGCGGTGTGTTACGTGCAATGGGCGGAGCAGAGCGCTTGAGTTACAGCGTTGCCGTGCGTGCACTGTGCGAGTTCACCGCCAAGACCGGTGATCTCGACCTGCGCTTCACCCCGTCACCAACGGCGCTCGAAGGCATCGTCGGCCATCGCACCGTGGCGTCGCGGCGCAGTGAGCAGTACCAGAGCGAAGTGGCGCTGCAAGGCGAATTCGGCGAGCTGAAGGTCAAGGGCAGGGCGGATGGCTACGACCCGGCGCAAAACTGCCTGGAAGAAGTCAAAACCTATCGCGGCGACCTCAGCAGGCAACCGGCCAATCACCGCCAGTTGCACTGGGCGCAGGCGAAAATCTACGGCTGGTTGATGTGCCAGAAACTGCAATTGCAGCAGATCAATCTGGCGCTGGTGTATTTCGACGTCGTCAGCGAAAAGGAAACCTGCCTGGTCGAATCCCACAGCGCCGAGTCACTCCAGACGTTTTTCACGCAGCAGTGCGGCTTGTTCCTGCAATGGGCCGAGCAGGAAATGGCCCATCGCGAAGCGCGCAATCTGGCCGCGCAGCAACTGCCGTTCCCGCATGCGGATTTTCGTCCCGGCCAACGGCATCTGGCCGAATCAGTGTTCAAAGCCGTCAGCACCGGCCGCTGTCTGATGGCCCAGGCGCCGACCGGCATCGGCAAAACCCTTGGCACGCTGTTTCCGATGCTCAAGGCCCTGGCGCCGCAGCAACTGGACAAGGTGTTCTTTCTCACCGCCAAGACTCCCGGACGCAAACTGGCGCTGGATGCCAGTCAGGTGTTGTTCAAGCAGACGCCTGAGTTGCCGCTGCGGGTGATGGAAATGGTTGCTCGCGACAAGGCCTGCGAACATCCGGACAAAGCCTGCCACGGTGAATCCTGTCCGTTGGCCCAGGGGTTTTATGATCGCCTGCCGGCTGCCCGCGAATCTGCCAGCCATATCAATCTGCTGGATCAGGCGGCAATGCGTGAAGTTGCCGCGCAGCACAGCGTATGCCCGTATTACCTGAGTCAGGAAATGGCCCGTTGGGCGGATGTGGTGGTTGCCGACTACAACTATTACTTCGACTTCAGCGCGCTGCTGTTCGGCCTGGCCCAGCTCAATCAATGGAAAGTCGCGGTGCTGGCCGACGAGGCGCACAACCTGGTCGAACGCGGCCGGCAAATGTACAGCGCCAGTCTCGACCAGTTCACCCTCGCCAGCGTGCGCAAAACCGCGCCGGCAGCGCTGAAGAATTCCCTGCAACGGGTCAACCGCGAATGGAACGCGCTGCATGCGCCGCAACTGGCGGCGTATCAGGCGTACGACAAGGCGCCGGACAAGCTCCTGCACGCCATCTCGCTGTGTTGCGCGGCCATTGGTGATTACCTCAACGAGCATCCGCAAGGCCTCGACAGCAGCTTGCAGAATTTCTATTTCGATCTGCTGCAATTCGCCCGGGTCGCCGAGCTGTACGACGAGCATTACCTGTTCGATATCAGCAAACGCGATCTCGACCGCAAGCGTCCGCTGTCGCAACTGTGCCTGCGCAACGTGGTGCCGGCGGCGTTCATCGGCCCGCGCCTGAGCGCGGCGCGCAGCAGCGTGCTGTTCTCGGCCACGCTGAGCCCGCGCAATTATTACGCCGACCTGCTCGGCACGCCCGCCGACACGGTGTGCATCGACGTCGAATCGCCGTTCAGCGCCGAGCAGTTGCAGGTGCACATCGTCAGCCAGATCTCCACGCGTTTTAACCATCGCCAGGCCTCGCTGGAGCCTATCGTCGAGCTGATCGCGCGCCAGTTCAGCGAGCGCCCGGGCAACTATCTGGCGTTCTTCAGCAGTTTCGATTACCTGCAACAGGTCGCGACCTTATTGGCCGAGCGCCATCCGCACATCACCCAGTGGCTGCAATCGCGGGGCATGGCCGAGGGCGCGCGGCAGGCGTTTCTCGACCAGTTCAGCGCCGACAGCCAGGGCGTCGGGTTTGCGGTGCTGGGCGGGGCGTTTGGCGAGGGCATCGATTTGCCCGGCGCGCGGCTGATCGGCGCGTTCATCGCCACGCTGGGGCTGGCGCAGCTCAACCCGGTCAACGAGCAGATGAAGCGGCGCATGGCGGCGATTTTTGGCGCCGGCTACGATTACACATATCTGTACCCGGGCATGCAAAAAGTCGTACAAGCCGCCGGGCGGGTGATTCGCACCCGTGAGGATCGCGGCACGGTCATGCTCATTGATGACCGCTTTGCCGAAAGCCGCATCCAGCAACTGCTGCCGCAGTGGTGGGCAATCAAAAGCGAGCCGGCACTTTCCAAATCAGTGGATTCACGCATACTTCAGCCCATGACAGTGGCTGGTGAGTGTGATGAGTGAAAACAACAGTACCGCAGCGATCGAAGACAGCCGTTTCCGGCTATTGATCGACGCGGTTGTCGACTATGCGATCTACATGATCGACCCCGACGGTACCATCACCAGTTGGAACTCCGGCGCCAAACGCTTCAAGGGCTACGAAGAAGCGGAAATCATCGGCGAGCATTTCTCGCGCTTCTATACCCCGGAAGACCGCGCCAACGGCATGCCGCAACGGGCGCTGGACACAGCGATCCGTGAAGGTCGCTTCGAAGGCGAGGGCTGGCGCGTGCGCAAGGACGGCACGCACTTCTGGTCGCACGTGGTGATCGACCCGATCATCGACCCCAACGGCAAGCTGCTCGGTTTCGCCAAGATCACCCGCGACCTCACCGACCGCAAAATGGCCGAGGAAACCCTCAAGCAAAGCGAACAGCAGTTCCGCCTGCTGGTGCAGGGCGTCACCGACTACGCGATCTACATGCTCAGCCCCGAAGGTTGCGTCAGCAACTGGAACCAGGGCGCGCAGCGCATCAAGGGTTACCTGCCGGAAGAAATCATCGGCCAGCATTTTTCGATTTTCTACACCCCCGAAGACCGCGAACTCGGCGAGCCGCAGCGCTCGCTGGAGATTGCCACCCGCGAAGGCCGGTTCGAGAGCCGCAGTTGGCGGATGCGCAAGGACGGCACGCGGTTTCTTGCCCACGTGGTCGTCGATGCGATTCGCGGCGACACCGGCACGCTGCTCGGCTTTGCCAAGATCACCCGTGATGTGACCGAGGCGCACGAGGCGCAGCAGGCCCTGGAAAAGACCCGCGAGGCGTTGTTCCAGGCGCAGAAGATGCAGGCGATCGGCCAACTCAGCGGCGGCATCGCCCATGACTTCAACAACCTGCTGACGGTGATTCTCGGCAACCTCGAGATCGTGCAGAAACGCATCGGCGACGCGCCGAAAATCGCTCGTCTGCTGGAAAACGCCACCCAGGGTGCCTTGCGCGGTGTTTCGCTGACCCAGCGCATGCTGGCCTTCGCCCGGCGTCAAGAGCTCAAAACCGAATCGGTGGATATCCCGCAATTGGTGCAAGGCATCACCGGGCTGCTGCGCAGTTCGCTCGGACCGGGCATTCGTATCGAAACACGCTTTCCCGACGACCTGCAGCCAGTGCTGGCCGATAGCAATCAGCTGGAACTGGCGATCCTCAATCTCGCCACCAATGCCCGCGATGCCATGCCCGACGGCGGCACGGTGATCATTCAGGCGCAAGCCGAAGTGGTGCTGGAACAAACTCATTCGACCCTCGCGGCGGGGCGTTACGTGTGCCTGAGCCTGATCGACAGCGGCGAAGGCATGGACGAAGCCACGCTGGCCTGTGCCCGCGATCCGTTCTTCACCACCAAAGGCCTGGGCAAAGGCACCGGGCTTGGCTTGTCGATGGTGCACGGCTTCATCGAGCAGTTGGGCGGGCGCTTTATTCTGAAAAGCGAGAAGGGCCACGGCACGGCAGCCGAGCTATGGATTCCGGTGGCGCTTGAGCGGGCGGTCAGTCGCCCGGCGTACAGCAACGCCGCGCCGCTCGCAGTGCCGAGACTCAGCGTGCTGGTGGTCGATGACGATTCGCTGGTGCTGACCAGCACCAGCCTGCTGCTCGAAGACCTCGGCCACCGCGTCATCGGCGCGACCTCCGGCGCCCAGGCGCTGGCGCTTTTCGATCAGGGCGAAGTCATCGATCTGGTGATCACCGACATGGCCATGCCAAAAATGAGCGGCGCGCAACTGGCTCACGCCTTGCGTATGCTCAAGCCGGATTTGCCGATCATTCTCGCCACTGGATACGCCGAACGTTTGGAAGGCTTCGCCGCCGATCTGCCGCGTCTGCCGAAACCGTTCACTCAGTTGAATCTGGTCCAGATCATCGCCCAGTCGATGAAGTAACGCGCTGGTCGATCCGGCTGAACTAGTGCTGACGCGTGCCTTTCCAAAAGTCTTGTTCACTTTTGGAGGGCACGTCTCTTGTCACGCATATTGACCCAGCCAAGCGCTGTTGAAGAAGCCTTGGCCGAACACGACGCCAAGATGTTTGGCTCACCCAAGGAGCGGCTGGATTTCTACCGCCGGGAAATCCAGTACGAAACCAGCATCCTCGCCAACCGTACTGACGCCTACCTGGCGGCGCAGTCGTTTCTGGTCATTGCTTTCGCTTCGTGCATGGCCAACCTCAATCCCGAGTGGGGCAAGATGTTCACCCTTGTCGTGCCGCCTTTTCTGGCGCTGCTCGGCGTGCTCAGCTCACTGAACGCCTGGCCGGGGATTCGTGCGGCGTACGACATCATCGATCACTGGCACTTCAAGCAGAGCCAGTTGCTGCACAGCGAACCGGTGATGGGCGCGGCGTATGACGAGTCTCCACTGTTCAGCGAAATGGAATCGAGCCACAAGGGCTATCGCAAGTCGTTGCTGTTCTCGGTGCGCACGCCTTGGATTTTTGCGACGTTCTGGGTGATGTTGGGGGTGTATGCGGTGTTTATTCAGGTGACCAATCCTTGAGGTGGATTGGTCGGGGGCAGGGGACAGGTGCTGAATTTTGTGGTGTTAGTGAGATCTTACCCCCTCACCCCAGCCCTCTCCCCCAAGGGGGCGAGGGGGAAAGGGAGCAGATCTTCATGCTTTTCAAAATCTACATTCGGCGCGGTACGCCAGGTCGGTGTAGCACGTGAGAACACCCCGGTCAGTCCCCTCTCCCTCGGGGAGAGGGCTAGGGTGAGGGGCTTTTGACTTTTATCACGCAATTTCCAGCTCACGCCGCGGTGTAACAGCATTCTGCACCGCTGCCGGAATAGGCGGGAAATCCTCATTCAGCACACACAGATGATCAATTGCATCTTCAAATTTCGCATCGGCTTTCTTGCGCAGTGCCCGGTATTGCTCAAAGCGTTCGAAGTCGGTCGGGGTCTGTTCCAGCAGCGCGTTGGCCGCTCGGTTCAGTTCGTGGGCTTCTTCGAACAGTTGACGATTGCGTTCCAGAGCCAGTGCTCTGCAAGCCTTGATTTGCGCAGGAGTCGAGCATTCGTTCATGACTGTGACCTTGTTTGTGTCGGGGTTCCGTTTGATAGGCTGTTCACCGCAGGGGAACCGAACCTGCCGGGTCGCGCTGGATGGTTGGCGCGGTTAAAGGTGTGACCCTTGGGTCGCGCCCGGCGATCCATTTTTTTGTAGAAAAATCTTCGATGATTTTCGGCAAAGCGCAGCGGTTGAAGAATCAGCTTTTTCGTTGCTTCAGACTTTCATAGCGCGCCAGCATCGGCTGTGTGCTGATGCCATGCAGCAGGATACTCAGGGCCACCACCGACAACGTGATGTCGGTACAGACCTTGGCCACGTCGGAATCGAGGCCATGGTTCAGGGCGAAGAACAGATAGAACAGGCTGCCGATGCCACGAATGCCAAACCAGCCGATCAACAAACGCTGCGGTCCGCTGAGCAGATTGCCCCACGGCATCAGCGCCACGCTCAGTGGACGAATCAGACAGAACAGCACGGCGCCAATCCACAAGGCCCGCCAGTCCCAATGCGCAATCAGCACGACACCGAGCAGGGTCACTAGAAACACTTCCATCGCCCGCTCGACCAGACTGCCGAATGCGAGCATGTCGCCCATCATGATTCCCGCCGCGACCTGGCTGTCTTCCAGCTTCTCGGTGTCGCCGTGCACGGCGTTCTGTGGTTCGACGTTCTGATGACCGACCACCGGCTGCACCAGATGCTCGGCAGGCGCTTGGGTGATGCCCGTGGATTTCACTTCCTCCTGACGCAGACCCAGGCCAGCAGCGAAGACCGCGAGAAAGCCGTAGCCGCCAATGGCGTCGGCCACCACGTAGGACAGCGCGATCAGCGCGAGGGTCAGGTAATCGTTCGGGCCGAGGGTGCTGTCCTCGTTGTGAATGCGTAGTAACAGAGCGATGCGGCCAATGCCGCGCCCCATCCAGTAACCGGTGAGCAAACCCGCCGGCACCGCCCACAACAGACTGCGAAGCACCCAGTGCTGCCATTCGCCAGCGCTGCCGTCACCGTGCAGCAACAGCAGACCGAGAATCACGAAAGGGAAAGCCACGCCATCATTGAGCCCGGCTTCTCCGGAGAGGCCGAAGCGCACGCTGTCGACGTCCTGCGCATCATTGACCTGCACCAGTGCGGCGAGCACCGGGTCGGTCGGGGCCAGAATCGCGCCGATCAGCAGGGAAGGCCCCCACGGCAATTGCAGGCCCCAATGCAACAGCAGGCACACGCCGATAATCGTCAGAATCATTACCGGCCCGGCCAGACCAAAAGCGATACGCCAGGTCTTGTGGGTCAACGGCAACCGCAGCTTCAGACCGCAGACGAACAAGGAAAAGAGCACCGCGACTTCAGTCAGGTGCTCCATCCACAATGATGATTCTTCCAGCGGCAATTGCAGCAGGTCGAGGCCGCTGGGGCCGATGGCGATGCCGAGCAGCAGGCACACCGCCGAGGTGGTGACCGGCATCCAGCGCAACCAAGACGACGTCAGGGCCAGCGTCAGCAGCACGGCGCCGAGCACCGCGACCCATACGCCGAAACTCATGACCGCTCACTTCGGTGAATTCTCAAGGACAGGCGCACCGGGTCAGCTCACGGTCGTGCGCAGGTACTCGGGGATGAGCACGTTGAACCACAGCAGAATCATCGACACCAGCATGGTCACCAGCACCAGCAGGCCGACGCCCCACACGCACGCCGAATACAACAGGCCTTGCTCCTTGCGCTCATGCATGAAGGTCGGCAGGCCGACGAACAGCAAAAACGTCGAATAGATTGACGCCGCGCCGAGCACCAGAATCGCCAGCCAGCGGCTCGGGTACAGCCCGGCGATCCCGGCGAGGAAAAACGGCGTCACCGTGTAAGCGGCAAAACCGATGCATTGATTCAGCGTTGGCCGCGCGTCAAATGAACGCGACATCCATCTGATAAACCCGCCGATAACCGCCACACCGGCGACAATCGTCACGTACAGCAGCACGCTCAACTGCAGGGCGCTGGCCGTGCTCAGGCGCACGTTCTCACCCGCGGCGAGGCTCCAACCGACTTGAGTGGTGCCGATGAACAGGCACACGGCCGGAATCAACGCGAGCAGCAGCAAATGCGCGAGGTAGTGGCGGGGATGGGTTTCTTCTTCGCGGCGGATATCGGTCCAGGCGAAGTTGGGTTGGGTGAAGAGTCTGACGAGGGGGGCGGACATGACAACCTCCTGTTCCAGTTGGCCCGTAGGCGCTTAAAGGTATGGAGAGATGCCATGCCGCTCGGGTTCAGTTTTTCTGCTGCACGGTTACAGCATCGGTTTGCCGCCGGTCACGCCGTAGCGCTGGCCGGTGATATAGCTGGCTTCGTCGGAGGCCAGTAGTACATAAATCGGTGCGACTTCTACCGGTTGGCCCGGACGGCCGAGCGGGGTGCTGCCGCCGAAGTTCTGTACTTCTTCGTCGGGCATGGTCGAAACGATCAGCGGTGTCCAGATCGGGCCTGGGGCGACGCTGTTGACGCGAATCTCCTTCGGCCCGAGCATCTGCGCCAGGCCACCGGTGAAGTTGGCGATCGCGCCTTTGGTGGTGGCGTAGGCCAGCAGGGTCGGTTTGGGCATGTCCGAGTTGACCGAGCTGGTGTTGATGATCGACGAGCCTGGGCGCATGTGCTTGATCGCCGCCTGGCAGATCCTGAACATGGCGGTGATGTTGACGTCGAAGGTCATCACCCATTCGTCATCGGGGATTTCTTCGAAGTTTTCGTGGGTCATCTGGAACGCGGCGTTGTTGACCAGAATGTCGATGCGGCCAAAGCGCTCGACGGTCTTGTCGACCAGCGCCTGGCACTGAGCCTTCTCGGCGATATCGCCCGGCAGCAGGATGCACTGACGCCCGGCCTGCTCGACCCAGCGTGCGGTTTCCTTGGCGTCTTCGTGTTCATTCAGGTAAGCCACGGCGACGTCGGCGCCTTCACGGGCGAAGGCAATCGCCACCGCGCGACCGATGCCGCTGTCGGCACCGGTGATCAGCGCGATCTTGCCGGCGAGGCGGCCGGAACCGACGTAACTTTGCTCGCCGCAGTCTGGATACGGTTCCATCTTGCGTTGCGAGCCGGGCACCGGTTGGGCTTGTTTCGGGAAGGGTGGTTTTGGATAGTCAGTCATCGCAGGGTCTCCTGATTTCAAGTCCAGTGTTCCGGGTTGACCCGGTGGCTTTGCCTTGAGTTCGATCGGATTTGCGCTGGATTTAGTTGGCTATGCAAAACCAATGTGGGAGCGAGCCTGCTCGCGAAAGCGGTCTGTCAGACGATAAATATGTCGACTGACACTGCGCTTTCGCGAGCAGGCTCGCTCCCACAGGGGGTCATTTATACAGGGGAATACCGGGCAAGGATCAGCGTTTGCGGCTGGCCAGCGCCCGCTCCATCCGCGCAATCCCTTCTTCCAGCATCGCCCTCGGGCAACCGAAGTTCAAGCGCACGAACTGCTGATGCCGGTCGCCAAAATCGAGCCCGGCACTCAGGCCGACCTTGCCCTGTTCGAGGAAGAACCGCTGCGGATCCGGCAGGTCCAGCGCGGTGCAATCGAGCCACGCCAGATACGTGCCCTGCGGCACATTGATGGTCACGCCCGGCAACCGCGTGCGTACGGCGTTCACCAGCCAGTCGCGGTTGGCCTGCAGGTAGATTTTCAATTCCGCGAGCCAAGGCCCGGCTTCGCTGTAGGCGACGCGGGTGGCTTCCATGCCCAGCGGGTTGACGCTGTCGACCATGCCGCAGCGGGCGTGGTTGACGCGTTCACGCAGCGCGGCGTCCTGAATGATCATGAACGAGGTCTTCAGACCGGCGATGTTGTAGGCCTTGCTCGCCGACATCAGGGTGATCGTGCGTTTGGAAATTTCCGGACTCAGCGATGCGGTGGGAATGTGCACGCGGCCGTCGAAGCACAGTTCGGCGTGAATTTCGTCGGAGATGATCCACGCGTCCTGCGCTGCGCAGATATCCGCCACTGCCTGCAATTCTTCGCGGTCGAAGACCTTGCCGAGCGGGTTGTGCGGGTTGCTCAACAGCAGGGCGCCGCCGCCTTTCAGCGACTCACGCAAAGATTCCAGCGGCGTGGCGTAAGTGCCATCGGCCTGGGCTTCGAATTGCAGCTCGACCTTGTTCAGGCCCCAGTGGCCCGGCGCATGGCGCAGCGGCGGATAGTTCGGCACTTGCACGACGACATTCTGCTGCGCCTGCACCAAAGCCTTGAGCGCCATGTTGAATCCCGATTCCACGCCCGGCAGGAAAATCAGCTCCTGCGGTTTGACCTGCCATGCGTACTTGTTCCACAGGTCGGCGACGATGGCTGCACGCAGGTTGTCCTGGGCCACGCTGTAACCTAGCAGCGGGTGCAGCAGGCGCTGTTGCAAGGCTTCGACGATGACCGGCGGCGCGGCGAAATCCATATCAGCGACCCACATCGGCAACACATCGGCCGGGTAGCGGCTCCACTTGGTGCTACCAGTGTGGTGGCGGTCGAACAGCTGATCAAAATCGAAAGTCATGCGCGGTCTCGGGGCGGCGGGTGGTTCGTGGGCGCCATGATAACTCGTGGCCCGGGCGGGGCACATAAATCCTGACGGCAACCTCATAACCCTGTGGGAGCTGGCTTGCCAGCGATGGCGCCGGCACAGTCGGCATAGGTGTTGCTGACCCACCGCAATCGCTGGCAAGCCAGCTCCCACAGGGATTGGGGTGCAGGGCAAATTCTGCGCCCACACACCCGACGGTCGGTTTTCACACAATCGGCAAGGTCTTTGTCTACAGTGAAAAAGTCGGCGTCAAGGCGTCGCAACCGTGATTGTCCAGATAAAGCCCGGCACAAGTACCGGGTTCCACCTGATCAGGAGTGCACGATGGATCTCAGCCGTCGTCAGTTCTTCAAGGTCGCCGGTATCGGCCTTGCAGGCTCAAGCCTGGGCGCGTTGGGCATGGCCCCGACGGCGGCCTTCGCCGAGCAGGTGCGTCACTTCAAGCTCGCCCACACCCGTGAAACCCGCAACACCTGCCCGTATTGCTCGGTCGGTTGCGGTTTGATCATGTACAGCCAGGGCGATGCCGGCAAGAACGTGGCGCAAAACATCATTCACATCGAAGGCGATGCCGACCACCCGGTCAATCGCGGCACGCTGTGCCCGAAAGGCGCGGGCCTGCTCGACTTCATTCACAGCCCCGGCCGCTTGCAGTACCCGCAAGTGCGCAAGCCCGGCAGCAATGAATGGACGCGCATCGGCTGGGACGAAGCCCTCGATCGCATCGCCGACCTGATGAAGGCCGACCGCGACGCCAACTTCATCGAGAAAAATGCCAACGGGCAAACGGTGAATCGCTGGCTGACCACCGGTTTTCTCGCGGCATCGGCGGCATCCAACGAAGCCGGCTACATCACTCAGAAGGTGATTCGCAGCCTCGGTCTGCTGGGGTTCGATAACCAGGCGCGTGTCTGACACGGCCCGACGGTGGCAAGTCTTGCCCCGACGTACGGCCGTGGTGCCATGACCAACACCTGGACCGATATCGCCAACGCGAATCTGATCCTGGTGATGGGTGGCAACGCAGCAGAAGCGCATCCGTGCGGCTTCAAATGGGTGACCGAGGCCAAGGCGCACAACGCCGCGCGGCTGATCGTGGTCGATCCGCGTTTTACCCGGACCGCTTCGGTGGCCGACTATTACGCGCCGATCCGCACCGGCACCGACATCGCCTTCATGGGCGGGTTGATCAATTACCTGCTGACCGAGGACAAGATCCAGCACGAATACGTGCGCAATTACACCGACGTGTCGTTCATCGTCAAAGCCGGTTATGGCTTCGAAGACGGCCTGTTCAGCGGCTATGACGCGGAAAAACGCAGCTATACCGACAAGTCCGGCTGGGGTTACGAATTCGCCGAGGACGGTTTCGTCCGCGTCGACCCGACCCTGCAAGACCCGCGCTGCGTTTATCAACTGATGAAGCAGCATTACAGCCGCTACAACATCGACCTGGCCAGCCAGATCTGCGGCATGCCGGTCGACGCCATGCAGAAAATCTGGGAAGAGATCGCTACCTGCTCGACACCGGGCAAGACCATGACGATTCTCTATGCCCTCGGCTGGACGCAGCACTCGATCGGCGCGCAGATCATCCGCAGCGCGGCGATGGTGCAATTGCTGCTGGGCAACGTCGGCATGCCCGGCGGTGGCGTCAATGCGCTGCGCGGGCACTCGAACATCCAGGGTCTGACCGATCTCGGCCTGCTGTCCAACGCCTTGCCCGGCTACCTCACGCTGCCCAGCGACAGCGAGCAGGACTACGGTCAGTTCATCTTCAAACGCACGCAGGTTCCGCTCAGACCGGGGCAGCTTTCGTACTGGCAGAACTACAGCAAATTCCACGTCAGCCTGATGAAATCCTGGTACGGCGCCAATGCCACCGCCGAGAACAACTGGCTGTTCGATCATTTGCCGAAGCTCGACATCCCCAACTACGACGTGCTGAAAATGTTCGATCTGATGAGCCAGGGCAAGGTCAACGGCTACTTTTGCCAAGGCTTCAATCCGATCGCTGCGTTACCGGACAAGAACCGCGTGATGGGCGCATTGGCCAAGCTCAAGTGGCTGGTGGTAATGGACCCGCTGGCCACGGAGACCTCGGAGTTCTGGCAGAACGTCGGGCCGTACAACGATGTGAAAACCGCCGAAATCCAGACCGAAGTCATTCGCCTGCCGACCACCTGTTTTGCCGAGGAAGACGGCTCGCTGGTCAACAGCAGCCGCTGGCTGCAATGGCACTGGAAAGGCGCCGACGGCCCCGGCGAAGCGCAGACTGACATTCGCATCATGAGCGAACTGTTCCTGCGCCTGCGCCAGCGTTATCAGACCGAAGGCGGCAAGTTTCCTGATCCGCTGCTGAAACTGTCGTGGCCGTACAAGATCCCCGACGAGCCTTCGCCGGAAGAACTGGCGCGGGAAATCAACGGCACCGCTGTCAGCGATTTCACCGATGCCAGCGGTGTCACTGTGAAGGCTGGTACGCAACTGGCCGGTTTCGGCTTGCTCAAGGATGACGGCAGCACCGCGTCCGGTTGCTGGATTTTCGCCGGCAGCTGGACCGAGGCCGGTAACCAGATGGCCCGGCGCGATAACGCCGACCCATTCGGCATGCACCAGCATCAGGGCTGGGCGTGGGCGTGGCCGGCGAATCGGCGGATTCTCTACAACCGCGCCTCGGCGGACCCGGCGGGCAAACCGTGGGACCCGAAAAAACGACTGGTGTGGTGGAACGGCAAGGCCTGGACCGGCACCGATGTGCCGGACTACAAGGCCGACGTGCCGCCGGAAGCCGGGATGAATCCGTTCATCATGAACCCCGAAGGCGTGGCCCGGTTCTTCGCCGTAGACAAGATGAACGAAGGGCCATTCCCTGAGCACTACGAGCCGTTCGAAACGCCGATCGGCATCAACCCGCTGCACCCGCAGAACAAGAAGGCCACCAGCAACCCGGCGGCGCGGATCTTCGATTCGGTCTGGGAAACCCTCGGCGAAGCCAAGGACTTCCCGTACGCCGGCACCAGTTACCGGCTTACCGAGCATTTCCATTTCTGGAGCAAGCACTGCAAGTTGAACGCGATTGCCCAGCCCGAGCAGTTCGTGGAGATCGGCGAGGTGCTGGCGAACGAGAAGGGCATCGCTGCCGGTGATCGCGTGCGGGTCAGCTGCAAGCGCGGCTTTATCGAAGCGGTGGCGGTGGTGACCAAACGGATCCGGCCGCTGCAGGTCAACGGCCAGGTCGTGCATCAGATCGGCATCCCGCTGCACTGGGGTTTCACCGGCCTGACGCGCCACGGTTACCTGACCAACACCCTGGTGCCGTTCCTCGGCGATGGCAACACTCAGACCCCGGAATCCAAGTCATTCCTGGTCAACGTGGAGAAACTGTAAATGGCCAGCCAAGACATCATTGCCCGCTCGGCCACCACCACCGTGCCGCCGTCGGTGAGGACTCAGCAGGGCGTTGCCAAGCTGATCGACACGACCAAGTGCATCGGTTGCAAGGCCTGCCAGGTCGCCTGCTCGGAATGGAACGAGCTGCGCGACGAGGTCGGCCACAACCACGGCACCTACGACAATCCGCAGGACCTGACGGCGGATTCGTGGACGCTGATGCGCTTCACCGAGCACGAAACCGACGCCGGCAACCTCGAATGGCTGATCCGCAAGGACGGCTGCATGCACTGCGCCGAGCCCGGTTGTCTGGCCGCGTGCCCGAGCCCCGGGGCGATCATTCAGCATGCCAACGGCATCGTCGATTTCGATCAGGACCACTGCATCGGTTGTGGCTATTGCATCACCGGTTGCCCGTTCAACATTCCGCGCATTTCGCAGAAGGATCACAAGGCCTACAAATGCACACTGTGTTCCGACCGGGTGGCGGTGGGGCTGGAGCCGGCCTGCGTGAAAACCTGCCCGACCGGCGCGATCGTCTTCGGCACCAAGGAAGACATGAAGGAACACGCCGCTGAACGCATCGTCGACCTGAAAAGCCGTGGCTTTGAAAATGCCGGTCTGTACGACCCGGCAGGCGTTGGTGGCACCCACGTGATGTACGTGCTGCATCACGCCGATACGCCGAAAATCTATGCAGGTTTGCCGGACCATCCGGCGATCAGTCCGCTGGTGGGTTTGTGGAAAGGCATCAGCAAACCCCTCGGCCTGCTGGCGATGGGCGCGGCGGTGCTGGCCGGGTTCTTCCACTACGTGCGCATCGGCCCGAATCGTGTCGAGGAGGATGAGCATCCCACGCCACCCGACACCTCGGTGCACGTGGTCGACCCGGCGGTGCACACCTTCGATCCACGCGGGGAGGAGCGGCCATGAGCAACAAGACGATCCTGCGTTACAGCGCCAACCAGCGCACCAACCACTGGCTGGTAGCGATCCTGTTTTTCATGGCCGGGTTGTCCGGGCTGGCGTTGTTTCATCCATCGCTGTTCTGGCTGAGCAACCTGTTCGGCGGCGGCACCTGGACGCGGATTCTGCACCCGTACATGGGCATCGCCATGTTCGTGCTGTTCCTCGGCCTGGTGTTCAGCTTCTGGCGCACCAATTTCTTCATCGCCAATGACCGCCAGTGGCTGCGGCGGATCAACCGGGTGATGGTCAACGACGAAGAAAGCGTGCCGTCGGTGGGCAAATACAACGCCGGGCAGAAGTTGCTGTTCTGGACTTTACTGCTGTGCATGCTCGCGTTGCTGTTCACCGGGCTGGTGATCTGGCGCGCGTGGTTCAGCGCGTACTTCGGCATCACCACGATCCGCTGGGCCATGCTGCTGCATGCGCTGGCCGGGTTCGTGCTGGTGCTGAGCATCATCGTGCACATCTACGCCGGTTTGTGGATCAAGGGTTCGGTCGACGCCATGTTGCATGGCTGGGTCAGCCGGCCGTGGGCGAGAAAACACCATGAACTGTGGTACCGCGAGGTGACCCGCGACGAACAGCCTCGGGACGTGCCCGAGCGACCGCTGACAAAAAAGGGCTGACTTTTGCCAAGCATTCTTGAACCTGGGGAAATCGAGGCGGCGGCCAGTTCGCCGCCGTTTCTGTATCTGCCGCCACGTAACCTGTTTGCCCTGCGCGCTGAGCGCCTCGAGCGTCTGGCCGAGGGCAATGGGTTGGCGGATTACCTGCGGCTGATGGCCGGGTTGTGCCGGGCGCAGCAGCAGGTCTTCGACGATCCGCCGCT
This sequence comes from Pseudomonas sp. Leaf434, assembly GCF_001425545.1. Classification (NCBI taxonomy): domain Bacteria; kingdom Pseudomonadati; phylum Pseudomonadota; class Gammaproteobacteria; order Pseudomonadales; family Pseudomonadaceae; genus Pseudomonas; species Pseudomonas sp. Leaf434. Next base: position 2,312,320 of record NZ_LMQZ01000001.1, on the reverse strand, counting down.
CACCGCGCCGTTTGATGCGCAGCGTTTCGAAGCCTGTCAGCAACACGGTCTGCCACCATTCGCGGCAGATACCTTGGTGCGCGAAGATGCCTGGCAGCCGTGGCTGGACGCCTTGCTGCAGCGCTGTGCGCCAGCGGATCAACCTGCAGTGATCGACGCGCTGGACACTCTGCGCGGGGCCAGTTCCGGCCAGTTGCGCGCGTGGGCGGTGGCGCTGGTCAGTGGGCAGTATTCGCTGGTGCCGGCGGCGCTGGTGCCGTTTCTCGGCGCCGCGCTGCAAACCGCCTGGAGCCACTGGCTGCTCAGTGTGCCAAATCTGCAACTCAAGCCTGGCGACAGCCTCAGCCAATGCCCGGCCTGTGGTTCGCCGGCCATGGCCGGGGTGATTCGCCATCGCGGCAAGCACAACGGTTTGCGCTATCTGGTGTGTTCGCTGTGCGCCTGCGAATGGCATGTGGTGCGGGTCAAGTGCGTGTATTGCGAGCAAAGCAAAGGCCTTGAGTATCTGAGCCAGGAAGACGACCGGCACAGCGCCGAACAGGCGCCGCTGCGCGCCGAAGTCTGCCCGAGTTGCAACAGCTACCTGAAATTGCTCTATCTGGAGAACGACGCCGAAGCCGAGGCGTTGTCGGCGGATCTCGGCAGTTTGCTGCTGGACATGCGCCTGGCCCAGGACGGCTATCAGCGCCTGGCGCCCAATCTGTTGCTGGCGCCGGGGGACGAATGACCAGCGCAAAATTGTGGGAGAGGGGTGTGCTCCCACAGGTCTATGTGCCGAATCACAAAGCCCGGTCAGCCCCGGATTTCTCTGTGGGAGCGAGCCTGCTCGCGAAGGCGTCAGGTCAGCCACATCCACATTGACTGACACACCGYTTTCGCGAGCAGGCTCGCTCCCACAGGTTTTTGTGGTGACCAACAATGTTCATTCCACCCCGAATCCCTGTGGGAGCTGGCTTGCCAGCGATTGGTCGGCACCTCCACCACCTTCTTTGACGGACCCACCGCAATCGCTGGCAAGCCAGCTCCCACANCGCGAGCAGGCTCGCTCCCACAGGTTTTGTGGTGACCAACAATGTTCATTCCACCCCGAATCCCTGTGGGAGCTGGCTTGCCAGCGATTGGTCGGCACATCCACCGCCTTCTTTGACTGACCCACCGCAATCGCTGGCAAGCCAGCTCCCACAAGTCTATGTGCCGAATCACAAAGCCCGGTCAGCCCCGRATTTCCCTGTGGGAGCGAGCCTGCTCGCGAAGGCGTCAGGTCAGCCACATCCACATTGACTGACACACCGCTTTCGCGAGCAGGCTCGCTCCCACAGGTTTTGTGGTGACCAACAATGTTCATTCCACCCCGAATCACTGTGGGAGCTGGCTTGCCAGCGATTCGGTCGGCACATCCACCGCTTTCTTTGACTGACCCACCGCAATCGCTGGCAAGCCAGCTCCCACAGACTTCTGTGCCGAATCACAAAGCCCGGTCAGCCCCGGATTTCTCTGTGGGAGCGAGCCTGCTCGCGAAGGCAATCGCTGGCAAGCCAGCTCCCACAGACTTCTGTGCCGAATCACAAAGCCCGGTCAGCCCCGGATTTCTCTGTGGGAGCGAGCCTGCTCGCGAAGGTGTCAGGTCAGCCACATCCACACCAACTGACACACCGCTTTCGCGAGCAGGCTCGCTCCCACAGGTTTTGTGGTGACCAACAATGTTCATTCCACCCCGAATCCCTGTGGGAGCTGGCTTGCCAGCGATTGGTCGGCACCCCCACCGCAATCGCTGGCAAGCCAGCTCCCACAGACTTCTGTGCCGAATCACAAAGCCCGGTCAGCCCCGGATTTCTCTGTGGGAGCGAGCCTGCTCGCGAAGGCGTCAGGTCAGCCACATCCACACCAACTGACACACCGCATTCGCGAGCAGGCTAGCTCCGGCAGTGCGTCTACACTTCTGAAACCCTTTTGGGAGCAAGCTTGCTCCCAAAAGGGCCTGTTTCGGTCAAATCAGGAGTGGCTGATGTCTTCAAGCGTTGCCCTGCGGTTGCCGTCCATTGATGGGTTGTTGCGTCATCCGGCGTGCGCGCCGTTGGCCGAACGTTACGGCCGGGATTCGTTGCTGACTGGCCTGCGTCAGTTGCTCGATGAGCTGCGGCCCGGCGTGTTGAGCGGGCAATTGGCGGCCGTGGAAATCGGCCCCGAAGTGCTCGCCGGCCGCGTCGGCGAACGCTTGGCGCAACAGCAGCGCAGTCAGGTGCGTCGGGTGTTCAACCTGACCGGCACGGTGCTGCACACCAATCTCGGTCGCGCCTTGCTGCCCGAAGAAGCCATTGAAGCGGTGGAGATGGCTGCACGCTATCCGCTCAATCTCGAGTTCGATCTGGCGAGCGGCAAGCGCGGTGATCGTGACGACCTGATCGAAGGGCTGATCCGCGAACTGACCGGCGCCGAAGCCGTCACCGTGGTCAACAACAATGCCGCCGCCGTGCTGCTGACCCTCAACAGCCTCGGCGCGCGCAAGGAAGGCATCATTTCCCGTGGCGAACTGATCGAAATCGGCGGCGCCTTCCGCATCCCCGACATCATGGCCCGGGCCGGCGTGCGCCTGCACGAAGTCGGCACCACCAACCGCACCCATGCCCGGGATTACCAAGCGGCAATCGGTCCGCGCAGCGGGTTGATCATGCGCGTGCATGCCAGCAACTACAGCATCGAAGGCTTCACCGCGCGGGTGGCGACTGCGGAACTGGCCGAGTTGGCACACGCTCATGGCTTGCCGTTGCTGGAAGATCTGGGCAGCGGCAGTCTGCTCGACCTGACGCGCTGGGGCCTGCCGGCGGAACCGACGGTGCGTCAGGCATTGCTCGATGGCGCCGACATCGTCACCTTCAGCGGCGACAAATTGCTCGGCGGGCCGCAGGCCGGGTTGATCGTCGGGCGCAAAGAACTGATCGCGAAGATCAAGAAGAATCCACTGAAGCGCGCACTGCGGGTCGATAAATTGACCTTGGCCGCGCTGGAGGCGGTGCTCGGTCTGTACCGCGATCCGGATCGCCTCGCCGAGCGTCTGCCGAGCCTGCGTCTGCTGACCCGGCCGCAGGCCGAGATTCATGCTCAGGCTCTGCGTTTGCAACCGTTGCTCGCCGATGTGTTGGGCGAGGTCTGGCAGGTCAGTGCAGTCGAGGCGTTGGGCATGATCGGCAGCGGCAGCCAACCGGTGGCGCGCTTGCCGAGTGCAGCGCTGTGTTGCCGCCCGCAAGTGTCCAAGCGCTGGCGCGGGCGGTATCTGCTCAATCTCGAAGCAGCGTTGCGCGGTTTGCCGATCCCGGTGCTCGGGCGAATCGGCGACGATGCGCTGTGGCTGGATCTACGCCAGCTCGACGATGAGCCAGCGTGGCTGGCGCAGTTGCCGCAATTGCAGGTCGATCCGTGATCGTCGGCACGGCGGGGCACATCGACCACGGCAAGACTTCGCTGTTGCAGGCGCTGACCGGGCAAACCGGCGACCGCCGCCCGCAGGAGCGCGAACGCGGCATGACCATCGATCTCGGTTATCTCTACGCCGAACTCGCAGCGGGCTCCGGGCTGACCGGCTTCATCGACGTGCCCGGCCACGAAAAATTCACCCACAACATGCTCGCTGGTGCGCAGGGCATCGATCTGGTGTTGCTGGTGGTAGCGGCCGACGACGGCGTGATGCCACAGACGCGAGAGCATCTGGCGATCGTCGAACTGCTCGGCATTCCCCGCGCGCTGGTGGCGATCACTAAATGCGACCGGGCGGGAGCGGGCAGGGTGGAAGAGGTGCAGCGCCAAGTGCTCGATTTGCTGGCGCCCGGGCCATTCGCGGATGCGCCGATTTTTACCGTGTCGAGCGTGAGCGGGCAGGGCGTCGATGAGTTGCGCGCGGCATTATTGCAGGCGCAAAACGAGGTGCAGGCGCGCAGTTGTGACGGCGGCTTTCGTCTGGCGATTGATCGGGCGTTCAGCGTCGCGGGTGCGGGGGTCGTGGTCACGGGCACCGCGCTGTCGGGCACGGTTGCGGTCGGCGACAAACTGGTTCTGGCGCCTGCCGGCAAATCGGTACGCATCCGTGGCCTGCACGCGCAAAACCAGGCCGCCGAACAGGCCTTCGCCGGTCAGCGCGTGGCGCTGAACCTCAGCGGCGATCGTCTGGAACTGGCGCAGATCCACCGTGGCCAATGGCTGCTGGCGGACTGGTTGCATGCCCCGACCCAGCGCGTCGACATCGACTTTCAGCTGTTGCCCGGCGAGCGCACCTTTGAACATTTTCACCCAGTGCATCTGCACCTCGGCACCCAGGATGTCATCGCCCGCGTCGCCTTGCTGCAAGGCCCGCGCCTGAGCCCCGGCGAGCGCATGTTCGCGCAACTGCTGATCAACGCGCCGGTGCACGCAGTGAAAGGCGATCGATTGATCCTGCGCGACGCCAGCGCCCAGCGCACATTGGGCGGCGGTGTTGTGCTCGACCCATTCGCTCCGGCACGCCAACGCCGCAGCCTGGAACGCCTCGCGCAACTGCAAACCCTCGGCCTCAGCGTCAGCCTCGAACAGGCCCTGCCGGCACTGCTCAATCACAGCCCCGGCGGCCTCGACCCGCAACGCCTCGAACGCCAGTTCAACCGCCCGCGCGCGCAGTGGACGCTGGCGGACAACATCCGTCTGATCGACACCCGCCAAGGCCCGCTGCTGTTCAACGTGCAGCGCTGGGGCCAGTTGAAATTCACCTTGCTCGAGCAACTGGCGCGATTCCACGAACAGGAACCCGACCAGATGGGGCCGGACCGCGATCGCCTGCGCCGCTTCGGCGCTCTGACGCTGGAACGCTCGACTTTCATCAGCCTGCTCGACGAACTGCTCTATGCCGGCTCAATCCTCGCCAGCGGCCCTTGGCTGCACCTGCCCGACCATCAGGTGCGCCTGAATGCCGACGACGAAATCCTCTGGCAGCAATTACAGCCGTTGTTCGAACAGGCCGGTTTCGACCCGCCGTGGGTACGCGACGCCGCGAAAATGCTCGGCGAAGACGACGCCAGCGTCCGCCTGCTGCTGCGCAAACTCGCACGGCTGGGCCTGATGCACCAGGTGGTGCGCGACCTGTTTATCAGCGACATCGTCCTGCGGCAAATGGCGGCGCTACTGCTGAAACTCGCCGAAGAAAATCCAGCGATTGAGGTGACAACTTTCCGTGATGCGCTAGGCTTGGGACGCAAACGCTGTATTCAGTATCTGGAATATTTCGACCGACTCGGCCTGACCCGCCGGCTCGGCGAATCCCGCCAGATCCGCCCCGACAACGCGCTGGCTGACGCTTGCGCACCCTGAGTTCAGGAAGACAATCGCGCCCGGTGGCGCGGCCGGGCTTCAAACCCGGTTGGGGACGGCATCCGTTCCCGGGCAGGTTCGACTCCGGCTGTCTTCCGCCAGTCTCCTAAGAGCAAAGATCGCAGCCTTCCGCAGCCCCTACAAATCGATGTAGGAGCTGCCGAAGGCTGCGTTGATTCTGAATGCAGGAGAAACGTAGTCTGGCCCGTTTGGTTCGCCAGTTATTCAGAGGCAGCCGCGAACTTATGTGGGAGCGAGCCTGCTCGCGAAAACGGTATATCAGTCGACATCTCAGAGATTGACCCACCGCATTCGCGAGCAGGCTCGCTCCCACAAAGTTGGCGGCGTGAACGAAGCCATGTGATTGACAGAAAACCCTGTGTAGGCTTGCCCGCGAAGGCGCCTCACTCAGCATCCTTTAGCGAGGCCCGCTACTGTGGCAATTCCAGATTATCCAGCACCCGATTCACCGCCAACTCTCCGAGCATGATCAGCTGCGCGATCCCCATCAGCGTTCGGCGCTGTGACGGTTTCACCAGTCCGGCGAACTCCTGGGCGATGGTTTTGGCGGAGGCGAGGGTTTCGCAGGCGTTGGCCAGCAGGTCTTCGTTTTTGGTGTCGGCGGTGACGGCATACATGGCGCGGGGGCTGAAGGGTGGCGGGGTAGAGCCGGGTGGGCAGAGGTAGTGGTCGAGGGCGCGGTCGGCGGCTTGGTGAAGTTTTTTCGAATCGAGGGATTCGTAGGGGGAGGTGGGGTCGGATTCGGGTGGGTTGGGTGTTGGTTTGATCATGATGAGACTCCGTGGTTGATTTAGCCGCCACGGCTCATCGCTAAACAAGTAAAGGTGGCGGCTGTACGCAGGTTAGCGATCCGGGTCACAGAAACCCCGGGTAGACTCGAAGGTCTCCCACGCACAGCCACCATGACATCAAGTGCAGATCGAAAAATGCAATCGAGGCTGGGCATTGGTGCGTCTGTAAGGTGCCGGATCGCTAAACCCGATCGCTGATTCGTCAGCGACCGCACCACAATAGAACCCGCCCCCAAGGCGCACAAGCCGGCGGATTCTGGCGTAGCTGTAGGTAATGGCGCAAGGATTTGTAGCCTGGAAGGCGTGTCTGGAGGTGTCTTTTAAACAGTTTCGTTTAAATCGAAGCATTGCGCCGAAGCTGGTCGCGAAAGGACCATCCCGGCCAGTGAAAAATAACCTCGATCACGCGTGCTGTTTAAATTACTGTTATATATCTCCGTCACCTTTTCTTTGCTTTTCGTTTGCATTACTACAACGGTTTCGCACCTTAATTGCCGCTAGGAGCCGAATTATTGCTCGTCAATGTGAATGGCTGGGCATTATTTTCAATTTCGATTCGCGGTATTTTCTTTAGTCGAACATTGTCTATTTTAATGGTTGAAGGCGCCTGCAACATTATAAATATTCTTGAATGCGCTGTTGTTTGTGGTGTGCCGAGAAAAAATTTCATGAGGATATTTTTCCAGTTGTTAGTGCCAGATAATATTGGGCCCAATAAAGTTATTCTATTGGGCGCGTTCAAGTGTGGCGTCATAAAGATACTGAAGTTTATGGGATGCGAGCTCATATAGTCGAAGCTGAGAGCACATGATTCCCCGCTCTCAAGGTGGTGATATGATTTTGAAATGTATAAGGATGCGGTATTTTGGCCTGGTTGGGAGTATGCATAGTACTCATCGTTCTCTTTGACTATTGATCCTGCTCCTTGCTCAAATTGCCAGCCATTGCTCTCATAATTAGTAAAAGTAGTCAGATCATCGAGGGCTTTCTTGATCGTATACATTTTCTTCGGCAAGGATATTTGATCATCTTCAGTCCTATCAAAAGAAACCTTCACCTCAATCTCAAGTGTCGAGTCTTCTTCCAATATCAGCAACTTGTCTAGTGGTACTGGATGGCGTATTCCGACCAATTCCTCAGCCGTCACCTCTTTTCCTTTATAAGCCTCTTCAACAATTCCCGTACTGCCATCACTCTTGATTTCGGTATACGTCAGCCAAATCCTTTGCCCCAAGGCAATGAATGGCCAAGCCGCCGTCCGCGTATGATCCGTCGGCAACAAGTCCGCCGGATCCAGCACATCTCCCGTCACCCGATCAATCGCCGGCGTGGGCAATCCGGGATGGCCGTCGGCAATGTCCTGCACGGTCAGTGTCAGCGGCAGGGAATCCCGTGTTTCAGATCCGGTTGTCTTGCTGTAATCCACAGTGACGTTCCTGCCGAAACTGTACGCAAGCACCTTGTTATCCAGCGCAATCTCTTGCGTCCCCAGTGCTCTTACCACGTGAGGCGGCGAGGTATCGGAGCCATCGGCGGGAACGCCCGGGGCGGCGGTCCAACGCACTACGATGACATCATTGAGCTGAATGGAAGGATCGAAGACCAGCGCGGTCAGCGCATCTTTCGCCGCAAACGGATCCAGGCTGTTGCCTGGCGCTTGTTTGATTTTTGGCGATAGCAGATCCGGCGCCGTTTCGCCAATGATCTCGGCCTCAGCCGTTCCGGAATGACCAATGATGTTGCCCGCTGGCCGTTCCAGTTCAAACCGCACCTGCAAGCGTGCGCCGGAAGTCAGCTGATCGTTGGGTAGTTCCAGAATGCACGGTTGCAGTACCCCGAACCTGTCGGTGATCACGCCCGGTTGAGTCGATTTCTCGGCCGCTTCGTTCAGTCGATAAAACGCCTTGACCGTGTCGCCCTTTTGAAAATGCGAGGTAGTGGGAGCAATCACGATCAGTAGCGGCCGACCGTCGAGTTTTTCGAGGTCCACAAGCGCGGGATCGTCCATGTCATCGTCCGCAATTTCGCGCAAGAGTGGCTTGGGCAGAAATGTGCGCTCAAGATCAATGTTGGCAAAAATGAACTTCGACCAGCGGCTTTGGTGGGTCGGATTTTTCAGTTGATCAATCACGGTGTAGGAGAACGGGCAGTTAGTGATACTGCCGATTTCTTTCAGCCTGTCGGAATCAATCAGCACCGAGAACGGCTTGCCGGCTTCTTCCGGCGTCACCCTGTGAGTGAAACGCTGGCGATTGATCTCGTATTCCACCGCATCGTAGGCTCGGCAATAAGGGTAATCGAACGTCAGGAGTACGCCTTTCTCAGCCTGATCCTTGTCAATCACTGGCGGATTTCCAAGTTCTTCGGGCAGGCTGATCAGCAGATCCGGATGATCACCGGTCCCAGGCACATCATTGCCGCCGGGCGACGTGTCGTTGTAGAGCGCCCACGCTTCGATGGATTTGTTTTCATTGCCGGCGATGCTTTTCAGCATGTATTGGATTTTGTTGATGACCCCGTCGCGAAACTCCCTCTGGAACACGGAGAAGGTCATTCTCTCGTTGACGACTTGCTGTGGAATGCCGCTCTGCACACCGTTGATGTAGAGCCGGATGTCGACATATTGACCAACGTCCACAGGTGGATCGACCACTACCTGCACACCAGCGGCATTGACTCCATCGCGTGTGAGTTCCCTGAATATCCGCAATGGCAAGCCATACGCGTGTATGGGGGGTATGGCTGGCGGGTCGCTGATCACGCCCTCGATCGCCAGGTATATTTTCACGGGATGCAGTGTCATGACGTCGTTGTCGGATTGAGCATTGTCCATCGCACACCTTCCTGATGAGACGGCCACGGAGGGCTGGCCGGGATGGAGATATCAGATACCGGGTGGGGGAAGTTGGCTACTGTCAGATCTGACAGGTGAAGGTGGGTTTGCGACGGGCGGTAGGTCTGCGTTTGGAGATGCGCAGGCCGATGCCCACGCACAATCAGAGGCGCGGCCGGGCTTCAAACCCGGTTGGAGACGGCATCCGTTCCCGGGCAGGTTCGACTCCGGCTGTCTTCCGCCAGTTTCCCAAAGCAAAAGATCGCATGCTCTGCGTGGGAATGCAGCCAGGGACGCTCCGCGTCCCTTCCTAAGCCCCGAACGCGGGGCGTTCGTTGAGGCATTCCTATGCTGCGCGCGGGAACGATCGTCGCAGGAGGCGCTACTGTGGCAACTCCAGATTATCCAGCACCCGATTCACTGCCAATTCCCCGAGCATGATCAACTGCGCGATGCCCATCAGCGTCCGGCGCTGCGATGGCTTGACCAGTCCGGCGAATTCCTGGGCGATGGTTTTGGCGGAGGCGAGGGTTTCGCAGGCATTGGCCAGCAAGTCTTCGTTTTTGGTGTCGGCGGTGACGGCGTACATGGCGCGGGGGCTGAAGGGTGGTGGGGTTGAGCCGGGAGGGCAGAGGTAGTGGTCGAGGGCGCGGTCGGCGGCTTCGTGGAGTTTTTTTGAGTCGAGGGATTCATAGGGGGAGGTGGGGTCGGATTCGGGTGGGTTGGGTGTTGGTTTGATCATGGTAAAGCTCCTTGAGAAATGGAGCCGTCAGCCTTCGCTGCTAAACGAAGAGGGTGGCGGCTTTACGCGGGTTAGCAGACCAGGCTCAAGGATCCCGGCGCACCGAAGTGCCCCACGCAAGCCGCCATAAAAAGATAGGCGGAGCCAGCGTGCCTTGAAAATTTGCCGGGCTGCTAAACCCGATCACTGAACAGTCAGCGACCGCACCACAATAGAACCCGCCCCCAAGGCGCACAAGCCGGCGGATTCTGGCTTGGCTGTAGGCAATGGCGCAAGGATTTGTAGCCTTGAGACCGTATCCGCAGGTGTCTTTTAAACAGCTTCGTTTAAATCAAAGAATTGCGCCGCAGTCCACCGCACCAGCCCCCATCACCCAACCTTATGGTTGATACGGAATCACCTTGTCCCGGTCCATTTCCACCAACAACTGGTCGAGCATCTGCCGTTTGTTCTCGACCCCGGGAATCGGCACATACCACGTCATCACGCTCCAGCCTTCGCGGGAGTAGTTGTAGGTTTTGAGCAGTTGGCCATCCTTGAAGACCGAGCCGCGCAGGTTGTCCTGGTAGTGGTAGGGCATCGGGAAGGTGAACAGGGTGAAGACGTTGACCAGCGCCAGCCAGTTGACCTTGCCGTCGCTGGGTTCGGTGATCAACAGGCTGTAGCCGTTGCGGGTGTAACCGCCGTCGAGCATCGAGAACGCGCCGGTCTTTTTCAGGACGCTGACGGTTTCGCGCTGATGCTGCTCGTCGATGCGCGTATACGCCGGCCCCATGCCGAGCGTGACCGGCACGTAGGCCTGATCGGCATGGTAATCGAGCGGCTGCAAGGTGTTGGCGCAGCCGCCCAGCATCAGTGAGGCACAGAGCAGGCCGGCGACTTTTATCATCGCGCGGCTCATTGCGCGACTGCCGGGATCAGCCGGTCCTGCTGCACATCCTGCGCGAAGGCGCGGGCGATGCGGCCGAGGTTCTGTTCGCGCATCTCGCCGCCCTGATCCAATAGCCAGACGTATTTTTGAGTGATGTTGCGATAGGTGTATTGCTTCAGTCGCTTGTCACCCTGGTACACGGTGAATTCGGTTTGCGTATCGAATTCGTTCGACAGCGGCAGCAAGAACAACGTCGCGGTGCTCAGCAGAATCACCGGAAACGGCGGCAGGTGACGTTCCACATTGAGTTTGACCTGCACGTTGTACTCGTCAGCTTTACCGCTGCCGGTTTCGATGGTGCGGAACACACCGGTCTGACGCAGGTGGTTGCGCAGGCTGGAGCCGTTTTCCGGGTCATCGACCATCACGTGAATCGGCTGCAGATAATCCTGAGCGTCCGTAAGCGTGCGCTCGGGCAAGGTGTTGGTCGCCGCGCAACCGGTCAACAGAGCGGCGGCGGTGAGGGCGATGATTTTTTTCATGGTTTGGCGTCCACGGCAATACCCGGGATGGGGCCGGTGAAGATGTAGGGCTGAGCACTGTTCAGGTCGAGTTTCAGCGGTTGCAGCGTTGGCAATCCTGGCGCCAGACGTTGCGCAATCAGCGCATCGCGGGCGTTCTGATCACTCCAGCGGAACGCGCAGAAACCGGCTGTCAGGCAGAACGAGCGGAACTCGCCGATGTAATAGGCCTTGCCGGGTTCCAGGCGCATCGGCAGGTTGAATTTCTCCCGCGCCTCTCTCGAGGTGAAAACAGTGCCTAGCCCAGGTTGATAACGTGCGGAAAAGAACTGGAAATCATAGAACTCGTAATCGCCCGGCTTCAGGGGAAGCACGAATACGCTCGCTGCGCCGACACCGTCCTGAACATCCTGCGGCGTGGAGTAAGCGCCGGCCATTTTCCAGACGCCGGCCGCACCGTATTCGGAACCGCGTTTGCGGAAAAAGATTCGCTGGTTGTCAGCGGCTGATTGCTTGAGTGATTGCGGCCCGATTGAGCCAACGAGATAACTGACTGGCTCGCTTGCCTTGGGTTGCAAGGGTTCGCTGACCCAGGAAGCGCTTTCGGTAATGCAGCCGCTGAGCGTCGCGGCGAGCACGACGGCCGCTCCGAGTTTGAATAGCTGAAACATGTACATCCCTGAATCTGCTTGCGTTGATTGACTACAAACAGGAAGGTCAATCAATGCCTTCCTGGCTTGGCTTTTTATGCGGGGGCGCAGAATAAACGAGGTGATGGCACTTGGCTAGCTACTGTAGGCGCTGCGGTACGCTGAAATCATTTGATTTTGATCTCAAGGAGCAAACTCATGGTTTGTGGCCGACGCAGGAACCTGTGGGCGGGTTGATCGTGTTACCTCAAAAACCCAGCGGGTACTGAACGACCACGTAAATCCGGTCAATATCATCACCAGCCTGCGCCTCGTTGGCGCGGTGGGTGACGTGCGACAGCTGCACCGACAGATCTTTCGCGGCGCCGGATTGCACGACATATTTCAGGTCGATGTCGCGTTCCCAGTGTTTACCGCCATCGCCCTGTTGCGGTTGATAGTCAGCACTGTCGGCGTCGAAAGGGTTATAGGCGCCGCCCTTCGGCGCGTGCGTACCGTCGATGTGGCTGCCGCTGACGTAGCGGGTCATGAAGTTCAGGCCGGGGATGCCGAAAGCGCCGAGGTCGAGGTCGTAGCGGGCTTGCCAGGAGCGTTCGTTGGCGCCGTTGAAGTCGGCGTATTTGATCGAGTTGGCGAGGTAGATCGAGTCGCCGCCGACGAAATCGAACGGCGTGTCGCCATTGATCCGCTGCCAGCCGAGCATCACCGCATGCGGGCCGAAGCTGTATTTGCCGGAGAGGCTAAGGGCGGTGTTATCGATCTCGCCGGCCACTGCGCGGCCGGTGTCGCGGGTGTGGTAGAGGTTGGCGTCGAGCAGCACGCCGGACTGTTTAAAATGCAGGTTGCCGTAATACTGATGCCAGGTGTCGCTCAGTTCTGAGGCGTAGAGTGCGCCGCCGACCGGGCTTGAGCTGAACAGATCGGCACCGACGAAGCTGATGCCACCCGCTTCGGTGTTGGCGCCGTAACCGTAGAAGTCGCCTTGGCCGGAAGAGCTGTCCTGATTCTTGAACGCGGTGAAATGCCCGGCGACCAGATTGACGTTGTCGAACTCGGCGCTGTTGAGCAAAAAGCCTGTGGCGTATTCCGGTTGCAGGCGTTTGTCGGAAGTGTCGAAGACCGGGGTTTCCACGGTCATTTCGCCGAAGGCCAGAGTGGTACGCGAAGCTTTCAATTTGAGCGCACCACCGGCGCTGGAATAGTTGTTTTCACTGCGACCATCGCTGTCGACCGGTAGCAGACCGGTGCCGGAGTGGCCCTTGCCACCGTCGAGTTTCAGGCCGGCGAAAGCGTGGGCGTCAATGCCGAAACCGATTGTGCCCTCGGTGAAACCGGATGAGAAGTTGCCGATAAAGCCCTGTGCCCACTCCTGTTTGTAGTTTTTTCCGGAGGGCGTGGGCGAGCGGTAGTCGTTGCTGAGGTAGAAGTTGCGCAGCAGGACATCACTTTTGGCGTCGTCGAAAAAGCCGCTGGCATGGGCGGTGCCGGTCAGACCGCAGAGCATGGCAAGCAGGGTGAGGCGGGAGGGCGCGCGGTTGATCATGGTCAGGGCCGGTGGTGATTCGAATGGCGCTGATGATCGAAGATTGGGAACAAAGAGGATTGGGTTGATGTGCTGAGTTGGCAGCTTTCACCACAAAACCTGTGGGAGTCGGGGGTAGTCAATTAGAACTGTGGCGGCCGTCAGGCCGCCATCGCTGGCAAGCCAGCTCCCACAGGGTTTGTGGGAGCTGACACAGTGCATTAAGCCAGCGGCGGTGTGCGCGGTGGGATCTGGCGTTTGCTGCCGGTGGATTCGAAAGCGGCGGCGAAGCGCAGCAGGTTCGAGTCGTCGTAGGCGCGGCCGGCGAAGGTCAGGCCGACCGGCATACCGATATCGGCCATCACGCCCATGGGCACGGTGACGGTCGGGACGCCGAGGTGGCGGATCGCGAGGTTGCCGTTGGCCACCCAGACGCCGTTGCTCCAGGCGATGTCGGCCGAAGCAGGATTGACATCCGCGTCGGCCGGGCCGACGTCAGCGACGGTCGGGAACAGCACGGCGTCGAGGCCGAGGTTGTCCATCCAGTCTTCGAGGTCGATGCGTCGGGTTCGCTCCAGAGCGCGCAAGCCATCGGGCACGGTAGGGATTTCATTCCACGGCGTGATGCCGCGCTCGGCCATGCGCACGTATTCGTCCATGCCGGCGGCCAGATCACCTTCCCGGTTGGGCAGGGTGCCGGGGTCGTGCGGGAAGATCTTCGGCCCGTCGACGTCAACCAGACGATTAAGCTTCGGGTCGCCGTTTGCTTGCAGGAAGTCGTCGAACGCCCACGCGGTCAGATCCCACAGTTCATGATGTAGAAACTCTTTCGACACCAGCCCACGGGTGAACACGGTTGGCGCGCCAGGGCGGTCGCCTTCGCAGTTGGAGACCAGCGGAAAGTCGGTTTCGACGACTTCGGCGCCAGCGGCCTCGAGGGCTTGGCGCGCCTGCTTCCACAAATCAATCACGGACGCGCGGGTGTTTATGCGCTGGCCGGTCGGGCCGCCTATGCCGGGGGCTTCGCTGGTGCCGGCGTCGGGGTCGGCGTTGATGTACATGCGCGGGATGGCGAAGCGTTTGCCGGCCAGGGCTTTGGCATCGACGGCCAGTTCACTGTACGCAGCCGGGCGCACTTCGCTGACACGCGGGATCGGCACCCACGGTTGCAGGCGCCAGAGGTCGCCACGGGTGTCCGGGTCTTCGGCGACGACCACGTCGAGCACTTCGAGCAGGTCGGCCATGGTCCGCGCGAACGGCACGACGACGTCCATGGTCGGGGTCAACGGCCAGTTGCCGCGCACCGAAATCACCCCGCGCGACGGGGTGTAGGCGCACAGGCCGTTGTTCGACGCAGGGCCACGGCCGCTCGACCAGGTTTCCTCAGCCAGGCCGAAGGCAGCGAAACTCGCAGCGGTCGCGGTGCCGGCACCGTTGGACGAGCCGGAGGCGAACGGGGCGGTGAGGTAAGCGGCGTTGTACGGGCTTTCGGCGCGGCCATAGACGCCGCGTTGCATGCCGCCATTGGCCATCGGCGGCATGTTGGTCTTGCCCAGGCAGATCGCCCCGGCAGCGCGCAGGCGTTCGATGGTGAAGGCGTCGCGATGGGCGACCAGATCGGCAAATGCCGGACTGCCGGAAGCGGCGGTCAGGCCCTTGACCAGATAACTGTCTTTGGCGGTGTAGGGGATGCCATCGAGCGGGCCGAGGGTTTCACCTTTGGCGCGGCGGGCATCGGAGGCGCGGGCTTCGTTCAGCGCTTCAGGGTTGCGCACGACGACGGCGTTGAGTGCCGTCGAAGTGTCGGCGCCATCGTAGGCATCAATGCGCGCCAGATAGGCCTGCACCAGCTCCACGGCAGTGGTCTGGCCGGATTCAAGGGCGGTGCGCAGTTGGGCGATGGAGACTTCGGTGACTTCGATCATGGGGTCACCTGTTGAGCGTGGTTGTTTGGGGCAGGGGTATTCATAGCGGTTCTCGTTGCACGGCTTTAAGCGACAAGGTCAAGACTGGCGCCTATTTAACACCAAGCCGCGCTTCGAGTAATCGGCGGGGTGACGGCCCCGCCGATTTTTTCTGCGTCCAGCGGATCATTCATTGATGCGCGGATGCTGCTGGACCAGCACTTTGCGCTTGGCCTCCAACTCGGCGATCTCGGCATCAATGTCTTCGATTTTCTGCTCGATGTTGTCGTGGTGTTCTTGCAACAACTCCTTGGCCTCTTCGAGGTCGGAAGCCGCCGGGGCCGCGCCGCGCAGAGGTTTGTTGGCGGTTTCCTTCATGGTCACGCCAGTGACCAGACCGACCACGGCGATGACCATCAGGTAATACGCAGGCATGTACAGATCGTTGGTGCTTTCCACCAGCCAGGCCACGGCAGTCGGGGTCAGACCGGCGATCAGCACCGAAACGTTGAAGGCACTGGCCAGCGCGCTGTAGCGGATGTGGGTGGGGAACATCGCCGGCAGGGTCGAGGCCATCACACCGATAAAGAAATTGAGCAGCACCGCGAGGATCAGCAGGCCGGAGAAGATCAGGGCGATGCTGCCGCTGTTGATCAGCATGAACGCCGGAATGGCGAAGATGAACAGGCCAATGCTGCCGACGACGATGAAAGGTTTGCGGCCGATCTTGTCGCTGATGAAACCGATCAGCGGCTGCACGAAGAGCATGCCGACCATGATCGCGATGATGATCAGCACGCCGTGGTTTTCGCTGTAGTGAAGGTTGTGCGTCAGGTAACTCGGCATGTAGGTGAGCAGCATGTAATAGGTGACGTTGGTCGCCGCCACCACGCCGATGCAGGTCATCAGGCTGCGCCAGTGTTTGGTCGCGACTTCCTTGAACGACACTTTCGGGCCACCGGCGAGGCCTTCGCGGTCGCCTTGTTCGAGTTTTTCCACGTGTTGCTGGAACGCCGGGGTTTCTTCCAGGGCGTGGCGCAGATACAGGCCGATCATGCCCAGCGGCAGGGCGAGGAAGAACGGAATCCGCCAGCCCCATTCTTCGAAGCGCTGTTCACCGAGGATGGTCGAAATCAGCACCACCACGCCGGCGCCGAAAACGAAACCGGCGATCGAGCCGAAGTCCAGCCAGCTGCCGAGGAAGCCGCGTTTGCGGTCCGGCGCGTATTCAGCAACGAAGATCGAGGCGCCGGTGTATTCGCCACCGACCGAGAAACCCTGCGCCATCTTTGCCAGCAACAGCAGGATCGGCGCCCAGATGCCGATCGAGGCATAGGACGGAATCAGGCCGATGGCGAAGGTGCTCAGGGACATGATGACGATGGTCGCGGCGAGGACTTTCTGTCGTCCGTATTTGTCGCCGAGCGCACCGAAGAACAAACCGCCAAGCGGACGGATGAGGAAGGGCACGGAGAAGGTCGCCAGCGCGGCGATCATTTGCACGCCGGGATCGGCGCCGGGGAAGAAGACCTTGCCGAGCACATAGGCGACAAAGCCGTAGACGCCAAAGTCGAACCATTCCATGGCGTTGCCCAGTGCGGCGGCGGTAATCGCCTTGCGCATCTTGGCGTCGTCGACAATGGTGATGTCTTTCAAACCGATCGGTTTGACGGTGTTCTTGCGTGATTTCATTGCGCTGTTCCCGCTCGCTGATCCAGATTACCGCTGCGATGCCATCTCCATGATGGCGCCGGCTCTTCTGGCTCAGATACATGCGGACACGAAATAATTCACCGGTGGGCTGGAATTAATTTCGACAGGTGGGGGAGGTGCAACTCCGAGCCTTGTTGGAGCTGTATTGCCTGACCCACCGCTATCGCTGGCAAGCCAGCTCCCACAAGGGTTTTGGGTGTTGCCGGGATTTTGTGTCCGCCGTCAAACCCTGTGGGAGCTGGCTTGCCAGCGATGACGCCATGACATCCATTACAAGGCTTAAAGCGCAGCCTTCACCTGCAAGCCCACCACCAGCGCATTGTCGATGTCCTGCCCGGAAAACGCGCCCGGTTCGATGATGTATTGCAGGTTCGGGCGCAGGGTCAGCCATGGGGTGGCCTGGTAGCCGTAGCCCAACTCGATCAACTGCTCGGCGCTATCGAGATTCGGGAACGCAGCACCGCTGGCCTGCGCGGCATCCTGCTGCACATCACGGCTGCGCGGGTTCGGCACGGCGCGGCCATAGCCCAGGGCCACGGTGTCTCGCGGGCGGCCTTCGAACGGTTTGTACAAAACCACGCCGGTGCCGTACCACTTGCTGAACGGCGAGGCCGCTTCACTGGCCGCCGAGTATTGACCGAACGCATGCAGGCTGCGGCCCTCGGAAGTCGACGAGCGCCAAACCGCCTGATCGATCAGCAGATAATGCCCGCCACGACCGGACACTTCATCGTCGCTGCCAATGCGTTTGACGTCGGAGCTGTCGTAGTAATAGCCGAGCTTGTATTCACCCGGCAGCTCGCCGGCGTGCTTGTACACCAACTCGATCGGCACGACGGTGCCGGTGGTGTGCTTCGGCCCCAGATGCCAGGCGCGGCTGGAATTGCCGTTGCTCTCGGGGTCGACGTTGAACGCAGCCACACGCAGTTGCCAGGACGGCGACAGGTCGTATTTGACCCGCACGCCCAGACGCGCGTTGGGGTAGTTGGTCCAGCCGCTGCCGCCGGACATGTTCAGCGGATGGCCGCAGAAACCGGCGTTCATGAAGTTGCACAGAATGCCGCTGTCGAGGCCGCCGAGGTCGTTACCCATGGCCATGTAACCGAGCTTCACGTTCAGCGCCGGGGTGAACAGGCTGCGCTCGTAACTCAGTTCAGTCAGGCGCGTGTACAGGCCGCCGTAGTTTTCCTGAATCGGCAGGCGATTGCCGACCAGATCTTCCGAAGCGCTGTTACCGCGACGGTCGTTGATGGTCAGTTGTACTTTGCCGGCGTTGTCGACGCCGTAGAGTTTGCTCAGATCAAACTGCACGCCGAGCTTGATGTTCTGCGAGTAGCGCGCCGAACGGTGCAGGCCGCCGTCGGCGTTGTAAGCGGTTTCGCCGCTGTAATCGCCAGTGAACTTGATGCCGTCTTCATCGAGTTGATGACGCAAGCCGCCCCAGTCACCGGTCAGGGTGCTGCGGGTCAGCAGACCGGAATCGCTGGCGGCCAGCGCGGGTAGGGCAGTAGCGCAGCTCAGGCCCAGCAACAGGCCAGTGGAAAGCTTGGTACGAGAAAAGCGAACAGCCGATGACATGTGAATCCTTCCTGCTGAAATCTTTGACGCAATAAAACAGCGACGCGGTGCTTTGGGGCACCGCGCGCTTGGGGGAGGTTGGTTGTGCGGCAGCGAGTTACGGCAGGGCGTAAGCCATCACGTAATCGCCACGATCGGTCGACTGGCGTGCGCCGCCAGCGGTGACGACGATGTACTGCTTGCCGGTCTTCGGCGAAACGTACGTCATCGGGCCGCCCTGACTGCCGACCGGCAGACGGGCTTTCCAGACTTCTTCGCCGTTGCCGCTGTTGAAGGCGCGCAGGTAGAAGTCCTGGGTGCCGGCAATGAAGATCAGGCCTCCCTGGGTCGACAGGGTGCCGCCGAGGGTGGGGAGACCGATCTTGATCGGCAGGTGCATGCGGATGCCCAGGGGACCGGTGTCTTCAACGGTGCCGACCGGAACCTGCCACGCGACTTTCTGGGTCTTCATGTCGATCGCGGTCAAGGTGCCGAACGGCGGCGCCTGGCACGGAATGCCGGCCACCGACAGGAAGCGGTTCTTGTTCACCGCGTACGGCGTGCCTTTGAGCGGAACAGCGCCCATGCCGGTGTTCAGCGCTTCGCCACCGCCAGCGGCCTGGCCTTTGTTCTGCGACGGGATCATCTGGATCCACAGACCCAGGCGCATGTCGTTGACGAAGATGAAACCGTGCACCGGGTCAGTGGAGATGCTGCCCCAGTTCATGCCACCCAGCGAACCCGGGAAGCTCAGCGATTTGTCGGTACCCGGCGCTGTGTACAGGCCGTCGTAGCGCATGCTCTTGAAGTCGATGCGGCAGAGCAACTGGTCGTACGGCGTGGCGCCCCACATGTCCGATTCGGTCAGGTGCTGCGCGCCGATCTGCGGCATGCCCACGGATTTCGGCTGTGTCGGCGAGTACGGCTCGTTAGGGATGTTCGCGGCTTTCACCGGTACTTCCTTGACCTCGGTCAGCGGCTTGCCAGTGGCGCGGTCGAGCACATAGATCTGCCCGGCCTTGGTGCCGATGACCAGCGCCGGAACGCTTTGGCCGTCCTTGTCGAAGTCGATCAGGCTCGGCTGCATCGGCAGGTCGAAGTCCCACAGATCGTTGTGCACGGTCTGGAACACCCAGCGCTCTTCGCCGGTGCTGGCGTCCAGCGCGAGGATCGAGGCGCCGTACTTGTGGTCCAGTTCGCTGCGCTCGACACCATAGATGTCGGTGGACGAGCTGCCCATCGGCAGGAATACGGTGTTGGTCGCCGCGTCGTAGGACATCGGCGCCCAGCTGTTCGGCGTGCTGCGCACGTAGGTTTTGCCGTCGGCCGGCGCGTTGCGATCCTGCGGGTTGCCCGGGTCGAACGCCCAGCGCATGGCGCCGGTGATCACGTCAAAACCACGAATCACACCGCCCGGCATGTCGCTCTGCACGTTATCGGCAACACGACCGCCAACCACCACGGTGGTGCCAGCCATCAATGGTGCGGACGACAACTGATAGTAGCTGTCCGGAACATCACCCAGACCGGCCTTCAGATCGACCTGGCCGTTGTTGCCGAAACCCTGGCAGAACTCGCCAGTGTCAGCGTCGACCGCGATCAGGCGAGCATCGATGGTATTGGTCAGCAGACGACGCTGGCAGTTGGCAGCCGGCGCCGGTTTGGCTTCGATGATCGAAGAGTTGCTCGGCTGAGCGATGGTCGCGGTGGCGTCGAAATAGGCCATGCCACGGCAGCGCTGCCAGACTTTCGATTGCGCGTTGATCGCGTTCTTCCAAAGCTCTTTACCGGTGTCGGCATCGAGGGCGATCAGGTTGTTGTGCGGGGTGCAGATGAATACTTTGTTGCCGACCTGCAGCGGGGTGAGCTGGTCTTCGGCGCCGTTGCCATCGCTCTCGGCGAAGTCCCCGGTGTGGTAGGTCCACGCGACTTTCAACTTGTCGACGTTGTTGCGGTTGATCTGGTCGAGCGCGGCGAAGCGGCTGCCACCTTCGGTGTTGCCGTAGTGCGCCCAGTCTTTCTGCGCCTTGGCCGGCTCGACCGGAGTCAGGCCCGGGCCAGTGCCAGTGGCGGCAACGGTTGGGTGGGCGACGAACATGTTGCCCGCCGCAACGGCCACACCGACCGCCAGCACAGCGGCCACGGCATACGCACCACGACCGGCCACGCGGCCATTGGCGCGCGCCAGCAGCGGGTAGACCAGCGCGACGACCATACCGATGACGCTGAACATGAACAGCCGCGAGAACACCGGCCAGAACACCAGCCCGGCGTCAGCCACGGCCCAGATCGCGGTGGCCACGAGAAATGCGGCGAACAGCCAGGCGCCTGCGGTTTTCTTCAGTGCGATCAGCACACCGGAAACGGTCATCGCCAGACCGCCGACCAGGAAGTACCAGGAACCGCCCAGGCTGACCAGCTTCACACCGCCGGCCGCGAGCGCCAGACCGAGCAGGGCGATGATCACGCCAAGGCCGACCAGAATGAACGTTGAAACGCCTGAGACGCGTTGACTGTGGTTCACATTGAAAGTCCCGTTTGAATGAAGCGCGGGATTATAACGGTAACTAACCATTCAGTTAACCGCAGTTTTGCCATGAAACCGTGCACTTCTGTGAATCAAGCGTGGTGCAGGATTAGCAAAACGCAAGTTGAGAGGGGTTTCTCGAGGTTTCAGCATGAGGGGCGGATTGAGCGTGGTATTGCAATGCACATGCTTGGACACCGCGCTGGATTCACCCCTCACCCCAGCCCTCTCCCCGAGGAGAGGGAGCTGATTTGTGGGCTTTTTGAGACCTGTGTTCGCCTCGGTATCTCAGGTCGGTGTAACTCGCGCATTCAACTCGGTCAGTCCTCTCTCCC
Organism: Pseudomonas sp. Leaf434; assembly: GCF_001425545.1. NCBI lineage: Bacteria > Pseudomonadati > Pseudomonadota > Gammaproteobacteria > Pseudomonadales > Pseudomonadaceae > Pseudomonas > Pseudomonas sp. Leaf434. The sequence continues at coordinate 2,291,002 of NZ_LMQZ01000001.1, read as the reverse complement.
TCTGGGAGAGGGAGCTGATTTGTGGGCTTTTTGAGACCTGTGTTCGCCTCGGTATCTCAGATCGGTGTAACTCGCGCATTCAACTCGGTCAGTCCTCTCTCCCTCTGGCAGAGGGAGCCGATTCGTGGGCTTTTTGAGACCTGTGTTCGCCTCGGTATCTCAGGTCGGTGTAACTCGCGCATTCAACTCGGTCAGTCCTCTCTCCCTCTGGGGGAGGGAGCCGATTTGTGGGCTTTTTGAGACCTGTGTTCGCCTCGGTATTTCAGGTCGGCGTTACTCGCGCATTCAGCTCGGTCAGTTCCCTCTCCCTCTGGGAGAGGGCTAGGGTGAGGGGCTTTTGAGGTTGGCCGCGATGGCAACCTTGCCCTTTGCCCGGCCTTTTTCTACGTAGTGCAAGGCGTCAGCTATCTGATCGAACGGAAAATTACGATCGATCACCGGTTTGATCACCCCGGCCTCAATCAACGCAGTGATTTTCTGCAACTGGATGCCGTCGGCACGCATGAACAAAAACGAATAACCCACCCCACGCTTGCGCGCCTTGCGCCGAATACCACTGCTGAGCAGACGCATGACCAGCCCGAGCAGCCACGACAAACCCTGCTCCTGAGCGAACTGCGCAGTCGGCGGCCCTGACAGGGAAATCAGTTGCCCGCCCGGTTTCAACACCCTCAACGATTTTTCCAGCACATCGCCGCCGAGGCTGTTGAGCACCACGTCGTAGTCGCGCAGCTCATTGGCGAAATCCTGCTGTTTGTAATCAATCACCACATCAGCGCCCAGCGCCTTGACCCACGCGACATTCGCCGTGCTGGTCGTAGTCGCAACAAAAGCGCCGAGGTGTTTGGCCAGTTGAATGGCGACCGTGCCAACGCCACCGGAGCCGGCGTGAATCAGTACCTTCTGGCCTTTTTGCACGTTGGCGACTTCGACCAGTGCCTGCCACGCCGTCAACGCCACCAGCGGCATGCAAGCCGCCTCGGTCATGGCGAGATTGGCGGGTTTCAACGCGACCGCTGTTTCATCGACAGCGATGCGTTCGGCAAACGTGCCAATCCTGTTATCAGGCGCACGCGCATAAACCTCATCGCCCGGCTTGAAACGCTTGACCGCCGCACCGGTGCTGAGCACCACACCGGCGACATCGTTGCCCAATATCAAAGGCATTTGATAGGGCAGGATCATCTTGAATTCGCCGCTGCGAATCTTCAGATCCAGCGGGTTGACGCTACTCGCGCGCACTTCGATCAGCACGTCGTGAGCGCCAACCAGCGGTTCGGGCAGGTCGCCAATCCGGCCGTTCTGCTTGCCGTAGCGCTCGATGAAAAATGCCTTCATTGCGGATGCTCTTGTCGGTAGAAACCCGCCGGCATAGCGGCGGGTTTGAATGAGGTCAGGCCTGTGTCAGATAACGTTGCGCAACAGCCGACTGGCGGATCTGCCCCAACAGGCCTTGCCGCGCGGTTTGCAGGGCATCCCAGCGCTCGCCCTCGTGCAGCGGCGGGATGGTCACGACTTCGCGACGGTCGAAGCCGACCAGCGCTGCATCGACCATGTCGCCGACTTCCATGATGTCGGTGAGGGTGTTGATGTCGATACCGGCGCGGTCCCAGATTTCCGTGCGGGTGGCGGCGGGCAGGACCGCTTGCACATACACGCCTTGTGGCGACAGTTCCAGGCTCAGGCCTTGAGAGAGGAACAGCACGAACGCCTTGGTCGCGCCATACACCGACATGCCGAACTCCGGCGCCAGGCCCACCACCGAGCCGATGTTGATGATCGCGCCGTCGCCGGCCTTGGCCAGACGCGGCGCGATCGCACTGGCCAAACGCACCAACGCGGTGGTGTTGAGCGCGACCAGTTGCGCCACGCTGTCGGTGCTCTGCTCGATGAAGGTACCGGACTGCGCGGCGCCGGCATTGTTGACGAGGATACCGATGCGCGAGTCGTCACGCAGACGCGCCTCGACGGTTTGCAGGTCGCTCAGTTGCGTCAGGTCGGCCTGTAGCACTTCGACATTGACGTTGTGCTCAGCGCGCAAACCGGCGGCGAGGGTGTCCAGGCGCGCCTGGTCACGGGCGACCAGCAGCAGATCGTGCCCGCGTTGGGCGAAACGTGCGGCGTAGACCGCGCCTATGCCGGTGGAGGCGCCAGTGATCAGAACAGCAGGGCGAGTAGTCATGGTGTTGGCTCTTTTTCAGGTGAAGACTGATTGCGGGCCTTTAGGATGATGATCCAAATCTAAACTGTCAACGGTTTTGATTATGGCTAACATCTATGTATCATCGAGCCATGATTTTTCAGCGCTGGAGGATTCAACATGCGCGTATCCAAAGCTCAGGCTCAGGCCAATCGCGAGCACATTGTCGAAACGGCATCAGTGATGTTCCGCGAACGCGGTTATGACGGGGTCGGCGTGGCTGACCTGATGGCGGCCGCCGGTTTTACTCACGGCGGTTTCTACAAACACTTCGGCTCCAAGGCCGACCTGATGGCCGAAGCCTCGGCCAATAGCCTGGCGCAGTCCACGGCCGCCGCCGAAAGCATGAGCGTGCAGGATTTCATCGACGTGTACGTGTCCCGCGACCATCGCGATGGCCGCTCCACCGGTTGCACCATGGCGGCGTTGTGCGGCGATGCGGCGCGGCAGTCCGGGGATGTCAAAGCGGCGTTCGCTGAAGGCATCGAGCGCACGCTGCAGACGCTCGGCGAGAAATACCCGACGGCAGCGGATGCACCGCAAGGTGAGGGCCGAACCCGGATGATCGATCTGCTGGCCCGCGCGGTCGGGGCGATCATGCTATCGCGGGCCTGTCCGGATGACTCGGCGCTGGCCGATGAGATTCTGACGGTGTGTCACGCTTCGATGACGGCGTCGTTGCCAGTCATCGAGGCGCCCTGACCCTAACCCTCTCCCAGAGGGGACTGACCGAGTTGTTTGGGCGATTTACGCCAGGCGCTGATATCGGGTCGAACTCCGGCTCTGAATGCTCCATAGATCAGCTCCCTCTCCCTGGGGAGAGGGCTGGGGTGAGGGGTGAATCCGGCGCGATACCAAAGCCGAACGCCAGCACTTCGCCTTAGAAACTCAAGCGTGAAACGGATAATCGACATAACCACGCTGATCGCCGCCGAAGAAACTGCTCGGATCCGGTGTGTTCAGCTCAAGGCCATCGTGCAACCGACGGGGCAGATCCGGGTTGGCCAAAAATGGCCGGCCAAAGGCAATGATGTCGGCGCGATCGGCGTTCAGCGCCTGTTCGGCGGACTCGGCGTCGTAACCGCCAGCGAGGATCAGCACGCCGTTCCAGGTCTGGCGCAACTGGGCAATGATCGCGTCCCACCGCGGATCAAAGTTTTCGTCCTTGACCGTGCCGACCATGGCCGGCTCGACCAGGTGCAGGTAGGCCAGATTCCACTGGTTGAGCGCTTCGACCAGATAACCGAAGGTCGCTTCGGGCGTGTCATCGCCCATGCCCATGAAGCGACCCATCGGCGTCAGTCGTACGCCGACGCGCTCGGCACCGACTTCATCAGCCACGGCGGCGACCACTTCGAGCAGGAAGCGCGCGCGGTTTTCTACGCTGCCGCCATAGGCGTCGTCGCGCTGGTTGCTGTTGCTGTTGAGGAACTGGTCGAGCAGATAACCGTTGCCGGCATGGATTTCCACGCCGTCCATGCCAGCGTTCAACGCGTTACGCGCAGCGCGGCGATAGTCTTCGACGATGTCGGCAATTTCCGCAGTTTCGAGGGCGCGCGGCACCGGTACATCGCCCCATACGCCGTTGCCTTGTTCATCGACGATAAAGGTCTTGCCGGGCACTGGCAGGGCGCTTGGCGCCACCGGCAAGCCGGCGTCCGGCTGAAAGCTGGGGTGCGAGACCCGGCCGACGTGCCACAGCTGCATGAAGATCAGACCGTTCGCTGCGTGCACCGCCGTGCTGACTTCGCGCCACGCCTGGACTTGCGCATCGGTGTAGATCCCCGGCGTCCACGCATAGCCCTGGCCCTGTTGGGAGATCTGCGTGGCCTCGGTGATGATCAGCGCGGCACTGGCGCGTTGGCGGTAGTACTCGGCGTTCATCGCGGTCGGCACATCGCCCGGTTGGCCGGCGCGCGAGCGCGTCAGGGGCGCCATCGCTACGCGGTGGGCAAGGGTGTAAGGGCCAAGGGCGATCGGTTGGAACAGGCGACGGGTCATGGGTAGCTCCGGATTTTGATGAGTAGGGTTCAAGCGCGGCAGCCAGCTGCCGCGCGCTGTGCACTTAACTTAACCGGGGGTGGCGGGGCTGATAATCCGTGGCCGGCGCTACGCAGTTTTGCGCGCAACGCAACGGCAACCCGCGCCCATCCATGACGGGCGCGGGCGTGGTTCAGGCGGGTTGGGTCGAGCGAGTCAGCGGCAGATTCAGCCAGCGCCGGCCGGTGGCATTGCTGACCGCGTTGCCGAGCGCAGCAGCCATCGGCCCTTGGACGATTTCGGCAGCACCGAGGAAGGGTTCGCCCGGTTGATCGAGCAAATGCACGTCGACTTTTTTTGGCAATTGGGTGAAACGCAGAATCGGATAACCGCTCCAGTCGTAGCTGCGAATGCCGCCCGCGTCGTAGGCGACTTGTTCGTAGAGCGTCCAGCTCGCCGACTGGACAATGCCGCCCTCGACCTGATTGCGCAGGCCATCGGGGCTGACGATCTGGCCGACGTCGACCGCTGTCACCACATGATCGATGCGGATTTCGCCAGTCTGCGGATGCACCCGCAGTTTCACCGCGAGGGCGCAGTAACCCATGATGTTCTTGTAGCGGGCGAAGGCAAAACCGATCCCCGCGCCGGGCTCGTTGCTCTTGTGGGGCCAGCCGATTTCATCACGCACGCGCTCAATCACAGCCCGGGCACGCGGGTCGCGTAGATGCGCCAGACGCAATGCCACCGGATCGAGCCCGGCCTTGATCGCCAACTCATCGATACCCGCCTCAATGGCGAAGATGTTGATGTGCGCACCGAGCGAGCGCATGGCCGAAGTGCGGAACGGCATGGTGGTGACGAAGTTCATGTTGATCCGCGTCGCGCCCAGTTCATACAGCGGCACCGCGTTGCGATCGCCGTCACCTTCGGGCTGGGCAATCGGTACCGACGGCGCCGAAGCGAAGGGGTTCGCCAGCAGGCGTGCCGGCAGCAGGCGACCGGCATTGACGATGCGTTCGTTGTGCGGCGTGGTCCACAGCTCGTAGTTCCAGTCCTGCAAACGGCCCTGACTGATGCCGGCATCGACTTCGGTGACCATCGCCGAACTGTACGGCTCCCAGAGATTTTCCTGCTCGCGCATCCATTGCACGCGCACCGGCGTGCCCGGCAGGCGCATCGCGATCAGCGCAGCATCGGCGGCGGCATCATCGGCGCCGTTGTGGCCGTAGCAACCCGAGCCTTCGGTATGAATACAGCGCACACGTTCCGGCGGCAGCCGCAGCATCTCGGCGATACCGGCGCGCAGTGGATAGACACCCTGGGTGTGGGTCCACACCGTGAGCACGCCGTCGTTGAACCAGGCCACCGCACAGGACGGGCCGATCGAACCGTGCATCAAGTACTGCTTGGTCACCCGCGCCTTGAAGCGCGTTTCGGTCGCGCCGCCGGGATTGCCGTTGTTGCTGATCGGGTAGCGCTTGGAGGGCAGCTGCTTGAGCAAATCGTGAATCCCGGCGGCTTCGGGAATCGCCTCGCCGCCGCTCCACTTGGCACTTTCCATGCCGGCGCGCATGGCCTTGATCGCTTGCCACTCATCACCGGCGACCACGGCCAGATAGTTGCCGTCGCGAATCACTTTGACCACGCCGTTCAACGCCTCGATGGACGCGGCATCGAACGCCTGAAGCGTGCAGCCGGGACGCGGCGGGCGGATGACACGCGCGTGCAGCATGCCCGGCAGGCGCATGTCCTGGACGAATGCCGCGCCGCCGCTGACCTTGGCCGGGATGTCCAGGCGCGGCAGGTTGTGCCCGATCAGTTTGAAGTCGGCCGCCGCCATCGCTGGTGATTGTGCCTTGGCGTATTGGTGCACATCGACATGCTTGACTGCTTCGGCATAAGCCATGCGTTGCCCGCTGGGGCCTTGGATGATGCCGTCGCGAGTGCTCAGTTGCGCAGCATCGACTTGCCAACTGCGCGCGGCGGCGTCGACGAGCATTTCCCGCACCTGCGCGGCGGCGTTGTACAGCGCGGTGCCGCTGTCGAAAATGCTGTGGCTGCCGGCGGTGTAGCCTTCGTTGGGCGTCAGTGCGGTGTCGGCGGTGAGCAAATTGACGGCGCTGGCCGGCACCTGCAAACGCTCGGCGGCGATTTGCAGCAACGCGGTTTTCACTCCCGTGCCCAGTTCGACTTTGCCGGTGTACACGGTGATGCCGTCGGCGCCGATGCGAATCCACGCGTCCAGGTAAGGGTTGGTGCGCAGGCTGCCGGGCAGATCGGGGGCCAGCACTACGGTGCCGAGGGTGTCGACTTCGGTGTCGGCCAAGACACGCCGCGCTACCGGCATCAGGGTGAAGGCCATCAGTAGTGCGCCGCCACGCAGGAAGGCCCGGCGGCTGGGGTTCAAGCCGTTAGCTTCGCTCATGTCCGGCTCCCGTTGTGCCCGGCCACCTGCTTGATCGCCTCGATGATGCGCAAGTGCGTGCCGCAACGGCACAGATTGCCGGCCATGTGCTCGCGGATGGTTTGTTCGTCCGGGTGCGGATCACGTTCGAGCAACGCCTGCGCGCGCATCAGCATGCCGGCGATGCAGTAACCGCATTGCGCCGCTTGCTTGTCGATGAATGCCGTTTGCAACGGGCCGGGTTTTTCTGCGCTGCCGAGGCTTTCGACGGTGCGGATCTTTTTTCCTTCAAGGCCTGCGCACGGTGTCAGGCAGGCGAACACCGGCTGGTCGTCGACGATCACCGTGCACGCGCCGCACTGGCCCAGGCCACAGCCGTACTTGGCGCCGTTGAGGTTCAAGTGGTTGCGCAGCGCATACAGCAGCGGCATGTCCGGCTCCAGCTTCAGCGCTTGGGCGGCTCCATTGACGGTGAGAGTGATCTGGCTCATTTCGTCTCCTGACGTAACGCTTCAATAGTGGAAGAGAGGTCGGCCCATGGCTGCTCGGGTCTGGCTTGCTCGCGCAGATACGCGGCGAGGGCGCCGAGCTGGGCGTTGTCGAGGCTGGCGGCGAACGGCGGCATCACCGGGCCGGGCGCGCCGGGAATGGCGGGCACGCCTTCAAGCACGGTCTTGAGAAAGTTGCGCGGGCTGGCCGCTTGCAGCGCCGAAGTGCTTTGCAGGCCGGGGCGGCCGTCGATTTCCCGCATCGGCGCGGCGGGTGCGTGACATCCGGCACAGGCGCTGCTGAAGAGCAGGGCGCCGCTGCTGTGATCCGCTGGACTGCTCGGCGGCTTTTGCGCAGTGATTTCGGTCACCGCGTGCGGGCTTTGCAGGCTCAGCAGGTAGTCGGCAATCGCCTCGGCCTCACTGGCCGGCAAGCGCGCCAGACTCAGGCTGACCGGACGCATTGGGCCGGCGGGTGTGCCGTGGCCATCGACGACATCGGCGCGCAGGTAGCCGACCAATTGCTCGCGATTCCATGGATTGGCGCGTTGGCCGAGGCCGACCAGGGCCGGCGCTTCCCAGCCATCGACGCTGCCGCCCTGCAGATACTCCGAGGATTTCTCCGCGCCAATCAGGTTCAGCGGCGAATGGCAGCCGGCGCAGTGGCCCGGGCCGTCGACCAGATAGCGTCCGCGATTCCATGCCGCGCTGTGTTCGGCCTGCGGCGTGAGCGGCTCGCCATGCAGAAACAGCAGGTTCCAGAACGACACCAGCGGGCGGATGTTCATCGGGAAGTTCATCTGGTTCTGCCGCGCCGGGGCGTGTACGGCGGGGCCGCTCATCAAGTAGGCATAGGCGTCGGCGATGTCTTCGGAGCTCATGCGCCGGTAGTGCACGTAAGGAAAGGCCGGGTAGAGAAAGTGGCCGTCGCGGGCAATGCCTTCGCGCATCGCCCGCTCGAAGGCCGGCAATGACCACTCGCCGATGCCGGTCTGCGCATCCGGGGTGATGTTGGTGCTGTATAGCGTGCCGAACGGCGTCACCAGCGGCAGCCCGCCGGCCAGGTATTCGCCGCCGGGGCGGGTGTGACACACCGCGCAGTCGCCGGCCTCGACCACCCGTGCGCCTCGTTGCAACTGCGCAGTATCGAATGACGTGGGGCGTTTGATTGGCGCGATCGCCGGGCGCCACATCAGCGCGACGGCGACGATCAGGCCGATCAGCGCGAGCACGGCCACGCTGATCCACAGGGTTCTGGATTTGAGTAGAGGGCTGTTCATGATCGGCAGGAAAACGCGGCGGACAGTGGCAGGACGAGTGCAGTGCGGGTCATGGAAACGCTCCTTGTAGCAGCCGGGGGAAGGGCGCCGATGCGGACGTCTGCGCCAGGGCCAAAGCGTAGAGAAGACCCTTGCAGCGGAGAATCACCGGCCCGCGCAACAGCGCGTTGCGCCACAAGCAACGTTGCGCGCCACGCATCAGTGCGTTGCCAGTGGCACGGATTCTCGCCCCCGCCGGCTCACCGTAGCCTTGGCACAACTTTCCCGAACTCAACGAGGTGTCACCATGCTTACGGGCAACCCTGCCGTTGCGGCCCCGGCCGAACAGCCTGCTTCACTCTCCGGCCTGATGGTCGCGTTTCTGGCATTTTGCTGCGGCGCGGTCGTCGCCAACCTGTATTACGCGCAGCCCATCGTCGAACTGATCGCGCCGCAGATCGGCCTCTCCAGCGCCAATGCCAGCCTGATCGTGTCGCTGACGCAGTTCGGTTACGCGATGGGCTTGTTGCTGCTGGTGCCGCTGGCTGACCTGATGGAGAACCGTCGTCTGGTAGTCGGTTTCACCCTCGCTGCCAGCGTGACGTTGCTGTGCGCTGGCCTGACCCATTCGCCGTCGCTGTTCCTGCTGCTCTCTTTGCTGATCGGCCTGACCTCGGTAGCGGTGCAGATTCTCGTGCCGTTGGCTGCGCATTTGGCGCCGGAAGCCAGCCGGGGGCGCGTCGTCGGCAATATCATGAGCGGCCTGCTCTTGGGGATTCTGCTGTCGCGGCCGCTGTCGAGCCTGTTGGTCGAAGTGTTCGGCTGGCGCGGGGTGTTTTACAGCGCGGCGGCACTGATGGCGGTGATCGCGCTGATTACCGCTGTGGCACTGCCGCGCCGGGTGCCGACGCACAAAGCCACCTATGTCGCGTTGATCGGTTCGGTGTTTGCTCTGGCCCGGCGCTTTCCTGTGTTGCGCCAGCGTTCGCTGTATCAGGGTTTGCTGTTCGCCAGTTTCAGCCTGTTCTGGACTCTCGCGCCAATTGAGCTGATGCGTCACCACGGTTTCAGCCAGGCGCAGGTGGCGATCTTTGCGTTGGTCGGCGCGGTGGGTGCGATTGCCGCGCCGATTGCCGGGCGTCTGGCCGATGCCGGGCACGGTCGTCGCGGTACCTTGGTGGCGTTGCTGTTGGCGCCGCTGTCGCTGTTGATCGCCGCGTTGCCGGGCAGTGGTTATGTGTGGCTGGTGGTGTGTGCGGTGCTGCTGGATTTTGCCGTGCAACTGAACATGGTCCTCGGCCAGCGTGAGGTCTACGCCCTCGACCCGCACAGCCGTGCACGCCTGAATGCGGTTTACATGACCAGCATCTTCGTCGGCGGCGCCCTCGGTTCACTGGTCGCCAGCCCGCTGTACGAACACTTCGGCTGGAACCTCTCGGCCGTCGCCGTAGCGGTGTTGCCGGCGTTGGCGCTGGCGTTGTTCCTGAGCCGCAAGGCTGATGGCTGAGGTCGCGATGAGGCCCGGCAAGCACGACGATACAAGACGTGTGGCGAGCACTGATGCACAATCAGCGGCGTTCCCTCACCACCGGATCCCGCTTATGGACAAGTTGCTGGCATTGAAGATGTTTGTTGAAACCGTGCGCTGCGGGGGCTATTCCTCGGCGGCGCGCAAGCTTGGGATTTCGACGTCTTCGGTGACACGGCAAGTGGCGGGGCTGGAGAACGAGTTGGGCGCCAGCCTGCTCAATCGCACCACGCGCAACACCAGCGTGACCGTCGCCGGTCAAACCTATTTCGAGAAGGCCGTGGCGATTCTCGATGCCATCGACGAAGCCGATGCGGTGGTCGCTGATCGTGGCAGTGATGCCCAAGGCCGCTTGCGCATCAGTGTGCCGGTGGAGTTTGGCCGCCGGCTGATCGCGCCGCACCTGAGCCGCTTGCTCGAACGCCATCCCGGGCTGGAGATCAGCCTGTCGTTGAGCGATCAGGTCAGCGATTTGCTCAGCGAGCAGATCGACGTTTCAGTGCGGCTCGGCTCGACGGTGGTCAGCGAAGACATCGTCAGCAAACGCGTCGGGCAGTTTCAGCGTTGGATTGTCGCCAGCCCGGATTATCTGGCGCGCAGCGCCGTGCTCGAACATCCGCGGGATCTGCTAGAGCACCAATGCCTGCGTTTCGATTACGGCGGCAGCCATCATCACTGGACCTTTCAGGGCGACGAAGAGCCGATTCAGCTCAACGTTGCGGGCCGCCTGCAAAGCAACAACGCCGACATCTTGCGCGAAGCGGCAATTGGCGGTGGCGGGGTGGCGCTGCTGGCCGACTGGCTGGTGCGCGACGACGTCGCCGCCGGGCGCCTGACGCGCTTGCTTGAGCACTACGAGGTCAATCCCGGCAGTGCCAGCAGTTGCATCAACGCGCTGTACCTGCCCAACCACCGTGGATCGAGCCGGATCAACGTGTTCATCGATTTTCTCGTGGAAATCCTCAAACCCGCCGCACCTGCCGCTTAGCGCTGCACACTCTGTTGCTGCAGCCGCTGCACACTGCTTGTATGCTTGCGCCCCGGAACACGTGGCCGCCGTGAGTGCCGACGTTCGAATGATGGCTGGAATGGATCCCGGACTTCCTTAAGGTACTGACGTGAAGCGTGATACTCGCCTTGTAATGCTCCTGCTGCTGGTGATTGGCTGTTCCCTGACTTCGCTGACGATCTGGAAAGTCTGGTCTTCGCGCGAGCGTGCGCTGGCCGAGGTCGATGTGCATGGCCTGAACCTGACCCAGGCGCTCAACACCTACACCGAAGGCATTGTCCGGCAAAGCTCGCTGCTTTTGCTCGGGTTGGTCGAGCGCCTGGAAACCGAGGGCAACGGCCCGGCGCAGATTCAGCGCATCCAGAGCCTGATCGACCGTCAGCAGCCGCTGATGCCCCAGCTCAGCGGCATCATCATCTATGACCGGAACGGGCATTGGCTGATGTCCTCCAACCGGCCGATTCCGGAGGGCGCCAACAGCAGCGACCGCGCCTATTTCATACATCACCGTGACAGCCCGAGCCGCGAGCCGTTCATTGGCCCGCCGATCCAGAGCCGTGCCAATCATGAATGGGTGGTGACCATCAGTCGGCGCTTCAATGACGCCGGTGGCCAGTTCGCTGGCGTTGTAGCAGTGACGCTGGGGGTGGAAAACTTTCTGCGAGTGTTCGGCAAACTCGACGTTGGCCAGGACGGCGCGATAGGCCTGTCGTACACCGATGGCACGCTGCTGGTCCGCTATCCGTTCCGCGAGCAGGACATGGGCCGCAACTTCTCCAAATCGCCGATCTACGCCAAATACCTCGTTGACCGCTCGGTCGGCACTGCCTCCTACACCTCCAGCCTCGACGGTGTCGAGCGGCTGTACGCGTTCCGCAAAAGCGAAACGCTGCCGCTGATCACCACCGTGGCCCTGGGCAAGGACGAAGCGCTGGCGGCGTGGCGCATCGAAGCGGCGCTTTCGGCGGTGGTGGTGATCGGGCTGCTAGGGCTGACCGGGTTGATCGGCTGGTTCCTGATCCTTGATATGCGCCGCCGCACCGAGGCCGAAGAAGCCTTGCGCGATGCCCAGCAGCAATTGCTCGCGTCCAATCGCCAGCTGGAATTACTGGCGCTGAAGGACGCGCTGACCGGCCTGGCCAACCGCCGCTGTTTCGATGAAACCCTGACGGTGGAAGCGCGGCGCGCGCAGCGTGACGGGACTTCGCTGGCCTTGCTGATGATCGATATCGACCACTTCAAATTGTTCAACGATGCCTTGGGCCACGTCGCCGGCGATGCCTGCCTGCAAGCGGTCAGCAAGATTCTTGAAGGCTGCGTGCGACGCCCCTCGGATCTGGTCGCGCGCTACGGTGGCGAGGAAATGGCGGTGATCATGCCGGCCACCGACAGCGCCGGTGCGACGGTGGTGGCGCAACTGATGCTTGAGCGTTTGCAGCAGGCGAACATCGCCCACCCGGGCAGTCCGTTTGCTCGGATCACGGTGAGTATCGGCATGGCGGTAGGGACGGGCGCTCAGCTGGATTCGCTGCCGGCGTTGATCCAGACCGCCGATCAGGCGCTGTACCGCGCCAAAGCGGCGGGGCGCAACGGGATGGCCGGGCAGGCCTGAGGCGCACTAGAAAGCTTCGCCGCTATCCAGTGTCGCCAACAGCATCTGCCCGCGCTGCCACAGCGCGTCCTGCTTGGCCAGCGGCATGCGGTCGAGGTTCTTGTACATCATGGCCATGCGCTGATTGCCACGCAGAATGTCGCCGTGGCGCATGAGGAAATGCCAGTACAGCGCGTTGAACGGGCAGGCATCGTCCGCGCTGCTTTCCTTGACCTTGTAGGCGCAGTCGCCGCAGTAATCCGACATCCGATTGATGTACTGGCCGCTGGCACAGTAAGGCTTGGAGCCGAGATAACCGCCGTCGGCATGCATGACCATGCCAAGGGTGTTGGGCAGTTCGACCCAGTCGAAGGCGTCCATGTAGATCGCCAGATACCACTCACAGATTTCCTTCGGCGCAATCCCGGCGAGCAAGGCAAAGTTGCCGGTGACCATCAGCCGCTGGATGTGGTGGGCGTAGGCATGTTGCAGGCTTTGGCCGATGGCCTGGCGCATGCAGTTCATCTGCGTTTCACCCGTCCAGTAGAACTCCGGCAGCGCACGCGTGTTAGCAAACACGTTGCCCTCGGCGTAATCCGGCATCTTCAGCCAGTACACACCGCGCACGTATTCGCGCCAGCCGATCAGCTGCCGAATGAAGCCTTCGGCAGCGTTGAGACCTATGCTCCCCGACCAGTAAGCCGCCTCGACATCGCTGCACAGCTGACGCAAATCGAGCAGGCCGATGTTCAGCGCCGCGCTGATCCGCGCGTGAAACAGGAACGGCTCTTCGCTGGCCATGGCGTCCTGGTAATCACCGAAGCCGGCCAGCGCATAGTCGAGAAAGTATTGCCACAGGGCCTGAGCATCGGCGTGGGTCACCGGGTAGTTGAAGTCATCCAGCGTGCCGTAATGGCTGGCGAAGCGCTCGCCGACCAACGCCAGCACCTCTTGGGTGATTGCATCATTGGCGAAACGTGCCGGGTAGGGCGGTTTGGCGTGTTTGGGCAGCGCCTTGCGATTCTCCGCATCGAAATTCCACGCACCGCCGACCGGCGTACCGTCCCCGTTCAGCAGCAGCCGACTCTTGCGCCGCATCTCGCGGTAGAAAAACTCCATGCGCAGCTGCTTCTTGCCGCTGGCCCAATGGGAGAACTCTTCGCGGGAGCAGAGGAAACGGCGGTCTGAATGCCAGTGCACGGGCAAGCCCGAATCTTTGATTGACTGCTCAAGGCGCCAGTCGCCGCATTCGGTGATGTGGATTTCGTCGGCACCAGTGAGGGTTTGCCAGCGCTGCAATTCGCCGGGGATTGAGCCGCTGTTATCCGGGTCGTCGAGGCGGACGTATTGGACGCGGTAGCCTTTATCGCGCAACGCCTCGGCAAAGTGGCGCATGGCGCTGAAGATCAGAGCGATCTTTTGCGGATGATGGGCGACGTGGGTCGCTTCCTCCATGACCTCGACCATCAGCAGCAGGTCGTGCTGGGGATCGAGTGGCTGCAGGGAGGCCAGGTCGAAAGACAGTTGGTCACCGAGGATCAGGAGCAAACGGTGGGCAGGGGGCATGGAGCTAAGTCCGGTTAGAGATTCGAACTCCAATAGTTATACAGATTGTTTGTTATGTATAGGTTTTAGCGGCCACTGACATCCTATTGTGGGAGCGAGCCTGCTCGCGAAAGCGTCCTGTCAGTCAATACAAGTGCTGACTGACCCACCGCCTTCGCGAGCAGGCTCGCTCCCACAGGAACTTGTTTTGGGTTCTTAGGCGGGGTAGGTCGGATAGTCGATATAACCCTCGGCACCGCCGCCATACACCGTCGCCGGATTCAACTGATTCAACGGCCAGTCATTGGCAATCCGCGCCGGCAGATCCGGGTTGGCCATGAACGGTCGGCCAAACGCAACGAGATCGGCCAGCCCCGACTCAAGCAATTGCGCGCCGGTTTTGGCGGTGTAGCGACCGGCATAAATGATCGCGCCGCTGAAGGTGTCGCGCACGGCCTGGCGAAAGGTCTGCGGCATCGCTGGCGCGTTGTCCCAGTCGGCTTCGGCGATCGACAGGTAGGCGATGCCGACGTCTTGGAGAATCTTGATCGCGGCAATGTAAGTTGTGTGCGGATCTTCCTCGACCAGGCCCAGGTACGTCCGCGCTTCATCGGTGGTAGTGAACAACGGTGCGAAACGCACACCGACCTTGTCCTTGCCGATGCATTCGGCAACACCGGCCACCACTTCGCGCAAAAAGCGCAAGCGATTGTCCAGCGAGCCGCCGTATTTGTCGGTGCGCAGGTTGCTGTGGGCGGAGATGAACTGGTTGACCAGATAACCGTTGGCACAATGCAGTTCGATGCCGTCGAAACCCGCATCCATCGCGTTGCGCGCGGCCTGGATGTACAGCTGAATCAGTTCCTGCACTTCATCGGTGCTCAGCGCGCGCGGAGCGGACGGCGGCACCAGTTCACCGACACCAGGCGCGGTTTCGATGAACACGCTGACGCGGTCCGTCGCCACCGCAGAGGCCGACACCGGCGCATCACCATTAGGCTGCAACGCCGTGTGCGAGACCCGACCGACGTGCCAGAGCTGGGCGAAGATCACGCCATCCACCGCGTGCACCGCCTCTGTGACTTTGCGCCAACCGGCGATCTGCTCCGGCGTGTGAATGCCCGGCGTCCACGCATAACCCTGGCCACGCGGTTCGATCTGCGTGCCTTCGGTGACCAGCAAACCGGCACCGGCGCGCTGCTGGTAATACTCGGCCATCAACTCGTTGGCGACATTGCCCGGTTGCGTGCTGCGCTGGCGGGTGAGAGGTGGCAGGACGATGCGGTTTTTCAGGGTGTGTGCGCCCAATTTGGCAGGCGTGAAGAAAGCGTTTTTCATGGAGTAAGCCTTGAATCTGATTAGACCAGTCGACTAGTGACTGGGCAAAAAAACAACGCCGGGCGGTACGCACGCGGCGTTGATCGGGGTAGAGCGAGGGATTCAGCCGAGCATCTTCAACAGCTTTTCGGCAACGGCGGCAGAGCTGGCCGGGTTCTGGCCGGTGACCAGTTGACCGTCAGCCACCACATGCACCTGCCAATCGGCGACTTTCGAATAGCGCCCGCCCAGACGCTGGAATTCGTCTTCGATGAGGAACGGCACCACGTCAGTCAGACCAACAGCAGCTTCTTCGGCGTTGGTGAAACCGGTGACGTCGCGATCTTTGACGATCGGCTGGCCGTCAGCGCGCACCACATGACGCAACACGCCGGGTGCGTGGCAGACAAAACCGTGAGGTTTGTTGGCGCGGTCGAAGGCTTCGATCAGCGCGATCGAGGCCTTGTCTTCGGCCAGATCCCACAGCGGGCCATGGCCGCCTGGGTAGAACACGGCATCGAAATCCTCAGCCTTCACATCAGCCAGGCGACCCGTGTTGGCCAACGCCTGTTGCGCGGCCGAATCAGCGCGGAAGCGATCGGTTTCGGCAGTCTGCGCGCTTGGCTCATCGCTTTTCGGATCGAGCGGCGGCTGGCCGCCGGCAGGCGATACCAGCGTGACATCGGCGCCGGCGTCCTTGAAGGCGTAGTAGGGCGCGGCGAACTCTTCCAGCCAGAAGCCGGTTTTCTTGCCGGTGTTGCCGAGTTGATCGTGGGAAGTCAGAACCATCAAGATTTTCATAGAGCACCCTTGGTTTGGTCAGGCATCGGCACAGGGCGAGGAATTCGCTCAGCGTCGGCACCGCATGAATTTGTGTCTCGGGGCGCAGCATAGGTTCCAATTAGACCAGTCGTCTAGTAATTTTTTCAGAAAATGTTTTTGCCCGTCGGTTATGGCAAACTCCCGGTCCTGAAAAGTATACGACTGGTCTATTGTCTGGAATTTTGCGCACCATGAAGCCGACCTTTGACGACACCCGCCAACACTTGCTCGACACCGGCCACCGGATGATGGCCGAGAAGGGCTTCACCAGCGTCGGCCTCAATGAGATCCTGCAGACCGCCGGCGTGCCCAAGGGCTCGTTCTATCACTACTTCAAATCCAAGGAGTTGTATGGCCAGGCGCTGCTCGAGGATTACTTCGTCGACTACCTCGCCGACATGGAGCGCCGCCTGACATTGCCTGGGCTGACTGCGTTCGAGCGTTTGATGGATTACTGGCAGGGCTGGCAGAACCGCTGCACCCTCGAAGGCCACGGCGATGAATGCCTGGTGGTGAAACTCAGCGCCGAAGTCGCCGACCTGTCCGAATCAATGCGCCTGACCTTGCGCGACGGCGCCGAACGCATCGTCGCGCGCATCACCGAATGCATCGAACAAGGCCAAAATGACAAAAGCCTGCCCGAGGGCGATGCGCGGAAGTTGGCTGAGACGCTGTATCAGCTCTGGCTCGGCGCGAGTCTGCTGAACAAACTGCAGCGCACCGGGCAGTCGCTGGAAACTTCGATGGCAATGACCCGGCAGTTGTTGCGAGTCTGAGCCTCGCCGCAGATCCCTGTGGGAGCAAGCCTGCTCGCGATGGCGGCGGCACATCCAACATCTTCTTTAACTGACCCAATGCATTCGCGAGCAGGCTCGCTCCCACAGGAGATCTGTGTTGATTGGTGAGATTGGAGATCATTCAAAACTCAGGCAGAACTGCTGTCCTCTTCAGGCAGTTGGGCAAACCACTGCGCATACGGTGTATTGCTCACCTTGAATCGGTTGTAATCCGGGCTGCCGTCATCCCACCACACCGGCCCGCGTTCACCCAGCGCGACTTTGGCGTCGTTGACGCGAGCTCTCGCTGACTTCAACGCCTGTGCATCCTCCGCACGCTTTGCCTCTTTGACCGCACGCCGCGCTGACATGAGTTCGGTTACAAACGCCTCACGCTCGGCGGCTGGCAGTGTTGGATTGCTGCAACGCCACAGCTGTTGCTTGACCACAAAATAGCGGCCATCGGGGGTGGTGGGGTACATGGGCGATATCCTGCGCGATCGAGTCTTAGACCGGGTAGGACAACTCGCCGATGAGTTTATCCAGCGTAATCGGATAATCGCGCACCCGTACGCCACAGGCGTTATAGATCGCGTTGGCGATGGCCGCCGCGGCGCCGCTGATACCCAGCTCGCCAACGCCTTTGGCTTTCAACGGGGTTGCATACGGGTCGACTTCATCGAGAAAGATCACTTCCTGACGGGGAATGTCGGCATGCACCGGCACCTCGTATCCGGCCAGATCGTGATTGACGAAAAAGCCGATTCGATGATCCACCGCCAGCTCCTCCATCAATGCCGCACCAGCACCCATGGTCATGCCGCCGATGATCTGGCTGCGCGCGGTTTTCGGGTTGAGGATGCGCCCAGCGGCGCACACGGCCAGTTGCCGACGCAGGCGAATTTCGCCGGTCGCCGCATTGACCGCGACCTCGGCGAAATGCGCGCCGAAGGTCTGCTGGGCGAAGCGCTGGGCAAGGTCACCGTATTCCATGCGGTCCTCGCCCGTCAGCTCGCCATTGGCTGCGGCCTGAGCCAAGCCAACCTGCTGCGAGCCTGCGCGAATCTGCCCGTCGACAAACTCGGCTTGCTGCGGGTCAAACCCGACGGCGCGAGCGGCGGCTTCACGCAGTTTCACACACGCGGCATACACGCCGGCAGTGGAGGAGGCCGCGCCCCACTGGCCGCCGGAGCCCGACGATTCCGGAAACCGCGAATCGCCCAAGTGCACCACGACACGGTCCAGCGGCACGCCCATCATTTCGGCAGCGGTCTGGGCGATGATGGTGTAACTGCCGGTGCCGATGTCGGTCATGTCGGTTTCCACGGTGATGACGCCTTGACGATCGAGACGCACCCGCGCCGCCGAAGCGGTGGTCGGTGCGCCGCGAATCGCCGAGGCCAGCCCGATGCCGATCAGCCAGCCATCCTCACGGCGCTGAGCGGGTTGAGGGTTGCGCTGACGCCAGCCAAAGCGTTCGGCCCCAGTGTTCAGGCATTCCACCAACTGCCGTTTGGAGAACGGCCGCGCCGGTTGCTCCGGATCGACCTGCGAGTCGTTGAGGATGCGCAGCTGCAGCGGATCCATCTGCAGCTTTTCCGCCAGTTCATCCATGGCGATTTCCAGCGCCATCATCCCCGGTGCCTCGCCCGGCGCGCGCATCGCCGAACCCTCGGCGAGATCGAGCACGGCCAGGTTCAAACGGGTCATGCGATTGGCCCCGGCGTAAAGCAATCGGGTTGACGCGGTAGCCGCTTCGGCGCGTCCGCCGCGCAAATTGCCCGACCAGCTCTCGTGGCCGATCGCCGTGATCACGCCGTCACGGTTGGCACCGATGCGCAGGCGCTGAAGCGTCGCTGGACGATGGGTCAGGTTGTTGAACATCAGCGGCCGCGGCAGCGCGACTTTCACCGCTCGCCCGGCATGTCGAGCGGCCAGGGATGCCAACACAGCGTCGCAAAGAATCGTGCCCTTACCGCCGAAACCACCGCCGATATACGGCGAGATCAGGCGCACATCTTCCTTGGCGATGCCGAGGGTTTTCGCCAGATCGCGCACGCCCCAGTTGATCTGTTGGATCGATGTCCACAAGGTCAACTGCGTGCCACTCCAGCGGGCAATGGTTGCGTGCGGTTCCATCATCGCGTGGGCCTGGTCAGGCGTGCTGTAGTGCTGATCGATTTGCACTGGCGCAGCGTTGAAGGCGCCTTCGAAGTCACCGACGCTGGTCTGCGGCGGCGGGCCAAAACCGGCCGGTGGCGGTGGGGTTGCGGAGTCTTTCGCAGCCGCCAGATCGAATGAACCCGCTTCGGCCACGTAGCGGATGTCGAGCAAGCCGGCGGCCGCGCGCGCCTGTTCAAAGGTGTCCGCGACGACAATCGCCACGGCCTGGTGATAGTGATCGACCTGCGGCCCGGCCAAGGCCCTGGCTACGTAAAACTCGCCTTTGGCCAATGGCCCGGCGTTTTCGTAAGTGACGATGGCAATCACCCCGGACGCTTCCCGCGCTTGCGTCGAATCGATCGAGGCAATGCGCCCCTTGCCGATCCCGGCGCCGACGATATAGCCGTAGGCGGCGTCCGGCACCGCTGCGTTTTGCTCGTAGGCGTAGGGGGCGGTGCCGGTGGTTTTCAGCTTGCCGTCGATGCGGTCGGCAGGTTGGCCGATCACCTTCAGCTGGTCGATCGGATTGGAGCCGGCCGGGGTGTCGAATTTCATCTGCAAATTCCTTCCAGACAGGCTGGCGACGCACACGTAGCGCGGCGCAGCCATCGGTTGACGTCGGATCTCTACGAGCCTAGGCCATCGACGCGCCACTGATAATGCGCGGTTTCAGGATGGAATGATGAATCTCGCTCACCAATCCTGATCAACATGACAAATAGGAATACGTTTCAATTACTAATGCGACCGTATACCATGCGCGACGTTTTCACTGGCGGTTTTGCCCTTCGTTCTGGCCTATTCGTAAAGGTTTTCACCTCATGCGTCGAACTCTGCTTTCCATTTGTGTGCTGCAGGCGTTGTCTTCTTCCTCGTGGGCTGAGTCAGCCGAACCGACTTCTTCAACGCTTGAGCTGGAAGCCACCGACGTAGTCGGCACAGCGGATTACGAACGGGCAGACGGCCCGGTGCAGGGCTACCGCGCGACGCGTTCGGCCAGCGCCACGCGCACCGACACTTCGATTCATGAAACCGCGCAGTCAATCAGCGTGGTCACCAAGGACGCCGTCGAAGACCTCGGCGCCACGCGTTTGCAGGATGCGCTGGATTACGCCGGTGGCGTCGGTCGGGCGAACAATTTCGGCGGGCAGGGCCTGACCACCTTCACCGTGCGCGGTTTCACCACCGGTGAGTTCTACCGCAACGGTTTCCCGATTAACCGTGGCTACCCGAACATGCCCGACGCCAACACCATCGAGCGTCTGGAAGTGCTGCGCGGCCCCGCGACCATGCTCTATGGCCGTGGCGACCCAGGCGGTACCTTCAACGTGGTGTCGAAACAGCCGTTGCCCGAGCGCACCGTTACGTTAGGCAGCCAGTTGAACGACCAAGGCATGAAGCGCGGCACCCTCGACGCTTCCGGTCCGCTCGATGAAGAAGGGCGCCTGGCCTATCGCTTGAATGTGGTGGGCGAGGGCGGCGACACCTTCCGCGATCATGTCGAGACCGAGCGCTACGGCATCACGCCGGTGCTGACCTGGCAGGCCACCGACGCGACCAAGCTGATTTTCGAAGGCGATTTCATGCGCAACAACGCGCCGCTCGATCGTGGCGTGACGCGCTACCCGGCGCAGATCGGCACTGCCTCGCGCGATACCTTCTTTGGCGAGAAGGACGTCGGCAAGCTGCACAACGACAACAACATGGCGCAGTTGCGTTTCGAGCACATGCTCAACGATGACTGGACCCTCGGCGGTGGTTTCCAGTGGCTCGACGGCTCGCTCAAGGGCAACGCGATCGAGGCCAACGGCATTGCCGCTGACGGCCGCACGCTGGGGCGCAACTTCAACTACCGCAAGCTGGAATGGACCGACAAGGACACCCAGCTCAACCTCACCGGGCATTTTGATACTGGCGGTCTGCAGCACACCTTGCTCACCGGCATCGAGTACGAAGATTACGATTACAAGTCGATCATCCAGCGCTCCAGCGGCGCGGTCAGTGCCTACCCGATCGACATCTTCAATCCGGTTTACGGCCAGCCACGCCCGGCGCTGACCCGCACGCCGACTCATGACAAAGAAAATCTCAAGACCTACGCAGCGTTCGTGCAGGATCAGGTCGCCCTGACCGACAAGCTGAAGGTGCTGGCCGGTGCGCGTTTCGAGCGCTTCGAGCATGACTACGAAACCTACGTACCCGGCGGCAAGAGCTGGCAGGCCAGCGACAACGCCGTCACCCCGCGTATCGGCGTCACCTACGACCTGACCGAAACCCTGGCTGTCTACGCCAACACCGCGCGCTCGTTCAAGCCCAACACCGGCGCCAGTCGCGAAGGCGGCGGCTTCGCTCCAGAGAAAGGCAAGTCCTACGAGATGGGCGTGAAGTGGGAGGCACTGGATCAGCAGTTGAGCGTCGACGCGGCGATCTACCAGATCGAAAAACGCAACGTGCTGACCACCGACCCGGTAGATTCGACCTTCAGCGTCGCTGCCGGTGAAGTGCGCAGCCGTGGTTTCGATGTCAACGTCACCGGCAATCTCACTCCGGAGTGGCGAGTAGTCGGCGGTTACGCTTACGTCGACGCCGAGGTGACCAAGGACAACACGCTGCGCTCCGGCACCCGTCTGCTGAACATTCCGAAGAACAGCTTCAGCCTGCTCAATATGTACGAGTTCCAGGACGGCACGCTCAAAGGCCTTGGCCTTGGCACCGGCCTGAAATACGTCGACGAGCGCGCGGGGCAGACCGCCAACACCGCGTTTTCCATGGGCAGTTACACCGTGGTCGACCTGCTGAGCTTCTACAAGGTCAACGATAAAGTACGGCTCAACCTCGATGTGAAAAACATCTTCGACCGCGACTACGAAGAAGGCGCCTTCGGCAACGTTTACGCCTACCCGGGCGCG
The DNA here is from genome assembly GCF_001425545.1 of Pseudomonas sp. Leaf434. Classification (NCBI taxonomy): domain Bacteria; kingdom Pseudomonadati; phylum Pseudomonadota; class Gammaproteobacteria; order Pseudomonadales; family Pseudomonadaceae; genus Pseudomonas; species Pseudomonas sp. Leaf434. The sequence continues at coordinate 2,269,008 of NZ_LMQZ01000001.1, read as the reverse complement.
CCGCGAACCGTGCAGGTGGGGATTTCCTACACGCTGTAAATCGCCGCAGCGGTTGCCGCCGACTCATGGTGGCCTGAGAGTGGCATGTCGAAATCAGACATCGGCATGCCGCACTCAGGCTAGTTGGGCGGCGGTCGGGCCACGTAAGGTGAAGCATCATTTCGTCGGCAAAGCGTCTGCGTCGCAGCTTTCGCCTGATGTCGGCACCGGAAATGATGATCGCCTGACGCACAGTCAGTGACCCAAACGTCGATCATGAGAACAATAAGAACCCATGACTAGCCTGAACCCCAAGGACTCCAACGGTCAGTTGGCGCAAGGTTTCAAACCGCGTCACGTCACCATGCTTTCCATTGCCGGCATCATCGGCGCAGGACTTTTCGTTGGCTCAGGCCACGCCATCGCCGCCGCAGGACCTGCGGTGCTGCTCGCTTATCTGTTCTCCGGTCTGCTGGTCGTGCTGGTCATGCGCATGCTCGGCGAAATGGCCGTGGCGCATCCCGACACCGGCTCGTTTTCCACCTACGCCGATCAAGCCATTGGCCGCTGGGCCGGGTTCACCATAGGCTGGCTGTATTGGTGGTTCTGGGTGCTGGTGATTCCCATCGAAGCACTGGCCGCAGGTCACGTGCTCAATCAGTGGTTTCCCCAGGTCGATGCCTGGTTGTTCGCCTTGCTGTCGATCGTCCTGCTGGTGATCACCAACCTGTTCAGCGTGTCGAAATACGGCGAGTTCGAATTCTGGTTCGCCATGGCCAAGGTCATCGCAATCATCGGTTTCATCGGCCTGGGTTTTGCGGTGCTGATGGGCTGGATTCCCGAGCGTGAAGCCAGTGGCTTGAGCGCGCTGATGGCCGAGCACGGCGGCTTTGCGCCGAACGGCATGTCGGCGGTGGTCGGCGCGTTCATCACCATCATGTTCAGTTTCATCGGCACCGAAGCGGTGACCATTGCCGCTGCGGAATCGAACAATCCGGCGCAGAACATCGCCAAGGCCACGCGTTCGGTGATCTGGCGTATCGGCATTTTCTATCTGCTGTCGATCTTCGTGGTGATTTCCGTGGTGCCGTGGAATGACCCGCAACTAGCCTCGGTCGGCTCCTACCAGCGCGCACTGGAACTGATGAACATCCCCAACGCCAAATTTCTCGTCGACGTTGTGGTGTTGATCGCGGTGGCCAGTTGCATGAACTCCTCGATCTACATTTCCTCGCGCATGCTCTATTCCTTGGGCCGACGCGGCGATGCGCCGCCGGCATTGAAGGTGACTTCGGGGGCGGGCGTGCCACGCGCGGCGGTGATCGCCAGCACGGTGATCGGCGCAGGCGTTACCTTGCTCAGCTATTTCATGCCGGCCGGGCTGTTCCAGTTCCTGCTCGCCAGCTCCGGCGCGATTGCCTTGCTGGTGTATCTGGTGATCGCCATTTCGCAGTTGCGCATGCGCCGCCGACTGGAACGGGAAAAGGTCGAAATGACCCTGCGCATGTGGCTGTTTCCCTGGCTCACCTGGCTGGTCATCGCCTTCATCTGCGCGGCTTTGGCGGTGATGATGATCACCCCTGAACATCGCCTGGAAGTGACCTCGACCATTGGCTTGGCGCTGCTGATTTCCTTCGTCGGATTGATTAGCAGCCGCCAGCATGGGCCGGCGGGCAGAGTGGCGGCGGTGAGCAAAGCCTAAGCAAACAACGCCTTGAGCCCACGGGAAAACCAGCCGTTCGGGCTCGAAGGCAGATGCTCACGTTGATTGAATGAGCCCGTCAACGCGCAGGTTTCACCGGCGAGTGAACCCATCAATTGCGGCAGCAAAAAACTGCGTTCGCATTCGCTGGCGGACAGTCCGGTTTTCTCTTGCGGCCAAACGACGCTGGTTTCGGCAAACGGCTTCATGGCACACCTCCTCAACATTCAAACATCCAGCACCAGGGTGTCGCTGCCCTGCGCCGGGGCGGCGCAGCAGATCAGCACTTCGTCATCCGCCAGACGCATGGCCGGCGGGGTGAGGTAATGCACCTGGCCGCTGGTAAGGCGGGTTTTGCAGGTGCCGCACGAGCCGCCGCGACAGCTGAACTCAGGATTCAAGCCACGCGCCTCGGCCAGTTCCAGCAAGGTGCCGCTGCCCGGTTCCCAGCGTGCTTCCTTGCCGGACGTGGCAAACAGCACCTTGACCGGTTCTTCTGCGACCGGCACTTGCGGCGGCGCCGGGGTGCTGATTTCGACATCGCGGATCAGCGTCGACGGGCCGAAGGTTTCGGCGTGGATGCGATCATCGGGAATGCGCATTTTGCGCAAGCCGTCGTACAGCGCCTGAGTGAAGCTGCCCGGGCCGCACAGGTAGAAATCGTAGTCATCCAGCGGCAGCAGGCTTTTCAGCAAGGCCATGTCGATGCGCCCGGCATGGTCGTAACCTTGCGCTGTTGCTTCCAGCGGCGGCTGGCTGACCACGCGCAGCACCTTGACCTTGTCACCGGCGCGCGCAGCCAAGGCGTCGATTTCTTCGCGAAAGGCCAGATCCTCGACGGTGCGACTGCTTTGCACCACCCAGGTCGGACGCATGCGGCTGATGCGTTTGCCCTGATAGACCACCTCGCGCAGCATCGACAGCAACGGCGTCACCCCAACCCCTGCGGCCAACAGCACCAGTGGCCGGCGTTCGGTGGCGTCGACGGTGAAGTCGCCTTGCGGCGCGCGGGCTTCGATCAAGTCCAATGCCTGAACGCGATCATGCAGATGCGAGGATACCGAGCCATCGCGTTTGACGCTGATACGCAGAAATTCGTCCGACGGCGCGCTGGACACGCTGTAGGTGCGGATCGACGCGGCGTCCTGGCCGTCGAGCAAGATCTTGATCGGCAAGTGCTGGCCCGGTTCGAAGCGCGGCAGGCCGAAGCCATCGTTAGCTTGCAGGTAAAACGAACGGATCTGCGGACTCTCATCGACTACACGCGTTACGTGCAGCGCACGCCATTGGTTGCGCAGCGCCTCGGCCTGCAGACGTTCGCGGGTCTGTTCCCAGCTGCCGGTCATTTGCGAATTGGGCGAATCGCCTTGCGGCTGCTCGGCCCAGCGCAGTGGCAATGCGGCCTGACGGTAAACGATGCGCTGCGGCCTGAAGCGCCACAGACGTTCGGCACCTTGGAACGCGGCGATTTGCGGATCGTCGAGCAGTACTTCCGCGCTGCCGGTCATCTGCAACAGATCGCCGCTTTCGAAATCGATGAAGGTCAGCCCGGCGCGCGGGTTGAGCAGGATGTTGCCCAGAGTGTTGAAGAACAGATTGCCGGAGAAATCCGGGATGGTCAGGGTGCCGTCTTCGTCCATATGGACGAAACCGGATTTGCCGCCGCGATGGGACACATCGACTTGCCGCTCACCGTCGCGCACCACATAAGTGGCCACGTAGAACGAATCGGCGGCGGTGATCATGTCGCGCACCAAGGGTTCGCTGACCGGCAAGTCGATCGCGGCATCGGTGGTTTCGTCGACGAAGGCGTAATGGCGCAGGTTGATGTAGCGCGGGCAGTTGCCGTAAGCCTGGGTCACGCCGATCTCGAGGCTGTTGTCAGCGCGGCGGCTGATGTTGCCGTTCATGCGATTGCGCCGACGGGTGTGCAGCTCGATGCCGAGCATGCCGATCGCGTCGCCGGGTTGCAGGCCTTGATTGGCCGGGTCGTTGGGCTGCGCGTCGAGTTTGATCTTCAGAACCTCTGGTGACGGCGAATCCATGAACCCCGGTTGACCGGTGCGCAGCGTCGCCCACGGGTCGCCCTGGCCATCAACGGCGCCGAGCACGACGAAGGGCAGTTGCGCATAGAACTCGCGGTGCTGATCCGGCATCCAGTCGCGGGCCAGTTGCCGCTGGCCGACACCGACCATCATCTCCACCGCGCCGACGGCACGTTGCAGGGTCAGCTCACCTTCATGCCAGGGCGAGGGCTGCGGTTTCGACGCTGTGTCCATTTCGATTCTCCTCGGGTGCAAACGGGCCGGTGAGCCGCCAGGGGCTGAAGCTCAAGTGGGCTCATGTTCGCCCTCGGCCGGTTGCGAGGGAATGGCCAGAAACTGCAATCCACTGTTTCACGCGGTGAAATGATCCCTACGCGCGCCTAAGGACGAGAATGATTATTTCACTGGCTGAAATGCTCGATTGTATTTGCTGAGGATTCCGCGATTTGCGGCAGGGGAGCAGGATGAGACCCATCGACACGATCAGCGGGTCGACCTCAAATAATCCAGGAGCACGTCATGTCTCAGTCAGCCGTCAAACTGTATCGCCATCCGTTGTCCGGCCACTCGCATCGCGTCGAGTTGATGCTGTCCCTGCTGAATGTTCCGACCGAACTGGTGTTCGTCGACCTGATGAAGGGCGCACACAAAACCCCTGAATTCCTCGCCCTTAACCGTTTCGGCCAAGTGCCGGTGATTGACGACAACGGTACGGTGCTCGCTGATTCCAACGGCATTCTTGTTTATCTGGCGAGCAAATACGGCAACGGCCAGTGGCTGCCGAGCGATCCGGTCGAACAAGCCAAGGTGCAACGCTGGTTATCGGTAGCTGCCGGGCAGATCAGCTCCGGCCCGGCCACTGCGCGCTTGATCACGGTATTCGGCGCCGGTTACGACGCGGCTGATGCGATCAAGCGTTCCCATGCGTTGTTGCAGGTGATGGAAGACGAGTTGGCCAACAGCGCATTCCTTGCCGGCGACAAGGCAACCGTTGCCGATGTGGCCGCCTACACTTACGTCGCCCACGCACCGGAAGGCAATGTCTCGCTGGACGAATATCCGAATGTGCGGGCGTGGCTGGAACGGGTCGAGGCGCTGCCGAAATTCGTCGGCATGCAGCGCACAGCGGTGGGCCTGCAAAGCGCTTGATATCAGCACACGCCAAAAAACCTTGTGGGAGCGGGCTTGCCCGCGATAGCGGTGGGTCATTCAACGGTGATGTTGACTGACAGAATGCCTTCGCGAGCAGGCTCGCTCCCACGGGTTTGGCGTCAGCTGTCCCATCCATGCATTGGAAAACACTGTCTCGCTGGAGGAATATCCGAATGTGCGGGCGTACTGGCGGGAGTTGAAGCATTGCCCAAATTTAACTGTGTACACCAAACCCTGTGGGAGCGAGCCTGCTCGCGAAAGCGGTGTGTCATGCAACGGTGATGTTGACTGACGGAAAGCTTTCGCGAGCAGGCTCGCTCCCACATGATTTCACTGTGTTTTCGAGGTTTTTTACAGGTCCCCAGCTATGGATCGTTTTCAGGAAATGCGCATGTTCCTGGCCGTGGCCGAGGAGGGCGGCTTTGCGGCTGCGGCCCGGCGTTTGAACACCTCGCCCCCCAGCGTCACCCGCGCCATTGCCGCGCTGGAACAACGCATCGGCACGCGTCTGTTGTCGCGCACCACGCGCAGCCTGCACCTGACCGAAGCCGGGCATCGTTATCTGGACGATTGCCGAAGAATTCTGTGCGACGTCGACGAAGCCGAAGAGGCCGCTGCCGGCAGTTATCGGGTGCCGTGCGGGCACTTGAGCGTGACCGCGTCGGTATTGTTTGGCGAGTTGTTCATCGCGCCGTTGCTGGCGCAATACGTCGATGCGTTTCCTTCGGTTCATCTGAAGGCTTTGCTGGTTGATCGCGTGGTGAACATGGCGGAAGAGGGTATCGATGTCGCCGTGCGCATCGGCCATTTGCACGAGAACAATCAGCATGCAATCAAGGTCGGCGAGGTCCGTCAGGTGATCTGCGGCACCCCCGATTACTTCGCCCGCTATGGCCGACCGCAACATCCGAACGAGCTGAGCCGCGCCAATATTGTCATGTCGTCCGCCAGTCATTTGCTCAGCGATTGGCAATTCGCCCATGCCGATGGCCCGTTGAGTTTTCGCTTCGAGCCGCGTCTGGTGGTCACCGCGAATCAGGCGGCGATCAACATCGCCAGTTCCGGTTGGGGCATTACCCGAGTGCTGTCTTATCAAGTCGCCAGCCAGGTCGCGGCCGGTGAACTGGAATTGGTGCTGGAGGCCTTTGAGCCGCCGGCGTTACCGGTGCAACTGGTCTATCTGAAACATCCGCGCGTACCGGCGAAGGTGCGCACGTTTGTGGATTTTCTCAGCGAGCGGCTGCAACACCACCCAGCGCTGAAAGCCGTGAACAGGGTTCACGGCTAAGGCTTCAAGGTTCAACTCAGCGCTGGATCACTTCGCGGCCGCAGCGGTTTCGATCAGGCTGGCAACGGCTTTCGGGTTGGACACCATCACCACGTGCGAAGCGCCTTTGACCACGACGGTCTGCTTGGAGTGCGCGCGCTCGGCCATGAACGCCAAGGCTTGCGCCGGGATGTTCTTGTCCTGGTCACCGTAGACGAAGTACGACGGCACGGTTTTCCATGCAGGCTCGGTGGCGGCTTCGTTGAGCGCGGCGACGGTCACCGGGCGCTGCGTGGCGGCCATCAACTTCGCATCTGCCTGAGACACATCGGCAGCGAACTGATCGTGGAATTTGTCCTGCTGGATGTACAAATCCTTGCCACCATCGGCCAGCTCAACCGGGGCCGACAGGGTCGGGCCGAGGGTGCTGCCAGGGAAACGCCCGGACAGCTCAGCGGCGGTTTCACCCTTTTCCGGTGCAAAAGCTGCGACGTACACCAGCGCTTTGACATTGGCATTGCCGTAAGCGGCTTCGCTGATCACCGGGCCACCGTAAGAGTGGCCGACCAACACCACCGGGGTTTTCACGCTGGCCAGCACATCCGCCACTGATTGCGCATCACTCTTGACCGAGCGCAGCGAGTTGGCAGCGGCGATCACCGGGTAGCCATCCTTCTCGAGAATCTTGACCACGCCGTTCCAGCTGCTCGAATCGGCGAAGGCACCGTGCACCAGCACCACGGTGGGTTTGACCGGCGCGGCGAACGCAGCGGTGGCGCCGAACATGGCGGCGGTAAGGGCGAGGGTTGCGAAGACTTTGTTCATGGTGATGTCCTGTCGATTGGTTGGGGTAGGAATGGAAGCGACAGTGGTATTTAGCGCGCTAAATGTGTCAGTTGTGTGTGCGCACGGCCGAACTTCGCATGAGTGTGTATCTGGGGCGGCGAAAGCTACACGCTGATACAAAGCGATCCATCCGCTCAGATCGCGCGGCGGACTTTGCCCGGGGCCTCGCCGTAAATTTCCTTGAATTTCTTGCTGAAGGCAGCCTGCGACTGATAGCCGACCTGCACGGCAATGTCATTCAGGCCCAGATGCGAATGGCTGAGCAGACTGAATGCCAGCTCCATGCGCAACTGGGTCAGCAGCACCCACGGCGATACGCCAGCGACCCGGGCAAAGGTGCGCATGAACGTTGCACGGGACATGTTCGCGGTGTCGGCCATGGCCTCGATGGTCCATTCGTGCGCCGGGTCGGCCAATATCGCCTGACAGGTGCGGCCGAGGCGCTGGTCGCCGAGCAGCGCCAGGGTGCTTTTGTCGTGATCGGCACGCGCCAGGTGCGCACGCAGGATCAAGGTGAACAACGCTTGGGACAGTGAGTCGAGGAGGAACCGTGCACCCGGCTGTTCGCTGTCGGCTTCGCTGCGCAACAGCGCAATCAGGGCGGTCAGCGGCGCATCAATCGGTAAGCCATCGTTGGCAATCAACAGGTAATCGGGGAGGGCGGCGAACAGCATCGATGCGCGGTTGTAATGAAAGCCACCGCAAAGCATGTCCAGATCGGCGCTCGCGCCACCCAGCCGATAGATCGGCAACACCCCGCCGGGAATCAGCGTTGGCAGCATTGGCGCTACATCTTTACCGCCGCTGTGCAGCACATGCGGCGTGCCCCGTGGCAACAACAGAATATCGCCGGCGCGCATCGCCAGGCGTTGTCCGCTGGCCAGTTCTACCCGGCACTCACCTTTGAGCACGACGTGATAGGGCGCCTTGCCCAAGGCTTCCTGTTGATGATCGCGCGCCCAGTCGCCCTGGAACTGGCAGCGCAGATCAAGACTGCCGCGCACGTTGGCCAGGCTGATGAGCTTATCGAGCGAGTTCATTGGCACCCATCACGAAGGAATCCCCAAAGTTGAGACGATTGAGCAAGACGTTGAGCATGACCGACAAAAGCGCGATTCGATAGCACCGCAGACTGACTCCACTTTCATTGATCTGGAGACGTCGCATGTTCACCTCAATCAACGCCGGACTACAACAGCTCGGCAAACTCGATCGCCTCGGCATCCCGCTGATGCGCGTGGCCATCGCCATCGTATTCCTGTGGATCGGCGCGTTGAAATTCGTCCCGTACGAAGCCGACAGCATTACGCCTTTCGTCGCCAACAGTCCGGTGATGTCGTTCTTCTACGAGCACCCGCAGGAATACAAGGCGCACCTGACCCATGAGGGCGAGCTGAACGCCGACAAGCGCGCCTGGCAGACCGCGAACAACACCTACGGTTTTTCCACCGGGCTTGGCGTGGTGGAAATTCTCATCGGTCTGCTGGTCCTGTCCAACCCGCTTTCCCGCCGCACCGGCCTGCTCGGTGGCGCGCTGGCGTTCGCTACGCCGCTGGTGACCCTGAGCTTTCTGGTCACCACGCCTGAAGCCTGGGTCGCTGCGCTGGGCGATGGTCAGCATGGCTTTCCCTATCTGTCCGGTGCCGGACGACTGGTGCTCAAAGACGTCCTGATGCTCGCCGGAGCGCTGCCGGTCATGGCCGATTCCGCGCGCCAATTGCTGACTGAACGTCAGGCCTGAATTCCTCATCCTTTATAGAGAGATCACACGATGAAAACGTTTATTGCTTTGACCCTGGCCATCCTCGCCGGCAACGTGTTCGCTGCCACCGAAACTGTGCAGACCGGCGTGCCACTGGATATCGCCAAAACCATCAGCATCACCGACACCAGCGCCGCCTGCGGAATTGTTCCGGTGGAGGTCGTCTATGAAGACAGCCACGGTCAGCGGCATGTCGCCACTTACAGCGTTTTAGGCGATGGCTGCGGTGGCGATTAGCTCAGGTTTGGCCCATAACTGCAGCGGACTCGAATTGCTCAGTCCGCTGCAGCGTTTCCGGAACGCCGATCAATAGCAGCAGAAACGCTGCCCCTGCAATTGCGGCAAGGGTCAGGAATGCCGCGCTGTAACCGGCGGCCTCGACGACAAATCCGGCCAGCCCATTGCTCAGCGCCGCGCCAAGGCCAAATGCTGTGGTCAGCGCGCCGAGGCTGACATTGAAATGCCCGGAGCCGAGGGTGAGATCCTTGACCATTACCGGGAACAGCGCGCCGAACAAACCAGCGCCGACACCGTCGAGCAACTGCACGGCGACCAGCCAGTACGGATCATCCGAGAAGGTGTAGAGCAAGCCACGCAGCGGCAGGATCAGAAAACCCGCCAGCAATAACGGTTTGCGCCCCCAGACATCGGCTTTCGCGCCGGCCAGCAACGCCATTGGCACCATGACCAGTTGCGCGGCTACGATGCACGCTGACGTCAGCGGTGTGGCCAGGTGCAAATTGGCTTGGGCGAGTTTCTGGCTCACCAGCGGCAGCATCGCCGCGTTGGCCAAGTGGAACAGCGCGCAGCACAGGGCAAACATCAGAAGCGGGCGATTGCTCAGCAGTACCTTGAAGCCGGACGGCTGATGGCTTCGATCGCCAGGCTGCAAACCGCGCGCGACGTCGTGATCTATCGCTTCTGCCGAGACGAACAGCACGGCAATCACGCTGGCCAGCGCCATGACCGCCATCAGATAAAACACCGCCACCGGACCGAACAAATAGGCAAACAAGCCGGCCAATAACGCCGCGCACGCGTTGCCGGCGTGGTTGAACGTCTCGTTGCGACCGGTACGCCGGGTGAATGCTCGCGGGCCGGTGATGCCCAGGGTGATCGCGGAGATGGCCGGGGCAAAAATAGATGCTGCCGCCGCGCTCAAGGCTTGGGTCAACGCCACCAGACTGAATGAAGTAATGAACGGCAGCACCAGGCAACTCGCCGTCACCAACAGCGCGGCGATGATGATCAGCGCCCGTTTCGCCCGGCTGCTGTCAACCAGCGCACCGGCCGGTGTCTGCGTGACCAGCGCGGCGATACCGGCGAGGGTCATGACTACACCGATGCTGGCCGGGTCCCAGTGGTGCACGGCGAGCAAGTAGATGGCGAGGTACGGCCCGAGGCCGTCGCGGACATCGGCGAGAAAGAAATTCAGACTGTCCAGCGAGCGGTTGTTGCGGCGATCGAGATGGCTGATCACGGGGGGCAGTCTCTTGAAAGTGAGGTCTGCGTAAATGTATCAACCTCGGCAAACCTAATGACCGAAGCGGCGGGGGATTAGTTGCAGGACGGCGGAGCAGTTGCTGCTCCGCAGATATTCAAGCGTCAGGCGTTTGCAGTACTTCGATCCATAACGCGCCTTTGCCGGAGGCCGCTTCACCGACACGCTTCAGCGCGCCATCCTTGCTCACCGCGTACGTACCGACCTTGGCGCTTTTCTCGCCCGTCACCAGCAGCCAGCGGCCATCGGGGGAGAAGGCGATATTGCGTGGTTGTTGTTCCTGCACTGAGTAGTTATCGAGGAACTTCAGTCCTCCGGTTGCCGGATCCACGGTAAATGCCGAAACGCTGCTGCTGGTGCGCTCACTCATCAGCAGCAGTTTTCCATCCGGCGACATGCGCAGGTCGGCAGCCCAGATGCGCGGGGTCGGATCGTCTTTCAAATCGTTGTTGCGCGCATCCCGAACTTCGCCGTGGGCCAGTTGCAAACGCTCGGGAATGCCGTTGGCCACAGCGATTTGCGTTAACGCGCCGCTGGCGTCGTTGATTGAAAACGCAGTCACGGTGCCGCTCATTTCACCGACCACGTAAAGGAATTTGCCGTTCGGCGAGAACGCCAGGTGCCGAGGGCCGGTGTTGTCCGGGACGCTGACCGAGCCGTTGCCGATCGGGCTGAGTTCGCCAGTCTTGGCATCCAGGCGATATTGCAGCACCTTGTCGGTGCCCAGGTTGCCGGCATAGGCAAAGCGATTGCTCGGCTCGGTGCGAATTGAATGGGCGTGCAGGCCGGTCGGATAACGCAGGATGTTGGCGGAAGGTTGCTGATCCTCGCCGATCTTTTGAACGCTGAGCGCATCGGCGCCGTAGGACGCGGCGAGCAGGTACCGACCTTTTCGATCGGTCGACAGGTAGGCCATGCTCTCTGCCAGGGGCGCTTGGGTGAATTTTGTCAGGCGACCGCTTTGGCGATCGATCCGGTAACCCAGCACCTGAAAGGGTTTGACGCGCAAGGCTGCAAACAGCACCTTGCCATCCGGGGAGAGAGCCATGGGATTGACCTGATCACCGGCCTGAATCTGCTCAACGAGGGTGAGCGCGCCATTGCTCTGATCAAGGCGATACTGCGAGATCAGACCGTCACCGGGGCTTGAGATGTAGGCATAGGTGGCGGCATTGGCCGTCACGCTCAACGTGGAGGCGAGCGCAGCAATCAAGAGCGTTCTGTTCATCATTTTAGCCTTATTGTTGTTGTGATCAGTCATCCTATGAGTGATTGGCGAAGGCTTCAATGTCTATTTCATGGAGCTGGAACGTCGCCTAGCCTGGTTTTATAGACGCGTATTAGAGGATGTTGATCAGCAGAAATGATCGAGCAGCACGGTAATCAGCGAGTTGTGAAACATTTTTACATACTCTCCTGTTAGCGTTGTTGTACGACATCCTACCTAATGTGCGCACTGCATCAATTCTCACAAAAACAATAACGGAGATACCCCTATGACGAGCATGGCTCCACTCGATCATCAGGCCGCTGCGAAACCGCAAAACCTGTTCCTGCGAACGCTGAAACTGCTCGGCCCCGGCATTATCGCCGTGCTGTCGTGGCTCGGTGCGGGTGACCTGATCACATCCTCCGTGGCCGGTGCGAACTACGGCTACGCCATGATGTGGGTGCTGGCGGTCTCGCTGTTGCTCAGGTACCTGATCGTCAACATCATTGCCCGGTTCCAGCTGTGCAATAACCAAGGCATGACCATTCTGCAGGGCTACGCCCAGCTCAACCCGGTGTTCGCCTGGTTCATGCTGGTTTATGCCCTGTTGATGGGGCACTTGATGAACGCCTACATGATCAAGGGGGCAGGGGAGTCACTGGCGATGCTGTTCAAGATCGATCAGCCATTGCTGTGCTCGGTGGCGGTGGTGCTGGCGGTCTGGATGCTGGTCGGGCGCAACATCTACACGATGATCGAAGGCGTAATGAAGCTGCTGCTGGCGATCATGACCCTGGCGTTCATCGCTTTGGCGGTGATGTCCGGCCCGGATGTCAGCGGCATCATCAAAGGCACCATCGGCTTCAGCATTCCGCCGGACGAAGGCGTGCATGGCGCGTTGCTGGTGGCGGTCTCGGTAATCGGCGCGGTCGCCGGCTCGATCGCCAACTTCGTGCACCCCTATGTCATGCGCCAGAAAGGCTGGACCGGGCCGCAGCACAAGCGCATTCAGCGTAACGATCTGCTGTTTGCGGTGTTCGTCGGGATCATCATCAACCTGGCGATCTGGATCGTCGGTGCGGAAATCCTGCGGCCCAACGGCATCGAGGTGAAAACCTTGGGCGATCTGGGCAAGGCGCTGGAAATCTTCTTCGGCCCGATCGGCTGGTACGTGTTCTTCATCGGTGTGTTCGCGACCCTGTTTGCCAGTATTTCAGGCAAGACCACGGCGTTTCCGATGCTGATCACCGATGCCTTCCAGCATGTTCGTCCTGAGCGTCGCGAGAAGTACGGCAAAGAGTTTCATCATGACCCGATGCACAAGTGGTTCATGCTGTTCATCCTGGTCACGCCGCTGATCTGGTCGATGCCGGGCATGCCGGATTTCGTCACCCTGACCATTGGTGTCAGCGCATTGAACATCATTGGTTTGCCGGTGATTTCCCTAGGCTTGCTGATCATGTCCAACCAGAAATCGTTGCTGGACAAGCAATATCGCAACAACCTGTTTGAAAACATCGCGCTGCTTTTCGCTACCGGGCTGGCGCTCTGGGTAGCGTTTCAGTTGGGCGTTGATCTGTTCACTTGATGACGAAAAGTCGAGGGGGCACACGCCCCCTCGAATCGCCGCTTACAACGGCACATCCATTTCGATTCTGCGCCAGGCGGCTTCGGAAAAGCTGTATACCGAGAAGGCGATCAGCCCCAAGGCCATCAGCATCAACAGCACGCCGCCTGCCGGCAGATTCTGCAAAGCATCCAGTGCTTCCTTCATGCCGGGTGGATTGGTCGCTTGGTAAACCGAGCCGCTGACCGCCATCAACACTGCAATCTCGATAAACACCACGCCTCGGGCGATCAAGCCAAAGCGCGACACCGGGCGCACGTAACGCATCACTTCGTCATCCGCTTCGAAGTACTTCTCGAACGAGGCCTTCCAGCCTTTGATGATGTGGGCGATACCGACACCGAGCGGGATCAGCGCGATCAGGTAGATCAACAGGTTCGAATGCTCGAATGACAGCAGCTGCGCGAGCAGATCCTTGGTCTTGCCATCGCCGGAACCGCCGGAACTCCTGAGGCCACTCACCAACAGACCCAAGGCAAAGAAGGCCAGCGCCGCGTTGACCAGACCGCCGGCGAGCAAACCTGCGCGAATGACCAGGCCTTTGAACTCGCTGCCGTGGTGGTCGACATCGCGGATCGCTTGCAGCGCACGCCAGGCGGCGAAGGCCAGCAGGCCGGCGACCACAACACCGATCAGCACGTAGCCGAAGGGCTGGCTGAGCAACGCTTCGAGGCTTTTGTGACTGTCTTTCGGTTTGGTGGAGTCGTGCGCCGCCAGCAGCGCGAAGATGCCGATGATCAGATACAGAACGCCGCGCGCGGCGTATCCGCCTCGGGCAAGCAGGACAAGTGTGTGTTGAGTGGACATGGGATTTACTTCCAGGGAATCGATGTGAAGCAGACCCGTGGACGGAGCAGGGGTTCGATAAATGCGTCGCCGGTGGGCGACGCGCGCTTTATCAGCCTGCCATTCAGCGCTCGCCTTGCTTCGGCGTCATAACGGCGTGGTCAGCGAAAACGGAATGCGCAGCTCTTCGACCGGCCCTGAATCCCGGCCGCACATTTCGTCGTGCACGCATTGCTGCACCAGCACGCAGGGAAACGCCGGCACGGTTTGCAGCAAGTCGCGAAGGTGGGTGATTGAACGCAGGTGCATTGGCTTGGCCGCGTCATCGAGCAAGGTGAACTGGCCCTGATCTACGCGAATTCTCGCCAGATAAAATCCACCTTCGAGTGACAGCAGCTCCAGTTCGCGAACTTCACTGTTGGCCGCACGTTCGGTGAGGGTTTGCAGATTCATGCTTCACTCCTTGCCTACCAGGGCAGGCGTTCTCCATCGTAGGCGAAGAAATGGCCGCTGTCGGCCGGCGTTAGCGTGTCAATCAGAGTCAGTAATTGCCCGGCGGCAATGTCTGCCGGGCGGGCGCTCGAGGCTCCGCGAAAAGGTTGCGACAACGGCGACACTACTGTGCCCGGGTGCAGACTGAGCAAGCGACTCTGCAGGCGCGTGCGCGAAAGCTCGATGGCGGCGGTCCTGATCAGCATGTTCAGCGCAGCCTTGGAGGCGCGATAGGCGTACCAGCCGCCCAAACGGTTGTCGCCGATGCTGCCGACTTTTGCCGAAAGCATCGCCATCGCGCCTTGAGGTGCAAGCAATGGCAGAAAGTCGCGCAACAGCAATGCAGGCCCCAGCGTGTTGACCTGGAACACGGCCTGCAGCGACTCGGCGTCGATCGCGCTGTAGCTTTTTTCCGGCTTGATTTGGTCGCGATGAAGGAGGCCGGCTGCGTGAATGATCAGGTGAAAGGGCGCTTCGCCTGCCAGTTCAGCGGCGGCGCTGGCGATCGTTTCGGGTTGCTCGAGGTCGAGCTTCGGCACAGTCTGGCGTCCCAGCGCACGGACGCTGGCGCAGCGTGGATCCTGTTTCAAATGTTGGCAAAACGCCGTGCCGAGGGCGCCACTGGCGCCGATCACCAGAGCGCGATAACCGTCGCCGAACGAGGCCAGGGTCAACCCACTGCTCATGGGTTCGTCCCAGCGTTCTGGCGCCGGAAGAACACCGTCACCTGACCGACTTCGAAACCCCACTTGGACATACGGGTGCGGTTGATCAGCGTGTCCTCGTCGACCAGGTACATCCAGTCGTCCATGCTCATCTCGTAGGTCGAGTCGTCGACTGGCAGGTTCAGGCGATAACGCCAGTGGAAGGTGCTTCCAGCGATCTGGCCCTGAGCAACCCCGACAACATCATGCGCGCGACCGCTCCACTGACCATTGCCCCCGGGAGTGAGGGTCCAGACTCGGCGTTCACGGGTGCCGTCGCTGTAACGGAAGCGCTCGTCGAGGATCAGGTTTTCACCTTCACGACGGCTGGCGATATCGACCTCGAAACGTTTGACCACTTCGCCGTTGCGCTTCTGGAACATTCCCCAGGCTTTGACGGGCTGGCTGAAAAACTGCTCCAGATTCAATGCCGGTTGCTGGTCAGCGTAACGAGCAACATCGACACTGCCGCAGCTTGCGATGCTGAGCGCCAGTCCTAACACCAGCAGAAATCGGGTCATGTGCCTACTCCTTGAGCTTGTACAGGTAACAGATTATGTATAGGCCTAGCGCCGTCCGATGAGCTGGAGAAATTCCTGCCGCGTCGTCGAGCTGTCGCGAAAGGCACCGAGCATGACCGAGGAGGTCATGATCGAATTCTGCTTCTCGACGCCGCGCATCATCATGCACATGTGCCTGGCTTCAATGACCACCGCGACGCCGGCGGCATCGGTGATCTGCTGGATCGCCTGAGCAATCTGCCGAGTAAGGTTTTCCTGGATCTGCAGGCGCCGCGCGAACATGTCGACCACCCGCGCCACCTTCGACAGCCCCAACACCCGGCCAGTGGGGATATACGCCACATGCGCCTTGCCAATAAACGGCAGCATGTGATGCTCACACAGCGAATAAAGCTCGATATCACTGACGATCACCATTTCATCGCTCTGCGACTCGAAGAGCGCACCGTTGGTGACGTCTTCCAGGCTCATCCCGTAACCATTGCACAGGTATTGCATCGCCTTGGCGGCGCGCTGGGGCGTATCCAAAAGCCCCTCACGCTCGGGGTTTTCGCCGACGCCAACGAGGATTTCACGGTAATGGCTGGCTAATAGTGGGCTCATTCGGGTCACTCGTGGCGGTGCTGCGTGAGGGCCAATGTCTGGCGAAAAGGTTGTACGCATACAGGTTGCCTGTATAGGTTTTATTGAAGATAGGCTGAAAAGGATCAACTGACAACGCATCGGTGGTTTTTTTGTGCGGGTTTGGGAGTTCGCTCGGGACAAACCGAATGCCCGGTGCAGTGAAGGGCTTGATTGGCGCGGGCATTTGGCCTTCGACTCCCGCAGCCTGACTGATTGCAGGTCAAAATTTTACGGAGAATTTACGCAGTCTTTATTGAGGGCATCCGATACTGCGCGGCGCTAATTTGGAACGCTATCGTGATGTCCCTCGCAGCAATTCGGCTTATCGGCTTCATCTTGGGTATTTTTCTGATCACCCTGGCGGTAAGCATGGCTATACCCATGTTCACGCTGGTGGTCCATGAGCGTAGCGACGATCTGTCGGCCTTTCTCTGGTCGAGTCTGATTACCTTCATCTGTGGTCTGCTGTTGATCGTGCGAGGGCGTCCGGAGACCGGCAATCTTCGGCCCAGGGACATGTACCTGCTGACTACCGCGAGCTGGGTTGTTGTGTGCGCCTTCGCAGCGTTACCAATGGTTTTCATCAGCGATATCAGCTACACCGATGCATTCTTTGAAACGATGTCGGGCATCACAACCACTGGCTCGACGGTACTCACCGGTCTGGATAGCGCCTCTCCCGGCTTGTTGATCTGGCGTTCCATGCTGCATTGGTTAGGCGGCATCGGTTTTATCGGCATGGCTGTCGCGATTCTTCCGCTCTTGCGAGTCGGCGGCATGCGTCTTTTCCAGACAGAGTCCTCGGACTGGTCGGAGAAAGTGACACCACGTTCTCATGTCGCAGCCAAGTACATCCTTTTGCTCTATCTAAGCCTGACGGGTATCGGCACCTTGGCGCTCTGGCTCGCAGGAATGACCCCATTCGAAGCGATCAACCACGCAATGTCGTTGATCTCTACTGGTGGGTTCTCGACGTCGGATTCCTCCCTCGGGCATTGGGAGCAGCCAGCAATTCACTGGGTGGCGGTGGTCATCATGATCCTGGGCAGCCTGCCATTCACCTTGTACGTCGCTACATGTCGAGGCAATCGGCGTGCGCTGATCAGGGACCACCAGGTACGCGGGTTTATTGGATTCCTGCTCGTCACATCGTTGGCGGTAGGTACCTGGCTGTATTTTCACAGCGACTACGGATGGTGGGACGCGTTTCGTATCGTGGCGGTCAATGTGACCTCGGTTGTCACGACCACTGGAATTGCGGTTGGCGACTACACCTTGTGGGGCAGCTTCGCTGTGTTGCTGTTTTTCTATCTGACCTTCGTCGGTGGCTGTTCCGGCTCAACGGCCGGCGGGCTGAAAATCTTCCGTTTTCAGGTGGCCGCCGCGCTTCTGGTCAGCAGCTTGAAGCAGTTGATCCACCCTCGCGCCGTGATTCAGAAAAAATACAACGGCCATCCCATCGATGAGGAAATCGTCCGCTCGCTGCTGACCTTCTCGTTTTTTTTCACCATCACGATTGCCGCCATCGCTTTGGGCCTGGCTCTGATCGGGCTTGATTGGATTACCGCCCTGAGCGGTGCCGCTACGGCGGTGTGTAACGTCGGCCCCGGCCTGGGCACCATTATTGGACCGGCAGGTAATTTCTCGTCACTGCCAGATGCGGCCAAATGGCTACTCACCGTTGGCATGCTGCTAGGCCGGTTGGAAATCCTGACGGTGTTGGTGCTCGTGACCCCGGTTTTCTGGAGATATTGAGCCAGGCAGTCGCTGGCAGGGACGTCGATCGTTGCCTGTTTCGGTGAATAGCACGGCAGTCATGGTTTTACCGCGTGATGATCGTCAGTACGGGGAGCGTCCATCGGTTTCTTCTCCGGTACTGTAAAACTCACTGTCGTACTGGTGATGATCTGGTGCGTCGGGTCGGCCACTTCCAAGAGAACCTTGTGAGGACCGGGGGTTAGCCCGACCAGGATAATCGGGTCTTCACTGGTGTGCGCCCACGTACCTTTCCAGTCATCGACGGTCACGTGAAGGTGACCTAAGCGTGGTGATACCTCGGCAGCCACCTTGCCAAACACCGGCATGATCCTGGCGTGCTCTGTTCGAAACTGGATGATGACCACTCCGCGGGCGAGTGGCTCGGCAAGCGGCGGGTAGGCAATGAGTCTCGGCGCACTCTCGGATGCCAATGGCAGTATCGCCGGTGGAGAATCGCTGTCTGCTGCCCCTTGTCCGAGCACGGATGTGCAAAAGCAGACACCCACAGCCAGGGCCAATAGACTTCCGGGAGCGAGGGACATGATCTGGTTCTCCGCGTGATTTCATTCAAGCGTAGATCAAGCTGAGTATGCCCGTAGTTAACGGTGCTCGCGGTAACGCGGGCACCGTTTCCTTTACGCAAAAATAGGCTACCCGCCTAATTACCAGTTGTAGCTCAGTTTGGCGGTAATCTCGCGGCCCGGGTTGTAGAAGTTCGCCGTGCCGGAGCCGACCACGTGCTGCTCATCCAGCAGGTTGCTGACGTTCACCGCCAGGTCGGTGCCCTTGGCGATCTTGTAGTTGAAGGCGGCGTCGAACAGGGTAGTGCCATCGCTTTTGCCGGAGTTGGCTGCATCGAAGTAATAAGCGCCGACGTAGCGCGCACCCAGGCCCACGCTGACATCAGTGGCGGGTACGTCGTAGTAACTCCAGAGCGAAGCGGAATGCTTGGGTGCCGTGGCGAACTCGTTGCCCTTCAGGGAACTGCCGTCATACAACGAACCGCGCAGTACCTCGGACTCCATGTAGGAATAGCCACCGATCAGGCTCAGGTTCTGCGTCACCTGCGCTTTGGCCTCCAGGTCGAGGCCACGCGCCCTCGATTCGCCCACCGTCTGCTGCTCGATGATGCCGCTCGGCAGCACCACGGCGATGGTGACATTTTCCTGGGTCAGGTCGTACACGGCGGCGGAGAAAAGTGCATCCATCCCCATCGGCGCATACTTCACGCCGACTTCGTACTGCCTGCCTGTCTGCGGTGTCACGCCGACCTGCGGCGGCGAGACGGATTCGACCATGCTCACATAGGTGGAGACTTCATCGTTGACGATATAGGTCAACGCACCTCGGTAGGAGGTTTCGGAGAAGTTGTCTTTCTCGGTGGATTGCAAGCCTTTGCTGGTCAGGTCCATCGAGTCGTTGCGCACACCTCCGGTGACGATGAAACGCTCGTAGAACGACAGGTTCTGCTGAAGAAACACAGCCTTGGTGGTCGCGTCTCGCTTGTTGACGGCATACGGCGCGATTGAGCGTGGAACGCCAGTAAACACCGGGTTGGCAATGTCGATCGGGGTTGTCAGGGCGTAGACCGAGCTTTCCTTGGTGGTCGAATCGAGGTACTCCACGCCCACCAGACTGCTGCTGTCGATGTTCTCGAAGCGGGCATCGTATTGCAGCATCAGATTGCCGTTGAACTGGTCGGCTTCAGTGTCGGTTCCGAACAGGTAGCGATCGACGGTGGTACCGATACGTGCGGCGCTGTCGCTGAGGTACACGTAGCCAAAATCATCGGTCAACTTGCTGTAACGCAGATTGCTGCGCAGCACGAAGCCGTTGTCGAAATCATGGGTGACGTTACCGCTGAGGCTGGTGCGCTCGACATCGTGGAAGTTGTAGCTGGGCTCGCCATAAAACTTGCTGCGGTCGTATTCCCGATCCAGTGGATAGCCGCCGCTGTTGGGCGAACTTTCGGTTTTCAGGTAATCCAGAATCATCGTAGCCGATGTGTAATCCGTCGGTGCCCAGGTGAGGCCACCCATAAACAACTGGTTATCGTCCTGCGAGTGATCGTACTCGCGGTCGCTGTTCTGGCCTTTGGCAGTAAAACGGCCGGCCAGGGTTTTCTCGTCGTTCAGCGCATCGCCGACATCGATGCCGGTCTCGACATGGTCAAACGAACCGTAGGTCACATAGCCTTGGCCAAACTTCTCGAAGCGCGGCTGTTTGGTCACGAAATTTACCGAACCGCCCGGGTCCGCAGGGCCAAACAGCGTGGAGTTGGCGCCACGCAGAATCTCGATGCGCTCATAGGCGAATGGGTCTTCGCGTACGCCGCGCATCGAGCTGAGGGTCAAGCCGTCACGGTAGGTGGTGGCCTGGAAGCCGCGGATCTGGAAATAGTCGTTGCGATCATCCGTACCATAAAAGTCGCTGACCACGCCCGGCGTGTATTGCAGCGCTTCTTCCGTGGTGCTGACGCTGCGTTGCTGCATTTCCTTGTTGGTCACCACCGACACCGATGCCGGTGTATTGAGAATGCTGGTGGCCACCTTGCCGCCAACCCAGAGCTCCTTGGCGACCACGGAATTGGCGTCGTCGTCGGCACTGACCCGGACCTTGGCATTGATGATGAGCGGGGCGAGGCGGTAGTCCTCGACGGCCGTTGCGTCGAGCTCCAGCGGGCCGGCGGTTTTTGCTTGAGGGGTCAGCAGGTAAGCATTCGGGCCTTGCTGTTCGACCTGCAATTCGCTGCCCTGGAGCAACGATGACAGCGCTGCCGATGTATCGAGCGAGCCATTCACGCCAGCCGTGGTGCGGTTCGCCACACTCGAGGCGTCGAAGGAAAGGCTGATGCCAGCCTCGCGCGCAAAGCGGTCAAGCGCTGGCGCCAGTGGCCCGGGGGCGATATTCCACTGTTTGACTTGATCGCTGTGGTCAGCGCCCGAGGTTTGCGCCAGCGATGGCAATGCATAGCTGCTCACGATCAAACCCAAAATCGCACCGTGCAAGGCACGACTCAATGGATGGCGCTGTGAAACCGGGGACGAACTCATTTTCTCGCTCCAAGAAAGGACATCGGCAGACTGGCCTGTATTCCGGCCTTCCTTAGAGGTCGAACGAGAATGAGAAACCACCTCATTATTTTTCAGGTAGCAGAAAAATATTCAGGTGGACTCAGGTCGCAGCGCTCACGGTGACCCAGTAACGGGTTCGGTAATCAATGTGCAGGCGCAGTGACTGCGCGATCAATGCCAGGACCCGATCGTTGTCGGCGAGCTGGAAAGTGCCGGAAACGCGACGATCAGCGACCTCTTCGGCGCAGCGCAGGACTCCTGGGCGATAACGCGACAACTCTGCGATGAAGTCACCAAGGCGCATATGGTTCGCACTGATCACACCGTCACCCCAACCCCATGGATCAAGGCCGTTGTCCCTGAACGTTCGGGCGTCACTTGAGGTGAACAGCAGTTGGTTTCCTGCCAGGACGTTGCGGCTCGCAGGCGTTTGACTGGCGCCGGGGAACACCGTGACTGATCCTTCCTGGGCCGCGACCAGAGTGCCGTCGTCACGCTCGCGGACCAGAAAGCGCGAGCTGTGGGCTCGCATGATCCCGTCGCGTGATTGCACCCACAACGGTCGCGCTTGCGGGGAGTATTGATCCGCACCGACATTCACGATGATTTCACCACGGCGCAGGATGATCAGGCGCCGCTGGGCGTCGAAATCGCTGTCGACGGCGCTATCGCTATTGAGCTGAATAAGGCTGCCATCATCGAGTTCGAAACGTCGTTGCTCGCCGGTGCTGCTGCGCTGCTGTGCCAGCATGGAGGGCAGGGGGGTGTAGTCGCGGCCGAGCCAGGCTGCCGTGCCGACCGTCGCCAATACGCCCAGTAGCTTCAGGCTTTCCCGCCGGCGCATTCCATGCTGGGCGCCCTTAAGGGTTTGTCGAGCCAGCTGAGCTGGCACGCCTTCGAATTCATCGCCCAGCGTTTCCACACGCTGCCACGCCAATCCATGCTCCGGGCGCTGCTGCAGCCAGTGCTCAAACGTGCGCTGTGTCTGTTCATCGGCCTGATTGAAGCGAAGGCGCACCAGCCATTGGATCGCCTGCTCGACAATGGCCGGATCCAGCGCCTCGGGCTCAGGCCTCGACATAACGCAAGCGATAGCAATGTTGCAGGGCCGTGGCCAGATCGCGCTCCACCGTCGCGCGGGAAACACCGAGCTTTTCGGCGATTTGTGCGCAGGTCAGACCGTCGAGTCGGGCAAATAAAAACGCCTGGCGTACTCTTGGTTTAAGCGAGTCAAGCAGACGGTCTATGCGCTCGAGCGCATCGAGAATCATCAGCCGGCTTTCTTCCGATGGAACCTCGTGTTGAGGCAGCAAGATGATGCTTTCCAGGTAGGCACGTTCGAGTTCGCGACGACGATACTGATCAATCATCAACCCTCGGGCAATGCTGCTCAAATAAGCACGTGGCTCGCGCAGGGCGCCGGACTGGTGACGGTGTTTGAGCACACGCACAAAGGTGTCCTGCGCCAGATCTGCGGCGTTGTCGCGACAGCCGATGCGCCGAATCAGCCAGCCCTGTAACCACGAGAAGTGGGTGCGATAGAGCAGCCCTGGATCTGCAGTACCTAGTGTTTCGTCGCTACGCATCGGCATCCCGGGACATACATGATTGATAATGAATCGCATTCTACTCAGGCGTTGGGCCATCAGGCAAATACGTCGCGCGTAGGGTCTGCTTTGGGCGAAATGACGCCCCGGGTTTCTTGGACAATGGCCACGGTTCAGGCTGACGCGCCGATCCCGGTAATAGGCCCAGGCTGGGTTGCTGCGTTACTGGTCAGAGGTGCAGTCATTCTAGTTTTTCTCTTCATCGCATCACCTTGGGTTCGAACGTCTGCTCTTGGCCGATTTCTGCCTCACAAGAGGCTTCCCTCCGCTTGCAAAAATCGATCAGGCCGGCATGGGCAAAGGGCACTGGACACCTTGTCATCGATGATCTCCTCGCTGGCCAGACGTCCCACTATCGCCGCCAGAGTAATTCCAGGGTGCATTGCACAAACGTAGACGCCACCTACATTGGGGAGATAACCGATGATGGGGATGCCATCGGCAGGCATGGGCCTGAGGCCGACACAAGCCCGTTCCAGTTCTATGGAGACGACACCATGGAGTTCGTTCTGGATTGTCTTGGCAGTGCGAAGCGCTATCGCTGCCGGCTGATTTTCCACGGCATCGTCCAGATAATCTTCCGCCGCGAGCAACGCACCATCCGAACTTTGCCGCACTTCCATTTCAGGGCTGGATATGAGGGTGTGTACGAGGTCGGGTTGTGACTTGTAACGGATGAAAATGGCAGGGGAGGCCTCTATTGGCAGGGACACTCCAAGCATGTCTGTCAGTTTCGTGATGCCTGCCCCGGCTGCCAGTACGACAATATCGGCATCGAGGCTGCCTATCGTTGTTTCGACTCCAGTCACCGTTGCACTCTGGGTTACCAAACCGAGCACTCGCGTCTGAGTGAGAATCTTCGCCCCATATGCCTGCGCACCTGCGATCAACGCATGCGTAGCTGCCACTGCGTCCAGCGCTCCTTCTTCAGCCGCATACAGAGCAGACTGGGGAGGGTTCTTGAGATTTGGTTCCAAGTCGAGAATCCGCGATCGAGACACCAGGTTTGCTGAAGCCTGGTGACCTGAGACTGGCAGCGCCTCAATCGCCATCGCACTGTAAGACAAGGCGCCTGTCCATCTTATCTCCAGACCTGGCAGCTGCGTTTCGAGTCGGCGGTACTCCTTGATGGCAGAACCGCGCAGTTGCGCGATTGGGTCGGGTTCGGGGTGTGAGGCATTGAGCCAGGCGAATGAGCTGCCAGTCACTCCCGAAGCTATATCTTCAGCTTCTACCAAAGTGACATTCGCGCCTTTACTTGCCAAGTGATACGCCAATGACGCGCCAACGATGCCTGCACCAATGACAACGACCCTTTTGCCCTGACCATTTCCCATATCAACCTCCGTTTTGTCGATGTGCCGATGGTACGGCAGCCGGATGATTTCATGACATGAGAACCTGATCGTTGAGCTTTTTAAGTGTCTGCTTCTGGCCGAATCCGACAACGGTGCCGCGCGACTGATCCACCCCGGTCCTTCACCCACGTGGAGGGCACCACCATGTACATACACAATCGCCAAATATCGACATCTGGAAATTGCTGAGCAAACCCGAACTGTGCTGAAGGCCTAGACGCATCAGGCGTGCCTGCGCAGCGAGGACTTCTTATGCTGCAATCACTGTTGACTCACCAATCACTAGCGGATGAGACCGGCTAAGATGACTGGTCGGCGACTGCGTAAATCCAGGGAAACCGCACATGCGCAAATATTTGGTTTTGCTACTGATTGGCGTCACAGGCGTTGCCAAGGCGCAATCTCAATGCTCAAACACGTGGTATCAATCGGTCGATAAGGTTCTGCATACGGCTGATATGCAAGGGCACGGACCGGATCTAGGTTCTGACGAATGGAAGTCAGTGATCGAGATAAAGCTGGGGGTTCAAGAGGGGTCAGATGTCCCTGAGCGAAGCTCCGAACAGTGGTGCAATTACATTGATCAGCAAATCAGTGCGATACAGTCGACCGGGGCGCGCACGGGAACATCGTCGGCTATCAATTCGTCACCTGGTCCATCTTACGATTGCTCAAAGGCGGAGCCTGGCGGTGTCGAAGCATTGATATGTGAAGACAAGGAATTATCTGCCCTCGATCGCAAACTCTCGGCAGTGTATGCCAGTGCGAGTATCAAGGCTGGCAACGAGCATCCTCCAATGCTCAAAGCAGAGCAGCGGGGGTGGATCAAGGGGCGGGACGATTGCTGGAAGAGTGATGACGTCGGTGCATGCCTGCGCATGGAATACCATAACCGTATCGCTGAGTTGCAAGCACGGTACCGACTGATCTCTGGCACTGGGCCTGTCTTTTACGAATGCGACGGCAACCATGCAAACGAGGTAACTGTCAGGTTCTTCGAAACTGATCCGCCGACATTAATAGCCGAGCGTGGCGACAGCGTATCGCTGATGTACCAGCAACTCAGTGGCATGGGCATCAAGTACGTCGGGCGTAATGAATCGCTTTGGGAACATAAGGCCGAAGCCATCATCACTTGGGGATATGGTGCGCCCGAAGAGCAATGCAAAAGAAAACCTTGAGCAGCGGTTTGTTCAGGCCAGGTAAATACAAATGGGTGAGAGGCCAGCTCTCATAGAAAGAGCCGCCTACAGGAATCGGGTTGCCATCCATATGGTGTGCGGCCCATGCCAGTAGGTGTGCCGTACGTTCGGCAGCAACTGGCGACAGCGTTTTGCGCTGGAGAAGACCATGGGGGCGGCAGCTCTTGGCCGAAAGCGGTTGCCCTTGTGTGGCAACTAACGGCCAAAGGCGGACGCTTTTGGCCGTTAGCGCTATGAAGAGATTACAAGAAGCTATGCACCCACAAACTCGATCACCGTCTTGCCCTTGCCGCGGCCTTCGGCGACTTGGCGAAACGCCTCGTTGACGTCTTGCAGTGCAAAGTACTGTTGATCCACGCGGATCGTCAGTTGATCCGCGTTGGCCAGCGCAGCGGCCTCGCGCAGGATAGCGCCGTGATGTTCGCGTCCTTTGCCGGTGAGCAGCGGAGCCAGAGTGAAAACCCCCGAGTAGGTGGCACTTTTGAACGACAACGGTGCCAGGCTGTGCTGGCCCCAACCCAGGCAGCTCAGCACGTGCCCGGTATAGGCTTTCACGGCTTTGAATGATGCATCCAGCGTGCTGCCGCCGACGGTGTCGTAGACAATGTCAAACCCTTCGCCGGCGGTGTAGTGCTCGACATAATCCTCAACGCTCTGTGCCTGATAGTCGATCGCCGTCGCCCCCAGCGAGCGTATGAAGTCCAGACTGCCCGCCGAACCGGTGGCGTAGACATCGGCACCGCGAGCCTTGGCCAGTTGCACAGCCACTTGGCCGACCCCGCCCGCGCCGCCATGAATCAGGACACGCTGGCCGGAGCGGACATTGGCTCGATCGACCAGACCTTCCCACGCGGTGATGAATACCAAAGGCAATGCAGCCGCCTCACGCATGCTGAGGGTGTGTGGCTTGACCGCGATCAGGCGGGCATCCACGGCAATGTACTCGGCCATGGTGCCTTGGGCACCGCCGATCCCGCCGGGCATGCCGAAGACTTCCTGGCCCTGGGTGAATCCTTGGACTGCTTCACCCACTTCAACCACCGTACCGGCGAGGTCAAGGCCGAGCACGGCCGGCAGCGTTTGACGGGCGTGAGCCCCTGCGCCGGCGGCAATTTTGGTATCGAGCGGATTGACCCCTGCGGCGTGAACCTTGACCAATACTTGCCCCTTACCGGCAACAGGGCGATCGATGTGACGGATGGCCAGCGGGGATTGAGCGGACTCGGCGATGGCGGCAAGCATGGAATGTTTCATGGCGGGAACCTGTGTTGGGATGGACGCTTACAGATTGCCGCGCTTTAATCATTCCGATAACAAACCCAATGTGCATATGACTTATTCCGCAAAGAGAACCAATCGTCGATGGATCTGTTCGACAGCATGCATGTCTTTGTTCGCGTCGTGGAGCGCGGGTCCTTCTCGGCGGTCGCCCGTGAACTGAACATGGGGCAGCCGGCAGTGAGCAAGCAAGTGCGCGCGCTGGAGCAGTATCTGGGTGGGCCATTGTTCGCACGCAGCACTCGGAATTTGGCCCTGACCGACCAAGGTCAACGCTTCTACGACCACTGCCAGAAAATTCTCGGCCACGTCGAAACTGCTACACGGAGCTTTACCAGTGGCCAGGAGCAGATCGCCGGCCCTTTACGAGTCGCCGCGCCGGTCAGTTATGGAAGGTTATGCATAGCACCGCTCATAGGGATTTTCCTGCAACGCCATCCTGACGTGCGGATTGACCTGCGGCTGAGTGACCACAATGAAGACCTGCTCAAGGAAAACATCGATCTGGCTATTCGCATTGGCGCGGTGAAGAGCGAGGGATTGGTGGCACTGCCACTAGGCAATAGCCCACGGCGTGTCTATGCCGCGCCCGGTTACCTGGCTCTGCACGGCGTGCCACTTGAGCCAAGCGAACTGTCCGATCACAACTGCATCGGCTTCACGTTGCTGGAGCATTACGACCGTTGGCACTTTACCCGCAGCGCCGAGGAACTCGATGTAGCCATTCAGGGCAACGTCACCAGCAACAGCAGCGAGGCCATCCGCGAAATGGTGCTCTCCGGCCTGGGTATTTCCCTCTCACCGCAATGGCTGTTCACAGCTGACGTCGAGCAGGGCACGGTGAGTACCGTCCTCGACAACTATCAGACCAGCGCGCTGCCTGTCAGCGCTGTACTCAGCCGCGAGCGACGACGTTCAGCGCGGACGATGGCGTTCATCGATTTTCTACGCGAGCAATTGTTGTAGAAGCGCCTTGTGATACGCCGTCCGCTGCTTTCTTCTCCGGGACCATAAAACTATCTGATGACAGTCCCGGCATTTGATGCGGGCGAGTATTGGCACGGCAGCGCGTGCCGGGGAGATCAGCTCATGAGCGTACGCCTGCGGCCTGCTGCAACCGCCGCACCGCGTCCCGGGCCTGGGCGCCGAGTTCGGCCAGGTCGAAGTCAGGCAACTGGTCGTCGTGTACGGTCAACCGCCCAGCGACCAGCAAGGCGCGCAACGTCGGGCGTCCTCCGCCCACCACCGGCCCGATCGCCGGGTCATGCAGGCCGAAGTATCGCGGCTGGTCCAGGCGGTAGATCGCCAGGTCGGCCGCCATGCCCACTTGCACGCTGCCCACGGCGTCCAGCCCCAGCACCCGAGCCCCGCCAGACGTACCCCAGCGCACCACGTCTTCCACCGTGGCCGCGCTGGCACCGCCTTCCTCGTCACCGCCGGCATAACGCGGACGGGCCCGTTCGCCAAGTCTGGCCCGTTGCATCAGCCAGGCGGCGTGGGTTTCGCTGATCATGTCGCAGGCCTCGTTGGAGGCGGCGCCATCCACGCCAATCGACACCGGCATTCCCGCAGCCTCCATGGCCACCACATCGGCAATGCCACTGCCCAGGCGGCCATTGCTTTGCGGGCAATGGGCAATGCCCGTACCGCTGGCCCCGAGCATGCGGATTTCCTCGGCGTCGAGTTTCACCAAATGCGCGAACCACACGTCCGGCCCCAGCCACTCGTGCTCGGCACACAACGCCACTGGCGACATGCCGTGGCGTTGCTGCACCTCATTTTGATATTCGACGGTTTCGCTCAGATGGCTGTGCAGGCGAATGCCCAGTCGCCGGGCGACCCGGGCGGTTTCGCGCAGGTGTTCGGCAGGCATGGAGTAGGGCGGGCTGGTGGGCGCCATCACCACCCGCCGCCAGGCATCGGCGGCCGGGTCGTGGTAGCGCCGCACCAGACGCTCGACGTCGTCCAGGTATTGCTCCAGGGTCTCCGGCCCGGCCACGGACTTGCCTTCGGCTTGCCGTGCTTGCGTGGCTCCGCCACGGCAGAGAACAAACCGCAGCCCCAGCCGTTCGGCTTCCTCGAACAGCACCTCGGCACTGTCAAAGTCCATGCCCGGCAAGTACAGGTAATGATGGTCTGCGACGGTGGCGCAGCCGGATCGTGCCAATTCGACCAGGCCAATGCGCGCGGCGAGGCGAAAGCTTTGCTCGTCAAACGCGCCGCGATAGCGATAGGGCACGGCACCCAGCCAGGCTCCCAGACTCTGGTCGATACCTGCGGGAATGCCTTTGAGCAGCGATTGAAACAGGTGATGGTGGGTATTGACCCACGCCGGGTAGACCACGCAATCGGTGGCATCCAGCACTCGCTCGCCGGGCTGGGGTTGCAGGGCGCCGATGGCGCTGATGCGGCCGTCGACGATACGGATATCAGGCCCGGCGTGGCGCGCCGCCGCACCGGACAAGCCGGTGAGGATGGCGCTGGCGTTACGTACCAGCCAGCTATTTTGAATCTTCATGTGAGGCTCCATACGCCGCGCCTGCGGCGGATTCAAAGGGTCAGCCGAGTTCGCTTTCGTGCCAGTTGCGCAGGCTCAACCGGGCCAGCACGGCCATCAGGCTGAATAACGCGACACCGGTCAAGGCGATCAGCAGCAGGGCAGCGAACAGCCTCGGAATATTCAGTTGAAAGCCGGCCTGGAGAATCTGATACGCCAGCCCTGCACCGGTGCCCCCGGTGCCGGCGACGAACTCCGCCACCACCGCGCCGATCAACGCCAGCCCGCTGGCAATGCGCAGCCCGGCAAAAAAACACGGCAGGGCGCTGGGAATGCGCAGGCGCAACAGCACCTGCCAGCGGCTGGCGCGGTTCAGGCGGAACAGATTGAGCAGGCCGGGGTTGACGCTGCGCAAGCCGAGTACGGTGTTGGCGATGATCGGGAAAATCGCCACCAAAGTCGCGCAAATAATCAACGCCAGCGTGGTATTGCTGCACCAGATGATGATCAGCGGCGCGACGGCCACCACCGGCGTCACCTGCAACAGGATGGCGTAGGGAAACAGGCTGGCTTCCAGCACGCGGCTCTGCACAAACACAAAGGCCGCCAGGGTGCCGATAAGCACCGCCAGCGCAAAGGAGAAAAAAGTGATCTTCAAGGTCATCCACAATGCACCGAACAGCATCGGGCCATCGCTGATCAGGGTACGGCCGATATCGACCGGGGAGGGCACCAGATACACCGGCACCTTCCAGGCCACACATGCCAGTTGCCACAGACCCAGCAATACCGCGCCGAGCAGCAGCGGCGAGACGATGCGCAACACCGTGGGGTGACGTAACCAGGGAGTAAAGGACGGGTTCATGAGCGGGCTCTCAATAAAGTCAGCAAGGATCGCCATTGGCCTCGGCCAGCAGCCGGGACAGGCGTGCGCACTGCGCGATAAAGGCCGGGGAGGTGCGGTAGGCCTCGTCTCGTTCCAACGGGCCGTCGATTTCGATGTCGGCGATTACTCGGCCCGGGCGCGCACCCATCACCACCACCCGCGATGACAGGTAGACGGCCTCAAAAATGCTGTGGGTGACGAACACCACGGTCAGGTCGCGGCTAGCCCACAGCTGACGCAGGTCGCTGTCGAGCTTGTTGCGGGTGAACTCATCCAGGGCGCCGAAGGGCTCGTCCATCAGCAGCAGATTGGGCTCGGTGGCCAAGGCCCGGGCGATGGACGCGCGCATTTGCATGCCGCCGGACAGTTCCCGCGGGTACACCTGGCTGAAGCGGTCCAAGCCGACAAGAGCAAGGGCTGCGTCGACCTTTGGCTGGCTCTGGGCTTTGGGCACATTGGCCAGATCCAGCGGCAGGCGCACGTTGTCGCTGACCTTCGCCCAAGGCATCAGGGTCGCCTCCTGGAAAACCATCGCCAGGCTTTGCCCTTGGGTCGGGCTGGCCGGGCTGTCTTTGCCCCACCAGCGCACGTGGCCGGCGGAGGGCTTTTCGAGGCCGGCGAACATTTTCAGCAGGGTGCTCTTGCCGCAGCCCGACGGGCCGAGCAATGAAACGAACTCGCCGCGCTGAATGGCCAGCTTCACCCGGCTCAAGGCCTGGGTGCCGTTGCTGTAGGTTTTTTCCACCTGATTGGCGAACAGTGGTGTTTGCACGCCGACGCTGTCGCCCCGTGGCAACGCCTGTGGCAGGGCGTTGGCCCCAGTTATGGTTTGCATCAACATAGCGCTCTCCCCTTGGGTCATGAGCGTCCGGTAAAGCCCCGGCACACCGGGGCGCTGACTTCAATGGCTGAGGAACACTTCACTTTCACCGTGAGCTTCGAGCAGGCCCAGCAATTGCCGGCGAATCACCAGGCCAGGCTTGTCCGACGGCATGTGCAGTTCCACACGCCGGCGAGTATCGACACAGGCGTCGTAATCGGTGGCTTCGAGGATGTCGCGGTCTTCGGCGGTGATCGCTGCGTCCCAGTCGATCAGTTCCTGGGTCGAGCATTGCTCTTCACTGTCATTGCGATACAGCCACTGGACCAGCATCAGGCGCCCGTCTTCCATGGGTGTCGCGCAGTTGTAGATGATGTGATGGATGCCGCTGTCCGGGTACATGCAGCCAAAGCGCCGGGAGAATGGCAGGTAGTAGCGGTTGATCAGATGGCGCTGGGTAATCGGCTCGCGGGTGCCGGTGATGCGATAGCTCTCCTCAGGATTGCGGATCGGCACCCGCGTCTCAGCCTCGAAGCCGTAGTCGGTTTCGCGAAACTCGTAGCCGGCCGGCGCGGGCTGGTCGAAAAGGCCGAAATTGGCTTTGTGGACGAAGGAAAAATGCGAGTTGTCAAAGGAGTTTTCCATGACCCGCAGCGGGCTGGTTTTCCACTCTTCATAAAACTGGAAGATGCGCCGGTAGCCCGGGGCGCCATCCTCGGGAAACTCAGGGATTGGTTGCAGAGGATCGTCGAGGGCAACCCAGGCGTAGCCGTATTTTTCCTGGCAGTGAAAGGCCTGGACCGAGGCGCCCGGCGGAATCATGCGCGCAGGGTTTTGCGGGATCTTCACGCAGGTGCCGGTGCAATCATATTCCCAGCCGTGATAGCCGCAGGCGATGTTGCCGTCCTCGCTGACAAAACCTTTCGATAGCCTGGCGGTGCGGTGGCAGCAACGGTCGCGCATGGCCACCGGGGTGCCGTCGGGGCGCTTCCACAGCACCAGCGCCTCACCGAGTAAAGTGAAGGGCTGCGGGCCGGCATCCAGCGCGGTCATGGGCAGCAGGGCATACCAGAAACGGCGCAATACAGGTTGTTTGGTGACCAACATAACAAGTGTCCTCACGGTATTCGTTCAGCCGGCTCTTGGGCTCGGGCTCTGGGTTCAGCAGTCTTGCAATCAGGCTCAGCGGCTGGCGGACTGTTCGGCGCCAGGCAGTACCTTCAAGTCCTCGACGAAGCGCGTGGTGTAGGCCTTCTGCCAAGGCGCATCGGCACCGAGCAGGCCGGCGTCGACCATGAAATTGCGCGTGGCCTGCCAGCGCGCATCGCTCATCACGCCGATGCCTTGGGTGGCGGCATCACCGCCGGTGACCAGGCGATATTGCTTGAGCGTCGACAAGCCCCAGGCGAGCAATTCATCGCTCATGTTCGGGTTATCGGCCTTGATCAGGTGGTTGGCGCTCGGGTTGTCGAGGTAGCGCTTCCAGCCCTCCATCGAGGCGCGAACAAAGCGCTGGACTCGCTCAGGATGCTGATCAATCACGTCTTGGCGAGTGGCCAGCGTCGAGCCGTAGGGTGGGTAACCGGCGTCGGCGAACAGGAAGAAGTTGGCTTTCTCCCCGATCTTCAACGCCTGGAACAACTCGGAGCTGGCATAGGCCTGCTGCGTGGTGTTGGCGTCCGCGAGGAAGGGTTGCAGGTTGAAGGTGTAGGGACGGGCCTGGCTGTCCTTGAGCTGATATTTGCCCTTGAGCCACGGCCACCAGGTTTGCTGGCCGGCGGTGGAAACCAGCACCTGCTTGTTCTGCAAGGCATCCAGGCCGCTCACATCGGCATGGGTCAGCAGACCCTGAGGGTCACCTTGAAAGGGCGCGGCCACGGCCACCACCGGCATGCCTTGCTCCACACTTTTGAGAATCTGCAAGTCGTAGTTGACGATGAAATCGGCCTGCTTGTTGAGCAGCAGCTGCATGCCATTGACCTGCGGGCCACCCATGCGGATGGTCACGTCCAGGCCTTCTTTTTCATACAGTCCATCCGCCAGGGCCTGGTAGAAACCGCCCTGTTCAGCTTGGGCATACCAGGAAGTAAGCAGCACCACCTTGTCATTGGCCAAAGCCAGTGGAGACGCGATCAGGGCGGCGGGCACAAGCGCCATGGCCAGTAGCGAGCGAAGCGGTTGACCCAAGGCAAAGCGAATTTTCATGATGTGTTCTCCACAACGATTCGAAAACCGCCGCGCGCCAATCGGCACGCCAGCGCGGGACCGATTGGAGAGAACAAGGGGAGGAGAGAGGGCGCGTATGCGTAGTTACACGGCTGACACTTCTCTCTTGCCCGGGGCGCTGGCGCCGCGTTCAAGCATCCAATCGGACGTACGCCCACAGGGAAGGGCGCAAGAGCAATGCCCGGTGCCATTGCTGGCACTGACCGCTTCTACTCGAAAGCAGTCATAGCCAAAAGTGTGCCAAGCCGTCGCAGGCCCGCCCTCACGGGATCCGGCGGGCGAGGCAATCAGCACGAGGTGGGCAGGCGAATCGCAACGGTGCGAATCCAAGTGAGCGCGCCTCAATCTGGTGCGCAACCGATAGCTGCAAAGTATTCAGTTTTACGCATCGATTGTGCTGAATGAGGGTTGAAGATTGTATTCGCTCAGTTGGCACAACCCCTGCTTAGTCCGGAATCGAGTAGAAGCGGTCAGCACAGAGGGCTCTCAACAGAACCCGAGGTGCAGGGCATTGCTCTGGCGGCATTACGCCGCGTACCCGGCAAGGGTCGCCCCTCGTTAATTTGAGGGCCAGAGCAGCTGCTTGATCCGCAGCTCGGCCATGCCTTGCCGGTGATATCCGCCAATCACCTGACAAGGGCAGCCCATGAAAACATCGCGTATTCCATTACTTGCACCTTCGCTGCTGCGTCGCAGCCTGCCTCCGCTGTTTGCGCTGGCCAGCGCCGGCGCCGAAGCTGGCCCTCTGTTGTGGAACGACAACAGCTTGAGCTACCTCTACGGCCAGCATTTCAAAGTCGACGGCACAGGCGACGATACTCAGCAAACGCTGAGCTTCGAGCACGCCAGCGGCTGGACGTGGGGCGATATCTTCATGTTCGTCGACAACAAATGGTCCAGCGGACTCTCGGGTGCCGACGGCCATTCCTACTACGGTGAATTCTCCCCACGGCTGTCGCTGGGCAAAATCAGTGACCGCTCCCTGAGCTATGGCATCGTCAAGGACGTCCTCATCGCCGCCACCTACGAGCGCGGTGAAAACCGCAATCGCAAATACCTGCTGGGTCCTGCTGTCGACCTCATGCTTCCAGGCTTCGATCGCTTTTCCCTGAATACCTACTACCGCAAACCCGACGGCATCACCGGTAAGGCCTCAGGTCAATGGCAGATCAACCCGACCTGGTCCATGACCCTCCCGGTGGGTCGCTCCGACATTCTTTTCGACGGCTATCTGGAGTGGTACGTCAACGACGTCGGCAACAAAGGCACCTCCAACTATGTGGCCAGGAGCTTTCACTTCAACCCACAAGTCAAATACGACGTGGGCAAGGCGCTGGGGCAACAGCAAAAACGTTTTTATGCGGGACTTGAGTGGGATTACTGGTCGAATAAATACGGGATTGAAGACACGAGCGGATTCCCTACCGACCAGAACGCGTTGAGTCTCTTGCTCAAGGTGCATTTTTGACGGGGGCCGATCGCCCATTGCAGAAAGCGGCCTTGACGCACCACCTCGGCCAACTGGCGAAATCGGTGAGGTTCCTCGCCATTACACCTGCGCTGCCAGCGCCTCAATCAATTCCTGGGTGGTGACGATTGAGTGAGCGAAAGTCGGCCCGTTCAACTCATGGGCGGCGTGCATCATTTCCGTACGGAAAGCGGCGGTCGCATCGCGCACCAGCGTGACGTGGTAGCCCAGTTCCGAGGCGTAGCGGGCGGTCGCTTCGATGCAGGTGTTGGCGAGCAGGCCGACGATGATGACGTGGGTGATACCTTTCTGCTTCAAACGAAAATCAAGGTCGGTATTGGCAAAGCCGCTGGAGCCCCAGTGCTCCTGCACGACAATGTCGCCGTCCTTCGGTGCGAAATCGGGATGCCATTCGCCGCCCCATTCACCGCGTGCGAAGTGGTGCATGTGCATGATTTTGCATTGGGTCGGTGTTGGATGATCCCAGCCGTCGTAGTCGCCATGTTCCCAGCGGTGGTGCGGCACGATGACCACCGGAATGTTCTGCGCCCGTACGGCGCGATCGAGGGCTCGCAGGTTGTCGAGCAGCCCGACCTGCTCGGCAATCGGCTTGATCAAGGGGAAGACCTTGCCGTTTTCCGAGAGAAAATCGTTGTATGGATCGACCAGCAGATAAGCGGTGCGGTTCAGCGGATAAGGGGCGTTCGACATGACGATGTACTCCACGCAAGTTGAGTGACCGATGCCGTGGGCTCGCCCGGGCATCAGTTTTTTATGACGACGAAAAAGCTCAAGTCAGTTGAAGGCGCTGCGGTAGGCAAAGAGGCCAGGCAAGCCGCCGGTCATCACAAACAGCAGATTGCTTCCTGGCGGGTAGTCGCCTTGGCGCACGGCAGCGAGCAACCCGGCGAAGGCCTTGCCACCGTAGACCGGATCCGTCAGCAAGCCCTCAACGGAGGCCAGCAGCCGAACCGCTTCGAGCATCGATTCGGTGGGTGCGCCGTAGGCGTCGCCACGTTGCCTGCCATCCACAGTGATTGCGCTTTGCAGAAGGGTTGCGGACGGGTTCAGGAGCTGCAAGGTTTCCCGGGTTTTTTCCAGTGTCGTCGCTGTGGCCTGCTCCTCTGTTGCCAACACCGAATAGCCGATCACTTCGGTTGATGATCGAGCCAGTGCCAGACCGGCCTGCAGCCCTGAATGAGTCCCTGCGCTGCCGTTGGGGATGATGATCCGCTCGAAGTGAACGCCGAGCGCGTCTGCCTGGCGGAGGATCTCTCCCGCACAAGCGGCGTAGCCCAGACTGCCCCTGGGGCTGGAGCCGCCCAATGGTATGAGGAAGGGTTTTTTGCCCTGGCTTTTGAGCGCGCTAAGCAATTCACCAGCGTAGCTATCGGGCGTCAAACCGCGCGGCAGTCGATGGACCTTTGCGCCAAACAGGCCATCGAGCAATACGTTGCCGTTATGACAAAAATCATCATCGCTGCGCACCGCAGACGGAGTCAGAATAAGCTCGCAGGCCAAGCCGTGGCGGGCCGCGACGGCGGCGGTCAGCCTGGCGTGATTGGATTGAAAGCCGCCCCAGGTAACCAGTGTGTCCGCGCCTTCGGCCAATGCTTCGCCAAGCAAAAATTCGAGTTTGCGCAGTTTGTTGCCACCGCCGCCGAGGCCCATCAGGTCATCGCGTTTGACGTAGAGATCGCAGCCATGCAGCTCGGCGGCCCGGCTCAGACGGGACAGTTTCTGAATCGGTGTCGGGCCTTCCAGCAGCGCCACTCGGGGGTAAGCAGCCAGCGCAGTTTCCAGTTGATTCAAGTCGTGAGGCATGACGGTTCACTTGACGTTGATGGAAGGAAGTGGGGCGGTCACTTCAACAAGCCCCGGCGAAATGCTTAATAACTGAGATTGCAGTTAAGTCGCTTTGTCAGGCAGTGGCGGACTCTCGTGCGACTTGCCTGAGGATTTGTTCGTATTCCTTGACGGATAGCGATCCGGACACCAACTGACGGCCGTTCAGCACCATGGCCGGGACCGAGTTAATCCCGCGCTCAAGGTAAAAACTCTCAAGTTCACGGACCTCGAGAGCGAACGCCTCGCTAGTCAAAATCTCTCGGGCGCGGGTGGTTGAAAGTCCCGCTTCACCGGCCAGGCGCACCAATGTTTCGTGGTCGCTGGGGTTCTCGCCATTGGTGAAATAAGCCTCGATCAGGATTTTCTTCAGCGCGACCTGGCGGCCTTCCTGCACTGCCCAGAGCAGAAGTCGATGGGCATCGAAGGTGTTGTAGAAATGGCTGCGCTTGTCCAGGTCGAACTGAAAACCTATGGCATTGCCACGCGCGACGATCATTTCATTGCGCGAGGCGACTTCTTCGGCGCTGCGCCCGTATTTGCGCATCATGTGCTTGATGGCGTGCTCGCCCTCGGCCGGCATGTCCGGGTTCAGTTCGAACGGCTTGAAGGTCAGTTCTACGGCAACCTCGCCGGCAACGTTCGCGATGGCTTGTTCCAGCGCTGTGGCGCCGAGTGCGCACCAGGGGCACACCACATCCGACACAAAGTCGATACGGACGGGGAAAGTCATTTCTTCGACTCCGTCAGTTGTTGGCGGTACTCGGTGGTGGTAATTCCGGCATAGCCCCAGTTGTCGGTATCGACCTCTTCAATAACGATATGGGTGAGGTGCGGGTCCTTGTTGAGGACGGTTTGCATGGTTTTGGTGATCTCGGCGATGACTTGAGATTTCTGTTCTTTGGTAACGCCGTCGCGAGTGATACGAACGCTGATGAAAGGCATGGGATAAGTCTCCTGTAGGCACCCCATCGATATGAAGGGGAGCAGTGGGATCGACTTTAGAGTGTTGCGTTCAGGGGATAAATCAGGGGCGGAGAACATCACTTATAACGCTGTGTAATCAATCCGCATTTAACATTGAGCGCTTTGCAGAAAGTAGATCGCCCTCCCTGGCTGCAGGCGCGGGGAGGGCGAATGCTACGGCGGGAGGAATCAGTTCTGCGCTTTGCTCATGCGGGTAAATAGCTCGGTTGGGACTTTTTTGCCATTGGAGATGTACTGGTTGGTTCTGAACTTGTAGACCTCACCTTCCGAAAGAAAACCATCGTGGTTGGTGTCCATCGCTTTGAATTCTTCACCGCCCTGAGGTGCCACAGCCAGCAGCTCTTTAAGAGAGACGAGGCCATCATGGTCGGTATCTGTGCGAGCGAAAGAGTCGTCCCCACATTTGCCTTCACCGCACTTGCCCTCGGCAGTAGCCGACTTGTCGCTGGCTTCGCTGGCGCCGCATTTGCCTTCGCCACACTTGCCTTCGCCGGTTTTATCGGCCGATGCCAGTTGGTAGCCTTGGGGCAATGGCTCAACAGCAAAAGCGGCAGACGATGCCAGGCTCATACCACCGGCTAAAGCAATTGCGGCCAGGCCAAGACTGGTTTTGTTCGACATTGGTTTACGGTACATAGTGCTTCTCCAGATGCTTTGCGCGGCGACGCCGCGATTCATGCCACAGGGCGGATAGACCCTCAAGGAAGCTCGAGGCGAAGGGCGCAAGCGTCGTCCACTTCGACAGAGCGACCCTATTCGGGCAGGCCTATTTAGCGGGAGTCATGTATCGGTGATGTATCGGCGAGCGGAGCATTTGTAAGCCAATCCCAAGACTTCGCGTTTGGGTACATAGAGATACAAAAACTGACCTCAGCCTTTGCGCGTCAGTCAGGACAACAGCTTTAAAACGGGTGTCGCTGCTACCCCGACGACAGCTTGCTCATGCAGCTTGCGCAGCAGAGCCAGTGCGTCAGCGACGAAGCTGGTCACGTCTGATGCACCAGCCTCCGCAGCCAAAGCGTGCAACTGCGCTCGTCCATCCATGTCACGGAACTGCTCGATCCGCTGCAACAAACGGAACGCGAGAGGGCTGACCTGGGAGAATTGCACCTGGCCACTCGGCACACGGCTGATCAGCAGCAACGTCGGTTGTTCTGGCGGTTCAGAAGGCAAGTGGCCTGGGCCGAGACGATGTACGGCCCATGTGTAAGCCAGCGGCCAGACGAGCGGGGAAAGCCTGAGGGGACGATCGAGTAAATGCGCCGCATCACTGGGCTTTAAAGGCGCAGCGTCCAACTGTTGCAGCGCCATCTCCACCCACTCGTAATGAGCCAATTCAGGCAAGAACGGGTACCAAGGGTGTTCGTGACCGGGCGAGTCTTCCAGGCTCGCTACGAAGTCTACAAACTCACGAGCAATTTCTCCGAAGCGTGGTGTTTGCGCGCGGTAGTCACGCAAAAAACGTCGTACCAGCGCACGCCAACCGGCATCACCCAGCACGGCAATCAGCACCGGAAACGTTCCACCCAGCAACCCCAACAGATTGTTCAACACCAGGTTGAGGTAGACCTGCGCTCTTGCGGGATTCATCTGCGCAGGCGGCGCATAACTGTCCGGGTCACGCAGGTAACGGGTCAGCGCGAGCTGCTGACTGTGCAGACTTGAAGTGGAGTCAGCCATCGACAGTCACCCGCGCCAAAGCACCCGCGTCGCGTTGCAAGCGCTTGATGGTGTTCAACTCAGCCACCAGTTCGTCGTAGGACGGAAAGTTGAAATCGCGCTCCAGCAGGGTTGGCTTCACGCCGAAAAGGTCATAAGCCTGCCCCAGCAATGACCAGACTACCGGTTTGACCGACGCACCATGGGTGTCGATGATCAGGTCCTCGGCTTCGTCGTAATGCCCAGCCACGTGCATGGCGACTACGCGTTCGGGTTCCAGGCCGGCGAGGAAAACCGCTGGATCAAAGCGGTGGTTGACTGAGTTGACGTACACATTGTTAACGTCGAGCAACAGGTCGCAATCGGCCTCGCGGAGCACTGCATTGGTAAAAGCAAGTTCGTCCATGTCCTGATGAGCAGCGGCGTAGTAAGAGACGTTCTCTACAGCAAGACGACGACCGAGAATGTCCTGCGCAC
Organism: Pseudomonas sp. Leaf434; assembly: GCF_001425545.1. Classification (NCBI taxonomy): domain Bacteria; kingdom Pseudomonadati; phylum Pseudomonadota; class Gammaproteobacteria; order Pseudomonadales; family Pseudomonadaceae; genus Pseudomonas; species Pseudomonas sp. Leaf434. The sequence continues at coordinate 2,229,648 of NZ_LMQZ01000001.1, read as the reverse complement.
GACGGATGCGCGCCGCAACGTGATGAACGGCCTCCTCAGTGAATGGCAACGGCAGCAGGTCGTAGAGATGGCCATCGTCGCTGCAGTAACTCAGGTGTTCGCTATAGAACGGCACGTTGAAGCGATCGAGAAACCCGCGGACTTGCTCAAGAAAAGATTCGTCCAGCGGCGCACTGCCACCCAGCGAAAGTGACAAGCCGTGGCATGACAGCGGATAACGTTCAGCTAGCATCTGCAGGGCCGCTCCATGCGCGCCGCCGATGCCGATCCAGTTCTCTGGAGCAACCTCTAGAAAATCGAAATCACCGACTGGAGCGTCACGAAGCGTGTTGAGCAGCGCACGGCGCAACCCGAGCCCGACGGTCGCCGCAGGGGGAAGCTGTGGATCTAAATGCGTTGATGATGAAGTGTTCGTTTGCATGAGCTAAATACTCCGATTCGACGTCTGAAACGCCCGATCCACGCCACCTCCACGGTCACCTATGGCAGCCGGGCGGGCATGGATCGGGCGGTTGAAACCCGCCACGGTTCTGCTCAAACGAGGTTGATCACCACGTTGATGTTGTTCCGCGTCGCTTTGGAGTACGGGCATGTCTGGTGTGCGGTATCGATCAGGTCTTGGGCGACGTTGCGATCCAGCCCGGGAAGGAAGACGTTGAGGCGAGCCTGGAGGAAATACGCACCATCTGTTGTGCCTAGATCCACTTCGGCGTCGACGGCAAGGTCACCCGGGAGGGTGACTTTCAGCTTGCTCGCCGCAATCCCCATCGCGCCGATAAAACAGGCCGACCAACCTGCGGCGAACAACTGCTCTGGGTTGGTACCGGCGCCAGAGGTGCCAGGCGATGACAGCTTTATATCCAGTCGGCCATCGTCACTGAGGGCGGTGCCATTGCGTCCACCCGAAGAGGTATGGACTTTGCCGGTGTACAGCACTTTATCAATATGGGTCATGGTGAAACTCCTGATTAACTAGCGGGGGTTGAGAGCGATAACCTCGGTGACGCGATAACACTCAGCGTGCATTCAAACGCTTGAGATACCGACCGATGAATGCATCCAGGCTTAGCTTGCCGGCGCCTGTGAATACCAGTGGCAGAAGGGCTACGAGGTAGATCAAAGGAAGTTTGAAATTGCCGTAGCCTTTGTTGGTGATGGAGTAGCCCATAGCCAGTTCGCTCAACGTCGACCACTCTGCTGGCCAGTGAACTGCGGCAGTTGCCACGACGGTTACCACTATGAGGATCAGTGCCGAAAGACGTGTTCCCAGACCTACAAGCAAAGCGATGGAACAGAGCAGTTCTGCCCACATGGACAACTGCCAATTGAACGTAGCCGGCAGCTGATTGAAGGGAAAAGGAAAGGCCCCTTGAATGCTCGGGAACCAGTTCTCACCGTTCCACTTTTCCCATCCCGCTTCAAAAAACTCCCAGGCCAGAAAAACGCGCAGGCTCACAGGGGCGATCCAGTCTCCAGCGCGATCGAGGTTAAGTTGCAGCCGATTCAAGACCGATAACGCGTTTGTTTGCATGGGTTTAATCCTCCTACTTGTCGTCAAGAAAGTGGAAGCCCTTCAGGTGCTCCCAATGACAGGTGTCAGGCACAGGAGCACTGCGCTGGCCGTGGGCGCAGTTCATCGTGCTGGTGTATCTCGCTTGTGTCTGAGGGGGCGGGAAGATCAATGTTGTGTAACGTGTTTGCGTCCGTACACACTTGGATACAGAGCGATACCTGTGGAAGGCGCTATTTTGGAGTTGGGATATACGATCGGCTGCGTTCTGCCGGTGACTGGCAGGAGGATTTCACAGGGCGAATGAAAGTCGCAGATGTGGGGGGCGAGGGCGTGGAAATGACTGTTGAATGAGGGGGCACGCCAGGTGCCCACCTTATCTGTCTGGAACCGCCTAGGGGATCAAGCGCATCTCCCGCAGTTTGTCGAACACGTCGAAAAATGCCTGATCGCTCGCCTGGTAGGCAGTGAAGCCCATCAGGCGGCTTTTCGACATATCCGTGACCACTTCGATGGGGCGGCCAAGGTCGGCATCGGTATGCCATGGGGAAATCAGACGTCCAATGTCGGACTCTTTCAAACCGTGCTCCGCGACTATTTGCGTCCATACGGCTTGATCGTCAGCCATCTGCTTTTCAAGGGGTGAGGCTGAAGCGGGATAATCGGCAGCAGGCAGGTCGAAGTATTCGGCAATTCGGCTCCACATCCATTTCCAGCGGAATATATCGCCATTGGTGATATTGAATGCCTGATTCGCCGCAGCCGGCGTGGTGGCCGCCCACAGTTGTTGTTTCGCCAATTGCCGCGCATCGGTCATGTCGGTGAGGCTGTCCCACTGCACTTTTGATCCTGGAAATACGAAAGGGCGATTGGTGTGTTTGCAAATCGAGGCATAGACGGCGAGGGTGGTTGCCATGTTCATCGCGTTGCCCACGGCCACCCCAGTGACGGTATGCGGGCGATGAACGCTCCAGGTGAAACCGTCCTTTTCCGCAGCGGCGAAGAGTTCGTCTTCTTGGGCGTAATAGAAATTCTCGACATTCAGACGACCCTGCTCTTCGCGAAACGGTGTCTGCGGCAGGCTGCCTTCACCATAGGCTTCGAACGGGCCGAGGTAGTGTTTAAGGCCGGTAACCAGTGCTACGTGTTTGACGCTTTTCGCTGGGCGAATGGCGGCGAGGACGTTGCGCACCATGGCGGCATTGACGCGAATGTTCTCCGCTTCCGTGGCTTGGCGTGACCATGTGGTAATGAACACATGCGTGGGTTTCACATCCCTCAGCGCCTGTTCCAAAGAGGCTGGATCCTGAAGGTCCGCCGCGACAGGGATCACGCCTTGAAGTTGAGATGGATGCCTCGACAGCGCGGCGACCTGCCACTGGTTGTCGATAAGTAACTGGGTGATGGCGCTGCCGACAATGCCGCTGGCGCCCACGACTAGAGCTGTCTGGGTCATAGGTTTCTCCTGAATTCAGGTTTGGGAGTCCGCCTGAGCAGAAGAGGTTCAACCTGAAAATCCGTTAGAGTGTTCACCACTTCCCGTTAAAGCCTGTGAACAATGACTCGTCCGCTGTTTGTTTCCCTTGATGGCCCCAAAGGCGTCGGCAAAACCTCGCTGTTGGAGGCCATCACTGAAGTCCTGAGGGCAGACAACCAGAAAGTCATCCGACTCTGCGAGAAAAAAAGCGACCCGTTCAGGGGCGAGACAATGCACTTGGTGAACCGGCTCGTCCGCCATCCTGACAGGAATCTGGAACTGGAAGTTTGCCAACGCCTGGCTGACAGCCGCCGCTGGATTTCCCGAAACGTGCTGACCAGACAACCCACCGACAGCATCATCCTGATCGATCGCTGGTATCCATCCGATGCGGCGTTTCGCCGGATAGTCCCGTTTGCTGAAATCCTGCAATTAAACCGTGATCGCAACGTTCAGGTGCCCGACCTGCATGTTGGCGTGGTCACGGCGGCGGAGATTTCGTGGGCGAGGGCGGGGGCGCGACGGCGTGGCTTGAGCAGTACTGTGCTTCGCGGTCTGGAGGAGCATGTCGACTGTACCCAGGCTTTTGAACAAGTCGCTGCCGATCAGGGTTGGTTTATTTGCCGCAATGAGGGAACGATCGAGGAGGCGACGGGGCGGGTGGTAGGGGAGATTAATCGGGTGATGAGCCGCCTGCGCGTTCCTTAGCGCCAGTCCCTCAAGGCAGATCACGGTCGACTAAGACAGGCAGCGCGGAAAGTGCCATTGCACAAAAAAACGGGGCTCCAGCGTTGCGAATATGTGCTGGAGCCCCGTATTTATGGGCTATCAGTCGAAACTCAGTTCCTGAGTCTTGATGTGATTGGCCACTGCGCCAGAGATGGCGTCGAAGATTGCTTTTTCATTGTTGCTGTAGACCTCCATGTCGAGATCCAGGGTAATGGCAGCGCTGCGGATCAATACACCTTCATGGTGGTAGCTGACAAACAGTGAGTGCCAGTCTGTGAATTCCACATCCAACACGAGGTAAACCACTGTCACCGAAGCCATGCCCTGGTCGTTCTTGATGGGGCCAAAGGCGACAGTCGTGCGGCCGTCCTTAGTGCTTGCCTTGTTCCACCAGAAGGTCATGAAGTCGTGGGTGCCCGAATCGTTGGGATCCTTGGCCAAGAGCGTCGCGAGCTGCTTGAAACTCTCGAGTTCCGTCGCTCCCAGATACGTGCCAACGATGGTGGTCAGCAAACTACCGATGTCCACGTCACCTGAAGAGACATCCTGCCTGACCTGGCCGCCACTCGCTGCCTTTACGGTAAAGCCCAGATCGGTCAGTTGGTAAACCACAGCATCGAACCATTGCTTCGTCTGCAGATAGTCCGTATTGGTGATGTCCACGCCCTTGTTTTTCAGGACGGCGCGCGCAGCCCCCTGTGCGTAGAGGTTCAGGTGGGAGTATGCGCTGACCTGCTCCGGGGTAGCATCGGTCATGGCATAAACCAACTGCGAGTCGATGGCTGTGACGTCGATTGTCGTCGTAGTTCCACCGGTTAGTACGCTGCCCAGCTTCGGCGGCGCAAGGGCAGGCCAAGCGCAGGTGATGATCCTGCTCGTAAACCCCACACCATCGCGAAGATAGGCTTGACGAGAGCGCCAGTCGGGATGGGAAGTGCGGTCGATAGTGAAAGGGACGTCACGCAAGCCTTCGGGAGGGTTACCTATGGACTTGTCGATTGCCACGTTGAGTCTCTTCAGAAGCCCGTCGCACTCGCATTTCGCGAAAACATTCAGATGGTAGTTCAGGCCTTCTGTGTTGGTGACTTGCACGTGAGCACCAGCCCCCAGGGCCGCTTGGCAAGTTGAGATGTTCCGACCGAAAAGGCTGAACGTTTTCTGGGACTCGAACTTCACTTCTACATCAGCTTTTGCAGATTCCTTAGTGCACATGATGATCTCCAGCTCATACCCAGGCGTCATTGCTTGGGCATCTAGAAGTTATCAATATCGGCCCCTTCGTGAAGCTCAGTCGGTTGAGCAGGGCTCACGAATTGCCCTGAAAATATTGCGTGGCGCTCAAGGTGCTGGAGTAGTCACTTCATCAAGAAACTTGGCGAGGTTACGAACATCGTTGTCGGCCATTCTTTCAATCACGTCCGCGAGCGTTTTGCGATGCGGCGCGTCATGCATGGCGCCGAGCGAGTGCTGTCCACGGCCGAGCAGAAGCCAATCGGCATTGACGTTCAGCTCGACGCACAGCTTGGCGAAGTTCTCCATACTGATTGGCTCTGAACGAAACCACCGACTGAGGGCGCTGTCCGTCACACCGATTCGGTGTGACAGCGCGTAGAGTTTTGGAAACCCACGAAGGGTATATGCGAACTGAAGTCTCTCGCCGTAGCTTTTGATGCCATGCATTTCCATATCTTTCTTCGTCCTTTACTCGGAGAGGCATCGAAAGCTTCAGAAGTCCGCAGCCTCTCCGGGTTTAAGGCGGGTGAAGCCCCCAAGAGCGAATCGAGTGTGGTGAGAGGCACATGTCAGCGCGCCAACGATTGCTCTCGGCCATGCTAAAGACGAACTCATGTGCAGTGATATGAACTTTGCCGACTGAGAGCTCAGGTAGGTGTCCGGCCAAGGTGATTTTCTGGTTCGAGCGATTATGGCCTGAGCGCCAGCCAACGACTTGGTTATAGAGGGTAGGGCTAGCGAAAATGAGGTCGCGGCAGAGCTTCTGGATGACCAGGGGCGGACTGCCGCAATCTACCGGCTGGACGTTTCAGCAGCTGATAATAAGCTCGGCGGCCAGGCATTCGCTGCCATGGTTGAGGCTATTCTGGATTTCGACCCGGCTCTCGTTATGGGCACAGAAGAGGCTCAGTTTGGAATTGGCCATGATGGAGCGCTAACCAACGCGCATCTGCAGTATGCGAGGCTGAGGCGCTATGGGGATCGGTTTCACCGCGCGCTCACACAGATATCTCAGCGGCCGTTAACAACCTTGAAGAGTGATCGCACGTCGGTAAGTGCGCACACGGTCAAGCGGTTGGACTCCGCATCCGTGCATAAGGCACTCAGAGGGCCGACGGGACAGGCACTCTTGCATCCTGCCAGCACTCAGCGTCCGGCCTTGAATACTGTTCGCTTTGAGGTCAGCAGATCTTACGAGGAAGAGGACAATCCGGCCAATCAGGCCATTGGACTCGCCTTCGACGAAGCGCTTCTTGGTTTTCGACGCGAAGTATCGCAGCGCCCGCGCCAGCGTCCTGGATGCAATGGAGTCAGCGCACATTTATCACGACAGTCTCCAGTGGAAGGGCATCAAGCCTGACGTTTCATTGCTGCTGATACCTAGGGCAGACAAAGTAACGGCGCTTATCAGCCCGACTTATCATGCGGACTATGGGGTCGGAGCCTGGCAAATCAATGCAGAATCAGAAGGGGAGGCACTGGGGATCGAACTCAAACGAATTCTGAGTGCAATACCAATCGCGGCCGCTCCAGCCCGTACAATTGCTATTGGAACGGCGAAGTAATCGATTGCGCAGAGTAGCGCTAAACTCGCTGACAATCCCGCAACCCGAAATAAAGGCGTCGGGCTCCAGGCGTATTGGTTCGCGACGCCGGTGCAAAGGACTCGATCGGACTGCGCTGGTCTTGACGACTCTTCCCGAGATCACCTGATTACGTTCAGGTTCACAAGCGGCAATGTTTTCGATCTTCACAATCGTTCAGCGCTGGTGGACAATCCGCGCTCTGTTCCGGGGTAGTTCAGCGGTAGAACACTCGGCTCTTAACCGGGTGGGCGCTGGTTCGAATCCAGCCCCCGGACCCACAACATCGCAGGCTCGGAAGAACTCATGCTCAGGGACGATAGGGAATCGAATGCGAATGCCGGCATAGGTGCCGGCTATGCAGCCTTTCAACTGTCTCGGGCACTCGCTGCATCGGGCCTCGACGATAACGGACAGACGAGCAAGCGCATCGAGCGCTGGCGCAATGTAATCGAGCACATATTGCAGGGATCTGCGTCGTATGGCTCACGAACTCCATTCGCGGATGTGCCTGAGTGGGTCACGCTGGAAGTCGCCACGGGTGGTTTTGCCACTGGGCAGTACATGGCCGGTGGCGCACTGACCGAGTACGAGCGACATTTGGCTGCTTCGATTCCTGGTATCCGTCCTGGCTTCGAGCGACTCGATCTCAACACTTGGCACCTTACGGAGGAGGGGATTGAGGTACTGCAAACGAAGCTGGCGAGCGGGGATTATCGAATCGAGGTGCCAGAAGAAGCTGCACTGCTGACGGTGGCCTGGTTGCTGGGGCAGCAACGTACAGAGAACGCATGGGATCTGGTTGAAGCGATAGCGCCTTTCTTTGAAGAGCTGCGATTCTTTCCGATGGCTTCTGACGGTTCGCCGCTTTCAGCAGGGCAAGTGCAGGTTTTTACTGTCGGTGATGTCAGAACCGTGCTTTCAAACCGCCCAGCACAGACGCGTCTGGCAGCGCAAAAACATGTCGTCGAGACTCGCTTGCCGCTCTACGATGCGGCGGTGTCGCTTTTCCTTTTGACGTATCAGGATGATTGGCCTTGCCGCCGGTATCCCCAGGGCTGGTTTGAGCAGGCGAATACTCTGAAGCGGCAGTTCGATGCTTCTTGTCCCAGCGCTCCGTGTGAAGCTGAAAACCGGCGGGATCGGGTAGGGGAGTTGTTTGCACTGCTGGGGGTTTGCGCCAGCGATGCGGCGTTGCTTACCGGACGACAAGTCGGACGAATTCGCAGGATCGTCGACGATTTCGTACGCAAGCATGGTCATCCCGAATCCGAGTCTCATCAAAAGCACAGAGACTCTCAACGCGGTCACGTGTCCGCACCCGGTCACCATCTATTTGCTAAAGCGGTTGCCGCACGTCTGAGCAGGTATCCCGGTTCGGACGGAGTTTCCGACTTTTCATCTCTGCTGCACCCCGTTACCTGCGAAGAAGCGACCGCATATTCGCTGTTAACAGGTATCGGCATTCCTCCTGATATTCGTCGACGCGTCGAGCGGTGTCGAAAGGGCACAATTGCCGAGTTGATCGATAAGGGATTGATTACATCCGGGGATACCGTGGCGCGGCTGCTGCCAGCGATAACGGCTGAGATCTGCAGTGCAGGATTTCGCGATATGTCGCTGCGGATGCTCTCTGTAGCAACCTATCGCGCCTTTCGACAACGCCGATCATTGTTGCTGTTGGATCTGCAAAGTCAGGTCAGGATGAATGAATTGCCGTGGGTGGCGGCTGTTGAGGACCAGCGAGAAACGGACGCGGTGGTCGCTGAGGCAGCGAAACAGTCCCTGATCCAATCCGCAGCAATGACTCTTTGCGCTTTTCCTCAAGCGATCCTGCCCAACAAACTCATTCAGGAATTTGCTGCGCTTGGTGCGATGGCCAAGCTGGATCTGCCTTTTGTGGAAGAGGTCGCCTCGGACATTTTCATGGGCGCTTTCTCGAACAAGTACATAAGAGCTGCCAGGCAGGCAGCATCTTTGACAGGTGGCACGCTATACGCCAATTACTACGACATTGATGCAAGCCAATTGGCGATGCTTCCTGATCAACCGAAATCCAGGCGGAAAAGGTTCTCCAGACCTGACGCTAGTTCCAGGGACGCATTGGCCAGATTGTGCTCCCAGCGGGCTGATGCGGGCCTGGGGACATGGCGACCGGCGACTAACGGGAAAATCATCGAGCAACAACAGATCCTGACGACGCAAAACCTTGCGCTGTTGTTTGGTGAGCTCGGGTTGAAGGCGCTGTTGCAGCATCGCCTGGCTTCGATGGCCGAGGAATGCTTCAGATGGATATGCGTACGCCAGCAGATGAAGTTGCGGTTTTATCACTCCAGCCTGGTGGTGATCAAAAATACGGCTTATGCCTGGCGGCAAATGGTCTTTTATCTAGCGATGCTCGATGAGGCAGAAATGCGTTTCGCGATTGAACGTATCGAAGCTCATTTCGCGATTCAGCCTAGTGCATTTCGTGAAAGGTTCCTGCCGGCGATTAGAGGATTGCGAGTAGCGGCTTCTGGCGCACCGTTGACCGAGGCTCGCCAAGCAAGCGAAGGTGCTCAGGTTTTTATCGGATGGACTACCGAGAGACATTGGTTGTTGAAGCAGCAAACGAATGGCGTTGCTTAGACTGAGAGGTTGGGAGTGGTGGATCTGATATCTAAAGCCTGAGGCCATTCGCATACATGATTTAACATAATATACATTACACGTAACAAGATGTTACAGGGTTAGCGTGGTTGCCCGAGAGATTTGAATCTGCGCGGTCGCTTCAAAACCAGCTTTCCCTGCAAACTGCATTTGTCCCAATCTACAACTCTCAATCTTCACCGCGCGTAAGCATTTCAATCAGCGCTCCATGCTGCGGATACTGTGCCGTGAGTTTTGCGCGATTACCGACTTCCATGTCCGCGAAATCAAACCCAGGCGAAACCGCTTCGCTGATCAAGCCAAAGCCATTCGAGCCTTCCAGCAATCGAGAGGCTTTCCAGATTCCACCCGGTACGTGCAATTGCAGTTGCTGACCAGCCAAAACATCGCTGCCCATCACCAGCGTTTGCAGTGAGCCGTCGGCGTGGATCAGGTTGTATTCGATGGCGTCGCCCAACTGAAAATAATGCAGGATGTCGGATTGGTTGAAATGAAACTGGCCCGCCGGCGATTGCTCAGTGAGCAGATAGTAGATCGAGGTCAGCAGATATCGCGTGCCTTGCTGCGTTTCGAGGCAGGCACGGTGATCGGCTTGATAGGTTCTGCGGTAATAACCGCCCTCGACATGGGGCTGTAGATTCAGCGCAGCAATCACATCTGTAGCATTCGGCTTGCGCTGAATCATGGCCTTCTCCGTTGCAGGTACGGTTTTTTGTTAGCTCAACTAAACGGTCATTTAGTGTAGTTAACGTATTTTCGACGACGATCGACGCACTTACCCTGCTCCGTTAGAAGTCTACCGTCGCCGACAGCAGATACGTTCGCGGCGTCGAAAGCGTCAATCCCGGCTCACTATCATCCGAGGCACCCGCCGAGCTCCAATAGCGTTTATCCAGCACGTTTTCGACATTTGCGCGCAAGGTGATCGTCTTCTCGTCCAACTTGAAAGCATAGCGTGTGCCGACGTCGAACCGTTCCCAAGAGTCGATTTCCTTGTCGTTCGACTGGTCCAGATACTGCGAACTCGAGTAAATACCACGGCTGGTCAAAGTCAGCCCCGGCACGCTCGGCACGTCCGACTCTGCACCAAGGTTGACGTTGTATTTCGGTGTTGCCGGTGCGCGGTTGCCGTCGAATGTACCGTTGGTGGTATCGGTCAGCTCGCTATCGATGTACATCACCCCGCCGAGCAATCGGAAGCCCTTCAGCGGTTCGCCAAACACGCTCAGTTCTACGCCGTTGTTTTCGCGTTTGCCGTTCGGGCCGAAGACTCGTGTGGTCGCATTGGTTTCGTAGGCAGGCTGTTTGATGCGGAACACCGCTGCCGTCAGGGCGTATGAGCCGGCGTCGTACTTGGCGCCGACTTCGACCTGGCGGCTGATGAATGGCGGGAAGATTTCGTCTTCGTTGATCGACGTCGATGGCGCGATCTTGCCTTGGCTCAGACCTTCCATGTAGTTGGCGTACAGCGAAAGTTTGTCCGTCGCCTTGAACAGAATCCCGCCCGACGGCGAGACCTTTTCTTCATCGTAGGCCGTGTCGCCCTTGATGCCGTCGCTCCAGTCATCGACTTTGACCCGCTGCCAGCGCGCACCCAGAGTCAGCAGCAGTCGATCATCGAAGAAACCGAGCGTGTCGGACAAGGCCACGCCGCTGAAGCGATTTTCGGTGTAGACCTTGGCGTCATTGCGGGTCGGCGTGCCGGGTCTGGCTATTTCCACCGGGTCGTAGAGATTGCTGCGCCCGGCCGCGTAACGGGCGCCGCCGTTTTCGAAGTCCATATAAAAGTAGTTGGCCGCCAGGTTCACTTCATGGCTGACCGGTCCGGTCTGGAACCAGTTACGCACCCCAGCGGTAGCCGTGCGAACGTTTTCGTCGCGAGTGAAGTCGCGCGGCTGGACGCTGAAGTCGCCGGCGTCATTGGTCACCGACACCGCGTGGCGCAAGAAGTCGTGATTGCTTTTGCGAGCGCCGACGCCGCCATACAGCATGACTGAATCGCTGACATCGAACTCGCCGTTGAGCGTGCCGAAAGTGTCTTTGGTTCGCGCCCGACTCCAGGGTTGCGCATAGTTATCGCGCACATCATTGGCGTTCGGCACCTTGGCATTGGCCGCGACTTGCACGCGTTCCTGCGGTGCGTCGGTGTCGCGCTCGGTGTGGCCGATATCGGTGGAAAGTCGCAAGCGTTCACCACGGAAATCCAGACCGAGTACCGCCATGTCGCGATCGACGCTCTGATGATCCCATTCGGTATCGCCGGACTGTTTGACCCCGTTGAAGCGCACCCCGAATTGATTGTCTTCGCCAAAACGCCGTCCGACATCCACTGCGCCGCCGACCTGGTTGTTGGAGGCGTAATTGGCCGTCAGCGAGGTGATCGGCTTGTCGGTCGCGCGTTTCGGCACGACGTTGATCCCCCCTCCTACACTGCCCCGTGGCGAAATCCCGTTGATCAATTGGCTCGGGCCTTTGAGGATGTCGACGCGATCGGCCATTTCCATGTCGATGGTGTAAGTCGGCAGGATTCCGTAGAGGCCGTTGTAGGCAACATCACTGTTGAACAGGCTGAAACCACGAATGGTGAATTGCTCATAGCGGCCACCGGCCGGGTTGGTGGCGCGTACCGAAGGGTCGGTACTGATCAGATCGCCGAGCGTGCGCGCCTGTTGGTTTTTCACCGTTTCGCTGGTGTAGGTGGTCATGCTGAACGGGGTTTCCATGAAATCCCTGGAACCCAACAACCCTTGCGAGCCACGCCGCGCGACCTGACCGCCAGCAAACACGTCGGCATCCGCTGAACCGCTCGCGCCGAGAATCGATGTCGGCGCAAGTTGCAAGGTGCTGCCTTGCGCTGCGGGCACCAGCGTATAAGCCTGATCGCCGACCGGTTGCAGCTGCAACCCCGAACCCAGCAACAACCGGCTGAACCCCTCCTCCACGCCATATTCACCGGACAAACCATTGCTGTTGCGGCCGCTGACCAGTGCCGGATCCACCGACAGATTGACGCCGGCGAGACCGGCGAAGCGCGTCAGCGCTGTACTCAGACTACCGGCCGGCACCTGATAACTGCGGCGACTGCCATCGTCGGCCCAGCTCGATTGGATCAACACGGGGCTGGCACTCAGGCTCAGCAAAAGGCTCAACTGCAACAACGGACGCAAACGACCTGGAAATACTGCGGGCATTGGAAGAAGCTCTCGATTTTGTTCACTTGCCTGGAATGACCAGCGAGGCGAAAAAAAGGGACAGGCTTCAGCCAGTTTTTTCCGCACGCGGTACCAGTGACACCCAAAATCGCGTTCGCGTATGCACATCGACGGGCAAACTGGCAGCCAGCAGTGCCAGCACTTGATCGGTATCGTCGAGGCGAAAGCTGCCAGTGACGCGCAGCGATTCCAGCGCCGGATCCCAGCGCAGAACACCCGAGCGGTAGCGACTCAGCTCGCGGAGGAAATCACCCAGCGGCTGGTTTTGCGCCATCACCACACCGTCGCGCCACCCGGGCATCAACGCATCGAACGCCGTCACCGCCCCGGCGCCCGAAGCTTGCAGGCTGACTTGCTGGCCTTGCTGCAATACCAGCGCCGGGCCGTGCAGTGGCTGCAATTGCACCGAACCACGCAGCACGCAGACCTGGCAATCGCGCGCATTGAGGCGCACCGAGATGTCGCTGTGTTTGACGATCATCCGTCCATAAGGCGCGTTGACGATAAAGGCTGAATCGCCTGCCGCGTTGAGCGCCATCTCGCCACGAATCAGCGTCAACTGACGTGCCGCCAGATCGACATTAACCGCGCTGTCGGTGTTGAGTTGCAATGAATAATCCTGGGCCAACTGCACTTTGCGCCGCTCGCCAGTGCTGGTGTGCAGGTCGGCGCGCCAGACCTCCAGCGGCAGCTCCCGACTGATCAACCACACCGCCGGCACTAGCGCTGCCACGCCCAAAGCACGCTTGAGAGCAGCGCGCCGCGCCGGATCCGGCCGGTCCAGCGTGGCCAGGGCAAGCGCCGGGGGCAAGCCTGCAAAGCGTTGACGCAGTTGTTGAATTTTCTGCCACGCGTTCTCGTGGCGACTGTCACTGGTACGCCAATGCTGCAATCGGGCGTGATCTTCATCACTGGCACCACCGGACTCGAGCAGTGCCAGCCATTGCGCCGCTGCCCGCGCCACTTCCCGCGTTTCCTCGCTGGGGGCAACGCGCATCACAGATCCACCAGCAAGCAATGCTCGTACGCCTGGGCCATGTAGCGTTTCACCGTGCGCTCGGAAACCTGCAAGCGCTCGGCAATCTCGCGGTAGCCAAGGCCCTCGAGTTGACTCCAAAGAAATGCCCGGCGCACGGGGCGCGGCAAGCCATCGAGCAATTCATCCAGCGCCTGCAAGGTTTCCAGCAGCAACCAGCGCTGCTCCGGCGACGGTGCGCACGCTTCCGGCAATTGCGCCAAGGCATCGAGGTAGGCTTTTTCCAGGTGGCGCCGCGTGTAGAAATTGCTCAGCAACCGTTTGCCGACGGTGAGCAGATAAGCGCGCGGCTCGCGCAACTCGGCCAGTGGCGGCGCGTTGCACAGGACGCGGACAAAGGTGTCTTGACTGAGGTCCGCCGCATCCCACGCATTGCCCATGCGCCGGCGCAGCCAGGTTTCCAGCCAGCCGCGATGCTCGCGGTACAACTGCTGCAGGCTTTGCTCCGACGGTGACGTGGCTTCAATCATCTCAAGAGACCCTGCGCGAAGGTAGATTCAAATGAGACTGATTCTATTTAACTTCTGCGAGGACACAAAGCCTTTTTCTGCTCAGCGCTTGAGCGTTTCGCTCGGCAGCTCCTTGAACAGCGCGCGGTAACTGCTGGAAAACCGCCCCAGATGCCAGAACGACCAGCGCATCGCCACTTCGGCAACGGTGGTTTCGCAAGGTCGGCGCTTGAGCAATTCACGGTGCGCACTGTTCAACCGCCTCAGGCGTAACCAATGGCTCGGGGTCATCCCGGTGTAGGCCTTGAAAGCTTGTTGCAACTGGCGCAGGGGTACGCCGGCAACGTGGGAAAGTTCGAGCAGATTGACCGTGTCTTCCGGCGAATCAGCCGCCCACTCCCCTACTCGCTTCATGATTTGGCGTTCGTTGTTGCGCTGCTGCAATCCTCCACGATCAAGACGGGTTTGAGCGTTGTCGAGGATGAACAGGCAGTCCTCGAGCAGTTGCCGAGTCAGGCGATCTTTATCAAGTGGATCAGCAGCTTGCGACAACTTCGTGAGAATCGAGCTTAGCCAGCCGCTGAACAAAGCGTTCTGTCCGCAGTTCAGCGGCGCCATGAACAAACCTTCGAGCTTTGCCACTTGCAAACCGTGCTCGCGGACAAAATCCGGACCGAACACCACAGCGATTTCCCGGTAGTTCTCCGGGGTGATCCAGATGTTGCGGCTCTCTTCGTTGAGCAGATACAGCGCGTTGTCGCTGCGATCGAAACAGAACGCCAGAGCCCCGGATGGCGCACTGAAGTTTTGCTCGACCCGGGTGTTCATCTGTTCTTCATAAACCTCGACGCCCTGCAGATCCAGATAGCGAATCTGCCCGGCGAAATGCCCCGGCGACATCTGCTGGTAATGCTGGACCCAGCCCGGTGTAGCGCGGATTTGCTCGGCCACGTCGGCGGTATTGAACGCTTGAACCTGAAGCGGATTGCACGTTGTCATGGGGTGACCCTGCGCACTCTTTTGGTGCGCTTTGGTGCTGCTGAAAGTGGATAGATGGAATCGCAAGCCGCGCCCAAGATAGTCGCCAACGCGCCACAGGGGAAGGGGCGGAAGATGAAACCCGCCCTCCCCGGCGTCTACAAAACCAATAACGAGGTCTTTATGAACGCCCCTTTCGATCAGCTGTTCACCTGGCTGAAAGATCACAAGATTACCGAAGTCGAATGCGTGGTCAGCGACCTGACCGGCATCGCCCGCGGCAAGATTGCACCGACCAACAAGTTCCTGCATGAGCGCGGTATGCGCCTGCCGGAGAGCGTGCTGCTGCAAACGGTAACCGGGGATTTTGTCGACGACGACATCTACTACGACCTGCTCGACCCGGCTGACATCGACATGGTCTGCAAGCCGGTTTCCGACGCCGTGTACGTCATTCCGTGGGCAATCGAGCCGACCGCCATCGTCATCCACGACACCTTCGACAAGTTCGGCAACCCGATCGAACTGTCGCCGCGCAACGTGCTGAAGAAAGTCTTGCAGCTCTACACCGACAAGGGCTGGAAGCCGATTGTCGCGCCGGAAATGGAGTTCTACCTGACCCAGCGCTGTGAAGATCCGGACCTGCCGCTCAAGGCACCACTGGGTCGTTCGGGTCGTGCGGAAAGCGGTCGCCAGTCATTCTCGATCGATGCCGCCAATGAATTCGATCCGCTGTTCGAAGACGTCTACGACTGGTGCGAACTGCAAGGTCTGGATCTCGACACGCTGATCCACGAAGACGGCCCGGCGCAGATGGAAATCAACTTCCGCCACGGCGATGCGCTGGATCTGGCTGACCAGATCACCGTGTTCAAACGCACCCTGCGCGAAGCAGCGCTCAAGCACAACGTCACCGCGACGTTCATGGCCAAACCGATCGGCGACGAGCCCGGCAGCGCCATGCACTTGCACCAGAGTGTGGTCGAGATCGCGACGGGTCAGCCGATCTTTGCCGATGCCGAGGGCAACATGAGCGAACTGTTCCGTCATCACATCGGTGGCCTGCAGAAGTACATCCCGAAAGTCCTGCCGATGTTCGCGCCGAACGTCAATTCGTTCCGCCGCTTCCTGCCGGACACCTCGGCGCCGGTCAACGTCGAATGGGGTGAAGAGAACCGTACGGTGGGCCTGCGGGTGCCGACATCGGGGCCGGAATCGATGCGCGTGGAGAACCGCTTGCCCGGCGCCGACGCCAACCCCTATCTGGCGATTGCCGCGAGCCTGCTGTGCGGCTACATCGGCATGGTCGAGAAGATCGAGCCGAGCGCGGCGGTCGAAGGCCGGGCCTACGAACGGCGCAATCTGCGCCTGCCCATCACCATCGAAGAAGCCCTGACGCAGATGGAAGACTGCCCGAAAGTTGCCGAATACCTGGGCAGCAAATTCGTCCGCGGTTACGTCGCGGTCAAACGCGCCGAGCATGAAAACTTCAAGCGCGTGATCAGCTCGTGGGAGCGAGAGTTCCTGCTGCTGAGCGTCTGACGGCGCAGCCGTCCCTGTGGGAGCGAGCCTGCTCGCGAAGACGTCGGCACACTCACCATAGATGTCGACTGAAACACCGCTTTCGCGAGCAGGCTCGCTCCCACATGGGATTGTGCAGCGCCTGAGAATTTGATCGTTCCCACGCTCCCGCGTGGGAATGC
Organism: Pseudomonas sp. Leaf434; assembly: GCF_001425545.1. Lineage (NCBI taxonomy): Bacteria > Pseudomonadati > Pseudomonadota > Gammaproteobacteria > Pseudomonadales > Pseudomonadaceae > Pseudomonas > Pseudomonas sp. Leaf434. The sequence goes on along the minus strand of NZ_LMQZ01000001.1, from coordinate 2,213,089 downwards.
ATCCCGGGACGCTCTGCGTCCCATCCAAAGCCGAACGCCGAGCGTCCGTTGCGGCATTCCCACGCACAGCGTGGGAACGATCATTACAAGAAGAGGTGTCGATATGCGTCCATTGAAATCCATACTCCCGGTCGCGCTGAGCGTGCTGTTCAGCGCAGCAGCCCACGCCGAGCCCCAGGTCAGTGTCTACAACTGGACCGACTACATCGGCGAAACCACCCTCGCCGACTTCCAGAGCAAGACCGGGATCAAGGTGATCTACGACGTCTTCGACTCCAACGAAACTCTGGAAGGCAAACTTCTCGCCGGGCGCACTGGATACGACGTGGTAGTGCCGTCCAACCACTTCCTCGCCCGCCAGGTAAAGGCCGGCGCGTTCATGAAACTGGATCGCTCTCAGTTGCCAAACTGGAACAATCTGGACCCGAAACTGCTTGAATTGCTTGAGAAAAACGATCCAGGCAATGAGCACTCGGTGCCCTATCTGTGGGGCACCAACGGCATCGGCTACAACGTCGACAAGGTCAAGCAAGTGCTCGGCATCGACCACATCGATTCCTGGGCCGTGTTGTTTGAACCGGAGAATCTGAAGAAGCTCAGCCAGTGCGGTGTGTCGATGATGGACTCCGCCGACGAAGTCTTCCCGGCCATCCTCAACTACATGGGCATGGATCCGCGCAGTGAAAACCCTGAAGACTACAAAAAGGCCGAAGCCAAGCTGCTGAGCATCCGTCCGTACATCACCTATTTCCATTCTTCCAAGTACGTGTCGGACCTGGCCAATGGCGACATCTGCGTCGCGTTCGGTTACTCCGGCGATGTGTTCCAGGCGGCCAACCGCGCCAAGGAAGCCAAGAACGGTGTGAATATCGCTTACGCCATCCCCAAGGAAGGCGCCAACCTGTGGTTTGATCTGCTGGCGATTCCGGCCGACGCGAGCAACGCCAAAGAGGCCCATGCCTTCATCAATTACCTGCTTGATCCGCAGGTGATCGCCAAGGTCAGCGCCACCGTCGGCTACGCCAACCCGAACCCGGCGGCCAAGCCGTTCATGGATGAGGAACTGGTCAACAACCCTGAGGTTTATCCGCCGCAGTCGGTGCTCGACAAACTCTACATTTCCTCGACCCCGCCCCAGGCGATCATGCGTCTGATGACCCGGTCGTGGAGCAAAGTGAAGTCGAACAAATGAATCAGCACAATTCACAGCACGCCCGCTCCTGGTACGCCGCTTCTGCGCGGGCGAGCACGGCCTACCCTGCGCTAAACGGGGATTTGATTGCCGATGTCTGCGTGATCGGTGGCGGTTTCACTGGCGTCAATACCGCGATTGAGCTGGCGCAGCGCGGTCTGTCAGTGGTTTTGCTCGAGGCGCGACGTATCGGCTGGGGCGCCAGCGGGCGCAATGGCGGGCAGCTGATTCGCGGCATCGGCCATGAAGTCGAGGGTTTCGCCCGTTACGTTGGCCAGGACGGCGTGCGCTATCTGCAGCGCGCCGGCATCGATTCGGTGGAGCTGGTGCGCCAGCGCATCACTGCAAACGCCATCGACTGTGATCTGCGCTGGGGCTTTTGCGAACTGGCCAACACCGCCGCGCAATTTGCCGCGTTCCAGCAAGAGCAGGACAGCCTTGCCGAACTCGACTATGCCCACGAAACCAGGCTGGTCGGGCCGGAGCAGATCCGTGCGCAAGTGGTCGACGCCGGTGTGTACGCCGGCGGATTGATCGACATGGGTTCGGGCCATTTGCATCCGCTTGATCTGGTGCAAGGTGAGGCGCGTCTCGCCGCGTCGCTGGGCGTGCGTATCTTTGAGCAGAGTCCGGTGCTGGAAATCCTCCATGGCCCGACCGTCGAGGTGCGCTGCGCCACCGGTTCAGTGCGCGCCGGCAGCCTGGTGCTTGGCTGCAACGCGCATCTAGATGACCTTGAGCCGAAACTCAGCGGCAAAGTTCTGCCCGCTGGCAGTTACATCATTGCCACCGAGCCGCTGGGCGAAACTCGCGCCGCGCAGTTGATCCCGCAGAACCTGGCGCTGTGCGATCAGAAAGTCGGGCTCGATTATTACCGTCTCTCGGCGGATCGACGTCTGCTGTTCGGCGGTGCTTGTCATTACTCCGGGCGCGATCCGGCGGATATCGCCGCCTACATGCGACCGAAAATGCTCAAGGTGTTCCCGCAACTGGCCGACGTGCGCATCGACTACCAATGGGGCGGGAAGATCGGTATTACCGCCAATCGTTTCCCCCAGGTTGGCCGGCTCAAACAGCACCCGAACGTGTTTTACGCGCAGGGCTATTCCGGCCATGGCCTCAACGTCACCCATTGGTGCGCGAAATTGCTGGGCGAAGCCATTCACGCCGGGCATAGCCAAGGCATGGACGTGTTCAGCAGCGTGCCGCACATGACCTTCCCCGGTGGCCCGGCGTTGCGTTCGCCGCTGTTGGCGCTGGGCATGTTCTGGTATCGCCTGCGCGAAATGCTCGGTTAACAGGCGCTTACACTGATCGTTCCCACGCTCTGCGTGGGAATGCAGCCCGGGACGCTCCGCGTCCCAAACTCGATCAAAAGATCTCAGCCTTCGGCAGCTCCTGGACTGCAATCGCGTCCCACGCCAGCTATACACATTTGCTCTATCGCCAAGCACTTCTATATTGATGAAGTGCTTTTGCGTTCCTGACGCTCAGTGCCCGATTAATTGAGGAGGACATGGATGAAGTCGTCAGCCAGCGACGAGCCGCGAGCACCCGGTCAGGCGCCGGTCAAAACCCGCCGATTCGGTATCTCGCTGGTATGGATCGTGCCGATCGTGGCGGTGCTGGTGGGCATTTCGCTGGTGATTCACAACATCCTCCAGGAAGGCCCGACGATCACCGTCACCTTCAAGACCGGCGATGGCCTGACCGCCAACAAGACCGAAGTCAGGTACCGCAACGTAGTCATCGGCCATGTCTCCGATGTTGAACTGGCCAACGACCATAAACACGTCAACGCCACGATCAAACTCGCCAAGCAGGCCGAAGCCTTCACCCGCGAGGACTCGCAATTCTGGGTGGTACGTCCGCGCATCGGCGCCGGCGGGGTATCGGGCATCGACACATTGCTGTCGGGCGACTACATCGGTGCCGACATTGGCCAGGCCAATACCCGCTCAAAAAACTTCAAGGGTCTGGAGAACCCGCCGCCGATCACCTACGGCGAACCGGGCAAGCGCTTCACCCTGCACACCGCCGACCTCGGCTCGCTGGACATCGGCTCCCCCGTCTATTACCGCAAGATCCCGGTTGGCCAAGTGGTGTCCTATGCCTTGGACCAGGACGGCAAAGGGGTCAACATCGAAGTCTTCGTGCATTCGCCAAATGACGCCTACGTCACCGAAAACACCCGTTTCTGGAACGCCAGCGGCATCGACATCAATGTCGGTGCCAACGGCTTTGCGGTGAAAACCGAGTCGCTGTCGACCCTGCTGGTGGGCGGCATCGCTTTCCGCGCTCCGGATTACAGTCCCAACGATTCGCCAGCCAGTGAAGACAAGGGTTTCGAACTGTTCGCCGACCAGGCCACCGCCCTCGCCCCGCCGAACGGCAAGGCACAATATCTGGCGCTGCGCTTCGATCAAGCCTTGCGCGGGCTCAAGGTTGACGCGCCGGTGGAGTTCCTCGGAGTTGAAATCGGCCGGGTGGTGGCAGTCAATCTCGACTTCGACGAGGTCAAGCGCACCTTCCCGGTGAATGTCGGCATCGTCATCTATCCGCAGCGTCTGGGCCGCGCTCACACGAAAATGCTCAAGGCTTACCATGGCGACGAAAACGATGAGGCCACCGGGGCGCGCCTGATCGGCACGTTCATCGAAAATGGCCTTCGCGCCCAGGCCCGCAACGGCAACCTGCTCACCGGTCAGTTGTATATCTCGCTGGATTTCTACCCCAAAGCGCCGAAAGTCGCTTTTGACCCTACGGCACGGCCGGTCACCATTCCGACCGTCCCCGGCAGCCTCGAGCAATTGCAGGAAAAACTCGAGGCGATGGTCAACAAGATCAACGCGCTGCCAGTGGAGCGCATCGCCAGCAACCTCGACGGCAATCTGGTCGAGCTGCGCAAAGGCCTGAAGCAGTTCAACGCCAGGACCCTGCCGGGTGTACAGAGCACCCTCGCCGACGTCAGCAAGACCTTGCAGTCCGCCAATTCGACCCTGGCCGAGGATTCACCGCAGCGCGAGCAACTCACCGAGACCCTCGACGAGCTCGGGCGCATGTCGCGCTCGTTGCGAGAGCTGTCGGATTACCTCGGTCGCCACCCTGAGTCGCTGATTCGCGGACGCCCCGACAACGCCGCGCCGCTGGACCTCAAAGGACCGCCACGCAATTGAGCACAGGAGCTGCATCCATGGGTTTACCGTTGAAGATCACCCTGTTCGCTGCGCTCGTGTTGCTGGCCGCGTGCCGTAGCGACCCGATCAGCTTCCATACGCTGACCCCGGCGCAACCGGGTGCCAGCCGCAACGGCGCCGACATCGCCATCGAAAGCATCAGCGTGCCGCCGCAGGTCGATCGCGCGCAGATCGTGATTCGTCAAGGCAACAGCGGCGTGGCCATCCTGGATACCGATTGGTGGAGCGCCACCCTTGCCGATGAATTGCGCGGTGCGCTGGTCGATCAATTGAGCGGCGGCGTCGGCCAGCAGCGCGCTTCCGTGCGAATCGACGTGCAGCGCTTCGATTCGATTCCCGGTCAGTACGCCTTGATCGACGTGAAATGGCGAGTGCGCCCATTAGGTGCTGCGGACGCGGCCCTGCTGAGCTGTCGCTCGGTGTTGCAGACACCTTCAGGCCCGAGCATCGACGAACTGGTAACCGCGCAACAGAACAACATCAAACGCCTCGCTGCGCACATCGCGCAGGGTGCCAGCGGCTCGCGCTGCCCGCCGCAGACCTGACACCGTTTACAAATCGAAGCGATCCACCGCCCGCCGCCGCTCGTTGTCATCACGCACATCGTAGTTGGCAGTCGTCTGGATATTGCTGTGATGCGCCAGTTTTTGTGCGATCGACAGGTCGTGCTCTTCGATCACCCGGGTGATGAATGAACGACGGAAGTCATGGGGCATGATTTTCACCCCGACCTGCGTACCGCGCTGGCGGGCAATGTAGTAAATCGCGTGTTTGGTGATGCGCTCGCGGGTGATGTGGCTGCCCCGGCGAATACGGTTGAACAGAAACGCATCGTCGCTCTCGCCTTCCTTGAGCTGTGAACGACGCAGTTCCAGCCAGGCGTCGAGCTTGGCAAAGGCCCAGGCCGGCGCGTATTTGATCAACTGCTTGTTGCCTTTGCCGGTCACCGTCAGGCTGCGTTCGTGAAAGTCGACCTGGCTCAGATCCAGATCCACCGATTCCGACTTGCGCATGCCGGTGCCGTACAGCAGCGCTATCACCGCCGCATCACGCAGGCCCTGCGGGCGCGGGTCGGCAGCGCAGACTTCCATCAGTTCATGAATCAGCGTGCGCTTGAGGTTGCGCCCCTGGGACAGCCGCGTGCCGGCTATGCCCTTGACCGAACGCATCTTCAGCAGGTGATCCTGGCTGATCAGGCTCATGCGCCATGCTTCGTTCATCACCCCGCGTACGGCGTTCACGTACAGCGACGAGGTGTTCGGTGCATAACCATCGGCGCGCAAAGCGGCGACCAGCGCCACCACGTCTTCCGGTTGCAGGCCGTGCCAGGGGATTTCTTCGATATCGACGTCCTCGAAACCGAGGCGGTCAGCGGCGTCTTGCAGCACATAACGCATGGTCAACTGGCTGGAAGGTGCCAGTCGCGCCAGGTAAACGGTCAGCGGATTGTTGTTGGACGGTGCAGGTTGGGTACTCGACAAATCACTCAAACGAAACGGCCTTGAAATAAAAAACGATTCAACAAAAACAATAAATGCATGAAATGAAACGCAAAAAACGGCATGACTCGATGACAAGGGTTACCGCGAAAGGCCGACAACCTGCCGTTCGAGGCGGTAAAAGTCAATCGGGCATTCCCCGAACGGTCTGTTTGCTGATTCTTCAGCAGTAGGCGAACTGAAACATCGCGCTCTTATGTTCAGTGCAGGGAACTGCGAGCAGGAGTGCGGCATGAAGATCACGGTGTTTGGCAGTGGTTATGTCGGTCTGGTGCAGGCGGCGGTGCTGGCCGAGGTCGGTCACGAGGTCGTGTGCATGGATGTCGACGCGCAGAAGATCGAGCAGTTGGGCCAGGGGCACGTCAGTATTTACGAGCCGGGGCTGGCCAGTCTGGTGCGTGAAGGCCTGGATTCGAAACGCCTGCAATTCACCACCGATGAGCGGTTTGCGGTGTTGCATGGGCGTGTGGCGTTCATCGCGGTGGGCACGCCGTCACGCGAGGATGGTTCGGCGGACCTGCGCTACGTCCTCTCGGTTGGCGACGCGATTGCCCGACATCGCGAGCAGCCATTGATCGTGGTGGAAAAGTCCACGGTGCCGGTGGGCACGGGCGACGCTTTGCGCAGCCACATCGAAAAGGCCCTGATCAAGATTGGCCGCCTGCTGCAATTCGATATTGTCTCCAACCCGGAATTTCTCAAGGAAGGTTCAGCGGTTGCTGATTGCCGGCGACCGGATCGCATTGTCATTGGTTGCGAAGGCACTGAAGTGCGCGATGTGATGCGCGATCTGTACGCGCCGTTCAACCGCAACCATGACCGCATCCTGTTCATGGACTTGCGCAGTGCCGAGCTGACCAAATACGCCGCCAATTGCATGCTGGCGACCAAGATCAGCTTCATCAACCAGATCGCGGAACTCGCCGAGCACCTGGGCGCAGATATCGAAGCAGTGCGCCAGGGCATCGGTGCCGATACGCGGATTGGCTATCACTTTATCTATCCGGGTTGCGGCTACGGCGGTTCGTGTTTTCCCAAGGACATGCGCGCGTTGATTCACAGTGCCGAGCAGGCACATTGCTCCAGTGATCTGCTGCAAGCGGTCGAGGCGATCAACCAGCGCCAGAAGCACAAGCTGTTCGAGCGCATCAACGTGTTCTACCGGGGCGATTTGCGCGGCAAGACCTTTGCCCTGTGGGGCCTGGCGTTCAAACCCAACACCGACGACATGCGCGACGCGCCGAGCCGGGTTCTGCTCGAAGACTTATGGGCTGCCGGTGCCAGCGTGCGCGCGTTTGATCCGGAGGCCATGGTCGAAACGCAAAAGCTCTATCCAGATGAGTCGAAGCTGATGTTGATGGGCACGCCGGAATCGGTACTGGCCGGCGCCGATGCGTTGATCATCTGCACCGAATGGCAACAGTTCAAGGCCCCGGATTTCGAGCTGATCAAACAGCGCCTCAACAGCCCGGTGATCTTTGACGGCCGCAACCTGTACGACGCCGAGCGCCTGGCGCGCAATGGCTTTCAGTATTTCCCGATGGGGCGCGGTGAGTCTTGCAAGTTGCCGATCACCTTGCGGCAGTGGCCCGCGGCTTCGGATGTGGCTTGAACTGGCCCTGTGGGAGTCATTGCAAATTGTGAGCTACACAGACCCTGTGGGAGCGAGCCTGCTCGCGAATACGGTATGTCAGCGACATAGCAGGTGACTGATCCGCCGCCTTCGCGAGCAGGCTCGCTCCCACAGGGAAATCATGTGCTCCGAGAGACGCTGGTGTATCAGCTTGACCGGTGGCGGCTGCCCAGAGAGGATGGCGTTCGCCCTAGGCAATCCGAATAAGGACATTCCCCCTCCCTTGGCCATCTATTCGCCGTTCATTCGCCGGTTGATGATCAGCTCGCTGACCGTGGTCATCAGCCGCGCCCTGGTCAGTCCGCTGCTGACGCTGTTCCTCAGCAACAAGCTTGGCCTCGATCCGCAGGATGTCGGCTTGCTGCTCGGCATCGCCGTGTTCAGCGCAACATTGCTGTCGCTGTACGGTGGCTACATCATCGACAAGCTGGACAAGCGGCAGTTGCTGATCCTGGCCATGCTCTCCAGCGGTATCGGCCTGATCCTGCTGACCTTCGCGCAGAATCTGTATGTGGTCACCCTGGTGCTGATCATCAGCGAAACCGCGTCGGCGCTGTTCCTCATCGGCTCCAAGGCGATCCTCAGTGAAAACCTGCCGGTGGGCCAGCGGGTCAAGGCGTTTTCCCTCAATTACACGCTGACCAATATCGGCTACGCCGTCGGCCCGATGATTGGCGTGGTGATTGCCGGGGTGCAGCCGTCCGCGCCGTTCATCGTTGCCGGTGCGATCGCCATTGGCAGTATTTTTCTGCTGCTCGGCGCGACCAGGGATGCCAGTCCGATAAGTTCCGGCAGTGCGCCGCAAAGTTTCCTCGACACGCTGATGATTTTGAAAAACGACCGTACCATGGTGCTGTTCACCCTCGGTTGCCTGCTCAGCACATTGGTGCACGGGCGCTTTACGCTGTACCTGTCGCAATACCTGCTGGTCACCCACACCCAGCAACAAACGCTCGACACCATGGCCGCCCTGCTCGCCTGCAACGCAATCACAGTGATCCTGCTGCAATACCAGGTCGGTCGCTGGCTCAGTCGCGAACACCTGCGTCACTGGATTGCTGGCGGCACTGCGCTGTTCATCGTCGGGTTGATTGGCTTCAGTGTGGCGGACAGCCTGCTCGGCTGGTGCGTGGCGATGTTCATCTTCACCCTGGGCGAGATGATCATCTACCCCGCCGACTTCCTCTTCGTTGACACCCTCGCACCGGAGGCACTGCGCGGCAGCTACTACGGCGCGCAGAACCTGTCAGCGCTTGGCGGGGCTGCCAGCCCGGTAATGTGCGGGTTTCTATTGATGCACACGCCTGCGCCAAGCATGTTCTACGCCTTGAGCGGCTTGGCGGCGCTGGGCGGTTATCTGTGCTTCGTCAGCGCTCGGCGCACCGCTTCAATGCAAAAATAGTGCACTAAAACTGCATTTATATGAATTTGTCAGCATCGATTTTGATCGGCAAACTACGCGCGTTCCTCCCCCAATGTTGGAACGCTTCTAGGGCTTTCCGGATTTGCCGGACAAGTCCTTTTTTTTGCCCCGGATTTTGTAAAGGATCAGTTCTACATGCTTGCTCGCTGGTTGCCCGCTGCCATCAACACCCGCCCCACTGAATGGAGCCGTGCCGCGATCGGCATGGGCCTGGGCACGCTGTTCAGTGTGTGGATGTGCGCGCAGGTGTTCGGCCATGACGTTGCGTTTCACCTGGTCGGCCCGCTCGGCGCTTCGGCGGTGCTGCTGTTCGCGGTGTCCTCGGGCGCCCTCGCCCAGCCATGGTCGATTCTCGGCGGCTACCTGTGTGCTGGCGTGGTCGCCTTGCTGGTCGCCCATGTGCTTGGCCGTACGCTGGGCAGCGCCTGCCTTGCTGCCGGCATGGCGGTGATTCTGATGTGCTGGCTGCGTTGCCTGCACCCACCGGCCGGCGCCTTGGCGTTGACGCTGGTGCTGGCCGACCCGGCAACCATCGCCATGGACTGGAAAGCCATGGAGCCGGTAATGCTCGGCGCCCTGTGCATGCTCATTAGTGCGCTGGCCTATAACAACCTGACCCGCATCCGCTATCCGAAACGCGCTGCCGACCCGGCTCCGCCAGTGGTCCCGATCGACCGCCAGGCAATTACCGCCGAAGACCTGAAACTGGCGCTGGCCGACATGGAAGCCTTCATCGACGTCACCCCCGAAGACCTCGAACGCCTGATTCACGCCAGCGAACTGCATGCCAAGCGCCGAAGCATCAGCGAAACCTTTCGATAGCCACGCAATTTCGAGGCATGTAAAAACGCAGATTCCCCCTGCACATATCCCCGTTGTACACGACAAATTTGCACTGTTACGATCCGCTAACGCCCGCGCGCGGGCTTTTCGAATAAAGACAATAAAAGCAGGGAGTTACTGATGACAGCTCAGGCTTCATCCCGGCGGACCCCGTCCATGGATGCCATGCAAAACGACGTGATGGCCGAGGTGCGCAATCATATCGGCCACCTGACCCTCAACCGCCCTGCGGGCCTCAATGCCATCACCCTCGAGATGGTGCGTCTGCTGCAACAGCAGCTCGATGCCTGGGCGTCTGATGCCGATGTTCACGCCGTGGTATTGCGCGGCGCTGGTGAAAAGGCCTTCTGCGCCGGTGGCGATATTCGTTCGCTGTACGACAGCTACAAGAGCGGCGACACGCTGCACGAAGATTTCTTCGCCGAGGAATACGCCCTCGACCTGACGATTCATCACTACCGCAAACCGGTGCTGGCCCTGATGGACGGTTTTGTCCTCGGCGGCGGCATGGGCCTGGTGCAAGGCGCCGATCTGCGCGTGGTCACCGAGAAGAGCCGTCTGGCGATGCCGGAAGTGGCCATCGGTTATTTCCCTGATGTCGGCGGCAGTTACTTCCTGCCGCGGATTCCCGGTGAGCTGGGGATTTATCTGGGCGTCAGCGGCGTGCAGATTCGCGCCGCCGATGCGCTGTACTGCGGCCTCGCCGACTGGTACCTGGACAGCAGCAAACTGGCGCTGCTCGACGACAAGCTCGACCAGATGGAGTGGCAGGACACGCCGCTGAAGGCGCTGCAGAACCTGCTGGCCAAGCACGCCGTGCAAACTCTGCCCAATGCACCCCTCCAAGTGTTGCGCCCGGCCATCGACCATTTCTTTGCCCTGCCCAACGTGCCGAGCATGATCGAGCAATTGCGCGCCGTCACTGTCGCCGACAGCCATGAATGGGCAGTCAGCACGGCGGATCTGCTGGAAACCCGCTCGCCGCTGGCCATGGCCGTGACCCTGGAAATGCTCCGTCGCGGCAGACATTTGAGTCTGGAGAATTGCTTTGCGCTGGAGCTGCATCTGGACCGCCAGTGGTTTGCCCGAGGCGACCTGATCGAAGGCGTGCGCGCCCTGCTGATCGACAAGGACAAGTCACCGCGCTGGAACCCGCCGACCGTCGCTGAGCTGGACGCTGCGCAGGTTGCGAGCTTCTTCCATGGTTTTGATGAGAGCGGGAGCTGAGTCATGCACGATCTCGAACTGACTGAAGAACAAGTGATGATCCGCGACATGGCCCGGGATTTTGCCCGTGGCGAAATCGCGCCCCACGCCCAGGCCTGGGAAAAGGCTGGCTGGATCGACGACGCCCTGGTGGCGAAGATGGGCGAGTTGGGCTTGCTCGGCATGGTTGTGCCGGAAGAATGGGGCGGCACCTACGTCGATTACGTCGCTTATGCGCTGGCGGTTGAGGAAATCTCTGCCGGTGACGGCGCGACCGGCGCGTTCATGAGCATTCACAACTCGGTCGGCTGCGGCCCGGTGCTCAACTACGGCAGCGACGAACAGAAACAGACCTGGCTGGCCGATCTGGCCAGTGGGCAGACCATCGGTTGCTTCTGTCTGACCGAACCCCAGGCCGGCTCCGAAGCACACAACCTGCGCACCCGCGCCGAACTGCGCGACGGCCAATGGGTGATCAACGGTGCCAAGCAATTTGTCAGCAATGGCAAGCGGGCGAAACTGGCGATCGTCTTCGCGGTAACCGATCCGGATCTCGGCAAAAAAGGCCTGTCAGCGTTTCTGGTGCCGACCGACACACCGGGTTTCATCGTCGATCGCACCGAACACAAAATGGGCATCCGCGCCTCCGACACCTGCGCGGTGACGCTGAACAACTGCAGCATCCCCGAGGCCAATCTGCTCGGCGAACGCGGCAAGGGCCTTGCGATTGCCCTGTCCAACCTTGAAGGCGGACGCATCGGCATCGCCGCGCAGGCATTGGGTATCGCCCGGGCTGCTTTTGAAGCGGCGCTGGCTTATTCGAAAGACCGGGTGCAATTCGACAAGCCGATCATCGAGCACCAGAGCATCGCCAATCTGCTGGCTGACATGCACATGCAGATCAACGCCGCACGGTTGCTGATCCTCCATGCAGCGCGGCTGAGGACGGCGGGCAAACCATGCTTGTCCGAGGCTTCGCAGGCCAAGCTGTTCGCATCGGAAATGGCCGAGAAGGTGTGTTCGTCGGCGATCCAGATTCATGGCGGCTATGGCTATCTGGAGGATTACCCGGTCGAGAAGTACTACCGCGATGCGCGGATTACCCAGATCTATGAAGGGTCGAGCGAGATACAGCGGATGGTGATTGCGCGGGATTTGAAGAACTATCAGCTGTAATGGCGTTGGCCCTACCCCTCACCCCAGCCCTCTCCCCAGGGAGAGGGAGCCGACCGGGTCGGTTACGGATTCAGCGGCAACCTTTCAGGTCGGCGTAATTCGCCCATATCACGCGGTCAGTCCCCTCTCCCCAGGGAGAGGGAGCCGACCGGGTCGGTTACGGATTCAGCGGCAACCTTTCAGATCGGCGTAATTCGCCCATATCACGCGGTCAGTCCCCTCTCCCCAGGGAGAGGGAGCCGACCGAGTCGGTTACGGATTCAGCGGCAACCTTTCAGGTCGGCGTAATTCGCCCATATCCCGCGGTCAGTCCCCTCTCCCTGGGGAGAAGGCTAGGGTGAGGGGCTTGTGAAGCTCACACACTATTTGCCTTGGAATGCAGCCTCACGCTTGGCAATAAACGCCGCCATCCCTTCCTTCTGATCCTGCGTCGCAAACGCGGCATGAAACACCCGACGCTCGAAACGCACGCCTTCGCTCAGGTTGACCTCGAACGCCCGATTCACGCTCTCCTTGATCATCATCGCAATCGGCAGTGACTTGCCGGCGATCACCGCCGCGACTTTCAGCGCCTCATCAAGCAACTCATCGCTCGGCACGATGCGCGCGACGATGCCGCAACGCTCGGCTTCCACCGCGTCGATCATGCGCCCGCTCAGGCACATTTCCATGGCCTTGGCTTTGCCCACCGCGCGGGTCAGGCGCTGGGTGCCGCCCATGCCCGGCAGCACGCCGAGGTTGATTTCCGGCTGGCCGAATCTGGCGTTGTCGCCAGCCAGGATGAAGTCGCACATCAGCGCCAGTTCACAACCGCCGCCGAGGGCAAAACCATTGACCGCGGCGATAATCGGCTTGCGGCGGTTGGCCACGCGATCGCTGTCGCTGAACAGATCGTCCATGTAGATCTGCGGATAGGTCAGCTCAGCCATTTCCTTGATGTCGGCGCCGGCGGCGAAAGCTTTTTTCGAACCGGTGAGGACGATGCAGCCAATGTGCGCATCGGCTTCCAGCGTATCGAGGGCGTGGTTCACTTCGCTGACCAGCTGCGCGTTCAGCGCGTTCAGCGCCTGCGGCCGGTTGAGGGTGATCAGGCCGACGCGGTCGCGGGTTTCCAGCAGAATCGTTTCGTAAGTCATGAATAAAATTCCTTGTCAGAGATTGCGCGAAATGACCATGCGCTGAATGTCGCTGGTGCCTTCGTAGATCTGGCAGACGCGCACGTCGCGGTAGATGCGTTCCAGCGGGAAGTCGTTGAGGTAACCGTAACCGCCGAGGGTTTGCAAGGCCATGGAACAGACCTTCTCGGACATTTCCGAGGCGAACAGCTTGGCCATCGACGCTTCGACCAGCGCCGGTTGGCCGCTGTCACGCAAGGCCGCGGCGTAATGCACCATTTGCCGGGCGACGGCAATTTGCGTGGCCATGTCCGCCAGGCGGAACGCCACGGCCTGATGCTCGATGATCGGCTTGCCGAAGGTGTCACGCTCGCGGGCGTAATCACGAGCGGCTTCGAACGCGGCGCGGGCCATGCCGACGGCTTGCGAGGCGATACCGACGCGGCCGCCTTCAAGGTTGGCCAAGGCAATCTTGTAGCCCTCGCCCTCCTCGCCCAGCCGATTGGCCACCGGCACTTTCACATCTTCAAAAAGAATCTGGCAGGTGTCGGACGCGTGCTGGCCGAGTTTGTCTTCGACCCGCGCGACTTTGTAGCCTGGCGAGTCGGTCGGCACGATAAACGCGCTGATCCCGCGTTTGCCGGCGCTCGGGTCGGTCACGGCAAACACGATCACGATGCCGGCGTTCTGCCCGGAGGTGATGAACTGTTTGCAGCCGTTGAGCACGTAGTGATCGCCTTCCAGCCGCGCGCGGGTTTTCAGGCTGCTGGCATCGGAACCGGCCTGCGGTTCGGTCAGCGCGAAGGCGCCGAGCATGGCGCCGCTGGCCAGCGGTTTGAGGAAGCGCTCGCGCTGATCGTCATTGCCGAACTTGAGAATCGGCACGCAGCCGACCGAGTTGTGCACGCTCATGATCGTCGAGCAGGCACCGTCGCCGGCGGCGATTTCTTCCAAAGCCATGGCGTACGCGAGGTAGCCGGTGTCACAGCCGCCCCACTGCTCCGGCACGAGCATGCCGAAGAAACCCAGCTCAGCCATCTCGGCGATGGCTGAGCTGGGGAAACGGTGCTCGCGATCCCACTCGGCGGCGAACGGCTTGAGCCGCTCCTCGGCAAACTGCCGGGCCATGTCGCGGATCTGGGTCTGGTCTTCGTTGGGGATCATGGTGAGTCCTTGAAATCTGAGTACGACATTGAACCCTGTGGGAGCGAGCCTGCTCGCGAAAGCGGTGTATCAGTCACGCATGTGCCGGCTGAAACGACGTCTTCGCGAGCAGGCTCGCTCCCACAGTTGATCGGCGATGCCTTCAGTAAACGCATTCCACAGCCATGGCCGTGGCTTCGCCGCCGCCAATGCAGATCGCTGCAATGCCGCGCTTGAGTTGTTTCTGCCGCAGCGCCGCGAGCAACGTCACCAGAATCCTCGCTCCCGACGCACCGATCGGATGGCCCAGCGCGCAGGCGCCGCCGTGCACATTGAGCTTGTCGTGGGGAATCTCCAGGTGCGTCATCGCCGCCATGCCGACCACGGCAAACGCCTCGTTAACTTCAAACAGATCCACCTGATCCAGCGCCCAACCGGTCTTCTTCACCAGTTTCTTGATCGCGCCAATCGGTGCGGTGGGAAACAGCCCAGGGGTATCAGCGAACGCAGCATGCCCATGAATCACCGCCAGCGGCTTGAGGCCCAGTTGCTGCGCATGGGACTGGCGCATCAGCACGAGCGCCGCCGCGCCGTCGGAAATCGAGCTGGAGTTGGCTGCGGTGACCGTGCCGCCCTCGCGGAACGCCGGTTTCAGCGAGGCAACCTTGTCGAGTTTGGCTTTTGGCGGCTGTTCATCGTTGCTGATCACCACCTGCTCTTTGCCGACGGTCACCGTCAGCGGGACGATTTCGTCCTTGAAGCTGCCATCCTTGATCGCCTGTTGCGCGCGGGTAGTCGAGGCAATGGCGAAAGCATCCTGCGCTTCGCGGCTGAAGCTGTTGGCCTCGGCGCAATCCTCGGCGAAGGTGCCCATCAGGCGCCCCTTGTCGTAGGCGTCTTCGAGGCCGTCGAGGAACATCGAATCAAGCACGCGGCCGTGGCCCATGCGATAGCCGGCGCGGGCGCGATCGAGCAGGTACGGCGAGTTGGACATGCTTTCCATGCCGCCGGCGATCACCACGTCGGCACTGCCGGCAAGCAGCATGTCGTGAGCCATGATGGTGGTCTGCATGCCCGAGCCGCACATCTTGTTCACCGTGGTGCAGCGCGTCGATTTATCCAGCCCGGCGCCGAGTGCGGCCTGACGTGCCGGCGCCTGACCGAGGCCGGCGGGCAGTACGCAACCAAACAGCACTTCATCAACCGCGTCGCTGGCGACACCGGCGCGTTC
This sequence comes from Pseudomonas sp. Leaf434, assembly GCF_001425545.1. Lineage (NCBI taxonomy): Bacteria > Pseudomonadati > Pseudomonadota > Gammaproteobacteria > Pseudomonadales > Pseudomonadaceae > Pseudomonas > Pseudomonas sp. Leaf434. Next base: position 2,197,431 of record NZ_LMQZ01000001.1, on the reverse strand, counting down.
GACCGCAGCCTTGATCGCCGCCGCCCCGAGTTGCGGTGCGGTGAGGCTTTTCAGTTCACCTTGAAAACCGCCCATCGGTGTGCGGACAGCGCTGACGATAACAATCGGATCATTGGACATAGTCATGACTAATCCTCCTTACTTGGCGGCCATGCGCAAGGCGCCGTCGAGACGGATCACCTCGCCGTTGAGCATGCTGTTTTCGATGATGTGGCGCACGAGCGCGGCGTATTCGGCAGGCTTGCCCAGACGCGGCGGGAATGGCACACCCGCGGCCAGCGAATCGCGCACTTCCGGGGTCATGCCGGCCATCATCGGCGTTTCGAAAATGCCCGGTGCGATGGTCATCACGCGGATGCCGAAGCGCGCCAGCTCGCGGGCGGCCGGCAGAGTCAGGCTGGCGATCGCGCCTTTCGAAGCCGAGTACGCAGCCTGGCCAATCTGGCCGTCGAACGCTGCGACCGAGGCGGTGTTGATGATCACTCCACGCTCGCCGTCAGCATTGGCTTCGCTCTCGGCGATCGCCGCCGCAGCCAGGCGCAGCATGTTGAAACTGCCGATCAGGTTGACGTTGATCACTTGAGCAAAACTGCTCAGGCCGTGCGGGCCGTTCTTGCCGAGAATTTTCTCGCCGCGAACGATGCCGGCGCAGTTGATCAGGCCGTTGAGGCTGCCAAATGCGGCAACGGTCGCCTGCACAGCGGCTTCGGCGGCGGCTTCATTGCTGATGTCGGCAACCACGCTTTGCGCACCCAGGCGCTGCGCCTGAGCGGCGACGGCTTCGGCGTTCATGTCGACCAGCATGACTTTGGCGCCGGCACTGACCAGCAATTCCGCGCTCGCGGCACCGAGGCCTGACGCGCCGCCGGTGACGATAAAAACCTTGTTCTCGATCTGCATGACGGTGTTCCCTTGGATTCAAGCTGAAACTCTGTGCGCCGCGGCCTCTTGAGCCTTGGCGATTTCCTGGTTGCGCAAGATAAAGCGCTGCAATTTGCCACTCGGGGTTTTGGGCAATTCGCTGACAAATTCGATTTCACGCGGGTACGAATGCGCGGCCAGACGCTTGCGCACGTGTTGGCGCAGCTCCTCGGCCAACTCCGGCGCGGCACGGTACTGCGCGCTCAGCACGACAAAGGCTTTGACCAGTTCGGTGCGTTCCGGGTCGGGTTTGCCGACGACCGCCGCCTCGACCACGGCCGGGTGTTCGATCAGGGCACTTTCCACGTCGAACGGGCCGACGCGGTAGCCCGAAGTGGTGATCACATCATCACTGCGGCCGACGAAGCTGATGCTGCCGTCCGGGTTCCACTCCACGGTGTCGCCGCTTAGATAGTAGTTGCCGACAAAGGCCTTGGTCGGCGCGCCTTCGTAGCCACCGAACCAGCACATCGGCGACTGCGGGCGGTCGATGGCGAGAATGCCCGGTTGACCGACGCCGAGTTCGTTGTACTGCTCATCGAGCACGACGATGCGATGGCCCGGCGAAGCGAAACCGGCGGCGCCGACATGCACCGGGTGCTCGAGGCCGTGGTGGTTGCACAGCACCATGCCCAGTTCGGTCTGGCCGTAATGGTCGTGGATGACCACGTCGAGGTTGTCGGCGAACCAGCGGATCACTTCCGGGTTCAGCGGCTCACCGGCGCTGCTGACGATGCGCAGTTTGCACTTGATCGATCTGGCGAACTCCTCGCCACCGGCAATCAGCAAACGATAGGCAGTGGGCGAGCCGGTGAGATTGGTAATGCCGTATTTGTTGATCACCCGGCAGGTGCTTTCGAGGGTGAACGGGCCATCGTAGAAGGTAATCGGGTGCCCCAACGCCAACGGCCCGGTGACGCCGAAATAGATGCCATAGGCCCAGCCCGGATCGGCGACGTTCCAGAACGCGTCTTCGGGGCGCAGGTCCACCGCATCGCGGGTGTAACTCTGGAAGGCGACGATGGCTTTGAGCGGCACTGACAGCGCTTTCGCCGGCCCTGTGGTGCCCGAGGTGAACATCAGCAGGAACGGGTCTTCGCCGGTCAGTAATACCGGCTCGCAGACATTGGAATAGTTGGCCAGCTCAGCCCAGAAACTGAAATCACCACGAACAATGCCCTGACCTTTGGCGCCAGCCACGGTGACGATGGTCGGGCATGCGCTGACTTCATTGAGCTTGGGCCGGTTGACCGCGTCGGTGACCACGATTTTAGCCCCCGAGCTGTTCAGGCGGTGCTCTAGCGCTTTCGGCCCGAATGCGGTGAATAGCGGCTGATACACCGCGCCGATGCGCCAGGTGGCGAGCACGGTGATGAGCAATTCGACGTTGCGTGGCAGCAGGCCAGCGACTTTGTCGCCCTTCTGCACGCCCTGGGCGAGGAGGAAATTGGCGAAACGCGCGGCTTTGTCTTGCAGATCAGTGAAGGTGTAAGTCGCACTTGAGCCGTCGCGACCTTCCCAGAACAACGCAATGCGCCCGGGCAAGGCATGGCGGTCGCAACATTCAACGCAGGCGTTGAGTGCCGCCAGCGTGCCGCTGAGCGACGCATCGACGGTGTGCTGATAATCGAACTGTTCGGTGGCAGACAAGTAATCACGCATTGCCAGAATCCCTCGGTGTTTTTATTAGGCTGGGAACCGTAAACAACACAGGGATAGTCGCGCCGCGCGGGCCTTGGGGCAATGGTCAAAGCTATCAACGTGGTTGACTGGTTTGGCCAAGAGGTTGCGGCCGCACGCCCTGTAGGAGCTGACGAGTGCAACGAGGCTGCGATCTTTTGATCTTGATTTTTACCATCAAGTACAAGATCAAAAGATCGCAGCCTTCGGCAGCTCCTACAGGGGAACGCCGTTCAAACTGTAGGAGCGAGCCTGCTCGCGAAGGCGTCGGATCAGACCACCTCATTGAGGATCAGTGTGCGGTAGTGCCCCGGATTCGACCCGGACCACTTGCGAAACGCTTTGTAGAACGAACTGGCATCAGCAAAACCCAGCCGTGCAGCAATCTCGACAAAACTGATCGAAGGCTCCGCCAGCCAGGTAATCGCCAGCTCTTTGCGCACGCTGTCTTTCAGCCCCTGATAAGTCTGCCCTTCCTCGGCCAGACGCCGGCGTAATGTCGACGCGGACATACAAAATTGCTGGGCCAGCGCCTCGGTTTCCGGCCATTGCTCGGCGGGGAGCTGCCGCAGATCCTGTTTGATCCGGCTGGCCAGGCTGTCGGGGTCGCGGTACTTGACCAGAATGTTGGCCGGCGCCTGGGCGAGAAAGCGCTTGAGTTCTTCGGCGCTGCGCTTGATCGGCAGATCGAGGCAATCGGCGGAAAAGATCATCCGCGTACGTGGGCGTTCGAAGCGCAGGTTTTCCGAAAACATCACCCGATAATCGTCGATGAAGTCCGGTTCCGCGCAGCGCAGTTCAATCGCCAGAATCGGAATCCGCCGCCCGGCCAGCCAGCACGCGACGCCGTGCACGATCATCCAGTAAGTGAAATAGGTGAAGGCGCGGCGCGGTTCGGCGTCGTCTTCGAGCAGGACGATTTCCGCAAGGCTCTGCTGATGCACCAGTTGCGCCGGCAGTTTTTCCAGCATCAGCGACAGGAACGTCAGACCAGTATCCAGCGCCGCCGCCAGCGTCGGTTGCGCCATGGCGCTGCGACACAAAAACGCCAGGCTGCCGGATTTGAGCGGGCGCGGGTCCATGCCGAAGAACTCGTCATCACCGCGTCGCGCCAGCAGGCGCCAGAGTCTGGCGTATTGCGAGGCCGGCACCCTGCCCTCATCGGCCGCTAACAAAGCCGGATCAATGCCGACCTTGGTCAACGCCTCATCCGTTGCCGCACCCGGGGCACAACTTTGCAGCAGCGCTTCGCGCACCAGTTGAATGGCAATGGTGTCTTTTTCTGCCATGGAGCGAGGTGAACCTTGTTGTTTTTTGGGTGGTGGGCATCTTAACCCAGCTGCTGAAGTCATCGCAGGGCCAATGTGGGAGCGAGCCTGCTCGCGAACGCGATGCGTCAGATAAACAAATGTCACAGGCATACCGCATTCGCGAGCAGGCTCGCTCCCACAGGAATCACAGTCGTTCAGCTAAGGTTCAGCTAAATGTCAATGAATGCCATTTGGGAATGAGTGTCATTATGTTACAACTTAGCCTCCTATCTAAATCGCTGTGGCTAGCCAATGCTCGTTCCCTTTTTGATCATGTTGCGCGAAGGCATCGAAGCCGCGCTCATCGTCGGCATCATTGCCAGTTATCTGCAGCAGACCGGCCGCGGTCAATGGATGCCGGCGGTGTGGATCGGCGTCTTCCTCGCTGCTGCCCTTGCGCTGCTGGTCGGCGGTGGCCTGGAGCTGGTGAGCGCTGAATTCCCACAGAAGCAGCAGGAGTTGTTCGAGGGCGTGGTCGGTCTGGTCGCCGTGGGCATCCTCAGTTCGATGGTGTTCTGGATGCGCAAGGTCGCGCGGTCGATCAAGCACTCGCTGCAAGCCTCGCTGGATCAAGCGCTGACGCAATCCAGGCATCAGGTGATTGCATTGATCGCCATGGTTTTCTTCGCCGTCGCTCGCGAAGGCCTGGAAACCGTATTCTTCCTGCTCGCCGTGTTCCAGCAAAGCGAAGGCCCGGGCGCGCCGATCGGTGCCCTGCTCGGCCTGATCCTGGCGGTGATCGTCGGTTTCCTGATCTACAGCGGCAGCATGCGCCTGAATCTGTCGGCATTCTTCAAGTGGACCGGATTGTTCATCCTCGTGGTCGCCGCCGGAATACTCGCCAACTCGGTGCAGGCGCTGCATGAAGCCGGGCTGTGGAATCACCTGCAAACGGTGTTGTTCGACTTCAGCGCGACGCTGCCGATGGACGGCCCGCTGGGCTCGGTGCTGGCCGGCATGTTCGGTTACCAGGATGCGCCGACCGTCAGCACCCTGGGTGCGTATCTGATTTATCTGCTGCTGGCGCTGGTGATGTTCTTCATGCCCGCGCCGCGCCAGGCGACGCCAACGACTTCCGTTTCCAGCCAATAAGGCCCTTCATGTCTACTACCCAAACCCCTCCGGCCCTGCGTTGGGCGCTGGCCGGCTCGGTGCTGCTGATGGTCGCCGCCGGCGGGCTGTTCTGGTACGCCTCGAACATGGCCGCCGCCAAGCGTCAGCACAACCACGATGAAATCGTCGTAAACATCCATCCGCACAGTTGCGAGCCAAATGCCCTGACGGTGCCCGCCGGCCGCGCCAGTTTCCGCATCGTCAACCGCTCCGAGCGGGCGGTCGAGTGGGAAATTCTCGACGGCGTGCTGGTGGTCGAAGAGCGGGAAAACATCGCGCCGGGCCTGAGCCAGGTGATTAACGCCAACCTGCAACCGGGCGACTATGCGATCACCTGCGGCTTGCTCAGCAACCCGCGCGGCACCTTGCACGTGACGGCGACGGCAGCCTCGGATGCCGCCGCCGAGGCCAAGCCGTCGATGGTCGCGTTCGTCGGGCCGCTGTCGGAATTTCGCGTGTATCTGGCCGTTCAGGGCAGCGCGTTGATCAAAGCGGCGACGGCGCTGAATCAGGCGATCGCCAGTGGTGATCTGGCCCAGGCGCAAGCGTTGTACCTGCCGGCGCGTGCCGCTTATCAGCGTCTGGCGCCGGCGGCGCAGCGCCTGGCCGAGCTGGACAATCAGATCAATGCCCGCGCCGATTATTTTGAAAAGCGCGAGCAGGATCCCGCCTTTGTCGGTTTCCATCGCCTCGAATACGCGCTGTTCCAGCAGCGCAATCTCGACGATGTCACGCCGATTGCCCAGCGCTTGCTCGCAGATGTCACCACCCTCAAGCAACAGTTACTTGCGCAGTCACTGCCACCGGAGCAACTGGTGAGTATCGTCGTGCGCAACCTCAACAGTCTCGCCGATGTGCGCGCCGGCAGCGGCGAAGAAGAACGCTACAGCCACAGCGACCTCAACGGTTTCGCCGCCAACGCGCAGACTGCGCGCAAGGTCGTCGACCTGTTGCGCCCGATGCTGAGCAAATCCGCTGCTGAGTTGTTGCCGAAGATCGACCAGGCGCTGGACGATTTCGACAGCCAACTCAACCCCTTCAAATCCGCCGATGGCTACGTCAGTTACGACGCCGTGACCGCCGCGCAACGCCAGCAGATCGCCGCCAAAGCCAAGGCTCTGGCCACGGCACTGGATGGCATCGACCCCGCCCTCGGCCTTTCCGGCCTGTAAGCAGAAGACCACGACAGATGAACGATTCAGAACCTCTCAACCTGCAACGGCGCCGCGTGCTGATGGGCATGGGCGCCGCCGGTGTCGCCCTTGCCGGATCGACGCTGAGTTGCCCGGCCATGGCCGCGCTGCCTGCGCAAGTCACTGAAGCGCCGAGCAGCGACAAGACCGAAGACCGCCACGATTTCCACGGCTTGCACCAGACCGGCATCGTCACCCCGCGCCCGGCCTCCGGGATGCTGGTGGCGTTCGATGTGCTGGCCAGCGATCGCGAAGACCTCGAGCGGCTGTTCCGCACCCTCAACGAACGCATTGCGTTTTTAATGAAGGGCGGCCCGGTCGCGCAGGTCGACCCGAAACTGCCGCCGCTGGACTCCGGCATCCTCGGCCCGGTGGTCACCCCGGACAACCTGACCATCACCGTTTCCGTCGGCGACTCGCTGTTCGACGAACGCTTCGGTCTCGCGGCGGCAAAGCCCAGGCGTCTGCAACGCATGGTTGGCTTCCCCAACGATGCGTTGGACGCCGATTGCTGCCATGGCGATCTGAGCCTGCAGTTCTGCGCCAACACCGCCGATACCAACATTCACGCCCTGCGCGACATCGTCAAAAACCTGCCCGACCTGCTGCTGGTGCGCTGGAAACAGGAAGGCAGCGTGCCGCCGCAAGCCCTGGCCAAACCCGGTGTGCCGGCGCAGTCGGCGCGCAACTTTCTCGGTTTTCGCGACGGTTCGGCCAACCCCGATTCCAACGACGCCAAGGCCATGGAGCGGATTGTCTGGGTACAACCGGACAGTGACGAACCGGCCTGGGCTGCCCACGGCAGTTATCAAGCGGTGCGCATCATACGCAACTTCGTCGAACGCTGGGATCGCACGCCGTTGCAGGAGCAGGAAAGCATTCTCGGCCGGGTCAAGAGCAGCGGCGCGCCCATCGGTGGCCACACTGAAAGCGAAGTGCCGGATTACAGCAAAGACCCCGCCGGCAAGCTGACCAGGCTCGACGCGCACATCCGTCTGGCCAACCCGCGCACCGCCGCGACTCAGGCCAATCTGATCCTGCGCCGGCCATTCAACTACTCCAACGGCGTCAACAAGAACGGCCAGCTCGACATGGGTCTGCTGTTCATCTGCTATCAGGCCGATCTGGAAAAAGGCTTTATCACCGTGCAGACCCGCCTCAACGGCGAACCGCTCGAGGAATACCTCAAACCGGTCGGCGGCGGTTACTTCTTCACCCTGCCCGGCGTGACCGGCGATGACGATTTCATCGGTCGCTCGTTACTCGCTGCCACCTCCCAAAACAAAACCGCATGACACCCAACCGACACTGGAGCCGCCCCATGAAAAAGACGCCACTCGCGTTATTGCTGACCCTTGGTTTGCTCAACACCCCGCTGGCGGCGTTCGCCGCGACCGCGCCGCTGGATCTGGTGGGGCCGGTGTCGGACTACAAGATTTACGTCACCGAGAAACTCGATGAGCTGGCCAGCCACACCCAGCAGTTCACCGACGCGGTGAAGAAAGGCGATCTCGCCACCGCGCAGAAGCTCTACGCGCCGACGCGGGTGTATTACGAGTCGATCGAGCCGATCGCCGAGCTGTTCAGCGATCTCGATGCGTCCATCGATTCTCGCGTTGACGATCACGAAAAAGGCGTTAAGGCCGAGGACTTCACTGGCTTTCACCGGATCGAATATTCGTTGTTCGCGGAGAAGTCCACTAAGGGCCTGGATGCATTGGCCGACGGTTTGAACAAAGACGTGCAGGACCTGCAAACCCGTGTGGCCGGTCTGACCTTCCCGCCAGAGAAGGTCGTCGGCGGCGCTGCTGCGCTGTTGGAAGAAGTCGCGGCGACGAAGATTTCCGGCGAGGAAGATCGCTACAGCCACACCGACCTGTACGACTTCCAAGGCAATATCGACGGGGCGAAGAAGATCGTTGATCTGTTCCGCCCGCAGATCGAACAGCAGGACAAGGCGTTTGTTGCCAAGGTCGACAAGAACTTCGCTACGGTCGACAAGATCCTCGCCAAGTACAAAACGGCGGATGGCGGGTTTGAGACCTATGACAAAGTGAAGGACAACGACCGCAAAGCGCTGATCGGGCCGGTGAATACGCTGGCGGAGGATCTTTCGATGATGCGCGGGAAGTTGGGTCTGAACTGATTTTTTAGCCTCTGGTCTGGCCCCTTCGCGAGCAGGCTCGCTCCCACAGTTGGAATGCATTTCCCTGTGGGAGCGAGCCTGCTCGCGAAAGCAATTCCGGACGCGCTAGAGAATCCTGTAGAGCAACCGCTCAATCCTCACCCGACTCACCCGTTTGAGAAACTTCGCCACCCCTGCCGGGTAATCCGGCAGCGTTTCAAGCGACTGGAAGTTATCGATCCGCGTGGTATGGCGGAAGATGTTTTCCAGCTCTTTCGCCCGTGGCTCCAGCCACTCGCCTTTCGGGTCTTCGATCAGCAGCGCGTTTTCCAGGTCGAGGCGAAACGCGCGCGGATTGAGGTTGTTGCCAGTCAGCAAGGTGTAGCGCTGATCGATCCACATGCCCTTGAGGTGATAGGTGTTGTCACCGTCGCGCCACAAGTGCAGGTTCAACTGGCCGCTGTCGATGCTGTGCTGATGGCGTTTGGCGAAGCGGCGCAGGCTGATTTCGTATAGATACGGCAGCGCGGCGATCACCTTGAACGGCTCGCTCGGCGGAATGTAGAAATCGTTGGCGGTCTTGTCGCCAACCACGATGTCGATCTTCACGCCACGGGCCAGCGCGCGGTTGATCTCACGGATCACGCCCAGGGGCAGGTTGAAGTACGGAGTGCAGATGGTCAGCTGCTTTTGCGCGCTGGCGATCAGTTCCAGAATCGCCCGGTTCAGCGGGTTGTTCTTGCCGACGCCGAGCAGTGGCGTGACCGACAGCCCTTCTTTGCTTGTGCTGCCGGCCCCGGTGTCGTAAGTCGCGTACTTGAGACGGCTGCGCAGGTCGCCGATGTCGTTGCGCAGGCTGCGGGTAGTCGGCAGGTTGGGCAGGTCGAGGCGGTGCACGGCTTTCGATTCGATCAGGCCATGCTTGACCAGATGATGCATCGAATCCGCCAGCTCGCGACTGTGCAGCACGTGGTAGCGGTCGAAGCGGTACTTGTCGAGTTTGTGCAGGTAGACGTTGTTCAGGCTCGCGCCGCTGTAGACCACCTTGTCGTCGATCACGAAGCCTTTGAGGTGCAGCACGCCGAACAGCTCGCGGGTCTGCACCGGCACGCCGTAGATCGGCACTTCGCTCTGGTGCGTGCGGGTCATGTCCTGATACCAGGCGGCGTTGCCCGGCTGCTTGCCCGCGCCGATCAGACCGCGCTGGGCACGCAACCAGTCGACCACCACGGCGATTTCCAGCTCGGGACGCTTGAGCTTGGCTGCGTGCAGGGCATCGAGGATTTCCTGACCGGCTTCGTCCTGCTGCAGATACAGCGCAACGATGTAGATGCGCTGGGTCGCTGCGGCGATTTGCTCGAGCAGGCAGCGTCGGAATTCGGCAGCACTGGACAGAATGCTCACCGCCTCGGCGGTCAGCGCGAAGCTGCGCAGTTTGGGCAGCAGAGAACGTTTGAAAAGCAACGGCATAAGGCTCGCAAGGTTCGATTCCGAAGAGTTTGAGAGCTTACACCATCGTCTGCGCCGGGTCTTGTCAGTGTCCGTAATGGCCCCTTCGCGAGCAGGCTCGCTCCCACCGTTGAAATGCATTCCCCTGTGGGAGCGAGCCTGCTCGCGAAAGCGTTTTCACACACGCTGAAGAAATTCGCTTGACCAAGGAGAACAGTCGTTCTACTGTTCGCCACATGAACGAATCAATCAGCAATGACACACGCGACATCATTCTGGATGTCACCGAAAAGTTGATCTACAAAAGTGGCATCGCTGCCACCAGCATGGATCTTCTGGTGAAGACCGCCGGCGTCTCCAGAAAAAGCATTTATCGTTACTTTGCCGACAAGGACGCACTGGTTGTCGCGGCCCTTCAGCGACGCGATGTTCGCTGGATGCACTGGTTCACACATGCTGTCGACCAGGCCGAGACTCCGGCCGATCGCCTGCTCAACCTGTTTACCGTGCTCAAGGGCTGGTTCGACTCGGAAGGCTTTCGCGGCTGCGCCTTTATCAACACCAGCGGCGAAACCGGCGATCCACAGGATCCAGTGCGGCTGGTGGCCAAAGAACACAAACAGAAGCTGCTCGACTACGTGTGCGAGCTATGTACCGAATATGGTGCCGAGGATCCGCAACTATTGGCCAGACAGTTGCTGATCCTGATTGAAGGCGCCATTACCATAGCGCTTGTGATGGGTGATCACAGTGCCGCCGATAATGCGCAATGCATGGCGCGAAAGTTATTGGGCCTGTAACTCTTAATAAGCCGGACTTGTTGTTCATACATTAAATGAAACAGGAGATTGAACATGTCGACTGCAGCCCAGGTACGTCCGCCATTGCCGCCATTCAACCATGCGTCAGCCATCGAGAAGGTGCGTCTGGCCGAAGATGGCTGGAACACCCGCGATCCGGAAAAGGTGTCGCTCGCTTATACCCTCGACACCAAATGGCGCAATCGCGCCGAGTTTGCCAACAACCGCGAAGAGGCCAAGGCGTTTCTGACGCGCAAATGGGCGAAGGAACTGGATTATCGCTTGATCAAAGAACTCTGGGCCTACTCCGATACGCGTATCGCGGTGCGTTATGCCTATGAATGGCACGACGATTCCGGCAACTGGTTCCGCTCGTACGGCAACGAGAACTGGGAGTTCGATGACAACGGCCTGATGTTCCAGCGCTATGCCTGCATCAATGACATGCCGATCAAGGAAAGCGAGCGCAAATTCCACTGGCCGCTGGGCCGCCGACCGGATGATCATCCGGGGCTGAGTGAACTCGGTCTCTAAAGCCAACCCACCCCTGTGTAGGAGCTGCCGAAGGCTGCGATCTTTTGATCTTGATTTGATCGTTCGCACGCGCAGCAGCCGGGGCGCTCCGCGCCCCAGAAGATCGCAGCCTTCGGCAGCTCCTACACAGGAATGTATTCCAGACTGTAATTGACGACGGCATGCTCTGGCTCGCCGCAACAGTTCGATACAGGTAACATAACCGCCCTCCCCGCAGCCCACGTTCTGCGCCTTGCCGAATAAGCCGACTCCATGCCTTTCGAACTCAGCGTTGACCTCACCACCCTGGCCATTCTGGCTGCTGTTGCTTTCCTTGCCGGTTTCATCGATGCCATCGCTGGCGGTGGCGGTCTGTTGACCACGCCGGCGCTGCTGACGGCGGGCCTGCCGCCGCATCTGGTGCTGGGCACCAACAAGCTGAGCTCGACCTTCGGTTCGGCGACCGCCAGCTTCACCTTCTACAAACGCAAACTGTTTCATCCACGCCAGTGGACCCACGCGATTGTCGGCACCCTGGTCGGCGCGCTCACTGGCGCGGTGGTTGCGCATTACCTGCCGGCCGAGTGGCTGAACAAGATGCTACCGGTGATCGTTTTCGCCTGTGGCCTGTATTTGCTGTTTGGCGGCACGCCGAAAGCGCCGCTGGACAGCGACGCGCCGATCAAAAAGAAATGGCAATCGACCCAGGGCTTCAGCCTCGGCTTCTACGATGGTGTGGCCGGCCCCGGCACGGGCGCATTCTGGACCGTGAGCAGTCTGCTGCTGTACCCGATCGACCTGGTCAAGGCCAGCGGCGTGGCGCGCAGCATGAACTTTGTCAGCAACATCGCGGCGCTGTCGGTGTTCATCTTCTCCGGACAGGTCGACTGGATCATTGGCCTGTGCATGGGCCTGTCGGTGATGGTCGGGGCCTTCTTCGGCGCGCGCACCGCAATCAGCGGCGGCGCCAAATTCATTCGTCCAGTGTTCATCACCGTCGTGCTCGGCTTGACCGTGCGTCTAGCCTGGCAGCACTGGTTCAGCGTGGCCTAAGCGCCGCGCGACGTAGACGTCGATCAGGTAACGGGCAATCGAACGCGACGCCGGCAACGGCGGCAAGTCATGCACGTTGAACCACTGGGCGTCCTCGATCTCGTCTTCCTGACAGACAATTTCGCCACCGGCATATTCGGCATGGAAGCCGAGCATCATCGAATGCGGAAACGGCCAGCACTGGCTGCCGATGTACTGAATGTTCTTCACTTCGATCTGCACTTCTTCACGCACTTCGCGAATCAGGCAATCCTCGGCCGATTCCCCCGGCTCGGCGAAACCGGCCAGTGTGCTGTAAACCCCGGTGACGAAACGCGGCGAGCGCGCCAGGAGGATTTCGTCGCCACGGGTGATCAGCACGATCATGCTTGGTGAAATGCGCGGATAACTGCGCAGATCGCACGGCTGGCAATACATCGCTCGTTCGCGCGGGACTTGCGTCATCGGCTGGCCGCAGTTGCCGCAGAAGCGATGCTCTCGTGCCCAAGTGCCAATCTGAGCGGCATAACCGAGCACTTTGTACAGCGTGTGATCGCCTTCGAGCATGAACGCTCGCAGCCCCTTCCAGCCGCAACCGGGCACATCGCTGACGCTGTGCAACTCAAGCAGATAGACCGGTTCGCCGTCGAGATGACCAATGCCGTGCTCAGCGAGGACCGACAGGTCCTGGCGCTTGAGCCACTCGCGCGAGAACAGTGCGCCATTGTCATCGAACAGGAAGCCTTCGGGGCTGCGCGCTACGGCCCAGCCGCCGGGTTGATCGGTGTCGAGTACTGCAGTGGTCCAGCGAGAGATCATGGTTAACTCAATCCAGAAATTCGGGTTTCTGTTTGCTCATGTGGGCGGCCATGGCCACGCGCAGATCGGTGGATTGCAACATGGCGGCGTTCCAGGTGGCAACGTATTCAAGACCATCGTCGATGCGATGGTCGCGCATGTAGCTGATCATTTCCTTGGTACCGGTCACGGCGATCGGCGACTTCGCAGCGATGTCACGGGCAATGTCGAACACGCCTTCGAGCAGCGTGTCCTTATCGCCGTAGACGCGATTGACCAGGCCCATGCTGCGTGCTTCCTCGGCGCCAAAGGTGCGACCGGTGTAAGCCAGTTCACGCAGCATGCCGTCTCCGATGATTCGCGGCAACCGTTGCAGCGTACCGACGTCAGCGGCCATGCCGATGTCAATTTCCTTGATGGAAAATTGCGCGTCCTCGGCGGCATAACGCATGTCACAAGCCGAGATCAGATCGATCGCCCCGCCCAGGCAATAGCCCTGAATCGCAGCGAGTACCGGTTTGCGGCAGTTGTCGACGGCGTTGAACGAGGCTTGCAGATTGAGAATCTTGCGCCGCAACAGGCGCGCATTACGGCCCACGTCCTTGCCCAGTTCATTGGCGACACCGGCGAGCATCATCAGGTCGATGCCCGATGAAAAATGCTTGCCGTTACCGCTTAGCACCACCACGCGGACTTCGTCGGTATCGTCAACCCATTGAAAGATTTCGACGATTTCGCTCCAGAACGCCGCGTTCATTGCGTTGATCTTTTCCGGGCGATTTATCTGCACATGGGCGATGTTGTCGGCCAGTTCGACGCTGAAGGCGGAGTATTGAGTCATGGCAGTGATCCTTTACCGGGCTGGGAAATAAGCCCCGAACTATAACAAGGCAAGGGGGCGGCGGTTCGGCCAAATGCGGGACTGACTGGCGCGGCTCATTGGGGAGCTGCCGAAGGCTGCGATCTTTTGGGACGCAGAGCGTCCCGGGCTGCATTCCCACGCAGAGCATGGGAACGATCGATTGGCTTATTTCAGCCCCAGCCTGTAAAGCGAGCCATTCTCTTCATCCGTCAGCACATACAGATAGCCATCCGGCCCTTGGCGCACGTCACGGATACGCTGATTCAACTCACCCAGCAAACGCTCCTCATGGACCACCTTGTCGCCATCGAATTGCAGGCGAATCAGTTCCTGGGACACCAGTGCGCCGATAAACGCGTTGTGCTGCCACGGCGTGAAGCGATCCGCGTCATAGAAGGCCATGCCGGTAACCCCGGGGGATTTTTCCCAGACATGATGCGGCGCCACGGTGCCTTCAGCAGTTTTGCCCTTCGCCTCAGGAATCGGTTGCATCGAATAGTTGATGCCATGGGTCGCCAACGGCCAGCCATAATTCTTGCCACGTTCGATGATGTTCACTTCATCGCCGCCACGTGGCCCGTGTTCGTTCTCCCACAGCGTGCCGGTCCACGGATTGAGCGCCGCGCCTTGCGGGTTGCGCAGGCCATAGGACCAGATTTCAGGCCGGACACCGGATTGGCCAACAAAAGGGTTATCGTCCGGCACCTTGCCATCCGGGAAGATGCGTACGACTTTGCCTTGCAACTTGTCGAGGTCCTGCGCAGTCGGCCGATCGTTGTTTTCGCCGAGGGTGATGAACAGATACCCGTCGCGATCGAACACCAGCCGTGAACCGAAGTGGTTGCTCACCGACAGCTTCGGTTCCTGACGGAAGATCACATTGAAGTCCTTCAGCGTCTTCAGGTCATCGGAAAGCCGTCCGCGCCCTACCGCCGTACCAGCCTTGCCGCCCTCACCACCGCCTTCGGCATACGACAGATAGACCATGCGGTCCTGCTTGAAGTCCGGCGACAGCGCCACATCAAGCAAACCGCCCTGCCCTTTGGCCCAGACTTGCGGCACGCCACTGATCGGCTCCGACAGTTTGCCGTCCTTGCTCACAACGCGCAGATGACCCGGACGTTCGGTCACCAGCATGCCCTTCTGATCAGGCAGAAACGCCAGTGCCCAGGGATGTTCCAGGCCTTGGGCAATGGTGGTGACTTCAAGAATGCCCTGCTCGCTTTTCAGCTCTTTGGGCGCGGCGGCGAACGCCGGGGCACTGATCAGCGCGGCGGCGCAGCAGGTGGCTAGTAGGGTTTTACGCAACATGCACGATTCCTTTTGTTCGTGTGAAAGGCTGACAGAACATCAGTCCTGCCGTTCAACGGTTGCTGCCGGTGCCCCGTGAGGGCGGGTTGGGAATGAAGGTTGGCGGATTGCTCGGCACCGAACGAATCGGTTGACCATTGCCGATGCCGCGATTTTCAACGGTCGGCTGACGTGGCACGGGAACGGTGTTCGGCCCGCGAAGCGGCGGAGCGCTGGGCTGGGTGCCCTGCATGCTGTTGGGATTGGCCCGGCGGATCGGGCTGTTGTAGGGATTGTTGCTGTTCCCGGTGGGGCTTTGTGCGAGCACGACATCGGCATGAACCAGGCCACCACTTAAGACGAGGACGGCGATGCCAATCAGAAACCGGTTCATGGGAATACCTCTCGATGTGCGTGGACTAGAGCCTTGGAGCCCAAGCTACGCCGTGGGTTCGGATTTGTTAACCCTCGTGCCTTAAACAACATGTAACACGGCTTGACCGTACCGCTGGAAGCCGCGCAATCACTGGAAACTTTCTCGCCGCGCCACGGGTCACCTGATCATCACTCGGAGGACAGGTCATGGCTCGGGCAATCTGGAAAGGCGCAATCAGTTTTGGACTGGTACACATCCCCGTGGCGCTGGTTTCAGCGACGTCGTCCCAAGGCGTGGACTTCGATTGGCTCGACAGCCGCAGCATGGACCCGGTGGGCTACAAACGCATCAACAAGGTCACCGGCAAGGAAGTCACCAAAGAGAACATCGTCAAAGGCGTGGCCTACGAAAAGGGCCGCTACGTGGTGCTCAGCGAGGAAGAAATCCGCTCGGCGCACCCCGTCTCGACACAGACCATCGACATTTTCTCGTTCGTCGACGCCGAGCAGATTCCGCTGCAGAACATCGACACGCCCTATTACCTGGCGCCAGACAAGCGCGGCGGCAAGGTCTACGCGTTGCTGCGCGAAACCCTGAGCAAAACCAACAAGGTCGCCCTCGCCCGCGTTGTCCTGCATACCCGTCAATACCTGGCCGCGTTGATGCCGCTGGAGTCGGCGCTGGTTCTGGTGAAACTGCGCTGGCCGCAGGAAGTGCGCAGTCTTGATGAACTGGCGCTGGGCAGTGAAGTGACCAAGCCGCAATTGGCCAAGGGTGAGCTGGACATGGCCAAACGTCTGGTTGAAGACATGACCTCGGAGTGGTCGCCTGAGGACTACAAGGACGAGTTCGAAGACAAGATCATGGCGCTGGTCGAGAAAAAAGCCCACGAAGGCAAGATCGAGGACGTCGAGACCACCACTGGCGAGGAAGAACGCAAGACTGCCGATGTTATCGACTTGACCGAGCTGCTCAAACGCAGCCTCGGTGGCAAGGCACCGGCCAAGCCCAAGGCCAAATCAAGCAGTAAGGCGGCGCCGGCGAAGAAGACTCGGAAGGCGTCCGGGGAGTAAGCGTTGGGCCAGCTAGAGGTATGTTTGAAGTGAGGCCGCCTTCGCGAGCAGGCTCGCTCCACAGGGAAACGCATTTCAAAATGTGGGAGCGAGCCTGCTCGCGAAGAGGCCGGTACTGACACCGCAAGTCTCAGATCAGAATAAAGATCGCCAACAACGCCGCAAAAATCGCCCACTTCTCCAGGTAATACCGCGTACGGTTGCGCTTCTTCAGCTCTTTGCCGCGCAAACGGATCTTGTAGATCTTGGTAAACAAGCGGTTGATACCACCGGTTTTGTCCCCCGCATCATTCGGCGCGCCTGCCGCTGACATCACGGTGCGGCTGAACCAGCGGTTGAACGCCGCCGCCCAGCGGTACTTCAACGGCCGTTCAATATCACAGAACAGAATGATGCGATTCTGGTCCGTGGTGTTTTCGGCGTAATGAATAAACGTCTCGTCGAACATCACCGCTTCGCCATCGCGCCAGTGATAGTTCTCGCCGTCGACATTGATATAGCAGCCAGGATCGTTCGGCGTATCCAGACCCAGGTGATAACGATAGGAACCGGCGTACGGATCGCGGTGGCGCACCAGCTTCGAGCCCGGTGGCAGCTCGGCAAACATCGCCGCCTTGATTGAGCCGATGCTCTGCACCAATTCAGTGGTGCGCGGGCACAGCTTCATCGCCGATGGATGGCTGTCGCCGTACCACTTGAGGTAGAAGCGCTTCCAGCCAGTCTTGAAGAAAGAGTTGAAGCCGACATCGTCATACTGATTCGAGCGCTTGATCTCGCCGGCACGCAACAGATTCTGGCCCTCCTCGCGAATCTCTTGCCAGTGCGCCTGCAACGGGCTCAGATCGGGAAAGTCCGCCGGGTTCAGATACGGCTTGTTGGGAATTTTCGAAAACAGATAGAGGAAGCAGTTGATCGGCGCGAGGAACGTCGAGTGGTCACTCAGTTGCCGCCCCAGCTTGTGGCGCACGCGTCCACGCAAGTGAACGTAAGCAATGGAGATGACATAAACAGCGGCAATGATGAGTTTCACGGAAAAGGGTCACACGTCAAAAGTGAACAAACTGCGCGCGTGGCGACCTGAGGCCCAGCGTCTTATGCAGCGGTCTTGATGCACAGGGCGCGTCCATGGCCCGCGCCGTTTCCGGGCGCTCGGTGAAAGGGTGGCATTTTAGCCACAGTTCGTAACCGATAGTGAACCCTCAACTGTGAAAAACTGTCTTGCCTGCGTTTGTGTAATACCTGCGCGTTGTACAAGAGGCAATACGCCCGTTGCTCGTTTCGATGGAACCACGCTTGGCACGCGCTCCTCTATCGCTTACCAATAACGGAGGAACCCCCATGATCGCCCCACAAACCGGTATGAAACCAGGTCAGCGCTATCGCATTGAAAGCGTCGAGCGCGCGCCGCAATTCTCTGGCTTTTTTCTCGATGGAAAGTATTACCTGGGGCCTGAATTGCAGACCGCCGTCGGCTGGCTTGAAGGGCAAATGTTTTTCTACGACCAGCTCGACCCTACCGGTGAGCCGGTTTATCCGGGCAGAATTGCCGGCACGATCGAAGGGCTGACGCTGGTGATGCCGGACGGCTTACGGCTGGAGATTGAAGAAGCGCCTTATCTGGCGGAACCCCTTGCGCCGGTGCGCGCCTCCCTCACCGGGCGCATCGAGCGTATCTCGCGGCAGCCGATTCGCCCTTCGCCGCTGTTGGTAGCCGGGGCCGCGATGCTGGTAGGGGTTTGCCTGCTGACGATCTCGCGCATCAGAAATCGCTGAAGGCCACCGCGCGAGCAGTGGCCCAACTATCGGTCACTGCTCGCGGGTTACCGTCAGTGCGACCACGGCGATGCGCTCGGCGCGCTCATATTCAGGCTTGAGCAGTTCCTCGCTGAACACGTCCGGATCAAGCTCACGATAAGTCCAGCCAAAACGTTCGCCCTTGAGCAGAGGCGCCACGGCCTCGCGGAACGGGTCCTGCCCGGCAACAATCGCTACGCCGGTGTACACCAGCAACGTGCCGCCGACTTCCAGACGTGGTAACGCCTCACGCACGATACGCACCGACAGGCCCTCGCCCAGCGCCCCGCCGCCGTGGCGATAAGCGCGCTGTTGCTGGTCGTTCATATACGGCGGGTTGGCGATGATCAAGGCGAACTGACCTTCGACACTGGCGAGCAGATCGCTGTGGTACACCGACACGTTGTTGGCCCCGGCCAGCTCAGCGTTGACCGCACTCATGCGCAGCGCCCGCGGATTGATGTCGACCGCCAGCACTTGGGCATCCGGCCGTGCCTTGGCGATGAGCACCGCCCCGGCGCCGCTGCCGCAGCCGATGTCCACTGCGCGCCTGATCGGCGAAAAGCGCTGCTGCAACTGCGCTTCTATGGCCTGAGCGAAACGGTAGGTATCCGGACCGAAGAACACCGCATCGCTCGCGGTTGTCGGGAAGGCGGAATGAGCGAACAACCGCTCATTGAGCGTCGACCAGCGCACTTGACTGCGCCACACCGCGCCATCGCGTGCAACTACGCCGGCCTGCTCCAGCGTGGCCAGTTCTTCTGCGCGAAACAGCTCTGAAGGAAACGGCATCGACCAGCCAAACACATCACGCAGATCTTTCGCCAACGGCGTGGCAAAGCGCTGCAGAAAACGTTCGTGGGTCAACGGCGTTGGGGTAATGAAGTGATAACCGCTGTCGAGCAGGCGCTTGCCCAGCTCGAACAGCGCTCTGTCCGATGTTTCTTGTGCCGACATGAAGCCTCCTTGTTTCAACGCAAGCGGGCGCGCAGTTGCATGAAGCGACGCGTCGCGAAAAGTCCGGCCGGACGCCAGTGCCGCTGGGGTTGCAGCCATGGCATCAACAATGACATCTGTTCGGCGGCAGGCTTGTCGGCCAGTGCCGCTTCCAGGTTGAGCAGATCGGCGTCATCGTCAAAGGTTTCTTCGACGGCAGCTTCGCGGCGTACGTAAGGCCGAGGCCGGGAGGCCGGGCAATCCTGAGTGATCCAGTCGCGCAACAGCTGTTTCTCATAGCCATTGAACACCCCGAACATCGCCGCATCGCTGCCGTCGATCAAACGCCAGAAACGACTTTCTTCCACCGCCTCACCGCGTTTGATCCAGCTTTTGCGCTCCAGCGCCGAAAGAAACTCGCCCATCTGTCCCGGCGTGGCCAGCCACTGATTGATGGTGCGGTTTTCGATACGGCAGTAGTCGGAATGCATGTGCCGGCCAAAGACAGCTTTACGCTCAAGCATGGCGATGACTTCGTGGTCCAGATCAAACTCTGTGATGACGGCGGTTGTGCCTTTGCCGACATCATTGAGGCGATAACCGACAGCCATGCGCCGGTAGAACTCATCGCGTTCATCGCCAAGTGGCAACAGCTCGAGCATTGATTGCACTGCCTTGCGCGCATGGCCGGTGCTGGCGTTGTCGATGGTCACGTGCAGGCGGAAATAGTGCGGATCGATGCCCAGCTCCGCTAGCTCATAAGCACTGATCAACAAGTGCAGCGGCAGTTGCTCGTAGCCGAGGTTGAAGCCGATGACTTCTGGCAGAAACTGCCCGCCGAAACGTCCCAGTGCCAGCTGCACCGCGCCTTGCAGAAAATACTCGTCGGCAAGACCGCTCAGATCAGAGCATTCATGCTCGGCGAGCAGCTTGCGATAGATCACCACATGATTCTGCCGTGGCACGCCCTCGCCCAGCTCTTCAAGATAGGTATCGAGCAAATCGTCGAAACGCGGGTCCTGCCACTGCGGCAACAGCCCAGCCAGCCAAGCGCCATCGACCTCTTTGGTCGGTGCCACATGCAAGATGAAATACAACGCGTGGGATTTGTTGCGGAAATAGCGGCGCGGCGCGCCCTGCTGACGTTGTTCGAGGTAATCGGCGTACTCGGCCGCCACGCTAGCGCAGCGGGTTTCCGACCATTGCAGCAGCTCTTCGGCGCTGGCCGGCAAATCGTCAGACAGCGCAGCCGCCTTGCTCAGCTGCCGGCGCAGGAAGTCCAGTGCCGCACGATCAACCGTGGAGTCTTCCGCCAGCAATCGGTCATAAAGCCGGCGCTCGGTATCCGCCGGCGTGGATGTTTTACCCGAAGACTTCCTGGTCGGGATTTCGATCAGCGACATGACTCATTCCCCTGCGTTATTGGCATTGCCTATAAACGAAAGAGTGATTGGCGCTGAAAAAAATTCCTTTTTTGTGCGAGACGATAGGCTCAGTGGTGCACGTCGTTTTTTTAACCCAAAGCGGTATCGAGAAACATCATCACGCCGAACCCAAGCATCAGCCCGAGCGTGGCAGGCGTCTCGTGGCCGTTGCGGTGAGTTTCCGGGATCACTTCATGCGACACCACAAAGATCATCGCGCCCGCCGCCAGGCCCATCGCCACCGGAAAACCCAACGCAAAACTGTTGGTGATGCCCAATCCGACAATCGCGCCCAACGGTTCCATCAATCCTGAAGCGGCGGCAATCAACGCTGCACGCCCTGCGGAAATGCCGGTCACGCGCAATGCCAACGCGACCGCTAGTCCTTCTGGAATGTCCTGAATGGCGATCGCAGTGGTCAGCGGCAAGCCGATTTTCATGTCGCCGGTGGCGAAGCTGACGCCGATCGCCATGCCTTCCGGAAGGTTGTGCAGAGTGATCGCCAGCACGAACAGCCAGACCCGATTGAAGCGCTTGGCTTCAGGCCCGCGCCGGCCGCTTTTTTCATGTTCGTGGGGGACGAAGCGGTCGAGACCGACCATCAACGCCACGCCTAAAGCCATGCCGGCCACAACGACGGCAGCGGCGAGCATGGGGCTGCTCACCGCTTCCTTCGCCGCCGCAATCCCCGGCAGGATCAGTGAAAAGGAACTGGCAGCCAACATCATCCCTGCCGCAAACCCGAGCATGGTGTCTTGAGTTCGCGAAGTAATCGCCCGCAACGCCAGGGCCAGCAACGCACCGATTGCCGTGGCGGCAAAACCCGACAGACCGCCTAGAGTGGCGAGGCGTAGCGTGTCGCGGCCGGTACTGACCAAACCGGTGTAGCCACTGATCAGCAACAACACGGTTACACCGACCAGGGTCAGCCAGAAAATGCGCCCTCCCCAGCCCGTGCGCGACAGGTTCACAAACCATGCTCGCACGGGAGCTGCGAACGAAGATGACGGTAGCGCCATGAAAAGTCCTCGGTTTCAGGTGGCCGGTACGAACGGCGTGGTTTCATCCAGCTGCGCCAGCGGAACATCGCTGCCACCCGGGGTCAGAATCACCTTGCGGCATTCTTCCTGCTTCTTATTGAAGATCTTGTAACCCTCGGCCGCCTGCTCCAGAGACAGCCTGTGGGTGATGATCGCTTCGGGCTGCAACTTGCCGGTTTCGATGTAGCCAAGCAGCTCCGGCAGAAAACGCTGTACGTGAGTCTGGCCCATTTTGAAGGTCAGGCCCTTGTCAAAAGCATCGCCGAACATGAAGCCATGGATAAACCCGGCATACACCCCCGGAACGCTGACCACACCGCCACGGCGGACGGCGGCGATGCACTGGCGCAAAGCCTTGCCGCTGCTGCCTTCAAGCTTGAGTGTAGCCATGACCGTTTCGGTGGTGCTGCCCTTGGCTTCAAGGCCGACGGCATCGATCACGGCATCGACGCCGCGATGGCCGGGAGTCTGGCTGGTAATAGTGTCGGCCGGGTCATCGTCTTCATCGAAGTTGATCGGAATCACGCCGTAGGTGCGCTGGGCATAATCGAGGCGGTACTGGTGATGGTCGACCATGAAAATCAGCTCAGCACCGAGCATTCTCGCGCAGGCTGCGGTGAGCAAACCGACCGGCCCGGCGCCGTAGATCGCCAGACTCGAACCCTGTTTGACGCCAGCGTTGATCACGGCTTGCCAGGCAGTCGGCAGGATATCGGACAGGAACAGCACCTTCTCGTCCGACAGCGTGCCCGGCACCTTGAACGGGCCGGTATTGGCTTTCGGCACGCGCACCAGTTCCGCCTGGCCACCGGGAATTCCGCCATACATACGGCTGTAGCCGAACAGCGCTGCTGGCGGCGGAATCATTTTCTTGTTCAGCGCCGCGCCGGGGCCTTCGTTGGTGGTCTCGCAAGCGGCGTAAAGCTCTTGCTGGCAGAAGAAGCAATCGCCACAGGCGATCACGAACGGAATCACCACACGGTCGCCGCGCTGCACGGCCGTGACGGCTGGCCCGGTTTCTTCGACGATCCCCATGAACTCATGACCGAATATATCGCCGTGCTCGACGGTGGGTATTTTGCCTCGGTACAGGTGCAGGTCCGACCCGCAGATGGCGGTAGCGGTGACGCGCAGGATGATGTCGTCGGCGGCTTCAAGTTTCGGGTCCGGTACGGTTTCGACGCGCACGTCATGGGCGCCGTGATAGGTCATTGCTCGCATGGCTTGGTCCTCACTCGTTTGAACAAAATGGCTGCTGCTCCACTTTCCGAAGTGAAAATGGCCGAGTGAGTTCATTCGGGTTTTCGAGATTTTGATCAGCGGATATCGGGGACTTCTCGGACGAGCCGATGCGTACGCCCGTTTGCCTGCCATATAACTGCCGTCTGAGTTATGCGACAATGCGCGCCAATGTCCAACAAGAACCCCGTACTCGTCGCTCAGCAGCTTGCCTTCAACGGCCCCAGTTGCGGACGGCTTATGCGCGTTGGCTCAACTCAAGCACAGACTGGGGGGAGCTGGAAAAGCTCCAGATTGGTACTCAAGTTTGTACCAGGCACCACAGACCAGCTCTAACCCATTGATAGGTAAGGTAATTGATCTCCACAGCTAACATCACGATGCAGTTTGGCGCCAAGCCGCTGTTCGAAAACGTTTCGGTCAAATTCGGCGCAGGCAATCGCTACGGCCTGATCGGTGCCAACGGTTGCGGCAAGTCGACTTTCATGAAAATCCTCGGCGGCGATCTCGATCCGTCCGGCGGTCAGGTCATGCTCGAGCCGAACGTGCGTCTGGGTAAGCTGCGCCAGGATCAGTTCGCCTACGAAGAATTCACCGTGATTGACACCGTGATCATGGGTCACGAAGAGCTGTGGAAGGTCAAGGCCGAGCGTGATCGCATCTACTCGCTGGCTGAAATGTCCGAAGAAGACGGCATGGCCGTTGCCGAGCTGGAAACCGAGTTCGCCGAGATGGACGGCTACACCGCCGAATCCCGTGCCGGCGAATTGTTGCTGGGTCTGGGCATTCCGCTGGAACAGCATTTCGGCCCGATGAGCGAAGTCTCGCCAGGCTGGAAACTGCGCGTGTTGCTGGCGCAGGCGCTGTTCTCCGATCCGGAAGTGCTGTTGCTCGACGAACCGACCAACCACCTGGACATCAATACCATTCGCTGGCTGGAAAACATCCTGACCCAGCGTAACAGCCTGATGATCATCATCTCCCACGACCGTCACTTCCTGAACAGCGTGTGCACGCACATGGCTGACCTGGATTACGGCGAGCTGCGCCTGTTCCCGGGCAACTACGACGAATACATGACCGTGGCGACCCAGTCCCGCGAGCAACTGCTGTCGGACAACGCCAAGAAGAAAGCGCAGATTTCCGAACTGCAATCGTTCGTCAGCCGCTTCTCGGCCAACGCCTCGAAAGCCAAGCAGGCCACCTCCCGCGCCAAGGCGATCGACAAGATCCAGCTGGCCGAGGTCAAGCCTTCCAGCCGCGTCAGCCCGTTCATTCGTTTCGAGCAGAACAAGAAGCTGCACCGTCAGGCGGTCATGGTCGAGAAAATGGCCAAGGGTTTCGATGGCAAGCCATTGTTCAAGGACTTCAGCTTCCAGGTTGAAGCCGGCGAGCGCGTTGCGATCATCGGCCCGAACGGTATCGGCAAGACCACCCTGCTGCGCACCCTGGTCAACGAACTGACCCCGGATGCCGGTAGCGTGAAATGGACTGACGCCGCTGAACTGGGCTACTACGCTCAGGACCACGCTCACGACTTCGAAGACGACGTCACCCTGTTCGACTGGATGGGTCAGTGGACCCAGGGCGAGCAGATGATTCGCGGTACTTTGGGCCGGATGCTGTTCTCCAACGACGAGATCCTCAAGTCGGTCAAGGTCATCTCCGGTGGTGAGCAAGGTCGCATGCTGTTCGGCAAGCTGATCCTGCAAAAGCCCAACGTGCTGATCATGGACGAACCGACCAACCACTTGGACATGGAATCGA
Source organism: Pseudomonas sp. Leaf434 (assembly GCF_001425545.1). Lineage (NCBI taxonomy): Bacteria > Pseudomonadati > Pseudomonadota > Gammaproteobacteria > Pseudomonadales > Pseudomonadaceae > Pseudomonas > Pseudomonas sp. Leaf434. Next base: position 2,172,696 of record NZ_LMQZ01000001.1, on the reverse strand, counting down.
TCGAAGCACTGAACCTGGCGCTGGAAAACTACCCGGGCACGCTGATTTTCGTCAGCCACGACCGTGAGTTTGTATCGTCCCTGGCCACGCGCATCATCGAGCTGAGCCCGAACGGCGTGACCGACTTCAGCGGCACTTATGACGACTACCTGCGTAGCCAAGGCGTCGTTTTCTAAGAGCAGCTTTTAGTTTCAAGCTGCAAGCTGCAAGTTAAAAGCCCTGTCCTCTGTGACGGGGCTTTTTGCATTCGGCGTTTGGACATTGCTGGTGCGCAGATATTCGCGAGCAGGCTCGCTCCCACAGGGGAATGCATTTCAAATGTGGGAGCGAGCCTGCTCGCGAAGGGGCCGTCAGCAGCCCCATCAATCCCAAGGGAAAGTAGTTAGCCTGCTTTCTTTTATCCCAGCCCCGCGCCATGATGTCGGCAACTCTCCCACCGCCGCCCGCGAACGAGTGCTCATGTCTGCGCAGCCACTGCCACCGCAAAGCTCCCTGGCGATCACCCTGCAGATCGTCTCCATCGTTTTCTACACCTTCATTGCCTTCCTCTGCATTGGTTTGCCGATTGCGGTACTGCCCGGTTACGTCCATGAGCAACTGGGTTTCAGCGCGATCATTGCCGGGCTGGTGATCGGTTCGCAGTACCTCGCCACCCTGCTCAGCCGGCCAATGGCCGGGCGCATGTCAGATACCCTGGGCACCAAGCGGGCGATCATTTATGGCTTGTGGGGGATTGTCCTCAGCGGCGCGCTGACGTTGCTGTCGACCTTGCTGCAAAGTTTTCCGCTGACCAGCCTGTTGATTCTGATTGCCGGGCGCCTGCTGCTTGGCATTGCCCAAGGCCTGATCGGTGTCGGCACCATCAGTTGGTGCATGGGCCAGGTCGGTGTCGAGCACACGGCAAAATCCATCGGCTGGAACGGCATCGCTTCTTACGGCGCGATTGCCATTGGTGCGCCGTTGGGCGTGGTGATGGTCGCTGAATATGGCTTTGTCAGCCTTGGCATCGCGCTGTCGGCGTTGGCGGCAGGTGCGCTGTGGTTGATCCGCAACAAACCCTCGGTGCCGGTGATTCGTGGCGAGCGCCTTTCGTTCTGGGCCGTGTTCGGCAAGATTGCGCCGTACGGCACCAGCCTGACGCTGGCCTCGATCGGCTACGGCACCCTGACCACCTTCATCACTCTTTATTACCTCAATCGAGGCTGGACCGGCGCGGCGTACTGCCTGACCGTGTTTGGCGTGTGTTTCATTCTCTCGCGGTTGCTGTTTATCTCGGCCATCGCCCGCTTTGGCGGGTTTGCCTCAGCCATCGTTTGCATGTCGGTTGAAACTGTCGGGCTGGTGCTGTTGTGGCTGGCGCCCTCCACTGCGTATGCGTTGATTGGCGCAGGGCTGGCGGGGTTTGGGCTGTCTCTGGTGTACCCGGCGCTGGGCGTTGAAGCGATCAAACAGGTGCCGAGTTCCAGCCGTGGTTCAGGGTTGGGGGCTTATGCAGTGTTCTTCGATCTGGCACTGGCGATCGCGGGACCGTTGATGGGCGCGGTGGCGTTGAATCTGGGCTATTCGTGGATTTTCTTCAGCGCGGCGTTGTTGTCGGTGACCGGGCTGGGCCTGACCTTGTTGCTCAAGCGTCGTGCACTTCCCTGAAAACAGACAATTCAATCTCCGTGGGAGCGAGCCTGCTCGCGAAGGCGTCGTGTCAGAGAAAGATGCGCTGGCTGACTCACCGCTTTCGCGAGCAGGCTCGCTCCCACAGGGGAATGCGGTGTTTGAGTTATTGATCCGCCGTCTGCATCCCCGCCCTGCTCGATTTACCCAGTGCCTGGGCAAAAAACCGTCCGGCCTCGGAGATCAGGTTGCGGTGAATATCTTCGCGATCCACCCCGTCGGCATCGGTACACAACGCCGGCATGGAGAGGATCTGCTCTTCGGTGCACGGCGCCATGAACACGAAGTGCCCTGCTCCGGCCAGCAATTTGAAGTCCGGCGCGGTGGGCAGTTTGCGCGCCAGGGCGGCGGCGTTTTTATCGAAGGCCACCAGTTTGTCGCCGTCGCCGCTGTAGAGCAGCACCGGTACGTGCACATCGGCAAGGGTGTGGCGGCCGAACTTCAGGCTCAGCGGTGCCATCAGCAATAACGCGTGAACCCGTGGATCGGCCACTGGCTGCAGGTCATCGCGATCGACAATCAGCTCGCCCTGGGTGTTACAGGCGTCGTGATCGTCCGGACGTTCCTGGCAATAGCGGCGCAGACGATCCAGATCCGGTTGCGCCCCGGAAAGAATCAACGCGGTCTCGCCTCCAGCCGAATAACCGATCACACCAACCTGATCAGCATTGACGAACGGCGCCAGCATGTTGTCTGCGAGCGTCGCGGTGATCGCTTGGGAAATCTGGATTGGCCGCCCGTAGAGATTGCTCAAAGTGCCAAGTCGGCTATGGTCGCGCCAGTTGTCGCCGGGATGAATCACCGCCACCACGACAAACCCCTTGCGCGCCAGCGAAGTGGCCAGATCATGCAAGGCCAGCGGCGTGCCGGTATTACCATGGGAGAGCATCAACATGGGAAAGCGGCCGATGGCAACTTTGGTGTCTTCTCCAGCCTCGACCGAATAGCCCTCAAGCAAACTCATATGCTCACGGTCACTGGACGGGTAAAAAGCGATGGCGCGCATCGGTTGCAGATCGAGCGGGTCGAGAAAGGTCATCTCGTGATAACCGACGCTCCAGACAGGGTGCCGCCCCGGCGCGGCCTGCACTGAATTCAGGCTGCCCAGCAGGCAAATCAGCAACATTGCACAAAGATGCCTCATGAATGCCCCACCCTGTCGGACCACATCGTCGGATGTGCTGAAACTGCATAACCCGGGCCAGATTATGTAACAGCCAGAAACAAAAAACTCCGTATTCAGCCCTTGCGGAACCAGAATACAGAGTTTTTCGGGGATTGCCTGAACAGACGCTGTTCTTTACGCAAGCCTTACGCGGCGGCGAACAGTTGCTCGCTGATCTTTGCCTGCGCAGCGCTCATGGCGTTGTTGCGCACTTCTTCGCCATAGGCCAGACCTTCAGCGCGGACGATTTCGATATCGGTGATGCCGAGGAAGCCCAGTACCAGCTTCAGATACTCTTCGTGAGCGATGCCGCTGGCCTGACCGGCATGGATGCCACCAGAGGTCGACACAATCACCACTTTCTTGCCGCCGCACAGGCCTTCAGGGCCGGCTTCGGTGTAGCGGAACGTCTGGCCGGCGACGGCGACGCGGTCGATCCACGCTTTGAGCTGGGTTGGAACGGTGAAGTTGTACATCGGCGCGGCAATCACCACGGCGTCGGCAGCGATGAATTCGGCCAGGGTCGAAGCGCTCAGCTCGGCTTCGTGCTGTTGCGCAGCGTCGCGCAGTTCGGCGGTGGTGCCGGCGGCAACCAGCGTGGTCGACGAGAAGTGGCTGATCGCATCGGCGGCCAGGTCGCGGTAGGTGACCACGGCGCTCGGCTCGGCGGCTTGCCAGGCGTCGACGACTTGACGGCTCAACTGACGGGAAGCCGAGTTGTCGCCGAGAATGCTCGAATCGATGTGCAACAGTTTCATGTGGGTTCTCCTGAAAGAATCGCCGGCGGCGACGGAATGGAGACAATCCTACGCAACAAACCAATAGCTGATTAGTCGCTGACAATGCGATAGTTCGTCCCATTGATAGAACGACTGGAAACGCGCATGCAGGACCTCAACGATCTCTACTATTTCGCCAAAGTGGTCGAAGCCGGCGGTTTTGCCGCCGCCGGGCGCTTGCTCGGTATTCCCAAGTCACGGCTTTCGAGAAGGATCGCCGAGCTGGAAGAGCGCCTCGGTGCACGTCTGCTGCAACGCACCACTCGCCAACTGAGCCTCACTGCCGTGGGCGAACGCTATTTGCGCCACTGCCAGGCGATGCTGCTGGAAGCGGAAATGGCTGACGAGGCCGTGGCGAGCATGTCCAGCGAGCCTCGCGGACGCTTGCGGGTGTCGTGCCCGACCGGTCTGGCCCATGAAATGCTGCCGACGGTGATCAGCGATTTCCTCGGCAAGTTTCCTCAGGTGCAGTTGGAGGTCGTCCTGCTCAACCGCCGGGTCGATCTGGTCACCGAAGGCATCGATGTCGCCTTGCGTGTGCGCGATCACGGCGATGAAGACCCGTTGCTGGTCACCCGGCGCTTGCGGCAGGCGCAAGCAGTGGTGATCGCCAGCCCGGCGTTCATGCAAGGCAAGACGATCACTCATCCGCAGGACCTGAAAAACCTGCCGGTACTCGGCGCGCTGGAAGCCGACCGCATGGTTCATGTGCGTCTGCTCGATCAGCAAGGCAAGAGCGTCGATCTAAGCATGGAAGCGCGGCTGGGCATTGATGACTTCGTGGTGCGCAAGGCCTGCGTGCTCGCCGGTCAGGGCTTTACCGTGCTGCCGATGATGTTCTGCGAAACCGAATTGCGTAACGGCACACTGGTGCAAGTGCTGCCGCAATGGTCATTGCCTGGCGGCTGGCTGCAAGCGGTCTATCCGCACCGGCGCGGGGTAATGCCAGCGGTGCGTGCATGGATTGATCACCTGGTCGAATCGTTCAATGCCTGCGGGGACAGATTTCTATGAAACAGGGAAGAATGAGCGAAGCCGAAGTTGCCGAGTTTTGTCTGGCCCTGCCCGGCGCGCGGGAAGATTACAAATGGGGCGGCGTGCGGGTGTTCTCGATTGCCGGCAACAAGATGTTTGCCTTGCAGGGATTACGTGGGGATTCGCTGGCGTTCAAGGTCGACAAGGATCTGTTTCTCGGCCACTGCGACCGCCCGGGGATTCATCCAGCGCCGTATCTGGCGCGGGCGCAGTGGATCATCATGCACCCGCCCTACCCGCTGGGTGCCGAGGAATTGCAGGGACTGTTGCAACGATCCCATCAACTGGTGGTGAGCAAGTTGCCTAAGAAAACCCAAATCGGCCTGCTTTTGTAAGCACGCAAATCCTGTTGGAGCGAGCCTGCTCGCGAAGGCGGTTTGTCAGGCGATTGATCAGCGAGGATGAGATTGCGTTCGCGAGCAGGCTCGCTCCCACAGGGGATTTTCGGTGGACGTTAGATCAGCGACAGCAGGTTTGAACCGAGGAAAATCTGGTCAATCCAGAACACCTGATGCAACAACACGATCACCCAGAACAGAATCTGAAACGACACCTTGCGCGTTTTGTGCCGGAATACCTGCTGCGCGATCAAAGCACCCGGCCAGCCGCCCGCCAGTTCCACCGCATGCAGGATGTTTTCCGGGGTACGCCTGGCGTCGGCGCGGGCCTTGCGTTTGTCGGCCCAGTACAGAAAGAACGCCAGCACACTGACAATCCCGTACGCCGCCAGCGGCACCCGCGAGATGCCGCTGAGCCACATCGACAGCGAGCCGAACAGCGGCAGCGCGCAGACGATCAGCAACACCACAAGCTTCAATTTCAGATGCTGAACGCGCCCGCCTGAAGGTCGTCCCTCAGGGCGGCGCGTGCGGGAATCGTTCATGCCTTGGCCGCCGACCAGTCCACCCAGCCGAACTGCCAGGTCGCCAGAATGAACAGGCCGAAGGCAATCCGGTACCAGGCGAACGCTGCATAACTGTGGCTGCCGATGAACTTGAGCAGGCCGCGTACAGCGATCATGGCGAAGATGAACGCCGTGACAAAACCAATGGCGAACACCGGGAAATCCGCCGGCACAAACAGGTCGCGGTATTTGTAGCCCGAATACACCGCCGCACCGACCATGGTTGGCATGGCGAGGAAGAACGAGAACTCGGTGGCCGTCTTGCGCGACAGGCCGAACAGCAAGCCACCAATGATCGTCGAGCCGGAACGCGAGGTGCCGGGAATCATCGCCAGGCATTGCGCGAAGCCGATTTTCAGCGCGTCGGTCCAGCGGATTTCATCGACGGTTTCGGCATGCACTTCATGCTGACGCTGTTCGGCCCACAACATGATGATTCCGCCGATGACCAGCGCCGCCGCCACGGTGATCGGGTTGAACAGATATTCGTGGATCAGATCGGCAAAAATCACGCCGAGCACTACGGCCGGCAGAAAGGCGATCAGCAGGTTGGCGGTGAAACGCCTGGCGCTCGGCTGGGTCGGCAGGCCGATCACCACGTCGAGGATCTTGCGGCGAAACTCCCAGACCACCGCAAGGATCGCGCCGAGCTGAATGATGATGTTGAACGCCATGGCGCGCTCGCCGCCGAAGTTCAGCAAGTCGGCGACGATGATCTGGTGTCCGGTACTCGAAATGGGCAAAAACTCCGTCAGCCCTTCTACAACTCCTAGAATCAGTGCCTGCAAGGCGGTCCAAAGATCCATCAATCCCCCAAAGAGCGATGCACGCGGGCATGCCCCGATAGTATTTTTTCGTTCACTGCGTCCAGCGTAGCCGGTAAAAGCTGTAGCGATTGCGCGCGCACAGGATCCACACGAAACGGTAAAAATTCCGTGAAATATCAAAACCGGATTCAGGTTTTCGCGCGCGGGGCCGAAATCCTAACAGACAAGCCTTAATAGCGCTCCCCGCGTTAGGTGGCTCAAGTCGCGCAATCGCGAGCCCACAGCGGTGGCTGGATGCTGGCGATCGTTTACTACAAGAACAAAAATCCGGAGTGACAGCGTTATGAACAGCTTGCGCAGTGTGTCGATCAGCCGACGCTTGTGGCTCATCTTGATCGTGGCGGTGGTCATGTTGCTGACCTTGGGCGTGCTGATGCTCAAGCAGATTCACGACGACCTCTACCATGCCAAGGCGCAGAAAACCCAGCACGTGGTGCAGACCGCCAGCGGCCTGCTCACCTATTACCAAGGTCTTGAGACCGCTGGCACCCTGACCAGGGATGCCGCGCAAAAGCAGGCGCTGACCGCGATCCGTGGCCTGCGCTACGACCAGAGCGACTACTTCTGGATCAACGACCTCACGCCCGTGATGGTCATGCACCCGACCAACCCCAAACTCGAAGGCCAGAACCTCTCGGCGATCCGCGACCCGGACGGCTTTGCGGTGTTCAACGAAATGGTCGCCATCGCCAAGGCCAAAGGCGCGGGCATGGTCAATTATCGCTGGCCGAAACCGGGGGCGACTGATCCCGTTGCGAAGACTTCGTACGTGAAGTTGTTCGAGCCGTGGGGCTGGGTGATCGGCTCCGGCGTGTACGTCGACGATGTGCAAGCCGAATTCCAGGGGCAGATGATCAAGGCGTCGGCGATCGGCCTGGCGATTGCGCTGATCATGGCGCTGCTGGTGATTCTGATCGCACGCAGCATTGTCCGTCCGTTGCAGGAAACCGTGAATGCGATGGCCAACATCGCCAGCGGCGAAAGCGACCTGACCCGCAGCCTCGATACCCATGGCAAGGATGAGGTCACTGAACTGGCCCATCACTTCAATGCCTTCACCGCCAAGCTGCGCCGAGTGATTGGTGATCTGCAGGTCTCGGCCAGCGCTTTGGGCCTGTCTTCCAGCGAACTGGGCAACGATGCCTCGCAGGCGCAGCAGCGCAGTCAGCAGCAATCGCAGCAGATGGAATTGGTGGCCACGGCGATCAACGAAGTCACCTACGGCGTGCAGGACGTGGCGAAAAACGCCGAACACGCCGCCGCAGAAATGCGCGATGCCGAAGCGCAGGCGCAACAGGGGCAGATCAATATTGACGGCAGCCTGCAACAGATCGACAAGCTCTCGGGCACGATCGATCAGGCGGTGGAAGTGATCCGCACCCTGGCAGCGGAGAGTACGCAGATTGGCAGCGTGCTGGAGGTGATTCGCTCGATTGCCGAACAGACCAACCTGTTGGCCTTGAACGCGGCTATTGAAGCCGCGCGCGCGGGAGAACAGGGGCGCGGGTTCGCGGTAGTCGCCGATGAGGTGCGCTTGCTGGCCCAGCGTACGCAGAAATCGACGGCGGAGATTCAGTCGATGATCGAGCGTTTGCAGAATCATTCGGAGGCTGCGGTGAAGGTGATCGGCGACAGCAGCAAGGCCTCGCAATTGACCATCGAACAGGCGGGACTGGCCGGGGCGAGCCTTAATGCGATTGGCCAGGCGTTGCGTAATCTCAACGGCCTCAATGCGTCGATTGCCAGCGCTACGCTGCAACAGGCGCAGGTGGTTGAGGACATCAACCAGAACGTCACCCAGGCGGCCGGGCTTTCCCATAGCACCGCGTTGGCCGCTGAGCAGTCGAGCGCGGCCAGCTTGCGCCTTGGGCAACTGAGCGAACAGCTCAACGGGTTGCTGCGTCAGTTCCGGGTCTGACCGGTCACCGAGGTGAGCCCACCCCTCACCCCAGCCCTCTCCCCGAGGAGAGGGAGCAGATCACTGGGCTTTTCATGATCTGCGTTCGACGCGTTATTCCAGGTCGGCGTACCTCGACCAAACAACGCGATCAGTTCCCTCTCCCTCCGGGAGAGGGTTAGGGTGAGGGGCTTTTGATCGCAGATCACTGCGCTTTTCATGATCTGCGTTCGCCGCGTTATTCAAGGTCGGCGTACCTCGACCAAAACAACGCGGTCTGTTCCCTCTCCCTCCGGGAGAGGGTTAGGGTGAGGGGCTTTTGATCGCAGATCACTGGGCGTTTCATGATCTGCGTTCGACGCGATATTCCAGGTCGGCGTACCTCGACCAAACAACGCGGTCAGTTTCCTCTCCCTCCGGGAGAGGGTTAGGGTCGGGCTTTTGATCGCAGATCACTGCGCTTTTCATGATCTGCGTTCGACGCGATATTCCAGGTCGGCGTACCTCGACCAAACAACGCGATCAGTTCCCTCTCCCTCCGGGAGAGGGTTAGGGTCGGGCTTTTGATCGTAGATCACTGCGCTTTTCATGATCTGCGTTCGNTATTCCAGGTCGGCGTACCTCGACCAAACAACGCGATCAGTTCCCTCTCCCTCCGGGAGAGGGTTAGGGTCGGGCTTTTGATCGTAGATCACTGCGCTTTTCATGATCTGCGTTCGACGCGATATTCCAGGTCGGCGTACCTCGACCAAACAACGCGATCAGTTCCCTCTCCCTCCTGGAGAGGGTTAGGGTGAGGGGCTTTTGATCGCAGATCACTGGGCTTTTCATGATCTGCGTTCGACGCGTTATTCCAGGTCGGCGTACCTCGACCAAACAACGCGATCAGTTCCCTCTCCCTCCGGGAGAGGGTTAGGGTGAGGGGCTTTTGATCGCAGATCACTGCGCTTTTCATGATCTGCGTTCGACGCGTTATTCCAGGTCGGCGTACCTCGACCAAACAACGCGATCAGTTCCCTCTCCCTCCGGGAGAGGGTTAGGGTCGGGCTTTTGATCGTAGATCACTGCGCTNGCTTTTCATGATCTGCGTTCGACGCGTTATTCCAGGTCGGCGTACCTCGACCAAACAACGCGATCAGTTCCCTCTCCCTCCGGGAGAGGGTTAGGGTGAGGGGCTTTTGACCTGACTAATGCAGTACAATCCGCCCCCTTCTCAACTCCCCCAAGGATCACTCATGTCCGGGCTTGAACTGTTTGCCGCTGCCCTCGGTGTCATCGCCGTGTGGCTGACGGTCAAGCAGAATCCGTGGTGCTGGCCGATCGGGCTGGTCATGGTGTTGCTCTACAGCTGGATCTTCTTTGAGGTGAAGCTGTATTCGGACATGTTGCTGCAAGTGATCTACGCCGCGCTGCAGATCTACGGCTGGTGGCAATGGACCCGCGCCGGGACGATGCATGACGGTCGCCAGGTTACCCGCCTCGATCCACGCTCAATGGTGCTCGGCCTCGGCGTTGGGGCGATCGGCAGTGTGTTGCTGGGCGCGGCGATGGCGCACTGGACCGACGCCGCACAGCCGTGGCTCGATGCCGCGCTCACCGGTTTCAGTCTGGTCGCGCAACTGTGGATGGCGCAAAAACGTCTGCAATGCTGGGCGCTGTGGTTCGTCCTCGATGTGATCTTTGTCGGCCTGTTCATCTACAAAGGCCTGTACCTGACCGCCGCCCTGTACGCGCTGTTTACCCTGCTCGCCGTGCAAGGCTGGCGGGAATGGCGTGCCGATCCGGCATTGCGCACATGAAAGTCGTCGTTCTCACCGGCCCGGAATCCACCGGCAAGAGCTGGCTGGCGGCAGGGTTGGAGCAGCGTTTCGGCGGCGTGCGCGTTGATGAATATGTTCGTCGGTTCATCGAAGACAACCCACGCGACACTTGCCTTGCGGATATCCCTGATATCGCCCGGGGCCAGTTGCAATGGGAAGATCAGGCGCGCGCAAAACAGCCCCCACTGCTGATTCTCGACACCCACCTGCTCAGCAACATCCTCTGGAGCCAGACTCTGTTTGGCGACTGCCCGGCCTGGCTGGAAACCGAGTTACTGGCGCGCCATTACGACCTGCACCTGCTGTTGTCCCCGCAACAGATCGACTGGACCGAAGACGGCCAGCGCTGCCAACCGGATCTTGCGGATCGCATGGCGTTCTACGAAGCCACCCGCGTTTGGTTGATCCAGCACCAACAGCCGCTGCAAGTGATCAAAGGCAATTGGGCCGAACGCCAGACACAAGCCTTTGCGGCGGTCGAGCGTTTGCTGTCCAGATGAGCCGCCCGGCAGCTTTTAACGCAAAACTGTCCGTTTTTGAAACACTCCCGACCGCGCAAAGGCCCCGCCCAAGCGTCATTCATCATTGCGTCACGTGATCTGTTACGCCGATGAAACACCTCGGCGCAAACCCTTGTTCCAGAGCTTTCCGGCGCCCATTGCCCCGCAAGCGATCCGCCCTGTGTCTCAGCGCTGAAACAGTGCCCGCAACAGGGAACTTCCCAAAGCATGTAAGCCGTTGAAATAAAACGATAATTCAAAACCGGCACAGCTTTCGCTCTCTTCTTCACAACGCTGAATAACCCAGCCCACTGAAGAAGGAATTGCAGCCGTGGGGAATTTCAATAAAGGCCTGACCTGCCTCCTGCTGATCGGATCAGCCGCCAGCGCTTTGATCAGTGTCAGCGCCCAGGCTGAAGGCAACGGCGTGATCGTCCTCAACCGCGACGTTCAACCCGTCGCGATCGGGCGCAATGGCGGCAAAGACCCCTATCCGACCACGGTCAACGCCAACCCTTCGGCGCGGATCAACCAGACCCTCAGCAGTACCGAACTCACTGACGGTGATTTCGCCAGCGTCGCCAGCGGCTCATCGATTCGCGGCAACATGACCACGCCAAGCTCCAACCTGCCCGGCATGAACACCCTGACCAATCAGAACGGCCTGCCCGGTATGCGCACTGGCAGCGGCGGTGGTTCTGGCGCCTCGATCTCCAATACCGTCAACCGGGCGATGAGCACCGGGTTGGCGCCTCTGACTCGTATGGCCGGAGGCCAATGACATGAATCGCACCCTGCTGCTTCTCGCCCTGCTCGGCTGCACCAGCGCCATGGCCGATTCGGCTTCAGTCAACAAGGCAAACATTCAGGATTCCGGCGCTCAGTATCGCGGCAACTTCAATGTCAACCAGGCTGCCGGTGACCAGATGCAACAAGCCAACACCAAGGCGATTGCCATCGGCACCGAAGCCCATGCCACCACCAGCGTCAGGCAGACCATCGACACGCCCGCCAGCCGCGCCATCGACGCGAGCGCCAACATCGGCGGCAACTCTTTCAGCAATGGCAACGGCATCCTCGGTGTGAACCAGGGCGCCGGTGCCAACAACCAAATGGCCAACGTCACGCGCGTCAGCATCAGTGCCGGCCCGCAGAGCGTTGACGACAGCGCCCTTTCACAACAGAACGTGGCGTTTTTACCGAGCTCAGGAGCAACTGGTACCTCAATCGGCAGTCGCCAGGTCACGACAAGTGATCAGGCCTTCACCGGCAGCCGCGGGGTAATCCAGGTGAACCAGAGTGCCGGGGTGGGGAACCGCATGGCTAACACCCTGAGCATCCGGGTCGCAGACTGACCCAAACAAAAAGCAGTGCAATTAGAAAAGTCCCAACACTTAACCAACTAATAAGCACGACGGAGAAACAACCATGAAACCTACAATGGCTCTCAAACCACTGGTTTTCGCACTCGCAGCAGTGATGGCAATGGCAGCACAGGCTGGCGGCCGTGGTGACAACAACGGTCATGGTAACGGGCACGGCAACGGTCACGGCCAGCCACAAGGTCCGAATCTTGAACAACTGCTGCAGATCACCGCAGGCGCCGGCGCCGCTGTACTCGACGCACAAAACAGCGACGGCAACGTGGTGAAAAACCAGGGCACCCTGAACAACGCCAATGCCAGCGACTCGCTCAACGGCTCCAACGGCAACATGGGTGCCAACGTGGCGGGCGGCGACGGCAACCAGCAGGACAACGCTGCTGCACTGGCCACCGCTGACGAAAGCTTCATCTTCGGCAATGCTGTTGCCGCCTCGAGCGCGACTCAGGTGAACAACAACAACTATGTGAAAAACTCTTCCACCTTCAACAACGCCAACCTCACCAATACTGGCAACAACGGTTCCGGCAACATCGGCATCAACGTGACCGCCGGCAACTTCAACCAACAGAAAAACAACCTCGCCATCGCCGTTTCCGGTGGTCGTGTAGCGCAGGCTGCCGCCTCTGCCAACCAGTCCTCGACTGGCCTGGTCGTGGAAAACAAAGGCGTGCAGGCTTACAAAACCGACACCCTTACCGGTACTTATGCAGCCGCTGGCGTGTTCAAAGCCAAAGGCACTGCGACCATCGAAGACGACAACGACCATGGTGGTTGGGGTAACCGTGGCGGCGGCCATGGCGGCAACGATGATCAGAAAGCCAAGTTCGAAGCCGTGGGTACTTTTGGCCTCGCTGGCGTCACCACCCAACAAGTGTTGACCAAAGATGGCTGGAAAACTCCTGTCGTCAACAACGCCAACATGACCAACTCGATGAACAACTTCTCCGGCAACGGCGGAGCCAACGTCTCGGCGGGTGTGGGCAACCAACAAAGCAACTCGCTGTCCATCGCCGCAGGTTGCAAAGCCTGCATGTAATCGCGATCGAAACGAAAGCCCCGGCAACGGGGCTTTTCCTCGGTTCCACAAGGCGTATTCGATCATGCGGACTCCTGCCCTCCTCGCTCTGCTTTGTCTGTGCGGCCTGACTCAGGCGGCCCAGATGCCCGTCGCTGCCCTGCCGGGTGGCGTGCTGGTCTACAAGGATGTGCAAAGCATTCGTGAGCGCAAGTTTGCCGACATCGTCGAACAGAAAACCGACTTCAGCTGCGGCGCTGCTGCACTGGCGACGGTCCTGCGCCAGGCCTATTGGCTCGACGTCGATGAGGAGCACATCATCAAAGGCATGCTGGTCAACGCTGACCAGGACCTGGTGCGAACCCAGGGTTTCTCCATGCTCGACATGAAGCGCTACGTAGAAAGCATCGGCATGCGCGCCCGTGGCTACCGGATCCCGCCCGAGAAACTCGAAGCGGTGACCATTCCGGTGGTGGTTCTGATGGACATTCGTGGTTACAAGCATTTCGTCGTCCTGCAGCGTTCGGACAAGGATTGGGTCTACATCGGTGACCCGGTTCTCGGCCACAAGCGCTACAAGCACGACGACTTTGTCAAAGGTTGGAACGGCATTGTCTTTGCCATCGTCGGCCCCGGTTACGACAAGGCCAACGCCTTGCGCAGCCCTCCGGTGCCGCTGACGGCGAAGAACTCGCTGGACAGTTTCAACCCGGTCAAAGATGCGGAATTGATGGATTTCGGGTTCATTCAGAGCGACTTCTTTTAATCGCCGAGTTAGAGAATGGGACTGGATGTCCCGGGAGCAGCAGATGAAAAGCTCATACTGGCTGGCCGCCGCCTGCCTGGCAGCGAGTGCGTCAGGTTTAGCCCATGCCGGATTCAAACCCATCGAAATCAAGGACCAGGAGCTCGCCGAGCTGCGCGGTCGGTACGTCATGCCGGGGCGGATCATCAGCTTCGGCATTGTCATGAGCAGCACCTGGCGCAACGCCAGCGGCGACTTGATCGGGGCCGCGACCTCGATGCAGATCCAGGCCGCAACCGTCAAACCGGAATTCTACGTCTCGACCATCAAGGAGTCGGGCAACGGCAGCGCCCTCACCGCAGGCACCGGCAGCGTAATCGGTGGCGCCGGCCTCAACAGCAGCCAGGGTGTGACGCAAAGCGTACGCGCCGCCGGCGATGGCAACACCGCCAACAACAACGTCGCGATCAACGTCAGCGAAGCCAGTCAGGCGCCGGCACTGGTGCCATCGCAAGGCCAGGCCCTTATCGCCGGACAAACCATTACTGGCAGCAACGGCGCCGGCAGTGTCGCGGTTTCAGCCAATGGCGGTGGCGTGCAAATGGCCATTCAGGCCAGCGGCAATCAAGGCACGGCACTGCAACAAGTCGCCCAGGGCGGGCTGCTGCAGAACACCCGATTGCTGGGCAGCGCCAACGTGGTCAACAACCTTACGCAACTCAACGTCGTACTTAACAATAACGGCAGAAGCGCCGGTGCACTGGATTGCAACCTGACCCAACTCGGGGCCCTACGCAATATCGGATATTGAACTACGCTGAGTCTCGATCATTGGGCTTAAAGGGACGGCTTATTCATGTATCGATCAGTATCACTGCGTGCTGCAGTGTGTTTGAGTACCCTTCTCCCGGCGGCAATGCTGCAAGCAGCACCCGACGCCGATGTAGAAGCCCTGAAACGGGAACTTCTGGAACTGAGACAACGATACGAACAACAACAACAAGCGCTGGCGGTACTTGAACAACGGGTTCGCCAGGTAGAAGAAACACCCGCCGCCCCACCGCCAAAACGGCTGGCAAAATCACCGTCGGACATGAAAGGCAATCGCGTCGCCGCCGGAGCCGCCACAGGCACCGGTGCGGCCGCTGCATCGGGAGGCGCCGCCGGGGGCAGTGGCGCTTCCTACGGTCAATCGCTGGCCGATGATTCACAACCGGCGCAGAGCGTTTCCAACCTGTATGACGAAGCCAGCGGTTTCTTTGGCGGCGGCAAGTTCAGCGTGGAAACCGGCCTGACCTATTCACGCTACGACACCCGTCAGTTGATCCTGAACGGGTTCCTCGCGCTGGATTCGATCTTTTTGGGCAACATCAACCTCGACCGGATCAAGGCCGACACCTGGACCCTGGACCTCACCGGCCGCTACAACTTCGATAACCGCTGGCAGTTCGACCTGAACGTGCCGGTGATCTATCGCGAGTCGACGTATCAATCCGGCGGCGGCAACGAGGGCGCGGCTGGCGTAACAACAGAAGAAACCGTCACCAAGGATCCAACCATTGGCGACGTCAACTTCGGTATCGCCTACAAGTTCCTCGACGAATCGGTCAACACCCCGGACGCCGTGGTCACCTTGCGCGTCAAGGCGCCGACCGGCAAAGACCCGTTCGGCATCAAACTGCGCCAGACCGACGCCAACTCCAACCTGTTCGTCCCCGACACCCTGCCCACCGGCAACGGCGTCTGGTCGATCACGCCGGGTATCTCGCTGGTCAAGACGTTTGACCCGGCGGTGCTGTTCGGCAGCCTTTCCTACACCCACAACCTTGAGGAGTCGTTCGACGACATCAGCTCTACGGTCAATCAGAAAAACCCGGGCAAAGTGCGCATCGGCGACAGCTTCCAGATCGGTGCCGGTATCGCCTTCGCGCTCAACGAGAAGATGAGTATGTCGTTCTCGGTCTCCGACCTGGTGCAACGCAAAAGCAAGCTGAAACAGGACGGCGGCGACTGGGAATCGGTGGTGTCCAGTGATGCCAACGCCGGTTACTTCAACGTCGGCATGACCATCGCAGCCACCGACAACCTGACGATCGTGCCGAACTTGTCGATCGGCATGACCGATGATGCGCCGGACTTTTCGTTCAGCCTGAAATTCCCGTATTACTTCTAAAAGCAAAAGATCGCAGCCTTCGGCAGCTCCTACAGTTCGTGTAGGCGCTGCCGAAGGCTGCGATCCTTTGATCTGTCGGCTTTTCGCTGCTGGTGCAACTCGCGACCACTTATCGGAAATACGTCCGCACCTGTCAGATCTGACAGGTGCGCCCTACCGCTGAATCCGCTTACATGACTCCAGCGCCTCGCACCTTGCAACAGGCCGTAACGGAGCATCGACATGAACCAGACGCCGGATGAAAACCGCATTCTCGCTCTGAATCCACCCTTTGTTTTGAAACAGGCCGTTTTGAAGGATGGGGGCTACGACGGTGGCATTTCGCTCGAGACCGTCGAAAATGATTTGCTGATCATCGTAGATCCGTGGGTAGGGATGGCGATGTATGACAACTGTAAAATGTATTTTGATGGCGTCGAAGTTGGGACAATTCCGGTCGATGAAAGCAACTTGAATAAGCGGCTCGAATTCAAAGTCCCCAAGGGTCAAGTCACCAATGGCGAAGCACTGATCGTTTACACCGTACAGCGCTTGGGTCAGGACCCGGTTAGCTCCGAGCCGGTACGGCGTGTGTGGGTCCAACTCACACAACCAGGTGGCACCGATAGCGACAGCGAAGAAGGCAACTCCGGCCTGATCTATACGCTTAGTCCGGATCCGTCCAATGGCGTGAATGAGGATTTGGCCCGGCGGGGAATCCGCATGAACATCGTACCCTATGAGAACATTGCCATCTTCGACACCATTCGGTGCCGTTGGGGTGATCAGGTGGTGACGTACTACCCGGTCACCAGAGAGCAGATCGACGATCCGGTCAACCATCCGATCTTCGCCACCTTCACCGAGGACGTCATCAGGGCGCAAGGCAACGGCAACAATATCGAAGTGAGCTATCAGGTCGTCGACCGGGTGGGTAATCTGCCGGATCCGAAGGCGCGGTGGGCGAAAATCACTTACGTCTCGGTGGATCTGAACAATCGCTTGCCGGCGCCGACGATCTGGGTCAACGGCCAGAACGTCACCACCATCGACCTGAAGGTACTGGGCACGAGCGACGCCGCCGCCCGGGTTTACTTCACAGGCGCCGACTACCAGGCTGGTGACAAGGTCGTCCTGACCTGGGCCGGTACGACGTCTGGAGGACAGCCCGTGACCGTCGGCCCGCTGGAAAAAACTGTCGACAGCGTGCCCGGCCATCACGACTTCCCGATCCCGAACGACAAGATCACAGCGATCGTCAACGGTTCGGCCAAGGTCGGCTTTCAGCTGCTGCGCACCGGCGCACCTGCGCGCCCCTCCAATGACATTGTGATCGCGGTCACCGGCGAAGCCAGTCAGTTGAAACCGCCGACGGTTGTGCAGGCGCCCGATTACAGGCTGAACCCGAATCTGCATCAAAGCGGATTTACCGTGGTGTTTGACACTTCGACGTTTGGCGCCAATCACGAAGTGCAACTGGAAATCGCCGGCAGACCCGGCGCCGGCTCAGTGCCTCCCCAGCACAAGCCGGTGGCGGGACAGTCGAAAGTGCAATTCGATATCGATTCTTCTATCACCGGGGCAAATCTGCAGCGCAGTGTGGAATTGAAATACAACTTGATCGTCAATGGCCAGCCGACGCCTGTGCAGAGCGTGACGTTGGTGATTGGCGAGTTGCTGCAATCGAGCATGCCGATGCCGAAACTTGAGGGTTTTGATGGTGAGGTGCTGGATGTTGGAATGCTCAAGGATGATACGAAGGTTTTGTGTAGTGCCTGGCCGTTTCAGCGGGCGGGATTACCGATCTGGTTAAGGTATGTGGAGACGTTCACGAGTGGTGGAGAGCGCGTCAAGGAGCAGTTTGTCGGGGCGGCGCATGATCAGGGAGGGGGGCTTGATTATTTGGCTGAGGTGGAGTGGTTGCGCGGGTGTAAGGCTGATTCGAAGTTGGCTGTTGTATTTAAGGTGGGATTGCATGCGGGGGCGGTTGAGGGTGAGGCCGTGGCGTGTCGGGTGAGGAGTTATGGGGTCAAGGCTGGGTTGGATGATTTGACTACGTTTGAGGACTATGACTGGAATCATTGGGCAATCAAAATAGTAAAAGACTCTCCTCCAAAAATTTCATTTATTGAAAATGAATATGTTTTACAATCAGTAGCAGACTCGACATCCCCGTACAGCGCTATTTTTATTGCCAAAAGCTTTCAAGAAATTGAGGCAGACATTTCACTGGAGTTCAGTTTTGACTATAAAGTCACAGCTCCGATACATATAGAATTTTATCAGAACAACGTCAAAATAATTGGCGAGACAGTAGCCGCATCGCCTTCCTGGCAAACTCGAACATTGCGCTTCAGAGTCGCGGAGTACCAAACACCAAAAACATTATCGTTAAGTTTTTATGCTGGCAGCTCACAACAAACTACATCTGTAAGGAACTTGAGATTAAGAAAATCATAATCAGCAAACTTCAAGCGCCAAGGGAAATTTAAAGCATTTCACCACATTAATCTCAGATGCTCGCCATTCAAACTTATGACTAGAATATTTCGCCCACCTAATCTGTAGCTTTTGGAGCACCGATAAAATTTAGGCCGCGAAAGCCCTAACAGTTTCGCGGCCGCACTCAAATTATCACTGTGACGATTCAACACGTCACGCAATGCCGGCCGTTCCGCCCGAGTCTTGTATCTTCAAGCGTGCCCATCGACTTAGAGAAGGAGTGTTGACTAATCAATCCCAAATCCCGCGCCTCGATCTACCGGCCCTTCGCCAACACCATTCCACGCCTTATCCAGCTAGGCAGTTCCCGTACATTGCCCAGCCAATCGTACCTGCCCATCGCGATCAATGCATCCAGACTGAAGCCACTTGGCTGACGCCCGTATCACCTGCACGCCCACGAGAAGGTGAACGTGGGAATGACCATCGCAGCCACCGACCAACTGACGATGGTGCCGAACTAATCGATTGGTATCGATGGATGAAGCGCCGGACTTATCGTTAATTTTGAAAATCCATATTACTTTTATAAGCAAAAGATAGCAGCCTACTGCAGCTCCATTGGTATTTGATTAACTTCTGTGGGAGTCGCTGAAGGCTGCCACCTTTTTATGTGTCGGCTTTTTGCGCTTGCATAACTCGCTACCATTCATCGGAAACAGCCACGCACCTGTCAGACCTGACAGGTGCGCCCTACCTCTTAATCCGCTTTCATGACTCCAGTGCCAAGCACTTTCAATCAGACCTAAAACGGAGCATCGAAATGAGCCAGACGCCGGATGAAAATCGCATTCTCGCCCTGAACCCACCGTTTGTTTTGGGACAGACCGATTTGAAAAAGGACGGCTACGACGGCGTCATTGCGCTAGAGACCGTCGAGCATGATTTGCGGGTCATAGTAGATCCGTGGGTAGGCATGGCGCTCAATGACGGCTGCAAAATGTTTTGTGATGGCGTCGAGGTTGGGACAATATTGATCGATGAAAGCAATGTAAATAAACGGCTGGAATTCAAGGTCCCCAAGGCTCAGGTCACCAATGGCGGAGCACAGATCGTTTATACCGTGGAACGCTCGGGTCAGGAGCCGGTCAGCTCCGAGCCGCTTCGGAATGTATGGGCCCAACTCACTCAACCAGGTGATACGGGTGGCGCCAGCGAGGCAGACAATTCCTGCTTGACTTATACGCTCAGCCCGGAACCGCCCAACGTTTTAGTGGATCTGAACAGTCGCCTGCCAGCACCAGTTATCAGGGTCAACAACGACAGCGTTACCTCTATCGACCTGAAAGTTTTGGGCTCCAACGACGCAGCTGTGAGGGTGTGTTTCACAGCCCCCCACTATCAGCCTGATGACAAGGTCGTTCTGACTTGGGCTGGCACGACGTCTGGAGGGCAGCCCTTGATCGTCGGCCCACTGGAAAAAACCATCGACAGCGTGCCCGGCCAATACGATTTCCCGATGCCGAACGCCATGATCGCAGCGATCTCCAACGGTTCCGCCAAAGTCGCCTTTCAGCTGCTACGTGCCGGCGTACCTGCCCGCTCGTCCAATGACGTTGTGGTTACGGTCATCGGCGAAGTCAGTCAGTTGAAACCGCCAGCGCTGAGTACGACGTTGGTAATTGGCGAGTTGCTGCAATCGAGTTTATCAATGTCGGGGCTCGGTGGGGGTGAAGGTGCGGCAATTGGAGGGCGGGCGAGGAGTAATCGGGTGAACTCAGGGTTAGATGATTTAACTACCTTTGAGAAGTATGACTTGAATCATTGGGCAACCAACCGGGAAGATCTCTCTCATCCGAAAATATCATATGTAGCAAACGAGTATTTTTTAGAGTCAGTACCAGGTCCATCCGCATACAGTGCAATCTCTATTGTCAAAAGCTTTCAAGAGATCGATACAGGTATTCAGCTTGAGTTTAGTTTTGACTACAAAGCCACAGCGCCGATATCCATAGAATTTTACCAGAACCACGTAAAGGTACACGGCGAATCAGCGACTGCATCGCCCTTTTGGCAATCCCGCACATTGCGATTTGCCGTTGCGCAATCTCGAACACCAAGATCATTAATGTTATTTCTTTTTGCAGGCGGCGCATTACAGCCGACATTTATAAAAAATCTGAGATTAAAGAATTCTAACAACTAAACCACAAAGGATGAAGGAAGCGCATTAATATCGGGTGCTCAGCATGCAAGTTTATAAACAAATTTTTTAACTCACCTAATCTGATGCTTATGCAACAACCGATAAAAAGTAGGCCGCGAAACCCCTAAAACTTTCGCGGCCACACTCAAATTATCACTGTGCCGGTTCAACACATCACACAACGCCTGCCGTTCCGCCCGGGTCTTGTAGTCTTCCAGCGTGCCCATCGGGGTGGCGATGGAATGCTGGCTGATCAACCCCAAATCCCGCGCCTCGATCTGGCGGCCCTCGGCCAACACCAACCCACGCCTGACCCGGTTAGCCAGCTCGCGCACATTGCCCGGCCAGTCGTGCTTGCCCATGGCAATCAACGCATCTTCGCTGAAGCTTCTTGGCCGGCGCCCGGTTTCATGGCTGTAGAAGTGCGAGAAATGGTTGGCCAGCATCGATAGATCGCCATGACGTTCACGCAACGGCGCGGTCACCACTTGCAGGACGTTGAGCCGGTAATAAAGGTCTTCACGAAAGCGCTTCTTCTCGATTGCTGCTTCCAGGTCAACGTGGGTTGCGGCCAACACGCGTACATCCACCGGTATCGGCTGACTGCCCCCTACCCGTTCAATATGCTTTTCCTGCAGAAAGCGCAGGAGATTGGCTTGCAATTCCAGCGGCAGGTCGCCGATTTCGTCGAGGAACAACGTGCCGCCATTGGCCGCTTCGATGCGTCCGACCTTGCGCTGGTGTGCGCCGGTGAATGCGCCTTTTTCGTGGCCAAACAATTCGGACTGAATCAAATGCTCTGGGATCGCCCCGCAGTTGATCGCTACGAACGGTTTTTTGTGGCGCTGGGATTGGCGGTGCAGGGTGCGCGCGACGAGTTCCTTGCCGGTGCCGCTTTCGCCGCGAATCAGCACGGGCGATTCGGTCGGGGCCAGTTTGCTAAGGAGTTTGCGCAGTTCGCGGATCGGTTTGCTGTCGCCGAGCAGTTCGTGCTCCGGCTGATCGACATGAATCGTACCCTGCCCGCGCAGGCGTGCCATGCCGAAGGCGCGGCCGAGGGTGACCTGTACGCGGGAAACGTCGAAGGGCAAGGTGTGGAAATCGAAAAACCATTCACAGACGAAGTCACCGACGTTCTGCAAGCGCAGGACTTCCTGATTGAGCACGGCGATCCACTCGGTGCCGCTGCGGCTGATCAGCTCTTTGACGGCTTCGGGTCGTTCCAGGTGGTAGGGCTGCAAACGCAGCAGGCCGACATCGCAGGCCCGGGATGCGGCGTTTTCCAGATTACAACTGTCGACATCCCAACCCACAGCGCGCAATCCGGGCAACAGGCGATAACAGTCGTCGCAGGGATCGACCACCAGTAAACGTCTCGATGCAGGCGCTTCGCTCATGACTGTTCCTTGGCGCCAAATTTGATAAATGATCGTAAAAACAGTCATTTGGCAGACCCGGTTGTAACACTAGCAAGATTTTGACGGGGGCTTGTACCGATTGCTTATAGGCTGGGCATTAAAAGAGTTATAAGAAAGTTGGTTGTTAGTTAGCTATCGACTATTTGCCGTGAATCAAAGAGCGGCCCCTCACCCTAGCCCTCTCCCGAGGGAGAGGGAACTGACCGAGGTGTTTACGCGAGGTCAGCCGATCTGAAAGACCGAGCCGAACTCGAGTTTGAAAGGCCCACAACTCGGCTCCCTCTCCTCGGGGAGTGGCTGGGGTGAGGGGTGAATTCAGCGCGGTGTTCGGACATGTGCAGGATTAACGAAACGAACTTACGTTATGTAAAGAATCTGAAATTTCTTTGTTTCACTTGTGACCCGCCCCCCGGTTGCGTGCATCAGTACAAGTAACCCGCCGCACGGTAAGCCCAACCGACGGCACATCATTTGATTGGGCGCCAATAGAGAGAAGACCCCATGACTGCCCCGCTGCGTATCAACGAAGCTCTTTTGATTGCCAACCACGCGTTCAAGCCTTTTCAATGCGTGGCCTGGGCGCCACAAGACGGCAATGGCGAACTGAGCCTGACCGTCGTCGACCGCACCAACTCCCACATCGGTCGCAAACAGATCCCGAGCAGCGCCTACTCTGACCCGGCGCAACTCGAACAACTGCTGCAGCAGGCCCGCGCCGAGCTGAGCGAAGACGGCCACAAGTTGCAATCGTGGTCGATGCCACATTGATAACCGAACTAGGGCGGATGACGTTAAAGTCATCCGCCCTTGTTGTATGCGTAGTCAAATAAGCAACGTACTTGCAGCGCAGTTTCATCCAAAGTACTTGGCTCGCTTGCGACTGGTTCAACAAGACACTGTTCTGGCACAGTGCGACCGTCGTCTGTTTATTCGTCCAGTTGTACTTCTCGCGGTTCAGGGATTGAATGTTTCGCTCGTGCAGTCAGCCTCCCAACCACTGGGTATCGGCTCAGGCACAAGGAGACGCGTGCATGTCCACCCTGAGCCCTTACGCGCTGCCTACTGCATGGACCGCCCCCGGTTCGCTCGACCCGACATTCGCCATTGGCGGTGTTGCGCAGGTGTACTTTGCCGGCAGTTTGTCCAGCCAGACCCAACATGTCACGCTCGATGCACAGGGTCGGATTCTGGTCGCCGCCAAGGTCGGTACATCCAAAGGGAGTCGTTTTGGCCTCGCGCGGCTGCTGGCCGATGGGTCGGCGGATTTGTCGTTCGGCTTTCAGGGCAGCGTGATCGGCAGTTTCGTCGAGGGTTTCGAAGCCAAGGCCGGCAAGGTTCAGGTGTTAGCCGACGGCAAGATTCTGCTGGCCGGCCTGCATTATGAAGACACCCAACGCACCCTGCCCGCCCTCGCCCTGTTCGATGCCAACGGCCAGCCAGACCGATTCTTCGGCGATGACGGTTTCCAGGTGGTGCGACTGCCCGGCGAGCTGTCCATGGGCACCCGCGACAACTGGTTGCCGCCGGGCGTGCCGGGCGTCGAAGCCTGTGACTTTGTGGTGCAGGAAGACGGCCGTATTCTGCTGATCGCCAATCATCATTTCAGCCTTGCCGACCACGCCGGCATATTGATCCGCCTGCAGCCCGATGGATTTCTCGACGAATCATTCAACGGACGCGGATTCGTCGTGGTCCGCCACCTGCTGCTCAATACCTGGCTGAGCACGCTGTTGTTGAAGGAGGATGGGCGCATCGTCGTCGCAGGTTCCATCGACTTTCCTCAGCATGGCCTGCTGGCGGTGTATCGGCCCGATGGCAGCCTGGATGAGCGCTTCGCCGTCGATGGCTTCATGGCCTTCAAGGCTCACGGCAACAGCGCTCAGGTCAGCCAGATCATTGAGTGCGATGACAGGCTTTATTGCTTCGGCAGCAGCCGCGATCCAATCCGCTGTTTGACGTTTGTCCTGCACGCCAACGGTCGACCGGACCTGCACTGTCATCATGGCCAGCCACAGGTGTTGGACATCGGCCCCAGCGGATGCCAATGGAACGCCGCCCAGCAAATGAGCGACGGCCGCATCGTCGCCGTGGGCGCGACCATCGGCGGAGTCGAAGCTGACTTCATGGTGGCGCGCTATCAACTCGATGGCAGCCTTGATCCAGCGTTCGGTGAGGGCCATGGCTGGTTGCGCACGCGACTGGGGCGAAGTCTCGATACCGCCAATTCACTGACCGTACATACTGACGGGGCGATTGTGGTAGGTGGCTATTCGCTGGATGGCAACTACCGGGCAATGGTTGCGCGTTATCTGAATCCATAGAGCATTCAACAGGATCGAGGTTATCGGCGACTTGATCTTCCTCGAAACATCCGGCAACTTTCGCGCTTCTAAATAAAAGGAGCAGCCGATGTCCGGTTCAATCGCCCAGGCGTTCGCGCACAACTTCCTCGGGCAATCGCCACGCTGGTACAAGGCGACCATCGTCGGTTTTCTCATTCTCAACGCCGTGGTGCTGTTCACCGTCGGGCCGGTCGCCGCAGGCTGGTTGCTGGTGATCGAATTCATCTTCACCCTGGCCATGGCCCTCAAGTGTTATCCGTTGATGCCTGGCGGCCTGCTGTTGATTGAAGCGTTGCTGTTGAAGATGACCACGCCGCAAGCGCTTTACGATGAGTTGCTGCACAACTTTCCGGTGATCCTGCTGCTGATGTTCATGGTTGCCGGCATCTACTTCATGAAAGATCTGCTGCTGTTTCTCTTCTCGCGGCTCCTGTTGGGCGTGCGCTCGAAAGCGATTCTGGCGCTGATGTTCTGCTTCTTGTCAGCGTTCCTCTCTGCGTTTCTGGATGCGCTGACCGTGACGGCGGTGATCATCAGTGCGGCTGTGGGCTTTTACTCGGTGTATCACCGCGTCGCGTCGGGCAATGATCCACGCAAGGACAGCGAATTCGCTGACGATCAGCATTTACCGTCGCGACACCATGAGGACTTGAATCAATTCCGCGCATTCCTGCGCAGCCTGTTGATGCATGGCGCAGTGGGAACAGCGCTAGGCGGGGTTTGCACCTTGGTGGGTGAGCCACAGAACCTGTTGATCGGCCATGAGATGGGCTGGCATTTCGGCGAGTTTTTCCAGAAAGTTGCCCCGGTGTCGCTGCCGGTACTGGCGGCGGGTCTGGTCACTTGCGTGCTGCTGGAGAAGCTGCGCTGGTTCGGATACGGCACGCTGCTGCCAGACAACGTCCGCGCCGTGTTGGCCAACTACGCCGCCGAGGACAACGCCAAACGCACGCCTCGTCAGACGGCGGCGCTGCTGGTGCAAGGTGCGGCGGCACTGATTCTGATTGGTTGCCTGGCGTTTCACCTGGCTGAAGTTGGCCTGATAGGGTTGATGGTAATCGTGTTGATCACCGCGTTTACCGGGATCACCGACGAGCATCGTCTGGGCAGCGCGTTCAAGGACGCCATGCCGTTTACTGCACTGCTGGTGGTGTTTTTTGCCGTGGTGGCGGTCATTCACGATCAGCATCTGTTCGTCCCACTGATCGAGTGGGTCTTGGCGCTGCCGATGGATCAACAGCCGGGCATGTTGTTCATCGCCAACGGCTTGCTCTCGGCGATCAGCGACAACGTGTTTGTCGCGACCATTTACATCACTGAGGTGAAACAGGCTTTTCTGGCCGGGCACATGACTCGCGAGCACTTCGAGACATTGGCGATTGCGATCAACACCGGCACCAACCTGCCGAGCGTGGCGACCCCTAATGGTCAGGCAGCGTTTCTGTTCCTGCTGACCTCGGCGATTGCACCGCTGGTGCGATTGTCATACGGGCGCATGGTGTGGATGGCGGTGCCGTATACCGTGGTGATGGGACTGCTGGGCTGGTATGCGGTGAGCTATTGGCTCTAAGCAACACTGAATAAACCTGTGGGTTACCGGGGTTTGCACGCGCCGCGAAAACCTGTGGGAGCGAGCCTGCTCGCGAAGAGGTCGTGTCAGGCAACGAATCTGTTGAATGACACACCGCCTTCGCGAGCAGGCTCGCTCCCACATTGGTTTTGGTGTTGGGTCAGTGCGTGAGGATGTATTTCTCGATCGCCAGGACCACGCCGTCTTCAGTGTTTGGCGCTGTAACGACATCAGCCTGGTGCTTCACCGCCTCTTCCGCCTGGCCCATGGCAATCGACAAGCCAGCGCATTTGAACATCGCCGGGTCGTTGCCGCCGTCGCCGATGACAGCGGTTTGCTCCAGCGCCACACCGAGGTATTCGGCGATGGTCGTCAATGCCGTGCCTTTGTTGGCCTCAAGCGCCGTAACGTCGAGATACACCGGCTGCGAGCGCGACACTTGCGCCATGCCGTTGACCTTGGGCAACAACTGCGCCTCCAGCTCAATCAGCAACTCAGTGTTGTTGCTGGTAGCGACGATCTTGTCGATGCGCTCCAGATACGGTTCAAAACTCTCGACCACCACCGGCGGATAGCCGAGGCCACTCTGTTCACGTGGGACCATCGGCCCGTGCGGGTCCTTGAGCAGCCAGTCGCCACCGCTGAACACCCAGATTTCCACCTCCGGTTGATCGGCAAACAGTGCCAGTGCGATCAGCGCTGTGGTCGCCGGCAAATAATGCGCGGCCAGCAGCGTGCCGTCCGCTTTGACGATGGTGCCGCCATTGAACGCCGCTGTCGGCAGATCAACGCCTAGCGCCTCGATCTGCTGCAACATGGCTTTCGGCGGACGGCCGCTGGCGAGGCTGAACAGCACGCCGGCATCGCGCAGCGAGCGCACGGCTTCGATGGTGCGTTGGTTCAGCGTGTGATCCGGAAGCAACAGCGTGCCGTCCATGTCGCTGAGCAGAAAACGTATGGGTTGTTTCGGCAAATCACTCATCCCAGGCCATGCCAGACGCGACCATCGCGAGTCAGGAGATCTTCGGCTGCTTGCGGGCCATCTTCGCCGGCCGCATACGTCTCGACGCTCGCATCCTGCTGCCAGGCATCAAGGAAAGGCTGCACGGCTCGCCAACCGTTCTCGATGTTGTCGGCACGCTGGAACAGCGTCTGATCACCGGTCAGGCAGTCGTAGATCAAGGTTTCGTAGCCGGTGGAAGGCTGCATCTCGAAGAAGTCCTTGTAGGCAAAGCCCAACTCGATGTTCGCCATATTCAGCGCCGGCCCGGGCCGCTTGGCCAGCAAGTCGAACCACATGCCTTCGTTTGGCTGGATCTGGATGCGCAGATAAGTCGGCTGCAACTCGTCGACTTCGGTGTCGCGGAACTGTGCGTACGGCGCTGGTTTGAAGCAGATGACGATCTCGGTGTCGCGCACGCTCATGCGCTTGCCGGTGCGCAGATAGAACGGCACGCCGACCCAGCGCCAGTTATCGATCATCACCTTCAGCGCCACATAGGTTTCCGTGGTGCTGTCGGGCGACACGTTGGCTTCTTCGCGATAACCCTTTAATGGCTGGCCATCGCGCTCGCCGGCACTGTACTGGCCGCGCACCGAGTTGGCCCGGGCTTCTTCCGTCGACCAGGGACGAATCGCCCCGACCACTTTGGCCTTCTCGCCGCGCACCGCGTCAGCGCCGAAAGCAGCCGGCGGTTCCATCGCGACCATGGCCAACAATTGGAACAGGTGATTGGGCACCATGTCGCGCAGTGCGCCGGTGTGTTCGTAAAAGCTGCCACGGGTTTCCACACCGACGGTTTCCGCCGCGGTGATCTGCACGTGGTCGATGTAATGATTGTTCCAGAACGCTTCGAACAGGCTGTTGGAGAACCGGCTGACCAGAATGTTCTGCACGGTTTCCTTGCCCAGGTAATGGTCGATCCGGTAGATCTGCTTTTCGCTCATGACCTTGAGCAGGCACGCGTTCAAGGCTTCGGCGGTGTGCAGATCGGAGCCGAACGGCTTCTCGATCACCACTCTTTTGAACGCTTCGGGGGTTTCTTCCAGCAAACCGGCGCTGCCGAGGCGGCGCACCACTTCACTGAAAAAACGTGGCGCGGTGGCCAGGTAGAACACCGCATTGCCGGTGCCGCTGTCGGCGATTTTCGCCGCCAGGGCTGAATAAGTGCTGTCGTCGAGGAAATCGCCCTGGACGTAGCTGATGCCTTTGGCGAGCTTGGCCCACAAGACCGGATCAAGCATCTGATCGCCCTTGCCGACCTTCGCCGCCACTTCGGTACGGATGAAGTCTTCGAGCTTCTGCGCAAAGGCTTCATCGGTAATGGCGTTGTGATCAACGCCGACGATCCGCAGGTTTTCGTCGAGCAGACCGTCGCGACTGAGGTTGTACAGCGCCGGCATGAGCAGGCGCTTGACCAGGTCGCCGTGGGCACCGAACAGGAATAGCGTGGTCGGTGGTGCGGGTTCTGCCTTGGATTTTCTGCGGATCGTACGGGTCATTTTTTCGCGGTCTCCACGTGGCCGCCGAAGCCGAAGCGTTGTGCCGACAGGATCTTGTCACCAAAGGTGCCCTGCCCGCGCGAGCGGTAACGGGAGAACAGCGAGTTGGACAGCACCGGTACCGGCACCGCTTGCTCCATGGCCGCTTCGATGGTCCATTGGCCTTCGCCGCTGTCAGCCACGGAGCCGGAGAAGCCGTCGAGCTTCGGATCGCTGGCCAGCGCATCGGCAGTCAGGTCGAGCAACCACGACGAAACCACGCTGCCACGACGCCAGACTTCAGCGATATCGGCCACGTTCAGATCAAATCGCTGATCTTCCGGCAAACGTTCGCTGGATTTGGTCTTGAGAATATCGAAGCCCTCGGCGAACGCGGCCATCATGCCGTACTCGATGCCGTTGTGAATCATCTTCACGAAGTGCCCGGCGCCGGCGGGACCGGCGTGGATATAGCCATGCTCGGCGCGGTGGTCATCGGACTTGCGGTCCTTGGTGCGCGGAATGTCGCCCATGCCCGGCGCCAGTGCGGCGAACAGCGGATCGA
Source organism: Pseudomonas sp. Leaf434 (assembly GCF_001425545.1). NCBI lineage: Bacteria > Pseudomonadati > Pseudomonadota > Gammaproteobacteria > Pseudomonadales > Pseudomonadaceae > Pseudomonas > Pseudomonas sp. Leaf434. Next base: position 2,143,780 of record NZ_LMQZ01000001.1, on the reverse strand, counting down.
GACGCTGCACGGTTTCGGCATCGCCACCGATCATCATGCAATAACCGCGTTCCAGGCCCCAGACGCCGCCGGAGGTGCCGACGTCGATGTAGTGCAGGCCCTTGTCGTTCAGCATTTTGGCCCGGCGAATGTCGTCCTTATAGTTGGTGTTGCCGCCGTCGATGATGGTATCGCCGGGTTCGAGCAGTTCGCTCAGGGTGTTGATGGTGTCTTCGGTCGGTGCGCCCGCCGGCAGCATGACCCAGACCGCGCGCGGCTTGTCGAGGCCGGCAACCAGTGCTGGCAAGTCGGCGACGCCGGTGGAGCCCTCGGCGACCAGGTTATCGATGAAAGCGGTATTGCGGTCGTAAACAACGGTGGTGTGCCCGTTGAGCATCAGACGTCGCGCAATATTGCCGCCCATGCGGCCCAGTCCAATAATCCCGAGTTGCATGTGCTGATGCTCCTTACTACAAATAAATGTGTGTCATTGGTTATAGCCCAACGCGACTGATGGAGGTTAGTCCAGAGCGTTGCGATGAAGTTTCCGGGCATTGTGCCCGATCCAGAGTGATAACGCCCCGAATCCTGCCGAAGACACACCGACCATGAAAAATAAAAAAGTTCCCTTCCAGGGCAAAAGAAATCAAAATTGGCGCCGATAGTAAGTCAAGCGCCTCAAAACGAGGAGTGACTTACAGTTGATGCACGCCATTTGCGAGGTGAGCAATGGGCACAGTACATACAGCAATGCCGCCACAAACCCTCTACGTTACGATCCGTCGCGATGAATTGCGCCAGTTGAAAGACGAGCGCGACCAGTTGAAGCACGAATTGGCGCAATTGCGCGCATTGACCCAGGGCTCGCAGCCGCAACCGCGTCCGGTTGTGCAGCGCGCACCCCACGCCTGATCCCCGCCTGCTTCGGGAACGGCCCTCGTCGTTCCCGACACGTTGCACCTCTGACCGCTTGATACACACCAACAGCGGCGCTTAACAAATCTTTCACAAGCCCTTGGGGATACTTCGCCCCATTCTGGCCGTGCCTGCGTGTACGGCCTCTGTTCGTCGGTGTCATGGAAGCGTTTCCGGCGTGGGTCTGATGATTGAGCTGGAGCGCTGAATGGCATTGTTCAAACGCAGCAAAACGACTGCGACCGGTTTCGACTGGGCCGGATTCATCTGGTTGTTCGTCTTCTTCTGGTACTTCTCGGGCATCACTCAACTGCTGATCCAGCTGACCGGCACGTCTGGTTTCACGGGATTTCGTCAGGCATTCGTGATGAGCGCGCTGTGGCTGGCGCCAATGTTGCTGTTTCCTAAACAGACCCGCGTGCTTGCGGCGATCATCGGTGTGGTGCTGTGGGCTTGCTCGATGGCCAGCCTGGGTTACTTCTTCATTTATCAGCAGGAATTCTCGCAGAGCGTCATCTTCATCATGTTCGAGTCGAACGTGTCGGAAGCGGGCGAGTACATGACGCAGTATTTCGCCTGGTGGATGATCCCGGCGTTCCTCGCCCATACCGCGTTCGCCTACTTTCTGTGGACGCGCCTGCGCCCGGTGTACATGCCCCGTGGTCGCGCACTGGTTGCAGCCACCGCAATCGTGATCGCCGTCGCCGGCTACCCGCTGATCAAACAAACCATGCGCATGGGCAATTTCGCCGAAGGCTTCGAGAAATTCGAAACCCGCATCGAGCCCGCCGTGCCGTGGCAGATGGCCGTGGCCTATCACCGCTATCTGGAAACGCTGGGGGACATGCAAGGCATGCTCGACAGCGCGAGCAAGATCCCGCCGCTGAAAAACCTCAAGGACGCCTCGGCCGGGCAACCGGCGACGCTGGTGCTGGTCATCGGTGAATCGACCAACCGCCAGCGCATGAGCCTCTACGGTTATCCGCGCAGCACCACGCCGGAACTGGACAAACTCAAGGATCAACTGGCGATCTTCGACAACGTCATCACCCCGCGCCCGTACACCATCGAAGCGCTGCAGCAAGTGCTGACCTTCGCCGACGAGCAGAACCCCGACCTGTACCTGTCGACGCCATCGCTGGTCAGCGTGATGAAACAGGCCGGTTACAAGACGTTCTGGATCACCAACCAGCAGACCATGACCAAGCGCAACACCATGCTCACGACCTTCTCCGAACAGGCCGACGAGCAGGTGTACCTGAACAACAACCGCAACCAGAACTCGGCGCAGTACGATGGCGACGTCATCGAGCCGTTCAACAAGGCGCTGGCCGATGCGGCGCCGCGCAAGCTGATCGTCGTGCATCTGCTCGGCACGCACATGAGCTACCAGTACCGATATCCGCCGACGTTCGACAAGTTCAAGGATCGCCAGGGCGTTCCGGCTGGCGTGCGTGACGATCAGGTACCGACCTACAACAGCTATGACAACGCCGTGCTGTACAACGACTTCGTGGTCTCGAGCCTGATCAAGGACTATGCCAAGACCGACCCGAATGGCTTCCTGCTGTACCTCTCCGACCACGGTGAAGATGTCTTCGACTCCGCCGGCCACGGCACGCTGGGGCGCAACGAAAACAAACCGACCGCGCCGATGTACACCATCCCGTTCATGGCCTGGGCCTCGCCGAAGTGGAAGGAAAACCACGACTGGAACTTCGCCGGCGACCTCAGCCGCCCGTACAGCAGCTCGCAACTCATTCACACCTGGGCGGATCTGGCCGGGTTGAGTTCCGATGAACTGGATCGCAGCAAAAGCCTGGTCAGCGACAGCTTTGTACCGCGCAAGCTGTTGATTGGCGACCCGTACCAGGCGCCGAGGCGAGCGTTGATTGACTTCAGTTTGATGAAGCCCAAACACCCTGATCCGGCGGAAGTCGCGCAGAAGTAAAACGACAAAGGGCCGAGAAGGCCCTTTTTTGTGCCCATCGGCCGCGGTGTTTCTGTAATACGCCGCAATATTTGCGCTGAACCAGCGTTAACCGATTGTTAATGGCCGCGACGCAGACTCTCTTTCGCGGTCTGCTTCACGGACGAACCGACTCCCACTTGTTCAGTAGGAGGCACCATGAAAACCACTACCTTCATTCTCACCACCCTGCTCGCCCTCGGCTCCACCAGCGCCTTCGCTGAAGGCGGTGCCGAACGCATGCGTTATTACTTCGACAATTTCCCGGTCCAGCACGCGCAAAGCGAGCAGAAGGCCGACGCCAGTGCGAAAGAAATTCGCGTCCCTGCTGACCAGACGGCGCAGGTGACCGAGTCCTATCGCGACTGAGCTTTACCGAGCAACCGATGGACCTTCCGTGGCTCCGCTCTGGCCCGGGAGATGACAGTTCAGGCGCCCTGATCGGGGCGCCTTTTTTTATGTTGGTGATTGGCGGTGAGGAGCCTTCAGGCCTGCAAATCCTTTATCCAGAACAGCATCCGCCCGTGATCTGGATTGAACATCCCCGGTGCAAAGCCGAATTTGCGATATGAACCCTGCGCCACCGCATTGCCTTCCAGCACTTCCAGGGTGATTTTGCAGCAGCCGCGCTGACGGGCGATCTCTTCTACCTTCTGCAGCATTTTCTGACTGAGCCCCAGGCCGCGAAATTTGCCGACCACGGCGACGTCGTGAACGTTGACCAGCGGTTTACAGGCGAAAGTCGAGAAGCCTTCAAAGCAGTTGACCAGCCCGGCCGGTTCGCCGCCGACGAAGGCCAGCACGCTGAAGGCATGCGGGCGGCGGGCGAGCTCTTCGGGCAGGCGTTGCAGCAGTTCGGGCGCGATCGGATGACCGCCGCCCATGGGATCTTCGGCGTAGTGGTTGAGCACGATGCCGATGGCTTCGGCGTGCACCGGGTTGCTGTAGCTGGCCTGAAGTACGAGTATTTCTGCGGAATCCATTTCCATCCCCGATAAGCAAAAAGCCCCGGCGCGCAAGGTGCTAGCTGAAAGGCCTGGGGGGGACCTTAGCTTGGGTGCGCCGGAGAGGGCAACTTGAAAAGCTGAAGATCAAAAGATCGCAGCCTCGTTGCACTCGTCAGCTCCTACGGTCCGATATGTGTAGGAGTTGACGAGTGCAACGAGGCTGCGATCTTTCGTGGTCAGTGGCCCCAGATGAGCTCTTCGGTCCAGCCCAGTTCGGCGAAGTCTTCGGCGCGCAATGCGCTTTCGCCGACACAGAAAAATTCATCCAGTTGCGGTGGCTTGACCGCCGTGCCGCTGAGCATGGCGTGCACCTGGCCACGATGATGGAGCTGGTGCTCGAACAGGTGCGAGAGCATGCGCAGGCGGCTGTCATGTTGCGGCATGTCACGGGCGATGGTGACGATTCTCGACAGGTCGGCATCGCGCAGTTGCTCGCAATAGGCGATCAGGCGGCGATCGACGCGGGCCTGCTCTGCACGCAGCGCCGCAGCCTCGGTAAACGGCTCGTCTGCATTGAAGAAAACATAGCAATCCGGGTGCGGCTCGTCACCGCGCAATTCCCGCTCCAGCGCGTCGACGTAGAACCAGTCGCAAGTGAGGATGTGGTTGAGCGTGAGGCGGATGCTGGGGAAGAAGCTCACCCGTGGCGCCGCCAGTTCAGTGGTGTCGAGCTGGCTCCAGGCCTTTGCCAGGCGGTGATTGGCCCAGGCATTCTGATAGGCCATGGTCAGCAAATGATGGGACAGCGGTTGACTCATGTCGGCGCCCTCTTCTTTCAGGCTTCAGCGAAGCGCTGCAATTGCATCTCCTGCAAACGGCTGAGGGTGCGGCGGAACGGGAATTCCAGGTAGCCCTCGGTGTATAGCGCGTCCATCGGTACGCTTGCCTCGACGTACAGCGGCACCTTGCGGTCGTAGCATTCGTCGACCAGCGCGATAAAGCGGCGAACGCCGTCGTCATGCACCGATAACTGCGGCAATTCCCGGTCACCGGCGACCACGCGTTCAGCGCCATCTTCGGTGCCCCGCGCAATGCGCCCTTCGCGTTTTTGTGCGCTGAGGTTCGGCACTTCGCTCAACAGAATAGCCCGGTAGCGATCACACAGGGCAATGAAGTCCATGGCGGCGAAAGGTTGTTCGCACAGATCGCTGTAGCGGCACCACAGCACCGATTCGCTGGCTTGCACGACGTTGAGCGTGCGATGGCCCACGGCGACTGGCTCATCGCTGACAGTCTCATCTACAGCCAGCGACTTGAAAATGGCACCCAGTGCGCTCGGTGAATCGGCTTCATTGACAAAATAGCGCTGCTCGATCGCTCCGGGATGCAAGCGATGATCCTCGGCGCCATTCACCGCCACCACTGTCATGTGTGCCTTGATCGCCGCAATCGCCGGCGTGAAACGGTCGCGATTGAAGCCGTCCGCGTACAGATCATCAGGCGGCAGGTTGGACGTGCAGACCACCACTACGCCTTCCTCGAACATCACCTGAAACAGCCGGCCGAGAATGATCGCGTCGCCGATGTCATTGACGAACAGTTCATCGAAGCACAGCACGCGCACTTCGCCGGCCAGCTCTTTGGCCAAGGCGCGCAACGGATCGGCGATGCCACTGAGTTGAAATGAACGCTGATGTACCCAGCCCATGAAGTGATGAAAGTGCTGACGCCGCGCCGGCACCCGCAGGCTCTGATAGAACTGATCCATCAGCCAGGTCTTGCCGCGCCCGACCGGCCCCCACAGGTACACGCCGCTGATCGAAGGGGCACCGGCGTGCAAGGCTTCATGGCATTTCTGCAAGGCCCAGACTGCGTGTTCCTGAGCTTCATCCTGGATGAAACCCTTGTGGTCGACCGCGTATTGCCAGGCACTGAGGGGAGAGTCGAAAGTCATGCGCGGGAGTATGCCACGGGCGATTGGCCATTGCTGATTAACGGGCGTGGACGATCATTGTGGGAGCGAGCCTGCTCGCGAAGGCGGCTCGTCAGTCACCGAGATGCAGACTGAGCCACCGCTTTCGCGAGCAGGCTCGCTCCCACATAGGCAGTAAAACCTGACCTTTCAGGCAGTTATTGCTCGTTGCCCTCGCCGCCCTCTTCCGGCATTCTGCGCACCCATTTTCTGACCCGGCCCCGCCTTGCGGCGCGCACATCACCATGACCGCCTCTGACAAAACCCCGCGCAACAACGACCTGATCTACGGTCTCAACGACCGTCCGCACCTGACCGCCACGGTGTTCGCCGCGTTGCAGCACGTGCTGGCGAGTTTCGTCGGCATCATTACCCCGACCCTGATCATGGGCGGCGCCCTCGGTCTGCACAGTGAAATCCCCTACCTGATCAGCATGGCGCTGTTCGTCTCCGGCCTTGGCACCTTTGTCCAGGCCAAGCGCTTCGGCCCGGTGGGGTCGGGTCTGCTGTGTCTGCAAGGCACCAGTTTTTCCTTTATCAGCGTGATTCTCAGCGCCGGATTCATGGTCAAGGCGCGCGGCGGTGGCACTGACGAAATCCTCTCGACGATCTTCGGCGTGTGCTTCTTCGCTGCGTTCATTGAAGTGGTGCTCAGCCAGTTCATCGGCAAACTGCGCATGCTGATCACGCCGGTGGTGACCGGCACGATCATCACGCTGATGGGCCTGTCGCTGATCAAAGTGGCGATGACCGACATCGCCGGCGGCTTCGGGGCGCCTGATCTCGGCGCGGCCAGCCATGTGTTTCTGGCGGCGCTGGTGATCGGCACCATCGTTGTGCTGAACCGAGTCGACGTGCCGTTTCTGCGGCTGGGCGCGATCGTCATCGGCCTGACGCTCGGCTACGTGGTGGCATGGCTGATGGGCACGGTGGATTTCGCTTCGATGCCCGAAGTGCCGCTGGTCAGCGTGCCGGTGCCGTTCAAGTACGGTTTCAACTTCGATTGGGTGGCGTTCGTGCCGGTGGCGGTGATTTTCCTCGTGTCGCCGCTGGAAGCGGCCGGTGACCTGACCGCCAACTCGATGATCTCGCGGCAACCGGTGAAAGGCCCGCTGTACATCCGCCGGATCAAATCCGGCCTGCTCGCCGATGGTCTCAACTCGGCCATGGCGGCAGTGTTCAACAGCATGCCGATGGTGACCTTCGCGCAGAACAACGGCGTGATCCAGTTGACCGGCGTGGCCAGCCGCTACGTGGCGTTTTTCATCGCCGGGCTGCTGGTGTTGCTCGGTTTGTTCCCGATGATCGGCGCGGTGCTGCAACTGATGCCGAAACCGGTGCTGGGCGGCGCTGAGCTGGTGATGTTCGGCACCGTCGCCGTGGCCGGAATCAAGATCCTCGCCGAAGCCGGCCTGCATCGACGCAACATGCTGATCGTGGCGATCTCGCTGGGCATGGGCCTGGGCATCGCGGCGGTGCCGGAAGTCCTGCGCGAACTGCCGCAAGCGCTGCGCAACATCTTCGAATCGCCAATCACTGTCGGTGCGTTGTGCGCTATCGTGCTGAACATCTTCCTGCCGGAAGAATTCATCGAGCTGGAAGAAGATGATTTCGACCCGGAAGCTTCGATTCTGCAGGTCATGGAAAACCCCGACGTCGCCGCCAAAGGTGAACCCGGCCAAGCGGCGGCTGTCGCACACTTGAACCGCTGACGTCACGCCTCGAAAAAAAGGGCTGCACCGGCGACGGTTCAGCCCTTTTTTTGTCGAGAGATTTTTATGCGCCGCGTCCACGCCGTCATCCTGTCGCTTGTGCTGTTGTCGCTCAGCGCCTGCGCGCTGTTTCCCAACCGCGATCCGGTGAACATCAACGTGGTCGGCCTCGAACCGTTACCCAGCCAGGAACTGGAAGTACGCTTCGCGATCAAGCTGCGCGTACAGAACCCCAATGAAACGGCGATCGATTACAACGGCATCGCGCTGGATCTGGAGGTCAATGGTCATTCGCTGGCTTCGGGTGTGAGCGATCAGAGCGGCTCGATCCCGCGTTTCTCTGAAGCCATTGTCACGGTGCCGGTCAGCGTCTCGGCGTTCTCGGTGCTGCGCCAGACATTGGGGCTGAGCCAGACGCAAAGCCTCGATAATCTGCCCTACGTGCTGCGCGGCAAACTGGCGGGCGGGTTGTTTGGCACGATGCGCTTTACCGACAGCGGCAAGTTGAGCCTGCCCAAGGCGAGCGCGGCGACCTGGTAAAAGTTTTCTGATCGGGCACCGATCCCTGTGGGAGCTGGCTTGCCAGCGATAGCGGTGCATCTGCCAAAAAGATGTCGACTGACATGGCCCCATCGCTGGCAAGCCAGCTCCCACAGGTTCAAAACAAGTATCAAGGTCAAGTGTTGAACCGCACCCCCGGCTTCGCACGCTCATCAACGGTCAACTCGAAGACATCCGGCCGCGCGTAGTGGCCGACCACATCGTAGTCGTACCGCGCACGGATCAGTTCATCGGTGTCGATCTGCGCCGTGAGCAAGCCCGCTTCGCCACGCAACGGCCCCGCCAGCACATCGCCCATCGGACCGACGATCACGCTGCCACCGGCGATCAACGGCCGATCACCCGGCCAATTGGCAATCTCCACACCCAAATCATCCGGCGAGGCCTGCACCTGACAGGCGCTGACCACGAAACAGCGGCCTTCGTGGGCGATGTGGCGCATGCTGACCTGCCACATCTCGCGCTCGTCCACGGTCGGCGCGCACCAGACCTCAACGCCCTTGGCATACATCGCCGTGCGCAGCAGCGGCATCATGTTTTCCCAGCAGACCACGGCGCCAAGCTTGCCGACCTGGGTGTCGAACACCGGCAGCGTCGAGCCGTCACCCTTGCCCCAGATCAGTCGCTCGGTGCCGGTGGGCATGAGCTTGCGGTGTTTGCCGAGCAGCCCGGCCTGCGGATCGAAATACAGCACCGTGCAATACAACGTGCTGCCAGCGCGCTCGATTACGCCGATCACCAGATTGGCCCCGGTGCGCGCTGACAATCCGGCCAGCGCTTCGGTTTCCGCGCCCGGTACATCAATGGCGTTGGCAAAATAACGCGCAAAGGCCTCACGCCCCTCGGGCAGTCGATAGCCCAATTGGGTGCCGAAGCCCTCGCCTTTCGGGTAACCACCGAGCAAGGCTTCCGGCATCACCACCAACGCGGCGCCGGATTCGCGGATTGCGTCTTCCCAAGCAAGGATCTGTTCAAGGGTTTCGCCTTTGCCGCCGGGCAATGCACCGATCTGCAACGCCGCCACTATGGATTTGGCCATCGTATTTACTCCATCAGGTTCAGGTGTTGCCGATTCTCCGGCGTCACGCGATCATGAATAAAGCCCTGCCGACTGCTGAATGATATGAGCCAAATGAATATCGCCGACATTGACCTCAACCTGCTGAAAGTCTTCGAAGCACTGCACGATGAATCCAGTGCCAGTCGCGCCGCCCTGCGCCTGGGCTTAACGCAATCGGCAGTCAGCGCGGCATTGCGCCGCTTGCGTGAGGTGTATGGCGATCAGTTGTTCGTGCGCACCGGGCGCGGACTGGCGCCGACCCTGCAAGCCAATCAGCTGAAACCGGTGATCAGCGATGCGCTCAACAAATGCCGGCAAAGTCTGGCCATGCTCGATCCGGCGGCCAATCAATACGAAGGACGCTCGGTGGCGATCGGTCTGTCAGATGATTTTGAAATTGCCTACGGGCGCCACTTGATCGAGGAAATCGCCCGCCGTGCGCCGAAGCTGCGGTTGATATTTCGCCAGACCCACAGCCAGATCGTTGCCCGCGCGCTGATGGAACGCAGCATAGATCTGGCGATCACTGCCGGCGGTTTTTCCGAGCGCCTGCTCAGTCGTCAGGTGTTGGGGGAAGGCGGCTATGCGTGTCTGGTCGACCCGGCCAGTCTCGCGCCAGGCCAACAGCAGATCGCGTTGCAAGAGTTCGTTGAACGCGAGCACATTCTGGTGTCGTCGGGCGGCTTTATCGGTATCACCGATGAGGGATTGGCGGCAGTGGGCTTGAACCGGCGAGTCTGCGCGTCGACCACGCATTTCGCCGCGCTGCCCTTCCTGCTCAAGGGCAGTCAGGCGGTGGCGACCATCCCGGCCCATGCCGCCGCAAGCATCGCGGCGCTGAGCGGGCTGGCGTTGCTGCCCTGCCCTCTGGCGTTACCACGCTATCCGGTGGAACTGGGCTGGCGCACCAGCACGCAGATCGATCCGGTGCTGGTCAAGGTTCGCGAGGCGATTGCCACCACGTTCAGCCAGGCGTGAAGCGGATTATTTGTTCGCCGCCATCAGGCGATTGACTTCACTGCGCACCATGTTGGCGAACTCCGGCGGCGACATGCCGTCCAGTTCGGCGCGGACCCACTCGGCCCATTTGCCCTTGCGCTTGGAGCGCTCCCCAAACAAGCGCGCGGCTTCGCCTTTGGCTTTGCCCAGATTGTTCTGCCAGAGTTCGAACAGACGGGATTTCTCATCTTCCAGCGCTGCGCGCTCTGCGAGGGATTTGTCGGCCAGATTGAAACTCATGGGGATTTATCCTGCTGCGTAAAATGGCGACATCTTACACGCTCGATGGAAATCTCCGGTGCAGGTTTTTCCCTTCTCCACGAATGACATGCAACTTTTCGCCTGCCGCTACACTCCATTGGTCACTGTCCATTCACCTGCAAGGAGTCACCCAATGGCCCGTAAAACCGCCTCGCAAGCTGCCGAAGAGCAAATCAAGGATCAAGCTTTCAGCGAGCTTCAGGCTCTGATCGAAGAATCGGACAAACTGCTCAAGAGCAGCGCTTCACTGGTCGGCGAAGAAGCAGAAACACTGCGTGCACAAATCGCCCAGAAACTGCAGCTGGCACTGGATTCGGTGTCCAGCGTGCGCGATCGCACCAAACCCGCCGTCGAAGCCACCGAAAACTACATCGGTGGTCACCCTTGGCAAACCGTGGCGATCTCCGCCGGTTTCGGCCTGGTGGTGGGCCTGCTGCTCGGCCGTCGCTGAGTTCCAGCGCTATAAAAAAAGCGAGCCTTCCGGTTCGCTTTTTTTATGCCCACCGCTTTGCTTTTCGATTACTGAATTCAACTCGGTATCCCAAGTCGGCGTACCTCGCTCAAACCACGCGGTCAGTCCCCTCTCCCCCGGGAGAGGGCTAGGGTGAGGGGCTTTTGACCTTGTCACTGCAATCGTCAGAACAACAAAAGACTCACTCCCCCGCCAACTCCCGCAACTGCCCCAACGTTTGCTCATCCAGCGCAATCCCTTGCGCCATCGACCGACTGCGCTGCAAATGCCGGCGATCCCCCGGCAGCCGCTTGAGCCCGACCCCGTGCATCTGCCGCACCAGCTCCTCACTGCGCTGGGCAAAGCTCTGCCCCGCCGCTTTGCTCGGGTCGATGACGATCAACAGCTGGCCGGTCCATGGCGTTTTCGCGCCGGGATGGTTGGACCAGTCAAACTCGAATGAGAAATTGCCGCCGGTCAATGCCGCCGCCAGCAACTCGACCATCATCGACAGCGCCGAGCCTTTATGGCCGCCAAACGGCAACAAGGCGCCGCCTTCGAGAACCGCCTTGGGGTCCTGGGTCGGCTGGCCGAGGCTGTCGACACCCATGCCGGCCGGGAGTTTTTCACCCTTGCGGGCTGCAATTTGCACATCGCCATGAGCGATGGCGCTGGTGGCAAGATCGAACACAATCGGCGCGGCGTTGGCCCTTGGCGCGGCGAACGCAATCGGATTGGTACCGAACAATGGCCGATCAGCGCCATGGGGCACCACGCAGGTCATGCTGTTGACCACGCTCAGCGCCACCAGACCTTCGTCGGCGAAGGGCTCGACATCCGGCCACAAAGCGGCGAAATGATGCGAGTTGCGAATTGCCAGGACTGCGATGCCGGCATGACGCGCCTTCTCGATCAGCAGTGGTCGGGCCGCTGCCAACGCTGGCTGGGCAAAACCGTTGCCAGCGTCAACCCGGACAAACCCCGGCGCGACATCTTCAACCTGTGGCACGGCATGGCCATTGACCCAGCCGCTTTTCAGCGTCGAGACATAACCGGGGATGCGAAACACGCCATGACTGTGAGCGCCGTCGCGTTCGGCGTTGGCGCAGTTGACGGCGAGTACCCGTGCGACTTCGCTGGAGGTGCCGTGGCGCAGAAAAATCGTTTCAAGCAGTTGCGTCAGTGCTTCGAGGGACACTGTGGACGAGCCATGATCGTGTGGCGCAGACATCTGAAGCTCCAGAATGATTATTGGAGGGAACAACAGCGTACGGTCGATTTTGCCCACCGATTAACCCTGTCCGAGCTGCCAGCTGTCAACCCTTCGATTCATTGCCATCGGTTGGCGCGCCCTGATGCACATTTTGATCTCGGCACGTGCGGTAACTGTCTACCGCAAGTGCTCCACTCTGCGCATTTACTGTTGAGTTCCAGCCCAATGGCGCCCTGTTCAGAGTTGCAATGATGTCCACCCCGACTGCCCCGCTGTTGTTTCCAGTGATATTCGATTCACCCGGCCTGCACGCTGACCTCGGTCCGGCACACGGTCTCAACAGCAAAGACTTCGACTGGCTTGCACATGCGCAACTCGCTACGCAATCACTGCGCAACAAGCAAACACCGCCAATGCTGGCCGAACGCATCCTGCTCAACGCCGACAAGCAACTGGCCGTGCCGCTGGCAGGCAGCTTCATACTCAGCGCAGGGCCGGATGACAACGGCGTGTTTCTCTATACGCCCTACGATGGCCTGAAAAAATTCGCTGACCGGCAAGCCCTGACTGATGCCCTGCAGAAACGCCTCGACAACGCCAGGGAAAACGATGATCTGCTGGCTTTCCTCTCGGTTTCATTGCGCAAGGAACTGGTGGAAAAACGGGGTATCACTCTGACTTGCGAAACCATCGAAGGTGATGTGTTCGAGGACCAGCAATTGGCAATCGGCGACTCTCTGGAGAGGTGCGCCCGTGACCTGCTGGACGAGCTCAAACGCCTGCCATCCCTTGCAACGCTGCTGGAAAAGATTCTCGACGAACTGCTCGAAGCGCATTTTGGCGCGGTGCAACAATCGCTTACCCGGGTCGGTTTCTATTCGGTGACTTCTTCGGAGGGGAAACAGTGGGTCGACTCGCTGTCGCTGACTGAAGCGCTGTTGGTGCATTTTCACCGTCAGGGCTGGCCCCACGGTCAGGTCGTAGAATTCACCCATCCCGCCCGTTCGGTACGCGAAGACGATCAGTCTGCCTGGACCAATGCGATCAAGTCGGCGTCGGGAAAACTGACCATGCTGTTGTTTCGACAGCTTGAGGTGTTTTGGAACGGCGCTTCATTCGAAGGCTCGCCCAGACGTACTTTCTTCAGCCAGACGGTGCAGGATCAGGCGCGCGCGGATCTGATGATCAAGCGCGAAACGCAGATCCTCACCGCCAGCGAGTTCGACGCCCTGCACAGCCTGGTACGTGAGCCAACCGTTGCGGTACGGCGGCCAACGTTTGAAACCGTGTGTTTGAGTGAAGAGACAGCCTGTGTCGAGCTGGCCGGTTCACTGATGATCAATCACGACAAGGCTTATCTCTATACGCCCAGCCAGGGCCTGCAGGTACTCGCCGACTACGCGGATCTCAAACAGACACTGACCGCGAAAATGCGGGCTGCCGGACACGAAGACGAACTCTACGGGCTGATGAATCTGCAAGAACGCAATCGTTACCTTGGCTTCGCTAACGCGCAGGTATCCGGGGAAAACATTGGCGGTGAGATCATGACCACGCTGTTTGAGGCCATCATCACCAAGCAACGTCAGAACGTTGAATTCGTTCTGCAGCGTTTTCGTCAGAGCGAGCGCACCACTGACATCCATGCGCTCTTCGACAAGGCGCTGGATATCCGCTCAATGATTCATGAACGGCTGCTCAAGCTCGACGTCAATCAGCGCTGGAGTACCCGGCCGTTGTTTACCAGTACACCGCCATCGTCACTCGTGCAGGCAGACAAGGCTGCGCAGCAGGCGGCACTTCTGGGACGGACGCTGGATAATCTGACCAGCCACTTCAAAGACCAGCCGACCGCGCACGGTGCCGAACAGCGCGTCTTTTTGGAAGGCATTCTGTGGAAACTGGCCCAGGCATTCGAAGACGGCCTGCGCGGTGAGGCGTACCTGCGCAGCCTCAGCGGGTCATGGCTGGAGGCGGAACGAAAGATCGTCGACACCGTGTTCGATTCCAGGCACCCGACACGCAGGGACCGCCAGTCACTCAATGGTTTTCGCCCCGATGCCTGGTCACTGACCCTCAACGGGGCCGAGCCCAACGCTGCGCTGCCGCTCGCTCACTGCGTGCTGCTGACCGAGCGCGGCGGCATGGACGTGAAACATTCCGGGCGCGCCATCCTCTGGACACCGGCCATGGGCCTGGAGCTGTTTGACGACATCGCCAATGCGCAAAAGCAATTGCAGCAACGGCTGGACGACAACAATCAGAGTCACACGCTGCTGGAAAATCTGCCAAAGGCGCAACACAGACTGGACCAGCAATACACACTGGGCGAGTTTCAATTGATTAATGGCAGTGTCTCCCGAGACCGCATGCAATCTGCCATTGAACAGTTCCTGGCAGAATGTGAACTGCTGCGAGTTTGCATCAAGGAGCCAAAGACATTGGCGAGCTTCCTTGATGAAATGAAGAATGCTGTCATCGATACCAACCTGCGACGCGCGATCGATCTTGCACGAACCCTTTCGCGTCATCTGGATTACCCGGACTGGTTGCGTATGGCCTCGGCGACGGAGCAACGCACGCAACTCGCGCTGCTGGATGAACTGCGGCATGCGTTCATCGATGGCAAGGATTTCCTCGATGAGGTCCCGGCGCTGGCCACTCATATCGAGCAGACCCTCAAAACCCTGCTCGATGCCCGCTTTCCAGGCAACGGGCTCAAGCCACAGGACATCCGGATCACCCCCAATCTGATATTGGCCGGCCCTGCCTGCAACTTGCTGGAATTTGCCTTGCATCACTACAACGTCGTGCAGGGCAGCGGTTTCAAAGTCGCCTCGACAACGGCCACAGCCTTACCAAAAGAGTTTGCCCAGGCCGCGGTACGGCAATTACTGCAATCTCTTGATGTTGCTACCACCTACACCGCGAAAGTCACCGAAGCGCTGTCAGCCGACAGCCCGTCTGCTCGCACCAGCAAAGAACGGTTCTTGCGCCAGTTGCCCTGGCAACTGATGCAACACGCTCACTCGATGAAATTGCAGCAACAGCTCTCGGATACCGGCTATGACTACATTTGCCAGGTCCTCGACATGCCCGACGCGATAGCGCGCGCTGCGGTCGAGGGCGCTCATGCCATCGCCTGTCCGCTATCGTTGATCAAGACCCCAGGCGCTGATTGCGTCGACACACTCGGTTTGTATGTCTTCGGTCCGGGCGCAGGGCAAACAGGCCCCCGGATCCTCTATGCGCCTTACTCCAGGTATGTGTTTCGCGAATTCGAAAACGAAGCGCAGCTGATCGAGGCACTGAATACCCCCGGGCACTTCCAGGATTTGATCATCCGGCGTCTGCCTGAAGCTCAGCAGGCGATATTCAAGAGTCTGTTGAAAACAACGATCGGCAAAGACAGTGAAATCACTCTTCATGGCGCGCCCATCAATGGCAACGTGCTCGAGCGGTTTCACCAGGACACTCTGAGCCTTCTGCCGCAACTGTTGCGCAGCCAGCCACAGATCAATGGCCAAGCGGATTGGGAAGCGGTGAAGTTTCTCTTCAGTCACGGCGTGCGCCTGGTGCCACATTTGCTACCGGGCAAACTCGCGTCCGGTTTTTTCCTGTGGCGAAGCTACCAGGACTTCAAGGCGTCCGCCGAAGGCCTTCAGGATCATCACTGGGCAAATGCCCTGAAAAGCTTCATCGCAGGGGCGATGACCCTCTTCAGCCTGGGACGTCTGTCATGGGAAAGCGAGGCAGAAACGGCCGGCTCCGAATTCGCCGCAGAGGCGCAAGCACCTGCGGGTACAGCCACAACGGTGCAAGTCGCCTCTCGCTGGGCAAAGGTGTCGCCCGTCACGCCCGCTCGGATTGATTTGCAGCCCTTTGAAAGCAGTACGGCGCTGGAATCCCTCAAGCTTGATGCCAATAAGCTGGTCTATGGGGATTCGTCAACGACGCAAAAATACGCCGCCATTGCCGGCAAGGTGTATCCGGCAGTCCAGCTCGAAAAAAACTGGTATTTGCGCAAAAAAGACGGCAGTCAGGGGCCGGCACTCGAAGAGAAAAATGCCCGTCTGGTTGTTGCAAGCGCCAGCCAGCCGGTTCATCGCTGCCGATCAAAACGTCGTGACCCTGCTCAACATGAAGTCGAGGAAAACCGCTCAATAGAAATGTATATCCAGGCCAGAGGCATGGCCCAGATCCACCGTCGCTATCCGGCCAGGGCGTTCGTGATACAGCAAGCCGTAAACCGTGCAAGAGAATACGCAGTCAACTGCCTGCATAACTACGTTACACAGCGCAGCCACCCAGCGGGCACACGGCTGGAGAGGGTTTTGAAGGAGTTCTTCGAGGTGCATGAGGTAACGCCCTTGCTGCTCACAAAACTCGAGAAAGTGATCATTCCTGTCTGCCAGGAGCTGACGAACCCAAAAGATGATTTGCTCTACACCGAGCGCTTCTTTACTGGTCTGAATGGGCCTGGCAGCGCCAATACCGTTGCTTTCGTTTTCAAACAGGACAAACAAAAAATAATTCATCTCACCGAGGTTTTTTTCAATCCCAGAATGGACAAATACACCGCCCATCTGCCTCCTCGATTCAATGTTGATTCACACGCACGCGCGGTAACGATTATCCATGAACTCTCGCATCTGGTTTGCGACAGCGAAGATCTGGTGACGATCCAGGCCATGGGGCCTTATCTCGACCTTATCGACACGACGACGGCAGAGGGGCAAGCGGCCAAGGGCTCGCTTGAACGTTATCGCAGGTTATTGTCGCGCTACGGCAATCTCTCGCACCTGTTTGCGGTGAAATCCGATAACCACGTCTGGACCGATCTGGACAAAATGCCGACGCATGCCGCGGATTACCTGAAAATCCTCAGCCTTACCAAAACCACAAACCTTGCAGACGCGCGCCGAGCGTTTCGCAGTCCTGTTTCAGCAGATGCGCGGGTCGACGTGATGCTCGCCAACGCCGACTCGATAGCCTTGCTCATCAGCGAACTGGGCCGCCAGCTCGACCCGCTTCCCGCGCCCATGCCGCTACCGGCGCCGGTTGCAGATCAGGCGGGATCCTCGCAAGCGCTGGCGTGAAGACAAAAAAATGCGCCGGCGTAACGCCAGCGCATTGCTCATGCCAAGAATCAACGAGTGAGACGGTGCGTTAATCCTTCTGATCGCGCAGTACATTGCCCGAGGCGCCGTCGATGCGGAACTCGTAGACAATGCCGTCAGCTTTGCGCCCTTCGCCTTCCCAGTAACCGTCATTGTCGGCGCCGATCTCATAGACCTCGACATAGCCGGCCTTGGTCTTGGCGACCTCGATGGCTTTTTCGATGGTGATCCAGCCTGCGCCCGGCTTGTCCGCCAAGGCGGCACCGGCGCTGAGCAGACCGGCAGTGGCAATCAGGGCTGCGAATGTATTTTTGATCATTTTTTCACTCCATTTATGGATAGTAGGCAGTTGCTTCCTGTTTTTTTGGGCGCCACAGGGAAAAATAAGTTCCACGTTGATGGGTAAATGCCATGACGGATGTTCTCCGCAGCCTGCCGGCGAGGTTAGAATGAGCGAAATCAGGACGAGTCAATGACCCAAGACACTCTCTCGGAAGCCGAATACGATGCGATCACCGATGCCGCCGCGCACTGGTGCATGCGTCTGCACGCCGCTGACTGCACGGACGAGGAGCGTCGCGCATTTGAGACCTGGCACGCTGCACATCCTTTGCATGCCTTCGAATACGAAGCCATGCAAGAGATCTGGGAAGTCGCCGGAGATCTGCCTCGAACCGAGCCCGAGGCACTCGCCGCGCAACGCAAGCCTTCGCGTTCGTGGCGCAAGTTCGCGGTCATTGCTGGCGCCTGCGCCCTCGCCTTGCCACTCGCGGCTTACAGCGGCTGGAGTCTGGGCTGGGTGCCCAACAGTTATCAGCATTACGCCGCCACCGACAGTGTGCGTCAGATCACCCTGAGTGACGGCAGCCAGCTCGAACTCAACCTGCACACCGACCTGAGCTTCAGCAATTACAAACATGAACGTCGCGTCACCCTGAACAAGGGCGAGGCGTTTTTTAATGTCAGCCATGACGCGTCTCATCCGTTCGTGGTTCGCGCCGGCGACGGCAAGATCCGCGTGACCGGTACGCGGTTCAATGTGTGGATGTACGAAGATCAGGTGCGGGTCAATCTGATCGAAGGTTCGGTGCTGGTCAGCAGCAATCGCGACTTGCCTGGCGACGGTCTGCGCCTCAGTCCCTCGATGCAGGCGCGCTACCGGCATGGCGATTACGCGCCGCAAATCAGTCAGACCTACCCTGGCGATACTTCGCTGGCGTGGCGCAGCGGCCGATTGGTGCTCGACAACCTTGCGCTGCACGACGCCCTGCCGCTGATCAACCGTTACCTCGACAAGCCGTTGATGCTGGCCGACACCAATACCGGCGCGATCCGCGTGGGCGGCGTCTACAACATCAAAGAGATGAACCACCTCGCCAACAGCCTGCCGAAAGTGCTGCCGGTCTATTTGACGCGCAACAAGGAAGGCAACCCGGTGATCAATTCGATGCCGCAACGCCCGCCGAAAAGCTGAAGGCCGCGTCCCTTGCGGGAGGCGGCCTTCGTTTGTTTCGAGCTGTGACTGTTTTATTGCGCTGCCACCTTCCCTGCCTGATCCTGCTTGATCGTCTGCACCTGATATTGCGGATCCGCCTGGATCTGCTGTTCGGTGAACGGCAGAACACTCCACTGCTTCTTCGAAAATGCAGCAGTCTGATCCCGCGAGTATTTCGACATCGGATCACTGGATAACGAGAACGCCAGCAGCCCTTGGGCGTGCGGGCCTTTTTCATCGAAGCTCACCACTTGCAGATAGCTGGTGCCGCTGACCACTTCAAGTTTGCCGTCTTCGCGGGGCACGCTTTGCATCGCGTTGTAGATGCCCAGCGTCCCCGGCCCGCCATGAATCGGCGTTTGCTGCCCGCCGCTGCTGACCACCTGGACATCACCCCAGCGCGTGTCAGGTTTCAGGCCCATTTTTGCGACCCGCTCAACCGACGAGAGCATCGCTTCACGCAGTGCTTTGGCGACGGCAGGTTGTTCGACTGCCAGGCCGCGAGGAGTGTGTTGCGCATCTGCCGGATTGAATGCAACACGCCAGATATCCGCTGATTCAAGCAGCGCCTGCATGATGTTCTGAAAATGCACCAGACCGAGCCCGGAATCCAGATTTGCGCGGCCGTCCCAGGCTTTGAGGCTGGCGCACGCAGACTTGAGTGTCGCGGCATCGCTGCCCAGATCGGCGCCGCAGAACTTCCGCAGATCGGGCATGACCTGCGCGGCCAGATAGACCTGATCGTCCATGACCATGTGCTGCAGATCCTTGACTGCCAGCGGGCCTTTCTTGCTCAGTTCAGCCAAACGATCAAGCGCGAATCGTGAGCGCAGGCCCAGCGGTTGTCCTTCCTGACTGATCAGCGGTGAATAGCCGGTGAGCGGTTGAGCCGGGTTGGCCAGCCATGCCGAATCATTGGAGTGCTGAACGAAATCCTTGCGCAGCAATTGCGGCAACTGGCTGGAAGCGAAGATGCCCTTCTGCGCCGCGTGCGGATCGACATCCCAGGCACAGCCGCTGTTGGAACCGTCCAGCACGATCATGCGCAGACCGAGGCGTGGGTCGCTGCACTTGGCAAGTTTTTCCGCGCTGACGTTCGGTACCACCGACAGGTTCATGTACAGCGTCTGGCCCTTGTCATCCACTGCCAGGGTGTTGACCCACGGAATGCCCTGGATCTTGTGCACCGCGTCTTGCAGATCCTTGAGATTGCTGGCCTGGTTCATCGCATACCACTGTTCGAGCACGCGGTCGTTGTCGAGGTTGGCATCGCGCAAGCTGTAGGCATATTGCCTGTCCCAGTCGAGCTTGCCCGGCCATTGCACGATCGGGCCGAACTGCGAGCTGTAGATGTCGCGCGCAACCGCTACGACCTGTCCGTCAGCCTGCTTGACCTGCACGGTAACCGTCTGTTTGTTCAGTGGCAGCGACTTGCCATCGAGCAAATATCGAGTCGGATCCTTTGGATCAAGTTGCAGGCGATACAAGGTGAAGTGTTTCGACGAATCGACGGTGTGGGTCCAGGCCAGATGCTGGTTGAAACCGATATTGATCATCGGCAATCCCGGCAAAGCGGCGCCCATCACATCAAGCTTGCCGGGGATGGTCAGGTGCATCTGATAAAAGCGCATCCCCCCGACCCATGGGAAATGCGGGTTGGCCAGCAACATGCCACGGCCATTGAACGAGCGCTCGCTGCCGACCGCCACAGCGTTGCTACCGCGATCCAGAGCAAAACGTTGCTGACGCGCGTCGGCCAACTGGAACGCCTCGGTGTCGTGCTTCACCTGCGCGGTCGCTTGCGGCGGCGTCGCGCCAGCAAGGGCTTCGGCGAACTGCCCCACCCCACCTTCAACCAACAGGCGCCGCGTCAGTTTGACCAGATCCTCGGCGCTGATGTCACGTACCCACTCGCCCTGGCATTGCTGCGGCAACCCTTGCTGACGGCGTTCAGCCAGATAGCGGTTGTAACCGGCGGCATATCCCTCGACCAGGTCGCGGACCTGCGTCGGTTGCGCCTGCCAGAAGGTTTCGACCGCTTCTGGAGTATTGAGCCAGGTGAAGAACACATCACTGACGCGGTTTTGCCGTTGTTCAACAGTCAACTGCTCCGGGCCGAAGTAGCGTGAACGCTCGCCGTTGACCGTGACGATCTCGTTGGCCAGCAGGCACAGATTGTCCTGGGCGTAGGCGTAACCGATGCCGAAACCCAGACCGCGCTCGTTTTCAGCGCGAATGTGCGGCACGCCGAAACTGGTGCGGCGAATATCGGCGCTGGTTTGTGCAGCCGGGCTCAGTGCATGGGCTGACAGGCTCAGCCCGAACAAGGTGCTGGCGAGGGCCAGCCCGGTGAGTTGCCTGGAAATAATCACGCTTGCTCCTGATCGAAAGGTCGATTGCCCCTGCGTCCACGCGCAATGAGCCTGTCGAAGAAACGAAGCTGAAGGAAAAAATTTAGCGGGTAGCCCATTGGGGCAATGCCGTCATCACAAGGCTGAGACGAATTAGCGACGAAATTTCTACATCTTTTCTTTCATGATTTGTCGTGCTGAAACGTCTTGTTTAGAGAGCGCAACAAAACCTTTCCCGATCTGGCTCTGAAAAGGAGTAATCGCATGTACAACTCGCAACTACCATCGGACGGTAGCCAGACGCCACAGGGCGTTTCGATGGGTTCGCACACCGGCAATTTCAGCCAGCGCGGCGAGCGTCCGGGCAATGAGCGTATTCGCGTGCTACTGAAGAGCTTCGGCCTGCGCACCAGCCTGATTCGCCTGAAAGTCATCGACGCGCTGCTCGTGGCGGCACAGAGCAATCGTCGCCTGGGCGTACGTGGCGTACATAGCCAGTTGCTCGATCTGGACGTGCCGCTGTCGTTTCTCAGCGTGCGAGAAGTGCTTAAACGCTTGTGCGCCGAAGGCGTGATCACCTTCAACGCCGACAAGAGTTACAGCCTGCACCCGCAGGCTGCGGCGGTCCTCAACCACGAATGAGGCTCGCCTTCAGGGCTTGACCTTGCGGCGCATCACGCCGTTGATGATGACCACCACGACCGCCACGCCGATTGCCACGTACTGGAAAGTCTTCTCGGTGATCATGCCGGCATTCTGCAGCCAGGACAGGCCCAGCATGATCGCCAGTACCGACAGAGCGATCAGAATCGAATAAATCAAGCGTTGCTTCTGGGTCATTGCGGTTTCCTGAAACATTGAAATGTAGCCGGTTGCGCGCCGAGCGTTTCCCGGATGAGGGGGATGCGCCGGGGCAAACGGGTGCTCATGTTACCGCCCCTGAGGTTTTTTGGCTGCATGGGCACCCAACCCTGAGACATGCCCGCCCTCCCTGATCCAGCGCAAACAATGCCCGCACTGACGCGGGCATCGTTGTTTGCGCCGCAATGGCAGCCAGGTAAACAGGTTTCACGCCGCGCCAATCCTTTAAACATGCCGTAAGTTTTTGAAATCTGCTGACGCAGCAAACGGCTAGGTCGGCTGTGCGCCTGCGCCTAGGCTCTGCGAACTTCCTACCACTCATAAAACAGGGATGTTCATGCAGAGAACACTTATCAATATCGGCCCCAGACAGGTTGCGGGTTTCTGTCTGGCGCTGACCGCTTTCGAACTGCTCACTTACATGGCCAGCGATGTGATCATGCCAGCGATGCTGGATGTCACCACCGACCTCGACGCGGACGTGCGGCATGTTCCCCATGCCTTCAACCTGTATCTGTTGGGTGGCGTGTGCCTGCAATGGTTGCTCGGCCCGTTGTCCGATCAATACGGCCGACGACCACTGTTGTTATCGGGCAGCGCGCTGTTCGGATTGTCGTGCGCGGCAGCTTTTTTCACCGACAGTATTGGAGCGTTCAACCTGTTGCGGCTGTTGCAAGGCATGGGTCTGGGGTTTGTCGTCGCAGTCAGCTATCCGGCGCTACAGGAGGTGTTCTGTGAAGCGGACGCCGTCAGGCTGATGGCGTTGCTCGGCAATGTTGCGTTGTTATCGCCTCTGCTCGGGCCGCTACTGGGGATCCTGTTGCTGGAATGGCTGAGCTGGCGAGAAATCTTTCTGCTGCTGGGATTCACGGCAGCGCTGGTCTGGCTCGGTCTGTTGCTGTGGATGCCGGAAACCGTAGGCGTCGAGCGCCGCGATGGTCATCGAACACCCCTTGTGCCCTTCTCCTGGCGTTGCACTTCACGGCGCTATGGCGCGTTGTTGGGCAACCCGCGTTTTCTCTGCGCCAGTCTGGCGCTGGGCCTGATGAGTCTGCCCCTGATCACATGGATAGGCCTGGCACCGTTGCTGCTGGTGCGGGTGCTGGAACTGCCGCCGCTGGAATATGGCCTGTGGCAGATTCCGGTTTTCTCAGCGGTGATTGCCGGCAATCTGATTCTCGACCGCTTGCTGCAGACTCATTCGCTGACGCAATTGATTCAACTGGCGCTCTGGCCGTTCTGTCTGGGCCTTCTGTTTCTGGCCGCGTGCGCATTGCTCGGCGCGGGGCTTGGTCCGGTGGTGGCGAGTCTGTCGCTGTACGCCGTCGGGCTGGGCATGAGCAACGCGGCGGTGTATCGCCTGGCGCTGTTTGCCAGCGACGACAGCAAAGGTCTGGTGTCGGCGCTGACCGGCATGATTTCGATCGCCGTCATGGGCCTTGGCGGTTCGCTGATTGCGGCCATCGGTGGCGGCGGCCGTCTTGAATACTTCGCTCTCTGGGCCGCATTCGGCGGGCTGATGTGCCTGCCCATGGTTTACCGGCTCCTGCAAACCACCACAGCTGATGTGGCCTCGCCTCAGTAAGGAACACTGATGACTCACCTACCCTATGCCGACGCGCTGTGCGCGTTGAAGCAACCCTATTGCGCGGATTCAGCCGCGCCCGGTCTGTTTGATCGGGCGATGAAGGAAATCAGCCGCTTTCACTGCGACCACACCCCGGGTTACGCCCATTGGCTCAACGCCCATGGACTGGCGCCGCAAGACCTCGACAGTCTTGATGACTGGTCGCGTCTGCCGCCGATCTTTGCCAGTTTCTTCAAGCAACACTTGCTGCTCAGCAGCACGGGGACAAACGCCCTGGAACTGACCTCGTCGGGCACCAGCGGGCAGAAAAGCCGGATGCGTTACGACGAACGCAGCCTGGCGCGGGCGCAGTTCATGGTTGCGCAGATCTTTCGCCATTACGGTTGGGATACTCCGGATACGCCATGCAATTACCTGCTGCTGAGCTACGAACCCGAGGGTCACATTACGCTCGGGACTTCGTTTACCGACCAGTTTCTCTGTCGGTTTGCCCCGGTCAATCGCGTGGTTTACGCCTTGCGCAACATCGGTAGCGGCCATCAGTTCGACGTATTCGGTGTCATCGCCGCATTGCAGTCATTCGCTGAAGAAGGTTTGCCGGTACGGATTTTCGGCTTCCCGGCGTTTCTCTGGCAGACCCTGCAACGCATGCAGGCTAGCGCTGTGCAGGATGTGCAATTGCCCGCCGGTTCGCTGGCCTTTTTTGGCGGCGGCTGGAAAAACCAGGCCGCGCAGGAAATTCCCAAACAGCAGCTCTACGCCCATATCCATCGGCAATTGGGCATCGAACCCGCCCGCTGCCGCGACGGTTACGGTGCTGTCGAGCATGCGGTGCCTTACATCGAATGCGCCCGTCACCGCTTTCATGTGCCGGTGTATTCGCGGGTGCTGATTCGCGATGCGGCGGATTTTTCTCTGCTGCCCTATGGCCAACAAGGCCTGCTCGGCTTCGTCTCGCCTTACATCTCATCCAGCCCGGCGCATGCCGTGGTGATGAGCGACCTTGCCACGCTGCACCCGGGCGCAAGTTGCGGCTGTGGATTGACCACCGACTGGTTCGAACTGCACGGCCGCGCCGGCACCACGGCCGGCAGAAGCTGCGCGATGGCCGCCGCCGAATTACTGGGAAGTCACTGAAATGTATTTGATAAATGGACAACTGCACGACATTTACAGCCTCGACCAAGCGCTGCAAGACCTGCAACACAAGTTGCCCCAGCGTTTGGCGACGTCGCTAGACAGCAGCACGGTCATCAAGGCGATCACTGTTTTTGCCCAGCTGCTGCGTGACTCGCGCACGGATCTGCCCCTCGACAGCGAACAACGGCAGGCCTTGATCGATTTCTGCCAACCTGAAGCCTTGACGACCAAACGCCAGCGCGAACTCGGCGTCGCTGCCGACTCCCTGCGCCGTATCGATTATCGCCTGCCACGCTTCGAAGCCTGGCGCCCGCTCGGGCTGGTGGTGCACATCACCCCGGCCAACGCGCCGCTGCTGGCCTTTTGCGCGGTGGTGGAAAGTCTGCTCGCCGGCAACGTCAACTGGTTGCGCCCCAGCCGCAGCGATCAAGGCCTGACGGCGCGACTGTTGCGCGCGTTGGTGAACTGCGATGCGAGCGGACAACTGGCCGGTCACGTGGCGGTGATTCCAGCGAGCACCGAGCAGATCGGCCAATTATGCAAATCGGCCAATGGCGTCGCGGCGTGGGGTGGCGAAGCGGCCTTGCAAGCCATTCGGCAACAGCTCGCGCCGGGTTGTCGCTGGATCGACTGGGGGCATCGCATCAGCTTCGTCTATCTCACTCCTGCATCGGCTACGCCAGAGGCGCTTGATGCCGTCGCCGACGAAGTTTGCCGACTGGATCAGCAGGCGTGCTCCAGCCCGCAATGGCTGTTGGTGGACAGCGACGACACGCAAGTCTTGCGCGATATCGGTGAACGCCTGGCGCAGGCCCTGCAACGACGCGCCGCACAGTGGCCGGCACTGGTGCCGACACGCCAGGAAGCTGCGCAAATTACCACGCACACGCAGATGGCCCGCCTCGGTCAGAGTTTCGCCGGTCACACCGGGCAAGTCTGGCACGGCCCAGGCTGGCGGGTGATCTGGACCCATGATCGGCAACTCGCACCTTCGCCGCTGTTTCGCAGCGTATTGCTGCACCCGGTGCCGCAGGCGCTGCTGCCCGCCACTCTGCTGCCGTGGCGCAACGTCCTGCAAAGCTGTGCGCTGGTATGCGCACAATCGCAAATTGTCGAGCTTACCCATGCGTTGATCGCTGCCGGAGTCACGCGGATCGCACCGATCGGCAACATTCACGACGGGTACGAGGGCGAACCCCATGATGGCGTCTATGCGCTGCAACGTTTGAGTCGACGGGTATCGGTGAGTCTTGCAGCCACGCAACTGCCGAATCAGGCCAGTCTCGATCCAACACCATCAGCGGCGACGCCGTGCGCTGCGATCATGGACAAAGAAGCCTTCGTCGCCCAGCCCATCAACGATCAGGCGCAGTTGTATTTCCGCTCTGGAGGCAGCAGCGGCACCCCTGCTCTGGCCGGCTACAGCTATCGCGACTTTGATCGGCAGATGCGCGCGACCGCTGATGGCCTGTTCGCTGCCGGTCTGGATCCAGCACAAGACCGAGTCATGAACCTGTTCTTCTGTGGCGGGCTGTACGGCGGTTTTCTCAGTTTCAGCAAAGCGCTGGAACTGCTCGAGGTGACGCACCTGCCCATGGCCGCCCCTGCTGATGACGATTATCGGGAGATTGCCCAATTGATCATCGACCAACGGGTCAACGTGCTGGTCGGTATGCCCGGCACCCTGCATCGTCTGTTCCTCAATGAACAGGAGCGTCTGCGTGCTTATGCCGGAGTCGAAAAGGTCTTTCTCGGTGGCGAGCACCTGAGCGAGCAGAACCGTGAATTGCTGCGCAGTTGTGGCGTCTCGACCATTCGCTCGGCGATTTACGGCAGCGTCGACGCCGGTCCGCTTGGGCATGCCTGCGAGGATTCGGCGGATGGGGTTTTCCATCTGATGAGCGAAATCCAGCAGTTGGAGATTGTCGCGTTCGATGAGGATGTGCCGGTGATCGACGATCAGGTGGGCCGGCTGCTGGTCACCTCGCTCGCCCGCGAGGGTGGTCAGCGCGTGCAGCGTTATGAGATTGGCGACAGCGGACGCTGGCTCCCGGGCGTCTGCGCCTGCGGGCTGAAGTCGCCCCGCTTTGAACTGTTGCAACGCCACGGCAAGTTGTTGCGTATCGGCACTGACTTTATCTCCCTGAGCGAATTGGCGTCGCGGCTGCAGGTGCCGTTTAAGTTGCATCTGGACCACAGCGCCGAGGGCGTCGAGCGCATGCAACTGCACTGCGAGCTTGCAGCCGCCACGGTTGATACACGTCTCGCCGATTACCTGACCCTGACAACCGTCATCGACAGCGGATTGCTGGTTCTGCAGATCGAGCAATGCTCGCCCGAACACTTCGCTCGAAACAAACACAGTGGCAAGACGCCGCTGGTCATTGACTCCCGCCGCTGACGCTTGCCGTGAGCTGGCTCATTCGAATCAAGAAGAACACACCGTGAAAACAACCGACTCGATTAGCGAATTAACGGGTTTCGCCCGAAAGCATTCGCCCTACTACAAGAACAGTCTCGCCAACATCCCCGAGGCGATAAGTTCACCGTGCGAACTGCCACTGCTTGATCCGGCAGACTTCTGGAAAGAGAGCGCGGATCTCGCGCAATGGCCGGTCCTGACGGCCCCCATTGGGCACGCCCTGGTGTTCAAGACCGGTGGATCAACCGGCGGTGGCAGGCTGTCCGTGTATGCCCGCACGGAATGGCAGCGCACGGTGGAAGATTTCGGCCGCAGTCTGAGCGAGCAATTCAGCCCCGGCGACCGTGTCGCCAACCTGTTTTTCGCCGGCGACCTCTACGCCAGTTTTCTGTTTATTCATGACTCACTCGCCCATGTTCAAACAGCTGTCAGCGAGTTTCCGTTTACCGGTGAGGTCGATCCGCCGAAGTTGGCCGATGCCATCGAACAACATCGAATCAATGTACTGGCTGGCGTGCCCGCGCAATTACTGACCTTCGCCAGTTGGCTCAAACAACGCGGCCTTACGTTGCCCCTGGTTGATAGCGTGCTTTACGGCGGGGAGAGCCTGTTTGCCTCACAACGCCAGCTCCTTGAGCAAGTGCTGCCCAACGCGCGCATTGCCTCGATCGGCTACGCCAGCGTCGACGGCGGATTTATTGGCGCCAGTCATCCTGACTGCGTCGAAGGAGAACATCGCACACCCGACGGCCACGTCCTGTTGGAGATTATCGATCAGCACAGCGGCGCAACGATCGAGGCCTGCAATCAAACCGGTCTGCTCGTATTGACCAATCTGCATCGCCGCTTGATGCCGCTGATCCGCTATCCCGTGGGTGATCTCGCGTGCTGGCGCGAACCGCCGGGCACTGCACAACGCAAATTCGCCCTCAGGGGTCGCAGCGGCAATAGTCAGCGGGTGCGGGTCGGCATTCTGTCGCTGATGACCGATGAAATCAGCGAAAGCGTACGGAGCATCACTGGCAGCGACGATTGGCAATTGCTGATCGAACAAGCCAACAGCGCAGATGTGTTGACGTTGAAATACGCAGTCATCGAACGATCGGCGCTCATCGACGAGAAACTTGAGGCCCGCTTGATCGAACTGTACCCGCCGATCGCGCAACTGCGGGCTGAGCGGCTATTGGAGCTGCGCATCAAGAGTTGCCGGTTTGAGGACTTGGCGCGCCATCCTCGCGCAGGGAAAAGCCTGCGGATCGTCGACTTGCGCTGCTATGACCAGGAAGAGCGGGAGGTGCGTGATGGAGTCGTTGATTCTGCGCAATTACCGTGACACCGACGCCAAGGCCGTCAGCCAGCTGTTTCGCGAGGTCTACGGTGATCATTACGTGCAAACCGACGTTTACATGCCCTGCCTGATCAATCAGAACCACGCCGACAAACGCTGGCATTCACTGGTTGCAGTGGAGGGTGAGCGGATTCTTGGTCATGCCACTTTGTATCGGCAAAGCGAAAGCTCGCACGATGCCGAACTGGCCTTGAGCGTCGTACATCCCGATATCCGTGGAAAGAACATTGCCACGCGGCTGGGCGGACAACTGCTGACTCATGCGCAGGCGTTGGGTTGTCGCAGCGTCTCGATCAAACAGGTCACCCATCACCCTTACACCCAACGCATGGCTATCAACCTCGGTTTTCACAACACTGGATTGTTGCCGGACTATGTCCGCTCACCCTTTGGTTGTAAAAAACCCGAGTCGATCGTGTTGGGTGTACGTGCTATCGATGGCTATCAACGGCCATTGCCAGAACAGGCATGGCCAGCCAGTTGCCGCCCCTTGATGGAGCGTCTGAGCGCTGTGTTCGGCGTCGGGGCTGATGCAGAACGCTGGCGCGGAGCTTCGGTTCAGGTCCAGCAGCACGGCAGCCGCCATGAAATGTGGCTGGAAAAACTCAATCCGGAACTGCTCGACCAGTTGCGATCACTGCCCGGGCATTGGCTGGTTTCGATTCGTCTACAGCTTTCGCGACAGTTTGCCGTGGATCTGCACAGCCTCAACGCCATCGGTTTTGCTTTCACCGGCCTGGCGCCTGCACAGGACAATCGAGGGGGATGGCTGGCGTTGTTTCATCGTGGCTACCGCGCCCGCCGGCTTGCGCTGCATTGCCCGCATATGCAGCAGTTGCATGACCAGGCACAACGTCACATCACTCGGCAAGCCGTGCCGGCGGCGTAAACAGCATGAGCCCGCACACGGATGAGCGGGCATCATCAGCAGACGTTACGCCTTTGCCTTCAGGCCTTTGTCGGACGGAACTGCCGCATTGCCTTCGCCATAGGTCTTGAGATTCTGCAGGACGTAAATGGCTTTCTTGAATTCGGGGATCAGGCTCTTGCCGTAGTAATTGCCATTGAGACTGTTGGTCTGGATGGCATCGAGCTGAGTGGCGAAATATTCCAGCGCGTTGAACTTCGCCTCCGGGTCTTTCTGCACGCCGAAGCGGTCGAATTTGTCGCCGGCATTGAGCAAAGTGATCGAGGTGATCTCGGAAATCAGGCCGCGCCCGCGCAGGAATTCGCTGAGGTTGCCCAACTGCTTGACGGAAACGTTGGCCGGGTCGAAGCCCTTGATCTGCTTGCGCAAACCCTGCTTATCCATCTCCGCCACATTCAGCGCATTCGGATCGTTGCCGACCAGCGTCAGCATCTGCTGCACTTTGACGCTCTGCGAAACCTGCTTTTTCGCGCCGGTATCACGGACCATTACGCCTGCCTTGCTTTCCCAGGCGCCGGTATAGCCGATCGTCATGCGAGGATTCCTTGTGCGATGAGCATGAAATGTCCTTGTTCCAACCAATTGAATGGGCGCGAGTATCGGCCGATGCGCCTGATCGCACCAAGTCTTTTGTGCGCTTTTTTACAAATCTCGTACATTCGTGACACAAGCCTGCATCCCGTAAACATTGGTTCAGAGCCGTCATCTTGATGTAACAAACGTGGCGATCCGGGGGTTTGTACCCATCCCGATACCAACCGGTCATCGCCCAGCGTGGTTTCGGCGCGCAAGCACCTAAAGCTTCCGCCCGCAACGACGATACGCTGTGATACCCGCCCTGTTTTATTTCTGCCCTCCAACAAAAAAGCCGCTCAAGGATCAGTTCCATGCCCGCACTGCGCACTATTCAGGCTCGCTACACGCTGTTTCTGATTCTGTTCATCCTGCTGTTGTCCGTGCTGACCGTGGTCGGCATCAGCCAACTGGTGGCACCGACCCTGCGCGATACCGAAGAGAAGGTCGTGCTCAACCGCATCGCCGAAGTCGCCGTGCAGATTCAGGGCGAACTGAACAAGGTCCAGGCGCAGCAACGCAGCATCACCCAGACCATCCCGCTGCTCGACAGCGCCGCCATCGACACGGTGTTGCCAGGGCTGGTGGATCAGTATGGCGAGCTGAAAGTCTTCGGCGGCGGCATCTGGCCGTTACCGGGCCAGCGTGAAGCCGGGCGCAACAAATTCAGCACTTTCTGGCACCGTGACGCCTCTGGCCAACTCAAGGTCAACACGTTCTGGAACAGCGATGCGGCGCCCAACTATTACGACCAGAGCTGGCACAAGGGCGGCATGGCCACTCCGCGCGGCCAGTGCGCGTGGGCCGCTGCCTATAAGGACGACGCCAGCGCCGAGCCGCGCACCAACTGCGCCATGGCGATCTACAAGAACGGCAGCGCCTGGGGCGTTTCGACCATCGACGTGACCCTGGGCTTCTTCAACGATTTGGTGGCGCGCAAGGAAAAGGACCTCAACGCCGAAATGCTCATCGTCGAGGCGGACGGCAAGATCATCAGCAACAGCTCGCGCATCAGCGGCCCGATCGTGCTGAAAAACATCAGCGAACTGGCGGCCAGCTCGACCTTCGTCAATCAGATCAAGACCGGCCTGCAGAATCGCGATACAGCGCAACGCGTCGAGTTCGATAACAACGGTGAAGATGCCACCTTCTTCATGCGCCCTATCGAGGGCACACCGTGGTTCCTCGCCACCGCCCTGCCGACCAAGATGCTCACTGCCCAGCGCGATGACGTACTCCATAGCCTCAGCCTGATCCAGATTCCGCTGGTGATCCTGCTGGTGCTGTTGCAGGTTTACGCGATTCGCAAACTGGTGCTGCGCATGAAAGCGCTGAAGGCCAACATTGATTCGCTGTCCAGCGGTGACGCCGACCTGACCCGCCGCATCACCATTCGCGCCGAAGACGAACTGGGCGCCATCGGTCACTCGGTCAACACCTTCATCGCCTATCTGCAGAACATGATCGGCGAAGTCACCCAGGCCACCGGCGCCATGGCTTCCAGCCTCGACAACCTGCAGCGCACCTCGGCACATACCGGCCAGATTCTGCTGCGTCACGCTTCGGAAACCGATCAGACCGTCACCGCCATCAACGAAATGAGCTCGACTGCTGAAAGCGTCGCGCAAAACGCCGCTGAAACCGCTGCATTCACCCAGCGTGCCAATGAGAACGCAGACCGCTCGCGCGTCGTGGTGGGTGAAGCGACCAACAGCGTGGTCGCGCTGATCGACGAAGTGGCCAGCGCTACACACAAAGTTGAAAACATGCAGCAGGACGCCCAGCGCATCACCGAAATCCTCGGCGTCATCGGCGCGATTGCCGGGCAGACCAACCTGCTCGCCCTCAACGCGGCGATTGAGGCGGCACGTGCCGGTGAACAGGGTCGCGGCTTTGCGGTGGTGGCGGATGAAGTCCGCGCCCTCGCCGCCCGCACTCAGGCCAGCACCTCGGAAATCAACGAAATGTTGACCCGTCTGACCCAAGGCGTGAGTTCGTCGGTCAGCGCCATGGAAAACACCCAGGCCAGTTGCCAGTCCGCTGCTGACGCCACCGCCCGAGTCAACTCGGGGCTGGACGAAATGGCCGGTTCGGTCAGCCATATCAACAGCCTCAGCACGCAGATCGCCACCGCCGCCGAACAGCAAAGCGCAGTGACCGAAGAGATCAACCGCAGCATGGTGCAGATTCGCCACATGGTCGATGAACTGGTGCAGAGCGGCCAGGCCAGCGAGCTCAATACCCGCCAGTTGCTCGAAGCCAATAGCCGCGTGAGCGCGATCATGGGGCGGTTCAAGGTCAGTTAAGCCAACCGCGACCACGGGGATTTCGGCCTTTACGCCAATCCCCTGTGGGAGCGAGCCTGCTCGCGAAAGCGATTTTTCAGTCACCTGGATTTGCGTCTGATCCAGCGCATTCGCGAGCAGGCTCGCTCCCACCATTGTTCGAATGTCTTGTAGCAACTGGAAACACTCAGTTGATGCCGGGATGGAAAAACCGGTCAAAATGCGCTCTTGCTGACCTTCACCGAGTCGAGAGCCCATTCCCATGCGAAGCCAACTGCGTCTGCTCGCCCTGAGCGCCCTGTTCATCTCCTCCCTGGCGCAAGCCGCCGAACTGATCCCGATCGAAGTGCACCGCGATGCCAATTGCGGCTGCTGCAAAAAGTGGATCAGCCATCTCGAAGCCAATGGCTTCAAAGTCGAAGATCACGTCGAAAGCGACATGAGCAGCTTTAAACAGCAGCACGGCGTACCACCGCGTCTGGCGTCCTGCCACACCGCGATCATCAATGGCAAATTCGTCGAAGGCCATGTGCCGGCCGATCAGGTGCTTGCGTTGAGCAAGCGCGACGATCTGCTGGGTGTGGCTGCACCGGGCATGCCAATGGGCTCGCCGGGCATGGAAATGGACGGCATGAGCGATGCGTACCAAGTGATCGGTCTGAAGAAGGACGGCGCCGACGTGGTGGTGGCGGACTACCCGGCCCGTTGATGGGTGCGGCTTACTTCGGCCTGTTCTTTGCTGCGTTTGGTGCGGCGACGTTGTTGCCATTGCAATCCGAGGCGCTGCTGGTCGGCCTGATCGTCAGCGAGCGTTACTGGCTGTGGGGTTTGCTCGCAGTGGCGACGCTGGGCAACGTACTCGGCTCGCTGGTCAACTGGTGGCTGGGCCGTGGCATCGAGCGGTTTCAGGATCGACGCTGGTTTCCGGTCAGCCATGGGCATATGGCCAAGGCACGCAAGCACTATGAGCGCTATGGGCATTGGTCGCTGCTGCTCAGTTGGCTGCCGGTGATCGGCGATCCGCTGACCTTGATTGCCGGCGTCATGCGCGAACCGCTCGGGCGCTTTCTGTTGATCGTCACACTGGCCAAAGGCGCGCGCTATGGCGTGCTGGCCTTGCTGACACTTGGCTGGCTAGGTTGAACCAACCCTCAGTGTGATTGCCTTTGTTTAACGTCGGCGTAATCCCGACCTTCCAGAGTCGGCCAATTTTCAAGGAGTTTGTGCTTATGTCCGTCACGCTTTCCCGCTGGCTGCCCGGCCTGGTCCTCAGCGCTGCCTTGCCGTTAATGGCGCACGCAGCCACTGAAACCGTTGCCGCCGAAGGGCCTGCCTATGGCCCGGAGCTGCAAGGTTTCCAATACCCGTACACGCTTAAACATTTCGCCTTCGAATCCCAAGGCCAGAAGCTGCAAATGGGCTACATGGACGTCGCCGCCAATGGCAAGGCCAACGGCCGCACCGTGGTGCTGATGCACGGCAAGAATTTCTGCGCAGCGACCTGGGACAGTTCGATCAAAGCCCTGAGCGACGCCGGCTACCGCGTGATTGCGCCGGATCAGATCGGTTTCTGTACATCCAGCAAACCTGAGCATTATCAGTACAGCTTCCAGCAACTGGCGACCAACACCCAGCAATTGCTCAAGGCCTTGGGCATTCAGAAAGCCACCCTGCTCGGCCACTCCACCGGCGGCATGCTCGCTACCCGTTATGCGCTGCTGTTCCCTGAGCAGGTCGATCAACTGGCAATGGTCAACCCGATCGGTCTGGAAGACTGGAAAGCCCTCGGCGTTCCGTATCGCACCGTTGATCAATGGTATCAGCGCGAATTGAAGGTCACGGCCAAGGGCATTCGCGACTATGAGCGCACCACCTATTACGACGGCCGCTGGAAGCCGGAATTCGATCGTTGGGTCGACATGCTCGCTGGTCTGAGCAAAGGTCCGGGCAAGACCCAGGTCGCGTGGAACTCGGCGCTGATCTACGACATGATCTTCACGCAGCCGGTGTACTACGAGTTCAAAGACCTGAAGATGCCGACCCTGTTGCTGATCGGCACCTCCGACACCACCGCCATCGGCAAGGACCTCGCGCCGCCGGAAGTGAAAGCCAAAATCGGTCATTACGAGGTGCTTGGCAAACAGGTCGCCAAGCTGATTCCGCAGTCGACGCTGATTGAATTCCCGGGCATGGGTCATGCGCCGCAAATGGAAGAACCGGAGAAATTCCATCAGGCGCTGCTCGGCTGGCTGGGCAAGACTCCTTCCGCTCCTTGATGAGGCAAGCCGATGACGGTGCAGATTGCAGTGATCGATGACTGGCAAGACGTGGCCCGCGACGTGGTCGACTGGTCCGTGCTGGAGAGCATCGGTGAAGTGACCTTTGTGCATGATTACCCGGCCGACAACGCCACACTGGCCGAGCGCCTTGGCAAGTACGAGGTGATCTGCGTCATGCGCGAACGCACGCGCTTCGACGCCGATTTGCTCGGGCGCTTGCCCAATCTGAAGTTGCTGGCCACTGGCGGCATGCGCAATGCCGCGCTGGACATGCCGGCCGCAGCAGCACTGGGCATCAAGGTCTGCGGCACCGATAGCTACAAACACGCCGCGCCGGAACTCACCTGGGCGCTGATCATGGCGGCCACCCGTGATCTGGTGAAGGAAGCCAATGCCCTGCGGGCCGGCCAGTGGCAGCAGGACCTCGGCGGCGATCTGCATGGCAAGACCCTGGGAATCCTGGGTTTGGGCAGCATCGGCCAGCGCGTCGCGCAATTCGGTCAGGTGTTCGGCATGCGGGTGATCGCCTGGAGCGAAAACCTCACCGCCGAACGCGCTGAACAGGCCGGCGTGACGTACGTCAGCAAGCAACAACTGTTCGAGCAGGCCGACGTACTGTCGGTGCATCTGGTGCTCAGTGAACGCAGTCGCGGTCTGGTTGATGCCCAAGCGCTGGACTGGATGAAACCGAGCGCGCTTTTGGTCAACACCGCTCGCGGGCCGATCGTCGATGAAGCGGCGTTGATCAAGGCGCTACAGAAACGGCGCATTGCCGGGGCAGCGCTGGACGTATTCGAGCAAGAGCCGTTGCCGGCCCTGCACCCGTTTCGCACGCTGGACAATGTCCTCGCCACGCCGCATGTGGGCTATGTCAGCCGGCAGAATTACGAACAGTTCTTCCGGCAGATGATCGAGGATATTCAGGGTTGGGCAGCTGGGGAGCCGGTGCGTCTGTTGAACTGAGCCCATCACTTTAAAGTTGAGTTGCTTCAACCGCCCTCTTCGCGAGCAGGCTCGCTCCCACAGGTTGTACGCGGTCCAATGTGGGAGCGAGCCTGCTCGCGAAGAGGTCATCTCAGATACCACTCTGCAATACGCTCGCACCACAACGGTGCAACTCGCCCATCCCCTAGCACAAAACCGTGACTACCCAGTCACTGTTTTGGCCCACTCCGTCCAAAAAACATGCCCTTCGTCGGAGCGTTTTCCCTCCTGAACCCTCGCTAACATCCCGACACAACCGATTGTCGAACAATTTACCCATTTGCCCCGACCCGCTCTAGGATCTGGCCTAGACTGATTTTTCAGTGGCCAAACCACTCGGTCATACCGACGAAAAAAAGTCGAAACTTTTGCTTCACGCCACAGGTCATCAGAACAACTGGGCGAAAGCGACTGGTGTAATCCTTGCAACGGCCTCACCACCCATTCTGCTTGCGCGTGTTGGGTCAGCATTTGCTCACCGATGCGTGGCGCCTTTGCGCCCGGCCACAGGACTTGGCCACGAAACAGCTTGTTCGAGACAAGAATCAGATCACACACGGGAGATACATATGATCAGTGCGGCATTGGATATTCAGGGAGAGCGTGCTCACCAGTCGCTTGGAGAATCGAGCACCATCAGTGTTCCCGGCAGCCGACAGATCAACGTACCCGGCACAAAGACGCTTGCTCCGGTAGCAAGCCAGAATCCCAACAAGAAAAAAGTGTTGTTCGTGACCTCTGAGATCGCCGATCTGGTCAAGACCGGTGGCCTCGGTGATGTCTCCGCCGCCCTGCCCCGGGCGATGGCCCACCTGCATGACGTGCGGGTGTTGATTCCCGGGTATCCGCAAGTGGTGCACAGCGAAAACCCGATTCACATCATCGGCGAGCTGGGTGGCCACGCCGCGCTGCCACCTTGCAAGATCGGTCGTATGGACATGCCCGATGGTCTGGTGATCTACGTGTTGATCTGCCCTGAGCTCTACGAGCGTGAGGGTGGCCCTTACGGCGCCAACAACGGTCGCGACTGGCCGGACAACCATATCCGCTTCGCCCGTCTCGGCCTGGCCGCCGCCGACATCGCCGCCAATCTTGCGCAAATCCACTGGCGCCCGGATCTGGTGCACGCCCACGACTGGCCGGCTGGTCTCGCCCCCGCCTATATGCACTGGCGCGGGCAGCGCACGCCAACGCTGTTCACCATTCACAACCTTGCCTACCAGGGCGTGACCAGCCTCGGTTCCTGCCCGGAGCTGGGGATTCCCACCCATGCCCTGCAACAGGAAGGCATGGAGTTCTACGGCAAGATGTCGTTCCTCAAGGCCGGCATGGCCTATTCGAGCCACATCACCACCGTCAGCGCGACGTATGCGCAAGAAATCACCACCCCGGACTTCGGCTGCGGCCTCGACGGTTTCCTTGCCGCCAAGACCCAGCAAGGCCTGCTCAGCGGTATCCCGAACGGCATCGACGAGAGCTGGGATTCGGCGACCGACCCGCACCTGTTCGCCCCGTTCGCCATCGGCGATTGGGAAGGCAAATCGGTCAACGCCGCCCACGTCCGTGAGCTGTTCGGCCTGAATGACTCTACCGGCCCGCTGTTCGCCGTGGTCTCGCGCCTGGTCTATCAGAAAGGTCTCGACCTCACCGAAGCGGTGTCCGAGTTCATCGTGCAGAACGGTGGTCAAATCGCGATCATCGGTCGCGGCGAGCCGGAAGAAGAGCAAGCCATGCGTGAACTGGCCCTGCGCTTTCCTGGCCAGATCGGCGTGCGCATCGGCTTCAACGAGACCGATGCACGACGCATGTTCGCCGGCAGCGATTTCCTCTTGATGCCGTCGCGCTACGAGCCTTGCGGCCTGAGCCAGATGTACGCCCAGCGTTTCGGCTCGCTACCGGTCGCGCGCAACACCGGCGGCCTGGCCGACACCATTGAAAACGGCGTAACCGGTTTCCTCTTCGATGAGTCCACCGTTGATAGCTACAAGGAAGCCCTGAGCCGCGCGTTCAAGGTTTTCGCCTTTCCGGAACTGCTCAACGCCATGCGCTGCCGTGCCATGGCCGCACCGTTCAACTGGAGCAAAGCGGTTGAACCGTACGCCGAACTTTACGAACAACTGGTCGCCAAGGCGTTGGGTAAAGCCAGCCACAAATAACCAGGGAGTTGCAGAAAATGCCGTCAAGGACCCAAGAAACCTGGCCCCACGGCGCGATCATGCTGGATGCCGAGCACACGCAATTTGCGTTGTGGGCGCCTGACGCGTTCTACGTCAGTGTGGAACTGGAAGATGGAAAATCGTTGCCCATGCTGCCTCAGGGTGACGGTTGGTTTGTAATCAAGACCAATTGCCCGGCGGGCAGTCGCTACCGTTACTGCATCGATGGCGAACTGGAGGTGCCGGACCCGGCCTCCAGAGCGCAGGATGGTGACCTTGACCGCCACAGCGTGGTGGTCGACCCCCATGCCTATCAATGGCGGCACACGACCTGGAATGGTCGGCCGTGGAGCGAAGCGGTGATTTACGAGATGCACGTCGGTGCGCTCGGTGGATTTGCCGAAGTTGAACAGCATCTGGCGCGCTTGGTGGCGCTGGGCATTACCGCGATCGAACTGATGCCGCTGGCGCAATTCCCCGGTGATCGCAACTGGGGCTACGACGGGGTGCTGCCCTATGCACCTCAAGCCTCCTACGGCACCCCCGAACAACTCAAACACCTGATCGACAGCGCCCACGGCCATGGCCTGGCGGTGATTCTCGACGTGGTCTACAACCACTTCGGCCCCGATGGCAACTATCTGCATCGTTACGCCAAAGGCTTTTTCCGCGAGGACAAGCACACGCCTTGGGGCGCGGCGATCGATTTCCGCCGCCCGGAAGTGCGCGAGTTCTTCATTGAGAATGCACTGATGTGGCTGCTCGAATACCGTTTCGACGGCCTGCGTCTGGATGCGGTGCACGCAATTGAAGACCCGGATTTCCTTAGCGATCTGGCCCGGCGCATTCGCCAGCAGATCGACCCGACCCGGCACGTCTGGCTGACCGTCGAAAACGAGCTGAACCAGTCGAGCCTGCTGGAAAACGATTACGACGCGCAATGGAACGATGACGGTCATAACGCGTTGCATGTGCTGCTGACCGGCGAAACCGACGCCTATTACGCCGACTATGCCGCGCAGCCCACCGAGCAACTGGTGCGCTGCCTGAGTCAGGGCTTCGTATTCCAGGGCCACATCACTCGCCATGGCGAACCTCGCGGCGAGCCGAGCGAACATCTGCCCTCCACCGCTTTCGTGTTGTTCCTGCAGAACCATGACCAGATCGGCAACCGTGCCTTTGGCGAACGTCTGCATCAGCTTGCCGACCCGCGTGCGGTGCAGGCGGCGACGGTGTTGTTGCTGCTGTCGCCGATGATTCCGCTGATGTTCATGGGCGACGAGTTTGCCGCCGAGCAACCGTTCCTGTTTTTCACCAGCCACCACGGTGAACTGGCGGAACTGGTGCGTGAAGGTCGGCGCAACGAGTTCGCCGCATTCAGTGCCTTCACCGATCCGCACAAGCGCGAGCAGATCCCCGATCCGAATGCCCAGGACACCTTCCACGCTTCGCAGCCCCGACTGTCCGGCAGCGGCACGCCGTTGCAACAGCAGACCCAAGAGCTCTACCGGCAACTGCTGAAGTTGCGCCATCAGTACATCATTCCTCATCTCTCCGGGACCCAGGCTCTGGGCGCGCAAATGCTCGGCTATGGAGCGGTCAGCGCGCGCTGGCGGCTGGGCAACGGCAGTGAGCTGCGAATTGACCTGAACCTCAGTGACACGCCAGTGGTCAACCCTGCACAGACCGATACCGAGTGGCTGTTTCAACAGCCAGCCGCGATCGAACTGTCGGACCCGAACCAACTGCCGGCGTACACCGCGCTCGTCAGCCTCACGGCCGCACCCCTTTTGCACCCCCTGGATGGAGAGCGCCTATGAGCGATGCGCAACTGGAAATACTCGCCAGTCGAGCCGGCCTTGCCGTCGACTGGATCGACGCCAACGGGCGTCAGCAAAAAGTCGCTCCTGCTGTGTTGCGCAATGTCCTGGTCGGACTCGGCCACCCCGCCAGCACCGCGCAAGAAATCGATGCCAGCCTGTTGCAACTGCAAGAAGTCCAGCAAGACCGCCATCTGCCGCCCCTGCTGACCTGCGACGTTGGCGTTGCCCTCGACCTGAGTCGCTACTTCACACCGGAGACGCCCTGCGAGATTCATCTTGAAGACGGCTCGCAGATGAACCTCAAGCTGGACAACGAAGCCATGTTGCCCGGCTTGATTCCGGTCGGTTACCAGCAAGTGCACATCGGCGATCAGTATTTCACTCTCGCTGTGGCGCCTGAGCGTTGTTTCAGCGTTGGCGATGCGGTCGATAGCCCGATCCCGCGCGCCTGGGGTCTGAGCGCCCAGTTGTATTCGCTGCGCCGTCCGGGTGACGGTGGTTTCGGCGACACCCAGGCGCTGGAGGAATTGGTTCGTGTAGCGGGTGAACGCGGCGCCGATGCGCTGGCGATCAGTCCGATGCACGCGATGTTCAGCTCAGACAATGGCCGCTACAGCCCTTATTCGCCGTCCAGCCGCTTGTTTCTCAATTCACTGTACGCAGCGCCGGGCAGCATTCTCGGCGAGCGCGCATTGCGTGACGCAATCGATGCCAGTGGCCTGGCCGCGCAGTTCGACCAGTTGGAAAATCTCAAGCTGATCGACTGGCCTGCCGCCGCCCAAGCCAAGCAGAAACTGCTGCAAGCCTTATATGATGGTTTCGTCGCTGGCGAGCATCCGCTGCACGCCGACTTCGCCAGTTTCCGTCATGCCGGTGGCGAAGCGCTGGAGAATCATTGTCGCTTCGAAGCGATTCAGGAAATGCGCGCCGCCCGTGGCGAAAGCCTCGACTGGCGCGAATGGCCGGAGCACTGGCACGACCCGCGCGGCGCGGCGCTGGGCGCTTTTGCCGAAGAATATGCCGAGCGCATCGGTTATTTCGCCTTCTGCCAATGGCTGATCCATCGCTGCCTCGAGCGCGTGCAATCTGCCGCGCGCAGTGCCGGCATGGGCATTGGCCTGATCGCCGACCTCGCCGTCGGTGCTGACGGTGCCGGCAGTCAGGCCTGGAGTTTTCAGGATGAATTGCTCGCCTCGCTGACCGTCGGCGCGCCGCCGGACATCCTGAACCGCAGCGGCCAGGGTTGGGGCATTTCCGCGTTCTCGCCGGAAGGGCTGATCCGCAACGGTTTCCGTGCCTTCATCGAGATGCTGCGCGCCAACTTCGCCCACGCCGGAGGCCTGCGCATCGACCATGTCATGGGCCTGCAACGCCTGTGGGTGATTCCCAACGGCGCCGCCCCGGCCGATGGCGCCTATCTGTATTATCCGTTCGACGACATGCTGCGTCTGCTGGCCCTAGAGTCGCATCGGCATCAAGCCATCGTGCTCGGCGAAGACCTCGGTACCGTGCCGGAAGGCCTGCGGGAAAAACTCGCCGCGCGCTCGATTCTGGGCATGCGCGTGCTGTTGTTCGAACAGGACAATACCCGCTTCAAACCGATTCTCGACTGGCCGGATGACGCGCTCGCCACCACCAGCACCCATGACCTGCCGACACTCAATGGCTGGTGGCATGGCCGCGATATCGACTGGAACGCGCGCCTCGGTCTGGTCGATGCCAACGGCGAAATCGACTGGCGCCGGCATCGCGAGCGTGAACGCGAAGGCCTGCGCGATGCGCTGCGTCAGGATCCACAGAACTTCCGCGAAGAGTCCCACGAAGCCGATCAAGTGGTCGATGCCAGTGTGCGTTTCCTCGGGCACACCCGCGCGCCGCTGGTGCTGCTGCCGCTGGAAGATGCCCTGGGTATCGATGAACAGCCGAATCTGCCTGGCACCACCGATTCACATCCGAACTGGTCGCGACGTTTGCCCGGTCCCAGCGAAGCGTTGCTGGACGGCCCCGATGCCGCCCGCCGCCTGGAACTGCTGGCCTGCGCGCGCCTTCAAGCCTCTGAGCGTGACCAATGAATCAACAGCAAATCCAGCCACTGCGCGCCACGTTGCGCCTGCAATTTCATAAAGGTTTTACCCTCGAACAAGCGGTGCCACTGGTGCCCTACTTTGCCCGACTCGGCATCAGCCATATCTACGCCTCGCCATTGCTGGCGGCGCGCGCCGGTTCCATGCATGGCTACGACGTGGTCGACCCGACCCAAGTCAATCCGGAACTGGGCGGCGAGCCGGCATTGCGCCAACTGGTCAGCACCCTGCGTGAACACAACATGGGGCTGATTCTCGACATCGTTTCCAACCACATGGCCGTGGGCGGCAATGACAACCCGTGGTGGCTCGACCTGCTCGAATGGGGACGCCTGAGTCCGTATGGCGAATTCTTCGACATTCAGTGGCACTCGCCGGACCCGTTGATGGAAGGCCAATTGCTGCTGCCGTTTCTTGGCAGTGACTACGGCGTGGCGTTGCAGGAAGGCACACTCAAGCTCAAATTCAACGCGCAGACCGGGACTTTTTACGTCGAGCATTACGACCACCACTTCCCGATCTGCCCGAACAACTATGGCGAGCTGCTCAAGTCCGACGACACGCTGAAGTCTCTGGCAGATCGCTTCAGCACACTCAGCTATCAGACCGACGCACATTCGTTGGCGATGCCGCTCAAGCAAGAGTTGCGCGAGCTGGCGAGCGATCCGCGTGTTCTGACCACCATCGAAAGCAATGTCGTCCAATACGATTCGACCACCGATGAGGGCTTCCACAAGCTCCACGAGTTGCTCGAGCGGCAAAGCTATCGCCTCGCCAGCTGGCGCACGGCTGCGGACGACATCAACTGGCGGCGCTTCTTCGACATCAACGAGCTTGGCGGTCTGCGCGTGGAGCGCCCGGCAGTGTTCGAAGCAACCCACGGCAAGATCTTCCAATTGGTTGAAGAAGGTCTGGTCGACGGCCTGCGCATCGACCACATCGACGGCCTTGCCGACCCGCGTGGCTACTGCCGCAAGTTGCGTCGGCGTCTGGATCACTTGGCACCGGGACGTCATCTGCCCATCTACGTCGAAAAGATCCTCGGCGAGGGCGAAACCCTGCGCCGCGACTGGAGCGTCGACGGCACCACCGGTTACGAGTTCATGAACCAGCTGTCGCTGCTGCAACACGACCCGGACGGCGAACATGTCCTCGGCGAACTCTGGCAGCGCCGTACCGAGCGCCCGGCAGCGTTCATTGAAGAAGCGCAATTGGCCCGTCAGCAAATCCTCAATGGTTCGCTGGCCAGCGACTTCGAAAGTGTTGCCCAAGCGCTGCATCAGGTAGCACGTGATGACTTGATGACCCGCGACCTGACCCTGGGCGCGATCCGCCGCGTGCTCCACGCGTTGATCGTGCACTTCCCGGTTTATCGCACCTACATCAGCGCGATGGGCCGTTCCGAGCAGGACGAAGCGATTTTCCTGCACGCCATGGACGGTGCGCGGCAAACCCTCAGCGAAGCTGACTGGCCAGTGCTCGACTCGGTCGCCAGCTGGCTAGGCGGCACGCCATGGCGCCGCAAGCCACGGGGGCGCTCGCGCAAGATCCTCAAGCATGCCTGCGTGCGTTTCCAGCAACTGACCTCGCCGGCAGCGGCCAAGGCTGTGGAAGATACTGCGCTGTATCGCTCGGCGGTGCTGCTGTCGCGCAACGATGTCGGTTACAACACCGAGCAATTCAGTGCGCCGGTCAGCGAGTTCCACGAAGTCAATCAACAGCGCATGACGGAGTTTCCCGACAACCTTCTGGCGACTGCCACCCACGATCACAAGCGCGGTGAAGACACCCGCGCCCGGCTGGCCGTACTCAGTGAGCGCAGCCATTGGTACGCCGATCAGGTCGAACTGTGGCGCGCCCTCGCCCGCCCGGTGCGCATCGAAGATGACGCGCCTTCCGCTGGCGACGAACTGATCCTCTATCAGGCATTGCTCGGCAGTTGGCCGCTGGACCTGCAGGACGACGACAAGGCCGGTTTCGCCGATTACGCCAAGCGCATCTGG
The DNA here is from genome assembly GCF_001425545.1 of Pseudomonas sp. Leaf434. Lineage (NCBI taxonomy): Bacteria > Pseudomonadati > Pseudomonadota > Gammaproteobacteria > Pseudomonadales > Pseudomonadaceae > Pseudomonas > Pseudomonas sp. Leaf434. Next base: position 2,100,301 of record NZ_LMQZ01000001.1, on the reverse strand, counting down.
CAGTGGCAACAGAAAGCCCTGCGCGAAGCCAAGCTGCAAAGCAGCTGGAGCGCGCCGAATGAAGCCTATGAAAACGCGGCCCAGGCTTTCACGGAGAAGCTGCTGACCGGTGAAGAAGGCGAGTTGCTGCGTGCGGCGCTGAGCAAGACCGTCAACAGCATCGCCGCCGCCGGCGCGCTCAACGGGCTGGCGCAAACCTTGCTGCGCATGACCGTGCCGGGTGTGCCGGATCTGTACCAGGGCAACGAGTACTGGGACTTCAGTCTGGTAGACCCGGACAACCGCCGCCCGGTGGATTACGCCGCACGCGAGCAAGCGTTGCAGGCATCCGTGCCGGGTACCGAGCTGCTTAAGGACTGGCGTGACGGGCGCATCAAACAGGCGCTGATCAGTGAGGTGTTGAACCTGCGCAAGGAACACGGCGAGCTGTTCCGCCGTGGCGATTACCAGCCATTGGAAGTATTGGGCAGTCAGGCGCACAACGTCTTGGCATTCGCGCGTGAACACGAAGGCGCGCGGGCCATTGTCGTAGTGCCGGTGCGTTGCGCAACGTTGCTGGAAAACAGTGCCATCCCGCAGGTCGATGCGCTGCGCTGGGGCGATACGCGGGTGGTTTTACCGTCTGCCGCTTCGGATGCAAACCTGAAGGGACTTTTTGCCAGCAGCGTAGTCACACAAAACAGGGAGCTGAATGTCAGCGAAGCGCTGGGGGATGTCCCGGTCAATCTCTTTATCCAACACTTAACACAAGCATGAGTTCAGTTCAGGAGCATTGCGATGAGCACCGACGATAAACGCATTCGCGAATTCGCCTATCAGATCTGGGAGTCGGAAGGGAAACCTGAAGGCCACGAAGAACGTCATTGGGAAATGGCGCGCAAGCTGGCCGAGGCCGAAGCGCTGGCACCCAAGAAGCCACCCAAGGCGGCCGGCAGCAAAGTGGCTGGCAAGACTACAGGCGCAGCAGCGAAAAGCACCGACGGCAAGACACCGGCAGCCGCCAAAGCCAAACCAGCGGCGAAAGCCAAGCCTGCGGCCACGGCCAAAGTAGTCCCGCCGGGCGAAAAGGCTGCCGAGAAAAAGCCGCGAGCAGCGAAGAAGCCTCCGGCGAACTGAACCCGATCCATTTTTGAACTGAATGACTGTGTGGCGAGCGTGCTCGCCACAAGGGGTTCTTGCGCCCCGAAGAAAGCCCTTCTTGGGGCAAAACACACCACTCTGTGGGAGCGAGCCTGCTCGCGAAAGCGCTAGGTCAGTTGGTGAAAACGTCGAATGTACCGACGCTTTCGCGAGCAGGCTCGCTCCCACAAGGAAATCTCATTGCCTGAACTGTCCCGTTTTTTTGCAGGAGCAATCATGACCCGTCCAAAGAAAGCCGAACCCGCTGCGCACGCCGAGCCATCGAGAATCCGTGAAGGCCTGCCCTTCCCGCTCGGTGCGACCTGGGATGGTCTGGGGGTGAACTTTGCTCTGTTTTCCGCCAACGCCACTAAGGTTGAGCTGTGCATTTTCGACGATGCCGGCGAAGTCGAACTCGAACGCATCGAGCTGCCGGAATACACCGATGAGATCTACCACGGCTACCTGCCGGATGCGCATCCTGGCTTGATCTACGGCTACCGCGTTTATGGTCCTTATGACCCGGCCAATGGTCACCGTTTCAACCACAACAAACTGCTGATCGACCCTTACGCCAAACAATTGGTCGGCGAGCTGAAATGGTCGGAAGCGCTGTTTGGCTACACCATCGGCCACCCCGACGCTGACCTCAGTTTCGACGAGCGTGACAGTGCGCCGTTCGTGCCCAAGTGCAAGGTTATCGACCCGGCCCACACCTGGGGCAACGACCATCGTGTCAGCGTGCCGTGGGACAAGACCATCATTTACGAAACCCACGTGCGCGGCATCAGCATGCGTCATCCTTCGGTGCCGGAAAACCTGCGCGGCACCTTTGGCGGCTTGATGGTCGACGACGTGCTTGAGCACATTCGCAAGCTCGGTGTTTCGTCTGTCGAACTGCTGCCGATTCACGCCTTCGTCAACGATCAGCATCTGCTGCAAAAGGGCATGACCAACTATTGGGGCTATAACAGCATCGCGTTCTTCGCCCCGGACCCGCGTTATCTGGCCAGCGGCAAGATTGCCGAATTCAAGGAAATGGTCGCGCACCTGCACGATGCCAATCTCGAGGTCATTCTCGACGTGGTCTACAACCACACCGCCGAAGGTAACGAGCAAGGTCCGACTCTGTCGATGCGCGGTATCGACAACGCCTCCTACTACCGCTTGATGCCCGATGACAAGCGCTACTACATCAACGACTCCGGCACCGGTAACACCCTGGACTTGAGTCACCCATGCGTGCTGCAAATGGTCACTGACTCCCTGCGCTACTGGGCCAGTGAGATGCACGTCGACGGTTTCCGTTTCGACCTGGCAACCATTCTTGGCCGTTATCACGATGGTTTTGACGAGCGCCACAGCTTCCTCGTCGCTTGCCGTCAGGACCCGGTGCTGCGTCAGGTGAAAATGATCGCTGAGCCGTGGGACTGCGGTCCCGGCGGTTATCAGGTCGGCAACTTTCCGCCGGGCTGGGTTGAGTGGAACGACAAGTTCCGCGACACCGTGCGTGCGTTCTGGAAAGGTGACGACGCCCAGCTCGCCGATTTCGCCAGCCGCATGACCGCTTCCGGGGAGATGTTCAACCAGCGCGGGCGCCGGCCGTATTCGTCGGTGAACTTCATCACCGCCCACGACGGTTTCACCCTCAACGATCTGGTCTCGTACAACGACAAGCACAACGAAGCCAACGACGAAAACAATCAGGACGGCAGCAACAACAACCTGTCGTGGAACCACGGCGTCGAAGGCCCGACCGACGATCCGGAAATCAACGCTCTGCGCCACCGGCAGATGCGCAATTTCTTCGCCACTCTGCTGCTGGCCCAAGGTACGCCGATGATCGTCGCCGGTGACGAGTTCGCCCGCACCCAGGACGGTAACAACAATGCCTATTGCCAGGACAGTGAGATTGGCTGGGTCAACTGGGACCTGAGCGAGGACGGCAAGGCCCTGCTCAAGTTCGTCAAACGCCTGATCAAGCTGCGCCTGACTTATCCGATCCTGCGTCGCGGACGTTTTCTGGTCGGCGAGTACAACGAAGATATCGGCGTCAAGGACGTGACCTGGCTGGCACCGGACGCCACCGAAATGACCACCGAGCACTGGCACGATGCGCACAATCGCTGCCTGGGCATGCTGCTCGACGGTCGCGCGCAGGAAACCGGCATCCGTCGCAAAGGTGCCGACGCGACTCTGCTGCTGGTGGTCAACGCACACCATGACATCGTCAACTTCACCCTGCCGGAAGTACCGGATGGTGGCTTCTGGACGTGCATGATCGATACCAATCAGCCGTCGATTCGCGGCCAGGAACGCTTCGAATTCGGCCACGAGTATTCGGTGACCGGGCGTTCGTTGCTGTTGTTCGAACTGCAACGCGACGAAGAAGATTGATATGGACTTTCAACATTATCTGGCCCGCCGTCCGCCAGATTACGCCGACACCAATGCCCTCGGCCGTTGCCTGCGGGCAATGGTCGAGGCCGGCCTCGACCGCTTGCCGTTGCCCGGCAGCGGTCACACGCTGGAGCGCTTCCAGCGTCTATCGGAGGTGGGCGGACACGATCTTGGGCTGTGCAAACTCTATGAAGGCCACACGGATGCGCTGGCGATCATCGAGCAATTGGGCGGTACGCCAACCCCGGGCAGCACGTGGGGCATGTGGGCCGCCGAACCGCCGCAGGCACGGGTGAAAGTCACGCCGTCCGGGCATATGGTGATGCTGAACGGGCGCAAGGCCTGGTGCTCTGGCGCGGCGGTGCTCAGCCACGCCTTGCTCACCGCATGGGACGCGGACGGTCAGCAGCAATTGGTTGCAGTCGCACTCGATCAACCTGGCGTGACCATCACCGATCAAGGCTGGCAAGCGGTGGGCATGGCGGCCACCGGCAGCGTTGAAGTGCTGTTCGACAACGCCGAAGCGCAGGCCATTGGCAACCCCGGTGATTATCTGCACCGGCCGGGGTTCTGGCAGGGCGGGATCGGAATCGCGGCTTGCTGGTACGGCGCTTCACGGCGGATTGCCGAAGGGCTGCGTCAGCATTGCGCGCAACGCGATGAACCGCACGCCCTCGCCCATCTCGGTGCGACTGACACAGCACTGCAAGCGGCAGCCGACGTATTGCGCTTCAGCGCGTTGCAAATCGATGCGCAGCCTGATGCCGACGCTGAACTGCTGGCCCGTCGCGCCCGCGCGGTTGTCGAGCAGTCTGCCGAACAGGTCATGCGCGAGGTCGGGCGGGCGCTGGGTGCCGGGCCGTTTTGTCAGGATCGGCATTTTGCGCGACTGAGTGCAGACTTGCCGGTGTTTCTGCGCCAGAGTCACGCCGAACGCGACCTTGCTGCACTGGGCCAGCGGATTGCCGGTCAATCCTGCGAGGTCTGGGCGTTATGAGGGACAACCCGATCGTCGGCCAGGGCACTTCACTGCAGCAATGGCAGGGTTCGCGGCGTCTGGCCGAACTGCCCGCCATCGACGTTCTTGACCTGGTACCGCTGGGTTCGCGGGCGGTGATCATCGCGCCGCATCCGGATGACGAAGTGCTCGGTTGCGGCGGCATCATGCAGTTGCTGGCGGCAGCCGGACGGCCGTTGCAATTGATCTCGGTTACCGATGGCAGCGCCAGTCACCCCGGCTCGCAACGCTGGACGGTCGAACGCTTGAGCGTGGTGCGACCGCAGGAATCCGCAGAAGCTCTGCGCCGCCTCGGCTTGCCGATGCACAGCCTGAAATGGCTGCGCGGCGGGTTTACCGACACCCAAGTGGCGGCTCAGGAACCCGGGTTGAGCGAATTCATCGCCGGCTATCTGCATGCCAGTGACGTGGTTTTCACTACCTGGCGCCAGGACGGCCACAGCGATCATGAGGCCGTCGGCCGCGCCAGTGTCGAGGCGGCGCGACGCGTCGGTGCGACCTGCCATGAACTTCCGGTCTGGACCTGGCACTGGGCAACCCCGGAAGACGCCTCGGTGCCATGGGAACGCGCGCGCAAGATTCTTCTGTCACCCACGCACATCGCGCGCAAACGCCACGCGGCCCACGCGTTCGCCAGCCAGTTGGAAGGCGACCGCGACGTCGGGCTCGGGCCGGTGCTTGCGCCCTATGTGCTTGATCGTTTGCTGCAACCTTTTGAAGTGGTGTTCCTGTGAGCGTCGATGATCGCTATTTCGACGGCCTGTTCGCGGGCAATGACGACCCATGGGCGTTCCGCCAGCGCTGGTACGAGCAGCGCAAACGCGCGATCACCCTCGCCGCCCTGCCGCGTCCGCGCTACAGGTCGGTGTTCGAACCGGGTTGCGCCAACGGCGAACTGAGTGCAGAACTGGCTCCGCGCTGCGACCGCCTGTTGTGCTGCGACACGGCGAGCGCGGCAGTGAAGCTGGCGCGTACTCGCTTGAGCGTGTTCGAGCATGCCGAAGTCCGTCAGGGCCGCCTTCCGGCTGACTGGCCGGAGGAAAAATTCGACCTGATTGTATTCAGCGAAATCGGCTACTACCTCGACGAAAAAGATCTGACAGAAATGATCCGCCGGATCAGTGAGTCACTGACCGCCGACGGCCAATTGCTGGCCTGCCACTGGCGCCCGCCGATCGAGGGCTGCCCGTTGAATGCACGACAGGTCCACGATCAGATCCACGATCAATTGGCTTTGCCGCGTCTGGTGCTGCATCAGGAAGCGGATTTCATTCTCGAACTGTGGAGCCGCGAGCCACGCTCGGTGGCGGCACTGGAGGGCTTGCGTTGATCGGTATCGTGATTCCTGCACACAACGAAGAAGCGCTGCTCGATGAATGCCTGCGCGCCGCCCTGCGGGCCAGCCAGCATGCACAACTGGGCGGCGAGCCGGTGGAAATCCTGGTGGTGCTCGACAGTTGCAGCGACGCCTCGGCGCAGATCGTCAGCGCTTATCCGGTGCTGAGCCTGCAGATCGACGCACGCAACGTCGGCGAAGCCCGAGCCGCCGGTGCGCGACTGCTGCTTGAGCGCGGTGCCCGCTGGATAGCCTGTACCGACGCCGACAGCCGCGTCGCCGATGACTGGCTGGCGGCGCAACTGGGACTGGAGGCGGACGCAGTGTGCGGCACGGTGACCGTCGAGCACTGGCACGAATCGATCGATGAAGCGGCGCAGATTCGCTATCACCGCCATTATCAGGCCCGCGATGGCCATCGACACATTCACGGCGCCAACCTCGGTGTCAGCGCCGAGGCTTATCGCCTGGCCGGCGGTTTCAAACCGCTGACCTGTGACGAGGACGTGCAACTGGTGCGTGCGCTGGAGCGCAGCGGTGCGAATATCGCCTGGAGTCATCGCCCGCAAGTGCACACCAGCGCCCGTCTCGACAGTCGGGCCAAGGGCGGATTCGGTGACTTTCTGCGCAATCTGGCACAGCTGGAATAAAAAAATACGGATCAGATCGATCTGTGACGCGACGAATCCGCTGTCTTGAGCAATACTCTGCTTCGCAGTAATCCAAGGGTTGGAGCACTGCACCGTTGCTATTCATTTGCCTTCACGGGCCGCGATCAGCGTTGGCTGTTCACGACTGAGGGCGAGATACCACAAGGACGTCGCACTCATGAAATCGTCATTGATCAACGAACACGGCCTGCCAGCACAGATCTGGAACAGCGCGCCGCAACTCGACAATATTCCCGTCATCAACACCCACAGCCTGGTTCCCGCCGGCGCCCGCGCCGTGGTCATCGCCCCGCATCCGGGCGATGAAGTGGTCACTTGTGGCGGTCTGCTGCAATTGCTCTCCAGCCTTGGCCATCCCCTGCAATTGCTCTCGATTACCGACGGCAGCGCCAGCCACCCCGGCTCGCGGCAATGGTCGGAACAACGCCTGAGTGTATTCCGCCCGCAGGAAAGCGTCGAAGCCCTGCGCCGCCTCGGCCTGCCCATGCACAGCCTGAAGTGGGTGCGCGGCGGCTTTACCGACAACGCACTGAGTGATCAGCAAAGCCAGCTCACCGAGTTCATCGGCCGTTATCTGCGACCGGGCGACGTAGTGTTCAGTACCTGGCGCAAGGATGGCCCGCCGGATCATGAAGTGGTTGGCCGCGCCAGTTTCGACGCGGCGCAAAAGGCCGGGGCGACCTACCACGATGTGCCGGTGTGGGCCTGGCACTGGCCGGAGCGCGAGCAGCGCATGATTCCCTGGGAACGCGCGCGCAAGCTGCGCCTAGACACATGGACCGTAGCGCGCAAGAGCCACGCCACCCACGCTTACGCCAGCCAGCTCAAGGGCGAACCGGCCATCGGCATCGCCCCGCTGCTGCCCCCGGTGCTGCTGGAGCGGATGCGCTTGCCGTATGAAATCGTCTTCTTTTGAACGGCGGAAGCTCAACATACCTGTGGGAGCGAGCCTGCTCGCGAAAGCGGTGTGTCATGTGTCAGATGTATTGAATGTGATGAAGTCTTCGCGAGCAGGCTCGCTCCCACATTGGCCCAGCAGTGAATCATCGGAAGGAACTGCCACCCCCTCAAACCAGTCGCATGAACAGGCATGGCCCAAATCAGAGGAGTGAACGTGTCCAGCGATCCCAAGCGTCAAGTGGTCGACGCGCCAGTCATTCATCGCCTGCGGGTACTCACGGTCAACACCCACAAGGGCTTCACCGCGCTGAATCGGCGGTTCGTTCTCCCGGAGCTGCGCGAAGCGATGCGCAGTACCTCGGCCGATCTGGTGTTTCTGCAGGAAGTGGTGGGTGAACACGAACGCCATTCGAGTCGCTACAACGACTGGCCGCAGACCTCGCAATACGAATTCCTCGCCGACAGTATGTGGAGCGATTTTGCCTATGGCCGCAACGCCGTTTACCCCGACGGCCACCACGGCAACGCGCTGCTGTCGAAATACCCGATCCGCGAATACCGCAACCTCGACGTGTCGATCACCGGGCCTGAACGGCGCGGGCTGTTGCACTGTATTCTTGATGTGCCCGGGCATGCCGAGGTGCACGCGATCTGTGTGCATTTGAGTCTGCTGGAGAGCCATCGGCAATTGCAGTTGCAGCTGCTTTGCCAGTTGCTTGAATCACTGCCCGACGATGCGCCGGTGATCATTGCCGGTGATTTCAATGACTGGCAGTTGCAGGGCAACGCCGCCCTCGCCCGTCGCGACTATTTGCACGAAGCCTTTGAGCGTCATCATGGGCGCCCGGCGAAAACCTATCCGGCGCGTTTTCCGCTGTTGCGCCTGGACCGGATTTACCTGCGCAATGCCAGCAGCCACGATCCAAGGATTCTCGGCAACAAGCCGTGGACGCATTTGTCGGATCATCTTCCCTTGGCGGTTGAAGTGCACCTCTAGCTGCATTTTTGACAGCCATCCAATGACAGGTCGTTCCGGCCATAACCGCTCGGAAGGACCTTTCGTCGGCGGCAAAAAACCGTCAGATGCACCCTTCGCAAGCGTTTTTCCATGCAAACAAGCACTTAGTTATGTGCAGAAAAACAAACGCTTGCGGTTGCTGATTTAAGCGCGCCATTCATCGTGCATTTTCTTGACGCGCAGGCGTCGCTCTTCTTATCTCTACCTTACTACCCCCGGAATCACTACTGGGGCTGACCTTCCGGCACTCGCGAAATCGAGCAGCCGCGGTTCGCCCCGCTCTATTCGGTCGCCCCTCGTTCGGGGTAGGAGAGACGCCAAACTCGAGATGACGCATGCGCTTGCAAGGTAGACCTCCATGAAAACTTCACTGACCCCACATGAATTGAAAATCACTTTTTGCACAGTGTCAGGTTCGCTGTTGCTGTGCTCGTCCATGGAGGCGCATGCGGAATTTTCGGCGGATGAACCCGCGTGGTATCGCGCCGATGTCCCTGTGATGACCTTGCCAGTGACCGTGATAACGCCCGGACCGCTGCCATTGAGTCAGCAGAGTTCGCGCCTGCTCACCGAAGATCTTGCCCCGTCTGCCTGGGACGAGCTCTACGGCAAAAGCGCCCGGCGCGCGCAGACGGATGCATTGTCCTCCGGTTACGCGATGCCTGGCGGCGAGTTCAAAGGCCCGGCGGTGGTCACGTTGAAAAGCAGCAGTGGTGCCACCCAGACCCTTGGTCTGATCGGCGGCGATAATCAGATTCAGATGAATGCCGGTGGTGCGCTGACCCGACGCGCCCTCGCCGACCGCAACACTGACAGCCTCAACCTGCAAGGCCAGAGCCTTGGCGCCTATTACAGCCTGGTCGGTGCGCAGGGCTGGCACGTCGACCTGTCGGCCAGTGGCGGTCGGGTCAGCGGTTTCAGTCGGAGCCCACAAGGCAATCGGCAAGCCACCGAAGGCAACGCGATGACCTTTTCCGTTGAAGGCGGTTATCCGATCGGCTTGAGTGACAACTGGGTGGTCGAACCACAGGCGCAACTGATCAACCAGCGCATCAGCCTCGACGCGCCTTATGCAGGCTCGGGCAACGCCTCGTCGACCGACCTGACCGCGTGGAGTGGCCGTGTCGGTGCGCGATTGAAAGGCAGTTATGACTTGAACGGGTTGCCTGTTGAACCCTACGTGCGCACCAACCTTTGGCACACGGTGTACACCGGCAGCACGGTGACCCTCGATCAGGTCGACAAGATCAGCAGCAGCCGCAAGTCTTCAACAGTGGAATTGGGCTTGGGACTGGTGGCGCGGGTCACACCGGCGGTAAGCCTGTACATGAGCGCCGATTACAGCAGCGATGTGGATGACAATGACCTGAACGGCATTATCGGCAGCCTAGGAGTGCGGATGCGTTGGTAATCTGCTGAACGCTGAAGAACCTTGTGGGAGCGAGCCTGCTCGCGAAAGCGGTGCCACCTTCAACATCATCGTTGACTGACATGGCGCCTTCGCGAGCAGGCTCGCTCCCACAGGTGCTAGCCGTGCGGCTTGAGAATCAACACCGCCAATGGTGGCAGGTTCAGTTCCAGCGACAACGACTGACCATGGCTTGGCACTTCTTCGGTCAACGCTCCGCCGCCATTGCCATAGTTGGAGCCGGCATAAATGTCGGCGTCACTGTTGAACAGCTCGGTCCAGCGCCCGGCAAACGGCACGCCGACCCGATACGCCTGGCGCGGTACCGGGGTGAAGTTGGCAACCACCAGCACTGGCGAGCCATCCTTGCTCCAGCGCAACCACGCGTAAACGCTGTTGATCGCATCGTCGCCAATCAACCACTGGAAGCCCTGCGGCGCATCGTCCTGATCGTGCAGCGCCGGCTCTTCGCGATACAGCCGGTTGAGATCGCCAACCAGTTTCTGCACGCCCTTGTGCTCGGAATACTGCAGCAGGTACCAGTCCAGCTGCTGATCGTGGTTCCACTCGCGCCATTGGCCGAACTCGCAGCCCATGAACAACAGCTTCTTGCCCGGATGCGTCCACATGAAGCTCAGATAGGCGCGCAGGTTGGCAAACTTCTGCCAGCGATCGCCAGGCATCTTGTCGATCAACGAGTGCTTGCCGTGCACCACTTCGTCGTGGGAAATCGGCAGGATGAAGCGTTCCGACCAGGCGTAGACCAGACCAAAGCTCAACTCGTTGTGGTGATGGGCGCGGTACACCGGATCTTGCTGGATGTAGTGCAGCGAATCGTGCATCCAGCCCATGTTCCATTTGTAGGCAAACCCGAGACCGCCCTGCTGGGTGCTCTGACTGACGCCCGGCCAGGCGGTGGACTCTTCGGCAATCACCAGCGCACCCGGCGCTTCCAGCTCAACCACGTCGTTCAAATGCCGCAGGAAGTCGATGGCCTCCAGGTTCTCCCGACCGCCGTGGCGATTCGGCACCCATTCGCCCGCCTTGCGCGAATAGTCGCGGTACAGCATCGACGCCACCGCATCGACACGCAGGCCGTCGATATGGAAGTGTTTCAGCCAGTGCAGCGCCGAGGCCAGCATGTAACCGTGCACTTCGGTGCGACCAAGGTTGTAGATCAGCGTGTCCCAATCCTGATGGAAGCCTTCCAGCGGGTTGCCGTATTCGTAGAGCGCGGTGCCGTCGAACTGCGCCAGACCATGGGTATCGGTGGGGAAATGCGCCGGTACCCAGTCGAGAATCACCCCGATGTCGGCCTGGTGACAGGCGTTGACGAACTCGGCGAACTGATCCGGCGTGCCATAACGCGCACTCGGGGCGAATTGCGAAAGCAACTGATAGCCCCAAGAACCGCCGAAGGGGTGCTCCATGATCGGCATCAGTTCGATGTGGGTGAATCCCAGCTCTTTGACATAAGGAATCAGGCGCTCGGCCAGTTCCGGCCAGGTGTACTGGCGCGCGACCTCGCCGAGATCATCCAGCTCGCACTGCCAGGAACCGGCGTGCAACTCGTAGATCGACAGAGGTTTGGAGCGCTGCTGGCGATCCTGACGGGAATTCATCCAGTCGTGATCCTGCCAGTCGATCTGCAGGGGCGAGGCAACTTTCGAAGCGGTGTCCGGCGGCAGGCTGGTGGCCAGTGCCATCGGGTCGGCCTTGAGCGGCAGAATGCCGTGGGCGCCGAGGATTTCGTACTTATACAACTCCCCCGCTTGCAGACGCGGGATGAACAGTTCCCAGACACCGGACGGATGACGCAGCCGCATCGGGTGGCGACGGCCGTCCCAGACGTTGAAATCGCCGACCACCGATACACGGCGGGCATTCGGTGCCCACACGGCAAAGCGCACACCGTCCACGCCATCAACGGTCTTCAGCTGCGCACCGAGGCAGGCGCTGAGGTCGCGGTGGTTACCCTCGGCGAACAGATACAAATCCATCTCGCCGAGCAACTGGCCGAAGCTGTACGGGTCTTCGGCAACCTGCTCGCCACCGGCCCAACGTGTGCGCAACAGATACGGTCGCGCCTGGTCGAAATGGCCGACAAACAGCCCCGGCGTTTCGGTCATCTCCAGCGGGCCAAGCTCTTCGCCGCTGTCCTTGTCCAGCACTGCCACACTCAGCGCACCTGGCAAATAGGCGCGGATGAACTGCCCGCCGGCGCCATCGCCGTGCGGGCCGAGAATGGAAAACGGGTCCTGATGTTCAGCGCGCACCAAAGCATCGATGTCGCGCGCCGAGGGTAACAATGCTTCCTTTACCACACCCTGTTCCTTGTTCGAGAAACTCATGACTACTCTCCACCAAGATCGGAAAAGGGTTTAAGCCCTGTCAATAATCCATACAAGCCGTGCAATGGCACGGGCAGCCACGTTGGGCGGTTTTCTGCCTCGTAAGCCACTTCATAAGCGGCTTTTTCCAGGCCGAACAACGCCAGCGCGGCGTCGGCACCCTCGGGATCCTGCCAGGCATGCTCAAGACTAGCTGCTGCCTCGCGGTATGCCTGGACAAATACCTCGCGTGCCTCACGCAGATAACGCTCGGCGACCCGTTTGCGCGCCGCTTCGGCTTCGACGCTGTTATCAACGTTATGCACATTGATGGTCATCGCCGCTGCGTAATCGAACGAACGCAGTACGCCGCTGACGTCCTTGTACGGGCTGTGTTTACCGCGACGCTCGCTCAATGGCCGCGCCGGTTCGCCCTCGAAGTCGATCAAGTAGGCGTCGCCCTTGATCACCAGCACCTGGCCCAAATGCAAGTCGCCATGCACCCGAATGCGCAAGCCGCCGGTGGCTTTCTTCGCCAGATCCTGCACATGGGCAAGAATGGTTTTCTTCTCGTCGAGCAGACGCTTGACCAGTTTCTGATCCGTCGCATTCAACTCGCCTTGATGCTGCTTGAGCAGCTTCAAGGCGTGTTCGACCTGGGCGGTGACATCCTTGCCCGTCGCGGCCATGTCCTTGCTCGACGACACTTGCGGCGCGAAGTCGGCATTGTCGGTTGGCGCAGCGAGCACCTGATGCATCTCGCCCAGACGCTGGCCGAGCATGCCGGCGAAGTCTCTCAGCTCGCCGAGGGCGTTGTAATGCTGCTCCTGCTCGGACATGGCGTCGGCCAGTTCATCACGCAGCGCCCGTTCAAGGTTGTTCTGCGTCCATTCCCACGCGTCGCCCTGATTGCTCAGATAGCCTTGGGCGATCATCAGCAGATTGTCGTCCCCCTGCGCGTCACGGCGAATCACCGAACCGAGCAGTGGAGAGATATTGGCAAACCCGGCCTCGGTCAGGTAAGCGCTCATCTCCAGTTCCGGGTGTACGCCAGAAGCGACTTTGCGTATCAGCTTAAGCACCAGACTGTTGCCGATTACCACTGAACTGTTCGATTGCTCGGCCGACAGGTAGCGCACATCCGACTCGGCGCCGAGGCCGAGTTTTTCCAGATGATCTGTCTGTTCGAAGCGGATTTCGCCTTCGATCGACTCCAGTACGGTGTTGTTCTGCATGCCTTGCAGAACGGCGCGGACGAAGGTTTCCAGGGTGAACGCATCGGTGATCAGGCCAACCTGACGCACACGGCGTACACGCGAAAGCGCCAATTGCTGCGGCAATGGCGGGCCGACATGGTCTTCGCCAATGAAGCCGAACGGCAGTTGATAACGATTGGTCTGGCCACCGCTGGTGACTTCGATTTCGCTGAGCAGCACCGGATGCTGGGCATCGCCGAAACGCACGCCGTAAGCCAGATTGACCTTCTCGATCGCCGCATCCTTGCCGGCAAACCAGCGACGATTCTGCAGCCAGCTCGGCAGGATGCTTTGCTCCAGCGTCGTCCGCGATGGCGCTTCGAGCAGTTCTTCCATGCGTTTTTTCAGTACCAGCGTGGTGAAGTCCGGCAGGCTCTGTGCCGGCTCGACGTGCCAGCTCGGCATCTGGTTCTCTGCTGCCAGTGCAAACCAATAGAAACCGTACGGCGCCAGGGTCAGGAGGAAATTCAACTGACCGATCGGCGGGAACGCGTTACCACCGAGCATTTCCACCGGCACCATGCCGACATACGCCGACAGGTCCAGCTCGACCGCTTGCGCACTGCGCGAGACGTTGGCCACGCACAGAATGATTTCGTGCTTGCCGTCGGCATCAGTGTATTCGCGGGTGTAAGCCAGCACGCGACGGTTGCTCGGCGAGAGCATTTTCAAGGTGCCACGGCCGAACGCCTTCGATTGCTTGCGCACTGCGAGCAGGCGCCGCGTCCAGTTCAACAGTGAGTGCGGATCGCCGGACTGGGTTTCGACGTTGACCGACTGATAGCCATACTGCGGGTCCATGATCGGCGGCAGTACCAGACTGGCCGGATCGGCGCGGGAGAAACCGCCGTTGCGGTCGATCGACCACTGCATCGGTGTACGCACGCCATCGCGATCGCCGAGGTAGATGTTGTCGCCCATACCGATTTCGTCGCCGTAGTACAGCGTCGGCGTGCCGGGCATCGACAGCAGCAGGCTGTTGAGCAGTTCGATGCGGCGACGGTCGCGTTCCATCAACGGTGCGAGACGACGGCGAATACCGAGGTTGATCCGCGCGCGACGGTCAGCCGCGTAGTAGTTCCACAGGTAATCGCGCTCGCGGTCGGTGACCATTTCCAGGGTCAGCTCATCGTGGTTGCGCAGGAAAATCGCCCACTGGCAATTCGCCGGAATTTCCGGGGTCTGCCGGAGAATGTCGGTGATCGGGAAGCGATCTTCCTGCGCCAGCGCCATGTACATGCGCGGCATCAGCGGGAAGTGGAAGGCCATGTGGCATTCGTCACCATTGACGCCAGCAGCGTCGGTGTCACCGAAATACAGCTGGGTGTCTTCCGGCCACTGATTGGCCTCGGCCAGCAGCATGCGATCGGGATAGTTGGCGTCGATCTCGGCACGGATCTGCTTGAGGACGTCGTGGGTCTCGGGCAGGTTTTCGTTGTTGGTGCCGTCGCGCTCGATCAGGTACGGAATCGCGTCGAGGCGCAGGCCGTCGATGCCCATGTCGAGCCAGTAACGCATCACCGACAACACGGCTTTCATCACTTGCGGGTTGTCGAAGTTCAGATCCGGCTGGTGCGAGTAGAAGCGGTGCCAGAAGTATTGGCCAGCGACCGGATCCCAGGTCCAGTTGGACTTTTCGGTGTCGAGAAAGATGATTCGCGTGCCGTCGTATTTCTGATCGTCATCGGACCACACGTAGAAATCCCGCGCCGCTGAACCCGGCTTGGCTTTACGCGCACGCTGGAACCACGGGTGCTGGTCGGAGGTGTGGTTGATGACCAGCTCGGTGATCACCCGCAGCCCGCGCTTGTGCGCTTCGGCAATGAAGCGCTTGGCATCGGCCATGGTCCCGTAGTCGCTGTGCACACCACGATATTCGGCGATGTCGTAACCGTCGTCGCGACGTGGCGAGGGATAGAACGGCAGCAGCCAGATGGTGTTGACGCCGAGGTCGGCAATGTAATCGAGTTTGGCGATAAGCCCGGGAAAGTCACCGATCCCGTCATTGTTGGAGTCGAAAAACGATTTGACGTGAACCTGATAGATCACCGCATCCTTGTACCAGAGCGGGTCTTTGATGAAGGCGGCTGCCTTGGGTTTCTTCGCCATGTGGAACTCCTGAAAAATTCTCTGATACACCGAGGGACTCGCAGTGGTGAGCCCCTGTGGCGAGGGGATTTATCCCCGTTCGGCTGCGCAGCAGTCGCAAATTGTTAACGCGGTGCAGCTTGAAAAAAGGGGCCGCTGCGCGCCCCAACGGGGATAAATCCCCTCGCCACGGAGGCGGTGCAAATGTTACGAAGCGGTAATCCGCCAAATCCCGAACGGCTGATACGCCGGATCGATGCGCATGAACTGATACTTGCCGTGCCAGTCCCAGCGATGGCCGTTCATCAAATCTTCGCCATGGGTGGTGGCATCGTCCGGCAGGCCCATTTCCCACAGCGGCAGTTCGAAATTCGCTTCCTGCACGTTATGCGGATCGAGGCTGACTGCGACCAGAATGAAATTGCTGCCATCGGCGCTGCGCTTGCCGAAGAACAGAATATTGTCGTTCCAGGCGTTATAGATTTTCAGGCCCAGATGCGTATGCAGCGCCGGGTTCTGCCGGCGGATCCGGTTGAGCTGGGCGATTTCGGCAATGATGTTGCCCGGCGCGGTGAAGTCGCGGACACGGATCTCGTACTTCTCCGAATCCAGGTATTCCTCTTTGCCTGGCACCGGCGCCGATTCGCACAACTCGAAGCCGGAATACATACCCCACAGGCCCGAGCCCATCGTTGCCAAGGCAGCGCGGATGAGGAAACCGGGACGCCCCGACTCATGCAAAAACGCCGGGTTGATGTCCGGGGTATTGACGAAGAAATTCGGCCGGTAGCATTCGCGCCACGGCGACTGATTCAGCTCGGTGAAATATTCCGCCAGTTCGGCCTTGGTATTGCGCCAGGTGAAATAGGTGTAGCTCTGCGAGTAACCGACCTTGCCCAGACGCGCCATCATCGCCGGCGTGGTGAAAGCCTCGGCGAGGAAGATCACTTCCGGATACAGGGTGCGCACATCGGCGATCAGCCATTGCCAGAACGGCAGCGGTTTGGTGTGCGGGTTATCGACGCGGAAGATCTTCACACCTTCCTTGACCCAGCCGACAACGATGTCGCGCAACTCGACCCATAGACTCGGAATTGCAT
This sequence comes from Pseudomonas sp. Leaf434, assembly GCF_001425545.1. Taxonomy (NCBI): domain Bacteria; kingdom Pseudomonadati; phylum Pseudomonadota; class Gammaproteobacteria; order Pseudomonadales; family Pseudomonadaceae; genus Pseudomonas; species Pseudomonas sp. Leaf434. The sequence goes on along the minus strand of NZ_LMQZ01000001.1, from coordinate 2,083,657 downwards.
CCGGCGCATAGAAGTCGACGTTGACGATGTCCTGGTATTTCTTCGGCGGGTTTTCGGCGTATTTGATCGTGCCGTCCGGGCGCCAGTTGAACCAGCCCGGATGCTCCTTGAGCCACGGATGGTCCTGGGAGCACTGGATGGCGAAGTCGAGAGCGATTTCCAGGCCATGGTCGGCGGCGGCGGCCACCAAACGGCGGAAATCTTCACGGGTGCCGAGTTGCGAGTGAATCGCCTCGTGGCCGCCCTCCTCGCTACCGATCGCGTACGGGCTGCCAGGATCGTCCGGGCCGGCAGTCAGGGAATTGTTGCGGCCCTTGCGGTGGGCGCGGCCGATCGGGTGAATCGGCGTGAAGTACAACACGTCGAAACCCATGTCCTGAATCATCGGCAGACGCGAGTGCACATCGTTGAACGTGCCGTGACGCTGAGGATCGTCGGTGATCGAGCGCGGAAACAGCTCATACCAACTGGCGAACTCGGCGAGTTCGCGCTCGACGTCCATGGGGAATTCGGCGCTGATGCTGAGATAGGCGCGGTGATCAGCCTGGGCCATCAGCTCTGCACTGCGCGAGTGCAGAAACAGCGCAACCTGCTCGGTTTCGAGCAGGCCGGACAATTCATGGTGCAGCGCCGCGAGCTGCTCGCTGAGCTGGCCTTCGCTGCGTTCGGCGGCCTGTTGCACCATGGTCCGGCCTTCCTGCAGCTCCAGGGAAACCGGCACAGCAGCATTGTGCTTCTTTTCCAGTTCGTACTGGAAGCTGGCGAAATGGTCGATCCACGCTTCGATGCAATACAGATAGCGGCCCTGCTCTTGCGGGCGGAACTGGCCTTGCCAGGTGTTGTTGCCCTGATCGGACATGACCTCGGTCTGCCAGGTTTCCTGGCCTTCTTCGCGCCAGCGGATGCGTACGGCGAGCTTGTCATGGCCGTCGGCAAACACTTTGCTGGTCACCACGACCTCGCGCCCGGCAACCGACTTGACGGCAAACTGGCCGCCGTCGAGGGTCGGCATGGTGTTTTCGATGACGATTCGAGGCAGCAGCAACGCCTGCGACAATGGCATGTGCGGGTTGTAACTCAGCTCTGAAGGTCTTTCAGCAGTCATTGAGCATCTCTCCTTAACGCCCCAAGGACGCTCTTGTGCCGGAACAGTATTCGCGACAAAGCGCCGGCCCTGTCATGAACTCACTTAGGTTCCGAGCAACCGGCGCGGGGAAAAGTTCAGATGAAATTAACAAGACAAACCGGCGGATCGAATTTGTCGTGGCCGGGTCAACTCACTTAAGCACGTCCCACGCCATGTGCCATACGGAGGTCATCAGATGAACATCCCGATCCCGGCGGAAACGCCTGATCCGAACATCGACAAACCCACCCTGCCGGATACCGAGCCGCCACCGGTGCCCGAGCAAGAGCCACCCGGCACCACGCCACCGCCGAAAGAAGAGCCACCGAGTACGATGCCGCCAGTGATCGTCTGACCCTGCCCCCCTGATCGTTCCCACGCTCCGCGTGGGAACGATCAGGCAACGATCATCAGCCGGCGGGAAGTCAGAGGTGGTCATTCTTGTCGACATCCTTTTCGAACACTCTCACCACGTAAGGCATCACGCTGAAAATCGCCAGTGCCAGAATGGTACTGAGCAATGCCGTCGCTTCCTTGCCCAGCCCCGCCGCCACGCCGATCGCCGCCGTCATCCATAAGCCCGCCGCCGTGGTCAGGCCTTTGACATGGGCCTCGTCGCCCTGCTGATTTTTCAGAATGGTGCCGGCGCCGAGAAAGCCGATCCCGGCAATCACACCCTGCAAGACCCGACTCATGGCATCGGATTCTGCGCCCGAGGTCTGCGGCACCAACACGAATAGCGCAGCGCCCAACGCCACCAGCATGTGCGTGCGCACGCCCGCTGCCTTGCCTTTATGCTCGCGCTCAAATCCGAGTATCCCGCCGAGAATCGCCGCCATCAGCAGGCGTACGGTGATCCGGGTCATTTGCGAGGCGTCGCCGATATCGGCAAATTCGGCTTGCATCGTGGCCCACACTTCATCCCACCAGTCTTCCATCGTGCTTCCCTTGTTATTGGCTTGATAAGCGATGGACAACAGCGACCATTAATCGGTTGCGCAGAACGAACTGCGCGCTGCGTTTCCTAACGTGCAGACCTCACTTGAAAGGACTGCCGCCATGACCGTTCGAATCGATGAATCCAACCCTGAGCAGAAAGTGTGTTTTTTCACCGTCGAGCATGGTGAGGAAATCCGTATCTGCGACACGTTGACAGTCGAGACCGATAGCGAAAAAGCCATGTCGTTCGTGGAAATCGAAGGCAAACGCGCCTACATCACCGAAGCAGAAGCCGATGTCTTGACCGTCGCCGGGGCCAAGGACGGGCGCAAACATCTGAAGGCCGATGACAGTGATTCGGTGGTTTGATTGATCTCGATCAACACCCGGCGCAGGCGCCTGCAATAGGCGTTTGCGCCTTGCCTGGCAGGTTGCTTCAAGTTGTCGCAGGCATTGCGTCAAATCTCATCTGATCCGCTTTTTATTGCCAAACCTGAGTCTGTTCTGCAAACAGATCGGCGCTCATAGTGCATCGGCCTGATGGAGGCTGATGAGCGAACGAGCATGAGCGACCGAATCCCCGTCCGAACCGTAGAAGCAGCGCCGACGATAAGAAGCGTACCCGCGCGCCCACTGAAGGCGACTGCCGGATCCACCGACAAGCAAATCCACACCCGCAGTTTCACCGGCCTGTTCCGCAATCTGCGTTTAAGCGGTGCCGGGTTTCTGTTCCTGCTGTTCTTCGGCACCGTGTGGCTGAACTGGGGCGGTCGGCAGGCGGTGCTGTGGGATCTGGCGGAGAGCAAATTCCATATCTTTGGCGCGACGTTCTGGCCGCAGGATTTCATTCTGCTCTCAGCATTGTTGATCATCGCTGCGTTCGGACTCTTCGCGATTACCGTGTTCGCCGGTCGCGTCTGGTGCGGTTACACCTGCCCGCAGAGTTCGTGGACGTGGATCTTCATGTGGTGCGAGAAGATCACCGAAGGCGAGCGCAACCAGCGAATCAAGCTGCAAGCGGCGCCGTGGAGCCTGAACAAACTGGCGCGGCGCGCCGCCAAGCACACGTTGTGGCTGGCGATCAGCGTGATGACCGGCCTGACCTTCGTCGGCTACTTCACCCCGATCCGGCCGCTGGCCGAAGATTTGCTGACCCTGCAGATCGGTGGCGTCAGTCTGTTCTGGGTGCTGTTCTTCGCCGCCGCCACCTACATCAACGCCGGTTGGCTGCGTGAGGCAGTGTGCATGCACATGTGCCCGTATGCGCGGTTTCAGAGTGTGATGTTCGACAAGGACACGTTGACCATTGCGTATGATGCCGCCCGTGGCGAAAACCGTGGTCCACGCAAGCGTGATGTGCGCCCGGTCGAAGCCGGCCTGGGTGATTGCATCGACTGCCAGTTGTGCGTGCAGGTCTGCCCGACCGGCATCGACATCCGCGATGGCTTGCAAATGGAATGCATCGGCTGCGCAGCATGCATCGACGCCTGCGATTCGATCATGGACAAAATGCATTACCCGCGCGGCCTGATCCGCTACAGTTCCGAGCGCGAATTGCAGGGCGGCAAAACCCATCTGCTGCGTCCGCGTTTGATTGGCTATACGGCGGTGTTGTTGGTGATGATCGGAGCGTTGGCGCTGGCATTGATCGAGCGGCCGATGGTGTCGCTGGACGTGACCAAGGATCGCGGGTTGTTCCGCGAGAACGCTCAGGGGCAGATCGAGAATATTTATTCGCTGAAAGTGATCAACAAGACTCAGCAGCGACAGGAATACCGGTTGAGTCTGGTTGATGGCGACGGGTTTGAGTTGCAGGGCAAAACGGCCCTGAGCCTGGCGCCGGGAGAGATTGTCGATGTGCCGGTGTCGGTGGCGATGACCACCGAGCGCCCGGCGAGCAGTTCGCAGACGTTGAGTTTCAGGATTGAAGACAGTGACGAGCCGCAGGTATACAGCGTGGCGAAGAGCCGGTTTGTGGCGCCGATAAATCGTTGAGAATTTGGCATTGCTGCCCTCACCCCAGCCCTCTCCCGGAGGGAGAGGGAGCCAACCGAGGTGTCTGTCGCTATGCATCGACCTGAAAGACCGAGTCGATTATGGATTCGGCAAAGCACTGTCAGGTCGGCGTATTTCATCAGCATCCCCCAATCAGTCCCCTCTCCCTAGAACGGCGGCGGTAGCGCAATCTGTTGCCTTTGTGCACGACCGCGGAAGCGACGCCGGCCTGCATTCACGCCGTCATTGCTCATTCAGTCCTCTCCCATCAGCTTTTTTCTGTCGCTATGCATCGACCTGAAAGACCGAGTCGATTATGGATTCGGCAAAGCACTGTCAGGTCGGCGTATTTCATCAGCATCCCCCAATCAGTCCCCTCTCCCGGAGGGAGAGGGAGCCGACCGAGGTGTCTGTCGCTATGCATCGACCTGAAAGACCGAGTCGATTATGGATTCGGCAAAGCACTGTCAGGTCGGCGTATTTCATCAGCATCCCCCAATCAGTCCCCTCTCCCNTCTGTCGCTATGCATCGACCTGAAAGACCGAGTCGATTATGGATTCGGCAAAGCACTGTCAGGTCGGCGTATTTCATCAGCATCCCCCAATCAGTCCCCTCTCCCTCTGGGAGAGGGCTAGGGTGAGGGCTCCTTCCCTGACACCCCACAAAATCATGTCCACCAAGGCCCACCGATGAAACGCTACGAAAAATTCGCCGACGACATCGCTGAACTGATCCGCTCCGGCGTCCTCGGCCCCGGCCAGCGGGTGCCGTCGGTGCGCTACGCCAGCCAGACCTACGGCGTCAGCCCGTCGACGGTGTTCCAGGCCTATTACCTGCTCGAACGCCGTGGCCTGATCCGCGCCCGACCGCGCTCCGGTTACTTCGTCAACGCCCATACGCCGAGCACATTTTCCGAGCCGGTGATCAGCAGCCAGGTCAATGAATCCACCGAGGTTGACGTCAGCGAACTGGTGTTCTCGGTACTCGATTCGATCAAAGACCCCAACACCGTGCCCTTCGGCTCGGCGTTCCCCAGCCCGACGCTGTTCCCGCTGCAACGCCTGTCGCGCTCCCTGGCCAGCGCCGCGCGGGAGATGGACCCGCGCATGGTCGTCACCGACATGTCGCCGGGCAATCCGCAACTGCGCCGGCAGATTGCCCTGCGCTACATGGTCGGCGGGCTGATGTTGCCGATGGAAGAATTGCTCATCACCAACGGCGCGCTCGAAGCGTTGAACCTGTGCCTGCAAGCGGTGACCGAGCCCGGTGATCTGGTGGCCATCGAAGCCCCGGCGTTCTACGCCAGCCTGCAAGTGCTCGAACGCTTGAAGCTAAAAGCCGTGGAAATACCCGTGCATCCGCGTGATGGCATCGACCTCGGTGTGCTCGCGCAGACTTTGGAACGCCATCCGATCAAGGCCTGCTGGTGCATGACCAGTTTCCAGAATCCGATGGGCGCGACTGTGCCCGAGGCGAAGAAACAGGAACTCGTCGAACTGCTGCGTCAGCATCAGGTGCCGTTGATCGAAGACGACGTCTACGCCGAGCTTTATTACGGGCAACAGGCGCCAAAACCGGCCAAGGCTTTTGATACCGAAGGATTGGTCATGCATTGCGGCTCGTTCGCCAAAAGTCTCGCGCCCGGTTATCGCATCGGCTGGGTGGCGGCCGGGCGTTTTGCGCAGAAAATCGAACGGCTGAAACTGATGACCTCACTGTGCGCTTCGATGCCGGCGCAAGCGGCTATCGCCGATTATCTGCAACACGGCGGCTACGATCGGCATCTGCGTAAACTGCGTTATGCCCTGGAAGAACAACAGAGCGCGATGCTCGCGGCGATTGCCCGCTACTTTCCGGCGCAGACCCGGGTCAGCCAACCGGCGGGCGGCTACTTTCTGTGGCTGGAATTGCCGGAGCAGATGGATTCGCTGAAGCTGTTTCAGATGGCACTGGCACAAGGCATCAGCATCGCGCCGGGGCCGATATTCTCGCCGACCCAGCGCTTCAGGAATTGCATTCGGTTGAATTACGGCAGCCCCTGGACCGAGGAATCGGAAAAGGCCATGGAGACGTTGGGGCGGATTGTGCGGTCGTTCTGAGGGATAGATGTTGTCTGGACTGGCCCCTTCGCGAGCAGGCTCGCTCCCACATGGGGTCTGTATTCACAAATCCACTGTGGGAGCGAGCCTGCTCGCGAAGAGGCCGGTTTTAACACTGCAAACCCACCGGTTTACCGCCCACCCCCCAAATCAACAAACGTCCCGGTTGCATACGATGCCTTGTCCGACAGCAACCAGATAATCGCCTCCGCCACTTCATCCGGCCGCCCGCCCCGGGCCATGGGAATCGCCGATTCGAGCTTGCTGACCCGATCCGGGTCGCCGCTCAGCGCATGGAAGTCGGTATAGATGTAGCCCGGACGCACGGCATTGACGCGAATGCCCTCACCCGCGACTTCTTTCGACAGACCGATAGTGAAGGTGTCGAGCGCACCCTTGGATGCGGCGTAATCAACGTACTCGTTCGGCGAACCGAGGCGTGCCGCGACCGAGGAGACGTTGACGATGCTGCCGCCCTGCCCGCCGTGTTTGGGCGACATGCGCAGGATCGCGTGTTTGGCGCAGAGGATCGGCGCCAGCACATTGGTTTTCATGATTTTGAGGATGCGGAATTCGGACATCTCATCGACCCGCGATTTCTGTCCGACGGTGCCGGCGTTGTTGACCAGCGCGGTGACACGGCCCAGTTCGGTGTCGACGCGATGAAACATCGCGATCACTTCGTCTTCGATGCTGACATCGGCGCGAACCGCGATGGCCTGCGCGCCCAAGGCGCGAACCTGCTCGAGCACGCTGTGTGCGGCCTGTTCATCCGACTGATAGTTGATGCAGATCCGGTAGCCCTGTTCGGCTGCCAGCAATGCCGTAGCCGCGCCGATTCCGCGCCCGCCCCCGGTGATGACAATGACTTTATCCATGCTGGCCTTCCCCCACGTGCACACGTAACAGTCGAGGGAAGAATAACTGCCATTCATGGCTTTTGCATGAGTTCTATGGTGTTTGCACAAGCGCCTTCGCGAGCAGGCTCGCTCCCACAAGGGAATGCGATCACCTGTGGGAGCGAGCCTGCTCGCGAAGAACGATGACTCGGTATCTCAGACCACCGCCAGCCGTTGCCCACGCACGATGTCCTGCATGAAGCGCTCCGCCGGCATCGGATGGCCGAGCAGATAGCCCTGCAGCGAATCACAGCCCAGTTTGGTCAGGAAATCCTGTTGCGCGCCGGTTTCGACACCTTCGGCGACAATCCGCAAATCCAGGGCCTGCCCCAGCGCAACGATCGCCGAGACGATTGCGGCATCATCGCTGTCATGCTCCAGATCGCGGACGAAACCGCGGTCGATCTTCAGCTCATTGGCCGGCAAACGTTTGAGGTACATCAGGCTGGAATAACCGGTGCCGAAGTCGTCGATCGACAGGTCGACGCCCATGTCCGACAACTCTTGCAGCACGGTCATGCTCGCATCGGCGTCGCTCATGGCCGTGGTTTCGGTGATTTCCAGAGTCAGGCTGTTGGCCGGCAGGTGATGGGTTGCCAGCGCCTTGGCCACGCTTTGCACCAGCCCGGCATGGCAGAACTGCAAGGCCGAGAGGTTCACGGCAATGCGCCAGTCGGTGTAACCGAGCACGTACCATTCGCGCATCTGCCGGCAGGCTTCGTTGAGCACCCATTCACCCATCGGAATGATCAGCCCGGTTTTCTCCGCCAGATCAATGAACTTGTCCGGCATCAACATGCCGTGCAGCGGATGCTTCCAACGCAGCAGCGCTTCAGCACCGACCGGACGGCCATTGGCGGCGTCGAACTTGGGCTGGTAATGCAGGCAGAACTGGTTGTGCTCGATGGCCGCGCGCAGGTCCTGTAACAGTTGCAACTGTTTGCGCGCGTTGGTGTTCATCGACGCATCGAAGAAGCTGTAGCCATTCTTGCCGCCGCCCTTGGCGTGGTACATCGCGGCATCGGCGTTCATCAGCAGTTCCTGGGCGTTGTCACCGTTGCCCGGGTACAGGGCGATGCCGACGCTGGCGGAAATCTGCAGATCATGTTCAGCGACGCGGAACGTGCGACCGATGAGGCTGACCTGACGCGCAGCCAGGCTCAAGGCGTCATTGGGCTCGCTCAAACGCACCAGCAGAACGAACTCATCGCCGCCGATCCGCGCAAGAGTGTCCTGGCTGCGCAAGTCTTCACGCAGACGCGCGCCGACCTCGCGCAGCAATTGGTCGCCCATGTGATGGCCGAATGCGTCGTTGACCGGTTTGAAGCCGTCGAGGTCGATGAACATCAAGGCGAAGCAGCCACCCTGCTCTTGCACCTTTTTGATCGCCTGATTGATGCGGTCGTCGAGCAGCATGCGGTTGGGCAGACTGGTCAGCGGATCGTGCAGGGCCAGTTGGGTGAGTTCGCGGTTGGCCACCGTCAGCGAGTGCGCCAGATCAGCCGTGCGCGCTTCGAGGCGGGCGTCGAGAATCGAGGTCAACAGGGCAATCGACAACACCGCCAGCGTAGTGACCACGACCAGGCTATCGAGGCCATTGCCCTTCAAGCCATTGAGCGTCGCGCCGCAGAAACTGCCGTCAGGAAACTGCGCAGCAGCCATGCCGGTGTAGTGCATGCCGACAATCGCCACCCCCATGATCACCGCCGCGCCGGCACGAATCAGCCGCACATTGGGCGATTGCTGACGCAGGCGAAAGGCAATCCACAATGCCGCTGCCGAGGCGCCGACGGCGATCAGCAGGGAGGCGCTGAACAGGGTCGGGTCGTAATCGATGCCCGGTGTCATGCGCAGCGCGGCCATGCCGGTGTAGTGCATGGCGCTGATGCCAGAACCCATGATCAGCGCACCGAAAGCCAGTTGCGCCAGTGGCAGTTTCGGTTGGCTGACCAGCCACAAGGCGAAACCGCAGGACAGCACCGCGATCAGCAGCGACAGCGCAGTGAGGGCGAAGTCGTAGCCCAGGTCGATCGGCAATTTGAAGGCGAGCATGCCGATGAAATGCATCGACCAGACGCCAACGCCCATCGCCAACGCCCCGCCCGCCGTCCAGAAATGCACGGCCCGGCCTTTAGCCGTGGCAATGCGCCCGGTGAGATCGAGCGCCGTGTAGGAAGCCAGAATGGCCACGCACAACGAAATGAAAACCAGGGTGAAGGAGTAGCTGCCGATGAGCATGGACGTTCTCGTGACAAGCCGAAACCGTACTGCTTCCATTCTCGGTCGGGCAAATGCGGCGATTGTACTGATTGCGCGAAAGAACGCACTGACAAAGTAACCAAATTGCCATCAAGCCGATGAAACGCTTGTTCGATCGTCCTACAAGGCTCTGCGGTGGGCTTTAACCTCACCCTGTGAAAGCGATCTCATGCCAGACAAAAATCCCCGTGGGAGCGAGCCTGCTCGCGAAGGCGTCGGCACAGCCACCATCGTAGTTGCCTGACCCACCGCTTTTGCGAGCAGGCTCGCTCCCACAGGTTCAGCGGTTGTCGCTGACGTCGAGTTGGCCATCCCAGCCGCCGCCCAGCGCGGCGATCAGTTGCACGCTGGCGATCAGTCGGTTCTGCAGAATATTCAGCACACTGCGTTCGTTGCTCAGCGCCGTGGCTTGCACCACGACCACGTCGATATAGGCAATCAGCCCGGCCTTGTACTGGTTTTCCGTCAGGCGCAGAGAATCACGGGCAGCATCCAGCGCTTCCTGGCGCACTGCCGCTTCGTCCTCATACACCTTGAGCTGGACCAGGTAGTTTTCCACTTCGCGGAAACCGTCGAGCACGGTCTGGCGGTAGCGCGCGACGGTTTCGTCATAGGCCGCCTCGCTGCGGTCAACCTCGGCCGAACGAATGCCGCCGTCGAACAGCGGCAGAGAAAGCTGCGGGCCGACCGACCAGAAACGGTTCGGCAGGCTGATCAGGTTTTTCGAGGTACTGCTGCTGTAGCCGCCGCTCAGGCTCAGGGTCAGGTCCGGGTAATACGCGGCTTTCGCCACGCCGACATTGGCGTTGGCGGCGATCACAGAGCGCTCTGCCGAAGCGATGTCAGGACGGCGTTCGAGCAATTGCGAAGGCAGGCTCAACGGCACTTGCGGCAGATTCGGGATGTTATGGCTTTCGGCAATGCTGAAGTTGGCCGGGGCTTCGCCAGTGAGCACGGCAATGGCGTTTTCAAACTGTGCGCGCTGCCAGATCAGGTCGACCAGATCGGCCTGAGTGCTTTTCAACTGAGTTTGCGCCTGCGCCACCGCATCGCGCCCGGAAACCCCGGCGCGGTACTGGTTCTGCGTCATCTTCAGTGATCGCTCGTAAGCGGCAACCGTGGCTTCAAGCAAACGCTTCTGCTGATCGATGACGCGCAGTTGCAGGTAGTTCTGCACCAGCTCCGACTGCTGACTCAGACGCATCGCCGCCAGATCGGCAAAACTCGCCTGGGCGTTGGCCTCATCCGCCTCCAGCCCACGGCGCAGCTTGCCCCAGACATCGGCCTCCCAACTGACGCCCAGTTGCGCGGTGTAGGTATCACGAATACCGCTTGAGGAACTGCTCAGGCTCGAACTGCTGCTGCCGGTGCCCTGACTCGAGCGGTTCTTGCCCAGACTCAGGTCGACACTGGGGTAAAACGCCCCGCGTGCACTGCGCACCAAAGCCTGCGCCTGACGAAACTGCGCTTCGGACTGGGCGACGGTCTGGTTGGAGCTGTTGAGTTTTTCCACCAAGGCGTTGAGCTGCCGATCGCCGTACAACTCCCACCAGGCGCCCCGGGCCAGCGAGTCGCTGGGATTGGCCTGACGCCAGCCTTCGGCTTCCTTGAACTGAGCGATTTCGGCAGTTTGCGGGCGCTGGTAGTCCGGGCCGACTGCGCAAGCGCTGAGCAGCGCCACGCACAGCGACAGGCTCAATAGGCGCGAGCCGCGGACGGTGGCCAATTGGATAAGCGAACGGTCAGTCATAGCGGAGTTTCCAGAGCGGCATCAGTACGCACGCCACGCCATTTGTTGAAGCGATGGCGCAGCTTGTCGAGATAAAGGTAAACCACCGGGGTGGTGTAAAGGGTCAGGACCTGGCTGAACACCAGGCCGCCAATGATGGTCAGGCCCAGCGGCTGGCGCATTTCCGCACCCTCGGCGCGGCCGAGCAGCAACGGCAAGGCGCCGAGGATCGCCGCCAGCGTGGTCATCAGGATCGGCCGCAAGCGTTGCAGACAGGCGCTGCGGATCGACTCCAGGGGCGACAGGCCCTCATGCCGCTCCAATTGCAGCGCAAGGTCGATCATCAGGATGGCGTTCTTCTTAACAACGCCGATCAGCAGGAATATCCCCAGCAGGGAAATCAGGCTGAACTCGCCGCCCAGCGCATAGATCGACAGCAACGCGCCAACCCCGGCCGAGGGCAAAGTCGAGAGAATGGTCAGCGGGTGAATGTAGCTTTCATACAGCACACCGAGCACCAGATACACCGCCAGCAACGCACCGAGGATCATGAACGGCTGGCTCTTCTGCGTCGCGGCGAAGGCGTCAGCGGTGCCGGCCATTTTCGCAATCACATCCTCCGGCAAACCGACCTTGGCGATCGCTCGTTCGATGGCGGCGCTACCCTGCTCTACGGTCACGCCTTCGGCCATATCAAATGAAATGCTTTCGGACGCAAACTGGCCTTCATGACTGACCCGGTCGTTTTCCAGGCTGTTTTCGTAATGGGCGAACGTCGACAGCGGCACGCGCGCACCGTCAGCGGTAATCACCTCGACCTGCTTGAGCGTCACCGGATCCTGGGCGTATTTCGGATTGACCTCCATCACCACCTGATACTGATTGAGGCTGTCGTAGATCGTCGAAATCTGCCGCTGGCTGTAAGCGTTGTTGAGCACGGCGGTGACCATGTTCATGTCGACCCCCAGGCGCTTGGCCTGATCCCGGTCGACAATCAGTGTCACCTGCTGCGCCCCGGCACCTTCGCGGGCATCGATGGCGGTCAGCTCGGGCAAGGCGCGCAACGCGGTGACCACTTTCGGGAACCACTTGCGCAATTCAGCGAGGTCGCCGCTTTGCAGGATGTAGGTGTATTGCGAACTGGTCTGCTCGCGGCCGCCGCCAAATTGCAGGTCCTGGTCGGCCATCAGCATCAACTGCGCCCCGGGCACCTTGGGCATTTCCTTGCGCAGACGCTCGATGACTTTCTGTGCCGACAGCTGGCGCTCCTTGATCGGTTTCAGGCGCACGATCATGAAGGCGTTGTTGGTGCCGTTGTTACCACCAATGAAGCCGGCCACGCTTTCCACCGCTTCGTCCTTGAGCACGGCGCGGCGGAAGGTTTCCATTTTTGGCTGCATGACGTTGAACGACAGACCGTCGTCGCCACGCACGAAACCGATCAACTGGCCGGTGTCCTGCTGCGGCAGGAAGGTTTTCGGCACTACCACATAAAGCGCAATGTTGACGCCCACTGTGAGCAGCAGACTGAACAAGGTCAGACGCCGATGACGCAACACCCAGTCGAGGCTGGTGGCGTATTTGCCGACCATCCAGTCGTTGGTCTTGTGGCTCCAGCGTTGCAAGCGGTTTTCCTGCCCCGGCGTGTGCGGCTTGAGCCAGCGCGCGCAGAGCATTGGCGTCAGCGTCAGGGAAACCACCAGCGACACCACGATTGCCGCCGCCAGGGTGATGGAAAACTCGCGAAACAAGCTCTCGACCAGCCCGCCCATGAACAGGATCGACAGGAACACCGCCACCAGCGAGACGTTCATCGACAGCAGGGTAAAGCCGACTTCCTTGGCCCCAAGGTACGCGGCCTGCATCGGTTTGACGCCTTCGTCGATATGCCGGGAAATGTTCTCCAACACCACGATGGCATCGTCCACCACAAGACCTGTGGCGAGAATCAGCGCCATCAGCGACAGGTTGTTCAGCGAGAACCCGTACAGGTACATCACCGCAAAGGTACCGACCAGCGACACCGGCACCGCCAGGGTCGGGATCAGCGAGGCGCGGAAGTTACCCAGAAACAGGTACACCACCAGCACCACCAGGGCGACGGCGATCAGCAAGGTCATCTCGGCTTCGTGCAGCGTCGCCTTGATCACTGGCGAGCGATCCATGGCCAGATTGAGTTTGACGCTGGCCGGCAGCACCGCTTGCAGCGCGGGCAACTGCGCCTTGATCTCGTTGACCGTCTCGATGATGTTGGCGCCGGCCTGACGGTTGATCACCAGCAATACCGCCGCGTCGTCGTTGAAGAAACCGCTGTTGTAACGGTCTTCGACGCCATCGCTGACTTTCGCCACATCCCTGAGACGCAATGCGGCGCCATCGGCGTAGTGAATGATCAGCGACTCGTAATCCTTGGCTTTCTCCAACTGATCGTTGGCCTGGATCTGCCACAAGCGCTCGCCGTCCTCGACCGAACCCTTGGGCCGGCGCACGTTAGCGTCGGCAATGGTCTTGCGTACATCGTCGAGGGCCACGCCGTACTGGTTCAGCGCCTGCGGTTCGAGCTCGATGCGCACCGCCGGCAGCGAACTGCCACCGATCTGTACTTCACCAACGCCCTGCACCTGCGACAGGCTTTGCGAGAGGATGGTCGAAGCCAGGTCGTAGAGCTGGCCTTTTTCCAGCACGTCCGAGGTCAGCGACAGCACCATGATCGGCGCCTGCGACGGATTGACCTTTTTATAGGTCGGCATGCTGCGCATCCCGCTAGGCAGCAGATTGCGCGAGGCGTTGATCGCCGCCTGCACTTCCCGCGCCGCGCCGTTGATGTCGCGGTCGAGGTCAAACTGCAGAATCACCCGCGTCGAACCCTGACTGGAACGGCTGCTCATGGTATTGACGCCGGCAATCGCACCGAACGACCGCTCCAGCGGCGTCGCCACCGTCGAAGCCATCACCTCGGGACTGGCGCCCGGCAGACTGGCCTGAACCACGATCACCGGGAAATCCATCTGCGGCAATGGCGATACCGGCAACAGACCGAAGCTGACCCCACCGAGCAACATGATTGCCAGGGATAGCAGCATGGTTGCCACGGGGCGTTTGATGAAAGGGCCGGAGAGGTTCATCGACTCTTGTTCTCCCCGCATACCTCTGTGGGAGCGAGCCTGCTCGCGAATGCGCCCTTACCTTCAACTTTGGCAGTGACTGACCTCCCGCTTTCGCGAGCAGGCTCGCTCCCACAGGGGAGATATATTCCGACAGTCATACCGCGACCTCTTCACCTTCGGCTTTGGATTTGCCAAAGCGCCTTCCGAGGCGGTCGAAGTACAGGTAAATCACCGGCGTCGTGAACAGCGTCAACACCTGGCTCACCAGCAAACCGCCGACCATCACCAGACCCAACGGCTGACGCAGTTCCGCGCCAGACCCCGTGGCCAGCATCAGCGGCACCGCGCCGAACAACGCCGCCAGCGTGGTCATCAGAATCGGCCGGAAGCGCAGCAGCGCCGCTTGATAGATCGCCTCTGCCGGGGCCATGCCCTGGGTGCGTTCGGCGTCGAGGGCGAAGTCGATCATCATGATCGCGTTCTTCTTGACGATACCGATCAGCAGGATGATGCCGATGATCGCGATCATGCCCAAATCGTTGCCACTGAGCAGCAACGCCAGCAAGGCACCGACCGCGGCGGACGGCAAGGTCGAAAGAATGGTGATCGGGTGGATGTAGCTCTCGTAGAGCACACCGAGGACGATGTACATGGTCACCACGGCCGCCAGAATCAGCAGCAAGGTGCTCGACAGCGAAGCCTGGAACGCTTGCGCCGCGCCCTGGAACTGAGTCTGCACGCCGACCGGCATGCCGATGTCCTGCTGCACCTGCTCGATGATGTCCACGGCATGCCCCAACGCCACGCCCGGCGCGAGGTTGAACGACATCATCACCGCCGGGAACTGGCCGATGTGAGTGATCGCCAATTGCGCCTGACGCTCTTCAACATGCGCCAGACTCGACAGGCGTACCTGCGCGCCGTCGGTGGTCTTGACGTGAATCTGATCCAGCGCCTGCGGGCCGATCTTCTCCCCGGCCTGGGCTTGCAGCACCACGCGATACTGGCTGGCCTGGGTGTAAATGGTCGAAATCTGCCGCTGGCCGAACGCGTCGTACAGCGCATCGGTGATATTCGCCACCGACACGCCAAGGCGCGATGCGGCGTCGCGGTCGATCACCAGATAGACCTGCAAGCCTTTGTCCTGCAGATCACTGGCCACGTCGGTCAACTCCGGACGCTGGGCCAGGGCTTCGACCAGACGGCCACTCCACTGGCTGAGCAATTCGGAGTCCGGCGAGGACATGCTGAACTGGTACTGGGTGCGGCTGACCCGATCCTCGATGGTCAGGTCCTGCACCGGCTGCATGAACAGACGAATGCCGACCAGTTTGTCCAGTTGCGGTTGCAGGCGGGAAATCACTTCACTGGCCGTCAGATCGCGCTCGCCATGGGGCTTGAGGTTGATCAGCAAGCGGCCGCTGTTGAGCGTGGCGTTGTCGCCGTCGACACCAATGTAGGACGACAGGCTCTGCACCGCCGGATCTTCGAGGATGATCTTGGCCAGTTGCTGCTGCCGCTCGCCCATCGCCGCGAAGGAGATCGACTGCGGCGCTTCGGAAATGCCCTGAATCACCCCGGTGTCCTGCACCGGAAAGAAACCCTTCGGCACGATCACGTAAAGGAATACGGTCAACGCCAGCGTGCCGATGGCGACCAGCAAGGTCAGCGGCTGATGCTTGAGCACCCAGCGCAGCATCCGCCCGTATTCCTTGATCATCCAGTCGATGAACGCACCGCTGGCGCGGTAGAAACGGCCTTGCTCGTGCTCTTGCGGTTCACGCTTGAGCAGGCGCGCGCACATCATCGGCGTCAGGGTCAGCGACACCACCAGGGAAATCAGGATCGCCACCGCCAGGGTAATGGCGAACTCGCGGAACAGGCGCCCTACCACGTCGGCCATGAACAGCAGCGGAATCAGTACGGCGATCAGCGACAGGGTCAGGGAAATCAGGGTGAAGCCGATCTGTTTCGCGCCCTTGAGCGCGGCCTGCATCGGGCTGTCACCCTCTTCGATGAAGCGCGAAATGTTCTCGAGCATGACGATGGCGTCGTCGACGACGAAACCGGTGGCAATGGTCAGCGCCATCAACGTCAGGTTGTTCACCGAGAAACCGGCGAGGTACATCACGCCAAAGGTGCCGATCAGCGACAGCGGCACGGCTACGGACGGAATGATCGTCGCACTGGCGCGGCGCAGAAACAGGAACGTGACCATGACCACCAGCGCGATAGCGATCAGCAGTTCGTGTTGCACGTCGGTGACCGAGGCACGGATGGTCTGGGTGCGATCCGTCAGCACCGTGACGTCGAGGCCGGCCGGCAGGTTGTCCGTGATGCTCGGCAGCAAGGCCTTGATGCGGTCGACCACTTCGATAACGTTGGCACCTGGCTGACGCTGGATGTTGAGCAGCACCGCCTGATTCTGGTTGGCCCACGCGGCCAGACGCTCGTTCTCGGCGCCATCGACGATTTCCGCGACGTCCTTGAGCCGCAACGGCGCGCCGTTCTTGTAGGTCAGGATGAGGTTGGCGTAGTCCTCGGGCGAGGTCAGTTGGTCGTTGGCATCGAGCATCGACACCCGGGTCGGGCCGTCGAAGTTGCCTTTCGGCTGGTTGACGTTGGAGGCGCCGATCAGCGTGCGTACATCCGACAGGTTGAGGCTGTTGGCCGCCAGCGCTTCGGGGTTGACCTTGATCCGCACGGCCTGGCGCTGGCCACCGGCAATGCTGACCATGCCGACGCCGCTGATCTGGGCGATTTTCTGCGCCATGCGCGTATCGACCAGATCATTGAGCTTGGGCAGCAGCATGGTTTTCGAGGTGATGGCCAAGGTCAGAACAGGCGTGTCCGCCGGGTTGACCTTGTTGTACACCGGCGGTGCCGGCAGGTCGGTCGGCAGCAGGTTGGTCGCGGCGTTGATCGCGGCTTGCACCTGCTGTTCGGCGACGTCCATGTTGATGTCGAGGCTGAAACGCAGGGTCAGCACCGAAGCGCCGCCGGAGCTGGTCGAGGCCATTTGTGTGAGGCCCGGCATCTGCCCGAACTGGCGTTCAAGCGGCGCGGTGACGGCGCTGGTCATCACGTCCGGACTGGCGCCGGGGTACAGGGTCATGACGCGGATGGTCGGATAATCGACCTGCGGCAAGGCCGAAACCGGCAGCAGGCGATAAGCGATCAGGCCGGCCAGAACAATGGCCAGCATGCTCAGGGTGGTGGCTACCGGACGGAGGATGAACAGCCGCGAAATGTTCATGCGCCCTTCTTGGCCTTATCGGCTGTGGTCGCATCGGGATTGGCGGCAGATTTGCCTTGCAGGTGTTCGGTCGGCGAGGTCGGCACTTCGCTGCTGTCATTGACCACTTCGACTTCGCTGCCCTCCTTCAGGCGATCGGTGCCTTCGAGCACCACGCGATCACCCGCGGCGAGGCCTTCGGTGACCACGGTGTTGTCACCGTCACTGGCACCGATTTTCAGTTGGCGAATGGTAACTTTCTTGTCGCCGTCCAGCGCATAGACAAAGGTGCCATTGGTGCCGAACTGAATCGCTGCCGACGGTGCCAGCACTACACCTTTGAGCGTGTCGGCCAGCAAATGAACGTTGACGAACTGATTGGGGAACAGCGACTGGTCGCGGTTATCGTAACGGGCCTTGAATTTCAGGGTGCCGGTGGCAACGTCGATCTGGTTGTCCAAGCTTTGCAGCACGCCAGTGGCTTGCAGCTTGGTGTCGCCGCGATCCCACGCTTCGGCAGGCAACTTGGCGCCACTGCGGTAACGGGCGAGCACGGTGTCGAGGCTGTTCTCCGGCAAGGTGAAGGCCACGCTGATCGGCTGCGTCTGGGTGATCACCGCGAGGAACGTCGTGTCATTGGCGGCGACGAGGTTGCCGACGTCGACCTGACGCAGACCGACGCGACCGGCAATCGGTGCGCGGATCTTGGTGAATTCGAGATTGAGCTTGGCGTCGTTGACCGCCGCCTGATTGGTCTTGACCGTGCCCAGGTACTGGCCAACCAGCGCTTCGGCGGTGTCGAGGGTCTGTTTGGCGATGCTGTCTTCTTTATACAGACCGCGGTAACGCTCGACGTCGACCTGGGCGTTTTTCAGTTGCGCCTGATTCTGCAGCAGCGTGCCTTCGGCCTGGAGCAAAGCATTCTGGTAAGGACGCGGATCGATCTCGGCCAACAGGTCGCCCGCCTTGACCATCTGCCCTTCTTCGAAATGAATCTTTACCAGCTCGCCGCCCACGCGGCTGCGAACATTGATGGTGTTCAGCGCGGTGACCGTGCCCAGCGCCTTGTAATACAGCGGGAAGTCGCCCTTCACCGCCGGCGCCACACGCACCGGAATCGGCCCGGTACCGCCGCCGAAGCCAGGCCGCATCATTCCCGAGCGCCCGGTATGCCCAGCGGCCGCTTTGTCGCCGCCCGCCTTGTCAGCAGAGCCGGCGGGCCAGAATTTCCAGCACAGGACAGCGATGACCAACAGGACCAGCAGGCTGATCAGCCAGCGACGGGATTTGCGGGGGGACGATTGCATGGAGTTATTGACCATTGGGCGCGTGGGCTTCTATTACGGGAGGCTGAACGATAAGCACTGAGTGGATTTAAGCAAAGCAGCTTTACCGGCAATTTACCTTCCACTTACGTTTCAAGGTGTGAGGCAAAACCCTGATACACAAATGAAAACGGCCTGGACAGGGCCAGGCCGTTAACAATTGTAAAAGCCTTACTTGAGAACGGACAGTGCCGCTTCGTAGTTAGGTTCTTCAGCGATTTCCTTGACCAGTTCGCTGTGCAGGACGGTGTCGTTTTCGTCCAGCACCACAACGGCGCGAGCGGTCAGGCCTTTCAGCGGGCCGTCAGCGATGGCCACGCCATAGTTTTCGATGAACTCGCTGCCGCGCAGGGTCGACAGGTTCTGTACGTTTTCCAGACCTTCAGCACCGCAAAAGCGTGCTTGGGCGAATGGCAGGTCAGCGGAGATGCACAGCACCACGGTGTTGCTGATGTCGTTGGCCTGGGCGTTGAACTTGCGCACGGAGGTGGCGCAGGTCGGGGTGTCGACGCTTGGGAAAATGTTCAGGACTTTGCGCTTGCCGGCGAAGTCTTTCAGGGTGACGTCGGACAAATTGCCGGCTACCAGGGAAAAGGCTGGCGCCTTGGAACCGGCTTGTGGCAACTGGCCGTTGACTTGAACCGGATTGCCTTTGAGGGTGACTTGAGCCATGACTTGAGTCCTTCTGTTTTTTGATTGGAAAGCATGCAAGAGGCGGAAGTTAACCACGAAATCGGCTGACGACCTATGCCCTGTTTGAAATTGTTGGGTGCTGAGCGGTGACATTGTATACAACCCACCGCAGCTTCCCTGAAGGGGTGAGCCTGCTGGCAAAAGCGTTGTGTCAGGCAGGACATTCGAAACTGATACACCGAAATGCGAGCAGGCTCACTTCCATACTGAATACGTATCCAGTGTGGGAGCGAGCCTGCTCGCGACAAGGCAACCGGCCTTACTGCATCATTTGGCTTCAGATTTGAGTTTCAGATAGGACTGATGCAGATCGCTTGCCCAGCCATCGATCACCGCTTTCATGTCGTCGGCTTTCATCACCTGGGAAGAGTTTTCCAGCGGTTTGCCGGTACCTTTGCGCACCACCTGCGCGATGACATGATTGGTCGCGCCGTCCATGAATACCGCTTCGGTGGCCAGCGTGGTTTCCTGGTCGCGGATGCCAGAGGCCGTACTTACCGCTGCGGCGACCAGTGCGATCGGGATCACTTCATAGACTTGCAGGCCTTCGGTCTTGCTGCTGACTGCGGTAATCGCCGGACGCACCACAATTACGCCCGGCCCGGGACCTGCGGCCAACGGCAGCGATTTGCCGAGTTCGCGCTTGAGCGCCTGATCGTAATAACTGGTGATGCCGTTGAGAGTCTGCTGGGGGATTTTCTCGTTGGCTTGCGGCTTCGGGTAGAGCTGGCTTGGCTCTACGTAAACGCTGGTGAATTTATTGATGTCGAGTTTCGGGTCCATCCAGCGCATCACCTCGGCACCAGAGGGTGACTTGGCCTCCTTCAGCTGGCTGTAATCCTTGAGAAAGCCGGAATACTGGTCAGGCTCGACGGTTTTGCTGGAACAACCCACCACGCCAAGGGTGGCAATGCACAGCGTGCCCATCACGACGGCTAGCTTCATGCTGTAATTCCTTTGAGAAGGCCAAGACATTTTGCATAGGGGAGATACAGGTATAGCCAAAACCCCGGCAAATGCGATGGCCAATTGCAAAGTTCACATCCGACAGCGCGTGTGCCTCGCCAACCGGTATTACCAGGAGGATGTTTCGCCACTGCGCAACGCCATCTCTCGCCGGCTATTGGCGCGCATCGCCTTGATCAGCGACACCGTTCCCACCAGCAGAATCGCCGCACCAAACAAGAAGTCGATGTTGTATAGCTGGAAATCTTCCACCGGCCCGATCAGCAATGTGCGCACCACCGCAATTCCCACCAGCGTCGCGAGAAAGTCGATCCCCGGCTCATCGCGGTAAAACACCAGCATCAGCGGCAGGCACAGCACCAGCAAGAGCAGCAACACCACGACCTTGAACGAGCCTTTGCGCTCGACGCTGAACGCGCACTCATGCGCCCCGTACGGCTTGTAGTCCTCATCGCGGATCATCGAGTTTTTCTCGTTGATGTAGTCGGCGCGGTTGTACTTCTGGATCGGCGTAAAGGTGTTGGACATCTCCATCAGCGTGGTGATGTTCTTGAAGCGCAAGTCGATGCGCTCGCTGCCCTTGAGGTAATACAGCACCGGTTTATAGCCGTAGCGATAGGTATCGAAGGGGAACGCGGCAGTCTGAGCGTGCACGCCGATTGCGCGAGGCTCAAATTCGGCGAAGGCGCTTTTATTGGTCGACGAGAGGTTGCGGCTCAGCGGCTGCACCTTGACCTGCTCGAGGAAGATCGGCGTGACGCCGAACGACCACTGCAGCGGTTCCAGACGCAGGCGCAGTTCGTTGCGGCCCAGGTCGTAGCGGTTGAAGGTTCGTTCGGAAACCACCAGCGAGCCGCCAACCATGAATTCGCCGCGCAGGTTGTTGGTGACGCGCAAGGTCAGTTGATCCTTGCCCAGCAACGCCGCTTCACTGCTCGGTGGCGTGCCGCACCACGCGGTGCTTTCGCCGACACCGCCAAGCTGGCCGTCGCGGTTTTCCTTGAATACATAAAAGTAACTGGCCCACAGCGTCAGCAACAAAAGCGACGCCGTGAGACCGAGGATTTTTTTGCCCGGACTCACTGATCAGACTCCCTTCTTCGGTTCCATCGTCCAGCCGAAAACCCGCTGGCGACGGCGACTCTACCAAAAGGCCATCAGTGACCCAAGGGAAAATGCCGGATTGGCACCGAACCTAAGGGTTTCCCCGGTCTACGCCTCACTCCTCCTGCGGATGTGGCGCTGGCCCGGCGTCATGCTCAGATTGCTTGAGGGCTCAGGTGATGGAGATGCTTTTTGATGCGCTGGGCGTGATGTTTTTGTGGCTGGCGGCGGGCTGCCCTCACCCTAGCCCTCTCCCAGAGGGAGAGGGGACTGACCGAAGTGTTTGTAGGACTCACGTCGACCTGAAATATCGCGTCGAGCTCAAGTTTTGAACATCACTCGGTCTGCCCCCTTTCCCCCTCGCCCCCTTGGGGGAGAGGGCTGGGGTGAGGGGGTAAGCTTTTGATCTTAACCGCGATCGCGAGGTATCAGGCTCTGCAATTGCTGAGCAAGGAAATCGGCGTCGAAGGCAAACGTATCCGGATCCTTCAAGCCATTGGTCTTACGCCACTGCCATGCGCCATCCGCCAGGCCAACCAGCGAAATACTCCCGTACCGCGCCGCCGTCAACCCCATCACTGCCAGGGAAATCTGCCCGCCGCTGCCCATCACATCCGGCACAAATTCCACCGGTTTGCCGGCAATCATAATGCTCAATTTTTCCGTCTTGAAGGTCGAGGTTTCCACCGGCACGCTCGGCCCGGATGCGACATACGCCTCGCGACTGACCTCCAGCAGATTGGGCGCCTTGACCGGTTCAAGCCATTGTTCGATCTGGTCGAACAGCGCGCCAATCCGAGCCGCCCAAGCAGCCGATTGCGTGGTGAACAGTTGCTTCTTGTGCGCTTCGCTTTCGGCATAGTGGCGCAGCATCTCGCCCAGTTGCTGTACGTCGTTCATTGCGGTGTTCCTCGGAAAGGACCTGCGAAGGGTGATAGTGGCAGATCCCCGGCGCGGCGTACGTTTAGTTCTTGCAGATGCACAGTTGCGGGAAAGATCGGCGGTACAGTCAGTCGGTACTGGCGTCGAGTCTCGAACAGAAGGAAACTTCAGGCAGCCCTGAATGCTCGACACTGACATTTGCTTGAGGAAATCCAATGCGCACCATCGGCCTTATCGGCGGCATGAGCTGGGAGTCCAGCGCCGAATACTATCGCCTGATCAACCAACAGGTTCGCGAGCGCCTCGGCCCGTTGCGCTCGGCGCAGCTATTGATGTTCAGCGTCGACTTCGGCCCGGTCGAACAGGCCCAGCACGCCGGGCGCTGGGACGATGCGGCGGCAATTCTGGTGGACGCCGCGCGCCGGCTTGAATCCGGTGGCGCCGAGTGCGTGGTGCTGTGTACCAACACCATGCACAAGGTCGCCGAGCAGATTCAGGCCGCCATCAGCATTCCGTTCCTGCACATCGCCGAACCCGCCGCCCGGGCCGCACTGGAAATCGACGCGCGCACTGTCGGGTTGCTCGGCACCGCGTTCACCATGGAGCAGGACTTTCTCAAGCAACGTCTGATTGCCCAAGGCCTGACCGTACTGGTGCCGGATGAAGCCGAGCGCAAAGAGGTGCACCGGATCATCTACGACGAACTCTGCGTGGGTGTGATCAGCGAACAATCGCGAGAAATCTATCAAGGCGTCATCGAATCCCTGACCGCCCGTGGCGCCCAGGCAATCATCCTCGGCTGCACCGAAATCGGTCTGCTGATCAAACCCGAACACAGCGCCCTGCCCCTGCTCGACACTACCGAGCTGCATGCGCAGTCGGCAGTGGCGTTCGCACTGGGCGACTGACTCAGGCTTTCAGGCTATTGCGTAGACGGGCCATGCTCAGGGTGTCGACCCACTGCCCGTCGCGCACCGCATAATCACGCAATAGCCCTTCGGCCTCGAAACCGAACTTGCGATAAAGCCCGATCGCCGCCTCGTTATCGGCGTAGACCGTGAGTTCGACGCGGTGCAGATTCATCCAGTTATCGGCGACCTCCAGCGCCGCCGCCAACAACATCGAACCGACGCCCTTGCCCTGCCAAGCCGCCCCGACTGCCATGCCGAAGCTGCCGGCGTGGGCGCGGCGCATGCGGGAATAAGCTTCCAGGCCCAGATTGCCGATCACCACGCCTTGGTCCAGGGCAACCAGTTTCAGCGCACGTTCGTTATCAGCCTGAAGTCGCTGGCGCCAGACCTCGGTGGATTGAAACGGCATTTGCAGCACTTGCCGTGCAACCACGGGGTCGTTGTAAAGCGCAGTGATACCTTCGAGGTGGGATTCGTTGGAGCGTTCGAGATGGATCGTGGAGGTTGGGTCTGACATGGGATCGGTCCGTGATCAGCGTGTGGCTGGTCACTCTAAACCGCTGATCTGGAATCTGGCGAGCGGCAATGGTGGGGGCGAGCCTGCTCGCGAAGGCGGTTGGCCAGTCACTGAAGCCTCGACTGGCAGATTGCATTCGCGAGCAGGCTCGCTCCCACATTTTGATCCAGCCCGGGCACAACCCCTGTGAGCACTGAAGATTCCTGTGGGAGCGAGCCTGCTCGCGAAAGCGACCTCATAGCCAACACCTGCTTCCCGGCAAAAACGTCTACCGTGCTGTCGCCAATTTTTTGCTTTTTAAACACCGCTGTTTAAATGACACCTGCTGACACGCCTTCCAGGCTACAAATCCTTGCGTCGTTGCCTACAGCCAAGCCAGAATCCGCCGGCTTGTGCGCCTTGGGGGCGGGTTCTATTGTGGTGCGGTCGCTGACGAATCAGCGATCGGGTCTCGCAGCCCGTCGATCTCTGGACGCACAACACCCGCTGTTTTTATGGCGGCTGTACGTGGGAGACCTTCGGGTCTGCCGGTTCTAGAGTCCCGGTCTGCGACCCGCGTACAGCTGCCACCAACCATTTCGTATCGCAGCGAAAGGTGGCAGCTCCGTCGACTCTAGGAGCTCTACCATGATCAAACCCACCCCAAACCGACCCCACCTCTCCCTACGAATCCCTCGACTCAAAAAAACTTCACCAAGCCGCCGACCGCGCCCTCGACCACTACTTCTGCCCACCCGGCTCCACCCCGCCGCCCTTCAGCCCCCGCGCCATGTACGCCGTCACCGCCGACACCAAAAACGAAGACCTGCTGGCCAACGCCTGCGAAACCCTCGCCTCGGCCAAAACCATCGCCCAGGANCCGCGCCATGTACGCCGTCACCGCCGACACCAAAAACGAAGACCTGCTGGCCAACGCCTGCGAAACCCTCGCCTCGGCCAAAACCATCGCCCAGGAATTCGCCGGGCTGGTGAAACCGTCGCAGCGCCGAACGCTGATGGGGATTGCGCAGTTGATCATGCTCGGGGAATTAGCGGTGAATCGGGTGCTGGATAATCTGGAGTTGCCGCAGTAGCGGGCGGATTGCGCAGTTGATCATGCTCGGGGAATTAGCGGTGAATCGGGTGCTGGATAATCTGGAGTTGCCGCAGTAGCGGGCCTTTGATGATCGTCCCCACGCGGAGCGTGGGAACGATCAACGCGTAAGCAATGAAGATTCCTGTGGGAGCGAGCCTGCTCGCGAAAGCGTCGGAGCAGTCAGCATTGCAACCGAACATTACGACAAATTCGCAGGCTGGCTCGCTCCCACAACAACCGCGCAAACAAGAGCCGGCTCGACCGCTCGTCTGAATACCGCCTGTACCTGTCAGATCTGACAGGTGTGCTTTTTTTCAAACTGGAGTGAGATGGATCCCATTCAATGCACGGCACGGCACGGCACGGCACGGCACGGCAAAATTCTCAGGGAGCGCTTCCATGGATATCCAGTCTTCGATTTTCAACGAATTGTTTGTCTTGTATCCGGTCATCATCAGGGGCTGGGTCACACCGGTGAAGCCGCAGGGCATTGCCCAAGGCGGGATTCCCAAGGTGCTTTACGATGGCGAGACGCAGGGTCTGGAATGTCTGATAGATCCGTGGACGGAAATGCAGCTCGCTTCCTGGACCATGGCCGCTGATGACCGCGTCGATCTGTACGTCAACGACAACCCTACTCCCGCAACGGGCAAGACCGTTGCCCCGGGCGAAGAACAACAGCGGGTGCGCTTGTACTTGCCCCACGGCTGGCTCAATCAGGGCGTCAATCGCCTGTATTACAAGGTCACGCGCGTAGGAGGTAACGATGAATCGTCTCGGGACACGCTAGCCCTCTACCATTTGCGTCTGCCGGAATCTCTGGATCTGATCATTCCGCCGGATGTAGAACATGAAGGCGTGGGGCCGGAGCTCGCCGCACGAGGTGTGACATTTGCGTTTACTTACACCAACCGACGCCACTTCGACTCCATCGTTTTTGCGCTCGGCGATACCACCGTGCGCTTCGACGTGCCCGACGCGCCGGCCCCGGTCAACCTGACGCTGTTCACCGATACCTTCCAGCGTGCCGGTGACAATCCGAATGCTGTGGCGGAATTCAGAGTATTTGACCAATTGGGCAATGCCGTCATGTCAGGTGAAAAGCGCGTGGACATTCACCTCGGTCGCCTTTCTCTGCTGGTACCCACCGTCCGTGGCATGAACGGCAATCAGTTCAGTCCGACCACTCCGGAAATCAGAGTCCTAGTACCGCAGGGTTCGTTACTGCCCACCGACACGTTGTGGGTGAACTGGCAAGGCGCGACGGCTGTCCCTGAAGGCTCCTACCCAAGCCCGCCTCGGCTGGTCAGTGCCGGCCTGGAGATTGCGGTACCGCGCTCGGTGCTCGCCTACAGCCTGGGCCAACGGGTTGCAGTCAGTTATTTTATCGACCGCGACGACAAACCCGTGGAGTCGGCTGTGTTGCTGCTGGACATTCTGCCGCTGCCGGCAACCGCTTTGAACTCCCCGAAAATTGTCGAGGCCGATGCCAACAATTTTCTCGACATAACGGCGCTTGGCACCAAAAACGCAACCATTCATGCGCTGCTGCATACCTTGATTGAAGCTGAACAGCCCTGCTGGCTGCGGCTTGAGGGCAAGAAGGCGGACGGCACTGCACATGACTTGACTCTCTGGGCTGGGTTGCCAGCTAGAGTCAACAGCACTTGGATCAACCAGGGTTTCTGGCCACAGACACTGGCAAACAGTTATCTCGTTCAATTGGGGCATGGCACGACGCTGACGCTTAAGTACCTGGTGGCGCTCGACAAAAGCAATATCGAAACGAACGCAGTGAAATTTCCGGATCGGGTTTACACGATCAAGTCTGTAGAACTGGTTGTGCCGACACTGGACAGGGTATTGGACTCGAACGGTGAGGAAGTGCTGGAAGGGGGATGGACGGTCAGCACTAGCTTAACGTTGTCGGGAACTGCCAGTAAGGGACTGGATATCGAGGTGTTCGATGATGATGGGTCGAGCACGGTTGCCAAAGGCCGAGCGACGGCCGACCCGCTGACGGGAATCTGGACACGGGAAGTAACTGTTGCTGAAGGGAAGCACCGGTTATTTGCGAGATCGTTGTATCACAGTGGAGAAGTTGATTCTGGCGCGCGGAGTTTTACTGTGGCAGCTGAAGTTGCCCCGACGATTGATTCGGTGAAAGGATTGCCAAGTAACGCCGAAATTGAGGAAGGTGGAACTACTGCAGACACTTCAGTAGCAATGCAAGGCTTGGCCTCGAAAGATCAATGGGTCGAGGTGTCTGATAAAGAAGAGTTTAGAATCAAAGTCCCGGTGAACCACGAAGGCGTTTGGAAATACAGTGAAGATCTGACCGCAGGAAATCACAGCTATAAAGTCAAGGCACTGTATGGTAGTGGAAAATTTTCCATCCCAAGAACTCTAAAAGTTGTTCCACCGCTATTGGTCGACATATCACCCGTACATCTCTCAGGGAGAAATTACGTCGTCGACCATGCCGCGCTTGGCTGGGCATTAACTGGAAACGATTTCCCAGATACAACCGCGACCCGGGCGGCGACAGGCGGGCAAGCACCGTACACCTACAGGTCGAGCATGCCCAACGTTGTATCTGTGGACGGCAACGGCATGATTCGTTCAATCGGGAATGGTGCAGCTAAAGTGATCGTATCTGACGCTAGCGGACAACTTAAAGAAATACCTGTCGTAGTAAGCAACGTGCAAAAGGTTTTAATTGGCGGCGCCAACTTTACACACGAAGCGGCCAGTGCTTGGATCGCGCGCGTGGGGGGCAGTCCATTTCCGAGCTACTTAAGCGAGATTGCACTTCTTAATATTAAATACAGACCGCTTTACGAAGCCCGGTACTTTTGGGGATATACACTTCCTAGCAACCCTCAGGTCGAATTCACATGGGCCAAGACCAGTTTTATATCGGCATCAACAGGTGCTACGTCCCCTTTTGCTTACACAGCGGTCTGCGTGGCCAGGGCCTAAAACTACACAACGGTTCAACAAGAGAGGTTAACCACCGGTATTCGGAAAAAGGGCGGATTTATTTAACCAGTGATTTAAACAGCGAAGCGCGATCCAGGCTTCTCTTCTGATCGCGAAAGGACCGTCAGGTTTGCGCAATTCTTTGATTTAAACGAAGGTGTTTAAAGGGCACATCCAGACACGCCTTCCAGGCTACAAATTCTTGCGCCATTGCCTACAGCTACGCCAGAATCCGCCGGCTTGTGCGCCTTGGGGGCGGATTCTATTGTGGTCCGATCGCTGAATGTTCAGTGATCGGGTTTAGCAGCCCGGGTTATCTCTAGACGCACAAGGTCTTGCCGTTATGGCGGCTTTGCGTGGGGCACTTCGGTGCGCCGGGTTCTAGAGTCCTGGTCTGCTAACCCGCGTACAGCCGCCACCTCCTTCGTTAGCAGCGAACGGTCGCAGCTTCACCACTCTAGAGGCTTCACCCATGATCAAACCAACACCCAACCCACCCGAATCCGACCCCACCTCACCCTACGAATCCCTCGATTCAAAAAAACTCCACCAAGCCGCCGACCGCGCCCTCGACCACTACTTCTGCCCACCCGGCTCCGCCCCGCCGCCATTCAGCCCCCGCGCCATGTACGCCGTCACCGCCGACACCAAAAACGAAGACCTGCTGGCCAACGCCTGCGAAACCCTCGCCTCGGCCAAAACCATCGCCCAGGANCCGCGCCATGTACGCCGTCACCGCCGACACCAAAAACGAAGACCTGCTGGCCAACGCCTGCGAAACCCTCGCCTCGGCCAAAACCATCGCCCAGGAATTCGCCGGATTGGTCAAGCCATCCCAGCGCCGAACGCTGATGGGGATTGCGCAGTTGATCATGCTCGGGGAATTAGCGGTGAATCGGGTGCTGGATAATCTGGAGTTGCCGCAGTAGCGGGCCTTTGATGACTGCTCTTTCAACTCCTTCCAGGCTTCGATAATCTGAAGCAAGCCACTGCAGAAGCAAACGCATCGATCAATCTTCCTTGTCTTTGACTAACTCGCCGGTATCGGCCTTCNGCAGCGCCGAACGCTGATGGGGATTGCGCAGTTGATCATGCTCGGGGAATTAGCGGTGAATCGGGTGCTGGATAATCTGGAGTTGCCGCAGTAGCGGGCCTTTGATGATCGTCCCCACGCTCTGCGTGGGAATGCCTCAAGGGACGCTCCGCGTTCCAGCTCTGAGGGGACGCAGAGCGTCCCGGGCTGCATTCCCACGCGGAGCGTGGGAACGATCAACGCGTAAGCAATGAAGATTCCTGTGGGAGCGAGCCTGCTCGCGAATGCGGTTTGTCAGTCACTGTGGCTTCGACTGGCGGATTGCTTTCGCGAGCAGGCTCGCTCCCACTGTTGATGCGGTTTATTCAGTTACGGGTGCAGTGTCTGGGCTGGCGCCATCGCGAGCAGGCTCACTCCTACAAGGGGATCGGGTTAAGGCTGGAACCATTCGTGGCGTTCGTTGAAGGTTTTGATGATCGTCCCCACGCTCTGCGTGGGAATGCCTCAAGGGACGCTCCGCGTTCCAGCTCTGGTGGGGACGCAGAGCGTCCCGGGCTGCGTTCCCACGCGGAGCGTGGGAACGATCAACGCGTAAGCAATGAAGATTCCTGTGGGAGCGAGCCTGCTCGCGAAGGCGGTGGGTCAGTTACTGAGGCTTCGACTGGCGGATTGCTTTCGCGAGCAGGCTCACTCCTACAGGGGGTCGGGTTAAGGCTGGAACCATTCGTGGCGTTCGTTGAAGGTTTGCTGGATGAGGTCGGTGAGGGCTTTGATTTCGGGGGAGTTTTGCGAGTCGGTGTTGACGGCGAGCCACGCGTGTAGCTGCATCGGTTCGGCGAATAATCCGGGCAGTGCGATGAGGCCACGGTCGAAGCGGCTCATGTATGCCGGCAGCAACCCGATGCACGCGCTGCAGCGAATCATCTCCAGCATCAATTCATAGGACTGCATCTGCACCACTCCAGCCAACCTCTCCTCCACCAATTCATTCCACGGCCGAAAGCTCTCAACCTGTCGGTCATGCTGCCATTGCACCAACATGAAATCAGCCAGATCTTCCGGCGTTTCCGGTCTAGCTGTCACCCGCGAATAGCGCTTGGCAATGTGCGGCAGATACTCGATCCGCGCGAGGTGTTGCGGTTCGCTGGTGGAAAAGGTCGGGCCGGGATTTGGGCATTCGCCTGGAGCAAGCCACAGGACAATGTCGGCGCTGACCGCACGCAATGCCAGTTCGCTATCCAGCGCGATAATTTCCAGACGCAGACTGGCGTTGCGCCGCAGCAGTGCGATGAGGTCGCGGCCAAGGATGTCGTGGAGGATGGATGCGGCGACGGCGAGGCGGATCAGTGGCTGTTCGATGACCGGGAGTTTGCGTTCGTGGGCCAGGGTGATGAGTCGGGCCTGCAACTGTTGGCCTTCGCGGGTCAGGCTGAGGGCGCTGCCCTGGAAGCTGAACAGGCTGCGTTGCAGTTGCTGTTCGAGTTGCGCGAGTTGTTTGCGCAATACAGTTGAGCGCACGTTGAGGCTGCGCGCGGCTTGCATGAAGCAGCCGCAGCGAGCACTGACCAGGAAGTATTGGGCGACTTCGCTGTCGATGGTCGCGGCCTGGTTTAGCCAGGGCTCGGAGCGGGATTGCGGCGATTGATAATCAACGGTGCCCGGGCGTCCTGCGGGTTCGGTGAATGACATTGATGACTCCCTGTCGATCTTTGTAGTTGTCTTGAATGCGCCCTGGACCCCTGTGGGAGCGAGCCTGCTCGCGAAAACGTTGGCACATTCAACATCTTCGCTGACTGACCCACCGCATTCGCGAGCAGGCTCGCTCCCACAGGGGTGATTGGTGTTCGGCTGACGTCAGTGTTTTTCCTCGAGGATTTTGTTCAGTTCAGCGCCGTCGATGCTCAGGGTGGCGGTGTTGAGCATGCCGTCCAGATAAGCCTGGGCGATCTGTTCCTGGCGTTGTGCGCGCAGGGCTTGGGTCAGTTGGTCGCGCAGTTCCTCCAGCGTCGCGGTGCGGGCCGGTTGCTGTTCGGTGAGCTTGATCACGTGGAAACCCGCGGCGCTTTGCACCGGATCAGACACGGCGCCCACCTTGAGCCGCGCCACGGCGCCACGCACTTCCGGCACCAGCTGTTGCAACGGTTGCAGGCCGGTATCACCGCCCCGCTCTGCCGTGACGCGATCCTGCGAATGTTGCGTAGCGAGCGCCGCAAAATCGCCCGGTGCTGTCTGCGCCTTCTTGCTCAATTCAGCGGCTTGTTTGCGCACCGTTTCCACATTCGCTGCGTCACTGACAGCAAGGAAAATCTGACTGACCCGATACAGCGCCGGCGTCTGCCAATTGGCCTTGCCGGCGTCGTACGCCTGCTGCAATTCAGCTGCGCTCGGATACTCCGCCGGCACCTGACTCACCGAGCGCAAATAATCCCGAAACACGATTTGCTCAGTCGCTGCGCGAGTCTGCCGGGCGACGTCCGGACGCTGCGCCCAACCCTGCGCATCGGCCTGTTCCAGCACCGCTTTCTCGGCCAGCCGCGCACGAATCCAGCGCTCCAGCGCCTCACGGTTACCGCGCAATTGCTCGCGGGTTTGCGCCGGGACAGTGGCCAGCAGCGCCTGCAATTCCTCTGGCGAAACCTGCTGATTGCCCAACCGCGCGACCGCTGGCCCGGCTGCAACCGCCATTACCGGCGATGGCTGCTGAGCGGCGACCGGATCACTGCCCGGTCGCAGCACCAGCGCCACGGCCACCACCAACAACGCCACCGCTCCGGCGCCGATCACCATGGCAGGCTTCTTCACAGCGCGACTTCCTCTGCTTCGGCGACAGCGGATTTGGCGGGTTGCACAGCAGCGGTCTGGCTAAAATCGCGCAGGTAAACGATGAATTCCTGCAACAGGCGATCCCACAACTCCAGATTGCCGCGCAGGTGCTCGTTGCTCACCCCTGCGGCCACGACCACGTCCATTTCCATCAGCAGAAACTCGCCCTGCAACGACAACCGTGCAAACCGCCGCGTCGCGTTCCACTGCTCGGCCACGCCCTGGGGCAAGTCGCCCTGCACGCGCAGCGCACAGCTGAAAGTGAAATCAACAAAGCTGCCCTGCTCCACCGCCGGGTTGCCGAAGCGCACGGCGTAGCCGATGCCCTGACTGGCGCTGAGCAACTGGACGATGCCGTTCTGTTCACTCTGGTTGACGCGATAACCTGCGGCTTGCAGAACGTCGGTCAGCGATTGCGGGGAAACGTGGGTGATCAATTGAGTCATGGCTTTCTTCCTTGCTATCAGTGAGCGATCGCCGCTTGCGGCGCGTCGAATTGGGTCTTGTACAGCTCGTCGCCAAAGCCTTGGGCCAGTTCATCGAACTTGACCCGGGCGCTGCCGGCGAATGGCTGGCGGATCTTCATCACTTCGGCGACGTCGATGTTTTCGTAGGCCGTGAGAATCTGTTTGGCGACGCCGTACATTTGCTGATTCTTGGCTGAACATTGCTGCACTTGTGTGTCACGTTCCGCCAGTTGCGCTTGCAGCTTCGAGCGCTCGGCTTCCTTGCCGCGAGCGAGGACCAACAACTCGTCGTAGGCTTTTTTGAACTTGCCGGTCTGCTCGGCACTGGCCGCCACTTGCGCCTGCGCCTGGCTATGCAGGCTCTGTTGCTGCCCGGCGAGTTGCTCGGCGAGGCCTTTGGCTTTGGCCAGTTCGGCGGTCAGCTGCTTGATCTGCGCTTGCGCTGCCTTGGCTTCGTTCTGCGCTGCCAGTTGCGCGGCGCTGGCCTGGGCCTGTTGGCTTTGCAGGGCCTGCAATTGCTGGGTGGTGCTGCGCAATTGCGTGCGCAAGCGTTCTTCCATGCCTTCGGCGCTCGCCCCGGTGGCAATCAACAACCCCAGGCCCAGCGCGAGAAAACGCGTGTTCATAAAGCTCTCCCGGCGCCTTAGAAGCGCGTGTTGATCTCAAGCTGCAAGACGTCGATGTCGAACGGCGCGCCGTACACCGCTTCGGTGCTCATCCAGCGACCCGTGGCGGAAACGTTCTTCGCCAGGCCGTAGTTGCCGCCCATGAAATAGCCCTTGGCGTTGGTGCCGCCGAGGTGGAACGACGAGTCGTTGAAGCCGTCGGGCAAGGCGTCAGGCTGGATGTACTTGTAGCCGGCGAACAGGTTCCAGTCGCCCTTGCGCTTGAGGTCCAGCGCGTTGCCGAGGGTGAACTGCACCATCCACGCGTTGGCGCCGCTTTCGATCTCGCCGTTGCTGTCGAGGTTGTTGACGATCTGCCCGGCGGAACGCTTGCGCATGTCGCCTTCGTCGTAGCTGAGGTTGTGGATGTAGTTGCCCTGGCTACGCAGTTTGAAGTCCTGCGGCAGGTCGGCGTCCCACACGACGTTGAGGTCGAGCAGGTTGAATTCGGACGCAAGCCCGACGAATTGCGGCTGCGGCGTAGCGCTCGGGTTGAGCGGGTTCGGCGTGATGTCACGCAGCAGGAACACGCTGTTGCCCTTCTGCATGAACGCCGCGCGGGTGCCGTCGCTGTCGCAACCCGGTGCGCCGGCCCACGGTTCGCAGGGGCTGGAGCGCTGGCCCTGAATGTCGTCGAAACGGTAATAGGCCAGCGCGCCTTTGAGGCGGTTGTTGCTATTGATCGCCCACTTCGCGCCGAGCTGCGCGCCGTACAGCCACTTGTTGTCGCTCTCTTCCTTGTCGAAACCGTTGCTGCTGGAAGTGTCGTTGGTGTAGTCCACCGGGAACGCGCCGACGGTGCCGAACACGCCCCAATCGCGGTTGAGCTTGTGGTCAAAAATCGCCGCCACACCGTCGAAATTCAGGTCATTGGAATAGAGCATGTCGGTGGACATGAACGGATTGGCGAAGCGCCCGCCGGTCAGGGTCAATTCGTCCATTGGCTTCCAGGTCAGATAGCCCTGATCGAGCCAGATGTCTTTCTTGGCGAAGCCGCCGCCGAGGTTCTGCGTGGTCGATACCGGGTTGTTGTCCGAACCGGTGCCGATGCGAATGCCGGCGGTCCACTCCTCCGAGATCAGCGCTTTCATGCCCAGGCGTGCGCGCAGGCGAAAGAGATTTTCGCGGTCTTCGCGGGTGTTGAGCAACGGCGGCAGGCTGGTGCTGCTGTTGGGATTCACGTCGTACGGGCCATTGTTGTTGAGCTTGGCGAAGTCGACGATTTCGTTGCTGTTGTTGCCCGAGTAGTAACGCGATTCGTCACGCAGACGAATGTCACCATCGAAACTGATGCGCGAGGCCCAGTCCGGAAAGGTATTCGGCGCTGCCCAGTTTTCCTGTTTGGCGGTGGCCATGACCTCGGCTTTGACCTGATCACGGATCTGGTCGCGCACCGCTGCCGGCACGTACTGCACGCGCACATCCCCCGGCGCGGCGACCGGTCCAGCCGCTACGGCAGTGGACGCGGCAGCCTGTTTCGCCTGCGCCGCTTCGTTCTGGGCCTGGGCGATCAGCGCGTCGGCCTTGTCCTGTTTCAGAATGCCCTGCTCGACCAGCAAGCGGATCAGATTGATCGTGGCGTTCTCCGACGGCGCAGGCGCTGCCACGGCCTGACCGACCAGGGTCGCAATGACCATGCCGACCGCCAGGGACAATCGATTCACGTTGGAAATCATTTGCACACAACTCCTTTTGCCGAAGCTTGAATAAGTGAATTAACCCGGACGCCGCCCTTGCAGGGACAGGCGCACGGGCAAAGTGATGGAGGCCGGAGGCCGCTCGCTGAGGGCTGGCGCACCGCGTAAAGCGGCCAGCACCTGGGTATCGATTTGCGGGTTGCCGCTGGACTTGATCAGCTCGACACGGGTGATCTCGCCGACGCTGCTCAGCCAGACGTCGGCCTGCAGCGAGAACGCGAGGTTGCGCAGGTCGGGGTTCTCGCGCAGCAAACGCTGGAAGGTGAACGCGAGAAACTGGCTGTACGTGCCCGTGCCCAAACGCCCGCCGCCAGCACCGGCCATGCCGCCGCCCTTGCCCGCGCCGATGTTGAAAGCGTCGCTACCGGACTGCGCGTCGCCGTCCATTTGCATCGGGTTTGCCAGGTCGTCCGCCGGCGATGGCGGTGCTTCTTCAGGCTTGACCTCCTCCGGCTCAGGCGTTGGCTCGGGCTCGACGACTTTTTCTTCCACCGGCGTTTCCGGCTCTGGCGGTTTCTCCGGCGGCGGTGGTGGCGGTGGCGGCAACGGAATGATCGTCGGCACTTTCGGCGCTTCGCGGCGCACGCCGGCCATGTCGTTGGCCCACTGCCAGAGGAACCACGCGGCGAGCGCGCCGACCAGCAATCCGGCGCCCCACTTCACATAGCGCAACGGCGACTTTTTCACGGGCGGCGGCTCGATCGGGAGTTGTGCGGTCATGACTCAGCCCTGACTCGGTTTGCCGGTGACGAGACCGACCTGGGACAGTTCGAGTCGGCGCAGCAGATCCAGCACTTCGATGACTTTCTGGTACTGCACCGTCGCATCGCCACGCACGATCACCGGAAAATCCGGGCTCTGCGCTTTCTCGATGCGCAGGCGTTCTTCCAGCTCCGCCAACGTCACGGGATAGGCATCGAGGAACACCTGGCCGCCGTCGTTGACCGAGATCGCCTTGGTCTTGGCCTCCGACAGCGACACCGAAGCGCTGGCCTTGGGCAGGTTGATCTGGATCCCGGAGACCTGCGCGGTGGCGGTGAGGATGAACATCACCAGCACCACCATCAGCACATCGACCAGTGGGGTGATGTTGATGCTGTCGACTGCGGCATCGTCATCATCGTCGTGGGAGGCATTTACGGACGCCATGGCAGTGCTCCTCAGGCCGGTACGGAGTGGTTGGCGTGATGGCCGCGCTGGTGCGACGCCTCACTGAATTGGCTCTCGCCATGCATCTCCGCCAGACGAGTGATGAACTCGTCGACGAACACGCGCATGTCGGCGCTGACTTCCTTGTTGCGGGTGATCAGGCGGTTGTAGCCGAACAGCGCGGGGATCGCGACGAACAGGCCCATCGCCGTGGCCAACAGAGCGGCGGCCATGCCCGGCGCGATGGCATTGATATTCACGTCGCCGGCCATCGCCGTGCCGAGGAACACCACCATGATCCCCAGCACCGTGCCCAGCAGGCCGATATACGGACCGCCGGCGATGGCGTTGGACAGGGTCGAGAGTTTCGAACTCAGTTGCTGGTTCTCGCGGGTGCGCACACCGTCCATCGAGCAGCGGATGGCTTCGATGGTCGCGGCAGAGACCGACGAGGTATCGGCGCCCTGCTCGCGGCGGGTGCGGATCTCTTTGACCGCCACCAGATACAGGCGCCACAGCGACGAATGCTGCAGACGCTGAGCCAGTTGCGCGTCGTCGGCGAACATCTCCAGATGCGTGCCGACCTTGGCGAATTGCACGCGAAAGTCTTCGTTGGCCGCAGTGACGCGGCTGAGGCTGCGGTTCTTGCGTAGCATGATGATCCACGACTGGAACATCATCAGCACCAGCACGGCGATGATCACCCAAGCGTCGATCGGCACCGCGTTGAGGAGGAAGCCGAGGCTGCCGAAACCGAAGCCGGATTGTTCTTCATCGACGCCGTAAGCGACCAGTTTCGACTCGGCGCCTTGCGAGGTGGCATCGGCCAGCAACAGCGCAGCAGGACGGGCGACCTTCGACAGGCGCAGCTCATCAATAGCGCCAGTGAATGGCTGGAACGCGCCTTCCTGCAGATCGGCGCCGATGGCCATGACCGAGTTGAACGCCGGCATCGCCTGAGCCAACGCAGCGCTCTCGCGACCGTTGATGTACAGGGTGACTTTCGAGCCCTCGGCGGTCAGCGCAACGTGTTGCCATTGCGCCGGCGCCAGCGCCTGCGTGGCAGCGGCGCGCTGGCCGTCGATTTCGACGAACGGCAGGCCTTGGCTAACGCCGATCAGCAGGCTCTGCGAGCCTTCGCGCCGAGCCAGGATCAGTTGTTCGCCAGTGGCCTGATCCAGACGCAGCCAGGCACTGAAGGTGAACGCGCTGCCGGCGTTGTGTTGCAGTGAAGGACTGGCCGGCAGCAGTAACGGTTGACCGCTGAACTGTAACGCACGGCCGACGACGCCATCGATCGCTGTGCCGGTCGCGCTTTGCGCGGTGTTGCCGTACGCAGTGGTGTCTTTCGCCGGGGTGCCGGTGGCGCTGTCGAAGTGATACAGCGCGGTGTAACTCGGATCGAAGGTCAACTGGCCGTTGCCGGTAGCCGGGGCTTTCTGGTTGCCGTAATACATCCAGATGTCCTGACGCTGACCGCCCTCGACATTCGGCACATCGACCCAGATCAGCGCCATGCCCATCAGCGCATCGAAACTCTCGATCTGGTGGTTGAGCACGGTTTTGTCATCGGCAGCGACAAAGCGCAGATCGGAGCCGTCCTCTTTCACGCCGTCGAAGGTGAAGTTGCCGGTGTGCAGGCGCACCAGCAGCGCGGTGCGGCCGAGGGCCTGATTGATCGCCGCGCCTTGTGGCGTGGTGTCGACGGCGATCTGTTTGCGGTAATGCCAGTCGTCCTGCCACCAGGCCTGAGCCGTGGCCGGGAGCACGAAGCCCAGGCAGATCAACAACGAAAGGAGAAGGCGTTGCATGGACGTGCTCCGTTAGAAAGTGGCTTGAAGGTTGAAGTGCAGGCGCGATTCCTGCTTTGAGGTGTTCGGCCCTTCGAGTAGCGGGTAGCCCCAGTCGAGGCTGCCGGACAGCCATTTACTGAGGCTGGCGCGGGTGCCGAGGCCGACGCTGGCCAGGGCGTAATTGGCATCCTGGTCCGGCAGTTCGTCGCGCAGGTACAGCTGCGCACCTTCGGCGAAGGCATAGAAGCGCCAGTCCTGCATCCACGTGCCGGCGAATTTCGCCAGCGACGGTGTGCGCAATTCCTGGCTGAGCAA
Organism: Pseudomonas sp. Leaf434; assembly: GCF_001425545.1. Taxonomy (NCBI): domain Bacteria; kingdom Pseudomonadati; phylum Pseudomonadota; class Gammaproteobacteria; order Pseudomonadales; family Pseudomonadaceae; genus Pseudomonas; species Pseudomonas sp. Leaf434. The sequence continues at coordinate 2,045,871 of NZ_LMQZ01000001.1, read as the reverse complement.
GTAGCCGTCATCGGCGGTGCGCTCGGCAGCGAGATAGCCGCGCACCGAAGTGGCACCGCCGGCGGAGAATTGTTCGTTGGAAACCAGCGGCCCCGAGGCGAGTTGGAATGCGGCTTTGCTTGCGCTCTGCCAGTCGCTGTCGAAGGTCCAGGTGTAGTTGGTGTCGCCCTTGAGCACGGCGAAACCCGGTTTGGCGCGATAGCGTTTGTAGTCGAAATCTTCGTCGTCGCTGCCGTAGCCGAACACGCTGCGCGTGGCGGCAACCAGACTCAGGCCGAGGCCGAGCTGGCTCTTTTCGCTGTAGCGATAGCCGTTGTAGGCGAAGGTGAACGGCGCGTATTTGAGCGGCACCTTGTCGCTTTCGCCGGACAGGCTCAGGCGCTCGTCGAAGTCCTTGAAGTCGATGCCGGCCGACAGCGAGTTCGACCAGTTGCCGCTCGAGGGCAGCGTATAGATCGCCGCGACGCCGTAGCTGTGACCCTTGCCGAGCACGTTGCTGCCGCCGATGGTGGCGACGTTGCTGTCGGACTGGTAACCGGAGAATTGCACGCTCCAGCGCTCGCTCAGCGGCGCGGTGTACGACCCGGACCAGACCTTGGCGTTGTCGGTTTCCTGCGGCGCGGTGAAGAACGTCAGGTTGACGCTGTGACCGAGTTGCCAGAGGTTGTTGTAACCGAGGCTGGCGACGCTGCGCAGCTTTTCGGTATCGGCGCTGTAGTCGTTATTGAGGCCGACGCTGGCCGTCCACGGGTTCTGGTCTTCGACCTGCAAGTCGACATCCATGGTGCCGGGGCGCTGCCCTTCACGCACCAGCGGCATGACCTGGCGACCGGGTGTCTTGTTGAGCTGCGCGAGTTCGCCCTGGACTTTGGCAAAGTCCGGCACCTCGCCTTCTTTCAGCGCCGGGACGTTGTCGCGGATATCCAGCGGCGAATAGTGTTTGGCGCCGACCACGCGCACCCGGCCGACCTTGGTTTCGCTGACTTGCAAATAAACGATGCCATCGGCCACGGCCTGCTCGGGCAGCTCGACAAACACCGACTGATAGCCGCGCTCCTGATAGGCCTTCTGCAACGCATCGCGGGCGCCTTCGATGTCGCTCAAGGCTTTCTGCGGGCCGAGAAACGGGTACACCGCTTCTTCGATCGCCCGCGCATCGAGCACGGTATTGCCGCGCACAAAGTATTCGTTGACGTCGACCAGTCGCTGCGCGGCGGGCGCTTCTGTGCCCTCCTCGGCCAGCGCCGGCTGCGCGCCCGCCGTCACCAGCAGCCAGCCCCACAGTGCCAGCCGTGACGTGAAAATCCGTTCCACACTACCCCCTGAAATTCGCGATGACCTGTAGGCGTTAGCGCCCGATGTGATGCGTCAATTGCTGATCGTTGTGGCGCAGGCATGCTTGCCCAGCCAGGTGTGCAACAGCGCAAAGTTCAGCGAGAACTCGGGCATTTGCAGCAAGGCACCGCAGAACACTTCGCCGATGATTTTCTGAATCAGCAGCACCGCACGCGGCTCTTTGAGCAGCGTGGCGATGTCACGGCTGAGGGCGGTGAAACTCCAGACCTTCTGGTTCAGGCCAAGGCCGACGAACCAGCGGAACAGCAGGTTGTAATTGAGCTGTTCATAGAGCTGCTGTTCGCTGGGCACCGAATACAGCAATTGCAGGAGCAGGATGTGCATCACCGTCTGCGCGGGAATGAGCATGCCGGGTGCGGCATTGAGGTCGCGCAGCAGGTCCTGGTGGGCGTCGAGCAGATCGTCGATCTGCGGGCGCAGCAGCACCAGCGAATGGCCCGGCGGAATGTAGCTGGAGACCTCTTTCAAAGCGCCCTGCCAGTCATCCTGCGAGACGATCCAGACCCACGGCGCGCCGTAGCGATACACCGAAACCGGCTTCTTGCGCGCGGCTTCGACGATCTTCGACAGGCGTTGATCGAGCTCCTGCATGCCCACTTTCGAATAGCGTTCCATAGTCCCCATTGCCTCACTCCCGGCGTCCCGCCTCGGCTTGCAAAGTGCGCCCCGAAAGGCCCCTCAAGCGCGTTACACAGGCATGACCGGACTGGCAAAGGGCTACCGAACTTTTGTCATAAAAGCTTCATTACCGAAGATGGATTGACGGATGTAGATGATCGACCGTGGGAGCGAGCCTGCTCGCGAAAGCGCTGTGTCAGGCGATGAGGATGTTGGATGTGCCGCCGCCTTCGCGAGCAGGCTCGCTCCCACAAGGTGGACTGTGGTTGCACCGTTGCGTGACATTCGCGTGACATTCACGGGGTTAAATCCCGGCCCGTTCAGGCGTATAACCTTCACAAGACTTTCAATCGGCACGCCGACTTCAACACAGGGTAGTGACATGACCACAGCAAACATCCTTGGCAACCTGTTCCCTTCGGTCAGCGACATCCCGGAAAAATATCGCCTCGACGCTCAGGTCGAGCAGCGTGAATATCTGGTCGATGGCCAGTTGCGCCGCTGGGACGGCCCGCTCGCGCAGGTGCGAAGCCCGGTCTATCTGAAAAGCGAAAACGGCGAAGAACAGGTGATCCTCGGCAGCACGCCGCTGCTGGATGCCGACACCGCCCTCACCGCCCTCGACGCTGCCGTTCGCGCTTACGATCGCGGCCAAGGCCTGTGGCCAACCATGCGCGTGGCCGAACGCATCCAGCACGTCGAAGCATTCCTTGGTCGTATGCGCGAGCAGCGCGAAGCCGTGGTCAAGCTGCTGATGTGGGAGATCGGCAAGAACCTCAAGGACTCGGAAAAAGAGTTCGACCGCACCTGCGATTACATCGTCGACACCATCAATGCCCTGAAAGAACTCGACCGCCGCTCCAGCCGCTTTGAGCTGGAACAGGACACCCTCGGGCAGATTCGCCGCGTGCCGCTCGGCGTCGCCTTGTGCATGGGGCCTTACAACTACCCGCTGAACGAAACCTTCACCACGCTGATTCCGGCACTGATCATGGGCAATACCGTGGTGTTCAAACCGGCCAAGCTCGGCGTGCTGCTGATTCGGCCTTTGCTCGAAGCCTTCCGCGACAGCTTCCCGAGCGGCGTGATCAACGTCATCTACGGCAGCGGCCGCGAGACCGTCAGCGCTCTGATGGCCAGCGGCAAGATCGACATCTTCGCCTTCATCGGCACCAACAAGGCCGCCAGTGACCTGAAGAAGCTGCACCCGAAACCACACCGTTTGCGCGCGGCTCTCGGTCTGGATGCAAAGAACCCGGGAATCGTTTTGCCCGAAGTCGATCTCGACAACGCCGTCAGCGAAGCGGTCACCGGTTCGCTGTCGTTCAATGGTCAGCGCTGCACCGCACTGAAAATCCTCTTCGTACATGAAGACGTGGTCGACAGCTTCATCGAGAAATTCAACGCCAGACTGGCCACGCTCAAACCGGGTATGCCGTGGGACAGCGGCGTGGCGCTGACGCCGCTGCCGGAGTCGGGCAAAGTCGACTATCTGCACGGTCTGGTCGCGGATGCGCAAAGCAAAGGCGCCCAGGTGGTCAACCCGAATGGTGGCGAGTCCCACGCCTCGTTCTTCTACCCGGCAGTGCTGTATCCGGTGAATCCGCAGATGCGCGTTTATCAGGAAGAACAGTTCGGCCCGGTCGTGCCCATCGTGCCGTACCGCCACCTCGATACCGTGATCGACTACGTGCTGGAATCGGACTTCGGCCAGCAGTTGAGTATCTTCGGCACCAACCCGGTGGCCGTCGGCCGGCTGGTCGACACTTTCGCCAACCAGGTCGGGCGGATCAACCTCAACGCCCAGTGCCAGCGCGGCCCGGACACTTACCCGTTCAATGGCCGCAAAAACTCCGCCGAAGGCACGCTGTCGGTTCACGATGCATTGCGAGTGTTTTCGATCCGCACCCTGGTGGCGACCAAATTCCAGGAGAGCAATAAGGACCTGATCAGCGAGATCATTCGCGGGCGTGATTCGAGTTTCCTGACCACCGATTACATCTTTTGACGGATGATCGGCAGGATTGAATGATCCTGCCGATCCGTCAGCTACCCGGCAATTCAGTGACTACACTGAGCCCAGCATTGCTGGATGCCCGGGAGGCTGACCATGCTCGATTACTTCGCATTGGGTCTGTTGGTTTTTGTCGGTCTCGCGCTGTTTTACGGGATTATCGTGCTGCATGACATTCCGTACGAGATCGCCGTCCACCGCAACCACCCGCATCAGGACGCGATCCATGCCACTGGCTGGGTCAGCCTGTTCACCTTGCATGCGCTGTGGCCGTTTCTGTGGATCTGGGCGATGGCCTATCGCGAGGATCGTGGTTGGGGGTTCGGCGATGGCAAACCCATTCAGAATCACGTCAATCAACTGGAGCAGCAGGTCGTCGAGCTGCAAGCCCGGATCGAGCGGCTCGAAGCGCAGTCGCCGGTTGCGCCGCAATCTGACAGCCGGGGGATCTGAGCATGGATCTGTTGCTCATCCTCACGTATGCCGCGCTCTGCGTCGCGATTTTCAAGATCTTCCGCATTCCGCTGAACAAATGGACGGTGCCCACCGCTGTCCTGGGTGGCGTGCTGATCATCGGCGCGCTGATTTTCACCATGAACTACAACCATCCCTATTCTGAGGTGGCGCGTTCCTACTTCGTCTCGGTGCCGGTTATTCCGATCGTCAGCGGCCAGGTCATCGACGTGCCGGTAAAGGGCAACGAACCCCTGGAAAAAGGCGACGTGCTGTTCCGCATCGATCCCACGCCTTTCCAGAACCGCCTGAAATCGCTCAAGGCGCAACTGGTTGCAGCCAAAGGCGACCGCTACCGCATCACCGAACTGATCCGCCGCAACTTCGGCACCCAGCGTGAACTGGACGCGGCCATCGCCCGCACCGACGATCTGCAGGCGCAACTGGACAATGCGCAGTTCGAGCTGGACAACACCGTGGTTCGAGCACCGAGCAAAGGCTTCGTCACCCACGTTTCGCTGCGCCCGGGAATGATGGCGAGCAAGCTGCCGCTGCGCCCGTCGATGGTGTTTATTCCGCAGGAAGGTCAGTACTTCGCTGCCTGGATGCGTCAGAACAGCCTATTGCGTCTGACCGTGGGCGACGAGGCCGAAGTCGCCTTCGACGGCATTCCCGGCAAGGTCTTCGCCGGTCGGGTGAAAAGTGTGATCGGGGTGATCGCCGAGGGCCAGGTGCAACCTTCCGGTACCCTGATCAGCTACACCGGTTCGCCACCGGCCGGACGGGTGCCAGTGATCATCGAGATAACCGATCCGGCGTTCGCCGAATACAGCGCGCTCATGCCGGGCGGCGCCTACGGGCAAGCGGCGCTTTACAGTCAGCACTTTCACCACATCGGCGCGATGCGCAAAATCCTGCTGCGCATGTCCGCCTGGATGAATTACATTTTCCCCTTCCACTGATTTGACTGACTCACGAGGTTCGCACTGACTACTTACAGCACCCACCGCCTGCCACCGCTGTTGCGCCGTATCCTGCGTCCGTTACTGGACCCGTATCGGCGCTACCGTCACGCCCGACTGATCCATTCCGTGCGGGTGGCGTTGGGGTTGCTGGCGACGATTCTGCTGACCACTGGCATCAATCTGCCCCACGGCGAATGGGCGTCAGTGACCATGCTGGTGGTGATCGGCGGTTTGCAGCACCACGGCAACATCGGCAAAAAAGCCGCCGAGCGCGCCATCGGTACCTTGATCGGTGCAGGAGTCGGATTGGCACTGGTGGCGCAGCACGCCTGGCTGGGCATGCCGTGGCTGACCTATTTTTCCATGGCCGTGGTCTGTGGGTTTTTCTCCTATCACGCGATCGGCAAGGGCGGCTACACCGCCCTGCTCTCGGCCATCACGGTGTTCATCGTCGCCGGGCATGGCGACAACCCGATCACCGATGGTCTGTGGCGCGGCGTCGACATCCTGATCGGCATCGCCCTCGCCCTGGCGTTTTCCTTCGCTCTGCCGCTGTACGCGGTCTACTCGTGGCGCTACAACCTCGCCGATGCCTTGCGCGATTGCGCCACGGTGTACGGGCGCATCATCAACGGTGAAGCGGTCAGCGCCGACGAACACGTGCGGCTGATGAGCAAGCTCGGCGCGGTGATGGTGCAATTACGCTCGCTGATGCCGTCAGTGTCCAAGGAAGTGAAGATTTCCATGACCGAGCTCGACGCGATTCAGCGCAACCTGCGCATGTGCATCAGTACGCTGGAGATCCTCGGTAATATCCGTCCCAGTGCCAGCGACCCGCAGGCCACAGCCCATTTGCAAACGGCGCTGAAGGCTGAGCACCGGCAGATTCGTGTGCAACTGATCGGCATGGCTCGCGCGTTGAAAACCGGGGCCTCGCAACGGCTGGAGCGGCCAATGGAGCTGCCAGCAGCGGACCTTGATGCGCCAGTCGCCAATACGCTCGACGGCTACCGGATGCTGACCCGGCAACTCGCGGCCAATATCAGCGAGATGCGCCAGCGCTTGGCAGCCACCGCACCGCGCTGGAACATCTGATCCTTACTGCGCCGCCAGCCGCCGGGCTTTCCAGCCCCAACCTTGTTGCATGCCGGCGGCGGCCAGCAGGATCGCTGCGACGCCTATCCATTGCAGCAATTCGAGGCGATGGCCGAAGGCGAACCAGTCAACGAAAATCGCCGCGATCGGATATATAAAGGACAGCGCGCCGGTCAATGCCGTCGGCAATTTTTGAATCGCGCCGTACAGCAAAACGTACATCAGACCGGTGTGCACGATCCCGAGAGTCAGCAGACTGGCCCAGGCATCGACGCCTTGCGGCAACGCATCGAAATGCGCAAAAGGCGCGAGCAACAACACCCCGGTGCAGACTTGAATCAGCGCGATCAGATGTGGCGGCGTGCCGGTCAGGCGCTTGATGATCAGGGCGGCAATCGCGTAGAGAAACGCCGCGCCCAACGCCAGGGCAATTCCCATCAAGTAATCGTTACCCTCCTCGCCTTGCGTGCCATGGGCGCTGACGATCGCCAGCATGCCCATGAACGAAATCGCCAGCCAGAACAGCTTCTGCAGGGTAATTTTCTCGCCGAGGAACAACGCCGCCAGGCCGACCAGCATGAACGGCTGCACGTTATAGACCGCCGTACCAATGGCAATCGAGGCGCGGGAATAGGATGCGAACAGCAGCACCCAATTGCCGACAATCGCCATTCCACTGAGCACCGCCAGCAGAAACGTTGTGCGGGTCAGCATCCCCGGACGCAGGAAGCCGAACGCGGCGCAGACCAACAGCAAGGTGCCAGCGCCGAACACGCAGCGCCAGAACACCACGTCGAGCACCGGTTGCCCGGACACCAGCACAAACCAGCCGATCGTCCCGGATATGAGCATGGCGGCGGTCATTTCCAGCGAGCCGCGGCGAATTGCGTTGTCCATCATCTTCTCCTGAGGCTGTGAGCGAAGCATGGCAAAAGTATGCCAAGCGCACCTCGGGCTGCTCCAGCGCATAAAGCAGGCTAAACTTGGTTTTCGCCTTTTTTATCGAGGGTGATTTGCGCCCTTCGCCTAATCCGGAGTTTGAATGTGACTGACGATATCGATCAGATCCTTATCAGCGCGCTGATGGAAGACTCGCGGCGCTCGCTCAAAGCGCTGGCGCAGATCAGCGGCTTGTCATCGCCGAGCGTGGCCGAGCGGTTGCGGCGGCTGGAAGAACGCGGCGTGCTCAAGGGCTACACGGTGGAGATCGATCCGAAATGCTTCGGCTATCAGTTACAGGCGATCGTCCGTGTGCGGCCGCTGCCAGGGCAATTGCAGGAGGTTGAGCGGCAGATCATGTCGATTCCGGAGTTCACCGAGTGCGACAAGGTCACCGGTGACGACTGCTTCATCGCCCGCCTGCACGTGCGCTCGATGGAACAGCTCGATACCCTGCTCGACCGACTGAATACGTTGGCGGAAACCAACACCGCGATCGTCAAGAAGACCCCGGTCAAGCGACGCCTGCCACCGATGGCGTAGGTGTTTTTTTCCGTTGTTCGGCGTAGATTGTGGGTTTTTCGCGGCTAAGGAATGGCGCTATGAAAATTCAGGCAATGCTGCTGGCGGCCCTGCTGCTCGGCGGTTGTGGCACGATTCAAACGGTGGCGCGCAACGATCAGGCTGCTGTTGACGGACTCAAGCAGCAGAAAAGTTATTGCGGCGCGGTACCGAGAATCTACAGCGGCCTCGCTTATGACTTCTGCACGCTGAACGCTCCGCTGGCCTCAGGCATCGATCCCGATGATCACCGCAACGCGGCAATTCCGGTGGTGCTGGTGGACGCCGTGGTCTCCGGCGCGCTCGACACCTTGCTGCTGCCCTACACGATCTACCGTCAGCAAGTGGACGGCAGCATCGTCATCAACTGAGCAGACACCTTTGTCCAGACGATAAAAAACCCGCCGAAGCGGGTTTTTTATTGCAGCCATTACGATCAGTCGTCGCGGCTCATGATGCCGAACAGTTGCAGCAGGCTGACGAACAGGTTGTAGATCGATACATACAGGCTGATGGTCGCCATGATGTAGTTGCGCTCGCCGCCGTGGATGATCGCGCTGGTCTGGAACAGAATGCAGACCGACGAGAACAGCACGAAGCCGGCGCTGATCGCCAGTTGCAGGCCGCTGATCTGGAAGAAAAAGCTCGCCAGCGTAGCGCCCAGCAGGACAAAGAAACCGGCGGTGATGAAGCCGCCAAGGAAGCTCATGTCCTTGCGGGTGATCAGCACGTAGGCCGACAGACCACCGAACACCAGTGCGGTCATGGCGAAAGCCGAGCTGACCACTTCAGCGCCGCCCTGCATGCCCAGGTAACGGTTGAGGATCGGGCCGAGCAGGAAACCCATGAAACCGGTCAACGCGAAGGCGGATACCAGGCCCCACGCGGAATCACGGAGTTTGTTGGTGAGGAAGAACAGCCCGTAGAAGCCGATCAGCACCACGAAAATGTTCGGGTAGCCGACACGCATCTGCTGGGCTACGAAGGCCATCACACCGCTGAATGCGAGGGTCAGAGCCAAGAGACCATAAGTGTTGCGCAGGACGCGGCTAACCTCTAGCTGCTCAGCCTGCACGCTGTTATTAACTGCGTAATCCTGTTCGCGCATGGCGACACTCCTGTTGGTTTGAAACGTTCAGTCGCAAAGATCATAACAGACGCTCTGTAACAAGCCATGCAGAGAGTTTGACAGTGTGTTTCATTCAGGTATTATGGCGCCCGCAACGCAAACGGAGGTCTTGAAAACCGTCGACTGTAACAGGTCCATGAGTTCGAATCCCATCGCCTCCGCCATATTTGATACGACAAAGCCCTGATTATTCAGGGCTTTGTAGTTTCTGGGGTTTGGGATTTCCGCCCCACGAGCTGAAGCGTTACAAAACTTTTTGGCCCGCGTTACAAAACTTTCTGCTTTTTCTCCCTTCTCCGGCGTCCTGCCAAACGCAAAATTCTTCATGTAACACGGTGCTACGCTTGGCTTTTTCACAGAGGAACGCCTAATGCCAAATTCAGACCTGATCCCTTCCCTGCCTTAAAAAATCAATGAAAACCAACTCGCCCTCGAAGCCGCCATCATGGAATTGTCAAACTGGGTCGAGCGGCGCGGATCTGCCGACGTCGCCGAGAACGTCCGCGGTGCCCTTTGGGCAATCGGCAAGAACGAAGAATTCATCAAAATGACGCTCGCGATACTTATGGCCCCCGAATGACAGAAGTCTGTCAAGACCGTCGCACTCGTCGCTAGCACCCCATGCTGGGTACTGTAGTGGCCTAAGTTATTGTTTTAAAAAGATAATAGCCTGTTTTCAGGGTAGCAAAACATCCGTTTTTTTGTGCTTATGCAAACGGTACACCGTGGGCTGTAGCGGAGGTTTTGCGCAGAAAGGTAGTCCACCCAGACGACCGGGATTGATGGTCTATGCTGGATTGGCCTGGACTGCCCCAGGCTACCAAAAAGGAAATTGAAGATGGCTGATGATCTGAAAAACCGCGGCCCCAAAGACAGAGACCGGGTAAACACTTCCGAGGATTGGGAGTTGAAATACTGGTCGACTAAATTCGGCGTGACAGCGGACCAGCTAAAAGCAGCTGTGAAAGCAGTCGGTCCTATGGTGACCGACGTCCGCAAGAAGCTCGGCAAGTAAAGGCGTGACAGCCCCGCGGCCACCGCGGGGCTTTGAGGTGAGGGTGAAGCACCACCATGTCAAGGTGACCACGAAACCTACGCAAGCATATGATTCAAAAGGAAAAATTCTAGATTTTCAGTGGGTGAAAAACCGGAACATCACCCTATAAGAATCAATAACTTAGCGTTGTATATTCCTACAGTGGTTAAGCCGTCCCGGCGATGATTAAATTTATTAACAGCCCTACTTGTACGCGAATCTCACCCGATCAAGGCCTCGCGCGAGGTACCGGTGAATAACCGCCCCCTTGCCGGAAATATAATCCAGCAATTCTTTATGCGAGTCTTTTGAGAATGAGTGGGCATGGCCTTCGAATGCGCCGCGAATCGACTCTGGATCCTCAGGATTCTCAACGTGCTCGCCGCGGCCTACGCACATCAAGGCAACCAGGTCGAGGAGTTCATCATCAGAAAGCGCACGCATCGCCTCGACGAAAGCAATTTCCTCCTGGCTATCAGGCTCAAGAATCAAAGCTTTCAACTCCCCCGCTCCTAAAATGCGGTTCCCAGGATGACGCTGACGGTATTCGTCATGGCTTGCCGCAGCAAGGCGAACAATAGAGGCTGCTTTGGTGGTGCTGAGGTGTTTCATGGACCGTCCCTTGTGATGTTGATAGCTCCTGATCCTACAGTTTGTGGATGGAGTAATGGAACACCGCAACTCAACTGAAGCGAAGAATTATGCCGTCGGGGTACATGGCGCCATCTAGTTGAGTTTCCCGCAGCGCCCTAGGGCGCCCTGCCGAACTGCAATCCCACCAACACGCCACTGATGCAGCAGTATGGGCTGGAACAGTGCATAGGCTACGCACTACGTGGCTCTCGGCATTTTCCTGTCTAAAGCGCTACTGTTATTTAGGCGCGTTTTCGGTCAGTGAACACGCGGTAGCTTGGGTTAGTTTTAGACAGAAATTCACCCCTGCTTTCCTTCACCGGCTTGCCATAAGGCCTCACGCCGGCCCTGGCGGTGTCAGAGCACGGATCCGAACTCAGTCCGCTTATACGATTCAATAATCACCGTGGTTCGGAGGTGAATAGTGGGCTCCAGATTGTCACCCTAAACGCCACTCGATAGCTCAAGAATGGCGAAAAAAAAAAATAAAAGATTACTTGAGAAGCTTCAGCATAGTGGATTGGTGATTCATAAAAGCCTCACACCCATGCTGGATCATATTGGAAGCTTGAAAAGAGTCTTCAAACTTAATGCAGTTTGCTATTACGATCGAATCGCCACCTACATAAATGGCAGAGGCCTCTGCGTGAAACCTTTCCGAGACATTCGTATGTATATTCGCTATCAATCCATCGAAGTAGAACCGGTAGCTATTCAACATCAACGCCCCATTTCCAGATCCGAAATCCATAGGGGTATTCATTTCTAGCGGGCCAAGGTTGTGACGCGCGCCGCGAGTGATCATCTGAGTCAGATGTACCGGAAAAAGACTTAATGGATATGGGTTTCTATTTAAAACCATAAGCCTAAGTTTTTCCAGTTCACACTCTTGCAACTTAATATTCGCATATTGAGGCATCTCAGATGCCGCAGCCCTCCAAAGCAAGCTAAGAAAAAAAACTCGCAGCTTAAGGGCATCCAAATCCGGAACCAAACGAACTAACTGATCACTGTCCGGATATTGGAATATATTATCCTTGAGTACCGTTTCTTTTTCCCAGCCACTCCAAACTAAGCGTGCCTTGCGCAGTTCAGTAGCAGCAAAGCTGTCCAAATCAGCGAGAATATCCTCCCCTGAGCGGGTGACCAGTTCACGGTCATACCAACTAGTCGGCCTTCTAGTCGGACGACCTCCTGGTGCTCCATCGATGAAGTAGCACCCCTCGCTTGGAGCTGAGAACGCTAGCGGGATCATGTGTGACTTCACAAACTTTCCAGGCTTCAATGTCAGCTTGCACGTGCCTATCTTCACGATTCGCCCCCTGTGATGAGTGACCGTTAGAGTGCCCTAATTTTTTCTGCACGACAAAATGACAGCATAAACTTTATGCGATGTTAACCCGCTGTTAGATCCGCGGAGCACTAATGGGTTAGAGCCTTGATGTACGATTGGCACGCCTGCAACGCGATCAATCCGCGGTCACCTGTGTCGGTGATCGCGATAATTCGTTGAGCATGCGCGGGGTCAAGTCGGGCGCGTACTGTTGCATGATCCACGCCGCCGGCGCCGGTGGCTTTTGGCACGTCACAGCCACTGGCTGAATCCGCGTCGATGAGGACTGACAGCCGCAGATCAGCAGTGGCAAGCCATCAAGCAGCGCAGGAAGCGCGAAAAGGCTGCAGCAAAGGACGCTGCATTGGGCGTCGAGAAGTTTACGGTTGAGGTGGAGGGTGTGTTCAAGCCAGACCTCAAGCGAGTAATGGCAACGCACGGCATCAACAACCAGCAGGAGGTTTACCAGCTGCTGCTGATGAACCTGATCGCCGCCGACTTCGAAACCCAGGCCAAAATGCTGCGCTGTGTCACGACACCTTATGTTGTCACTGAAAAGGTGTCGCGCATTATTCAGGCCGCCGGCATGAAGTCACTTGCCGACGATCCGCCAGAGCTGGAAGACGAAATAGAGCATCCAAATTGATGTTATTTTTTACTCCATTTTTTTTGCTCGTTCCCATTCTGTTTTTAAAATCCTCTGAGTCAACAGAACTATTTCTTCACAAGCTTTTATAGCACCGCCATTCACGCTGCTGGCTTTTGAGAGAGCGAAACGTACTGGTATCATAAGCTCTTGAAATGCCGGCTCATCCGGATTAGATAAAAGCTGTATCTTTGCGCATAGAGATAGGCCGGATAACATTAACTTCCTATTTTCTTCAGCCCATGCCGCAATCATGTTTGCGGCCGTCGATTGATCGTGAGCATCAACTTTCGCGATAAAGACCGAATGCACTTCTTTACTTTCGGCATGAACCTGCAAAAGCCCAATAGTTGCCACGTACTCGGCGCAAGTTTGGCGCAATTCATTTATCCAACTTTGACGACTATCCTTTAACGCGACTGCCCGCGCCAACTTCTCTTGACTGATCAAAGATCTTTTATAAGTCGCCAGAGAAACCCAAGAGCCTGCTATCACGGCGACAATAGTCAACACAAAACCGAACACTACTGTCCAATCGGTTCCGGTGTCCACTACAGCTTTTATCTCTGGGATTCTGTTAAGAGTCATCACCATATTTTCAATCGTCACCTTTCCACCTCAGCCCTGTTTTTCATCCAGAACAAATACCCCAACCCAAACCAAATTGCCACCACCGGTCACGGAGGGCGGCGCCTGACTGGAGATAATCCATGGACCACAACTGCGCGTACGTCCGGCAGCACTATCAGGTGCCTGCCGAAATCGGCTGCCGCGTCATCGCTTACGGGAAGCCCGGCGTCATCCTTGCCGATCGCGGCCATTACATCGGCGTGGTGCTGGACGAAGACCCGAAGAAGCGGATCAGCAACTACCACCCCACCCACGAAATGCAGTACGGCGAAATGGCCGAGACGCTGCCTCTGAAAGAATGGCTGGTTCTGCCGTTCAAGCATGACTGGGATGACCTCGACTGGAACCGCGAAGCCCGCGAAGATCTGGTCAGGGTGTGGGCAGCAACTCGAAGTCAGGCCAAATACAAGGCCTACGAGCGGCTTCAGGATTACTGCCACAGCATCAAGGCCATGCTCCACTTCAAAGTCCGTCGAGCCTGACTCACCCTTGCCCGTCGCGTTTTTTATTCAGGAACGATTGTTAGCAATGCATTGTGGTTGGCATCGACGACCATCGCCCGGCCACCGTCTGTTTCGAAGATATCACCAATGTATTTTGCGTCGGAGCCGGCGGTATATACCTCGTCACCATCGATCCGGTATAGGAGCTCGCCGGTGTTGCTCCGCACAAACTCGTCCTCATCGAGGCGACCAATCAAAGGTGCTGTTGGTCCTCGGCCAGAATAGACGTTGTAGCGACCCTTTGTGAAATCAGTAGCCATCTGCTTCTCCTTGATCCGGCTCCATGCCGGGCCGAACACAAATACCGCAACGATCGGCAATACGCCAGCTCAGACAAAGCTCGGCGACCCAACGACTCGATGCGCCGACTCCTTGTAGCTGGCCAGGTCGATCACCCCGCGAAGGAACACGACCACCTCCAGCTTCACCGCGTCATCCGGCAGCCCTATCCGTTTCAGCATCGCCTTAGCATCCTCTTCGATCGCCGCTAGTGCATCGACAGCGCTCTGTAACCTCATGTCGGCCTCCTGCCAGTGTGAGTTGAGTCGTAGATACACCATCTGGTAACGAGCCGGCGAGCGGAATTGAAGTAGTAGGTCATGGCCGGAGAGCAGCAGCTCCCGACGGAAGAGCCGCAGCGCACGGCGGAAGCCATCAAGCAGCGAGGGAAGCGCAGGAAGCGCGAGAAGTCAGCAGCGTAGGACGATGCATTGAGCGTAGAGAGGTTTACGGTTGAAGTCGCCGGGGTGTTCAAGCTAGGCCTGAAGCGAGTCATGAAGGCTTACGGCATCAACAACCAGCAGGAGGCATACCAAAGCTGCTGCTGATGAACTTGATCAGCGCCGATTTCGAAACTAAGCCAAGATGCCGCGCTGTGTCACGACACCTTACGAACCTAGCGCAAAAGTGTCGAGAGCGTTTCATTATCAGAACATGTCGGAGCTCGCTCGCGACCATGGGTGATGAAATCATTGAACCCTACTGTTAATGTCACCAAGCCCTCTGATCGACAGTGTTAGGCATTGCGCGATCAAACTTAAAGTAAAAATCAACTGATTCTCTGTCGGCCCCATATATAAGGAATAACCGTTCGTTTCTTCGATAAATGACCTATCTAGGGAACGAAATGTAGCGTGCCCGGCTAAGGAGGAAAGACCGCGATAAACCATGCTGTATAAATCCAGCATCCCTGCAGCTTTCGCTGAGCAATGCACGGAAAAGGTTTGGCCGGCTCTCGTATCAATAACTTCCTTCAGGTATTTTTTGTTTTTTTCAGACAGTTGATCTGCGGGCATATCTGTCAGCATGGCCCGAGCCTGCTTGACGTCTTCCTTATCATTATGAGAATCAAGCTTCTTGAAAATCGTTGGGTCGGCAATAAGTGCTGATGCGTGGAAGACAGTTTCATATGCGGTTCTAAGTAGAACCTGCGCCTCTTGCACCATGCCTATTTCGCATAAGCGAACTGCGGCCTGACATGCACGAATTGTTCTTTCGAAAAACAGGAATGAGCACAACTAGGTGAATCGTTATCTCTAACACCCGTTTTAAGCAGGAGCGTCTGAGCTTGATTAGATATGCGTTCGCAATTTGAAAAACCGCCGGCATATTTTTCTCGAATTGCTTCCCTATGCTCGTAAACATAGTCAGATAAAAAACCTTTTTCATCAAAGTCCCTAGCGGGCATAAGCCCTCCCTCTTTCAATCGTCAGATACAACATACACAAATACCCCACTTCTTCGAATCACGCCAGCCGGCGAGGCAATCGGCTGTCTGGAGCAATTATGAATCCCTACATGATCACCGGCCCAGCACAGATCGGCATCAGTGGTGGTCGCACCAGCGGTCACATGGTCTACATGATCCTCGAAGCACGCGGCGGCACCCTCCCGCCTGATGTGCACCTGTTCTTCCAGAACACCGGCAAATAGCGCGAGGAAACGCTGATCTTCATCGACCAGATTGCGAAGCGCTGGAACGTGAACATCGTCTGGATGGAATGGTGTCGCGTATATGGCCAGCCAGATGAAGCACCTTGGTACAAGCTGGTGGACTTCGAAACTGCCAGCCGCAACGGCGAGCCATTCACGATGATGCTTGAGTATTACGCGGCGTATCGGAAGGCAGAAAAGAACCTGCCTCCGGTTCTGCCAAACTTCTCGAACAACATGTGCACCGCTTACCTGAAGGTGAAGATCGGCGAAAAGCACATGCGCGCCCTAGGTTACACCGAGTGGGACTGCGTCATCGGCATCCGGTACGACGAACCGAAGCGCTACCACCGGATGATGGCTGCGAATGATCGCGGCGGCACCCGCTGGGACAACGTCTGCCCGTCCTATGCCGCTGGTGTCACCAAGGAGGATGCCGGTGCGTTCTGGGCGGCCCAGCCTTTCGATCTGGGAATGGATTCCGACTTCGGCAACTGCGACCTGTGCTGGAAGAAGAACGAAGGCAAGCTGATCAAGACCATCATGGATGACCCGGCGCGGGTGATCTGGTGGTCAGGTACTGAGGAACGGTTCGGCCAAGTGTTCCGCCACGATCGCGCCGACTATAAGACGATGGGTTGGTCTGCCGAGCGGCGTTCCCGGCAGACAGACTTCGATTTTGAGTATCTTTCAGAAGAAATCGACTGCTTCTGCGGAGACTGACTCAGCCTTTAAATGCTGATACCAAACCAGTGATCGCACCGATCAGCCCAACGGCAATTCCGAACCAATACCCCACTGCCTCTCGTTTGTGTTTCTGTTCAGCCCGAATAGAATCTCTGACGGTTCGAAGCCCTAACGGCGTCAAATAGTAGGGCTCATCAGGATGATCATCCCAGTCCACGCGCGCAAACATTGCTGAGTCAGACTCTTCAGGCATCTGAACGAGGAGAGATTCCGCTTTTCTCCGGTAGTAATTCGTTTGTATCAACGCGCGCCACTGCTCGGACAGTTCCCAGCGGCGAACATAGTCGGCCATTTCTCCGGTCTCGTAGGAATTCTCACTATCCGGCGGTTCGCTCTTCAAAAGAGCGTTCGCCGCTCTTTTCTGCTTGAAAAGCTCATAACGGTACTGAATGTAGTTCGGCAGCATCCCTTTATTCCCTCAAGAATTCCCTATCGCAATATACCCGGCGAGGATCCCCTATGTCCGCACAACAGATCGACGAAAAGAAACTCGAGCGCGCGATCCGCAAGATCAAGCACTGCCTGGCGCTGGCTCAGAGCGCCAACGAGAACGAAGCGGCGACCGCACTGAGGCAGGCACAGGCTCTGATGCGCGAGTATCGCCTGACCGAAATGGATGTGAAGTTGAGCGACGTCGGTGAAGTCGAGTCGGACCTTCACCGCGCCAAGCGCAGGCCAGCATGGGATCAGCAGGTGAGCATCGCCGTAGCAGATGCATTCAACTGCACGACCTTGCGGCGCCGGAAGTGGAGCCCTGCGAAAGAGCAAGTCATCGAGTGCGCGACATTCGTCGGCGTTGCCCCCGCTCAGAACATCGCTCTGTATGCGTATGAGTCCCTGCATAGAAAGCTCACCCAGGCGCGCAAAGAATACTGCTCAGCCGTCAGGTCTGGGATTCGACGCAGTGAGTATTCGGCAGAAACCGCGGGCGATCACTTCGCTCTAGCGTGGGTCTGGGAGGTTCAATCGAAGCTGAAAGCGCTCGTGCCCCAAGGTGATGATGATCCGGCCGGACAGTCCAGCACTGGGCAAGGGCTCGTTGCGATTCAAGCGCAAGACAAGGCTTTGATCAGCGAATTCCTCGCCACACAAGACATCAGAGAGTCACGGAAAAGAAAGGGCGTCGAGCTGGATATGAACGCTTAAATTGCCGGGATGCTCGCCGGCAGCAAAGTAGAGCCGCACGCCGGCATCGCGCGCGGCGGCGACGAGATTCTTGGCCTATCCGCAAGCGTCTGATGGGCGACGCAGTACCACCGTTGGCCGCCCAGCGAATCACCGAAGCCAAATTTAAAGCCGTGTGATTTCACTACCGCGGCCAAGGTCCCAAATGATCAAATTTAATATTGAAATACTTACACTGACCTTCTAATATACTAATATGAATATCTTTAATTATTAAGCAAAATACATGCTTAAAATACGCTGAATCGCCAATCAAGTCCCCAACTGAAATCTCTCCCTTTTCTCTTTCATGTTCATTGCGCGCCTGATAAAAACGCATTGACTGAATTTGCGCCATAACATTTCTATCAGAAAAAGAACAGTGCATATGAACATGAGCAAACTCATTTCGAAGCTTTCTTATTACCATAAGATCGTGAAACGTATCCTCGCTTATTAACGCGAACCCGCGAGCGATCTGAGCCCTTGCAGAAAACGATCCCAACGCTCCGTTACCATCTAGTATTTTCACCGAATATCTATTCGATAGCCCATTCTTTTTCATTACTAATGAAAGATAGCGAGCGAGTAGATTATCGAGTATTGCGGCCGCAACTATGACACTGCCCCGATCTGACTCTTCTAACAATGGATCTATTTTTGTCAGCCCAACTGGATTTTCCATACTTTTCACACCAAAAAAAATACTAAAGCACCAATATTAGATCACATTGTTTAAGAAGGCATCTCCATGCCCAATCAAAATAAACCAGCCGAGCCTCTGCGGGTTGAGCGCTCGACTGTGACCAAGCTGGTGATCACCGGCGCGCGGAACCTCGACCCCATCACCGTGTTCCTCGAAGACTTGGCTCGGTGCAAAGGCAAGATCACCGTCAGTTGCTGGGGTAAGAGCTGGACGGCCTACTGGGGAGGCATGTGGGACGGGCTGAGCTTCGGCCAGTTCTTCTGTGAGCTGACCACCAGTTACATCATCGGCTACTTCGATCAAGCGATGAGGTCGCGTCAGTTCAGTGGCACGCCTTGGCAAACAAGGCACATACCGCACTGCTAAAAGATCGCCGACATGGGCATCTCGATCAGGAAGAAGCACGCGAGCTGTTCGACGAGGCTGAAGATATCCGGGAGGCGACGTCCATTGACTACCTGGCCGGCGCACATTACCCGCTGATGAGAAAGCTCTTTGGCGATGAATGGTGGCACTCGGCGGATGACGCCACCGAGCCAAATCCCGATTACGAACACCTCGAGCGAATCATCCTCGCGGTACAGGCGCTGCACCAAGAAGAGTCGCGGCAGGTGTCGGGCTGGACTTCCCAGCCTTTCACACCATCACGAGCAATTTGCGCGCACTGCCCACATCGTAATCAACCCCGCAGAATTAAACCCAGACGGCGGCAACTGGAGCGACTTCATGCGCCTCGACATCGCCACCTTGATGGACTGCAACGAAAGCGATCTACAATTCCGCAGATATTACACTCTCTATCTGACCCCCCAGATAGTAGACGGGTCAACGACGCTAAATGTTGTCATGTCATTGTCAACTACAAGCATCTTTCCACCGCCAGCTGAAACCAGAATAAATTTTTTTTCGCCCTCTACCCTATAAACGTAGCTCGTGACCTTAGAATCTTCGTTGCGCAAGAGCTGAGCAGACGAATCTCCATTAATCAACGGAATAACCACTACAATGCAGATAAGATAGCTACTACCAGACAGCAGTCCAAGAAGTCTGTAATACGGAGTGCCACCACTTTGGTCATGAACGGCAACAGATATATTTATCGCACAAACCAATGTAATCAAGGCAAAAGCCCACGTAGTGCCAAGATACGACATGGCTTCCTGCCGACCGAAACCCATAATAAGTACAAGCCCAATTACCACCACTAACGTTCCTAAAATAAAACTAGCAATCCTTAAAGACAACTGAGGCAACCAACTCAGATTGGCGATAAGCAGCACTAAAACCATACCAAAAAACAAAAAAGCAGCATACCAAATACCACCAACTACAAACTCGGTGGCACCGTAAAACCCTAAGAACCAACTAGCCCCTAATGAGTTCAGATAGCCCTTTAGGGAAAAGTATCCAGCACAAAAAGAAACGCCAACCAGAACAACAGAACAAGCGGCTACCTTGCCAAGATTCTCCAAGAAAATTGACCATTCATTATTCCCTGCCATACAAAACTCCAAAAAGTGGTTTCTGGCATTATCCACCATCCAATTCAAACGATGAAGCTCTCTAGAAGCTGTCGACTCCAGCTCGTTAACTAGTAAAAGCTGGCGCCCTGATGCTTGCCGAGTTCAAGCGCATCGACCGCATCGTACTCACCAGCACCCCGCAGTATCTCCCTCCCCCTTCAAAGTCAGCCGCTATAGCGGCAAGGACGAAGTCATGTCTGAAGAAAACCAAGCTCCAGAATTCGAACTCAACGGCAACCAGCCGAGGCGTCCCGATCTGCGTTGCTACAGCATCGGCGATCAAGACTGGGTTGCCGCCGCCAGCGAGGACGACGCACGTCGCGTGCTTGCTGAAATGAACGGCGACGACCCGGCCGACTACGCGGATTGGGATGTTGAGCTGACCAGCGAAAAGACTCTCGACATGCAGTGGACAGATGAAGACCCGCCGTACGCCGAATGCGGGTGTCTTCGCGATTGGCTGGCTGAAGCAAGAGAGCCGACCTACCTGATGGGTACGGAGTGACTCCGTGATCCTAACAAGCTTTGCCGGCTACCGCGCTCAATCCCCCCAGCAGCGAAAAGAACCTCGAAACTTCTAACAACCTTCTGCCGCCACGCTCGGCATGGAGCAATACCTCATGGAAACCGAAATCCTCTCCGATGAGGAACTGGCCGAACTCACCGGCTACAAGGCCCGTGCCTACCAGCGCCGCTGGCTGATTGATCGCCAGTGGGTGTTCGTCGAAAGCCGCGGCAAGCGCCCACTGGTGGGCCGTATGTATGCCCGCATGAAGCTGGGCATCATCAGTCCCGCGATTGCCGACCCCAACCCGCCGTCGACCACACCGGTCTGGACACCTGACTTTTCACGAGTGAACTGATATGCGACCCCGCAAGACCGAAACTCGAAATTTGCCGCCTCGGATGTTCCAGTGGACGCGAACACGAAAAAGCGGAAAGGTTTGGATCGCCTATTACTATCTGGATATCACAGGCAAGGCGATCCCGCTGGGCAAGGATCTGGACTTGGCCAGGGTCAAATGGGCGGATCTGGAGGCCAAGGAAAAGCCACTCGATCTGCGCACGATGAAGGGGATTTTCGATCGGTATGTACGCGACATCATTCCGAAGAAAGCCCCGCGCACACAGAAGGACAACTTGGCAGAGATCAAGCAGCTACGGACGATGTTCTACAGCGCACCGATTGACTCGATCACGCCGGCGACGATTGCAGGCTACCGCGACGCCCGATCGGCGAAGGTACGGGCGAATCGGGAAATCGCCACCCTCTCCCATATTTTCAACATTGCTCGAGAATGGGGTCTGACGACGAAGGAAAATCCTTGTCAGGGAGTACGCAAAAATAAAGAGACACCGCGGGATTACTACGCGAACGACGTGGTTTGGGATGCGGTTTGCAGGAAGGCAGCCCAAGAGCTGAAGGACGCGATGGACCTGGCTTATCTGACTGGCCAGCGACCGGCAGATGTGCTGGTCATGAGAGCCGATGATATCCAGGGTGGATACCTCACCGTGCAGCAGAACAAGACGCACAAAAAGCTTCGCATCCAAATGACTGACGCCGGTGAATTGAACAGCTTGGGGCTGTTGATCAAAAGAATGGCTGAGCGCAACGCCCAGCATATTTGCAGCTATTTGATCGTAAGTGAGCGCGGCAAGCGCATGACCGCGAAGATGCTGCGCGACCGCTGGGACAAGGCCCGAGAAGAGGCCAAGAAAAAGGCGGAGGAACTGGGTGACACGCTACTGGATGAAAAAATCAACAGCTTCCAGTTCCGCGACATACGGCCTAAAGCCGCGTCAGAGATTCTCGACATTGGTGACGCAAGCCTGCTCCTTGGCCACACCAAAGGCGACATCACCGAACGCGTCTACCGGCGCGTCGGCGCCATTGCTAAACCATCGAAATAGCCCCAAAAACCGTTACAAAACTCAGAATACGCCCCTTGTAGAATGCGGGCTGTAGGGGTGTCAAAAAAAAATAAACGTATCGTAACGAAAATTGGGTCTTGAAAACCGTCGACTGTAACAGGTCCATGAGTTCGAATCCCATCGCCTCCGCCATATTTGATACGACAAAGCCCTGATTATTCAGGGCTTTGTCGTTTCTGCGAGATATGTTTGCGCAGCATCGTTTGCGCATCTGTTGAGTCATTTCACAGCAGCGCCTCGTACACCTGAGGCGCTGCTGCCCAGACAGCCAATGCGTACCCGCTCAGCCAAGCGACTCAAAGACAGCCTCCGCACGCTGTTGCACCGGCTCTTCAGGTCTGAACATTTGCTGCCAGGCGAGCTGCGCCTGGACCTTGGCCACCGAATCCAGCACTTTCTGCGCCCAGCGATCATCCTCGGGATGCACCACGACCACCCGGAAGCCATGATCCTTGCCTTCAATCTGCACGCCCTCCGAATCATCGACATGCAAGTCGATATCGAACGCTGGCGGATACTTGGAAGGCGCATTCGACATCCCGTGCGCCGTCAGCGCACGGTTGTGCAGCACGCTGTTGACCACGCCATCGACGCGGATACCGTACAGCGCCAACCAGCGCCTGATATAGGACGGCGTGCGCCCGGATGAGGTGTAGACCCAGACACTGCAATCCTGGCGACGCAGCTCTCGGATCAGCGATCGTGTGCCCATCCGCAACGGTTCACCCAGCCAGCGATGAATACAGGCCGGTAGTCGACTCTTCTCCACTGCGCAGTGGTGGAGCTGGCAAGCGAGCGTGTCATCGATATCGAACGAAATTCGTATGCGCTGACGTTCGAACAACTGCGGCAAAGCGCAGCGGATAGCCTGCCCTGCCCGGCTGCCGAAGGTTTTCAATCTGGCAAATGCTGGTGCCCAGTTCATCAATGGCCACCTTGAGAGAGAGGCAAAGGCTTGCCTTTGAGAAAGAACTTCATTGGATCGGGCGCCTGTTCTTCTAAGAATGCTGCATATTTTTTCTTGATCTTGGGCAATTCGTACAACGCCTTGACGCCATGCTTGGCGGAGTTGCGGATGACCGAAGACGGGTTGAAATAGCCCTCGGCGTTTTCCAGCGTCAACACGAATGGAGGCAGCCCCGCCCGCATGAGCAGGTAGCTCACAATGAGCGAGCCACTACGGTTATTGCCTTCGATAAACAGCTGCGGCTTGCTCAGAATGCGCACATAGACACCGGCTGCACGCTTCCAGACCGATTCACTGCGATACGCGCAATACCAGTTGTACAAGTCCTTGATGCCTCCCTCAACATTGTTGAAGAAGTGCGCCTCAGTGGCTGCCAGATGCTGGGCGTATTCCAGCCGGCGCGCCGGATCCCGGCCACAAAGCACTGTGGCATTGATCTCCAGCATCAGGTTCAGTTGCTGCAGATCGAACAGGTCGATGCCGCGGGCAACATATTCGTCAACCAACGCATAACCTTCAAGCACATTGTTCAGGACTTCGTCAGTGAACGGGTCTCGGGGCTCGGTGAAGTGCCGGCTGAGCTCGGCGAAACGGCTCTGCACGTTACGCAGTGCGCGTTCAATCGCAGGCAAATCAAGGCGATGCGTGGCAGGCATTGGAGCTCCTTGGAAACGCTTGGTAAATGTCCGCCGGTGCCCGCCAAATCCATTTGGCTTGTGCAGGTAGGCGGCCGTGACCGGTGCTGTGACTTAGCTGAACTTGCCGCTGATGTAATCGCCGGTCATCTGTTCACGCGGGTTGTCGAAGATCTGCGCCGTCGGGCCCATCTCGACCAGATAACCGGTGCGCGTGCCCTGGGAAATATCCACCGAGAAAAACGCTGTGGTGTCAGCAACACGGATGGCTTGCTGCATGTTGTGAGTGACCAGTGCGATGGTGTAGTCCTTCTTCAACTCGACCATCAACTCTTCGACGCGTCGGGTGGCGATCGGGTCCAGTGCCGAACAAGGCTCATCCAGCAGCAGGACTTCCGGCTCAGTGGCGATCGCCCGGGCGATACACAGGCGTTGTTGCTGGCCACCGGAGAGCGACAGGCCGCTGACCTTGAGCTTGTCCTTGACTTCGTCCCACAGCGCGGCGCCTTGCAGCGCATGCTTGACGCGGTCACCGATATCGCCCTTGTAGCGATTGAGGCGCAGACCAAACGCAACGTTGTCGAAGATGCTCATCGAAAACGGGTTTGGCTGTTGAAACACCATGCCGATGTAGCGACGTACGACCACCGGATCGACGCCCTTGCCATAGACATCCTGGCCGAGGAAATGCACATGGCCCTCAAAACGAAAGCCCTTCACCAGATCGTTCATCCGGTTGAGACTGCGCAGCACGGTGCTTTTGCCGCAGCCTGAGGGACCGATGAATCCGGTGATCTTGTTTTTCTCGATGGGCACGTGGCTGTCACGTACTGCCATGAAGTTGCCGTAGAAAATCTTGTCCAGTTTGCAGTCCATGACTACAGGCGCCTGGGTGACAAACGGAGCGGCAATTTGCGCAGTGGATACGTTCAAAATCAGATGCTCCCGTTCTTAATACTTGGGCTTGCCGAAAATCCGGCTGATGATGTTCACGAACAGCACGATCATCACCAGCACCAACGAGGCCGCCCATGCGAGCTCGAGCTGGTTATCGAAAGGCATGCCGGAGAAGTTGTAGATCAGCACCGCCAGCGAGGCAGTCGGATTCATGACATCGAGATTGCCCTGGTGGTAGATCCAGTAGTTGCTGAACAGCGCGGTAAACAACAAAGGTGCCGTCTCGCCTGCGGCACGCGCCACGGCGAGCATCACGCCAGTCAGGATCGCCGGCATGCCGGTCGGCAAGATGATTTTCCAGATGACCTGCGAGCGAGTGCAGCCCATGCCATAAGCAGCATCTTTCATGATCTTGGGCACCATCCGCATCGATTCTTCTGCGGTGAGCACCACGATAGGCAGCATCAGGACGGCGAGCGCCACGCCACCTGCCGGTGCCGAATACGTGCCAGTCGTCATTACTACCAAAGCGTAGGCAAACACCCCCGCCAGGATCGACGGCAGGCCCGTAAGCATCTTGGCGGCAAAACGCGCGGCGTTCCCCAGCTTGCTATCCGGCCCCAGTTCAGCCAGAAAAATGGCCGCCATGATCCCGACCGGCACCGCGATCGCTGCCGCGATACCGACCATCACAAAGGTACCCGCCATCGCGTTGCCGAAACCGCCGCCCATCTCGAAGCCGGTCGGCGGCAGTTCGGTGAAGACTTCCAGGTTAAGACGCGCGCCACCGCGGGTGATCAGCATGTAGAGCACGGAAATTAGCGGCACGCTGGCCAGCAAAGCACCTGCCCAGACCAGGGTGGTCAGGATCAGGCTGCGCAGCGCGCGGCCTTCGAACCTGCGTTGCAAACTGGGCATCGCACCGGTTGGCGCCGTCAGGTCTGTTGCTGCGGTCAGATCAGTCATCACTTGTTACCCCGTTGGGCGTACATCATGATCATCGAGCCGAAAATGTTCACGATCAGCGTAATCAACATCAGCACGAGCGCGGCATACATCAACACCTCGATCTCGTTCGGTCCGGCTTCGGGGAAGTTCAGCGCCAGCAGAGCGGCAAGCGTGTTGGCCGGTGCAAACAACGAGAGGGAAATGTTGTTGGCATTGCCGACCAGCATGGCCAGCGCCATCGTTTCACCCAGCGCGCGCCCCAGGCCCAGCACCAGAGAGCCGAAAATGCCGGTGGCAGCCGAAGGCACCATCACCTTGAGAATCGCTTCCCAATGGGTTGTACCCATGCCGTACGCGGCCTGTTTGGTTTTCATCGGCACAGCCGTAAGCGCGTCCTGCGAAACGGCGGCAATGGTCGGCAGAATCATGATGGCGAGCACCAGAGCTGCGGGCAGCAGGCCCGGACCGCTCAGGGACGTGCCGAAAAAGGGTATCCAGCCCAGCTCGCTGTTCAGCCAGGTCGTCAGCGGCCGAATCGCCGGAATCACCACATAGATCCCCCACAGGCCATAGACCACACTGGGGATGGCCGCGAGCAGTTCGACGATGGTGCGAAACAGCGCAGCGAGCTTGGTCGGCAGGAAATCCTGGGTCAGGAAAATCGCCATGCTCACGCCAAAGACACCGGCGATCAGCAACGCGATGAAGGCGCTGTAAAGCGTGCCCCAGATGGCCGGCAGGATGCCGTATTTGCCCTGGTTGACGTCCCACACACTGCCCAGAAGCACATCAAAGCCGTGCTTCTCCATACCGGGAAGTGCCTTGCGTCCGACTTCGAACACCAGTGCAAATACCAGCGCCAGAATCAGTACCACACCGATGCGTGCGAGCGCGCGGAAGGTGCGATCAACCAGGAAATCCTTCGTCGAAGGTGGCTGGCAGGCAGAGTCGGGATTAACCGGTACGACAAAAGGTTTGTTCATGGGCTAAGTCCGGAACAGGGGGAAAACTTTCCCGGCGTGGCGCAGACGCACACGCCGAGAGAGACCTCACGGCGTTACTGAATGTTGGCGGACGCTTTGCGAACCTGTTCGACGACCGATTGCGGCAACGGGATGTAACCCATCGAATCGGCAATCTTCTGCCCCTCGGTCAGACTGTATTCGACCATTTCACGCATGGCCTTGGCCTTGGCCGGGTTGCCATTGTCCTTGCGGAAAATCATCCAGGTATAAGAGGTGATCGGATAGGACTTGGCACCGTCCGGATCAGGCAGCCAGGCCACCAGGTTTTCCGGCATTTTCACCGCCGCCAGGGCCTCGGCACCGCTTTCGGCATTTGGTACTACGTAATTGCCAGCCTTGTTCTGCAACTGGGCAAAGTCGACCTTGGCCAGCTTCGCGAAGCCATATTCGATGTAACCAATCGCACCAGGGGTCTGGCGTACGGTAGCGGTTACGCCATCGTTTTTCGGCGATTTGATGAACTTGTCACTGGCCGGCCAGTTGACGGTGTTGCCCTCACCCAACGCCTGCTTGAACTCGGCGTTGACTGTTGCCAGGTGCTTGGTGAATACCGCGGTCGTACCGCTGGAATCTGCACGCACTACAACGGTGATCGGCGTATCGGAGAGTTTCAGGTCCGGGTTGGCTGCGACGATCTGCGGATCGTTCCAGCGCGTGATCTTGCCCAGGAAAATGTTGGAATAGACGTCGCGTGGCAGCTTCAGGCCCTTGGGATTGCCCGGCAGGTTATAGGCCAGCACGATTTCCCCGGCGGTCATTGGCAGCAACTGCACGCCTTCGGCGACCTTGGCGATATCTTCGTCTTTCATTGCCGAGTCACTGGCAGCGAAATCCACGGTTTTGTTCAAGAAGTCCTGTACGCCCGCGCCACTGCCCTTGGATTGGTAATCGACAGTGACGCCATCGGATTTCTTGCTGAAATCCTTGAACCAGGTCAGGTAGATCGGCGCCGGGAAACTTGCTCCGGACCCCGTCAGGCGAACATTTTCTGCTGCAAATGAGGCCGAGGTGGCACAAAGAGATACCGCAATGGCGAGCGCAGCAGACTTCATCAAACTTTTCATTAAATGACACCTAGTGATTACGGGCTCCCGAACTCTGCAGCAGTTTTGTGACGATTTCATGAAAGCAAAGTGGCAAGCGTTACCCTCATGGTCCGCAGCAGCGCCTATGGATGTAATCGGCTTCCGGGTTTCGAAAAATCGAATCTTCCTGTGCCGGACTTGTCACTACCCCCTGATCCCGAGCAGTCACGTGCCAGGTTCACATTGCAAAAACGCTACTTTTCCCCAGCCTTTATGGCCCTCAACCGGAAATGGCGTTAGCATTTCACTCATTCGGCTGAACAAGCCTGTTTATTCAGATCAGGGTTGCATTGTGGAAAAGCTAAAACGCCTTCAAAGCGGGATCGAAGGGCTCGACGCGCTGCTTCAGGGGGGCTTTGTCGCGGGCGCCTCGTACATCATTCAAGGGCGTCCGGGCTCCGGCAAGACCATCCTTGCCAATCAGCTCGGATTTCACCACGCCCGAAACGGCGGCCGTGTGCTGGTCGCCACGTTGCTGGCCGAGTCCCACGACCGTCTGTTCCAGTTTCTGTCGACCATGAGTTTCTTCGACGCCTCGCGAGTCGGCGCGGAAATTCAGTTTGTAAGCGCCTTCGATACGCTGGAAAACGAAGGCCTTGATGAAGTCGTGAAGCTGCTTCGGCGCGAAATCACCCGGCAGAAGGCGACCGTCATGGTCGTCGACGGCCTGCTCAACGCACGTTCCAAAGCCGACTCGCCGATCGATACGAAAAAATTCATCTCTGAACTGCAAGGCCATGCCGCATTTGCCGGTTGCACCGTGCTGTTCCTGACCAGCTCGCGCCTGGACGACGGCAGCCCCGAGCATACGATGGTCGACGGCGTCATCGAAATGGGCGAAGAGCTGTTCGGTACCCGTTCGGTACGGCGCATTCATTTGCGCAAGACTCGCGGCAGCGGCGCGTTGACCGGTCTTCACGAGTGCGAGATCACCGATAACGGCCTGGTCGTCTACCCGCGCCTCGAAAGTCTCTACAAGCGCCCTTCCGCCCCTGACAGCGCGGACATGACGCGCATCCCAAGCGGCATTGCTTCACTGGATGACATCCTCGGTGGTGGCTTGCACAGCTCCAGCGTGACGCTGGTCATGGGGCCTTCCGGGATCGGCAAGACCACGCTGGGTCTGAAGTTCATCGCACAGTCGACGGCCGAAGCGCCGGGCCTGCACTTCGGCTTCTATGAAAGCCCGCAGCGGCTGCGGCTGAAAGGCCGTTCGCTGGGCATTGATATCGAACACATGGAACACAGCGGTGCGCTGAGCATTGCCTGGCAGCCAACTACCGAAGGCTTGCTGGACGGCCTCGGCGCACGCCTGCTGAGCCTGGTCGATGAAAAAGGCATCAAGCGCCTGTTCATCGATAGCCTCAGCGGCATGACTCGGGTTTCAACCACACCGGAACGCATCACCGACTTTTTCAGCGCGCTGATGAATGAGCTGCGATCCAGAGGCGTTACGGTGTTCGCCTCATGGGAAATGCGCGATTTGTTCGGCTCCGAGGTCAGCGCACCGAACTCCGACCTGTCCAGTATTGTCGACAACCTGATGCTCATGCGTTTCTTTGAGAATCACGCTGAACTTCACAGGACGCTTTCCATTCTCAAGATACGTGATAGCTCCTACAACCCGTCGCGGTTCGAGGTGGTTATCCGTGATCAAGATGTGTTCCTGGAAAAGGCTTTGAAAAATGAACCTTCAGTCACAGCTGAGTCATTGCCTGGTTCAATTTCGTAAGTCTGCAAGCGGGTTGAAATAACATGACCACCATCCTGGTAGTCGACGACGAGTATCTGATTGCTGACATTCTTGGCTTTGCGCTTGAGGATGAGGGCTTCATGACTGTGACCGCGAGCAATGGCAAGAAAGCGCTCGAGGTGCTGGAAAGAGAACGTCCGGCGCTGGTTATTACCGACTTCATGATGCCGGTCATGGACGGCCTCGAATTCGCCGAAGCCGTGCGTGCCCAGCCGTCCGTCAAACACTTGCCGATCATTCTCATGAGTGGCGCGCAAGCGCACATCGGCATGCAGCGTTCGGATCTGTTTGATGTGGTGGTGCCCAAGCCGTTTGATATTGCGGTGATTGTGGCTGAGGTGAAGAGGCTGTTGGGCTCATAGATACTCGACGACAAAGGCAATTTCGGCATTGGCATCGCCCGCTCGCATTTGCGCATTGGAAGGCTCGATGCGCACGAAGCGGGCTTGCAAGGAAACGGATGCATTACCACCGCTCGATGTTGGCGCTTTCATTATGTAATTCTGGTTCAGCTTGAGTATCGTCCTGTCACTGAAGCGCATCTGCAATGCCAGCCCTTTGGCAGTGGAATTACTGTTGAGGTGTACCACGCCGGTATCAGCGCTCCATGCAGGGCTGCCCGCAGTGGGCGAAAAGGAGTACCTGAAGTTATTGATTCCGGGAGGACAGTTTTTCATATCAAGAAAGAAATATTTCTCCTTGGCATAGTCACCGTTCTGCAAAAAATCGCTCATGGTGTAGCTGCCCATATCCACTTTCACATCAGGTGTTTCACAAGACTGCGAGACGATCCGCGTGCCATTTGTATTCATTGCCAGAGGCTCGATTTCTGCAGCGACGAAGGTCCCAAGTTGGCCTGAGGGTATCGTCGCACTGCCGGAAATAGTTCCCGTCTTTACAAAACGCAAGATGTGCTCAGAACCATTCCAACCCCAACCGCCAGCAGTGTCGGTAGTTCCTGGAAAGCCTTTCCACGCTTTCCCCGATGGCGGTCGGACCCATTGCCAGCCGATTCCGGTATTTCCGATAGGAAAAATCTCCGCGCCCGGCTGAGTAACGCCGACAGTATTGCGTACACCTTCGTTGTGTACCGCAGAGCACCTGAATGAGCTGGGTATGGCGCCCAGGGTCACGATCGGGCTTTCATAGATAACCGTGCCGTTGGGCGTGTCACGAGGCACCGAGATCGTGGCTGGAAGAACCACCCTGACACTGCCCTTGGAATGGTCGGGATAAAATTCGCAAACTGCAGCCATTGCGTTAAATGGCAGTAAATACAAAAAACCGACAATTAAAACATGGGAAAACTTCATAGCAATCTCTCTGAACTCGCCGTGTTTGCAAACATTTGAATGGCGGACGATTGCGTGAACTATCAGCAGTAAACGCCACCAAAGCGGCAGCAGACGATAATGAAAAAAAGGAGCTTGAGCAAAAAGTTTATTTATTCGCAAACAAGACAATTCTCATGGACCCACAAGAAACTTTAGATAGTCGGTTTAAACAAGAAGCCTTCTGCGAATTCGTTAACAAATGTTAGCCGTTATCGACATACGCAAATAGAGCACAATTTAAGACTCGTCTTAAAGGCCCAGCGAATCGAGGTTATTACACTGTCTACTCTTGATAGGAGAAACGATTCCGTGAGAGCCCTCGATACCCTCAATAGCTCAAAACCCCAGAGCAACGCCGCCATCTACTGCCTGACCATTCTTGCGCTGGCACTGATCGCCATGACTGTGGTCGCCGGCTACCAACTCAATGAACTGTTTCCACTGAAGGCTGTGGTGCAACAACAGGAGGTCCAACTCACCCAGCGCGCCGATGCAATCCAGTCGATGAGCGCAGAACTGAAGCGCCTGGCGGAACAGAAACAGGTTTTGGAAGCCGACCTGCTTAGCGCAAAGGAACAGGCGAAGGCCGCTGAGCACGCAAAAACCGAACTCGAAAACAATCGACAGGCAGCCCTGACCAGCGCGGCGTTAGAGGATGAAGATTCACTGTGCGCGATCATCGAGCAAAACATCCGACTTGTTGCGGACCAACTCAATCGCGACGATTTCTTCCGCCTGCGTGATGAGCGCGAAGCTGAAGCCGAAGCGGTACTTGAAAGCTATGAAAAACAACTCGCCAGCTGCATTGAGCAGTTGACAGCACAAACCGCATCGCCAGCACAAACTGACTCTGCACCCCATGCGCAAGACTTTGCTGCGCCGATCGAGCGCTGATCAAAAAGCCCTGATAGCCAGGGCTTTACGTTTACTGATTAAAGTTTGAATTCCTTGGTCAATTTGTTCAGCGACGCCGCCAATTGCGACAGCTCCGCCGATGCGACTGCGGTCTGTTTCGATCCCTCTGCGGTTTCACACGAAAGGTCGCGAATGCTGATCAGGCTGCGATCCACTTCACGCGCAACCTGAGCCTGCTCTTCTGCAGCGGTTGCCATCAGCAGGTTTCGCTCGTTGATGAGATTCAGCGAGCCAGTGATGTCGGTCAGCACTTCGCCGGCGATATTGGCCATTTCGAGCGTTCTCTCGGCCTGAGCGCGGGTGTGGCTCATGGAGGAAACTGCGCGGCTGGTGCCCGACTGAATGGAGCTGACCATGGACTCGATGTCCTCGGTCGACTTCTGAGTACGCTGCGCCAGCCCTCTCACCTCATCGGCAACCACGGCAAAACCGCGACCCGCCTCCCCCGCCCGCGCTGCTTCGATCGCTGCGTTCAAGGCAAGCAGATTGGTTTGTTCGGCAACCTCTCGGATAACGTCCAGCACGCTGCTGATATCGCTCGCCATGGTCGATAGCGCCTGCACCTCAGCCGAGGTGCTGTGCACGCTGGACACCATCAGGTTGATTGCGGCTACCGTGTCGCTGACCTGGCTTCGACCGGCGACGGCTGCGGCACTTGATTCCGACGTCAACTGCGAGGTCGATGCGGCGTTGTCTGCAACCTGCTCCACCGCTGCACTCATTTCAGTGACGGCGGTGGCGGCCATTTCGATTTCATGGCTCTGACGTTGAGTGATACGCGAGATATCTTCAGTGACGCCGTGCATGACCTCCGAGGTCTCGGCCAACTGCGTGGACGAATCACGGATCATGATCAAGGCATCTCGCAGGCTGGTTTGCATCGCCGCCAATGACGACAGCATTTGCGCCGCCTCATCAGAGCCATCCAGCGCAATGGTTTCGCTCAGATCATTGGCGGCGATGCATTCCGCCACCCTTAGCGAGCCTGCAATGGGTACCGTCAGGCTGCGGGTATACAACACGGCCAGGGCCAACGAAGCACCGATCGCGATGAGAATGAACACACTGACGATCAACAGCGTGTGCTCATAGACATTGTCGGCCTGCTTGCCCGCCTCATAAGCTTCTATTTCGTTGAGTGCAATCAGCTTCTTGAGCGCGACTTGTACACCATCCGAGGCAGCACGCATCTGATTCTTTGACAACGCAATGGCCGCTTCAAGCTGCCCGTTCGCCACGGTTTGAAGGTATTGGTCCTGCGCCTGATCGTTGACCTTCTGTGCTTTGGCAAACTCCTCGAACGCCTCGCGCCCAGCGTCAGTGGCCAGCAGATCAATGAGCGCTTGCTGATGTTTTTTGATCAGCTGACGCGACTGCTGAATGTCCATCAGGGCTTGCGCCTTGCGCTCAGGGGTTTCGATGGGATTGCGCAAGCGAGCGTTGTTGCCCTTGATTTCGACGAACTCTCGATCGAGTTGGCCGAGCAGCTTGATACTCGGCACGATCGTCGTCTCGACGTACGTTTCTGCCTTGTTGAGCAAGTCGACTTGCTGCAGAGCGATCAATCCGATCGCGATAATCATGAGACAGAACAAGCCGAAACACAGCGCCGAACGAGGCGCGAGATTGAGTTTACGAAGCAGCATGATGCCTTACCTTAGAGTGTATTCAAGACAATGGGGCAAACGAGTGGGCGGCACAGCAGGCGCTGGGCAATAGCACCTCAGCGTCTACGTGGATCATCGCGGGAAGGTGAAGCAGCTAGCGGTTTGCGCACGAAGAGAGTGTGGAGTCGGTCGAGGCCGGCTCCGCAAGTTCCTTGAGCGCCGGGTCGGCCAGCATCAGAAAATCTGCCAGGCGCGGCAGATTGATTTTCGAGACCAGGCGCATCCAGCGTTGCGGATGCGGGTTGAAGAAGGTCTTCGACCACTGGTGATCATCGTTGGGATTGAAAATCAGCAGATGACGAATCAGCGGGTTTTCCCCGAAAAAGTCGAGCGGATCCATCGCCATTTCGCTGAGCAACTCAGCATTGACGACGACCAGGCTCAACCGTTGAGGGCAGTAATACGTCAGTATTTTCAGGTCACGATAAGTGCAAACGTTCAAGACGCTGAGACAGCCCAGCTTGTTGAACTGCTGTTCGATTGACAGACCTCTGCGCACATCGCTATCGGCGATCAGGATCCGCAAGGATCGACTGCGGTTATTTTCAAGAAACATCGGACACCTTTGGCAGCTCCATTCTTCCTTTCAAGAAAATAACCAAGGGCCAACCTGCCTGATATGAGACTTGTCTCAAAAATGAACGCAGGGATAGATGATAAAAAGCCACACCTTGACGACAGCCCAAGCGATCGGCGCATGGTCTGGCTCAGAAAGTGTTGAAGGAGGGATTTTGCAACGCAGGGGAGTGGCGACAAGCCAGAAGCGCGGGACGGTTCTGTGCGAACCAGACAATTCTCATTATTAACGCCCCTTTTTGTCAGTAACCTTGAAACAAGGGGCGCAGACTCATTCTTTCCAAGCCATCAAGGCAGCGTCATCGTCACTACGTAATTACCGCTCGTTATCTGGTGACCCTTGTTGTCCGTGAGCAGCAAGCGCTGGTCGTAATAATCGTCCTGCTCATGAGTATCGGCAATCACCTTCACAAACACCTGCTGGCGCGACTCACCTCGCCCTGCCGCACTGACGTTGTTCACGGTAAAAATCTGCCCGGTGCTTGCCTGGGGGCAATCAAGCAACTCGACAGAAGAATGGCTGGCGCCACTGGCAATGCAACTTGCCTCGACAATTCGACCGCTGAAGCGAATCACTCCGCTGACCGGCGCAGACTGGGCTGCGCTGACGGTGTCAAAACCGAGCAGGCAAAGGCAGGCAATCAATAAAGGACGTCGAATGATCATCGCGAAACTCCATGGTTATTACCAAGGTATCGCCCGCTGCAAAATGATCTTTAACGTCAGCTTTAATGCAAGGCCAGTCGGATGGTCATGAGCCGATACGTTTACAGCTCGATCCGTTTGATTTTCTTGATCAGATCAGCCTGTGCATGCTCCAGCTTCAATGCACTGCGATTGAGGTCCAGCGGATCGATAACAGGCGCCTCGCACTCGGCTTCAAGCTCGTTACACGCCTCAATGACCTGATGCTCGGCAACAATGCGCGCCGCCCCCTTGATGCGGTGCGCCAGGTCAGCCAACAGCCCGGGATCGCTTTCGGGTATTAGCGAATGCAACTCCTCCAGATCCTTTTCGCAACTCGACAGCGCCTCGCGCAGAAGTTCTTTCATCATGTCGAGATCGCCTCCGGTGAGCTCGTCAAGACGCTCGCGAATCGAACCCAGCTCCTTGATAGTCGCCGCAGGCGGGCTTTCAAATGGCTGGGTTTCAACATTTTTTTCCCAGCCTGCAAGCATGATCGACAAGGTGCCGAGACTGATCGGTTTGAACAGACAATCATCCATCCCGGCCTCCCGGCATTTCACTTTTTCTTCCGGCTGCGCGTTGGCCGTGAAGCCCAGTACGATGCACGGCGATCCACCACTTTCGCGTTCGTCCTGGCGAATGGTGCGGGCCAGCTCATAGCCGTTCATGACCGGCATGTTGCAGTCCGTGATCACAATGTCGAACGGCTCCGAGCGCCACAGCGCCAATGCCTGGGCACCGTCGGCGGCATCACGCACCGCCTGGCCAAGGAAACTCAGCTGCTGCGTCAACAGCAGGCGGTTGGCGCTCTGGTCATCGACTACGAGAATCCTGAGTGTCGGTACCGGTTTGTCCTGAACAACCGAAACAGGCAGCACTTTGCCGCCAAGCGGGCTGAGAATATTGAAGAACAGCGACACTTCCAGGCAGGTGCCTTTGCCAAGCGTACTGGTAATGTTCAGCCGCCCGCCCATCAATTCGCACAATGAACGGGAGATCGCCAGTCCCAGACCGGTGCCGCCTCTGCTGGAGGGGCCATGATTGGCTTGGGAAAACGGCTGGAACAGATTCTGCAGATCGGCGCTGGAAATGCCGATGCCGGTGTCCTCGACCTTGAGGTCGACCTGTAAGCGTTCGTCAGCGAGACGTTGGCCGCGAATCGAGACGGTGACATGACCGGTGTCGGTAAACTTGATCGCGTTGCCCACCAGGTTCGAGAGCACCTGCTGGAAGCGCATCGGATCAACCAATACGTCACAGCCGACAGTGGCGTCGATGTCGAGCTTAAGCACCAGACTCTTCTGCCTGGCCAAGCCGTCGAACACCCGCGCCACGGATTCGACCAATTCGCGCAGGTTGGCACGTTTCGGCGAAAGGCTGACATGGCCCGATTCGATGCGTACCACATCGAGGATATCGCCGATCAGTTCCAGCAGACCTTTTGCCGAGTCGTATGCCACTTCAATCGCCGGCCGATCGAAGTGTCCCTGCTCGGCACGCTTGAGGGTAAGTTCGAGCATGCCGATCACGGCGCTCATCGGCGTACGGATTTCGTGGCTCATGGTCGCCAGGAACGTGGTTTTGGCGCGGCTCGACTCGTCAGCCAGCTCTTTCGCCGAACGCAACTCCTCGATGAGTTCACGGCGTTCGCTGATATCGATCCAGCCGCAGATCACGCCTCTGACTTCACCCGCCGTGTCGTGATACGGCTGGATCCAGTGGTAAATGATCAGCCGCGTATCACCGACATGCAGCGTGCGATCCACCTCGTAAGGTTCGTCCTGCTCGATGACGCGCAGGTAGTCGTCGTGAAATTGCAACGCCTCCTGACGATTGCGCTTGCCGCTTTCGAGCACGGTCTTGCCGATCACGTCCTTTTCCAGCAGGCCAAATGTTTGCAGATAATTATTATTGCAGGTGACAAGCCGACCTTCACGATCACGTACGTAGATGGGATGCGGCGTGCCGTTGATCAACGCGCCCATGAACTTCAACTGATCGCCCAGCAAGCGCTCTGCCCGGCTGCGTTCGCGGATCTGCCGGCGAATATAGAAATTCCACGCCAGCGATCCCAGGATAATCAGGAACGCGCCAGCGCTGATCTGGTAGATCAGCGCCTTGTAATCGCGCCACGACAAACCCGAAAACGCTGCAATGGGACGCCACCTGTTGAGGATTACGTCCAGCTCATCCGGCGGAATGCTCAGCAGCGCCTTGTTCAGAATGCTGACCAGTTCGGTATCGGCACGCCGCGCGGCGAAAGCGAGGAAGCCTTTGTTCATGCCGACGATGTTGGAGATACGCAAGCTGTCGCTGTAGATGTGGGCGATGTAGTAGCGCGCACTGTGCAACGTGGTAATCATCGCGTCCGCTCGACCGTCCTTCACGTCAGCCAAGGCGCCCAGAACTGTTTCGTTATCAACGATCTCGATGTCGGGGTAGTCCTTGAGCAGCTCACGCTCAGCCGAACTTTCGGGCACTGCGACGCGCTTGCCGCGCAGCTCCTGCAGGCTTGAAGGCGCGCCTGCGTCCTTGGTGGTGACGATCACAAAGGGGCTGGCAAGGAACGGATGAGTGAAACGCATGCCGACTTCCCGCGAGACCGTTGGTGTCAGCAGAGAAATATCCGCGCTGCCATCCAGCAGACGCGTGCTCAGACTGGAAAAGCTGTCGGTGCGCTCGACATTGATCTGCAAGCCGGTACGCCGCTGGATGAGCTCGAGCAGATCAGCGCCGATCCCGCCAAAGTTGCCGTCACCATCAAAGAATGCAAACGGTGCCTGATCGTCATTGATCACGAACCGCGCGACCGGATGCAGCTCAAGCCAACGTGCTTCGCCGGGTGTCAGGTCAATGCGTTTGGGCGTCAGCGCCCCGCCGCCGCCCGACCAGCGCTTGGTAATTTCGGCAATCTTCGCATCACCCAGCGACTCGAGGGTCGAATCGATCAGACGCAGCAATTGGTCGTTGCCCCGGCGCAAGGCAAAGCTGAAACCGCTGGTTTGGGTTTTGACGAAAGAGTGCAGCCGCACATAGTTGAAGTAGTTGAGGTTGATCAGGTAATTGCTCGACACCGTATCGCCGAGAAACAGGTCGACCTTGCCAAAAGCCAGCGCAGCCAGTGCCAACTCGTTCGATGGAAAAAGCACGAATTCGGCGTTGGGGTATAACGCGTGTAATTGACTGGAAGGCAGGTAATCGTCGGCAACCGCAATACGCAAACCGGCCAGATTGGCCGGCATCGGGCGCCGATCATCACCGCGCATGAACATTGCCGGCACGTCTTCGACATAAGGCTTACTGAGCGTGACGAGGCCGTCGATCAACTCGAAACTGTTGGAACTGCCCAGCATGTCGATGTCGCCACGCTCGAGCGCCGCCATGGCGTCGCGACGGTCGGGATAAGCCTTGACGGTAACTTCGACATGCAAGGCCTGACCGATAATGCAGGCGATGTCGGCGGCTATTCCCTCGTACCGCGTACCGCTGGCGGTCATGACATAAGGCGGGAAATCCGGAAGCGCCGAGCCCAGCACCAGACTGCGCTTCTGCCGCAGCCAACTCCAGTCTTCATTGGCCAGATCGACCTGTAGCTCCTTGCAGTCAGACCGACCGAACACCTGCAGAGTGCGCGGCTCTGCTGCCCACAACGACCCGCTACCGAACATGACAAGCACACTGACTAGCAAAACACCGCGCAACAGATGAAACATAAGCGAGTTATCCCTGGTTGTCCGCCGTCAGGCTGTGCTGCAACTTGAACAGCTCCGCATCACCACGAATGCCAAGCTTTTTGAAAGCGGCCTGTTTTTGCCCGCTGATGGTTTTGCGACTGCGCGAGAACTTCAAAGCGATCTGCGTCACTCCCATCCCCTCGAGGCAGCAGCGCAATACTTCTTTTTCTTTCGGTGACAGAAGAGGATTACTGAGGAAGTCGTCGCCGTGCGCCGCGCCATCGTCATTGGCACCAGCAGGTTCGTCGACCGACGCAGGCAGCACATCGAGTTCGAAGGCCATTTCCGGCGAAAGATACAACTGGCCGGACGCAGCACTGCGGATGGCGGTGATCAGGTCATCGACCGACTGCGACTTGCCGAAGAATCCGCTGACGCCCGCCCCGATCGCCATATTCACTACCGCCGGGCGCTCTTCGGAAGATGAGACAAGGATGCGCATGCCCGGATATTGCTTGCGCAGCAGGCGGATCAGATTGAGCCCGTCCAGCTCCCCATCGTGCAGTTTGTAATCGAGTATCAGCAGGTCGATGTCGATTTCGCGCAATCCGGTGAGCAACTGCGCGCTGCTGCCATACACACCTACGACACTGAACTCGGCTTCGCGCGTCAGCCGCGACTTCATCGCCAGACGTATGAGCGAGTGATCATCAAGGATGGCAACGCGTAACGGATTCACGACTGACCAATGCATGAACAGCTCCATGATGAAGAGTGTTGGAGGACCATCAGCACTTGGCAACCGCAGCAAATCCCGGGCATCACCGAAGCATTCAGGTGCATCTGATTGATTTCTCGGCACATGATGAGTGTTTTGAAGGCGTGACGAAATAGGGCTTTGTCCCAAAAGTCAGAATGCCGCTTGCATCAACGATCGGATGTGCCTATTGCGCGGCGCCAGGACGACTTCTGGCCTTCGAAACGCCAGTCGACCAAATGCGCCCAATTCATCGGGCGAGCATAGAAGAAGCCCTGCCCCCACTGACAACCAAGCCGCGCCAGATGCTGAACCTGATCTGCGGTTTCAATACCCTCTGCCACCACGCGCATGTCCAATTCCCGCGCCAAGGCCAACGCCCCGTGGATGACCGCGCTGTAGCGCGCCTGATGGAAATTCTGCACGAAGCCGGCGTCGAGTTTGATTTCGTTGAACGGCATCTGGCACAGCCGCTCAAGTGAAGAATAGCCGACACCGAAATCATCGATTGCCAGACTGAAGCCGAGCATGCGCAGACGCACCATGTTTTCCATGCTGATCTCGGGCATCTGCAGCAGGCCGGTTTCCGTGAGCTCGAAAATGAGCCCAGCTGGCGAGGCGCCATGGATGCGCAACAGCGCCTTGATCCGGTCGACAAGATTCGGATTGGCCATCTGCGTCACGTCGAGATTGAACGCCAGCTTGAACGGCTTGCCGTGAGACTGGACGAAGCGCTGCAGACTCAAGCCTTGCGTGAGCAGGCTGAAAAACATCTCATCGAGCAGCCCGCAGCGCTCGATCGTCGGCAAGAACATGCCTGGCGAGAGCAAGCCGCGACTGGGGCTCTGCCATCGCACCAGCACCTCGGCGCCATCCACCTCACCACTGCGCAGATGAAACTTGGGCTGGAAGTAGGCGCGAAATTCCTGACGGCGTATCGCTTCGAGCACTTCGTTCTCCGAAGGCTGATCGAGATGACTTTCCACCACTTTGGTATCGCCCGGAGTGTGCGGCCGATAACGCGCCAACAATGGCCCCAGCACATCGATCATCAGAGGCTTGCCGACACTGCCAAGCAATTCCAGCCCCTGCAACGTGACAATCCGGTCAACCGTGCGCAACAAGTCTTCAGGCAGTGAACTGCAGATGATCACTGCACGAATCAAACCGGCCTCTCTCGCCAGGCGCAAGAACGTCAAACCATCCATCCCGGCCATGCTCAAGTCACACAATGCAACGTCCACGCCTCCAGCCTGGGATATCACAGCCAGCGCATCCTTGCCGTCAGCCGCCTGAAAGATATTTTTGTACCCCAGACTATTAAGCGCACTGACTGCCGCCGTGCGCTGAAAGGCGTGATCTTCCAAGACCAATATACGAAGCGTGTTCACAAACCTGGAACCTCTTTCTATCAGTCGTTGATAGCGAAAGTTTGAATAATCTTTCAAGCAGGACGCCCGCTCACAAACTTTGCGTTGACTGAGAATTTCTGCATCCGCGAATACTAGCCAGACAAAGACCGCACGACTTTGAGAATTGTCTCATTTGGTTCGCTGCACCATTACCGCAAATATGAATACGCCACTGCCATATTACTGACCGGCTCGCACCTTTATCGCTTTAAGACAA
The DNA here is from genome assembly GCF_001425545.1 of Pseudomonas sp. Leaf434. Taxonomy (NCBI): domain Bacteria; kingdom Pseudomonadati; phylum Pseudomonadota; class Gammaproteobacteria; order Pseudomonadales; family Pseudomonadaceae; genus Pseudomonas; species Pseudomonas sp. Leaf434. The sequence continues at coordinate 2,005,404 of NZ_LMQZ01000001.1, read as the reverse complement.
ATCCCAAAGACCCGCCACCACCGCACACCTAATATGGCCTGGCATTTCAATGCAGCACTTCACAATAACTTCGGATATAAACATGAAAAAGTTCGCTTTCGCAGTACTCACTCTTTCCGTACTGGCTGCCTCCACTGGCGCAGTGGCTGAAGAAGAAGCCGCTAAAGCTGTCAAGGGCGGCAGCGGTCAAATCAGCTTCACCGGCGTTATCAACAACGACGCCTGCTCGGTAGACGGCGCTTCGGGTAACGACAAGATGATTGCCGTGGACATGGGCAGCGTGTCGATCAAAGACATGGGCACCGACTCTGCTCCGGGCGCCGGTCGTGTGGCCGCCAACGATTTCAACCTGAAAGTGAACTGCAACGCTGGCACCAAGGTTTCGATGCTGTTCAAACCAACCGTAAACGGCGGTTCGGGCCTGGTTGATGGCAAGAAAGTTCTCAAGCTGCAGGGTGCAGACGCGGCCAAGGGCGTTGGTATCGCACTGCTGGACAGCAATGGCCAGTTGATCGACCTGAGCTCCGAAGCCACTGCCAAAGTGCAGACCAACCTGACTGGCGACGCAACCACAGGTGGTGATGGCACCCTGTCGTTCGCAGCCGCTTACGTCACCACCGGCGACAAGACCACCGCTACTGCCGGTACCGGTAACGCCACTCTGCCGTTCGTTCTCGAATACGAATAAGCAGCCCGCAATACCTGGACGGGGCCGCTGTGCCTCGTCCTTCCCGAACAGATTAATCGGTGAAATCTATGTTAAGTCGCTACTTTCCGCTTTGCCTGGGGCTTGCCGGGGTGTTGATGACGCACTCGGCATTCGCCAGCATCTCCTTGAGCTCCACCCGGATTATCTTCGATGGCGCGCACAAAGAGGCGAATGTCACCGTGCGCAACGGCGGACAAACCATTCTGGCGCAATCGTGGCTGGATGCCGGCGACACCGCTGGCAGCGCACCGCCTTTCGCAGTTACTCCACCACTGGCCAAACTTGAGCCCAATCAACAGCAATTACTGAGGATTCTTTATGAAGGCCGCGGCATGCCTGCGGACAAGGAGTCGGTGGTATGGCTGAACGTGCAGGAAATCCCCCAGGCCAGTGCTGCCGATGTCAACACGCTGCAATTGGCGGTACGTCAGCGTATCAAGGTCTTCTTCCGCCCGGACGGACTCACCGGTGATGCCGCAAAGGCACCGGAGCAACTTGCATGGCAATTGGTCACTCAGGCTGGCAAGTCGGTGCTGAAAGTAAAAAACCAAAGCAACTACCACGTGTCGCTGGCCGATCTGAAAGTCGTTGCAGGAAAAAAAGCGGAATTGGTAATTGATTCGACAATGATCGTTCCAGGGGAAGTTCGCTCATTCAATCTGAAAGATCTGCCAGCTGGTACTTCGCATTTGAGTTTTTCAGCAATTAACGATTACGGCGCACAACAACGATTCGATGCACCACTAAGCGTTGCCGAAAGCCATGCCGAGCGCGTGAAAGATGCCTCCGCCCAGTAAATCCCCCACCCCACCCTGCCAACTTACAAGCTATTCACAAGTTCCGGACTCCGGTTGAAGCAACACGGACTGATAAGGCAAATTGCATGTTTTCCTCCCAACACCACACATCTGAAAGTTGTGTTAAGCATCATGTTGCGCGCCAGAAAAACAAAGCGGCGTTGGGCTGCCTGCATCCATTGTGCTTTGCTATCAACATGGCCATTTGCGGATTCGCCGTGGGCGCCGAAGCCCCGGCCGCAGTGGCGAGTGAATCTTTCAATACGCTGTTCCTTGAAGGTTCATCAGCGGTCGATCTGCAACCCTTGTTGAATGCCAACAGCGTACTGCCGGGCCAATACCGCGTTGACGTTTTCAGCAACGGCACGCTGGTCGGTCGACGCGACGTTGATTTCGCGGCCAACCCGGTCAACGGCAAAGTCGAGCCACGCATCACTCTGGAACTGTTGCAGCAGCTGGGTGTGGACATGCGCAAACTGCGTGAGCAGGGTCTGGTTGACGAGCAACACCCTGCCGATCACTACGACCTGCCTGCAATGATCGAGCAAGCCAGTCTCAGCTTCGATGCCAACCGCCTGCGCCTCAATATCAGCGTGCCGCAGGTCGCCATGGCGCGTGGCATGCGCGGCTATGTAGATCCAGAGCTTTGGGACCAAGGTGTGGCCGCCGGTTTCATCAACTACCAGCTGAGCAGCACCCGCAGCAAAACCGATTACACCACGCAAATCTCCAATAACCTGGGGCTGCGCAACGGCATCAACTTTGGCGCCTGGCGTCTGCGCAACGAGTCCAATCTGAGCAGCTCCACCGGCCGGCCCAATCGTTTTGTCAGCAACCGCACGTTCATCCAGCGCGACCTCACGGCGATCAAGGGGCAACTGAGCGCGGGTGAAATCTTTTCCGACTCGGATCTGTTCGACAGCGTGCGCTATCAAGGCGTCAAGGTGGCCTCTGATGAGGGCATGCGCGCAGACAGCGAGCGCGGCTATGCGCCGATCATACGTGGCGTTGCTGAAACCAACGCCACGATCGAGGTCCGCCAGGATAACTACATTCTCTACACCACCAACGTGCCGCCGGGTCCGTTCGAGATCAGTGATATCTACCCATCGGGCTCCAACGGTGACCTGGAGATCACCATTGTCGAAGCGGATGGTCGGCGCAAGGTAACCCGGCAGGCGTTCTCCGCCCTGCCGACGATGGTGCGTGAGGGACAGTTGAAGTACAGCCTGTCGAGCGGCAAATTCAATAACAACAGCGAGGGCTATGACAAGCCCGCCTTCCTCAGCGGCACGTTCGCCTACGGCTTGACCAGCAACCTGACAGGCATTGCCGGCCTTCAGGCCAGCAATGGTTTCAAGGCGATTTCAGTCGGTGCGGCGAAGAACACCTCGATTGGCGCAATGTCCCTGGACGTGACGCAATCGTCCAGCAAGGCATTCGGCAAAACCACCCAGGGCAGCAGCATACGCGCGCTCTATGCAAAGACCTTCACCGGCACCGATACCAGCTTCACCCTCGCCGCTTATCGTTATTCGACCGAGGGTTACCGCACGCTGACCGACCATGTCCAGGACACCAGCTCCGGGGCCACCCGGCGCCTGGGTAATTCCAAAACCCGCACCGACCTCACGGTCAACCAGACTTTGGGCGAAGCACGCCAGTTCGGCTCGCTGTACCTGAACGCCAGTGACCAGCGCTATTGGGATCGCGGTGGCTCGCGGAGCTTTTCCGCCGGCTACAACAACAATTGGCGCGACCTGAACTACAACATCAGCCTGAGCAAAACCCAGGAGTTCGGCGCGCGCGGTGACACCAGCAACGACACACAACTGAGCGTCTCGATTTCGTTTCCGCTCGGTTCGACACCCCGCGCACCGCGCGCCTACATTTCCAGTAACCATCAGAACACCGGTACCAGCACCCAAGCCGGGATCAACGGTTATCTGACCGAGGACAGCGACACCTACTATTCCGTGCAGACCGGGCGCAGTGTCCAAGGCGATCGATCTGGCTCGCTGAGCCTGAGTACCCGCACATCGATGGGCGACCTGAGCCTGGGTTACAACCGAGGCAACGGTTATGAATCACAGAACCTGAGTGCCGCCGGATCGCTGGTGGCCCATGCAGGCGGCATCAATATGGGCCAGACCGTCGGTGAAACGTTCGGTCTGGTGGAAGTGCCCGGCATGTCGGGCGTCGAAGTCAGCAGCTATTCGGGTGTGAAAACCGGCCTGAACGGCTATGCGGTTCTGCCTAACGCGCAACCGTACCGCGTGAACTGGGTAACGCTGGACACGCGTAACCTGGGCGGTGAGATCGAGCTGGACAATGCCACCCAGCAACTGGTGCCAAGACGAGGTTCGATAGTTCTTGCACGCTTCGAAGGCAGCAAAGGCAGACGCGTCCAGTTTGAACTGTACGATGCCAACGGCCAGCCGATTCCATTCGGCGCGGTGCTGTTGGATAGCGACGGCAAACAACTGGCATTGTCAGATCCGACGGGCAAGGCCCTGGCGCTGGTGACCAAAGATCACGGTGTCATCACCATCAAGTGGCAGGGCAAAAGCTGCCCCGTGCCGTACAAGCTGCCGGAAAAGGTCGAAGGCTTGAACTATGAGCAATACCGGTTGGCCTGCTCTTCGAGCGCGAAGTAGACCGACCGCGAGCTTGTCACTCTACGCCCCCTCAACCAAAACTCAGCCCTGATGATTCAGGGCTTTTTAATGCGCAGTTTGAGCATCGCGTTGATCAATACGCTGCCCCCAGAGCTGAACGTCAGGAGACCTTCCACGGATGCTCACGCCACTTGTTCTGAAAAAACTCGATGAATACTCGTATCCGTGGACTCAAATGCTTGCGATCCGAATAAAGCAGGTAGATCGGCTCGACCACACCCGTTTTGAAATCCTCAAGCAACGGCACTAGCGTTCCCGCTTTTACATCAAGCCCGATATGAAAGTCCGCAAGCTTCACCACGCCAGCGCCTGACAGCGCCATGTCGCGCAACAGATCGCCTTGAGTAAACGACGCGCTGGCGGTCACCGGTACCGAGACGCCGTCTCCATCCTGCAAAAATGACCATTTGTTCCACGGGCTGACGAAGCTGAAATTGAAGCAACGATGATTCAGCAAATCTGCGGGTGTGGTTGGTGTGCCGTGTTCAGCCAGGTACTGCGGCGAGGCACAGATCAGCCATTCACATTCGCCGATGCGTCTGGCAATGCGTGATGAGCTGGGCAATACGCCGCTGTGGATGGCGATATCGAGCCCTTGCTCGAAGTGATCGACGAATTGCGCGCCGAGTTGGATCTCAACGTCCAGTGAGGGATACAAATCCAGAAATTCCGGTAGCCACGGCACGATCTGGTGTTTGGCGAAAGAGGTCATGGTGTGGATGCGCAGGGTGCCACTGACCCTGGAGGGCAACGCCTCGGCCAGCGAGTCCGCCTCGTTCATGGCTTCAACGACGGCTTTGGCGCTGCGCAGGTAAGCGGCGCCCTCCTCGGTCAGCGTCAGCACGCGTGAGCCGCGCTGGAACAGCCGGACCTGCAAGCGATCTTCCAGGCGGGTGATCAGTTTGCTGACCGCTGATGGCGTCAGGTGATGGGCGCGCGCGGCAGCAGAAAAACTTCCACATTCGGTAGACCATATAAAAGCGAGCAGCTGCGAATAATTGTCCATGGCCGGTCCTGGCGAAAAGCTTGAAGGCATGTTGTCTCAACGCTTATGAAAAAGCGCGCCGAAGCGCGCTTTTTCCTGGGGGCCGGGTCAGCGAATGAACTGTTCGATGTAGTCGTCCGGCAAACCCAGCGTCTTGTAATGCGCTCGGGCGGCTTCAAGCTTGGTGAACACATCTTCGTAACCCACGGCAACGCCCTGCGGATCGACGTAAGTGTAGCCACCCTGCACGTGGAACCAGGTGATCATTTCACTCACATCCTCGGGGACGAACAGGGTATGCGTTTCACCGGGCGGCTCATAGGCAAAAGACCCCTCCTCCGCGACCCAGTCATGCTCCAGGTAGTACCAGCGACCCTTGAGCACGATCGCATGCACGCCGCCGGTATGGCGGTGACGCGACAGCACGCCGGCCTGACGCACCCGCAACAGGTTGATGTAATAGCCGCCGCTGGTGTTGAGCAGCAATGGCTTGAAGGAGACAGATTTTGTTACCGGCACCCACAGCGCATCGTCTTCGAGCCACTGCGTCATGACGCCCGGATGCACCATGTCGGGCGTCATGAATGGAACTTGCGGCAACTGATACGCAATGGCGAGTTCATCAGGTTTAACAGGAGTATTCATAGTCAGGCCTCTCGGTTTTTTTGACGAATTCACAGCACTTGATTGCGCCAGGATTTCGCTTGAGGGAAAGGTTATGGCGTCGCTGTACGGGAGAAAACAGCTACTTGGTCACACCTGTTGTGACGCAGGATCACAGTGTCGGGGCGGGTTCGCGCAGACTCTGACCAGCCGTGAACCAAGGCTGTCAGCCGCCGCCAATCCTTCCACCAGGCGCTGGTAGTTCAAGGGCGGTTGCATGTTTCTGGCGTAAACCGCCGATAAGGTTGCGTCCACGAGAATATTGATCTGCGCCGTCGTCAACGGCGTGCGCTGACCCAGTTCAGCGAACGTCACGGGCAGCTTCACCGCGTGCAGCAGACGCGCGACCTGTTCAATCTCTTCGGCCGGTCGCGCCTCCACCGCCATCTGCACCAGCGTGCCGAACGCCACCAGTTCGCCATGCAGCATCGACGCCATCGCCGGTATCGCGGTCAGCCCCCGAACCAGGGCATGGGACAGTGACAAACCACCGCTCTCGAAACCGACACCGCTAATCAGCACGGTGCCTTCGATGACCCGCTCGACATCATCGGTGAGTTCATGTCGACACACCGCCTGATATGCCGGGACGCCGTACTGCCTCAGCGTGTCGAAAACCAGGTTGGTGAGCATCAATGCCGTGTGCAGCGGCGGTGTGCCGAAAGAGTTGTGGCCGCCGGCGGCGTAGCACTGTCGGGCTTCGAATTTCTTGCTGATGGCATCGCCGATCCCGGCCGCGAAGAACCGTGCCGGCGCCTGAACGATGACCTCTGTATCGACAATCACCGCAGCGGGATTCATCTTCAGAAACTCCACGCCCACCACTTTGTGCTCTTCGTCGTAAAGCACGATCAGCCGACTCGTTGGCGCGTCACTTGAAGCGATCGTGGGGCAGACAATGATCGGCACGTCGAGATTGGCCGCCAGCCCCTTCGCCGTATCGATGGTCTTGCCACCGCCCAGCGCAATGATCGTGTCGGGGGCGTGCAGCAATGCCTGCTCGGATAACTGCGCAATCGCAGCGCGCGTGCACTCGCCGGGAAACTCGATGTGCAATGGCTCCAATCCCTGGTCCTGCAACGTGGCGCCAACCTGCGGCCATAGATGCCGGGCGACAAACTCATCGCAAAGCACCAGCGGCCGTGATCGGCCCATGTCGTTCAGCACTCTGCCCAATTGTTGCAATGCATTCGGACCCTGCTCGTAGCGCCCGGGAAATCCCATCGTTTTAACCATGACAAACGTCCTCGCAAGAAGTCATCAGCGCATCAACCAGCCGCCCGCGACATCAACCACCTGGCCGGTAATGAAGTCGCTTTCGCTTGACGTGAGAAAACACGCCGCTCTCGCCACCTCAAGCGGTGTGCCCAGCCTGCGCAGCGGTGTCTCGTCGACCACGGTTTGATTGGCCTGGGCCGATACGGTCTTGAGCAATGGCGTTTCGATTCGTCCAGGTGCCAGCGCATTGGCGGTGACACCGAACGGCCCGAGTTCGCCGGCCAGGTGGCGGGTAAAGCCGATGATTGCGGCTTTGGTCGCACTGTAGTGCGCTGCGACAATCGGCAAGAACGCGCTGCCCGCCACCGAAGACATATTGACGATGCGCCCGAACCGGCGCTCGACCATGCCGGGCGCGAGCACTCGCACCAGGTTGAAGGAGCCATTGAGGTTGATATCGACCACCCGCAGCCACTCCTCCGGCGCCATGGTCCAGATCGGCGCGGGTGCGCCGTGGTGTTTGGGCGAAACGCCGGCGTTGTTGATCAGGGTATCGATGGGGCCGAGCTCACCTTGCACGCGCTCGCATGCAGCAGCGCAGTCTTGAAAACTCGCGACATCAGCCTGCGCCCACGCGACCGCAAAACCCGCATCACGCAACGCCACGCCCTGCTGTTGCACCTTGTCGGCATCAGCATCGAGCAGCGCCACGGCTGCACCTTCTTCGCAATACAACCGCGCGATCGCCGCACCGATACCGCCCCCGGCGCCGGTGACCATTACGGTGCGCCCAGCGTGTCTGGAATGAGTCATGAGCTGTTCTCACTTGCAGATGAATGGACTGGGTCAGAGCCCCAGATAAGCACGCTTGACGTGCGGGTTTTCCAGCAGTTCCTGGCCGGTGCCGCTGAGCACCACTTCGCCGTTCTCCAGCACGTAACCACGATGAGCAATGCGCAGCGTATGAACGATGTTCTGCTCGACGATCAACACGGTGGTGCCCAACTGGAGAATCCTGTTGATGATCTCGAAGACCTGCGACACCAGCAGCGGCGACAGGCCCAGCGAGGGTTCATCAAACATCAACAATTTCGGCTCGGCCATCAGGCCCCGGGCGATGGCGACCATTTGTTGTTCGCCGCCCGACAGTGTCCCGGCGTTCTGATCAAGGCGTTCGCGCACCCTCGGAAACAGATCGAGAATATTGTCCAGACGCTGCCTGTAGCCCGCTCGTGCACTGCGTTTGTAGGCGCCCATCAAGAGGTTGTCGCGCACGCTGATGTAGGGAAACAACTGGCGCCCCTCCGGTATCAGTGTCAGGCCCGCGTCGACAATCTGATCGGGGCGATTGCCATCGATGCGCTGGCCTTCGAATTCGATCGTGCCTTGGGACGGTGTGACGATGCCGCACAAGCTGCGCAGGGTCGTGGTTTTGCCGGCGCCGTTGGCGCCGACGATAGTCACCACCTCACCGGCATTGACCTCGAACGACACGCCACGAAGGATCTCCGTACCGCCATAGCCGCTGTGGACGTTGTCGAGTTTAAGCATGGCTGTACTCCTTACCGAGGTAGGCTTCGATAACCTGAGGATCGTTGATCACATCGTGAGGCGCGCCCTGCATCAGCAGCGTGCCGGAACTGATCACGACGATGCGGTCAGAAAGGCTCATGGTGGCTTGCATCAAGTGCTCGATCATCAACACGCTGACGCCCGAATCACGCACCCGGCGAATGACTGCGATGGCCTTGGCAACATCCGTCGGGTTGAGGCCGGCCATGACCTCGTCGAGCAGCAGGATGCGCGGGCGGGTCGCCAGAGCGCGGGCCATTTCCAGGCGCTTCATGCCGCCGACCGTCAAGTTGCGCGCCCGGGTGTCGAGCAGCGCGGTGAGTTCGGTCAGCTCGGCGACTTGCTCGGCGATCGCCCTCGCCTCCTTCGCGTCGGCGGTGTGCATGAATGCACCGAGCATGATGTTCTCGCAGACACTCAAATCAGCGAATGGCTGCACGATCTGAAAGGTCCGGCCAATGCCTGCCCGGGCGAACTCGGCCGGGCTGTTCGGGGTGACCCAGTCGCCATTGAGCAGGCGCACTTTCACTTGGCCTTTGGATGGCAGAAGAAACCCGGAGAGCTGGTTGAACACCGTAGTTTTGCCGGCGCCGTTCGGGCCGATCACACCCACGATTTCGCCTTCGGCCAAGCTCAGCGAAACATCGTTGGTGGCGTGCAGTCCGCCAAAGAACTTGTGCAGGTTTTCTGCGACCAGAACCGGCTCACCGTGCGTGGCCGAATGGGCTTGCGCCAAGGTCGGCCCGATCGGTGCTTCTGTATTTGCCATCGAACGACGGCCGCCGGGCAATGAGTCGATCCAGGCAAATATCCGAGCCCCAAAACGCCCCACCACGCCTTGCGGAATAGTCAGCACCACCGCGACCAGCACGATGCCATAGACCAGACCGTGCACCCCGCTGCCCAGATCGCCCAGCCAACCGCGTGCCAGTTCAGCCAGCGGCAGCACCAGCAAAGTGCCGATCAGCGGTCCCGATACCGTGCCCAGTCCACCAATCAACGCGAACATGGCGATCTGAATCGACATCTCCAGAGAAAACATCGAGCCGGGTTCGATGAAGGTCAGGTACATCGCGTGAAAGCTGCCGACCAGGCTGGTGATAAATGCGGACAACACCACGGCGATCAGCTTGACCTTGACCGAGTTCACGCCCACCGCATGGGCGGCGTCTTCACGTTCACGCACGGCGATCAGGTAATAACCCAGTCGGGAATTCTTGATCTTCCACGACACCGCCAATGTGATGAGCAGAAACGCGAAGGCGATCAGCAGGTACGGCCAGCGCGGGCGGAACAACATCCACTCGAAACCGAGCTTCAGCGGTACGCCCAGCCCTGCCGCACCACCGGTCACGTCATGCTGATTGATCGCCACCAGACGCACGACCTCCAGCACCGCAATGGTCGCCAAGGCAAAAAACGGCCCGCGCAACCTGAAGCACGGCCAACTGATCAGCACCGCGACAATCGACGACAGGATTGCGCCAGCGAACATGCCGATCCATGGACTGATGCCCAGTTTCATCATCAGCAGCGTCGTCGTGTAAGCGCCCACCCCATAGAACACGGCATGCCCCAACGACAGCTGGCCGGCAAACCCACCGACGATGTTCCAGGCACTGGCCAGTGCCGCATAACTGCATATGAGGATGAACAGGTGGTAAACGAACGGCGAGCCAACGCTCAATGGAATGATCAATAACAGCGCCAGGGCCAGTGCACTGACATAGACACGCGGGTGCAAAATATTCATGACCATTTTCCTCACTCAGACCCGCGACCGGAGCCGAAAAGGCCTGTCGGACGAAACACCAGGATGCCCAGGAAAATCGTGAAATAGACGACCTCCTTGAGGTCCGGCGCGATGTAGTAACCGGCGAGACTGTCGACGATGCCGATCAGCATTGAACCGATCAGTGCGCCGGACAGGCTGCCCAGGCCGCCCAGCACCACAATCACAAACGCCGTCAGCACGAAGAAAGTGCCAACGGTTGGAAAGACCGGATATTGCGGAGCGATCAGTCCCGAGGCGACGCCCAGGCAGGCGCAACCCAGGCCGAAGGCAAACACATAGATGTTCTTGACGTTGACGCCCATCAGTTGCGCCGCGTTGCGATGCTGTGCAGTAGCGCGCACGGCCCGGCCGAGAAATGTGTTCTGCAAAAACCAGTGCAGCCCCGCGACCAGTGCGAGCGACGCGACAAACGTGATCAACTGACCGCTGCTGACGCGAAAGGCGCCGAAGCTGACGGTCGTGGTACCGACGCTGATGTTCTTCACCGTCATGACATCGGCACCGAAGATCAGCAACGCGCCGTTCATCAGGGCAATCGAGACGCCGACGGTGGCGAAAATCTGGATATGTCCTTCGGCGCCAAGCAACGGCTGAATGATGAAACGCTGCATTGCCGCACCAGCGGCAAACAACAGGATCGTTGCAGGAATGATCGCTATATACGGGTGGATGCCGAAGTGCGAATTCAGCAAGTACACGGCATACAGGCCGATCATCAGAAACTCGCCATGGGCGAAGTTGACCACACGCACGATGCCGAAAATCAAAGTCAGGCCGATGCTGATGATGGCCAACGTGCCACCGAGCAATAAGCCGTTCAACAGGAGCTGGATGAAAATTTCCACGGTTGGCGCCCTCTTTGCGAGCGAACGAACCCGTGAAGCTCAATGATCAAGCTTCAGCAGATTGCGGGTTCAGATATCAGGGTTGGTCGGAAAAACGCGCTTGGGCAACGGCGGCTGCCTGGGGGTAAACGGTTTTCAGCAGTCCGTTCTGCCACTGCATGATTGCCGTATTGGCGCGCTGGTTCTGGCCGTTCTTGCCAAACCTGGCACCGATGCCGGCAGCCGTGCCACCGAGAGGAATATCGATGGTTGCCACCGAGGCACGGATCGCATCGGCGTCCAGCGAAGTACTGTTTTCCATGGCATCGAGGAATATCTTCGCCCCGACATAGTTGATCAGGCTGTGGCCCGAGCGCGGTTCGCTGCCGTAGCGATCCTTGTATGCCTTGGCGAACGCCCCGATACCGGGAGCGCCGTTTTCATTGGTCTGGAACTGTGGGAAATCGACATCGAGCACGCCTTCCATATTGGCTGCGCCGACGACCTTGACCGTGTCCTGCATGGAATAGCCGCCGCCGGCGCCGATAACGGCTTTGGGCCTGAAACCGGCTTCGCGGATCTGGCGGAAAAACAGCGTCGTGTCGTTCTGATAACTGGTCTGCAATACCACATCCGCCTGGGCGCCCTTCAAACGCAGGATCAGCGATGAGAGATCAACCGCTTTGGCCGAATACGGCAGTACCTCGACCACATTCAGACCTTGCTCCTGAGCGATCTTTTTCTGAAACCCGGCGATGGTCGTACCGTACAGCGCATCCTCGTGGATGATCGCGACCTTCAATTGTTTCGGATCGACCTTGAGCGATGGGCTGACAATCTCCGTGATGGCGGTGATGGTGCCTTCGGCAAAATTCCTGGCGGTCGGGTTGCTGCGCATCACGTAGCTCAGATCACGCTCAGTGATGTGGTCGGACACCGCACCCAACTCGAAAAACGGCACCCCCGCCATCTCCGTCACCTGCGTGGCCGCAAATGACAGCGCCGAGGAATAGCTGCCAAATACAGCAGTGACGTTTTCAACAGAGGTGAGCCGGCGCGCGGCACCGACCGCTTGTCCCGCATCGACTGCGTCGGCCTTGAGCAACTTGATCGGCTCGCCCTTCAAACCGCCCGAGGCATTTCGTTCGGCGACGGCCAGTTCGAGGCCACGGAAGCTCTCGTCGCCCAGTAACGCCAGGGATCCACTCAGGGGATAAAGCGCACCGATCCTGATGTCCGCGAGCGCGGCAACCGGAGTGGACAGGCAAAGCAGGATGCCGGCAGCTTTCAGCCAGCTTTTCGCGGTAGCCGCCACGGCCACGGCTTCCTCTTGAGCGAGTCTCATTGGATTCATCTCCCGCAGATATTGTTTTTATTGTTCCTTCAAATGATCCGTGCCGAGCACAGACATCGTCGGATTACAGTGGCGATGACACGCAAGTTTCTGCGCCACTGTTTGCAAGAGTACGGCTCGCCAAGATTGGCTGGATATAGCTGAAAAAGCACACCTGCTGTGAATTTTCGGCACAGCTTCTATCGCCGATTGATCAGTCCCAAGGCGCCGGCGACCACGCTTCCACCAGCCTGTCGATGAACAGCCGAATCTTCGGCGACAGGTGTCGCTTGCTCGGATAAATCACCCGGATCGGCTCGGCAGCCTCGGCGTAATCTGCGAGCAACTGCACGAGCTTGCCACTGCGCAAGTCATCGTTTGCCACATAGGATGGCAACGTCGCGATACCGAGGCCTGCGGCAGTCGCCTGATGCAAGGCTTCAGCGCTGTCCATCTGCAGCCGCCCGGCATGAATGACCGGCACAGGCTGACCATTGACGCGAAAATTCCACGGCAGCAATCGGCCACCGCTGACGAAGTGCAGGCACGCATGCCCGGCGAGATCTTCAGGTGTCTGCGGTGCCGGATGTTCATTCAGGTAATTGGGCGAGGCACAGGTGATCATTTGCTGGTAAGCCACCGTGCGCGTGAGTAGCCCGGAGTCTTCCTTGGGCGGACCGATGCGAATCGCCAGATCGAAACCCTCGTCGATCAGGTCGACCAGCCGATCGGAAAACGTCGCGTCGATGGCGAGCGACGGCCAGTCTCTCAGGCAGCGCTCGATGTGCTGCACAACGTGCAGCCGGCCCAGTGCTACCGGCAGGCTCATGCGCAAGCGGCCGCTGGGCGTCGAACGGCGGAACGCCAAAGCTTCTTCGACCTCGTCCAGATCCTGCAGGATGCCCACACATCGCTCATACAGCACCCGACCATCGTCGGTCAGGCTCAGGCTGCGGGTGGTGCGGTTCAGCAGACGGACCTGCAGACGCGATTCGAGCCGCACGATCGATTTACCGACGGCCGAGCGAGTCAGCCCGAGTTGCCTGGCCGCCGCCGTAAAACTTCCGGCATCCACCGAGGCGACGAAGGCGGCGATGTCGTTCAGGTTATGCAGTTCCATGTGGCCTCCGGATTTGGCATTCAAGCGGCTTGGCACCGGTTATGGGGAACCCTATTCCCCAATCATGAGCATAACATCTCGATTAGTTAATCCATCACCAACGCCTGATTGAGGTCATATGAACACTGAAGTAAAAGCAGCCGTGCAAACCTGGGCCAACAGCCTCAGCGATCTGGTACCCGTGCTCAAGGGCACCGATACCACCACAAAGATGAGCGACATCCGCGATGCCTACGCAAAAATGCTCGGGCAGAATCAGCCGCCGGCTGGCGTGAGGTTTGAAACAGTCGACATGGGCGGCGTGCCCGCTACGCTGGTGACTCCGGATGAGCTCAAGACCGACGCGGTGCTGATGTACATCCACGGTGGCGCCTACATCGTCGGTCGACCTGACGGCTACCACGGCATCGGCGGCAACTACGCAAAAATGCTTGGCGCGCGGGTGTATATGCCGGATTACCGCCTTGCACCCGAGCATCAGTTCCCCGCCCCCATCGATGACACTTTGCGCGCCTATGAGTGGTTGCTCGAGCAGAACATCGCCGCCAGCAAGATTGCCTTCGCTGGCGAGTCGGCGGGTGGCGCGATGGTGGTCAGCGTGATGGTCGCGGCAAAATCCAAAGGCTTGCCCTTGCCCGCAGTGGGTTCGTCCATCTCGCCATGGGCCAACCTCGAACACACCGGCGCCTCCATGAGCAATCGTGAAGGCCTTGATCCGCTGAACTCCAAGCCAGTGCTGGATATCCTCGCGCGAGCCTTTCTCGGCGACACCCTGGCCAACCATCCGCTAGCCTCGCCGGTGTTCGCCGACGTCACCGGACTGCCACCGATTCTGGTGCAGATCGGCGAAAACGAACTGATGCTCAGTGACGCCATGCGTCTGGCCAATCACCTGGCGGACAACCGCGTCCGGGTTAATCTTGAAGTGTGGCCCGGCATGTTTCACGCCTGGCATTTCTACGCGGGCATGCTGGCCGAGGGGCAGCAGGCGCTGGAGAGTTCGGTGCGGTTTATCGAGGCGGGATTGACTGAGGCTAATCGCTGACCAGACAGCATTAGCTGCTGATCGGGGACACTTCTGGCTGTATTGCTCGGCGCCTTGGCGGTATGGTGATTTGCCGACCGCCGAGGAACCCTGAATGCCGAAAAAACCACCAGCCCCTGACAGCACCGCCAGCGCAGCCGACATCGAACGCGCCATTCTGGCCTTGAACAAAATGGCCGAACGCCTATGGGGTGACGGTCGTGAGGCCGAGGCCAAGGCGCTGCTCGATGCACTGGATGCGCTGAATCGCGCCCTCGACCGGATCCGCATCGGGGAAAGTCGCAGGGCCGTCACCCTGCACTGAATCAGACCTGATAGAACTCGCGATACCACTGCACGAACGCTTGCACGCCCTGCTCGATCGGCACCTGCGGGCTGAAGTCGATGCAGCGTGCCAGCGCCGACACGTCGGCCCAGGTCTTCAATACATCGCCCTCCTGCATCGGCAGATAACGGCGCTGGGCCTTCATGCCCAATGCCTGCTCCAGGCATTCGACGAAGATCAATAGCGCTACTGGACTGCCGCGACCGATATTGAACAGCCGGTTAGTACCACGCTCGGCGCTGAGTGCGGGCGGTTTGTCGAGCAGTCGGAAAATCCCTTCGACGATGTCATCGATGTAGGTGAAATCCCGCGCCATTTCGCCTTGGTTGTAAAGGTCGATGGCGCGCCCCTGCAGCATCGCTTCGGTGAACTTGAACAGCGCCATGTCCGGTCGACCCCAGGGACCGTAGACGGTAAAAAAACGCAGGCCGGTGGCTTGCAAGCCGTAGAGATGGCAGTAACTGTGCGCGAGCAATTCGTTGGCACGCTTGGTCGCGGCGTACAACGAAACCGGTTGGTCGACCGGGTCGTCTTCTGCAAACGGCATCTTGGTATTGGCGCCATACACCGAGCTGCTCGAGGCGTAGATAAAGTGCTCCGGCGGATGACGACGGCATGCCTGCAGAACGTTGAGAAACCCGACCAGATTCGATTGCGCATATGCATCAGGATTGTCCAGCGAGTAGCGCACACCGGCCTGGGCGGCCAAGTGAATGACCTGTTTGAAGTGTCCGTGCTGTAACAGCGCGTTCAACGCCGCCTGATCAACAATGTCCAGTCGATGGAAAGTGAAATTGGCCAGCGTCTGCAATCTGTGCAAACGCGCCTGTTTGAGTTTGACATCGTAATAAGGATTGAGATTGTCGATACCCACAACCTCGAGCCCCTCGCGACACAAACGCATGACCGTGTGATAACCGATAAAACCTGCGGCACCTGTCACCAGAACACTCATGATCACCTCGGCTCACCGGTTGGACTTTAAGGAGATACACAGCACCGAACACTTACC
The DNA here is from genome assembly GCF_001425545.1 of Pseudomonas sp. Leaf434. Lineage (NCBI taxonomy): Bacteria > Pseudomonadati > Pseudomonadota > Gammaproteobacteria > Pseudomonadales > Pseudomonadaceae > Pseudomonas > Pseudomonas sp. Leaf434. The sequence continues at coordinate 1,989,328 of NZ_LMQZ01000001.1, read as the reverse complement.
GGCCAACAACGGCAACTATTGATAGACGACCCTAGTTACCCTGGCCAGCAGCATCCGACGCGAGGTATTTAAAAGCCGAACTGCCGGTGAATCGAAAGATGTAAGATTGAAACTAATTTGCTATCACGGACGCCATCTAACACCCGCGACTTCAATAACTTCAAAAAGTTTAAAAAATCCGACGAATAAATTTCACCATTCACAAACAATGACTTACACAACACGGCCATTATCAGCGGATGAAAGGCAGTCTTTTTGACTGTTATTAATTGACAGCTTGCAAAGACTGGCCGATAACTTAGCACTTCCCGAAGAGCTCGCGCCGCCGCGCACTTTTCTGCTCTCCGGCTACTTATGTAATTGGATCCTGAAGGTCGCAACTGCGAACCGTGCGGTAGCTTTTCCTGAATGAAAGCGCGCCGATTCGTTATAGCCAAGACGGCCACGGATATAACAATAACCAACCAAGTTGATTCATTTTTGAAACACTTCTTCTGCCAATAAACATTGATGCATCTGGCTCGGCACTTTGCCTTGATCAGCCTACTACCTACTAGCAAGCATGACGGCTCGTCCCACGTTATCGGCTGCCGTGCTTACACGATCGCTATGTATGGAGTACTCCAGCATGCTAACGGTTTGCCGCAACGGCTCTAACTGGTATTTATTGCAGTGCAAGCCCCGCCAGGATGAACGGGCACAACTCAATCTGCAGCAACAGAACTATTCGACCTTCCGGCCGCAGCTGATGAGCGAGCGCAGTATTCGTGGCAAACGCCAACGAACACTGGAATCGCTGTTCCCCGGCTACGTGTTCATTCAACTGAGCCGCGACGACAACTGGGCACCGATTCGCTCGACCCGTGGTGTCAGCCGCATCGTCGAATTCAACCATGTGCCCGCCCGGGTCGATGAAGACGTGATCGCGCAATTGCGTGAGCGCAGTCAGGAGTCGATCGGCTTTCCTGCGGAACCGACACTCAAGCCCGGCGAACCTCTGCAAATCGTCCAGGGTCCACTGTCCCCGCTCGAAGGCGTGTTCCTGTCCATGCAGGGCGATGAGCGGGTAATGATCCTGCTCAATTTCCTCAACCGCCAACAGCACGTCAGCGTCCCGCTGAGTTACCTCGAACGCCAGCGACAATAGTCCGGATCCGCTTCGCCCTGACCCCGACCCCCTTAATCAGGAGCGTGATCCATGGCTCTGAAGCCTCGCTGTTCCCTGGTTTTAGTCGTCGCCTGCTGTGCCCCCGAAGCTGCCTGGAGCGTTGAGCCGCAAGCGATCAATGTGTACGGCTTCGATTTCACCCCGACCTTTGCCTTGTCGGAAAGCTACGACGACAACTTTCGTGAAGTCGAACACGATGTCGAATCGACCATGGTCACCCGCCTGGCGCCGGCCTTCGAGCTCAAAGCCGAGGACCGCAACAGCGCCACGCGGGTGATCTGGGAGCCGACCCGCTACATCTATCACAGCGCCTCGGACGCTTCGAACACCGCCCAGCGTCTGCGCGCCGACAGCATCATGGAGTTCACCGACCGGCATCGGCTGAAACTCGAAGCCGAGGCACGCAAGTACGAGCGCACCACCTCGACCGCCGTCGACGGCATCAACGACAAAATCGAGAGCCAGCGCGTCGGCGGCGTCTACACCTTCGGCGCGCGCAGTGCGCTGAACCAGATCGACCTCGGCGCCAGTTACGCAAGGCTGCGCTACGACAACTCCGACGGCATCAACGATGACAAGGAGCGCAACACCAGCAATCTGTCCAGCACTTGGTATCACCGCCTCGGCAGCAAGACCCGTGGCCTGCTCGAATACGACCACACCCGCTTCGATTACGTGCAATCGAACAGCCCGCGCAGCAGTCGCTCCGACGCGGTGCTGGCTGGGGCCGAGTGGGACATGACAGCGAAAACCACCGGCAAGCTGCGCGTCGGTTACGAGCGAAAGAATTTCGACCAGAGCGGTTCCGACGACCTGAGCAACCCCACCTGGCAAGTGGATCTGGCGTGGAAACCGCGCACCTACTCGACCTTCACCTTTCTCGCGCGCCAGGCCATGGCCGAAGGCGATGACGGCTCCGACGCGGTGAAAGCCACCTTCACCCAGATCGGTTGGCGCCACGGCTGGACCGAGCGCATCACCACGATTGCTGAAGCCGGCATGGGTCATTACGTCTACGAAGGCCAGGACCGCAGCGACGATTTGCAGGACTACAAACTCGGCGTGAATTACGCAATGCGCCGCTGGCTGGACGTCGAAGTCGCCTACCGCCACCGCGACAACGACTCCGATGCCGACAATGAAAGCTTCACCCGCAATGTTTTCCAGATCACGTTCGACGTCAGTCTTTAGGAGGGTTGGGCCATGCACACGCGCCTGATTTTATTGTTGTTGCTGCTCTGGACAGTGCCCACGGTCGAGGCGGCGGACACCGACACCCATTACCGCCTGGCCGCTGGCGATGTCTTGCGCATCATCGTGTTCGGCGAGCCGGAACTGAGCTTCAAGAAGATCCGCCTCAACGATGCCGGCACCTTTTCCTATCCGTTTTTAGGCGAAATCGTCGCCAAGGGCCTGACGCCCAATCAGGTCGAACAAAAGCTCGTCGACGGCCTCAAGCAAGGCTACCTGGTCGATCCGAAAGTCAGCCTCAGCCAGATCGAGTACCGCCCGTTCTACATCAACGGCGAGGTGCAGAAGCCCGGCAGCTATCCGTTTCAGCCCGGCCTGACCCTGGAAAAAGCCATCGCCCTGGGTGGCGGCCTGACCGAACGCGCCTCGATGAAACGCGTGACGATCCTGCGCGGCAGTGGCGGCCCACCGGTCACTGAGAACATTTCGCGCACCACCGTCATCGCCCCCGGCGACACCATTTCCATTGCACAAGGCTTTTTCTGATCATGGACAACAGCCCAAGCACCTACCTCGAACGTCCGCTCCAGGGCCACTTGCCAACGCAAGCCGCCGACGAGTCGGACACCCTTGATCTGCTGCATCTGTGGCGGGTGATCTGGTCGGCGAAGTGGAACATCGCCTGGCTTGTGCTGCTCAGTTGCGCGCTGGCCGTGGTGGCGCTGTCGTTCATCACGCCGCAATACGTCGGCAGTGCGACGTTGCTGATCAAGGACAAGACGCCACCGGTGTTGAGTTTTCAGCAGGCCGCCGAATCCGGCGGCGCCACCACCACTGATTACTTGCAGACCCAGCAAGCCCTGCTGCAATCGAGGGAACTGGCCGAGCGCGCCGTGCGCAAACTTGGCCTGACTACTAACCCGATCACCGATCCACGCCAGCAGGCGCAGAGTTGGTTCACCCCGCGCCAATGGCTAGCGGAGCTAAATCGCGACCAATGGCTGCCATGGCTGGATCTGCTGCCGCCGCCGAAGCCGCCAGCGACCGAAGAGCAAGTGTTCAACGACGTCACGCAAAACCTGATGCTGCACACCAGCGTCAAGTTTGTCGGCAAGAGTCAATTGCTGGAGATCGACGTCGAACTGCCCGACCCGGCACTCGCTGCGGCGGTGGCCAACGCCCTCGCGCAAGGCTTCATCGACAGCCAGCAGGACACCAGCCTGAAGTCTTCGCAAAACAACACCAGCTGGATGAACACCCGCCTGGTCGAGTTGCGCGACAACCTGCGCGTCGCCGAAAACAAGTTGCAGGCCTATCGCGAGGAACAGGGTCTGGTCGATGTAGACGGTGTCGCCACCATCAGTGCCAACGAGCTGCAGATGACCGGCAACCGCATGATCGATGCGCGCCGCGATCGTGCCGAAGCGGAGAGCCAGTTCCGTCAGGCGCAAGCCTTGAGCAACGGCGACATCAGTCGTTTGTCCAGCGTGCCGGCAGTGCTGAGCAATCCGCTGATTCAGCAGTTCCAGGCTGATCTGGCCAAGGCTCAGGCCAAAGTCGAGGAGTTGTCGGGCCGCTACGGGCCGAAACACCCGGCGCTGATATCCGCCCGTTCCGAACAGCGCACCGCCGCCAACAGTCTGCGTCTGCAAGTGCAGCAAGTGGTCGCCGGCATCGAGCGTCAATACCAATTGGCGGTGGCCAGCGAAGACGCCCTGCGCAAATCCTTCAACAGCAACAAAGCGCAGATTCAGGACATTTCGCGCAAGGAATTCCAGCTGCGCGAATTCCAGCGTGAAGTCGACAGCACCCGGGCGCTGTACGAAACCTTCGTCACCCGCCTCAAGGAAACCGCCGCCACTTCGGACATGGATTCGGCCAAGGCGCGCATCGTCGACCCGGCGATCGCACCGCTGGAAGCGAGCAAACCGCGCAAGAATCTGATTCTCGCGATTGTCGCGCTGGTCGCAGCGATCGTCGGCGTTGCCCTCGCCTTCCTCTTCGATACGCTCAGCAATACCTTCAAGACCGACGACACCGTCGAGAGTCTGCTCAATGTGCCGTTGCTCAGCGTCGTGCCGCTGGTGATGAAGAAGAGCCGGCGGCAGTTGGCGCGGTTGTTCGAAGACAACGACCACCCGCGCTTCTGCGAAACCATCCGTAATCTGCGCACCTGGCTGATGCTGCAGAACAACGAACGCCCGGCGCAGGTGGTGCTCGTCACTTCCTCGGTGTCGGGCGAAGGCAAAAGTACCATCGCCAACAACCTTGCCTCGTCACTGGCGCCACTGGAACGGGTGCTGCTGATCGATGCCGACATGCGTCAGCCGACGCTGTCGCTGAACTTCGATTTCCCGCCGCAGAGCCCCGGCCTCGCCAACCTCATGGCCGGCAGCGCGCGGCTGGAAGACTGCATTCGCAGTGTCGGTAATCTGGACATGCTCCCGGCCGGCTGCCTGACGCCCGCAGCGCTGGACCCGTTCGAGGCACCACGCTTGAAAGCCTCGAGCAGTTCGAGCAACGCCGTGGCCCCCGCGCAGGACTTGCTCAGTTCACCGCGCCTTGGTCGGCTGTTACAGATTCTCAAGTCGCGCTACCGGCACATCATCATCGATTCGCCGCCAGCGGAAATCGTCAGTGACGCGCTGTTGCTGGCGCAGCATTCCGATGCGGTGATCTACGTGGTCAAGGCGCAGAGCACGCCGGTCGGCCAGGTGCGCAAAAGCATCGCCGTGTTGCAGCAGAGCCAGGCGCCGGTGTTCGGCGTGGTGCTCAATCAGGTCGATCTGCGCAAGGCGCGCAAGTACGGCCATGGCCATTCCCGTTCCTTCTACGACTACGACTTCGCCCCGCGCTGATCCTCCGGGCCGTGCCGCCCGGCAGCAGCCTGTCCTTCCCTGTACGACGAATCGGAGATCGCGCCGATGACCTCGCAATATTCCGCGCAAATGGCACACCGTCGCGGCCTCACCTTCTGGGGGCAATGGTTGTGCGCAATGACCCTGGTCAATCTGTTGCTGATTGTTCTGGTGCACTGGCGCATCGGTGCCTTGCCCAGTGAATACCGGCTACTGATCATCCTCACGGTGCTCGGCTCGATGCCGGTCTACAGCCTCGTTCAGGTCTACCACAAACGTCATGGCCTACTGGTCGGGCTCGGCCGTTTGCTGGCCGGCTGGCTGATTCTGCTCGGACTGCTGATGAGCATCGCCTTCGTCACCCAGACCAGCGCGTTGTTCTCCCGGCAGGTGGTGATTGTCTGGGCGGTGGTCGGTTTTCTCGCCCAGGCGGCGACGTTTCTGCCGCTGCATCTGTTCGTGCGCATGTACACCAAAATGATTTGCAACGAGCGCCGCGCGGTAATCATCGGCACCTGCCCGACCGCCCATGAACTGGCGCGCAAACTCCTCGACCCGGATCGCGCGTTACTGCTCGGGTTTGTCGCGGCGAAAGCCGACAGCGGCCCGGCGCCGAGCATTCTGCCGCTGCTCGGTGAGGTCGAGGACATCCGCGAAATCATCACCCGTTTGCAGGCGCGGCGCGTGTACATCGTGCTGCCGATGGCCGAGGCGGCGACCATCGAAGCGTTGTACATCAATCTGCTCGACATGAACGTCGACGTGGTGTGGATTCCGGATCTGGGCAGCATGGTCTTGCTCAATCATTCGATCTCCGAGATCGAGCGGATGCCGGCGATTTACCTCAACGAAAGCCTGCTTACCTCGCACCCCGGCAGCCTGTTCTGCAAGGACCTGTTCGAACGCAGCGTTGCAGCGGTGGCGCTGATTCTGCTCAGCCCGCTGCTGCTCGGCGTGGCCATTGCGGTCAAGCTGACGTCGCCGGGGCCGGTGCTGTTCAAGCAGAACCGCCATGGCTGCGACGGCGAAGTGATCCGCGTGTGGAAGTTTCGCTCGATGCGCGTGCACAACGATCAGCAAGTGCGTCAGGCCACCCGCGACGACGACCGCGTCACACCGCTGGGACGCTTTCTGCGGCGCAGCTCCATCGATGAGCTGCCGCAACTGTTCAACGTGCTGTTCGGCCACATGGCGCTGGTCGGGCCGCGTCCGCACGCGGTCACCCACAACATCTATTACACCGGCAAGGTGCGCGCCTACATGGCGCGGCATCGGCTCAAGCCTGGGATCACCGGGCTGGCGCAGATCACCGGGCATCGCGGCGAAACCGAGACCGTGGAAAAGATGCAGCGCCGGGTCGCTCAAGACCTCAATTACATCAATCAATGGTCGCTGTGGCTGGACATCAAGATCCTCCTGAAGACGCCCTTCACCCTGTTCTCGAAAAACATCTACTGACAGCGGCCAGCGCTCTGGCCCACCCCGCCACGCATGAGGTTTTCCCATGAATGTGAGTGTATTCGGTATCGGTTATGTCGGACTGGTCCAGGGCGCCGCGCTGGCCGAGGTCGGCCACAACGTGCTGTGTGTGGATGTCGACGCGGCCAAGGTGCAGGCCTTGAACGACGGCACTCTGCCCCTCTACGAACCCGGCCTGAAAAGCCTGGTGCGGGACAATCATCACAGCGGCCGTCTGCAATTCGGCAGTGATCTGGCCGCTGCGGTTAAGCACGGCGATGTGTTGCTGATCGCGGTCGGCACGCCGCCGGACGAGGACGGCTCGGCGGATCTCAAACATGTCCTCAGCGTCGCCCGTACCATCGGCGAACACCTGCGCGGCGAGCAGATCATCGTCGACAAATCCACGGTGCCGGTGGGCACGGCGGACCGGGTGCGCGAATGCATCAGCGCCATCCTCGGCGAAAGCGGGCGTGGTGCACTGACCTTCGATGTGGTTTCCAACCCGGAATTTCTCAAGGAAGGTTGCGCGGTCGACGACTGCATGCGCCCCGACCGGATCATCATCGGCACCGACAGCCCGCGCGCCGAAGCGCTGATGCGCGAGCTCTACGAACCGTTCAATCGCAACCGCGAAAAAATCATCGTCATGGATGTGCGCAGCGCCGAGCTGACCAAGTACGCCGCCAACTGCATGCTAGCGACGAAGATCAGTTTCATGAACGAGATGGCCGGGCTTGCCGAAAAGCTTGGCGCCGACATCGAAATGGTTCGCCATGGCATCGGCTCGGATCCGCGCATCGGCTACCAGTTCATCTACCCCGGCATCGGTTATGGCGGTTCGTGTTTCCCCAAGGATGTGCGTGCACTGATCCATGCTGCCCACGGCGTCGATGTCGATGCACGCCTGCTTCGGGCGGTGGAGTCGCGCAACAACGAGCAGAAAAGCACGCTGTTCCACAAGATCACCGAGCACTTCAACGGCGCGCTGGAAGGCAAAACCTTCGCGCTGTGGGGCCTGAGCTTCAAGCCCAATACCGACGACATGCGCGAGGCCCCCAGCCGCGTGTTGATGGAAGCGTTGTGGCGAGCCGGCGCCAGCGTGCAGGCGTTCGACCCGAAAGCCATGGAACAGGCGCAGCAGCTTTACGGCCCGCGCGATGACCTGACGCTGGCCGGCACCAAAGAGGCGGCGCTGAAAAATGCCGACGCGCTGGTGATCGTCACCGAGTGGCAAGCGTTTCGCGCGCCGGACTTCGAACTGCTCGCCCGCCAGCTTAAAAATCCGCTGATCTTCGATGGCCGCAATTTGTTCGATCCGCAACGCCTCAGCGCACGCGGTTTCACCTACATCAGCGTCGGCCGGCCAACCTGCGCCGCTGAAGCACAGGATCTCGCGTCATGATCCGCCTGGAATTGCTCGACCGTTATTCGCCGGCCCTGCTGGAATCCAACCGGGCCTTCTCCTTTCTCAACTTCGCCTCGATCGGCAGTTTCATCCGCCAGCCGCCGTCGTCGCTGGCGTATTTTTGCGACGGCATGCTGATGTCCGGGTTCATGTCGCGCATCACCGGGCGCGCGGTGCAGCGGGTCAGTTTCGATTTCACCTCGATTGCCGATCCGGTGTTGCGTGAATCCGAGCAGCGCGGCAAACGCGTCTATGTGGTCGGTGCGCGGCAGGCCGAGCTTGATCGTTTCGTGGAAAAGCTCGGCATGCAGTACCCGCGCCTGCAACTGGTCGGCGCGCACAACGGGTACTTCGATGCCGAGCAAGGCGCCGCGCTTCAGGCTGATATCCGTCGGCAGCGGACCAACCTGTTGCTGGTCGGCCTCGGCGCCGGTCTGCAGGAGCGCTTTGTCCTCGATGCGCTGCGTGGTGGCTTCAGCGGCGTGGCGTTCACCTGCGGCGGTTTCATTCGTCAGGAAGCCGATGCCGGCGAGCGTTACTACCCCGACGCCATCAACCGCCTGCACCTGCGCGCCTTCTACCGCATGTACCGCGAGCCGCACACGATCAAGCGCTACCTGCTCGACTACCCGAGCAATGCCCTGCGCCTGACCGAACTGATTCTGCGCCAGCAAGTGGCAATCAATGTCACTGCCCCATGAGGATTGTGCCGATGCATATTCTGTTCACGCTCAAGGATTACCAGACTGGCGGCGGCGTCGAGTGCGTGCAGCAACGCCTCGCCGAGCAGTTTCTGGCGGACGGCCGGCGGGTGAGTTTTTTCGTCATGAACGGCGACTCGCCTAACGTCGACGGCGCGCCGAGCATGGCCGGTGGCGGCAGTGGGCTCGCGGGCTGGCTGAAATCGATCGTGCTGCTGCGCCGGCTGATCCGCCGTGAGGGCGTGACGCATCTGATTGGCGCCAAGGAGCAGGCCAACCTCTGCACCTGGTTCGCCACCCTGGGCAGTGCCTGCAAAGTCATCTACACCCGCCACGCCGCGCTGGATTGCGCCGAGCAGAACACCGGGCGCGCCAGCCTGCGCCTGTTGTACGCGCTGTATCTATGCGGCAGCGGCAAGGTAGTCGCGGTGTCCCACGGTCTGCGCCAGTCGCTTGCCGGGTTGATGCCGTGGGGCCAGCCGCGCATCCGTTATTGCCCGAACGCGGTGATCAGCGAGCAACTGTTGCGTGCGGCTCAGGCGCCGTTGCCCGGTGGCGTGCCCCATCATTATTGGCTGGGTGTCGGCCGGCTAGTGGAAACCAAGGGCTTCGCGCTGCTGCTCGACGCCTACGCGCTGGCGGCGCAACAACGCCCGCTGCCCTATCTGGTAATTGCCGGCGACGGGCCGTTACGCGCAGCGCTTGAAGCGCAGACACAACGGCTGGGCATCGAACGTCTGGTGCATTTCACCGGGCATCTGCGCAATCCCTATCCGCTGATCCGCCATGCGCAGTTGTTGGTGCTCAGCTCATTGCACGAAGGTTTGCCGACGGTACTGGTCGAGGCGCTGGCGCTGGGTACGCCGGTGATCTCCACCGATTGCGGCAGCGGTCCGCGCGAGTTGCTCGACGATGGACGCCTCGGGCGTTTGGTCAAGGTCAACGATGTGCCAGCCCTGGCCGAGGCGCTGCTCGACAGTCTGGCCAGCCGCGAACCCGAGCCGCCGCCCCGACGCTCAGTCAGCGACGCGATCCTGCCCTATACCAGCCAGTACGCCGCGCAGGCTTATTACCAGGTGTGGAACCGATGAAAAAGCTGCTGATCATTCTCCAGGACCTCGGCGCCGGCGGCGCGGAGAAAATGATGGTGCGCCTCGCCGGTGCCTTGGTTGAGGCCGGCAACGAAGTCACGCTGCTGATGCTCACCGGTGCCGGCATCAATCAGCCGGCGCTCGACCCACGAGTCAGACAAGTGCTGCTCGACAGTCCGCGCAGCGCGGCGGCTGTGCCGGCACTGACACGGTTTTTACGCAGCAATCAGTACGACGCGCAACTGGCCGCCCTCACCCACGTCAACGTCGTGGCGATTGCCGCCGCCGCGCTGTCCGGGACGCTGGCGCGGCTGCATGTCAGCGAGCGCAATGCCTTTTCGCGGGACAAACACGTCAACCCGGCGCTGTCGGTCAAGCTCGCCTACTGGCTGGCGCCGTGGTTGTACCGGCTGATTCCCAACCCGGTGATCTGCGTGTCACAAGGCGTTGCCGAGGATCTGGTCGACACCACCATCGCCCGCGCGCGCGATGTGACGACCGCTGACAACCCGGTGCTCGACAACGATTTTCGTGACAAACCCGCCGCCGCGCCCAGCCATCCCTGGCTCAAGGCCAAAACCACTCCGGTGATCGTCGCTGTAGGACGCCTGGCGCAGCAAAAAGGCTTCGACACTTTGATCGACGCCTTCGCCCGCCTGCCGCAAGGCAATGCGCGGCTGATCATCTTCGGCGAAGGCGCCCTGCGCGGCGAACTGCTGGCCCAAGCGACAGCGCTCGGCGTCGCAGAGCGTTGCGATCTACCGGGATACGCCAGTGACCCTATCGCCGAGATTGCCCGAGCGGACTGTTTCGTCCTGTCGTCGCGTTTCGAGGGCAGCCCCAACGCGTTGGTCGAAGCCCTGTCGACCGGCACGCCGGTCGTGGCGACCCGCTGCCCGTACGGCCCGCAGGAAATCCTCGCAGATGGCGCCGTCGCCCCCTTGGTCGAGGTGGACGATCCGGCCGCCCTCGCCAGCGCAATCAGCGCACAAATGGCCGCGCCACGAGCCCTGCATCGCCAGCGGCGGATTGATGCCGCCGCGCGCTTCGTCAGCGGCCGCGCGGTGCAGACCTACCTCAAGGCGTTACTTGGGAGGCGCTGAGATGAACCGCCTGCAAGTGCGTTATTCGACGCTGGCCGATGCCTTCACCCTGTTCGGTGTGCTGTTCTATACGCAAGTGATCGGCTTCTTTCTGCGCCTGGGTAATGTGAGCACGCTGGACGATGCGCAGCAGGATCTGGAAGGCAATCTGGCCAATCAGGTCTGCGGCTTGCTGACGTTGCTGGTGCCGCTGTTCTTCTTCATTCGCCACAAAGTGTTCCTCAGCAAGAGTTTCTACCGGCAGAACCTGTTTTTGCTGTTGTTTCTCGGCTGCGTGGCGGCGTCGATCAGTTGGTCGAGCGAGCCGATGCTCAGTTTCAAGCGTTTCGTTGCGCTGCTCAGCGTGGTGTTTTTTGCCGGTTTTATCGCTTGGCGCTACAGCATCGAGCGGATCGCTTTTCTGTTCGGCTGCGTGATCGGTGCAGCGGCGCTGGTCGGGTTGATCTTCGCCGTGATTCGCCCGGACATCGCCTTTATTTCCGGCGGCATCCGTGACGGGGCCTTTCGCGGGGTGTTCGCGGAAAAGAACGCTGGCGCACGCCTGAACGCGATTGCGATCCTGTTGCTGCTGCCGATGATCCGCCAGCGCAACCCGCTGGCCATGCTGTATGGGCTGTTCGCGCTGATCGCCATCGGTCTGGCGCAGTCAGCCACGGCGATTGCGCTGATCGTCGCCGGCACCGCCAGTTACGCCTACTTCATCACGCTGATCCGGCTGCGCATCAACCGCTCACTGCTGGCCTTCACCGCCGCCACGCTGGTGTTCTTCCTCTTGTGTGGGGTGCTTTACGCCAATTATGCCATGCTGCTGGAACTGGTCGGCCGCGACCCGTCACTCACTGATCGCACGTTGATCTGGGAGCTGTTGCAGCCGCTGATCGATGCGCAATTTCTCAAGGGCTATGGCTTCGGCGCGTTCTGGGCCAGTGCCGATGCCGATGCGTTTATCACGCGCTGGGGCTATATCGGCAATGCGCACAGCGGCTACGTTGAAACCCTGCTCAACGGCGGTTTGATCCAGTTGATCGCCCTGCTGCTGATGTTTGCCCAGACCCTGAGCAAGCGCTACCGGGCAATCACGGCGGATCAGTCGGTGCGCTATCAGGCCTGTGCGCTGGTGATCATCGGCCTGTTCGTCGTTACCAATTACGTCGCCTATGTGATTCCCAACTACCGCTCGGGTGAGTTCCTGATTTTCTGCGTGCTCAGCCTGACCTTCCGCCATCACCTCGTCGCCCGTCCGCAGCCGCTGCCAGCGGCGAATGCTCGGCCAATGCGCGGCACTTTCCGGGAACAACGCCCATGCTGAATGATCCCTCGGCCGTCACCGTGTGCGTGGTGGTTCCGCTGTACAACGCCGCCGCCAGCATTCAACGCACACTGGACTCGGTGTGCGCACAGACCCGCCCGCCGGACAAAGTCATTGTCGTTGATGACGGTTCCAGCGATGCCGGGCCAGAGATCGTCAGGCAGTACGCCGCGCCCTTCCCCATCGTGCTGTTGCAGCAGCCCAACCAAGGCCCGGCCAGTGCACGCAATCGCGGCGTGTTCAGCGCCGAAGAAACCTTTATCGCTTTCCTTGATGCCGACGACCGCTGGCATCCGGAAAAACTGCAAAAACAACTGGCACTGCACGCGGAATTGACCCGACAGGGACGCAAAGTCGGTTTGATCGATTGCTTTCAGATGAGCGAATTCAGTGATGGCAAACGCCAATTGGAGGATCGCTGTAAACACGGCGAGCACTTTGCCGACTTCATGCGCGAGAACATCATCAACGGCACCTCCGGCGTACTCGCCCTGCGCGAGATCATCGTCGCCATTGGCGGCTTCGATCAGAGCCTGCGCTTCGCTGAAGATCGCCTGTTGTGGACGCGCATCGCCGAAATCAGCGAGATCCACAGCGTGCCGCAGATTCTCCACTGGCGCGCCGTCAACGCCGCCAACATCACCGCGCAACCGCACAAGTATTACCCGCACAAGCTGCGCTTCATCCAGCTGTACCTGGCGCGTTACGGCACCCGGCTGAACCAGCAGCAGCGGATCTATTTCGTCCTCGCCAATCACGCGGAATTTCTCAATGCCTTCTCCCGGCGCGGCGATCATCGCCGGGTCATCGAGGTGTTCCGACAGATGCTCGGGCATTCGTGGCAGACGCTGTTGTTCTCCCGGGGCAAACCGACCCTGCGCTACCTCTACGCCTGCTTGAAAAGTCTGGGGAACAGCCGCTGAATTTCAGGGATCGCGCCATGGCCAACCGTCGCCTGATGACCCTCGCATGGATTTTCACCGAGAAGTTCGGCCTGATTTTCCTGTCGATGATCACCTTTGTCGTGTACGCGCATTTGTTGACGCCGACGGAGTTGGGCATCGGCACGTTGATCATCGCCGTGGTCGAAGTGGTCGGCATTCTGTTCTCGTCGATGCTGGAAGACCCGCTGGTGCGCCTGCAGCGGATGGAACACAAACACATCAGCAGCGTGTTCTGGTTTGCCGTGCTGGTCAGCCTGCTATCGATTGCGTTGATTTCTCTGGCGGTCGTGCTCTATACGCCGTCCACCGCGCTGCGCTGGATGACCGCTGTGGCCTCGGTGAAAATCCTTTTCACCCTGATGGCGCGGGTGTATGTGGCACAGATGCGCCGCAGCGGCAATTTCAAGCTGCTGGCCTCGCGCACCTTGCTCGGCAAAGTGGCTGGCGGGGTTGGCGGCGTGGCTGTTGCGCTGCTGGGTTTCGGCCCGTGGGCGGTAGTCGCGCAGGCGCTGATCATGGACGGCGTTTCCACACTGGTACTGATGCGCAGCGAACGTCGGCGCATTCCCTTGCTGATCGACCGCCAGGTGCTGAGCGAACTGCTGCGCGCCGGTCTCCCGGTCTGTGTCAACGTGATGAGTTCGCAAACCCTGCAACGCGGCGTCAACCTGATTCTCGGCCTGACTGCCGGGGCGCACGCGGTGGGCATGTTCAATCTGGCCATGCGCATCATCGACCTGCCGCGCTCGGCGATCTACAACGGCTTGATGAGTTACGCCCTGCCGGTATTCGCCCGGCGCAGTGCCGAACCGGCGCGCCTGATCGGGGTTATAGGCGATTCCACGGCGATCAGCGGATTCGTGCTGACCCCGCTGTTCTTCGGCATCGCCCTGACCGCCGAGGACATCATCCTGCTGATCTTCGGCGCGAAATGGGCCGATGCGATTCCTTTGCTGCAAGTGCTCGCCTGCACGGCGGCGCTGGGCAATCTGGCGCTGTACGCGACCACCGCGCTGGTGGCGGTCAATCGCACGCACTTGACCCTCAAGGCGGAAGTCGCCACCACCCTGCTCGCGCTGGCGCTGGTGTATCTGCTCGGAGCGACCTACGGCGGCATGGCGGCGGCGCTGGCATTGCTGCTGCGCACGCTGCTGATCACGCCGTTGCAGGTACGCGGCCTGCACGCCGCGATCGGTTACGACTGGCGCAGCTTCTTTCAGTCCAGTTACCGCAGCCTGCTTGCCTCTTTCGTGATGGTCGTCGTGGTGATGTGGCTGTCGCGGCAGACCGGCCTGTCCGGTTATGCGCACCTGGCCGGCGACATTGCCATCGGCACGCTGACCTATGCCTTGGCCTACAGCCTGCTGCACCCGCGCTGGCCGCAAGAATTCAAGTTGGTGTTCACCGCCCGCTGAGCTGCATTTCCTCGCAATGGAGTACGTCGTCATGCGCAAAACCACGTTGATCACGGGCGGTGCCGGCTACATCGGTTCGCACACGGCATTGCAACTGATCGAAGCCGGACACTCGGTGCTGATCCTCGACAATCTGTGCAACAGCAGCCGCGAAGCAGTCGCACGGCTGGAGCTGTTGAGTCATTCGCACGTCGATTTCATCGAGGGCGATATCCGCGACGCCGCACTGCTGGACGAGATTTTCAGCACCTACGCGATCGACGCCGTGCTGCATTTCGCCGGCCTCAAAGCCGTTGCGCAAAGCGTGCGCCGGCCGATGGATTACTACGCCAACAATGTGTTCGGCACGCTGAACCTGTGTCAGGCGATGGCCCGCGCCCACGTGTTCAATCTGGTGTTCAGTTCCTCGGCGACGGTGTACGGCGAGCCGGCCCGCATGCCCATCGTCGAAGACCACGGCACCGGCAAACCGGCCAATCCCTACGGGCGCTCGAAGTTGATGATCGAAGAATTGCTCAGCGACCTTGCCCTCGCCGATTCACGCTGGAACATCGCTGTGCTGCGTTACTTCAACCCGATCGGCGCGCACCAGAGCGGGCTGATCGGCGAAGCACCCAGCGGTCGACCGAACAATCTGCTGCCGTGCCTGACCGAGGTCGCCAGCGGCCAGCGCGCGGCGTTGACCGTTTACGGCAACGACTATCCAACCGTCGACGGCACCTGTATTCGCGATTACATCCATGTGCTGGATCTGGCCGAAGGTCATCTCAAGGCGCTGCAGGTTTTGCAAGGCGACGAGCATGGCCTGCACGTATGGAATCTCGGCAGCGGCACCGGCTACAGCGTATTGCAGATCATCAGCGCCTTCGAAGACGTCACCGGCCTGCGCATTCCCTACCGGTTCGCCGCCCGCCGCGCCGGTGATGTCGCCGAGTGCCGCGCCGACGCGAGCAAGGCCGGGCGCGAGCTGGGCTGGCGGGCACAACGCGAGCTGACGCAAATGCTCATCGACAGCTGGCGCTGGCAGACCAGCAACCCATGGGGCTACCGCCCGAAACCGGCGCCGCTGCTGGCGGTGGGCAGCTGAACCGGCGCACATCCATGTTAGGGACGACTCATGAACAGATCACCATGCTTGCTGTTGGTTTTGCTGCTGCTGAGTGCTGGCGTCAGCGCCAATATTCCACGACCGGTCACCGATGGACTGGTGCTGTGGCTGGACGGCAATGATCCCGCCTCGATGACTCTGGAGGGGCAAAATCAGGTCGTGCGCTGGCGGGACAAATCCGGCAAGGGCAATGACGTCGTCGTCGACAATCGCGCGGCGACGACATTGCCCACGCGCGTCGACAACGCCCTCAACGGCCACGGCGTGGTGCGTTTCAGCGGCACGGCGGCGTTCATGGGCCAGGCGATCCGCACAAGCAAAGGCCCGGTGACAGTCTTTATCGTCTCGCGGCGTCTGCCCGAGCAGGCCGGCGGCAAGGCCTGGCAGCGCCTGTTCAGCTCGCGGCCGCAACTGGCGGACAACGACAACGTCGCACCGAATTTCGGCATCAGTGTGCAGCAGACCACCGCCTACGAGCCGGCGCTGGCGTTGCTGGAAACCAGTGACGTGCCGATCGGCCCGTTCGCGGTGGCGCGCAATGTGGTGGGCACCTCGGAAATCCTCCGCGGTGACATCGCCGAAGTACTGGTTTATGACCGCCCATTCAGCAGCCAGGAAGAACGCCGCAACGTGTTCGAGTATCTGGCGCAAAAGTGGGCGGTCGCCATTCCGCAACAGGTCGATGCGTGGACTCGCGTCGGTCCGCTAGGCCCGACCCCGACGCACGGTACGCCCGACCTGCCGTTATCGGACCAGGCCAATGCCGGCGGTTGGAAACGCGATACGCGGCTGTCCGACGAATTCAACGGCAGCACCCTCGATGCCGAACGCTGGCACGTCAACAACGCCACCGGCACCGATTCCCTCGGGCGCAAACCGGCGCTGTTTTTGCCGGAGAACGCCAAGGTCGGCAACGGCAATCTGAACATCACTTTCCGCAAACAGACCTTGCCGGAAAAATACGTAGCCCTGGGCTATAAGGATTACAGCTCGGCGATGGTGCGAACCAACGAACGGGGGATGTACGGCTATTACGAAGCCCGGGCGAAACCGATGAACTCTGCCGGTTCCAGTGCGTTCTGGCTGGCGTGGACCGGGCTGCCGGACAATGCCACGGAAATCGACATCTTCGAAATCGGCGGCAAAACCCGCAACGAAGCGTTCGACCGCCGGTACAACATGAACGCCCATGTCTGGGCCAGACCGCAGAATGATCAACACCTGAGTTCCGGCAGCACGTGGAATGCCCCTTGGCGGCTGGCCAGTACCTTTCATGTCTACGGTTTCGACTGGCAACCCGAGACCTTGCGCTGGTATGTCGACGGCGTACTCGTCCGGGAAGCAAAGAACAGCTACTGGCATTTCCCGATGCAAATCGTTTTCGACAGCGAAGCGATGTGGGACTGGTTCGGGGTGGTCGACGATGCTGATCTGCCGTCGGTGTTTCGCATCGATTACGTCAGGGTCTGGACCCGCTCGCCGCAGTAGTGCGGTGTTCAATGGGTTTGGACCTTCGCTTGCATCCGCCACAGCGTGCGGAAACCTCCCTGACGCTCGCGCAGTTCTTCCGGCGTGCCGTCCTGCACTAACTCGCCCCCCTCCAAGCGCCATCCCCCGCCCCTCGATACCCGCAAAAACCCCTCGATCCTGCTCGCAAAGGTTGACGTGCGCCAAGCCAACCGAGAGCTGCCCTCGCCCTTTGCTCTACCATCCATCGGCTGTGTTGGAAAATCATCAAACCCCAGTGCAAGTCCGTTATCAGAATCGGTAACCACTCCAGCAACAGACATCCTCAGGGACACTCATGGCTAATGATCCCTCCAACTCCGACCGCACCAGGTTCAGGCCGGAGCATGCGGTCGAGACAACCTTTCCTGCCAGCAATCCGATTTCACCGTGAGTCTTGACCGGCGCAGCCTCAATCTTGTCGCGGCAGCGTTCGCGCTGACGGCGTTGTCCTATGGCCTGGCGCGCTTCGCCTATGGACTGCTGCTACCACAGATTCGTCAGGATCTGACGCTCAGCGTGACCGCTGCCGGATGGATCGGTGGCAGTGCGTTCGCCGCTTACTGTGTGGGCATCGTTGCGACGTTTGTCTGCAATGGCAAAATCAGTCCGCGCGGGTTGACGGTGATGGCCGGTGCAGCGGCCACGCTGGGGATGGGCCTGGTGGTTGTGGCCTCGTCGGGGCTGACGTTGGGCTGTGGTGTGGCGCTGGCGGGATTGAGCACGGGTCTGACTTCGCCGCCATTGGCCAGCGCGGTGGCAGCGCGTCTTGATGATGCGGATCGCCCGCGGGCCAATGGTTTTATCAATGCCGGGACAGCGGCGGGAATCGTTTTTTCCGGTTTTGCGGCGATATTGGCGGCCGGGCAATGGCGCCAGCTGTATGCCCTGTTTGCCTTGATCGGCATCGGCGTTACGCTCTGGCTCTGGTTTGCGGTACCGCGCCGGGTCGAGCGTGACGTCGCGCAGAACTTCTCGCTGGCAATGCTGCGTCGACCCGGCGTACTGCCTTTGTGCGCCAGTGCATTCCTGATGGGGTTGGCGAGCACGGCGATCTGGACATTCGGCGCCGATATTTTGCGCAGTAAGGCTGGTTTCTCCGATCAGGCGATTGCGTGGGCGTGGATCGTATTGGGCGCTGCGGGAATCAGCGGCTGCATGACCGGCGTGCTCACTGGCCGCTTCGGTGTCGCACGCATGCAGCATCTGGCGCTTGCCGTGATCGCGCTCGGGACATTGGGCCTTTCTGCCGCATCAGTTTCCGCCGGATCGGGCCTCGCCGCGATGTGCCTGTTTGGCGCGGCCTACATCGTTTCTTCAGGCGTTTATCTGCTGCAAGGCATTCGTTTGTTGCCGGACCGCCCGGACCTGGGACTGGGCATTCCGTTTCTGCTTCTGGCGCTCGGTCAGACCGCTGGCACGCCGGTTTTCGGCGCTGTGCTGGAGGCTGCCGGCGTAATCGTTGCCCTTTGTGTTTTCGCGGCGGCCGCATGCGCCGCTATGGTGCTGTGCCCAAGAGATGGTGAAAGTCCGCGCAGACAGATGTGCCAATCCACCGAAGGCTTGGGTCGCTAATGATTTTTATCGTCAGGAGTACAAACCATGGCCGTAAACATCAGCAATCTCACCCTCTCCACCCCGGTACCCGTCTCGGCAACCAATCCGGTGGCACTGGAACTCAACGGCGCCGAGGCCATTGCGCAGTTCCCGAGCATCGTCACGGTGCTGCCCGACGGATCCCTGCAACTGTCCGCGCCGACCAAAGGCGCCTCAAGCAAGAGCACCCACCGCACCCGCTGTGAATGGAAGGAATCGTTCTACTGGTCGCTGGCCAGTGCCGCTGACCACCTCAACTATCAGGAGATGACCGTGACCAAGGTCAACTCTGCGCAGAAAGTCGTTATTTCGCAGATGCATGTGAAAAACGACGACAGCCCCGCCATCAAGGTGTTCTGGCAGAAAGGCAACATCACCATGGGCTTCCGCCAGAGTTTCAACCAGCCCACCCCGGTCAACACCACGGTGCTCAAGGGCGTACCGCTGGGCGCGAAATTCAAGGTGACCATTCGCGCCAACTCTGCCGGCGTAGCTCGAGTCACCGTCGACTACAACGGCGTTGTCGGTACATCAGGTGATTTGCAGCTCGACTCAACCTGGAATTCGCAGGTGTTCAATTTCCACGGAGGGGTCTACAACCAGATCGACTACACCGACGCCACCCCGCCAGAGGATGGCTCGATCTGCATCATCAGTGATTTGTTGATATCGCATACTTAGGCGCTGAAACGAGCAAGGGCCTGCATAGCTTTTGCATGCATGGCCCTTGTCGGAGCTCAGCCCGATGATTAGTTTTCAGCCTCCTCTCGAACCTCAAAACAGCCTGCGTCCTAACGTCGCAGCCGTCAGCTATTGGCAAATCCTGCGTAAGCCGTAGAATCCCGCGCTCTCGCATCGCGCGTCCGGTCACAGACGCGAACTTGCAGGGCTGGCCATGTCGTCCGACGTCACCACCCTGCCCGATCGGCAGACCCCCTGCACAACACCTGTTCCAGCCTGGCAACCGCACGCGCAGTGGCGCACGTTGCGCTGTTCGATTTTCTTGAGGTTTTTATGTCTCCGCGTTTGCTGGCCATGGCGCTGGCGCCCCTGCTCGGGCTGTTCATTATTGCTCTGGGCAATGGTTTTCTGTCTTCCCTGACCACCCTTCGCCTGGACGCCGCCGGTGCCTCGGCGACGATGATCGGAGTTGTTTCGTCGGCCTACTTCATCGGCCTGACGCTGGGCGCGGTGTTCAACGACCGGCTGATTCTGCGCATCGGCCATATTCGTGCCTACGGCAGCTTCGCCCCGCTGATCGCCGTGACGATTCTGTTGCAGGGTCTGTTCTACGACACCTGGGGCTGGCTCGTCCTGCGCCTGATCAACGGCTGGGCCACGGTGGGTGTGTTTCTGGTGATCGAAAGCTGGCTGCTACTGGCCGGTGACGAGAAGATTCGCGGGCGCTTGCTCGCGCTGTACATGATCGTCCTTTATGGCGCTGGCGTTTTGGGCCAGGCGACGCTCGGGACCATCACCGGCATGAGCGACAGCGCGCCGTTCATGGTCGCCGGCATGCTCGCTGCGCTGTCGGTGCTGCCGATCGTGATCCTGCCGCGCGTGTCGCCGCTGCTCGATCAGGTCGAGCCGCTCAAGCCCCGGCAACTGCTGGGCGTGACGCCGACCGGGCTGGTCGGCTGTTTCGGCTCGGGGGTGACCATCGCGGCGATCTACACCTTGTTGCCGCTGTATCTGCAACGCAGAGGTCTGGACGTCGGAGAAGTCGGCAGCATGATGGCCTGGACGATCCTCGGCGCGATGCTGCTGCAGTATCCGGTCGGACGCTGGTCCGACCGCACGGATCGCTTGCAGGTGCTGACGCTTCTGACGGTGGCGTGCACCGCGTTATCACTGGTGATTGTGCTGCTGCCGCTGTCTTCGACAATGCTCGCGGCGATGCTGTTTCTGCTCGGTGGCGGCGTCTTCGCGCTGTACCCGGTGGCCGTCAGCCACGCGGCCGACCGCGCGCCGGCCGAAGCGTTGGTGCCGATGATTCAGGGTTTGCTGCTGATCAACTCGCTGGGCTCGGCCATCAGTCCGATGATGATCTCGCCGGTGATGAACTCGTTCGGCGCCAACGGCCTGTTCTGGGTATTTGCGGTGGTCAACCTGAGCATGGTCAGCTTTTTCTTCTGGCGCCGCGGCAAACGCCCGGTGCCGGCCAACCCCGCACCTTTCACGGCGGCAGCAACCTACTCGCCGACGGGTGCGGAGTTGCGCGTCACCGAGGATTTGCGTGTGGCCGCTGAGGAGCATCCGGCGATGATGGATGCGATCAGCGGGGAACTGGTGACGCAGCCACGGTGACCGCTGATCAGCAACTGCCCGGCGGGATGCCGTCCTTGTTGAAGTCCTTCAAGCGCTCGCGCTCTTCTTCGGTGGAATGCGCCGGGGTGGTTTGATCCGGTACCTCTTGCGGCACTTCGGTATTTTCTTCAGTCATGGCTTTGCCCTCGTTGTCGATGCTATTTCGGCATCGGCGAGGGCTGGCAGTTCCGGATTTTCAGCTCCACCGCAGCCATGCGCTTGAGTTGCGGCGAACATTACCTTCAGCGAACAGCGCCAGATGCTTGCCTCAAGAGCGGGTACGCTCAATCAGCATCCTCTGCAACGTGTTGTCCTTCACCCAGTAATGATGGAACAGCCCCGCCAGCGCGTGCAGGCCGATCAGCCAGTAGCCGGCACTGCCAATCCATTCGTGCCAGTACTTGAGT
The DNA here is from genome assembly GCF_001425545.1 of Pseudomonas sp. Leaf434. Lineage (NCBI taxonomy): Bacteria > Pseudomonadati > Pseudomonadota > Gammaproteobacteria > Pseudomonadales > Pseudomonadaceae > Pseudomonas > Pseudomonas sp. Leaf434. The sequence continues at coordinate 1,967,758 of NZ_LMQZ01000001.1, read as the reverse complement.
TGTTTGGCCAGGTCCGGATCAATAGCCACCGGCGCCGGCACATGGAAACCGAAGTACGGAAACGGTTTATCGCCCGCCGCGAGCATCAGCCAGGCGAGTAGCGGTGTGACAATCATCAATCCATACAGCGCCAGGTGCGTCAGGTGCGCGATTGCGGTCTGCCACGCTGGCGGCTTGGGGATGATCGGTGGACGCGGGGTCAGGCGGCCGATCAGGCGAATCCACACTAACGCGAAGATGCTTGCGCCAAACAGGCCATGCATACCCATCAGCAGGCCGCGTGCTTCGCTGCCTTTGGGCATATAGCCTTTGATTTCGACGCACGCATACACACCAACGAACAACGCCAGCATCAGCCAATGCAGGATGATTGAGAGTTTTCCATAACGGGTTACAGCGGTGTCGCGAATCATAGGAAACGCCTCGTGATTGTTGTGGAGCGACGATCATCTCGCTCGAAATTATCGATCCGGTTGCCCTGAATCAAGGCTGACCATGCTTGCCCAGCCTTAAGGGAGTCTGAAGATCGGCGCTGCGGTTAACGGTTTTTCATCTTCAGACTTCGTTAAGAAATGGCTTGGATACTGCGCTCAAACCCATTGAGGGAGGCGTTCTGCCCATGCCCGAATTCGACTGGAACATCCCGCTGCCCCTGCACTTCGGCCAGGCCGAATCGTTGCCGATGACGCTGAGAAACGCGTTGCCGGAGGACGAGCTGCGCGCGCCCTTCGAAGCCTTTATCCAGCAGCGTTTTCGTACGGCTCACGGTGCCGAAATCCGCCATTTCATGCCCGAGCTGTTCGGCATGCACAACAGCGATGGCCAGTTGTGCGCAGTGGCCGGGGTCCGTCGAGCGCATCTGGAGGCACTGTTTCTCGAGCGCTATCTGGATGAACCGATCGAGCCGTTGATCAGCGCCGCCGCCGGTCGTGCAGTGGATCGCAAGGTCATTGTCGAAGTCGGCAACCTCGCCGCCAGCGACACCGGCAGTGCGCGCCTGAGCATCATCGCCATCACCTATCTGCTGGCCATGGGCGGCCTGGAATGGGTGACCTTCACCGGCAACATCGGGCTGGTCAACAGCTTCCATCGCCTCGGTTTGAAGCCCGTGACATTGTGCGCCGCTGATCCACAGCGACTGGGTGACGAGCGTCAACACTGGGGCAGTTATTACGAAAGCAAACCCTGGGTGCACGTTGGCAACATTCGCGCGGGATTTGTTCACCTGCGCAATATTGGCCTGTTCACTCGCCTGGGTTTGCCGACTTCTGTTGAAGGAGCCTGCCATGTCGCTTGAATTGCAACGCTTCCAGGAAACCCTGCGCGACCATGCCCGGCGCAATGACAACGCCTCAGCCCTGTGGGGCGACACGCTGAGAATAGATTACGCCACGCTGTATGCCGAGGTGTTGTATCGCCAGGAGCGGCTGCGCGATGAGCAGGTGCAGGTGCAGGTGATCGCGCTCGCGCTGGACAACGGCGTCGACGCGATGCTTTGGGATCTGGCGGTGTTGTTCGAAGGCTTGACCTGCGTAACGCTGCCGCCGTTTTTCAGTGCCGCGCAGCGCGCCCATTGTCTGGAGCAGAGCCAGGCCGAACGGGTGATCGCCGAGCCGCAACTGCAAGCCGAGCTGCTGGCGGCGGGCTATGAATTACGAGGTGAATTCTGGTGTCGCTCGTTCAATGGCCCGAGTCGCATGCCGGCGGGCACCGCGAAACTCACGTTTACCTCCGGGACCACCGGCACGCCGAAAGGGGTGTGCCTGAGCGCCGACAGCTTCTTGCGCGTTGCCCGGGAGCTTGATCAGGCAAGCGCAGCTACTGGGCCGGAGCACCATCTGGCGCTGTTGCCTTTGGCGATCCTGCTGGAGAACCTGGGCTGTTATGCCGCGCTATACGCCGGTGCGGTGTTGAGCCTGCCAAGCCAGACAACCCTCGGCATTCAAGGCGCCAGCGGCATCGATGTTGCGCGCCTGCTCGGTTATCTGGCCAAGCGTGCGCCGGAGAGCCTGATACTCGTGCCACAGCTGCTGCAAGTTCTGGTCAGCGCCGCTGAACAGAACGCTTTCGATCCGCAAACCTTGCTCTTCGCCGCGGTCGGTGGCGCGCGGGTGTCAGCGGATCTGCTGCACCGCGCGCAACGGGTCGGGTTAGCGGTTTACGAGGGATACGGCTTGTCCGAGTGCGCCTCGGTCGTATGCCTCAATCGCCCCGGCGCGCGCCGTCCGGGCAGCGTCGGGCGCCCTCTGCCCCACCTCGAGGTGCGGTTGGCCGAGGACGGTGAAGTGCTGATCAAGGGTTCGGTGTTGCTCGGTTATCTGGGGGAGCCGGCGTATACCGATCAATGGTGGCCGAGTGGCGATCTCGGTGAGTTCGATCCGGAAGGTTTTCTCTATCTCAAGGGCCGCAAAAAACACCAATTCGTCACCAGCTACGGGCGAAACGTCAACCCGGAATGGGTCGAGTCGGAACTGACCCAGCGCCGCCACATCGCTCAAGCGTTCGTCTATGGCGAGGCGATGCCGCACAACCACGCCCTGCTCTGGCCGCATCGTCCGGACTGCACCGATGCCGAGCTGGCCGCCGCCGTCGCCGAAGCGAACGAGGCGTTGCCCGATTACGCCCAGGTGCATCAGTGGACGCGCCTGGCGCAGCCCTTCACCGCCGCCAACGGCCTGCTCACCGCCAATGGCCGGCCGCGCCGCGACGCCATCATCGCGCAGTACCGCACGCAACTGACCGAATCCGCCACTTCCGAGGAATCCGCATAATGAGTTTTTTCGACACCCTGCAAGAAGCCACACAACGCGAACGCCACGAGCTGTTCAACCTGCCGATCATCGTCGATGCGTTGCAAGGCAAGGTCAGCCTCGACAGCTATCGGGCCTTTCTTGCCCAGGCTTACTACCACGTGCGCCACACCGTGCCGCTGATGATGGCCTGCGGTGCACGCCTGCCGACGCGCCTGGAATGGCTGCGCAAAGCGGTGTGCGAGTACATTGAGGATGAATACGGCCACGAACAATGGGTGCTCAACGACATTGCCGCCTGTGGTGGTGATCGCGACGCCGTGCGCGACGGTCAGCCGTCATTGTCAATCGAGCTGATGGTCAGTTTTCTCTACGACCTGATCGCCCGGGGCAATCCGGTGGGTCTGTTCGGCATGGTAAACGTGCTCGAAGGCACCAGCATTGCCCTGGCGACCCACGCGGCGGGGAGCATTCGCGATCGCCTGGCGCTGCCGGAAACGGCATTCAGCTATCTGAGCTCCCACGGCGCACTCGATATCGAGCACATGCAGACCTATCGGCGGTTGATGAATCAGCTGGAAGACCCTGACGATCAAGCGGCGGTCATTCATGCTTCGAAAGTCGTCTATCGGCTCTACACCGACATGTTCCGTGATCTGCCGCGCGACGCTGAGGCCCAATATGCAGCTGCATGAAGCCCGCGTGGTGCTGACAGGTGCCAGTGGCGGCATCGGCCTGGCCATCGCCAGTGCCTTGTGCGCCGCCGGTGCCAGGGTATTGGCCGTGGCGCGGCATCAGGAGGCGCTGTTGCCGCTGCTTGAGCGGTATCCGCAGAACCTGTGCTGGGTCGCCGCCGACCTGACCTTCCTCAGCGATCGCCGCAAAGTGTTGGCCGCCGCCGACGCCATCGGCGGCATCAACCTGCTGATCAACGCCGCCGGGGTCAATCACTTCGCCATGCTCGAACAGCTCGATGACAGTGACATCAACGCGATGCTGGCGGTGAACATCAGCGCGCCAATCTGCCTGACCAAAATGCTGTTGCCGCAGCTCAAGCAGGCTGACAGCGCGATGGTGGTCAACGTCGGCTCGACCTATGGCTCCATCGGCTACCCAGGTTACGCCAGTTATTGCGCGAGCAAATTCGCCCTGCGCGGATTCTCCGAGGCGTTGCGCCGCGAGCTGGCCGACACGCGGGTCAGCGTGTTGTATGTAGCGCCCCGGGCCACCCGCACCTCGATGAACAGTGCCGCTGCACAAGCCTTGAACGATGCCCTCAAGGCCAGCGTTGACGATCCGCAGACCGTAGCGTCGGCAGTGATGCATGCGATTGCCGGCGACCGTCGTGATCTGTACCTAGGCTGGCCGGAGCGATTTTTCGTCCGTTTGAACAGCTTACTTCCGCATCTGGTGGATCGCGGTCTGCGCAAGCAATTGCCACTGATCCGCCGTCTCAGTGAAAAACCTGACAACGAGGCTTCAAAGCCATGAAAAAACTCTCCACATGCCTGCTGTTTGCCGCCCTCAGTCAAAGTGTCTGGGCGCTTGAGCCGGCTGATCAGCAACGTCTCACCGGCATACAGCAGAGCTGGGCGCACATTCAATACGAGGTGGCGGAAAAACAGCGCGCCGCGGCGTTCGAGCAATTGGCCAGCGAAGCCAACGCGTTCACCACGCAACGTCCGAATGTGGCCGAAGCCTGGATCTGGAAAGGCATCGTCACCAGCAGTTGGGCCGGTGCCGAGGGCGGGCTCGGTGCCCTGGGCAAAGCCAAGGACGCCAAAGCGGACCTGGAAAAATCCCTGACGCTTGACCCTAAAGCCCTGCAAGGCTCGGCATACACCAGCCTCGCTGCATTGTACGATCGGGTACCGGGCTGGCCGATCGGCTTCGGCGACAGCGACAAGGCCGAGCAATTGCTCAAACAAGCCCTGCAGCTCAACCCCGATGGCATCGACAGTCTGTACTTCTGGGGCGACCATCTCTACCGTCAGAAGCGCTACGCTGAAGCCAAGGCAGCGCTGATCAAGGCCAGACAAGCCGCACCCCGTGCGGGCCGCGAAAGTGCCGATGCCGGGCGTCGTAAAGAAATCGACGCCTTGCTGGTGGACGTGAACAAGAAACTCGACTGAAAGGAGTGCGCGTGCGTTTATTACTGATCGAGGATGACGTGGCGCTGGGTGAAGGCATTTATCAGGCGTTGGGTCGCGAGGGTTACACGGTCGACTGGCTCAAAGATGGCAGCAGCGCTTTGCACGCGCTGCTCAGCGAAACGTTTGATGTCGCCGTGCTGGACCTCGGCCTGCCGCGCATGGATGGCCTCGAAGTGCTGCGCCGTCTGCGTGACAGCGGATCGAACCTGCCGGTGTTGATTCTTACCGCGCGCGATGCCACTGAAGACCGCATTGCCGGACTCGACGCCGGTGCTGACGATTACCTGGTCAAGCCGTTCGACCTCGCCGAACTCAAAGCCCGTCTGCGCGCCTTGTTGCGCCGCAGTGCCGGGCGCGCCCAGGCGCTGATCGAACACGCCGGCATCAGCCTCAACCCCGGCACCCAGCAGGTCAGTTATCAAGGCCAGCCGGTCGCGCTCACCCCCAAGGAATATCAGCTGCTGCACGAACTGCTGTCGCCGCCGGGGCGGGTGATGACTCGCGATCAATTGATCCAGTTGCTCTACGGCTGGAACGAAGAAGCGGAAAGCAACACCCTGGAAGTGCACATTCATCACCTGCGCAAGAAGTTCTCCACCGACCTGATCCGCACCATCCGCGGCGTGGGTTATCTGGTGGAGGAGCGTCGATGACCTCGATCCGCCGGCGCACGCTGACCCTGATCATCGGCCTGTTACTGGCCGGCCTGGCGATACTCAGCACCTTCAACGTGCATGACAGCAACCACGAAATCGCCGAGGTCTACGACGCGCAATTGGCGCAGAACGCACGCCTGCTGCAGGGCGTGATGCGTATGCCGATGGCGAGTACCGAGCACGCGCAGTTGTATCAGGCGTTCAATCAGGCTCTCGGAGAAGCCAAGCCACGGGTTGACGGACATCCTTACGAAAGCAAAATCGCCTTTCAGGTGTGGAACCCGCAAGGCGAGGTGCTGGTACATACCGCCAGTGCGCCCTCCTTCACTGCGCCGCCGACGAGAACGGGGTTCAGCGACGTGGTCGACCTGAAAGGTCGGCAATGGCGAGCGTTCATGCTGGAAGACAAGCAGAACGGCCTGCGCATCTGGGTCGGCGAGCGCGACGATGTGCGCACCGACCTGGTCGACCGCATCGTGCGCCACACGCTGTGGCCGAACATGCTCGGCAGCCTGATCCTCGCCGCGATGATCTGGCTGGCCATAGGCTGGGGACTCAAGCCCCTGGCAGACATGGCGGCGACTCTGCGCGCCCGTCACAGTGGTTCACTTGAGCCGCTGCAACTGACGCCCCTGCCCAGTGAGCTGGAGCCCATGCAGGCAGCGCTCAATCGCATGCTCGCGCAGATTCAGGAAGTGCTCGGCCGGGAGCGTCGCTTTATCGCCGATGCCGCGCATGAAATGCGCACGCCGCTGGCGGTGCTGCGGGTGCATGCGCAAAATCTGCAGGAGGCCGGTACCGAAGACGAGCGTCGTGAGTCACTTGAGTTTCTGATCTCCGGAGTCGACCGCACGAGCCGACTGGTCAATCAGCTGCTGACCATGGCGCGTCTTGAACCCAAACCTAACCCGCCGCCACTGCAACGCATTGATCTCAGCGAAACCGTACGCAACAGCCTGGTGCAATTGACACCATGGTTGCTGAGCAAACACCTTGAATTGATCTTCGAGGTCAGCGACCAACCGTTTCATGTCCTCGCCGACCCCGCCGCCATCGACATTGCGCTGAATAACCTGATCACCAACGCGGCGAATTTCTCCCCCGAACACGGTGCGATCACCGTGCACCTGAGCGAGTCCGATGGCTTCTGTCATTTGACGGTCGACGATCAAGGGCCGGGAATCGATGAATCAGCCAGAGAGCGATTGTTCGAGCGTTTCTACAGCCGTGGCACGGCGCATGGCGCCGGATTGGGGTTGACCATTGTCAACACCATCGCGATGCGACTGAACGGACGGATTGAACTGACAAACCGCGCAGAGGGAGGTTTGAGGGCGACGTTATCGATTCCGGCAGGGGAATAATCATCCGATTGATTCAGCTGTATGCCGCCGGCCCCAAATACCTGCTGCTCAGCGCTCTGCTCTACGCGCTTGGCTCGTTGATTTACCTGGGCACGCTGAAAACACGTCAGGGTCAGCCGCTCAGCGGTCCGGAAACGGGTGTGTTGATCATCATCTGGGCCGCCGCGATTTACGCTGGCCGGATGTTGTGGGCCGGAACGCTGACTTTGTAAGGTGCACCAGCGTTTTCGCTAGACCGCCAGTACGCTGCAGGGGTCCTGGTACAGTGAAAAACCTGAATATCGAGGCTTGTCCACCACCCTTGCGAAAGCGCCTGGAAAACCGACAAAGCGGCGATGAAACTGGCGAGCGACATTGATCTGGATCAATCGCTGCGACGACAAACTGGATCGAAATAGATTCATGACTCGGCTGCGCCCGCATCTCGGATCAGGGACAGTCACAAGCTGCTCGAACGCGTGAAAGTTACAGATGCGGCCACAGGGTGGCAGGTCCGCAACCCACCCTCATTCTTGCTTTGCGAGGTTCACGATATGGTCATCAATGATTCAGCCATGACAACCGCCAATGTCCCCGACGCGATCGATGACAGTGGCGCACTGTTTCACGAAGCCGATCGGCTCAGCGAACGGGCCTATGCCGTCCTTGAAGAGCCGTTTTCTACAGACACCATGCACAAGTTCACTGAAGCGAGGAAACGCGCCGATGAGAAATATCGGCACGCCTGGCAACAATGGCAATACGCACACGGCGGGCGCAGTCACTGATGGATTATCCCCAACCGATTACCATCAACTGCTGCGATGACCGGGCAGGCTGTGGCAGGCATTGCCTTGACCATCAACAAACTGCAAGAAGCCCGGTTCATCAGGCATTCGGCCGTGCCGCCGATGAAGCCGTCGAGCGCTTGATGGTGACAGATACCGAGCACCAGCAGGTCGAACGCGTGCTGCCGGGCGAAGTCTTCGATCACCCGGTACGGGACACCTGAGAGCAGGTGGCTATGCTCTTCATCGAGACCATAGCGCTCGGCCAGCGTATCGAAGGCTTCCTGCTGAGTGTCGTTGATCGCATCGCGCAAACTGTGATCCAGACTCAAGTTCGGCACACTCATCGCCGCATCACCCACCACTGACCAATTGGCGACGTTCAACAAGTGCAACGATGCATCGCATTTAGCTGCCAATGTCGATGCAACGCCAAGTATCCGGTCATTGAGCCCTTGGGTCAGATCCTCGAGATGCGACAGGTCAATGGCCGCCAGGATCTTCAAGGGTTTCGGATGTGCGGCCTCGGTGACCAGATGCACGCAGGCGGGACAATCTCGTACCAATAGCCAGTCCAATGGCGGATGAAACGTTTGATTGAGCGCTGAAACATGGTGAGCATCCTTGATCACCAGATCGACATGAAAGTCATTGATGTACTCAAGTACATGCGCCGGCGTGGCCCTGGCCCAGACCACTTCGGTGCTGACTTGCACGCCGGCGCCACGCTGAAACCTGGCCTGCTGCTCCAGCCACTGGCGATGCATCTGCAAATAGCCTTCACGCGCTTGCGCCATGGCGTCGTGATCGAACAGACCGGCCAACGCCAAGGACTGGACATGATCGAACGCTACGATGTGCAGCAACGCGCCACTGGCCCGAGCGAGCGCCCGGGCGCGATCAAACGCCGGGGTGCGGGTCATTTCGGCGGGTGCGATCAACAGAATGCGTTTGAGCCTGAACATCACGTGTATTTCCAGTCAGCGCCATTGGACGATTCTGCAACTCTGCCAACCGCCACGCTTGATATGCATCAAGTCTCCCCATCAAGCCTGCGACACAAGAGCGGCGCAGAGGCCGTTGCCTTTGTGATTCCCCTCCCCGCCGTTCGTCCGTAATCACGCTGGCACGCCAAACGAAAGGCACGTGCGCTGCGAAGACTTCTATGCTTATCACACTCACTGGAGGCTGCTTATCCATGCTTGAAGCCCACTCGCCCCCGCCGATTCTTAAAACTGCCTGTTGCAATTGCAGTGTGGTGGAGTTATGCCTGCCGCTCGGTTTGACGGGCCCGGAGGTCGAGCGGCTCGACACGCTGATCGTGCAGCGATACAAGGTGAAGAAAGGCGCTGCTCTCTACAGGACGGGGGACCCGCTACGCTCGCTGTACGCCGTGCGAATAGGCTCGTTCAAGACCAGCGTGGTCTCCGTCGATGGCCGCGAGCAAGTGACCGGTTTTCATATTCCCGGCGAAATGCTCGGGCTGGACGCCATCAGCATCGATCAACACGCGTGTACTGCGTATGCACTGGAAGACAGCGAAGTCTGTCCGATTCACTTCGCACAGCTGGAAAAACTCGCGCAAAGCCTGCCATCGCTGCAGCACAACCTCAACAAGTTGCTGAGCCGGGAAATCGTGCGCGATCACAGCATGTTGATGCTCATGGGCAACATGAACTCCGATGAGCGCCTGGCGGCTTTCCTGCTCAACCTCTCACAACGCCTGAGCTCCCGTGGCTATTCCTCGAAAGAGTTCGTGCTGAAAATGCGCCGCGAAGAAATCGGCTCCTACCTTGGGCTGCGTCTGGAAACCATTTGCCGCGGCATTGCCCACTTGCGCGATCAGGGCTTGGTGGAAATCACCGCACGCGACGTAAAAATCCGCAACATGGACGGCCTCAAGCAGATGGTGTCCGGCTGCAACCGCCAGCAGCATTGAGCCCGTCCATGAGTTCCTGCCATGCCTTCGCCATCCCTCGGGCAAGCCATATCGAAGCGATGGGCGCGCTGTTTCGATGCACTTGAAATCACCTGTCTTTCTAACCGTTGAACGTCGCTTGAAAAGCTGCGTACTGCCGATGCCGGCAAAACCTCGTGCGTCGGCTGAGCGGTGATGCGTTGCGCAAATCGAGGGAACTCCGATGGCCGACTCAAGCAAGAAAATGAGCCTCATGGGGCTCACCACACTGGTGACGGTGAACATGATGGGCTCAGGCATCATCATGTTGCCGACGAGCATGGCCCAACTCGGGGCTGTTTCATTGCTGTCATGGATCGTCACCGCTGTCGGCTCGATGGCCATCGCGTATTGCTTTTCCCAGTGCGGCATCTTCTGCCTGCGCTCAGGCGGGCTATCCGCCTACACCGAAGAGGCGCATGCAAAGTCAGGCTTTTTTCTGTGCTCTTACCTGTACTTCCTGTCGCTGGCCATTGCCAACGTGGCGGTGGCGATCTCTGCGGTGGGATACATGACATCGTTCATGCCCTGGCTGGGAAGCGGCGCCATTCCTTTATTCGTTGGGACAGTCGGCCTGCTCTGGCTGACCACCGTGGCGAATTTCGGCGGCCCAGGCATCACCGGCAGGATTGGTGCGGTTACGGTGTGGGGGGTGATCATTCCTGTAGCGGGCTTGAGCATCATCGGTTGGTTCTGGTTCAAACCCGATCTGATCATCGCCGCCTGGAACCCGAATCAACTGCCGATATCCGAGGCCATCAGCAAAGCGATTCCCCTGACACTCTGGGCGTTTCTCGGCATGGAGTCGGCAGCCCAGGCCTCAGATGCGGTGGAAAACCCCAAGCGCACCGTACCGCTGGCCTGTCTGTTCGGGACATTGGGCGCAGCGGTGGTCTATGTGCTATCGACGACGGTCATTCAGGGCATTATTCCCAACGCCGAACTGGCCAACTCATCTGCTCCTTTCGCGCTCGTTTATGCACATATGTTCAATCCCCTGGTCGGCAACATCATCATGGCGCTCGCGGTAATGGCCTGTGTTGGCTCGCTGCTGGGCTGGCAGTTCACGTTGGCGCAAACGGCCAAGGTGACCGCTGATCAGGGCATGTTTCCAAAACTGTTCTGCAAGGTCAGCGCACGCAACGCCCCCATCGTCGGGATGCTGGTCTGCGGCGTCCTGCAGACCTTGATGGCGCTGTCGACCATTTCGCCGAACGCGAGCGCGCAGTTTGGAAAACTTGTCAGCCTCGCCGCGGTGACCAACCTGATTCCCTACGTGACGGCAGCCACCGGGCTGCTGGTGATGATGTACAAAGCCAGAGTCAGCGCAGCCGTATACACGCGCAATACCCTGCTGTTAGTGGTTGCCGTGGCCTATTCCTTGTATGCGCTGTATGCCTGCGGCAAGGACGCGGTATTCGGCGGCATCCTGGTCCTGGTTTTCGGCTACCTGCTTTACGGTTTCCTTGCCAAACGTTTTGTCGATGCCCCTGCGCCTGTCGGCCCCCGGCCTGATAACCCTTGATCGAAGTCTTCGGTACAGCACAGAAATCTGAATTCGAGGAACCGCGCGCATGAACGTGAAACTGACCAGAGCCCACCACCTGCTGCTCGTCTGCATGCTTACGCTGCTACCGGTAATCGCCCATGGCAACACGCTGGAGCGCATCCGGGCCAGTCAAGCGATCACCCTTGGCTACGTGCCTGACTTCATGCCTTTCAGTGATCAGGCCGCCGATAAAGCCAGCGGCTATGCCATCGATCTCTGTCTGAAAATAGCCGAGAAGGTCAGGATCGATCTGAATCTGCCGGCGTTGAAAATCAATTACCAACCGGTCTCGCTCAACGACGAGATGAGCGCCGTCAGTTCCGGCAAGATCGACATTCTTTGTACGCCGACCCCACCCACGCTGGCGCGGCGCAGGGTCGTCAGCTACTCGGTGCCGATTTACACCGCCGGTCTCTCGGCCGTGGTGCGCCAGGATGCTTCCGAAACCTTGCTCAATGTGCTGAACGGCAAAGTGGCCCATACCGGGCCAACGTGGCGAGCCACGGTGAACCGTGGTCTGGCCAATCAGACGTATGCCGCCATCGCCGGCGGGGTCACCGAGACGTGGATACAACAGCAGATGCGATTGCTGGGTGTGGTCGCCACGCTGGTCACCGTAGAGAACGCAGAAGCCGGTCTGAATCTGGTTGCCAATGGCAAAGCCGATGCGTTTTTCGCTGAACGCATGCTGCTCAAGCATCTGCTGACCAGAAATTATCCATCGGGCAACCTGGTGCTGGTGGAGCGGATTTTCGAGTACGCACCGACGGCGATGGCAGTGGATCGAGAGGATGAGGATTTCCGTCTGCTGGTCGACACGGCGCTGAGTGAAATGTACCAATCCGGCGAAATTGAACAGGCATTCGACAAACATCTGGGCGGCGCCGGCGATGCGGCCAGGAAGCTGTTCAAGATCTATGCAATACCCTAGCGAGCCAGCGAACAGGCTGGCTCGCTACGCTGCGATCATGCTCAACGCACAGGCTCTTTCCTCACCGCCAGAATGCTCCCCGGCACCGAATACAAGGCGCGCTCGGTGGTGCTGCCGATCACGCGTTCGATGCCCACGCGATGAACCGTGCCCATCACCACCACGTCGGCCAGGTACTGCTCGACGAACTCATTGATGACCTGCACTGGATGGCCCATGACGAAGTGTCGACGCTCAGGTGGCACACCGTGACGATCGGCAAGGGCGACAAAAGCCTGATGCAGTGTCTGACGCAGCTCGTTCGCCAGATCTTCGTTCCAGCCACCGTTGATCATTGGTGCATCGCCGTTGAAAGCGGCGGACAAATCGTAGGCGCAGAGCAGGTGCAACGGCACGTCGCATTGCAACGCCAAAGTGTTCGCCGATCGTATGATCACGTCGTTCAAGCCACTGATTTGGGTATCCGGATCGAACGGGTCCACGGCTGCCACGACACGATGCGGCAACGCATAGCGAATCTGATTGACCAGATGCACCGGAATCGGACACTCACGCAGCAGGTGGCAATCGAGCGGCGTGATGAACACGCGCTTGAGCGCCGGTTCCAGTCGCACGTCCTTGATCAACAGGTCGGGCTTGAGTACATGGACGGTCTTCAGGATGTCCAGCAGCGGATGGCTGGAAAAGACCACATCAACCGTGCCGTCCAACCCTTGGTTGCTGAGCTGCTCGAGCTCATCGGCCACCCAGCGACGGTAGCGCCGCTGATAGCGCTGAGCATCCACGTCATCGATTTTTTCCTCCCACAGATGGGTGATCGGCACCGGCGAAACAAAGGCCCGCACATCCAGCGCCGCCCCGCTCGCCTTGGCCAGCGCGATGGCACGCAGCATCGCCGCCGATTGATGCAGCGTCTGGTCGGCGACCAGCAACAGACGTTCATATTGGCCCATCACACACCTCCGCTCGGCACCGGCGCGGTGGGCCGGCAGGCTTCAAGACTGCGCCCGCTCGCCCTTGCCCGGCGTTGATTTACATCAAGCCCGGGTCAATGAAAGAGGCGTCTGATGTAGATCAGATGTCGCCGTGGGCAACCGCGTAGAAGGAAGGCAAGCGGACGCTTTTTCAGCGTCCGCCAGCCTTTCGAACCGGATGGAGAATGACCATGCTCACCGTCAAAGACCACAACGATCAGGCCGTGGCCGCTTACGCGGCGGTTTCCGGTCAATACTGGATTGAGGCGCTCAAGGACGGTCGCCATGTATTGATCCGGCCGCTCACGGAGAAGGATCGCATGCGCGAATACGACTTCATCAAGCGCCTGTCCCCCGAATCCAGGCACATGCGTTTTCTCGCCCAGATCAGCGAACCCGGCACCGCTCTGCTCGACCAGTTGATGGACACCGATAACAAACAGCGCACCGCCTTCATTGCACTGGTTCACGAGAACGGCAAGTTGATCGAAATCGGCATCAGCCGCTATGCCGGCACAGGCGGACATCAATGCGAGTGCGCGGTGACGGTCGCCGATGAATGGCAGCACTTGGGCTTGGGCACGTTGCTGATGGAACACTTGATCAAGGCAGCCCGCCACAACGGATTCCGCCAGATGTACTCGGTCGATGCCGCCAGTAACTCGGCGATGCGCGATCTGGCCAAAAGCCTGGGCTTCGAGACCCACAATGATCCTGACGACGCACGCCAGGTCATTCATCGTCTTGACCTGTAAATGAATCGCCCCGAGGTGAGTCGGCCAACGATTCACCTCGGGGCGTTCGTGTTTCAGGATTGCAGTGTGGGTTGCGGCTTGATCGCCAGCACACTGCAAGGTGCCCGATGCAGCAGCTGTTCGGCGGTGCTGCCTAACAACTTGCTCAAGCCGTGGTGCTGCACTGTGCCCATGACAATGACGTCGATCTGCTTGTTGATGGCGAACTCGCAGATACTGCGCACCGGCGCGCCCTCGATGAAGTGCCGGCATGAGGCCGGCACGCCGTGGCGCTCGGCCAGGGCCGTAAATGCCTCATGCTGCGCAGTGCCCAGCGTTTCATGGATCCCGGTGGCCAATGTCAGTGCGCCGAACCCGATGTCCGTGGCGTAAGCCGCCGTCCAGTCGTAAACATGCACCACATCAAGACTGGCATCGCACTGCGCGGCCAGTTGGGTGGCGGCATCGATGATTTGATCGTTGAACAGGCAGTCCTGCTCTTCGCTGCGCAAGACATCGACGATGGCCAGCACACGGCGTGGGCGCGGATGAGTGTCGTCGGTCACCAAATGCACCGGCACCGGGCAATCGCGTAACAGTTGCCAGTCCAGCGGGGTGTAGAAAATACGCTCCAGCACGGACTCGTGCTGCACATCCTTGATGATCAATAGCAACGGCATCTCGTTGATGAACTGCAGGATCTCGGCGAAGGGATCCTGAACCCACATCACCTCGCTGGTGACCATGATCTGATGCCTTGCCAGCAACGACGCCTGCTCTGTGAGCCACTGCCGGTGAGTGCGCAGATAACCATCGCGGGCGAGGCGGATCTGCTCGGGGGCAAACAGCCCTGCCACTGCCAGCGCCTGCAAGTAATCGAAGGCCACGATGTGCAGCGGCAACTGCATGGCCTGGGCCAGCGCAGCCGCGCGCTCGAACGCAGGCGTGTGCTCCATGGCGCAGGGAGCGATCAACAGTAAACGCGGAATCTGTGACATGGGATACCTCGGCATGCGGCCAGCCAGGAGAAACAGACTTCAGGGTGAATGCTGTGGCCACTGGCAGCTTGATCTTTGTCAGCAAGAGCACCGATTGCGCTCAAAACAGCACAGTGCCCGCCCACATGGCCAAGGTCAGCAACAACTGCCCCGGGATCACGCAGGCAGCGAAACGCCTGCCGCCGCTGACCCACGCCACCACGCATTTGCTCAACGAGTTACTGCTGACGGCAATCAGCGCTGGCACGACTATCGAGTCATAAGGCACCTGGCCCGCCTTGGCCAGGCTTGCGATGGACGCTGTGGCAGAGTGCGCATCGGCAAAGCCCGAAAGCATTGCGGTAAGCCACAAGCCTGCCTGACCAAAGTGGCTGAGCATGGCCGAGGAGACGAATGTGATGCCGGTAAGCGTCAATGTCACGATGACCGCGAGTTTCAGATTGAACGCCCCTGCCGTATCGACCGGTTTGCTGCGGCTCCCTCGCGTGGGGTCGGGAAACATCAGGCAGGCGCCGTACAACAACGTAGCGATCAGGCCGAAAAGCAGAGGCGTCCATATACTGTTCAGCAGATTCGGATCAACCATCATGAGGATCAGTCCGACCTGTATCACCGTTGCCAGATTGGAGAAAATCGCGGCCGCGCTGAGGATGCGGATATTGCCCGGCTCATGGGCAAGGCGTTGGCCCATGGTCGCGATCGTCACGGTACTGGAGGCGAAGCCGGATGCAATCGCGCTGATGACGTAGCCATAGCGCGAGCCCAAAGCGCGCACGGCAACGTGGCCGAACGCGCCGACCAGCATCAGCAACACCGTCACGGTACAAATGGTGCGCAGATTGATCGCGGCGTACGGGCCGATATATCGGTCCGGTGCCAATGGCAGTATGACCAGCGCGGCGATCAGCAGGATCAGGCCATCACGCATTTCAGTTTCGGACAACTGGCTGTTGGCAAAGTGATGCAGCGTCTGGCGATACGCCAAAAGGCCCGCAATCACCACGCCAAGGGCAATGGCCAGCGCCGGCGCAGTTGCGCACAACGCGCCCAGGATCAGCACCGCGATCAACGCCACCTCGCTGGTCACCCCGGGATCGTCGCTCTGACTGCGCCAGTACGCGACGCTGGTCAGCAACGTGACACAGACGGCGATGAACCCCAGCAGCAGACCACCGCCGACTTGTAGCGCGACATATCCCAACAGTGCGGTAATGGCGAACGTGCGCAAGCCGGCGCAGTGTCGCGCATCGCCGGTGCCCTTGTGCCGTTCACGCTCAAGACCGATGAGCATGCCGATCCCCAACGCCGCAGCGGCGCCGGACAGATCAAAAACCTCATTCATGATGGGTAGCGTCCCGCAGGGTTTGCGCACCCTGCTCTGCACTTGGCTTATGGCGAGCATCCAGCACTTGCGCTGATGCGGCGAGCCGTTGCCGGCCTCGCTGGCAACGGCTGGGCAAACGCATTCGGCCACTCATGAGGAGCGTTGATACGGGCCTCAAGCACCTCGACAAACTCCTGCGCAGCCTTGAGGCTCCTGAAGCCCACATCCCAGTCATCCATGTGCACGACCCAGCCATGGGGAGCGTGTTTTTCAGCGATCTTGATGTTCATGCAAACCCCGGTTTCAGCGGCACGCCAAGGTGCTTTCAAGGAGTGATTGCGACTTTCATGACCCCGTCGCGTTGATGAGCGAACAACTCATACGCCTGCTCGATGTCGTCCAGCCTGAAACGGTGAGTCACCAGCGGTGACAGATCGACGGCGCCGCTCTGCACCACCGCCATCAGGCGCCGCATGCGCTCCTTGCCGCCGGGGCACAGGGTGGAAACGATGCTGTAATCGCCCAGTCCGGCGGCAAACGCGCCGAGCGGGATGTGCAGATCGCTGGAATACACCCCGAGGCTGGACAAGCGCCCACCCGGGCGCAGCACCCGCAATGCCGACTCGAACGTGCCTTGGGTGCCCAGCGCTTCGATGGACACATCCACGCCACGGCCATCGGTCAACGCCATGATCTGCTCCACCACATTGCCGTCCTTGAAATTGATGGTATGGGTCGCGCCCAGTTGGCGCGCCATGGCCATGCGTTCGGGCACCGCGTCGACACCGATAATCGTGGTGGCGCCCTTCAGGCGCGCTCCGGCCACGGCGCAGAGGCCGATGGGACCCAATGCAAATACTGCGACAGCGTCGCCGATGGCGATCTCGCCCCGCTCCGCCCCCGAGAACCCGGTGGACATGATGTCCGGGCACATCAGCACCTGTTCATCGCTCAACTCATCGGGGATCGGGCACAGGTTGGCCTGTGCATCCGGCACCAATACGTACTCGGCCTGGCAACCGTCGATCGTGTTGCCAAACTTCCAGCCGCCAATGGCCTTGAAGCCGTGCCGGGTGTCCGGGCCGTCCTGCGAGCCGCAGCCACACAGGCACGCGTAACTGTGCCCGCTGGGGGTGATGGCACCGGCGATCACTCGCTGCCCTTCGATAAAACCGCGTACTTGCGAGCCCAATCGCTCAATGATGCCGACCGGTTCGTGGCCGATGATCAGTCCTCTTGCCACAGGGTATTCGCCGCGCAGGATATGCACGTCGGTGCCGCAAATGGTGGTGGTGGTCACGCGGATCAACGCATCCAGCGGACCGACTTCGGGGATTGGCTTGTCATCGAGCACGATGCGGTTTTTTTCAACGAATATTGCGGCTTTCATGGTGGCCATGATGACTTTCCCTCCGCCGACAGGTGAGTGCAGAGCAGAGCTTGAGCCGCGGCGACAGGGTCGTAGTTGATAATGGTCAACTATCCGAGGATCAGTGGTCTTGCTCGACCGTACATCCGCTCACGACCACGCGCTGATGTCTGGTTGATAAATATCAACCCCGCCCTGCTGGCTCGCTCCAGGATAAGCGCATGCGCCACTACTCACTCCAGGCATGCAGCGCAATGCTTGGGTGACTGCCTCGGGAGTTCTGTCATGTCTGAGCAATCGCGTTTCATGCTGGTCGTGTCGCCGCTGATGAAAAACAGTCCCGCATTCGACGGCGCCGCCGCACTGGCCAAAGCGTCGGATGCCGCACTGCATATTGTCGCGTTTGATTATCTGGAGGGCCTGGCGACCGCAGGAATGGTCAACGAGCAAGCCCTGGAGCAGATGCGTCTGGGCTATGTCGAACGCCATCATCAATGGCTCGAAGACCAGGCCCGGCCGCTGCGCAAGATCGGAGTGACCGTCACCACCGAGGTCGTCTGGGTGGACAATCCTTTGAAGGAGATCCTCATCCATTTGAAGGAACAGCCGATGGCCGCCCTTGTAAAGGCTCTGGAGCACGAATCAGTTCTGTCGCGACTGATGTTCACCCCGCTGGACATCCACCTGTTGCGCGAATGCCCGGTGCCGCTGCATTTTGTCAGCCACGCTCAAAACGCACTGCCACGCCGAATCGTCGCGGCGGTCGACCCCTTCCATCGTGATGGCCAATACCAGGGCCTCAACGACCGGATCCTGCGCGAAGCAGCAAGACTGGCCGGTATCTGCAATGGCAGCCTGGACGTAATTTATGCTCATGACCTGTCATCGATCAGCGCTGCCGAATTCGGCTTCAATAACGCGTCCGCGATCTTTTCTTCCAGCGCAGCCAAGAAACTGTTCGATGCCCAAGGCGAAGCTTTCCAGGCGCTGGCTGCACGCAACAATATTCCGGCAGAAAACCAGCACATGATTGTGGGCGATCCCGCCAAGGTGCTTTCCAGCTATGCCGATGCTTACGACATCGATGTGATCGTAATGGGCCGCGTCACTCATCGAGGAATAGGCCGACTGGTTGGCAGCACGGTCGAGCATCTGTTGTACAAAATGCCCTGTAGCGTATGGGTGGTAGCGCCAGAAACGCTTACTCGCTGATGGATGCAGTCGACGCTGAAGAAAGGAGTGGAACTCCAGGCACCAGACGGCGACGGAATGGCCAGTCAGGAGCGTGGAAAACATTTCCACGGCACAAAAAATAAGGGCTTGCATGACATATGTCATGCAAGCCCTTGATATTTATGGTGCCCGAAGCCGGAACCGAACCGGCACGCCCTTACGAGCGGGGGATTTTAAGTCCCGCGCCAGAATCAAGCGCCTTGATAGGCGCGATTTTGGTGACTCCGTCTAATGGAGGCGTAATTCCCTTCGTTTTCACAATGGTTACTTTGCTTTGCACGATCACCGTCTGGCTGGGATCATATCAAGGCGGATACTTATTCCCAGAAGGGAAAATCAGAAGTATCTTGGCATATGTCGGCGCGCGATCTTTTGCAATATATCTTGTTCACAACCCGTCATTTTGGCTGACCAGAGAAATCTGGTCGCGAATTGAAGGGGTAGGATTCGAGTTCAACTCTCATTACAACATTAGATTTTGCGTAACCGCTATTATCCTAATCGCAGTCTTCGCTGAGCTGAACTACCGGCTTATCGAAACGCCACTCCGGAAGCGAGGCATTGAGAAGTCCAAAAGATATCTAGCTTCCAAAGCCAGCACTCGGGAGCCTGTACTTGCTTAGTCCGTGAACGGTATCCCTTAAGGGGCGGCGGCAAGTATGCCGGCGCTCCGCAGGACCAGCATAAACTTCAGGTGATTAATGAACAGCGTTTATTAACGCACCCAAATTCGCTCATTTCGTGTATCGGCATTCGATCCTTTTAGAGCTCATTCGACTCACTCAGCAGCGGCGCAGCAATGATTTCCGGGATGGGCGGTTCGATCGGCCATATCGGCGCCTGACACCAGGTCGGCTGCACAGTGACCTTGCCCAGTGCAAACTGATAGCTCTTCCACGCTTTCAGGTTCAGCGTCAGTGCGGCCTGCTCGGCCTCGTCTTCTGCAGCGGCTTCACCGATCTCAATGCCGAAATTGATCGTATCGATGCGGTCTTGTATTCGCGAGATCTGGGCGATCGCCTGTGCATTTCGTGAGGCGAGCAATGTCTTCGCGGCTGCCAGTTCAGCGGCCTGAATGGCGGCGTCCTTCATGGCCTTGGTGATCAGTTGAGTCCAGTCGATGTTCATGCTTGTTCTCCTGGCTCTGGCAGAGGCATGGGCAAGGGAATTACGCCGTCACGCACATCCTCAAGCGGTGACGGGAATGCCTGATCTGGGCTGTAATAGATCGGGAGCGGAAGGATCAGAGTAAGCTCAAGCTCCCCGTCGACGCGGCTGACATCGCCTGCAAACCATGACGATTTGATCGCGGCACTAGGCAAGGTGTCGCCTTCGCCCACGTTTTACAATTGAAGACTTCACCATTCACGGTTAGAACATCACCAGCACGCACGACCTCAAGACTGGCATCCATTCTGCTAGATGATAGCTTTATGCGCATCAGAACCACCTCCCGATGTGCGTTCTGTTCCATAGCGTCCTCGTTAAACTGGTAATTACAACGCACAGTTACAGATTTTAAATCGAAACTACAATTTATAATTGCAATGCTAGCTACAAGTTCGAGTTGTATTCTCGCTGCCATGACTATTACCTCCTCCCGAATCGCTGCGGCCCGCGAGGCTGCTGGGCTAAATCAGTCCGAGCTGGCGCGAAAGCTCGATGTGAGCCCGCAATCCGTCCAAGCCTGGGAATCCGGGCGAACTGTCCCGAGAAACCCGAAGATCAAAATGCTGAGCGACGTGCTTGGAGTTTCGGTCGCCTATCTGATGGGCGAGGCTGGCCCGCTCGAAAGTCAGAGCCGCACTGCCGACACTTCATTGGGCTCAATCGAAACGTGGGATGAAGAGACGCCACCTGGCGACGACGAGGTCTACGTCCCCTTCCTCAAGGAAGTCGAACTGGCGGCGGGCACTGGGCGATTCGCGATAGAAGAAAGCGACAGTGCAAGGCTTCGCTTCTTCAAGAAGGATTTACGCAACAACGGCGTTCAATTCAGCAACGCCAAGTGCGTGACGGTGAGCGGCAACAGCATGATGCCGGTGCTGCGGGATGGCGCCACAGTGGGCGTCAACATGGGCAAAAACTCGCTCGGCGATATCGTCGATGGCGAGATGTATGCGGTGAACCATAAGGGTCAGCTTCGTGTGAAGCAGGTTTACCGGACTCCGACGGGCATCAAGCTTCGCAGCTTCAACCACGACGAACATCCGGACGAGAACTACACCTTCGAGCAAATCCAGGAGCAGCAGATAGCGATTCTTGGACATGTTTTTTGGTGGGCGATGTACTCCCGCGCGAATTGAATTCAGAGGCTTCAACATGGAAGAAGCGGTAAAAGCCTGCCCCTATTGCGCAGAAACGATCAAAGCCGAGGCCATCAAGTGTAAGCACTGCGGTGCTGATGTTCCTTCGCAGGCAGTGGAGGGTGGTGTTTGCCACTCGCGGCCCGACGAGAAACCTCTTCTGAAAATTTTAGGCACTCACTGGACAGTGATTCTGTGTGCCTTCCTGGTTTGCGTGACCCTTTGTGCATTCGTCTACCGCGAGACCTCCGCTAGCTCAGCGGTTCCTGTTCAGCAAAAATCTGTCGCCTATAAGCTGAAGGCGAAAGATCTCATTCATCTCGACATAGAGGCTTTCGGCTGCATCACTCCTGACGATTTTGATCGAGCGTATTCCAGCTACACACATGGCGATTATGCGTTGAGCGCTGTTATGGTCACGCGCGGATTATGCTTTGAGCAGATGGATATCAGCCAAAATACCTCGTGGACGGTTGTACAAATGCGCGATGACCGAATGGAGATCGAACTGAAGAACGGGGCCGAGTATTCGAAAGCGCCCGGCCTAAGCCGATCTACTTACTGGACACATACCCGATGGGCCTCTCGCGCAAAATAATCTAGTGCCCTACAAAGCCCGCCAAGCGCGGGCTTTTTTACGCCTGCAGGAAATCCTTCCATGCATAAATGCAAAACCAATTACAACTCACGCCTGCATATTACAATTTTTGTTGTAGCTTGCCTCAACGCCAAAGCAATCCGGCGCCAGGGTCGACAGACCCGCCGCTCTTTAAAAACCCGCGGCATGAACCACTACCCGGCCAGTCCGGTTAGGTCACTCCCGGCTCCATCGGTGGGAGGTCAGTAAACCGATGAACAAAACGGCACTTGCCTCTACCGGCGACCGGCGATCCGACAGGCCCGAAAGCCTGCCCACGCGCAGCCCACTGCGACGGCGGACGAGGTGTTGACCGAACTGAGTGATGCCTCTACCGGCGACCGGCGATCCGACAGGCCCGAAAGCCTGCCCACGCGCAGCCCACTGCGACGGCGGACGAGGTGTTGACCGAACTGAGTGAATGACCTGTTAAGCGGGTGCGGAGAAACACGGAATTTTTCAGTGATGCACCTGGTGACGGGGGCATTGGGAAAACAACCGAGGGCAAGACAATGAACAAAATCATCCACATCACCCTGCGCGGAGAGCGGCAGGACTTCGCCGACGCCGACTTGAACGCCTGCATCCGAGAGGCGAACAGGCTCAACGCTGAACGTGGACTCACCAGCGGCGTGCGCGTAGTTGAGTGCGAAGACGGCCATCGAATGACGGCGGCTGATTGCAAGGCTGCTGCCCGATCCTCTCTATGAGAGCGCATCGGGGTGTGATCTGAGGCTAAGTCTGGGGCAGCGGATGTGCCAACCGGTCGCCTTCAGGGCTACCCCTTCCGCTGAATGCCGGTTGAGCCCCGGCCAGATCACACCCCGATGCGGAAAGACAGCGGCCTGTAACCGCCGACATGCATCAGGCATCGCTCTCAGCAAAGTAAGAAAGCGAGGCAATTACTTAGCAGTAATCAATCCACCGCAGAGGCTTTCCAGCAAATCCTGGCCGCCTTTGGAATTGAAAAATTCAGTCGACTGCTTCACTTCCATTTCGTACCGAGGATTTGTAGCAACATCACGGATGTGTTTCGCCATCTCGTCAGTCATGCCCTCTTTCTGCTCCGTCAGGAATTTTTCTAGAGTGATACCTGCTTCTGGATGTTTCTTTGCGCACGCCTGGGTGGATGCGACAGCCATAACCGCAGTGTTGTGGTCTGCGACAACGTCGGTGGTAGCCGAAGCTGGGACAGCATAAGCGAGGGCAATCACCGCGATGGCTGTCGCGCTGCGAACTTTACTCAGAAACATTCAGATCTCCAGATCTCAATTATTTGGCATTGATGCCAAGACGTATCGGCCAAGCTCGCTGGTTCCTTTAGCGATTTAGTCATCCTCCCCCGACACCACCCGAATGCACTCCCCTCGGCGTCGAGGCCAAGATGCAGTTGAACGCCAAAGTTGCCGACCAGATCCTGCCCTGTCGCGGCGACGACCTTTACGGGCGCGCCGGCCCAGATTATCGGCTGGTGATCGTGAGCAAAATCACCGATGCCAGCAAAGGCATCGTGAAGATGCTGGAACACCTCGGCGTCAGAGTGATGGTGCCGAGACAGAGCTGGACCCGACAAGGCAACTGCCTGACCTTCAGCCTCGACCATTCTCTGCTGGAGGTAAGCGGGCACAAGCCTTTCTACGACTGGTACATGTTCGACTGGAACCCGCCTGAGCGCTGCCAGGTGCCGGCTGGCGTGCCATCCCCTGTGCGCCTGACACCGTGGAAAGAGTCAGCGTTGAAGGTGCTGGCCCAGCTCCGGCGCCAAGGCTTCATCACCGCCAAACAGATCACCAGCCACGGCATCGGCGTCAGCGCGTGGACGCAGGCACCGGGAAGCAAACCGGCATGGCCGGCAGAGGGCGCCGTGCGCGGTACCTGGATCGAAACTGAACATCTGCCGGCCTTCGACAAGCAGCCCCCGGACGTGTACGCCTTGACCGTCCAAACCCTGGCCGCAACAGCGCCAGCAGAATTGGAGCTGTCGCCATGATCACCAAGTGCGCAATCGGCTGCACCCTCTTCTTCTGGCTTCCATTGGTACTGACCATAAGGCTGAATCCAGTGGCGATATCTTGCAAGCCAGAGATCAACTTGGGCATACGACGGTGGTTATGACCGAGCAGTACATCCGCAATCGAAAAGGCAAAAAGGTCATGCCTACCAAGTGAATTGCGGACCAAGTTCAAAATAGCGGACCAGAAACAAACAAGGGTTTGCATCAGCTTTCGCCCGCAAACCCTTGATTTAAGATGGTGCCCGAAGCCGGAATCGAACCGGCACGCCCTTACGAGCGGGGGATTTTAAGTCCGAGATTTTTTACTTATAAATCATAAACTTAGGACCTTACTCTTTCCGCACCCCACTAATTTTCTCTCCGTTTTAATCTAGTAAAACCAGCAGCTCGAAATAAATTGCGGAAAGAAATCGGCTGTAGTATCTCGCTTCTGAGACAAGACGGACGCCTCTATCTAAAACGGTCTAGACCCTCACCCGGCGCCGGTCGACTGTATCGTCAATCAGTTGAGTCCCACCTACGGCCCGTTAATCCTTGAGCACTGCGAACGTGGATCAACGAGGATGGGCCGGACGTGGTGGGTAAGCTGCAAATGGACTGCAAGCTGTCGTCGGTTTCAGCTCTACACTGAATCCACTCAATCCCACGTTATCAGCAAAGCGCCCCACCGCCCTCAGACTGGCCCGGGGGGCGCAGCAGTTGACGTCGCGAGCGCACCGGCCGAATCGAAGGCCTCAGTCGGGGCTGCCGTCGATCCTGGCCACGAGGTATTCCCGCACCGCGTGTTGTTAAATCAGGGCGCGCAACACCTCTTCGGGAATGCCTTCGCCGACCACTGTTCGTGCTCCTGACGCCGCGCCGTGACGGAACTGACGAAGAATTCATAAATCGCCTTATGCGCACCGCGTCTAGCGCCTCGACGGTCTCAAGGCCCAGCACGAAACCTTCGGCGCGAGCACTGACGCGAACAGATCGTCCGCCGTCTGCGCCTGGGCAATATACTGCAGAAGTTTCAGGGTTTACTCTCCGCAGCCTACGGCAGGTCTAGCGCGGCCCATTCTTTCTCAGGGTTATCTCTTTGCTAATCGGAGTCGTCCACCGGCGGCGCAAACTCCGGATCGTCGGATTCGACATCAATCAGCAACCAGCCGCCCAGCAGTGCGTTGCAGCTATTAACGATCGGGCCTTGCACCATCTTCCTGTCGGGCAGAATCACCCGCAACATATTGGCATCCTCGGGGCCTTTCAAATAGCGCGCGAGTTCGACGCGGGAATGGTCCGTGCCGGCCGTTTTCAAACGTACTGGAAATTCGAGGTCGTCAGTTCGGCCTGCGGCTTCCCCGCGTAGCGGGCAATCACGGTAAAAGTGGCTAAGCCTTCAAAGACGTGAAACATGAATCGAGTTCCTAGGCGAGTCTTTGCCCCCGCGTAGGTATCCGTTGTTTGCAGCTTCCCTGACTGACCCGTACCTCAAAGCCAACGAGCCAGACCTACCATCCGGTCATCCAGACTTGTGTGTATGTTAATATTATGCAAAATAACGTACCTACCGTGAAAAAACATGCGAACACATGATGACCTATATCCACTCTTTCCCCTGTGTTAGAGGCATTCAAGCCGGTAGGCCGTGCTACATAGCCATGTGCCCTATGCGCCTCGTGCCAAAGATCTTCATTTTTAACGAGGACAATGTGCCTGCGGATTTGCGCGCACAACGCACATTGAACTTGGCTAGAGTTCCCGAGATTTCCGCATATTTACTTGATAATCGCGACGACTACACCTTGTCCGCAATCACCGCATCGGTTGATGGAGTCGTCCAATTCAATCCTGCTTCCGACACGGGCCTAGAACAAAGTATTGGCACACTGACCATACCAATGGATGCTCAAATCCTTATCAACGATGGCCAGCACCGTCGGGCAGCCATTGAGCAAGCCATTCGGGAAAATCCAGAACTTGGCTACGACAACATCCCAGTCCTTTTTTTTATCGATGAAGGACTCAATCGCAGCCAGCAAATGTTCGCCGACCTCAACAAGCATGCCGTACGGCCAAGCAACTCAATCAGCACCCTGTACGACCACCGCGACCAGATTTCTGACTTGGCCAGGTATCTAGCAAAAAATGTAGAAGTCTTTTCCAGGATGACTGAGCTAGAGAAGTCGAGTCTCTCCCCTCGCAGCTCCAAGCTTTTTACCCTCAGTGCCATCAAAAATGCGTCCCGCGTGCTGCTGAAGAAAGGAAAAGGTGACCTCATCGCGCAAAACGAGAGAGAGCTCGCAAAGTCTTTCTGGGAAGAGCTCTCTCTGCAGATGCCCGATTGGATCAGGGCAAAAAACAAAGAGGTGTCGACTTCTGAGCTACGTGACAACTACATCCATGCTCACGGCGTGATGCTGCAAGCGATGGGACTTGTCGGGTCTGAGCTGATTATTCGCAAAGAATCCGAGTGGAAAAAAACCATCAGCCAGCTACACAGCATCGACTGGTCCAGAGCCAATCCTGAATGGGAAGGCCGGGCCATGGTTCACGGTCGAATCTCCAAAGCCACAACGAACGTTGCACTCACCGCCAGTCTCATCAAGAAGAAGCTTGGTGTCCCGCTGTCCACGGTTGAACGAGAGTTAGAAAACAGGTTTCCTCAACAATGAGTAATGATCAATTTCTCTATCCATCGCACGATGACTTCGTCCAAGAAGCGATCATTGCTGGTAGACCATTAGCGGACGCTCTCCGCGAGCTTCAAAGCATCTACAAGGCCGATAATCGCCCATGGGTAGTGGGTTTCAGCGGCGGCAAGGACTCTACCGTCATCCTGTCGCTCACCTACTATGCCCTGAAGATGTTGCCGCCTGAAGAACGCCATAAGCACGTGTATGTGGTCTCGTCCGACACTCGAGTGGAGACCCCTGTAGTTGTTGATATGATTCGCCAGGTGCTTGATTCGGTAAACGCCCAGGCGATTCAGGATCAGCTTCCCATGACAGCTCACTCTGTCACTCCCGAAGTCGGCGAGACGTTTTGGGCCAACCTGTTGGGCAAAGGCTACCCAGCCCCAACCAAAGCATTCCGCTGGTGTACTGAGCGGATGAAAATCGACCCTGTCAGCGAGTTCATCAAGGACAAGGTAGCTCGCTTCGGTGAAGTCGTGGTTGTGCTTGGCTCCAGGCGAGAAGAAAGCTCCACGCGTGCCCAGGTAATCACACGCCACAAAATCGATGGTTCTGCATTAGGTCGACACACGACATTGCACAATGCGTATACCTACATGCCCATTGAGCTCTGGCACGCTGATGATGTCTGGGAATATCTCATGAGCGCTGCCAGACCTTGGGGTGGCTCCAACCGAGTACTGTTTGAGCTCTACAAAGACTCCAATGCTGGAGAGTGCCCGCTCGTTATCGATACCAATACACCATCGTGTGGCAACTCGCGTTTCGGATGCTGGACCTGCACAGTCGTGACACACGACAAAGCGATCGAAGGACTAGTGAACAGCGGAGAGGACTGGATGCTACCGCTGCTTCAGTTCCGCAACCAACTGCACGCCAGCTCCCTGCCGGAAAATAAAACCGAATTCCGTAACTACAAACGTCGCACCGGGAAAGTGACCTTCGCAAGAGGGGCTATTGATGACGACTCCAGTACCGCCGCCAAGCACGTGCCTGGTCCGTACTGGATGAAATACCGCCGCGAGTGGCTAAAGCTACTTTTGGAAATTGAGAAGGGCATTCGTGAGTCCGATCGCGAGATTGAGCTGATCGGCCGCGACGAGCTGCAAGTGATCCGTCAGCAGTGGCTCAAGGATCCAAATGAACCGGACTGGATTGATTCGCTTCCTAAAATCTACGGAGAGGTTTACCCCGAAGAGACAGTCGACTGGATCAAAAATGATGCCGGCGCGTTTACTGAACCTGATGCAGCCATTCTCAACGCACTCGAGGCTGAGCGCGGCGTTCCAGCAGTGCTGATCATGAAACTCATCGATACAGAGTTGTCATTCTCCGGACTTTCACGCCGAAAAGGCATTCTGGACGAGCTGCAGAAAGTCTTGGAGCAAGACTGGGGTGGACTGGACGAAGCGATGGAACGACGCGCAATACCTAAAGTTACCGACACGTACAAGACAGCTTTCGAATCTCTGAAAGCTGACATAGATGGCTTGCTGCAATGATTATTGACTCCCTTTCAGTACTAGATTTCCGCGTGTTTAGCGGAGCCCATGACTTTGATCTGGTTCCGAAGATCAAAAGAGGAAAAAACGCACCTATCGTTTTGTTTGGCGGCCTAAACGGCGGCGGCAAAACAACTATCCTGAGCGCGCTGAAGCTTGCCTTGTACGGCAAAGGCGTACTGAGCTCCGGCGCAACCGTTGCCGAGTACCATCAGTATCTCCGCGAATGCATACATAGAGCTCATAACAGCATCGCCAAGCCTACGAGAGCTGCTGTCGAGCTAACCTTCCGTTACGCACAATATGGCGTTATTTCGAGCTATCAACTGACACGTGATTGGTTTGTTGATCACGCTGGCAAGGTAAAAGAAGGCCTGATCATTTCAAGGGACGGACACGCCTTGACCGAGCTTTCCTATGATCAGGCACAAGCATTTCTCAACGAGCTGATCCCGATCGGCGTTTCCGAGCTGTTTTTCTTCGACGGCGAAAAAATCGCGAGCCTTGCCGAAGAAACATCCGGAGATGCTTTGCGTGAGTCGATCAACAAGCTGTTGGGCTTGGATCTCATAGATAGATTGCACTCCGACCTCTCCGTTATTATCAGAGGGCGCTCGGTCAAAAAGGCTTCTGAAGATCGCAAGCAAAAAATTGCCGATGCAGAACGGACATATAACGATCTGAAGCAGCAACTGGCAAAAATACGCGAAAAGCTTCTCCTCATGCGCGTGAATACTGCCGAGGCCAGCAAGAACCTTGGCAACATCGAGGCGAGCATCAATGCACGCGGGGGCGCCTGGAGCGCCGCTAGGCAAGAGGAAACGGTCAACCTCGATGCATTGGTCAGCGAAAAAAAGGCTATAGAGCACACCCTGCATGACATGCTCAGCGGCCTGCTACCTTTCGCAATAACTCAAAGCCTCAACCAGAAGCTGCTAGCGCAGATAGACGCTGAGCAACGCGCAGAAAAAGCGCAAGTACTCTCCGAATACTTGCAACGTCAGCAAAGCAATTTTCTAGCAGAAGTCGAATCTGCCTTCGCTATGGCAAAGGATCAGCTCCCTGCCCTTCAAGATATTTTTCTAAGGACATTCGGCTCAGAAGTCTCGAACAGCGCGGAACAACAAACGCCAGTTCACGAGCTCTCGGACACCCAACGTTTCAGTATCTCCCACAGGCTGCTGAATGATGTTGGCTCACTGCAACAACGAGCCTCCGGCTTGGTGATGACGCTTCAGAAAACTGATAACCAAATCGAATCTGCCCGGGAAAATATCGCTAGAGCACCCGACGAAAAAATACTGATCCCATTGTTCAACGAACAAGGGCGGTTACAGGGACGGCTGTCCGCTCTTGAGGACCAGAGATCCGCAATGGCTGAGGAAGCAAAGGCCCTCCTCGCCCGTCTGTCGGTCGCGGCACGCCAGTTAGACGATTTCTATACCGAAATAGCTGAGTCCCAAGAAGAGGAGCGCCTGACCGGGCTCGCACAAAATGCCAAAGATGTACTGAAAGAGTTCTCTACGCGCGCCCGAATTGAGAAACTCAAAGAGCTCGAGTCGCAGTTTTACACGTCGTTCAATGGCCTGGCCCGCAAAGAAGATAGAAATCTCAGCATCCGGATTGATCCAAACTCCTTCGAGGTCGTTCTGATTGACGATGAAGGCGTAATACTCCGTAAAGAAGAGCTATCGGCCGGCGAGAAGCAGATATTTGCAATCTCTATTTTGGAAGCGCTGGCCCGCACTTCAGGGCGAAGCCTGCCAGTTGTGATCGACACGCCACTAGGTCGACTGGACTCGGTTCATCGGAAAAAACTCGTGGAAAACTATTTCCCCAAAACGAGTCACCAAGTCATCATTCTCTCGACAGATACGGAAATTGACTACGCCTTCTATGAAGGCCTGCAAGATAGCATTTCGCACTCTTATCATCTGGTATACAACCCAGAAACTCGCTCTACTCAAGCTGAGGAAGGCTATTTCTGGCGGTGGGCACAAGACGCATGAATTTATTTCCGCACAAATTTAAAATATCAGCCTCATCCACTGCGAAACTGAAGTTCCTAAAATCGAAAACAGGCCTGACGCCTAATATTTTGAGCAGATTTGCGATTGCGCTTGCACTGGCTGATGAGAATGGGCTCGGTAATGCCAGCGTATCAGACCTGGACGGGCAGGAATTCAATGCCCCAACTCTATTTGGCGAGCACTTGGATATCTACGAAGCACTACTTAGGCAGTTCACGCACCAAAGTTCATTAAATTGGGACCCAGTCAGGCATGTAGCGTCACTGATAGAGGTGGGCTTGCATAAAATGGGTCATGTCAGATCAGTTAAGGACGTCGCACTTTTGATTACCAAGGACTGAATAATCCTGGCCTTACTAGATGAGCGTTTCCTCGTACCAACCTAACGCTCACTTATTCTGAGGCCGCTCAGACTATCACCATTCGGCATCTTTTCTCTTTACACCTGCGATGCTCTATTTACCCGCTCCAATCGTTCAAGCGATCAGAAGCGGGTACAATCGCATCTATCATTTGTAGAAAAAATAGCGTAGCCATGGCTTAATATTAGCTCTTGCGGATAGGAGATTCTCTATGAAAATCGGATTCAGCTTACTGTCCTTTCTCTTAATCATCGGCGGCTCACTATCAGCCGCTGAGGTCTCGTCTCCAGGTAGTTCACTATCTAGTGTCCAGGTAGCTGGTTCGACGAATCCGCCTTCGGCATCTCAGCCAACGGAATCAAAGCCTCCATCGGCTACGCCGCAATCAACAGAGTCGCAATATCGATCTGCGGCACAAACGCCAGCCGAACCTGTACCTGTACCTGTACCTGTACCTGTACCTGTACCTGCCGCGCTATCACGAACTGAGACCGCCCCCCCAATAAAAGTGGGTCAGTTAATTCAAGCTCAGGACAGCCTCTTGGCAAAGCTGAGTTCGCTTTCACGCGAGAATGAAGAAATAAGCAAGAAAATTGATTCCTTGAAGCAATCCATGATTGAAAAACTTTACCCAGCAATCTTTGGCTTTATGGGGATTTTGTTTGGAGGATTGTTAAATTTCTATCTACACAGAAGCCAGCTTTCGTACAATCGAGAGGAACGCAAAGAAAACTTTTCGTTCGAAGTAAAACAAAAGATATTTGAATACAGAAACAAGCAAAATAATGAATTCTACGGCCCACTTCTAATACTTCTAGCTCAAAGCAAAGAACTTAGCTCTCAGCTGCATGATCAAATTCAAAAATTCGACGGTATTCGTTACGCATACAGAACAAACATAACTGAATCTCGACCCAAGAAAACCTTACATGTCTTTACTAGAGGAAGAGCAATCCCATTCCGGTTAATCGAAGAACTTCCTCACCTGGGCAAGTACATACAAGCTTCCCTTCCTCAGGTAGCAGTTATCATCGAAGTTGGAGAGCAGCTGTCTGCACTAATCGAGCGGTCATCCGGACTCGCAAATCCTAATAACCTGGAACTAATTGGATGCCTTGGCAATTATCTTGCACACCTAAGAGCATTGAAAGACTCATACATACAAGCCACAGAACCAACCTCTTCTGAGCCGACCAGGCTGTATAGTGCGGTATTTCCGCGCCAGATCTATGACCTAGCGAAAAAAGATTATGATGATATAAACACTCAAATCTCCGAATGGGAACTTCAATCCAAACCTGCTATAAAGGCCTAACATTGAAATCAATAATAGCAGATTCTGAAACCATAGACTATTATGAAAAATCATTCGAGATTTATGACTCAAAAACATTCAACTTAGACTTAAGTCCTCAATGGGATTATTTCGCCAATACAATAAGGCCTGGTGGTAAAATTCTAGATATCGGCTGCGGAACAGGCCGAGACATAATACATTTTAAAAATCAAGGGTTCTCAGTAGACGGCCTTGAACCTTCAAAAAACATGGCATCAATTGCCAGCAAAAGGACGCACGCCAATATTTTCAACATCCCGGTGGAGAGCCTTGACATTGTAGAACACTATGATGGTATATGGGCATGCGCCTCACTGTTACATGTTAAAAAGGAGTCATTCCCCTATGTTATCAAAGCAATCCTGAGAGCCCTTAAATATGATGGCTATCTGTATATTTCGCTAAAAAAAGGTGACGAACAAATTCGATTAGAGGATGGAAGACTATTCAGTCTTTTCACAGAAGAGCAAATATCTAGAATTTTTGAAAATCTTCCTAGTGCAAGCATAATTAAGTCTTGGTCGACTACAGATTCCGCAGGTCGCGGAGACGTAGCATGGTTAAATATAATGGTAAAAAAGGGACAACCACTTTAAATACGACTTAGGACTCACGCATTGTAGTAGAAATACCGACTGCATCTCTAGAGGCGTTCACTTGACCTCCCAGACAGCCCATCCGGTAATTTTGTAAATTTCAAAAACATATATAGACCGACCACATAGAACGAAATAATTGAAGGTATCGCGCCTCAAGCCTACTGGAGCAGCTCGGACCATATTGATTCGCATAGCTATGTGGCCAAAAGCCAAACTGGCTAGGTAAGTGTTTTTTTCCTTCAAATAGAAGGGCTCATAGCAGTGCACGGCACACGTCGTTTGACATCAGTGCAATAAAAGTACAGAAGTTTGAATAGTGATTTCCTGTACTGCAGCGGCCTCCAGTGGGCATAATTGTAATTATTCCTGGGCTTTAAAGGGTTTCGGGTAAGAGCTTCGTTGGCGCATGAACACTTGGCGATAAGGGTGACCGCGTCCCAAAAAATAGTCGGACATACATCGCCCTTAATGCAGTTTTTGTTACAGCAGTGTCGTGAAACCCAGCTTCACTCATCTTGTCGGAACTACCTATCCGATACGTGCACATCGTGTGACCGAAACCATCTACGTGCGCGGCTAGAAACCTATGGGAAATCACAACGTAAATCGTGTTCCTGAGCTACGAGCGAACCCGCTGCAAATCCGGTACAGCGCGCGCGTCCTGGCTACCATTCCGCTCGCGATAGAATATTCGAGCAGTTTCCGTGGGAGATTTTTATCAGGAAGCCTTCACCTTAGACCTAATAGTACTCCACCCCCTCCTACGCCATTATCTCAATAGACTGAAAGGCGCTGCCTTGCCTGCTCCAGCACCCTTTCAAACTCTTGAGGTCGACGTCCTAGAGTACCTTGCAGTGTAGAAAGCGTCCATTTTGACGCCTCTCTCAACGTGAGAGTATGCGTGAGGCGCTGCAGCAGGCGCTTGGTATCTACATACCGCAGATAAATTGGCAACTGTTCGGTTGGATCAGTAGGCATTTGCAATTTGATCGAATTTATTAAATCGATGACCTCGGTCGCCACGTTGTGCCCTTCTTGATCCAATGATTGCAGTTTCTGTGCAATACCCTCTCTTACAGCAGGATCGGCGACGCTGCACATGAATCCAGCAGGAACTTTTGTTCCCGCACGGTGACTGGCGGCAAAAAACGGTGAGGCATCGAGTAAGAGATTACAGTCTGCCAGGGTTCTGGAAAGTGCAGTATCCACCTCAACCTGTGACCCGGGTGGATTGCGGTGGCAAGCCTCAATCCATCGCCCAAGCAGATCATGATCTAGCAGATAAGCCTCAATCTCCCAGCGTGAGGAGACATGCACACTCCCATTAGCAGTATTATAGGTAAGTGCATCATTCTCAAACTGATATAGCGCAGCCCAGTTATGCTCGCGAAAAAAAACATCGCGATCAACAATACCAATTGTGGGAACGCCATCTACATTGATGCTGTGCTCAACCGCAGCCTGGACACTAGTACAACCACTACCAGCGACGACACTGCGGGCTTCAACAAACTCGAAAGAGTCAAGCAGCGACATGAACCAGAAGCGATAGAAAAGATCCACGTCATCTCTACCCTCCAATATTACTCGGATCAGACAAGATTGATGCGCCTCAATCTGGTCAACGGAATCAAACTCATCGAATGATTGGAGTTCAATAGACATGCTCTACACCTTAACTTTTGGTTTGAGCAGAACACCACCCTTGATAAGTCCGGGCTCAACAAGTTTCGGAGCCAGAACACGTAACGAGTCGACCTGGTGAGAAGTCAATACGAACGAAAGACCTGGATGCTCTTGTGCCCACTGTTTTATCAATTTCATAAGCCGACGTCGCATGACTAGGTGCAAATGCTGTTCGGTTTCATCGATAAGCACAATTGTCGATCCGGTCATGTGACTGGCGATACGAACGAGTAGTTGCACTAGTTGGCGTTCGCCGCTACTGAGTTGATCGATACGGTGCACACCGGATTCCACCTCCACTGGAACAGACAATGTGGGACGATCTACTGCTCCGAGCCTTTTTATCCCTCTGAAAATCAAACGGTTGACCAGCTCCCGGCACTCTTCCTCCCTGCCATCGTCTAGCCAAGCAAACCAGACGAACAGATTGTCAACTGAAGCGTCCCACCTTTCACCATCCGCACCAAAACGATGCGCGGCACGATATGACCAGCCGCTTGGGCGCGTAACCGCTCTCTCTGCCTCTGGCGGTCTACGAATGCCACGATCAGATGGAAAATAAAGAACTGACGGATATCCATTTGCCGAATCAAATAGTGCTGCCGGCGGTTCACCAGCACGTTCTAGAATCGCCTCAGCGAAGGCTAATGCTTCATGGTCCGATTCAGCACTGCGTTCCAACCCCGGTCCGTTGATGCGATTTTTGAACGATAAGAAAATTTGCTTTTCGACACCAACACCTTCTAGAGCTTCGGCTGTCCAGCGTTTCAACAGCCCGGGTCGACCAACAAATATGGACAGAAGATAAACCTTAGATCGAGCGCCATCATCGAGAGCAACTCGAGCGTCAAGCTGCAGCCCTCCATCCTTACTATCAATATCATCAATCCCGGTGCTTTCATGTTCACGCGCATCCAGTAAGCGCATGCCCGCATAAATTGACTCAAGGACCGTAGTCTTACCAGCCCCGTTGGTCCCCATGATCATGAAGATATTCGTGGCTCCCCCTTGTCCGTCCCTTAACAAGAACGACTTTTGCCCCCGAAGCGCTCCCAGGTCTAACAAGGTTAATTCCAACAATTCGAATCGGGTGGGCCTCAGCTTCATGGCCATTACTTGCTCCTTGTAGATAATGCGGCCCTGACTTCTGAAGGACTGACTTTTACACCGTGAACGCGCACAGTAGCGCGCCCAGAAAGTTTAACCAGCATGTCGCCGCGCATAAGCAGCTTCTCTGCGCCTCCCTCGTCAAGAATGATGCGCGAGTCCGAAGCCTTCTGAACCGTCAGGGCAATTCGTGCAGGCACATTTGCACGAAGCAACCCGGAAAACGTTGCAGCTTCAGGACGCTGAGTAGCAAGCACTAAATGAATGCCGGTCGCACGAGCCTTCTGAGCAAGACGCACGAGTGGTTCTTCTGCACCTGTCCGGCCCAACATAAAGTCTGCCAACTCATCGATAACAACCACCAAACGCTCCATGGGAACGCCCAGCGCCTGGGCCTCAGCGATGTTCCGAACGTTGTTTCTGCGCAATAGCTCCTGGCGTTCCTCCATCTCGATAACAACCTCCCGCAAGGCTTCAATTGCTATTGCCATGTCAGTAATAACCGCACCTGTTCTTAAACGGGAATAGCTGTTGAAATCGCTGAAGTCGACTCCCTTGGGATCGATCATCAAAAGCTCGGGGGGGCGAGCAGAGATCACCAAGGAAAGCAAAAGAGCATTCAGACACACACTTTTACCGCTACCAGTTGCCCCGGCAACAAATAAATGCGGAGCCTCTGCGAGATCGAAAATAATCGGCTGCCCTAGTACATCAACGCCAGGCGACACAGGCATGGCTTCAGCGCGATTGACTAGTGCCGCTCCAATGGACTGCCAAGTAACTTCATGCCATAGCGCACCAGGTCGGGGAACATCCAGTATCACACGTCGCTCACCGAAGTCTTTGGATAACCCGATACCTGTATTACCCAAGCCGATTGCAAATGCCAAATCATCTAGGCCACGCTTCAAGCGGTCGTAATCTTCAACTCCAGCCAGCGTCAACTGGAAGCGCGACAGTCGCGGCCCCTCTTGAACATCGGCAGCCGCTGTTGCAGCAATACCCAACTGCTTCAATCCCTGTGCCAAGGTCGCAAAATCCAAAACGCTTAAGCCATCAGCTTCGTCCTGCCCATGCTCGGCGCGCTCGGCATTTACGTATAGCTCGTCCAGAAGATAATCGTAGAAACTGCGAGCTGGGGTCCAAGCACCTCGCATGAACTCTAGGCCACGTCGAGCGTGTCGCTGTACAAGTTCGACGTAGCGCCGATTGTTGTCAAACAGCTCTTCATCATGAATCACACCCAAAAGAATTCTGAGTGCGTCGTCGTAATTTTGGCTTTCTTCTTTTCCCATGCCCGTAATCTGCTCGATACTGAGCTCACTGCCACGATCCCCTCTCTTTGTGGATGGCGGGCCATACCTCTCATCTGGCTCCCCTCCCAACTTCAATGATTGAGCAATCGCGAAGCGGACAACCCACCAGTAGTGCCCGCTAGGTTGATGTAGCCCGTCACGCAGAACGGTTTCAAAAAAAGACTTTTCATCAGAAGAGAAGTACAGGCTTATCATCAGCTTGAAATCCCGTTATAGCGCGCCCTATCGATCTCTTCGATCCTTGCTCGCGTCCCACCGTCATTTTTAATCTCGTAACGACGGCGAATACGCTCGCCTAAGTGACAAAGAACGTCTTCGTCCATTTCACTATTGGTTGGCAGCAGTAAAAGTGGCCTTCCGGCCTTTGGGAAGTACTCGCTCATAAGCAAAGCTCGATTCTCTCGATCAATTCTTCCCAAAGGGGTATCGATTACCACCGGGAGATCCCGCCCCGCCTCATCCCTTAGAGCCCAAAGCATTCCCATAGCAACAAGCTGTCGCATGCCTGCAGAGATGCTCCTACGTGCTACCTCCTCGAGTTGCTCATCGAAGTATTTCATCGCAAACAAGTCATCGAGAGTTACTGATTTGATCAGTTGACTAGGTGCCAGAAGGATTCCAATTCTTTCATTCAAATGCTGTTCCACCGATTGGCGGATGTATGTCCTGCGCCTATCGCGGTATGCCTCGAGGGCACGCCTCACCTTTACACTCAATTGATAGGCCTGGTTCTCTTTTGTCACTGATTCATACTTTTGCTCACATTGGCGAATGCGCTGCTTGGCTTGCTCTGCGTTTTCCAGAGTCTGCCGCTCCTTAACCCTAAGTTCGGCAAGCCTTTCAGTGAAGTCACGAATCTGCTGATCGAGCTCTAAAATCGTTTGGCTCAACGATTCAAACTGATTCCTGGCCTCGTCAGTGGTGAGCTCGGCTTCATCCAGATCCCGCCGTGCTTGCTCAGATTCTTGGGCGAGTTGTCGCAAAAGGCGAAGCTTCTCGACATGAGATGACACCAAGCTCGGGCCTCGCTCTGTCCATACCAAGTACCGATCTCGCAGGAGTTTTGCTTGGCGAGGACTCAACGCAGAAAGCAGGGGGCTCACATGTGCTCCGACTGCAAGCCCTCGCCTCACCAGAGCTTCTTTGATATCCAAAGAAAAATTTTCGTACTGTGAATTTGTCAGCATGACCGGAGGACTTAAATGAGCCAAGCTACCTTTTAGGGCTTCTGGCAGCTCTCCATGAAGCTTCGCGGACAACGATAAATCCGTGCTGGTTGAAAACTGATCATCCAACAAGTTATAGGCGTCTCGGACTGCCGATAGATTAGTTAGCCAAGGAGCTTCTGGTGCAAGCAGTTCGGAGAGCTCAGCATCTAGCTTTTCGGTCTGGGAATTTATAACTTCTATCCTATTGACCATACGACGACGGTCTGACTCGGATATTCCAGTACGCAAAGCGTTGCGCTGATCGTCAAGACGTGTCCGCCTTCGCTCGAGATCGGAGTACTCAGCTTCAATGTCCACCCGTGAACGTTGAAGCGACTCAATCTGGGCCTCGGCCGAGCGAAGGTCATTCTCTGCTTGTACAACCTGACTTTGAGCATCCGCCGGCAAACCTGAACGGCGTTTGATTTTGCCATAGCCCTCTAACTCGCGAAGAATGTCTCCGATGAAAGATAGCTTCAGTAAGCGCTCTATCTCGGCACGCTCACGCCCCTCCTCTGCATCTGCAAACGATTGGACTTGCTCGCCGTCAAAGAAGTAGAAAGGCACAATTTCGCTAGGGGCCAACCCTGAGAGGAATGAATCGGCCTCTTCAGGGCCGAGTTGCTCTGCACCTCGAATGACTATCAGCCGCTCGACAAATCCCGCGGTTGTGTTGGACCTGGAGAAGGTGCGTTCAATCTTTACTTTCAGCGTTCCTTGAGTCCAACAAAGCATCGCACGTGCATGATCGTCGGCATCGCGTGCACCTTTGTTGAATACACCATACCAGCGGCCCGGCTGACCTAGTACAAATTGCTTTGAGCTTAATGGAGCTCCACCAAAGCCTACCCTGCGAATCTCTTCGTTATCAGAACCTAAAAACAAGAGTTTGATCGCATTCAGCAGGCTCGTCTTCCCGGCACCATTGCGCCCAGATATGACGACCATGTTGCGCTCAGCGGTACAACCACTCAAGTCAATTTGGCTGAGCCCTTCGTATGCGAAGATATTTTCGACTTCCAGCGAAGTGAACTCAATAGGAGCACTCACGATTCACTCTGCCTTAAGGCTGCTTGGTCAAGGATATGACCAACTTGGCGGGAGAACTCTGCCTTCGCACCGTAAGTAGAAAAGGTGGTAAATTTTTCGGCTAGTCCAAGCAGCTCTTCAAGCACATATGGGTCAACGCCAAACTCCGCAGACGCTTCAGCGATCAGCTCGCGGTCCTTGTTCTCACCGGTCATCCGGCCCCCTCTAATCACCATGTCAGAACTGATGGAAATCCCTTTGAAACGGCGTGACACGTGTTATGAAGTAAAGCCGCCAAAGCATGATGCCACAAGACATTCAGCGCATAGGATGAACGGCAACCGTTTCTGCTGCAAGTCGCCTGAGTGGTTTACCATGCATGACGATTACCTAGCGTTCAAACAACATATCCGTGATAGGGGGCTATCGCACCACAGCTCCATCAAAAACCAACCCCATTGAACTGGCCGGTCACCCCACGGGCAAGGTTCCGAACGACCCAAACCTTATTTCGGCGTATGGCAGCGCATTTGAACAGCGAACCTAACTGCTTGCGGTAGGTTGGCGTTTCACTGTGCAGCCTTCCACTACTGATTCAGCCTCGGACATTGCCGTAGGTATGATGCGCCGATAGTTCAACCATGAGGGTTGCCTCGAGCTGAGCTGTTGCCAAATGTTGGCGCACACAGCAATGGCAACTCCTTCGTGTGACTGTTCGGGTTTAGCCGGTGACCTCACTATCGGGACATCGCAGACGCGGGGATACACCCCCGAATGTGTGGGTGGTAGCTATTGCGATGGTGGCGCCTAGCCTCGATGGGCGACGCGTGCCGCCCCCCCTGTCCCGGCGCTGGTTGAACATCATCTAGCGGAGTTGCCGGACCTAGCAGCAAACAGACGACGATGCCATGCAGGATCAGCGGTGCCAGGTGCTGGAACGGACAGCGGTATGCTCACGGGCATCGGGTACCTGGAGCGAATACCGGAATGGCGCCACAGGTTTTGGCTGCGGCATCGCACTGTCGGGAGGTCATATCGTCGAAACATGGCTGCACCGGGGCCTTGATCAGTGTGCAGCAGCCTTTGGGTGAGAGCAGGTCCTCGATGGCATCCTTGGCTTCTTTGGCCGCTTGACGCATTTCTTCGATGATGTCGGCATCGCTCATGATCGTTCACCTTGATATTTAGCCGTTGCCCGTAGGTGTTTGAAGTACTTTCACAATACAAGGCCGCTCCCACAGGTTCGATACTGCCGTGAAGAACAACGAGAACGCCGGATACTTCTGCAAGTAACTGTAGAACTCTTTGACACTTGTCACACCGTGCCGAATCATTTTTTAGTTAGCTAATTCGTCTCACAATTGAAACACCCGCTGTTCCCACACACTCTCCTTTGTCTTTTGACGCGCTGGGATAGCCTTATCCGCGCCATTTGACGCCCTGCCTTTTTCAGCTAGACCTAGATCGTAACGCGCTACGCAAACCCCGCGTGTCGTTATCGGAAGTTGGAATACACCTAACGCGTTGCCGCTCGAACAACGACAAGTACCAGGGAGCTTGCATGTTGTTTTCCAACTTGAGGCAACGCCTTGCCCACGCGCCCGAGCGCCTCTCCAGCGCCTGTCGCGACAATCTGAACTATCGCGCCGGGCTGATCGAAAAATTGATCGGCTCGCAGGTGTCCCGGCGCGACGTCTTGCGCCTTTCCCTGACTGCCACCCTCGTCGCACCGATCTTCGGCCCCCTCGCTCGGGCTGCCTCCCGCTTCGAGATCCAGGCACAGGCGCCGCAGCGTGCCGCCATTTTGGTGGCCAATGAAGTGCTCTTCGAAGTCCGAGCCAGGGATTTCGGCCCGGACGCGCGGGTCGAATTTCAACAGCCCAGCGCCGATGAGTTCGCGATCCGTCTACACAGCGGCTGGCTGCCTGGAACGCGGCTCGCCGCCGACTTCGAGCTGCGGGTCGCGCGCGGCAAAAGCGGTTGGCAGGCCGGACTAGTATGGCCGGCGCTGGGTTATGCCGCGTTCTTCGACTTCGAGCCCTGGCTGTTGGGTTTTCCGGTGGCCAGTGGTGCGCTCGATGCCTCCAGGCTGCTCTCGGGCCTCGATCTGGCCGGTGGCACGACAACCTCCGCAAACGCGGTATTCCTGCCCGACTGGACCTTCGAGATCAGCCTGGCTCCGGCGATCCAGGTCAGTCTGGCGGCGGGCACGATCGCCGCCGCGAACCTTCAGCTGGAGTTGGTCCGAGCCGATGCGCCGGTGCTGCTGGTAGACGGCTCGACACTGCGCACCCGCCTGTGGTTCGAAGGCCCGCTGCTCGGCGCCAAGCCGGTTCAGCTGGCGCACTGCCAGGCAGCCTTTGCCAATGGCCAGGTCGAGGCGGTCGTCGAGTGCCGCACGGACGCGCCCATGGCCTGGGCCATGGAAGCCTATGGTGGGGCACGCGATACCGGTTTCATCACACCGCACACCCTGGCCAACGGTCAAATGGAGGGATTTGGCACACGTCAGCTGCGCCTCATCAGCCTGGATACCGAGCAGTACCAGGTCCAGGCCTCGTTCACGACGCGCTCGCGCTGGTACGAGGCGCCGGGCATCCACATCGAAGTCACGGCTTCGAGCACGACTTTACAAGCCAGTTCGCAGCTGGACCAGGCGCAAGTCGATAGCTTCCGGGTCACCCGTATGATCGTTCCCCTGCGCGACGTCGACCAAGCGGTTTTCGTGCGTATGCCTAGGTCAGATAGCGGTGCGGCAGAGGTCGATCAGCTAGCTTGGTTCGACGGCGTACACCTGTTCGGGCGCAGTGTTCCCCTGGATGAGTTCGAACTACACCTGACCCGTGGCAGCGACGCCCTGCAGGTGATCGTGCGCTTTCATGACGTGCGCCTGAAAGTCACGGGTAGTAGCAGACAGCTGCTTTGCGCAGGCAACGCCAGACTGGAATTCGCCTTCGCCAGCCAGCATGTAAGTGAGCAAACCCTGTACGTGACGCAATTGCCGGACGCTGCCAACGTGGCCGATCACTTCATTGCCGACGACCAGATCTGCCAGTTGCTCAACCCCCAGGAGCCGAACTGCACGCAATGGCTGGCCGAGATTCGCGCCAAGGGCCTCTACGAAACCAAGCGCAAAGATGCCATCGCCCTGCGTGCGAAAAGCCCTAAGCAACTCCCCGAATTCATCGCTGCGCGCTTCGCCGACTCCTCCTGGCTGACCTTCGACTTCTCTCCTGTTAAGGGCCGCAGGCAACGTCGGGTGCCGCTCACCCTCCAGGCACTATTCGCCTGGGCAACCACCGGTGCAAGACCAGCAGCCACAGACCTGCAGCCCGTGCTTCACCCACTGGCTTTGCCTGCCGACGCGCCTTTGTGCAAGCAACTGCAAAACCGCGGCAAGAATGAGCAGCCCGCCAGGAGTCTGCGCCAAGCAATGGACGACCAGCTGGACTCGTTCGCCACCATGATCCAAGCCCCCTACCGCCTCGGTTTGTCACCGATTGGGCAACATCGCTGGCAAGCCCCGCCGCAGCTCAAGGAAGCCCCGGGGCGCCGTGAACTGTGGACTCTGCGCATTGAGCGCGCAGCCCTGAGGGCGATCTGGTCCCCCGATTATCAGAAGGGCTTTTGGCCGAGCAAGTATCCGCATTTCTCAGAGCTGGATGGCAGTTTCCGCACCCCCCTCGACGGACGCGATCGCCACGAGATCGTTGCCCTGTCGAGCGGCTTCGGCGAACCCGCCAAGCTTGGCAGCGCCCAAGTGGTGCCCTTTGCGTTTGGCGAAGACCAGCAGACCAGCTCGACAGAAGGTCTGTTCGTGCCCAGGCCGATCCAGGCGCAACTGCTGCAACTGAGCGCCTATGGTGCTTCCCTGCGGCTCAAGGCCAACTGGGCGCCTCCATCTACAGCCGGCAACCGGGGGGCCCTGACCATCTCCTTCTGGAACCAGAACAGCCAGTTGGGCCGAGATACCCTCCCCATCATCGAGTACAAGGGCTTCCTGTTCCCGCTGGGGTTGCCGGCCACGTTGGTCAAGGACACCCAGCGACGCCTGGTGTTCATCGACGGCAGCTATTGCGCGTGCCTGGTA
Source organism: Pseudomonas sp. Leaf434 (assembly GCF_001425545.1). NCBI lineage: Bacteria > Pseudomonadati > Pseudomonadota > Gammaproteobacteria > Pseudomonadales > Pseudomonadaceae > Pseudomonas > Pseudomonas sp. Leaf434. Next base: position 1,925,102 of record NZ_LMQZ01000001.1, on the reverse strand, counting down.
CAACGCTTCTATATCAAGGTGCCAGCGTTCAACCGTCCCACACCAATGCTGCAACAGCCCTTCGGCGGTCGAGGCTGGCCCTTCGCGAACATCCGCTGCCACGACTACCTCTCGCCGGACCTGGCTGTGCCTGAGCAATGCAGCCTCCAATGGCTCGATGGACGACTCACCGGCCAGCAGGTGTTCTGGCCAAGCGTGACGAAGCAAGGGGACGCTACACTGCCGGTGGACTTTGCCTTCGAGGATTCGGTCACCGGGGTGAAAGCCAGGGCGCCGCTGTTATTCATCGACAACGACGTAGTCCATGACCAAGAAAACCTGGCCAAGGTCGCCAGGGCCTACCGCAAAGGCGTGAACGCCATCTATTCTCCCGTCGATGGTAACAACGCCGGCCTGCGTGACGAAAGCGGCGCCAGCACGCCGCACCACTTCATCGCCCGGATCGACAGCGGCGCCATCCGTTTTGCACCGGAAATCAAGCCAGGCTCCACGCGCTTCAAGGCTTCGTGCCTGCTGCTGGACTTCGATGTCCCCGGACCGCCGCCGCTCGACAGCGTCTTCGACGCCGCGCCCAATAGCGGCGAAGACGCACTGGCAAAAGTGCTGTGCTTCTCAACTTCGATGGAGGCGCAGGACCAGCCGCCATTCTATCCCCATCTGCGTCAGGCCCTGGCCAATGCCGACAGCGTGACGCGCCTGGCGGGTACGCCGGCAGTGGAGTCTCAGGTGGAGATCTACGGGCCCTATCTGCGACATGGATTCGACGCTGACAACGTCGGCGAGATCTACCTGCGCTTCGTCGACGACCGGACCAAGCTGGCCTTCAGCAGCAATACGACCAATTCCGGCGCCTTTGCCAATGCAAGCACTGTGATCGCCGCAGCTTCGCGCAAGGACGGGCCAATTGGCGGCGCTGGCCCGCTGGTGCCGCAACGCGAGTTCTACCGCCATGAGCCACCCGCAGCCCCTCAAGGCCTCAGCGCGCTCACCAGCAGCAACATTACGATTGCAGACCCCGTGGCCAACGCCCGTAAAGGCACCGCCGACCCCAGGGAGTTCTTCGGCCAGACCCTGGGCGAAGCCAAGCTCTGCGGCGTGGTGGCCTTTGCCGACATCATCGACAGCGTTACCCAGGCGGCCGGCGCCCGCGCACCACGGATCCGCGAGGCGCTAGAGCATGCGGTACCACCTGAGCTGCTTACCCCCATTGCCGGCGCCCTGCGCAGCGCCCTGAAGCGCCTGCTCGACGCACTCGCCAAGCTCTCGGCAAAAGGCTTGCACGCCCCGGCGTTACTGGCGGCGGCCCAAACCCTGGACGGCAAGCTGGCCGAAGTGCCGGACGCGACAGGTGCGCGGTTGTTGCAGTTGGCCAGCGAAATCGTCAAGGCCGGCGAAACCTTGCGCGACCAAGTCAGTACCGCGATCGAATCACCTGCCAACCTGCTGCCACCCGATGTGCTGGAGCGAGTCGAGGCCCTGAAGGAGTTGAGCAAGAACTGGCAGGCTTTCCTGAAAGATGGGCCGATCCAGGAGATCAAGAACCAATTGCTCAAGGGACTGGGCGTGACGGAGGCCATTCAGAAACTGGCCTCCCTGAAAGCGACGCTGGAACAAACGCTCAAAAAAGACCCTCGGTATAAGGGGCTGGCGGCACAGGTTGAGCAGCTCCAGGCAGTCTACGCAGCACTTGAACAGGCCACCCGGCAAGCCCCCCAGGAGTTTCTGTCGACCCTGTTCGAGAAGCTGCAACCCCTGCTCGATGGCCTGGACAACTTCGCCGGCTGGTCGAGTTGGCTCGCCGTCAACAGCCAGAAGGTCCAGGAAATGCTGAGCAAAGGGGCTGAGCAATTCCTCGATAATGTCAAAAAATCCCCCTCTGCCCTGCTCGAGGACGCGCAGTCACTGAAGCGCCAGGCCGACACCTTCAAGCAGACCCTGGCCACGTATAGCCCGGTCGCTGACCAAGCCATCCTGCAAGTCTCCGAAATAACCCTGGCGGCCATTGCACACGCCGAAGCGGTTCAGACAACGTTCGAGCGTTATGAAAAGGAAAGCGCGGCAGATGTGCAGCAGCGGATCATGGCCGGACTGTTCACCGGCGCGCTGCGTTTTAGCCAGGAGACGCTAGGCAAGGTCTCGCGCCTGCTGGAACTGGAGCTCAAGCTCGAGGAGATCAAACCTGGACTAGCCATTACCTTTCAGGCGGCCTACCTAGCTTGGACCCGCGCGGTCGTCACATATAGCCAGCTCTCGTCTGTGCGGGAAAAAGTGACTGAGCTATCTCAGTCGGTTGTATCGATCAACCTACGGGCTGATCAGATCAAACAATTGCTGCGCAACCTGGACTCCGCGAACAAGCTCGCGGACCTGGCCCCGCAGCTACGAGCGCTCGACGCCTTCTCCCAACTCAACGAGCTGATCAACGCTGCACTGCTGCCAGAGCAAGCCATCCGTGCCGCACTCGACCAGTTCCACAATCTGGCCGAAGAGCAGCTCACTGTGGCACTCGTCCCGGTCTGCACTGCACTCCAGAGCGTTATCGAAGGAGTCGGAACGCTGGCCAACCCGGACCAAAGCCCCACTCCAACGTGGTTCTCCCCGGCTCTGCGAGCCCAGATCGACGAGCTGCGTGGCTTGCTGCAAGCGCTATCGAAGAAGCCTGCGCAGACCCGCGAGGCCATCAGGAAGTATCTTGCGGATTTCGACCAGGCTAGGGTGCTACTGACCACTCTGGTCGACGACGTGTCGCGCATGTTCTCGACGGGAGACCTTGCCGCACTTGTCGATATCCAGGGTGCGCTGGACGAAGCACTGGCCTCGATCGGTCTTCCAACCAAGGCGCGCCTCAACTATGACTGGGATACCCGGGTCAACCCCTATCCTGCCGGCAGCAACCCGGTCTTCGAGCCCATCGGCGAGGGACGCCTGACGGTGAGCAGCCTGCTCGAAGCCGACCTGCGCGGCACCACCTCGCCAGTGTTCAGCCTCAGCGCCAGCCTCGACCCATTCGCCATCAACCTGTTCGGAGCAGCGCCGTTCCTGAGCATTGTCTTCAAGCCGCTGTCATTCAGTGCGGGCACCGGCCGCGAGGCCAAGCTCGAGGTGAATATCGACCATGTCGACTTCAAGGGTGCACTGACCTTCGTCAAGACGCTCCAGGAGTACCTCAAGGAAACCTTCGGCATTATTGTCGAGCCGCGCAAAGCGGGCCCCGGGCTGGTGGTGGGGTACAGTTTCAGCAAGGATCTCATCACCCTCGCCGCCTTCCAGTTGCAAATGGTGAGTTTCAACATCACCTGCGATTTGCCGTTCGACAACGAGCCGGCGCGGTTCCGTTTCGGCCTGTCGCGCCCGGACCAGCCCTTCCTGATCTCCGCCGGTATCTATGGCGGTGGAGGCCATGTCGCCATTCAGTCCCGGGCCGATACCCTTGAAGCCCTCGATGCCTCCTTCGAGTACGGCGTGGTGACTGCGTTCCAGTTCGGCCCGGCGGTTGGCCGCGGACGTATCACTGCCGGCATCTACATCCGCCTTTCGGCCCGTGAGGCGACCCTGTCGGGGTACTTCAACGCCTCGGGGGTGGCCAATATCGCCGGCTTGATCACCGTCAGTGCGCAGTTTCGCGTACAGCTTTGGTACGACCTCAAGTCTGGGCGAACGGCAGGTGCGGCCACCTTCAGCATTAGCTTCTCCATTGGCTTCTTCGAATACGAGTACGACGTGAACGTGGCCTATGCCTCGCAGGGCGACAAGCCGGGCGCCGACAAAGGCTCGCGGGTCAGTGCATCGCTGCTGCCGCTGCCCGCAGCAGCGGCGCAACCTGAACAGGAGCAAAAGCAGACCTCGAAAGAGGCGAAGCTCGCTGCGCTGAAAACCAAGATCGCCAGCGGTATCGAACCGTCATCTTTCAAGCATGACAGCGACTGTCTGCTGGACTCATCTGTATGGCAAGCATACTGGGCCGCCTTCGAGGATCCTGCCGATGGATGCGCATGAACCCCGCGCTGTGTTGCAACAGGGATATCAGTGGTACGTGATTCCCCACGGATTGAACCCCGACGATCCGAAAAAACTGCGGATCAGCGTGCGCATTGTGCCGCAGTTCGCTCTAGGCGCCGACGAGACGGTGCACAGCTTTGCCCGCCGCGCCGCCGGACAGTTGCTACGTGACTGGCCGGCCTTCGTGGAGCGCGGCATCACGCTGCGCATCGCCGCCTGCGCAGCGGACGATGCGGCGCCCGCTACACCCGGCACCACCTGCCCGCTGGACCTCACGGCTGGATGGCGCGAATGCCTTGCGCAATGGGGCTTGGCGCCAAGACAGGCGAGCCGGCTGTGGAAAGCCATCGTTCGCCCCGAACTGCGTATCGCGGAACAAACCTCGGAACCGGCAAAGATATTTTCGGAATTGCCGCAATCCAAAGGCTCCAAGATTTTGCGCCATGTCCTGGGCGGGATATACGCGAAAGGGTTGGCCGAGGCGGACCTGCCGCGCGGCCTTGGCACACCGATGCCAGAGCAGATTGATCTGGCATTGCGCCAAGCCCAGGAGCACCTGTTGCGACCACTCAGCGCAAGCCTCGGCACCCTGGAGCCTGCCCGCGCGGAACAGCAGAGCAACCTTGATTGGTATCTCCAGCGCTTGCGCGTGGCGGGCTTGAATCTGAGCCAAGCCTGGCAGGAAAACCTTGTAGGCGGTCTGAGCTCCCTAAGCATGACGGGGACGGATCCCTACCAGTTGCGTGTGAACAGCGAAGCGCTACCGCACTACATCCTCCTTCGCTACCTGACCCTGATCCCTGAACTGCGCGCAGCTCATCCCCCTGCCCCGCAGGAGGATGAGCTGCATAGCGAGCTGTCCAAACTGACCCTGCATCCCTGGCTTTTGCAGAGCCTGGGCCTGAGTATTCCCGGCGAAATCCAGGCCGGCCTGCTGGACGCCAAAGCCGATGCCCTCTACGTGGCCTCGATCGACAGCGCATTCGGCACCGGGTTGGTGCCGGCACAAGGCGTGAAGGTGGTTTGCAGCCTTGACACGCAGAACTCCTACTACCCAGCTGAAAAGTCCACCGCCTCGCGCCGCTACAGCCACGGCTGCGTGAACCTTGCCGCGACAGATAGCGGCAAGGCGATCTTCACGCTGGAGCAGCTGGACACCGACAGTCTTGCGGAGAAGTTGGTCCAGGCCGCGCAGAACCTCAATTGCCAACTCGACGCTGGCGTCAGGGCCAGCCAGCGTGAGATCAGCATGCCGCCGTTGCCGACCACCGGCATTTCATTGCTGATGAGAGGCACCGCACAACAGATGGTCATCCAGCAGCGACAGCGCGCCAGCCTTCTAGCCGACACCTGGCAGACCTTCCACGCCGAAGACCTGGTCATTGGCTACCGCCCGGATATCGCCCCACTGGTTCCCGACAGCATGGGTGGCGCCTGCCTCGGCCCCTGGAAGAGCCTGGTAGGACGCAAGCTTGAATCCCTGCGCGCCGATGGTCACGACTGGACCGAGCGCTTCGTCCACCAGCCGCGCGACGAGGGCATCGTGACCCAGGCAGCGCGCAAGCTCCGGACGCCTGGCCAGCAGGAGTCCGACGAGCCGCAAGACACCCGCATTCCTTCCCAGGAGGTGTTTCGCTGGCAAGGCTGGAGCCTGGCAGCCAATACCCTGGAATGTCACCCGGGCCGCACGGCACTTGCCAACGCCCGCTTTGCGGTCGACTACCGCAGCGACGGCGGCCTACCCAGACAAAGGGTCGGCTGGGGCTACCGTGTTGGCCTGCGGGCGGTGTTCATGGATGGCCTCAGCCTGTCGCTTGACGAAGCACGCCAGGTCTACCAGCAGCATCCGCATCTGACCCTCGGCACCACGAAGACAGGCGGCGAGGACGGCGATTACTTCCTGCCGTTCTGGCGCTATGAACCGATCCTTGCGCCAAGCCTTTTGCTGCGCGGCAAACTCGATCGTCAGGCCCTGCCTACCCAACGCCTGGATTTCCTGGCGATCGCAAGCCAGCGCCGTGGCAAGCCTGACAGCACCGCCACCGAGCGGGTCTTGGTGCCGCCACGAGTGGACCTGCAGGCCGTCATTCGCCTAGGCATGTACGACCAGGATCACCAACACCTGCCCAAGGGTGCCTTCGCCGGCGTCAGGCTCAACCCTGACGGTAGCTTCCCCAGTACGGGCAACAAATGCCTGGCGGACCTGTTCGGCGAGGAACCGACTGGCGATACCTGTTACATCGAGGACAGCTCTGCCCCGCCAGCCAAGGTGCCCTATTTGCCAGATCCGTGGGCCCAGCGCGTGGTGATCGGTATCTATCGCAGCGACGGCAAGCTGTTGGCGCTGGAGTACCACGACTACTATTCGCCGCAGCGCCGCTGGCCCGACTGCAATCCACTGATGTTGCGCCTGGAGGCAGCCTCCTTCGATACCCTGCGCAGCGAGGGCTACGACCTCGAATGGCGTGGCTCGACCCTGGTGGTCAAGCTTGCCCCCGGCATCGCCCTGCGAGTGTGCTGCTGGCATGAGATCACCGAGCGCATGCTGGCCAACTCCGGCATCGTCGAAATGATGGCTCATTACATTAGCGGCGATAGAGCCTGCGCCGAGGCGCTGTGCCGAGCACCTGCCGTCGATGACATACCAGTCCCTGTGGGTGACCGCCGCGACCAGTTGATCCAGTGTCTGAGCCAGTGGCACCGGCGTCGCGCGTTTCAGTTGCAGCCATTCCTGGCCTCCGGCCGGCCTGCCCGCGACATCAACCTGACGTCGTTCTCCATGCTCAACCCGGCCTGCCGTCTGGAGCTTGCCCATCTGGTGCCGCTACCCGTGCGCGCCGCTCAGTTCTGCGAAGCCACTCCGCTGGACAAGCCCAGGGTCGCCTTACTGCCCACCCGGGACAGTCGCATTGCCCAGCGTTTCGGCGTAAAGCGCGAACTGTACGGGCAGACAGTGGCAACCTTCCATGGCGATATCGAGTTCCACCGTTCCAGTACCGTGCGCCTGGAATGCCTGGGACAGTGGCAGGAGTTCAACGACCAGGCTGCCAGCAAGCCGCAAGAGCAGACCCAGCGCCATTCGCTATTCACCTTTGAAGCCATCGCTCCAGCACTGGAAGAAGCAAACCTGTCCGGCGCCGGCGAACCTGCCGCCGACCAGGACCTGCTGCTGCTCGAAGGCGTGCGCAGTACCCTGGGTCGCACCAGCAACGCCGACCTGCAGGCGCGCTTCCCCGATGCGTTGCAGGATCGCTGGCTGCTACAGCATGACTTCGTCGACGCAAAGGCGCGCCGAGTGACGTTCAGCCTTCGGGCCACCAGCCGCTTTCTCAAGCACCTCACCAAAGCCGAGCAGGATGTGTTCAGCGACACGGGGCCGCAGACCTCGCACTGGGTCAAGGCGACCAAGCCGCCAGCACCGCCCGCCGTGGCCTATGTAGTGCCCCTGCTGCAATCGTCGGAACGCTCACAACCTGGCTTACAAGTACACAAGCGCCAGGGCAACTGGATCAGGATCTGGCTGGAGCGGCCCTGGTATAGCTCCGGCGAGGCCGAGCTGCTAGCCCTGGTGTGCTGGCCTGGCGACCTGCTGCGACCACGGGGCGGCGCCAAGGACTATCTGATGGACCAGGCCAACCGCGCCTGGGGCTCTGTTTCCTCGCCGGCCGGCGCCGGTAAGGCTGAACCCGTCATACCGGACCGTCTCAAGGAGCTCTACACCGGCTGGGGCCACGATCCGATCTGGGAGCAGAAAGGCAAGTTGCGCCTGATGCCGGCAGGCGCGTTCGCCAACCGCCTGGACACCGGTATGGTGCGTGTCGTGCCCTCGCAACTACTGGCAGGGCGCGCGCCCACCGATCGGGACGAACGGGTCGGCCTTGCCCTGTACCAACCGCAGTATCACAAAGCCGAGCAGCGTTGGTATGCCGACGTTTTGATCGCCCCCGATAAAGACGCCTACTTCCCATTCCTGCGCCTGTGCCTGGCGCGCTACCAACCCAATGCCATTGCTGGCTGCGAACTGTCGGAAATCGTCAACAGCGAATTCGTCCAGCTGCTGCCCGAGCGCGTGGCCTCGATCCAGGTGAGCAAGGTTGCCCGCAAGGTCACCCGCGTGCAGGTGAGCATTGCGGGGCCAGGGTCGCTACGCCTGAGCGAGTTCGCAAAGCCGGCAACCGCCAAACCTGACCGGGTAAACCGGATGCTGCTGCGCGTCGATCGTGCCCATGGCGATCCGCACCAGGGTACGGCCTGGCTTCCCGTGCTCGATGATCACGGGCGCGAAGTCACAGAGCTGGCCTATAAAGATGGCATCTGGACCCTCCCCCGCAGTCAGCAGCCACTCTATGAATTGGAGGACGATGCACTTTACTCGGTGTATCTCGAGGAGCGTCAACTCGTCATCGTCGATGGCGACGAGCCCACTGATGATCATTACCCACACCGGCCCAATGAGCGCTGCAGTGAACGCTTGGTGTATGTCGACCGACTCATGATGCCTGCACGCCAATGACCAGGGCTGGCTGTACTGCCAGGCATGTGCAAAGGCTATTTGTGCGCTCGGCAATGCCAACGATGGTCTTTACAGCTTCAAACTCACGCACCTTAGAGAGGGTTTAACAATGCTGGCCACCCAGTTGAAATATCAACAACGGATCCTTTCGCAAATTTTGCTCTGCAGGCAGATACTCCAAATTGGCCCGCACTCCAGCGAAGTAAGCGAGTGCCTAGAGCGGCTCTTACGGCTCCTGGACCTAACGCAGCAAGACCAGGTCTTTGCTGAATTCAAGGATCTGGGCTTAAACGAAGTTTTAGCGACCAAACCGATCGATTTCGAACTACCTCGCGCCCCGGACGAGCAGTTGCTCGTTGGCATGCTTTTCGCCGAGTCGTCATCAGGCTCAGCCGCCAGCGATGATGAGAAACGCTGCATCGCTGAATGCGTTGTAAATATGGCCTTTTACGCGACGTACGCCGTGCAGAATAAGAAGTGCTACAACTCATCCTTCGGCGACGGGAAAATACTCTCTGCGATCAAAATGGGTTCGCTCGCATACGCTGGTCCACAGTGGAATCGAGTGATGAATGGTAACGTCCTGTTATCAAAAGCTGAGCTCGAGAAGAAGCTGGTTCCGTCTGAAGTTGACAAACTTAAAATGTGCGTCTCTGCCGTACAAGGAACTGTCAACCTCGTGACACCTGTGACGGACGTTGGAAGCAACCGCGTCCTCATACAGTTCAACGGAGCGGAAAACGCTCCGCCTAGCCCTCGTCAGGAGAAAGCCGCTCGCTACAGTGGTCACAGCTTCTACGCTTTCAAATCTGGCCGGGAATGTCAGTAAACACCACGAAATCCTAGGTCTGCTTGAGGCATCTCATCGTTTTTGACGAGGATCGGTGGAGAGACAGAACGCCCTCTTGCATTCGCTTCTCGCATGCCCCGTAGAGCCCTCAGATTTACGCTTTCGGTAGCGGTTAGCCACGGCGCCCCTGAAAGTCTCTAACATTGGATCGCGTCCTCCAAAGGGCCCTCTCTGCGGGCTCCTGCATTACTCCCTAGCACCTGCAGGGAGGGATTACCCTCGATTCACATTGAGTCCAGGGTAGTAAATAGGGGCAGACACTTTTCATCGAAAAATGAATGCCCCGGCTATGAGACCTGCATGCGCAGTTGGCAGCTGGTCCGATTGATCAATGGATTACACGCTGGCCAGATGCACCTACTCATACTCATCCACTGCAATGAACTGCTCGTTACCATCACTGAGGTGCGCTAATCCTTCTGCCCCACCGTCAGCAATTCGCTGAAGTTCCTCAAGGGTGAAAATGATCAGGTCAAACTAACTGAGCCGAAAAGGCGGTTCCGCATCTCGAAAAAATTAAAGCACGCTTTCCGGTGCAGAAATGCGTCAACTCTCGATCAGATATCCATGTGCTCGATTCGTCTAAGCTGCTCGAACGTCAGATGTGTCTATTCGCATAAAAGGCGTATAACTCCGCGACCTGCTGCCGCCCCCCGCTTACAGGGATAAAGTCGTGCATCCAGGCACCTCGGCCTGGTACGCCAATGCGCAGCGCTCTCTACCGGCTCAATCTGCCGGCAAGGCTCGGCGTGATTCAGTCACTCGCTCAAAGCGAATCCAAAGTCGTCACTCGACACTTGAGCCGCTTCGTGGAGTCGTTGGCGAAGCGCAGCGGTCAGCTGCCTCTCTACCTCCCACGTATCCGACAGCGCAGCGAGCTGCGGGGCCAATTGAGGCGACAGGCTCATCAATGATTGATTGAGCGAACATGCCGTTTCATACGCGGCTTTCTGAACGAAGCTGATCTCGACCAGCTCGCCCTGGGCCTTGCGAAACTCCATTTCCGCCATCCGCGCAAGGTAATGCTCGCGATGCGCCCGCGCTTTCTGAAAATCCGAAGTCTGCCCGTGGGCGGGATCAGCGGGCGGCGGCGCAGCCATATTAGTCGGCTCGGATTGGGCTGCGACGTGACTGTACACATCACGCTGAAGCCGTTCCTGTTGGTGGCGAGCAGCGACGGCAGCCTTGCTCGGGTCGGCAGTCTCGCGGATCAACGCTTCAGTGGCAAGCACGTCCACCTGCTTGCCATTGGGCGACAGGACCAGTCGGCCGTTCTCTTTCAGCCAGGTGATGTAGCTCGGTGATCGGCCGATATGCGCAGCGAAGGCGCTCTTTGACAGGTATTCAGCTGTGCTCATAAGCCCTCCTTTTCAGTGGCTTTTCAATGAATCCTTTCAAGATTTCAGTGATTGAAATTTCAGTAACCTAGCGAGCCTCCCACTAACAAGATCCCGCGGGTTTCCGACCCCGTGTCCTTCGAAAGTCCTCGGGGTCCCCGGCGACTTTTCGGTGGCCTGGGCTGCAGATCCACCTCGCTCGACTAGCATCAGTGGACGATCCGTCAGAGGGAGAGCTGTTATGGAAATGATTGCCGTGCGTTCCAGTGCGATGACCGCCGTTGGCTATGACCCAGCAACGAGACGAATGAGGATCCGCTTTGAACAGGGTCACTCTTACGATTTCTGCGGAGTTCCATCGGCCATCCACAATGGCTTGATGGCCGCGGTGTCCAAAGGCGCTTACTACAACCAGCACATCCGTGATCGTTATCAGTGCTGAGACCCGTCTTCCACTTGGAAAGACGGACATCCCTGCAATGGTTTCAGCTAGAGAGAATCCGCGAGTTCGATAACCCGTGTAGGGGGCGGCCCTTGGGGAGGACCCGTAAAAATCGGCGCCCCATCCGGCCTGCCCGGTTCATGCCTTCGGCTCGGCCTCACTCAGGTCCAGCCGCTTGGCGACCCAGCGTTCGTACAAGCCGATGGCGACATCCGCGCCGGCCATTGCGGTCAGGCAACCCAGGGCGCCCGCTGTCCAGATCGACAGGCCTGCACCGAACAGCAACATCATCGCTGACACGCCGCAGACGATGCAGGCACCGGATCGAAGTGCGAGGCGGCGCAGTAAGGCCCAGCCTCGCGCCCCGTCCTTGTCGGCGCGCCACATCTCGCCAGACACACCACCAACCAATGACAGGGCAATCACCAACCAGATCGGCATCTCTGCCAGTGCCTGTTGCTCGTTCGTCATTGCCCTACCCCTTAAACAAAAAGACCCGGCGCATTGGCCGGGTCAGGTGGTGGGTTGCCTGCCGCGCTTTGCGGTCGCACCCATCGAAGATGGCCCCTTTTTACAGGTCGATTCTGGTGGCAGCAAGACCGTTTTAATGCCATCCGGTGAATGTGTGGCTTACGTCCGGTGAACGGCTGGCGAATGTCGGTGAATATCTCAACCCGGCTGTCTTTTGCTTTCTGGCGTCCCATGCGTCCCACCTCTCTAAAACTAGGTGGGACGTCTGAAAGCCCCGCAGATTGGGGCCTTGCCCCACCGTCCTACTTTTAACTCTCCTTTCTCGTGTATAGAGAGAATATTTAAAAACACGCGTGCGCGTGAACACGCGCATTGATGCCCGCTACGCATACACGGGCGGGATGCATGAAAAAGGTGGGACGGTGGGACAGCCCAGCAATGACGCGGCCTGCGCCCGTCCCACCACCGCAAAAAGCGGTGGGACGGATGCAGGCCGGTGGGACGGCGTGAGCCATAGGAATGCCCACGATCAAGCCGCCTCCCCCAGGAGGAAGTGCTCGACCACGATGTGAGCGTCATGCAGGCGCTGGTAGTAAAGGTTGCGTGTGCAGCCACTCTGAGCCAGACGCGCAGTCAAAGGCGCATGAGGCTGGAAGTAATGCACCTGCACCACTGTCATCAGCTCAGGATCGAGGCGTTTCTTGACGATGCGCTCGATGTCCAGAGAGGCTTCCAGCGGCACCCTGCTCCCGCGCCTGCCGCGCACGAGCTGACCACCGCTCTCCATCATCATGGCGACCATGTTGCCGCCCGAATAACCAGCGGCCACCTCGTCGCTGTGCAGTTCCTGCGCCCATTGCTTGAGGGCCATATCGATTGCCTTAATCATCGAAGCACGGCTCCTCGAACTCAGGTTGTTCCAGCGCAGGCGCCCTGCCCCAACCCTCCGGTTTCTTGTACGCCCATGGCCGCTGACCGCTCTTGCTCAAAGCGCCCAGACGGAACCGTCGCCAGCCCAGTCGATGGAGGATTGCTCCCACACGCATCTGCTCCGGTTTACCCCAGTGACCCGGATCGAGCTTGAGCGCCTGACTCATCACTTCACTGCCGGTGGTGGTCTCGCCGATCTGCGACTCTTCAAGCCAGGTCAGGATGGGCGTTTCCCATTCGTCCACCACAAAGCGTTCGTCCTGCTCCTCGCTGAACATTGGCGCTTCCTCTCGCGTCACCCACCAGAGGTCGCCGGCCTCAAAGCAGAACATCGCTTCAGCCCACAGCTGATCGCGGATCTCGCGCAGCAACGCCACGTCGACCTTGGTACAGGCCACCGGCCAATAACGTCGGTTGCCGGTGGCGTCCTTGAGGTACTCGTCCTGGTTGGTGGTACCGACGAAAACACACTGGCGTGGCACGTCCAGGGTTCTGCGGCCATAGCTTTCGCGGTAGGTGTCGGTCGACGCTGAGAAGAACTGCTTGGCCTTGGTGCTTTCAGCCTTGTTGAAGCTGTCCAGTTCGCCCAGCTCGACGATCCACTTGCCACGAATCGCCTGAAAGCCGTCCTTGTCGCCGAGTGCAAACGGCGTGTCCATGAACCACTCGCCGCCGAGCACACTCATGGCGGTCGACTTACCGGCGCCTTGTACGCCTTCGAGGATCATTACCGAGTCCGCCTTGCAGCCCGGCTTCATCACCCGCGCCACGGCCGAGATCATCCAGCGCTTGCCGACCTTGGACGTGTAGTCAGTTGTCTTCACCCCCATGACATCCGTCAGCCAACGCTCCAGGCGCGGCACGCGATCCCATTCCAGCGTTTTCAGGTACTCACGCACCGGGTGAAACGCGTGGTCGTGAGCAACTACACTCACTGCCTCAATTACGTGCGATGACTTCACGCGCAGGTTGTACTGCTGTGCAAGCCACTTCATCACACGCACGTCGTCAATGTCGGCCCACTCGCCGGTGCCACCGCCATAAGGCGCGGCACGCAACTTGACGATCTTCGAGCTGAAGGCGCAGTAGCTGATCACCCCGGCCCAGCGTTCGTCGTGAGCGAGGATCAATTCGACGTTCTGCATGTGCGCGATCAGGGCGCCGCTCTCGCTGCGGGCCAGCTGATCTTTCCAGCCACCGGCAGCGGGTGGGCGGACCACGGCGAGCACTTGTCGGCGAACCGCGTCCAAACCTTCGGCGACGTGCAGGTCGTTGAAGTCGGTCCACTTGTCGTGACGCTCGACCGAGAAGATCGGCGCAACGACCTGGGCACCGACGATCAGCGCGGCGTTGCTGGCCTTCTCCTCGCCCGGGTTCCATGCATCGCCGTTGGGCTTGATGGTCTTCCAGTCATCATCGCGGCAGATGATCAGCGGGCAGCCCGCAAAGCGCTCGCGCATGACCTTGCACACGGCCAGCAGGTTGCCCGCATCGAAGGCCACCGCCACAGCGAGCGACGTCGCCATGTGCAGGCTGGCGCCGGTGGCGTAACCCTCACAGACCAGCACCGGTTCGCCCGGTACTGGGTGCGGACCGAGCAGGTGGAAAGTGCCCTCCTTCGCCATCCCGTAAGGCCAGTAGGATTTGTCGCGGCCGGTGTCTTCCTGCTTTTTTGGGAAGATCACCTGAAGGCCCATGATCTGATCACGGGCATTGTTCATCGGCACCAGTACCGCACCGGTGCGCGGCGCGTAACGCACCTTGATGCCAACGATCTGCTTGCGGTCCAGGTATTCGCTGCGGCCGGTGGTCGGCATGCGCTCGAACAAACCCTGCGCCCTTTTCGCGGCCCGCCGCGCAGCGTTTCTCGCGATTTCGGCGGCGCGGCGCTTGGCTTCTTCCTGGCGAGCGCGCATCACTTCGCGCTCTTCCAGCGACATGCGCCCGGCCTTGACCTTGATCTTCTGCGTCTCACCCGAGCGCCAGTCACCGAAAGCGCCGAAGATCAGGGTGTCGCCCTTCTCCGTGCGCTGCTCGTGGACCACGTACCAGCCGTTCTTTTCCTTGCCCTTGTCCTGCGATGTCTTGCAGCGGGTCAGCTTGCCGAACACCAGCGGTTGCGCTGGCTCCAGACCGTAATCGGCGAATTGGCCCAATACCTCATCGAGCATGCTGAATACCCCGCTCAGAGAGGGACTGGCAGCTGATGCATTGCGAGCAACCCGGTTGAGCCAGGCGGCGTGCTTCCGGGATCGGATCGTCACAAGCCTCACAGAACAGCAAGGAATGGGCAGCGCTTTCTGCTTTGGCAGCGCTACGCGCGGCCATGGCCTGATCGATGCGTTCCTGCACCAGATCATTAGCGAAATCGGCGATGTCAGCCACGGTCGGCACCTCGCGTCGTCTGGTTGACGTAGGTGGCGCGGTTGAACAACCCGAGTAGCCCTTGAATGCCTCGGAACACCTGCAGACGAATCGCCGCGAGTTCCTGATCAGTCACCACACCGTCGCCGATGCTCTTGGCCCAGGTCTCGGCCAGATCGGCGACCTGGCGGAAGTATTCGGCGATGCCGGTGGTCAAGGTCTCGGGCATGTCGTTGGTATAGGTGTCGGCCAGCTCCTGCCAGATCGTGTCGCCGACCAGCGCATGCACCGCATCGAGAATGCGGCGATCCTTGGTCAGTTCGAGGATCTCGCCGAATTCCTGAATGTTTATGGAGTGGCTCGGGTGGGTCGGCGACAGTTTATGTTGCAGCGTGGTCGGGTTACGACCGGTCGTGGCTGCGATGGCAGCAGCGCCGCCCGGGTAATCGCGAGCGGCGTGGTACAGCGCTAAATCGAGCGGCAGGATTTCCCGCTGCGCCCGTTCCAGAGAACTGAGAGCGATACGGCTCATGGCATTAATCCTAAAAGTTGCCAGTGCCGCGCGACAGAAGTTGGTGATACATTTGCCGCGTGGTCTGGAGAGGCCCAAAGCCGGCTAGGTTCGTAAGACCAACACCGGCACCGTGCCGGGGCGAACAATCCGTTGTTCACCCCTGGCGCAACAGCTGCCAGCTCTGTGGTAAGAACGGCAGCAACACCAAGGCTTCCGAGCCTTGGAAACGCGATGAAAGTCGGCGGCATGTGGTGTGCTCGCCTGCTGACATCGCGACCCGATAGCATTGTGGTGATGCTATTGGGAGAAACTGGGCGACCCTTGGGTCGCCTTTTTTCTATGCGGCTTGGGACTCTTCCATTTCCGGAGGAAATACGTCATCAAGACTGCACGGCGCTCCTAACTTATTGAGCGCTCTGACTATGGCTCTGCACTCCGTAAGCCCTGCGATTCGACGTCCTGCTTCGTAATTGCTTATACGTGCCTGAGTCCATCCAAGAGCTACAACGAGTTCCTTTTGCTTGATCCCAGCTTTCTCTCGATGTTCAGCGATCAGATTCATGATGCCCTCCAATTAGCCGGAGCCATCTTAATCACGAATCGTAGATATTTCAACACGCAAAGTGATGATAAATAATTTCAGAGCGTGGTAAAAAAAGCACATGAACACACTCGGCGAACGTATTAAGCAATACCGCAAAGCCAAGGGCATGAGCCAACAAGCCCTTGCTTTCGCTTGCGGTTGGGAATCCCAGTCTCGGATAGGCAATTACGAGAAAGGGGCTCGTCAGCCCAATCTCCACGACTTGCAAAAGATAGCGACAGCACTGGGAGTATCTTTTCCAGACCTGGTAGCAGGAAAAAATCGTTCCGACGTTGAGTCGTACTCAGACGCCATTCAAGGTCGGATTCGGTCTGAAGACCGTCTTGTGAGGGACTACGGAAGATCGAAAGACAAAGACCAACCTGTTAGCAGCCTTGTAGGCTGGGCCAAGGATGGAAAGGTGCCTGTGCTATCAAACGCGCAGCTTGGGAATGAGGGCTTCTTCGACACGGTAGAACCGCCACCAGGGCAAGGTGACGGCTACCTAAACATACATAGCGATGACCCAGATGCCTATGGCATAAGAGTCATGGGCGATAGCCTGATGCCCCGCATAAAAAATGGCGAGTTCGTTCTTATAGAGCCGAACAAACGCTTCAGTAGCGGTGACGAGGTCATAGTTCGAACGTCCTCCGGCAAAGCGATGATCAGAGAGTTTATTTATCTCCGAGACGGAATGTACCGGTTGGATAGCGTCAATACCGATCACGAAACTCTTCACATTGCAGAACAAGAGGTGGAGGAAATCCATCTCGTAGGCGGAATATTGAAGTCATCACGTTTTCTACACAGTGCCGCGCTATTTTAATCACACTATGTGTTGACACAAACAAGCACATTGCGTGATATTTGCCTCACTCTTTACCACAGAGCGAGGCAACACCAATGCATACCACCGCAACCTTGCATGTCCATCCGGCATGCGTCAGCAATCGCAAACTGATCGAACAGTTGCAGCTCGCCACGGGCTGTCTGGTCGTCATTCATAACAGCAAACCCAAGCTTGTTGCCAAGTCCTGCCAGCCCTCTCCTATCGATCCAAACGGTGGAGGGCACGCGGCATGACCAAGTACAAAATCGACAACCGCACCCTGCAGTTGCTCAACGCCCAGGTCAACCTGACCGAGACCTTCAACCACGTCCTGCGCACAGCACCGAAGCGTGAATGCCTGGCATTCCGTCTCAAAGTTGAGCGCGGCGCAGTGGAAAGCACTTTTGTCGTCGAACTGGGCTGCGAACGCCACACGCTAACCCTGCCAAACGACAAGAAGATGCACCTCAAACTGGCCGACTTTATTGAAGAGATTGCCAACGGTCCGTTCGACGCGAGCAACTCCAGCGACCTGGTGCCTCTCCCGCATGCCGATCGTCAATACGGTCGCTTTGAAGTCCAGGACAAGCAGCGCGTGTTCGAACTGGTGCACACCGGCGGCGTGCTGAGCCTCGACATGGGTTTTGAACTTCCCCTGCATGTGGCGCTGCATCGCACCCATACACGCCGCGGCGTCACCGCGATCTTGAGCATCGGCAACAAGAGTCCGCACACACGCTGCTTCACCTTGTACGACTCCGATGCCGAGATTTACGCAAAGGTGATTGAGTCCATCAACCACCTTGCTGCAGCGGCCACTCCAGCTGCGCACGCAGCATGAGGAGGACGCTATGGAACGCACTCTCGCCCAAGCAGCCGCTCAACTCGGCCTCACTCGCCCCAAACTGATCGCTCTCATGCGGGAAAAAGGTTTGCTCAAGGGAAACCTGCCGGCGGATCCGAAGCGCGACAAAGCGTACCTGCGGGTCAAGGACAGTCCCTGGTATGACGAGAAACACGGAATGCAGTACAGCCAGTCGACTCGGGTGAAGCAGGCCGGTATCCGTTGGCTGGCCGAGCAGTTGGACATTGATCTTCCTGCCATCCCGGCAGATCGCCGTGACGTGGCCTAGGGAGTACGCCCGCCAGATCGTTGCCATGCGCACACGCGAGGAGCGTAACGCCGCGCTCCTCGAAGTGCCCGAACATCTGCGCGAGCTGACCAGACGCCACTGCCTGAACGCCTGGAACCACCCGGCACGACAACAACGCAAGGAGGCTCGACAAGGCCATGAGTAACACTGCACAGAATCCGCTTCGCCTGCATCCGGCGCCCGAATCGGCCACCGTCGAACTGCTCTATCGAATCTTCGGTGACGTCCTGATCCCGCTGGAAAAAGTCCGCGAACAGTACTTTCGCAACCTCAACGAGCAATCGTTCGTGACGGAGATCAACAGCGGCCGGATCCAGCTTCCCATAACCACACTGGACACCAGCCGCAAGGCGCTGAAGTACGCGCACATCCGCCATGTCGCCTCGCTGATCGATATCCGCGCCTACAAGGCGGATGAAGACATGCAGCGACAGCAGGACGGCCAACGCCCTGTTGCCCCCACACCACTGACGGCTGTCACCACCAGCCAACGACAATCCCAGGAGCACACCACTTGATGACCCCAATACAAATCGGTGCACTCGTCACCCTGATAGTTCTGGCCGCCCTGCTGCTCTGGGGCGGTTACATCATGGGCCGCAGCGATGGCCTGGAAACAGGCCTGCGCGAGGGTGAAGACATCCAGCGCGCTGCAAGCGCCAAAACCATCCGCGAGCTCCAGGCCTCCCTGCAGTTCATCCGGGCCGATCACACGCGCTTGGCACACACCTGCAAACGATTTGAAGCAGGTCCACTCTTCGGCCCGGCCGAGCACCAGACGCTGGTCGATATCGGCGAGCTGCTGCGGATCGCCGCCGAGACCTTCAGCGCCTTTCGTACCGGCAAGAAGCATGGGCGTGATGCCCGCTCCCTGCGCGAACAGGCGCTTGCAATGGCTGCGCTGCTGTACCCAGGAACCGGGGGCAGCGAGGCCGCAATGCAAGCGCATTCGAAGCGCTCTGCACTTCCTAGCAAGGAGCCAGCATGAGTATTCAATTTCTTAGCCATGAGCAAGTCTGCGAACTGACCGGAGCTAAAACTAAAGCCGGTCAGATTATGGTGCTGAAGCGCAATGGCATTCGTCATACCATCAAGCGCAATGGCTGGCCTTGCGTGATTACGTCCGCGTTGACAGGAGCAACTACCAACATGGCAGAAACTCCAACGTGGCAGCCGCGCCTGGTGGGATGAATGGGACGAAGACCAACAAAGCCGGGGAGCATTCCTCGCCTGCGCGAGAGAAAACGCGGCAACACAACCTATTACCTTTACGACACTGGCGGGAAACCACGCAAGGAAATCCCGCTAGGTACGGATTACGGCCTGGCCATCTTAGAGTACGCAAAGCTCGAAAAAAGCCGCGTCTCTCAAGCCCTGACACAAACCGTACTTACCTTTGCT
This sequence comes from Pseudomonas sp. Leaf434, assembly GCF_001425545.1. Classification (NCBI taxonomy): domain Bacteria; kingdom Pseudomonadati; phylum Pseudomonadota; class Gammaproteobacteria; order Pseudomonadales; family Pseudomonadaceae; genus Pseudomonas; species Pseudomonas sp. Leaf434. The sequence continues at coordinate 1,905,712 of NZ_LMQZ01000001.1, read as the reverse complement.
TACGTAGCCGAGCTTTATATGAATGAGGTGGTTCCCACAAAAGCCCACGCCACCCAAAAAGACAACGCGCGCGAACTCAAAAACCTTCTTCTGTTCTTCAACGACCCGCCCGCCCCTCTAGAAGCTATCGAACCGAAACATGTCAGCCAGTACCTTCGTCATCGTGGCAAGACAGCACCTATTCGCGCGAATCGGGAGAAGGCATTACTCAGCTCCATCTGGAACTTTGCTCGCGAGAATGGCTATACATCCTTGGCAAATCCTTGCTCAGGCGTGAAAGGCAATAAAGAAACCGGTCGCGACATATATGTTGAAGACGACGTACTTGCCAGAGCCTACCGGCATGCCGATCAGCCATTGAGGGACGCTTTGGACCTGTTCTACCTAACAGGTCAGAGGATCGCAGACACATTGAAGATGGATGAGCGAGACATAAAAGACGGAAAGCTCTCCGTTCAGCAAGGCAAGACCGGGGCAAAACGAAGGATCGAGATCATTGGTGAGCTCAAAGTCGTAATCGATCGAATCATGACACGAAAGGCTGGACACAAAATCCGATCAACACGTCTGGTAGTTATCGACTCTGGGCAGCCAATGACGACCAGCATGCTCAGAAAGCGGTTTGATGACGCCAGGGAAGCAGCCGGAATTCCAAAAGCAGAATTTCAGATGCGCGACCTAAGAGCAAAAGCGGCGACGGATAAGGAGGAGTCAACGGGGAGCATCCGAGAAGCTAGGGACCAGCTAGGACATACAACCGTTGGGATGACAGAACAGTACATCCGAATGCGCAAGGGGATGAAGGTTACCCCTACGAAGTGACTGACGGTCACGAATTGCGGAAAAGATTTTTTGATTGCGGAAAAAAGAACAAAGGGCTTGCATGAGGTATGTCATGCAAGCCCTTGATATTCATGGTGCCCGAAGCCGGAATCGAACCGGCACGCCCTTACGAGCGGGGGATTTTAAGTCCCAAGAGGAAATCAATCAGGCCGCGCCTTGTGATAGATTTTCCGGTCCGCAATCAGGTTCCAGAGCCTGCCATACAGCCCAATGTTTCCGCATACCTTAGAATCATTGCGGCCCGAAAATTCACGTGTTTGAATTGTAAAAATTCGCTTCAACTAAGCCTAATAGCCAGGTCACATTATGCCGATTCTGCATATTACGAGCGATCCCTGAGTGCCTGTTCAGTCCCTAGCACCCCATGCTGGGGACTGTAGCGACCCAAGCAATTGTTTTGTAAGGATAAAGCCCTGTTTTCAGGGTAGCAAAACATTCGTTTTTTTGTGCTTATGCAAACGGAAACAAGCGGCCTGCAGAGGCGGTTTTGCGCAGAAATGAGAAATACGAATGACACATAGATTACTGGCGCGGCGGGTCAGACAGCGCCAGATCACACTCACTTTTTGGCCGGCGTAGGGGACGGTTCAACCTTGAAATCGTCGCCCGCTTTGTCAGCATCTTTAATCCCCTTAGCTGCTCCCGCATTCGAAGTACCTGTTTTTCCTTCCCGGACCTTCCCTTCAACCCCTGCTTTTACATCGCTGGGTAAATCTTTAGAGACCATTTCGCTGCTCCATATGTATTAACTACGCAATTAAGTTAATCAGGTATTGTCGAGGGTGCAGATAAAATTAAAGATTGTTTGGCTATCATTGAGATAGCGATGGCAAAAAACGCCACCATGTCAAGGTGACCCCGAAACACACGCAACCCATTGATGCATAAAGGAAACACACCGAAATTGGCAGGGTCAAAAACTGACCTTACCCGCTATAAGAATCAACAACTTAGCGCTGTATTTTCCTACAGTGCTCTACCCTTCTCCGGCGTTCTGCCGATCAAATTTCTCTCTGCTATTCTGGTTTCGTCCAAGGAGGAAACCAATGCCAAACTCTGATCTGCTCCCTTCCCTACTGTTCAAAATCAACGAAAACCAGCTCGCCCTTGAAGCCGCCATCATGGAGCTCACTTTATGGGTCGAGCAGCGCGGATCCGCCGATGTCGCCGAAAACGTCCGAAGCTCTCTCGCCGCGATCGATCGAAATGAAGAATTCATCAAAATGACGTTGGCTGTTTTGATGGCGCCGGACTGACAGTTCGTCGCCGCAGCCTCGCCTACGTTCCGCCTCTCGATTACTGTATATGCAACCAGTATCCAGTAAGGCACTCACGTGGACCCCCTCTATATAGAAGACACCGACGATTGGCTCGGCAACCCGACCCCGCTTGAAACCTGCCGACACCAGCTCAGGATGTATGAAAACGAATTCGAGGCTCTCATCCTAAAGCTCGCTCGCGCGCTGGCGAATATCGAAGGACTGGTCAGAGACAATGACGCCCTCACGCAGGAGAGAAACTCTCTCAAGGCCAAGCTTCAGCACGCCGAAGGGGCTTTGCTAAGCGAGAGGCGACGATTCGCCGACGTCGAGCACAACAGGAACCATCTGTTAAATGAAAACCAGCGCCTTTTCAGAGAAGCTCGAGATCGGGGGGAATTCGCAGGTCATTGCGAATGCTGCGCCGAAAAAGGTTTGTGACGAAGCCTTCCCTTATGGGTCTACGCTGAATCAGATCCAGCCGAGGGCATGGCAATGTGCGGACGACTTTCCCAGTACAGCGGCATTCACGACTTCGTGGCGGCGCTCAGCATGCCGAACGCGCTCATCAACTCGACCGGCGAGCAACCCTTTGAGCGGTACAACGCCGCGCCAACCACTCAGCTCGCCCTCTTCCATCAGGAAGGCGAGTTTCTGCATGCAGATATGGTCCGCTGGGGATGGCGACCGCATTGGGCAAAAGGCCGAGCCGCGCCAATCAATGCACGCGTCGAGAAAGTCGCCCATGGCCCTTTCTTTCGCGCGATCTGGCCGCACCGGGCAATCATCGCGATCAACAACTGGTTCGAGTGGGTAGACGAAGGTGGGCCGAAGAAGCAGCCCTACCTGATCAGGCATCGCGACCAGTCCCCGATCCTCTGCGCCGCGATCGGCCAGTACCCGAACGAAGAGCACGGCCCCGGCGAGCACGACGGCTTTGTAATCATCACCGCCGACAGCGCCGGCGGCATGGTCGACATCCACGACCGCCGCCCGGTCGCTCTTCCGCCAGAGCTCGCGCGGGAATGGTTGGACCCAGCCACGCCCAAAGAGCGCGCCGAACAGATGGTGCTGCATGAGGGCGAGCCATCAGAGGCTTTCGAATGGTTCAAGGTCGATCGCGCCGTGGGCAATGTACGCAATCAACAAAGCGGATTGATCAATCCGATTGATGAAAAAGCTGAATGATTTAATGCTGAGAAAGTGTCTTCAGGTGCTCCACCAGCGCAGATTCGAAAATGATATAGAGCCTTTCAGCATCGCCAGCGCGCAGGGCGCCGGCGGTTTCCAGCCCAAGCACGAAGCCTTCTGCCCGTGCTCCCGCCTTTACCGCCGTGATCATCGAATCCGTCCGGACGATCTGCGCCAGCAGGCGATCGGCCTCTCGCTGCATTTTGTCGCCCATCACTACGCCTTCCACAACGATTCACCCTTTGTATTCACTGCGACATCCAATACATCACCGCCAGGACGACCGTAACCCAAACGAGGGTCATCAAAAACGAAAGCCCTGCGAGTCGCTTGTCCACGTACATATCGCCATCATCAAAAAGGAATGATGGTTCAAGACCAAAGGCCCTGCAAGCGTGGCGGAGGGCCATCAATGTTGCAAGTTTCGCACATAGTCCTGGCACGCCTGCAGCGAGATCAGTCCGCGGTCACCGGTGTCGGTGATGGCGATAATTCGTTGAGCATGCGCCGCGTCAAGTCGGGCTCGTACGGCTGCATGATCCACGCCGCCGGCGCCGGAGGCTTTTGGCACGTCACTGCTACCGGCTGAATCCGCGTCGATGAGGACTGACATCCGCAGATCAGCAGTGGCAAGGCGATCGCGCAGGCGATTCTGGTCACGTTGGGCATCACTCAATTTCCTGTAATGGGTTTGCTCACTGGCTGCCAGCTTTTGTTCGAGCGCAAGTCGCTTGTCTTGCTCGGCCTTCTGCGCATCGGCGCCGGCCTTGGCAAGTTGGTTCAGGGTCTCGCCGTGCAGCCTGGACTGCTCGGCCAACTGCCTTTCATAGCGCCATCCCTGAAACTGCCATGCACCGCCGAAGCCGGCGAGCATCAGCGACAGCATGCCGATCAACCGCCAAGGCACGACCATCACGGCACATCCCTGAAGAAAACGTGGCCGCCGAGCCTCAGCGTCTGTTTCGCCTTTGCCGTCCAACCCGGTGCCTTGATGCTGGCGGCGTAATAGTGGGTGGCGCCGCCGGTAGGATCAGGCACCTTGCCGTCGATCACCTGGTCAGCCGCGATACGGCACTGCGCCAGCTCGCGGAACGGGATCTGCTTCACTCCGATCAGGAACTGATAGTTCGGGTCGGTCTTGTTCCAGCAACTGAACTGGTACGGCTTCTGGCACACGCCGGCGTAGCCCTCGCCCCACCACGACTTTTCCTTTCCATCGAACACGCGGTTGCGGATCGTCCAGGCCACGGCGACTTGGCCGGCCGCCCCTTCGCCTCGCGCCTCACCCCAAATCGTACGGGCGAGGATGTCGCGGTCTTTCTCGGTTACTGGCATCACTTTTCTCCAGGCAAAAAAATACCCGCTCGATGGCGGGTTGCAGTTTTTGATGCGGCTCAGATCGACTCGGCCTCACTCAGTAACGGCGCAGCAATGATTTCCGGGATGGGCGGTTCGATCGGCCATATCGGCGCCTGATACCAGGTCGGCTGCACAGTGACCTTGCCGAGTGCAAACTTATAGGTCTTCCACGCTTTCAGGTTCAGCGTCAGTGCGGCCTGCTCGGCCTCGTCTTCTGCCGTGGCTTCGCCGATATCAATGCCGAAATTGATCGTATCGATGCGGTCTTGAATTCGCGAGATTTGGGCAATCGCCTGTGCATTTCGTGAGGCGAGCAATGCCTTCGCGGCTGCCAATTCAGCGGCCTGAATGGCGGCGTCCTTCATGGCCTTGGTGATCAGTTGAGTCCAGTCGATATTGCTCATGCTCGCAGCCTACCTTCGTCAGTTGCAGGTTCGTCGGGCAGCGGCGCAGGAAACGCGACCGGGCCGTCAGCTACGTTTTCTAAAGGAACAGGAAATGCTTGTTCTTGGCTGTAGTTCCAAGGATTGGGCAGCAGAAGAGTGAGGATCAGCTGGCCATCAATGCGCTCCACACTGCCTGCAAACCAGATGGAGGAGATTGCTTCACGCGGGAGCGTGTCGCCCTCGCCGACTGGACTGAAGTCGAAGTCCTCCCCGTTGACGGTAAGAATGTCTCCCCTCTTCACAACTTCAAGGGTGTCGTCACGGCGCTGCGGACTCAAATAAAACTTCATTAGAACCACCTGCCGATCGCGATTAGAGGGACATCAAATTGAGTACCGCCTTCGGCTACCGCACTGATCATGAAATAGGACGGCCATTGCGTACTAGTGCCTTTGGCGCTTAGCACAGGCCAACCCAGTCCGAACGTGCATTTGATGCCGGGAAGAGGAAAGAACGGGGTTGTGCCAGATTTAAATGGGACTGGAAGGGTACCGCCGCCAAATGCGGGGCTGTTGAACAGCCCGGCCGCATAAGAGGAGTTCATTGTCAAAGAGGCTGTATTGAGCCTATAGGTACAAATCTGCGTACCGTCTGCCCAACGAATACATTCACCGTTGGTGTTCGACACAAATTCAACTATCGCCCCTGTCGGAATTCCCCCGGTTTGCGATACCGCGCCAACGATCGCAGCGACAGCGGCCGATCCGAGACCAAGACCCGAGCGAGCAGCGGCTTGGGTTTTCCCGCCAGTGCCTCCCATGGCGACCGGAACAGCAGTGGTGAGCGCAGTCAGCTCTGTGATATCTGAATTCTGACCGCTCTTGGCGGCAACAAGCGTCTCCCTGGCAGCTGAAGCGTTGACGTCGTCAACCATCGTCTTCATAAAGCTCGAGAAGCCAAGCCCGGTAAGGGCGTCACCTGAATTGCTCGCTCCAGTTCCGCCCTTCAAAAGCGGCAATATGTCGTAATTACCAGTGGTCCCCAAAGCTGCCAGCTTGTCGCCGTAGTCATTGAGGATTGCTCGCACTCGGTCGGATAGATCCTTCTGGTACCCCTGCACCGGCATGATCGAATAGAAGCCGCCAGTCACTGTCGGGCCTTCGTAGTTCGGCGAGATCGACAATGCAGTATTGCTGGCAATGTTGGTCACTTCGTACCAGCGACCGTCAGGCCCGCGAAACCCGTCGCCGACCCGGCTGTTGGCAATGAAGGCAGTGCCTGTGCCGATCACCGCATTGGAATTTTGGGTGACAGAAACCGTTCCCGTCTTGTACCAGGGCATGGAATGCATCCTATAAATGGGTTATGCGGCTTGTTTTGCGAACACTGCCGGCAGGAAGAAAGCGAAGGGGTTCGATGCCGCAATAGTGATGGCGTAGAGCGTGTTGTTTGGGAAATCCCACCAGCAATAAAGATCGCGAGGGATACCGCTTCCGGAAGTCATCGGCATGCCGAATGTGTTGAGCAACATGTACTCGTTCTCAGGGAAGTTGAACGGAACGCTATAGAAGATCCGCGTCAGGCCCTGAGGGGTGGTGTCGTAGCGAACATACGTCCAGTTCTGAAACGCGCGGGTAAACGTTGCGTTCGGCGTGCCGGAGTCAAACAGCAAATTGCTCGCACCATCCCACAAGCGCATCCCGTACTGAGCAACAGGCTGGGCACCAAAGGCGGCGACGAAATAACGCCCACTCAGGCCGGCAACGCTGACGTCGTACGCCCTGACATAAAAGCCAGTCCAGTTACCCGCAGAGCCGAGAAGACTCATCCGGCAAAGTCCTGCTACCCCGTTTATAGTGTCAGGTCGCACGAATACGAGCGGAGGCTCTTGCGAGGTGACGGGGCGTGCAAACGTGGTAACCGAGCCAAGCCCAGACTCTTGGTTTGGTGCATATCGCCCTGAAGCAATGACCATCAGCCGTGCATACTCTGAATCCAAAGTGACGACGTTATTGTTGTTTGTGAACTGAACGCCGTAGCTCATCAGCTCCACCTCATTACTATCAAGCGCATGGTTCCGGAAGACGTGGTACTCGCCGCGTACGTCCGGGTGTAGTTGTAGACGCGGACGACTCCGTCGAGCATCTCGGTTTCGAACTGCATCTGGTTCTGCGAATAGGTGCCGATCGGGATCACGATCGCCGTTCCGTTACCAGGGCCTACACCGGGAACGGCGAAATCCTGCGTTCCTTTGCTGGCTCCAAGCGCGAAGGTCACTTGCACTGAAAGCACGACTCGAATCGTGAATGAGTTCTCGTCCAGCTGGAGCGCCCCATCGGCGCCCCATATCCTTATGCCGAAGCTCATGCGTTCAAGTTCCCCCACTGATAGCGCTTCACGCCGTTCTCGTCGAACACTTTGCCGCCGTTGTTGTTGATGACTTGGCGAGCGCCACCACCCAGCGGGCTGTTCAACTCGAAGTTGCCGGCCTTGTCGATGCGCCAGCCCTGAACACCTGCGATGTAGTTGTCTGACTGGATGAAGAAACCGATCTTGGCGTTTCCGATAGAGGCGTCCTGAATGAACGCCGAGTTCATGAACACCTGTCCGCCCTGCACCGCAAACGGCACCGCGATGGCGCCGCCGGCGATGGTGTTGACGATGGCGAAGCGGTCGGCACTGACCAAGAACTGGCTCTGCAAGCCGGCACCAGTGTTCTCGATGCCAAGACCGATACCGGCCGCAACGTACTGCCCATTCGCCGTGACCTGCATCTTCACCGACCACATCGTGCTCAGCTTGCCAGTGGTGTCCGCATAGGCGGTCGAGGTTTGTTGAATCGCTGCCGAGTTCTCCCCGACAGAAACATTCAACTGGTCGATCTTCGTCGCGGTCGCCGATTCGTTCGTGGCCACCACCTGCTCAAGCTCGGTGATGTTCGCTGCGTTCTCGCCGATTTTCGCGTCGAAGGTCGTTACACGGCTCGCCATTGCCTCGTTTTGGGAGGCGCGAACCTTCGATTCGGACGCAATCGCCGCCGTGTTGGTATAGCTTTTGATGGCGTCCGCGAGATCGCCAGCGCCGTCGTCGTCTCGATAGGAGGCGCGAAGCGCTTCGAACGCTGTGGCTTGAGCGGTGACCACGCCGTCGAGTTCGGAGATCTCCGTGGTGTTGGTCGCTACCTGCTGCGCAAGACCATTCGCCGTCTCCACTGTCTGCCCAACGTCGAGCCAGTACAGCGGGTTCGGCGGCGGCGTTTCGATAGGTACCGGGCCGGTGGCTTGATAGATCCGCTTGCCCTGCACCACCAGGTCGTACTCTTCGTAAGTGGCGTCTGGGTTGTAGCCTTTCAGGCCGTCTAGGGCATCGATCTGCGCTTGCAGGCCCGGGATCTTGTCGATCTCGTCGAGGATGTCTTGCCCCAACTCGGTACGGCCGATCTCGCCCGCGATCATCTCCAGAATGGCCGCAGCATCCGAACTGGATTGCCCCTGCACACCAAGCCCGATCGGATACCACGGCCCGATGTTGCCGATCTTGTCGACGATGCGTCCCCAGAAATAGAAGGTAACCCCGGCGCGCAGGCCGAGCATGGAGAAATCACTCTGCGGATAGGCCAGGTCTGTCAGCTTGGTCGCAGCTTCCAGATCAGTCGTAGGCCCGTACCAGATTTCCGTGCGCTGGCTGTCCTCGGCGCCAGCTGGGAAACCCCACTTGAGATAGATGCCGAACAACAGCGGAGTCGCGGTCAGGAACGCAAGTGCCGGCGGCAGCCCTTGCTTACCGCTGAGGCTGGTCAGGATCGAGTTGCGCCACGGCGACGTGATGTCGAATGCACTTACCGCGCGGACGCGAGCCACGTAGGCGCCCGCGTAGATGCCGACCACGTCCGCGTTGGTCATGCCGGTGCGCTGCAGCTTGATCCAGTTGCCGCTGTCCTTGCGCCATTCGACGTCGTAGCCGACCGCGCCATCCACGGCCGGCCAGGTGATGGTCATGGTGGCCACGGCCAACCCCTGCACGACCGATGAAGTCGACGACAGCGAAACGCTGGCCGGCGCCGGCACAACGGTGATCGGGATCACGCTGATCGGGCGTTCCTCCAGGCGTGCGCCGGTGTCGATGAAAGCAAACTTGCTCGGCTCGAACTGGAGCGCGCTGATCTCGTAGTCGCCCTCGGTGGTGCGCTTGGTGCGCAGCACTCGGTACAGCGGAATGGCCAGATCGTCGGCATCAAGCGCCCATTGCAACTGCGCAACCGGCGGTTCGCTGTAGGCAACCGTGACTGTCACTGCGCGGCCGTTGGCGCTCTGCACGGTACGCCCTTCGGCGCGACCGCCCGGCAGATTAATGATCAGCCTGTCACCTGCCTTGGCCTGGGTGTCGCGATCGAGCGTAATTACCCGCCCCGCCACGGCCGAGATCCGGCCGCCCACTTCACGACCAGCCAGCAAAGAATCCGCCACCGGAATGATATGCCCCGGCAGTGGGATCACGCCTTCCATACCAGTCTTGAACGAGACGGTGCGGTCTTGGTTGTTGCTGAGAATCGCCCACTTGCCACGGCGCTGGGCCTCGGATGCGCGGGTGCAGCCTATGGCGCTCAGCTCGGTCGGACGATCGCCGTAACGGCGTTGCAGATCCAGGTCAGCGAACGGAATGACATCGGTGTCGTAGTTGTTCGCCGGGTTGTCGTAGCTGACCAGCGCCCGGGTGTAACGGGTTTTCGCCGAGGCGCTGCCGTAGGAGAACTTGCCGTCGATGACGTTCGACCGGGTGAACACGTAGTCGAAGTCCTGCGCGCGCGGCATGTCCGCCTGCATCACCAAATGGCCCTGCGCCCAGTACGTCATGCCCCGGTAGATCGCCGAGATATCGCGCAGCAGCGACCACGCATCAGCCTTGCCCTGCAGGTTCATATCGCAGAGGAAACGCGGCTCCTGACCGCCGAGCCCGTTCGGCACCAACTGGTCGCAGTATTGCGCGATGCGGTACAGCTCCCACTTGTCGACCATGAACGGCTTGATACGCTTGCCCAGGCCGAACCGGTCTTCGGTGCAGATGCCGTAGGTGATCCACGCCGGGTTATTGGTCCAGGCCGATTTCATCGAGCCGTCCCACGTCCCGGTGTAGGTGCGCGCGATCGGGTCGTAGTTGCTCGGGACCATCCAGCGGCGCGCCTTGCACTTCACGGTGACGGCCGGGATGTTGGTGAACTGCTCAGCGTCGAATTCGATGTAGAGCAGCGCAGTGTTCGGATAGCGCAGCTTGGCGTCGATGACTTCGGTGTAACCGGCCACCAGCATGGTGTCGGCGATTTTGTTGGTGTTCTGGTTTGGCGTCAGGCGGCGCACACGGATCTGCCAGCCAGTGGTGGCGTCAGGCAGATCGATGCGGCGCGAGCGCTCATAGCGCGTGGTGGTCTTGCCGTCGACGGCGTCCACCAGCACCTGCTGATAGGCGCCGCCGTCGGTGGCGACGTCGATTGCGTACTCGATGCGGTAGCCGCCGACGTTGCCTTGGTCATCCGAGCGTTGCAGCGCTGGCCAGGCCAAGCGCATGCGCACAGCCGAAAGTTGGGTATTGGTGATCGAGCGCACCCACGGCGAATCGCTGCGCAGCTCGATGTTCAGCGACGTCTCGTTCTCAACGGACGGGATGCCCGGGATGTAGGTCTGATCTACCGAGCCCGGGCGCCAATCCCACTTCACGTTGGGGAAGTTGTAGTTGCCGCTGGCATCGCGGATCGGCGTGTTGTCCAGGTAGATGTCGTAATCGGTCGGGACGCTGTCGAACTCACCCTCGCCTACGGCGATCAGCAGCTTTGCCAGGTTGGTCGAGCGCAGGCTGTCGCTGGCTTCGGTCGGCGACTTCGGCTTACTGCTGCCGCCCTTCTCGCCGTGGATATCGATCTGTGCTGCTGCGCCCATGCTTTCCTCCAGGCATAAAAAAACCGCCTCGCGGGCGGTCGCTGTGCTGCTGTCCTGATTACACTTTGTCTTCGGCCAGGATCGAGGCCGAGATGATCATCCCGCCCCACCGGCGTTCGCCGATGCAGATCGGTACCGGGTTTCCGCTGGCGGTGGTGTTCTTGGCGCTGCCGAAGGCGTAGGAAGGGGAGTTTTCGGGGGATGCGCTTTGCTTCAGGCCTGACGCCTGCGGGCTGAGCATCTGGATGACGCCGCCGGCGACCAAGCCAATACCAGCACCGATCAGAGGCGCACCGAATGGAGTGGTGGAAAGGAACGTACCTGCAACGATCAAGACTGCGCCAATAATGGTTTGGATGAGCCCGGCTTTTTTGCTCCCCTGAATGATCGGCACAATGCGGATATCAGTTGCTCCACCCAATCCAAATTCCGCCTCGCCGACGTTTTTTCGATTGCGAAACACGGCGAAGCGCATGCCCAGCCGATCGAGGCGCTGAATTTCTTCCTTAAATCCTACGAGCGTTGCCTTCAGCGCTCTGAATGCTTCCCATGCTTGGCCGGAGTCCAAGACTCGACGGTGAGCCCTGCCAAACTTCGACGCCAAGGATCCTGACAATTTGATCGTAGTCATTGGCTGATAGTGAGCGACGGTGCAATACATGCTTTTCTCCGGACATAAAAAAACCGCCCGAAGGCGGCTGTTTGAAAATTTACTTACTGATAATCGACGTATGGGCCAATAAAAAACCCGCTCATGTCCCCACTGATTCGGTAGAGGCTTTCTTTGCCGCTTTTCACATTGGCAGAGATCGTGCGGATGGCAGCCCCGCCACAAAGCCCAGAGCCAGCAAGACCCGCTCCGATACTTGGATTGCCCGGCGGTAGGTAAAAGGATGCGCGCTGCCCGGTGCCGATTTTCGCTGCCTTCCGGCCATCGACATACACGACTATGTCACAACCAGATCCCACCATTCCCGCGTCGCGGACTACCGTTACCTTGCCGCTTTCACCGGCAGGCCTGCTCTGAAACGCATATATCTCATCATTTGGTACCGGATCCGCCTGGAGTAGTGGAATTGCAGAAGACGCGCACCCGGCTAACAGCGCACCTGAAAACGCACTTATCAGAATTCGCATTCCAATTTTCCTTCTTGATTTTGATATAACGCTTTTACTAGACAGGCTTGTCTCCACCTCTACTTTTTAGGACCGCATCTAAAATCTTCCCATACTCTGGGGCAGTGGACTCTTCCGAAATAGTATTATTCGAAGGCCGAAACAACGTCGTATAGAATAGAAGCTGACTCTCGTGTGATATTGATGAGTCAAGCGCTTGCATCGCCACAAAAGTCTTTATCATAGTTGACCTTTCAAGCGACTCTGCCTCAGAAGTTAAATTCACCATCATCAGTTTAACAAAAATTCGAGTCGCCCAAATCCCTCCCGTGGTGACCAACAAAATCACAGCGACCCCGGCAAGCGTTTTTGGTAGAGTAATCTCATAATCAAAAACTGTGTGCGTCACGCCTGCTGCATACCCATAAAGCATAGAAAAAAATAATAAGATCGCAAACACACCGCCGGAAATTACAGCATATTTGCTATAGTTTTTTGCGTTATCCTTGTGGATTTTTCGTCGCTCCTCCCAAAACCGTACAGGTTCTGAAAGCGCTATTGCCGACGTTGCAGCCTCCACCAAACTCGATACTTTTGAACTTGCTGAATCAACTTGAAACTTTATATCTTTTGAAACTTCAATTGAGACTTCCTTAACGCTCTCAATTGATTTATCGATAATTTTCACATACTCCTCGAAACTAGCTGTCACTCCCTTTTCATAGCCTTTCAGATACCCTTCATCTAAAGCATCAGAAACAGAGCGATACGCATAGACGACGGGCATCGCCAACCCACCAACAAACGACGCACGAAATTCCTCCGCCTGTTTGTCATCATGCATCGGCAGCCTAGCTGTGCTATTTGCATCTACAAAATCAGAGTACGCCGCATCGTGAAATAGACTCTCCACAGCGCTAAATCTAGCAACTATTTTCTTTAAGCTTTCAATGTATGCGTCAACCACTCCATGAAGAAAGGGATGAACTTTATTACCGTTCATATTCGCCCCTCTAAAAATATCACTCCAGTATTTAACTTCCTCTTTTAGCCACCTCCCAAATTCCTCTTCAGTTAGATACTTTACATTGGCATACCGCGAACTGCCCGCCTCGAGATCAACCATTTCAACACCCTTAAACCCATCCTTGGCAACATGCCATCACACCTATTTACCACACCCTTCGATATTTTTGTATCGCTGAAGATGTGACGCATGAGCCAAACTTATGATTGCAGGACAAAACGATGCCGCAGCACCAGTCGAGTTCGCTCAAGCCACGGCCCACCGAAGACAATGACTTCGGAAGGCCGCCCGTACAGGTGGTGCAGCAAGAAAGGCCCGGGACCAAACGTGGCAGCACCCTCGCTAGGCAGCGCTGGATCACTGCCGAGGAAAATCCCGGCATGATTCGGGTAAACGGTGCGCCCCACTTCCATCACGATCATGTCGCCGCGCTGCGGTTGGTCGACGCGATAGAAGCCGGCGGACTCGTAGTTCGCTTCGTACAGGCTGGTGTTTTCCTTGTTCTCCCACCAGCCATCGGCGCGCTTGAAGGCTTCGAACTCCAGCCCCCACTCGCGCTTGTACCAGTCGGCGCAGACCTGCCAGCAGTCCCAGGCGCCGTGCACGAACGGTCGCTTCAGCAGCGGCACTTCACCGGTGGGAACAATGGTGCGCAGGTCGCCTTCCGGCCAGCTCAGAATGTGCCAGGGCATCGCCGTCGCTTCGCACATGGCGAGGTCGCGCGGTGACGGCCTGCTGGTTGCGTCCGGATGTGAATGCACCACGCCGATCACTTCACCGACGTCCTCGGCCGTCGCGTACTCCTCGGGATCGATTCGAAACTCTTCGTTCGGCTCCGTCGAGACGTTGATGCAGGGGAAGTATTGCTGCTTGCGCCCAATCGCCAGCAGGAGCCCGCAGCACTCTTTCGGGTACTCGGCGGCCGCGTGCGCCTGGATCGCGTTCAAGATGTGCTTTCGCATGTCAGCTCCGTGCGATCAGGGAAACGGCCGGGAAGCCACCGAACGGCAGCGGGTTGCCCTCGCCGAAGCGCGGAATGCAGCCCTTGCCCAGCGTGGCGTCGCATTGGTCCAGTTCAGGGTTATCGGTGATGACGCCGTCCTTCGTGACATACGGGCCGGTGTAGCCACAGTTCGGCCCGCGATACCCACCGGTGAGGCACCAGTGGCACAGCGTTGTCGCTTGCCGCCCGATCGACTCATTGCCCACGTCGCCCGGGCTGGCCAGCTCCCAACTGACATTCTCCCCGTCCTCGTTCGTTTTCTGGTCGATGTACCAGACCTCGATCGTCTCTTGGGTTGGGTCTGCTGTAGGGTTGCCGGCCGGGAAGTTCGCAGCGTCGAGGTAGCTGCCGAGCGTGTGCCGCATCGTCAGCTTGAATTCGAGCAGATCCTCGAAAGCAAGACAGAGCGCAGTGATGCGCCCGTTGACGTTGCCCACCGACAATGTCGGCCGGACCGCCGTGCCGTCGCCGTTCGCCTCGATGCCGTCGATCTGCATCGGCCAGGCGCTGTACTCGTTGCCCTGCCAGTAAATCGCCTTCGCGGGCAACTGGTCGGCATTGGCGCCGGCGGCGATCAGGTCGGCTGGCGTGTGCGGTATCGCGTGCCCGTGGAAGCGCAGAACGTCCGCCCCGTAGTCCGTGCCGTCCAATTCAAAGAGCAGCACTTCGCTGCCAGGCTCAAGCACCTGGATGTCACTGATCAGCGGCATGATCGCCCCTTATGGTTGGAATGCCCGCTCGAACGTGGCGGTGAGTTTGAAGACCCCGCCGCCCATTGGTGTGGGAGCGGGATTTTTGCAGGTGAACAGCCCGAGCTCGCCGAGCGGCGTTGTCCAAAGGAAGGCTTTCGCGCCGGCGTGCCGATCGAGGAACGCCATGATCTCTAGCACCTTGGCCTTTCGACCGGAGCAGGTGATTGGATAGGAATCCTCCTTGTTGTTCGGACCGTCGCCAACGTTCTGCGCGTAGCCGCCGCCGAACTTAGAGGTGCGCACCCGATAGGTGATTTCGGGTGCCTCACCGCGCTCGGTTGGCCAGGTGAATTTCTCGATGGCCATCAGGCCCTCCCATTGGCATTTCGAAAGCTGGTGCCGCCCGCTCGCCAAGAGTCCGCGACGGCTTTCTCGGCTACAGCCTGCATTTGCGATTGAAGGTTTTTCGAGAGCGCTTGCTGGTCTATCTGCATGCCTTCAGACCCACGGTCCTCAGTTAGCACCGTGACCGGTGCGCTGATGCTGATCGTAGTCCCCGAACCGCCACCAGCCGCGAGAACGCCGAGCTTGCCGCTGGAAGTCCGGGTAAGTGGCATGATCGCCTCCGGCCCTGCCTCCCCCATCACGCCCGTCCTGCCGCCGGCCATCCCGAAAGCTGTCGGCGTACTGACAATGCTGTTGGTGAAAGCGCCGCCGTTGGCAAACATCTGCACACCCGATGACCAGGCACCGCCGAGCGCCTGCGGAAAGTAGCTGCTGGAATAGCCCGCCGAGGAGGCGCCGAGATTGGAGGACGTCGCGCCCGCAGACCCAGCCGCCAGCCCATTGCCGCCACTCCCGCCGGTGAAGTAACTGGTGGCAGCACCGACGAGGCTGCTCAGCAATGCCGAACTGGCCTGACGGGTCGCGATGCGCGCCATATCCGCCAGAATCGACTTGGTGAAGTCAGCAAACGACAGCTTCCCGGTCATGGCGAAATTGACGACTGCGTCCTCCATGGAGCTGAAGGCGTTGCCGAACAGGGTTTTCGTCTGGCCCGCGATGTTGCTCGCCGAATCCAAATAGTTGGCCCAGGCCGATGTCGCGCCCTTCGTCCAATCACCCTGCGCTGCCTCCACATCCGCGTAGTTCTGCCGGATTTGGTCGGTTGCCGCCTTGTTCGCATCGGCGAGAGCCTGCGACTTCCGGGCGAACTCCTCCTCCGACATGTTTCGCGACGGATCTGATTTCTGGCTTGCCAGTTCCAGCGACTGCTGAGCGAACCGATCCTGCTGGCTGTTCAGCTCATTGTTGAGTGCGTTCTGTCGATCGCCCTGTCCGACGCCGAGAACGGCGCGCTGCCCTGCCAGTTCCAGCGCTCGCTGTTGCTGAGCCAAGGCCTGAACGTAGGTGGTGATTGAACGCTCTTGTCGGGCGAGACGGCCGGTCTCGTTTGTGGCCAGAACTTCGAGCTGGGTGTCCGCGTCTTTCTGCGCTTTGACCATGCCTGCGCGGGCGTCGGCGATCTTCTGATCGAGCTGGATGCCTTGCGCGGCAGAAGTGGTCTTCTTCGCCTTCGCGGCTTCCAGCGCAGCAATCTCCGCCTCGTACGCCGCAGTCACCTCGTCGCGCTCGTTGCCGATCTGCGCTTCGCGTTTCAGGGCGTAGTCGGCTTGAGAAACGAGCCCGGCCTTCTGCGCTGCCTCCAGTTCTTTCTGGGCGTTTTTGTACTCTTCGCTGATGGCTGCAAGGTTGTTCTTGGCGTTGTTGAAACTGGTCAGATCGACCTGTGAACCAGCCGCTTTCGAATCCTTAAACTGGTCGTTGATGTTCGCCAGGTTCTTGTCGATTGCCGCCTGATTCAGGCGTGGGTCGTTGGGTGCGACCTTGCGGATGTCTTCGAGCTGCCGTTTGTATTCCTTGATCGCGTCGGTGCGTTTCTGCTCATTCGTCAATGCTGACTTGGTGAGTGCGTCGACCTTCGCCATTGAGGAGACGGCATCGCCCTGAGCTTTCGCCTGCTCTCCTTGCCATTTGGCGATATCGGCTTCGGCAGCCTTCTGATCCTCCAGCATGTTGAGACGATTCTGGTAGAGATCAATCATCTCCTGCTTGTTCTGGAACAGGCCGATATCGCCAGCCTGAGCGCCGGCCAAGTCGCGACGAGCCTGCTCGATATCGGCGCCGATATCGCTGCGCCCGATATTCTTCAATCCATCAGCAGCCCGAGCAACGGCGTTGTAGCCCTTCTCCCAGAAACTCAGATTCTCGAGGATTCGCGGCGTGCGCTCGTTGATTGCATCAGCGAACGACTCGGTGGCCAGCTTCACGGCGCCTGCATGGTCGCCCTGCTTCTCCAGCGCGGTGATCTGCGAGTAAACCGACGCGGTCAGGTAGTGGTACTGCTCATTAAGCGCGGCAGAGGCTTTGACCGGGTCGTCGGCGAGCTTGGCGAACTCCGCTACCGTCTCGCTTACGGCCTTGCCGGTCGCTTCCTGCATCGACACGGCGGCTTGGGTGATGCCCGTAAAGCTTTCGCCAGCAATCTTTCCATTGCCGGCCAGCAGGGCGAGAACCTCAGCGGCTTGCCCGGTTGTGCCGACAGTTGCGCTCACCTGGCGCGCCATATCGCCGATCTGTCCAGCACTAGCACCGGCGTAATTGCCGGTCAGGATTAGCGATTTGTTGTAGCTGTCTTGTTCCTCGCTCCCCTTGTAGAAAGCGTATGCCAACCCACCCACCGCGGCGGTGGCCAGCGCCAGCGGGCCGAGAATGGCCAGCAGACCCGCCGCGCCCTCACCCGCACCTGCACCCAACTGCGCGACTGCGCGAACGCCGCTTCCCCAGTCTCCCGAGGAAAGCGCATTGCCCAACTGCACGACGTTTTCCTGCGCCTGGCGAGTTCCGAGGCGCAGCTTGTCGAAGCCGGTGGTGGTTTTGTTGAGCTTGTCGTAGTCCTTGTCGATCTTGCCCAGGGCGGTGTTGTACTCGTCCTGGCTGATCCGGCCGGCATCCAAGTGTTTGCCCAGTTGCTCGACCTGAGTATCCAGCTTCGCCAGTGCGGCACGGGCCGGGTCGATGGCGCCCAGAAGGCCGTTCAACGCCTTCTGCTCATCCATGGCCGACTTGGCCAGCGCTACCTGCTGCTTGTCGAGCTGCGCAGAAATCTTGGCGGCCTCAGCCTCGCCATAGGCGCCGGTCTTGGTCAGCTTCGCCAATGCTTCCCGCTGTTTTGCGAGATCCTGCGTGGTCTTGGCGTTGGTAGAGAGCGATTTCTCCAGCGCCTGCATTTCGTTCATCAACGAAACGGCGGACTGCTCGGCGCGGCCGCCGGCCTTCGCCATTTCATCCAGGCTGGTTTTGGCCTGAATAGCGTCGGCCGAGTCGATCTTGACGCCGAGTTCTGCAATGTTCATCGACTCACCTTGAATAGATGCCCGCGTTTACGGGCTGTTTTCCCTTTCCTCTGCCATGACGCGCAGGGCTTCGCCTTCCAGCACCTGAATGTCTGGGAAGATTTCAGCGAGTTTCTTTTTCTTGATGCCGAGGAATCCGGCCACGTCGCGGATACTGTTGTAGTCGAGACCGATAGCGCCGCCGGCGCCGACACGCCACTGAGTGGACATCCTGTTGAACAGGAGGAAAGAAGGCCAAAGGCACGGCCAAACCTCGAATTCCTCTTCAATGTCCTCAGCGTCCAACCCGAATGCGGCAAGTTGCTCCGCATTCGGAGGAGGCTCATACATGGCGCGGGCGGCGCGAATCAGTTTCCCGTGCGGGCCTTGGCGTAGGCCGCCTGGTAGGCATTTACCACGGCCTCGGTTGCACCGTGGCAAGACGTCACCAGCGCCTTGATGCCCTCGTCGTCGAACTTGTCATCGAACTCCCAGCCAACAACCAGATCCTTGATCTGCTGCATTTGGTTTTCGGTGTCGACCGCAACAATTTGAGACATCGTAGGCTTGTCGCCGAACTGGTCGAGGCTTTGCTTTTGTCGCTGATTCCATCCATCGAACAGCGCGGCAAGTTCGATGCGGTCTCGATATTTGAAGGTGAATTCCACCTTCACTGGGTCTTGGCCAACTACCGGGACCATCACTGCGCCGGGAAAAGTTGGCGCTTGCGCAATCTTGAATTTCGCCATGATCAGGCGCCGCCGCCAGCAGCAACCGGCGCGCGATACGCTGTGATTTCAGCGTTGATGGTGAAGCCAAAGGAAACGGCCGCACCTTCGTTGCGCACCAGCGTTGGGGTCTTATTGAAGGATGCATAACCGGCGTAGTAGATCGTTTTGCCGTTGGGCAGCGACATACGCAAGATGCGCACCTCCTTCTCTCGATCGGCCTTATCCAGCTCTTCGTACCAGGCCAGGCTGTCATCGTCAGCCAGTTGGAAAGCGAACGCCTGCGCATTTTTGGTGGTCGGGATCTGTTTGTCGCGGCGCGCCTCGAGAGGGGCGTAAGTCCAGTATTGCTGCTCACCTCCGGACATGGAGTTGCCGATAACCTGGTTGACGGCTACCCAGCCGGTAACTTTCTTCGCGGTACCGCCACTGATGCCATCGGGAAAGAAAGCCACGTTGGACGTGTCGATGCCTTCCAGGGTGAATGCACCGGCCGCCGCGTTGGATACACGCACGGCGCGCTCGTTGATGTCCTCCCAGCCGGAGGTGATCAGAAGAATATCGCCATTGGCGAAGCCGTTTGCGGCGCTGGTAGCTACACCCGGGTTCGCGTTGCTGATTGCCGAAATCAGCTTGGCGGCGGCGAATCCGCTGGAAATTGAAAGCGTCGCCCCGTTGGGGAAGTAAACAGACATGGGTTTTCCTCTTTGCAGAAATGACAAAACCCGCGCAGAGGCGGGTTCCGATTTGCCCAACGGGCGGGTTATGGCGTGGTGTCAGACCGGTATGAGAACGACAGCGGGACGGTGTAGGTTGAATCGCCTGTGATGCCTGGGCCGACATCCACAGGCGTCATGGGCGTTACGACGAAACCATTCTTCACGTCGCGCACATAAAGCGGAAATAACGCGATGATCTCGGCGGCAATGGGGTTGGCTTTTGCTTTACCTGTGCCTGCCGGGCAAATAATGCTGACCTGGAACACGCCGGTATAGAGCCGGTGCTCTCCGCCGAGCGTGTTGCTGGCCGTGTCGCCCGGAATGGTGAACGCCCGCAGGTAAGTCTCGCCCGCTGTGGGTGTGTAGGGCATGTTCTCAAAAACGATTTTCAGCTTCTCCGGCCTTGCATTGTTCCAGGCGATCAGCTTTGCCTCGTAGATCGAGGCGATGATGGCGTGACTCATACTTGGTTGTTCCTGATGGCGTCCAACACGATTTGCTGGAAGCGAGCCACGGTTACCCGAACCATGCCGCCGGGGGCCTGGGTCGAATGGCCGAACTCCAGCGGAATCGCATAGGGCAAATTGTTGATGATGTAGGCCATCTGGCCAGCGGTGAAGTCGCTCATTGCCGCGACCAGCGCGGCAGTGGTTTCGGCGCCGCTTGGGTCTACCTCGTCAAAGGTGACGCTTTCGACCACGCCGAGAGAGATGTGCCAGTTCGCACGGAACCGGCCGCCGACGTAGCCTTCGGGCGCTTTGACGTCCATGCCATCGTTGAGCTTGCGGTCTTTCTTGAGCCTGCCACCCTTCGTCAGATTGGCCGGGTCGCTGCGCAGCGCAGTATTGTGTTCGTCGACAGCCTTGTTGTACTCGGCCGCCACAGCGTTTTGCGCCCAGATTTCCGGGTTGCCAACGGGAGAC
Source organism: Pseudomonas sp. Leaf434 (assembly GCF_001425545.1). Classification (NCBI taxonomy): domain Bacteria; kingdom Pseudomonadati; phylum Pseudomonadota; class Gammaproteobacteria; order Pseudomonadales; family Pseudomonadaceae; genus Pseudomonas; species Pseudomonas sp. Leaf434. The sequence continues at coordinate 1,885,141 of NZ_LMQZ01000001.1, read as the reverse complement.
ATACGGATCAGGCTGCTGCCGACTTCGATGATGATCTCGCGCACACTGGCATCGATCGCTCCGCTGGTCTGCGCCGCGAACTCGGCCAAGCTCAGGGCGAAGCTGCCGGATTGAGCGGCCATGTCATTTCCTCAGTTGTGCTGTCCACGTCGCGTCAGCTGGATCGGCAGACACATTCATTACGCGCATGCCGTTGACGATATCGCCGATGGCGGGTTCGGCCGGTACCGCCGTCGGCACACCGGCCTCTGACACGAACAGCTCGTTTTGCAGCACCAGAAGCTTTTTGTCGGTGGTTTGGATCAGTGAGCCGTCGATTTCCTTGGACAGGTAGCTGCCCAAGACGCCGCGCCCCATGTAAGTGATGGTGGTCTCCGGCGTCTCGCCGCCCAGGTCGGGGTCATACTCGCCCGCGACCTTACGCACACCGGTCACCGGCTGGAGCGCGTCAGCGAGGCCGTCAGGATCGTCGAACGCCTCAGCCATTTCGGCCTGAATCTCTTCGCGCATACTCATGATCAGATCCTTTTGAGCATCATCACGCCGGAGCGCTTGATCCAAGGCTCCAGTAGCGCCAAGGCGAAGTTCACACCCGCCGACTGATCAGTAGATCCGGCCACGTAGGTCTTGCTCACAGACGTGCCGGACTGAGCCGAAACCGTCTTGCTCTGCACTTCCTTCTGAGTTGCCGCGTACAACTTGCCCGCCGCCGCCTCTTTGGCGACCTGGGCGCCGGCTGTTTTGATCTCGATCGGAACCGGATCTGGAACAACCCGCTTGATCTTGGCCGTGAGCCAGGCGTTGGCCATGGTCACAGCAAGGACCGGATCACCGGCGCCGGCCCAGCCAGGACCCAGCGAAGCGTCAACATCGGCAACGGTGATGAAGTCGGTCATGTGCTTGTCCTTATTCCGCTGGCACCAGGGCCTGCAGGTCTTCTTTCTTGGCGGCTGGGTCGAAGGCGATGCCCTTTGCCGTCAGCCAATCTTTCAGCTCCGGCACCTTCATCTTCAGAGGGTCGGTTTCGGCGATTTCTGGCTCCTTGCCGTCCGAAACCTTGATGCCCGCCGCTTCGTACGCATCGTAAATTTCAGGCGCATCGCCCTCGATGACCACCTCAGTGGCAGTGCCAATGACGCCGAAGAACTCGCTCAGCAGGCGGTAGCACACGCCGCGCTCTTTGCCCGGTTTGTCCGTATAGATAACTTTCATGAGTCACCTCAAATGCAGCCCGGCGCCTTTGCAGGCGCCAGGGTAAGTGAAGGCCGGATTACGGCGTGGTGGTACCGCTGATGACGGCGGCGAATGGGACCTGCTTGCGGCTGAACACGCGCTCCCAGTTCGCAGCAGCGGCATACTGGGTCGCGGTCGGGCTGAGGTTCTGAGCTTCGGAGCCTTTCCAGCTGAAGCCAGCAGGCTGGAGGATGTAGGTCTTCCGTTCCCACAGCACCTCTGCACCGCCGCCATTACCGCCGCCCGGTTTGCGCTCGATCTCCACCGGCACCTTCGGCGTGCCTTCGCCGTAGCCGAACGCGCCTTGGCCGAAGAACACCGACAGGTACTTGCCAGCGCCGTACACCAGGCCATCGTCCATGAACACCGGCTTACCCAGGTAGGTAGCCAGGATGATCTTGCCGTCGGAGTCGCGCAGATACTCGATGAGGTCCTGCTTGACCATCTGGTTCATCACCACCGAGTGCACGCCGATCGCGCCGAACTGGTCGGCCGCATCGCCGGCGGTAAACGCGGCATCCTGAAACGCGTTCGCGCTGATGGCCGCGCCCGCGTCGATGACCATGTCACCGCCGTTGTTGGCAATGTTCGAGGCGATGATGCCGCGCGCTGCACCGAGAGCGTAACGCTGCCACTGGCGAGTCCAGTAGGTGCCGAAGCGGTTGCGGATCTGCTGCTGAGGCTCGCTGTTCGCCAGTTCAGCAGTCAGGTCGGCCACGCCATAACCTTTGTTGAGGTACAGGACGCGAGCACGCATGCTGTCCTGAGTGACTTTGCCGACTTCGCCCTGGTCGTTCGGATCATCGTTGCTGATATTCGGGGCTTCATCAGCATTGAGATCCTGCCAGTAGCTAATCTCGGCGGTGCCTTGGCTGCCGGAAGCGATAGCGTCCAGGACAGGCGAGCGGGTCACGATCCCCGACTCGTATACAGCGGTTTTTTCCGGGCTATTTACCGGCTCCAGCGAGGCGTAGTAGTCACCGACGAAGATGTCGGTCAGTTGGGTAGTTGCCATGAATTAGGTTCCTTTGGTGGCCTGGATTTTCTTGAACAGCTCGGGGTTGTCACGGGCGATCGCAGCGCGTTCGGTTTCCGTGTACTCGCCCCACTTTTTCGTGGCCTTGCCACCGTTGTCGCCGGTCTGTCCGGCGCCCTGAGCCCTTGGCCACAGGTGTGTTGCTGTTTCACGCAGAGATTCCGCCCATTCGAGCGGCGACAGCGGAGTTTTCCCGTCCTTCCCGTAAACGACCTCGCCGTCACGGTCGGTGGCAATCGCCTCGCCGTCCTCACTGAGTTTGAAAGTGCCCCGGGCGCGCAGGATGATGTCCTCGGCAGCCTCAGGGAGCGCGCCGGCCTTGATGGCAGCCGCGCGAATAGAATCGGCCAGCACCTTGTCGCTGTACTTGGCAGCGAATTGCTCGGCCTTGTCGGCGCGAGCCTTCTCGGCAGCCAGCTTGGTGTCGTAATCGGTGCGCAGGCGCTCGGTACGGCGAGTGATGACCTCGTCCAGCTTGCCTTCGGCAATGAGCTTGGTTTCTTCGTCCTGGCCAACCTTGGTCAGCAGACCTTTCACGGCTGCGATATCCAACCCTTCGAACTGGGACTTGAATCCGTCCAGCTCAGTTTTGGTGGTCCGGAGCGAGCCAAGCAGCTCGGTGTTTTTGTTCTTGAGGCCCAGGGTCGCAGCCTCAACAGCAGCAGCAATGGCGGTCTGTACTGCCGGGTCTTCAAGATCAATCTGGTTTTCGTCTGCCACTTGGTGCACCCCTTGGGTTTGGTCGGCCCGCTTTGCAGGCATAAAAAAACCGCCCATTGGGCGGTTGGTGTGAGTTCTGATTTATTGGACTATCGAAAGCCCGCGCATGACCAGATAGTCGGCGAACTGAGTCCTGCTCGGCGCATACGGTGGAGGCCGAAGCATCGCTCCGGGATTGCTCCGGAGCAACGTCACGCGCTCTCCGTCTTTCTCGGTGCCGAAGGCAGGCTCAGGGATGCCGAACCCGTTATCCGCAGCGTAAAGCTCTACTGCCAGCCTGAGCTGACCCCATTCAATTTCGAACGGGACAAACGTTTCCGAAAGAATTTCCATTCCGACCTTGCACTGGCGCCTGGGCCAAGCCATCGCCTGCGCATCTCGCGTCTTGCGGCCCTTCCATTCCATGGAATTCATGGTGGCCGCAGCGCGCAACAGCAGAGCCCTTTGCTCGTTCTCGGTAGAAGGGAGCGGGAAGCCGTAGTAGTTTCGGTAGAAGACCAGTTTCTCCAACGGCACAAAGCTGTTGGCGTCTGGCCTCCCTGTTCCATCCTCGACGATGACAAGCATAGGTGTGCTCAGCCTGATTGAGCGCCGAGTGTAACGCCTGCCCGGCTGAACATGTCAGGCTCAAGATCCTTGAGTTGAGCAAGGGTCAGCGGCTTGAACGACTTGTCGAGCTGCAGCTTTGCGAACTTATCCGGCGTCAGTCCCCCATCGCGGAACAACCTGGCGCGCACAGGCCCGAGCGCATGATCCTGAAAGCTCGCCGGCTGCGTTGCCAGCCACTCGTAATAGTTCAGGCTGGCGTCGACCTGCGCCCCGCCATTGTCGCCCACCGAAGCGCGCGTGGCGTCCTTGGCAAACGTCTCCGAGAGCCTGGTGGTCGGCACCGTGGTCGACCGGCAGTTGATGTGCGCCGGCGGCAACGGCCCCTTGCCCAAATCGAAGCGCATACCGTCCAGGCCCTTGCACTGCTGCGAGGTCTTGCGGTCGAGCGTCGACACCCAGCGGTAGCCCAGCACCACGTCACTGTTGGCCTTCAGCGTCTCCATTCGCGCCGTGGTCGCCACGTGCTGGATTGCCGTCTGCACCACAGCAGCAGCGTTGCGATTGCTCACCGCGAGGACGCCGTCCGTGAAGTTCTGCGCCGCGGTACCGCGAATCGCCTGAATGATCTGGGCGTTGGTTTGGCCCTGGCCGAAGCCGAGCCTGATGGTGTTCGTCACACGCATCGTCTCAGTCCGCGTCCAGCCACTGACGAAACTTTTCAGCAGCTTGCCGCCATCGATGCCTTTCACCTGCAGCGGATAGGAAAACACCGCCGCGCGGATCACTGTGTTGCTCGGCACCACCGCATCGATGGACAGTGCATTACTCAGGCTGTTGGCCTCAAAGGTCGACTCGTACAGCGCAATATCGACCAAATCGGCCTGAACCAGATCACCGTAGGCTTTGTAGATCTCGAGCAGTTTGCCGTCCACTCGGGCCAGAAACTGCTCAAGACGGTCCCGGCTGTAGGTGGTCAGCTCCTTGCGGGTCAGTTGCTCCCGCACAAGCTTGTCGATCTGGCGCAGGTATTTTTCAAACTTCTTGACCTCGCCGGCCTTAAGCCGCTCCAGCATTACCGAGTGGCGCGTCGTCTGCTCCAGCAGTTGGCTGTCCGCCTGCGCCAGGTTTGTCGATGGCATCGTCTTTATCCAGGTTGATGCCGGCCGACTCGCGCTCATCGCTAATCAGGTCGGCTTCGTCTTCGTATGGCCGATCCGGCAGCTTTCCGGTCGTCAGGTACTGCCAATAGGTGTCGGCGCTGATCGTGCCAGCCATCACGCCCTTGAGAAGCTCAGCAAGCACCTGAGCATCGACCACTGGGGTCACAAATTCAGGACTCACCTTGAACTTGACCTGCTTGGGGTCGTAGCCCTTCCACTCGGCTGCGTACCGCAACCCCTGCTCCACTGCCTCTGCCACCGTGACGACAATGCTGTGCAACGTGGCGTGCTGGTCGTTCTGACGTGTTTTACGCGCCTCGCCCGACTCTGTGCCGCCTATGTCCATGACCTTGGCGCCGGCTTCAAGCGCGGCGTTCTTCTGGTCGTCCATCGCCTTGCGGACAGCTTCAATTCCGGCGCCCTGAAACTCCAGATAGCCACATTTGCCGTCTCGACCGAGATCCCATGCCGCAGATGGCCCGGTCACGCTCAGCTCTACAGAATCGTCGAGGCCAGACACCCATGGTTGCGGGTGGCTGGTCTGATGTAGGGCAGTGAAATAGTCAGCGCTCAACTGATAGGACTTCAGCGCGGCGCGCGCCATTGTGAGCAGCGGCACCTCGTCCACTTCCGGCGAATTGTCGGTCGAACCGCAGTAGATCACCGGCAAGTAGGACAGGCCTTTGACCAGTCGGTTGTCGGTGCCAGTGGTGCCCAAGGGTTTCTCTTCCTCGACGATCTCCCCACCTTCGTTCCGCACAGCGGTGTAACAGGTCTCGTCTTGCATGAAGAACTCACGAAACACCGTGTCGCAGTCGTGGCTGTAGCGGTCGCCGCCCTTCTTGCGGAACTCTCGGAACACCGAAAGGACCAGGTCTTGGCGACCGCCTTGATCAGCCGTGTCCCAGTTGATCGCGTTGCGCGTGGCGTACGTCGAGAAGTACGGCTCACCACGGTCATCGATGTTCACCACCAGCGGGACGCGGCCGTGTGAAATAGCCTGACGCACCATGCGGAAGAACAGTTGCTTTAGGCCGAAGCCGTCAGAGGTGGCATTCTCCTCGAGTCCCCTCAGGCCGGAAGGCAGCTCAATCTCTGGGATGAGTCGAGAAACAAGCCCCATCATCGACCGCAGAGAGTCGCGCACCCAATGCTCGTACTGAGCGCGGTTCGTATAGTTCTCGTAGAGATACTTATTGCCCGCGCCGTCGAGCTTCTCAGCTTCGACCATGCCGCTCGGCTTTGGCAGGTTGCGCTCGTTGCGCTTGACGGCGCACTCACCCTCGAGCGCGTCGTCCATCATCTCCCACTCGGCGATGTGCGCGTCGTAGTCGGGGTTTGTCGATTGCACTGGCATCAGGCCAAGCCTCCAATTCGGCGTGTTCCGCCTGTGCGTGTTTTGATCGGGTACCGCTTGGCAATGAAGTAGCCAGGGGCATCCACCAAGTGGTCGTAGCCGGCCTTCTTATCGGGCTCGCCCTTGTCCGTGTAAATCTGGCGCTCCAGGCACTGCGTGTATTTCGGACACTGGTCGACGTTGACCAGATATCGATGCTCGCCGTAGGTATTGGCGAACATCGCGCACATGGCGTTGACCCGGTCCTTCACAGCGGGGTTGGTCGAATCCACCACTACGGTAAAACCAGCCTTTTTCAGCAATGACAAGTCGGATTCGCTTGCGCTCTTGCTGCTTGTGTTCTGGCCGCTGGCGTCCGGGTAGATCGCAATGCTGTGGTCAGGAAAGCGGAGCTTGATCTTCTCGATCATCTCAGGCGTGTCACGCACATCTGAAAACTCGCTGAGCGCCAGTGGCAGGTCATCTCGAATGACGTGCACGACTGCCGCCATCTTCATGACGTTGAAGTCCATGCCGATGTGCAGGGCCTCGCCGCGCCTTATCGTTTCGCTGGTGCGGTTCGCCTCACGATTGAACGTGTAATAGACGACACCCGCGTAGTTCTCAAAGCTGGCTTCGTATTCCTGCCGAAAGGTGCGAGGGTCCATCTTGCGGCGCGCCGCATCCAGCTCTTCAGCCGGAACGTTGCCGCCATCGAGCGAGGTGTAGAGCCAGCTCTTGTGATCAGGCTCATGCCCCGGCCGGCCGTCTTGAAACGTGTCGTAGCAGTGATTGAATCCCTTGGGCGTGCCGATGCGTAGCGCGTGACCACCCTTCCGCATGCCGATGCCCGGTATCGAGTATTGGCAGGTCGAAAGCATCGGCCGCAAAACCTCTTCCCAAGCCTCCCATGGACAGTCAGCCCATTCATCCACTAGGACGAAGAACAGACCGGAGCCGCGCAAGTTGTCGTAGTTGTCGAGCCCTACCACGCGCATGACGTGGCCAGACTTGAGCGTGATTGAGCATTCCGTTTCGTTCGGACGGTGTGCACGCCACGCTTCAGGGATTGCCTGCTTCAGCCGACGCCAGAACACGCGCTTGGCCTGCTTGAAGGTCGGCGCACCGTACCAGATCTCGTCCTCGACGCTTACACCCCACTCAGCAGCCAGCCGAGCAGCTCGGCGCATCTCAGCTTTGCCCAAGAACGTCTTGCCGAACCGGCGACCACACACCGCATCGCGGAAGCGCGCCTGAGGCTGGAAGCCCCAGCAGTAAATGTTCGCCTGCTTCGGCGTCAGCTTTACCGGCGGGTCATAGGTACGGGGTAGCGGGGACATTCTCATCAGGCTCCAGGGTGTACTCAGCAACGGCGTGCTGCTGGTCCGCTTGGGAACCCAGAGGTTTTTCAGGTTCGAGGCGACGATTCACGTAAACGTCGCCCACTTCTTTGGCTGCCTGCTCCAGCAACTGGGCAGTCAGCGCCATGTTCTTCATGTTCTCGGCCTTCTCGGCCATTCGTCCCAAGGTGCGAAGTCGATACGCTCGGTTGGCGATCGGGATCTCTGCCGTCTCTTCGCGGAACCTCTTGCGGGTGTCGTTGAATAGCGTCTGCCACTTCACGTGCAGGTTGCGTCCAACGTACTTGGTTGGGTCGTATGCCTCGCACTGTTGGCGGGTAACTTCGAGCCCGAATCTTTCTTTGACGGACGCCACCACTTGAGATGGCGTGTCAAAGCAGGCGAGAGCCTGTACGACAAAGGCTTTCACCTCGTCTCTGAGTGCGGCCATAAGTGGGCATCCGTCAAAGTACTGTCAAAGTCAGGCCGACTTGAGCAGACAGGTTCCGCAGGCCCTCGATATGTTCAATTTCCCCACCTCAGCAGGATTGTTTGCAGCGTCCACCAGCTCTTGCACTTGAGGGCTCGCCCCATATCGACGCACCACACCGACGAACTCTTCAACGTCGTGTCCGCGCATCTCAAGCTTGGGTAATCCTTCCTGGGTGAACTTGGGTGCGCCGTACTGATCGGTCGCCTGAGCGATGTGGTACAGCTCATGCTCGACTAGTGCGCAGAAGTCAGCGTCGCTGCACTGAGCGCAGTAATCGGCAGCCAGGGTGATGATGTAGGCCGGCACATCGCCGAACCAGTCCAGCATCTGTTGCTCCATTCGGGCCTTCTGCCAGCCACCAGCGCGGAACGCTACCTGTTCGGCCTGGCCAACGACCGTACGCCCCTTCTTCGTGAAAGCGGCAGACGCCCACATCACACGAATGTCCGCATCGATCAGATGGGCATGGTCTTCGTTGTGGATGCTGCCGGTGTCGGCGAGGATCTCGGCTTGGAGCCATTCCCATACTTCAGGAGCTGGGGTCAGGCGGATCCCAAAGTCGGATAGCTCTGACAGCTCGAACAACGACGTCGGAGGGTATGGCCTGCTCATGACTCACCTTGTGCTTGAAACAGTGGCCAAACGCCGGTATTGATGTGGATCCAATTCAACAGAGGTACTTTTATGTTTAGCTTCAAAATCGGGCTTCTTAGCTTTGTTCTACCGCTTGCCATGTGCGCACTCTACTTAGTCGCGCGCCAACTTCGCCGTTTTGTCGCATATGCAGACAACACAACGCCTCCTAAAGAGCGCCCGAAAGTCTATCTAGTACTAGCAGCCGTGATGGGCTTCATCTGCGGTAGTGGCCTTCAGCCGACTTACGACAAAGCCATGCAGTGCAAGGCGGATAGCCTGCCTATTGTCGCATGCACGTTTTTCCCAAACGCTAGCCAGCGTTAAGCGGTTAGAGTGCAGTGCCGTGCTCACCTGCGGCACACCTACCTAGCGTCACCACTCATCAGCATAAGGAATGGCAGAGGATGCCTATCGAAGAGTTTGGCGGTAAGAACAACTACAAAATTACTCCACCGCTACCACAGCACCTTGAGCACCAACCGATTTACGCAATGCCATACCAACCATTCGATGGCATCTATCGTAAAAACACTGACGCACGATATCTATCAGTTGGATTGTCGCAATGGGGTCACGACGATCTATCCCTCAAAATCATGCGCTACAGAGACCAATGGTCACGGCAGTCTGAGGAGATCCCACTCCACAGAGTTATCGATTCGACTGTTTTTCTAGCGAAGGTTTTGCTGGATAGAGACCAGCAAAGCGTAGAAATAGAACGAAATCTTTTTGTAGATCAGCCAGAAGGATTTCGAGTACGAGAGGAATCCGTAACTGCCACTGACATCCAGAAGTTTGAGGTCTTTTTAGAGACTCACAATGACCAGCTGAAAGAACGCTTCAACAAGCTTTTTCAGCTGCTCAGTAGTCTCAAAACACAGGGTAAGCTCTAACTATTTAGTGTCAGATCGCGACACAATTTGCTGATTCGCGAAACGTGTCGCGACCTACTTGCTCCTCTGTGCGGCGGTGTATGCAGCCTCACACGCCAATCCAGCTATTCGGCTTCGATCAAGCGCTTCTGCCAGTCTTCCCGCTTCTTCGTCAGCGCTTCTACGCAGGTCGGCGAGCAGAACGGTAAGGTCGGCTCTTGCCTGGCTTCCGCTGGCAACCTCGGCAGCACAAGACTTTCGCTTTGCGAGGAGGTCGGTAATTTGCTGCTGCAGGCTGCGAGCCCGGTTATCAGCAACAACAACGGCAGCCGATACATGCTCAGTCTTGGCTTTCGCATCGTCGGAGACTCGGTTGATGTCATTGGTGATCTCGCGCTGAATGCGCAGCGTGTTGGTCAGCGAATCCACTCGAGCGGTCGCGGTGTCGCGCTCGGCGGTTATGGTTGCTCGATCGTCCTTCACGCTATCGAGACGCAGCGATAGGTAACCGACAGCTGCGAGCGCTGCCAGCACTACCCACACCCACGCAGGAACCAGCTTCAGCAACGCGTTCACGGGGTCTGCCGCTCTACGGCTTCGTTGACCTTCTCCGCTGCCTTGCTCGCGGTATCGGCTGCCTGGACTGCTGAGTTCGATGCCTCTTGCACCTTTACTGCCGCGTCCTGCGTCTTCTCGGCCAGACTGTTGAGGCGAACGTCTCGCTTGCCCAGCGCAGCGTCATAAGCACGGCGAACTTCGGCGAGCTGCTTGGTCTGCTCACCGCTGGCTGACCACACGCCAGCCTGGTAACCAAGGATCAGGCCGCCGGCCAGCAGCAGCGCGGCGATGACCCACACTTCTGCCCGACGCCACCAGCGGCGAGCAATGAATTCCATAGCGCATCTGTCCATCAGTTGATGCCTCCCAGCTTGGTACGCAGGCGGGCGATTTCTTCGCTCTGCGAGGTAACCGTTGCGGTGAGCTGTGCGACTTGGCTTGTGAGGGCTTCGATCTTCCCCTCCATCCGGCCTACCGCTGCGGCAAGCTCGTTGCGCTCTTTGGCGAACTGGTCAGCGCGGGCTTCAGCTTCCTTCCGTGCAACACGCTCGGAGTCCAGAAGCTCATTCAGCCGCCGAAGCGTGAAAATGTCGGCGTTATCCATCGCCCTGTCAGCAGCATCCTTCGAGAGGAATTTACGCAGCCAAAGGAAGCCGGCCAGCAACACGGTTCCGGTACCGCCCAGCCAGGTAGCTGTGCCTGGGCCGAGGTCAGTAGGATCCATCGCAACTCCATCATGAAAAGCTGACCCGTCAGGCCAGTGCAAATAGGTCGGCGTCCGCTGCACTCCCAGCTCGGGGCTATGGGTGTGGGGAGCCGAAAATGAAAAAGCTCCCGCGATTGCAGAAGCCTCGAATAGATGCGCGGGCGAACCCGCGCGGTTTAGCAAATGAAGGATCTCTCGACGCCCTTTAGTTCCGGCGTCATGCCAACATCAGAACGTCCAGATGAAATCCTTGAAGGTCGGCAGTGGCCCAGTCGTGTGATCTGGGTAGAACACATTTTTCGGTACCAGCGTAGGGGTGTAGCCGAAGCGTGCCCAGACCGGCTTTTCTTGCACGATGGACAAGTTACCATTCGCTTGAACGCGCAGAATTGCCCCTGGATTACCGCCAGTACCACTGTGCCAAAGCACTGAGTAATTTGCTCCGTAAATAACCAGGTTGCCATCGGTTTGCATAACCGCCCTTTCGGCACCCTTGTTCTGAGTCCAACTGGCCCACAACACACCCAGCGGACCATTAGAGATCACTAGATTCCCATCGGTTTGGAAGATGAAAGTCGTGCCACCGGACACATACTTTTTGTCGCGCTCCAGAGTAGTGCCAGGAGCAATGATGATCGAGTCTTCGGCGCCAGGTGACTGAGGAATCGCCGGATTACTGCTCCAGATCGAGATGGAGTCTGTAATGACGATATTGCCGTCATTTTGCACGCGCAGATAAGTGCGCTCGGAAGCAGCAGTTTCATCGCGATTCGGCGGAGTACTATTGAAGGTCGACCAAGTGCGAACGTGCTCGCGATCTTTCAAGATTGCGTAGTACAGAATATAGAAGGAGGTCGGGGTATTTTCGTAGACCTTGTTACCGTACGTGATGTAGGGCTGTCCGTCTTGCGCAGACCAAACTGCAGTCTGACCATCGTAGAGGACCAGATTCGAGTCAGCCTGGAGAATCAATCGGAAGCGCTTGTTGGGCGAATCCAAATACTGATTCCAAGTCATCTCATGTTTCGGCAGCAAAGTAGAGGTACCGTTCTGTGCGAACGGAATGCGTGCTGGAATAGCCATATGAGTACCTATTGAGTCGAATGAATGTTCGCGGAGGATTCCGCTTTCATGTCGCTCAAAGGCGATCGCTCAAGGCTCGTGGCCTTCTCATGATTCAACGTCCCGCATCGGGAGCATTTGATCTGGAGCTCGGTAAACTCACCCACGCGGGCGAGAAGTCTGTTGCACTTTCCACATCTGCAATCTTTAAGCATCTGCAAAGCCTTGTCGTTTTCTGCTAGGCTCCGCCCCGCTCGCGCGAGCAGTGAGGGCCTTGGCTGGCTTGCAGGCTGGTTCTGCGATCTGGCGTCTCCCTTGGGTGTTACCGCACCCTCTGGGGTCGCCCTCTCTTTTTCCCGCGCTAGAACGAAAAGCCCCGAATCTGTCGGGGCTTTTTTGTTTCTGTCGGGTATAAAAAGGCCCCTGCGAATGCAGAGGCCCTGAATAGGTGCGCTCGTCTTTCCGAGCTGTCGGCCAAAGACCATCCCAGCGTCGACGCCCCTTTGCATCGATCTCGCTGTTCCTGTCTCGCGCCACCCTGAAAGCATTGTGAGGTCAGAGTGCGCGGGCTGCCGGCGTTGATCCGTGCGTCGTACTATCCGGCTATCGACGTCCAGGCCTTCCCGAGGGCTGTCCTGGCTACAGGTGAAACTTGGTACATCTGGGAAAGCATCCACTTGAGTAGCGGCTTTCCTCAGCGGTACAAAAGCCCGGCGCATATGTCCGGGCTTTTTTGTTGCTTCCAGGCGTATTCAGCAGGGGGTCAGACCGACACCATCAGGTGCAGCCTTGGCCGAGGTCATCACGAAGTGATTGCTGGATGCGCGCAGATTAGAGGCCAAGCCATCATCACCGGACTGGCTACCCGTTCGCCACATGGCGAGGGTCAGCTCCATGCGTTGCAGCGCAACACCTTGCGGCTCAGCCACCACGTATGCGACGCGGTAAGCTCTAGTCAGTGGCTCGGCGAGCGCCGACATGGAGAAACAGGACAGGCAGGCGGCGAGCGCCAGCCCCAGATAAGCAGAGAGTCGCTTAACCATTCGGCATTCCTTCTGGTGGTTTTCTTTGGACAATAAAAAACCCGGCACGGTGGCCGGGTTTCGTTCGTCACTCCTACACACGCAGGAATGACAGGATGGGTGAATAATGCGACATGGCGACATGACATTGCAAGCCCTTTTGAGGGACTATTTTATGCCGCCTCGCCTTCCAGCACTCCGACTGCTTCAAGCATGTGTTGCGCCTCGACCAGGGCCTCGTTCACAAGTGACTCCAGCCCATCCTTGATGGTCTTGTTCCAGCGCTGGTAAGTGCGCTCTGTAAGTCCTTGGGAATCCCAGTTCGTCATGTCGTAGTTCGAGTCGGCCAGGACGATCATCTCGCCGGGCTTGTCCTCTGCTACGGCGCGCGCATGCTTGTTGGCCCGGGCAACGTCAGCGTCTGCTGCCGCGTTGCGCCAATCCCACTGCCCCTGCTCCTTGTTCTCCCGGTGCTTCGGCGCCTTGATCTGGGTTACCGCTCGCTGAATGCCCTTCACCTGCTGCGGTACAGCCCAAACGAGAACTGCCTGCTGAGTGAAGCGCTGCGGTGCCGGTGTCTTCACCACGGCGACCAGCCGGCCGATGGAATCGATCTTGCGGCCACGGTGGGTGCTGTACTTGGCGACGAGGGCGTTCCAGTGCCTAGGGGAAAGCTGGGCGTGCAGGAGCCTGTGCACGATGCAGTCAGCCAACAGCGCGGCATCCTTCCCGGATATCTCGCCCTTGAGCTTGCTGGCCTGCACCCGGGGCTCGACGTTGCATCCGCCGGAACTGTTGATCGTCTCGGCTGCCAAGGCCCGGACTACTGCGGAAATCACGTTGTGGTAGTTCATGCTGCAGCCCTCTTCAGTTCTCGGGTCTTGGCCCGGTATTCGGCCTTGATGGTTTTGATTTCTTCGACGGTGTACTTGCGGGGCTCATGAGGCCCTTCGAGCCATGCCACGGTTTCGGCGCCGATGCGCAGCACCAATCGGATGCGGTACTCGACGGCGTTACCGGACAGGTTGCGGTTGCACTTCACACACTGGCGGTGAATATTGAGCGGCTCGAAGCGCAGCTCAGGACAGGCGCCGACGGATCGGTAGTGGCCGGCGTCCCAGCGACTGCCCGTCATCAGGTCGTTGTCGTTCGGCATCGAATCGCAGCTGATGCATGGCAGGTGCGCGTCACGCAGGCGGACGTACTCGTTCACAGCTGCCTGGGCTTCGCGCAGGTGATCCGCCCTGCTCTTCAGCTTCTCCTTGCGCACCTGGATCTCGCGGCGGTCGCGCTGGTTGATCGCCTTGCGGGCTTTCTCGGTGTTTGCCGGCGCGTGAGCCAGCGCGCATTTCGGACTGCATACCACCTGTGTGGTGTTGAACAACGGGGCGAACTTCTCGCCGCAGGCCTTGCAGGTTTTCTGCTTCGCATCCTTGAGGGCAGTGCGCATCAATACCGCCCTCCCCACTTGTCCTGCTCAGTCCAGCGCACGTCATGCTCGGCACCGAAGGCATGCATCAGCTCGAACAGATCGCTGAACCACTTCTGCGACTGCTTGCGGGTCGATACGGCCATCACCACGAAGCCACCATCAAGGCCAGGCTCCGCACGCTGCTTCTCCAGCGAGGCACTGAAAAGGCACTTCCAGTCCTCACTGGTCAGCTTCTTGCCGTGCCAGACCACCTGCTCTGATACGTCCTTGAGCATTGCCCACATCTTGCGGTTGCAGACGTCAGGGCGCTTCTCGTCCTTGATGACCACGATCTTGGGTTTGGTGAAGTCGGTTGCATGCAGGACGCCCATGAGGCGGCTGATATCGCGCTGGCTGCGGATTGGGAATTCGATCATTGCCCGAACTCCTTGAGCAATTGGCGCGCACCCATGACGGCACCTTTGCCGCCGGAGGTGCGGCTAATGTCCTTGAGCCACCCCAGCATTCGGGTGTTCTGTGCTTTCAGGTCGATGACCATGCCGAGCAACTCATCGCCGTCTGCGTCCATGTCGGACTTGAGTGCTTCGCCAATCGCGTCAAGGTCGCAAACGGCCGCCAGAAGCATGCGCTTGTGTGATTCGAGATCCTTGCGAATCGCCTCGGTGTCAGCCAGCAGCTCCAGCGCCACCTCCTCCACGGTCTTTTCCCCGAGGAATTCTTGCAGCGCCTCAGTGTTGCGCTTCCAGTCTGCGCAGTCGGCACGGTACGACGCCGCCTCGGCCCACAGCAGCTTCTGGAGTTCTTGTTTGTCGATGCTCACTGAGCCGCACTCCTTGCTTCCAATTGTTCGGCCTGCTGAATGAGCAGCGCCCGGCGATCCGCCAGCTCATTGGCTGCCTGAATTCGCATTTCTGTTTTTTCCTCGGCTGATGCTTGGCGCATGGCGAGCATCGAATCCTTCACCGCGGCGAGCCTCTCGCGCAGTTTTGGCGAAGGCCGCGCAACCTCACCGGTGAGCAGTGCAACGACGGCCCGACCGTCTTCAGTGACCGGCACGACACTCAAGTCGGCCAGGTACTGCTGAGCTCGCTCTTGCGGGATCCGCTGCATCTGCACAGCCTTGGTGATCGCCTGCGTGCGGCGGTTGGCGTCGAAGCCGACGGACACATGCCAGTTGACGTGTTTGTTGTCCTCCCGGGCCTGACCCACCAGACGCTCATAAGCACTGTTGAACGCCATGCGCGCACCGACCTTGTCGCCGGCGTCGAGAACAGGTTTTGCGGCTGCCAAGGCGAGCTGGATTTCATCGGTTATCACCACGGTTTCGAACTCGTCGTTGGTGGTCATGGCGATCGCCCATGCTTCGTCCTTGCCCGGGCGCCCATCGGCGATCTGCACGCGCTGAAGAATGTCAGCCATTGCCAACTTGCCCTTCACCTCAAAGCGGCAGGCCTTCAGTGCGGCTTTCACCACCGGTACCGGGTAGGCACAGAGATCTTCGGCCATGATCGCCGCGGTGCCTGGGTTCATTTCCTGACCCATGGCCTCGGCGGTGGCGCAGATCGCAGCAGCGAGCCCGGCAA
The DNA here is from genome assembly GCF_001425545.1 of Pseudomonas sp. Leaf434. Lineage (NCBI taxonomy): Bacteria > Pseudomonadati > Pseudomonadota > Gammaproteobacteria > Pseudomonadales > Pseudomonadaceae > Pseudomonas > Pseudomonas sp. Leaf434. The sequence goes on along the minus strand of NZ_LMQZ01000001.1, from coordinate 1,869,403 downwards.
CCTGTTGGTCATTCATTTCAAAGGTATTCATTGCGCTCCCCTGCTTGGCGCTTAGCCAAGACCATTTGCGCGGCCTGCTCTGCAGCAGAGACGTTCGCTTCGGTACGCTCCATCTGGCGGGCAGTTGTCCCGTTGATGCGCTGACCGGTAACCCACTGGGTGTGGTAGCTCTCGGCGTTTGACAGCAGTTCGTTGAGGCTGTGGCACTTGCGCAGAACAGAGGCATCGCTGGTTTTCAGGAAGTGAGCGGCGACGTGATGGGCGACATCGGCGCCGAGGCGGTCGACCAGTTGACCGAGCTGGCCACCGACCTTGGCGTTCCACACCGGCCAGGTGCTGTAACGCTTGCGGTAGGCCATGGCGTAGTTCGCCCAGACCTTGAAGGTTTTGCAGGACTGGTCTTTCGGGCCCGGCATGTCAGCGGGAATCTCAACCCGTGGCGTATCGGTGCGATCAACCACCAGCACCAGGTTGCGGGCCGGCTTGCCCGGGCTGCCTTGCAAGTCCTGATCGGTATCCTGATTAGTACCCTGATGATTGGTATCCTGATTTGTCGGAGATTTTTCCGACCCTTGCTCGGATTTTTCTCCGACCTTGCTCGGATTTTTTTCCGAGGTAGATCGGATTTTTTTCCGACCTTCGTTTTTTGGTGGGGTCGGATATTTTTCCGACCCGTCCAGCTTCTGGTTCCACTCGATCGCCTTCTCGGTCAGGCGGAACAGAGTGATATTTGAAGTGCTGGAAAGCTCAATCAAACCGGCCTCTTCCAGGGCCTTCAGCATGCGATAAGCAGTGTCCGGCTTGTCGGTGAGCAGCGGGAGCTCCTCGATGATTTTTGCCTTGCTCAGCGCGAAGAAGATCCCGTCGTCAGTCTTGATTGGCTTGGTCCAGCTCGGGCAGCCGTAGACGAAGGCGAACAGCAGGGCCTGCTGAGAGTTCAGCCCCCACTCCAACGCCTTCACCTGATTGATCGTGACGGTGAATTGCATATCAAGCCTTCCCGATCAATTTGGCCAGTTCGAGGAAGCGATCCACGTACCAGTGAGGCTGTGTCTCGCGTGGGCATTGCGGGCTGGTGAGGTTCTTGCCGTAGGCCAGCCCCTTGTCAGTGACCGACCAGAAGTCGACCATTTCCTGCTTGGAGTTTTTGCGCTGGAGCTGCTTGAGGAAGCCCTTGGCGGCCAGTGCGCGGTTGAATGCTGCTGGCGCAATGCGAATGCAGTTGTCTTTCAGCAAGGCCGTGGCCGACTTGGTGGGCATCGAAGAGCCGCCGGCGGCATCAGGTGCAGAGTCGACGGCGTAACCTGGGAGAAACTTCGGATCGAGCCCGTTGTTCTGGGCGATCTTCGTTAGCATGGCCATCTGGCAGGATGGAGCCGGCTTCAGCAGGCGCGTGAAGCACTCCATGATGGCGATCTCGCCGACGACCTTGGTGCCATTGAGCAGAACCTGCTGGCGGGCGCCCTGCTGCTGTTCAAGCTCGCGCCACCGGCGAATCACCTTCATGCGCATCGGGGCGCTGTAACCGGTGAGCAGGCAATCGGTGTGCTCGCGATCGAGCATGTACTCAACCTGTTCCCGGTTTTGGCCGTCCTGATAGATGTGCTCAAAACTGAGTACATCTAATTTCAGTTCTTTCAGCATCGCAGCGATGTCGCGCTTCACGTTGGCGTGCCGCTTGCCGGTGACGTTAGCAATCTCGCGAGACGACATCGTGGTACGCGACACGTTTTCAGAATTGGAAAAACGTGTCGCGACACGTCCGGTATTGTCCTGTTGTGGCTGTGCGTGCATAATTGGCTCCACTTGTTTTATTGCTGTAGAAAAAGCCGACCTCGTACGTCGGCTTTTTTGTGTCTGAAATTCAGGCTGCCTTCACGGACTGCTTGAACACTTCCAGGCTGACGATTACCTCCTCAGCCTCCTTGAGCAGGCTCGTTTTCTCGACCGAGCAGACTCGACCATCAGCCTGTGCGTCGAACGCAAGCCGGGTGACATCGGCAAGGTCGGCATGCAGTCGAAGCAGAGCGGCGTTGAGATTGATCCCTTCCGGCCGCTCTTTCTGGACTAGGTCGAAACCGAAGGACTCAGCCCAAGCCTTGAGCGGGCGGAAGTCTTGGGTGAACTTCATGATCCGGTGCAGCTCTTCCACGTTCATGCGGTGGGTGTCGTAGTCCGGGTTTGCCTTCTGCGAAAGCAACGTCCGGGATTTGAAGTCCGCGCCCTCTGCGATCTTTTTGGTGCCATGGTCGTCAACCACGTCGTAGATCGCTCTCATCAACTCCTGCATGTCACACCTCAAAAATTGTTACGTGGCTTTGCGCCACCAGCGGCGCGATCATTTGCTCAAGGGACGGCGGACTTTGATGTCAGGCGGCGGTTCTTTGAGCCGGCAGCTGGCACGGAAATGGACGAACCTCCTCCGCTGTCAGCTTCCCGTCCTCATGTTCAATGACCAGGATTTCCCTGGCCGCCTTCAAGGCTTTTGAAATGGCTGGAGCGCTGACGCCAAGGCCCTTGGCGACAGCGGACTGACCAATTCGCTCAACCAGTTCTGGCAGTGGCGTCTTCTTCATGTCGTTGCCTCAGCAAACTTTGTTAGATCCAATGTTAACCGCCGGTTAGCTTTCAGGCAACACCGGCGGTTGCCGCAATAAAATTAACCAACGGTTAAATTTCACGGATGAGCAGAAAGAAAGAGCTGTCCCCAGAACTGAAAGCTGAGTGCGACGCCGCCAAGGCGCTTTTCGTATCGAAAAAGAACGCGCTCGGACTGACTCAGGCGAGTCTTGCAGCGGAGGCTGATATATCGGCCGCTGCGGTAGCTATGTACCTGAACGGAACGAATCCTCTGAACGCCAAGTTCGCGGCGGTTCTATCGCGCTTACTCGGTGTTCCAGTCGAGCGCTTCAGTAAGCGACTTGCGCGCGAGATCAGCGGGCTGACAAGTGTCGCCGACACACCAGCGGTTTCGACGCTCTCAGCCGCCGACATGGTCCGCCAGATGCTTGACAAGCAGGGCAAAGGGCTAACCGACACAGCCAGACAAAGATTGATGGCAGCCGCTGAAGCAGATGATGCCGGGGGCGCCATCGAGATTGACTACTACCGGCCAGGAGTTGTGGGTGATGAGGTGTGGATCGCCCACTACGACGTCCGCGCCGCGATGGGCGGAGGTCAGATCCCGCATGACTATCCCGAGATGCTGCAGGATGTCCGGGTAAGCCCTCAGCATCTTCGCGAGATGGGTGTCGAGTTCAAAGAGCATTTTCACTTGAAGATGGTGACCGGTTGGGGCCAGTCGATGGCACCGACGATCAAGCATCGAGATCCGCTGCTGGTCGACATCAGCATCCGGGAATTCGTGGGGGATGGGATCTACATGTTCTCGTGGGAAGGTCACATCTACATCAAACGTCTCCAGTGGATCGGTGATGATCAGATCAAGATGATTTCCGACAATGATCGACACCCGCCTCAAACGATCAGAGCAGATGAGACCTTCATTCAAGCTCGAGTTCTGCTGGTATGGAACTCCCAGCTTGTGTAATTAAACCATCAAAAAATACGATGATTGATTTCGGAAGGTGCAATGCTAATAGCGAAAGCCTGCCGACACAGTGAATCTTGAGATAAATGGATTAAAAATGACTGACATTCCTGAAGACGCGCAAATCGAAGAGGCCGAGGAAAGCGTTGCGAAAACAAAGGATTTTGTAAGATTCCTTATCGCGAAACGCAGCGATGACTACAAGTGCAGCCAATGTGGTGCGAACACTTGGTCTATCCACAACGAATCAGGCCTAGCATTAGACAAGCCTTCTGGTGATGGGCTCAATGGCGAATCACCTGTCATCGAGTTTGAGCACGATATTAGAAATTATGAACTGGCAGGGATTACCTATGGGATTCATTGCTCTAATTGTGGATTTATCGTGTTCACACTTGCATCTATTGTAAATAACTGGGTCAAGGAAAACCCAGCGGATGAAGTACATGAAGAGTAACTTCATCGGGGGAGCTGGCGGTGCAGACCTAAAAAAAACCGAGCATAGCGAGCCACGACCTGTTGAGCTTCGTGGCCAACCAATCGTTCTCGCAGACGTAAAAAAAAGACTATCTGGCTACACCGACTCAAATTTTGCATCAGCATCATCGACTTCCGAGCGGGCGAATAAACGGGGTGACCAAGACGAGAAACCAGCGGATACTATCGTCATGACAGACCTAACGCGTGAAGAGCTAAAATCCACTTTGGCCGAAATCGAAGACCGGATGGATAAGCGTATCGAGAGAATGGAGCGTGCTGAAGACAGGCGTGCAGACGCATACCGACGCGAGCAAGAGGCCCGAGATACGCTCTACTCAGAAAGATTCGAAGCTACCAATCGACGGCTAGAAGACAGAGACAGAGTCATCGATTCAAAACTTGAGTCTATGGGTATAGCGATAGCCTCGGTTGCTTCCAAGGTTGATGGATTCGAGGCAAAACTGACAACCAATCTTGAGGGGGTTAAGGCTTCCAACAAAGAGTCCACCAAGCATATTTTGGGGATCGTAATCGCCTCTTTGTTTGGATTTCTAGCAATAAACGCAACCATGATCTATGGTGCGAAGAGCTTTTTTGACTCTGGTAAAGAGGTGGCGAGCCTGCAGTCGAGCATTGAAGATCTGAAAAAATCCATCGCTATCCAGCCAGCTCCAGCTCCAGCTCCAGCTCCAGCTCCAGATAAAAGCATCGCCCCACCCAGCTCTACGCCTAAGCAAAAATGACCAAGCCCGCCGATGAGCGGGCTTTTTTTGCCTTTTAGAACGGGGCCGCCTGCTCCATCGACACCTCAAACAGATTTTCCACCTCGGCGACTCTCTCCTCCTCGCCTTGAGGATCCCACCTGAGCGTAACCGACTCATCGTCGTTGAACGTCATGTCTATGCACTCCGTCTCGGATAGCAATCCCATCACCTCCTTCCATTCCCTTTCTCCATCCGTGTCCAGCCGATGGATCGTCACCCAGCGCTGAATCTGTGCGATCGGGTGGTTGATCATCGACGAGACGCGCAACTGAAGGCGCTCAAGGCCTGACATGCCACCGCTTTCGTGCCGGTTTTGTTTTTGTGCCGCTGCCATCTATTTCCCTCCTGATAGCTGTATATCCATCCAGTTTAACGAAGAATAACCAAATCTTTCGCAAATTAAATTAACCGGCGGTATTGACGGACAGGTAACCGCCGGTTAATTTACGCCCATCGCAGTGACACAAACCCACCGCGAAGGGCCTCAACAGACCCGCCGCTCTTTAACAACCAGCGCCATGAACGACTACCCGGCCAGTCCGGTTAGGTCACTCCCGGCTCCATCGGTGGGAGGTCAGTAAACCGATGAACAAAACCGCACTTGCCTCTACCGGCGACCGGCGATCCGACAGGCCCGAAAGCCTGCCCACGCGCAGCCCACTGCGACGGCGGACGAGGTGTTGACCGAACTGAGTGAAGCCTCTACCGGCGACCGGCGATCCGACAGGCCCGAAAGCCTGCCCACGCGCAGCCCACTGCGACGGCGGACGAGGTGTTGACCGAACTGAGTGAATGACCTGGTAAGCGGGTGCGGAGAAAAACAGATTTCACTGGCTGGCCTTGGCGACAGGGCCAGACGGGAAATCAACCGATCAAGCACGGAGCATCAAATGAGCGAACAAACGCTTCAGCAACTGCTGGCCGAACGTGTCAGCACTTACGCCCTGTCTGATCGCCCTCGCGAGCTGATCGATGAGGGCATCGACAAGATGTTCAAAAGCGTCGTCGAAGACGCCTTCAGATCTTACGGCACCATCGGCGAATCAATAAAAACGGCCGTGAAGGAAGCCTTTCCAGCCAATGTCACCGACATGTTTGAACTTCAGCGCTACAACGCACTGATCGCCAATGCTTTGCGGGAGCGCTGGGAGGCTGCAGGCATGGAGTCGGCAATCATGAAGCAGGCCGACGCATCCATTACTGAGGTGTTGACCGGTGAAGGTCTGCTCACAGGTGAGATTTCGCTGAAGGATTTGCTCGAAGCATTCATTGATGAACACAAAGAAGAGGCTGCGGACGAGCGATGGAGCGCCCCGGAAATCCGCATCACTGAAGACGACAGCCATTCTCACAAGTTCTACCACATCTACTTCGATCCGCAGCCAGAAGGTGGGAGTCGGTACAGCTATAGCAATGAGCGCCGCAGCGACTACACCCTTAAACACAACCTCCATGTGATGGTTGAAGGTGAGCGCGAAACCGGAGACCACTGGAGACCGAAAGTCGAATTCGGGAAGGTGTATAGCGCCCAACTCGATGCGAAAAAAGTCTCGATCAAAATGAATATCCGCTCGAAATGGGAGCGCATTCTGGCTTCGCTTTACTTCGGTGAAGCCGTTCTACTGATCGACTGCGAGGAAAGCGACTTCTCCTACGGCTTTGACGACTGAACAACCAGCGCCACGACAGCCTGTCGTTAACTGCCCGATCCTCTCTATGAGAGCGCATCGGGGTGTGATCTGAGGCTAAGTCTCGGGCAGCGGAAGTGCCAACCGGTCGCCTACAGGGCTAACCTTCCGCCGAATGCCGGTTGAGCCCCGGCCAGATCACACCCCGATGCGGACGAAACTGCGGCCTATAACCGCCCACCTGCATCAAATCCCAGAATCGGTTGTTATCGAGCGCTGGCGAACTGAACACGGCCGTGGAACTCGGCGCCGGAGACGTAGCCGGCAGCTCGGGCAACTTGAGATGGTCCCGCAGGCATGGTCAAATAAGTAATGGCCTTTTGCTACGGTAATCCCAGTTGAAACAGAATCGCGGAATAATCATATTTTTCTCGGCAGTGACTTTGCTCTTTATCTTGGTACAGGTATGGCATGCGAAGACTGCTCCTGAAGAGAAAATGCAGGAGCGTGAACGCCAGCTAAAGGGTCTCGCGCTAATCATGAGTGTTCAGTCCGGAAAAGCATCTGATGACTCAACTCGCATCGACTCGGTGACCTACAGCGATGAGGTCATGCGTATCTCTTACACGCTTACAAAAGTAGCAAAGGAAGAAATAGATACCGATGAGTTCACCAAGGACGCTAAAGCGCTTGCAGTTTCTGCATTCTGCAATGAAAAAGGTTTAGGACAGTTCGTAAAAACGGGTCTTTCCATTAACCTCCTGTACAAGGATTCAACCAGCTCACCGATAGTTGAGTTTCAGATAGGCAAGTCCGACTGCCTCTGAAGACTGCCTACTGAAGCCCGCCCCTCTCGCGGGCTTTTTTCTGCGTGTCGTACCGCAATGAGTCCGCGCAGCTAGTCATCAAACTACCGACCAATCCCGAATGCACTCCCCTCCGCGCCCAACGGCAACCAGCGGAGCGGACGAGTGCATCCGAGTTTTGTTGGATCAACACCCGCCACTCTGGAGGCGACCATGTCAGCTCTACGCAAACTCATCCCGGAAGACGACTTCCTCGATACGAAGGCAGGTCAGGAATGGCTGACCGAGTCGGTCGACGATCTGCTTTACCGGCGTCACGTCGAGGCGCCCAATCCGGTTGGAAGAAGCAAGGTCCTGGTCAACGCTGACCACTTGCCGGAGGCGCTGGCGGATCACATGGCTGCGAACCCGGATCCCGATCGGTACATCGAAAAGATTTTGATCGAGCTGATCTGTCGCGGGGACGGCGGGATTCTGCACACATGGGCCATTGAAGCCGTCGGCGGTGATGCGCAAATCGTTCGGTCGCTCGCTGCCGACCTTGTCGCGGTGCATGCCAACGAGTACCGAGATGCAGAGCGCGAAAGCGATCGGGTCGAGCAGGAGTGCGGGTTTTGAGCCCGCACGTCCTCATCGACGAGGAGCTGGAAACCTTAGCGGAACCAGCAACGCCGGTCAGCTGGTCGGTGATGATTCAGAAAACCCTGACTGAAATGATGGCCGACGAGCGCATCACCATCGAAGAATTCAACCACTACTGCGGACGCCTCAACAAGATTGTTGCAAGGCGCAAGGAGTCGTCATGGCTACCCCAATCGTGAAATCGCTGTTCGATGAACAGCTCGAGGATATCGAGCGTCGCATTGCGATTCTCGGCTTCGGCCTGCCCTTCAATGAAGTGATCGGCCGCAAGCGCGAGGATCTGGTCGACAGCCTCCCGCAGCGCCTGTCGGTGACCATGAAAGGCGGACGCATCGCTGTGAGGGCTCGGCCATGAAAATCACGTTCTGGTGTCTTGCCGCTGGCCTGCTGGTGGTTATGGCTGCATACAGTGCGGCTCGCGACTCGTCCGGCGTGTGCCAGGTGCTGCGCTCCACCACCTACAACGTGTTCCGATGACCAGCCTTCAGCGTGCACGCCGCATTCTGATTCGGCGCGGCTCGTTTCGAGTCCTCTCGATTTACACCTTCCTGATGCTGCTCAGCGCCCTCGCCGATCGCATCACTCAATAACCCAAGCATTCAATCGCTGCGCATGTCGCGGCAAGGATTTCCCGTGAGCGCAGTAATGAAGCAGGAAGACCAATTGCCTGCGATGTCTGAGGCGGCACTTGTTGAGGTGCTGAGCAACAGCCTCTACCCAGGCGCAGAAAAGAACTCGGTGGTAATGGTGTTGGCTTACTGCCAGGCCGCGCATCTGGACCCAATGCTGAAGCCTGTGCACATCGTGCCGATCTGGAACACCAAAGCGAAAAAGATGCAGGACACGGTAATGCCGGGCATTGGTCTTTATCGCATCCAGGCCGCGCGCACTGGGCAGTACGCAGGTATCAGCGATCCTGAATACGGACCGCCAATTACCGCAAAGCTGGGCGGCGTGGACGTCACCTATCCAGAGTGGTGCCGGGTAACCGTCAAGCGCCAAATGTCGAACGGCCTCGTTGCCGAGTTCACCGCAAACGAGCGCTGGCTTGAGAACTACGCAACGGCCGGCAAGGACTCGATTGCCCCAAACACCATGTGGAAGCGCCGCGCCTTCGCCCAGCTCGCCAAGTGCGCTGAGGCTCAAGCGCTGCGCAAGGCATTCCCTGAGGTCGGATCAGCGCCAACGGCCGACGAAATGGAAGGCAAAACATTCGAAGAGGCGCCGCGCGACGTGAGTCCCCAGCGGCAGCAAGGGCCTGAGCCCGAAGCTCTTCCGCCCTACTCCGATGATCTCCTGAAAGAGAACATCGCCAAATGGCAGCCACTGGTTGATGCCAACCGAACCAACCCCGAACACCTGATCGCGACCATCAGCAGCAAATACACGCTGAGCCCGGCCCAGATCGAAAAAATCCAGAACCTCAAAGCCATCGACGGAGACGCAGCATGAAAATTCACAACGTAGCTCAAGGCTCCGCCGAGTGGCACGCATTGCGCGCTCAGCACTTCACCGCCTCCGAGGCGCCCGCAATGATGGGTGCGTCGAAGTACCAAACCCGCACCGACCTGCTCACCATGAAGAAAACCGGCATCACGCCGGAGGTCACTCAGGCGCAGCAGTACATCTTCGACAAGGGCCATACAACTGAAGCGCTTGCCCGGCCGCTGGTTGAAGTCATGATCGGCGAGGAGCTGTATCCAGTCGTGGGCACCGACGGCAATCTGCTCGCCTCCATGGACGGCGCGACGATGCTGGGCGAGACCCTCTTCGAACACAAGCTTTGGAACGAGTCGTTGGTCGCCCAGGTGAAGGCCGGCGATCTGGATCCACACTACTACTGGCAGCTCGAACAACAACTGCTGGTGAGCGGCGCCGAGCGCGTGATTTTCGTTTGCTCCGACGGCACCGCCGAAAACTTCGTGCACATGGAATACCGACCTGTCGCCGGCCGCGCCGCGCAGTTGGTCGAAGGCTGGAAACAGTTCGAGGCCGACCTGGCCAACTTCGAAATGGTAGAGGCTCCGTCGATTATCGTCGGCAAGGCCCCGGACGAGCTGCCAGCGCTTCGTATCGAACTGACCGGCATGGTTACCGCGAGCAACCTCAAGGTGTTCGAGGATTCGGCTCTCGCTGTCATCGACTCTGTGAAAACCACGCTGCAGACCGACCAAGACTTTGCCGATGCCAAGAAGGCGGTCAAGTGGTGCGGCGATGTCGAGGAAGCGGTTGCGGTAGCGAAGAAACAAGCACTCTCCCAAACCCAAAGCATTGACGAGCTTTTCTCGTCTCTTGATCGAATCAGCGCACATGCTCGCGAGACGCGCTTGAAGGTCGACAAGCTCGTTAAGGCTCAAGAGCTGCTGGTGAAGACCAACATCAAGCAGAAGGCTGAGCAGGCGCTGGCGGATCACGTCGCGGCCATCAATAAAACACTGGGCCGGGTAACGCTGCCAGCGGTTGCTTCCGACTTCGCCGGCGTGATGAAGAACAAACGCACCATTGCCAGTCTGCAGGATGCTGTCGATACCGAGCTGGCTCGAGCAAAAATCGCCGCGAGCCAGTCAGCAGATGCGATTCGCTTGAATTTGACCAGCTTGGCCGAGCTCGCGCCCGACCATGCATTCTTGTTCAACGATATTCAGCAACTCGTCCTCAAGGCCAACGATGACCTGGTCGCGCTGATCAAGGTGCGAATCTCTGAGCACCAGAAAGCCGAGGAGGAGAAAGCTGAGGCGCAGCGCGAGCAGATCCGGCAACAGGAGCTGCAACGGATCGAAGCTGAGGCGAAAGCCAAGGCCCCTGTTGAGCCTGCACCAGTCGCCAGTCCAGCACCGGTAAAAGCAGCCTCGCCCGTTCAGTCTGCCTCGAAGCCAACGACCACAACTGCGGCGCCGACGAACCTGCAGGCCGAAGTGTTTGATCTGGAAGAGCTGATCAAAGCTGTCGCCTACGGCCAAGCCCCTATTTCGGTGCTGACCGTCGACTGGGAAAAGCTCGACGCGATGGTCGCAGCCCAGGGCACCAAGTTCAGCCTGGCAGGCGTGAAGCTAGTCAAGGTGGCCGCATGATCATAAATGCGATGACCTACTCAAAAGCGGTACGCAGCAGGAGCTTGATGAGCTGCGGGATCTCAAGCGGTAATGATAGATCTTCCCGCAGTCTTAACTACCGCCGTAGTAGCTGCAAACTGTCTGCGAAACGAAAAACTCGCTCTTCAAGGTAGCGGCCGGGGAATAAGCTTTTAGCTTCTTTCGAGTTTTTGGAGAAATAAAAGCCATCGTTATAAACATAACAATCTCACACGGCTCCATCGAGTCAAGAAGCAAGGAAAAATAATACTTTTTTCTTTTCAGAGAAAGGCTTGACCCATTCACAAAAGCAAAAACCTGAAGAGCCCTTAAAATTGCTTTTTTATCCCTGTCATTACCGAGATGCCTCCTTGCTGCATTACCAATCTCCTTTATTCTTTTTCTTGCAGGAAGAATGTCAACCTCACTCCTCTGCTTTTTCAATTCTAATACTTTGTTAATCCCCCGAGTATAATCCTCCCCCTCGGGGGTTTTCCTCCAATACTTTTCCGCGGAAACCTCATACCTATCAAGTAATTTATAAAAGCTTGACTCGAATCGCTCCTGCTCGAAAAGCCTTTGTTGCTCCAGCATTATCGAAGAAGTTTTTCGAGTCTCAACAGTTTGAATCAACGTAGTCCTTAAAAGAACTATCAGCGCAATAAAACTAAGAACTGGATTAGTGAGCCCTCCTACGAAATCTCCAACCTGGCCCAAATTATCAGATACTTTAAATTCATCACCAACAAAAATATAAAACAAAAATAAAATTACTAACGCAAAACCTAACGCACAAGCGCCTATCGAAAATTGACTATAAGGCTCAACATTATCGTCCCTCTTTTTTCTTGTTAAACCATATAGATATATTGCGATTATTATAGTGAACATCTGTAGGGTGATAAGAGCGATAATTGCGATATACATTACGCAGCGTCCTCGACATAGGCGACGCGATGATAGTGACGTTTGGCAACATTTCCAATCGCAATTTGCCATCACCCGACATGACCATGCTGTCTCTCAGTGGCCGGGGCGCTTGATCGTGGAAATTCATCAGCCCAGATGCTCTGCGAATACGTCCGACAGCACCACCGGATGCCAACCGAAAATGGACGTAACATGATAATCCACTGTACAAAATGAAATTCAGGTCCCTCCGTGACGCGACCATCAGCCGTGCGCAACAGCACAGACGACTGACCTGGCTGGACTTGCCGGCCAGCGGAATTGAAGAGGTAGCCCATGGCCAAGAGCAATGCAGATCGCTCTGCGAAAGCCGCGGCGAAGAGGAAGGAGCGCGGCGAAGAGGAAATCAGGCTGCACTGCCTGCCCGGCACTCGCCAAGCACTTGCTGAGCTGATGGCCTGGAGCGGCATCGAGGAACAAGGCGAGGCTATCACGCTGATGATTCACCACCTCCACGGACTTGGACCGGGCGGCGCCCTTCCCCTGCTCACACCACCGCGACACGAAATCACGATAAGCGAAAACGTGTCGCGTATTTTTGAGCTGGAATCACGCCGCGCGATTTCTCGCTATTCAGACGATGAGATACTGGATCCGATTAATTAGTGTTCAGGCGAATAATTTCGAAATATCCCAAGTAAAAAGAAATTCCAACGGCGCAGCTAGCTAAGAACACAACCGCCGAACCCCACTTGAGTATTTGAAAGGAAATCTCGCCTCTTTTAACACGCCTCCACTCGGACTTAAGTATTGCCTGACTCTCGACCACAATGCTTTCGATTAGGGCCTCATAACGCTCAGGATCAGAACCAACCCCATCGGTTTCCGAAATCAGTTTCAAAAATTCTTTATGTTCATCCTTGTTCATCCTCAATCGTATTCGGTTGATAAGAAGTGCTATCTCAATGAAGTCATTTTCTTTGGAGAGTACGTACTCAGAAATTTTCTCCTGAGATAGATTTTTGGTTATTTTCGATATGCTTGCCACAACCATAAAATGTGCGACCAGCTTTGACACATCGTCTCTCAGCCCGTCGATCCACGCCTGCCTGAACTCAGAGGTTTTCTGATCTTTTGCGAGGATCGCTAGCGCAAGCGAAATGCCCCCGCCTATCAGAGCAACAGCAATGGCCCCTATGAGAGGTATTAGTAGGTCCTCCTTCACGCTGTCCCTCCTGTTTAGTAATTGATTGGGCCCCATGCCGGGCCGAACCCAAATAACGCAACGGCGGGCAATGCCCCAGCTCAGACGAACCCCGGCGCTTCAACCAGCCGATGCTTCGATTCCATGTAGCTGGCCAGGTCGATCACCTCCCGAAGGAACACGACCACCTCCAGCTTCACTGCATCGTCAGGCAGCCCTATCCGTTTCAGCATCGCTTTAGCGTCCTCTTCGATAGCCGCTAGCGCATCTACATCGCTCTGCAACCTCATGTCGGCCTCCTGCCATTGTGAGATTACAGATACATACCCCACTTCTACGAATCACGCCAGCCGGCGAGGCAATCGGCTGTCTGGAGCAATTATGAACCCCTACCTGATCACCGGCCCTGCCCAGATCGGCATCAGCGGTGGTCGCACCAGCGGGCACATGGTCTACAAGATCCTCGAAGCGCATGGCGGAGTCCTGCCGCCAGACGTGCACCTGTTCTTTCAGAACACCGGTAAAGAGCGCGAGGAAACGCTAGTTTTCATCGACCAGATCGCGAAGCGCTGGAACGTGAACATCGTCTGGATGGAGTGGTGCCGCGTGTACGGTCAGCCGGATGATGCGCCCTGGTATAGGCTGGTGGATTTCGAAACTGCCAGCCGCAACGGCGAGCCCTTCACCATGATGCTCGAGTATTACGCCGCGTACCGCAAGGCGGAGAAAAACCTGCCACCGGTGCTGCCGAACTTCTCGAACAACATGTGCACCGCTTATCTGAAGGTGAAGATCGGCGAGAAGCACATGCGCGCCCTCGGATACACCGAATGGGATTGCGTAGTCGGCATCCGTTACGACGAGCCGAAACGCTACCACCGAATGATGGCCGCCAATGATCGCGGCGGCACACGTTGGGACAATGTTTGCCCCTCCTACACCGCCGGAGTCACGAAGGAAGATGTTGCCGAGTTCTGGAGGGTTCAGCCGTTCGACTTGGAAATGAATTCAGACTTCGGCAACTGCGACCTGTGCTGGAAGAAGAATGAACGCAAGCTGATCAAGACCATCATGGACGACCCGTCGCGGGTGATCTGGTGGTCAGGTACTGAGGAACGGTTCGGCCAGGTGTTCCGGCAAGATCGCGCCGACTACAAGACGATGGGTTGGTCTGCCGAGCAACGATCCCGGCAGACCGACTTTGATTTCGAATATCTCGCAGAAGATATAGATTGTTTCTGTGGCGACTAACTTTCTTCACGGACGAAGCCAATACCTCCTACGCTGATATCACAATCAGGGATAAACCTACAATTTCCTTCTGCGCCGTCGCGCTCGCTATAAATAACTTCAATAGCAGCTACATCACCCGGAGAATCCTTATGCCACATACAGTTAAAATCAGCACTACTGCCTCGATCCAAAGTTCTAAAAGTTGTGAAATGATGCTCATTTGCGCCTTTGTGAAGCACCAGCGTTAAACCGAATATTTGGGCGCCGTCATTGAACAGCCTACAGCTTACTTTCCAGTAGCCTTCCTCAAATTCAACTTTCACACTCTGCAGATGAAGAATCGGACGGAGGCTTTGACGATATCTAACAGCCTCTTCAAGTCGGGCTTCACGCTCATGCTCAAGCGTTTTCAGTGAAACTGTTGCCAACAGGCGCTGCTGCTCGACGGCGTTTCTTAATTCCTCGCCTTGGAAGTTCAAAGCAGCGGTACCTTGACGCAATTCTATACCCTGTTGAAAGTATCCAAGGACAAGCCAGAGGATTGCAACAGGGCCGAAAGCTCCGGCCAAAAAGTCTCCAACCTCATTGAGGCGCATTGACAGTAAGGTGTGAACGCGATCCCCAATTAGCCACCAACTGAAGACGGCATATAGAACCGTAAGCGAAATCCCTATTAGAGCAAGCAATCTTCCCATGAATCTCTCTCCTTTTTAATTATGCTTTTGAGTTTACCCTAAGCATCGAGGACGCCCCATGCCCATAGAAAACGTTATCGACTGTCCAGCCCTGCACGAGCGCAGTAAAAACTACCCGTTCGGCGACCGCGTGCCGCGCACGGTGAAGATGTTCACAACCGTCGTTGCTGATCCGATGCCGGGAATTGGGTCCGCACTCTTGCGGGGTGATGGCCCGATCTGCCGTGAAGGGCAAATCTTTCCCGTATGGACCAACAGCCACGGCGCGGTTGCGGCTGTGCTGCCAGATGGCAGGCGCCTTGGCCTGCGTCCTTCAGAGTTCGAAGTCGACACCTGGCACGAGCTGTCGCCAGCGCCAGCAGCGCCTGGTGTAACGCTCGCTGCTACCCGCGCCAAACGCCTGTACCTCGCAGGGCCGATGACTGGCTTCGAAGACTTCAACTTCCCCGCCTTCAACAAGATGGCCGCCGAGCTGCGCGCCCGTGGCTACGTCGTAGAGAACCCGGCAGAGCACGGCGTCGTCGACGGTGCGGACTGGGCGGACTACATGGCCTACGACCTGACCCGCCTCGGCCTTTGCGGCCAGGTCGCGGTGCTGCCCGGCTGGGAGAACTCGAAAGGCGCCCGGCTCGAAGTGCACATTGCCCGCGAGCTCGGCATGAAGGTTGTGAATGCCCATGATCTGGTATCGATGGAGGCAACACAGTAAGCAGCTAGAAAACGTCGCAACGCTTCGCCTCAAGAGCCGTATCGGGCCTACGACAGCTTCTGCATGCCTAGCACTACTAGATCTCCGAAACCGTTTATCAGGGTGCCAGCAATGAGGATGCTCAACTCCACGGACTTGAGCCGCTTGACCCGTCGCTCAATGTAATTGGCGAACATTGTCTCCAGCCCTTTATTTACCAGCGACTCCAAACCTTTCTTGTACGCGGCGTCTAGAGGGCGACCAAAAAAACGCTCATGCACCTCATAAAGCTCTTGCAACTGCTTTTCATCGCTCATTTCGCGGAAGCGACTTATTTGAGAGGTCAGCACTTCCTGAAGTCTGACAGACGCCGCGATCACCCCGATAACAATGATCACCGAGCCGGCCCTATTAAGCCATGGCGGATCATAGAAATAACCGGCTAACGCGCCACATATCGCGATCGCAACACATATTCCAACGATTATCCGCTCCAACCAGCTGGTTCTAACCTTCATCCTGATAACTCTCGCAGTAGATGCGGGATTCTCAGGCAGAAGGTCGACCAGCGCAAATTTCCCTCTCCCCCTTCAAAGTCAGCCGCTATAGCGGCAAGGACGACTCATGTCTCAAGTTCACCCAGATTTGGCCCGGATCTACAACGTGTTCGGCCTGAGCAGCAATCACTCCTTGTCGACTCTGCTCGCAAACGTCGAGGGCCTCAAGCGAAGTCATGACGAAGATCTCCCGCTTGCTGATCGGTACCGGTTTCTGCGCGAGCCAAAAGCCAGCGCGCCCATAACGCTCCCGGAAGAACAATGGATTGTCGTTGGCCTGGCCAGCCATGAAGACGTGCTGACCGGCGCCGCGCTGGACAAGGCCATCGACAACGCCATGAACTCCAAAAGCTACACCTTCGAGCCGGAGGATGGCCCGCTGCTCTGCTATCAGGTCGGCGATCAGGATTGGGTTGCCGCGCAGAACCCGGAACAGGCCTTAGCGGTATTGGCTGAATACAACGGCGATTGGCTGCACGAGCACTCCGACGATTACGACGTGTTTCTGACTGGCGATTCGGAGCTCGACCAGCAGTGGCAGGACGAAGATTCACCCGGTACTCCAGCGGGATCTCTCCGGCAGTGGCTGGCTGAAGCCACGGAACCTTGCTACCTGAATGGGGTGGAGTGACGCCATGAGCAAACGAGCGATTCACCTGTACCCATGGGACGGCGGCACCGAGGCTGATCAGGATCCGCCAGAGCACGTCTATTGCGGTACCGACGGCGTCATGACCGACGACCAGCTCACCAATGACTGGCGGTACGTCACCTGCAAGCGCTGCCTCAAGATCCACGAAAAAGAGCTGGCCGCGCGAGCAGCTGACGACCGAGACCTGAAGGTCAAACTGTTCGACGAAGCACAGGCCATCACCATCACCCTCGGCCACCGGAACATCTCAACCGCCATCAAGGCTTTGGTCAGGGAGCGCGACGAACTCAGGCATGAGCGCGACAACCTGCGCTTAGACCGAGACGGCCTACTCGAAGCAGGAGCGCACTTACTATGATCGCCCTCGCCTGGTTCGCCTACGTGTACTGCTACAAGGGGCCGCGGTGATGAACGATCAGAAACTTCTGGAACTGGCGGCAAGGGCTGCGGGTGTGAAGGGTGTTTGGCAAGAGTGGTGGGACGACCTCACCGACTCCAAATCCTGCGGAATAGCTCCGAATGGAGCCTGCGGGGGCGACTGGTGGAACCCGCTCGAAGACGACGGCAAGGCTCTTCGGCTGGCTATAAGGCTCGGGATCTGCATCGTTTTCATGGAAGAGTGCGACTCGGTTGTGGCCGAACACTCTGCGCACGGCGTGATGATCGTCGAAGCGATGGATGATTATGGAACTCGCCGCTCGATTGTGCGTGCCGCAGCAGAAATTGGCAGTCGGCCATGAGCCGCTTGGTCAGCGTCCGCACCGAGGAACTGGCCGGCCCGGCGCTAGACTGGGCAATCAACGCGATCGAGGGTGATCAGCAGCCCGCCGCCGGCCAGCTGGATCTCTTCGCCCTGCCCGACGCCGAGCAACTGATCACGAAGTACGGCGTCTGGGTCGACGCTGGCCACCGGCACCAATGGCTGGCCGACGCGACAAGCGACCCGTTCAACCGCCAGCCCGGCGAAACCAGAACCATCGCTGTGTTCCGCGCCGTGGTCTTCGCCAAGCGCGGCGCCGCGTTGAAGGTCCCCGCCGAACTGATCCAGCAATAACCCCAACCACTCAACAGCCTGCCGGCGTACGGCGGGCGAGGAATTCTATTGCCATGCCAAACCATGTGACCAATAAGGTGCGCGCGCCAGCGCACGTCCTGAAGTCGTTGATCAACGAAAGCGGCAAGATCGATTTCAACACCATCCTTCCATTTCGAGGGGCGTTCCCTTGGGACAGCATCAGCGGGCAGGCCGAGACTGCGGCGGAAGCGATCACTGCTCAGCCGCTCAACGATCATCCTTTAATTGCAGGGCTTGAGCGGCGTAACCGCACCGGGGCCAACGTGTTGCAACTGAGCGAAGAGTGCTTCGAACAGTTCATCCAGATGCTGCGCAACAAGCGATCGTCTGGGCACTTCCACTCGCTAGATTTCGCCCGAGATGTTTGGGGCACAAAGTGGAACGCCTACGACCAGGTGATTGAGTTGGATGCTGGTGAACTCTCGTTCGATACCGCTTGGTCGTGTCCGATTCCGGTTCTGACAGAGCTTTCGAAGCTCCATCCAGATGACGAAATCGTTGTTCGTTATGCGGACGAAGATCTCGGTAGTAACTGCGGAACCGTGCATCTCAAGTCAGGGGAAGTGGTTTCGTCGGAGGTTGCTGGGCGCTGGAACGAAATGAGCGACGAGCAACGCAAGCAGTGGACGACCTGGGCGCGAGACCTGAAGGGCTGGCCAGAAGACGAAGAAGACGCCGAATAACCCATCACCACCTTCTGCCGCCACGCGCGGCATGGAGCATCACATGACCATCCAGTTTCTATCTCATGAGGAGGTTTGCGAGCTCACAGGCGCGCGAACCAAGGCAGGACAGATCCTCAACCTGA
The DNA here is from genome assembly GCF_001425545.1 of Pseudomonas sp. Leaf434. NCBI lineage: Bacteria > Pseudomonadati > Pseudomonadota > Gammaproteobacteria > Pseudomonadales > Pseudomonadaceae > Pseudomonas > Pseudomonas sp. Leaf434. Next base: position 1,850,641 of record NZ_LMQZ01000001.1, on the reverse strand, counting down.
AAAAGAACGGCGTCCGCCATACGATTAAAGTGAACGGCTGGCCGAGCGTCACCGCGATGGCGGTCACCGCCGTCGGTGCATTTGAATCTGAAAAGCCCGTATGGAAATCACGTAAGGCCAGCTGACATGGGAAGACGACCAAGTAAACCCGGCTCGATCGCCAGGCTGCGGGAGCGCAAGAAAGCCAGCGGCCGGGTGTTCTACTACTACGACACGGGCGGCAAAGACCGAAAAGAAATTCCACTGGGCAGCGACTACGGCTTGGCGATCATGGAGTACGCGAAGCTTGAGCGTGATCGCACCGCAACCGATCTGGTCGCCAAGGTCATCACGTTCCGCTACGTCGCCGAAAAATACATGGTCGACGTCGTCCCCACCAAAGGCACGGCGACCCAGGCTGACAACAAGCGCGAGCTGAAGAATCTGATCGCTTTCTTCGACGACCCGCCCGCGCCGCTGGAAACGATCGAGCCGTTGCACGTACGCCAGTACCTGACATGGCGCAAGGCCGCGCCGGTGCGCGCGAACCGCGAGAAGGCACTGCTTAGCGCCATCTGGAATTACGCCAGGGATAAAGGCTACACCTCCCTTGCCAACCCGTGCGCGGGCATCAAGGGCAACAAGGAAACCGGGCGGGACACGTATGTCGAAGATGCGTTGTTCAAGCGTGTGCACGACAAGGCAGACGTGGGCCTACAGGACGCAATGGACCTCGCCTATCTGACCGGGCAACGGGTGACCGATACCCGGCTGATGGACGAGCGGGACGTGCGCGACGGGCAGATTTGGGTGCTGCAGGGCAAGACAAAGGCGAAGCGTCGGATCGAGATAACTGGGGAGCTGAAGGTTTTGATTGATCGAATCATGTCCCGGAAGTCAGAACACAAGGTCCGCTCGACGCGGCTGATCGTTACGGAGGACGGCACACCGATGACGGTGGCGATGTTGCGCAGGAGATTCGACTTGGCCAGGGAGGCGGCCGGCGTGCCGAAAGCGGAGTTTCAGATGCGCGACTTGCGCGCCAAGGCGGGTACCGATAAAGCGGAATCCAGTGGTGATATCTTGCAAGCCAGAGATCAACTTGGGCATACGACGGTGGTGATGACCGAGCAATACATCCGCAATCGAAAGGGCAAAAAAGTCATGCCCACCAAGTGAATTGCGGACCAAGTCCAAAATTGCGGACCAGAAACAAACAAGGGCTTGCATCAGCTTTCGCCTGCAAACCCTTGATTTAAGATGGTGCCCGAAGCCGGAATCGAACCGGCACGCCCTTACGAGCGGGGGATTTTAAGTCCCATGCGTCTACCAGTTTCGCCATTCGGGCGGTAGCGCGGTATTGCTCTGTTCAGCCTTGCGGTTGGATCCTCACAGGATGACCGCTTGAAAAGCCGAGCGGGGAATATATACATCACGTCCCGGTGAAGCAAGTTTGGAGTGCGCGATTTGAGAACTAAATATCGCTGACCGCGGAAAATTAAAAAGCCCCAGAAATCAGGGAGCTACGAAGTTTGCTTGAAGTAGAGGCCGAGGTAACTGGCAAATCGCAGCAACCAGACTGGAAATTGTGGCGATAAACTCAAAAGATTCAGATGCTCACCATCACCTTGGCTGCACGGGTGACAGATGTTTCATCGATTGAGATTATGAGCAGGCAACCCAAGTTTGGACGGGATGTCTACGCTAAAGGTTGGCGCCGAAATCAATAATCAAAGGGTATCAGCACGCCCCCCTTCAACCACGATCACGCCTCACAGAACGTCACCAGAGCAGAGCTCAGGGATGTACAAGCAATCAGGAGATTTGATTCCATGCAAATGAGTGACACCGTTCTAAAAGCGTCTTTAAGCCAAGAGGAGCGCTCGGCGATCGCCGAGATCGAAGCGACCACCAATATCCTGCAGCTTGTCACCCGCCTGACCGGTACACGCTTTGCCGGAATCGCAAAATTCACTGAAACAGAGTGGATCGTCTGTTCGGCGTACGATCCGATTGAATTGGGAATAAATGTCGGCGATACGCTGGATCTGGAAACCACCCTTTGCAGTGAGTTTCGACGAAATCCTCAAGCCCTCTTCCTTCCACAAATCAGCAAGGATGGACGACTTTCGTCACGTCCTGTGGTGAAGCAGTATTCAATTGAAAGCTACGCAGGCGCGCCTGTTTTCCTGCCGGACGGAAGACTCTGGGGTGCCCTCTGTGCTCTGGATTCAAGGGCCGTTCTGTTTGATAACCCGGATCTTGCGGACACACTGACGTTATTCGCACGCCTTATTGGCTGCATCTTTTTCTCGAATCTGACGGTGGAAGGTGCCAGCCATATCAAGACCGGGGCGTGTCTGACTGAGTGACCCTCCATAAACGATGCGGAACACCACACTTTTTCCACAAGCAACAAAAAACCCCGTAGATCATTGATCTACGGGGTTTTTGATAGTGGAGGCCGAGGTCGGAATCGAACCGGCGTAGGTGGATTTGCAATCCACTGCATAACCATTTTGCTACTCGGCCTCAAAGTATTTGCTGTCAGTAGCGCAACAACAAACACTGTACAAATTGGAGCGGGAAACGAGACTCGAACTCGCGACCCCGACCTTGGCAAGGTCGTGCTCTACCAACTGAGCTATTCCCGCTTGGTGTGGCGCATTCTATAGAATTAAGAAGCCCCGTCAACCCCTTGATTCAAAAAACTTTTATTTCTTTTCTACATCAGTCTTCAGGTGCGGCCAGGCGGCGCGAAGGTATTGAACCATCGACCACAGGGTCAGCCCTGCCGAGACGATCAGCAGCGTATAACCGAGCACGACCCAGAAGCTCAATGCCTTTGGATGAGCCAGCAGAATCACCAACGCGAGCATTTGCGCCGCTGTTTTCCATTTGCCGAGATTGGAAACGGCCACCTGTGCCCGGGCGCCGAGTTCGGCCATCCATTCGCGCAGCGCCGAAATCACGATCTCGCGACCGATGATGACTGCTGCGGGCAGCGTAAGCCAGAGATTGCCGTGTTCCTGCACCAGCAAGACCAGGGCAACAGCGACCATCAGCTTGTCGGCGACCGGATCGAGAAACGCCCCGAACGGTGTGCTTTGCTCCAGTCGACGCGCCAGATAACCATCGAGCCAGTCCGTTGCGGCCGCGAAGGCGAACACCGAAGCGGAGGCCATGTAACTCCATTCGTAGGGCAGATAGAACAGCAAAATAAAGATCGGGATGAGCAGGACGCGTAGAACGGTAATCAGATTAGGGATATTCATCGGCACAACTGGCTACGAGGTGAAGGGGCATTCTACTCACTATGCAGGTTCGCATAAATCGACTCAGCGAGCTTTTTACTGATCCCCGGGGCTTTGGCGATCTCTTCGATGCTTGCACGAGACAGCTCCTGCAATCCACCAAAATGTTTCAACAGGTCACGGCGGCGCGTCGGCCCTACCCCTGCGACACCCTCAAGCGTCGAGGTTCGGCGGGTCTTGCCGCGACGGGCGCGATGCCCCGTAATTGCAAAGCGGTGTGCCTCATCGCGGATCTGCTGAATCAGGTGCAACGCGGGCGAATCGCCGCGCAAGGTGAACTCGTGCGCTGCATCATTCAGATACAACGTTTCGAAACCGGCCTTGCGCGTGGCGCCTTTGGCGACGCCCAACAGGATCAGATCCGGTACGGCCAGTTCGTTGAGCACATCGCGGGCCATCGACAATTGGCCCTTGCCACCGTCGACCAGCAGGATGTCCGGCAACTTGCCCTCGCCGTCCTTGAGTTTGCTGAACCGGCGGGTCAGCGCCTGGTGCATGGCCGCATAATCGTCGCCGGCAGTGACGCCTTCGATGTTGTAGCGGCGGTAATCCGACTTGATCGCACCTTCCGGCCCGAACACCACGCAGGAGGCAACCGTCGCTTCGCCGCTGGAATGACTGATGTCGTAGCATTCCAAACGTTGCGGCGGCTCATCCAGATTCAGCACTTCGGCCAGCGCGTCGAATCGCGCGGCGGTGTGCTGACGGTTGGCCAGACGCGCGCCCAACGCTTGCTCAGCGTTGGTCACGGCCAGTTGCTGCCAGCGCGCACGGGTACCGCGCACCCGGTGACTGATGGCCAATTCGCGGCCGCGCAAGGTATGAATCCCTTCGATCAACGCTGGGAAATCTTCATGAACCACGTTAACGATCAGTTCGCTCGGCAAATCGCGTTCGGGGCTGCTGATGTAGTACTGGCCGAGAAACGCCGCCATGACTTCGGAAACGTCTTCCTCGATGCCGACCTGCGGGAAAAAATTCTTGCTGCCCAGCACTCGCCCGCCGCGCACGCTGATCAGGTGGACACAGGCGCCGCCGGGGTTGACGAATGCGGCAATAACGTCGATATCGCCGGTGCCGCCTTCCATGCTCTGCTGGTCCTGTACCCGGCGCAGCAATCCGATCTGGTCACGCAATTCGGCCGCGCGCTCGAACTCGAGATTGATCGCTGCCTCTTCCATCGCCGTGGACAGCTCGTTGGTCAGCGCATGGCTGCGACCTTCGAGGAACATCACCGAGTGGCGTACGTCTTCGGCGTAGACGTCAGGCTCGACCAACCCCACGCACGGCGCCTTGCAGCGTTTGATCTGGTATTGCAGGCACGGACGGGTGCGGTTCCTGTAATAGCTGTCTTCGCACTGGCGAACGAAAAAGGTTTTTTGCAGGATACTCAGGCTTTCGCGTATGGCACCGGCACTCGGATATGGGCCGAAATACTTGCCCTTGGCCTTTTTTGCCCCGCGATGGATGCTCAGTCGCGGAAACTGCCCGTCGGAGAGAAACACGTACGGATAGGATTTATCGTCGCGCAGCAGGATGTTGTACGGCGGGCGCCACTCCTTGATCAGCGTTTGCTCAAGCAACAACGCTTCGGTTTCGTTGGCGGTGATGGTCGTCTCGACCTGAGCGATACGGCCGACCAGTGCGGCCGTCTTCGGCGCCAGCCCGGTCTTGCGAAAGTAGCTCGCCAGACGTTTCTTCAGGTTTTTCGCTTTGCCGACATAGAGCAGGCGCGCTTCGCTGTCGAACATGCGATAGACGCCGGGCCGACCGCTGACGGTCGACAGGAAAGCACTGGAATCAAATGTCTCGGTCATGGTCAGGCGCTGGCGTCCACCATGCCGTGACGCACCGCGAGCAGTGTCAACTCGACGTCGCTGCTGATCGAAAGCTTCTCGAAAATGCGGTAGCGGTAGGTATTCACGGTTTTCGGCGACAGGCACAACTTGTCGGAAATGATCTGGACCTTCTGGCAACCGACAATCATCAACGCAATCTGGATTTCCCGCTCGGACAACGCATCGAACGGCGAATCATTGGTGGGCTGGAATGATTTGATTGCCAACTGCTGAGCGATCTGCGGACTGATGTAACGCTGCCCGGCGAAGACCAGACGAATGGCCTGAACCATTTCCGGCAGACCCGCGCCCTTGGTCAGGTAACCAGCCGCCCCGGCCTGCAGCAAACGCGTCGGGAAAGGGTCTTCCTCGCACACCGTAACGGCAACCACCTTGATGTCCGGGTGGCTGCGCAGCAGCTTTCGCGTGGCTTCGAGGCCGCCAATGCCAGGCATCTTGACGTCCATGAGCACTACGTCAGGCTTCAATTCACGGGCCTTGATCAGGGACTCTTCACCTGACTCGGCCTGACCCACCACTTGCAGGCCATCGATATCGGCCAGCATTCGTGTAATGCCTGTGCGAACGAGATCATGGTCGTCGACCACTAGCACCCTAATCAAGCAGACACCTCGCGATATGGTCTTATTGGGATGCCGGACACCTTAGCAAAAAGTGCCAGACAGACCTAGCGGAAAGCCGCATTTAAAAAGTTTCAATTCATCATTCAGGGCTTGCCGGCTGTGGGTTTCAGAGCACAGCTGTACTCAAATCAAGCTGCATCCTGAGGAAACACTCATCCCTGCCCACGATGCGCAGTCCTTTGCGTGCATACAGTTCTTGCGCCCGGTTATTGTCAAACACTGTCAGTCGCAGTGCCGGTCGTCTTGCCTGACGAGCCATTTCGGTAACTTGACCAATGGCCCAGGAACCGGCGCCCTGCCCTTGCCAGAGATGATCAATCTGCAATTCGCGTATGTACAGCGCCCGCGCATCCTGGCTCAGACTGAAAAAACCGATCGCCAGTTCATCCTGGAGGATCATCCAGTTGTCACGATACTGCCAGCCTGCGTCGAACGCCTCGTCCTGCCACAACAGGTCGTGGTCAATGTAATAGCGCAGCATGTTGCGACAGGTCAGATCCCGCGCAAGAGCAAGATCATCACGGGTGGCATGCCGGATTCGATAACTCATTCAGCTTTCTCCATGACTGCAAAGTTGCCCTTCACCCGCATGGTTTGCCAGTGATAGGCGTTTCGAGCGGCGGGCAATAGCATTTTCTGATTGCTGATGCGTATCAGCGTCGAGTAAGCTCGGCGCATTCAACGGAGACAGCACATGTTCAACACCCTTCCACAGTCTTGCACCACCAGCGCCCTGCGCTCGGTCGCGGCTGCCCGGGTGAATCACACTTGCGCTCCTGACAATTTTTATTTTGGGTATTGGTTTAGCCACTGGCGCGCCTGATACCCAAACGGCGCCCATGATAACGGGTCGCCTACCAGAGATTTCTCAACCCCCGGTCGGCCTCCCGACCGGGGGTTTTGTTTTTTCAGGCCCATCACTTTCAGCGACACACCACATTTCGAGGATTACACCATGAACCACGCCACTTATTACCGTTACGACAGCTTTAGCGCCTGGCGATTTACCAGCCTCCGCTCGGGACAGCCTGCCGCCTCCGATCGGTCACCCACAGGTGGCAAACACACATGCCTAGCCAGTACGGCCATTTGTCGAACACCCCAGTAGGGCCGAGTGCGCGGGAAAAACCCGCCATCCGCCCAGGAAGACCGAACATGAACTCTTCAGTTTCCGCTTTGCCGCTGTCCACCCTCGATTCTGCCAACGAAGCACTGACCCTGCGTCTGCCCAGCTCGTTGCAGCTCAAACAGCAATTGCCGCTCAGCCATTCCCTGCATCAACAGGTCAACACTCATCGCCAGGCGGTGCGCGCCATCCTTGACGGTGAAGACCCACGCCTGCTGGTCATCGTTGGCCCCTGCTCTATCCATGACCCGCAATCAGCGATTGAGTACGCCAGCAAACTCGCTCGTCTGGCCGAAGATGTCAGCAGTGAAATGCTGCTGGTCATGCGCGCCTACGTCGAAAAGCCGCGTACGACGGTCGGCTGGAAAGGTCTGGCCTACGATCCGCATCTGGACGGCACTGACGATATGGCTGCCGGTCTGACGCTGTCGCGCGGACTGATGCTGGAAATGATCCAGCTCGGACTACCGGTCGCTACCGAACTCCTGCAACCCATGGCCGCCAGCTACTTTGATGACCTGCTGAGCTGGGTGGCCATTGGAGCCCGCACCACCGAGTCGCAGATCCACCGCGAAATGGCCAGTGGCTTGAACATGCCCGTGGGCTTCAAGAACGGCACCGACGGCGGCGCCGCCATTGCTGTCGACGCCATGCGCTCGGCAGGCCATCCGCATCGACACTTCGGCGTCGACAGCCAAGGGCATCCGGCGATCGTGCAGACAGCCGGCAACGCTGACACCCACATTGTGCTGCGCGGTGGCCATCAAGGGCCAAACTACGACGCAACCAGCGTAGCCAACATCAGCGCCGAACTCAGCCGACTGAAGATTCCCAGCCGGATCATGGTCGATTGCAGCCATGCCAACAGCGGCAAGGATCCCCTGCGCCAGCCAGCCGTCTTCAACGAGGTGCTTGAACAACGCCTGCGTGGCAACCACTCGCTGATCGGCGCGATGCTGGAATCTCATCTGTTCGAAGGCTGCCAGCCGCTGAGCACCTCTCTACGCTACGGCGTATCGATAACTGATGGCTGCCTCGGCTTTGACGCAACGGAACAGTTGCTGACCGACGCCGCACGGCGCCTCGCTAACGCCAGGGCCTGATCGCAGATCGCCCTCCCGTTCCATACGAAGCGCGGAGGGCTGACCTTCCCCAGGTTATGCCACTATGCTGATCCGCCTCACGGCAGATTGCTGACTGGTATCGTCCAGACGTTCGATGGTGTAGGCAATCTCCACCGTCGTGCCGTGGTGCTCGCGCCAGAACCGATGGGGAACAATGAAACTCTCCGGTTGCCCGGCCGCCTCCCGAGTGATTTCAAGATCATCGCGATGACTGAAAAAATCACCATCGCACTTGAGATAGACCAACTCGTCTTCCTGCACCAGCGGGTCTTCAATCAGAATGGAAACCCCCTCTATCGAGTCCTTCACCGACAGCACATCATCGATCGCCCCAACAATATCCGGCGCGGCCAGTTCAGCACGCACTGCCGGCCCAATGAAAACCGTCGCAGGCTCCGAGGTTCGAATGGCTCCACAGCATTGTTCAACACGGTAGGCGACCACCACCTCGCCACCACGATGCGCTTCGACGTAGCTGCCCGGCACCCAGAACGACAGGCTTTGCGCGACGGCGCAGGCCTCGACCTTCAACGAGTCGGTGAATATTTCGGGCGAAGCATCTCCATGCCACGACAGCATGATCCTGTCGCCCGCTGACATCCGAGCGTAAGGCTGCAGGGTCACCAGGGTGCCTTCGACCACTCGCGACGGCTCCAGCGCTCCGTTTACCGAGCCTTCTATTTGCGGCGCCAACAGATGCGGTCCAACGTCCCCGACAGACAGTTGCAGGCGAGCAGATTCCACTGCCTTGGGCGCGGACGCACTTTGAAGTGCCCAGTAAACCTCAAGCGAGCCCCCGTCCAGCGCAGCGACATGCATCGCCTTGATGACGAAGATGACGTCTTTGCCAACCTGGACCTGGCTGATGAATCGAACACTCTCGTATTGATAGGCAAAGCCTTCGATATCCAGCCCCTCCCAAGACAGCACGATCTGATCGCCGCAGCTCATGTTGGCATAAGGGGAAATGCGAACGATGGCCTTGGCCAGCGAAGGATCCAACACGCTCCCTTGGAGCCCGTCAATCGTTGGCGCGACCAGAGGTTCGATAGACACTTCGGCAACCATCGGCTGGCGCATCCGCCAGCAAAACTCGATTTCATGGCTATTCATTTTCGCTTCCACTCCCTGGAAAACGTGCCGCCCCGAATGACGACACTGACATCTACATTGAGGACCTATTTGAACGTTCCGGATGTCAGCCGAATCCACCGCGACAACGGCGTAACCGCTACTCGCAAAGTAGGCAACAGCAGAGGTCACGCGGTTATGCCGACAAACGACCCACTGAACTTCCGATTCGGATTTCACAGCTCTCCGAAATTTCGTACGCCTCGTAGTCCATTTTCAAACGCAATGTGAAGCCTCTTCGTACTTCTTCAACGGGATGAGTGTTTTAGAGTGGCCCGGTGATTTCCCGATGAACTTCTACGAAAAAGGTAAGAACATGCAACGGAATGCTACAACTCGTTATCCCATCCTGTTGGTCCACGGTCTGTTCGGGTTCGAGCATATCGGTCATTTCGAGCTGTTCCATGACGTCAAGTCCGCGCTGAAAACCGCCGGATGTCGATTGTTTGTTCCACACCTTTCGGCCACCCACGACAATGAAAAGCGGGGTGAGCAATTGCTGTCACAGATTGCTTGCGTGCTACGAGGCACAGGCGCGAAGAAAGTCAACCTCATAGGACACAGTCAAGGCGCACTCGCTGCACGCTATGCGGCGGCGCTTGCACCAGACGTCGTCGCTTCGGTCACCTCCGTCAGTGGCCCGAACCACGGCTCGGAGCTCGCCGACTTCCTGCGCAGGGCACTGATTCCAGGCAAGCTTCCCGAAGCCGTCGCACAGAATGTCGCAACGCACTTTGCCGACTTACTGTCGCTACTGAGCGGCAGCGCGACATTGCCGCAGAATGCGTTAGCCGCACTCAACGCATTGACCACGGTCGGCGTCGGTCAATTCAATGACAAATTTCCCCAGGGACTGCCGCAAACCTGGGGCGGGCATGGTCCTGAGCAAGTCAACGGCGTGCGCTACTACTCGTGGAGCGGGGTTGTTGCGCAATCCACGTTGCCAGTGCTGGATCCGGTTCAAGCAACCTGCCGGGTCCTGTCGCAATATTTCACCACCGAACCCCAGCAGAATGATGGTTTCGTCGGACGCTTCAGTAGCCATCTCGGCCAAGTGATCCGTTCCGATTACCCAATGGATCATTTGGCCAGCCTGCGGCGGAGCGCGGGCACAAAAGCGCCCTCGCCGGATCCGATCGACCTGTACGTCGAACATGCCCAGCGTCTGCAAGCGGCGGATCTATGAATCGGGCAAGGAACGCAGAATGGAACTTTGCCGAGAATTCGCCGACTGATTCCGGTACGCTCCACCTTTTATTGAAACAGTTCGGAGAATTCCCCATGGCCAAAGCCACTGCCCGCCACATCCTGGTTTCCAGCGAAGACAAGTGCAACGAACTCAAGGCTCAGATCGAAGCCGGCGCCGATTTCGCTGAAGTCGCCAAAGCCAACTCCACCTGCCCGTCCAGCCGTCAGGGCGGCGATCTGGGCTCGTTCGGTCCAGGCCAGATGGTCAAGGAATTCGACACCGTGGTATTCAGCGCGCCGATCAACGTCGTGCAAGGCCCGGTAAAAACCCAGTTCGGTTATCACCTGTTGGAAGTCACCAGCCGTCAGGACTGATTCGTCGTCCGATTGCTGACAACGGCCCGCCTTCTGGTGGGCCGTTGTGTTTCAGTTACATATACGGCTGGCGAGTGGCGCGCGGCTCGCGTACAACTTGCGCTTATCGATTTTGCGTTCCAAGGCTGACGATGCGACTGGTTTTTCCCACACTGATGCTCACCGCCCTCGCCTTTCTCATTGGCGCCGCTGGCGTGAACGCTGCCCCGCAACACGCACTGACCGTTTACGGCGAACCGGCCAAATACCCCGCCGGTTTCAGCCATTTCGACTACACCAATCCGCAAGCGCCGAAGGGCGGGACGATGCGGCGCTCGGCCATCGAGATCGGCCACTTCGACCATTTGCTGCCTTATATAGACAAAGGCATCGGCGTGACGCAGATCGACGGCCTGCTGTACTCGCCGCTGGCCCAACGCTCGCTGGACGAGCCTTACACCGTCTATGGTCTGGTTGCGCAGAAGATGGAACGTTCGGACGACGGTCTTTCGCTACGTTTCTTCATCAACCCGAAGGCGCGCTTTGCCGATGGCAAACCGATTACCGCCGAAGACGTGCGCTACACCTACAACCTGCTGATGACCCAGGGCAGCCTGCGTTATCGCACCCAGTTTGCCGACGTCAAAGGCGTCGAAATCGAGGCACCGCTGACCGTGCGCTTCGACTTCAAAAGCAACGAAAACCGAACTTTGCCGCTGGACATCGCGACCTTGCCGGTATTCCCCGAACACTGGTGGAAGAGCCGTGATTTCGCCAGCGGCGGTGGTTATGAACCGCCGCTGGGCAGTGGGCCGTACCGGGTTGGCAAGGTCGACTCCGGGCGCAGTATCACGTTCGAACGCAATGGCGACTGGTGGGGCAAGGACCTGCCGGTCAGCCGCGGCCTGTACAACTTCGACCATTTCAGCATCGAGTACTTCGGCGACACCGATGTCGCCCGCCAGGTGCTGCGTGGTGGCGCCTATGACTACAACCGCGAGTTTTCCGCGACCGGCTATTCGATCGGCTACGACAGCCCTGCCCTCAGCGATGGCCGTTTGCAGAAGGCCCACCTCGCCACTGAAGCGCCGCAATCGGCCCAGGGTTTCGTGTTCAACCTGCAAAAGCCGATGTTCCAGGACCGCCGCGTGCGCCAGGCACTGGCGATGCTCTGGGATTTCGAATGGAGCAACCGGCAGATGATGCGTAACGTCTATATCCGCCAGCAGAGTTACTTCTCCAACACCGACCTCGCCGCCCGACAGTTGCCCGACGCACAGGAACTGAAAATCCTTGAACCACTGCGCGATCAGATTCCCGAAGAAGTGTTCACTGAAGTCTTCGAAGCGCCGAAGACCGATGGCAGCGGCATCATCCGTGACAAGCAGTTGCAAGCCCTGCAACTGCTCGAGCAGGCCGGCTGGAAACCGGATGGCGACCAGTTGGTCAATAGCGCCGGCGAACCGCTGAGCTTCACTTTTCTGGTCAGCCAGAATGGCATGGATCGCCTGCTGTTGCCTTACAAGCGCACGCTGAAACAGATCGGCATCGAGCTCAATATCCGCCGCATCGACGCCTCGCAATACGTCAATCGCCTGATGAGCCGCGACTACGACATGATCGTCACCGGCTATCCCGTTACCACTTCTCCGGGTGGGGAATTGCTCAACTACTTCGGCTCGGCAGCGGCCAACGACCCGGGCGCGAACAACTACATGGTGCTGAAAAATCCGGCAGTCGACACTTTGATCAACGGCCTGATTCGCGCCTCGACCCAATCAGACATGCTGCATTACGCCCATGCGCTGGACCGGGTGCTGCAATGGAACTACTACTGGATTCCCAACTATTACCCGCCGGGCACCTCGACCGTCTGGTGGAACCGCTTCGGCATTCCCACGGTGCAGGCGAGCAATGACGAAGCCATCGAGAGCTGGTGGGAAATCAGCCGCACGCCACTGACCAATCAACAGATGACCGCTGAGAAAATCAGTCGCGGCAGACCCGGAGGACCGCACTGATGTGGGGTTACATACTGCGGCGCCTGCTGCTGATCATTCCGACGCTGGTGATCATCCTGCTGGTCAATTTCGTGATCATTCAGGCCGCGCCCGGCGGACCGGTGGAACAAGCCATCGCCCACCTGCAAGGCATTGGCGGTGCCAGTGTCGGCGGCGGTGCCAGCGAGACCTCGAGCTCTGCCTCGCGCGCCAGCCGTGGCCTTGATCCGCAGCTGATCAAGGACATCGAAAAGCAGTACGGCTTCGACAAACCGGCCCACGAGCGTCTGTGGCTGATGCTGAAGAATTACGCGCAACTGGACTTCGGCAAGAGCTTCTTCCGTGGCGCGACAGTCACCGACCTGATTCTGGAAAAGATGCCGGTGACCATTTCGCTCGGGCTGTGGGCGACGCTGATCACCTATCTCGTGTCGATCCCGCTGGGCATCCGCAAGGCTGTGCACCACGGCAGCCATTTCGATATCTGGAGCAGCACGGCGATCATCATCGGTTACGCCATGCCGGCGTTTCTGTTCGCGATGTTCCTGATCGTCGTATTCGCCGGCGGCACTTCGCTGAACTGGTTTCCGGTGCGCGGGCTGGTGTCGGACAACTTCGAATCGCTGTCGACACTGGGCAAGATTGCCGATTACTTCTGGCATCTGGTGCTGCCGGTCACGGCGCTGGTGATCGGTGGATTCGCGACGCTGACGATCCTTACAAAAAACTCGTTCCTCAATGAAATCACCCGACAGTACGTAGTGACGGCCCGCGCCAAAGGCTTGAGCGAACGCCGCGTGCTGTACGGACACGTGTTTCGCAACGCCATGCTGTTGGTGGTCTCGGGGATACCTCAGGCGTTCATCAGTGTGTTCTTCGCCGGATCACTGCTGATCGAAGTGATCTTCTCCCTCGATGGCCTTGGGCGCATGAGTTACGAAGCAGCGGTATCGCGGGATTATCCGGTGGTGTTCGGCTCACTGTTCATCTTCACCCTGTTCGGCCTGCTGATAAAACTGATCGGCGACCTGTGCTACACCCTGGTCGACCCGCGTATCGACTTCGCCGCGAGGAATGCCTGATGTTCAAGCTTTCGCCTTTGGGTCGTCGCCGTTTCGAACGGTTCAAGAAAAACCGTCGTGGCTGGTGGTCGCTGTGGCTGTTCATCGGCCTGTTCATCCTGACGCTGGGTGGCGAGTTGATCGCCAACGACAAACCGTTGATGGTCAGTTATCAGGGCCAGTGGTACTTCCCGGTGTTCAAGCGCCATACCGAACAGGAGTTCGGCGGGCAACTGCCGTTTCAGGCCGATTATCGCAGCGAGTACGTGCAGAATCTGATACGCAAGGACGGTGGCTGGTTGCTGTTCCCGCCGATTCCGTTCAGCGACGACACACCCAACTATGATCTGAACAAACCGGCGCCAAGTCCGCCGACCTCGGTGAACTGGCTGGGCACCGACGATCAGGCGCGCGATGTGCTGGCGCGGGTCATCTTTGGCGCTCGGGTGTCGATTCTGTTTGCCTTGATGCTGACTTTTGTCAGTGCGCTGATCGGTATCGCCGCCGGCGCATTGCAGGGGTATTACGGTGGCTGGGTCGACCTGCTCGGACAACGCGTGCTGGAGGTATGGTCGGGGCTGCCGGTGCTGTATCTGCTGATCATCCTCTCCGGTTTCGTCGAGCCGAATTTCTGGTGGCTGCTGGGGATCATGGCGCTGTTTTCCTGGTTGGCGCTGGTGGACGTGGTGCGCGCCGAGTTCCTGCGCGGGCGCAATCTGGAATACGTCAAAGCCGCACGTGCCCTGGGCCTGACTGACCGCAAGGTGATCTTCCGGCACATTCTGCCCAACGCAATGAACGCGACGCTGAGTTACCTGCCGTTCATTCTGACCGGAGCGATTTCGACGCTGACCGCGCTGGATTTCCTCGGCTTCGGCATGCCGGCCGGCAGCGCTTCGCTGGGTGAACTGATCGGTCAGGGCAAGCAGAACCTGCAAGCACCGTGGCTCGGGTTGACCGCGTTCTTCACTCTGGCGCTGATCCTCTCCTTGTTGGTATTCATCGGCGAAGCGTTACGTGACGCTTTTGACCCTCGATCCTGAAGCGTGACCATGACTGAAAACCTGATTGAAATCCGCCACCTCAATGTCGCCTTCCATGGTCAGACTGTGGTGCGTGACCTGTGCCTGGATATCCGCCCCGGTGAGTGCCTGGCTCTGGTGGGCGAATCGGGCTCGGGGAAATCGGTGACCGCGCATTCGATCCTGCAACTGCTGCCTGAGAGCGAGGCGCAAACCCGTGGCAGCATCCGCTATCGCGGGCAGGAACTGCTCGGTGCTGATCCGAAGGTCTTGCGAGAACTGCGCGGCAATCGTATCGCCATGATCTTTCAGGAGCCGATGACTTCGCTCAATCCGCTGCACACCATCGAAAAGCAGATCGGCGAGACCCTTTTGCTGCACCGCGGCCTCGGCGGCAAGCAAGCGCAGCAGCGCATTCTCGAATTGCTCGGGCTGGTCGGCATCCAGAAACCCAAGGAACGCTTGAAAGCCTATCCGCACCAACTCTCTGGCGGGCAACGGCAACGGGTGATGATTGCCATGGCCCTGGCCTGCGAACCGGAGTTGTTGATTGCCGACGAGCCGACAACGGCACTGGATGTCACCGTGCAACGCAAGATTCTCTTGCTGCTCAAGTCCCTGCAACAGCGCCTGGGCATGTCGCTGCTGCTGATCAGTCACGATCTCAATCTGGTGCGCAGCATCGCGCAGCGGGTGTGTGTGATGAAGGCTGGCGAGATCGTCGAGCAGGCACCCTGCGAAACCCTGTTCACCGAACCCAAACACCCTTACAGCTGCGTGCTGTTGAACGCTGAGCCGGAAGGTGAAGCCCTGCCCCGTGACGAACGTGAAAATGTGCTGGAAGTCGCTGACCTGCGCGTCGATTTCCAGGTCGGCGGCGGGCTGTTCGGGCGCAAGCAGTATCTGCGCGCAGTCGATGGCATCAGTCTGAATATTCAGCGCGGCAAGACCTTGGGCATTGTTGGCGAATCCGGTTCGGGCAAGTCGACGCTGGGTCAGGCGATCCTGCGCTTGCTGGATTCCGAGGGCAGCATTCGCTTTCAGGGCGAAGCGCTGGACGGCCTCAATCAAAAGCAGCTGCGGCCGTGGCGGCGGCAGATGCAGGTGGTGTTTCAGGACCCGTTTGGCAGCCTGAGCCCGCGCATGTCGGTGGCACAGATCATCAGCGAAGGTCTGGAAGTGCATTGCGAGTCGACCGCTAATGAATGTGATGAGCAAGTGATTCGCGTGCTCAAGGAAGTCGGCCTCGACCCGGAAAGCCGCCATCGCTACCCGCATGAATTTTCCGGCGGCCAACGCCAGCGCATTGCCATCGCCCGGGCCTTGGTGCTGAAACCGGCGCTGATCCTGCTCGATGAACCGACCTCGGCCCTCGATCGCACCGTACAGAAACAAGTGGTCGCCCTGCTCCGTGATTTGCAGGAAAAATACGGTTTGACCTACCTGTTCATCAGCCATGATCTGGCGGTGGTACGCGCGTTGGCGCATGACATGATCGTGATCAAGGACGGTCAGGTGGTCGAGCGTGGTGCCAGTCACGACGTGTTTGACAACCCGCAGCATCCCTACACCAAGGAGCTGTTGGCGGCGGCGCATCCGGGGTAGGTTTTTTTCTGCTAATTCGCGGCGCGGCATTCGCGAGCAGGCTCGCTCCCACATTTGGAATGCAGGCCCCTGTGAGAGCGAGCCTGCTCGCGAAGGGATGGGTACCGGCAACAAACAATCAGGATCAGCCTCCATGAACACCACCGAAAGCCTCAAGGACTACCAACGGGTGCGCACTCTGGCGATCCGTTCGCTGTTCGAGATCATCGAGCAATCCAGTGAGGGCACGGTGATTGTCGATCGCGATGCGAACATCGTCTGGATGAACGAACGCTATGCCCGGCGCTTTGGTCTCGAATCGGCGGCAGGCGCTATCGGCAAGCCTTGCGAAAGCGTGATCCCCGGGAGTTTGCTGCGCGAGGTGGTGCGCACCGGTCGGCCGATTCTGCTGGACATGCAGGACACCCCAAAGGAACCGCTGGTGGTGATGCGCCTGCCGATCCACGACGATGCCGGCAGCGTGATCGGCGCCATCGGTTTTGCCCTGTTCGACGAGTTGCGCACGCTGTCGCCGATGCTCAAGCGTTACCTGAGCATGCAGGAGGAACTGGCCTCGACCCGCTCACTGCTGCGTGCGCGGCAGACCAAATACAACTTCGCCCATTTCATCGGTACCAGCGCCGCCAGCCTTGAAGTCAAACGACGTGCGCGACGAAGCGCCAGCGCTGATTCGCCCGTGTTGCTGCTGGGAGAAACCGGCACTGGCAAAGAGCTACTCGCACAAGCCATTCACAGCGCTTCGCCACGTGCACACAAAGCCTTCGTCAGCATCAACAGCGCGGCAATTCCAGAGGCGCTGCTGGAAGCCGAATTTTTCGGCACGGCACCCGGCGCCTTCACCGGCGCTGACCGCAAGGGCCGCACCGGTAAATTACAAATCGCTCAGGGCGGCACGCTGTTTCTCGACGAGATCGGCGATATGCCGCTACCGCTGCAAAGCAAACTGTTGCGCGTGTTGCAGGAAAAGGAGTTCGAGCCGGTCGGCTCCAATGAAGTGATTCAGAGCGATGTGCGGGTAATCGCCGCGACGTCGACGGATTTGCAGGCAGCGATCAAGCGCGGCGAATTTCGCGCCGATTTGTACTACCGCCTCAATGTGCTGCCGATCCAGGTGCCGCCGCTGCGCGAACGTCTCGATGATCTGCCGGCGCTGAGCGAGGCGATTCTCGAAGAACTGCGCAGCCAGCATGAACTGCACCGCGATGCGCTGGCGCTGTTGGGCCAGCATGCCTGGCCGGGCAACATCCGTGAGTTGCGCAATGTGTTGGAGCGGGCGGCGTTGCTCAGTGATGACCTCATGCTGACCGAGCAGGATATTCGCGGGGCGATTGGCACGTTTACTCCCGTTGCGCGGACGTCCGAGCCGAGCACGCACGCATCGGCTCGGGAGACATTCGCGCAGGCGCGGGCGCGCTTTGATCGGCAGTTGATCGAATCGACCCTGGCGCAATGCGCGGGGAAGGTACCGGAGGCTGCGGTTCGGCTGGGTCTGGGGCGGTCGACGCTGTACAAGAAAATGGCTGCGCTGGGGATTGCCGAGTCTACATAAAGAGATATCGAATCTCTGTATGAAGACAAAACAAAAGCTTCGCGAGCAGGCTCGCTCCCACAGGGGAATGCATGTCAAATGTGGGAGCGAGCCTGCTCGCGAAGGCTCCGGCCCATTCAAAGAAAATCTCAACTAAGAGACAAAAACAGCTTCGAGAACTCGACCGAGATCTAATTTCCTTATATTTCAAACAGTTAGAAGATTGGCACAAATCTCGCTAACACCTCTCCACATCCGTTTCACCCACAAAAATAACAATCCTGGAGAGACACACCATGAGTGTGATCATTGCCTTGGCAGCCCTGACGCTGCTGATGCTCGCCGCCTACCGTGGCTACAGCGTCATCCTCTTCGCCCCGATCGCCGCCCTCGGCGCGGTGCTGCTCACCGATCCGTCCGCCGTTGCCCCCGCGTTCACCGGGGTGTTCATGGACAAGATGGTCGGTTTCATCAAGCTCTACTTCCCGGTATTCCTGCTCGGCGCGGTGTTCGGCAAGCTCATCGAACTGTCCGGTTTCTCGCGCTCGATCGTCGCCGCTGCGATTCGCCTGCTCGGTACCAAACAAGCAATGCTGGTGATCGTGCTGGTGTGCGCCCTGCTCACTTATGGCGGCGTGTCGTTGTTCGTCGTTGTCTTCGCTGTTTACCCGTTTGCAGCGGAGATGTTCCGCCAGAGCAATATTCCCAAACGCCTGATTCCGGCGACCATTGCCCTCGGCGCATTCTCGTTCACCATGGATGCCCTGCCCGGCACGCCGCAGATCCAGAACATCATTCCCAGCACCTTCTTCAACACCACCGCATGGGCGGCGCCGTGGCTGGGGGTGATCGGCACGATTTTCGTGTTCTGCGCCGGCATGCTGTTTCTGCAGCGCCAACGCAACAAGGCGCAACGTGTCGGCGAAGGCTACGGCACTGAACTGCGCAACGAACCGGAAACCGCCGAAGACCTGAAACTGCCCAACCCGTGGATTGCCCTGTCGCCATTGCTGGCCGTGGGCATCATGAACCTGCTGTTCACCCAGTGGATTCCGCATTGGTACGGCAAGACCCACAGCCTCGCGCTGCCGGGCATGGCCGCGCCGGTCACTACCGAAATCGCCAAGCTCACGGCGATCTGGGCGGTGCAGGCGGCGTTGCTGGTCGGCATCCTCATGGTGCTGGCGTTCGGCTTTAAGGCGATTAAAAGCAAGCTCGCCGAAGGCAGCAAAAGCGCAGTCAGCGGTGCGTTGCTCGCGGCCATGAACACAGCGTCTGAATACGGCTTTGGTGCGGTAATCGCTTCGCTGCCGGGCTTTTTGGTGCTGGCCGACTGGCTCAAGCAGATTCCCAATCCGTTGGTCAACGAAGCGATCACCGTGACGCTGCTCGCCGGCATCACCGGTTCGGCCTCGGGCGGCATGAGCATTGCGCTGGCGGCGATGTCCGAGCAGTTCATCAGCGCGGCGCACGCGGCGAATATCCCGCTGGAAGTGCTGCACCGCGTGGCCGCGATGGCCAGTGGCGGCATGGACACCCTGCCGCACAACGGCGCGGTGATCACCCTGCTGGCGGTGACCGGATTGACCCACCGCGAAGCCTATAAAGACATTTTCTGTATTACGCTGATCAAGACGCTGGCGGTTTTCGTGGTGATCGGCACTTTCTACGCCACTGGTATTGTGTGAGGTATTCATGACCACTCTTTCCGGCAAGACAGCTTTGGTGACCGGCTCCACCAGCGGCATCGGCCTGGGGATCGCGCTGACTCTCGCGAAGGCCGGCGCCAACCTGATCCTCAATGGCTTCGGCGACGCCTCGAAGGTGATCGCCGAAGTCGCTCAGTTCGGCGGCAAGGTCGGCCATCATCCCGCCGATGTCAGCGACCCGGCGCAGATTGCCGACATGGTCGCCTACGCCGAGCGCGAGTTTGGCGGCGTCGACATTCTGGTCAACAACGCCGGCATTCAGCACGTTTCGGCGGTAGAAGAGTTTCCGGTTGAGCGCTGGGATTCGATCATTGCGATCAACCTGTCATCGGTGTTCCACAGCACCCGTTTGAGCCTGCCGGGCATGCGCCGCAAGAACTGGGGGCGCATCATCAATATCGCCTCGGTGCACGGCCAGGTCGGCTCCACCGGCAAAGCCGCGTACGTCGCCGCCAAGCATGGCGTGATCGGCCTGACCAAAGTGGTCGGGCTGGAAACCGCGACCAGCAATGTCACTTGCAATGCGATCTGTCCAGGCTGGGTGTTGACGCCGCTGGTGCAGAAGCAGATCGACGATCGCGCGGCCAAGGGGGTCGATCCGCAGCAGGCGCAGCATGATCTGCTGGCGGAAAAACAGCCCTCGCTGGAGTTCGTCACACCGCAGCATCTGGGTGAGTTGGTGCTGTTCTTGTGCAGCGAAGCCGGCAGCCAGGTGCGCGGCGCGGCGTGGAACATTGATGGTGGCTGGCTGGCGCAATAAACACCTGGCCATTGTGGGAGCGAGCCCGCTCGCGAATGCGGTTTATCAGACACAGTTCGGGATACTGAGACAACGCTTTCGCGAGCAGGCTCGCTCCCACAGGGAATGATCTCCCTGGCCTGTACGAATCCGATAAGAAGAGGCAAACCCATGTCCGACATCCTCTGGCAACCCGACACCCAGCGTATCGCCGGTTCGCGTATGGATGCCTTCCGGCGCGATATCAATCAGCGGCATTCGCTCAAGCTCGACGGCTACCCTGCCCTGCACCAATGGAGCATCGATCAGCGCCCGGCGTTCTGGCAGGCGATCGTCGATTTCTTCGACATCCGCTTCCACACTCAGCCCGACGCCGTCTTGCGTGAAGGTGCAGAAATGCCCAGCGCCGAGTGGTTCCCCGGCGCGACCCTGAACTTCGCTGAACACCTGTTGCGCCGACGCGACGATGCCGTGGCCGTGATCGCAGTCGCAGAGAATGGTCAGCGCGAACAACTGACCTGGGCCGAGTTGGCCGAACAGGTCGCCGGGTTTCAGGCGAGCCTGCGCGCGGCGGGCGTTGGCCGGGGTGATCGCGTGGCGGCGTGCATGCCCAACACCTGGCAAACCCTGGTGGCGATGCTGGCCACTACCAGCCTCGGCGCGATCTGGTCCTGCTCGTCGCCCGACTTCGGCACCCACGGCGTGATCGATCGCTTTGGCCAGATCGAACCGAAAGTGCTGCTCACCTGTGCCGGCTATCAATACGCCGGAAAAACCCTGGATCAGACCGCCAAGCTCAACGAAATCCTTGCACAACTGCCGTCACTGCAGCAGTTGATCATCGTCCCGTACGCTCGCCCGCAAGCTCGCATCGAGGATTACCGAACCCTAGCCGATGTCTGCTTCTGGGAAGATTTTTATCAACCCGGTGGTGAACCGGATTTCACCCCGGTGCCGTTCAATCATCCGCTCTACGTGCTGTACTCCAGCGGCACCACTGGCGTGCCGAAATGCATCGTCCACAGCACCGGCGGCGTGCTGCTGCAACACGTCAAGGAACATGGTTTGCACTGCGACCTCGGTCCCGGTGACCGCTTGTTCTACTACACGACCTGCGGCTGGATGATGTGGAACTGGCTGGTTTCAGCGCTCGCGGTTGGCAGCGCCGTGGTGCTCTACGACGGCTCGCCGTTCCACCCGGATCACCAGCGCCTGCTCGACCTGATCGACGATGAACGCATCAGCGTGTTTGGCACCAGTCCGAAATTCCTCGCGACGCTGGAAAGCAGCGGCGCCAGGCCACGGGAAAGCCATGATTTGAGCAGTTTGAAAACCCTGCTGTGCACAGGCTCGGCTTTGTCACCGCAAAGCTACGATTTCGTTTATCGCGACTTCAAAACCGAGGTGTGTCTGGCCTCGATGTCCGGTGGCACCGACATCGTTTCGTGCTTCGTCAATGGCAATCCGCTGTCAGCGGTACGTCGCGGAGAAATCATGGGCAAGAGCCTGGGCATGGCCGTCGAGGTGTGGAACGACGCTGGCCAGCCGGTGATCGGTGAGAAAGGTGAACTGGTCTGCACGCGGCACTTCCCGGCGATGCCGATCGGCTTGTGGAATGACCCCGACGGCTCAAAACTGCACCAGTCTTATTTCAGCCAGTTCCCCGGTGTATGGGCGCAGGGTGATTACGCCGAGCAATTGTCCGATGGCGCAATGATGATCCATGGCCGTTCGGATGCGGTGTTGAATCCGGGCGGCGTGCGCATCGGCACGGCGGAGATTTATCGGCAGGTCGAGAAAATCAGTGAAGTGCTGGACTGCGTCGCCATCGGTCAGCAATGGCAGGAGGATGTGCGCGTCGTGTTGTTCGTGCGTTTGCGCGACGGCGTCGAGCTGGATGAAGGGCTTGAACAGCGAATCCGCGAAGTGATCCGCGCCAATACCACACCCAGGCATGTTCCCGCACGCATCGTCGCAGTAACCGATATACCGCGCACCATCAGCGGCAAAATCGTAGAGCTGGCGGTGCGCGATGTCGTGCATGGGAGGCCAGTGAAAAATACCGATGCACTGGCCAATCCCGAAGCGCTGGAGCAGTTTCGGGATCGGCGCGAACTGGCCATGACCGAAGTTATTCAACACTGAATTTCGTCTGGCGCAGCCTCAATTCAGCTGTATTACAACTTCACCGGTGAGGGGCTGATCTCCACTGGCTTCGATCGCTGCGCGCATGATGCTGAGATTCAGCGAAAACAACGCTTCGTTTGTTTTCAACAAACTGAGCAAGGCAATAACGAGCATCAGCGAGTCTGCATTGAGGAGCGCTTGAGCACTTTCGTGAAAACTGCCAGTGATAGGCTCAGATCGGGGCAAGCGTCCCTTTGCCAAGTTTAGTAAAGGCGCCACATCCAAACCGACCTTACCATCTCGGGTCGCCCCCTCGGCAGTGATCAGACTGGTCTTGGCGGGGTTGACCCGAATCATTTCGTGGATGAGGTCATCAGCGATTTCGCCGTAACCTGTCAGGCTGAATCGCTGGTTGAAGTTACGTGTATTGACCGTCATGTACTGAACACGCTTTTTATCTGTAGCTCCTGCGCTCTTCCATTTACTGTAATCGAATGGATTTACCTCAATGACGCCATCATCTAGTTTCAGGCTATCCAACAGGAAATTACTGGCGGACGTTCCGCCGAAATCCAGCCTGATGGCGCTTAGCAGATTGGACAATTCGTCACGCGCCGCCGCGGTACTGCCAAAAAACAATCCAATCGTGGGGTCGGTTTTGAAATTCAGCGCCGGCGCGCCCAGCACTTCAATTGCGCTGTCTATTTTGAAACGGGCCAGTGGCAGACTGCGCTCGAGAATGTGAGCTGTAAAAACACCCGGAACCGGTTTCTGCAGTAATGGCAGACTAAACTTCTCTTGCAGGTCGAAATTGACGAGTCGTTTTCCCCACGGCTTACCTAGCCGATTGGCCGCGTACCACTCACTGCTTTTCTTGATGGCACAGACATTGAAAGAAGACGCGGTGCTTCCAAGCGGGCGCCACCTCCCGAAACCAACATCGGTAGCATTCGCCAGCTTGTGAAATTCCCGCGCCGTACCGGTCAGTCTGCTCATCTGGACAACGGCAGATTCCACGACTTTTGCGCCCGACGCGCCCAAATGCATGACGCTTTTGAACAATGCTTTTGACGCTTGGTATCCAGCAGTTGGCAATCCATCAATCGGATTGAAAGTCGAGACTGTCAGAGAAATGCCAAACCTGACGAGGCTGCCGATTTTTGCCGTTAACGAAACTGTTTTGGCTGCGATATGCAGAATTTTAGCCGGGGCACCCAGTACAGTGAAGAAAATACCGATAGCATCCATCGTGCACGCGTAAATTCCGTCAACCACCTGATTTCTATTTCCGGAAGCCAAGTCTTCGATACATTTCTTGAACGGGACACACAGGTCAATAATATACGTCAGCACCTCGTTATAAGTGTTCTCCGCACGCTCTTTATCAGTGTATTCGGTGAAGACTTCCCTGAAATCCTGGAGGCTGCCCAATGGTCTGTTCTTCACAACAAATTGGGCAATATTTTCGATATGCTCATTTACGAAAAACTGATAATGATTACGAACGACCCGCGACGCAGAAGTCGGAGCCATAACAGTGCCAAGTTTCTCTATAACCATAATCCCAGAGGCATTCGGCGACGGCTTTTTTCCGACAATGTAGCTATCGAAATCAGTTGGAACGTTATGCGTGGGGGGCAAAGGGAAAAATGCATCATTGGGCTTCCCTGTATATTCAACCCTTCCAGGCATGTTCATTTTTTGGGTATAAATAATCAATTTGCCTAGCTCATCGTTTCTTCTGCACTCTCCCAGCAAGGTAAACATTTCATAGCATAAAGTCTGATTATTCCCGAAGGAAGCTATCATAATTACACCGAACCGCCCCACCGCCTGGTCTTTCTTGAGCTGAACTTCGATATTTTTGGGCGGCTGATTACCCGCGCCGACCAAGTTATAATTAGCCGATGACGGATAGTAAATCTCTGCAACCGAAGGACGTACAGTAAAAAACGTGATCTTGCTTGAGGCAAAGATATCTCGATCGGCTCGAGGCATTCCTGCTATCGCCAGCTTTATGTTTGAAGCCATCGCCTTATGAATATTGCAGTGATAGCTAACGAGCTCAGCTTCGAATGCTGGTTTGATGGCAGGCAAGGCCAAAAGCTGCGGATACTTATCAAAAATGCCGGGCTCTTTATTCCAATCCCATGTTCCGGACGCCAGCAACCCTTCGATATGAAGATCAAGCATCGACACTCTCATTGCAGAATAAGTCTCAGGACGCAAAAGAGGTTGTTCAATAACATCAAAATCAGCAACCGCCTGCTTCAATGCAGTCATCGCCAGTCGTTTCCGATTGGGCGGAGCCGCCCCAAATGCCTTGATTCCCAAAACAATATCATCCACGTGCGTTTTATACGCATTCAAAGCGTCTTGAGCTGCTGTAAGAGCAGACGTGCTCAGTTGCTCATGAGTGATGACTTCATTCATCAATGCCCAGTCAATGATAGGGTCGATCGCAGTAATACCTTGCAGCTCCCCCAGTACCGGGCTGACCGTTTCCATGCTTGCAAATTTGATGACTTGTTCATATGTCATGAAGCGAGAGACGCCTCGACAATTGATCTCGATAAAGCTCACCGCCTGGCAAAACGTCACCCAGCCGATCGAGCCAGCGTAAAGCTCTTGGGGCAGATTTTTAACCAAGAGACAAGGCGCTATATGAGCCAGGAGCAGGTGGGAAGCGAGAGGAATAATCGAGTGCGAATGGCCCTTTGCTACAAGGTAAGCCTCAAAATTTTCACGTATGGCATATAACGGCCTATCAGCCATGGTGCTCGAATCGTATATATCAAAGGTTCCGATGCAGTTGCGCTTGCCAGTAACGCCTATGGATGAATCCAACTGCAAAATTATTGCAGTGAGCAATACCTGAGCTAGATCGTCACTACTGATTTCCTCGGAATCCTTCGCCCCCCACCAGTCCAGTGCAATGACGTATTCCTTGGCAATTTTCTGCGACGCTGGATGACGAACCAGCATTGCAACGACCTCGTTAGCGCTGTCCCAATTAACGGTAGTAACGTTATACGGTCTTACGCTTCTGAAGATTGTGTTAAGTAGATTCTCATTCGCAGGGAAAAGTTTACTCGTCACTGCGCGAATCTCTGCACACTGCTGTGGTGTCAAGGTGATCGACGTATCATTTAGCCCAGTTATCTGCCCCCAGTAATTACCAAAATCATCTCCTTCAGGCCACTTCCACTCCAAAAAGCCAATCAAGCTTTCTAGTTTTTCTCTGTCATCCGGCACGTTGAACCCGTGAAAACGCAACCACTGCGACAACAGCACTGCGTTATCAAGGTGAACGAATCCACCAAGACCTGCTGCAATAGCAACTAACTTCTCGAACTTCTCATTCGCGTCGGGATTACTCTTGACGTTATCCGATACATCCATCCACCCTTCATGAGTAACGTATATGTGAATTTCACCCGAAGACGTAACCCTACTGTAGGTGCCGGAGCCAAGTAAGCTCATCAGATCCTGAAGCATCTCGCTGGCCGGTTTCTGTAAACGTCCAAAAGAGGATTCAGGCGAGAGCCAGATGATCTTTTGGTCGTCGTTTGAAATATCCCGTGCAACGTCTTCCGGAGCTTCAACAAGAAATCTTTTCAACTGGCCTAGAAGTGCCATTCGTTCTAATTCATCTGCGGCAGAACAACGCACATTATCGGCAGCGCTCAATTTGGAAAGAGCACCTGCACCACATCGATTTTTCATTTTATTGACCTGTTTATTTACATGGACTTGCTATCGAGATCGCAAATCTAATAAAAACAGGCGAAACCACAACTAACCAAGTATTAGTCTAGATTTCAAACATCTATCACCTGACCGCTCAGCCGCCTACAGACACGACAACTTACTCCACCAACCCCCAATCCCCTGTCGATGCTTTTTCGTTGATTGGAGAATCCAGTTTAAGCTTGATGCCTAACCGTAAGTTGTTTGTCGAATCCGCGTTTTTCAAAGCTTCTTCTACTGTAATAACACGCGCAAGGACTAACTGTAACAGTGCAGCATCGAATGTCTGCATGCCTGAGTCTTCGGATTTCTCCATGATACTTTTCAACTCAGCCAACTCATTGCGACGGAGCGCATCAGCAACAGTCGGCGTACCTAATAACACTTCCACGGCCGCCCTGCGCTGGCCGTCGACAGTGCGTACCAAGCGCTGCGAGACAAAGGCTTTCAGGTTGTTGCCCAATGTCTGCAACAGCTGCTCGCGCTTCTCCTCGGGAAACATATTGATGATGCGATCCAGCGCCTGATTGGCATTGGTCGCATGTAACGTGGACAACACAAGATGCCCTGTATCGGCAAACGAGAGCGCGTGCTCCATGGTTTCGCGGTCACGGATCTCACCAATCAGGACGACGTCCGGTGCCTGGCGTAAAGTGTTCTTCAGCGCGGCATGAAAGCTGCGCGTATCGACGCCAACCTCACGCTGATTGATGATCGAGCGCTTGTGCCGATGGATATATTCGATCGGGTCTTCGATGGTAACAATGTGTCCGGCACTGTGGCGGTTGCGATGATCGATCAGCGCCGCCAGGGAGGTCGACTTGCCCGAACTGGTAGCGCCGACAAAAAGAATCAGGCCACGTTTGAGCATCACCGTTTCCAGCAACACCGGCGGCAGTTTCAAGTCTTCGAACCGCGGGATGTCGAGCTTGACGTTGCGGATAACGATCGAAACGTCGTTGCGCTGCTTGAAAATGTTCACCCGGAACCGGCCGACGCCCGTTCGGGAGATTGCCAGGTTCATTTCAAGATCCCGGTCGAACTCCCGGCGCTGCTCGGCGTCCATCAGGGAGGTGGCGATGGCCGCGGTTTCGCCAGGTTTGAATGGCTGATCGCTGAGCGCCGTCAGCACACCATCAATGCGAGCGCTCGGTGGTGCGCCGGTGGAAAGGAAAAGATCCGAACCGTTTTTTTGCGACAATGTTGACAACAGTGCATCGATTTCCATGGCTGAAAGCACCCGCGAAGCATTGAATGAGCAGATTTGGCCTACGCTTGGCGCGGCTCCTGCAACAATGATAGTCCCCGTCTCACCGAACCACGCTCAGGATTGAAACATGAATGCTGTACCCACCACCGATGACGCCCAGGCCCTGATCGCCCGCACCGACTGGAGCCGCAGTCCGCTGGGCGCCGCCGGCACCTGGCCGCAGAGTCTGCGCACAGCGGTGGACATCGTGATTCATTCGCCGATGCCGATGCTGCTGTTGTGGGGGCCGCAACTCACGCAGATCTACAACAATGGCTTTGCCCTGCTCGCCGGCAGCAAGCATCCCGAAGCCTTCGGCCAGCCAACGCATGAGATCTGGCCGGAAGTACGGGATTTTGCCGAGCCGATATACCAAGCGGTGCTGCAGGGCCAGGTGCGCAGCTTCAGCGAGCAACGTTTCAGCGTGCAGCGCGACGGCAAAAAAACCGATTTCTGGCTGGATCTGACCTACAGTCCGATTCGCGATGAAACCGCACAGGTCGCTGGAATTCTGATCACTGCCATTGAGACCAACGAACGCCGCCGCATTGCCCTGGAATTGCAGCGCCGTTCCGAGGAAAGCCTCAAGGCTCAGCGCCAGTCCGAAGAGCGTCTGCAACTGGCCCTCGCCGCCGCCGACGCCGTCGGTACGTGGGACTGGGACATTGGCGAAGACCGATTCATTGCCGATGCGCATTTTGCCGAACTGCATGGCGTTGATCCGAGCAAGGCCGGGCAGTTGCCGATCAGCGAATATATGCACGGGGTGCACCCCGAAGACCGCGCAATGGTTGCGCGCGGCATCAAGCACTGCATCACCCACGGCACCGAGTACGCTGAGGAATATCGCTTGTTGCAGGCCGATGGCACGCTGCGCTGGGTGTTCGCGCGGGGGCGTTGCTACAAGGATCATCATGGTCGGCCGATGCGCTTTCTCGGCGCGGCGCTGGACCTGACCGAACGCAAACACACCGAACAAGCGCTGCGTCAGAGCCAGACCGAATTGCAGTTGATCATCAACGCCATGCCGATCCTGATCAGCTATGTCGACGCCGAAGAGCGTTTTCGCTTGAACAATGCAGCGTATCTCGACTGGTACGGCCTCACACCGCAAGAGTTGTACGGGCGCAAGATTCGCGAAGTCATCGGCGAAGAGGCGTATTTCCTGCGTGCGCCGTACATCGCCGAAGCGCTGGCCGGGCGCGCCTGTTCCTTCAGTTTCTACACACCGCACCGCGATGGCAGCACCCGTCATGCCCTCATGAATTATCTGCCGCGACATGGTGCGGACGGTGCAGTGAACGGCTTCTACATCTTTGTCATCGACGAGACCGAGCGCAAGAAAACCGAAGAAGCCCTGCGTAATCTCAACGAGACCCTCGAAGAGCGGGTCAGCGCGCGCACCGAGCAACTGGCTCAGGCCAACGAGCGTTTGCAGAACGAGATGTTCGAACGCGAGCGTGCCGAAGATGCCTTGCGCCACGCGCAGAAGATGGAAGCCGTCGGCCAGCTCACGGGTGGCATCGCCCACGACTTCAACAACATGCTGACCGGCATTATCGGCAGTCTGGACTTGATGCAGCGCTACATCGCCAATGGTCGTGCCGACGAGATCGGCCGTTTTACCGAAGCGGCCGTGTCATCGGCCAATCGCGCGGCGGCGCTCACGCATCGCTTGCTGGCGTTCTCGCGGCGCCAGTCGCTGGACCGCAAGCAACTGAACGTCAATGAGCTGGTGCACTCGCTGGAAGATCTGATCCGCCGCACCAAAGGCGATCCGATCGATCTGCAACTGCGCCTGCCCGAAGACGTTTGGCCGGTGAGCACCGACGTCAGCCAGCTGGAAAATGCCTTGCTCAATCTGGTGATCAACGCCCGCGACGCGATGCCCGAAGGCGGCACGTTGCTGATCCAGACTGCCAACGTTTACCTCGACAGCAGCGACATCACCATTCTCGAACCGGTCAAGGCCGGGGAATACGTCATGCTCGCGGTCAGCGATAACGGCACCGGCATGACTCCGTCAATTCGCTCCAAAGCGTTCGATCCGTTCTTCACCACCAAGCCGATCGGCCAGGGCACCGGGCTCGGGCTGTCGATGATCTACGGTTTCGCCCAGCAGTCCGGTGGTCACGTCAGCCTCGACAGCGTGCCGGGGCAAGGTACTTGCGTGCGCCTGTATTTGCCGCGCTTGCTTGAGCCGACGCCGGAAACTTCATCTGTGAAGAAAGCCGAACCGATTGCTGCTTCATCTTCTGGCGAAACCGCAATCGTGGTCGAGGATGACGCGGCGGTGCGCATGCTGGTGCTCGATCTGCTGAGGGAGCTGGGCTACAAAACCTTCGAAGCGGCAAACGCCAAAATCGCCCTGCCCTTGTTCGAGTCCGCGCAACGTGTCGATCTGCTGGTCACCGATGTCGGGCTGCCCGGCATGAACGGTCGCCAGTTGGCGGAAATTGCGCGCCAGCATCGTCCCGGCCTTAAAGTGCTGTTCATGACCGGTTACGCGCAGATTGCTGCCGAGCGCCAGGGCTTTCTTGAAGAGGGCATGGACATGGTCGCCAAGCCTTTTGTCCTGGAAGTGTTGGCGAGCAAGATTCGCAAGTTGAGCAACCCGACCCCGTGACTTGAGGCATAATCGCGCGCCCCGCTGTCACCCCGTTATCAGGTATTGCACGATGAAAGCCCAAGCCCGCCACATTCTGGTGAAAACCGCCGAAGAGGCCGAACAACTCAAACAGCGCATCGCCAAGGGCGAAGCATTCGATGTGCTGGCGAAGAAGTTTTCCACCTGCCCGTCCGGCAAACGCGGCGGTGATCTGGGCGAAGTACGTCCAGGACAGATGGTCGGCGCGATTGATGCGGTGATATTCAAGAAACCACTGCGCACCGTGCATGGACCGATCAAGAGCAAGTTTGGTTATCACCTGGTGCAGGTGTTTTATCGGGATTGATCGGCTGGCTGTCGAGCTTCTTCGCGAGCAGGCTCGCTCCCACATTTCGACCGGATTTTCATTGTGGGAGCGAGCCTGCTCGCGAACCGATTGCGCAGCAAGCGGCCATTCTCTGACTACCTGGGGATCAGCGCCCCTGGCACCTGTATCACCTGACTGGCCAATTCATGTCCCGCTTGGGCCGCCTCTGCCGGGCTGCCGCCGAGCAAGCGCCGGGCCAGATACGCCGCACTGAACGAATCCCCCGCCGCCGTGGTGTCGACGACCTTGTCGACCTTTTGCGCCGGCACCTCAAACGCCTCCCCCTGACAACGAATCAGGCACGCCTCGGCGCCACGCTTGAGCACCACTTCTGGCGTGCCAATCTGCGCATACGTCGCAAACACCTCAGCGCAATCGGCAAACCCGAACAACGCCTGTTCGTCATCCACGGTGAGCAACGCCAGATCGACATAAGGCAAGACGCTGCGATACGCCGCCCGCGCCTCTTCCACAGAAGCCCACAAGCGTGGGCGGTAGTTGTTGTCAAACACGATGCGCGCATCGCGCTGCCGGGCTTCGCTCAACGTCTTGATCAGGCGGGCACGGCCTTGCATGCCAAGTACGGCGAGGGTGATCCCGCTGAAATACAGCACGTCGTAGTCCGGCAAGGCCGCGAGAATCGGCTCGGCCGCAGGGGTAGTGAAGCAATCGCGTACCGCCGCTTCGTTGCGCCAGTACAGAAAGCGCCGCTCGCCGTTGGCGTCGGTCTGTATGCAATACAAACCGGGAAGCCGACCGGGCAAGCGCTGCACCAGATCGAGGCCGATGCCTTCGCTGCGCCAGATCTGGCACATTGCGTCACTGAAACTGTCATCGCCCAGCGCGGTGACGTAGTCGACTTGCGCCTTGTCGCCCAGCGCGCGGGACAGGTACACGGCCGTATTGAGGGTATCGCCACCGAAGCTTTGCTGCAGACTGCCGTCGGCACATTGTTGCAGTTCGATCATGCATTCGCCGATCAGGGCGATGCGCGGGGTGTTGCGGAGGATTTTCATCGGGTGGGATCTCGGGTGGTTCAGTGGTGGCTAAGCGGGCGTCTTCGCGAGCAGGCTCGCTCCCACATTCAAATGCGTCCTCTGTGGGAGCGAGCCTGCTCGCGAAATAGCCGCCGCAACGCAATCTCAAGCCTTAGAAACAAGTCGCCATGGTCTCGATGACCGCCAACTGCTCATCCACCAGCAACCCAACACGCCATTTGTCAAACGTCAGGCACGGATGCGAAGTACCAAAGGAAATGATGTCGCCGACCCGCAGTTCTACACCCGGCGCCACGGTCATGAACGCATGCTGATCCATCACCGCCGTGACCTTGCACGCACCGATATCATCACCTGTCGCCGGCACCACACCGGCCTTGTAGCGCAACAACGGCATTGGCAAACCGGCGTCGAATGCGACGTCGCGCTTGCCCAGGGCGATCACCGCGAAACCCGGTTCCGGCAGCGACTGCACATGAGCCCAGACTTCCAGCGCCGGGCGCAGGCCTTCGTGCAGATCGCTGCGACGGTCGAGCACGCAGCACTGCGCCTCTTTGTAGATGCCGTGGTCGTGCGCGACATAACTGCCCGGGCGCAACACACTGAGGAAGCGGCCAGCGGCGTTCTGGGTTTCGAAGGATTCGGCGATCAGGTCATACCAGGCTGAACCCGATGCGGTGATGATCGGTTTGGCAATGGCGAAAGCGCCGCTGTCCTGCAGCTGCACCGCCAGGCGCA
Source organism: Pseudomonas sp. Leaf434 (assembly GCF_001425545.1). NCBI lineage: Bacteria > Pseudomonadati > Pseudomonadota > Gammaproteobacteria > Pseudomonadales > Pseudomonadaceae > Pseudomonas > Pseudomonas sp. Leaf434. The sequence continues at coordinate 1,818,442 of NZ_LMQZ01000001.1, read as the reverse complement.
CCAGCGATGCGGCGAACTGGCGAATGCCACTAACCGCGTGATCACCATGAATCACGCCTTCGTAACCTTCGATGCCGGTCAGTGCCAGCGCCGGTTGCGCATCGATGGCCTTGGCCAGCTCGATGACTTCCTGCTCGCTGCGGCACCCGCAGCGCCCGCCGACCACGCCGTATTCGATCATCACGTTGAGCTTGACCCCACGGGAAGCGAAGTAAGCCCCGAGGTCGGCGACGTTGTCCGGGTGATCGACCATGCAATAGAAATCGAACGTCGGATCGGCGAGCAGATCGGCAATCAACGCCATGTTAGGCGTGCCGACCAATTGATTGGCCATCAACACCCGACGTACGCCGTGAGCATAAGCGGCGCGGGTCTGGGTGGCGCTGGCGAGGGTGATGCCCCAGGCGCCGGCGTCGAGCTGTCGCTTGAACAGTGCCGGGGTCATGCTGGTTTTGCCGTGGGGCGCGAGTTCGGCGCCGCTGTCGCTGACAAATTTCTGCATCCAGCGAATGTTGTGCTCGAGCGCCTCGCGGTGCAGCACCAACGCCGGCAGGCTGACGTCGCGGGTCAGTTGCGCGCCGATGGCGGCGTCGCCTTTTTCTACGGCAGAGTTGATGGCAGTGGTCATGGTCCAGTCCTCACAGTCGCGGCCGCAGGCAGCCGCGGTTATTCGTTGATCCGCCGGGCGAGGCTGTTGGCGCTCTCGATCAGCACCCGGCGATAGTCGTTGTAATTGTTTTTCGCATCGGCCCGTGGGGCGACGATGCACAACGTGCAAATGGCCACGCCTTGCGGGTCTTTCACCGGCGCGGCGAAGCAATGGGTGAACGTGTCGGCGACGCTGTCGAAGGAGAAGAAGCCATCGATACCGGCCTGACGAATCTCCGCCAGAAAGCGTTCCAGCGGCAGGCGTTCGCCGTCGGGCAGGATGTAGTCGTCCTCGTCGATCAGGTCGATGATCTGCTGATCGCTCAAGTGCGCGAGCAGCAAGCGCCCGGAGGCGGTCCACGGGATCGGCGCGTTTTCGCCGATATCCGATGAGATGCGGAAATGCCGCTCGCCCTCCTTCATCAACGCCACCGTGTATTTGCGCCCGTTGAGCAGGCACATCTGCGCGGTTTCGCGGGTCTGGCTGACGATCTCCTGCAAGGCGTGATCGGCCTCACGGCTGAGGTCGAAATGGCGCAGATGCGCTTGGCCGAGGAAGTACAACTGGCGGCCGAGATAGACGTGGCCGTCCTTGCCCACCGGTTCCAGAATCCGCCGTTCCAGCAAGGATGCGACCAGCTCGTAGACCGTGGATTTCGGGCCGCCGATGCCGTTGGCGATGTCGTTGGGGCGCAGGGGCTGGCCGATTTCCTTGAGAAAATCGAGGATATCGAACGCCCGATCCAGACCACGTGCCCGGCGCTTGATGGTGTCTTCGGTCATGTCAGTGGTTTCCATTCAAAGTCGCCGGGAGTTTACCGAGAGTCCAGTGTCGCCTGTTACATCGCTTTCGCGAGCAGGCTCGCTCCCACAGGAAAACGCATTCCAAATGTGGGAGCGAGCCTGCTCGCGAAGAGGGCTGCACTTGTTTCAGGCCTTCTTCTTGTAGGCAATGCAGTCGATCTCAACCTTGCAATCAACCATCATGCTCGCCTGCACGCAGGCCCGCGCCGGGGCGTGTTCGGGTTTGAAATACTCGGCGAAGACTTTGTTGAAGCTGCTGAAATCCCGTGGATCGTCCAGCCAGACGCCGGCGCGAACCACGTCCTCAAGGCCATAACCAGCCTCTTCGAGAATGGCGATCAGGTTTTTCATGGTCTGGTGGGTCTGTTCGACGATGCCGCCAACAATAATCTCGCCATCCACCGCCGGTACCTGGCCGGACACATGCAGCCAGCCATCCGCTTCGACTGCGCGGGCGAATGGACGAGGCTGGCCGCCGGCGGCGGTGCTGCCGGTGCCGTAACGCGTAATGCTCATGGGTGTTTCTCCTGATTGCAAAAGTGCAGATTCAAAACCGCGTGCTTTTGAGAAATTCCGCCAGACGCGGCGATTGCGGGCGTTCGAATAGTTCCTTGGGAGGCCCCTGCTCTTCGATCCGCCCTTGATTCATGAAAACGATCTTGTCCGAGACCTCGAAAGCGAAACGCATTTCGTGGGTCACCAGCAACATGGTCATGCCGTCCTCGGCCAGCCCCTTGATCACGTTGAGCACCTCGCCAACCAGTTCCGGGTCGAGGGCCGAAGTGACTTCGTCAAAGAGCATCAGGCTCGGGTTCATCGCAATGGCCCGGGCGATGGCTACGCGCTGTTGCTGACCACCGGACAACTGACCGGGAAAGTGATTGCGCCGCTCCAGCAGGCCGACACGCTCCAACCATTTTTCGGCAAGCACCACGGCTTCGTCCTTGTGCATCTTCTTCACCTTGAGCAGGCCCAAGGTGACGTTCTGCAACGCGGTCAGGTGCGGAAACAGGTTGAATTGCTGGAACGCCATGCCGGTCATCGCGCGATGGCGGGCAATGACCTTTTCCGGGTGACGTACGCGTTTACCGTTGACCTCGTCATAGCCGATGGATTCGCCGTCGAGCAGAATCTGCCCGCCCTGAAACTCTTCGAGCATGTTCACGCAACGCAGCAGCGTGGTCTTGCCCGAGCCACTGGAGCCGATCAGCGTAACGACGTTGCCGCGCTGCATGCTCAGGTCGACACCCTTGAGCACTTCCACCGCGCCGTACTGTTTGTGCAGGCCGCGAATGTCCAGCAGCGCCTGATTCTGTGAAGCAACTTGAGCTTGAGTCATGGCAAGGCCACCCGCTTTTCAATGTGCCGGCCGAGTAACTCGATGCCGTAGTTGATGACGAAGAACAGAAAACCGGCGAACAGGTAGAACTCCAGGGTCATGAAGTTTCGGGCGATGATCTGTTGCGTGCTGAGCAGCAATTCGGCGACGCCGATCACCGAGAGCAAGGTCGAAGCCTTGACGATTTCGGTGGACGAGTTGACCCAGGTCGGCAAAATCTGCCGCAGCGCCTGAGGCAACAGTACGTAGCCGAGGGATTGGTAGAACGTCAGACCGATGGCTTTGCCCGCCTCCATCTGCCCGCGCGGCAAGGCTTGCAGGGCGCCACGAACGATTTCGGCGACGTGCGAGCCGCAGAACAGCGTCAGGCCCAGGGCTCCGGCCTGAAACGCGCTGATCTGCCAACCGAGCGCCGGCGCCATATAAAAGCAGGCCAGCACCAGCACAAACACTGGCGTGCCGCGAATCAGATCGACGTACAGCCGAAACGGCGCGCGCATCCAGAATCTGCCGTAAGTCAGGACCAGGCCGGCAACCACGCCGAGCATGGTGCCCAACACAATGGCCAGCGCCGAGACCTGCACGCTGGTCAGAAAGCCCTGCCACAACGGCTCGCGGGCGAGCCACAATTCATGCAACCAACTGGGAGATTCGTACATCGCAGCCTCCTATCGGCGGATCGCCAGACGCTGCTCGAGGTAACGCAGCAGCATGGCAATGAGGTAACAGGCCGCGACATACAACGCCGTGGTCACCAGCCAGGTCTCGATCACCCGGTAGCTCTCGACGTTGATCTTGCGCGCGTAATAGGTCAGCTCCGGCACCGCAATCGCAGCCGCCAGCGAAGTGTCCTTGAACAGCGAAATGAAGTTGTTCGACAGCGCCGGCAGCACGTTGCGCAGCATCACCGGCACGGTGACGTAAGCCTTGACCTGCCACTCACCGAGACCGATTGCCAGCCCGGCTTCACGCTGCCCCTTGGGAATGCTCAGCAAGCCGCCACGAAAGACTTCGGTCAGGTACGCGCCGGCATACAGCGACAGCGTGATGATGAACGAAGGAATCTTGTCCAGACGAATGCCAAGGCTGGGCAGTGCGAAGTAGATCAACAGAATCAACACCAGGATCGGCGTGTTGCGCACTACCGTGACGTACACCGAGGCCGACACCCGCAAGGCGCGATGTTTGGAGAGCAAGGCAAACGCCATCAGCAGGCCGATCACGCAGCCGATGGCGATCGACACCAGCGCCAGCTGCAAGCCCAGCCCGAGCCCTGCCAGCAAGGTGTCGAAATCGCGCCACACGGCGGCAAAGTTCAACTGATAATTCATGGTCAGCAGTACCTTGAGCGGGGCGACTGAAATCGCCCCACTCTCACGGGATCATTTGAATTCGACTGGAAAACCGATCGCGGGCGACGGCAGATCGACACCGAACCATTGCTTGAAGGAGGCGGCGTAGGTCGGGAACTCAACCCCGGTCATGGCCTCATGCAGCGCGGTGTTGACGAAGTTCAGCCAGTCCTGATCGCCACGTTTGACTGCGCAGGCGTAAGTCTGCGGGCTCCAGGCATAGCTCGGGCTGCGGTAGCGGCCCGGGTTCTGCACCATCAGGTATTTGACCGAGGACTGGTCGGTTGCGGCGGCATCGGCACGGCCAGAGTTCACTGCCTGATACATCAGGTCGACGCTGTCGTACTGATCGACCTTGGCCTTGGGCAATGCCTGATGCACCAATTCTTCGGCGTAGACGTTTTGCAGCACCGCAACGGTAACGTCATCGCCCGCCGCCTGCAGGTCTTCGATTTCCTTGTACTTGCTGTTATTCGGCAACAGCAGGCCGACGCCTTCGCGGTAGTACGGCAGAGTGAATGCCACTTGCTGGGCGCGGCTCGCGGTGACGGTGATGAACTGGCAGCTCATGTCGACCTTGTCGGTCAGCAGGTTGGGGATCCGCGCATCGGAGGACTGCACCACGAACTCGACTTTACTCGGGTCGTTGAACAGTCCCTTGGCCACCATCCTGGCGATGTCGATATCAAAACCCTGCAACTTGCCGTCCGCGCCCTGAAAGTGCCACGGCGCATTGGTGCTGCCGGTGCCCACGATCAACTTGCCACGGGCGAGAACACTGTCGAGCTTGCTGTCGGCCGCCTGGGCCAGACCCATGACCGAGGAAGAAGCCGCAAGGACAAAAACACACGCTTTGAACAACGAAGGATGGCGACGCATGGCAAGCACTCCACAATTGTGTTTATTCCGCTATACCGGAACATGGTTTGTTACTACGGAATAGACAGCAGAAAGTGTGCCACAGGAATCTCGCGAAATCTGTAACTGCGTTGAACGCTATCAGAATCAACAAGATATGGTTCGTGGACCAAAGGGTTTGGCCCGACCAGGAACGAAGGAAACACCTGACAAAGCCAGGAAAGGGGTAATGCGTTCCCAACTTGGGTCAGATCGCGCCGTTGTGGTGCGAATCAGGGTGACAGTTGAGCAAAACCCGGTATCAGCGCTTTAGCGCCTGCCTGTAGACATCACCACCCTGCCGTTTCGCGACGGCTATCACCGTGACGACAGCACTTCTCGTGGTTACGCAGTCCACCTGTAATTTCTGACAGTAGACCCCGACATGCCTACTCCTTTAACGTCAAGCAACCTATCCGCTCGTTGAAAAGGACCCTTCGATGAACGTCACCAACACAACTGCCGCGCTGGCCCCGGTTTACCGCAAAGCCCTGAAAACCTGGCGTCCGGTCATTCTTTATTTCGCCAATGAACACTGCCCCGCCTGCGAATGGGCCGGGCCGATCTTTCGGCAGATTGCCGAGCCTTACCGACTGCGCGCCAACATCTATATGCTCAACACCAGCCAATCGCCCAAGCACCCGAATGTCACGGGCACGCCAACAGTGCTGTTCTATAAAAACGGCAGGCTGCTGAAAAAGCTCAAAGGTATCGGCACTGAAGAAACCCTCGCACGGGATTTCGCCGTGCACATCGGCAAGACCAAAGCCCCCTTTGCCGCGCGTAAACGGAAGCATGATCTGCCTTGGCTGCGTCAGACACTTCGTACTTTGCGTACCGTCCCACATGGGCGCCTACGGAGGATGTACTGAACGAGCCTCCTCAGAGGTATGGAGTGCCTGCCAAATTGCCTTCGCGAGCAGGCTAGCTGCCACATTGAACCGCGTTGCAATGTGGCAGCGAGCCCGCTCGCAAAAAGGCCGACACAGCTTTTAGAAAACGCAAGGATTACGCGGCAGCGCGCTCCAGCAACACCCGCGTCACCCGCCGCTCTTCCACCGCTTTGACAGTCAATTGCCAGCCCTCGTATTCCAGTTGATCGCCGGTCATCGGCAAGCGATCCAGAAGACTCATCACCAACCCGGCCATCGTCTGATAATCCTCGGTCGGCTCGGCATCGAAGCCGGTACGCTGGCGAACGCGAGCCAAGGGCAGCGCGCCGCTGACCAGAAACCCGCCGCGCTCCTCGACTACGTCCGGGCCTTCGATTTCGCTGGCATCGGGTAGTTCGCCAGCGATCGATTCGAGGATGTCGGTCATGGTCAATACGCCGACGAAATCGCCAAACTCGTTGACCACGAAAGCGATGTGGGTCGAGGCCGCGCGCATCTGCTCCAGGGCATTGAGGATTGAGTAACTGTCGAGCAGATTGACGGTCTTGCGAGCCAGATGCTCCAGGTTCGGCTCGTTGCCCGCCAGATATTCCTTGAGCAGTTCCTTCTTGTGTACGAAGCCCAGCGGCTCGTCCACCGCGCCATCGCGAATCAACGGCAAGCGCGAGTAGGACGAATGCATCAACTTCGTGCGAATGGTTTCGGCGTCATCCGCAAGATCAATCAGGTCAACGTCGGCGCGCACCGTCATCAGGTTACGAATCGGCCGTTCCGCCAGTTGCAACACGCCGCTGATCATCACCCGCTCACGGCGGTCGAACAGCTCGGCCACCGGCGCTTCACCGTTGTCCAGCAGGTCGGAGATTTCCTCGCCAACCTCCTCCGCCGCCAGCTTGCGCCCGCCGAGCAGACGCATCACCGCATGGGCCGTGCGCTCGCGCATCGGCCGCACGCCCTGCATCGAACGTTTGCGCCGTGCCCGGGCGATCTGATTGAACACCTCGATCAGGATCGAGAAACCGATGGCCGCGTACAGGTAACCTTTCGGGATATGGAAGCCCAGACCTTCTGCGGTCAGGGCAAAACCGATCATCATCAGGAAGCCCAGGCACAGCATGATCACGGTCGGGTGTGCGTTGACGAAACGGGTCAGCGGTTTGCTGGCGACGATCATCAGCCCGATGGAAATGATCACGGCGATCATCATCACCGCCAGTTCATCGACCATGCCCACGGCGGTAATCACCGCGTCGAGCGAGAACACCGCGTCGAGCACCACGATCTGCGCCACGATCGGCCAGAACAGCGCGTAGGTCGTGTTGGTCGAGCGCTCGCCGACATGGCCTTCGAGGCGCTCATGCAACTCCATCGTCGCCTTGAACAACAGGAACACGCCACCGAACAGCATGATCAGGTCGCGGCCGGAGAAGCTCTTGTCGAACACCTCGAACAACGGCTGCGTGAGCGTGACCAGCCAGGAAATGCTCGCCAACAGGCCCAGGCGCATGATCAACGCCAGCGACAAGCCGATGATCCGCGCGCGATCACGCTGATGCGGCGGCAGTTTGTCGGCAAGAATTGCGATGAACACCAGGTTGTCGATACCCAGCACCAGTTCCAGCACGATCAGAGTCAACAGGCCTAACCAGGCCGTGGGATCCGCTAACCATTCCATAAAACGTCTCGATCTCTCTTCAGTGAATTCAGGCAGCCGGACACGGCGAAGTGCAACGCGAAGGCTCAAGGGCCGCGTTATCAACCATAGTCGGGAGTCGGAAGACGGGATGCTGCGAATGGATCAAGACCGCGCGAAGGCGTGCTGGAGGATGCTGACTGGGAGGCTCCGAGAGGGTGTTCATGTAGATCCTGAATGAAAAATGGCCTTCGAGCGTACAGGGTCGACTGGTCCGCTCCACAGCGGTAAATCATTTCAAGATCTGTATGAATCAATGTAACCGAAGATTTTCAGCGTTGCCGAAAAAGCCTTCGCGAGCAGGCTCGCTCCCACAGGGTGCGAGCGGTGCGGCGGATTTCAGCGTGGACCCAGCTCATCGATATGCTGATACTGCGCTTGCAGCGCGGTCGCCAGATCCTTCGCCCGGCCCAGTCGAATCGGCCCGCGCTCGATGTCGATCAGCAATCCCGGACACGCCAGCACTGGCAACGCCGACAGTTCTTTCACGCGACCATCGGTCACGATCAGACAGCGTTGCTGTTCGGCGGGAAAGCGCTTGCGTCTAACCGTCAGCCATTGCTGCGCCTGCTCCAGCGCCGCGAGCAACGGCGTGCCGCCACCAGCGCCCAGGCCGGCGAGCCAGACGCTCAGGCCGCTTGAGGCCTTCAAGCCTTGCACCTGCCATTTCGGCGCAGAACCACTGGCGGTCAGCAACGCCAGCCGCGCCCGCTGGCGGTAAGCATCGTCGAACAACTGCGCGAGCAGGCCCTTGGCATCGCTCAAGGCCTGATGGCGACGGGTCGAGGCCGACGCGTCGACGATCACCAGCCAGATTTCATGGGGCGAACGGGTGCGCTGTTGAAACAGCAAATCGGCGCGGCGCTGCGGGCGGCCATTGAGCAGCGTGCCCGGCCAGTTCACCGAACCGCTGCTGGCACTCTGGCGTTGGCCCTGACGACCATTATCGAGTTGTCCGGCACGGGGTCTGGCATTCGCCCCCGCGTCGGATCGGGGGCGAATGCCTAGGGCTTTTTTGCCTGTGGCGGCCAGCTCGGAACTTCGCGGCGGGCACCGGTGGCTTGCGCCGTTGCCGGCATCTCGCCCCACTGGCCCTGGCCTTCGCCGGATTTGCTGTCAGTGCCTGAGGGAGATTGCGCTTGTGATTGGGCGCTGGACGAAGGTTGTTCGCGACGGCGATGGCGCAGGGCAAATTCGGCCACCGCCTCGATGTCCTCTTCAGCAATCGCATCGGCCCCACGCCACGCCGCATGGGCGCGAGCCGCGCGCAACCACACCAGATCAGCGCGCAAGCCATCGACGCCGGCGGCGAAACAACGCTCGGTAATCAACGCCAATGCCGCATCATCCAGCGGGATGGCTGCCAAGCGCTCGCGGGCGCTTTCACAGCGCGAACGCAGGCTGAGTTGCTCGCTCGCCCACTGCGCGCAGAACCCTTGCGGATTGCTGTCGAAATCCAGCCGCCGGCGAATGATCTGTCCACGTTCGGCGGGCGCAGTGTGGCCGCTGAGGGCAACGTTCAAGCCGAAGCGGTCAAGCAGTTGTGGCCGCAGTTCGCCCTCTTCCGGGTTCATGGTGCCGATCAGAACGAATTTGGCCGAATGCCGATGGGAAATGCCGTCACGCTCGATCAGGTTGGTACCGCTGGCGGCGACATCGAGCAGCAGGTCGACCAGATGATCGGGCAGCAGATTCACCTCATCGACATAGAGCACGCCACCGTCAGCCTTGGCCAGAACACCGGGCGAAAACTGCGCGCGACCGCCGCTCAGGGCAGCGTCGAGATCGAGGGTGCCGACCAGGCGCTCTTCAGTTGCGCCCAATGGCAACGTGACGAATTGGCCGCTGGCGAGCAGATCCGCCAAGCCCCGGGCCAGGGTCGACTTGGCCATGCCGCGCGGACCTTCGATGAGTACGCCGCCGATTTTCGGGTCGATGGCGGTCAGGCACAGGGCGAGCTTCAAGTCATCGGCGCCGACCACGGCGGAGAGCGGGAAATGCGGGGTGTCGGTCATGGGTTTCTCTTTCGTGGTCGTGGATGGTCGTGACGTTGTGGTGTGTCAGTTGTTGCCCTCACCCTAGCCCTCTCCCAGAGGGAGAGGGAACAGACCGTGATGGCCTCTCGAGTTCTGTCGACGTGATGCATCGGGTCGACGCAAACTTCGACAGCGCTAAAGATCGGCCCCCTCTCCCTCCGGGAGAGGGCTGGGGTGAGGGTAGCTTTTTAGCGGCTACATATCTTCCTCGATATCCAACAGCAAATTCTCCAGCGCTTCTTTATAAGCCCCCGGCTCCTGCCACATCCCGCGCTGCTGCGCTTCGAGCATGCGTTCGGTCATGTCGCGCAGCGCATGGGGATTATGCTCACGAACAAAATCCCGGGTCGCCGGATCGAGCAAATATGCCTCCGCCAGCAACGCATATTGATGGTCGTCGATCAATTGCGTAGTCGCATCGAAGGCGAACAGATTATCAACCGTCGCCGCCAGTTCGAACGCGCCTTTGTAGCCGTGACGCTTGACCCCGTCGATCCACTTCGGATTCGCCGCGCGCGAGCGCACCACGCGGTTCAATTCTTCCTTTAAGGTACGAATCTTCGGCAGATCCGGCTGGCTGTGATCGCCGTGATAGCTGGCCGCCGCTTCGCCGCGCAGAGTCTCCACCGCCGCGAGCATGCCGCCCTGGAACTGGTAGTAATCGTTGGAATCGAGCAAGTCATGCTCGCGGTTGTCCTGGTTTTGCAGCACGGCTTGCACCTGGCTCAGGCGCTGGCTGAATTGCGCGCGGGCGGCCGTGCCCTCGTCGGCACCGCCGTAAGCATAAGCGCCCCAGTTCAGGTAGACCTCGGCGAGGTCTTCGCGCGACTGCCACAGACGCCCATCGATGGCGCCTTGCACCCCGGCGCCATACGCCCCCGGTTTCGCGCCGAAGATGCGCCACCCGGCCTGACGCCGCGCGGTGTCCTCATCGACGCCCGATTGCACTAACGCCTCGCGTTCGGCACGCACCTTGGCTGCGAGTGGGTTCAAGTCATCCGGCTCGTCCAGCGCGGCCACCGCTTGCACGGCGGCGTCGAACAGGCGGATGAGATTGGCAAACGCATCACGGAAAAACCCCGAAACCCGCAGCGTCACGTCGACCCGCGGACGATCGAGCAGGCTCAGCGGCAGAATCTCGAAATCATCCACGCGCTGACTGCCCGTGGCCCAGACCGGACGCACGCCCATCAAAGCCATGGCCTGAGCGATGTCGTCGCCGCCGGTGCGCATGGTCGCGGTGCCCCAGACCGACAGGCCGAGCTGGCGCAAGTGATCGCCGTGGTCCTGCAGATGCCGTTCGAGAATCAGCGTTGCCGACTGGAATCCGATGCGCCACGCGGTGGTGGTCGGCAGATTGCGCACGTCCACCGAATAGAAGTTGCGCCCGGTCGGCAGCACGTCGAGGCGGCCACGGCTGGGCGCACCGCTGGGGCCGGCCGGGACGAAACGACCGCTGAGGGCGTCGAGCAGACCGCGCATTTCGGCGGGGCCGCAAGCGTCGAGGCGCGGGGCGACGACTTCGCGCAGATGGTCGAGTATCGAATCAACCTCAGCCCAACCCGCCCCTTGTGGGAGCGAGCCTGCTCGCGAACTCGGTGTGTCATTCAACAATGATTTACCTGACGCACCGCTTTCGCGAGCAGGCTCGCTCCCACAGGGGACATTCAGTGCTTGGAAGATCAGGTCTGCGGCGAAGAGTTCGAGGCGTTCGCGGGTGTCGCCGGCGGTGCGCCAGACTTCTTCGCTGATGGCCTGCAACTCGATCGGACACGGGCCATTCCAAGGATCGGCCAATGCACAATCCAAGGGGTCGAAGCCCAACTCAAACGCCTTGGCCAACGCTCGCAACAAGCTCGACTGCGCGCCTTTACCGTCACCGCGCGGGATGCGCAGCAACGCCAGCAACGTGTCGATACGCAAACGCCCGCTCGGTGATTCGCCGAAGATGTGCAACCCATCGCGAATCTGCGATTCCTTCAGATCGCACAGATAAGTGTCCAGACGCGGCAACCAGATCGCCGCATCGGCATCGCTGTCCAGCGCGGCATCCAGTTGCAATTCGCGGTCGATTTGCGTGTCTCGTACCAATTGCAGAATGTCGCGCTGCAACTCGCGGGCACGGCGCGGATCAAGCAGTTGCGCCTCGTAATATTCGTCGGCCAGCAGCTCCAGATTACGCAGCGGCCCATAGGTTTCGGCGCGGGTCAGCGGTGGCATCAGGTGGTCGATGATCACCGCCTGCGTGCGCCGCTTGGCCTGGGCGCCCTCGCCCGGGTCGTTGACGATAAACGGATAGATATTCGGCAACGGCCCGAGCAGCGCGTCGGGCCAGCAGTTTTCCGACAGCCCAACACCTTTGCCCGGCAGCCATTCGAGATTGCCGTGCTTGCCGACGTGGATCACGCCGTGGGCGCCGTAGGTGTTGCGCAACCAGAAATAGAAGGCCAGATAGCCGTGCGGCGGGACCAGATCCGGGTCGTGATACACCGAGCTGGGATCGACCTGATAACCGCGGGCCGGCTGGATGCCGACAAAGGTCAGACCGAAACGCAGACCGGCGATCATCAGCCGGCCGTCGCGACACATCGGATCGTTGTGTGGCGATCCCCAGCGCTCGAGTACCGCCGCGCGATTCGCCTCCGGCATCGCGTTGAACATTGCCAGGTAATCGTCCATCGCCAGGCTTTGCTGGCACGGGCGCAGGTCGAGACTGTCGAGGTCGTTGCTGACACCGCCGAGCAATTGCTGGATCAGCTCGGTGCCGCTATCGGGCAACTCGGCCGTGACCGGATAACCCTCTTCGCGCAAAGCGCGGAGGATGTTCAGCGCCGCCGCTGGCGTATCGAGGCCGACACCGTTGCCGATGCGGCCGTCGCGGGTTGGGTAGTTGGCAAGGATCAGCGCGATGCGTTTTTCGCCATTGGCCACACGCGCCAGATCAACCCAGCGCCGCGCCAGTTCGGCAACGAAATCCATGCGTTCAGGCTGGGCGCGATAGCAGACCACATCGGACTGACTGCGCTCGCTGCGCCAGGCCAGATCCTTGAAGCTGATCGGTCGGCTGATGATGCGTCCGTCAAGTTCCGGCAAAGCAATGTGCATCGCCAGATCGCGCGGCCCGAGGCCCTGTTCGCTGTCGCGCCAGCCAGGCTCGTTGTCCTGGGCGCAGATCGCTTGAATCACCGGGATGTTGCGGCGAAACGGGCGTAGATGCGGCGCCTCGGGACTCGATTGGGCAAAACCGGTGGTGTTGAGAATCACCCCCGCCTCGACTTCATCCAGCCAGTCCTCGACCACCGACAAGCAACCGGGTTCTTTCAGACTGGCCACCGCGATCGGCAGCGGATTGAGCCCGGCTGCCTGCAAACGCTGACAGAACACATCGATGAACGCCGTGTTCGCCGCCTGCAAATGCGAGCGATAAAACAACAGCGCCGCCACCGGTTGACCGGGCAGCCATTCGGCTTGCCAGTCGCTCAGGGCAGCGCTGTTTTTCTGTGGGTAATAAATCGCCGTGCGCGGCAGGGTTTGCGGCTCGCTCCACGGGTAATCGCGGGCGAACCATTGGTTGCCCAGGCAACGGAAGAAATCCAGCGCGTTACCCATGCCGCCCTGACGCAGGAATTGCCAGAGTCGATCGCGCACTTCGGCGCTGACCGTGCTCAAGTCGCTGAGTTCGGGATCCGGGCGGTCATCGCCGGGCACCAGAATCAGTTGCACGCCGCGTTCGGACAACTCGACCAGCCGCTCGACACCGTAGCGCCAATAGGCAATGCCGCCATGCAGGGAGATCAGAATGACCTTGGCGTGGCGCAGCACTTCGTCGACATACAGATCGACCGAGGCATGATTCTGCACCTGCATCGGGTTGGCCAGACGCAGGCTCGGATAGTCATCGGGCAGTTGCTGCGCAGCCTCGGCGAGCAGCGCCAGGCTGGAATCGCCGCTGCACAGGATCACCAGCTCGGCGGGGGTTTGTCCGAGGTCGGCAATGTTGTCGTCCGAGACGAATCCGCCCGGCTGGGTCCTGAGCAGGTGCATGGCTTAAACGCTGAGCGCAGCGCGCAATTGCGCTTCGAGTTGTGCCGCATCAAGCTCCTGACCGATGAGCACCAGACGCGTGACGCGCGCTTCGTCGGCGCCCCACTGGCGGTCGAAATGCTTGTCGAAACGCGTGCCCACGCCCTGGATCAGCAGACGCATTGGTTTGTTCGGGATGGCCGCGAAACCTTTGACGCGCAGGATGCCGTGCTGCACCACCAGTTGCGTCAGCGCGTCGAGCAGCAAGCTTTCGTCGGCTTGCGGCAATTCGATGGAGATCGAATCGAAGGCGTCGTGATCGTGGTCGTCGTCATCACCGTCGTGATGGTGATCGTGGTGACTGTGGCGGCTGTCGATATGCTCCTCAGAGCCGGCGCCGAGGCCGATCAGCACGTCCAGCGGCAGGCGGCCATTGCTGGCTTCGATGATTTTTACCGCTGGCGGCAGCTCTTCGGCGACTTCAGCACGCACCCGTGCGAGATCTTCCGCGCTGGTCTGGTCAGCTTTGTTGAGGATCACCAGGTCAGCGCTGGCCAGTTGATCGGCGAACAGTTCATGCAGCGGCGACTCGTGATCAAGGTTCGGATCGAGTTTGCGCTGGGCATCGACCTGATCCGGGAACGCGGCGAAGGTGCCAGCAGCGACGGCCGGGCTGTCGACCACGGTGATGACTGCATCGACGGTGCAGGCACTGCGAATTTCCGGCCACTGGAAGGCTTGCACCAGCGGTTTTGGCAGGGCCAGGCCCGAGGTTTCAATAAGGATGTGGTCGAGATCGCCGCGACGGGCGACCAGCTCGCGCATCACCGGGAAGAATTCTTCCTGCACGGTGCAGCACAGGCAGCCGTTGGCCAGCTCATAAACGCGGCCGCTGGCCTCTTCTTCGGTGCAGCCGATGGTGCATTGCTTGAGGATTTCACCGTCAATGCCCAGCTCGCCAAACTCGTTGACGATCACCGCGATGCGCCGGCCCTGAGCGTTGTCGAGCATGTGCCGCAGCAGCGTGGTTTTGCCCGAACCGAGGAAACCGGTGACGATGGTGACGGGGAGTTTGGCCAGTGTTTTCATCGGTATGCCCTTTGGCAAGCGGCGGGCATACGGGACGAGAACCGGCAGCGCGCATGCACGCCGGAAGCATTCGCCACCGGATCACCCCGCCCGGTTGTAGTGAGAATCTGTGACGAGGCAGGTCTCCTGGCTGACGGCGTTCAGGCGTTGGGCCTGGCGTCCATTGCGCCTTCCCGCTGGCTCATCGGTTGAGCTGGCAGTGGCGTGGCAACGAACATCACCGTTCACAGTTGCGGGGGCAGCCGCGGCTTTGACCGCGTTCCCTTCTTAGCTTCGGCGAGTGCCGAAGAACCTCGAAAGCGCAAGGCTACGCATGGGTCCGTCGTGGGTCAATGGTCGGTGAGTCTGAAACTGGGGGTATATCCGTTGCTGCGGTAACGGCTTCTTATGGTTTCGCTCTTACAGCGAGTCCCTTTTTCAAACGCCAAAAAGGAACCAAAAGGCTTTGCCCCGGCGTACGGCCCGCTCGCTGGGGCTCGGGGTACCTTCGTTATGGGACCGATCCGGGCGCAGCGGCTACGGTTTGCTTCGCTGCACCTCCTTCCGCTGTGTACGACTGCGTCGTACGGTCGCTGCGCTCCCACCCCCGGATCGATCCCGTAACGAAGCCTGCCGAAGGGGCAAAAGATCAAAAGCCAGAGCAAAAGCAAAGGCAAAGGCAAAGGCAAAGGCAAAAGCAAAAGATCGCAGCCTTCGGCAGCTCCTACAGTTGGATCGCGCACCAGCTCAAGAACAGGTCGGCTGTCAGGCCGCCTTCGCGAGCAGGCTCGCTCCCACAAAAGCAAAAGCAAAGCAGCGCAGCTGCCCGCGGCGAAGCCGCACCACTCAACAATGAGCGCAAGCTCGAGTGCTCTTGATCTTGATCCACCGGCGACGTCGGAAGGCTGAGTGGAGGGATTGATCCGGGCGTGGGAGCGCAGCGACCGTACGACGCAGTCGTACGCAGCGAGTGTAGGTGCAGCGAAGCAAACCGGAGCCGCTGCGCCCGGATCAGTCCCGGAGCGAAGGAACCCGAGCCTGCGAGGGCCGAACGTAGGAGCAAGCCTTTTTGGGTACTTTTTCGGCGTTTGGAAAAAGTGCCTCGCCGTAAGGGCGAAACCGTAATCAGCAACACCCGCAGCAACGGATATACACACAAAAACACCCGAAAAAAAGCCCCCCCCGCAGCAACGGATCCGCCCCCGGAAATTGACTAAAAACCCAAACCCATGTTCTCCTGCACACCTTGTTACGGGTGCCCTTCACAGGGTGAAACGGGAAACCGGTGAATCATGTGCTTTACTCAAAGCCATGTCAGTCCGGTGCTGCCCCCGCAACGGTAAGCGAGCGAAGCGTCAGATCCACTGTGCCCCGGCATGGGAAGGTGATGCTTGCAGGTCGGCGACCAGCCAACCCCTCGCGAGCCCGGAGACCGGCCCGCAACACCCAGCGCGCGCAAGCGCCGCTGAACACAAACAAACCCGCGGTGGGCGGGCGCTGTTCGAATCCCTGCGTGCCCGGCCCGCAGGGATTTTCATGCGCTCTGTTTACCCGCTGACATTTCAGAGGGAAGCGCTATGTCGATCATCAGTAACACCGTCAGCCACACTGACCACATCTCCAGCAGCACCACACTCGGCCAACGCGTCGCCGCCGCCCTCTTCGCCTCGATCCTCGGTGCCAGCCTGGTCTGGTTCGCCGGTTTCTCGCACATCGAAGCGGTGCACAACGCCGCCCACGATACCCGCCACAGCGCCGCGTTCCCGTGCCACTGAGGCCTGCCGAAATGATCAAACGTATCGCGCAAACCGCAGGCTTCACCGGCTTGCTGGCCGCCCTGCTGCTGACCCTGCTGCAGAGTTTCTGGGTATCGCCACTGATTCTGCAGGCCGAAACCTTCGAGAAATCCGAACCGGTCGCGCAAGTCCACGAACACGCCGCCGGCACCGCCGCCCACAGCCATGATGGCGAAGCCTGGGAGCCGGAAGACGGCTGGCAGCGTGTGGTCTCGACCACTGGCGGTAATCTGGTGGTGGCAGTGGGTTTCGCCTTGATGCTCGCCGGCCTGTACACCTTGCGCGCGCCGACCAAGACCTCGCAAGGGCTGCTCTGGGGTCTGGCCGGTTACGCCACGTTCGTTCTTGCGCCGACCCTGGGCCTGCCACCTGAATTGCCGGGCACAGCCGCCGCCGATCTGGCTTCGCGGCAGATCTGGTGGATCGGCACTGCCGCTTCGACCGCTGTCGGCCTGGCACTGATCGCTTTCAGCCGTCACTGGCTGATGAAGCTTCTTGGTGTAGCGATTCTCGCCGTGCCGCATGTGATCGGCGCGCCGCAACCGCAGGTGCATTCGATGCTCGCTCCAGAGGCACTGGAAACCCAGTTCAAAATCGCTTCGCAGCTGACCAACGTCGCGTTCTGGCTGGCCTTGGGCTTGATCAGTGCATGGTTGTTCCGCCGCAAAAGCGCAGGCCCATATCAAGCATGACCGATGACCGCGCAGCGCCGACCTTCGTGGTCGGCCTCGGCTGCCAGCGCGGCTGCCCGGCCAGTACGCTGCGTGCATTACTCGACCAGGCTTTGCAGGCACACCGCATCGAACTGCGAGCGGTCAAGGCTCTGGCGAGTATCGATCTCAAACGCGACGAACCGGGGTTGCTGGAACTGGCCACACAGTTGAACCTGCCGCTGCAGTATTTCAACAGTGCCGAGCTGGCGCCCTACCAGCAGCGCCTCAGCCATCAATCGCAAATCGCCTTTGAGCGCACCGGCTGCTACGGCGTGGCGGAAAGCGCCGCGCTGGCGCTGGCCGAGCAACTGATTCAGGCGCCGGCGAAACTGCTGATTCCTCGGCAGAAATATGCGCAGGCCACGCTGGCATTGGCCGGCGCTGCATAAAATCCCGATAATCCCCGCCATCGATCATGAGCACACTTCATCTGCAGTGTGCCTGCGCCTCTTCACAAGGATTCAACGATGACCGTCTACTTCATCGGCGCCGGCCCCGGCGACCCGGAACTCATCACCGTCAAAGGCCAACGGCTGATTCGCAGCTGCCCGGTGATCATTTATGCCGGCTCGCTGGTACCCGCAGCGGTGCTGGAAGGTCATCAGGCCGAAATCGTGGCCAACAGCGCCGAACTGCATCTGGAACAAATCATCGATTTGATCAGGAGCGCCCATGCCAAAGGCCAGGATGTGGCCCGTGTGCATTCGGGGGATCCAGGTCTGTACGGCGCGATTGGTGAGCAGATCCGCCACTTGCGTGAGCTGAGCATTCCTTTCGAGATCATCCCTGGCGTGACCGCCACAGCGGCATGCGCAGCACTGCTGGGCGCAGAGCTCACTCTGCCGGACATTTCGCAAAGCGTGATCCTGACCCGTTACGCCGACAAGACCGCGATGCCCGCCGGCGAAGAACTGGCGAGCCTGGCGCAGCACGGCGCGACCATGGCGATCCACTTGGGGGTCAATCATCTGGAAAAAATACTGGTTGAACTGCTGCCGCATTACGGCGCGGACTGCCCGATTGCCGTTATTCACCGCGCGACATGGCCGGATCAGGACTGGGTGGTAGGTACATTGGCGGACATTGCCGCAAAGGTCGAGGCCAAAGGCTTTCGGCGTACGGCGCTGATCTTGGTTGGCAGGGTGCTGGGCAGCGAGGTGTTCAGCGAGTCTTCGTTGTATCGGGCCGGGCATGCGCATCTTTATCGCCCTTGAAGACGCTTTCGCGAGCAGGCTCGCTCCCACAGGTGATTGCATTTCAATGTGGGAGCGAGCCTGCTCGCGAATGGGGGCGGCAAAAGTTACCCATAAAAAAACGGCGCTCACGGGGCGCCGTTTTTCATGTTCGCAGCGAACACCTTAGTAGTAGGCGTTTTCTTTCTGCGTGTGGTCGGTCACGTCGCGAACGCCCTTGAGCTCCGGAATGCGCTCGAGCAGGGTGCGCTCGATGCCTTCCTTCAAGGTTACGTCAGCCTGGCCGCAGCCCTGGCAACCGCCACCGAACTGCAACACGGCGATGCCGTCCTCGACCACATCGATCAGGCTGACCTGACCGCCGTGGCTGGCCAGCCCCGGGTTGATCTCGGTTTGGAGGTAATAGTTGATGCGCTCGTTGACCGGGCTGTCGGCGTTGACCATCGGCACCTTGGCGTTTGGCGCCTTGATGGTCAACTGGCCGCCCATGCGGTCGGTGGCGTAATCAACGACCGCGTCATCAAGAAACGCTTCGCTGAAGGAATCGATGTAGGCGGTGAAGCTTTTCAGCCCCAGCGCGGTATCTTCAGGTTTCTCTTCGCCCGGCTTGCAGTAGGCAATGCAGGTTTCGGCGTACTGGGTACCAGGCTGGGTAATGAAAACGCGGATGCCGATGCCCGGGGTGTTCTGCTTGGAGAGCAGATCGGCCAGGTAATCATGGGCGGCGTCGGTAATGGTAATAGCGGTCATAAAAACTCCTCGCAGGCGTGGGCGCAGTTTACGCCAATCGGCGCGGCTGACAAAGTCCTAGTATTTTTGTCGGGAAAGAATCTCGTAACACGCCTGCGAATCATCAAAGGTTCTCGTACCGATTCATATCCAGCACGCCCTCTTCCACCGGGTCGGTTTCGTGGATGTATTGGCTCAGATCGTGGAAATACAGCCAGAACTGCGGATGACTGCGCCGAATGCCCCAGCGTTCGACGATCTTTTCGAACCGACTGGCATCCCTGGCGTTTTCCATCGCATCGACAAACGCCGGCACCTGCTCGGCCGGTACGTTGAACATGAAGTTCGGGTAACTGCTGAGCACGCCCGGATAGATCGTCAGGGTGTCGAGCCCTGGCTGATAGCGCCGCGACTCACCGAGCAAAAACGCCACGTTGCTGTGGGCGCGGTTGCGCAGCAGGCTGTAGACCTCGCGCTTGCCGCTGGCGGTTTCAACGCGCAGCAAGGTCGCTTCGGGCAACTGGTCAATGACTTTCAGCCCTGCGGCCGGGCGCGAGGCCAGACGGCTCAGGGCCTGCTCGGCATTCTGCAACGCCGGATCGATATTCGGTCGCGAGCAATAAGCGCCGTCGCAGCGATTGATCGGGTCTGGCCGCGCGTTCAGATCACCGTAGCGCGCCAGCAACTGCATGGCGAAATCATGTTTCGGGTCTTTTTCGTCGAGTTTCAGCGCGGTCGGTTTGTCGTCATCGATGGCCTCGTAATCGAGCCACATCTTGAATTGACCGCCATCCTGGTACCAATCGTTGAGGTAGTCCTCGCGCGAGTCGGCGGGCATCAGGCGCAGGAAGTTCTGCTCCGCGCCGTTACGGATCAGGTCGAAATACAGACGGGTCTGCGCCTGATGGGAGACGTTGCCGAACACGTCGAAATTGACCGCGAGCTGGTAATAGGTGCGTTCCAGCAGCGGATAGTCGAACAGCCACATGGTTTGCGGCACCTCACCGATAAGCCCCTTGGTCACCGAAGCGCTGTCGAAGTGGCGGAAAATGCTCAGCAAGGCGTTGTCGTTGCCGGCCCACAGCGTCGACCAGCTCGGCGCCGGCAGATCGGCATAGCTGTCACGGCGCAGTGCCTCGTATTCGTTGCGCTTGTCGCGATAGTTGCGCCACAGACTCAGCACGCTGCCGACATCGTCGTTCTGCCCCGGCATCGCCAGCAGCGGCGTGGCCTGGCCGCGGTAGTTCGGGTCGGTGATATAGAGATCATGTTCCGGCGCCTGGAACAGCGCCCAGAAATTGTCGCGGATCACGTCGGTCGCGATCTGCCCACGGCACACCGGGCCGCGAATGAAGGTGCGGACGAAGTATTCAGCGTTATCGAGCATGAACTGATAGCGCGCCTGTGCCGGAATCGCCTCGAAGGTGGCAAACGGATTGGCGCGGCTTTGCGGCCCGTAACCCGGTAACGCGTTGACCTGCCAGTTGCCGCTGTAGAACAGGCTCTTGATCCGGGCCATTTTCGCCGCGCTCAGCGGATAAGTGATGTGCGTCTTGTGCACGATCACCCCTTGCACCGGCCACAAGCGGTAATACACCTGCGTGCCCGGGTCGTCGTTGGGGCGGCGAGTGGCGATCAGATCAATCGGCTGGCCGCTCGGCGTGCGCGAACGCACCCACTGGAAATAATGCCCCGGCTCGCCGTCCTTGAAATAGATGTGCGCCAGATACCAGTGCTCGAACAGCCAGCGCCCGACCAGACTTTGCCGAGCACCGGGAGCATTGAGCAGGTTCTCCCACTGCTGGATCTGCATGGCCTCTTTGGCACTCGGCGCCAGACTCTGTTCGTCGATCGGCGCGCCAGACGCCAGCCAGCGCTGCAAGGTCTGGTATTGCTGGTCGGTCAGACCGGTGACGGCCAGCGGCATACCCTCTTTCGGGTGCGCGCCGGCATATCCGTCGAACTCCGCAGGCATTGCGCATAGATTGTTGCGATTGAGCCCAAGAACAATCTCTTCTGGCAGCTTGGCGTTCGGCGTCAGCGGCGTCTTGTGGCCGAGTTCAAGCATCCGCGCCATCAGCGCGGCCTGACTGCCCTGGGCGTCGAGTACCGAATAGAAGTCTTTCTGCTGCCAGGCGCGCTTGCCGAAGGCGTCGTAAAACAATCGCGTGGTCGGTGCAGCCTGGGTACGTTCGCCGTCATATACCGGCATCTTGCTCGCGCCACGGGCGGCGCCTTCGCCGCTGCCGAGATTGAGCTGACAGGCCGAGTCATAGCACGCATGGCAGGCTACGCACTTCTCGGTGAAGATCGGTTGGATGTCTCGGCTGTAGGAGATGGAAGAAGAAATGGCAGGATCTTGCGCCGCAACGCTCCCGCTCAGGACCAGCAACCATAAACTGATGAAGCGGTGCGGCATGCTGCTGATCTCGATGATAAAAAAAGGCAGCGATTCTACCGTTATGACGCTCGTACCAACATGAGCGATATTCATGCAAAAGCTGCACATGCTCCAAAAGCGCACAGGTTTGCTATGATCGCGCTCCTTCGTAATGGTCTTTCCGAGTAGTCCACATGTCCGATCGCAGCGTCCGCCTTCAAGCTCTCAAGCAAGCCCTCAAAGAGCGCATCCTGATTCTCGACGGCGGGATGGGCACGATGATCCAGAGCTACAAGCTCGAAGAACAGGATTATCGCGGCAAGCGCTTCGCGGACTGGCCGAGCGACGTCAAGGGCAACAACGACCTGCTGGTGATCACCCGTCCGGACGTGATCGGCGGTATCGAAAAAGCCTATCTGGACGCCGGCGCCGACATTCTCGAAACCAATACCTTCAACGCCACGCGCATTTCCATGGCCGATTACGGTATGGAAGAGCTGGCGTACGAGTTAAACGTAGAAGGCGCACGTCTGGCGCGCAAGATTGCCGACGCCAAGACCGCCGAAAACCCGGCCAAGCCGCGCTTCGTTGCCGGCGTGCTCGGCCCGACCAGCCGCACCTGCTCACTGTCGCCCGACGTCAACAACCCCGGCTACCGCAACGTCACCTTCGATGAGCTGGTGGAAAACTACACCGAAGCCACCAAAGGCCTGATCGAGGGCGGCGCCGATCTGATCCTGATCGAAACCATTTTCGACACCCTCAACGCCAAAGCGGCGATCTTCGCCGTTCAAGGTGTGTTCGAAGAGCTGCACCTCGAATTGCCGATCATGATTTCCGGGACCATCACCGACGCCTCCGGCCGAACCCTGTCGGGGCAGACTACCGAAGCGTTCTGGAACTCGGTAGCGCACGCCAAGCCGATTTCCGTAGGCCTGAACTGCGCCCTCGGCGCCAGCGAACTGCGCCCGTACCTGGAAGAGCTGTCGAACAAGGCCAGCACCCACGTTTCGGCGCACCCGAACGCCGGCCTGCCCAATGAATTCGGCGAGTACGATGAACTGCCCTCGCAAACCGCGAAAGTCATCGAAGAGTTCGCCCAGAGCGGTTTCCTCAACATCGTCGGCGGTTGCTGCGGCACCACGCCGGGGCACATCGAAGCGATTGCCAAAGCTGTGGCCGGTTATGCGCCGCGGCAGATTCCGGACATTCCCAAGGCCTGCCGCCTTTCGGGTCTGGAGCCGTTCACCATTGATCGCAGCTCGCTGTTCGTCAACGTCGGCGAGCGCACCAACATCACCGGTTCGGCAAAATTCGCCCGCCTGATCCGTGAAGACAACTACACCGAAGCCCTCGAAGTCGCGCTGCAGCAGGTCGAGGCCGGCGCGCAGATCATCGACATCAACATGGACGAGGGCATGCTCGATTCGAAGAAGGCCATGGTGACCTTCCTCAATCTGATCGCCGGCGAACCGGATATCTCGCGCGTGCCGATCATGATCGACTCGTCGAAATGGGAAGTCATCGAAGCCGGCCTCAAGTGCATCCAGGGCAAGGGCATCGTCAACTCGATCAGCATGAAAGAAGGCGTCGAGCAGTTCATCCACCACGCCAAGCTGTGCAAGCGCTACGGCGCTGCGGTGGTGGTGATGGCCTTCGACGAAGCCGGCCAGGCCGACACCGAAGCGCGCAAGAAAGAGATCTGCAAACGCTCCTACGACATTCTGGTCAACGAAGTCGGCTTCCCGCCGGAAGACATCATCTTCGACCCGAACATCTTCGCCGTCGCCACCGGCATCGAAGAACACAACAACTACGCAGTCGATTTCATCAACGCCTGCGCCTACATCCGCGACGAACTGCCGTATGCGCTGAGCTCCGGCGGCGTGTCCAACGTGTCGTTCTCGTTCCGTGGCAACAACCCGGTGCGTGAGGCGATTCACTCGGTGTTCCTGCTCTACGCGATCCGCGCCGGGCTGACCATGGGCATCGTCAACGCCGGTCAACTGGAGATCTACGATCAGATCCCGGTCGAGCTGCGCGACGCGGTCGAAGACGTGATCCTCAATCGCACCCCGGACGGCACCGACGCCCTCCTCGCCATCGCTGACAAGTACAAGGGCGACGGTAGCGTCAAGGAAGCCGAGACCGAAGAGTGGCGTAACTGGGACGTCAACAAACGTCTGGAACACGCGCTGGTCAAGGGCATCACCACGCACATCGTCGAAGACACCGAAGAATCCCGCCAGTCGTTTGCGCGGCCGATCGAAGTGATCGAAGGCCCGTTGATGTCCGGCATGAACATCGTCGGCGACCTGTTCGGCGCCGGCAAAATGTTTCTCCCGCAAGTGGTGAAATCCGCCCGCGTGATGAAGCAGGCCGTGGCGCACTTGATCCCGTTCATCGAACTGGAGAAAGGCGACAAGCCGGAAGCCAAGGGCAAGATCCTCATGGCCACGGTCAAGGGCGACGTCCACGACATCGGCAAGAACATCGTCGGCGTGGTGCTCGGTTGCAACGGCTATGACATCGTCGACCTTGGCGTGATGGTCCCGGCCGAGAAAATCCTGCAGGTCGCCAAAGAAGAAAAGTGCGACATCATCGGCCTCTCCGGCCTGATCACTCCGTCGCTGGATGAAATGGTCCACGTTGCCCGCGAAATGCAGCGTCAGGACTTCCACCTGCCACTGATGATCGGTGGCGCGACCACCTCCAAGGCGCACACTGCGGTGAAGATCGAGCCGAAGTACAGCAACGATGCCGTGGTCTACGTGACCGACGCCTCGCGCGCCGTCGGCGTGGCGACACAATTGTTGTCCAAGGAACTCAAGGCCGGTTTCGTCGAGAAGACCCGCCTGGAATACATCGACGTGCGCGAGCGCACTTCCAATCGCAGCGCCCGCACCGAACGCCTGAGCTATGCCGCCGCCATCGCCAAGAAGCCGCAATTCGACTGGGCCAATTATCAGCCAGTGAAACCGACCTTCACCGGCAACAAGGTGCTCGACAATATCGATTTGAACGTGCTGGCCGAGTACATCGACTGGACGCCTTTCTTCATTTCCTGGGACCTGGCCGGCAAGTTCCCGCGCATCCTTGAAGATGAAGTGGTCGGTGAGGCCGCCACTGCGCTGTACAAGGACGCCCGGGAAATGCTCACCAAACTGATCGACGAAAAGCTGATCAGCGCCCGTGCGGTGTTCGGTTTCTGGCCAGCCAATCAGGTCAACGAAGACGACATCGAGCTGTACGACGACAACGGCAAGCCGCTGGCCAAGCTGCATCACTTGCGCCAGCAGATCATCAAGACCGACGGCAAGCCGAACTTCTGCCTCGCCGACTTCGTTGCGCCCAAAGACAGCGAAGTCACCGACTACGTCGGCGGCTTCATTACCACCGCCGGCATCGGCGCCGAAGAAGTGGCCAAGGCTTATCAGGACGCTGGCGACGACTACAACTCGATCATGGTCAAGGCCCTCGCCGACCGCTTGGCCGAGGCCTGCGCCGAATGGCTGCACCAGCAAGTGCGTAAAGAACATTGGGGTTACGCCAAGGATGAAACCCTCGACAACGATGCACTGATCAAAGAGCAATACCGTGGCATCCGCCCCGCTCCCGGCTACCCGGCCTGCCCGGATCACACCGAGAAAGCGGCACTGTTCACCCTGCTCGATCCAGAGGCTGCGGAAATGCGCGCCGGGCGCAGTGGCGTGTTCCTCACCGAACACTACGCAATGTTCCCCGCCGCAGCGGTCAGCGGCTGGTACTTCGCCCATCCGCAAGCGCAATACTTTGCGGTGGGCAAGATCGACAAGGATCAGGTGCAAAGCTACACCGCACGCAAGGGACAGGATCTGAGCGTGACCGAGCGTTGGCTGGCGCCGAATCTGGGTTACGACAGCTGAGGCTTGTTGCAAAGCCGATCCGGGAGTTTGCGATTCCCGGATCGGGTCAGTTCCTCAGTCCCGACGCGAGGACGGCCCCGGTTGCGGTGACGCCGGCCGTGTCTGCGAATCCCCTGCAGCGACCCGCGCAAGGTTTACCAGTTCCTGGCGAGACAGCTCCTTGAGTTTTTCGGTGCGTGCCTGCGCCAGCTCGATTTCCAACTGGCTCATCGCTTCCACGTACAGTCTTCGCGAGTCCTCGTCGTTCCACTTGTCTGGATGCGCATCCTCGACTTCTTCCTGACGATGTGTGGCGCTGCGTTCAAGCTCATCGAAGATGGCGGCGTGTCGGTCGCGCATGTAGCGAATCCAGTAATCGCGGGCAATCAAGTCCTCGAGGAACAGGTCTGACGCTTCGTCGGCCAGCACAGAAGCGCGTGCCTCGCTCAGCAGTTGTCCCTCGATCGGTGTCCTGTACAACATGTGATCCGGTTGCGCAGGCAGCTCTAACCCGTCGGGCCAGCCGCGCGTCATGCCGATTCGGTACTGCAGACGGATTTCGGCCCGGTCCTGGAACCTGCCAGCTGCTTCCGCCAGCCTGTCGACCCTTTCCAGTCGGAACAGGCGCCGCGTCAGCTCGACCAACGCCATGCCGCGCTGATCAGGCAGATGGCGTGGGATGTCGCGCAATGCGGTGTATTCATAGACCCGCGTTTCCAGCTCACTGAACGACAGTATTCGGCCATCGGGGCAGGTGCCGTGAGTCGCGGAGTTGAAGAAGAGCAACTCGCGCAACTCCGTGTTTTCGCTTGCCGCTTCTATCACCCGCCATACCCGTTGCGTCAGATCAGCGCCCGACACACTGAAATCGGCAGTGTCGTGCAACATCGACAGCAGGTGAAAGAACGCCTCATGGTTGGGTTCGCGCGCCAATTGCAGCCATAGCGCTTGCCGCGTTTCGCGCGTCTGGGTCCGGGTGTAATTGAGCCAAGTGTTCATTGCCTGCTCATCTACGTCTTGCTGCGGATTGGCGATGATTTCGTCTGCTTCTACGGCTTCATGCCTGTCCACGCGTCCGGCACCGCCGGCATTACTGTCATCGCTATCGCTACTGTCGGAATCAAAAGGCGTATCGGGCTCGCTTTCGGACGTCGCTTCATACTCGGTAATTGCGCGCTCGAGAGATGCAAACGAATACCCCATGACGCCACGGTTCGCGTTAGCCGCACTGTAGTCCCTGAGCTGTTCCAGACTCTCGAGAGGCAGTCGGTTTCCGCGCAGGTCGGTGCCTGCCACAAGTCGCTCATGGTTGCCATCCAGCAGCGTGTCGGGAAATAGGGAAATACGGTTGCCAAGAAGATTGAGAGTTTGCAAATGCTCCAGTGCCTGTACCCCATCAGGCCAGTGGCTTATCGAATTGAGAGACAGATTCAGGCGCTCGATCCGGGTGAGTGCGCTGGCGTTGAATTGGCTCAGTTGGTTATGACTCAGATCCAGCGAACGCAGGCGATTGCCCATTTGCTGCAAAACGCCAGGCGCTTCAGCAAAATAGTTAATGCGTAGCTCCAGATGCTCCAGCCTGTGCAATGTACCGACAGCCTCCGGTAGCCCCTCCAGATTGTTGGAGTTAAGCACCAGCGTGGTCAGTTCAGGGAAAGCGCTGCAAAAATCATTCAGGCTCTGCAAGGAAAACCCTACCGAAGTCAGGTCGAGCGTTCGTACTTGCGTAAACGCGTTCGACAGAGGCGGCAACTCAACAATGTACAAGCCGCTGAGGTCGAGCTTGCGACCCGCTTCTTCGGTATGACGGGTCAGTCCATCGACCCAGCAATCACGGATTCTCATCGCCGTGAAGACTCTGTCTTGCGTCGAAACCCTCGCGGCCGCCGGCTTGAAGATCCAACCGTTCAACTGACGCGTCAGCGCCTCGTCACTCTCTCGCCAGTCCTTGATCCGGGCATCAATCTGCGCTTCATCCAACCCTGCGCCGCCCAACCGCGCAATACAGTGCTGGGCCTGTTCCTGGGAAAGGTCCGGATTCAATTCCCGCAACCGCCTGACCAGACCTGCGCTACCTTCAGCCGCAGATGACGCAGTACGCAGTGGTAACAGAAACTCGTGGATCCGGGAAAACGCGGTGCCTGGCACCGAGGTGTTCGCAGCGACCAGGTAGCCGGCCGGCTGACTTTCATAGCTTTTCAATGCACCTCGAGGCAAACCGTTGCTCGCCTCGATACGCCCGCGCGCCGCCGTCAGAGCTGCCTCTGCCTCAGCGCTGAACGGGTTCCCGGTCAGATGGCTCTTGAGCAATACGCTGTCGATGGCAAGAACGCGCTCGGGCAGCGAATCGAGGCTGTTGTCTCGCAGATCCAGCCACTTCAACCCGGACAGATTTTCCGCCCCCGCTGGCCACGTTTGAAGGCTATTGCCACTCAAATCCACCACTTCGAGCTTCGGCATGGCCGTCACGTCCAGCGCCGTCAAACGGTTGCGCCGCAAGTTCAGAAACTCAAGCGCCTTGAGCTCGGCGAACTGGCTTTGAATTTCCCCCGTAGAGGTGATCTGGTTGCTGGACAGGTCCAGCCGCGTCAGCTGCGCAAAATCCGCCGGTTTCACCGGCAACTCGGTCAATCCGCAGCCTGTGATTTGCAGCGTCCGCACGCCGCTGAACGCTTGCAGAAAAGCCTGAATCTGTCCAGCCGGCACGTTCAACCGATCCAGACGTAAGGTCTGCACATGGGAAAATGTACCGGCCGGCAATGGCACGAGCTCGCTGATGGCCGCGCCATGGTTCAAACCGTCTGTGTCAGACAGCTCGAATACCAGAGAATCGTCCCCCAGGTCGAGCAGGCGATAGCGTTTGCGTACGCTCGCGCGCCAGTTTTCCTCAAGCTCACGCACCACCGCGCTGTTCGGCGGCGACTGCCAGCGCGGCTCGCGTGCAGCGCCACGCAGGCCATCGGACGTCGTCGGTTGATAAAACCGGCGGAAGATCCCGGCGTGTTCCAGGCGCAGCAGTTCGATCGCTTTCAACCGGGTTTCCGGGGTATTCCAGACAGTCATGATGTGCTCAGGCAATGGATCGAGAAAGCGGCCTTCACCCGTGAGGAATTTCAGCTCACCGAGGCAGTACTGGCGGACCATCAAGTTCAGGTCCATCAGATGCCCCATGGACCCCGAATAATTTTTGACGTACTCGAATGCTGGTTTGAATGCCTCATGGGAGAAGTTCGACCAATTCAGTGACAGGCCCGCCCACAGTTTTTCATGGCCGGTATAAAGCGCTGGAGGAATGGAAGCGATTGACGTCCGAAACAGATCCAGCCTCTGCAGCTCGGGAAGCGCTTGTACCGATGCTGGCCATTGCGTCATGCCGGGTGCTTCGATCTTGAGTCGTTTCAGGTGTTTGAGCGCGGCCAGTTCCAGTGCCGGCGGGTTCTCGTCAATGAATCCTTGAAAATCGAGTTCAAGGGCTTCGAGCGAGGTCAACATTTTCACCCGCTGAGGGAAATCTGTGGCCATTGCCGGGGCCGAGGTCCTCAGCTTGAGCGTTTTCAATGCAGGCATCCTGGCTAAGCTTGCGGGCAGAGAGGACAGCGACTGCTGGTGCATACCCAAATCAAAATAACTCTCGCGCTCACCCAGCGAGAGTTTTTCCAGGCCGGGAAACAGGGCAAGAAAAGCGTCGGCATTGCCATCAGTAATGCCATCTCCGCGAAGGGACAATTTACGCACGTGGGAAAAGTCTGCTGTCAGCGCGGGCAAAGCATCGTAAGTCACCAGGCGCAGTTGATCCGCATTGGGCACTTCATCGACCAAAAGGGCATTGCGCCAACTGGTTTTAAGCGCTTGCGCGACCAGCAGATTCTGAACAGTACCGGAAGGTTCCCAGGGAGCCATCGCGTTGGTCCCCGCCCACTCGTCCAGTGTTGCCTCAAGTTGTTGCCACTCTTCGCGTCGCGACTGCAACCACCGAAAAATCTCCCGGTTGTTTCTGCCCGCACGCACCTGCTCAAGGATCAATCCACTGGCCTGCTGATCGGTGAGGCCCGGGTAGAGGTCGCGCAGGTCGGCAACCAGATTGCGCTCCAGCCAACCCGCTCTTCCGCTGGCGGGATAGCCGATCAGCGCTTCGTTTACCCGTACAGGCGGTCTCATCCACTGCGCTGGCTGTTCCAGCAATGCGGCCGCCATGCCGTGGTGCTGGTCAGCGTGGGCGATGATTTTCTTTTGCAGTTCGGCCGACTGACTGACCTCGGGCACCCCCAGGGCGTGCCGCGCGTGATCCGGCAGAGCGTGCATGAGAGAGGCATAAAAGTTGTCGCCGTGGCGTGGCAGGCTGTTGAGCGTTTCGCCTCGGTCGTTGAATGCCTGAAATTGCTGGCCGCTTTTGATCAGGTACTTTCTCTCGAAGGCCGTCTGGCTGCCAATGCTCTCAAGCAACGGACCGCTGTCGCTGCCCTCGCGTATTTCAAGGCGCAAGTTGTCCGGCCAGCCGGGCAACCGCTCAAGCGTGTGCAACGCCAGGCGTCGACTGTCCGCCGAGGCAATATTCTCGCTGCGCAGCCCCGCATATGCCCGCACCTGCCGGCTGCGGCGCGCATACCAGCGAGCTTCCTCCAGCATGCGCAGCGGTATGGGACGAGTTGAGCCGAGCCGTTGCAGTTCATCCGGCCGCGCCTGCGCCAGCACTTGCTGTGCAGCTGACTCACTGAGTCCCGGACAGGCGTTCTGCAATTGCCTGACCTGATCGGCGACAGGCTCGGTGCCCTGATAAATACTGTCGTAAATGGCCGATTGGCGGGTTTGGGCATAGGCCGCAATTTGCTTGGCGAGTTCTGCAGGTCTCGCTTCTCGAACCCGCGCACCTTCACCTCCGAGCAGGTGGACGATTTCCGATTCATCCAGTCCGCCCAGAACAAGCTGCGGCAGGTCGCCGCTGAGGACGTCCGCCCGGGAAATCCGGATCGGTGCCTTGCCCCCGACACCCCGCACCCGATATCCGCCGCCATACTTGACGGATCTGCCGGTCAGTTGCGTCCCCTCAAAGACTTCCAGTACGCGATTGGCCGGCCAGCGCGGCATGTCAGTGACCAGTGGCAGGGCATACAGATACTTGTCATCGACCGGCGCCCCACCCTCCAGTTGCTCAATGACTTGCGCGGCTTGTGCATCGGTTTTCAACAAGCGCATGGCCTGAATCAGCTCCGGTGGCGGCACCCCATGGTCGAGGTGCATCTTGCGCAACATATCGTCGCTGACGCCGCTGATATCCATCGCTTTGAGCAGCTCCGTATCGGATAGCGGCTCGCAGATGTGGCCCATGCGCCGCAACAGCGTCAGACGATCCCATTCCAGAGGACGTTCCAGGGTATGGCGCCACGCTCCATGGCCATTACTTTGCAGAACAGGTTGATAGGCTGCAGGATCGGTCGGGTGCTTGATGCGCCACTGGTTGATCGAGTCGTCGAAGACCTGCTCATACACCTTGTTGTCCTGACGGATCCAGGTTTTGCCATCCACCGCATACTGCCCGGAAGGATTCGGGGTCAGGTGTGCGTCAAGGACAACAGCGGCCTCGTAGCCGCTGAGATCAGGTTTCCACAGGCGGGTTTCGCCATTGGGTAACGTGACCGGACTCAACTGTTCGATGACCGGTACAGCCCTGGCGGCCGAGAACTTCCTTACACCTGCTCCAACACCCGCCATCACGGCAACCTGAGCGAGATTCTCGGCCACGTCGACCAGGTGATCCCTGGCGGCCCTGCGATCACCTTCACTCCACTCGATAGCGCCTTCAAGGGTTTCATACAGCAGTTGTCCCGCCATCACGACCATCATTGTTTCGCCCAGCACAGGCACGAACATAGACACCAGATTCAAGCCCAGCATGCCGATCTGCATCAGATGGGCCAGTTTGGCATCTCGTGCGTTCGCATCGACATCGGCAGTGGGTACCGCGTGGCTTCGCGCGTCGGCCAACACCTTGGCGCGATTCTGCGCATAAAGGTATTGCCACAAGTCCTCGTTGGGCGCCCAAAGCCCCCTGCCCTTGCGTTCGACTGTCGAAGGCGCGATGTACGGATCAACCGCCGGCTCCCACTTGACTGTGCGTTCGGGTGGAACCTGTTCGATGGTGGTGAATGTAGAACCACCGGTAAAACCCTGTACGAAGGCCAGCCAAGGGGAACGCAGAACGTCCCAGGCATCGCCAGGTGAGTCGGCTGCCTTTTGCCTGAACTGGCTGAAATAGTACGGGCGCTGATCATAGGGCAGGAACTGACTTAAAAAACGCTGGTATGCGGTGGGCTCTGCGCTGGTCTGTTGCGACGCATCACGTGCGGTGAGCAAGCGCTTGAGCTCTTCGCGCATTTGCTCGAACGTGTAGCGCTTGAGCGGATGTTCCGGGTCGTTGGGGATGTAAAGGATCAGTTCATCGGTGTAACGGTATTTTTCGCAGATGACGAAAGCCACGCACCCGGTCAGCCTTTTTTTCATCAGGCCGAGGTCCTGGAACCAGACTTGCTTGCGCCCCATCCACGGGTGCATTTCGCCGTCGATGACCGAGAGGATCATCGCGTGATCTGCCGCCTCGATGTCATTGCGCAATAGCGCCTGCTCGGCTGCGGCGCGCATCGCTGCCTTCTGGCTGGCGATGAAGCGTTCGCTGAGCACCGCCTCTGCCACCGCGTCCCCCGGATGAAAAAAACCCTGCAGGTAAGTCTGGTATTGCTGACCTATATCCAGATTGCGGCAAAGGTGCAAAAACTGGCTGACCGAGAGGCCTGTGTCGACGTGCTTGAATGTGTCCGCAGCAGGCGTCGCCACAACAAAACCGGAGCTCGAATGATAAGTATCTTCACATTCGTCAGCTTCGAAGTTGTGCAGCGAGGCTTCCAGCAGCGTGATCTTGAGAACCTCGAACGAGGCCAATACGGTTCTCTGAATACCCATTTCGACCGGGCGCCGCAGACATAACAGAGTTTTGTCTACATCGATTTCCAGCGCGTATTGGCCCTTCAAGGCTTTGATCAATAACGGCCTGGCGAATGTTTCGACATCCACGAATTTCGCCATGCTCTTGTCGAGACTGTTCTGGGCGATAACGCTGGCCTTGAAAGTCTCGTCGAGGGTTTTACGCTGGGCCGGCGTCGCATGCTGATACCAGGCCGGTAACGCGGTCGGAACCGCCTTGAGCGCCTCGCGCCGATGCGGCAAAGCGCTGGTCAACCATTGCGGGATCGATGTCTCGAGAAACTCGCCGTGCAGGCTTTGTGTTGCGATGAGTTTTGCAGACCGTTTGGGGGCTGCCTGCTGAGCGGTGGACGCAGGCTGCGTCGACACTGGTTTGGGCGGGATAACGTTCATGGTCACTCCTTTTTCATGGAGCGGTCAGCAAACCATGTCGCGTTATCGCTTCTGCGTTATCCGGGTATCGCTCAAACTTGTCCGGGCTGCTTCGATGGCATCCCGGACCCAGCGGATTGGCTATGCTTCAGGAGGATGACTTTTCGCAGAGGGATTTATGGACGATCCAGTCGACAACAAACCGCCGAGTTTCTGGCAGATGCTGCACAGCGTCATGGCGGCGGCGTTCGGGGTGCAGAGCGGCAAGAACCGGGAAAGGGATTTTACCCACGGCAAACCCAGTCACTTTGTGATTCTGGGAGTTTTGTTCACGGCGGTGTTCGGCCTGACGCTGTTTGCCATCGTCAAGCTGGTGCTGTATCTGGCCGGGGTGTGATGGCACTGAACAGGCATCTGCCACAGGTTATCCGGGCCTTGGGAGAACGGCCCGGAAGCGCGGATGTTACTGGTGACTGACCCAGAAGACCGCTGTTCCTACTACGAGAATGATCAGGAACAAAATGGCCCACGCGTCGACACTGCTGTCGCTTTTTCTGGCTTTGGTCGGGTTGCTCATTGCATCGCCTCTTGTCGGTTTTATCGGTGATTGCACAAAGACTCGATCACAGTTAAGACGATGATTGTCCGCACGACAAATGTGGATTAGATGACCGGCATTCGCGTTAGGCGATTTGGTTCTTTACATATACTCAAACATCACTTTTGCGCATAACTGCAAACGGGTATATTGCCCCGGCTCCGTGACGGAGTGCGCGGCCGTGCGCGCAGAATTGCAGAGGCAACATCGGACTCCAGCAAGCGAAAACGCAGCGTTTTCCGAGAAGCCCAAGCCTGAGAACAGGACTTATATGTACGTATACGACGAGTACGATCAGCGGATCATCGAGGACCGCGTCAAGCAGTTCCGTGATCAGACCCGACGCTATCTGGCAGGTGAGCTGAGCGAAGAAGAATTCCGCCCCCTGCGCCTGCAAAATGGCCTGTATATCCAGCGTTTCGCGCCGATGTTGCGCGTGGCCGTGCCTTACGGCCAGCTGACTTCGCGCCAGGTGCGCATGATGGCGAAGATCGCCCGCGACTACGACAAGGGCTATGCCCACATCAGTACGCGGCAGAACGTGCAGTTCAACTGGCCGGCGGTTGAAGACATCCCGGACATCCTCGCTGAACTCGCGACCGTGCAGATGCACGCCATCCAGACCAGCGGCAACTGCCTGCGCAACGTCACCACCGACCAGTTTGCCGGCGTCGCCGCCGATGAAGTGATCGACCCGCGTCCATGGTGCGAAATCGTCCGTCAGTGGACCACGTTCCACCCGGAATTCGCCTACCTGCCGCGCAAATTCAAGATCGCCGTCAACGGTTCGACCAGTGACCGCGCAGCCATTGAAGTCCACGATATCGGTCTGGAACCTGTCTATAACGCTGCCGGCGAGCTGGGCTTCCGAGTGCTGGTCGGCGGTGGCCTCGGTCGTACGCCGGTGGTTGGCGCATTCATCAATGAATTCCTGCCGTGGCAAGACCTGCTGAGCTATCTCGACGCCATCCTGCGGGTGTACAACCGCTACGGCCGTCGCGACAACAAATACAAGGCGCGGATCAAAATCCTCGTCAAGGCGCTCACGCCTGAGGTGTTCGCGCAGAAAGTCGACGCGGAAATGGAGCACCTGCGCGGTGGCCAGACCACGCTGACCGAGGCCGAACTGCATCGCGTCGCCAAGCACTTCGTCGATCCGGACTACAAGACCCTCGACAACCAGACCGCGCAACTGGCCGATCTGGACAAAGAGCATCCGGGTTTCGCCCGCTGGCGCAGCCGCAACACCCTGGCGCACAAAAAACCGGGCTATGTCGCTGTGACGCTGTCGTTGAAGCCGACCGGCGTTGCCCCGGGCGACATTACCGACAAGCAGCTCGACGCCGTCGCCGATCTGGCCGAGCGCTACAGCTTCGGTCAACTGCGCACCTCCCACGAGCAGAACATCATTCTCGCCGATGTCGAGCAGAGCCAGTTGTTCACCCTCTGGGGCGAGTTGCGTGAAAGCGGTTTCGCCACGCCGAACATCGGCCTGCTGACTGACATCATCTGCTGCCCAGGTGGTGACTTCTGCTCGCTGGCCAACGCCAAATCGATTCCGATTGCCGAATCGATCCAGCGCCGTTTCGATGACCTGGATTACCTGTTCGACATTGGCGAACTGGACCTGAACATCTCCGGCTGCATGAACGCCTGCGGTCACCACCACGTTGGCCACATCGGCATCCTCGGTGTGGACAAGAAAGGCGAAGAGTTCTACCAGGTTTCCCTCGGCGGCAGCGCCAGCCGTGATGCGAGCCTGGGCAAGATCCTCGGCCCGTCCTTCGCACAGGAAGCCATGCCTGACGTGATCTCGAAGCTGATCGACGTGTACGTTGAACAACGTACCGAAGACGAGCGCTTCATCGACACTTATCAGCGTATTGGCATCGACCTCTTCAAGGAACGCGTCTATGCAGCGAATCATTAAGAACAACGAAGTCGTCGACGAAACCTGGCACCTGTTGCCGAAGGATTTCAACATCGATGAGATCAGCAACTGCGACGATCTGATCGTTCCTCTGCAGTTGTGGCGCGAGCACAGCCGCATGCTCAAAGCCCGCGACGGCGGTCTGGGCGTGTGGCTGGATGCTGACGAGGAAGCCGAAGAAATCGGTGAAGACGTCGGTGAGTTCCAGGTAATCGCGCTGAATTTCCCGGCGTTCACCGATGGCCGCAGTTATTCCAATGCCCGTCTGCTGCGTGACCGTTATGGTTTCAAAGGCGAGCTGCGCGCGATTGGCGACGTGCTGCGGGACCAGCTGTTCTACATGCACCGCTGTGGCTTCGACGCCTTTGCCATTCGCGCGGATAAAGACCCGTACGAAGCACTGGAAGGTCTCAAGGACTTCTCGGTGACCTACCAGGCCGCCAGTGACGAACCGCTGCCGCTGTTCCGTCGGCGCTAAGCCAGCGGGTTTATTGCGGACACAAAAACGCCGGTCATTGACCGGCGTTTTTTTATGCCTGGTGTTTACCAGAAACGTTGCTGAGTGAGGCGACTCCACCAGCTCAACAGCACGCGGTCTACCGAACCGCTGGCGGCCATGCCGATGCGTTCCTGCAGGCTTTTACGCTCGGCGTAGTGCAGGTGATAAACCTCAGCCTGTTTGGCTTTCTGCGCCAGGTATTCATCGCTGGTCTTGAGCTCATCCACCAGTTGGTTTTCCAGCGCAGCGATACCGAGCCACACCTCACCGGTAGCCACTTCATCGATCGCCAGTTGCGGGCGGTACCGCGCCACGAAGTTTTTGAACAAGCGATGAGTGATGTCGAGGTCTTCCTGGAACTTCTCGCGGCCCTTTTCGGTGTTTTCGCCAAACACGGTCAGGGTGCGCTTGTACTCACCAGCGGTCAGCACTTCGAAATCGATATCGTGCTTTTTCAGCAGGCGATTGACGTTAGGCAATTGCGCGACCACGCCGATCGAACCGAGGATGGCGAACGGTGCACTGATGATCTTGTCGCCGATGCAGGCCATCATGTAACCGCCACTGGCTGCGACCTTGTCGATACACACAGTCAGTGGCACGCCCGCATCACGGATTCGCGCAAGTTGAGACGACGCCAGACCGTAGCTGTGCACCATGCCGCCGCCACTTTCCAGACGCAGGACTACTTCGTCCTTCGGCGTGGCCAGGGTCAGCAGTGCGGTGATCTCGTGGCGCAGGCTCTCGGTGGCGGAAGCCTTGATATCGCCGTCGAAGTCGAGCACGAACACCCGGGATTTGGTCTCAGGCTTGTTCTTCTGTTTCTTCGCGCTTTTTTCCGTTTTCGCTTCGCCCTTGCGCAATGCCTTGAGCTGATCCTTGTCGAGCAAGGTCTGCTCCAGGCGTTCACGCAGCCCCTTGTAGAAATCGTTGAGCTTGCTGACCTGCAACTGCCCTGCCGATTTGCGCCGGCCCTTGCTGCGCAACGCGGCGAAACTGGCGAGCACCACCAGAATGGCAATCACCAGTGTGACGGTCTTGGCCAGGAAGCTGGCGTATTCGGTGAAAAAATCCACAGAGACTCCTCAAAGCAATGCGTGACGGTGTATTACACGCGGAATGGCTCCAGCATACCCATGCGTCGGCTCGTCGGCCAGCCGTGAAACCTCTGGCAACACGCCTGTAACGGGCATTTCAAACAAGCGTATGTTTTTTCATTGACAGCCTTACGCCATCCTCATAACCTCGCCTGACCTTCAACGTACCGGGACGACGCGGACGTGGGCAGCATCTACTTGATACGACATGGCCAGGCCTCCTTTGGTGCAGACGATTACGATGTCCTGTCGCCGACCGGTGTGCGTCAGGCAGAAATTCTCGGCCAGCACCTCGCCGACCTTGGTATCAGCTTCGATCGTTGCCTTGCCGGTGATCTGCGCCGCCAACAGCACACCGCCAGCAGTGCACTCGAGCAATTCAGCGCCAGAGGCCTGCCGGTTCCAGTCCTTGAAACCGATTCCGCCTTCAACGAATTTGACGCCGACGCGGTGATCCGCGCCCTGCTCCCGGCCATGCTGCCGGAAGAGCCGGAAGCCCTCGACATCCTGCGCAACGCCGCGCAGAACCGTGGTGAATTCCAGCGCATCTTCGCCCTGATCGTCGAGCGCTGGCTCGCCGGCACTTATGACACTCCTGGCCTGGAAAGCTGGCTGGGTTTCGTCGAGAGGGTTCAGGCCGGTTTGCACCGAATCCTCGACCTGGCAGAAAAGAACCAGAAAATCGCCGTGTTTACCTCCGGCGGCACCATCACTGCCCTGCTCCACCTGATTACGCAAATGCCTGCCAGACAGGCCTTTGAATTGAACTGGCAAATCGTCAACACCTCGCTCAACCAATTGAAGTTTCGTGGTCGCGAGGTGGCCCTGGCTTCCTTCAACAGTCACGCACACCTGCAACTGCTGAAGGCCCCGGAACTCATCACTTTTCGCTGAGTCCGGCTTACTGTGACCCTGGCTGTAACCACCCAGCTCCCATGACCAAGAAAGGATCGAACCATGACCTCCGTAGCTGATGCCGTAAAAGCAATGCAAGCCAAGTTCAACCCAGCCGCCGCTGCCGGTCTGGACCTGGTCTTCGGTTTCAACATCACCGACGAAGACAAGCAATACGCACTGATCGTCAAAGACGGCACCTGCAACATTCAGGAAGGCGAAAACCCGAACGCCAACTGCACGCTGGTGCTGGATAGCGAAACCCTGAAAGGTATCGTCAGTGGCGAGACAGACGGCATGCAGGCCTTCATGAGCGGCAAGCTGCGCGTTGAAGGCGACATGATGCTGTCGATGAAGCTGTCCGAGCTGTTCCCTTCGTAAGAAGCTTCTTGGTAAAACACAAATCCCGCTTATTGGCGGGATTTGTCGTTTCAACCATTGAAGTCATGGCAACGTGAGTTAACGCTTGGCTGAAGCCGTCCCATCAAGCTCTTTTTTTACCTGAAGGTATGCAGCCTCTTCATCACTTTTTTCGATCAGATTCGAAGCCATCGAGCGGGGCAGGAGTTTCTTTTCTGTCACGTCCCAATCGATCGTAACGACCACGGTCTTGTTTGCAAACGTGATGAAAAGCCAATAGGAATCCACCGGCCTGTCAGGCTCGGCAAATGAACTATAGGCATACCGTATCTGGCGGTGCAGGTCCGGCGTATTCAGAATGAGGTCTTCGGTGTCCAACTTCGGAAACTGTCGCCCTACAGCGAATAACGCTTCGGTCAAGAGAACATCATTCTCAATATGTCGCAAACTTTCAGGCTTATTGCGCAGCATGGTCACTGGGCTCTCTTCAGGCGGAGTACCCATGAGACGCGGGCGATACATACCTGAACTGAACCACCGGCTGGCATCGAAACGGTTTTCTTCCGGACTCCACGGGCCGTAATACATCATTGCTTTGGCTGGCATCTGGGCTTCCTTGGCGTAAATAAATAGTCCTGCAAAGCTGGCAGCAATCAACAAGACACAGAAGACGTGACGTTTGCCTATAAACTTCAGGAGCGTCATAGCGGTTTATAGGCAAGCAGGTGTTTGGGTACGCCGTCCGGTGTATCACCTGATCGAACGTCACGATGTGCGCCTAAGGCATCCAGCGGAAATCCAATCTTTCGTTCATACAATGCTCGGCTGTCATCGTGCGCCAGCAAATTGCGCTCTTCTTCAGAGACTGTTGGCGTCGGCGCCTGCGGCGCCTGTTCATCAGGTAATTGCGCCGTTGGGTCTTTGAGGGTCTTGCGATGTTCGATCAGCTTTCGTTCATAAGCGGTTTTTCGACTCAAATAATTCCGCATCGCTTGCCCATCAGCTGCTTCTCTTTCACGAATGCCCGGCACAGATCCCCGTTCCGCGGCAGTACCATAAGTTGTGTCGTAGTTGCTGCGTCTTGGAAATGCCCACACGGTGGTCCGGGTAGCATTAGCAAGAATCTGCGCCAGGCTGCGCTCGTAATGAGGATCTTCTGTTTCATTGACCTTGAAGTCGGCATCGATACCCAAACCTGTGCGACAAGCGTAGGAGTGAATTTTCGCACCATAGGCAAACGCTTCGGGTTTGAACATATACGCCTGTGCATCACGCAGACGGTAGCTATCGTTTTTATCCAGCTCGTAGCCCAACTCGATACTGCCCACCACACCATGGGAAAAAAAGTCGAGCTGTTTGATCTCGCGCCCGCGGCGTTGCCGAGCTGCGATGAAATCCACAAGACCGGATATCGAGTCCATCTCTCGGTACTGGGCCCCGTGCTGATTTTCGACAACGTCCTTCAAAGCCGTCAGCAAGTTCTCCGGATAGTCATTTTTGAAAATCAGAAATACACGCTGGATCGTGAAGTTTGGAGTGCCGGTTGGATACTTTGTGAGTTGGCGGATACCCTGATTGATAAAGCGCATCTTGTTGCCCTTCTGGCCACGAACCTTTTCATAAAGGGACATGTAAGACGCACCCACAACCGTTACGTAATCCTGTGCCAGCGTACCTTTCACTTGGGTCGTTGTATGTCGATCGCTTGTTCGAGCTTGATTCTTTTTGGGGGCTGCCACCTGCCACCTCCCTTAGTAATCTAGGCCGAGCGCGTCGAGATGGGCGGCGGCTTCCTTACCCCACTGCACAACTATCGAAGTCGGGTTGGCCGTAAACACTCGCGCGGCGTTACCATGACTGTCGGTATGGCCTACGAGACGCTGCCCGTCACCCGTTTCGATGCAATAGAGCATGTCGGGAATAGCTTCGCCAGTGGCCTCATCAACCAGTTGGAAGCGCTCGCTGTGTTTAGGAACAGTGATAATCGGGGAGAAAGGTGCGGAACCGACCTGGGTGCCGACAAAAACGTCGCCAGAGCCCGTGATTATCATGCCTCCGTGGGCCGTCGCACTGCCCAAGAAAGCAATAGGCTTGCCATTGATCAAAATATTGCTGATGCCTTCGGTGACAGTGTCTCCGCACGCTGTGGTGTCTCCGACACGCAAAACTGGCATTCCATTGATGTTTACATCACCGGAACCGCTGTTACTGGGATTGGTGCCATGGCCTGTGATCGGGCATGCATTAAGATCGCTGAGTCGAGCGGCAGGCTTTGCCATCTTTAACTTCCTTGTAGTAAGCGTGGGCGCGAAATGTACCGGATCTTTATATTGGTTGAAAGCTTCAATCCAGACGTAGAATGCGAGCCGCCGCGAATGTAGCTGGCAGCGACTCATCGGCCCTTGATCGCTCCCGGAACCTGGAAATTGTCGTGTCGGATTCGCAGGCCCACACAAATCCGATCAACCCTCCTGCAACAACCGCGTATCCAGCCCAAACCGCTCTTGCGAAACCATCCTGAACTGACCTTCCGCCAGATCGCAACTCACCAGCAAATTCCACGAGTGTCGGGTGGCCACCGAAGGCACCAGAATAAATGGATGTTCAGCCAGCAGTGCGTCGGCAAACTTTCGCTGGTTGGGCGAGGTTTTTATCGGGGTGAGCCAATGCGGATTGGGCACGTCTTCCGGTTGCACGATTCTGATGCTGGCGTCGTGGGTGATTTCAAAACAGGTCAATACGTAGGGCTCCTGATCAAGTGCATCGAAGCTGCCATGGGCGGCCACCTCCAGTATCGCCGTGGAGGGGTCGACCGACGCATAAACGACTCTGCGGCCGGGCGCATTCCAGCGACCGCCGTCCCGTTTCGACCCCAGGCCGCTGTCCCAGGTCTCGCTGTACACTTCGCGATCCAGCCGCCACGCGTACCAGCGATCATCCCAGGGCAAGGGATTCATTGATAAACCCCGTATTTGATCTGGTTCAGATACTCCTCCACCATCCTGAAGCCCAACGCATTTCCAACCAGATCGAGCGGCACATAACCGTAGAAGTAAGTGGCGCGTTGCTCCAGCCATGATTCGGCCTTGGCCTGTCGCCCGAACACCTCGATGGCCAGTTCCAGCGCTGCCGCATATTGGTAGGCGATGATGCTCTGCGGCGTGTCCAGGCGCACCGACGCGCCTTCCTTGAGCAGACGTCGCACGGTTCTCACAGATTTGCCGGTGATACGTTTGACCATCTCTCCCTGTTGGTACAGTTCGGAGGTTGCGATCATGTTGACCACATCGAGCAGCTCAAATCCTTCGCTTGTGCAGCGCAGGATGAGCATCGGATCGTCGCCGGTGTCCTGCCCTCGCAACAGCAATTCCAGAGGCTTGCCCTCAAGCCTCTTCAAGCCCGTGAGCCGGGGCACTTTGGCGCTCGGCATGGCAACGTCCTCCGAGGGGCATCTCGCGCGGTCGTCGCGCCAGTAATGGCGAGGCGAGTAAGCAGGCGTATGGCTTTCAATCAGTGGGATTCGCATAGTCCATCCTTTGTCCAGGTCCAGAGCGATCTGTGCGCTCGATGACTTCAATGTCAGGACTGATCCTATAGATCCGGCGTCCGACGACCAACCTGAAAAAGTCGTCAGAAATATCCCCTCATCTGATCAAAACGCTCCTGTTTCCGTAGGACTTAAACGGAATTTTCAGCGGCTTAATCCGTTGTGGCTTTCAAGTTGGGGAGAGGGACTTTTGACTTACAATGCGCGCCACCTTCAGATATCGGCCCCTCCCCATGGACATCGACCTCGCCCGCACTTTCCTCGAAATCGTCCGCCACGGCAGTCTTGCCGCCGCCGCGCAGAAGCTGTTCGTCACGCAAACGGCGATCACCGCACGGGTGCAGAAACTCGAGGGCCAGTTGGGCAGCACGCTGTTCGTGCGCAATCGCGCCGGGGCGAAGTTGACGGCCAATGGCGAAGCGTTCGTGGTCTACGCCAATCAACTGGTGCAGACCTGGGAAGCCGCGCGCCGCGACTTGCCGCTGCCGGAGGGTTATCACAACGTTCTGCACATTGGCGGTGAGGTCAGCCTGTGCAACCCGTTGATGCTCAGTTGGGCGGCGGAACTGCGCGAGAAAATCCCCGGCCACGCACTGCGCATGGAAATTCGCGACGGCGAAAATCTTTTGCGTCAGCTCGAACTCGGTGTGCTCGATGCGGCGCTGGTTTATCAACCGGAATACTGGCCGGGATTGCAGGTCGAGCAAGTGCTGGAGGAAAAACTGATTCTGGTGCGCGCGCCCGAGCGTCCGGAGCCTTACGTCTACATCGATTGGGGACCGGACTTTCGTCGTCAGCACGACGCCGCCCTGCCGGAAAAAGCCAAAGCCGCGCTGAGCTTCAACCTTGGCCCGCTGGCCCTGCAATACATCCTCGAACATGGTGGCAGCGGTTATTTCCGTACCCGGGTCGTGCGCACTTATCTGGAGACCGGCGCACTGGAAGCCGTCACCAAAGCCCCGGAATTCGGTTATCCGACCTACTTGGTGTATTCCCGCGATCGCGACTCGGCAGTGCTGCAACAGGCCTTCGATCTGTTGCGCGAGGTGATCCGCACCGATGACGACTGGTCGCAGCGCTGGAACCCGTTGAGCTGACGGGCAGCTTCAGTCCAGAGCATGGCGCTTAAGGCCGCAAGGTTCGCCCTGCACAAGTCAGCGGATCGGCTAATCTGCCGGGTATAACAACAATACCCGCAGGTGAAAGCGTTGAGGCAGACCACCGAGGCATTCCGCAGCCGCTACCGTGCGGCCATTCATCCTTTATACAACCCGTGGTTGCATGGCGCGTTCGTGTTGCTGTTCGGCATTTTCGCCGTCGCTGCGTTCTGGCGCACGGTGCATTCAGTGAGCTGGCTGGAATGGCTGACAGTGCCGCTGAGCCTGTTGTTGTTCAACTTCGGCGTGTACATGGTCCATCGTCATTTAGGCCATCACAAAAAAGCTTTCGCAAAGATGTTCTACGCACGACATGCCGGCGACCATCACAGCTTTTTCACCCCCGGCCATATGACCTACGACAGCGCGCGGGACTGGCGAGTGATTCTGTTTCCAGCCTGGCTGATCGTCATTCATACGCTATTGATCACCCTGCCCCTCTGGTGGCTGCTCGCGCAGGTCAACGCCAATGTCGCCGGGCTGTTTGCCGGGTGCATGGTGCTCGGTTATCTGCTCTATGAGGTATTCCATGCCTGTGAACATCTGCCACCGCAAAATCCGTTGACTCGTTTGCCGTGGATTCGCCAGATGCGCGGTCTGCACGAACTGCATCACCGCCGCGAGCGCATGCAGGAGCGCAATTTCAACATCGTTCTGCCCTTGATG
The DNA here is from genome assembly GCF_001425545.1 of Pseudomonas sp. Leaf434. Taxonomy (NCBI): domain Bacteria; kingdom Pseudomonadati; phylum Pseudomonadota; class Gammaproteobacteria; order Pseudomonadales; family Pseudomonadaceae; genus Pseudomonas; species Pseudomonas sp. Leaf434. The sequence goes on along the minus strand of NZ_LMQZ01000001.1, from coordinate 1,774,899 downwards.
GACTACCTGTTCGGCACGCTGTACCGCGAGCCGGAACCCGCCCCTTTGAGTGATTCGCAAATGCCCACGACGCGCATGCAGCACCAGATCGATATCGCCGGCGAACCGGTCGCCGTGCTGGCTTATGCCGCCAGCGTCAGTCACTGGCCGGACTGGCATCCCTCCTCATTGAAGATTGACGGTGCGCAAGGTCCACTGCATGCCGGTGCACGTTTCGAAGAGGACATCCATGCCGGCGGACGTGCCGGTCACTTGCGCTGGGAGGTTACTGAATATCTGCCGGGCCGGCGCTGGTGCGCACGCGCGCAAAGTGATCAGGGCTTGTCCCTGCGGTTGACTTACGAGTGCTCAGCGGAGGCTGGCGGCACGCGTTTCGTGCGCACGCTGGAATATCGCTTTGACGGTTTGCTCATGCGTCTTGCCAATCGCCTGCTGCTCAAGCGGCGCATCGAGCGCGAATCTGCCGCATCCATGCTCGCCCTGCGCGACATGGCTGCGCAGTTTATCGGCGCGGCGAGGGCCAGCGCGTGAAATTACGTTATGTGCTGTGCCTGCTGATCGTTCTCGTCATCGCCTTCTTGTTGTTGCTGCCGACCAAGGTCGAACCGGTCGCCTGGACGCCGCCACCGGCGCCCTCGCTGAAAGACGGGATCTACGCGGACAACCAGCGCCTCAAAGCTGTGGCGAAGGTCGGGCCGAGCGACATCGAAGGGCCTGAGGCGTTGCTACTGGAAGACGAATTCCTCATCACCGGATTGCATGACGGCAGGCTCATCCGTAGCAGCCTCGACGGTACGCAGCGCAAGGTCCTGGCCGACACCGGTGGCCGTCCACTGGGCCTGGCCCGTCATCCGAATGGCATGCTGGTAGTTGCCGATGCGGTCAAAGGCTTGCTGTCGCTGGATGCGCAGGGCCGCGTGATTCCGTTGACCACCGAGGCCAACGGCGTGCCATTTGGATTTACCGATGATGTAGCGGTCGACAAGTCAGGCCACTACGCCTACTTCAGCGATGCCTCGAGCCGCTGGGGCTATGGTCATGACGGCGAGGCGATCATTGAACACGGCGCCGACGGACGTCTGCTGCGCTACGACTTTCAAACCGGCAAGACCAGCGTCTTGCTCGACAAGTTGCAGTTTGCCAATGGCGTCACTCTTGGCCCCGACGAAGCCTATGTGCTGGTCAATGAAACCGGCGCTTATCGCATCAGCCGCTACTGGCTGAGCGGGCCGAAGGCCGGTACCCATGATGTGTTCATCGACAACTTGCCGGGGCTTCCGGACAACCTCTCGTTCAATGGCACCAATCGCTTTTGGGTAGCGCTGTATGCGCCCCGCAATGCCTTGCTCGATGGCACCGCTGAACACCCGTTCGTGCGTAAGATGATCGTGCGGGCTTTGACGGTTTTACCCAAGCCTGTCGAAAAGCGTGGGTTTGTGCTGGGACTGGATCTGGACGGCAAGGTGATTGCCAATCTGCAGGACGCGAGCGAAGGCAATTATTCGCCGATTACCACGGTGCGCGAGTATGGGCAGTGGTTGTATTTCGGCTCGTTGAAGGCGAGGCATATGGGGCGAATGGGGTTGGATGCGGCGCTTAAGTAAAACAGAAAAATTTTCACCGTATGGACCGACGATATCGCTGGCAAGCCAGCTCCCACAGTGTCCGTGTGAACTCCAAATATGTGTTCACCAGATGAACCTGTGGGAGCTGGCTTGCCAGCGATAGCGGTCTGTCAGTTGCCGGACCGGTCGAACTTCTCCGGATCTTCATCCTCCGGCAGTTCCTTCACGGTTTTTTCCGGATGCGCTGTGGTATGCGCCGGGCTGTTCGGTTCAGGACGGGTAGGAATCGGGTCGAAACCACCCTGCTCTTCACTGGGGAATTTGGGGTCGTTCATAAGGCACCTCGCAACGAGTCGATGGTTTGCAGACTCTGCACATTGGAGGTGCCATTGGCCGTAGCCGTTCCCTTCAAAAATGACCACGGGTCGGGCGACTACTGTCCCGTCAGCGGCTGCCCGGCGAGTTGAGCAACGATCTGTTCCTTGACGATCACGCGCTTCTCTTTGAGCTTTTTCAATTCGTCGTCAGTGGGGGCGTCTGACTGGGCGTTCTCGGCTTCGACCACGGCTTTATCCACGTCGAAATACTTGTTGAGCAGCGAATCCAGCTTCGGATCCTCGGAGCGTTTTTGCTCGATCTCTTCCTTCTTGCAGCCCAGGTCCTGATACAGATCATGTGAAACCGGCATGAAACACCTCCATCAATTTGATCGACAACCAGCGCGACCGATGCGCTGACTCATTATCAGCATGGCCTTGCCCGATGACTTCTGTCGACTCCCTGTCAGACCAGCGGTTGCCGTTCGTCGCCCTGTCGTAAATGCGATAAAACCTTTGGCGTCTGCGCTCGCTCCATTGGATAACGCTCACAAAAACCTGCGTGGAGATACCCAATGGACGGATTCAACCTGCGTCATCTCGCTCTGGCTGTTGCACTGTCTGCCGGCATGGGCAGCGCCTTTGCCGCAACCGACAACGACTTTGTCGACAATGCCGCCGCTGGTGGCATCGCCGAAATCGAAACCAGCAAGCTGGCACTGGAAAAAAGCCAGTCAGCCGACATCAAAGCCTTCGCTAACCAAATGATCGCTGATCACACCAAGGCCAATGAAGAGCTGAAGAAGATCGCGACCACCAATGACATCGAAGTCCCTGACGACACCACCCTGGTCAAGCAGGCCAAGGAGAAAATTCTCGACATGCGCGATGAATCCTTCGATGCGGCCTACGCCAACAACCAGGTCAAGGCTCACGAAGAGACCATCGAGCTGTTCAAGAAGCAGGCGAACACCGTGACCGATGACAAGGCCAAGGGCGCTACTGAGCTGAAAGCGTTCGCGCAGAAGATGCTGCCAGCGCTGGAAAAACACCTGGCCCACGCCAAAGAGCTGCAAGCCAAACATCCGAGCAAGTAACCGGCCGGCAATAAAAAGGCCGCATCCTTCGATGCGGCCTTTTTGCGTTTCAGCGATCAACCACCATCGGTGTCGATATCGGCGTCAGTGCTTTCGCCCGGTTCAGGACGGTCCGGGTCAGGCTTGAAGCCGGGGCTGAAGTCGTTGCTGTTGTCGTTGTGATGCTGCTTCTGATCGACCTCGGCAGCCGCGCTGTCCGCCTGCCCTTCTTCAGCCGGCGCGGGATTATTTTGCCCCGGCGTTTGCGGGTCGATGGCCGGGTCGTTGCGGTTAATTGACTCTGAGGACTGATTTTGCTGTTGCGGCGCTTGCTCGTTCATATCCACCTCATTCATAGTCCTGCCTCCTTCTTCCAGCACGACTGGAAAACGTCGGGCATGCAGATTCGAAGCCTGACGCCGTAGATTCGTTCAAAAGATCGTTGCCTGCCGCCACGCCGACTAGAGTTACCGGGGCGTTCGACGCGGCAGGCAGAAAAATTCATCGCTAGCTGAACAACTATTTCAAGCGGTAAATGTCAGTCAAATCGCGCCGGTCATTTCGCCGAGCCGGCCCATATACGTAACGGAGCGACACGCACATGGCAGCACTGCAGAACAGCACAGTTGAAGCAATCAAGAACAACCAGACTCAGCTGTTGAGCGAGTGGACCAAACGCCTCGAAGCCAGCGGCGCCACACGCAACCTCAAGGAACACGACCTCGCTCAGCAAACCCGCGACTTGCTGGGCCTGCTCTTGGCGGGTCTGGAAAACGGCAACGGCAGCAAGATTGCCGCTGCGGGTTGGGAGGATACCCGTCAGTTCCTTGAAAAACTGTCGCAGAGCCGCGCCCTGCTCGGCCAGGATTCCCAGCAAACCGCCAATTTCATCTTTGCCCTGAAAGGCCCGTTGTTCGCCCTGCTGCAAAACCATTATCAGGACCAGCCAGCACTGCTTGCCGAGCAATTGCTGGAAGTCTCCGAATTGCTCGACACCGTCGGTATGCACACCATCGGCACCTTCCAGAAATCCCGTGAAGCGGTGATCAAGCGTCAACAGGAAGAGCTGCTGGAACTGTCGACTCCGGTGGTCAAGCTGTGGGATGGCGTCCTCGCCCTGCCAATGATCGGCACCCTCGATTCGCAGCGCACCCAAGTAGTCATGGAATCGCTGCTGCAACGCATCGTCGACACCGGTTCGGAAATCGCCATCATCGACATCACCGGCGTGCCAACCGTCGACACTCTGGTCGCCCAGCACTTGCTGAAAACCGTGACCGCGATCCGCCTGATGGGCGCTGACTGCATCATCAGCGGCGTGCGTCCACAGATTGCGCAAACCATCGTGCACCTGGGTCTGGATCTGCAAGGCGTAGTGACCAAGGCCAATCTGGCCGACGCATTGAAACTGGCCCTGACCCGCTTGGGTGTCAGCCTCGTCAAGACGGCTTGACCATGGAACGTATTCCGATTCTTCAAATGGGCGATATCTTGCTGGTGACCATTCAGGTCGACATGCATGACCAACTCGCCCTGACCCTGCAGGACGATCTGTCCGAGCGCATCAGCCGGACATCCGCCCGGGGCGTGCTGATCGACATCACGGCGCTGGACATGGTCGATTCGTTCATCGGGCGCATGATCGGCGACATTTCCGGGCTGTCGAAAATCATGGACGCCAAAACCGTGCTGGTCGGCATGCAGCCGGCAGTGGCGATCACGCTCGTTGAGCTGGGCATGACTTTGCCAGACGTGAGCACCGCCCTGAACGTCGAACGCGGGATGAAACTGCTGCGGGAACGAGTACTTGCACAATGACCGTGCGCAGTAGCGGTACGCAACCCATTCTCATTGAACAGGACGTAGTGCTGGCCCGCCAGACCACGCGCAAACTCGCCACCGAATGTGGCATGCGCCTGATCGACCTGACCAAACTGGTGACCGCTGTCAGTGAGCTGGCGCGTAACACCATGGTCTATGGCGGCGGCGGCGACATGGACTGGCAGATTCTCGAGGAAAACGGCCGGGTCGGTTTGCGCATCACCTTCCGCGACGAAGGCCCTGGCATCCCCGACATCAAACTGGCGATGACCGACGGCTGGACCTCCGGCAGCGGGTTGGGCCTTGGCCTGACTGGCGCCAAGCGCCTGGTCAATGAATTCGAACTCGACACTGAGCCCGGCAAAGGCACGCGCATTACGATCACACGATGGACATGAATATCACCGGGTCGTTGACCCAGGTTCTGCCGATCGAGGACAGCAGCCAGATCGGCCACGCGCGGCGCACCGCGCAGAAACTCGCCGAGCAGCATGGCTTCGACGAAAACGATGCCGGCCGCGTGGCGCTGGTCGCGACCGAACTGGCGAGCAACGTGCTCAAGCATGCCCAGCGTGGTGAATTTCACCTGCGTGTACTGGCTCGGCCGGATAACGGCTTCGGCATCGAAATGCAGACCGTGGATCGGGCGCAGGGCTTTGATCTGGATGCCTGTCTGGCGGATGGCTTTTCCACTGGCGGCACACAAGGCATCGGCCTCGGCGCCGTATCGCGGCAGACCAGTGTCTTCGATGTCTACGCCGACCACCGTGGCGCGGTGTTGCTGGCGCGAATTTTTCCGCGCAGCGATCGTCAGGCCGATATCCGCTTCGGCGTCAGCCAGCATTCGCTGCATGCCGATCCAGCCTGCGGCGATGTCTGGCATCTGAAATATGAAGGTTCGCGGATCAGCGCGCTGGTGGTCGATGGCCTCGGCCATGGCGAAGACGCCGAACGTGCCGGCCTGGCCGGGGCGCAGGCATTCGCCCGGGCACCGTTTGCCGATCCTGTGGTATTGATGGAAGACCTGCATCAGGAAATGCTCGGCACGCGCGGTGGCGCCGTCGCTTTCGCGCAGTTTGACAGCCAGCGCGACGGCCTGACGTTCGCCGGTGTCGGTAACATCGGCGCCAGTCTGCTGGAGCCTGGCAAATCCCGCGGTCTGGCCTCACACCCCGGTATCGTTGGCGGCCAGTACCGTAAAGCCAAACCCTTTGACTATGCTCACGTGAACGGACATTTATTGATCATGTACAGCGACGGCCTACAGTCCCGTTGGAATCTTGCAGACTACCCCGGCCTGGTGCATCGCCATCCTGCCGTGATAGCCAGCGTCCTGCACCGCGACTTTTGCCGTGGTCGCGATGACGTGACGGTGCTGGTCGTGGCTCTGGAGGCCGCCCATGGCTGAATCGACTCACTTGAGCCACGCCGAACAGGCGGCGCTCATCGCTCAGTTGCAGCGCGAAACCACTGCCCTGCGCGAAGAACTCGATGAAACCAACCAGGGTGTTCTGGCGCTGTACGCCGAGCTCGACAATCAGGCCGAAGAACTGCGTCAGGCATCGGATCTCAAGAGCCGTTTCCTGTCGTACATGAGCCATGAATTCCGCACGCCGCTGGGCTCGATACTGAGCATCAACAGTCTGCTCGCTGACGAACTCGACGGTCCGCTCAGCCCTGAACAGCACAAGCAGGTAGCCTTCGTCAGCACCGCTGCCCGCGAGCTCAGCGACATGGTTGATGACCTGCTCGATCTGGCGAAGATCGAAGCCGGGCGCATCAGCATTTCCCCGGCCTGGTTCGACATGTTCGACCTGTTCTCCGCCCTGCGCGGGATGTTCCGGCCAATCGTCGACGCCTCGGCGGTGGATCTGATCTTCGAAGAGCCACTGGGCCTGCCGCGCCTGTATACCGATGACAAGAAGCTCGGGCAGATCCTGCGCAACTTCATTTCCAACTCGTTGAAATTCACCACCCGTGGCGAAGTGCGGGTATCGGCGCGAATGGAAGGTGAAGACAAAGTGCGCTTTGCCGTCAGCGACACCGGCATCGGCATCGCGGCCGAACTGCATGACACGCTGTTCGAAGACTTCTCCCAAGTCGATTCGCCATTGCAGAAACGTCTGCGCGGCACCGGTCTGGGTCTGTCACTGTGCAAGCGTTTCGCCGCCCTGCTCGGCGGTGAAGTCGGGGTAGACAGTACGCCGGGCGTCGGCTCGACGTTCTTTGTCATCATCCCGCTGGCGATCGCTCTGGAGAACGTCGATGAATCGTGACATCCGCCTGTTGATCGTCGATGACAACGTCGCCACCCGTTACGCCCTGCGCCGGCGCTTGGAGCGCCATGGCTACACGGTGCTCGAAGCCGGCACCGGCAGCGACGGCCTGGCCCTGATCGAGGGCGAAGCCCTCGATGCGTTGATCCTCGACGTCAACCTGCCGGACATGAGCGGTTTCGACATCGTCCGCCTGCTGCGCGCCGACCCGGGCACCGCGCTGCTGCCAGTGATTCATGTGTCAGCGGCGTCGATCCAGACCGGCGATATCATCACTGGTCTCAACGCGGGTGCCGATGCCTATCTGATTCACCCGGTCGACCCCGATGTGCTCTTGGCGACCCTGCGTACCCTGCTGCGGGTGCGCGACACGGAAAATGCCCTGCGCGAAAGCGAGGCGCGTTTCCGCGAGATTTTCGCCAACGTCTCGGCACCGATCGCCGTGCTCGACGCCAATCTGAAAGTGCATGAATGCAATCACGCATTCGCCCAATTGATCGTCGATAACCGCGATCCGCAGGCGCTGCGTGAATGCTTCGCCGAAGATCAATGCTCGATCCTCGATGAACTGCGTCTGCGTCTGGTCGACGGCGAGCGCTGGAAAGGCACGCTGAACATGCGCGTGCAGGGCGAGATTCGCGAGACGCAATGGCAGATTTCGCCGTATCGCACCCCGGAACTGAGTCTGGTGTTCGTCGAGGACGTCACCGAACACCGCCACCGCGAGCGCTCGCATCTGGCGCGGCTGGATGACACCACCACGCAGCTGGCCAAGGAAGTCGCCGAGCGCGTGCACGCCGAAGCGCAATTGCTGCAAGTGCAGAAAATGGATGCGCTGGGCAAGCTCACCGGCGGTATCGCCCACGACTTCAACAATCTGCTGACCGGGATCATCACCAGCCTGGAACTGATCCAGAAACGCGTGGCCGATGAGCGTCTGGACAAGGTGCAGTTCTATACCGAAGCAGCGCTGAACTCAGCCATGAGCGCGGCCTCATTGACCCATCGTCTGCTGGCATTTGCCCGTCAGCAGCCGCTCGATACACGGCCGGTGGACATCAACGATCACGTCCGCTCGCTGGAAGAATTGCTGGTGCGCACCATCGGTGAGCGCATCACCCTCAAGCTGGAACTGACCAACAAACCGGCGATTGCGCTGGTCGACCCGGTGCAGCTGGAAAGCGCGGTGCTCAATCTGGTGATCAACGCCCGTGATGCCCTGCCCTCGGGCGGCAATATCTGGGTCAATACTTACGCCGCTTATTCCCATGGCGATCCGAATCTGGCCGATGGCGCGTACGTGGCGCTGTCGGTACGCGACGACGGCACCGGCATCGAACACAACGTGATCGACAAGGTGTTCGAACCGTTTTTCACCACCAAGCCTTTGGGCCAGGGCACCGGGCTCGGGCTGTCGACGATCTACGGTTTTGCCCGTCAGTCCGGCGGTGACGCGCACATCCGCAGCGTCGCCCGACGTGGCACCGAAGTGACCATCATGCTGCCCGGCACCAACGACCCGACCGGGGCCGATGCGCCTGTGCCCGTGCCTGACGCGAAAGGTAGTGGTGAGCATGTGCTGATCGTCGAGGACATGGCCACGGTGCGCTTGTTCGTTACCGAAGTGCTGGAAGACGCCGGCTATCGCTGCACGCAAGCGGCGGATATCGAATCAGCGCTGGAGCGCTTGCAGAATGACCCGTCGATCGACCTGCTGCTGACCGACGTCGGCTTGCCGCGCATGAGCGGCCGTGAACTGGCGGATGTTGCCCGTGGCTGGCACGAAGGGCTGCCGATCCTGTTCATGACCGGCTACGCCGAAACCGCGCTCAACCGCCAGGTCTTCCTCGGCACCGGCATGGACATGCTGGTCAAACCGTTCCAGATCAGCGAACTGCTCGACAAGGTCCGCCGTACGCTGGATGGCGCCTGAACTGGCGCCATCGCTGGCAAGCCAGCTCCCACAGGGGGCATCAGTGTGCGCAGATTTTCGGCAACAACTTGAATTTCTGTGGGAGCTGGCTTGCCAGCGATGGCGGCCAGCAAGGCGCTGCAGTTATCGGCTCAAAGCCCGAGCCAGAAACGGCGCAGTCTTGCTCTTCTTGCTCGCGGCGACTTTCTGTGGTGTGCCGGCGGCGACGATCCTGCCGCCCTGATCACCGGCGCCGGGGCCGATGTCGATCACCCAGTCGCTCTGCGCGACGACACGCATTTCGTGTTCGACCACAATCACCGTGTGCCCCGCCGTTACCAGCGTATCGAGTTGTTCCAGCAACCGATCGACATCTCTCGGGTGCAATCCCGTGGTCGGTTCATCCAGTACATACAAGGTCGCACCACGCTGGCTGCGCTGCAACTCGGTCGCCAGTTTGATCCGCTGCGCTTCACCACCGGACAGTTCCGTGGCCGGTTGCCCCAGGCGCAGATAACCCAGGCCGATATCGCGCAGCACTTCCAGCGAACGACGAATCCCCGCCTGTTCGGCAAACACCGCTACCGCTTCATCGACTGTCAGTTGCAGGACTTGGGCGATGCTCAAGCCCTGCCAGAGAATCGCCAATGTCTGCGGGTTATACCGCGCTCCGTGGCAAGTTGGGCACGGCGCATACACGCTGGGCATGAACAGCAATTCCACACTGACAAAACCTTCGCCCTCACACGTGGCGCAACGGCCCTTGGCGACGTTGAAAGAAAACTGCCCGGCATCATAGCCCGCCGCTTGTGCCTCAGGTGTCGCGGCAAACAGCTTGCGCACGTTGTCGAACAACCCGGTGTAAGTCGCCAGATTGGAGCGCGGCGTGCGTCCGATGGGTTTCTGATCAACCTGCACCAGCCGTTTGATCGACTCCAGGCCGGCGCTGATCTGCCCGGTGCTGGGCGGCGGAGTGTCATCTTCCAGGCTCGGCTCTTCTGACTCGGCCTCGGCCACCGGACGGCCCAACTGCGCGCCGACCAGTTCCAGCAAGGCCTGACTGACCAGACTCGATTTGCCAGATCCCGATACGCCGGTCACCGAGGTGAAACAGCCCAAAGGGAATTCGGCGCTAAGATTATTCAGGTTATTGCGCGTCACGCCGTCGAGCTTCAGCCAGCCGCTCGGCTTGCGCGCGGCGCGCTCAGGGCGTTGGTTTTCGGCAAACAGATAAGCGCGGGTCTGCGAATCTGCAACATCAGCGAGTCCCGCAGGCGGACCGCTGTACAGCACGCGCCCGCCCTTCTCGCCCGCCGCTGGGCCGACGTCGATCAGCCAGTCGGCACGGCGCATGGTTTCGACATCATGCTCGACTACAAACAGCGTGTTGCCGTCCGCCTTCAAGCGCTGCAACGCTTCGAACAGCGCCTCACCATCCGCCGGATGCAGACCGGCAGACGGCTCGTCCAGGACATAAATCACCCCGAACAGCTGCGAACCCAATTGCGTGGCCAGGCGCAAACGCTGCAACTCGCCCGACGACAAGGTCGGCGTACTGCGTTCCAGCGCCAGATAACCCAGGCCGAGATCGGTCAGGGTGCTGACCCGCTCCAGCAAATCCTCAGCGATGCGCTGCGCCGCCAAGCGTTTCTCCAGCGACAGATTCGGCGTGTGGCGCACGTCCGGTGCGCTGGCATGACCGCTGGCGCCATGGGCGACCCGCTGCTGACGCGCCTCGCGGGTTTGCGCATGGCTGAGGGTGTCGCCGCTCTCCTCGGCCTGTTCCAGATAATTTGCCGCTGCTACAGGCCGCAGCACTTCGGCCACTTGCAGCAACGGCATCTGCGACAACTCGCCAATGTCGTAGCCGGCAAAGGTCACCGACAACGCCTCGCGCTTGAGCCGTTTGCCCTCGCACAATGGGCACGGGCTACCGCGCATGAACTGTGAAACACGCTTCTTCATCAGCGCACTTTGCGAGTGAGTGAAGGTGTGCAGGATGTAGCGCCGGGCGCCGGTGAAGGTGCCCTGATAACTCGGTTCCATCTTGCGCTTGAGCGCGACGCGGGTTTCTTCCGGGGTCAGCCCGGCGTACACCGGCACCGTCGGCGTTTCTTCAGTGAAGAGAATCCAGTCGCGCTGCTTTTTCGGCAGTTTCTTCCAGGGAATATCGACATCAATGCCCATGGTCACGAGGATGTCGCGCAGGTTCTGCCCCTGCCACGCCAAGGGCCAGGACGCCACGGCGCGCTGGCGGATGGTCAGGTTCGGGTCCGGCACCATCAGCGCTTCGGTGACTTCATAGACGCGACCAAGTCCATGACACTCCGGACAGGCGCCCTGCGGCGTGTTCGGTGAAAAATCCTCGGCATACAGCATTGGCTGCCCCGGCGGGTAACTCCCGGCGCGGGAATAGAGCATGCGGATCAGGCTCGACAACGTCGTCACGCTGCCCACCGACGAACGCGCGCTCGGCGTGCCGCGCTGCTGTTGCAAAGCGACGGCGGGCGGCAGTCCTTCGATGGAATCGACATCCGGCACGCCAACCTGATCGATCAGCCGCCGCGCGTAGGGCGCCACCGATTCGAAATACCGCCGCTGGGCCTCGGCATACAGCGTGGAAAACGCCAGCGACGACTTGCCCGAACCGGAGACACCGGTGAACACCACCAGCGCATCGCGCGGAATATCGACATCAACGTTCTTCAGGTTATGTTCGCGGGCGCCGCGCACACGAACCATGCCGGCGGGTGCTTTGGAATTGCGCTTGGAAATCATCGGCCTGCCTTGATTGAAAAACTGGGCAGCGCTCGGCATCAGGTGCCGAGCACCTCGCAAATCATCTGCAGTAAGGCTTGCGGGCTGTAGGGTTTGCCGAGCAGATGCGTATCGGGGCTGAGCTGGTGGTCGCGGGAAATGATGTCGCGGGTATGCCCGGAAGTGAACAGCACCGGTACCGGCGGTGTCTGCACCTTGGCCCACGCGGCCAGATCGGAACTCTTGATCAGGCCGGGCATGACCACGTCGGTGAAGATCAGATCGATCTCGATGCCTTCCAGCAGCATCTGCATGGCCACGTCGCCATTGCACGCGGTCATCACCCGATAGCCTTCTTCGCGCAGCAACTCCACCGCCGAAGCGCGCACCGCGTCATTGTCTTCCACCACCAGAATGGTTTCGTGGCCGCCGCTCTTGCGCTCTCCGACACTGGCGGTCTCTTCACGAACCGGACGCAGACTGCGCGGGAAATACAACTGCACCCGCGTGCCTTCGCCGAGCTTGCTGTCGATCTCGACGTGGCCGCCACTCTGTTTGACGAAGCCAAAGACCATGCTCAAACCGAGCCCGGTGCCCTGGCCGTCGGCCTTGGTGGTGAAAAACGGTTCGAAAACCTGTTCCAGCATTTGTGGGGCAATGCCCACGCCGGTGTCGGTGACCGCCACGCGCACATACTCACCGGACGCGATGCCCTTGCCGACGCAGTATTCGCTGTCCAGACAGACATTGGCGGCGCTGAGGCCGATAACGCCCTCGCCTTTCATCGCGTCGCGGGCGTTGATGGCCAGATTGAGAATCGCGTTTTCCAGTTGGTTGCGATCGACGTTGATGTGCCAGGGCTGCGGCGGCAGTTGCACGTCGATCTGAATGGTTTCGCCCAATGCACGTTGGAGTAATTCGCCCACGCCTTCGAAAATTTGCTCTGGATTGCACACGGCCGGTGACAGCGGTTGCCGCCGGGCAAAGGCCAGCAGTTGCGAAGACAGTTTGGCACCGCGTTCGACCGCCGCCAGCGAAGCCACGACCCGGCGTTGTACGTTGGCATTGTTGGGCTCATGTCGGGCGAGCAGATGCAGGTTGCCGGCGATGACTTGCAGCAGATTGTTGAAGTCGTGGGCAACGCCACCGGTCAGGCCGCCGATGGCTTCGAGCTTCTGCGATTGGCGAAGTTGTTCCTCGGCTGCCAGCCGCGCATTCACTTCGGTGGCCACTCGCTGTTCGAGATTACGGGTGAATTTGAGCAGTGATTCTTCGGCGTTTTTGCGCTCATGGATGTCGATCAGCACACCGGGAAAGCGAAACGGTTTGCCTTGCTCATCGAACTCGCAGGCACCACTGGCCAGCACCCACAAATACTGGCCGTCGGCCCGCTGCACGCGGTATTCAGCGTTGTACGGCTCGCCAGTGCGCACGCTATGGGCAACTCGCTCCTGCACCCACCGATGATCTTCGGGATGAATGCGCGATTCGGCGATCTCTTGTTGCAGATCGCTCAGGTCCTGATCCGGCGGGTAGGAAAAGGTGCGGGCGAAACGTTCGTCAGCGGAGAAGCGATTGTTCTTGATGTCCCAGACAAACGAGCCAAGCAGTGCGCCGGCATTCAGCGCCAGACGCACGCGCTCGTTGTCGGCGCGATAGGCATCTTCGGCCGCCTGACGCAGGCGTTCGGAATGCACCAGTTCGGTGGTTTCGACCACCATCGCCATGACGCCGCCGGGCACGCCTTCGTCGTTGGCCACCGGGCTGTAATACAAGTCCATCCAAACGTCTTCGGGCACGCCGTCGCGCAGCAATACCAGCTCTTTGTTGCGATAGGACAAGGTGCCGCCGGCCAGGCAAGTGTCAACGACGTGGCGGTTGAATTCGGCGACTTCCGGCCAGCCCAGCTCTACCGGCACGCCAAGCAGATAGGGATGGCGGCCACCGGCGAATTCGGAGTAGGCGTCGTTGTAGATCATGTAGCCGGCATGGCCCCAGAGCATCACCATCGGCAGCGGCGAAGCCAGCATCAGCTGCACGGTGTTACACAGGCTGGCCGGCCAGTCGGCGAGCGGACCCAGTTCGGTGAGGCTCCAGTCGAACGCACGGATGCGTCCGGCCATTTCGCCTTTCCAGCCCTCACAGCCGTGGCTTTCGGATAAAAACTGCATCGCCTGACTCAGTGTCCTTTTTTGCGGTTTTCCGATCTATCGCAACGCTACAACGACGCGACGCCCGTGTGTTTCGAGGCCCTGAAAACGCATTGGTTTCATTGGAGGTATAGCCGATTTGCGACACAGGGCCATTCAGACGCCAATCAAGTGTTTGAGTGGGTGATAGCCGGTTTTCATTTTTGCAGCAACGTCGAGAATCGCCTTCTCGATTCCGTTGAGGTGCGTGCAGGTCAGCTCGATCGCGGCGCTCTGATTACCGGCCTCGATGTACTCAAGCAAACGCAGGTGTTCATCGTCGCGGCAGGCTTGATGACTGTCGTCATCGAGCGCGGCGGCATACAGCGAAGCGCGCGAGATCAGCTTCTGGAACCAGTCAAGCAGCACCGGATTGTTCAGGCTGCGCGCCAGTTTGAGGTGGAATTCGCCGAGCAGATGGATCAGCCGTTCATGGTCGCCGGCCGCATGGGCGGCATCCTCCAGCAACAAGTGCTCACGCAGATCCTGCATGGCAACGCTGTCTTTGCGCCGGCACAGTTCGGTGACGATGCCGATTTCGATCAGCCGCCGGGTTTCGAACAGCGAACGCAGTTCTGCGTCACTGGGCAGCGACACCGATGCACCTTTGTTGGGCTCAGTGGTGACCAGACCATCGGCTTCCAATTGCTTGAGCGCAGCACGAACCGACGTGCGGCTGACATTGAACAACTCGGCCAGCGACGCCTCACCCAGCTTCATGCCCGGGCGCAACGAACGCTTGCTGATCGCCGCGTAAACCCCTTGGTAGACGCGATCGACCGTGGTTTCCAGTTTCTTTTCGCTCATTCGAACACTCCTTTGGCGTCGGGCAATTCATCCTGGCAGTGGCTGGCCATGGAGTTGATCGGGTTCCCGTACCGGTGTGAAGCGCAGAATATCTGCCTTCGGCCCAAAGGTGCAGCCTTTTGATTTATCTCGATTTTGGATAAACAGCCAAAACCTGTGGGAGCGAGCCTGCTCGCGAAGGCGGCGGCACGTTAGACATCGTCGTTGCCTGACACTGCGCTTTCGCGAGCAGGCTCGCTCCCACACTGATACGGGGTAAATCCACCATCTTCATCGCAACCAAATTCCCTGTGGGAGTGAGCTTGCTCGCGAAGGCGGCGGCACGTTCGACATCGTCATTGCCTGACAGCCCGCATTCGCGAGCAGGCTCGCTCCCACACTGATACGGGGCAGATCGACCATCTTCATCGCAACCAAAGTCCCTGTGGGAGCGAGCCTGCTCGCGAAGGCGGCGGCACAGTCAACATCGTCATTGCCTCAGACTGCGCTTTCGCGAGCAGGCTCGTTCCCACAAAGGTCAGTGGAAATCCCGGCTCTGCACGTGAATGCCGTTGAGCAGCGGGCTAAGGTCGCTCATGCGCCCGGCGATCAGGTGGCGCACATCGCCTTCGCGTTCCCAGCGGCCGTCGACCTTGAGCAATTGCGACCCCACCAGCACTTGGCGCTGACGCTCGGCCAGGTCACGCCAGACCACTACGTTGACGTTGCCGAACTCGTCTTCCAGGGTCACGAACGTCACGCCGCTGGCCGTACCGGGGCGCTGTCGGCCGGTGACCAGACCGGCCACGCTGACCGGCCGGCCATGTTCGATATCCATCAATTCCCGCGAGCTGCGGCAACGCCGGGCTTGCAACTCGCCACGCAACAACGCCAGTGGATGCGGCCCCAGCGTCGTCCCCACGGTCGCGTAATCAGCATGCAGGTCTTCGCCAACGCTGGGTTTGGGCAGGACGATTTTGACTTCTTCTTCGTTGGGCAGGCCGGCGAACAGGCCGAGTTGTTTCTGCACCCCGGCCACTTCCCAACGCGCACGATGACGGTGCCCGGCCAGACCGCGCAAAGCGCCGGAGTCTGCCAGCAAGGCCTGCGCACGACTGTCGAGGGCGGCGCGCTCACCCAGGTCAGCGACATCGGCAAACGCCCCGTGTCGGCGCGCGGCTTCGATGCGCCGTGCGTCCTCTTCGCGAAAACCCTTGATCATGCGCAGGCCCATGCGAATCGCCGGTTGCCCGGCACTCAGCGGCTCGAGGCTGCAATCCCAGTCGCTGGCGCGCACGTCCACCGGACGGATCTGCAATTGGTGCCGCCGCGCGTCCTGCAGAATCTGGTCCGGACTGTAAAAGCCCATCGGCCAACTGTTGATCAATGCACAGGCGAACGCCGCCGGCTCGTGGCATTTCAGCCAGCAACTGGCGTAGGTCAGCAAGGCGAAACTGGCGGCGTGGGATTCGGGGAAGCCATAACTGCCGAAGCCTTTGATCTGCTCGAAGATCTGCGCGGCGAATTCCGGTGTGTAGCCGTTCTTTTTCATCCCGGCGGCGAGACGCTCCTTATGCGGCTCCAGTCCGCCATGGCGCTTCCACGCGGCCATGGAACGGCGCAGTTGATCGGCCTCACCGGGGCTGTAGTCGGCAGCGACGATGGCGATCTGCATGACCTGTTCCTGAAACAGCGGCACGCCCAGGGTTCTTTTGAGTACGACTTCGAGCGCTGGCGACGGATAGGTTTCCGCCTCTTCCTTGTTACGTCGGCGCAGGTAGGGATGAACCATGCCGCCCTGAATCGGCCCCGGGCGGACGATCGCCACTTCAATCACCAGATCGTAGAACGTCTGCGGTTTCAGGCGCGGCAACATCGACATCTGCGCCCGCGACTCGATCTGGAACACGCCGACGGTATCGGCGCGACTGATCATTTCGTAGGTCGGTTTGTCTTCAGGTGGAATCGTCGCGAGTGTCAGGTTCAGATCACGATGCCGGCGCAGCAGATCGAAGCAGCGGCGAATCGCACTGAGCATACCCAAGGCGAGAATATCCACCTTGAGCAGGCCGACCGCATCGAGGTCGTCCTTGTCCCATTGGATGATGGTGCGATCGGCCATGGCTGCGTTTTCCACTGGCACCAGGGTGTCCAGCGGTTGCTCGGAAATCACGAAACCACCGGGATGCTGCGACAGGTGCCGGGGGAAGCCGATCAGTTGCCCGGTCAGGCTCAGTACCCGGCGCAGCACCGGACTGTCCGGGTCGAAGCCACCTTCGCGCAAACGTTCCAGCGGCGGCGTTTCATCGCTCCAGCGCCCGCAGCAATCGGCCAGCGCGTTGATCTGATCCGGTGGCAGGCCGAGGGCCTTGGCCACATCGCGCACGGCACCGGTGGCGTGATAGGTGCTGACCACCGCGGTCAGCGCCGCACGTCGCCGGCCATAACGGTTGAACACGTATTGCAGGACTTCCTCGCGGCGCTCGTGCTCGAAATCGACATCGATGTCCGGCGGCTCGTTGCGCTCTTTGGACATGAAGCGTTCGAACAGCAGCGTAGTGCGATCCGGATCGATCTCGGTGATGCCCAGGGCAAAACACACCGCCGAGTTGGCGGCCGAACCACGGCCCTGACAGAGGATGTTCTGCGTGCGGGCAAAGCGCACCACGTCGTGCACGGTGAGGAAGTAGCTTTCGTAGCCGAGTTCAGCGATCAATTGCAGCTCGTCATCGATCTGCTTGAGCACCTTGGCCTGAGGCCCTTTCGGCCAGCGCCAGGCAATGCCCTCCTCGGTCAGATGACGCAACCAGGAACTGGCATTGTGGCCCTTGGGCACCAGCTCTTTCGGATATTGATAGCGCAGCTCGCTCAGATCGAAGGTGCAGCGCTGGGCCAGGTTGACCGATTCCTCGAGCAAGGCCGGCGGATACAATTCGCGCAGCACATCAAGGCAACGCAAATGCCGCTCGCCATTGGGATGCAGGCGCAAACCCGCTTCGGCCACGGGGACGTGATGACGGATCGCGGTCATGGTGTCCTGCAAGGCACGGCGCCCCCGGGCATGCATGTGCACATCGCCGCTGGCCACGGCTGGAGTCTGCAGCTCAGCCGCCAGAGCCAACAATGCCGCGAGCCGCTGCTGATCGTTCTGCCCGCGATGCAGTTGCACCGTGAGCCACAGGCGGTCGCCGAAGGTTTGTTTCAGCCAGCGTCCTTCTTCCCGGTCATCCACTGAGTCCGGCACCCACAACACCAGCAAACCCGGCAGCGCTTCGGCGAAGTCTTCGCGCAGCAGCTGATACTGGCCTTTCTGCGTACGCCGCCGGGCCTGGGTGATCAAGCCGCACAGGGCCTGATAACCAGCAAGGTTTTCCACCAGCAGTACCAGTTTCGGGCCGTTGTCGATGCGCACCTCGCTGCCGATGATCAGCGGCAACTCCACGGACTTCGCCGCTTGCCATGCACGAACGATCCCGGCGAGGGTGCACTCGTCGGTGATCGCCAGTGCCTGATAGCCGTGCTTTTTCGCCCGCTGAAACAGCTCCAGCGCGCTGGAGGCACCGCGCTGGAAACTGAAATTCGACAGGCAATGCAGTTCGGCGTAATCGGCACTCATGCGAACCAGCCTTGCAGCCACAGCGCGCCGCCCTCACCCACAGCGCGCCAGGCCCAGCCCTGCTGACCGGCGCGGTTCTGGATCAGGTAGTAATCACGCCGCACGTCGCCACCGTCCCACCAACCGGATTCGATGCGCTCCGGCCCCATGAGAATCCGCGCCGAACCTTCCGGCACGCTCTGCGGTTCGTTGAGCAGCCAGCCCGGGCGCTGGACGCTGGGCAAACCTGTGCAAGGCTGTTTGTCGACGCCATTCTGCCACGCGCACTCGGGGCGATGATCGGCCTGAAAGCGCAAGCCCTGCACCGCGTCATCACCCAGCCGTGCGCGCAGACGTTCGCGCAATTGCTCCCAGGGCAAGGTCTGCTGCGGGCGGTCGTCGAACAGCTCCTGATATTGCGGAACGAAACTCGGCAGGTCTTCGGCGCGCAAGCGAAAACCACGCACCGGTGCCTCCACCTGAACTTGTTCCAGCCGGCCACGGGCCAGTTCGAAGAGCATCGCCGCGTCACGCTCGGCGCTGAGCAGGCCGACCTTGATCACTGTGTCCGGCAGCCCGGCGTGTTCCAGATGCAGGTCGAAACGCTGCACGCCACTGTCGCGCCCGCAGAGGAACGCCGACAAATCGCCGGTCAAGCGCCGTAACGGGAATAGCAAGGCTTGATGGGATTGCACGTCGAAATTCAGTTCGATGCGGATATCGAAACGGTCGGGCGGCAGATAGAACGCCAGCGCCAGAGGGCGTGCGCCGAACAGCGTGTCGAGGTGCTTGAGCATCTGCGCTTCGAAACGCCGGGCCAGTGCCTGGCGTGGCAGGCTTTGCACCTGACTGAGATTGCGCAGGCCCATGCGCGACAACGCCGTGGCGACATTCGGCTCCAGCCCGACGCGGTCGACCGGCAATTGCCCGAGATGATGCTGCAAGGCCTCGCCGTCCGGCACCACCAGGCCATCGTAGGCATTGGCCAGCACTCGCGCCGCCACCGGGTTCGGCGCGGCGACGATGCGATGACGAAAGCCCAGGTCTTTCAACTCCTGGCGCAGGCGAGCTTCAAATTGCGGCCAGGTACCGAACAGTCCGAGGCTGGATTCGATCTCGAACACCACGGTACGCGGGTAATGCACGCTGACTTGCGCGCTGAAACGGTAGGCCCATGCGGCGAGAAACTGCTGCCAGTGCTCGACCTCGGCCACCTCATAATCGGCGGTGGCAAAGCCTTTGCTCATGGCTTGCGCGGCGGTCATCGACATGCCAGGGCGCAGGCCGAGTTTGCGTGCCGCCGGATTAACCGCTTGCAGCACTCGCCGCTGGGCCGGGCCGCTGAGCAGCACCAGCGGCTCTTCAGGGTCGGGCCGCTGACGCAGCACAGCGTCGAGGGCCAGTTGCGGAAAGAGAATACATACCCAGCGCATGACGATCAGTGCCCCACGGCAAAGGCAATCGGCGCCGCACGCGCCAGCCCGCCACGGCATTTGAGTACGCGGAGTTGCGCCGGTTTGGCATCGATGGCTATGCGCAACGCTGCCGGTGACGGGTTGACCGCCTCGCTCAACGGGCGCCAGGCAAAGGCCAGGGTCTGGCCGGTTTCCGCCGCTACCTGCAAACGCCGCAAAGCACGGTCGTCGGCCTTGTTCGGCCAGCACAGCACCGCGCCGCAACTGCCCGAGCGCAGACACTGCTCCGCCGCCCACAAGGCATCGCGTTCGCTGGCCTGAATCACCGACAACTGGCGCAAATCGACCCCGGCATTGGCCCAGGCCTGCGGGTACGGCACGAACGGCGGCGCCACCAGCACGATGCGCTCACCGGCCGCGGACAATCGCGCCAGGGTTGGCCAGACCAGTTGCAGCTCGCCGACACCAGGGCCGGCGAGAAGGATTTCGCTCAGCGCCGCTTCCGGCCAGCCGCCGCTGGGCAGAGCTGCGTCCAGTCCCGCATGCCCGGTCGGCTGCGGACTCGCCGCCGGTGGCGCAGGCCTGCCGCGCCAGACCTGGCCGCCATTGAACAGCGTATCCAACGCAACGACGGCGCCCATCAGCCTTGCCTCACCAGACCACAGAACACGCCTTCAATGGCCAGATCCTGATCATCACGCACGACAATCGGCTTGTACGCCGGGTTGCGCGGCAGCAGGCGCACTTCATCCCCGACCCGTTCGAAGCGTTTGATGGTGACTTCACCGTCCAGACGCGCAACGACGATCTGGCCGTTCAGCGCCTCGGGATTGCGCCGCACACCGACCAGATCGCCATCGAGAATGCCGTCTTCGATCATCGAGTCGCCCTGCACCCGCAGCATGTAATCCGGGGTGCGGGAGAACAGCGCCGGGTCGAGCAGCAAACGGTTATGGATATCGGCATCGGCGCCAATCGGCGCGCCGGCGGCCACACGACCGAGTACGGGGATCTCCAGCAGCTCCGGACGCGATGGCTGGCCGAGCAAACGAATGCCCCGGGCCTGATGCGGATTGACCTCGATGAAACCGGCTTCGGTGAGCGCCAGCACATGCTTGCGCGCCACGCTGCGCGAGGCAAAACCAAAAGCCTCGCTGATTTCAGCGAGGCTTGGGGGCTGACCGTGCTCAGCGATGCGATCGCGGATAAAGGTCAGAATGGCGGTACGGCGGGGAGTCAGATTGGTCATGGAGTACATTTGTACTCCTGTGGGAATTTCCTGACAAGAACCGCCAGTCGGCGCATGCCGACGCAGGGAGCTGCAATCAGATGAATCTGATCGTTCCCACGCTCTGCGTGGGAATGCCTCAAGGGACGCTCCGCGTCCAGTGACGCGGAGCGTCACGGGCTGCATTCCCACGCGGAGCGTGGGAACGATCAAATAGGCGAAGAACCCAGTTGCGCCAGGTACTCCCACGGATAAATCCCGCGTTGATGCCCGTCGCTGAACACCAGTTGCACACCATACCCCTGCGGGTTGAGTTCGATCAGACGCACGCGCTCATCGACCAGCGGCGTGACGCCGCGCAGGCGAAATGCGCGGCATTGCGAGCAAGGGCATTGCCGGCGCAGATCGGCATGCTTGAGCAGCGATTCGCGCCCGTCCGGCCAGCTCAGGTGTAACGTGCGCTCACTCTGCGAGTTGCCCACCGACAGCGGAGTCATTGCAGCTGACTCAACGCGATGCGCACGGCTTTGCGCACTTCCGGGTCGCCGTCGTCCTGCGCTGCCTGCAACGCGGCCACGGCGCCGCGATCGTTCAACTCTCCAAGCGCCAGCGCGGCCTCCTTGCGCAGGTTGCTGATGCGGTGGCCGAGGGTGTCGATCAGCGCGTCCAGCGCCGGGACGAAACGTAGACGACCGAGGCTGCGAGCGGCGCGCAGGCGCACTTGCCAGTAATCATCGCTCAGCGCTTCGACCAAGGTCGGGCCGGCGTCGCTGTGGCCAACCTTGCCCAGTGTCGTCGCGGCTTCTTCGCGCACTTGCCAGGCGGGGTCGTGCAAGGCCTGGCTCAGCGCCGGCAACACTTCGGCGCCACTGGCCAGACCGAGCGCACCCGTCGCGGCGCGGCGCACTTCGGTGTCCGGGTCGTCGCTGGCCAGGCGCGCCAAGGCTGGCAGCGCGTCGAGCTGTTTGAGCCAGCCGAGCACGCCAACCGCTTCGCGCCGAACATGAGCATCGGCATCTTCCAATGCCGCGACAGCAGCCGGCGCGGCCTCGGCAAAGCGCAATTCTCGCAACGCCCGAAATGCGGCGATGCGCACACTGACATCGGCATGTTCGGTCCACGGCAGAATCACGCGCCCCGCCGCTGCAGTCTTGAGCAGGCTCAGGCTTTGCGCCGCTGCCGATTGCACAGCGGGCGACGTATCCGTCAGCGCTTCGCACAAGGCTTGCACGACCGCATCGTCCTCCCACGCTTCAAGCAATCGCGCAGCTTCAGCGCGAACATCCTCGGCAGGATCCTGACGAAGTCGATCAACCAGCCAGAGCAAGCCATCCGGTTCTTCGAGATCGGCCAGATCGATCAGGGCAATGCGCCGCACGCCGGCGTCTTCAGCCGTCAGGCGCGGATGCAGGGCGAGGATGTCTTCGTTGTCGGTCACAGCAAAAATAGAGGTCATAAGGCAAATCGCGGCAAAGGGTTTTCAGGAGGCAGGCCGAGCGGATTGAGGCGCGGCAGCGGTCGGTCGTTGTCGTGGCGCAGCAGGTCGAGGCAGTGGCGCTTGAGGCGAGCGAATTCCGGGCTGGTGACCAGTTCGCTGGTGCGCGGACGCGGAAAGTCCAGAGGCAAGTCTTCGATGATTCGCCCCGGTCGCGCGCTCATTACCAGCAAGCGGTCGGCTAGAAACAGCGCCTCGTCAATGTCGTGGGTGACGAAAACCACCGTGGTGCGGATGCGCGTCCAGATGTCCAGCAGCAGTTCCTGCATGTTCAGACGGGTCAGCGCATCCAGCGCGCCGAACGGTTCGTCCATCAGCAACAGTCGCGGGCGATTGACCAGCACCCGGGCGATTTCTACCCGTTGCTGCATGCCCCCAGAGAGCTGATCGGGCCAGCGCTCGGCGAAGCCTTCGAGGCCGACCAGTTTGAGAATGTCGTCAGCGGCGCGATGGCGCTCAGCCTTGCCGACCCCGCGCATCTTCAGGCCGAAGGCGACGTTGTCGCGCACCGTGCGCCACGGGAACAGCGTGTGGTGCTGAAACACCATGCCGCGCTGCGGCGACGGGCCGGTCACCGCGCTGCCGTCGACTTTCAAGCTGCCGGTACTGGCATTCAAGTGTCCGGCCAGGGCGCCGAGCAAGGTCGACTTGCCGCAACCGGAGGGGCCGAGAATGCACACGAACTGGCCGGATTCGATCTGGCAATCGAGGCCCTGCACCGCTTCGAAGGCTTCGCGGCCCTGGCCGAGGACGATGGACAACTGGCGAATGTCGATCCGCCCTGCCGGGGTTTGCATCACGCTCATCAGGCTTTGCCTCGCGGTCGATGCCAAGGCGTGAACAAGCCGCCCAGGCGTTTGATCAGCCAACTGCTGCCCATGCCCAACACGCCGATCAGGAGCATGCCGACGACAATGTCGGCGTAGTTCTGAATGGTGTAGGACTCCCAGGTGTAGTAACCGATGCCGAACTGCCCGGAGATCATTTCCGCCGTCACCAGACAGAACCACGACGTGCCCATGCCGATCGCCAGGCCAGTGATGATGCTCGGCGCAGCGCCCGGCAGGATTACTTCCAGCAGAATCGCCCGACGCCCTGCCCCGAGGCTCTTTGCCGAGGCGATCAGGCGTGGATCAACGCGTTCGACGCCGTGCACGGTGTTGAGCAGGATCGGGAACAGCGCGCCAGTGAAGGTGATGAAAACCATCGACAACTCCGAGGACGGAAACATCAGGATCGCCAGCGGAATCCACGCCACGGCGGGGATCGGGCGCAGGACTTCCAGCGGTGGCAGCAAAATGTCTTCAGCCCATTTCGACCGGCCGATGGCCAGGCCCAGGGCGATGCCGATGATCAGCGCCGCCAGATAGCCGGCGAAGACGCGGCCGAGGCTGCTGCTCAAGTGCTGCCAGAGTTTGCCCGAGTCGCCCAGGCCCAGTGCGGCTTCGATCACCGCCAGTGGCGTCGGCACGTTGGCAAAGGTGACCAGGCCGAGGTTCCAGTCGTGGCTGGCGGCGAGTTGCCAGAAGAGCAGGCAGAGCAGCAGTGAGGCGGCTCTTGATGTCCAGCGCAACGGTGTTTTCATAGTCCGGTTTCCAGTTCGGGTTCTGTGTGATGGCTGAGATTTACCCCCTCACCCCAGCCCTCTCCCCCAGGGGGGCGAGGGGGAAAGGGAGCCGATTTGCGTGCTTTTCACGACCTGAGTTCGACTCGGTACTTCACGTCGGCGTATCTCTCACCAACAACTTGGTCAGTCCCCTCTCCCTCCGGGAGAGGGTTAGGGTGAGGGGCTTTTGATCTCAGCGCTTGCAGACCTGAGTTCGACTCGGTACTTCACGTCGGCGTATCTCTCACCAACAACTCGGTCAGTCCCCTCTCCCTCCGGGAGAGGGTTAGGGTGAGGGGCTTTTGATCTCAGCGCTTGCAGACCTCAGTTCGACTCGGTACTTCATGTCGGCGTATCTCTCACCAACAACTCGGTCAGTCCCCTCTCCCTTTGGGAGAGGGTTAGGGTGAGGGGCTTTTGATCTTCAGCGCGCAGCAACAACCTGCGCAGTCGCATCGCTGAAGTCGAACACCTTGCCACCCTGCGCCGCAGCGTATTGCTGGGCCTGGCCCTTGAGCAGAAATGCGCTGAGGCGACCCTTGGCATCGCTGGCAAACCACGCTTGTTCGGCGAGCAACTTGATCCCGCTGTCACTGGCCTGCGCATACACCGCACGAATGTTCTTGCCCTCCTGCTTCAACCCCGCCAGCGCGGTGAACGCCGCTTCAGCCGAGCCGTAACGGCGGACTTTTTCCTCACCGCGCACCCAGATTTCCGCGACATGGCTGACGTCGGTGATGGCATTGCCCGTCGCCGCATCCACACCCGGCAATGGCGTCTGCGCGTAGTTGGCCAGTTGCGCGGTGTAATCTAGATTTGAGGCCTTGAAGGCGGCGCGGATGTACTGGTCGTCGATGAAGCTGTTCAGGTCGAGCCCGCGATCGGCTTTCTTCAGCAGCTTCAAGGTATCGATGGCGGTACCGACAGCCTGGCGGTATTCAGGTTTCCAGCTCAGGTCGCGGGTCTGTACGCCGAGCGGGCCGTGAAACAGGTAGTTGACCTCGGCATCGACGCCGGTGACTTTGGCGATCAGTTCGCTGTACTTCTCGGGTTCGGCGGCAAGCAGTTGGTTGGCTTCGATGCTCGCGCGCAAATAGGCGACGACGATTTCCGGGTACTTCCTGGCGTAGGCCTGATCCACCAGTGCGCCATGGAAAGTCGGCGCGTTGGCCTGGGCGCCGTCGTAGATCTTGCGGGCGAAACCACGGCTCGGGAACAGCTCGGCGAAGGGCACGAAATCGGCGTGGGCGTCGATCTTCCCGGCCTGCAATGCCGAGCCGGCGACTTCCGGTGGCTGGGCGATGATGTTGACATCCTTAAGCGGGTCCCAGCCCTGCTCTGCCACGGCGCGCAGCAACATGCCGTGAGCCGTCGAGGCGAACGGCACCGAAATGGTCTTGCCCTTGAGTTCGCTCAGGCTCTGCACCGACGAAGCGCTCGGCACGACGATGCCGTTGCCGCTGCCCTTGATGCTGCCCGACAGCACGCTGATGAACAGGCTGTGCTTGCCCGCTGTTTCGAACGCCACACCATTGAACGCACCGGGGAAATCGGCCATGGCGCCAAAGTCGAGCTTGCCGGCGACCATCTCGTTGGTCAGCGGCGCGCCACTGGTGAAATTCTTCCATTGCACGTCGTACTTCGCGTCTTTGTAGGCGCCATCGTGGGGCAGGTATTTTTCCAGCAGCCCCAGTTCCCTGATCAACAGGCCACCGGCGGCGCAGTTGATGGTGGTGTCCTGAGTGCCGATGGCGATGCGGATGGTTTCGGCCGAGGCCGACAAGGTGAATGAAGCCAGTACCAGACCGGCAAGTGCTGCACGCAACATGAGTGTTTCCCCTCGAATCATTTGTTTGAAGTTCGTCTCCGCCGCGATCAGGGCGCGGTGGGAAACGAGGGGTGTTTTGCATTCAGCGTCCGGGGTTCACCGGATGGCTATTGGATAATCACAATTGCAATGTGGGAGCGAGCCTGCTCGCGAAGGCGGCGGGTCAGTCACCATCATTGTTGAACGAACGATTGCTTTCGCGAGCAGGCTCGCTCCCACAATGGATTTGGGGTCAACGCAACAAATAGGGGATGTCGACCTTCACCGCCCCAGTCGGGCAATCCTTCTCGCACGGCATGCAGTACCAGCATTCATCGAACGCCATGTAGGCCTTTTGCGTGGCCGGGTTGATCGCCAGCAGGTCCATCGGGCAGACGTCGACGCACACGGTGCAGCCCTTTTCGGCGATGCATTTGTCCTCGTCCACGGTGACCGGCGCGTTGGAGCGGAAGAAGATTTCCTGAGCTTGATAAGCCATGGTTCGGACTCTCTTTCTAGTGATGCATCAAGCGGCGAAGGCGCCGACCCGCAGGCGGTGATAGGCCTGCATTTCTTCGGCATCGAGCGGGATGATGTAGGGCTCGACGGCTTTCTTGAAACTGGTCATCTGGCCGTCCTCGCCCTTTTTCAGATGGCAGTGGCAGAACCAATCGGCGTCGTTGCGTTGCGGGTGATCGACGCGATAGTGGTACAAGCCCCAGCGGCTTTCGGCGCGGAACAACGAAGCGCGGGCGGCCATTTCGGCGCAATCGCGGATCACGCTGGTTTCCATCGCTCGCATCAGTTCGTGAGCATTGCTGGCCTTCATCTGCTCAAGATCGCGTTCGATGTCGCTGAAACGCTGCAGGCCGATCTGCATCTTCTTGGTCACTTTCGGCGGTTGCAGGTAGTCGTTGACGAAGCGGCGCAGCTTGTATTCCACCTGCGCCGGTGGCAGGCCGTGTTCGCGGTCGAGCGGCGCGTAGACCCGGGCTTTTTCCTTGGCGATCTGCTCGCTGTCCAGTGCGGAAAACTCGCGGCCGGCGACAAACTCCGCCGCGTTGTGCCCGGCGAACCAGCCGTAAGTGAACGCGCCAAGCATGTAATTGTGCGGCACCGCAGCCATGTCGCCGGCCGAATACAAGCCTTTCACTGAAGTCTCGGCACGCTCGTTGACCCACACACCGGACGCCGAGTGGCCGCTACAAAAGCCGATTTCCGAAATGTGCATTTCAACCATCTGCGTGCGGTAGTCGGTGCCACGGTTGGCGTGGAACTGGCCACGGCTCGGGCGCTCATTGCTGTGCAGGATTTCCTCGATGTTCTGGATGGTTTCCTCGGCCAGGTGATCGAGTTTGAGGAACACCGGACCGTTGCCGCTCTCCAGTTCCTGATGGAACTCCCACATCATCTGCCCGCTCCAGTAGTCGCACTCGATGAAGCGTTCGCCCTTGTTGTTGGCGGTGTAGCCCCCCAGCGGGCCGGTGACGTAGGCGCAGGCCGGGCCGTTGTAGTCCTTGATCAACGGGTTGATCTGAAAGCACTCGAGATTGGCCAGTTCGGCGCCGGCGTGATAGGCCATCGCGTAGCCGTCGCCCGCATTGGTCGGGTTCTCGTAGGTGCCCATCAAGTAGCCAGACGATGGCAGGCCGAGGCGTCCGGCCGCGCCGCAGGCGAGAATCACTGCTTTGGCCTTGATCACATGGAAGTCGGCGGTGCGGCAATCGAAGCCCATAACACCGTTGACCGCGCCCTCCTTGTCGGTCAACAAACGCGTGCAGACCAGGCGATTGGTGATGCTCACCCGCGCACGTTTCAACTGCCGATACAGGACTTTCTTGATGTCGTGCCCTTCCGGCATCGGCAGCACATAGGCGCCCATGTGGTGGACCTTTTTCACCGCGTAGTCGCCGGTCTCGTCCTTCTCGAACTTCACGCCCCAGCGGTCGAGTTGTTCGATGGTTTCAAAACTGTGCGTCGCATAGGCGTAGACCGCCGCCTGATTGACGATGCCGTCATTGGCGATGGTGATTTCCTTGGTGTACTGCTCCGGTGTCGAGTGGCCGGGAATGATCGCGTTGTTCAGGCCGTCCATGCCCATGCTGATCGCGCCGCTGCGCTTGACGTTGGCCTTGTCGACCAGCAAAACGCGCAAATCGCGGTTCTTCTCTTTGGCCTTGATCGCCGCCATCGGCCCGGCCGTGCCGCCGCCAATCACGACGATGTCGTATTCCTGTTCTAGAACGTTGCGGGTCATGCCTGCTCCCCTTTTTGCCGGTCGATCCGCAGGCGGTACTGGAACGCATCGCCACGGTAATAAAGGTGTTCGAAGTCCAGCGGCTGGCCGTGGGCATCGTGGGTCAGGCGCTCGATGCGCATGATCGGCGAGCCCGCTTCGACGCTGAGTGCCTGGGTCAGGTCGCTGTCGGCCAGCACCGCATCGATGGCCAGATCGGCGTGGCCGAGGGCGATGCCGCAGTCGTTTTCCAGAATCAGAAAGATGTCGCGGGTGACCAGATCGGCCTTCTCCAGCCGCTCGCCGACGTCTTTGGGCAGGTAGGTGATTTCCAGCGAGATCGGCTCGCGGTTGATCAGGCGCACGCGTTTGATCTGCGCGACGATTTCACCCTCGGCCACCTGCAGACGCTCGGCCACACGCTTGTCGGCCGGAATGAATTTGAAACTGCGCAGGCGGTTGATCACTTCATAACCGCGCCCGGTCATCGACTCGGCGAGGCCTTGCAGGCTGCTGACGTTCTGAAAGGTTTTCGGCTTGGCGACGAAGGTGCCCTTGCCATGGATTTTGAAGATCAGCCCTTCTTTCTGCAGATCGCCCAAGGCCTGGCGCACGGTGATGCGGCTGACTTTGAACAGCGCACCGAGTTCGCTTTCGGAAGGCATTTGACTGTCTTGCGGGTATTCACCGTCGAGAATCCGCGCACGCAGAACGTCGCGCAGTTGGGTGTGCAGCGGAACGCTACTGAGGGAGAGAACGTTATCGGTCATCACGGGATCACTTGTCATAACGAGTTATGACGTGATCTTAGAGATGTGATGACGAGGTTGAGAAATATTGTTTGGGCATAACCTTAGATGCGTGTTGCGCCGGAAGACCTGTGGGACATCTGTGGGAGCGAGCCTGCTCGCGAAGGCGGTGTGTCAGTCACCAAAATACTGACTGACAGGATGCTTTCGCGAGCAGGCTCGCTCCCACAGGGGATCGTGAGCTATTCAGCGTTTGAGTATCCGGTCCATGACCCAGTCGGTCTTGACGGCTTGCTCGGCCACGGCGGGATGCTGTGAATCACCCCGAATATGCGCATTCATCCCCAGCACGTGATGCCACTGGATATGCTCATGGTGGACGATTTCCAGGCTGATCTGCTCATCGGCAAACAGCTGCACCGGATGCTCGTCAAACACCGAAAAACCGATCCGCCCTTTGCTGCCGATAATCTCGACGCGATCCTCACGGCGGTCCGCAACAAAGTTCCAGCAGCCCATGCCCAGCGCTCCGGAAGCGAACCGCCACGTGGCGCTGACCGCATCTTCGGCGGCGTACAGACCCGCCTGACGCGCGGTGAAACCGGCGACCTCAACGATGTCGCCAAGCAGATACTGGAACAGGTCCAGGCCATGGCTGGCCAGGTCGGCAAAGTAGCCGCCGCCAGCCACCGCAGGGTCGGTGCGCCAATTATCGCGACCCTCAAGATCAGCCGGCGACGGCGCTTTGGTCAGCGTCCAGCTCATATGCCGGACATCACCGATGCGGCCCTCCTCCAGCCAATGCCGCACCTGGGCAAAGCGCGGTAGCGAGCGGCGGTAATACGAGACGAACAAGTGCAGACCGGCAGCGACAAACGCTTGCTGCATCTCGCGGCTTTGCCCGGCGTTGAGCGCCATGGGCTTTTCCACGCAGCAATGCTTGCCGGCGGCGGCGACTTTCAGGCTGTAGGCATGGTGGCTGTCGGGCGGCGTGGCGATGTACACCGCGTCCACCTCGGGATCGTTGATCAGCGCATCGACATCGGTGTAGACGCGACTAATGCCGTGGCGCGCAGCGTAGTCGGTCACCGCTTCGAGGCGACGGCCCATTACCGCAATCAGCGCCGAACCGGGCGCCTTGTAAAAGGCCGGCCCGCTCTTGCGTTCAGCGACGCTACCGCAACCGATCATGCCCCAGCGCACCACGTTCATCTTCAGTCCTCAGCCGATGCGCAGCGCGCGCAGATCAAGGCGTCCGTCCTTGAGCGGCGGGCACCAGTAGTAGCCGCCGGTGATTGGTCGGCTGATCTGGTACAAGCCATCGGCAATACCGTCTTCCAGACCGCTCATACGGCGCAGCTGCGCTTCGAAGGCATCGAGGGAGAAACCGAAAGCGAGGAACATCAAACCGGCACGATCGCCTTCGATCCACGGCATCGAACGGCGCACGACGAACGCTTCCGGCGCGAAGCTTTCCTGCGCGGTGCGTTTAACGTGGGCGGAGATCGGCGCGTCGTCGATTTCTTCGTTATCGCTCAAGCGCCGCCCCATGATGTCGTCCTTGGCACCGGCAGACAGGCGATGAAAGCCCTTGAGGTCGTGCTGCCATTGCTGGATCGCGGCGAAGCTGCCACCGACCAGTCCATCAGCACCACTGCTTAGCAGTGCGGCGGCGACAGCGGCGTCATCGTGGGGGTTTTCCGTGCCGTCTTCGTAACCGGTGAGGTCGTGGCCGTCCATGTGGCGGAAGGCTTCCTGCATCTCGACCAGACGCAAGGCCGGGGCCAGCGCGGCTTCGATAGCGTTGCAGCGGTTGAGCAGCTCACCACGGTCAACACCGTGCAGCCAGATCCACAGGGCATGCTGGGTCGACGGGTTATTCACGCCAACTCCGGTCAGCGCCGGGAAGCTGCGCAGGCCATCGATCTCTACGTTCAGCGCCTTGGTCAACGACTCACCAAAGCCAACCACCGCCGACTTGCCATCCACCAGCATCAGCAGGTTGTCGATCGCCTGCGGCAAGGCTTCAACCGACGCCAGGGCGAAAAACAGATGACGTGCTTGCGCAGGAACAGGGGTAGCGAGAATGCCCGGCTGGTAGTAACTCATGTGAACTCCTTGAAAAAGTGCGCGGAGTTTACCTGTAGCCGGATCGTTTGTGTGGGTAACGAGAGCGTCGTCGTTCAGCGTTCACCGCCTTCGATCAACGCCCTCAATGCCAGCGCATCGGCGGTGGCGGCACCGCTGGCGGTGTTGTCGAAGATGCACCAGATGTCTCTGCCGTCGGCCTTCGCGCGCCGCAGGTTCTGAGCGAGCTGTTGCAGATAAGCCGCTTCATAAGCGCTGTGATAAATCCGTGGCGAGCCGTGCAGGCGCCAATACTGCAGGCCTTGCCATCCACCCGGCGCGGTGTCGCTGCTGATCCGCGAGGGATCGACCACTGCCTGGGCAATCTGCAAATCCACCAGCATTGCCTCTGCCTCAGTCCACGATTCGTGTCGTGGCTCAAGCACCACACTGCCTTTGTACCGCTCGCGCAGGGCACGAAAAAACGCCTCGGCCACCGGAGCATCGAAAGCAAGTTTCGGTGGCAGTTGCACCAGCAGGCAGCCGAGTCGATCACCCAAGCCCTGGCACTGTCCGAGAAACTCATCGAGCGCGGCCGCGCTGTCCGCCAGCCGCTGTTCATGGGTGATGAGCTTCGGCACTTTCACGGCGAAGCGAAAGTCCGGCGCCACCGAATCAGCCCAGCGCTCGTAGGTCTGACGCCGATGCGGGCGGTAGAACGAGCTGTTGATCTCCACACAGTTGAAGCGCGCGGCGTAGCGTTGCAGGTGCGTGCCCTCGGCGGGGAATGCCGGCCAGTGCTCGCGGCCGAGACTCCAGCCGGCGCAACCGATAAAGATCGCTGGCTCGTTCAAGCGCCCACCGTCATTTTTTCCCGGGCAACACGGCGCCGAGCACCTGCTTGGCGGTCTGCACAATCACCCCGGCTTCATCCGGATCACCCTTGAGCAGGGTCGTGGCGAACTTCTTCGCTTGCTCAAGCTTGATGTGCGGCGGCAGCGGCGGCACGTTCGGGTCGGTTTTGAACTCGATCAGCACCGGCACTTCCGAGGCGAGTGCCTGTTCCCACGCAGCGGCGACCTCTTCTTCACGATCAACAAAAATGCCCTTGAGGCCAATGGAGATCGCGAACAGGTGATACGGCACATCGGGAATGCTCTGCGACGCTTCGAACTTCGGATCGCCCTCCATCACCCGCTGCTCCCAGGTAACCTGGTTGAGATCCTCGTTGTTGAACACCGCGCAGATCCATTTCGGGCTCTGCCATTGCCGCCAGTATTTGGCGACGGTGATCAGCTCGGCCATGTTGTTCATCTGCATCGCGCCATCGCCGACCAGGGCAATGACCGGGCGTTCCGGGTAGGCAAATTTCGCCGCGATCGCATACGGCACCGCCGCGCCCATCGAGGCCAGACCACCGGACAACGAGCATTTCATGCCGCGACGGATTTTCAGGTCACGGGCGAACCAGTTGGCGCAAGAGCCGGAATCGCTGGTGATGATTGCCTGCTCAGGCAAGCGCGGTGACAACTCGTAGACCACTCGTTGCGGGTTGACCGGATCGGCTTTGGCCATGGCGCGTTTTTCCAGGGTTTTCTCCCAGCTGCTGCGCCAGCCTTCGATCTTCTTGCGCCATTTGTTCGAGGTTTTCTGTTCCAGCAATGGCAGCAACGCGGCAAGAGTTTCCGCTGAATCACCGACCAGATTGACCTCCATCGGATAACGCAGGCTGAGCATGTCCGGCTGCAGATCGATTTGAACCCCGCGCGCCTGGCCTTCCTTGGGCAGAAACTCGGAATACGGGAAGCCCGAACCGATCATCAGCAAGGTGTCGCATTCGCTCATCAGCTTGTAGCTGGGCTCGGTGCCAAGCAGGCCGATGCTGCCGGTCACCCACTGCAAGTCATCGGGGAGTGCCGCTTTGCCGAGCAGAGCCTTGGCGACACCGGCGCCAAGTTTTTCCGCCACGGCGATGACCAGATCGGTCGCCTCCAGCGCACCGGCACCGACCAGAATCGCGACTTTCTCGCCGCTGTTCAGTACCTCGGCGGCGCGTTGCAGATCGGCTGCATAAGGAACGACTTTCGGCTTGCTGTAGCCGACGCCGGAATGCGCGGTGCCATGGGCGCGCGCCGGTTGTTCGTAAGGCAGATCCTGCAAGTCATTGGGCAGAATCAGCGCGGTGACGCGGCGCTCGCCGACGGCGGTACGCACGGCGCGATCAAGCAGATGACGCACTTGCGATGGTGCCGAAGCCTGCTGCACAAAAGCCCCGGCGACGTCTTTGAACATCGACACCAGATCCAGCTCCTGCTGGTAGTGACTGCCCAGCGCCGTACGCGCCTGCTGACCGACAATGGCCAGCACCGGCATGTGGTCCATGCGCGCATCGTAGAGGCCGGTGATCAGGTGCGAAGCGCCGGGACCGGAGGTGGCGATGCACACGCCCAGCTCGCCGGTGAACTTGGCGTGGGCCGAGGCCATGAACGCAGCCATTTCCTCGTGCCGTGCCTGAACGAATTCGATCTTGCCTTTGGTCCGGCTCATGGCGCCGAACACGCCGTTGATGCCATCCCCTGGATAGCCAAAAATCCGCGTCACGCCCCATTCGCTGAGCCGCTCAACCAGAAAATCACCTACTGTCATCGTCATCTTGACCCTCGCCATTTACCGCTGCATGGACATGTAAGGGTCTGGACAGCCCGGTGCGCGATGAAGTTTCGCTGGATTTTCCGGGCATCAACATCGGCGCCGTGTTTGCGCGGCAATGATTTTTTGAGGCGTGCGCCCTGCTCTGTGGTCGATTGAGGAATGATCGAAGGAGGATGGGCCATGACTGAAGTACAAACCCTGCTGCTGCAACGCAATGACTGGGTGCCGAACAATCCGCGTCTGCCAGTGCTGATCTACCGCAGCGCGATTGCCGTTGAAGGCGACGATCCGGCGGCGCGCTTCGAGCAGACCTTCGGCGCCAATGGCTGGCCGGCGCAGTGGCGCTACGGCATTTATGACTATCACCACTATCACACTGAAGGCCACGAAGTGCTTGGCGTGGCGGCCGGTCAGGCGCGGTTGATGTTGGGCGGGCCTGACGGGCAAGCCGTCGACGTCAGCGCCGGGGATGTGTTGTTGCTGCCGGCGGGAACCGGGCACTGCAATCTGGGATCGAGTGAGGATTTTCTGGTGGTGGGTGCTTATCCGCCGGGGCAGCAGGCGGACATTTGCCGGGCCGCGCCGAGTGATGCGCAGTTGGCGCAGATCGCGGGGCTGGCGTTTCCTGAGACAGATCCGGTGCAGGGAGTCGGGGGTGCCGTTGGGCGGTATTGGAGCCATTAGGCGCGGCGACCCTGCCGACGCTTTCGCGAGCAGGCTCGCTCCTACAATGAATACGGGTGAACCCTGTTTCTCTGTCCAATACATACCCTGTGGGAGCGAGCCTGCTCGCGAAGGCGGCAGATCGGTTTACATCATTCAATATGAATAACCGCACTCACCGCTGGCACCCGCCGGAAATTTTCCCTACGGTGTCTACCTGTTCTCTCCCAGCATCGACGAGGTCCGTTTCATGAGCAATGCGTCTTACGTTCCGCCCAAGGTCTGGAAACACGAAGCCCCGTCCGGCGGCCACTTCGCCAGCATCAACCGGCCGATCGCCGGGCCGACCCACGACAAGGAACTGCCGGTCGGCAAGCATCCGTTGCAGCTGTATTCGCTGGCCACGCCCAACGGCGTCAAGGTCACCATCATGCTCGAAGAGTTGCTCGCACTTGGCCACAGCGAGGCCGAATACGATGCGTGGCTGATCCGCATTGGCGAGGGCGATCAGTTCTCCAGCGGTTTTGTCGAGGTCAACCCGAACTCGAAAATCCCGGCGCTGCTGGATCGCAGCGTCGAGCCGCCGATCCGGGTGTTCGAGTCCGGCTCGATCCTGCTGTATCTCGCGGAAAAGTTCGGCGCCTTGCTGCCCAAGGATCCGGCCGGTCGTACCGAAACCCTCAACTGGCTGTTCTGGCAAATGGGCTCGGCGCCGTATCTGGGCGGCGGCTTCGGGCACTTCTACGCGTATGCGCCAGAGAAGCTCGAATACCCGATCAACCGCTTCACCATGGAAGCCAAACGGCAGCTGGATGTGCTCAACCGCCGTCTCGCCGACAACACCTATCTGGCCGGCGACGATTACACCATCGCCGACATTGCCGTGTGGCCCTGGTACGGGCAACTGGTGCGCAACAACGTTTACTCGGCGGCGGAATTTCTCGCCGCGCACGAGTACACCCATGTGCAGCGCTGGGCGGAAGAAATCGCCAAGCGGCCAGCGGTCATCCGTGGGCAGCGAGTGAATCGCACCTGGGGTGATGAAGACAGTCAGGTACCGGAGCGGCATGAGGCGAAGGATCTGGACTGATTTCAAAAAAACCGCATAACCCTGTGGGAGTGCCTGCTCGCGAAAGCGTCGTATCAGACAACGCATCTGTTGAATGACACACCGCCTTCGCGAGCAGGCCCGCTCCCACATTTGCCTGCGGAGGCCATCAAATCCAATTGTGAAAAAATCATTAACTAACTGACTCGTACGGGTTTATTCCCCCGGAAACTTCCGACATACTAATGCGAATAATTCTTACATTCACTCGCATTAGTTTCGTTTGGGTAAATCTTGGGGAAGCAGATAGATGTCGTTTCACACCATTCACCGCCGCTCGAACCTTTCACCTAACCTCCTCGCACTCGCCATCGGCATGGCCAGCATCGCTCCTGCGTTGGCTGAAGAAACCGCAGCCACTGCGCCAGCCAATGGCCCGCTGGAACTGCAAGCGACCGAAATCGGCGCTACGCAGATGAGCAGCACCACCGAAGACACGCAGTCCTACACCACCGGCCCGATGCAGACCGCGACCAAGCTGTCGCTGACCATGCGCGAAACGCCGCAGGCGGTGACGGTAATCACTCGTCAGCGCATGGACGACCAGAACATGACCAGCGTCAACGACGTGGTGCGCGGTACGCCGGGGCTGTTCCTCAGCGAGGCCAGCGGCCCGGGCCGGCAGACTTACAAGGCGCGCGGTTTCGACATCGACAACATCATGTACGACGGCCTGCCCAGCTCGTATTCGCCGTACACCCTGGCGGTGCAACCGAACCTGGCGATGTTCGACCGGGTGGAAATCGTCCGTGGCGCGACCGGCCTGGTGACCGGTGCCGGCAACCCGTCGGCGGCGATCAACATGGTGCGCAAGCGTCCAACCGCCGATCAGCGCGTAACCCTCACCGGCGCCGCCGGCAGCTGGGATGACTACCGTGGCGAAGTCGATGCCTCCAGCCCGCTGAACGACAGCGGCACCCTGCGTGGCCGGGTGGTGACGTCGTATCAGGGCGCGGACAGTTTTCGCGACAAGGAAGAAAACGATCACGGCCTGTTCTACGCCATCGGTGAAGCCGACCTGAGTGACAGCACCACCGCGACCCTCGGTTTCTCCCGGCAGAACGACCAGACCAACTATTTCTGGGGCGGCCTGCCGATCGGCGAAAACGGCCACCACCTCGACCTGCCCCGCTCCACCTACCCGGGCACCGATTGGGAAAACCGCAAGCTGCAGGTCGACACCGTGTTCGGTGAAGTCGAACACCGTTTCGACAACGACTGGAAACTGCACCTCGGCGGCTCGACTTCGACAACCGAAGGCGAATTCTCCGGCACGTACCTGTCGCGTTACGACGGCCCGCTGGAAACCACCGCCTACCAATCGCACCACACCGACAAGCAACGCGCCTTCGACGGTTTCGCCAGCGGCCCGTTCGAAGCGTTCGGCCGCACTCACGAACTGGTGGTCGGCGCCAGCAACCGCGTGTACGACGCCACCACCAAGGAATACTCGCCCTACGACACCGGTCTGCCGATCGCCGCGCCCAAGCCTGACTTCGTCCGCAGTGGCAAGTCGCGTAACGTCACCACCCAGGACGCGGTTTACCTGACCACGCGCTTGAGCCTGGCCGACCCGCTGACGTTGATCCTCGGCAGCCGCCTGGACTGGTATGACTACGACGATCGCAGTGCCGACGGTGACTTCAAGGTCACGCGCAACCTGACCCGTTACGCCGGCCTGATCTACAAACTCGATGACCATCACTCGGTCTACGCCAGCTACACCGATATCTTCACCCCGCAAACCCAGAAGGACCTCGGCGGCAAAGTGCTCGAGCCGATCGTCGGTGAAAACTACGAAGTCGGAATCAAGGGCGAATATTTCGACGGCGCGCTGAACGGCAGCGTGGCGGTGTTCCAGATGGACCAGACCAACCGCGCCACCCAGGCGGCGACCCAGCTCGGCTGCCCGGAACTGACCTGCTACGAAACCTCCGGCAAGGTTCGCGCCCAAGGCGTGGACATGGAACTGCAAGGTGCGCTGACCGAGCAATGGCAAGTCGGCGCCGGCTACACCTACACCCGCGCCCACTACATCAAGGACGAAAACCCGGCCAACGATAACCAGAAATTCGACACCGACATGCCCGAGCACCTGTTCAAGGTCTCCACCGTGTACCGCTTCAAAGGCCCGCTGGAAAAACTGCGCGTGGGCGGCAACGTCTACTGGCAGAGCCGCATGTACAACGACATCGCTCTGGCCAATGGCGGCAGCTATCGCCTCGAACAGGGCGGCTACGCGGTCACCGACCTGATGGCCGGTTACGAGGTCAACAAGCACCTCGACCTGCAGGTCAACGCCAACAACATCTTTGACCGCAAGTACTATTCCTCCATCGGTACCGACGTGACCTGGGGCTCGACCGACAACTACGGCACCCCGCGCAGCTACATGATGACCGCCAAGTACAAGTTCTGAGGCGATAGCGCTCAGCAAGCACCGCACAGGGCGCCGGGACTTTTCCCGGCGCCCTTTTTTGCAGGTTCATTAGGCATGGCCGGCAATTACCGATAGTCTCTGGCGACACTTTCGCGAAGCGCCGGCCATGCCCCAGACAGATTTCTCCTCCGACCTCGAAGCCATCGGCAGCATTGACGCCGTGCCGGTGATCCTGAGCATGGTCAAGCACATGACCGGCATGCGCTTCGCCGCCGTAGCGCGGGTTACCGAGAGCAAGTGGATCGCCTGCGCCGTGGATGATTCGATTGACTTCGGCCTGTTGCCTGGCGGCGAGCTGGTGCTGGAATCGACGATTTGCCATGAAATCCGTCAGCACCATCAGCCGGTGATCTTCGGCCATGCCAGCCAGCACCCGGTTTTCTCCACGCACCACACGCCGAAAACCTATGGTCTGGAAAGCTACATTTCGATTCCGATCATCAAGGCCAATGGCGAGTTTTTCGGCACACTCTGCGCCATTGATTCGGTTCCGGCGAACCTCGACGACCCGGCCATCGAAAAGACCCTCACCCTCTTCGCCCAGCTGATTGCAATGAGCCTGGATACCCAGGGCCATTTGCACGCGACCAAAACCGCACTGGCCGATGCCAACGAATTGGGCCGTCTGCGCGAGCAGTTCATCGCCGTACTGGGCCATGACTTGCGCACGCCACTCAGTGCCATTCGCATGAGTGCCGACCTGCTGCAAAGCAAAGCCGAAGACAAGCGCTCGCGCACGCTGCTATCGGCGATCCGTACCAGTTCGGTGCGCATGGGCGTGCTGATCGAAAACATCCTCGACTTTGCCCGGGGTCGGCTCGGCAGCGGGATTCCGGTGCAACGCAAACTGGTCGATGACTTGCAGCAAACGCTGCGCCAGACCCTTGAAGAAATCCAGGTGGCGTACCCGCAGGCGAAGTTCATTGATTCGCTTGAGGTACCGACCGGGGTCTATTGCGACCCGTTGCGCATCAGCCAGTTGTTGTCGAATCTGCTGGGCAACGCGGTGACCCACGGTTCTACGGCCGAACCGATCGTGCTCAAGGCGTTTGCCGAGGGCGATGAGATGGTGATTTCGCTGACCAACCAGGGCGCGCCGATTCCACCCGCGCTGATGCCGCTGCTGTTTGAACCGTTCTCACGTTCCGAAGCCGGTCAGCGCAATGAAGGGCTGGGGCTGGGCTTGTACATTGCCGGGCAAATTGCCAATGCGCACAACGGCACCTTGACCGTGACGTCCGACAGCGAGGCAGGCACCTGTTTCGTGGCGCGCTTCCCTGCCCGCTTCAAATGGGTCTGAGCGCCGTTCTAAGTATTCAGTGGTGTCTGCGGCGTATCCGGATTGAGCTGGCGGCGACGAAACTGCCCCGGTGGCTGGCCATGAATCTGGCGAAAACGCCGGGAGAAATAGGCCTCATCAGCAAATCCACACAGCCGCGCGACCTCGCCCACCGAGCGCGTACTGTTGAGGAGGAAGTTGCGCGCCGCGTGCATGCGCCGCTCCAGCACCAGCTCGGTGAACGTTTTGCCGATCTCCTTGCGCAGCCAGTGCGTCAGGTAAGTCGGTGACAGATAGGTCGCAGCGGCGACTTTGATCAGGTTGAGATCAGGATCGGCGATGTTCTTCCGCAAGTATTCGAACATGCGGCTCAAGGCGTCGCGACGGCTGTTCTCGGCGGCATTCTCTTCCGCCAGGCGCTTGAGCGGCTCGGCATAAAGAAAACACACGCTGCCGATCATCTGCAGCAACAAGCCCTTGAGCATTTCTCGCGTGCCGAACTGACGGTTCTCATCAAGGCTGCGCATCTGCTCGATCAGGCCGCAGACCTGAGCGAAATCCTCATCGCCCAAAATGAAATCCAGATGCTCCTGAAAGCGGAACGGCGACAGTTCAGGCGCGAGCAGGATTGACACCTCTTCCAGATCCATCGGGTCGCACTGTAGATGCGGCAAGAGGAACGTCTGGGAAAAATTGATGACGATGAAATTGCTGTCTGCGGGATGCGGAATCACATGCACGCGGTGCGGCAGGATGAACGCCAGAGTGTTGCGCGGGAACGGCCGTTGCACGCTGCCGATGTGCTGCACGGTGTCGCCACCGAGGTTGATCTGGATTTGAAAATACTCATGCCGGTGAGGCGCGGTTTCGGCGCGCCGACCCTTTTTGTCGCGAATGTAGAAATCGGTCAATTCGCTGCGTTGCTGCATGACGTAGGTCGGGATACGGCTGGGTGAAGACATGGGCGGGAGGTCCTCCGGGCAGTGAGGTGGCGCCCGTCATCTTGCAGGGTTGTGCGGTGGGCGGCAACGAGTCATACGATGACGTTGTCTTTTTTGAAAGAAGCCTCGCGATGAGCCTGTCCAAAAACCGCATTATCGTAAAAGTAGAGATAGTCGTTATTTTTCAGTTATTTATGCTTTAAACCTGATCTTTATTATCAAGACAAATCGTATTTATCTTTTTGGACACGTTCGCCAAATCCACTTTTTTCAAGAAAAAACGTTCTAACCCATCG
Source organism: Pseudomonas sp. Leaf434 (assembly GCF_001425545.1). Lineage (NCBI taxonomy): Bacteria > Pseudomonadati > Pseudomonadota > Gammaproteobacteria > Pseudomonadales > Pseudomonadaceae > Pseudomonas > Pseudomonas sp. Leaf434. The sequence goes on along the minus strand of NZ_LMQZ01000001.1, from coordinate 1,734,623 downwards.
GTTGATTTAGAACCGTTGTACGACCACTGTAATGACCAACGCAGCCCAACCTCTTTCAAAAACAATCAAAGGTGCGCACGTCATGATCCTGCTATTTCCCCTCACCGCCCCGCCCGACCTCCCCTTGAAATCAGTCGCAGAAAGACGTTCCTGAACGTCTGAAAACCGCGCTGCAACCCGTTCGATTGCCTTGCCCCACACGTTGCGGGCAACGGCATCGGCTGCTCGAAAAATCTCGACTCTTCTAACAATAACGAGGTCTCCGCATGTCCAACTCCCATTCTTCCAGTGCCACGGTGCCGCCGGTGATCGCCGGTGCACGCGATGCCGTTTCGGCGCAGCGTCTGCCTACGCGGCGGCGCTGGTTCATGCTGTCGCTGCTGCTGATCGCGACGATCATCAATTACATCGACCGGGTGAACATCTCGATCGCCGCGCCGTTCATGGCCAAGGATCTGGGCTTGGACAAGATCGAGATGGGCCTGATCTTTTCCGCCTTCGCCTGGACCTATGCGCTGGCGCTGGTGCCGGCCGGCTTCATCGCTGATCGGTTTGGCTCGCGCTTCACCTACGGCGTATCGCTGATCAGTTGGTCGACCGTCACCGTTTGCCAGGGTTTCGCCACGGGATTTGCCTCGCTGTTCGGCCTGCGCCTGGCGGTCGGCGCCATGGAAGCTCCGGCTTTCCCGGCCAACAGCCGCGCCGTGACGGTGTGGTTCCCGGCGCGGGAACGCGGGATGGCCAGCAGCATTTACGTGTGCGGCCAGTACCTCGGCACCGCGCTGTTCACCGGCGCGCTGCTGTGGCTGGCGACCACTTTTGACTGGCGCCACGTGTTCTACAGCACCGGCGCACTCGGCATCGTCTTCGGTGTGCTGTGGCTGTACCTGTATCGCGATCCGCTGAACTGCAAGAAAGTCAGCCAGGAAGAATTGAAGTACATCGAAACCGGCGGCGGCCTGGTCAAGAGCAGCCAGGAGCGCACCCGTTTCAACTGGCGGCAGATTGCCGAGCTGTTCAGTTATCGGCAGATCTGGGCGATCTGCATCGGCAAGTTCGCCAGCACCTCGGCGCTGTACTTCTTCCTCACCTGGTTCCCGACCTACCTGATCGAAGAACGCAAACTGACCATGATCAAGGCCGGGATCTTCGCCGTGCTGCCGTTCGTGGGGGCGACGGTGGGGATTCTGCTGGCCGGCATCGTTTCCGACCTGCTGATCCGTCGCGGCTACTCGATGTCGTTTGCGCGCAAGTTGCCGCTGGTGGTCGGTTCGATGCTGGGCATGTCGATCGTGCTGGTGAATTTCACCGACTCCAACCTGATCTGCATCGCCGTGTTGACCATCGCGTTCTTCGCCCAAGGCATCGCGTCCTCATCGTGGGCGGCGGTATCGGAAGTGGCGCCAAAAGAGCTGATCGGCCTCACCGGCGGCATTACCAGCCTGGCGGCGAACATCGGCGGCATCGTCACGCCGATCGTGATCGGCGCCATCGTCCACGCCACCGGCACCTTCGCCTATGCCTTCTGGTTTATTGGCGGCGTCGCGCTGATCGGCACGCTCTCCTATTCGTTGTTGCTCGGACGTCTGTACCGCATCGAGCTGAAGGTGCGCTGAGGCGAAAAGCCCGGATTTGTCCAAACGCAGGCGGCTTTCGTCCAACTTCACCGACGCCAGCCGCCGTACGCTGCCCTTTCAAACAGGATGACCCGCAGGATGAACATGACCGAATACGTCTTTACCCCGGATCTGCCCGTGACCTTGCCGGTCCTCGGCACCGAGCAGCGCTTCCCCGTTGGCCGGGTGTTCTGTGTCGGCCGTAACTACCCGTGGCCGGACTCTCAAGGCCAGTCGCGCCAACCTCCAGTGTTTTTCATGAAACCGGCAAGTTGCGTGGTGGATGCCGTCGGCGACGTCGCCTTCCCCTCAGTGTGCGAGGACTTCGTTCACGAAATCGAACTGGTCGTGGCCATCGGTGAAGGCGGCGCCCATATCCCTGAAGATCAGGCTCTGGCCTACGTCTGGGGCTACGCTGCCGGCCTCGACCTGACCCGCCGCGATGTTCAACGCGCAGCCAAGAGCAACGGCTTGCCGTGGGAAGGCGCCAAGGTGTTCGACGGCGCCGCGCCGATGACTGCCGTCGTCCCGGTGAGCCGCAGCGGCCATCCCGAGGGCGAATTGTGGCTGAACGTCAACGGCGAAGAACGCCAGCGCGACAACCTCGACAGCCAGATCTGGTCGGTCAGCGAAGTGATCGCGCGCATCTCGCAATCCGTGGCCCTGCGCGCCGGCGACCTGATCATGACCGGCAGCCCCGCCGGCGTTGACAGTCTGCAACCCGGCGATGTGATCAGCGCTGGCATCGACGGCATCGGCCACCTGGAAATGCGCGTCGGCCCACGGCCCTGATCCTGCGGACTAAGAAAAAGGAGAACAACACTATGACGACCCCCTTGAAAGTCGCGCTGGTGACCGGCGCCGGCAGTGGCATCGGCCGCGCCGTGGCACTCGGCCTGATGGCCGACGGCTTTACCCTTGTGCTCGCCGGACGCCGGCCCGAGCCCTTGCAAGCATTGGTCGAACTGGCGCAGAGCCAAGGTCATCAAGCCTTGGCGGTACCCACCGACGTGCGTGACCCGGCCAGTGTCGACGTGCTGTTCGCGACCATTGCCGAGGTCTACGGGCGCCTCGATGTGGTCTTCAACAACGCCGGGGTCAACGCCCCCGCCGTGCCGCTGGACGAACTGACCTTCGAGCAGTGGCGCAACGTGATCGACACCAACCTCAACGGAGTCTTTCTGTGCGCTCGCGGCGCGTTTGGGCTGATGCGCAAACAACAGCCGCAGGGCGGGCGGATCATCAACAACGGCTCGATTTCCGCACACACGCCGCGCCCGTTCAGCAGCGCCTACACCGCGAGCAAACACGCCGTGCTCGGCCTGACCAAATCCCTGGCGCTGGATGGCCGTGAATTCAACATCGCCTGCAGCCAGATCGACATCGGCAATGCCCTGACCGAAATGTCGGTGCGCATGACCAAAGGCGTACGCCAGGCCAACGGCAGCATCGCCGTCGAGCCGATGGTCGACGTCAAACACGTCGCCGATGCAGTGCGCTACATCGCCGGCCTGCCGCTGTCGGCCAACGTCCTGAACATGACCGTCATGGCCAGCGCCATGCCGTTTGCCGGCCGCGGTTGAGCCGGCCTTTTTATTGCGTAACGAGGTAGCCATGAAGCCAGAAATCCTGCAACTGAGCCCGATCCTGATCCCGGCAATCAACGCGCGTCTGGACGAACTGTTCACCGTACGCCGCTACTTCCAGCAAGCGGACAAACCCGCCTACATAAAGGAACACGGCGCCAACATTCGCGGCGTCATCACCGGCGGCCACACCGGCATCAGCCAGGCGCTGATGGCGCAACTGCCGAACCTGGAAGTCGTCGCGGTCAACGGCGTCGGCACCGACGCCGTCGATCTGGCCTACGCCCGCGACCGCGGCATCCGCGTCACCGCCACCATCGGCGCCCTCACCGAAGACGTCGCCGACCTCGCCATCGGCCTGCTCATCTCGGTCTGTCGCGGCCTGTGCACCAGCGACCGCTACGTCCGCTCCGGCCAATGGCCGCAAAGCCCAACCCCACTCGCCCCACTGCCCCTGGCCCGACAAGTCTCCGGCATGCGCATCGGCATCGTCGGCATGGGCCGCGTCGGCCGCGCCATCGCCACCCGCGCCGCCGCCTTCGGCTGCCCGATCAGCTACACCGACCTGCAACCAATGAGCGACGTCCCCCACACCTTCGTCGCCGACCTCAAACAACTGGCCCGCGACAGCGACGCCCTGATCCTCGCCGCAGCGGCGGACAAGGGCGAAGCGATCATCGACGCGCAAGTGCTGCAAGCGCTGGGCAAGGACGGTTATCTGATCAACGTCGCCCGGGGCAAACTGGTGAATGAGAAGGCTCTGGTTGCCGCGCTTGCGGCTGGCGAGATTGCCGGGGCTGGGCTGGATGTGTTTGTCGATGAACCGAATGTGCCGGAAGCGTTGTTTGGTAATGAACAGGTGGTGCTGCAACCGCATCGGGCCAGCGCCACGCTTCAGACACGCACGCGGATGGGGGAAATGGTTGTGGCGAGTCTGGTAGATACGTTTGCGGGGAAAGTGCCGGTTGGGTGTGTGACTGGGTGAACGGGTTCCGGAGCGCTGTTCGTGATCGCGGCACACACCGCCTTCGCGAGCAGGCTCGCTCCCACAGGAAAGCAAAAGCAAACCAAGCAGGCCGTCCCGCCACCCAACACGATGAGCGCAAGCTCGAGTAGCTTTTGATCCTGGAGCCCGTCGGCAGGCTGAGTGGAGGGATTGATCCGGGTGTGGGAGCGCAGCGACCGTCTGGCGCAGCCAGACACAGCGGAAGGAGGTGCAGCGAAGCAAACCGGAGCCGCTGCGCCCGGATCGATCCCGGAGCGAANGGGAGCGCAGCGACCGTCTGGCGCAGCCAGACACAGCGGAAGGAGGTGCAGCGAAGCAAACCGGAGCCGCTGCGCCCGGATCGATCCCGGAGCGAAGGAACCCCGAGCCCCAGCGAGCGGGCCGAACGTCAGGGCGAAGACCTTTTGGTTCCTTTTGGGGCGTTTGCCAAAAGGGACTCGCCGTAAGGGCGAAACCGCCAGCCGCAACANCGAGCGGGCCGAACGTCAGGGCGAAGACCTTTTGGTTCCTTTTGGGGCGTTTGCCAAAAGGGACTCGCCGTAAGGGCGAAACCGCCAGCCGCAACACCACCAAAAAAGGATATACACCCAAAAACCCCAAAGCATGGTCGGCCCAAAGGCCGCCAAGTCCAAAAAAAAGCCCCACAACCGAAAACCAGTGTGGGGCGAAAAAATTGGTTGGTTGCGGCCAACCAAAGGAGCTCTGTCAAAACCCGTCAAGCGCTCAGATCAAATGCACTCCTGAGCCGCCCGCTCAAAACTCGAAGGCAACAAATTCGACGCCAGCAAATGCCGCTCATAAATGAACACCTTGCCACCCTTCCCCGCCTTGTACGCCTCCAGCACGTTGTCCGCCGACACCTTGCTCGGCACCACAATCCGATAACTGCGCTGACTCTGCGAAACCGTCGGATTCAACGCACTGCCCTGCAACTTCGGCACCACGCAATCGGCGTACTGCGCCGGCGTCTTGCTGGTCTGCAAGGTCAGGGTCGGATCGTTCGGCGCCGAAGCACAACCGCCGAGCAACAGGGAAACAAAAGCCATGGCTGGCACGAATAAAGGACGCATGGAGTAAATCCTGAAAATAAAGGTTCGGTTCAACCGGCAACAGTTCGACTTCACGGCGCCGCCGTTGCCATTTACGTTTTAAGAATCAGCTCGACGCCACCAGGGCCTTGAGCGACACATCGAATTGCTTCAGCGCGTTGAGTTGCAGGTCACGCTGCTGATTGATCTGCGCGGCGATTTGCGGCGCCGCCTGGTTGTGCACCCACACCGAAGGCAATTCTTGCTCGATCGCCCCCTCGGCCTTGCCGATGTACTGCAGATCGGCGTCGTAGAACCGTGCAGAGAAGCGCGCCTCGACCAGGCTGTTGCGCTGAGTCAGCAAGCGGTTGAAGGTATCGAGCTTGACCACCACATCCGGATGGGCCTGAAGCAGCACATCCAGATTGTCGTAAACGGTCACCGAGACGAACTGTCGCTGCAGCGAACTCACCAGCCAGTCGAGGGCCAGTTCTGGGTCGGAGCTGCCGACAAAGGCGTCGCGGATTCGCGAGTCCAGTGCGTCTTTGGCGCCGTTCAGCGCCATGTCGTGGTAGCGCTCCAGATATTGCAGGTTCTGCAGTGTGTTTTCGCTCAACAACACACCCACGGTCTGCGTGTGCTGCAAGGCCGATGCGCTGGCGGCGATGGGTTGCAGGTGACACGACCGGGAGTCGTCTGCGTAAGCCGGTGCGGTAACTACCCCGCCCATCAGCAGGGCGATCATTGCCAGTCGAGTCAGAATGTTCATCGCGCAATTTCCTTGAGCTGCGTCTTCGATGGAGGTGATTTTCCGCCGATCGCCGGCAAAGCAGAACTTGCGTTTCTTGATGGTCACTATTACTTCCAGCAATAGTTGCGCGTCGCGCAGACTGATGCACACTGAGCACATTCAAGAAAAATGATGAGGGTCTCGCCTTGAGAACGTTTGATCTGATCCGTGACGCCGTGCTGCCCGAATATCGCGACCGCGTAGCCGAATACCTGGTGCAGTACGAAAGCGTCCTGCTGGACAAAAACACCCGCGATGCGCAATTGATCCGCGATACCGCCCAGCAACTGCGCGGTTATCTGCGCGGCCTCAATACCACGCGGGTGCTGGGCATGGCCTATTGGGAAGAGCTCGATCGGCGCGTGGTAGACACCTGGCTAAGCCCGCAAGAGTGACCGCTGAAGCGCCAGTGGTCTGCCCGGCAACACGCCCCCTGCGAAAAACCTGACCAAACGCTTACAATCGCAGGCCTATTGCCATACAGACAGGCCTGCCCGGAAATGCCGCTCGACCCGCCAACGATGCTGACCATCACGATCGCCCTCGCAGCCGCTGCCGCGCTGTACCTGGCGGTCGAGTGGCGCAGCATCCGTGAGCCTTCGCTACTGTTCTGGAGCGCCGGTTTCGCCACCATCACCATCGGTTCCACCCTCGCGCTGCTGCGCAGCAGCGGTTTTCTGCTGCTGGGCATCTGGTTCGCCAACGGCCTGCTGGTGACCGCGCATTTCTTTTTCCTGCTCGGCGTGGCGCGCTTCACCCAGACCCGACTGTCGCCGGCGTGGTACCTGATTTTCGCGACGTGGCTGATCATGTTGATGTTGCCGGACGGCCCGCTGTGGTCCAAGGCCATGCTGGTGGCCAACTCAATGCTGGTGGCGATCCCGACCCTCAAGGCCAGTTCGCTGCTGCGCCCGCACGGCAAGTCGTTGAGCGTGGGCGCGGTGCAATTGCGTTATGTGCTGCTCGGCCACGGCATCTTTTATGTGGCCAAGGCCCTGACCGTGGTGATCCCCGGCACGCTGATCGATCTGGCGGCATTTCGCGGCGAGATCATTCAGATCTCGCTGGTCGAAGGCGCGATGGCGATCATGTTGATCGCCCTGTCGATGACCGGCACCGAGCGTTATCGCCGGGAAAAGCAGATCGCCCGCCTCGCCGAGCGCGATCCGCTCACGGCCCTCTACAACCGCCGCGCCCTGGAAAAGCGTACGCCACGCCTGCTGGCCGGCGTATCCGAGCAAAGACCGGGTGCGTTGCTGTTGATCGATATCGACAACTTCAAACTGGTCAACGACCAGTACGGGCATATTGCCGGTGATCGCTTGCTGATTGCTCTGAGCGAGATGATCCGCGCCCAGCTGCCGCCCCATGCGCTGACGGCGCGGCTGGGTGGCGACGAGTTTCTGATGCTGCTCAACAATGCCTCAGCCGAAGCTATCCTTGAACTGGGCAATGCTTTGCGCGAACAGTTTCTGGCCTTGGCGTCGCACACCTATCCCACGTCCGCTGCGGTGACCTTGAGCATCGGCGCCACCCTGTTCGACAAACCGCCGGCCAGTCTGGCGGCGCTGATCGAACTTGGCGACGCCGCGCTCTACGAGTCCAAACGCGGCGGACGCAACCGCTTGCGCCTGTCCGGCCTCGCCACTCCAGGATGAAACCCGCCATGTCCAGCCACGACACCCCACTGCAAGACCTCGCCGCCCCCGAAGGCGTTTGTTACGGCTGCGGCGGCCGCAATCCGCAAGGCCTGCACGTGAAAAGTCGGTGGGATGAGGACGGCAACCACGTCATCGCCGAGCATCTGCCCGAAGCTCAATACTGCGGCTGGCCGGATCTGGTTTACGGCGGGCTGATTGCCATGCTCGTCGACTGTCACTCCAACTGGACCGCCATGGCCTGGCACTACCGCGCAGAAAACCGCGAAGCCGGCAGTCTGCCGCGCATCGACTGCGTCACCGGTAACCTTGGGATCAAATTCATCAAACCCACACCGATGGGCGTGCCGCTGCTCTTGCGCGCGCGAGTCGAAGGTGAAGTCGGGCGCAAGACCCGGGTGATTTGCGAGGTGTATGCCGGGGAAGTGCTCACGGCGGTGGGTGATTCGGTGTTTGTGCGGGTGGATACGGGGCAGTTGGCGGATGCAGCGCATGGCCGCAAAAGCCAAAGCCCCTCACCCTAGCCCTCTCCCAAAGGGAGAGGGAACTGACCGAGGTGCTTGGTGCAGATACGCCGACCTGGGAAACCGAGCCGAACTCAAATCTTGAAAAAACCCTCACCCTAGCCCTCTCCCAGAGGGAGAGGGAATTGACCGAGGTGTCTGGTGGAAATAGGCCGACCTGGGAAACCGAGCCGAACTCAAATCTTGAAAAAACCCTCACCCTAGCCCTCTCCCAAAGGGAGAGGGAACTGACCGAGGAGCTTGGTGCAGATACGCCGACCTGGGAAACCGAGTCGAACTCAAATCTTGAAAAAACCCTCACCCTAGCCCTCTCCCAAAGAGAGAGGGAACTGACCGAGGTGTCTGGTGGAATAGGCCGACCTGGGAAACCGAGTCGAACACAAATTCTGAAAAGCTTGAAAATCGGCTCCCTCTCCCTCGGGAGAGGGCTGGGGTGAGGGGCTACGGTTCAAGCCACGCAGCCACACTCAAGCCGAAAGCGAAACGTTCTGAGCCAGCTCTTCAACGCGACAAAGCCACCACACCAGCCCGCGCCGCGTGCAGCTTTTTATAGCTTTCGATCAAGCGCAAATGCCGATCCAGCCCTTCCAGCTTCATGCTCGTTGGCGTCAAACCGTAAAAACGCACACTGCCATTCACCGACCCAATCGCCGCATCCATACGCTCGTCACCAAACATCCGGCGGAAATTGGCTTCGTAATCCTCAAGCTCGAGATCCTCGTCCAGCTCCATCTCCAGCACCACATTCACTGCCTGATAGAACAAGCCGCGCTCTACGGTGTTGTCGTTGTATTGCAGGAACGCCTCAACCAGATCCTTGGCCTCGTCAAACTTCTGCAGTGCGAGGTAGATCAGCAGGCGCAGTTCCAGAATCGTCAGCTTGCCCCACGGCGTGTTGTCATCGAACTCAATGCCGATCAGCGTGGTGATATCGGTGTAGTCATCCTGCTCGCTGCGTTCCAGGCCTTGGACCAGATTGCGCAGGCCAACCTTGCTGAGGTTGTGCAGATTGAGGATGTCGGCACGGAATTGCAGGGCTTTGTTGGTGTTGTCCCAGATCAGGTCTTCGATCGGGTAGATCTCCGAGTAGTCCGGCACGAGGATGCGGCAGGCTTTGGCGCCGATGTGCTCGTAGACCGCCATGTAGACTTCCTTGCCCATGTCTTCGAGGATGCCGAACAGGGTCGCGGCTTCTTCGGCGTTGGAGTTTTCGCCTTGGCCTGAGAAGTCCCATTCGACGAATTCGAAATCTGGCTTGGCACTGAAGAAGCGCCACGACACCACACCGCTGGAATCGATGAAGTGCTCGACAAAGTTGTTCGGTTCGGTCACTGCCTGCCCCGAGAACGTCGGCTGCGGCAAGTCATTGAGGCCTTCGAAGCTGCGGCCCTGGAGCAGTTCGGTCAGGCTGCGTTCCAGCGCGACTTCCAGGCTCGGGTGCGCGCCGAACGAGGCGAAGACGCCGCCAGTGCGCGGATTCATCAGGGTCACGCACATCACCGGGAATTCACCGCCCAGCGAGGCGTCCTTGACCAGCACAGGGAAGCCCTGCTCTTCAAGGCCTTTGATGCCGGCGAGGATGCTCGGGTATTTTTCCAGTACCTCTTGCGGTACATCCGGCAGGGCCATTTCGCCTTCGAGAATCTCGCGTTTGACCGCGCGTTCGAAAATCTCCGACAGGCACTGCACCTGCGCTTCGGCCAAGGTGTTGCCGGCACTCATGCCGTTGCTCAGGTAGAGGTTTTCGATCAGGTTCGACGGGAAGTACACCACTTCACCGTCCGACTGGCGCACGAACGGCAGCGAGCAGATGCCGCGCTGCGTGTTGCCGGAGTTGGTGTCGTAAAGGTGCGAGCCGCGCAGTTCGCCGTCGCGGTTGTAAATGCCAAGGGTGTAGTCGTCGAGAATCTCGCTTGGCAATTCGTCTTTCGGACCCGGCTTGAACCACTTCTCGTCCGGATAATGGACGAATTCGGCATTGGCGATGTCTTCGCCCCAGAACTGGTCGTTATAGAAGAAGTTGCAATTGAGGCGCTCGATGAACTCGCCCAGCGCCGACGCCAGTGCGCCTTCCTTGGTCGCGCCCTTGCCGTTGGTGAAGCACATCGGCGAATGCGCGTCGCGAATGTGCAGCGACCAGACGTTGGGCACGATGTTGCGCCACGAGGCGATTTCGATCTTCATGCCGAGGTCGGCGAGGATCTTCGACATGTTGGCAATGGTCTGTTCCAGCGGCAGGTCCTTGCCGGCGATGTAGGTGCCTGCCTGGGAATCGGACTGAGGCATCAACAAGGCCTGGGCATCGGCGTCGAGGTTGTCGACTTCTTCGATGATGAACTCGGGGCCGGTCTGCACCACCTTCTTCACGGTGCAGCGGTCGATGGAACGGAGGATGCCCTGGCGATCCTTGTCCGAGATGTCGGCCGGCAACTCGACCTGAATCTTGAAGATCTGGTTGTAGCGGTTTTCCGGGTCGACGATGTTGTTCTGCGACAGGCGAATGTTCTCTGTCGGAATATTGCGTGTGTCGCAGTACAGCTTGACGAAGTAAGCCGCGCACAAGGCCGACGACGCCAGGAAGTAGTCGAACGGCCCCGGTGCCGAGCCATCGCCCTTGTAGCGAATGGGCTGATCGGCGATCACCGTGAAGTCGTCGAACTTGGCTTCAAGTCGAAGGTTGTCGAGAAAGTTGACCTTGATTTCCATGCGGGATTACCAGAATACGGCTAAACGAATGGCGGCCATTATCCGGTTTTTGTGCGGGAAGTCTCGCCCTTTCGGGATTCGCCGCTGGCCGGCGCTGCTGGAAATTCCGGCAGATTCGCTACACTTTGAAAAAATCCAGGCGATACCAATAACAACAATCTGAACATTGTGCGCTCGCCATTGTTCTAGATTCAGAAGACACCGGATCAAGGACGAGCACATGGCCGTTATTCTCCCTGCGCAGCCAATCCCCACCCCGCAACGCGCCGTCACCCGGCGCCTGGCCATCGCCGTTGGCGCACTGTTCGTCGCTGGCGTTATTGCCGCGATCAGCACCCTGCTTGGCATTGCCAATACCCTTGACGCGAAAGATCTGGAACAGAACCAGTTCTACTCCGTGCGCGCCGTGGAAAACCGCATCACCGCGTCGAAAAACTACATCACCAGTTATGCCTACTGGACCCGCGCCTATGAGGCCTTGAGCGGGCCGATCGACGTCAATTGGGCCTACACCGAACAGAACATGGGCAAGACCCTGTTCACCAGCGACGGCTACGACGGCGTGTTCGTCCTTGATCGCAATCGCACCAAGTACGCGGTGATTCGCGGGCAGATGGTTGAAACCGACGTATCCAGCGTACTGCAAGCGCCCGCCTCGGCGCTGGTCGAGCAGGTGCTGAGTCAGCCTGATCTGACCAAGCCGATCAGCAGTTATTCATTGTTCGAAGGCTGGCCGGCGCTGATCACCGCTGCCGCGATCATTCCCAATGACGAGCGCCCGCTGGATGAATTGAGAAACACCTCGGTGCTGGTGTTCGTCGACAAGCTGACCCCGACCAAACTGCGCAAGATCGGCAGCGGTTATGGCCTGACGAACCTGACCCTGGTCCCGGATGAAACCATTGAGAAAGGTCATCCAAGCGTGCCCCTCGACAGCACCGGCTACAGTCTGGTCGCCGACCTGCAGCGACCCGGTCAGCAATTGCTGTGGACGCTGGTGCCGCCGCTCGGCGCGACGTTTCTGGTGCTGATGCTGCTCACCGCCTATTTTTTCCGCCATGCATTGCGCTCATCGCAATACGTCGACAACAGCATTTATGCCATGCAGGCCTCGAATCAGGCACTCGAGAAAGCCAATCATGCCCTCGAAGCCAGTGAAGAACGCTTTCGCGCCGTGGCCGAAGCGGCGTCGGACTGGATCTGGGAAGTTGATGATCAGTTGGCGCTGACCTATCTGTCGGCGCGCTTCAGCGAAGTCACCGGTTACCCGCAAGCTCTGTGGCTGGGCCAGGACATCGGCGAATTACTGACTTGCGACACCACGCCACTGGAGCTGTGGCTGCGCAAACTCAGCGAAGAAAACAGCGCCAGCGATTTGCGCTGCACTTATCGCGATCACTCCGGGCAGCCGCGCCACTGCCGGCTCTCGGCGCGGCCGATTTTCGACAAGAACAGCGTCGTCGGCTATCGCGGCACTGCCAGCGACATCACCGACGAAGTCGCCGCCCATGCGCAGATCCAGCACCTGTCGATGCATGACGCCCTGACCGGCCTGCCCAACCGCAACAAACTGGCGCGTTATCTCGACGACGTCCTGGTATTGAAGGAACACGCGCCGCCGCTGTCGCTGCTGATGATCGATCTGGACAACTTCAAGCCGATCAACGATTCCCTCGGCCATCCTGCCGGTGACGCGGTTCTCCAGGAAGTCGCCACGCGCCTGCGCGAATGCACCCGCGAGCACGACATCGTCGCCCGTCTCGGTGGTGATGAATTCGTCGTGGTGCTCAACGGCATGGACAGCCATAACGAGATCGACAAATTCTGCACACGGCTGATCGGCAGCCTGCATCAACCGATCAATTACGAACAACATCCGCTGCACATCGGCGCCAGCATCGGCATCGCCCTGAGTCGTCGACACGGTTTTGCCGCCAGCGATCTGATCCGCTACGCCGACATCGCGCTGTATCAGGCCAAATCCGACGGCAAGAACACCTGGTGCTTCTTCGAAGCGCACATGAGCGACCAGATCCAGACGCGCCGGCAAATGGAAGATGACCTGCGCCATGCGCTCAAGCACAACGAATTCGTCCTGCACTATCAGCCGCGCTACAAGGTTGATGGCAAGCACATCGTTTCGGTGGAGGCGCTGGTGCGCTGGCAGCATCCGACCCAGGGCCTGCTCGGGCCGGACGTGTTCATTCCGCTGGCCGAACAGACCGACCTGATCGTCCCGCTGGGCCGCTGGGTGCTGCGCGAAGCCTGTGAAACCGCGCTGGAATGGCCCCATGACATTCTGCTGTCGGTCAACCTCTCGCCTGCGCAGTTCGCTCTCAGCGACGTCGTCGAGGATGTTCGTGAAGTGCTGGTGGAAACGCGTTTCCCGGCCAGCCGTCTGGAGCTGGAGATCACCGAGAACGTGATGCTCAACGACACCGATGGCGCGCTGACTACCATGAATCAGCTCAAGGAGCTCGGCGTGCGTCTGAACATGGACGACTTCGGCACCGGTTATTCGTCGCTCGGTTACCTACGCGCCTATCCATTCGACGGGATCAAGATCGACAAACGCTTTATCGCCTCGATCAGCAGCGGCGCCAACGACCGTGCCGTGGTGCAGGCGATCATCGGTCTGGGCAAAGCCATGGGGCTGACGGTGACCGCCGAAGGCGTCGAGACCGAGGAGCAACTGGCGATTCTCGGCAAGGATCAATGCAACGAGGTGCAGGGTTATTTCATGAGTCGGCCGATCGACAAGGCGGCTTTTGCTGATCTGCTACGGGCTTCGCGCCTGTCGCTGGTGAGCAAAAAAGGTCGGGTGACGTGAATATCAGCCATCGCTGGCAACGCGCACTTTGCCGCTGAACACGCGGAAACCAAACGTGTTGTAGGCCAGGGTGATGGGGATCAGCACGGCGAATCCGACCAGCATGAAGATCTGGCTGGTGGGGCTTGAGGCTGCTTCGCTCAAAGTCAGATCCGGCGGGATGATGAATGGATACAGCGCGACCAGCATCATCGCGAAAGCCAGCACGAAAACGCCCAGTGCGGCGAACAGCGGGATGAAGTCGAAGCGGCAGTGAAAGCCTTTGCTGAACACCCATCCTAGAGCGCTGACGATCAGTCCTGTCGGCAACCACAGGCGAATATCGGCGAGCCTCCGGGCATATTGCGGCTGCAACGTCGCCGTCCATGCGATCAGCACCAGCAATAGTGCCGCGACGACCAGCGCCAGCATGCGGGCCTGACGAGCCGAGCGCTGCTGCAATTCATCCAGGGTGCGCCAGTACAACCAGCACGTCCCCAGCCAGACGTAACCGAGTACAAGCACCAAACCGCAAAACACCGGGAACGGATTCAGCCAGTCGCGGCCATCGCCAATGTATTGACCGCCCCGATGCGCAACGCCTTGCACGAGAGTGCCGAGCACCATGCCCTGGACCAACCCGGTCAGCAGCGAAGCCAGGGCCAGCACACCGTCGACGATGCGCTTGCGTCGCTCGTTCGGTGCGTAATCGCGAAATTCCAGCGCCATGGCCCGCGCGATCAAGGCGAGGAACATCACGATAAAAGGCACGTACAAGGCCGGCAGCAAGATCGCGTACGCCAGCGGAAACAACGCCAGCAGCCCGCCGCCGCCGAGCACCAGCCAGGTTTCGTTGGCGTCCCACACCGGCAGAATCGACACCGCCATGGCTCGTCGCTGGTGTTTGCAATCCGTGAGGCCCATGAGCATGCCGACGCCCAGATCGGTGCCGTCGAGCACCACGTAGTTCATGACCGAAAACGCCAATGCGGCGGCGCACAACAGAGTCAGCCAGTCCGTGTCCATGTCTGCTATTCCTCAGTGCCCGGTTTCGTCGGCAAGGGTGGGCTGCGGCCCGGGTTGATCCTGCTGCGGCGGCTCGCGCAACAGGCGCAGCAACACCCACAGACCGATGCCGAAGATCAGCAGATAAAACAGCAGAATCAGCCACGTCGACCCGACGACTTGAGCCCTGGACACCGATGACAGACTGTCCGCCGTGCGCATCAATCCGTAAATCGTAAACGGCTGTCGCCCCACTTCGGTGACGACCCAGCCGCTGAGCATTGCCAGAAATCCGGCCGGTGCCAGCAGCACGCACGCGCCCAGCCAGCGCCGCGCCGTGTACAGGCGATTCCGTCGGCGCAGGATCAGGCTGACCACACCCTGCCCAAACATCAACAGCCCCAGCCCGACCATCAGCCGGAACGCGAAAAACACCGGCGCCACGGGCGGGATGTCCTCAGCCGGAAATTCATCAAGCGCGGCGATGGTGCTGGTCAGGTCATGCTGCAGGTAGAGGGAACCAATGCGCGGAATCGCCACCTCCCAGTGGTTGCGGCGCTCTTGCATATCCGGCCATGCGAACAGCCGCAGTGGCTCCCCTGCCCCTTGAGCCGGGCGCGTCCACGAGCCTTCGATGGCCGCCACTTTCTGCGGCTGGGCTTGCAAACTGTGCCGGCCATGCAGATCGCCGATAACAATCTGCACCGGCATCAGCAGCGCAATCACCCACAGCGCCATGGAGAATTGCAGGCGAGCACGCGGGTTTTCCGGGGCCTTGCGCAATTGCCAGGCACTGATCCCGGCAATCAGCGTCGCGCTGCCGATGAGCACGGCAAGTAGCATATGCGCCAGGCGATAGGGAAACGAAGGATTGAAGATGATTGCCCACCAGTCCTCGGCAAGGAAACGCCCGTCCGCGCCAATCGAATAGCCGGCCGGGGTTTGCATCCAGGAGTTGGCAGACAGAATCCAGAACGCGCTGATCAGCGAGCCCACCGTCACCGCGCACGTGGCAAAAAAGTGCAGACGCGGGCCGACTTTCTTCAAGCCGAACAGCATGATGCCAAGGAAACCCGCTTCGATGAAAAACGCCGCCATCACTTCATAGAACATCAGCGGACCGAGGACATCGCCGGCTTGCACCGATAGCCGTGACCAGTTGAGGCCGAACTGATACTCCAGAATCAATCCCGACGCCGTGCCCACTGCGACATTTAGCGCAAACACCTTGAGCCAGTAGCGATAGACATCCAGATAAACCTGGCGCCCGGTCCTCAACCACAACGCTTCCAGCACCATGAGGAAATTCGCCATACCGATGCTGAACGCCGCCAGCACGATATGAAAGCTGATCGTGATCGCGAACTGGGCGCGGGCGGCCATCAGGGCCGAATCAACAGCCTCCATCCATCAGCCGCTGTAGAACACAGCAAGCTTGTTGCCTTCAGGATCGCGCAGATAGGCCACGTAAAAGTCCGGCGTATAGGCCTCGCGAGTGCCAGGCGCGCCTTCGTCGCTGCCGCCGTGGTCGAGCCCGGCCTTGTGCACCTGATCGACCTTATGCCGCGAGTCGGCGCGAAACGCCGGCATCATGCCGTTGCCGGGTGTCGCCGACTCACCATTGAACGGTTGCGAGATGTGCACACTCCCGGGGCCGTTGGACTTGTCGATGCAATCGGGCAGGTAAAAACAGTAGTGTTCTTCGCGATCATGCCGGTAGCCCAGCGGCGTCAGGATCGCCTTGTAAAAAGCTGCCGAACGCTCGACGTCGTTGGCGCCGATAAACAGATAACTGAGCATGGGACGTCCTCCGATGACAGCTGTCAGCGCTGTGGCTGTTCTTGGTTCAAGGTGAAAACGTTGCCGGCGTCACGCACCAACTGGCGCCATTCGGCACTGGTGATCAGGCCTTGCTCCTCCATCTGATCCGCAGCCTTGAGCAGCTCGTCATATTGCTGTTCCGGATCCAGATCGCCCTCGGCCTGCTCTGCCATCTTCCGCCATGCCGCCAGTGATGCCTTCTTTTGCTGATCGAACATACCGGTATCTCCTGAGGGACTTACCCGGTAGAAAAATCAGCGCGAGAGAGGTTCAGGGCAGACGACGGATGGACGGTTGATGCGCAAAACCTTGTCGGAGTGAGCCTGCTCGCGATAGCGGTATATCTGTCAAATTAAATTTGAATGTTCCTCCGTCATCGCGAGCAGGCTCACTCCCACAGAAAAGCAAAATCAAAAGATCGCAGCCTTCGGCAGCTCCTACAGTTGGATCGCGTACCACCTCAAGAACAGGTCGGCTGTCAGGCCGCCTTCGCGAGCAGGCTCGCCTACAAAGCAAACGCAAAGCAGCGCAGCTGCCCGCGGCGAAGCCGCACCACTCAACAATGAGCGCAAGCTCGAGTACCGCTTTTGATCTTGATCCACCAGCGACGTCGGAAGGCTGAGTGGAGGGATTGATCCGGGCGTGGGAGCGCAGCGACCGTACGACGCAGTCGTACACAGCGAGTGTAGGTGCAGCGAAGCAAACCGGAGCCGCTGCGCCAGGATCGATCCCGGAGCGAAGGAACCCGAGCCTGCGAGGGCCGAACGCAGGAGCAAAGCGTTTTGGTTACTTTTGGGCGTCTGCAAAAGTGACCCGCTGTAAGAGCGGAACCGCCAGCCGCAACACCCGAAAAAACGGATATACACCCAAAACCCCAAGAGCCTGGTCGGCCCAAAGGCCGCCACGCCCAAAAAACCCGCAAATGTCAAAACCGCTCCGCCACCCGCTTGTACGCATAATCCGGCTCCCGGTACTTGCCCGGCTTCTGCCGTTTCGGCAACTCGACCTTGTCGCGCTTCACCTCTTCATAGGGGATGCGACTGAGCAGATCAGTGATGATGTTCAGCCGCGCACGACGTTTGTCATTCGAGTCGGCAACCCTCCACGGCGCCCAATCGGTGTCGGTGTGCTTGAACATTTCGTCCCGCGCCCGTGAGTAGTCATACCAGCGGCTGTAGGACTTCAGATCCATGGGTGTCAGTTTCCAGATCTTGCGCCCGTCATTGATTCGCGCTTCAAGCCGGCGGGTCTGTTCCTCCGGACTGACCTCAAGCCAGTACTTGAGCAGGATCACCCCCGAATCGACGATGGCGTTTTCCACCCACGGGATCGACTTGAGAAACTTGTCGGCCTGCTCCTCCGTACAAAAACCCATGACCCGTTCGACACCGGCGCGGTTGTACCAACTGCGGTCGAAAATCACCACCTCGCCGCCCGCCGGCAGATGCGGCAGATAGCGCTGTACATGCATCTGACTTTTTTCTCGATCGGTTGGCGCCGGTAATGCCATCACGCGGAACACCCGTGGGCTGACGCGCTCCGTGATCGCCTTGATCACCCCGCCCTTGCCCGCACCGTCGCGCCCTTCGAAAACAATACAAACCTTGACACCTTTGGCGATGACCCACTCCTGCAGCTTGACCAGCTCAACGTGGAGCTTGCGCAGCTGTTCGAGATAGTCCTTGTTTTTCAAGCGCGGACGTTCGATTGCCTTTGCAGGTTTCTTCTTGTCTTTCGCCATGAACCTGTCCTCGCGCTTCAACAGCCCGCTGAATTTGTTTATTGACCCGAAGGGCCTGATCCGTGAGGTTAGTTCACGCCCGGTTGTTTGCCATTGCCGGGCAAAAAAGCCCTGTCGCCATGTGTTTCCTGAGGTTGTTCCGACGTCGCACTGTTCATTGCCCGATCCCCTGTTTGCTGGAGTTTTTTCGATGCCGTCGTCCAAATCATTGCCCACTGCCCTGCTCGGTCTGGCCCTGGCCTGCCCGGCGATGGCCGAGACCCAAGGTCTGGAGCTGGGGCAAGTGCTGATTTCGGCAGATGAGCGCAGTGGCAGCGATGCAGCGGTCGAAGAAGCGCGGCAACGCCTTGAGCAGGTTCCCGGCGGCGCCAACGTGGTCGACATGCGCCAGCCGTTGCAGGGCCGCGTTGCCAGCAATCAGGATGTGCTGGCCTATCAGCCGGGGGTGTATGCCCAGTCGGCGGGCAACGAAGGCGTAAAGATTTCCATCCGTGGTTCAGGCATCAACCGCGCACCCGGTGCCCACGCCTCGGGGCTGTACACGATGCTGGATGGCTTGCCGCTGACCGGCCCCGGCGGCACGCCGTATGAATTGCTCGAGCCGCTGTGGGTCGACCATGTCGAAGTGCTGCGCGGCGCCAACGGCTTCGATCGCGGCGCGCTGGCACTGGGCGGAGCTATCGATTACGTCAGCCACACCGGTTACACCGCGCCAAAGCTGCACGTGCGCTACGCCACCGGCAGCCATGGCTATCAGCAGCGCCAGGTCAGCTCCGGGCAAGTGCTGGGAGATTTCGATTACTACGTGTCTCTGACCGATGCCAACGCCGACGGCTATCAGGACCACACCGCCAGCGAGAGCAAAGGCCTGGTCGCCAACTTCGGCTATCGCTTCAACCCGAATCTGGAAACCCGCTTCTACTTCCGCTATCGCGAAACCGACAACGACCTCGCCGGTCGCGTGACCAAGCATTCCATCGAACACAGCCCACGGGCAGCCAACCCGGCGTATGTGGCCCGCGATGACAGCCGCAAGCAGCCCGGCAGTACGTTCATCGGCAACAAGACCACGTTCTACCTCGATGACGATTCGAGCATCCAGACCGGCCTCGCCTACCACGACTACCCGATGGATCTGCGCGAAGGCCCGAACCGGCTGAAGGTGGCTTATACCGACGTCAGCGGCACCTTCGACTACAAACGCCGCGACACTTTGTTCGGGATGGAAAGCCGCAGCAACGTCGGCCTGCGCGTGACCAAGCACCTGCCCAACGATGGCGCCAGCGAGTTCGTGCGCATCCCGAGTGGCAACACCGCCAGCTACGCCCCGGGCACGCGGATGCGTAATTTCACTTATCAGGGTTCAGATACCGTGCTGCATTTCGGCAATGACCTGGAAATTGCCGACGACCTGTGGCTGACCACCGGCCTTGCCGCCATCTACACCCGCCGCGAAAGCGCCGTGACCTATCCGCAGGGCGGCGGCAAAACAAGTCTCAGCGACTGGGACTATGCACCGCGCATCGGCCTGCGCTACCAGATCACCCCGGACGTGCAAGTGTTCGGCAACCTCAGCCGCTCCGTCGAAGCACCGCACCCGTGGTCGCTGATCTACAGCTCCAACGTGCGCTTCCCTGCCGGCAACGGCGCCGCCACCGGCACCCAGCGCGACCCGGTCGAACTGCAAAACCAGACCGCTACCACTCTGGAACTCGGCGGCCGTGGCGACAGCCATTTGGGCGAATGGAGCCTGGCCTGGTACTACGCGCAAGTTCGTCACGAACTGCTCTCGGTACTGCCGGACGCCAACGCCGTCACGCCCTACGAACTCAACGCCAGCCCGACCGTGCACCAAGGCATCGAGGCCAGCCTGAACAGCAAACTCTGGACCGCCGCCGACGGCCGCCAGTTGAGCTTGCGCCAGGCCTACACCTTCAGCGACTTCCACTACCGCGACGACGAACGCTTCGGCGACAACCGCTTGCCGGGCCTGCCGATGCATTATTACCAAGGCGAACTGCGTTACGACTGGCCGCAGGGCTTCTTTGCCGCCGTGAACACGCAACTGGTCTCCAAAGTTGCCGTGGACTACGCCAACAGCTACTACGCCGATCCCTACGCCCTGTTCGGCGCCACCCTGGGCTACAACGCCCCGAAGGGCGACTGGCAAGGTTGGGTCGACATGCGCAACCTGACCGGCAAACGCTACGCGGCAACGGTCACGCCGGGGTATGACGACAAAGGTCTGGATGCTGCGCGGTCGACGCCGGGTGAAGGGATGGGGGTTTATGTTGGGGTTTCGTGGAGTTTGCTATAAGACCCAACGCGAAATTCAAATGTGGGAGCGAGCCTGCTCGCGAAAGCGGTGTATCAGCCGTGAGTTATTTCAACTGACACGACGCCTTCGCGAGCAGGCTCGCTCCCACAGTTGGCTTTGTGGTGTTGGTTAGAACGACGCAGGATTCGAATCTCTGGACGAGTATCATCGTGACAGCACGTCTCCTCGGACCGACCAGATAATCATCGCTCTCCACTGAAAATAACGGACTGACCTCATGGATACTTCCCAAGAAAACCCATTGGAAACATCACTCCGGCTGGCCGCGGACGAACCCGCGCATCGCCCTGAGTTCTATCACACCCTGCTGGACTCGAACGTCTACATCCTCGGCACCGCCGGTGCGGCGCAAGGTCATGTCAATCTCGAAGCCGGCAGCAACATCAGCATCGCCCATTGGCAGAAGCCCGATGGCACGCCGGTCATTCCGTTCTTCTCCTCGCTGCCAACGCTGCAACAATCCATCGACAGCGAGCAGAGCTATGTAGAAATCCCTGCCCGATCATTGTTCGAAATCACGCTGGGCGCGCTGCTCTTTCTCAATCCGAAGTCGCCGTACGGCAAGGAATTCTTTCCGGAGGAAGTGCAACGCCTGCTCTCAGGCGAAATCGGCCGGCCCGCCACGCAGCGTACCGTTGAAAAAGAAACCAACGTCTTGCTTGGACAGCCTTCGGACTACCCATCGACGATGGTCCATTCGCTCTCGCAACTGCTGGCCAAACACGCCAATGTGAAACGCGCGTTCCTGGCGCTGATGCACGACCCCTCGGTTGATGAAAAACCGCACTTGATCGTCGGCATCGAAGCGGATGGCGATATCGAACAGGTCATGCGCGAAGCCGGCAATGTCGCTGCGGACACAGCCCCTGATGGCGGGCCGGTTGATTTTTGCCGCGTGCTGACGGGACAAGCCGGGCTGAGTGATTACTTCCTCAGGGAGACCAAACCGTTCTACGAGCGCAAGTCACCGAGCAAGCTGCGTTCGTTCTTTGGCTTTGGTTGAATACGATCTGATGAAAATCGCAGTCGCCTGCATGTCGCTTGATCAGCAGGCCAGTGGTCGATTCTCATGAGCGTGACCTTGGATTCTCTCAACCCGCCCTCATAACAGTGGGTATCCCCCCATCGTCTCGAGAGGAAGCACACACCATGACCACTCAAACCGAAACTGCCATTCTCGCCGGCGGCTGCTTCTGGGGCATGCAGGATCTGTTGCGCCGCTATCCGGGTGTGCTGAAAACCCGCGTCGGCTATACCGGCGGCGATGTGCCGAATGCGACCTATCGCAACCACGGCAACCACGCCGAAGCCATCGAGATCGAGTTTGATCCGGCCGTGATCAGCTACCGGCAGATCCTTGAGTTCTTCTTCCAGATCCACGACCCGAGCACGCCTAACCGTCAGGGCAACGATCTTGGCCCGAGCTACCGCTCGGCGATCTACTACCTCAACGACGAGCAGCGTGCCGTCGCTGAAGACACCGCCGCCGATGTAGACGCATCGAAGTTGTGGCCGGGCCGAGTGGTTACGGAAATAGAACCGGCCGGCCCGTTCTGGGAAGCGGAACCCGAGCATCAGGATTACCTGGAGCGGATTCCGAACGGCTACACCTGCCATTTCATCCGGCCTAACTGGAAACTGCCGAAGCGCGGTTGAAGAAACTGCTGGCGGGGTTCAATGCCCCGCCACCACCGAAGATTCTACAGAGCGCGGGCCCGACTTGAAACCGTGGGCCCGGGCACCCCAGGCAATGGCGAAGGCGATAGCGACCAGTGCCAGCATGGCCCACGGAAATGAGGTAACGCCCCACTGATCGAGCAGCACGCCGCCGACGACACCGCTGCCAGCGATCGCGCTGTTCCACGCCACTACGTTCAACGACAAGGCGACATCCGCTCCGTCGCCCGCCGCATCAGCCAGCGCCGTTTGCAACAGCGTCGCCGCGCCGCCAAAGGTTAAACCCCATGCCGCCACGCCGAGATAAATCACCTCTGGGCTGCCTCCGCCAAATCCCAGCGCCACGCAGACGGCGGCAAAGGTCGCCAAACTCAGCAGAACCGTCGAACGCAGCAGCGGCTCGACCAGCTTCGCCGTCAGCCATATCCCGACCAGAGCGGCGATGCCGAAGCTCAACAACACCACATCCACCCGCTCGGCCATGCCCGCCGGCGCCACGAACGGAGCGATATAGGTGTAGAGAATGTTGTGCGCCAGCATCCAACTGATCACCACTGCTAGCACAGGACGCACGCCCGGGGTAGTCAGGACTTTGCTCAGCGATAGGCGTTGATGGGCCGGCTGCGGCGGGTAGTCGGGCACTTTCACCAGTACCCAGACGATCAGTACCAAGGTCAGCGCCGACATCAGACCGAATGTAGTGCGCCAACCGACCAGCCCACCGAGCCACGTACCCAGAGGCACGCCCAGCGACAGCGCAATCGGTGTGCCGACCATCGCCAGCGCCAACGCCTTGCCCTGCTGTTCGGGCTCAACCATGCGTCGCGCATAGCCGGCCAGCAGACTCCATGCCAGACCCGCCGCAACCCCGGCGAAGAACCGCGCGACCAGCGTCACGCCGTAATGCGACGACAGCGCGGTAATCGAATTGAACAGCAGGAAACCGACAATCGTCAGCAGCAGCACGTTGCGGCGCCGCCAGCCCCGGGTGGCGATGGTCATCGGGATCACCGCCAGTACGGAACCCAATGCGTACGCGGTAACCATTTGCCCGGCCATGGACGGCGAAATCGCCAGGCCTTCACTGATCAACGGCAACAGGCCCGCCGGCAGGGTTTCGGTGACGATGCAGATGAAGCCAGTCATGGCCAGCGCCAGCAAAGCGCCGATGGGCAGACCTTTTGGCGTAGCCGTTAACGTGATTGAAGGTGTCACTGGAAGCTCCTCGAAAAAACCGACTCAGATTTAAATACCGATCGATCTAGATCCTGAGGGTGCATGCGCAGCGTTGTCAACAATTTCTGTATCGACTAGTCTTTATATTAAATCAATGAGGAGTCAGGTCATGGCGAGAACCGGTCGCCCCCGTCAGTTTGATCGCGACGACGCCGTCGATCAGGCTTTGCAACTGTTCTGGCAACACGGCTACGACGCGACATCGCTGGCCCAATTGAAGGCAGGCCTGGGTGGCGGTATCTCTGCACCTAGCTTCTACGCCGCGTTCGGTTCCAAGGAAGCGTTGTTCGATGAATGCGTGCAGCGTTATTTAACCACCTATGCGCAAGTCACCGAGTGCCTGTGGGACGACAGCCTGCCACCACGCCAGGCGATCGAGACCGCTTTGCGCCAGTCGGCACGCATGCAGTGCGACGACACACACCCCAAGGGCTGCATGGTTACCCTCGGCGTCATGAGCGCACCGAGCCCGGAAACCGCCCATGTGGCGCAAGCCCTGACCCACTCAAGGCAGCGCACCCGTGCCGGCATTCAAGCCTGCGTCGAACGCGCTGTGAATGCCGACGAGCTGGCCAGCGGCACAAGTGCGGCGGCGATGGCGACGGTATTCGACAGTTTCCTGCAGGGCATATCCATCCTCGCCAGAGACAACACCGCGCTGGATAACATTGATGCTGCTATCACTCAGATCATGCAAATCTGGGAAATTGCCGCCACGCGTAAGGCGGATTGATCAAATCACAAATGCACCGGTGCCACCGGCGCCGAACCCGGCTCCGGCACATCGACATTGACCTTCAGGGCAATCAGCAGCGCGGCCAGCAACATCAGAATTCCAGCTGCTACAAACACGCCATTGATGCCGCTGAAACTGAACACCGAACCGCCGGCGGCGGCGCCTGCGGCAATCGCCGACTGCACCGATGCGACGACCATGCCGCCTGCGCTTTCGGCCTGATCGGGTATCGATCGCGCCACCCAGTTCGACCATGCCACCGGCACGCCACCGAAGGCCATCCCCCACAGAGCCAGAAGCAACGCCTGCCCGGTGAGCGACGCCGGTAACCCGACCAACGCCAGAGCAGCAACGCCCACCAACACCGGCATCAGCACCAGTGTTGCGCGTGGATTGCGCTGCAACAGCCAGCCAGCGAACAGCGTGCCGGCAAAGTTCGCCACGCCGAAACCGAGCAGCATCAGCGCCAGCGTCTGCGGGCCGACTCCGGTGGTGCTTTCCAGAAATGGCCTGATATAGGTGAACAACGCGAAGTGGCCGGTGTGCACCAATACACAGCCGAACATGCCAATGGCAATGCCCGGTCGCAGCAAAACCTCAAGCACCGTACGCAGGCGTGACGGTCGATGCGGCGCCAGACTCGGTAACGTGAACATTTGAAAGACCAGCGTCACCACGCCAACCGCCGCAGCTGCGAAAAACGCACTGCGCCAGCCAAACTGGCCGCCGAGATAGCTGCCCAATGGCACCGCGACCACGGTCCCCACGGCGATCCCGCTGAAGATAATCGACAGCGCCCGTGGCAGCACCGCCGCCGGCACCAGGCGCATCGCCACGGCCGCCGCCATGCTCCAGAATCCGCCCAGAGCTATGCCCAAAAGGATGCGCATGATCAGCAACACTGCGAGGCTCGACGACAGCGCCACCAGCAGATTCGACGCGATCATCAGTACCGAGAAACCGAGCAAGACCAGCCGCCGATCAAGACTGCGCGTCAATCCAGGTACGAGCAATCCGGCAAAGAGCGCCACCACTGCGGTCACCGTCACTGCTTGCCCGGCCAGGGCTTCGCTGACGCCAAGGTCGAGCGCCATCGGCGTCAGCAGGCTGGCCGGCAGATATTCTGCGGTGAGTAAACCGAACACACCCAACGCCAGTGAGAAAACCGCCATCCACGCAGGAACCATCGGCTCCTCTTCAGCTCGCCCATCACCTACACGTTCATTCATTTCCAGACTCCCTCGGACATTTCGAGAGGGCAGTCTATTGACGGCAAACCGGATGATCTATGATGCGCAGTCTTGAAATTTTGATCGAAACCCCGAACATGAGCAGCACTGATTCCTTTTCACTGTCATCAGACCTGATCACTGAATTGCTGCGCAGCATGCGTCTGCGTGGCGTGCAGTATCGGCGGATCCACGCCGGTCCGCCGTATGGTCTGGGTTTCAGCGACAAATCGGGCCATGCGTATTTCCACTTCGTTGCCGCTGGATCGACGGTGTTGCGACTGGAGGACGGCAGCCTTTACGAGTTGGCGGCGGGCAATGCGGTATTCATTGCCCATGGTGCAGCGCACCAGTTGCTGTCACACCCAAACGCCGAAGTGCAGGACATTGACAGCGCCGTCGCCGCGCCACTCGGCGATACGGTCTGCGCGGTGCAGGTCGGTCACAGCGCCGTTTCGCCCGATAGCGCCCTGCTCTTCAGTGGCTGTATGGAGTTCGAGCTCGGCAGCCTGCAGGGCCTCGGTCGGCTGATGCCGGGACTGATGCTGATCGACGCCGGCGGCCAGCGTTATCCGGGGCTTATGCCAATTCTTGCGACCATGGAACGCGAAGTCAGCGCAGCGCGCATCGGCTTCGCCGGCATTCTCGCTCGCCTTGCCGACGTAGTGGCGGCAATGATTGTTCGTGGCTGGGTCGAATGCGCTTGCGGCAATGCCTCCGGTCTCGTCGCCGCCCTGCGCGACCCTCGTCTGTCGAAAGCTTTGCTGGCCCTGCACCAACAACCGGGGCGCGACTGGAGCGTCGCCGAACTCGCAACGCTGTGCAACACCTCACGCTCGGTCTTCGCCGAACGCTTCCAGACCACCCTCGGCACCCCGCCGCTGCGCTACGCCACCGAACTGCGCATGCGCCTGGCCAGTCAGTGGCTGACACTGGAAAGACTGCCGATCGAAGAAGTGGCGCAGCGCTTGGGCTACACCTCCCAAGCGGCGTTCAGTCGTGCGTTCAAGCGGATAACGGGAAGCTCGCCGGGAGCGAGTCGGCGCCAGCGCGCACTGTAGAAAATTGCGTTAACAGGGCGGCAATGAATCCGAGCCGCCCTCACCGCTGGATTTTCCCCAGCCCCGCGCCCACCCGTTCAGCAGCCTGCAAATCCCCACGCGCCTCCAACTCCTGCGCCACTTGCCGCAGTTGCTCAACAGTCAATCCCACATTCAGACTGATCTTCAAATGTGACTCCAGCTGCGATTCCACCCCAGCCATTGCCGCCAGCGCGCCAACCGTCGCCAGTTCCCGATCCGTCCATGCCAGGTTGTCGCGGGCGAAGATGTCGCCGAACAAGTGCACTTTCAGGAACTGATCGATCGCCGGGGCGAATTCGAAGAGCGGGCCGGACACTGGCGCGCCGACCAGACGGGTCTGATTGTCGGTGCCGAGTTCGGTAAGTGCATACCCCGACGGAACCGGACCCGGCTCGCGTCCCGGCACGTCTTCGATGCCCCGAGCAGCGCGTTCCTGCACAACCTTCATCAGCAATGACAAGGCGTTGAGGCTGCGCGGGAACCCGGCGTAGGCGTACAGCTGCACCAGAACTTCCTTGGTTTCGCTGATGCTCAACCCGGCATCGAGGCCGCGATTGAGTGCGTCGTGCAAACGCGGCATGTCACCGATTGCAGCGTTGGCGGCAATCGGGGCGATCGCCAGTTGCTTAAGCGTCAGAGGTTGTTCTTGCATGATCGGTTTCTCCGGTGATCGGGAAGGATTGGCGCAGAGAGGATTAACGCAGGCTGCACTGGCGAGGACCGCGCAGCCGAGGGCCACAATGCGCAGAAGGCGCGGCTGATGCAGGTTTTTCAGCTTCATCAATGAATCTCCTCACTCATCCAGCGTGAACGTCACCCGCACATCGCCGCGCCCCAAGGTCTCGGCCAAGTCCTGCGGCCGGTCGATGCGACCAAGACGCGAATAGCGGTAAGACGAATCGAAGGTTTTGTAGAAGACCACCAGCGTATCGTCGCCATACAAAAGGAAATCGCCGTTGTGGATCGTGCCCGGCCGATAGGGCTGGGTGGGCAAGGGCGGCTGCACGGTGGCGTATTTTTCGTTGCGGTGCAGGTCGACCATGTTCAGGCTCAGCGGCAATCGCGTGAGCAATTGCCGAGTGCTCGGGTTGTCCTCAAGAGCAATGGCAAAACGGTGTTCTCCGACGGTCATCCACATCGTGGTCTCCTCCGGGTTAGCAGCAGACTGAGCAAAGGGCAGCCATGCCATCAGTACGAATCCCTTCCAGCCGTGGGCAAAAAACCGCATCGCTTCGCTCCGTCGCGTTGAAAGTTACTTCAGGTTGCTCTTGAAGAACTGCGTCAGCTTGGCAAAAGGAATCAGCTCGACCCGGTCGTACAGATCGACATGGCCGGCATTCGGCACGATCACCAGTTCTTTCGGCTGCCCCGCCAACCGGAACGCCTCTTCGCTGAACTCACGGGAGTGCGCGTCGGCACCGGCAATAAACAACATCGGGCGCGGCGAGATGCTCTCGATATCGACGAATGGATAGAAGTTCATGAACTTGGTGTTGCTGCTCAGCGTTGGGCGCGTGGTCTGTTGCGGCGTCGAGCTGGCCGGGGTGAATTCGCCGCGCGGGGTGCGGTAGAAATCGAAGAATTCACGTTGGATCGGATGGGTGTCGGCCTTCAGCTCCAGCACCGTGCCGCCGGTGTATTCGACCTTGCCGCCGGTGAACTCGGCGTAACGCTGCTCGGCCGCTTGCGCAATGATCTGCTTGCGCTGCGCAAGGCTTTGCGAATGCTTTAGGCCGTCACGGTTGGCTGCGCCCATGTCGTACATGCTGACCGTGGCGATGGCTTTCATGCGCGGGTCGATTTTCGCCGCGCTGATCACGAAGCTGCCGCTACCGCAGATGCCCAACACACCGATGCGCTCGCGGTCGATGAATGGCCGTGTGCCGAGGTAATCGACGGCCGCGCTGAAGTCTTCGGCATACATGTCCGGCAGCACGGCATTGCGCGGCGCGCCCTCGCTTTCGCCCCAGAACGACAGATCCAGCGACAAGGTGACAAAGCCCTGCTCCGCCAGTTTCTGTGCGTACAGATTGGCGCTCTGCTCCTTTACCGCGCCCATCGGATGACCAACGATAATCGCCGCGCTGCGGGCTGCCGGGTCGAGTCCTTTAGGGACAAACAGGTTGCCGACCACGGTGAGTTGATATTGATTTTTGAAGCTGACCTTCTGCGCGGTCACCTTGTCGCTTTTGAAGAAATTGTCGGCACCGTGGGACATGTCAGCTCCGAATGCAGTGAATGAACTCAGGAGAAACCCGAGCAGTATGAACAGTCGTTTCATGGGGGCGTCCTTGATCGAGAAGCCAGGCGAGGCCGGGATGGAGGTATTGTTGCGCAGGCTCGAGGCTTTGATTAGCTAATGAGTGCTTAATGCGGTTATAAACTCTGCTAATCAATAAACCCGAGCGCGCGCCCATGGCCAAACCCAATTTCAACGACCTGCTTGCCTTCGTCACGGTTGCCCGCAGCGGCAGCTTCACCCGCGCGGCGGTGCAACTGGGCGTGACGCAATCGGCGGTGAGCCAGGTAGTCTCGGCGCTGGAAGCGCGTCTGAAAATTCGCCTGCTGACCCGCACTACGCGCAGCGTGTCACTGACCGCGGCCGGCGAACGCTTGCTGCACACCGTGGGTCATCGTTTCGATGAGATCGAAGCCGAGCTGGACGCCCTGACCGAGTTGCGCGACAAGCCCGCCGGCACGGTGCGCATCACCTGCGGCGACAACATCATCAAGACCACCCTGCTGCCGAAGCTGACGCCACTATTGCTGCAATATCCGGACATCAAGCTCGAGTTCGATATCAACTACGGTTTCCGCGACATCGTTGCCGACCGCTTCGATGCCGGCGTGCGTTTCAGCGATACCGTCGCCCAGGACATGATCGCCGTACCGATCGGCCCGCCACTGCGCATGGCCGTGGTCGCTTCGCCCGGTTACTTCGCCCAGCACCCCGCCCCGCAACATCCGCGCGATCTGGCGGCGCACCGTTGCATCGACATCCGCTTTCCGACCTACGACGGCGTCGATGCATGGGAATTCGAGCGTCAGGGCAAAAAGTTGAAAGTGCGAGTCGACGGGCAACTGGTGTTCAACTCCACCGTGCACATCGCCGACGCGGCTGTGAACGGGTTAGGGATTGCCTACCTGCCTGAAGACGAGTTCGGTACGCATCTGGCTGAAGGGCGTTTGGTCAGAGTGCTGGAGGACTGGTGCGAACCGTTCGGTGGCTTCCACCTCTACTACCCCAGCCGCCGACAACCGTCGCCAGCGTTTTCACTGGTAGTGGATGCGTTGCGCGTGGTGAGAGATCCAGCCCCGTTGTAGGAGCGAGCCTGCTCCGATAGCGTCGGCACATCCAACAGAGTAAGTGCCTGACCCAGGGCTTTCGCGAGCAGGCTCGCTCCCACAGGGTTTTGCATCAGATCCCGGAAATCAATCGATTCACAAATCCATTGTGGGAGCGAGCCTGCTCGCGAAGACGCCAGACCAGGCAAATCATCTCTGCATGCCACCCCGCGCGCGCCTCACAACTTCGACACATCCCCGGTAGCCTCGGCAATCGTCGCCAAGGTTTCCTCCATGCTGGCGATGTCTTCATGCAGCTTTTGAAACACCAGATCCAGCGACTCGGGAGCGTCCACGGTCTGATGGCCACGCAGCGACTCGACGCTACTGCTCTCTACGTGTTGAAGAATGTCCACGCTTTCTCGCAGTGCCAACAGCTGATCAAAGATCGCGGCAATCTGCGCCTGGCTGCGGGTGCTCATCGCTTCCCCGGCTTACAGATCAGTGATCCCCATCCCAGATATGTGATGACCATAAATCAGCCCCTTCTAAAGAAACGATGAACACAGAAAACAACAGCCTGCTCAGCCTTTGGTTTTTCGCGGATCGGCAGCGCGCGGGAAAGTGCGCTCTTGCGTGAATGATCAAGACCGATAATGGATTGACCTTGAGCGGTTCAGAGAGTTTGAAAGAATTAATCCCCACTCAATACGCGAACTCGTGGCCCAATTCGCTCTCCATCCACGCCAGAAAACGCCTCACCCGTGGAAAGCTGGAGTGCGCCTTGGGGAATACCAAATGGTGCGCCGCCACCGCAGCACTCAGTGATTCAGGCGCGACTTCAACCAGCGTGCCCGCGGCCAGATACTTCTGCGCCAGCAATGTGCTTTCCAGCGCGAAACCCAAGCCATGACTCGCCGCTTCCAGCGACATGTACGAGCGATCGAAGCTCAATGCATAAGGCCGTTCCGGACGCGCCAGACCATGCTGAGCAAACCATTGCGGCCATTTGAGCAGGGTGGCTTCCGACAGAATCAGATCGCACTCCAGCAGATCCGCCGCCCCGCGCACCGGGCGTTGCGCGAGCAGTTTCGGTGAGGTCAGCACCGCGAACGTCTCATTCCTGACCGTGCGCACCTCATAGCTTGGCCAGTTCGGCAGACCGTGGCGGATATCGACATCGATCTTGTCGCGACTGAAGTGCAGCGATTCATATGAGCACGACAGGTTGATCTGAATGTCCGGGTGACTGGCGCGAAACGCTTCCAGGCGCGGCATCAGCCAGAGCAGGCCGAAGCTTGGCGATGAGTGCAAGCGCAGGCAATCGAGGCTGACATCGCTGGCCGCACGCTCGGTGGCAACGGCGAGACTGTGCAGAATCCCGGAGACTTCCTTGAGGTATTGCTCGCCGACCGGCGTCAGCGAGACGCCCCGGGCAGCACGGACGAATAATTGCCGGCCGATCATCCCTTCCAGTTTCGCCAGTTGATGGCTGACTGCCGAGGGTGTCAGGTCCAGCACTTCCGCCGCTCTGGCGACGTTGCCGAAGCGCGCGGTTTGTTCGAAGGCCTGAATTGCTTTCAGCGGTGGCAGGATGATCGATGCCTCAGTGTCAGAGCGCATGGTGACTCCGTGGTGATTTCTTGTGATGTACGGACCGGTTTCATTCAAGCATTTGCGAAACGGCCTGACGAGTGCTGAATTTTTTTCAGCATTGAGTGACTTCCGCGTTATTGCTCACGCTCGCCCCGGAGGACAAGCTGAGTCATCGGTTACTTACACACCGACCCAATAAAAACAATTCGAGGGAATCCTCCATGCTTCTTCAAGGCAAAGTCGCAATCATTACCGGTGCCGCATCTGCCCGTGGCATTGGCCGCGCTACCGCCAGCACATTTGCGCAACACGGCGCTCGCGTGGTCATCCTCGATCTGGATGCATCCGCAGCACGTGACGCCGCCGCAGCACTGGGCGAAGGTCATCTGGGCCTGGCGGCCAACGTGGCCGACGAAGCGCAGGTTCAGCAAGCCGTCGCCGCCATCATCGAGCACTTCGGGCGCATCGATATCCTCGTCAACAACGCCGGTATCACCCAGCCACTGAAGACTCTGGATATTCGTCCTTCGGACTACGACAAGGTGCTGGACGTCAGCCTGCGCGGCACTTTGCTCATGTCCCAGGCGGTGATTCCGCTGATGCGCCAACAGTCTTCCGGCAGCATCGTCTGCATGTCGTCGGTGTCTGCCCAGCGCGGCGGCGGCATCTTCGGCGGCCCGCATTACAGCGCGGCCAAGGCCGGTGTGCTGGGGCTGGGCAAGGCCATGGCGCGGGAATTGGGGCCGGACAACATCCGCGTCAACTCCATCGCCCCGGGCCTGATTCACACCGACATCACCGGCGGTCTGATGCAGGATGAACGCCGCCACGCCATCATCGAAGGCATTCCGCTGGGGCGCCTGGGTCAAGCGCAGGACGTCGCCAACGCTGCACTGTTTCTGGCCAGCGACCTGTCCGCTTATCTGACCGGCATCACCCTCGATGTGAACGGCGGCATGCTGATTCACTGAGTAACTCTGGGCGGGCCTGCGTGGCCCGTGCGGTTCTGGATCGATGACGCAGCCGGGCCTGATGGCCTGGCGGTCAATAAAAACAAGAGATCAGACCATCATGACTACCCTGTCGCTCGAAGCGGTTTCGACCGTGCGTTCTTCTGCCTATCGCAAAACGGCGTGGCGCCTGATGCCGTTCCTGATGCTGTGCTACCTGTGCGCGTATCTGGACCGGGTCAACGTCGGTTTCGCCAAGCTGCAAATGATGAACGATCTGGCCCTCAGCGAAACAGTCTACGGACTGGGCGCCGGGGTGTTTTTCATCGGCTATTTCCTTTGCGAAGTGCCCAGCAACATCATCCTGCACAAGGTCGGCGCGCGAGTGTGGATTGCGCGGATCATGATCACCTGGGGCATCGTCTCGGCGCTGTTCGCCTTCGTCGAAACCGCCTGGCAGTTCTATGCCCTGCGCTTCCTGCTCGGGATTGCCGAAGCCGGTCTGGCGCCGGGCCTGCTGCTCTACCTGACCTACTGGTTTCCGTCCTATCGGCGGGCGCGCATGACGGTGTTGTGGTTTATCGCCATTCCGCTGTCAGGCATGGTCGGTGGCCCGCTTTCGGGCTGGATCATGAACCACTTTGCCGGTGTGCACGGCTGGGCCGGCTGGCAGTGGATGTTCGTTTTGGAAGCGGTGCCCACCGTGCTCGTCGGCCTGCTGGTACTGAGTTATCTGAAAGACGGCGTGCATCAGGCGACCTGGCTCAATGACGAGGAAAAAGCGCTGATCACTCGCGAACTGGCCGAAGACGACCAGCAAAAGGTCACCCATGCCTCGGTCGGCGAGTTCATCCGCGACCGGCGCTTGTGGCTGCTGGCGGCGATCTACTTCTGTGTGGTGATGGGCCAATACGCGATCACCTTTTGGCTGCCGACACTGGTGCGTAACGCAGGGGTTTCCGACCCGCTGCACATCGGGTTCCTGACCAGCCTGCCTTACCTGTGCGCCATCGCCGCCATGCTCCTGGTCGGCCGCAGTGGCGACAAACATCGCGAGCGCCGCTGGCACCTGATCGTGCCGATGATCGCCGGTGCGATCGGCTTGAGCCTGGCAGCAATGATGGGCGGCAACCCGACCTTGTCGATCCTCAGCCTGTGCCTGGCCGCCTCCGGCATTCTCTCCGCCACCTCGTTGTTCTGGATGCTGCCCACCACGCTGCTTGGCGGGGTGTCTGCGGCGGCCGGCATCGCGGCGGTCAACAGCTTCGCCAACCTCGCCGGATTCTGCTCGCCCTATCTGATCGGCTGGATCACTACCCTGACCGGTTCCAGCGCCATCGGCATGTACCTCATCACCGGGGTGCTGTTCCTCGGCGCGAGCCTGGTCCTGCGTATTCCCGCCGCTTTGGTCAATCGTTGAGTCAACGGAGTTTCATCATGACGACTAATCTTGCACACGCTGCATCGCTGAGCCTGACCCAGCGCGCGCACAATATTCGCCGCCATGCACTGCGCATGGGTCAGGTTCAGGGCCAGGGCTATGTGGGCCAGGCCCTCGGCGCGGCTGACCTGCTGGCGGTGTCTTACTTTCATGCGATGAATCATCGCCCCGCAGATCCCGAATGGGAGCAGCGCGATCGCTTCTATCTCTCCATCGGCCACTACGCCATTGCGCTGTACGCAGCGCTGATCGAAGCCGAGATCATTCCGCTCGACGAGCTGGAAACCTACGGTTCGGATGACAGCCGCCTGCCGATGTCGGGCATGGCCGCCTACACCCCGGGGATGGAAATCACCGGCGGCTCGCTGGGTCAAGGCCTGGGTATCGCGGTCGGTGCCTGCCTGGGCCTCAAGCGCAAAGGCTCGTCATCTTTCGTCTACAACCTGCTGTCCGATGGCGAACTCAATGAAGGCTCGACCTGGGAAGCGGTGATGTCGGCTTCGCACTGGCAGCTCGACAATCTGATCGCCATCGTCGACGTCAACAACCAGCAGGCCGACGGTTACTCCAGCGAGATTCTCTCGTTCGAACCCATCGTCGATCGCTGGCAAGCCTTTGGCTGGTTTACCCAGCGCGTCGATGGCAATGACCTTGACGCACTGGTGACTGCTTTCGATGCCGCACGCCAGCATTCGGGCAATCAACCGCGGGTGATCATCTGCGACACGAAAATGGGCAAAGGCGTGCCGTTTCTGGAGAACCGGGAAAAGAATCACTTCATTCGCGTCGAAGAACACGAATGGGACCTGGCACTGAGCAATCTTGCAGAAGGAAAAGACCAATGAGCAACGCCGCCAACACTGCGCCTTCGACTGCTACTGGCGCGCCGGTGAAAAAGCGCCTGACCACCTCGGCGATGATTGCCTCGATTGCCTCCGAGGGCCAGGCGACCCGTTCGGCACCGTTCGGCCATGCGCTCGCAGCGCTGGCAGACCAGCGCGCGGACATCGTCGGTCTCTCGGCTGACCTGTCCAAGTACACCGACCTGCACATTTTCGCCAAGGCGCATCCGGAGCGTTTCTATCAAATGGGCATGGCCGAACAGTTGCTGATGAGCGCTGCGGCGGGCATGGCGCGTGAGGGTTTCGTACCCTTCGCCACCACCTACGCGGTGTTCGCTTCGCGCCGTGCTTACGATTTCATCTGCATGGCCATCGCCGAGGAAAACCTTAACGTCAAAATCGTCTGCGGTTTGCCCGGCCTCACCACGGGTTACGGGCCGAGCCACCAGGCCACCGATGATCTGGCTATTTTTCGCGCCATGCCCAATCTGATGATTGTCGACCCGTGCGATGCACTGGAAATCGAACAGGCCGTGCCGGCCATCGCCGCTCACCAAGGCCCGGTCTACATGCGTTTGCTGCGCGGCAATGTGCCGTTGGTGCTGGACGAGTACGGCTATCAATTCGAGATCGGCAAGGCCAAGACTCTGCGCACGGGCAACGACGTGCTGATCATCTCCACCGGGCTGATGACCATGCGTTCGCTGGAAGCGGCCAAGCAATTGCAGGCCGACGGCATCGATGTGGCCGTGTTGCACGTGCCGACCATCAAGCCGCTGGATGAGCAAACCATTCTCGCCGAAGCGCGTAAATCCGGGCGTCTGGTGGTCACAGCCGAGAACAGCTCGATCATCGGCGGTTTGGGCGAGGCGGTTGCCGGGTTGTTGTTGCGCAATGGCGTGACGCCCACCTTCAGACAGATCGCGTTGCCCGACGCCTTCCTCGACGCCGGTGCCCTGCCGACGCTGCATGATCGCTACGGCATTTCGACGCCGGCTGTCTGCGCGCAGATCAAAGCCTGGCTGTAACTCCACCGTGGGCGGCGCTTCGATCAGAGGCGCTCGCTCATTCGAGAACAGGAGGCAGAACGTGAAAGCACATGAACTGCTGGATCCCGACTTCAAAAGCTTTTTAACCCCCGGCGCACAAGCCTGGACGTTGGAGACGCTGCCCGCGATCAGGGAGCGTGTCCATGCGACATTCAAATCCCGAGAACAAGCGCGCGGTGAAAGCCTATGGACCAAGGCCCACGACGGTGAGGATTTGCGCCTGTGTCTTTACCGGCCCGCCGCCGGGGCACCGGGCGGTAATTTTGCGGTGATCCTGTACATCCACGGTGGAGGTTTCGTCCTTGGTTGCCCCGAAATGGCCGATGACTATCTGGCTAACCTCGCCGAAGAACTTCAGGCGATCATCGTCGCTGTCGATTACCGTCTCGCGCCAGAGCACCCCTTCCCTATTCCCCTGGAAGATTGCTACACCGCCCTCGGCTGGGTTGTCGCCCACCGGCAAACGCTCAACATGGACGCCGACAACGTGATCGTCATGGGTCACAGTGCCGGTGCAGGTCTGGCAGCAGCGCTGGCAATTGTGGCGCGGGATCGCGGCGTATATTCCATCGCCAGCCAGGTGCTGGTGTATCCGATGCTCGATTACCGTTCGGGCAGCCCGGCCTCGCCTCACCAGAACAGCACGACCGGAGTGATTGGCTGGCCGGCGCAAGCCAACCAGTTCTGTTGGGATTGCCTGCGCGCTGACCAAGCGCTGGATGATCTGCCAATCGGCTGGTTTTCGCCGGCCCTGCAAGACGATCTGCGTGACTTGCCACCGACGTTTATGGCCGTCGGGGCGCTGGATCTGTTCCTGGAAGAGGACGTTGCATTTGCCATGCGTCTGTCGCGCGCCGGGGCTGCCGTCGAACTGCATGTCTACCCTGGGGCGCCACATATGTTTGATCAGTGCCCCGGCAGTGTTAGCGATCAGTCTGCGCTGGATATCGTCCGATCACTTCGGCGATCGATAGCTAGCGCATTAACTGCTGAGGGATAGA
The DNA here is from genome assembly GCF_001425545.1 of Pseudomonas sp. Leaf434. NCBI lineage: Bacteria > Pseudomonadati > Pseudomonadota > Gammaproteobacteria > Pseudomonadales > Pseudomonadaceae > Pseudomonas > Pseudomonas sp. Leaf434. The sequence continues at coordinate 1,697,871 of NZ_LMQZ01000001.1, read as the reverse complement.
AAGAACCGCTGAAACGGTAAAACAGGATTTCTTATACAAAGCCTTCCCCCCCCTTCTACGCTTATTGATTAATACCTTCGCAGACAGGCAGCTGCGGAGGGTGGCGTGCGCTTTGAGAAATTCAATATCGCTTAGCCATCACCCTCGTCGATTCCGCCCGGACTTATTCCGAGGTGTCTTTGGATAATGTCGAAAACGACACATTTTGTTGCACCCAAAAACTGCTTGGATCCAACGTCCCGACAAACGGTAACGACCTGAATAGAACAGATTTTCAAAGAGATAAACGTGGGCAAATGGCCCATCCATACGCTCGTCAAAAATCAGGCAGCCCCATCTGACACTCCCTATCTATGGTTTTAAAACCATCCGTGGACGTCCGCCCCACCCATTTACAGGGAGTAGTAATGGACAACATCGTCATTGCCGACAAAGCCAATTCTCAGCTCACTGCCCAGAACTGGGGCAATGTTCAGCTCAATCAGCCTTCAGTTGTACAAATGCCGGTTCGGCCCGATCAATTGGCGTCGACCAGTCGCAGCGGTCAGGATTTGATTGTCAATCTGAAGTCTGGCGAGCAAATCAAAATCTCCAATTTCTTTGTCACCAGCCCTGACGGCGTGCCCAATGACATTGTCTTTCAGGGTGACGACGCGACGCTGTGGCAGGCGCGCTACAGCGCCGAGCCGTTCAATGGCTTTACCTTTGACGAAATCAATTCGCTGGACGAGCTGATCGCTGGCGTCGGTGTGGTGGATGGCGCGACGCCGGCATGGGCGATTGCCGGGCTTGGCCTGTTGGGCGCGGGTGGTGCGGCAGCCGCTGCCGGCGGAAGTGGCGGCGGCGGCGGTGGTGGTGGTGGCGATGGAGACGCGACGCCTCCTGCGCCTGCGACCGGATTAACCTTGTCGGCCGATGGCCGGGTGCTGAGTGGTTTTGGCGAAGCTGGCAGTGTCGTTCAGGTACGCGATGCAGCCGGCAACCTTTTGGGTTCCGGAACCGTTGGCGCCGATGGCAGTTTCCAGGTCGACCTGGGTACGCCGCAGAACAATGGCCAGCCGCTCGACGTCACGCTCACCGACCCCGCGGGCAACGTTTCGACGCCGGGTACGGTCACTGCGCCGGATACCACCGCGCCGACCGCACCAGGCAATCTCAGCGTGAGCCCTGATGGCACGCAACTCGGCGGCACCGGTGAAGCCGGCTCGACCATCCAGGTGCGCGCCGCCGATGGCACGCTACTCGGTAGCGCTGTGGTGGCGGCGGATGGCACTTTCAGCGTCGCCCTCAGCCCCGCGCAAACCGGCGGCCAGCCGCTGACCGTGAATGCCACCGATGCGGCTGGCAATATCTCGACCGGCGCAACGGTCAGCGCGCCGGAGATCGTCGAACCGACGACGCCAGGCAATCTCGATTTGAGCAGCGACGGCAGTCAACTCACCGGCACCGCCCGGGCCGGCACCACGATTGAAGTCCGTACCGCCAACGGCGAACTGCTCGGGCGTGCGGCGGTGGCTGCTGACGGCACTTTCCTGCTGACGCTGGTTCGTGCGCAGGCCAACGGTGAAACCTTCAGTATCGTGGCGGTCAACAGCGCCGGTGCGCAATCGCCGACCGTGACCTTCAATGCACCAGACATCACCGGCCCCGCTGCTGCAACGGATCTGGCCGTGAGCAGCGATGGCCTTTCGGTGACCGGCCGTGGCGAACCCGGCAGCACAGTCAGCGTCACCAATGCGCAAGGTACGCTGCTCGGCACAGCGCAGGTGGCAGCCGATGGCTCGTTCACTGTGCAACTCAATGCCGCGCAAATCGATGGTGAAGCGCTGAGCGTGCTGGTCACCGACGCCGCCGGCAACCCTTCGCCAGCAGCGACTATCATCGCGGTTGACCTCGACGGGCTGACCCAACCAAGTGACATCGCAGTGAGCATCGATGGCACGCAGTTGAGTGGACGCGGCCAGGTCGGTTCGACCGTAACGGTGCGCGACGCCAACGGCAATGTGCTCGGCACGGCCGTGGTGGCGGCGGACGGCACGTTCAGCCTGCAACTGAGCAGTCCGCAGAACAACGGCGAAACACTGCAGATCAGTGCCAGCGACGCCGCTGGCAACACTTCCGCACCACTGAACTACGTGACGCCTGACACCCAAGGGCCGACGGCCGTCTCCGATCTCGCGCTCGACGCTCAGGGGCAGACGCTCACCGGTAAGGGTGAGTTGGGTGCGTCGGTCACTGTGCGCGATCCGGCCGGCAACATCATCGGCACGGGCACGGTGGATGCCGATGGCAATTTTACCGTTCCACTTTCCACACCACAGAACGATGCGCAACAACTGCAAGTGATCCAGACCGACGCGGAAGGCAATCCTTCGGCGCCGGTCAACGTCACCGCACCCGATCTGACCACGCCGGTCGCCGTGACCGATGTGAGCATTTCTGCCAATGGCGCCGTAGTCTCCGGCGCGGGTCAGATCGGCGCCACCGTTACTGTCACTGACACCAACGGGACCGTGCTGGGAACAGCTTTGGTCGGCAGCAACGGCCGGTTCGAAGTCTCCCTGTCCTCGCCACAAACCAACGGCCAGAACCTCAGCGTTGTGCAGACCGATGGCTCGCCCACTGGCTCCCCGGCAGTTCCAGTTGAAGCGCCGGATATCCAGGCCCCCACTGCCCCTTCCAATCTGACGCTGAATGCAGGCGGCACTGAACTGAGTGGCACAGGCGAGTCCGGTGCCACGGTGTCGGTCAAGGATTCGGCCGGCAATGTGTTGGGCACCGCGATCGTCGACGGCAGCGGCGCCTTTACAGTGCCGCTGAACAGCCCGCAGATCGATGGCCAACAACTGCAAGTGAGCCAATCGGATGGCGTGAACGTCTCCCCCAACACGCCGCTGACCGCAGCGGACACCACCGCGCCGCTGGCGCCTGACAACGTCGTACTCGCCAGCAACGGCGTGACATTGACCGGCACCGGGCAAGCCGGCAGCACCGTAACCGTCAGCGCAGCGGACGGCACGGTGCTTGGCACTACGGTGGTCGCCAGCGACGGCAATTTCAGCGTCAACCTGAGCCCGGCTCAGCTCGACGGTCAGGTGCTGAGTGTGATCCAGACCGATGCGAGTGCCCTGCCCTCGCCGGCCACGCCGGTTACGGCACCGGACATCACCGCCCCACCTGCACCGAGCGGTCTGCTCATCGATCCTGCGGGTGCCACGGTCACCGGCACCACGCAGCCCAATAACACGGTGCAGGTGCTGGATGCCGACGGCAACGTCATCGGCACCGCGACCGCTGACGGCACGGGCGCCTTCACGGTCAACCTCGATACGGCGCAGACCAATGGCGAAGCCTTGCAAGTCGTGGTGTCGGACGGCGCCAACAGTTCGCTTCCCGGCAGCGTCACTGCGCCGGACAGCACCCCGCCGGCAGCGGTCAGCGATCTGGCGCTCAACCCGGCCGGCACGCAAGTGTCGGGACTTGCCGAACCGGGCACGACGGTCACCGTCAGCATCGCTGGCGGCGCTCTCGTGCTGGGTACCGCAACGGCGGGTGAGGACGGCCGCTTCGTCGTGACCCTCAGTCCACCGGCCGAGCCCGGCGGCAATCTGGAAGTCATCAGCACTGACGGCGGCGGCAATGATTCGCCCGTTGTGCCGCTGGCAGGACTGGACGGTACCCAGGTCGCGACCCCGACCGATCTGGCTTTGAGTGCCGATGGTTTCACCCTGACCGGCGCCGGTACGCCCGGTTGCACCGTGACGGTGACCAGCAGCAGCGGCACGGTGCTCGGCTCCGGGCTGATCAACAGCTTCGGCCGCTTCACCCTGTTGCTCAGTAGCAAACAGATCAATGCGCAAGTCCTCCAGGTGACGGCCACCAGTCCCGACGGTGACGTGTCGATTCCGGGCACGGTGACGGCGATCGATGGCACGGCGCCGGACGCGGTGACCAATCTGGCGCTGAATGCCAACGGCACGACACTCACAGGACGCGGAGAGGCCGGGGCGACGGTCACTGTCACCGACGCCACAGGTACCGTGCTCGGTACTGCACTGGTCGCCAGCAATGGCACGTTCAGCCTGACGCTGACGCCGGCACAACTTAATGGCCAGGCGCTTACCGCGATCCAGAGCGATGCCGCCGGCAACCTGTCGCAACCCGCTGGCATCATTGCCAGCGATCTGCAACCGCCCGCCGCAGCGACTGGCGTCAGCATCAATGACGTCGGCACCGTGGTCAAAGGCCAGGGCGAAGCCGGCAGCACCGTGACCGTGCGCGATGCCGCCGGTAACGTGTTGGCGACCGGCGTAGTCGATCAGAGCGGCAATTTCCAGGTCACCTTGCCCAATGCGCAGAACACCGGCGAAACCCTGCAGGTCACTCTGACCGACGCCAATGGTAACGCCTCGACTTCCACTGGCGTGATCACCGTCGACGGCACCCCGCCGGCCGCCGTGCAGAATCCACTGATCAGCGCCGATGGCAGCACCCTCAGCGGCACGGGTGAAGCTGGCGCGACGGTCAATGTCACCACCGCCAACGGCACCTTGCTCGGCAGTGCCGTGGTTGGCGCGGACGGCGCGTTCAGCGTGACCCTGGCGCCAGCGCCGACCAACGGCGAGGCGTTGGCGATCAGCCAGACCGACCCTGCCGGCAATGTCTCGCCGTCGACCAGCGTCAACGCACCCGACATCAGCCCACCAGCTGCACTGACCCAAGTCGCGGTGAATGCTGACGGCGTCACCGTCACTGGTCATGGCGAGCCAGGCGCCACGGTGTCTGTGCGCAGCGCCGACGGCACCTTGCTCGGCACCGCGCAGGTCGGCAGTGGCGGCGCGTTCACTGTCACCCTCAACGCAGCACAACTGAATGCCGAAGTGCTGACCGTCACTCAGGAAGATCCGCCGGGCAACGTTTCGACGGCGGTTGAAGTCATCGCCGCGGATCTGACCGCCCCGGCGATTCCGAGCGCATTGACGCTCAATGCTGCCGGCGTGCAACTGTCGGGCAACGCCGAGGCCGGCAGCACGGTGACCGTGCGCGACAGTCAGGGCAATCTTCTCGGCACCACCACGGCGGCCGCAAACGGCACTTTCCAGATTACCCTCAACAGCCCGCAAACCAATGGCCAGGCACTGAACGTGACGGCCACCGACGCGGCAGGCAATCCGTCGGCCCCGGCAATCGTCAATGCGGTCGATAGCACGGCGCCGTTGGTAGCGAGCGATCTGGCGGTGAGCGCCAATGGTGCCACCCTGACCGGCATTGGTGAGGTCGGCGCCAGCGTGGAAGTTCGCGATGCCGGCGGTGTTTTGCTGGGTACTGCGACCGTTGCCAGCAATGGCAATTTCAGCGTCACGTTGTCCCCGGCGGCGGTGGCTGGATCGAATCTTTCCGTGGTGCAGATCGATGCTGCCGGCAACACCGGACCGGCGGCGCCGGTGACTGCACCGGGCAATCTGGCGGAAAGTGCACCGACCAATCTGGCCCTCAGCGCTGACGGCCTGACCCTGACCGGCTCGGCCACCGCCGGCAGCACCGTGAGCATTCGCAATGCCTCGGGCGTGTTGCTCGGCAGCGCGCTGGTGGCGGCCAATGGCACTTTCAGCGTCACCCTCAACGCCGCGCAACTCAACGGCGAACAGCTGTCTGCCGTGGCGACGTCGAGCACCGGTATCAATTCATCCCCGACCGACTACACCGCTGCCGATATCGCCGCGCCAACGCCGCTCAGCGAGCTGAGCCTGGCACCGAACGGCACGGCTCTGACCGGGCGCGGTGAAGCCGGCGCCACGGTGACCGTGCTCGGCACGGGCGGAGTGGTTCTCGGCAGCGCCGTGGTGGCGGCCAATGGCACGTTCAGCGTCACCCTCAGCCCGGCACAGACCTCTGGTCAGACTTTGAGCCTGAGCCAGGCCGACACCGCCGGCAACGAATCGAACAGCGTCAACCTGATCGCCCCGGATCTGCTCGCGCCCAATGCGCCGGCTGCGCTGGTGGCAAGCACTGACGGCACCTTGCTCTCGGGTACCGGTGAGGCCGGCACCACGGTCAACGTGTACAACGCTGCCGGAGCGCTGGTCGGGACCGGCACCGTGAGCATCGACGGCACGTTTGCGATAACCCTGACTACGCCACAAGCCAACGGTCAGGCGCTGACCGTGTCACTGACGGATGCAGCGGGCAACACCTCGGCAGCCACGCCGTTCACTTCGGTCGACAGCACACCGCCAGCGGCCGTTTCGCAACTGAGCATCGGCGGCGACGGCGCAAGCTTGACCGGGCGCGGCGAACCGGGCGCGCAGGTGCGCGTCATCGACAGTGACGGCAACGTGCTTGGCACCGCCGTGGTCAGCGCGACCGGTACCTTCACGCTGCCACTGAACCCGGCGTTGACCAACGCCGAAGTGATCACCGTGGTCCAGGCCGACGCGGCGGGCAACGACTCGCCTGCGGTGAACCTGACCACGCCGGACTTCACTCCGCCTGATCCACTGGACAACGTCGATATCAACTCGTCCGGCGCGCTGGTCATTGGTACTGGCGAACCCGGCGCGACCGTGACCGTGCGCGATGCCAACGGCACTTTGCTCGGCACCAGCGTGGTACTCGGCGACGGCACCTTCAGCGTCACCCTCAATCCGCCGCAGATCAACGAACAGATTCTCAGCGTGCAGCAGGCCGATCCACCCGGCAACGTCAGCGCCCCGGTCACGGTCACCGCCCCGGATCTGACCCCGCCAGCGACGCCGGCCGATCTGCAACTGAATGCCGATGGCGGTCTGCTCACCGGTACCGGCGAAGTCGGCGCCATTGTCCGCGTGACGTCGGCCGATGGTACCGAATTGGGCACCGGCACCGTGGGCAGCGATGGCCGTTTCGAGGTCACGGTGACCCCAACACAGACCAATGGCCAAGCGCTGTTCGTGGTGTTGGCGGATGCAGCCGGCAATGCCTCGCCTGCCGGCACCCTGACGGCGCCTGACAGCACGCCTCCTGCCGCACTGACGGATGTCGAGATCGACGCCAGCGGCAGCCTCATCACCGGCTCCGGTGCGGCTGGCTCGCAGGTAGTCGTCACCAACGCGGTGGGCACCATCGTCGGCACCGGCACCGTCGCGGCCGATGGCAGTTTCAGCGTCACCCTCGACCAGCCGCTGCTCAATGGTGAAGCCTTGTCGGTGATCCAGCGTGATGCGGCGGGCAACCCTTCGCCGATCGTGCCCGTCACTGCGCCGGACATCACCCTGCCCGCTGCGCCCACCGACCTCGTTCTCACGCCTGATGGCCTGACACTGACCGGCAGCGGTGAAGCCGGCGCCACGGTGCGTGTACTCAGCGCGACTGGCACGGTACTGGGCTCGGCAACCGTGACCGGCAATGGCTCGTTCAGCGTGACCCTCAACCCGCCGCAAGTGAACGGTGAGCTGTTGAGCGTCAATCAGACCGATCTGGCATCCAACACATCGCCGACAGCGCCCGTGCAAGCGGGCGATATCACCGATCCACTGGAGGTGGCCGACCTCAACGTCAGCCAGGACGGCTTGACCGTCACCGGTACCGGCGAACCCGGCGCAACCGTCACCGTGCTTGACGGCGCGGTGGTGCTCGGCACAGCGACGGTGGCGGCAGATGGCAGTTTCAGCGTCACGTTGTCGGCTGCGCAACTCGATGGCCGCGCACTGTCGGTCGTGCAGGCCGACGCACAAACCAACCAGTCCGAGCCCGTTCTGGTCGACGCGCCGGACAGCACTGCACCGATCGCACCAACGGTGACATCGCTGACCGGCGCCGGCACCTTGCTCGCCGGGACCGCCGAAGCCGGTAGCACCGTGACTGTGCTGTCCGCCACCGGCGCCGTGCTCGGCACAGCGGTGGCATTGGGCGACGGCACCTACACAGTCACGTTGAATCCGGCTCAGGCCAATGGTCAGTTGTTGTCAGTGATCGCGACGGATGAGGCGCAAAACGCATCGCCAGTGCTGCTCTACCCGGCGGCTGATACTACCGCTCCAGATGCCGTCACCGGTCTGACCATCAGCGGCGATCTGAGCCAGCTCGCCGGTCGTGGCGAAGCCGGCGCGAGTGTCGAAGTGACCGATGCGCTGGGCAATATCGTCGGCACCGGCACAGTGGCCGCCAACGGCACGTTCCTGATCGATCTGGATCCGGGCATCACTGCCGGCCAGGTGCTGACGGTGAATCAAACAGACGTCGCGACTAATGTGTCCGCAGACGCCGACCTGACTGTTCCGGCAGTGCCAGCCCCGGCTGCGCCGGACAATCTTGTGCTGACAGCCGACGGCGTGACGCTGACCGGCACGGCGGCGATCGGCACCACCATCAATGTCTACGCGCCGGACAACAGCCTGATCGGCACCGGCGTCACCGGCGGGGATGGCACGTTCAGCGTGGTGCTGACGCCTGCGCAAACCAACGGCGAAAGCCTCGAAGTCACCGCCAACACTGCGTTCGGGGGTGCCTCGCTGCCGACTGAAATCACCGCAGGCGACACCTCGGCGCCGGCGCCACTCAGCGATCTGGCGGTCAATGCCAGCGGCACACTGGTCACCGGTCGCGGCGAAGTCGGCGCGTCGGTGACCATCACCGGCGCGGGCGGCGTGGTGCTGGGCAATGCGACGGTCGGCGCCAATGGCACTTTCAGCGCACAGCTCAATACGCCGCAGGTCAACGGTCAGGTGCTCAATGCGACACAGACCGATGCGGCCAACAACACCTCATCCGGTCTTAACGTAACTGCGCCCGATATCACTCCCCCGGCCGCTCCGACAGCACTGGTCCTCAGCGGTGCCGGTCTGGTGCTCGGCGGGCTCGGTGAAGCCGGCGCGACCGTCACTGTTCGCGGTGCGGGAGGCGCGGTGCTGGGCACGGCGACGGTGGCGGGCAATGGCTCGTTCTCGGTGACCTTGTCATCGGCGCAACTCAACGGCCAGCAACTGAGCGTCACGCAGAGTGATGCGGCGGGCAACGTTTCGCCGGTTACCAACCTCAGCGTCGCCGATACCACAGCGCCGGCGCCGCTGAGCAATGTCAGCCTGAACGGCACCGGCCTGGCGGTCAGCGGCACGGGTGAAGCCGGCGCCACAGTCAGCGTGACCAACGCGGCGGGCACCGTGCTCGGCACCGCCGTGGTCAATGCTGGCGGCACCTTCACCGTGCAACTGTCCAGCGCGCAACTGAACGGCCAACAGCTCAACGTCCAACAGGCCGACCCGACGGGCAATCTGTCGCCGGTTTTCAACCTGACGGCCCCTGACGTACAGGCGCCGATCGCGGCCAGCGGTCTGACGCTCGCTGCCAACGGTCTGACCCTGAGCGGTACGGGCGAAGCCGGTGCGACGGTCAACGTCTACGGCCCCGGCGGCGCGCTGATCGGCACCACCACCGTGGGCAGTGGCGGTACGTTCAGCTTCAACCTGAACACCGCGCAACTCGACGGGCAGCTGTTGACCGTGCGTCTGGTCGACCCGGCCGGCAATCTGTCGCCCAATGCCAGCCTGACGGCGCCGGACATTACCGCCCCTGGCGCGCCGACTGGCGTCAGCGTCAATGGCAGCGGCACCGTGCTCACCGGCGTCGGCGTGCCCGGTTCGACCATCAGCGTGCTCGGCGTCGGTGGTGCGGTGCTCGGCACCGCGACCGTCGCCGCTAACGGCAGTTTCTCCGTGGCACTAGCCTCAGCGCAGATCAACAGCCAGGTACTCAGCGTCACCCAGGCCGATCCGAGTGGCAACGTATCGGCAGCGGCGACCGCGACGGCGCCAGACCTGACACCGCCCGCTGCGGCAACGGCGCTGCTGGTCGGTGCCGATGGCCTGACCGTCACCGGTACCGGTGAAGCCGGTGCAACCGTGACCATCAAGTCGGCCAGCGGCAGCGTTCTGGGCACTGGCACGGTCGACAACCTCGGCGTGTTTAACGTCACCCTGAGCAGTGCGCAGATCAACGGTGAAAACCTCACCGTCAATCTCAGCGACGCACGCGGCAACGTTTCGGTGGCCGCCAACGTCATTGCGCCGGACGTCGACGTCAACGCGCCAGTGGTCGCCAGCGATAACCTCGCCGTCGGCACCGTCACCCTGGCACCGGTCACCGCGTCGCAGACCTTTAACGACTCGTTCACCACACTGCTGGCCGGGTTCTCGAAAACCTTCACCTTCACCGTGGCCGGCGGCACGCGTCTTGATCCGACCCTGACGCTGACCACCAGCAGTCTGATTTCGCTGATCGATGGCGTGGTCTACACCCTGCAAGTGAAAGATGCCAGCGGCAACTGGGTCACTCTGGATGTCAACGGCAGCGGCGGTCTGCTTGACCTGATCGCGCTCGCCGGCCAGGGTGTACGGGTCGACATCGGTAATTTGCTGTCAGGCGATTATCGACTGACGGTTTCGAGCACCGGTATCGGCGTGCTGACCACGGTCAATACCCAGCTGCAACTGGATGTCAGCAGCCTGACCCAGTTCAACGGCATTGCCGGGCCAGCGGTGACCGGCAACGTCATCACCAACGTCGGCGTCGATGGCACGGCCGATCAGACCGGCCCGGACAACGGCGCGCAATTGCAGATCTTCAAGAACGGCGCCTGGGTCAGCGCTGGGGCCGGCACCACGGTGCAAGGGTTGTACGGCACGCTGACCATCGACGCTAACGGCAACTACAGCTACAAACCGAACGGCAGTGTCGGCAGCGTCGGCAAAGTCGACGTGTTCAACTACCAACTGGTGCACCCGAACGGTTTGAGCGACACCGCCAATCTGTACGTGCGCATCGACAGCCCGCAAGCCAGCGAAGTGTGGAACGATGCCAACCTTGGCAGCCCGGCGCTGGTGGTGGATGCCACGCCAGACGTCGCCTCGACTGACGTCACCCTGATCAACCGCGAAGTCACCACCAACTCTGCCCTCGGCACCTTCAATGTGCTGCTGGGCGGCGGCAGCGGTAACTACAACACCGTGGTCGCGGCCGATACCGTCAGTGACCTGACCGTGGTGGTCAATTCGAGCAACCTGCTGGCGCTGCTCGGTTCGATGACGGTGGGCCTGTACAAGCTCAACACCGCCACCAATCAGTACGTGCTGGTCAAGAGCTACGGCGGCAACGCCCTGGTCAATCTCGGCGGCGGCAACTACGGGATCAAGTTCGACGACCAGACCGCCGGCAGTTATCAGGTGCGGGTGGCAGTGGGCGGCCTCGGCCTGCTGACCAGCGTCAACACCAGCCTGATCAACGTCGCGACCTACAACAATCAGTTCGTGGTCGGCAGCTACACACCGGTATCGGGCAACCTGCTCACCGACACCGCTGGCGGCGGCGCCGATGTGTTGGGCTCGGTCTACACCTTGCTCAGCGTGCTGGTCGCCGGCAGTTACGTCGCGCCGGGTTACAACGGCGTCTCGCTGGTCGGCAATTACGGCACCCTGGTGGTCCAGGCCAACGGCAACTACACCTACACGCTCAAGGCCGGCCTGACCGATGCAGTGATCGGTCAGGAAGACACTTTTACCTATCAGCTCACCCACCCCAACGGCACGGTCGATACCGCGACGCTGACCATCGACCTGAACAATGCCGGCGCATTCGCCAGCACCGCGTTCTCGGCACTGGCCAGCGATGACCTCGGTCTGGCCCATGTCGCTGGTAGCGAACTGATCCAGGGCACCGAAGGCAACGACACCCTCGACGGCTCGCACGGTGGCGCCGTCACGCTGCAAGGTGGCGGTGGCGACGACACGCTGATCATCGCCGATCAGCAGTTCACCTCGGTGGACGGCGGCAGCGGCACCGACACCCTGCTCTGGGCCGGTGGCGATGTGTCGATCAACCTCGGCGATCTGCAGAGCAAGATCCACAACGTCGAAATCCTCGACCTCAACCATTCCAGTGCGGTTGCGCTGACATTGAATCTCGGCGATCTGCTGGCGATTACCTCTTCGGACAACAACACCCTGCTGATCAAGGGTGACGACAGGGACAGCGTGCACATGACCGATGGCTGGGTCGCCGATGGCACGCAACAGGCCGACGGCATCGACTATGTTCAATACACGGCACAGGAGGATCCGAGCCACCACTTGTGGGTGCAGAACGGCATTCAAGTGGTTTGAAACAAGACATCAAACGTCGGTCTCTCAACAGTAAGGGAAGTCTGTGGAGTCAGTTTTTCGCCAGAAATGGCCGGTGGTCCTGTTGACCATCGGCCTCTACCCCGCTTTCACCGTCGGCGTTCGCGCCGACGACAACCTCGACAGTAGCTTGCGCAGCATCAGCCCGTCGCAACTGCAACAACCGGCAGGCAATGACAATCGTCAGCGCCCTGCCCCTGCTTCAAAAACGGCCGCCAACGCGGATACTTTGGGGCTGGAACAAGCGGTCAGGCTCGCCGTGGACTGGCACCCACGCATCGGCGAGGCCATCGGCACCCTGTTCCAGCAAGGCGAAGGGGTCAACGTCGCCGAGTCCGGTTATTACCCGCAGGTCACCGGCGGCATCAAGGGTGGTTACACCAGCGGTTACGGCAGCGATGCCGGCAGCCAGTCGGTGAACATTTCCCTCAAGCAGATGCTGTATGACTTCGGCAAGGTTTCCAGTTCGGTCGACGCCGCCCGCGCCCGGGTGGCGCGCAGTCAGGCCGGGATTCTGCTGGCGATCGACGACATCGCCCGCGACACCGCCAGGGCCTACATCGAAGTGCAGCGTTATCAGCGTCTGCTCGAGGTTGCCCGTGAACAGATTCAGGGCATCGGCGGCATCGTCGACCTGGCCAAACAGCGCAGCGACATGGGCGCCAGCACCCGCTCCGATATGGTCCAGGCGCAATCCCGCGCAGAAGGCGCGACGGCGACGTTGCAGGAATTCAAGGCGCAGTACGCACGCTGGCAAGCGACCCTGACCAGTCTGCTCGGACGACGCACGCCGCCAGCAGTCAGCGACGCCGCCGCGCCGACATTGACTCAGGCCTGTGACGCGTCGCAGATTTCCGACACCCTGCCCGCCGTTCTCCAGGCGGCTGCGCAACGCACCCAGGCCCAGGCCGAGCTGGCCCAGGCCAAAGCCGAGGCCTACCCGACCCTGTCGCTGCAACCGTCGGTCAACCAATATCTGGATGACCACTACGACGATCAGAACTCGCGCGCCGATCGCACTCAGGTCGGGATCTTTCTCAATCTCGAAGTGCCGATCTATCAGGGCGGTGCGATCAGTGCGCGCAGCCGCGCCGCCGGGCATGCGCTGACCGCAGCGGACTCGGCCGAAGACTTCGCCCGTCTGCAAGCGCGCCAGGGTCTGGCCGAAGCCCAGGCGCAAACCTCGGGCCTGAACCGGCGGCTGCGCTCGCTGGAATTTCGCCAGACCAGCATCACCGAGGCACGCATGTTGTATGGCCGCCAGTACCTGGAACTGGGCACGCGACCGCTGCTCGACCTGCTCAACGCCGAGCAGGAAATCCATCAGTCGCGCTTCGATCTGGTCAACACCCAGGCTGATCTGCAACGTCTGCAGATCGACTGCTTCTACAACAGCGGTGCGATTCGCCGGGTCTTCGGCATCGACCACAGCGCCATCCAGAATGTCGAGATCCTGCCATGACCGATGCCAGCATCACTGTTCCCGAACCCGCTGCTGCCGAAGCTCGCGAAGATTATTCGCCATGGCTGGAAGCGGTGCTCAAGGTCGCCCGCCACTATCGCCTCGACGTCTCGCCGGAAAGCGTGCGCCTGGCTTCGGTGCACAGCGAAGGCCGCGTCGAAGAAGTGGTTCGGCACATGGCGCGGCAGGCCGGTTTAAGCGTGAAATTCGCGGCATTCGACAACAAGAGCCTGAGTCGCTGGCGCACGCCGCTGGTGGTGCAACTGCGTGACGGTCAGGTCGGCGTGCTCGAAAGCATCGGCGAGACCGGCGAGCTGGGCATCTGCTTCAGTGGCGACCAGGGTTTGCAGAGTCGCATGGACGCCACCGCGCTCGCCGAGCAAGCCCTGCGCACGGTGATTCTGCGTCCGACGCAACCGGTGGCGGACGTGCGCACCAACGATTACATCAAGCCCTACGACGAGCACTGGTTCCGGCGCATCGTCCTCACCGATCTGCGGCCCTACAGCCAAGTGATGATCGCCTCACTGGTCGCCAACCTGCTGGGCATGGCCGGGGTGCTGTTTTCCATGCAGGTGTACGACCGGGTGATTCCGGCCGAGTCGCTGCCGACCCTGTACGTGTTGTTCGGTGGGGTGATGCTGGCGCTGCTGTTCGATTTCGTCATGCGCATTCTGCGTCTGCGCATCACCGATGTGCTGGGCAAACGCGCCGACTTGCGCGTCTCCGATCTGGTCTTTGGCCATGCCCTGCGCCTGCGCAATTCCGCGCGGCCGAAATCCACCGGCTCGTTCATTTCGCAGTTGCGCGAGCTGGAGCAGATCCGCGACCTGATCACCTCCAGCACTGCCACGGCACTGGCGGACATGCCGTTTTTTCTGCTGTTCCTGCTGGTGTTCTATTTGATCGGTGGGCCGCTGGTGTTGATTCCACTGGTGGCGTTGGTGTTCATGTTGCTGCCCGGGATCATCGCGCAACCGCGTCTGGCGCGACTCGCCAATGCGTCGATGCGTGAAGCGGCGCTGCGCAACGCCATGCTGGTGGAAAGTATTCAGGGCCTCGACGACATCAAGGCGCTGCAGGCCGAGCAGCGTTTCCAGCAACAGTGGAATCAGTACAACGCCGCCTCAGCGGACAGCAGCCTGCGCCTGCGCACCTTGACCAACAGCCTGGTGGCGTGGACGCAGAACGTACAAGGCGGAGTGTTCGCGGTGGTGATCGTGTTCGGCGCGCCAATGGTGATTGCCGGCGACCTGACCACCGGCAGTCTGGTCGCGGCGTCGATTCTGTCGTCGCGGATGATGGGGCCGATGGCGCAACTGACCCACGTGCTCACCCGATGGCAGCAGGCCAAGGTCGCGCTCGAAGGCTTGAACCGGATCATGCAGATGCCGGTGGATCATCCCGAAGGCAGTCAGCGCGTGCACCTGCCGGCGATTCGCGGCGACTACCGCCTGCGTCAGGCCAGTTTTCGCTACAGCGAAGAATCGTCCCCGGCGCTCAACAACATCGACCTGAGCATTCGCCCCGGCGAGCGCATCGCCCTGCTCGGCCGCAACGGTGCTGGCAAGTCGACGTTGCTGCAAGCACTGGGCGGCGCGATGGATCTGAGCAGCGGTGAAACCACTCTGGACGGCATCGCCCTGGCACATCTGGATCCGGCCGACCTGCGCCGCGACGTCGGCCTGCTCTCGCAACAGGCGCGACTGTTTCACGGCACCTTGCGCGACAACATCACCCTCGGCGCCGGTCAGGCCAGCGATCAGGAAATCATCGCCGCGCTGACTGTCACCGGTGCGCTGGACTTCGTTCGGCAGTTGCCCAAAGGCATGGATCATCTGGTACTCGAGGGCGGGTTGGGTTTGTCTGGAGGTCAGCGTCAAAGCCTGTTGCTGTCGCGCTTGTTGATCCGCCAGCCACAAGTGCTGCTGCTCGACGAACCGACGGCCGCGCTGGATGACGTCACCGAGCGGCTGCTGCTGGAAAAACTCGCGACCTGGACCCAGGGCCGAACGCTGGTGGTTGCCACGCATCGGGTCAGTGTGTTGCAACTGGTCGAGCGGATCATCGTCCTCGACAACGGCCGCATCGTCATTGACGACCATCGCGACGCGGCACTCGCGCGGCTGCGCGCACCGGGCAAAGGAGTGGCGGTATGAAGCCGATGATGACCGACGTGCCGGATCCGACGTCCTACCTCGATGGCCGCGATGAGCGCGCTCTTGCCGGTGGCGCAAAGGTGATCTGGGGTTGCGCGCTGATGCTCGCCTGCTTCATTGCCTGGGCGGCGTGGTTCGAGATCGTCGAGGTTTCGACCGGTACCGGCAAAGTCGTGCCGAGCTCGCGCGAGCAGGTGATTCAGTCGATGGAGGGCGGCATTCTCGAGCAGCTCAATGTCAGCGAAGGTGCTTTGGTCGAGCGCGGGCAGATCCTCGCGCAACTGGACCCGGTGAAGAACCAGTCCAACGTCGGCGAAAGCGCGGCCAAGTACCGCGCGGCGCTGGCCAGCGTCAACCGCTTGCAGGCCGAAGTCAGCGAAAAGCCCCTGACCTTCGACGCATCGCTGCAAGAGTTTCCTGATCTGATCCGCGCCGAAACCGAGCTCTACCAGACCCGGCGCAAAGGTCTGGCGGAAACCCTCGACGGCATTCAGAGCTCGCTGAAACTGGTACGTAGCGAACTGGCGATCACCGAGAATCTGGCGAAAATCGGTGCCTCGAGCCGAGTTGAAGTGCTGCGCCTGACCCGTCAGCGTTCGGAGCTGGAATTGAAAGCCACCGAAGCCCGCTCCGATTACATGGTCCGCGCCCGCGAAGACCTGGCCAAAGCCAACGCCGAGGCGCAGATGCTCGAAGCGGTGATCCGTGGGCGCACCGACTCACTGTCGCGCCTGACCCTGCGCTCGCCGGTGCGCGGCATCGTCAAGGACATCGAGGTCAGCACGATTGGCGGCGTCATTGCGCCCAACGGCCAGGTCATGCAGATCGTACCGCTCGATGAACAACTGCTGATCGAGACGCGCATCTCGCCGCGCGACATCGCCTTCATTCACCCGGGCCAGGCGGCGAAAGTGAAAATCACCGCCTATGACTATTCGATCTACGGCAGCCTCGACGGCGAAGTGGTGACGATCTCGCCGGACACCATCCAGGACGAAGCCAAGCCGGAAATCTTCTACTATCGCGTGTTCATCCGCACTGCGTCGGATGAACTGCGCAACAAGGCCGGCAAACGCTTCGCCATCGTTCCCGGGATGATCGCCACGGTGGACATTCGTACCGGCGAAAAAACCGTGCTCGACTACCTGATCAAACCACTCAACCGCGCCCGCGAAGCGTTGCGCGAACGCTGATCAGCGGCTGGCCAGTTTGGTCGCTGGTGGCGCTATGGGGGTGATGCTGGCCTGATAGCGCGACCACTCGCGATTGATCTCCGCGTACGGCAAAAAGATGCTTACGCGCGGTTGATCGAGCAAGTCCTTGCGCTTGAGGCGGCTGACATCATCGCGGGTGAGAAACGCCACGTTGATGCCAACCACTTTGCCATCGGCGGAAAACACCGGCCCTCCGGACATGCCTTTGGCCAGCGCGCCATTATGGGTGCCGTAGAGCACGTTGCCCTCTTTGACGTCGAGGCGAACCATGGCCGGCAGCGCCTGGCCGGTGCCCTTGACCGACATGTACAGCGAATTGAACCCCACCGAAGTCAGCTCCTCGCCCGGCTTGTAGCCGCGCCACGCCGGCACGCTATTGGCCTTGTGGCGGAAGAACTGCACGTCTGCCTGCCCTTGGAAAACCGTGCCCGACAAGTAAGGAATGTGCTTCACCGTCACGGCGAAGTCTTCGTTCCATTGCACAGCCGAACCCATCAGCAGGTAAGGCAAAGGCGCGCCGGAGTGGACGACAAAGGCTTGGTCTAAAACAGGATCCTGAACAAAAGCGACTGGCATTCCATTGCACCCGCTGAGCAGCAACGACGCTGCAACAAGTGACTTGAGGGGGCGCATTTTCGGTACATCTTGAGGTGAGGAAAGGTGCTGCAATATGTCATTGCGCCATCACTTTTAGCAATAGGCTCAGCCTACCGCTTGTCGGCGTGCGATATAGTGAGTTAATGATTGGATCCAAGCAATTTCCCGGCAATGCACGCAATCAACAGCGAATGAACGCAAATGATCGCGATTGTCTTCAACCAGGTCGAGTGATCCCATGCTGACGAAGCTTGCGGTACAGGGTATTGCGGCTAATCCCCAGACGACGGGCAACTCGCGCGATATGCCAGTGTTCAGCTTCAATCAAGCTCAGCAGAGTTTGCCGTTCGGATACGCCCAGTGGATCGTCAACAGGTTGGTCGTCACTTGCGGGCAGTAACTCATGCACGTCCTCCAGCGTGACCCGGCCTTCCACTGCCAACGCCACCAACGTACGCAAACAGGTGCGCAGTTGCCGGACGTTGCCCGGCCAGGGCTGCGCCAGCAAGCGCTCTCGAACTCCCGATTGCAGCCGCACAGTGGCGCCCGCCGCTTCTTCGCGCAGCAGGAGGTCGAGCAGACGGCCCTTGTCGGAACGCTCGCGCAGCGGCGGCAGTTCCACGGCGAAACCGCCAATGCGATAGAACAGGTCCTCGCGCAGGCGTCCGTCGGCCACGCAGGCTGGCAGATTCTGGTGACTGGCGCTGATCAGGCGTACATCAAGCGGTCGCGGCGTTGCGCTGCCCAGCGGCACAACCTGGCGCTCTTCGAGCACGCGCAGCAGACGGGTCTGTAGCGCGAGGGGCATGTCGCCGATTTCGTCGAGAAACAGAATGCCGCCATGGGCCTGCTCAAGCTTGCCGACCATGCCGTCCTTGCGCGCGCCGGTGAAGCTGCCGCCGCGATAGCCGAACAGCTCGCTTTCAATCAGCGTCTCGGGGATCGCCGCGCAGTTGATCGCAACAAACGGCTGGCCGGCGCGCGAGCTGGCGCGATGCAGCGCTGCCGCAAAGGCCTCCTTGCCGGTGCCGGTTTCACCCTGCAGAAACACCGGCACGTCACGCTCCAGTACACGCAACGCGCGAGCGAATCCGCGTTGCAGGCGCGGGTCTTCCAGGCACACGCGCTCATCCTTGATTGGCGGGACAGGCGCAAGGGTCAACGGCGCGGAGCGGATCGGTTCGCGCAACTGGCCGTAGAACAAGCGCCCGTCGGCCAGGCGCATCGGCCAGCAGACGTGCGCCTGAGCACTGGCCTGCTCGAGCAACTGCTCCATCGGCGTTTCCAGCAGCATCGTCAACGACTGCCCGACCATCTGCTCGCGGCTCAGGCCCAACAGATCGAGCGCCGCCGCATTCACCGAACAGATCCGCGCACTCTCATCGAAGCTGAGCAGGCCTTCACCCAGCAGCCCGACAAACCCGGCGTCGGGATGAAACCGCAGCAAATAGCGCTGCGGATCGTGGCCAAGGAAAAAACAGCTCTCGATCAACCTGGCCGACAGATTGGTCAGGGCCATGGCCTTGAAGCGTTGCTCAAGGCTGCTTTCCTCGCGCACGGAGGACAGGTTGAGCACCGCGAGCAACTCACCGCTGGCGTCGAATATCGGGCTGGCCGAACAGGTCAGGCCGACGTGCTGGCCACGGAAATGCTCGTCGCGGCGAATGGTCACGTGCTGGCGCTCGACCAGGCAGGTGCCGACGCCGTTGGTGCCCTCGTGCTCCTCGCTCCAGACCGAGCCGAGCCACAGCCCGGAGCGCTGGAACTCGCCGCGTTCGGCTTCGTTGAACACGCTGTCGATCGCCACGCCGCGCGCATCGGTGAGCAGCACGACATGGCCGTCACGTCCCAGTTGCTGGTGCAGGCTGTTCATCTGCCAGTGCGCAACGGAAATGATGTGTTCCAGCGGCGCACGGTGTTCGCGCAAACGCGCCTGTTCGAGCACATCCGGCGCGCGGCGGCTGGCCGGATCGAGCTGGTATTGATCCAGGCAACGCCGCCACGAACGGGTGATCGCCAGGTCTGCCGCCGCGCTGTGGCTGGCAACAGAGCCCTGCACGGCTTGCAGTACCTGGCGCGCGTGGGCGTTGATCGAGGCCGGTTTCATTGTTGTTGTTCTCCGCTTCGGTGAAGACACGGGTGT
This sequence comes from Pseudomonas sp. Leaf434, assembly GCF_001425545.1. NCBI lineage: Bacteria > Pseudomonadati > Pseudomonadota > Gammaproteobacteria > Pseudomonadales > Pseudomonadaceae > Pseudomonas > Pseudomonas sp. Leaf434. Next base: position 1,678,147 of record NZ_LMQZ01000001.1, on the reverse strand, counting down.
GTCCGCAGCTTAGATGAAAAGCTCGTTGCGGGGGAATTTCGCGCCGAGTGACACAGTGTCATCCGCGATTCTCGAATTTGTGACATGTCGCCTGTGCCAAGCCTTGTCGGCCTTTGCATCAAACGCTCTGGCCCGCGCCTTTCAAAGAGATGGCCCAAGCCTTGCTCTGATGCCATGGCTTACCAAAACAACAAGATCGGGAGTGGCCCCATGAACATCGCTATTGAAACCCCTTTGCAATCGCCAACAGCGCAACTCGCCGCTTGGGTCGAACGCCTCGGCGGACGTCTGGCGCAACGAGATGTGGACGGCACGCTGGAGCTGTTTGCCGAAGAATGCCACTGGCGTGACTTGCTGCTGTTCAGTTGGAACCTCGTCACCCTGGAAGGCAAACCGGCGATTCGCGACATGCTCGAAACACGCCTTGAGCAGACCCGGCCCGAACGCTGGCAACTCGAAGGTGAAGCCACGCTTAGCGATGGCGTGCTTGAAGGCTGGATGAGCCTGGAAACCGACTCGGCGCGCGGCAAAGGCTATGTGCGCCTGAAAGAAGGTTTGTGCTGGACGCTGCTGACCACCATGCGCGAACTCAAAGGCTTCGAAGAACCCAGCGGCCGCCGCCGGCCGATGGGCGCGAGCCACGGCCATGCCCACGCTGACAAGCGCAACTGGCTGGAGCGCCGCCGCGATGAAGAAGCGGCGCTGGGCATCACCACGCAACCGTACTGCCTGATCGTCGGCGGCGGTCAGGGCGGGCTCGGCCTCGGCGCAAGGCTCAAACGCATGGGCGTACCGACGCTGATCATCGACAAAGCCGAACGCCCCGGCGATCAATGGCGCGGCCGCTACAAGTCGCTGTGCCTGCACGACCCGGTCTGGTACGACCACATGCCCTACCTGCCCTTCCCCGACCACTGGCCGGTGTTCACCCCGAAAGACCAGATCGGCGACTGGCTGGAGATGTACACCAAGGTCATGGAACTCAACTACTGGCCCCGCACTGAGTGCCTCGGGGCTACGTTTGACGAAGAGACTGGCCGCTGGACCGTGGAGGTCCTGCGCAACGGCGAGCCCGTCACCCTGCAACCGACGCAACTGATCCTCGCCACCGGCATGTCTGGCGTACCGAATGTGCCGGTGTATCCAGGCGCCGAAAACTTCCAGGGCCAGCAACATCACTCCAGCCGTCACCCCGGCGGCGATGCGTGGAAAGGCAAGCGCGCAGTGGTCATCGGCGCGAACAATTCAGCCCACGACATCTGCGCCGATCTGGTGGAAAACGGCACCGAGGTGACCATGGTGCAACGTTCGAGCACGCACATCGTGCGTTCGGACAGCCTGATGGAACTGGTTTTCGGCGGGCTTTATTCCGAAGAGGCGCTCGAGTCGGGGCTGACCACGGACAAGGCCGACCTGCTGTTCGCCTCGATTCCGTACAAGGTCATGCCACAGTTTCATCGGCCGATCTTCGACGCGATCAAGGAGCGCGACAAGGACTTCTATGAACGCCTGAGCCGGGCGGGTTTCATGCTCGATTTCGGCGATGACGAATCGGGTTTGTTCATGAAATACGTACGCCGTGGCTCGGGTTACTACATCGACGTCGGCGCCTCGGAACTGATCGCCAACGGCACGATCAAGCTCAAGAGCGCGCCGGGCCTCGGTGTCGAACGCATCGAAGCGGATGCGGTGGTGCTCACCGATGGCAGCCGCTTGCCGGCCGATCTCATCGTTTATGCGACAGGTTATGGCTCGATGAACGGCTGGGCCGCGAAGCTGATTTCCCAGCAAGTCGCCGACAAGGTGGGGCGCTGCTGGGGCCTGGGTTCCGGCACCACCAACGACCCCGGCCCGTATGAAGGTGAACTGCGCAACATGTGGAAGCCGACCCAGCAGCAAAACCTCTGGTTCCACGGCGGCAACCTGCATCAGTCACGGCACTATTCACTGTATCTGGCGTTGCAGTTGAAAGCCCGTTTCGAAGGCCTCGACACCGATGTTTATCGCCTTGCAGAGCGCCATCATCTGGGCTGATTCCTCAAGTGGTCGTTCGTCGGTGCGCAGACCAAGCGCACCGGCGAACTGGAAAGTGCGTGCTAGGGTGTCTAGCCCAAGCACGTTTCAATCCAGGAAAAATGAGGAGGATTCATGCCACTTCATCCCATTCTGTTCATGGGCGGCTCCGGCGCCATCGGCCATCAGACGGCCCGCGCATTGCGCGCGGCGCATCCCGACGTCCCCTTGCTGATCGGCGGACGCGACCTCGCCAAGGCTGAGCAAACCGCCGAGCAAATCGGCAATGCCCAGGGTGTGGTCATCGATGCTCGCGCAGATGATCTGGGGCTGGGTGATCGCCCGGTCAGCGCCATCGCCCTGTTCTACATGGACCACGCCCTCGCCGGGCTGCGCTTTGCGCAAAAGCGCAAGGTGCCGCACTTGAGCATCTCTTCCGGCGTGTTCGAAATCGCCCCGCAGATCGCCAGTTTCATCCACTCGCCCGACGCGTCTCCCATTGTCCTCGGCTACGAATGGATGGTCGGCGCCACCACCGTGGCAACGCTGCACATCGCCAAGGCATTCGCCCGCGTGCACGACATCCGGATCCATGCGCTGGTCGACGAACAGGACGGCGGCGGCCCGACGGTAGCCGTCGATTTCGAGCACCTGAACAAAATGCTGCCCGCCGCGCTGACCCGCCGCGACGGCAAATTCATCTGGCGCGAAGGCGACGGCGCCAAGGTCAGCTTCCGCGCCGTCGACGGCACAATCATGCAGGGCGCCGGTTTTTCCTCCATCGACGTCACCGGCCTGGCCGCCGCCACCGACGCCCCGAACGTCGAGTTCAACCTCGCCAGCGGCGTCAGCTCGACCCGGCGTCAGGGCCAGCCGATGTCGACGGAAATACACATCGAACTTGAAGGCACGGATCACGATGGCCAGCCATTGCGCACCCGCCACGCCGTGGTTCACCGATCAGGCGCAGCAGCGTTGACCGGGCTCAGTGTGGCCATGTTGCTGGAGCGACTGGTTGGGCTGGATGGGCAAGTGCCGGTCAGGCCGGGGCTGTATTTTCCGTATCAGTTGCTGGAGGCACAGGTGTTTTTGCAGCGATTGAAAGAGGACGGTGGGGAGTTGATCGAACTGCTTGAGTGAGACCGCGCACAGGTCGCTCGACACTTGAACTGCTCGTTTGAGAGAGTACCGGTCCTGCCCGCCACTGCTCGCAAGGATTGATTGCCATGGATTGCATCCCCACGCTTTACACCCGCCGCTTGATCCTCACGCCGCTGCAACTGAGCGATGCAGCGGCGGTGCAACAATTGTTTCCGCAATGGGAGGTCGTGCGCTATCTCGACAGCCGCGTTCCGTGGCCGTATCCGGACGACGGCGCGCTTGTTTACGTCCGCGATGTCGCGCTCCCCGCGATGGCTGCCGCAAAGGAATGGCACTGGATGATCCGCACCCGCGTTCAGCCCGAGAGCTGCATCGGCAGTATCAGCCTGTTTGATCAACCGGGTAACCATCGAGGCTTCTGGCTCGCCCCTCAGTTTCAGGGCAACGGCTACATGCGCGAGGCCTGCAAGGTGATCAATGCCTTCTGGTTCGACACCTTGATGCGCCCATTGATGCAGGTGCCCAAGGCCGCCGCCAACCACGCTTCGCGCAAGATTTCCGAAGATGAAGGCATGCGGATGGTTGACAGACGGGACGGCCAGTTTGTGTCGGGGCCGATGCCTGTGGAGGTGTGGGAGATCACGCGCAGCGAATGGCTTGCCGAAGAAACAAACCGGTCAATTGATTGTTAGAGCCGATCAAGTGCTCAATCTTGCGTATATGCTGCTGTCTGCAAAATCAGGACAAGTACTCCCCAAACGTTCGAGACAGTAGAAATGATCTCCGATCCAGGAACACCAACGCTTGATCAACTGAAAGTATTTCTGACGGTTGTAGAAGTGGGCAGTTTTGCCGCTGCGGCCAGAAAACTGCATCGCGCGACATCGGTGGTGAGTTACTCCATTTCCAATCTGGAGATGCAGCTCGGGGTTTCACTGTTTGACCGCAAAACCACGCGCAAACCGCAACTGACGGAGGCAGGTCGAACCGTCCTGGCTGAAGCACGCACTATTACCAACGGCGTAAATGGGCTGCGCGCAAAAGTCTCCGGTTTGCTGCATGGGCTTGAAGCAGAAGTTCACCTCGCGCTCGATGTAATGCTCCCTGCCGAGCGAGTAGTCGATGCGTTAAGGACCTTCAGGGAAGAATTTCCTACCGTCACTCTGCACTTGCACATGGAAGCCTTGGGGGCAGTGACTCAACTGGTGATGGAGAAGAAAGCTGGAGTCGGCATCAGCGGTCCGCTGGACATTGGCCTGGACGGCATCGAGCGCATCGGCGTGGGCAGTGTTCAATTGATACCGGTCGCCGCGCCTGCACACCCGCTTGCAACCGAGTGTTCCAAATCCCCTGGCGCTGCCAGAGAGTTTGTTCAATTGGTGCTATCGGATCGTTCAACGCTTACGGGTGACAAGGACTTTGCCGTCGTGAGCACTCGCACTTGGCGACTGGCGGATCTGGGCGCCAAACACATGCTTCTCAAAGAGGGCATCGGATGGGGGAATATGCCGGTGCCCATGGTTCAGTCTGACCTGGACGAAGGACGCCTGGTCGAGCTTGATATGCCCGACTGTAAAGGCGGCACCTATGCCTTCGATGCGATTTATCGAACCGACTCGCCGCCCGGTCCGGCTGGGCAGTGGCTGATCAAGCGGTTCGGCGAACAGCTCTTGCCGACGTAAGCAATTCAGGGAAAAGAGCAAAAATCCGACAGCCTGAGCAAGGCTGCCGGAGAGATGCATGTCAAAAAGCAGGAAAGTTGAATTGTCGAAAGCGACTGACAACAACTGTTTATCCTCTTTTGATCCACGGAGGCGCCATGACCGCATTTCGAAAATCCGACTTCCCTTTGAGCGAGGTTCGCCAGCATCTGGAAACCGGACCCATCGTCCTGGTGACCTCCGCCTGGCAAGGTGAAACCAACATAATGACCATGGGTTGGCACATGATGATGCAGTTCTCCCCCGCCCTGTTTGGCTGCTACATCTGGAGTGCAAACCACAGCTACGAGCTGATCCACAACAGCCAGCAGTGCGTCATCAACGTGCCCACCGTCGAATTGGTGGACCAGGTTGTTGCCGTCGGCAACAGCAGCGGTGGCGCCATCGACAAGTTTGCCCAATTTGACCTCACAGCCGCCCCCGCAGAACGGGTAAAGGCCCCGTTGATCAAAGAGTGCTACGCCAATTTCGAGTGCAAGCTGTTCGACTCCAATCTTATCGGCGAGTACGGTCTGTTCGTGTGGGAAGTGGTCAAGGCGCATGTGGCTACGTCGGTGAAAAACCCCAAAACCCTGCATTACCGCGGGCAGGGGAAATTTATGGTGGCGGGCGAAACCCTGGATTTGCGCGATCAATTCCGCCCACAGAATCTGTAATACGACACTAATAAAAAAGCCGGAATGTTCATTCCGGCTTATGCGTCAGCGCTCGGGATATAACACCATGCCCGCGTGGTACAGCACGTTATCTCGAAACTCTCCGTCTGCGGTAAAGCCAGTATCGTCCACATACTCGATGTGGTCGCCTTCCAGCCAGTAGCGCCCTTGATAAGCGCTTTTTTGCCGACCGCGAGCCTCGTCATATCGCCCTCCTGGCAGCAACTCATGGCGAATATGACCGTCGGCTGTCACCCACATGCCAACGTACTTGCCCTGATCGCCGGCTGGATTTGCCGTGGCGTTTTCTTGCGCATCAGGGGTTACGCGAATTTCGACATCGGACATTTTAGAACTCCTGTTTTCAGATCATAGTTTCCTGCCGTTCAGCAGGATTTGAAGCAAGAGTAAAAAGTCGCGGCGCGGTGCCGTTATGTAATTCCTGCGCAGGTTTTGCCCAATGCTCCAGGCGCTCGCAGAACGTCTAAGCGAAGGACTACGCGAACTTCTGCAAAGGAGAGAAGGCCCGCGCATCTTTCAGCGCCCGTGCCCACCAGGCCAGCTGGATCAACAACTGCGCCATCGAAACCCGTGCTTGCGCAAAGTGCTCCAGTCCGAGGCCTTGTTCGAGACGCTCGGCAATCTCAGCGAACTTCACATAGCCACCAACAGGCATGGCCTGCAGCTTCAACAACTCGCATCCAAGCTCGTCGACCTCATCCTCCCCGCCGGTCGTGGTGCCATAACCAACAAATGAACAAGGTCGTCCCTGGAGGTGTTCAGGCCAGCGCGCCATCAAGACTTTCAATCCATGCTGGTAACCAAGGTGACGTGCGGGCACCAAGACGATATAGGCATCTGCTGCCGCTAGCGCTCTCAAGCACACTCGACGACCGGGTTGTTCCGAAAAATCGTCTATAAATCTCAGGTCAAACGGCTCTACCACGCTCAACGCAAATTCGCTGCGGTCTTGCACCACGGCGGTAATCCATTGCACCAACGCCGTGTCTACGCCGTTGGACTGGTTGCTGTTATGGATCAGTGCTAATTGCAGTGTGTGAGTCATTTCAGCCTCCGAGCAGCTATCAACTTGGCAATGTTCTACGGTTAGAGAAAACAACGTGACAGCAAGAGCGCGATGGTTGGAAGTGGCCACTTCTTTGCTTGCAAAGTCGGCAACCGTTCCATATCGCGTTGGCAAAATATTAGGCGCGCGAAATGGTAGATAAACAGCCCGTGCCCAGGCACACGATTTATGACGTGAGTTCACATGCGACGACTGGATATCAATTGCTTCGCCGAGATGAGCGTGTTCGTTAAAGTGGTGGAACGCGGAGGTTATTCAGCGGCCGCAAGAGCTTGCGCGATAACCCCCTCTGCCGTGAGCAAGCTCATGACGCGCCTGGAAAGCCGTCTTGGCGCACGTTTGCTGAACAGGTCCACGCGCAAGCAACTGCTGACGCCAGAAGGAATGGCTTTTTACGAACGCAGCGTTGCCATACTGGCCGATCTTGACGAAGCGGAACGCGAAGCATCTGCCAGTTCTGCACCGCAGGGAGTGGTCAGAATCAGCTCTAATGTGGGTATCGGCCGCCAGCTTTTTCTTCCCATCATCAACTTGTTCATGAATCAACATCCTGGGGTCAGCGTCGAACTTTTCCTCACCGATGAGGTGGTCGATCTCATCGAAGCACGTGCGGATATCGCCATACGCACCGGAGCGCTCAAGAACTCCAACCTTGTGGCGAAACGACTCGGGCAATCCAGAGGGCTGATCGTAGGATCTCCTGACTACCTGGCGGCCAAGGGCACTCCGCTGGTGCCTCAAGACCTTGCCGATCACAACTGTCTGGGTTTCACCTTTTCGCCTCCCGCCATGGAGTGGGCCTTGCTCGACGAGAGCGGCGAGCAACGTATGTACCCGGTAAAAGGCAATCTGCGCGTCAGCGATGGCGACGCCTTGCGTGAATTGACGGTGCTGGGCGCAGGGCTAGCCAGGCTGGGGTTCTGCCAGGTTGCAGATGACCTGGCTGCCGGAAGGTTGGTTTGCGTCCTGCAACCATTCGTGCCTGCAAGCGTCACGGAGATTCATGCGATTTACGTCGGCCAAGGCGGACATCTGCCCGCACGCGTAAGAGCCCTGATGGATTTCCTCGCCGCCCATTTGCATGTTCATTGAACCGCAACGCGGGCAAAGGGCCGTTCCTTCAATGCATAGGCCAGCACAAGAGCCGCGGGCAAAGCAGCGCCCAGTAGGCACAGCCCTTCCCAGCCGACATACCGAATACCGAAACTTGCAACTGCGGAGCCAATAGCGCCGCCAACAAAGTTGATACTGATAAACACCGCGGTAATCCGTGAGTTGGCTGCGGGGGCCAGTTTGTAGATGACCGATTGATGGGTGATCTGCAAGCCCATTACGCCAACGTTCAAGGCCATTGCGGCAGCGATAATTATCCAGAGCCCTGTCGCCGCAAAGCTCAGCACTGCCCAGGCCAGTATCATCAACGAGGCCAACCCGAATGCCAGCGCGTGCCGGTAGCCATGATCACAGAGCCGGCCAACCACACCGGGAATCAACGCGCCAGTCACTCCCGTGAGCCCGATCAGTCCGATGCTCGAAGTCGAAAAATTGAACGGCGGTTGCGACAACAGTATTGGTAATCCAGTCCACAACATGCTGAAGCTGGCCATTCCCAGCGCACCGTAAAGCGCCCGGCGAGCAAGCGCTGGGTACTCGAGGATGAGTTGCCACAACGAGCGCATCAACTGCTCATAACGCACGGGCTGGCCTCGGCGCTCGGGCTCGGTTGGCAAGGTGATTCTAAGCAGCATGAGCAGGATCAGCGCCGCGCACCCGGCGCTGGCGTACACCAAGCGCCAACCTGCCGCGTTGCCGATACCGCCGGAGACCAGCCACGACAGCGGTATCGCGAGCAAGGCCCCGGTCATCACCACGCCGATCACTTGACCGCGCCGATGCTCGGCTGCGATGGACGCTACATACGGCACAATCAACATGGCAGCGGATGCCGTGACTCCACTGATCAACACTGCGGCGCAGAACAGCAAGAAATTCGGGCTGGCCGCAGCCACAAGCAGCGCTAATGCGTTGATGGTAAACATCCGGCTCAGAAGCGCTCTTCTTTCGAGGACGTCACCGAGCGGGACGACCAGCACAATGCCCAGCGTGTAGCCAAGTTGAGCGCAACTCACCAGCAGGCCGGACGTGGCAAGCGGAATACCAAATGCCCCCGTTACCAACGACAGGATCGGCTGCAGATAATAGAGATTAGCGATCATGGCCCCCGCTGCGAATGCGCAGAGCCACATGAAAGGTCGGGACGGGGACGACGAATTCATACAAATACTCCTCGGTAAATGCCGTTCAAAATTGGGCGAGTCAACTCACTCGCCCAGTTTTTCCCGCACCGCGTCGTCCCCGTTAACTCACTCCTCTCAGGTGTTTGCCTGATTCTGTAGCGTCCATGCCATCAGTGCGGGCTTCGCCTGTCAGGCCGTCGGGAAGTCCGCGCCACGGGCGGTAGACTCCCATGCGCTGAACTCGCGGCCCATGGCGGCAAGCTTCGCCTGCGCTGCCTCATAGGCTTCATTGCCCAACAGCAGGCGCGCCGGCGGCGCTGCGCAGGTAACCGCGGCGTAGATCGCCGCTGCCGCCCTGTCTGGGTCGCCAGCTTGATTGCCAACAGATTGCTGGTACGCGCGCATCGCAGCGCCGGCGGTTGCCTGATAATCCTCGGCCACCGTTTGCGCAGCGCCCGAAGACCCCGCCCATTGGGTTCTGAAGGCGCTGGGCTGAACGGTCATCACGCCGATACCCAGTGGCGCAACTTCGGCGCGCAGACTTTCCGACAGGCCCTCAACGGCGAACTTCGTCGCGCAGTAGTGGCCGACCGCTTCGAACCCGACCAGACCGCCTACCGATGTGAGGTTGACGATCATGCCGGTGCGCCGCTTGCGCATGCCAGGCAGTACCGCGCGAATCATATGGGCCGTGCCGAAGTAGTTGACCTCGAACATCCGCCGAACAGCCCCATCGTCGCTGTCTTCTATCGATGAGAAATAGCCGACGCCGGCGTTATTGATCAGCACGTCCACTCGCCCGAAGCGATGCTCGGCCGCCTGTACGACCTGCATCGCCTGCGCCGGATCGGTCACGTCCAGAGGCAGAATCAAAGCGTCGCCGAGGGCGGCCAGATCCTCGATCTGCTGTGTGTTGCGCGCCGTGACCACCACACGCTCACCCTCATTCAGCAGCGCCGTGGCGATGTGGCGACCGAACCCGGTGGAACAGCCTGTAACCAACCAAACCTTAGTCTCGTTCATTGCAGTACTCCTCTAGATAGCGGCGGTTCAGGATTCGGCTGAACCGCGTTCGAGACCAACGTACCGAATCCGCCCCGCCACTGTTATCCGATTAATCCGCGACATTTGCCTGATCCTGCTCCCCAACACACGTCGCTGACCACAGTGGAAGGTCCACTTCGATTTCTGCTGCATTTCTAGTTTTTCGAACCTGATCATCGAAACTTGTCGGCTATTGCGCAAAGCCTCGCGATGACATCATCTGCTCCACAACGGCGCTTCATGGTGAAGCGCTGAAATCAGCGGAATCCACGTCATGTCCCACGCAGCCACAATTTCCAGCGTCACTGCTTCAACGTCTTCCAACCTCAACAGCACCGTTTCCTTGATCGGGCGGATTCTTCTGAGCGCGATCTTCATTCTTTCGGGCCTGTCGAAAATCGCGGCACCGGCCATGATGATTGGCTACATCGGCTCTGTCGGGTTGCCTTTTCCCGAACTGGCGTTGGGCGTGGCGATTGCTGTCGAGGTTCTCGGCGGCGTAGCGTTGATCGCCGGTTATCGCACACGTACCACCGCAGCGCTGTTGGCGATTTTCAGCGTACTGACCGCACTGATTTTCCATAACGCCCTGGCGGACCAGAATCAGTTCATTCACTTCTTCAAGAATATCGCCATGGCCGGTGGGCTCTTGCAGATCGTTTCTTTCGGCGCAGGGCGTTTCAGCCTCGACGCACGTCGCCACTAATCGAATCGCCGGCACGTCCATTCCTTCCGACGAGCCTTGACCATCACAACGGAGAGAATCATGAAAGCGATCCAAGTCGCGCAGTACGGCCAGGCAGAAGCGCTGGAGCTCAAAGAACTTGCGGATCTGAAACCCAATGACGATCAGGTGTTAATCAATGTTGCCGGTAGTGGGATCAATCCAATCGATTGGAAAATCCTCTCCGGTGCCATGCAGCAATTCATTCCTCTGCCACTGCCCTACACGCCTGGCGTGGAAGTCTCAGGCACAGTCGCCGCGGTGGGCAGGAATGTCAGAGACTTTGTCGTTGGCGACAAGGTGTTCGGGTTTATCGGGATTACCGGCGGATATGCGACCCAGGCCCTCTCAACGCCAGATCGTCTGGCCCACACGCCGACAACACTATCGTTGCAAGAAGCCGGCGGCGTGCCGGCGGCAGCGCTGACCGCTTGGCAAGCTCTGCATGAACACGCCGGAATTCAGGCAGGTCAAAAAGTCCTCATTCACGGCGGCTCAGGTGGCGTGGGCAGCTTCGCAATCCAGCTCGCCCGCCTTGCCGGTGCTTATGTGATCGCGACCAGCTCTGCGAAAAACCACGACTATCTGCGTTCACTTGGCGCCGATGAGGTGATTGACTACACCACGGCTAAATTCGAAGACAGCGTTGCTGACCTCGATGCGGTCATTGATCTGGTCGGCGGCGAAACTCAGAACCGTTCATGGAGTGTGATCAAGCGCGGGGGCGTTCTGGTTTCCCCCGTAAGCGCACCCTCTGCACAGAAGGCAAGCGAGCACGGTGTGAGTGGCAAAAATTTCGCCACCCGCTCCGATGGCAGCCAATTGGCCGAGATTGCCGCGCTGTTCACATCCGGCAAGCTCAGCCTTGAGGCTCAAGTGGTACCGCTGACAGAAGTTGTCGACGCGGTTAAACAAAGCTGGGCCGGACACACCCGGGGAAAAATCGTGCTCGATGTCAGCGCTCAGGCCGAATCCTGAACCAGATCGCATACATCGCCGGCAGAAACACCAGCGTGATGATGGTGCCAACAAACGTGCCGCCGATGAGCGTGTACGCCAGCGTGCCCCAGAACACCGAGTGGGTCAGCGGAATGAATGCGAGAATTGCCGCCAGCGCGGTCAACAATACCGGCCGCGCCCGTTGCACTGTCGCTTCGACCACGGCATGGAACGGCGCCAGCCCTTCTTGCTCGTTGTGATGAATTTGCCCTATCAGGATCAGCGTGTTGCGCATCAGAATCCCCGACAGCGCAATCAGCCCGACCAGCGCATTGATGCCGAAAGGCTGGTTGAAGATCAGCAGCGTCGGCACCACACCGATCAAGCCTAATGGCGAGGTGAGAAAGACCATGATCATCGCCGAAATCGAGCGTACCTGGACGATGATGATGAGCAGCGTCATGGCGATCATGATTGGCAGCAACGGCAGAATCGCCTTGCCCGCCTTGCCGGACTCTTCGATGGCGCCCGCCTGTTCAATCCGGTAGCCGGAAGGCAGGTTTTCGAGGATCGGCTGCAACTGCTGGATGATCGCGCCGGAAACGTCCGGCGGCTGCAAGCCTTCGGCGATGTCGCCACGCACGGTAATGGTCGGCGTGCGATCGCGGCGCCGCAGGATCGGGTCTTCCATGCGCACTTCGACCTCGCCGATCTGCGACAACGGGATGCGCTGCCCCGCCGCACCGACCAGGGTGAAGCCTTCGATCTGCGCCGGGTTCAGGCGGATATTGCCCGCCGCACGACCGACGACCTGCACAGAACGGATGTCTTCGCGCACCGCCGTGATCGGCACGCCGCTGAGCAGAAATTGCAACTGCTGGGCGACTGCGCTGGACGTCAGCCCCACCGCCTGCAAGCGGTCCTGATCCAGGTTGAAATGCAACGTCGGCGTCAGCGGCCCCCAGTCAGTGTTGACGGTTCTCATCATCGGGCTGTTCTGCATCACCGCCCTGACCTGCTCGGCGATGTCGCGCAATTTCGCCGGATCAGGCCCCATTACCCGGTAGGCCACCGGAAATGGCGAATACGGGCCAAATACGATCTGCGTCGCCCGAACGCGCGCCTCTGGAGCAAGCCCTGCGGCGACCGCTTCGCGCAAACGCAACTTGAGGGTTTCGCGAGCGTCCTGGTTGTCGGTCAGCACGACGATTTTGGCGAACGACGGATCCGGCAACTCCGGCGCCATTGCCAGGAAAAACCGTGGTGCACCCTGACCGATATAGGCGGTGACGATTTTGGCTTCATCCTGCTTGTGCAGCCAGGCTTCGACTTTGGCCGCCGCGGCGCTGGTCTGCTCGATGGACGTGCCGTAGGGCATCTGCACTTCGATCATCACTTCGGGACGGTCAGAGGTCGGAAAGAACTGCTTCTTCACCAGCCCCATGCCCGGAATCGCAACGGCAAACAGCGCGACCACCGCACCGGCCACCAACCATTTGCGCGTGATCACCCACGCCAGAACACGCCGGAAACGGTTATAGCGCGGCGTGTCGTAGATTGCCGCGTGCCCGCCTTCGACTTTCTTGATGTCCGGCAACAGCTTCACGCCCAGGTACGGCGTGAAAGCCACGGCGACGACCCACGAAGCAATGAGCGCGATGCCGACAATCCAGAACATGTTGCTGGTGTATTCGCCCGCCGTTGATTGCGCGAATCCGTTGGGCAGAAAGCCAATCGCCGTGACCAGCGTACCGGCCAGCATTGGCGCTGCCGTGTGGCTCCAGGCATAAGCGGAGGCCTTGATGCGGTCGTAGCCCTCTTCCATCTTCACCACCATCATTTCAATGGCGATGATCGCGTCATCGACCAGCAGCCCGAGCGCAAGAATCAGCGAACCCAAGGTGATCCGGTCAAAGTTCTTGCCAGTGGCCGCCATCACCACAAACACGATCGCCAGGGTCAACGGCACCGCCGCTGCGACGACCACGCCGACACGCCAGCCCATGCTGAGAAAACACACCAGCATGACCACCAGCAGCGCGACAAAGAACTTGACCATGAACTCGCCCACCGCCGAGTCGATATTCACCGCCTGATCGGTGACTTTCGACAGCGTCATGCCCAACGGCATTTCCCCGTTGATCCTGACTGTCTCGGCATCCAGCGCCTTGCCCAGATCGAGACCGTTCCAGCCCTCGCGCATGATCACGCCGAGCAATAAGGCTTCTTCGCCGTTGTTGCGCACGAGGAAGGTCGCCGGGTCTTCGTAGCCGCGTTCGACCGTGGCCACGTCAGACAGTTTGAGTGTTCGTCCCTGCGCCACCACAGGCGTGTCACGGATTTTCTGCAGCGTGTCGAACGCGCCGTCGACGCGCAAAAACACCTCTGGCCCTTTGGTTTCGACCGATCCGGCGGGCGTCAATACGTTCTGATTGTTCAGCGCGGCGAAGATGTCCTGTGGCGCCAAGCCCAGCGTCGCCAACCGATCATGGGAAAACGAGACGAATATCCGCTCGGCCTGCTCGCCGATGATGTTGACCTTCTTCACGCCAGGCACATGCAACAGCCGCTGGCGTAACCTCTCCGCATCACGCACCAGCAAGCGCTGTGGCTCGCCCCTGGCTTTCAAGGCGAACAGCGCGAAGGTCACGTCGGAAAACTCGTCGTTGACCATCGGCCCGATGACACCCGCCGGCAGCCTGATCGCTTCATCGTCGAGCTTCTTGCGTGCCTGGTAGAACTCTTCCTGCACCTGCGATGGCGGTGTGCTGTCGAGCAACGAAACCATGGTGAATGCCAGTCCCGGACGCGTGTAGGTTTCCGAGCGGTCGTACCACTTCAGTTCCTGCAAACGTTTCTCCAGGGGTTCGGCAACCTGATCCTGCATCTCCTGCGCGGTCGCCCCCGGCCACGCAGTAATCACCGTTAGCTGCTTGACCGTGAACGGTGGGTCTTCCGCCCGGCCCAATTTGAAGAACGACAGGACGCCGGCAACGGCGATGAGAAAAATAAGAAACACCGTGATCGCACGCTGGCGCACGGCGATGGCGGAAAGGTTGAAGCGGCCCTCGCTCATGGACGACTCCCGGCAATCTGGCCATCGTCGCGGGCAAGCAAGCGTACTTCTTCGCCATCGCGCAGCAGATGCGCGCCCAGCGCGACAATCGGTTCACCGACGTTGAGCTGGCCAGCGACACGGGCCGAGTCATCGCTCAAGCCCAGGACCTCCACCGGGCGCCAGCTCACTGTCGCCGGTGTGCCGGCGATGACCCACACGCCGGGGCCTTTGCCCGGGTCGTAGATCGCGGCGACGGGCACCTTCAGCGCTTGATCTGGCGAAGAACTCTGGGCAATTTCGACGGTGACCGTCGAGCCGATTGGCGCATTGGCCAAACTGCCTTCGAGCACATAGCGCGCCTCAAAAGTACGAGTTGTGCTGTCAGCCGAATCGGAAAGCAGACGCAGTTTTGCGCTCACGGTAGCCGACTTATCGCCATACAATTTTGCCTGAGCGGTCGAGCCCGGCGCGGGGCGCAAGGTCTCGGGCAGATGGACGATGGCCTCCCGCTGACCGGCCCGCGCCAGCCGCACCACCGGTTGTCCCGGGCTGACGACTTGCCCGGGCTCGGCGAGGGTTTCCACCACCACGCCATCAGCGTCCGCCACCAGAACCGCGTAGCCCGAGGCGTTGCGCGCGACGTCCGCTTGCGCCACAGCGGCATTGAGCTGCGCCCTGGCGGTGTCGGCTGCGGCTTTGAACTGATCGTAGGCCGATGCCGAAATAGCGCCGGCGGCGACGAGTTTGCGATTGCGTGTTTCGTCACCGGCAGTCTGTATGGCTCGGGCGCGAGCGGCGCTCACCGCTTCTTGCTGGGCTCGCGCCTGCAGGCCGAGGTCGATCGGGTCGAGGCGCATCAGTGGCTGGCCGCGCTTGACCGTCTGCCCGGTATCGACCAGACGCTCGAGCACCTTGCCCGAAACGCGAAAGCCCAGATCGCCCTGGGTGCGCGCGGCGACGACGCCGGTGAATGATCGAGATCCATTTTCTGCCGGTTGCACCGCCGCCGATCTGACAATCGGCGCCAAGGTACGTGGATCTTTTGCGCTGGAGGAATCCCCGCACGCCGTCAGGGCCAAGGGCAACAAACATACCGCGAGGGGGAAAGGTCGGAGCCGGCGCATGGAATTCCTTCACTGAAAATAGGATGATCATCATATTCTCAGTCTTGTGACCAATATCGTCAACAGTCACAGAGTCGCCGGCCCGATGTTCAGCGCTGAATCAGAAGCGATAGCTGACAGAAGTACCGAGCCCGCTGGCGCTGTTCTTGTATTTCGCGCTGTACGAACCCTTGCCAGCCGAGGTGTCGTTGATCTCCACGCTCTCTTCCCAGAGATAGGAATAGGCGACGTCGATGGTGACATTTTCCGCAGGCGTCCAACCGGCGCCGACGCTGAACACCTTGCGATCGCCCGTTGGAATACGCGGTCCACGATTGGTGTTGTTCGCCGGCGATTGATCAACCGAGAACCCGGTGCGCAGCACCCATTGGTTGTTCAACCGGTACGCCGCGCCGATGGCGTGAGCCCAGGTGTCATGCCAGTTCTGTTCTTCGCTGATCGTGCCCAACTGACCGGCGAGCAGTGGCGGCAATCCGCTGTTTTCGATGGTCAGCGCTTTAAAACGGCTCCAGCGCGTCCAGGTGCTGCCGGCATACAGCGTCCAGTCGTTGTTCAGTTGATGGGTGACCGAGAAGTCCACCGATTCCGGGGTGTCGACGTCCAGCGACGCGTCAAAGCTGCGGCCGCTGACGCCGAGCACGTTGAAGATGCCATCGCTGAGTTTGCTTTTCGCGTCGAGGTGGTAACTGACTTTTGAGTGATAGGTCAGGCCCAGGCGGGTCTGCTCGGTCGCCTGCACCATGACCCCGACGTTGAAGCCCAGCGCGGTATCGTCGCCCGTGCTTTTGACTTTGCCGTCATTGCGCCCGGGGCTCAGCGGATTGGCGACCATCCCCGACAGCTCGCCGCTGATGCGGTTGATGGTCGGGCCGAAGCCGATCGACACCTTGTCATTGAAGGCATAACTGATGGTCGGCTGGAACGTCAGCGTGGTGACTTCGCTTTTGTTGGCGTAATAGCGGCCAGCGAAACCAGTGCCGTAGTCGGTGATCAGGCCAAACGGCACGTAGAACCCCACGCCGAACGCCCAATGCTCGTCGATCGGTTTGACGTAATAACCCATCGGTACCGTGGTGGTCGGCACCATGTCGCCGTCTTCCTTGCCGCCGAACGTGCTGCGGGTCTGGCTGATATCAGACTTCGCAAACAGCGTCGCCTGCCCCACGCTCGCCTGCTCGCGCTTGAGCCGCGCCATGCCCGCCGGGTTGCCAAAAACGGTGCTGGCGTCTTCCGCCGAGGAAGAGCGACCGGCAAAGCCCGATCCCATGCCGCTGACGCTTTGCTCATTGAGCGCAAAACCACCCGCAAGAACATTCGACGAGGCAAGAACGACAGCCAGCCCCACCGGGCGCTTGAGCATTGTTTTTTTCATTGTGTGGACTCTATGGGTGACTCGGAATTGGATGAACTGCGGCGGCCATGTTATCCGAGTGACCATATCAGTCAACAGTCACGCTTTGGGCAATTATTCATCGTCCGCCCTGTACAGGCGAGGCGAGATCAGGCGGCGACTGATCCGAGTATTCGGATCAGCAGAGGGTCAAGGCATCAAGCTGCGCAGGATGAGGTTCGAAGTCAGCGTCGGCGCCACTTCGATAAAGTCGAGGTTGTGTTGCAGCATCAGTGGATTGACGAAGGGTCGCAACGCCAGGTGGATCGATTCGACCGTCTCGTCCAGCGGCGTCCTGCGCTCGAACTCACCGGCCTCGCGCCCTTCACGGACAATGTCGGTGATAAAGCGCTTGATCTGCGCATCGTAACGCTGCGCACTTGGCCAGTTCTCACCCGCTGCAAACGCAGCAATGTCGTAGAGCTTGCGGTCGTTGAAAAACAGGTTCACGCCCGTGGCGATCACGGTTTTCACCAAACGGCGGAAACGCTCGGTAGGCGTCAGGTCTTCCTCGTTGATCGCCTGCTCGACCGCCGCAACGATTTGCCCCAGACAGTTAGCGCAGATGGCTTCGCCAATCGCCTGCTTGGAATCAAAGAATTTGTAGATGTACGCCTTGGAGAAACCGATGGCCTTGGCCAGATCGGACACCGTGGTCTTGGCGTAGCCGTACTGGCTGAAATGCTCGTTGGCCGCCGCGACAATCTGATCACGAATGTCGTGATCAACGGGACCACGCGGGCCGGGGAAGGATGGGGAAACTGAGGACTGATTCATGTCGGCAGCTTACTCACCCGCCCGCCGACTGACAACGTGTGACACATTCTGAATATCACCACCCATCCACTGTGGGAGCGAGCCTGCTCGCGATGACACCTGCCCAAACGACACCAATCCCCCAAACCGGCGCACTACCCGGCCTTACTGATCGCGGAAAATCTGATGCGAGAACAGCCATGCAGCAACATCCCGACAATGATCAGCGCCCCCGCCCGCAACCACGTTTCCCACCCCTGCTGACTGAGCAGGACCAGACACGACATGATCGCAAGCACCGGAACGAAGGTCGGCACGCGAAAGTGATCCTCCTCTACCCTGTCCCGCCGAAGTACCAGCACGGCCACATTGGTACTCAGAAAAACGAACAGCAACAGCAAGACCACCGTCTCTGCCAGCGTTGCCAGCGTGCCTGTGAGTGTCAGGGCAATAGCGACCACGGTAGTTGCGACAATGGCAGCCCACGGAGTTTTTCGTTCAGGCAGCACCGCACCCAAAACACCCGGCAACAGCCCCAGATTCGCCATGCCATAGGTCAATCGGCTGGCCATGATCATGGTTAACAGCGCACCGTTGGCCACAGCAATCAGCGCAATGAAAGAGAACAGTGCCGGCGGGATTGCGAGGGTCGATGCGCGGACAACTTCGAGCAAAGGCGCCGACGTGGCCACCAACTTCTCGGTAGGCAACACCGAAGAAGCCGCCACACCCACCGCCATGTAAACCACGCCAGCCGTAATCAAAGCCGCGAACAAGGCGCGCGGATAGACCTTGCGCACGTCCTTGATTTCCTCGGCCAGATTGGCCGAAGTTTCGAACCCGACGAAGGAATAGAACGCCAACAATGCCGCCCCCAGTACCGCCAGCACGGGACTGACGCCCGGTTTGAACGTGAGCGTCCGCCCCAGATCCGCATCGCCTGTACGGAAATACCAGACCGCAGCCACGATCACCAGAATCAACCCGGACAGTTCAATCACGGTCATCACCAGGTTTGCCCCAAGCGACTCCTTGATCCCCCGCGCATTGAGCAGGCCGATAGCCAGAAGAAACACCAGCGCTGCAATCTGCGGCGATACGTCGACGAAGGCGTTCAAGTAATCACCGGCAAACGCCAGCGACAAACCCGCTGCACTGGTGACCGCAGCCGCCAGCATGCAAAAACCGACCAGGAAGGAAATGAGCGGTGACTTGAAGGCTTTTTCCGCGAATACCGAAGCAGCCCCGGCGTGGGGATATTTGGTCACCAGTTCTGCGTAGGAACCCGCCGTCAACATGGCGAAGAACAATGCGATCAGCAGCGGCACCCAAATCGCGCCGCCCACCTCCCCCGCGATCGTTCCGGCGAGTGCGTAAACGCCCGCCCCCAGAACATCGCCGAGAATAAACAGAAACAGCATCGGGAAAGTGATAGCCCGGCGCAGAGAAGTTTTATCAGTGGGAGCCGTCACGGTCATTCCTTGATTCAGGTGGGTAGGAGCTGGAGGGTTGTCACCTCAAACAATGGAAATGGCGCCGAAAGCAAAGTTCAAAATGTGTGACCGCCCGACTGGCACGACGCTGTAAACGTTGCCCACTCGACACCTGTGGGAGCGAGCCTGCTCGCGAAGACCCCAGCCCGATCAACACGAAACCTCAGCCAAAACCAATTCCCTAAACACCCCGTTTAAAACCGACATCCAGACTGTTCCAGCAAGCTACAACGCCTTGCGCCATTGCCTACGACTACGCCAGAATCCGCCGGCTTGTGCGCCTCGGGCCGTGGTTCTATCGTTGGCCGGTCACTGAAAACAGTGATCGGGTTTGGTAGCCCGCTTTCCACATGGCGCATAACGTCATTCTATGCAGATGCTTTCGCATCGGTTTTATGGTGGCCATGCGCAGGGCGTTTTCGAGCGCGCCGGTTTTTCCATGTGGGCCGGTCTACCAACCTTCGTATGGCCACCACCCTTCGTTTGGTAGCGAGAGTGATGGCTCCCTTGGTCACATATGGAGCTTCACCATGTTCAAAGTCACGCCAAACCCGCCACAGTCGGACGCAACCTCCCCCTACGAATCCCTCGACTCAAAAAAACTCCACGAAGCTGCCGACCGCGCCCTCGACCACTACCTCAAACCCACCGACACCCTCAAAACCACGCCCTACCAGACCAGCAGCATGTTCCTCGCCAACCCGAAAACCGCCACTGAAGAACTGCTGGTCAACGCCAGCGAATCGCTGGGCTCGGCTTCGGTGATGTTGAGTGATGTGATCGGGATGGTTGAAGGATCTGCGCGCAAGACACTGCAAGGTATCGCGCAGGTCGTCATGCTCGGCGAGCTGGCGGTTAATCAGGCGTTGGATAACGTCGTGCCGGTGGAGTAAGCGCAAACTCCCTGTCGCTGGTGAGGTACGAAGTTTCAAAGACCAGCGGTGAGCGTTGGCGTGGGCTCATGTCTCGCACCCTATCGCGCTCGTCTCAAAAGCCCAGCCTTGCGCTGGGCTTTTGCCGTTTAGTGGCAGTGGTAGTCGTTGGTTTTATGGTTGCGATGGCAACCCTTTGAATCAGTGCCACCGCTGTGCGCAAAGGCAGCAACGGATGTAATCGATAATATTGCGGCAATCAGAATGGCGGACAGTTTCATCAGGGCTTGCTCCATGCTCGTGTTGTTATTCTTTGTGAGATGTCTCACGCGGAGCAGCGTATGGCCAGGTGCCTTCATTGAGCAAGCGACTTCTCCGAGGATTCGATCAAAGGTCGATTGCTTACGATGGCTGGGTCACTGGGCGCGAACATAAGCCACACGGCGTCGTTTGTCGGGCTGGTTATGGTGGCAGGTGGCGGACTGAGTGCCGCAACGAAAAGCACCAACACTCCCGCCTTATGCGCTCAGGCCAATCCAGCCATGAAAGCCGACATACAGGCCAACGCCAATGATCAGCACGCTGGACAGGTAAGGAGCGCGGCGCGCTACGGTTCCCAGCCACGGCCAGCGATTGGAAGCCTGTCTGGCGCCAACGGCTGCTGCGGCACCGACAGTGACCAAAGTCAGCGCCAGGCCGATGCTGAAACACAGGACGAGCATGCCGCCGAGCGCGACCTCTTTGACTTGCAGGCACAGCAACAGGACAGTGATGGCAGCCGGACAGGGAATCAGGCCGCCAGTCAGCCCGAACATGACGATCTGACCCGTGGTCACTTCGCGGTTGGTGAAGCGCTTACGGATGTCGTTGGCATGAGCACGTTCGTGCGCATCCTGATAGCCATCAATCGACAGCTCCAGGCCTTCGAGTTCGGAATGCGCATGCCCGTGATCATGCTCCTGGAACGTCAGGTCGTAATCATGCGAATGCCCGGCATGTCCAAGGCTCAAGCGAGCGCTGAACTCGTGCGGTTCCGGAATATCCACCGTCGACTGCAGAAAACCCTCACGCTCGACGAACGCGAACGATTGGCTGCTGCCGTCCGGACGCGTCGTGGTCAGGCGAGCATCCGAGGCTGCCCAGGCGTGTCCGCTCAAGGTCTTCAGGCGCCAGTGCGGTGGCATGCCTTCCTCGAAGATCGACAGTTCAACACGGCCATGGCCGGTATCTATTCGGTGCGTTTCATCATGATGACCATGGTCGTGTTCGCCGTGATGGTGATCATCGCTTTGCTCGAACTTGAACATCTGCTCACCGCGCCAGGTACGCCACAGCATCCACAGGGCAATCGCGATGATCAGTGCAGAGGAAGCAAGCTGGAAATACGGCTCAGTGGTTTGAGCATCCAGGCCTTTGCCCAGGTACATGCCGCCGATGGCGACCAGCCACACCACGGCGGTGTGCGAAAGCGTTGCGGCCAACCCCAACAAAACAGCCTGTTTGACCGAGCCACGGATGGCCACGATGAAGGCCGCCATCATGGTTTTCGAATGACCTGGCTCCAGGCCATGCAAGGCACCGAGCAGAATCGCGCTCGGGAAATACAGCCAGGCGTGAGCCCCGCCTTGCTGCAACAGTTCAGCGAAATCGGGCATGTCAGACCTAAAGGTACTTGGTGATTTGTTTGAAGGCTTCCAGCGGTGCGCGCTCGCCATTGCCTAGCGCCGAAACGGTATCTTCGAGGCAGTGGTCGATGTGATCCTGGATGAGCGTGCGTTTGGCCTGGCAGATCGCTTTCTCTACCGCATGAAGCTGCTGGGCGATATCCACACACTGACGCCCTTCTTCGATCATGGTGATGATGCCGCGCAAATGCCCGTCCGCCCGTTTGAGGCGTTTGATGATCGCCTCATGGCTTTGGTGGGTGTGGGGATGGCTGTGGTCGTGTTCGTGTTCACTCATGAGTTGAGTCTCAGGGCTCGATGAATTACGCTGGCATCGTATCCCCCCAGGGGGGATTAGGCAAATCGCTTGAGCGCCCTGTCGACGAGTTGAAACCTTTAACGCCATGTACAGCAAAACACTGACAACGACGGCAGTAATCGCGCTTGCTCTCGCCATGTTCATGGCCTGGGCCGGGCATACCTATTCGTTGCCAGTCACCTCGGGGCAGCCAGCCTGGGAGATCGCTCAGGACGTCCACCATTCTCACGGCGAAGAGTCGTCATCCAGCCACTCAAGCTTTTCAGAACACTATCACTCGCCATTGACCCCTGATCATCAGCACGAAACGCCGCAACTCACAGCCGCGTTGATGTTGGCGACATCGCCGATGCCATCGATCCGGGTCGATGCACTTCGACACTCGGTTCCTCTGCCGCCGATATTTTTGATCGAGCGTCCACCTCGCCCTTCGTTCGCATCCTGACCACGGCCGCAATGCGGCCCACGATCATTGCAACGTAGGATTGCCCCATGCATTCGCACTCGATGAGCGGCACAGGCGTATTTACTGCGCCTTCGCACCGCCCGCTACTGCTGTTGTTTTTACTTGTCGCTGCACTTTTCCTCGGAACACCCGAGGCGATGGCTCACGCTGTTGCGGAAGGCGACAAAGGTTTCATCCAGGAAAGCTCAGGCGTCATGTTGCTGCCCTTCATCTATATGGGCGCCAAGCACATGATGACCGGCTACGACCACCTGCTGTTTCTGTTCGGGGTGATCTTCTTCCTCTACCGCCTGAAGGATGTTGGCCTTTACGTCACGCTGTTCGCCGTAGGCCACTCGGTCACGCTGCTGCTTGGCGTGCTGGCCGAGATCAGCATCAGCTCCTACATCATCGACGCCATTATCGGCTTTTCGGTGGTGTACAAAGCCCTCGATAACCTCGGCGCATTCCAGCGCTGGTTCGGTTACCAACCCAATACCAAAGTGGCCACGCTGATCTTCGGCTTGCTCCACGGTTTTGGTTTGGCGACCAAGATTCAGGAATACGAGATCTCACCAGACGGCCTGATTCCGAACCTGATCGCCTTCAACGTTGGTGTCGAGATCGGCCAATTGCTGGCCCTCAGCGCGATTCTCATTTTGATGGGGTATTGGCGGCGCACCGGCAGTTTCTGGCGCCACGCGTATACCGCCAACGTCGCCATGATGAGTGCCGGTTTCCTCTTGATGGGTTACCAGATCACCGGCCTGTTTGTCTCCGCCTAAGGAATTCCGACGATGTTCAATACTCCGCTTCCAACTGTTAATGAACTGCCCAGCACCCGCAAACTGCTGCGCTCGACCGTCATCGCGATACTGGTCGCCGCCGGCCTTTTGGTGACCGTTGTCATGCCGTCTGAATACGCCATTGATCCTACAGGTGTGGGCCGAACACTGGGGCTTACCCAGATGGGCGAGCTGAAACTCATCCTTGCTCAAGAAGCGTTGGCGGAAGCCGCTGCGCCTCAAGCAACCGCTCCAGCTCCGACTGCAACTTCTGCTCGAGCTCCGGTGCAGCAAGTTGCACAAGTCCAACCCATTGAGAAGCCTGTTACCAAGCCAGTAACCGCGCCCGCCCCGGCGCTGAGAACCAATCAGATGAGCGTAACGCTCAAACCTGGCGAAGGTACGGAAATCAAACTGGAAATGCTGAAGGGCAAGACTGTCAATTATGAATGGACGGCCACTGGCGGGCTTGTGAACTACGACACGCACGGCGAGCCCTACAACGGCGAAAAGGGTTACTTCCACAGCTACAACAAGGGCAAGCAGGTCGAAGGACATAAAGGCCAATTCACCGCGTTATTTGACGGCACCCATGGCTGGTTCTGGCGTAACCGCAGCAACAAGGACGTGACCATCTCGCTGAATACGAGCGGCGATTACCTGAGCGTCAAACAGTAGTCCGGAACACATGGAAAACGAGGCCGCAAATGCGGCCTCGTTTTTTTCTGCGCGAAGAAAAGTGCTGGATTCAAATCCCACAAATGTCCGTGCGCAGCCGCCAGGCGTCCTTCGCCGGCGGCATACCGAACAAGCGGGCGTAGTCCCGACTGAACTGCGAGGGGCTTTCGTATCCGACTGCATATCCCGCCTCTGCGGCGTCGACCGCTTCGGTGACCATCAGCCGGCGTGCTTCCTGTAGCCGCAACTGGTTGCGAAATTCCAGCGGGCTCATCGAGGTGATCGCCTTGAAATGCGTATGAAAAGAAGAACGGCTCATGCCGGCGATTTCGACGAGTTCATCTATCCGACACGCTTCGTTGTAGTGGCTGCGTAGCCAGGCAATAGCCTTGGCGATCTGGTTCAAGCGGCTGTCTGCTTGTGCCATCTGCCTGATGATGCTGTTGCCGTTTTCGGTTAGAAGGCGATAAAGCATTTCGCGAATCACCAGCGGAGCGAGCGCTTCGATATCCCGTGGCCTGTCGAGCAGCCCGGCCAGCCGAACCGCAGCATCCAGCAGTTCTGGAGTCGTATCGTTGAGCGTAATGCCTGCCGGCGGTGCACTGACGCTCTCTTCTCTTAGCGGATGGCGCAGCGCAAGTTCACTCAACACAGCGGTATCGAGATCCAGCGCCAGGCACAGATAGGGAACAGCCTCACTCGCCTCGATGACCGAGCCCATCACCGGAAGGTCTACCGATGCAATCAGGTACTTGGCCGGATCGTAAACATAGGCGGTAGTGCCCAGCATCGCTTGTTTACGTCCCTGAGCGACAAGGCAGAGTGTTGGCTCGTACACCACCGGCATAGGCATCGTGGGCGTAGCCGAGCGAATCAGGCTGACACCCGGAATCGCGGTGCTGTGGATGCCGTCATTCCGGGCGTGACGACCAACGATATCGACAAGCTTTGAAAGGGAATTCAAACACAACTCCATAACGCGGGGATGCGGCGGTTAAATATCTGGCCTATCGGATGATCAAGCAAGAAATCAGGACGATCCTGCAACAGCCCTCCTCCGCTCATAAGTCACACTTCAGATGAAGCCCAGAGAAACTGCCGTTCACTCCATGTCCGGCGTCGACGATTCTTTGCCAATGCCCCATATAGAACAACGGCACCGGAAAACGCAACTAGCGGCTTACATATAACAACAACGGCCCAGCCAACTCGACGGGGCTCATCGGATAGATCAAGGAGCACAGGAAATGACGCTTGTTCAACGCCTCTCTACAGCGCTAGCACTAGTCCTCACCGTTCTCATTGCAGGGCCGGCGCCCGCCGTGGCCAGCGAACCAACTACGGAACGCAATCGCCAATTCATTGCGCAAGCGTTCAACCAGTGGGCTCAAGGCGGCCGGACGTTCTTCACAGATGTGCTGTCTCCCGACGTGACCTGGACAATCAAGGGGACGAGCCCTTCAGCGGGTACTTACCGGGGCCGAGATGACTTCCTGAAACGCGCAGTCCAACCCTTCGCAAAACGGCTCGCCTCGCCCGTTCGCCCGACGGTGACGGATATCTGGGCTGAAGGCGATGACGTCGTTGTGCACTGGGACGGCACCGCCACCGCAGCCGACGGCGCGCCTTATCGCAACAGCTACGTATGGATCATGCGCATGCGAAATATGCAGGCAGTTGAAGTCGATGCCTTTCTCGATCTGGTGCCTTACGACGACGTTATCAGGCGAATTCCGCTTAAAGCGGGCGATGTTGAATAGATAAGCCTGCCAGGATCGGCTGAAGGATCTGTCTGTAGGAAACCGCGAGATATTACGTGTGGGCATGTCACCGGATGTGGGCTTTCGGCCAGAAGCGGACGATCAATTAGGAGTTGTTACTAAGAGCTGTCCGCCATTTAATGAGCGATCAAACATCAGGTTGATGAACCGAAAATGAGCAAACTGGGTTGCAAATGTGGCCATGTGATTACCGATCAGACCGACAGCTTGCCCTACAAGGCGAGCCTGCTTCGCGACGAGGTAGAAAATGAATTTTGGGATGAGGTGCACCGTGAACTCAAGCCTCTGGTCGAGTCGGCGGAGTCCGGAGACAAAGCTGCGATTGCCGATGCATTGGGCCAGTTTTCACCCTCGTTCAGCGCTGCTGACAAATTGCAAGAGCGGATATCCAGCCTCTACATTCAACGAAGGTCGACTGCCTACGAGTGCCAGATCTGTGGACGCCTTTGGGTGCAAAAACAAGACAGTGAAAAATTTGTTTCCTATGTCCCAGAAGAAGGCACATATGGCGCGATACTGGCAACGGCATCAGGTGAATCTGAAAATCTGGATTAGGTGTGCGCGATTGGTCGGAAGCGAAGAGTGCAATCGGCAGCAACCGGCCATTAGCCGACGTTCAGTGCGGCCTACTTCCGATAGATTTGAGCATCAGCGCATATCCTCTGCTCTGTTTCGAATGGAATTTGTCACATGGAGGCGTGCTATACAGCAAGCATCACCAAGAACGGAGAATCAACGAAATGAAACCGCCAGCATTCAAAGTCAATGCTTTGGGCGTAATGGTGGCCATCTCCGAACTTGGGGTGTCGGTTATCGCTCAGCAGAAAATTGGAACATTCGCAGTCGCATTCGGGCTTTTCGAGGCCCACCTAGAGCCAGCGGTTTGGGCACTAAAACGTGAAAGAGTAAAGGGGGTTAGGCCTTCGACTGATGGGCCACCTGCTTCTCAGTTAGTCACGATTGTAGGAAATGGCAGGGAGGACCTGAGCCCCGGTGCGAACGAAGTTCTGGCACGCGCTGCCGAAGCAGCTCACAAGTTGATGCACTATCGCCACTCTCTGCTCCACGGCTACTTAGTGCCTCTCGGGGAAACAGCATTTTTTATGCGGAATCCTCGGTGGAACGGTGAGGAGAGGAAGCGACCGTTCGGTGATGCTTCAATCGAGGATTACATTCTTGATATGGCAGCAGACGTCGCATGGGTACTGGTACGGATCATCGCCGTACTGCGAAAGATAAACGACGATGCAGAGACAGAGACGAAGCTCGAGTCCTTTGCTTCAGAACTCACTAGGATCAAACCATACCTGGGAGAGGTTGCACGTACTTATCGCACTACCTGAGCGTTATAGTTCCTGCGATGTCGTATGAAAAGGCGACACTTTCGTAGACTCCTTCGATTGATCGATTTTGGCCGGTTGCAGCCCTTCACGAGAGACAGCAATCGGCCAGAAGCAGATATTTGCGATTTCTTTCATGGGCCCCAGCATCGTCATCGTGGTCAGCGACCATGCCGAACTGCATCGTCTCTGGTTCTTTCAACACAAAATTCAATTCCACCACGTTGACGAGGCTCCGCTGAATTTAACGGATAAAGGCACGCGGCCAGCTTCAGTTTTGTCAGTTCCATATCCGGCACTTCCGCATAGCGTCTCGCTGGTAGAGGTGTCGCAGTGGGCGCGACGGCTCGGAGTAAGTGGTGTACTGAAAACTTCTAAACCACTGATTTTATTTAACAATATCCTTGCAAAAAATAAGGTGTTGCAGTCCATGCTAGCAAATGGCAATTTCTCATTCGGATCCGGCCATCTCCGAATGGAAACGACATGTCAAACACTTATAATATTTATAAAATTAAGCATCATAAGATTAAAGAACTAAAAGAAAAGCTTAAGTCCGTAGGGCTAGTTGAGCAAAAGACCCTTCAGGCTTTCAATTACTCTAATACTTTTTATTTCTCAGAAAATATTAAAGGGAATGATGTTTGGTGGTGGGAAACCTATAAAGAGTTTTTTAACGATAATATAAAGGAACCAAAAAATACTTTTAATTTTGGCGTTCTGCTGTGCCAAAACCTAGAGAACGAAGAGAAAGTTTATGCTGTGAGCTTAGGAAAGTCCCACTTTTATCTCTCCAAATTTATTCACCTCGATTTTGGGATCGATCTTGCGATTCATGTTGCAGATGAGAGCTCAATATTGCTGAAAAAAAGCCGCTACTTCACGGGCACAAAAAGACAAGACGTGTCTTCCTATCAACATTTTCAGAAAGATAGCTATGAGGCAGGCGAATCGGTCGACCACTTAAAGCTCAAGGCAGCTAACAAGGAAATATGGGGTGAGCGCAATATAATTTTTGCCGATTCCATTCAGATGGATATGGATAAACAACCTTTGGAGTTGTCCGCAATTTTCCAGCTGATTGATGAAAGTTTCTGCGGTGAAAAGATTATACATTTACCTAAGCTTGAATCAGTCGGAGCCGAGGCAACAAGTGAGCTTGACGAGCTACTGCTCGAACACCTCAACAATGCAAGCGGTGAAGTTCTAATTGAAGAGTTTCAGGTACATGGCATAGCCATTTGCTTTAGCTTTCATGATTACGATTATGAAATCAAGGCGAAGGGAGAAAATAGTAACTATCGCAAGGCTTTGGGTAATAGTATTGACGTTCAGTCTATCTCGGACTTCTTGGGAGAACATCCCGATATTACTGACATTAACAACGTTACTGTTCAATTCAAAAACGAAGATTCAGGACGTTTTACGCGATCCCTGAAGGAAATTCTTGACTGCCCAATCGAATACGAAGAGCAACAATATTTCCTAAAAAATGGAGAATGGTTTCTCTTTAATCAAACGTTCATGGAGTACCTGAGGCGCTCTTTAGGTAGTATTGAGATCAAGCTGGAAGAGCCATTGGTTGAATCCGCATTCATTGCTTGGCAAAAAGAGAAAAGGGAAAATGCGAAACCGGACGATGACAAAGTTGACTACCGAGAGGCGTATTTTAATCAGAAAATATGCGTCGAACGAGGTTGTCTGCTTTTAGATCGGGTCCTGACAGATATTAAATCACTCGAACAAAAAAGACGTAACTATCAGGTGGAAGTTGCCGACATCTATAAAGATGGAGAAATTATATCGGTAAAAATCTCAAAGAAGAAACCAGAACTAATTTACAATATCGAGCAGTCCAGAGATGCCATCACGCTGATAAAAAACAAAACAATAAAATTTGATGAAAAACTAAATAGCGCCGGGCTATGGTTTGTATTTGAAGATGATGTTAAAAAAATCACCGACGTCAACTCCATTCAGTTCCTTTTGGCTGTGGAGTCTTGGCACAAATTAGTCAAGAGTCATGGGCTCATCCCCAAGATCTATATATCCAAACACGAAAGAGATGTTGACAAAGAAGGAAAGAAAAAACGGAGGCCTCAACAATTAACTTGAATGTATTGCAGTTGAATTAAATTCTTAGACTCTAACCGTGAAGGCGTTTTTGTTTTGCTCGGCACTTTGCTCGAGTCGTTCCACTGGCTTGGATGAGAGAAACATTGAGGAAAGGAAGCATGGAAACCGATGAGGTCTATGAGATCCTAAGAGACGCGAAAGTTCTAGCTAAGCGCTATTACCATCTTACTAAAAAGCCTCTAGGTGTTACTGGAGAGGTCGCAGAGTATGAGGCTGCTCGGATTCTCGATCTCAAATTGGAGTTTGCCAGGCAAGCCGGCTATGACGCTACGGAGGTTAAGGACGGATCGACTATCAAAATTCAAATCAAAGGTCGGTATTTTTCCAATTCTCGGATGCGAGGGGGGCGGGTTGGATCGATCGATTTGAAGCAGTCCTTTGATACCGTTCTCCTAGTGCTACTTGATGCTGATTACGACGCGTTCCAAATTTTTGAGGCGGCTAGGCCTGCGGTTGTGGCGTTACTGACTAGGCCTGGATCAAAAGCTAGGAACGAGCGTGGATCGGTAGGTATCAGCCAATTCAAAGCAATCAGCACACTACGCTGGGAGCGGACAGGAAAATAGGAAAACTTCTTATGGCACGAAACATATCATTTGCGCTACTCGGATCTATCGCTCTTGCTTTCACTGAGCCGTCATTGGCTGAGTCAGGCGTCGTAGTTTTCTACAAATCCGGCTGTGACTACTACATCGTCTCGACGAATCAAGGTTTTTCTCTTTTGGAATGGTACGGAGGGGATGACCCTATGGAGGGCGATACGCTTACCGGGAACATGATGGCGTACGGCATGCAGTCGTTTGTGAACCAAAGAACAGAAAATGAAACTCAGGCATGGGTAGACGATTTCTTGCTTAATCAATACACCGTGCTGCAGTCGTACCAAGAGCAATGTCGCTAGGCAAAATTCCAGTCATGAGGGAAAAGACTGAAAGAGTGGGGATGGTTTTTTTGGAAATGAATCTGTCCCATTTTTAATTTTTTCAGCCAACTGGATGCCATGAAGCTATGCTTTTAGGCATCCGCGCTCAGGCGTTGTTTAATTAACTTTAGTGCATCAGGGAAGTTCATGGACATCATTACGACGATAAGCACATCGATAACGTTAGCCAAACGGCTACGGGAGATCTCCAAGAATATCGACGACGCCGAGTTCAAAAACTTGCTTGCAGACCTATCTAGTGAACTCGCCGACCTCAAACTAGAGGCCGCTGCTCTTAAGGAACGTATTGCAGAGCTACAGGAAGAGAACGCGCTGTTAAAGCAGACGTCTTCGCCTGCTGATGAAAAGCCTGTAGGTAGAAAATGGGGATGCTATCAATTCGAGGGGGATAGTGTCCTCTACTGTCCGGCATGTTGGGACTCCAAGCGTAAGAAGTCGTCAACCACTCGCGTGAACACTCGGTTTCGCCACTGTCCTGTTTGCAACGCGCCTATTGGTGCAGGCTAAGTACTCATCTACGGGTTAGGCTCTGTGCAAGTCACCTTCTCTAAATTCGAAGCAGCTTGTCGGCAGTTAAATGAAGCAATAAGCTTATTTTTTGCCAATCATGATCCATTGGCAGTGCGAACACTGGCAGCTGCCTCTCATGGCTTCAGCATTCCCTGGCATGGATAAGCTGGCACGAGAGGAACGTCTCAATGCCGGCCTGAATTTCTTGGCGTCAGCCATCACTAAAGACGGCGACAGTTCTATCAGAAAGAAAAAGCCTCTGGCCTAGAAACTTATCCTCCTGGCAAGAATGCCAAGCCTAATCGGTAGGGCAATCTAAGGCCCCAGCTCCGCTGTGGGGTATTTCGCCACGCTGCACCGGTGTTTGTGTGGTCACTCACTGATTTTCGATGCTCACTTTGATGCCTGCTTGGCCGGAAGGTGCCGCTCTCAAGCGTCCGCTACTGGCCGATTGCTGCCAGTCGCCATGGGCGCTCTGCTGCCAGGCCATGTATTCGCCTCACGAAACCGCGCTTCAAACACCTGCACTCTCCGCAATCTCCCCTTCCCCCCGCAAAAAATCCACAAACGCCCTCAGCGGCGAAGGCATGTGGCGGCGGCCGTGGTAATACAGAAACGGGCCGTCGAAGGCCTGCCACCAGTCCTCGAGAATCGGCACCAGTCGACCATCGGAGAGTGGCTCGCGTAGAAAGTCCTCGAAGGTATAGACGATGCCCAGTCCGTTGATGGCAGAGCGAATTTTCAGATCGTGCGACGACGTCAGCAGTTGCCCCTGAGGCGGGATACGCACGATACGGCCGTCTCGATGGAACTCGAACACGCCGACTTTGCCACTCTCGAAGCGATGGCCAAGCAGGTCATGGCTCGGCAGTTCTTCGGGGTGAGTGGGTGTCCCACGTTCAGCCAGATAGCCCGGGGCGGCGGCTGCAACGAAGCGTTGGCGACGCGGGCCGATGGGCACGGCGATCATGTCCTTGGCCAGGCTCTCTTCATAGCGCACGCCGGCGTCATACCCGCCAGCATTGACGTCGACAAAGGTGTTGTCCATGACGACTTCGACACTGACCCCTGGATAAAGGCGCAGAAAACGCGTCAGCAGGTCGGGCAACAGAAAGCGTGCCACCGGCACTGGCACATTGAGTTTGAGCGTGCCGACCGGGCGCTGAGCGTCGTCGTCGAGATCGTTGAAAGCGGCGTCGATTTCCTGCAAGGCCGGGCGCAGGCGCTCGAGTAATCGCTCGCCGGCGGCCGTCGGCGTGACGCTGCGCGTGGTTCGATTGAGCAGGCGCACGCCCAGGTCGCTTTCCAGCCGGCGCATGCAGTCGCTCAACGACGAGGCGGACAGCCCGCGCTTTTGCGCGGCAGCACGAAATCCTCCGGCCTCGACCACCGCAGCAAATATCGACACATCGGTAAGGTTTGGTTTACGCATGGACGCTTCCTCCGCAAGCGACTGACTGTACGCCATAGCGTACGGGCCATCCACCAATGCCCGACTTATCCTCGCGCACTCGTACACCGATACTGCTCACTCGCCCCGCCAAACGGGAACCTGTCACGCGAATGAGAATCCCCCGATGAGCCATTCACCCGCTACGCCGAGCAATACTGCGACCCAACGCCTCCTCAAGGCCGCCCGAACGCTGTTCGCCATTTCCGCGATGGCCGGCACACTGGCTGCGCAGGCGACTCCCCGAACGGAGCCGAAGCCGGACTGGTCAACCCACGACATGCCCAGCCAGAAAGGCCGCATCGTGCTGGTGACCGGGGGAACCAGCGGCATGGGCTATGAAGACGCGCTGGCGCTGACGCGCGCCGGTGCCGAGGTGATCATCGCCGCACGCAACGCCGAGCGCGGCCGCGAAGCGATCACGAAGATCAAGCAAGCCGTGCCCGAGGCGCGCGTGCAATTCGAAACGCTGGACCTTGCCAATCTGCAATCGGTGCGCGACCTCGCCAACCGTCTGCAAGGGCGCCTGCCGAGGCTCGACGTGCTGATCAACAATGCCGCGATCATGTCGCCGCCTGTTCGAGGCGTTTCCGCCGATGGCTACGAGATGCAGCTGGCGACCAATTACCTGGGGCATTTCGCCTTGACCGGTCTGCTGATGCCTCTGCTACGCAAAAGCGACGATGGTCGGGTGGTCAGCCTGTCGAGCATCGCCGCCGGGCGCGCAAGCCTGAACTTCGATGACCTGCAGGCTGAGCGCAGTTACGACCCTTTCGCCAGCTACAGCCAATCGAAACTGGCGGTTCTGAAGTGGAGTATTGAGCTGCAGCAGCGCAGCGATGCCGCCGGTTGGGGGATACGCAGCATCGCCGCTCACCCCGGCGTTGCCGTGACCGAACTGATCGCGCGTGGGCCTGGCCTGGACAGTCAATTCGGCAAACAATGGGCGGTAGAGCGGGACATGTATCATTCCGCAGCGCAGGGCGCGCTGCCCACCTTATATGCGGCGACGGCGCTGGAGGCGGTTGGCGGCGCCTACTACGGCCCTACCGGTGATAACGAAAAGCGCGGGCCGCTGGGCTTCGCCAAGATGCCGCCGGCCGCTGCCGATCGCTCGAATTCGGCCACACTGTGGCAACTCTCCGAGCGACTGACCGGCGTCACCTACCGCTGAGCCCGCTGGCACGGGGAGGCTCCGTGCCATTGCCCCGCCACTCCCACAGGAGCGCAACATGGATACGTCTCTTCTCGCCGACCGCGCCGGCGCCATCATCAATGCCGAGGCTGACGAGCTGCGCCCTGCGCTCAATGGCTTTCTGCTGTTCGTCTGCCTGTTCGCCGGCTATTTCATGCTCCGCCCGATCCGCGAATCAATGGGCATCACTGCCGGCGTGGAGAACTTGCAGTGGCTGTTCACCGCGACCTTCCTGGTCATGCTGGCGGCCGTTCCGCTGTTCGCCTGGCTCAGCGCAGGCGTGCCGCGCCTGCATTTCGTGGACTGGGTGTACGGATTTTTCTGCGCCAACCTGCTGTTGTTCGCCGTCTTGTTCCTGGGCGAGGAAAGCCCTTGGCTGGCGCGCGTGTTTTACGTGTGGATATCGGTCTACAACCTGTTTGTCGTATCGGTCGCCTGGAGCCTGATGGCCGATGTCTTCGACAGTGCCCAGGCCAAACGTCTGTTCGCGTTCATCGCGGCGGGCGCCAGCGTCGGCGGCCTGAGTGGCCCTGCGCTGAGCGCCTTGCTGATCGGTCCGCTGGATGAGTCCGGCCTGATGCTGCTGGCCGCTGTTCTGCTGGCCGCTGCGATGTGGTTCAAGCGCCAGCTGATGCGCTGGCGTGAACGGGGTGGCGCAGGACGCCCCGATGCCGCGCCGAGCGAAAGCCCTCGCAGGCCATTGCCGGGCAATCCGTTCAGCGGTATGACGGCCGTTCTGAAATCACCCTATCTGCTCGGCATCTGCGGTTTTGTGGTGCTGCTGGCAACAGTCTCCACCTTCCTTTACTTCGAGCAGGCACGCGTCGTCGCCGAACACTTCCCGGACCGCGAGGCGCAGGTGCGCGTGTTCGGCATCATCGACTTTGTCGTGCAGGCGGGCGCCCTGTTCTGTCAGCTGTTCATCACTGGACGCCTCGCGCAAAAACTAGGTGTCGGCGTGCTGTTGGCCATGGTGCCGCTGGTCATGTGTGCGGGGTTTATCGGGCTGATCTTCGCCCCCGGCTTTGGCCTGATCGCCGCGCTGATGATCGTGCGCCGCATCGGTGAATACGCCTTCGTGCGCCCAGGCCGAGAGATGCTGTTTGCCCCGCTCGATGCCGAAAGCAAGTACAAGGCGAAGAACTTCATCGACACCGTGGTCTACCGCGCCGGCGACGCCATCAGTGCCTGGGCGAAAAGCGCGCTGGACGCCCTCAGCCAAGGTGCAGGCATGGCAGCGCTGGTCGGCGCGTTGTGTGCACTGCTGTGGGGTCTGCTGGGATGGCGACTCGGCGAACGGGCGGACCGCCGAGCCAGTGTGGCGGGAGCGCGGCAAAACCCAGCGTAGCGCTCAAGAGTTATTGACGGAGACAGGCATTGCCGTAGAATCGCCCGCCCCAAAAAACAGCTTGCAGAGCGAGAAGGAGCTTCGATGCAACGGGTGATGATTGTTGGTCAGCCTGGGTCTGGCAAAAGTACGTTGGCGCGCAAGCTGGGTAAGCGCACCGGGTTGCCGGTCGTGCATATCGACACGATCCACTGGCAGCCAGGCTGGATCGAGCGAAGCCCGGATGAGAAGACCCGACTCTGCCTGGAGGTCGAGGCGCGTGATCGCTGGATATTCGAAGGTGGCCATTCGACAACTTGGGAAAATCGCGTCGCCCGTGCAGATCTGCTGATCTGGATCGATCGTTCGCCACCGCTTCGATTCTTGCGCGTCCTGCGTAGAACGCTGCTCAACCACGGTCAGTCTCGGCCCGACTTGCCGGAAAACTGCCCCGAACAGCTGGCGAACCTGCCGGAGTTTCTAAAGTTCATGTGGCGGACGAGAAAAACCTCGCGAGCCAAAATGCGCCAATTCGTGTCAACGGCGCCATCGGCTTGCCGGGTGGTTCATCTGCGGTCGAATCGAGAGACGAGGATTTTTCTTGAAAGCATTCGCCATGCACAGGGCCAGACTTTACAGACTGACGGCTGACCGCTCCACCAGGGAACTGCCGGTGCCATCCATCGTCCGAGCTTAAGCGTTTAAGCAAACAGCTCGCCACGAGGTTTCCGTTTGAAAGCTGCCATCGTCAAAAAATACCGTCTGATCATCAAGACCCTGGGTTACGTGGGCTGGTCTTTGTTCTGGTTGCTGCTCTGGGACATCGCCGTCACCGTCGACTTCATGCTATTTCTCAACGCCAAGCTGAACCTGCCGTTGATGCCGCTGACCTTGCTCGGTTCGGCGTTGATCGTGTTGATCAGTTTTCGCAACAGCAGCGCTTACAACCGCTGGTGGGAGGCGCGGACGCTGTGGGGGTCGATGATCAACAATTCCCGCAGCTTTGCCAGGCAGGTGCTGACGCTGCTGGACGACGCTGGTGGCGAGGTGAATCCGGTCAAATCCACGCTGTTGCGCCGCCACGTCGCTTACGTAAATTGCCTCGCCGCGCACCTTCAAGGCCAGCCATGTCCCGACGAGGTGCGGGCATTTATTCCCGCCGAAGAATTCGCCCGCAGTGGCACAACCAATAACTTTGCCAACGATATCCTCACCGGCTCGGCGACTCTGCTCGCTCGCGAATACAAGGCCGGGCATCTGGACAGTATTCGCCTGGCGCGGCTTGAGTCGACGCTGGTGGATCTGTCCAACAGCCAAGGCGGCATGGAGCGGATCGCCAACACCCCGCTGCCCTACCCTTATGTGTATTTCCCACGGCTGTTCATTTCGCTGTTCTGCCTGATCGTCCCGATAGGTCTGGTGGAATCCCTCGGCTGGTTCACGCCGCTGGCGTCGACTGTGGTCGGGTTCATGCTGCTGGCCATCGAGCGCATCGGCACCGATCTGCAAAGCCCGTTTCGCCACAGCGAACACCAGATTCAGATGGAAGCGCTGTGCGAAACCATTGAAAAGAACTTGCAGTCGATGCAGCGTGATTCCTTGGGGGATGTGCGCAGGGTTGAAGAGCACGCTTGAGGCGCTGCTTTAGCAGCAGCGCTTTTCATCAGCTGCGGAGCGGCTATTGACGAGTGTCCGCCTCCTCGGCCGGGTAAAACTCGCCCTGCTTGCCCATTTCTTCCAGTCGTTCGCGCGCTACCGCCTCAACACGGGCCACTGCATCTCGATCGTCAGGGTCAACCAACTGCAAGCACAGGCGTCGGACATTCTGATCATGGGTTCCCTCGCTGAGCATTTCGTGGGTGAAGACTTGTTCAGCACGCCATAGGCATAACTGGGTATGGGTCCCGCCGAGCCATATCTCGTTGATTGATCCAAGATCAGTGGTTGTCAGTTGATCCACGGTGATTGTCTTATCCATTGCGCCGTACCTTGAAAATGCTTGTACAGGTACGACTGGCAGGCATAGCGAGTCGTTCAAGTTGTCGACAGTCCACCCACGCCCCACTCTCACTTGTTCGGAAAATTCTTATGAAATCGCCAAAAATCGAAGATTACATCGCTCAATGGCCATTACTGGGCGTGGACTCCGCTGCCCCTTGGGCGGTGGTTCAGGATTGCGAGAGCCGGATTCTGGAATTGCTTGAAACGCTCGGCCCGGGATACCGGCGCCACGACTATTGTGCGATCCATGAAACCGCCATCGTTGAGCGAGGCGCCGTTCTCAAAGGCGCAATCATCATCGGCGCGGGCTGTTTCGTAGCAGCGGGCGCTTATCTACGGGGAGGTGTATTCCTCGGCAAAAACTGCATCGTTGGCCCCAGCTGTGAGCTGAAAAGTACCTTCATGCTCGATGGCAGCAAGCTTGCCCACTTCAACTTCGTCGGCGATTCATTGATTGGCGAAGCGGTAAATATTGAAGCCGGCG
Organism: Pseudomonas sp. Leaf434; assembly: GCF_001425545.1. Lineage (NCBI taxonomy): Bacteria > Pseudomonadati > Pseudomonadota > Gammaproteobacteria > Pseudomonadales > Pseudomonadaceae > Pseudomonas > Pseudomonas sp. Leaf434. The sequence continues at coordinate 1,640,874 of NZ_LMQZ01000001.1, read as the reverse complement.
CGATCATCGCCAACTACCGTAACGAACTGGACGGAGCCGATATCAAGATCCGCCACGAAGATCAGGTGATCGAAACAGGCGTCAGCAAATTCGGAGCTCTGGTGGGTGACGGCTGCAAGATTGGCGCAAACGCTGTGATTGCTCCTGGCGCTTTGTTGCGGCCCGATACGCGTGTTCCTCGCTTGGGGTTGATTAATCAGTTTGCTTACGATTAAAACGAAATGTGTACTCAGGAATTGAATCGCCGTCGCGCGGGGCTGTCCAACTCAGCAAATCTCCCATACGAAAAGCCCGCAAAGCGGGCTTCTTCAGGCATCGACCAAGCATGCCGCTTACTTGTTCCTCAACAACACATAAGTCTCACCGCCCTTGCGGTCATGCTGAAGAATGAAGTTGTTGTCCTGAATACGCACCTTCGACGGCACACGATCAGCGACCGGCGTTTGCGAGTAAATCTGCGCGGCACTCAGCAATTGTCGGGTCAGGCTGTCATCCGACTGACTGGCAGTAGCGACGACGCATTCCTTTTCGGAGAGTTGCACGGAAAGATTTTTGTCTGCGGTGAAGCCGATGCGCGTGAAGCCCATGCCCACAAGCTCGGTAATGCCGTTCCTCTTGGCCGCTTCAGCCGAGCCGGCGAACGACGGGGCGGTTTTCAGACAAATGTCGATAAAAGCTTCAATGGCTTTGGAGGTGACAGGTGTCGGTGCGGTTGGCGTTGCGGTGGTGCAGCTGGCGAGCACGAACAGGCTGGACAAAGCCAGTGTGCGGAACAACGTATTGGACATGACGCGGGAATCCTTCCATTTGAAATTCGCAATGCAGCCGTCTGGCTGAAACCGCCGGACCGGGCGGCGTGCATGATAAATGAAAAACGCGATACTAGGCCCACCCCTGCAGCTTACTGTTCGCTTGTCAGATCACCTTTGAGTCCCATGAGACCCGGCGGGCTTGAATAGAGGTTCTCCAGAGCCGATATCTCAGCCAGTTGCTGCGGCGAAAGTGTTTTCTCTTCTTTCTCAAGCTGCTCGCGCATGGGGTCTGCAATATCGCTCAGCAGCGTCTGTTTAAGCGCCACACGCAACAATCCGCCTGCAACAGCCAGTGCTTGGCAAGTAGATAAGGCGCTCTCGGCCGAAACCTGCCCTTCACCGATGGCTGCTTTCGGCCAAATGTAGCCAGTCGAAGGCGTCTAGAAAATTAGGGGACGGCTCGCATCTGCCCTGAAAAAAAACTATAGGGCCTTCCAAACTATCACTCACTGATCCAGAATGGATCTGACTCTTAGAACTGAAGCATGGCCGCCATCTCGAATCCCCGTTTTATCCTACCTATCCTGATAACGCACGTTCGCGACCGAATTAATTGTCGGACTAATAACAAAGGGTTTGTTAAATCCTTCAGGCTGGGCTGAGGCCCTTTCTGGAATCGCTACGTTAGTAGCTCCAATTCTTACTGTCGTACATACATAGGGTGGCACAAGCAAAAGTTTAGAAAGGACGCATACCCCACAAAGAAATTATATATTGCAACGCTCGTATAGATACAATCAACAACGATTCAAATAGCAAATCTACATTTCAATCTTGCCCCAGAAGCTGGTATGTTGGCGCCTAGTGACTTGTAAGAAAAGTTTAATCTAGAAAAAGCAGCTCATAAGAACAGCAAACTGAAACTCTATGTTCAATCTCTTGCTTGCGTTAATAGCGAGCTTGGCTTTTGGGGGCTTTATTGACCCGAGACTCAGGCGCTGAGCACGTAAGACTGATGGACTCAATAAACGAATACTTAACGCATCTCCATTACCCTCATAATCATCTAAAAACCTTTACGCTCACTAATCAAACGATGACAGCATTCAGCAATGGAAAGCAAGATTTGTCGACACCAACAAGACCATATTTGGTTTGTTTAATTCAAAAAAGAGAAAAGCATAGTATAGTTTTTTCTAGAATAAATTGATTTCAGATGTACTGCGGTAATGTAAGTTACTGCTTCAAAGTTTTATATAGGCCTGATAGGCCCGTAGCGCGACAAGCCTATTAGGGTGGCTCTTATTTGCAGGGCCGTAGAGCTTAACCCTGAAGGGGCGCCCTCATACATCCCTTTTTATGAAGGTTTCGGACTTGAAAGAGTTTCATCCTAACTAGCTAAAATTCCTTCAAGGTCGGTGTTCGAAAAGATTTGCATAATGACCTCCTTTATTAGCCTTTCGCCAAACTCAACGATAAATTCTTCATGTGAGTCGCTAAAGATAAACTCTCCAATTTTGTTATGAGCAATCGAGCAGCGTATACGGTAAACCCAGTACGCTGTTAAATTCAATATAAAATGGTCGAGTGAACTGCTTGTGCTCTGCGAGATCAACGTTAGCTGCTTTGCTCTGGCGAAAGTATGGTCATTGCCTTGAAGGAAAGTGAGGAGGCTAGCCCATTTGGCCTGGTCAGAAGTTACAGGGTTTCCGTCTTTTGAGTAATCTTGGAATACAGATTCCATGATTTGGATATATGGCGTACAGGTTGCCATGATAGATAGTAGTGCTTGTGAATCGGTAACATAATCTTTAAAAATTCCTTTTAGCGACTCAAGTTCTTTTCTTTGATAATCCTTTACAACAGAACTAAATCCTTCAATGGAGTGTTTCGGTAAGCTTCTGATTTTTGACACAAAAATAACATCAAATAAAAGCTCAAGCTGATGATAGTACTTCAGGAATCGATCAAAGCCATTCGCCGCTGAAATCGCTCTTTCAAGGTCGGCATTGTGACGTATTGTAGGTGTGAACATCTTTCTTGAGATTATTATTTCTGTAATGGTTTTTTTGTATTTGGGGGATCGTTTTTTGTGAGTGAACCCACCCCAGATTGGAGCGGACTCTAAGAAATCTGTAGTGTATTGGGCAATGAAGTCTTTATGAACAAGTAGGTAATGACTTTTAAATGTATGTGACGGACTTAGCCCAAATTGGTCATCGTCGATATCGTGAATAAATGCATTGAGCTTATGAGTGCTCAACTCGTTTACTGAATAAATATCGCCTGGAGCTCCCATTGGGCAAAGAACTCCCAACAGGTTTCCGTGCTCATCATTTATATCAATGTCCTCCTCCGAGTTAATTGAGCATTCTAGCTCAAATACTGGCAAGGCAATAAAATCGTTAATAATAAAATGTTCTTCAGCATTCCATTCAGGACGAAAGTCACTTCCAGCATCTTCAAACAGCCGAATAATCGACTGAATATGTTTCGAAACTGCCATGATGTTCATTGATCACTCCGCCGCAGATGGCCAGCATCTATGCAGCTTTACTTCGCCGTCTTCGCGAAAAAACTCTTTAAATCCCGTTGCTATGAGTTTCCTTGTGGCAAAACCAACGTTAGTTTTCCTTGCATTCAAACCTGACTTCACTGTATTAAAGCTTACGATGCCCAGCGGGTCGGTCACGTCCGCATTCTTAGCGTCTTCAATTAATGAAGCGAGCGCATTGTCAACCCTGTTCTTTTTGCCAAGGTTAATGTATTGAGATATGGCCCCGAAAAAAGCTAGCATTACGTTTTCTGTGCCCAGCCACGGGGCGGCATCTTCCAGAGCATCTCGTTGAAGCTGGAGATTGTCATCGTCTCTTTCTGCAAAAAGCCCATCGAAATCTAGATTAGTATAGTGCTGCCAGCAAAGTTGATCCAGTTCATAAAATATCCGTAGATATTTTATATAGTCTTCGAATTGCTCTGTAAGTTCCTGCTCGGTGGAATCGAAAGCATCTTCATCAATTAAACGCTGTGCTACGAGGTTTTCCTTGTCGGTCTCGTGTTGCGCTGTAATGAAAGCGTGATACGACGAGGCGATATTGTTTAGAGAATACTTGTTTGGTTGAGTTCTCCTTTTTGCGTCTTTCTCTCTGATAATTTCGATCCCTTCAACTTTGTTGACAATAGTTTCTCGGAGCGAAAGAAACAGTAGCTCAACTTGGTGCCTCATGGACATTGCCTTTTGTCCGGAATTAAGCACTATCATTCGATAGATTAACTTACTGATTTCAGGCTCAAGCCAAAACTCCAAAAGAAGCTCTTGATTTTCTTTGAATTGTATTCCCTCTGATTTAATGTCGGAAAGAATAAATGTTCTTTGAAGTCCATCGAGAATGTCTACCACGTCATGCCCAGATAGCAGTCTTTCCAGCACAGCATCATCATCGAAACTTTTGGTGATTTCATCCACGAGATGATGCTTAACGGACAGTGTTATCGATGGGAGCAAAGAACCTTCAATTATATCGTTCTTCAGTCGTTTATAAGCTTTGTGAGTTTCTCTTTTGCGCTGTATAGAGAACTCTCCAAATCGCTCTCCGACAATGTCTAAATAGCGCTCTGGTGATGCCTGGCAGTATATTACGTGAGAGCCACTTTTCAGATCGATCGTTTTTCCGATAACTTTGAATGTCATTGAATGCTCCAAGAAAATTTTTATGCTTTAAATTTTATGCTGTGTTGGGTTATACGTCACTGCGGATGCCCTAAGCGAAATGTGATCTAGCTGCCTCTTGACTTGAGGTTATTTTTCGACACAGAAATCCATTTCGATTGGTGAGTGGTCTCAAGTTCTCAACCCGCAAGGTTCTTGTCAACTAGAAATCAAGATCGGGCTCATGCTGCTGATCGCTGAGTGAACTTAGGCGTGCAATCGCGGCGCCGATCCCTTGAGCCGCGCCCGTAATGACCGCGACTTTAGATATCAGTTTATTGTCCATAAATGATGCTTCCCCTTTGTATCCGTCTCTCAAAACGTCAACTTTTCCGAGCCCAACTCCCAAACATCACATCGCCGACGTAGATGCCCGAAGAGGCTGAACGCTCTTGATCCAGACGTGCCTGCAACGTTTCAATTTCTACCTCTTCTGCACTCGCCACCCCTAACGCAATGATTCGCGGGAAGCACGCTCGAACGATGGCGCCAAGGCTGTACGGCGCATCAGGCGTTTGCATCAGGCACTCAGCGCGCACGCTTTCAACGGTCAAGCCTGCCTGAGTGAAAATGCCGTGCAGGTTGAACCCGATGTGCAAATCCGCTCCTTCGCGAGCAAGCATTTGCTGTAACCAACGTTGCGCTTTTTCATGCAAAGGGAAAGGCTCGACGCTGGCGGGCGCCATCGTCGTATCGTGTTCCTGGAAGATCATGATCCCGCCGGGACGCAGACATCTCGACAGCGCTCGGATCGTCGCCACCGCATCCGGTTGATACATCAGAACGCGCCTGCCGACGATGGCGTCAAAACTGCCGATAGAGTCTGGCAATTCCAAGAGGTCTCCCTCAAGAAAGGTCGGCGCATGTCCTGCGGTGCGCTGGCGTGCAACGGCAATGGCAATGGCAATGGCAGCGGCATCGTGATCAACGCCGATGATCTCCCCGCCTCTTCCCACGAGATCACACAGCAAAAACGAAACATCACCCGAACCGCAACCTACGTCCAGGATTCGCATCCCTTCACCAATGCCCGCATCGATCAGCAAGCGTGTGGTGAAGTCGAGTCGGTTGAGCGGCATTATCAAATTCCCTGAGTTTTGCGAAAAATCATGGCAGGCGCATCAGTCATCTGGCCCCCAACAGCGCTTCATCCTTCGCCACCGCACGTTTGTAGGCGTCGCGGCTGGTCAACTTCTGGGCATAGGCGAGAAACGCAGGCCTGGGCGGCAAGGTTTGCAAGCCTAACCCCCAGCCAATGTGGGAGCCAACATAAACGTCTGCAGCGGTGAAGCGTTCCCCGGCGATAAACGGATGCGCCAATACCGCGCGCTCAAGCTGATCGACCGTGCGCTCATAGCTTCCGTAGCCAAAGAAAAACTCCTGATCCGGCGTCGGGTTGAAACTGGCGCGGTAGTTGGTGACCGCCTGCTCCAGCGGCCCCGCAGCGAAAAACATCCACCGGTAATAAGCGGCGCGCTCCGCTGCCACCGGGACCAGCCCGGCTTCGGGAAATGCCTCCGCCAGGTACGCACAGATGGCGGCAGTTTCTGTTATGGTTTGCCCGTTATGCACCAGGGCCGGGATCTTCCCCATCGGGTTCACGTCGCGAAAAAAGCCGACACGCCGATCATCAGCATCGGCCATCGTTGGCACTGCCAGCGCAGCACCGCCCCAACGGTCAGCCTGACTGCTCGACTGGTAATCCATGATCACCGTCTCATACGCGCAGCCGATTTCTTCGAGCATCCAGCGCACCATGCGCCCGCGAGAATTGGGGTTGGTATAGAAAGTCATTGTCATCGTGAGCTCCTTTTGGCTCAGTGTGTTGACGACAATGGTAAAAGCGAAGCGGTATGAGCCTGTGGGCGCCTTCCGCCAGAATACTTGCAGAACGCGCCATTTGCGGCGCATTGCATCACGCATCACCGCTATCCTGCAGTTCGGAGTCTGGAAATGCCGCACCTTCACACCAGCACCGAGCGGTGTAAATTTCCCAGGGTATTCTGGGAATCAATAGCGCAGCTGGGACTGGATCCCTCGTTGATTGAGCAACATGCTCAACTGCCCCATGACCTTCATCTGAACGAATCGACCTTTGTCAGCACACGGCAGTTGTTCGCTGTCTGGAACGCCATTGAGGCGCTTTCGGCGGATCCGGCTTTTGCGATAAAAATGGTTCGCGACACGCCCAGTGCGAAGCACAAAATGGCGTTCATCACGGCGTTATATGCTGCTGATTATCGCGACGGACTTGCGCGGTTGGCGCGCTTGCAGCGCCTGTGCAGTCCCGACAAATTATCCATGGTCGAGCGCCAGAACACTGTGTCATTCACGATTCAGTGGCCATCCGGCACGGGGCCTGCGCCCTATCTTTCAGTGGAGGCGTGTTTTGCCTTGGTACTGGAGCTCGGTCGACGAGGCACCGGAAAACACATCACGCCAATGTCATTGAGCTTTCGGCGGCCGAAGCCACCGCTGGAAACTCATTCGGATTATTTCGCCTGTCCCATCAACTGCGGTGCCAGCCATGACGAGATGATCTTGAGCGCCTCTGATCTTGACCGGCCGTTTCTGCAACACAATGCGCAGGTGCTGCACATGATGAGCCCCGGCCTCGATGCCGCATTACGCGCAATCGAGGCGCCGGTTGGCTTCTGTGAGCAGGTCATTGAAATATTCAAGCGCACGCTGGCGAACGGACGGCCAAGTTTGCAACACCTCGCCAGAGAACTGTTGCAGAGCGAGCGAACCTTGCAGCGCCGTTTGGCGTCCGAGGGCACGACCTTCAACGCACTGCTCAACGAGGCGAGGCGTCAAGTTGGGTTGCAGCTGCTGGCTGATACGAGCCTGGAGCTCAAAGAGGTGGCGTATCTTCTGGGTTATGACGACGTCAACTCTTACTATCGGGCCTTTCGGCAGGTGGAAAAGGCTACGCCCAGTCAGTGGCGTCGTTCTTTCAATACCTGATATGAACCAGGCGTGAAGCAGCCGCTACCCGCTCTCAAAATGATGTCCGCTCTAGTTGGCGATAAATTTGTTGTTGGTTTTATTCGTCGTACTGTCAACGAACCAAATCGAGCCCCCATCTGTTAACACTTTGCTGCATTCCTTACCGTATTTTTGATAGGCAACGCAGATCACATCCCCCGTAATCACCCAACTTCCTGACTGCATGGACTCGCTGGAGATTTGAATTTGTGCAGTTCCGTCAGCGCTTAATACTTGCGAGAAAGGATAACCAGTGGACGTTACGCTGGAATATTTTCGGCCTATGACCGTAGTTTTTATTTCGCTGCCCGTTAGCTGCTTTGCGGTCGCCGGCGCGTCCGCATGGGCTTCGAGCGCAGCTTGATTACCGGACGAAGCGCAGCCAATCATAAATAGCATGGCAAGCGCACAAAAAAGGAGCTTTTTCATAACTATCACCTTTTCGCTTATTGAAGCGCTATAGAAGTACCGGACTTATATTAGACACGGAACGGATCGACAATATATTCGATTACTATAAAGCCAATAGCACTCCCACCTATCCATCCCCAAACTGTAAAGCAATCGGACACAATTCGATTTAGTTCGGTAGCGTCGCCGCCATTCAATTTTGCGAACTCACACCATTCAACTTAACCATGTAGTGCTGGCGCCGAATTGGCGATTCATCAGAAGTCACCGCTGAAGTCGAAAGCAAACGATGCTCCAAAGCCTTGTCACCAGACAGTCACGCCAATTCACTAATCTTCCCATCCCTCCCGTCGCCCCAAGAGCCCGCATTCCAAAATGCCGCCCATCGCAACTGCATCCTCAACCCGGCAAAAAATTATCCTGCGCTCCGACAACCTCACCTCTTCCGACTTCGGCGCCCTGTTCTCCAGGCTCTTCGGCAACCGCTACGCCGATACTCCGCCGCCACCTTCCAGCATCATCATCGGCGGTGTCTACGGGCGGCACGACGGGGTGAGTTTTCGGCGTATGCATTACCACGGCGATTTCAGCGTCACCCTCCCCGACCCGCAGAACGAAATCACTTTCGTCATCCCCACCGCCGGCAAGATCGTTTTCAACCACGCCACCGAGTCCATCGGCATGGAGCATGTCGGTCTGGCAATCGACAAGGCGGATATCCGTTCGATGCGTTTTGTTGACGATCACGCGCATCACGGCATTTCGATCAATCGTCTGCAACTCACCGAGCGGTTGTCGGCGCTGCTGGAGAGACCGGTCGTGCAGAAGATCGTGTTTGAGCCAAGCGTGGATCTGAATGCCCCGGCATTTCAGGGCCTCAAGGCGTTGATCGATCTGGCCACGGGCACTGAGTTCGATGCCTTGATCAACAGCGGCACGTTGATGCCGTCACGGTTGCGCGAGATGTTGATCGATGCGGTGCTGGAGGCGTGGCCGCACAATTTCACCGAGGCATTACGGGGGCCGGCGCCGTGTGTGGCGCCGCGACACGTGAAGGTGGCGATGGAATTTATTCAGGCGCATCCGCAGCAGTTGGTCAGTGGCGTGGATCTGGCGCGGTTGAGCCATGTCAGCCAGCGCGCCTTGCAGGAAGGTTTTCGACGTTTTGTCGGGATGTCGATCGTGGCGTATCAGCGGCAGGTGCGTTTGCAGCGCGCCTATGAGGCGTTGGTGCGCGGGCATGCAGGCTCCGTGACGGAGGTGGCGTTGAGCTTTGGCTTCAGTAATATCGGGCGCTTTTGTCAGTATTTTCAGAGTGCTTATGGCGTTAGCCCAGCGGAGTTGAAGGCCAGGCGTTGACCATTCGGTCCGGCGAAACCTGCATTTGATTGAACAGCAGGAATCTCAGGGCGACTAACCCCAGACAGGTCGCTTGACGGCATAGCCGATTCAGGCGGCGTTTACCTGGCTGCGGCCGACGCTGCGCTTCTGCGCCAGCGTCGTCGCAGGCTTCGCAAGGGGGTTTCAATGACTGAGGATTTCATCGGCTTTTTCACGACGCACACACTTCTGGGAATTTCACTGGCGAACTGGGTCTTGGCGTTGCTCGCCGCAACGCTCAGTTATCTGCTGACCACCACGGCGATCCGCTTCGTTTTCCGCAAGGTGCAGGCGCGGGCCACTGCCGGCAATGGGCATCTGACGTACATGGCCAGCGAAGTGCTGGCGGCGACCAGCATCACGTTGCTGCTGTTGGCATCGATTCTGGTCGGCATCGGTTTGCTGGATTTGCCCGAGCGCTGGCTCGGGCGTGTCAGCAGTTTGTGGTTCGTGGTGGCGGCGTTGCAGGTCGGCCTGTGGACCAACCGCGCGCTGGCACTGGGGCTGCATCGCTATTTCTCGCGGCATAACGCGACCGGCTCCTTTCAAGCGAGCGCCTTGGCGACCCTGAGCCTGTGGGGCGTCAAGGTATTGCTGTGGGCGGTGATTCTGCTGGCGATGCTGTCGAACCTGGGCGTCAACATCACTGCATTCGTCGCCAGCCTGGGTGTCGGCGGTATCGCGGTGGCGCTGGCGGTGCAGAACATTCTCGGCGACGTGTTCGCCTCGCTGTCGATTGCCGTCGACAAGCCGTTTGAGGTGGGCGATTTCATCGTCGTCGGCACGCTGGCCGGTACGGTCGAGCACGTCGGCCTGAAGACCACGCGCATCCGCAGTCTCGGCGGTGAGCAGATTGTCATGGCCAACGCCGACATGATCGGCAGCACCATTCAGAACTACAAACGCTTGCAGGAGCGTCGAGTGGTGTTCGAATTTCGTCTGACTTACGAGTGCACCAGCGAACAGATCCGCCAGATCACCCAACGCGTTGAAAGCATCATCAAGAACGAAAAACAGGCGCGCTTCGACCGCTGCCATTTCCGCAGTTTTGGTGAGAGCGCGCTGGAATTCGAGACGGTGTATATCGTTCTGGACGCCAGCTACAACGTCTACATGGACGTGCAGCAACGCATCAATCTGGCAATCATGGAAGCGGTGGCCGAGCTGGACGCGACGTTCGCCTTCCCGGCGCGCACCGTGCATGTCGCCTCCCTGCCCGAACCCACCGCGCCACCGGCACGCACACAGCAACCTTCGCGTGCGCAGCATGCTTGAGCGCAAGAGCCCGGCAATTTGCCGGGCTCGCTGTGTTCAAAAGGCGTAACTGGCCTTTAGACCGCCATTGAAACCATGGCTGTCACCGCCACCGTTGGCGCCGACCTCAGCGCCTACACTCAGGGCGCCGAGGTTGGCCATCAAGTTGATGCCGCCGCTGAACTGGTCGCGATTGTCGAACGCCGCGCGCTGCTCGATATCCAGCCCCAGCAGGTGGCCTTCGCTGTCGACTTGCTGATCGCCGAGCGCACGTTCATAGCCCACGCGAACGCCCGGGACCAACTGCCACGCACCCACGGCCACTGGGGCGAATGACACGTCGAGATTAGCCACCGCGCTGCGGCGGGTTTGCTTGATGCCGTCGACGTCGAGCGCCAGCTCACTGCCCTTCTCTTTGAAACCTTGCAAGTCGAGATGACTGACGCGAAAGCCCAGGTTCGGTTCGACAATCACGCTGCTCAGCGGCAGGCGATAACCCAACGCCACGGTCGCGCCAGTGAGATTGCCGTGAGTGTCGCCCTTGGCAGTGCCGAGACCACCGCCGAGCTCGCGTTTGCTGTCGTAGTCGACGTAACCGGCGCTGGCGTTGGCATCGACAAACAAGCCGCGCTCAAGGCTGATGAGGCCGTAACGCGCACCGAGGTTGAGGAAGGTGAAGTCTGTATTGGCCTCGCCACCCGCGCCGCCCACGCTGCCCTTGCTGTAGCCAAAGCCGCCGCGCGCGCTGAGTTGTTCGTTGAAGCGCTGGGTAATGCCGATCATCAGGCCCTGGCTGTGTTCGTTGCTGCTGTCGGCGTGGGCCGAGCCGTCCGTGCCGAGGTAGCCGGCAAGCGCGGTGCTCCAGAGTCGGTATTGGCCGATCTTCAGATCGCTGCCGCTGACGAACGGTGCGGCGGCTTGTTCGATCATCGCGTTCTGCCGCAGCAGGTAGCTGGCCGCATCAGCGTGGACCTGACCGCCGACTTGAGATTCGACACCGACCAGACTGCCGGCGTCGATCGCCGATTGCAGGTAGTAGTTGTAGGCGCTGTAGGTGCCGGACAGCTCGGAGTTCTGCAACTGCCGCAGCAATTCGGCACCAGCGGCGGCGTTGCCGACCAGCCCGGCCTGCCCCGGCAGGCTGTTGTACTCGACCAGTTTGCCGCGCAGCACGTAAATGGTTTCCTGGGACAGACCGAGGCCCTGCTTGAGGTAGTTGTCCATGCTGCCGTACTCAGCGGCGACCTGGTCGAGACCGGCCTGCAAGTAACTGGCCTGCACGCCGAGCAGCGGCTCGTAGACAGCGGCCATGCTCGGCGGCAAGGCTTTCAGGGTCGCGGCGACACGGGCGGCGGTGTAGTCGTTGGTCGCCAGATAATTGGCCATGATCGTCGCCTCATCGACGCCAGCGATGCTCTGCAACACGGTGGCGGTCCAGCCGGTGCGGTCCTTGCCGGCGGTGCAGTGGAACAACTGCGCGGCGTCGACACTGGCCAACTCATTGAACAACTGGCCGAACTGCCCGCGCATGCCGGCATCGCTGACGAAAGCGCGGTTGGTTTCCTCCATCATCGCCACGGCCTCGGCGGCGCTGTGGAACGAGATATTGGTGATGTTCGCACCAGAGGTGGTGCTGCCGATGATGTCGATATTGCGATAGGCCGCGCCCGTGATCATCGTGTCGGGCGTAGCGGCAATTTCGCTGGGCGTGCGCAGGTCGTAAATGGTTTTGATGCCGAGACCATTGAGTGTCGCCAGATCCGCCGCCGACGGCGTCAAAGCGTTGGAGCGGTAGAACACGCCGCTGCGCATAACGCCGTCGTGGGCGGCGGAGTACGCGGTGGTGATGCCGGCGATGTCGCGAAAGTTGTCGATGCCGCTCAAGCGCGGCGTGTCGAGGCTGACAGGCTCGGCCGCGTGGGCAGCGGCGATGGACAGGCTCAGAAGGGACAGCGAACACAGAAGACGTTGGAACACAGTGCAGCCTCATGAAATCAGCGTTGGGCTGGTCACTATGGGCAGACGAGTGGGAGGGAATATGACAGTTTCGGCTGGCTACAAAATGCCTGCGCGAATGGGCCGTGGAGTGCGTGATCGGTCCATCAATCCTGCTTGGATGTGTTGAAGATCCCTGTGGCAGCGAGCCTGCTCATGAAAGCGGCGTGTCAGCCGATTATATTCAAACTGAAAAAAAGCTTTCGCGAGCAGGCTCGCTCCCACAGGGTTTGGGGAAGTATCCGTTTTTTCAATTTGTCGCGCGCAGCGACAACCCCTTATAAGACTGCCATCACTTTCAAGAACAAGAGACCGCCCCCATGAGCAACGCCTGGAACGAAGGTTATTTCACCGACGAAGGCTACACCTACAGCTATAGCCGGGAGATCAATCCGGTATTCCTGCGTTACTGCCTGTTGTTGCGCGGGTTCGCCACGCTGGAAAGCAACGACGGCGTGCACTGCGAACTGGGCTTCGGTCAGGGCGTGTCGATCAACATCCACGCCACCGCCAACCCGGGTTCGTTTGTCGGTACGGACTTTCACCCGGGTATGGCGGCCCATGCCATCGAACTCGCGACTGCCGCCAACAATGGCGCGCGTCTGTATGACGACAGCTTCGAACAGCTGCTGGCGCGCAATGATCTGCCGCAGTTCGACAGCATCAGCCTGCATGGCATCTGGACCTGGGTCAGCCGCGACAATCAGAAACTGATCGTCGAATTCGCCCGCCGTCACCTTAAACCGGGCGGCATGCTCTACGTCAGCTACAACTGCTTCCCCGGCTGGTCGCCGTCGGCGCCGCTGCGCAATCTGTTCAGCCTGCATGACCGCTTTGCCAATGCCTCGTCGCGCTCCGACCAGCGCATCGACGCCGCACTGCAATTTTCCGAAGCACTGCTCGCGGCCAACCCGAAATACGCCGCTGCGGCGCCGAGTCTCGGCGCGCGGCTGCAGAGCATCAAGGGTCAGGATCGTCACTACGTCGCCCACGAGTATTTCAACCGTGACTGGAATTGCATGTACTTCGCCGACATGGTCGACGCGCTGGCCTCGGCCAAACTCGACTACGCCACCACGGCAGTGCCGCTGGATTCGGTCGCCCCGCTCAACCTGAGCGCTGAAGGCATGGACTTTCTGGAAACCATCGAACATCCGATCATGCGCGAGCAAGCGCGGGACTACTTCGTCAACCAGCACTTCCGCCGCGACCTGTACGTACGTGGCGCGACCCGCCTGTCCGCTGCCGAACGCCGCGCGAGAATGCTGCACAGCCGTTTCGCGTTGCTGCAACCCTGGGAAACTGTCGCGGGTTCGGTCACCGGTCCTGCCGGCGAAGCGACCCTGCAAGCGGAAATCTACGGCCCGGTGCTCGATGCCTTGGCGGCGCAAAACTATGCGGCCAAATCCATGCGCCAATTGCTGTCCGAGACTGCGCTGGCTTACGACGACCTCGAACAAGCCCTGGCCGTGCTGATCGGTATGGGCGCGGTCGCTCCGTGCCAGAGCGAGGCCGCCGAGTCGCAGGTCAGCGGTCGCTGCGCCGCGCTCAATCTGCAACTGTGCAAACGCTCGCTGTACGGCGCCAACATCCAGACCCTGGCCAGCCCGGTCACTGGCGGTGGCGTGACGGTCAGCCGCTTCCAGCAGCTGTTCCTGATCTCGATCAAGCAAGGCAAACAGCAGCCAGCCGAGTGGGCGCAATTGGCGTGGAGTGTGATCAGCGAACAAGGTGAAGTGCTGGTAGAGAACGGCCAGCCGCTGCTCACTGCCGAAGCCAATATCGCCGCGCTGACCGCACAGGCGCAGGTCTTCGCCGAGCAGACGCTGGTGGTGCTGAGGGCGTTGAAGATCGCTTGATTGCCAACGAACCATTGTGGGAGCGAGCCTGCTCGCGAAAGCGCTGGATCAGCCGCCAAATCGGTGACTGACGTACCGCATTCGCGAGCAGGCTCGCTCCCACATTGGTCGTGGAACAGGGTCAAGCCAACCGTCCTGTTTTCGGAACTTTCCGCCCTCTGCCGTCCGTCCAGCCGGCCTGCAATAAACGAAATTTCCGCTCCACCCACTCCTCACAACTATGCATGCGCTAACGCCCACCAGGGCAAAAGCGCGATAGCCTGGTCTGAGGAAAATTTGAATGTTCATACATAACAAGCGACTTCAGTACACCGTTCGCGTGGCCGAGCCCAACCCTGGTCTGGCCAATCTGCTGTTGGAACAATTCGGGGGCGCCAATGGCGAACTGGCCGCAGCAGCGCGCTATTTCACCCAAGCCTTGGCCGAGGAAGATCCGGGACGCAAAGACCTTCTGCTGGACATTGCCACCGAAGAATTGAGCCATCTGGAGGTGGTCGGCTCGATCATCGTCATGCTCAACAGAGGTGCCAAGGGTCAACTCGCCGAGGGCGTTCAAGAGGAAGGCGAGCTGTACCGTGCGCTGAATGGCGCCGGTAATGACTCGCACATCACCAGCCTGCTGTACGGCGCAGGCGCGCCTCTGGTCAATTCCGCTGGCGTACCTTGGACGGCGGCGTATGTGGATTCGATCACTGAGCCTACTGCCGACTTTCGTTCGAACATCGCAGCCGAAGCGCGGGCGAAAATCCTCTACGAACGTTTGATCAACATCACCGATGATCCGGGCGTGAAAGAGGCGCTTGGCTTTTTGATGACGCGGGAAATCGCCCATCAACAGTCCTTCGAAAAAGCCCTGCATTCGATCCAGCCGAACTTCCCGCAGGGCAAATTGCCTGGCATGCCGGAGTTCACCAACAAGTACTTCAATATGTCTGGCGAGCCCAACGTGCGCGGTCCCTGGAACGAGGGCGGTGCGTGGGAGTACGTGGAAAACCCAGAGCCTGCGGTCGACGGCGGTGACGGTCTGGCGACCGTCAGCCTTCCGGCTGAAGACGAACAGGTGCTGGAAGCGATGAAGACCCGTACAGCCTCTGACCCACTCAGCGAGCCGGTGACCGGTGCTGACCTGGGCTCCGGCTATGTGCAAGGCAAAGATGTCTGAACCCGTCCGGCGGCCCCGGACCGGGGTCGCCACTTGCTCAAGGAAAACCACATGAAAAGCAGCAAAGTCCTGGCACTGACCTCTGAACATTTTCAACGTTTGATGGAACAGGCATCTGCGGGTTTCGAGCTCGACTGCAAACAGGCCTGTCGAGGATTGAAAGTCAGCATGGCGGTGAATGTATTCGGCTTGGGCACCCTTCTCCCGAATAATTTTGCCGATCAAGCCACAGTCCAGCAATCGGAGGTGGCAGCCATCCATTGACCGCGAACTGGCGGGAAGACTTGCTGCTCTGTGAGCCGAGTGTTGCCACCGTCTTCAATGCAGAACCGGGCGTTCAGAAAAGTACCGACGCAGCTTCCCTCATGAAGATCTCGACGGTCTTCGGCCCTATCCCCTCGAACTCGGACAGGCGCTTCTCCAGCGCCTTACGGTCCGCGCTCGCGGCCACGATGTTACTGACCTTACCGGCGTACTCGCTGTTGAGCTTGTTGGCCAGCGCGAGTAGTCGCGACGCCGTGCTTTCGTCGTAACGAACGTAACGCGCCTGCCCCAGCATCGACACCAGTTGACGGTGCGTACACTGCGCGAGCTTTTGCGGGGTGTCTTGGTGATGCTGCTCTACTATGACTTGATACGCCTTGGCGGCAATGGCGCCCTGAATCCTTTTGCCCATCAGAAAACTCGCCAGCAACCATTTGAACAGGCCGGTTTCGTTGGCATTGCGCAGGTCGATGTTCAAGTCACCGGCCGTGATGATTTCGCTCACAAGTCTCACCTCAAGGCGCGTTTCAATTACAGATGTTGACCCGGCACGGCTTTGAACGATCCAATCGCGACCGCCTGGCCAAGGCAGTAAATTGAATTCCAGGTGGAAAAGGATGGTCATCTTTCAAGAGATGAGAGATGACAAGCATAAGGACCCTCAGATGCTCGGTCGTAAGATGCCCAAAACCCGGGGGCATGACGCCGCAGAAACCGCTCCCATCAAAGCTGCCAGCGAGATAGCCGCTTTCCGCCTGACAGTCATCTTCATGCTGACGGTCATTCTGGCGTTTCTCGGCGTGGAGGGATGGCGAACCTGGCGTGACTATCATGCAGCCTTCTCGTCGGCGCGTGATTCGGTCACCAACCTCGCGCGGGCAACCGCGCAACATGCCGAGGACGCCATCCGCCAGGTCGATGTGTTGACCGCCGCCCTGGGCGAGCGCGTCGAAGGCGACGGTCTGCAGAACATCGACGTAGCGCGTATCCACAACCTGCTGGTCCAGCAGGCCAAACTGATGCCGCAGTTGCATGGACTGTTTATCTACGGCCCGGACGGCAAATGGATCGTCACCGACAAGGAAATGATCCCCGACCCTGCGAACAATGCCGATCGCGACTACTTCCAGTATCACCGCGCCAACACCGATCGAAACGTGCGTATCGGTGATGTCGTCAAAAGCAAATCCACAGACGACCTGATCATTCCGATTTCCCGCCGCTTGAATAACCCGGACGGCTCCTTCGCCGGCGTGCTGCTTGGCACCATCAAAGTCAGTTACTTCGTCGACTATTACGGCGATTTCAAAATCGACGACAAGGGTGCCTTGGTGCTGGCGCTGCGCAACGGCACCATTCTCGTGCGTCGTCCTTTCATCGCTTCGGTAATCGGTCAGAGCCTCGCCGACAGTGAGGTGTTCAAGAACTACCTGCCCTTTTCCAATCAAGGGATCGCCGAGGTCCGAGCCGTCGTCGACGGCACCCAGCGTCTGTACGGTTACAGAGCTTTGAGCACCTATCCGTTGGTAGTCGAAACCGGACTGTCCCGCGAATCGATCATTGCGCCGTGGCGCTGGGACCTGATCAAAACCGGCTTTGTGTTGATGTCGGTGATCACCGCGTTCACGGTCTTCGGACTGATCGTCTTGAGGCAACTGCGCCAACGGATGGTGATGGAAAAGGATTTGCGCAAGGCACACCAGGCCATGAAGGACATGGCTTTGACCGACAGCCTGACCGGACTGGCCAACCGTCGGCGACTGGACACTGCCTTGATTGACGAAATTCGTCTGGCCAGACGCCAGGGTTCGTCGATCTCACTGATCATGATCGATGTCGATCACTTCAAGCTCTACAACGACAGCTATGGGCACGCGGCAGGTGATGATTGCCTGAGCGCTGTCGGACAGGCCATTGCGCAAGCAGTAAAACGACCGGGTGATCTCGCCGTGCGCTATGGCGGCGAGGAGTTTTCCGTGTTGCTGCCCAACACGGATATTCGCGGGGCGGCGCTTGTGGCGCAGGAAATTCTTGAGGCCATTCGATCCTTGCGAATGGAGCACAAAGCCCATCCACTGGGTCACGTCACCGCCAGTGCAGGTATTGCGGTTGGCAAACCGGCCGAACATGAAGTGAGCCCTGCCACTCTTATCGAGTCGGCTGACAAAATGCTTTATGCCGCGAAGCAGAAAGGCAGGGATCGCTACTGTATCGGCGAGGAAGTGCTGGGCGCCTAGCCACCCTCCTCAACGGGAGCGCAGCATCACGGCTGCGCGAACCCGTTGTACGCCAAACACCGTCATGCGCAGGAATTCCTGGTGACTGACCGGCAAGTGCTGGCAGTCCAGGCCGCGCTTGAGTTTGCTGTGGTCGACATCAGGATCATGCAAGTAGACGAAGTCCTCGTCACACCCGGTGATGATGACCCAATGCGGCGCTTTCAAGCGGGTGAATCGGTAGCTGCTGATCAGCACCAGCGGTTTGTATCCGGCCGCCAACGCAGCGCCGATCTGCAGATAATCACCCAGAACCTGCTCGACTTGCGTGGCAGCCAGTTCCTGGGCAAACCCATCCTCGACCAGTTTCATGATCGACTTCTTCTCCGTGCTGCGTACGCCGTGAAGAAAAAGCGAGCCCGCGTGACTGACCTCAAGGCGCACATCGAAACCGCGCCGCCAGGCCGCCAGTGCGAGGCCCTGAGGACTGCAGCCACCGTGCCCCGCCGTCATGAAAATGGTGGTCGCCTCGCGCCACAGCTGGATTTCCTCCGCTCGGGTCATGGCACGGCTCGCGTCGATGGCGGACATGGCCATCAGCAGGCACGCGGCGCCGCAGGTGAACTCGGTGGTCTGCTGGTAATACGGCACTTGGCGCGCGGGGGCAGGTGTTTCGCGCAGGATGCGTTTCTCGTAGCGCAACGCTTCGCAGTGGTCTTCGTAGTAGTCCTCGACGCTGGCAAAGCGCTGATAGCCATTGGCTTCGTAGAGGCGGATGGCAGCGGTATTGTCAGCGCGCACCTCCAGGCGCAGCCATGCGCAGTTGCGCGCCAATGCGCAGGCCTGGGCCTGTTCCAGCAGACGCTGGCCAAGCTCATGTCCGCGCCATGCGGGGCTGACCGCAATCGAATACAGGCGTCCAAGTGAGGTGCCACGGTGAAAAAGCACCAGTGCATAACCGCAGAGGATTGCGCCCGAGGTGACGACAATCAACGCGGCATTGGCTCGACTGAGCATCCAGCTGAAGTTGCGCTGATTCAACCGGTCGAGGGTAAAACACATCCGCTCCAATTCGACCAGATCGTCGATATCGTCAGTGGATGCAAAGCGAAAATCAAAAGACATGACCGCACCGTAAAGTTTGAGTAACGAACCGGGACAGACCGAAAGGCCCGTGATTTATTGAAGCGGCGTCTTCTTCAACAGGGATTCATTACTCATGTCAGCGGTGCAAGCCAACGTGAACGAAGTATTAGACAAAACCGAGCATTCGACAATCTCCCTCAGCGAGGAACCTCCCAGTATCAAGCCCTCGGGAAGTCGATTGCTCATACTGGTCGAACGCAAGGATGACTGGGCTGATTACCTGCCCAGCGAGAGCCTGATGCTGGCTCAGGATTACCTTGAACACAGCGACGATTTTCCTCATCGCACCCAGGTCATAAACCTCTGCCGCAATTACAAATACCTCGGTCAGGGCTATTACTGCTCATTGCTGGCCGAAGCGCGCGGACACAAGGTTTTCCCCTCGGTACGCACCGTCAGCGAGCTGGCGCGCAAAGCGCTTTACGGGGTCGGGCTGAATGATCTGGAGCGCACCCTGGAGCGGGCGCTGGCCAACCATCCATACGGCGAAACCGAAGCCTTCACGCTGTCGCTGTACTTCGGCAAGGCCTCGATCGAGCCGCTGCAAGAGATCGGCCGTCAGCTGTTCGAAGCGTTCCCCTGCCCTATCCTGCTGGTGGAATTCCGCCGTGGTGAGAGCTGGCAGATCGCAGGCATCAAGGCCGGTGCACTGCACAAACTTCGTGACGAACAGCAGCATGTTTTCGCTGATGCACTGGATGCGTTCAATCGCAGGACATGGCGTCAGCCCGCCTCCAAACGTGTGGCCCGCTACGACCTGGCCATCCTGCATGATCCTGACGAAGCCCTGCCGCCGTCCAATCCCGAGGCATTGCAGCGTTTCATCGCTGCGGGCGAACAGCTGGGTATCGATGTCGAGCTGATCGAGAAAAAGGACTACGCGCGTCTCGCCGAATTCGACGCGCTGTTCATCCGCGAAACAACGCGAGTGGATGATCACACCTATCGGTTCGCCAAGAAGGCCGAAAGCGAAGGCCTTGTGGTGATTGACGATCCGTCGTCCATCCTGCGCTGCACCAACAAGGTTTATCTGGCCGATTTGCTGAAGCGTCGCGGGCTGGGCATGCCGGCAACGGAAATACTCTACAAGGATCGTCCGCAGGAACTCGAAAACGCAGGGCGTCGCCTCGGTTTTCCCTTGGTATTGAAAATCCCCGATGGCTGTTTTTCACGGGGTGTGATCAAGGTCGCCGATGCACAAGCGCTGGCCACGGCCGCGCAGGAGTTATTCGAACACTCGGTGCTGCTGCTGGCGCAGGAGTATTGCTACACCGAATACGATTGGCGCGTCGGGGTGCTCAATGGCGAAGCGCTGTATGCCTGCCGATACTTCATGTCCAAGGGGCATTGGCAGATTTACAACCACAAGGCGCTGCCCGGCGAGATCAACGGAATGTGCGAAGCGGTGCCCGTCGAGCAAGCCCCGCCCGCAGTCGTGCAGCTCGCCGTACAGACGGCGCGGCTGATCGGCGACGGCCTCTACGGCGTCGACCTCAAGCAGGCGGGCGATCGGGTACTGGTGATCGAAGTGAACGACAACCCCAACCTCGACGCCGGCATCGAAGATGCGGTGCTGGGCGACGAATTGTACCGGCGCGTATTACAGGCTTTTACCCAAAGGCTTGAGCTCAAACACCGTGGCCAAGCGTGGTGAGCAATGATTGAAGGCTATTGCATTGATTGCGGCGCCCTGCACAGGACATCGGAGGACCAGGCGACTGTCTGGCTGTGTGTCGCCCCGGACGCAGCCGAGCAACTGGATTTGCACAGACGCCTGGGCATTGGCGCACAAGCGATAGAGTCGTCGCTGGACCCAGATGAAGTGGCCCGCATCGAGGTCAAGCCAGATCACCTGTTCCTGATCTGGAAGCGTCCGGAAAGCTTCGACGGGCGCGCATTCAACGTTTCGTCCTTCGGAGTGGTGCTGAGCGAAAAACGCCTGGTGGTCATTTGCGCGAGCAACTCGCTGCTTTCGGGTCTTGAGCACGATGCGCAAATGACCGGGCCGCTGGACGTGCTGATGGCGTTACTCGCTGAAAGCGTTCATCACTATCTCGGGCATTTGCGCGTGGTCAAACAGATCGCCCGGGAGATTCAACAGCAATTCACGCGGGCAATGGACAATCAGCAATTGGCGCAGATGTACAACCTGAGCGAAAGCCTCGTGTACTACGTCAATGCGATTCAAAGTAACGGTGCGGTGCTGACGCTGCTGCGCAACCACGGCCAGCGTCAGGGCTTCAGCGACAGTCAACTGGCTGCGCTGAACGATCTGATCGTGGAAAACGAACAAAGCTTTCAGCAGGCCAGAATTCACGCCAAGGTGTTCGCCAACCTCATCGAATCCCATGGCAACCTTGCCAACAACAGCATGAACCGGGCCCTGCGCAAGCTGACACTGATCAACGTCGTATTCCTTCCTTTGAACCTGATCGCCGGCATCGGTGGCATGTCGGAGTTCAGCATGATGACGTCCAGCGTCCCATGGTGGATGTCCTTTCCCGTGCTGATCGCCTGCATGGGCCTCGTGGGCGCGGGGATGGTGCTGGTATTGCGGCGCATGGCCTGAATTCAGAGCACATTCTGCTAACGCCTGCGCCGCATGCGGGCGTCAATTGGTGCGGCTGACCACCCGGATATGCGTAATCCCTACCCGCTCAGCCTGCTCGAGAATCTGCTCTGGCGTCGAATCCGCCGTGGGCATGACCAGGCTGTTTTCGGCATCGCCCAGATGCAGTTCCAGCAGATGCATCGCCGCGTCGTGCTCGGCCAGTTGCGCTTCCTTGAGTTCGAGCAGATAAGTACGAGGCTCGCCGTTGAAACGGTATTCGATGTGATAGGTGTACATGTTGTCGTCCGCGTCGGTGGGAAAAGGCACTGTTTATCCTGACGCAGCGGTCAGCTTTTAGTTCAACCTGACTGCCAAATTGCATTTGCGAACAAACTTTTTGCGCAGCGAAGCGTCCTCTTCTTAACTCTCCACAACAGCTGATCACAGCTAAGGACTGGCAATGACCTTTTTCATCTTCCTCTTGGCCTGCGCGGCGGCGGCAACCACTGGCGTGATGTTCAAACCCGGCCCGTGGTACGAATCGCTGACCAAACCCTCCTTCACCCCGCCCAACTGGGCCTTTCCCGTAGCGTGGACGATCATCTACCTGCTGCTGGCCTGGGCCGGTTATCGCCTGAGCCTGATCCCCGGCAGCCAAACGGTGCTGGCCTTGTGGGCCGCGCAAATCGCCCTGAACACGCTGTGGACGCCGGTGTTCTTCGGCGCGCATCAGGTGCTGGCGGCGCTGGTGATTCTGGCGGTGCTGTGGGTGGTGGTCGCGGTGATGGTCGTGCTCGCCCTGCAACTGGACGTGGTCACCGGGCTGATTCTGTTCCCTTATCTGGCGTGGCTGTGCGTCGCGGCGGCGCTGAACTGCTCGATCCTGATGAAGAATCGCCTGTGAGCGACTTCCCATGGCCGCAAGGCGAGCGCGAGCTGGCGCAGGTGCGTGGGTTCAACAGAAAGCTCGCCTGGCTGCCACGCTTCAAGATCCGCAATCGGCTCACTCCACGGCTGATTCAGGCGTTGCTGCGGACGGGTCAGCTCGGCGGCGACGGCAAGCTGCGCCAGCATGGGCTGACCGCCGAACGGAAGATCATCGACACGGTGCCCGTGCGCATCATCCGCCCCAAGGGCAAAGCCAGAGGCGTGGTGCTGGATTTCCATGGTGGCGGTTGGGTGATCGGCAATGCACAGATGAACGACAACTTCAACATCGCCATCGTCAACACTTGCGACGTGGCGGTGCTGTCGGTGGATTATCGGCTGGCGGTGTCGACGCCAATCGAGGGCTTGCTGGAAGACTGTCTGCGCGCCACTCGCGGCATCTTGAACGATGGCGAATTTGCCGGACTGCCCGTGGTCGTCGTCGGTGAATCGGCCGGTGGGCATCTGGCGGCGGCCACCCTGCTCGCCCTCAAATATTCGCCGCAACTGCTGCAACGGATCTGCGGCGCGCTGCTGTATTACGGCGTCTACGACCTGACCGGCACGCCCAGCGTGCGCGCCGCGCCAGCCGATACCTTGGTGCTCGACGGCCCCGGCATGGTCGAAGCGTTGCGCCTGCTCACGCCGGATATCAGCGACGAACAACGACGCCAGCCACCGCTGTCTCCGCTGTACGGCGATTTCAGCGGACTGCCACCAGCACTGCTGTTTGCCGGCGACATCGATCCGCTGCTGGATGACTCGCGACTCATCGCTGAGCGCTGGCAGCAAGCGGCGCCGGTGGAGATGTACGTGCTGCCAGAGTGTCCGCATGGCTTCATTCACTTCCCGACCGCCACTGCTGACCATGTGCTGGCTTACAGCCGCAAGTGGATCTCGGCGCGAGTGGCAAGCTACTCAGTGAAATCCGCCGAGATCAGCCCGGCGCTTTCGTAGCTGCCGATCAACTCATCAAACAACGCAATATCCCCTCGGCTGCGTGCAATCAACTGCGCACCGGCCACCGCCGCGTAAATCGCCCGCGCCCGCGCCTCGCAGCTGTCTTCGTCGGCAGCTCCTGCAGCGATCAACACCTGGGTCAGCCACTCGATGTTGACCTCTGCGAACTTCTTCACCTGGTCCTTCACCGGGTCTGGCAGATCCTGGTATTCGGCAGCCATGAAGCTGACCAGGCACAGCCGATTACCGTTCTCCAGCGAAGTGCGGAATATCGACGGGTACAGCTTCAGGGATTGATGCGGCTCGGGATTGGCCTCACGAATACCGTCCAGCGCCTTGGCCGCGTCTTGCCAGTAACGCTCGGCAACTGCCGCGCCGAGGTCGGCCTTGCTGGGAAAGTGATAGTAGATGCTGGCGTTCTTGATACCCACCACTTCACCGATGCTACGGAAGTTGATGCCGTTGTAGCCGTGGGTCTGCGCCGCTGTTTTGGCGGCGTCCAGAATAGCTTCGCGTGCGTTCACGCTCATGTCTGTGTCCTCGCTGACTATCGGTCAATGGGGCGGAGTGTACCCGCGAAAGATTTACCTGCCAATTGGCAGGTAGGGGATTGACAGGAATAAATTCTGGTCGCAGTCTTTGCCTACCAACTGACAGGCAGGGCAACTGAAATGACCGCTAACTCGACTCAAAACGACGCTCACTCCATTTCCGCATTGAAAATCTACGACTGGTACAACGGCCCCTACCCGGCGCGCGTGCGCATCGCCCTGGCGGAAAAATCGCTTTTGGCCCGCACCGAATTCGTCTCGGTAAATCTGTGGAAAGGCGAACACAAGAACCCCGAGTTCTTGCGCTTGAACTACTCCGGAACGCTGCCAGTGCTGGAGCTGGAAGACGGCACGCTGCTCGCCGAATGCACGGCCATCACGCAATACCTGGACGTTCTCGATGGCAACCCTGTCCTCACCGGCCGCACACCGATTGAGCAAGGACGAATACACATGCTGACCAAACGTGCCGAGATCGAATTTCTCGATGCCGTCAGCGTGTATTTCCACCATGCAACCCCGGGACTCGGCCCGAAAGTGGAGCTGTACCAGAACGCTGAATGGGGCATGCGCATGCGGGACAAGGCTGTGCGCGGCATGCGCTATTTCGACAACTTGCTGCGTCAGCAGCCGTTCGTGGCCGGCACCAATTTTTCCATGGCGGACATCGCCGTGTTGGGCGGGATGATCTTCTCGGCGCTGGTTGAGCTGGAAGTCCCGGAAGACTGCACGGCACTGCGCGAATGGCACGCGCGCATGCAGCAACGTCCGAGTGTGCAGCAATGGCGCGCGATGGTTGAGCGAGGCGAGCCGTAAAAAACCAGACCAGCAAAAAAGGCGCCTTGATCGGCGCCTTTTTCGTTGTCAGCCTACCTTGATCACAACCTTGCCAAACGCCCCCTTCGCCAGATGCTCATAGGCATCGCGCGCCTTTTCGAATGGATACACATGGTCGATCACCGGCCGAATATCGTGCTCGGCGAGGAACACGTTCATCCGGTCGAACGATGAACGCGGTGCCACCGCAATGCCGCGAATGGTGGTCTGGCGGAAGATCAGCGGCATCAGGTTCAGCTCGACGGTCTGCCCTGTCAGAAAGCCAATCTGCGCTATCCGCCCCGAGGCCTTGGTCGCTGCTACCGACTGATTGATGCCATTGCCTCCCGCCACATCGAGCAGCAGGTCCACACCCTTGCCCTCGGTGAGTTTCAGCACCTCGTCCGCCCAGTTCGGCGTGCTGCGGTAGTTGATACCGGCGACCGCGCCCAGACGTTTTACCGCGTGCAGGTTTTCATCGCTGCTTGAGGTAGCGATGACTTTGGCGCCCAGCGCGGTGGCGATCTGCACGGCGAAAATCGATACGCCGCCGGTACCCTGCACCAACACAGTCTGGCCCGGTTGAATAGCGCCGAAATCCACCAGCGCATACCACGCAGTCAGTGCGGCGATCGGCAGTGTCGCCGCCTCTTCATCGCTCATGTTGGCCGGCGCGCCGACGGCGCTGTCCTGATGAATGATCATGTACTCGGCGAGGCCACCGGGCAGCGGCGAACCGAAGCAATAATCCGGCTCGCTCGGCCCCGGCTCGCCATCCAACCAGCGCGAGTACAGATGTGAATTGACGCGGTCGCCAACCTTGAAACGAGTAACACCGGCGCCGATTGCAACTACGGTACCGGCGGCATCGCTCACCGGAATCAGCGGTTTCGGCACCAGGTGCGGCTCGTAGATACCGTCAACGATGGCCTTGTCGCGAAAATTCAGCGAGACCGCGCCGACCTTGACCAGCAGCTCGCCAGCCTTGGGCTGCGGGGTTTGCGTCTCGCCCAGTTGCAGATTGTCGAGCCCGAAATCTTTCAGTAACCACGCTTTCATGATGTGTCTCCAAATGCATTATTGGCCGCAATCCCTCAGCGGGCTTGCCTTGGGGCCATGATTGGCTTTTACATCAGCGCAATAAATGCTTGGAAACAGACATGATTGTTCTATTCTCAGGCAACAAATCCAGATACTGAAGCTCACCGGAAAAGTCATGGAATTACTGCAATCAATGCGCCTGTTCGCCCGACTGGCGGAGCTGGGCAGTTTCACCAAAGCCGCTGAGTCGCTGGACATCGGCCGGCCGCAGGTCACTCGCTATATTCAGGAACTGGAAACATCGCTGGGCGTGCGCCTCTTCCAGCGCACTACGAGGAAAGTCGCACTCACCGCCGAGGGTGAACTTTTCTATCAGCGGGTCCAGGAAATTCTGGCCGAGATCACCGCCGCCACCACAATGTTCGATCGCACCGGAGCCACGCTGTCCGGCCGCCTGCGCATCGACATTCCCACGGCGTTCGCGCAGCTGGAATTCATCAAAAGCCTGCGCGAATTCACCGACACCTACCCCGGCATCGATATGGTGCTGGGCGTCACCGATCGTGCGGTTGATCTGGTCGGCGAAGGCATCGACTGCGCGCTGCGCATCGGCGAGCTGCCCGACTCAACCCTGATCGCCCGCCCTATCGCCTTGGCGACCATGGTCACCTGCGCCGCGCCCGAATACCTGCGCGAGCACGGCACACCGGAAACGCTTGGAGATCTGGCGAACCATCAAGGCGTGAACTTTCTCTCGGGCCAGAACAACCGCACCTTGCCCTGGCAGTTTTCAGTTGAGGGCAAACAGAAATCCTACGTCAGCCGCCAAGGTATTACCGTCACCGAGTCGAACGCCTACGTGCAGTGTGGCGTGTCGGGCTTCGGCATTATTCAGGCACCGGGTATCGCGGTGGCAGAGCATCTGGCTAACGGTGCTCTGGTGGAAATTCTGCAACCGCTGCGCCCGCTGCCTCGGCCAGTGACGCTTTTGTACCCGAGCCGCACGCATTTGCCGGCGCAGGTGCAGGTGTTTATCGAATGGCTGCAGGTGCGGTTTGTGCAGTTGCATGGGGGGTGGGTGGTAGGTTGAATCTGGCTTTATCCCGCAGTTTCTGCAGCGTGCGCACCTAGGATTTAACACTGATCCCGCGAGCAGCAAAGACTTCACGCGCAGCCGTTATACCGTTCAAGGCGCTGGGAAATCCTGCGTATACGGTCATTTGCAAGATCACATCGACCACCGCCTCCGGTGTGCACCCGACGTTCAGGGCGCCGCCGATATGCACTTTCAGTTGTGGCTGTGCATTGCCCAGTGCGGTCAGTGCCGCAACGGTTGCCAGCTCACGAGTGCAGTGATCGAGCCCGGGGCGGGCGAAGACATCGCCGTAGGCAAAACTCAGAATCCAGTCCGCAAGCTCTGGAGCAGTATCCTTCAATGAATCAACCACTGCCTGACCAGGTCCGCCAGTAATCTGCGTCAGAGCGGCTTCTCCGCGCGCTCGACGATCAGTCATGTCCACGGGCGCTGCCACACTGGTCACGCTTGCGCCAATCAATGTGGCGGACAGCAAGCGGTTGAAACCGGGAAGTTTACGGATCATGGTGATGCTCCTTTTGCTCGAGTTGGTGATAGATCTGAATCTTGTTATCCAGAACCTCCAGGGACTGGCTCAACTGGCTGATCTGCGCTTGCACGTCCCGGCGATGCTGCTCGAGAAGCTCGCGGCGTTCTGCCAGGGTCGAGTCGCCTGATCGGCGCAGTTCGGCATACCGCAGCATTTGCTGGATCGGCATTCCGGTCGCCTTCAACCGGAGCAGAAACTCGGCCCACAGCACATCCTTCTCGGCGTACACCCGGTGGCCATTGCCACCGCGCCCAACCGGGTCGAACAGCCCGATGCGCTCGTAATAGCGGATCGTGTGAGCGCTCAAATCAAGGCGCTTGGCCAACTGTGAAATTGTCAGTTCTGGATTCATGTCATCACCGTAAAGGTTTGAGCGTGCTCTAAGTCAATGGCTATTTTCAATCAGTTGGAATCAGACAAATCGCGGGCACTATCCGCGCGGTCCGTCGCTATCAGTCTCGACGGTTCAACCCCTGTTATATTCGCTTTACCGGATATATGACTATGCGTATATTCGGTTATCCGTATCCATTGCTCGGCAATCATCCCGCCGCCTTTCACCCTACGCGTCACGACATCCGCAAGCGCATCAGGCTCTTCGTTTTGGTCAAGACACAAGCTTCTGGAGGATGTATGACAGAACCCATGACCCCCACCACCTTGTTCAAGTGTCTGGCCGATGACACCCGGGCCAAAATTTCCCTGCTTGTCGTGCGCGAAGGCGAGTTGTGTGTATGCGAGCTGACGGCAGCGCTCGACCTGAGTCAGCCGAAGATTTCTCGCCACTTGGCGCTGCTGCGCTCCGCCGGTTTGCTGCTGGATCGTCGCCAGGGTCAATGGGTGTACTACCGACTGAATCCTGATGTGCCCGCGTGGGTGGCAGCAGTTCTGAAGGAAGTGGCAGACGCCAATCAGCCATGGCTGGAAACCGAGGCCAAGCGCCTGTGCTGCATGAGCGACCGACCGATCAATCAGGCCATGTGCAGCTGATTCATGCCCACCGGATCAACCACCCTGGCACTGCGCCTCAGTTTCTGAATGAAGGAATCGTCTGATGAAAATCTTGTTCATGTGCACCCACAACAGCTGCCGCAGCATTCTGTCCGAGGCGCTTTTCAACCATTTGGCGCCCGAGGGTCTAGAAGCCATCAGCTCGGGAAGCTTTCCCAGTGGCCGGGTGAATCAACGGGCACTGCAAACGCTGGAGGCGGCGGGCATCTCCACGGCGGGCTTGAGCAGCAAGGCTTCGGATGCTTTTGAGGGCTCGCCTCCGGACATCGTGATCACCGTCTGTGATCGGGCTGCGGGAGAAGCATGCCCGATCTTTTTCGGCCCGGCCCTGAAGGCGCATTGGGGTCTGGCCGACCCGTCTGAGGCTAGCGGGTCGGAAGCCGAGATCACCGCAGCGTTTGAAACCACACTCGCCAAAATCCACGAGCGCGTGAGCGCATTTCTTGCGCTGCCACTGAAGACCATCAGCGCTCAACAGTTGAAAGCTGAACTGAACCGCATCGGTTCGCTTTAAAGATCAACCGAGGCGCCCCCCCTCCAGGTGCAGCCGCAGGAGTTCATATGCAAGACACATTGCCAAACGTACACGCCGACCTGATCGACATTCCTACGCTGGAGCAGCTGTCTCCGCGTAATCCTTCGCCCCACAAACCTCGCATTTTGCTGCTATACGGATCGACGCGAGAGCGCTCGTTCAGTCGTCTGGTCACGCAAGAAGCGGCACGCCTGCTGAATGAGTTTGGCGCCGAAACCAGGATTTTTGATCCTGCGGGTCTGCCGCTGCCTGATGACGCACCCGACACGCATCCCAAAGTCGTGGAACTGCGCGAGCTGATGCAATGGTCCGAGGGTCAGGTGTGGTGCTCTCCTGAGCGTCACGGCTCCATGAGTGCCGTGTTCAAAGCGCAGATCGACTGGGTTCCGCTGGCGCTGGGCGCTGTACGACCTACGCAAGGCAAAACCCTTGCTGTGATGCAGGTCTGCGGCGGGTCGCAGTCCTTCAACGTGGTCAATCAGTTGCGGGTACTTGGCCGGTGGATGCGGATGTTCACCATCCCGAACCAGTCTTCCGTGGCCAAGGCGTTCACCGAGTTCGATGAAGCGGGTCGCATGAAGCCTTCTTCGTACTACGACCGCTTGGTGGACGTGATGGAAGAATTGATGAAGTTCACGCTGCTCTTGCGCGATCGTCAGGATTACCTGGTCGATCGTTATTCAGAGCGCAAGGAATCCGCCGAAGAGCTGTCCAGACGAGTCAACCAGCGTTCCATTTGATGCCTGAGTGGGACAACGGTATGGCCGGACCCCGATTTTTCACACGTTGAGGCCTTTGCGCCGGGAGGATGCTGGTGAGTCAGAATTCGACACTTGATGTTGTGGTCATTGGTGGTGGCCAATCCGCGCTGACAGTCGCCTATTTTTTGAAGCGCACAGGCTTGTCTTACGTGCTGCTCGATGCCGAGCCGGGACCGGGAGGCGCCTGGCGGCATGGCTGGGATTCGCTGCGGCTCTTCTCGCCGTCGGCATGGAGCTCGATTGCAGGCTGGCCGATGCCGGCCATATCCGAGGGGACGCCCGGGCGGGACGATGTTGTCGAATACCTGACTCAGTACGAGCGCCGGTATGACTTCCCCATCATCCGCTCCACGCGGGTGACCGGTGTCGAGAAGATCGAAGGCGGGTTGCGCGTTATCTCAAAGGACAATTACTGGGACGCCAAAGCGGTTATCAGTGCAACAGGCACCTGGAGCCGCCCGTTCGTACCGGACTATCCCGGCCAGGCGTTGTTTGCAGGCAGGCAGCTTCATTCCGCTCATTACGTCGGGCCGAACGGGTTTGCGGGTAAAACCGTCCTTGTCGTCGGTGGCGGCAACTCCGGCGCCCAGATTTACGCCGAGGTCTCCAAAGTGGCGCAGGCAACCTGGGTCACGCAACAGGCCCCAACGTTTCTACCTGATGAGGTGGATGGACGCGTCCTGTTCGAACGCGCTACTGCTCGACTGAAGGCGCAGCAGGATGGCGTCGAGCCTCAACAGCCCATTGGAGGGCTGGGCGACATCGTCATGGTGCCACCGGTGAAGGAGGCTCGCGAACGCGGTGTACTGAACGCAGTACGGCCGTTCACGCGTTTTACTTCGACAGGGGTTGTGTGGTCATCGGGGATCGAGACAAAGGTGGACGCTGTCATCTGGTGCACGGGCTTTTCTCCAGCGCTCGACCACCTGAACAACCTGGGCGTTGTAGGCCGGGATGGCAAAGTGATTGTTGACGAAAGCCGAAGCGTTGCGATACCCGATCTGTGGCTGGTGGGTTACGGCGACTGGACGGGGCTCGCTTCTGCCACATTGATCGGCGTAACCCGCACCGCCCGGGATGTAGTCAAGCAAGTGCAAAGCTATCTCACTGGCGGAACCTGATTGCTCGCGGCGCCGTGAAGCCATAAGGTCGCTAGCCTGTAAATCATCTTCAGCGAGCAGAATCAGGCAAGTCGCCAACAGTATCCGCCTAACGCCGACACCGCCCTGCCCCCTAATCTGAACCCATGCAGAACACACCACTGCAACGGGTTAACCAGATACGGATCTGAACGACCCGGACCTCAATCTCAACTTGACCGGAGTCACCGCCATGAAAACTGTAAGCCAACTGATCGCCGTCGCCACTTTCGCCCTCAGCGCCAGCGCATTCGCCGTACCGAGCAATCAGGAAGATCGTTTCTTCACCCAGGTCAACGAACCACAGCAGACTGTTGCTGCCGATGGCTCGGAACGTACGCCGCAGGGTCAGGCCATCGCTGCCGACGGCTCAGACCGCACCTCAATGGGCCAGGCCCTCGCCGCTGATGGATCAGACCGGACCCTAGGTCGTCGCGCAGCATAAGCGCGTGTCGCTGAAACAAGAAAAGTCCTGCAGGTTTGAAACCTGCAGGACTTTTCCGTTTTTTGAGGCAAGACCTGATCGAAAACCCTATTGATAGGAACAGGCAATACTCCGATCCGATTCGGCATCGTCCGCCAGCGTTATCCGCCCTAGCATGGCCTCTCCAATTGCCTGCTGGAGTACAGATCCATGAAGACCCTTTTCATCACCGGTGTCAGCAGCGGCTTTGGCCAAGCGCTGGCCAAGGAAGCACTTGCCCAAGGCCATAAGATCATCGGCACAGTGCGCAGCGAATCAGCGCTGGCAGCCTTCGAAGCGCTGTCGCCCGAACGCGCGCATGGGGTGGTGCTGGACGTTACCGATTTCGATGCCATCGATGGGGTGGTTGCGGCTGTGGAGGATCGTCACGGCCCGGTGGACGTACTGGTCAACAACGCAGGTTATGGCCATGAGGGGATTTTCGAAGAGTCCTCTCTGGAAGAAATGCGCCGCCAGTTCGACGTCAACGTGTTCGGCGCGGTGGCGGTGACCAAGGCGTTCGTCCCGTATTTTCGCCAGCGCCGCGCGGGGCATGTTCTTAATATCACGTCGATGGGCGGCCATATCACCATGCCCGGGATCGCCTATTACTGCGGCAGCAAGTTTGCGCTTGAGGGGATCTCCGACACCTTGAGCAAGGAGCTTGCGCCCTTCAATATTTTTGTCACCGCTGTGGCGCCGGGGTCATTTCGCACCGACTGGGCAGGCCGCTCGATGCAACGCACGCCGCGTAGCATCAGTGACTACGACGCAAGCTTCGATCCGGT
This sequence comes from Pseudomonas sp. Leaf434, assembly GCF_001425545.1. Taxonomy (NCBI): domain Bacteria; kingdom Pseudomonadati; phylum Pseudomonadota; class Gammaproteobacteria; order Pseudomonadales; family Pseudomonadaceae; genus Pseudomonas; species Pseudomonas sp. Leaf434. The sequence continues at coordinate 1,608,570 of NZ_LMQZ01000001.1, read as the reverse complement.
GCGCAAGGCCCGGGAGGAGAAAAGCGGCCAGCAGCTGGGCGATCCGCTGAAAGCTGCACGGGCCATGCTGACCATCATCGACAGTCCAGATCCGCCGGCTCACCTGCTATTGGGCAGTGATGCGCTGGCGCTGGTGCGTGACAAGTTGCAGCAGACGGCGGAGAGTATTGAGCAATGGGCAGCGCTTAGTCGTTCGACGGATGGCTGAAAGATCAAAAGCACCCTCACCCCAGCCCTCTCCCGGAGGGAGAGGGAGCCGATCGCGGGTGGATTCAACTCCTGAGCCTGCCTCGAAGATTTCCGCAGGGCTTATTACGCTAGAACAGCGCGGTCAGCATTCGGCGCGATATTTCAGGTCGGCAGATCCCGATCTAACACCACGGTCAGTCCCCTCTCCCTCTGGGAGAGGGCTAGGGTGAGGGCTCTGTCTGACACCCCGCCAATCAGCCAGACAGGTTCGAACGCGCCTTTTCACAAGGAAACCCACAGCCCATGCCGAAACCGAAAGACCCAATCACAGCGCGCATGGTCCAGCTAATGAGCCAGCTCGCCCCGCTGGAAGGTTACAACCTGAGCCCGCTGGACGATGTACGTTTCCTGCGTTCCAACCGACCGCTGACCCGCACGCCGGTGCTGTATGAACCGGGCATCGTTATCCTCTGTCAGGGGCGCAAACGCGGCTATCTCGGCGATGAAATCTACGTCTACGACGCTCAGCACTATCTGGTGGTGTCGGTGCCGGTACCCTTCACCATGGAAACCTGCGCCAGCGAAGCCGAGCCGATGCTCGCGGTGTACGTGCGTCTGGATTTCGCCCTGGCTGGCGAGCTGATTCAGCAAGTGGATGAGCTGTGGGATTTCCCCACAGCGCAGCCGATGGGCATGTACGCCTCGCCTCTCGACGAACCGCTACGCCAATCGACCCTGCGCTTTCTTGAAGTGATGAGCAACGATGCCGACGCGCAAATCCTCGGCCCGGCGATGCTGCGCGAGCTTTACTACCGTATCCTCACCGGCGAACAAGGTGGCACCCTGCGCGCCGCCATCGCCCAACAAGGCCAGTTCGGCAAAGTGACCCGCGCCATCCACAAGATCCACAGTTGCTATCACCAGCATCTCGACGTAGAAACCCTGGCCGAGGAAGCGCAGATGAGTGTGCCGAATTTTCATCTGCACTTTCGCAAGGTTACCGATTCCTCGCCGATGCAGTATCTGAAGTCGACGCGGCTGCACCAGGCGCGATTGCTGATGCTGCGTAACGACCTGACCGCGGCAAAATCTGCGTTTCTGGTCGGTTACGAAAGCGCCTCGCAATTCAGCCGCGACTTCAAACGCCTCTTCGGCCGCACACCGCTAGCGGAAGTGGCGTGGATGAAAACGGCCTATGCGCTGCCGGCACCGACGAGTGCTTCGCCGTTTGTGTCGTCGCACTGATTTTCAGTGCCACGCTCCGCGCATTTATTGCAGCAAATTCCCCGTTCGCATAGTGCTTGCCCCCTCCTGCGTTTCCTCGCCCAATCATGCAGGTCAGTCGCCTGCATCAGGATGGGAACATGAACACCACAGCCATTCCCGAAGGTTTTACTCCGTTCACCCGCAGCAGTCCTTTGCTGGATCTGCTCGGCCCGATCTACGCCAGGGGTCAGGGGCTGCACTTGGAACTGGGTTTACTGACCGACTCCCGCCACGCCAATGGCCGTGGCACTTTGCATGGCGGTGTATTGGCGACACTGGCGGACGTGGGCATGGGTTACGCCATGGCCTTTTCCAGCGATCCGCCGCAGCCGTTGATCACCGCGAGCATGACCCTGGATTATCTCGGCGCGGTGCAAATCAACGAGTGGCTCGAAGTGCGTCTTGAGCACTCCAGAAAGGGCCGCCAATTGGCGTTTGCTGGCGTCAGTCTGCACGTCGGTGAGCGAACGGTTGCGCGCGCCAGTGCCGTGTTCGCCGTGCCGATGAATTGAATCGACTGACTCGACTCATCGTCACATCTGGACGGCAGGCTGGGATTTTCCGCCCCGCCCGCACGGTCATTACCTTGAAGGCATTGTGTTCGCCATCGTCACCCCATACGCAGCCAGAAGCATATCCGCCGCCCGCTCACCAATAACGACACACGGCGCCATCGTGTTGCCAACGGTAATGCGCGGCATGATCGAGGCATCTGCAACGCGCAGCCCGTCGATCCCGTACACGCGTAATTGGTGGTCAACCACCGACAGCGCATCGCGGCCCATTTTTGCCGTGCACGACAGGTGCCAGTAGGTCACGGCCGAATTGCGGATGAACTGCTCCATAGCGCGACGCTCTCTGGGACCGGGCACGACTTCGCGCTTGATCAGCGCATTGAAGGCCTGGCTGTTGCCGAGTGCGCGGCACAGTTCGATCGACGCATGGGCTGCGGCCATGTCCTCGGGCTCGCTCAGGGAGTTCGGCTCAATGATCGGTGCATCCAGCGGCCCAGCACCCGACAACCGCAAGCGTCCGCGACTGGCAGGTCTGGCCAGCCCGGCGAACATGGTCCAGCCATGCTCCGGCGGCTCGATGGCGACCTCAGGCGGAGACGGTACCGCGAATGCCAACTGGCACTGCAACAGGTCCGGGGCTTCCAGGCGGCTGTCGCTTTTCCAGTACAAGGTGGTTTCGCATCCGCTGCCAGCGACGGCCTGGGGTTGTCGATACTCCCACGTGCAAGCGAACGCCAGATGATCCTGCAAATTCTCGCCCACACCGGGTAGATGAACGACCGGTGCGATGCCGTGTTTTCGCAGTTCATCCGCCGGGCCGATGCCCGACTGCATGAGCACTTTCGGTGATTGCACCGCGCCCATGGACAGGATGACTTCAGCTGCGGCATGAAAGCAGCGCCGCTCGCCGGCAATCAACACTTCGACACCGACGGCCCGGGTGCCGTCCAGCAATACGCGGGTCACTAAGGCTCCGGTCAGCACCGTCAGATTTGGACATTGCAAGCGTGGCTGGATGTAGGCGTCATAAACCGATTCACGCTTGCCGTGTTTGATGCGCAAGTCGGTGATGGCGACCCCGCCCGGGCCTTCCATCATCTCGCCATTGGGACTGTCGAATCGGGGGATGCCCAGATCGCTGGCCGCCTCCAGCGTTGCCCACGCAAGGGGTTGAGGCGTGGCCGGCTGTTCGACATGTACCGGCCCACCTGAACCACGCCGAGTGGCGTCCGGGCTGCCTTGCCAGTTTTCGATCCTGCGGTAGTAATCGAGAACCGATGTGTAGCCCCAGGCCGGGTCGCCAGACTCGGCAGCAAAATGCTCCCAATCGGCGCGATGGCCGCGCGACCAGACCATCACGTTGATGCTCGAACCTCCACCGAGCCCCTTGCCCATGCTCAGCGGGAGCCGTCGACCGTTGAGGCGTGGATCGGATTGCCCCTCGAATGCCCAGTCGCGCGCGGAGCCCAGGTTCAGCGGCCATTGCGCCGGTTCGGTCACCTCGGGGCCTGAGTAACCTTCGCCGGCTTCAATCAGCAGAACCCGTGCGCCTGACTCATCGGCAAGCCGCGCAGCGACCACGCAGCCCGACGTGCCGGCACCACAGACAATGAAGTCATAGTCGTGATCGCTCCGAGGATTCATACGCCCGCTCACCTTCGATGCCGCGATCACTGCTCAGCAACGCTGTGCACGGCTTTGAGAATCACCGCCGCGACTTGCGCCGGCTGCGACTGCTGCGGGACATGGCTGGACTTCACCTCGGCGAGGGTCGCACTGATGCGCTTGGCGGCAGACCGCTGGACGTCGGGATGAATCATCCGGTCTTCGGTAGCGAGCAGGTACCAGGACGGCTTGGTTTTCCAGGCCGAAGCGGTGGTTTTATCTTCGAAAGCCGAGGCCTTGATCGGCCCCTGTGTGGCGGTCATGACGGCGGTCTGCGCGGCCGGCAGATCCTGAGCGAAATCCTTGGCCATGCCTTCAGCGGTGAGATAGAGGAAGCCGTTACCGTCGGCCTTGATCTGACTGATGCCCGGCGGCGTCGGCGCGCCTTTACCCTGCTCGCCGCTGGTTTGCCCGGCCTCTGGCGCGAACGCGGCGACATACACCAGAGCGCTGACTTTCTGGTCGTTGCCGGCTTCGGTGATCACCGTGCCGCCCCAGGAGTGACCGACCAGCACCACCCTGCCCTGCTGGTTGTTCAGCGCGCGGCGCGTGGCGGCAACGTCATCGGCCAGCGAGGTGAGCGGGTTTTGCACAACGGTAACGGCCACGCCTTTGGCTTGCAGCAGTGGCACCACTTTGGCCCAGTCGGAACCGTCGGCGAAGGCGCCATGTACGATCACCACCGAAGGCGTTGTATCCTGCGCGTGGCTGGCGCCGGCCATGAAGGTACTGGCCAGGGCAAAGGCGACGGTGGCGAATTTCGATTTGATTGTTTTCATTGGATGAGCTCCTGTTCGGGAGTTCAGAGTGTGCTGGCCGGCCTGCGATGTGGGCATCGGTCAATTATCCGACCCCGGGGCATTTTTCATGGATAGTGGCTTGCAACTGGACATCTCACTGGACGGCGCATTGGCAACCATCGCCCAGGTCGGTGACCTCAGCATGGGGCAACCGCTCGGTCACTCCCGGCGCGTTGCCGCTTTGGCGCGGATGCTCGCGCAGGCATGCCACGGCGACGGTGAGCATCTGCAGGTTGCAGAGCAGATTGCCTTGCTGCGCTGGTCTGGGTGCACGGCCAACGCCGAAGGCTTTGCCGACCTGCTAGGTGACGACGTCGATGGTCGCCGCGCAATGCTCGATCTGACCCTGGGCAATGAGCAGATGAACGCGGTGCATCAGGCAACCCCGCTGGCCGTGGTGCACTGTGAAGTGTCCGGTGCAATCGCCAAAACCCTCCAGCTCGGAACCGCCGTCGAAGCGGGCCTGTGTCGGGTGTTCGAAACCTACGACGGCACTGGCCGACCGCTCGGCGTGGCGCATGAACATATCCCGGAGGTGGCCTATCAGGTGGTCATGGCCGGTGATCTGGATATTCTCACTCGCGCTCACGGCCTGGACGCGGCGTTGCGCTGGATCAACGAGCAGTCGGATCGGCGCTATCCAGCGTCGCTGGTGTCGTTGCTGGTGGCCAATGCCAAGGCCTGGCTGGCGGATCTGGAAACGCTTTGCACAAAAGTTGAACCCGCGCCTGAGCAGCGTCGTGTCTCGCTGACTTTGGTCGGAGACGTCATTGACTTGAAGCTGCCATGGCTGGCCGGGCATTCGCGTCAGGTCGCGCATGTTGCCGTGGAAGCTGCGCGCCTGTGGGGGCTGGGTGAGCCGGCTTTGGCAAACATTGGCAAGTCCGCGCTGATTTACGGTCTCGGCCGCGCAGCCGTTTCCAATCACCTATGGAATAGCCCAGGGCCGCTGCCCTATGGGGCGGCGGAGCGAATTCGCCTGGTGCCTTACTGGACGCAACAGGCGCTCCGACCGATTCCTGAACTGGCCGCGCCCGCCGAGATAGCCACCCACGCGTATGAACGGCTCGATGGCAGCGGCTATTTTCGCGGCGTGGCCGGTGATGCACTGAATGCCGAACATCGGCTGTTCGCCACCTCGGTCGCCTGGGTAGCGTTGAGGCAAGCCCGGCCATGGCGAACAACCCACGACGAAGCCGCAGCAGCCACGCTACTCAAACAGGATGCTGGCCGTGGTCTGTTCGACAACGATGTCTGCGAAGCGGTCATTGCCGCCGCCAGTGGCGAGCGCCGCCTGCGGCAACCCAAGCCTTCGCTGCTGACAGCCCGTGAGTGCCGCATTCTTCTGGAGATCAGCCGTGGCGCCAGCAACAAACAAGTCGCGCAACTGTTGGCTATCAGTCCGAGCACGGTACGCACGCACATGGAAAGCATCTTTCGAAAATTGCAATGCTCGACCCGGGCAGCCGCCACCTTGAAGGGGCTGACGATGGGCTTGATCGCCTGAATACCGTGCCGGGGTCAAGCCTGACTGGCGCGCGCCAACTCAATGAATGCCCTGGCGGCCGCAGAGGGATTGCGGCGGTTCGGGTAGTACAGGCACAACCTGTCTCGGGGCGGGGTCCAGTCCTTGAGTACCTGCACGAACTCGCCGCTGCGGATTTCGTCACGAACGTCCTGCTCCATGAAAAAGCCCAGCCCCATATCCGCCTGCACCGCCACCTTGACCACGCTCGATTCATCCAGGGTCAGCGGCCCGTTCACATCCAGACGAATGACTTCGCCGTCGCGCTCGAAATACCAAGGGAAAATCGCCCCGTTCGGCAGTCGCACACGGATGCATCGATGCCCGGGCAGATCGGACGGCGTGCGCGGTTTGTCGTGTTGTGCAAAATACCCCGGCGAACCGACCACCGCGTACCGTTGCGGCGGCCCGACTGGCACCACAATCACATCGTTGGGCACCAGGCCTGCCGAGCGCACGCCGAAATCGAAGCCGTCAGCCACGATATCCACCAGGCGCCCTTCGGTCACAAGGTCAATGTGGACTTTCGGATGCTGCTGCAAAAACTCGATCACCAGTGGCAGCAGCGCCGAACGAGCAGCGCTGGCGAATGCGTTGATGCGCAGCGTTCCCGAGGGTCCGGCATTCTGCGATCGCACTGCATCCAGTGCGGCGCGCAAGTCGTGCAAGGCTGGCCCCACTTGCTCGAGAAACACCCTGCCCGCTTCGGTGATGGCGACGCTGCGGGTGGTGCGGTTGAACAGGCGCGATTCGAGGCGCGCTTCGAGTTGCGCAATGGTGTTGCTCAGCGCGGTGGTCGAAACGTCGAGATCAATGGCAGCCTGGCGGAACGACCCCCTGCGTGCCACCGCTATAACGGCATCCAGTTCATTAAGGGCTAAGCGATCCTGGGCCATGGATTGTCCTGTTTTCCGGGATGGGTCATTACGATTTGTCCCAGTTGAACAAACTATCTGCAGCGCAGCAAGATGACTCCAGACCATCAATCAGGAGTCAGGCAATGAACCTTCAACTTTCCAACGTCGTGCAAACGTATCTCACGGTCACCGACGAGAAAAAAATCTCCGACGCAATCCATCAATTCCTCGCGCTGGAGATCTCGCCATGCTGAATTCAGGATTGACTGGCAAGCGGGTGCTCGTCACCGGCGGTACCAAAGGAATCGGCAGAGCCGTTGTGGATTGGTTCGTAGCCGAGGGCGCGAAAGTCATCACCTCGGCTCGGCAAGTGGACGTCCAAATGCCAGGCGCACTGCTGGTCGCGGCTGATCTTTCGACCCGGGAAGGTTGTGACGCACTCATCGCTGCGGTCGAACAGCAACTGGGCGGCGTCGACATAGTGATCCATGTCCTGGGTGGCTCGTCGGCCCCCGGTGGTGGTTTTGCGGCGCTGGACGAGGAACAGTGGCATCGCGAGCTCAACCTGAATCTGCTGCCGGCGGTGCGCCTTGATCGCGCCCTGCTCCCGGACATGCTCGAGCGTCGTAATGGCGTGGTGATCCATGTCACATCCATCCAGAGTCGGCTGCCACTGCCGGAATCAACGACGGCGTACGCGGCGGCCAAGGCTGCGCTGTCAACCTACAGCAAAAGCCTGTCGAAAGAAGTGTCACCCAAGGGGGTTCGCGTGGTGCGGGTATCGCCGGGCTGGGTTGAAACCGAAGCGTCGGTGGCATTCGCCGAGCGACTCGCGCAGGAGGCAGGCACTGACTATCAAGGTGGCAAAGACATCATCATGCAGGCCCTGGGCGGTATCCCGCTCGGCCGCCCGTCGACGCCAGTTGAAGTGGCTGAGCTGATCGGGTTCCTGGCATCGCCGCGAGCAGCGTCGATCACCGGGAGTGAATTTGTGATCGACGGCGGCACCATCCCGACCATTTAGCCGCCAGTCTGCGGGTCATGGACGACCCGCAGAATCCGCACAGCACGTCTACATCCGATGCTGCTCCAGCAAAAAATCCACAAACAAGCGCACCCGCACCGGCATCGCCGCGCCGCCCACGAACACCGCATGAATCGGTTCCTCATCGCCCGGGTTGAACGCTTGCAGCAGCGGGATCAGCGCGCCGCGCTGCAAGTCTTCCCTGACGGTGAACTCGCCAATCCGCGCAATTCCGGCGCCGAGTCTGGCGAACTGGGCCAGTGCTTCGCCGCTGCTACATTCGATGTTGCCGCTGACTTTCAGCGAGAACTCCTTGCCGTCGCGGATAAACGGCCAATTGGCTTCGGCGCGGCGGAAGTTGAAGCGCAGGCAGTTGTGCTTGAGCAGGTCTTCGGGTTGCTGAGGCGTGCCATGACGTTCCAGATAGTCGGGCGATGCCACGACCACCTGGCCGGTGTGGCCGAGCCGGCGGGCGGTCAACGGGCTGTCGGGCAGATAGCCGAAGCGTATGGCGACGTCAGCCTGCCCGGCGAGGATGTCGACGACTTCATCGCCAAGGCTGAGGTCGACGACGATGTTCGGGTAACGGGCGGTGAAGGCTGCGACCAGCGGCACAATGGTCAGCCGTCCATGGCCAAGGGCGGCACTGACACGCAAGCGGCCCTTGGGTACGCCTTGATCGGTGATGGCCCCTTCCACTTCGTCCATGTCGGCGAGAATCCGCCGGGCACCGCGCAGGAAGGCCTCGCCCTCGGCGGTAAAAGTGAGTGCGCGGGTGGTGCGCAGCAGCAAGCGGGTACCAAGTCGTTGTTCCGCGCGGGCGATGATCCGACTGACCGCCGAAGGCGTCAGTCCCAGCGCACGCGCAGCAGCTGAGAGGCTGCCCTCCTGCGCCACGGTGACGAACACGCTCATTTCCCCTGATCTGCCGTTGAAGTCCATTCGTGCCTCTTACGCAAAGGTGATTGCCAAAATCGCCATCTACCGCCGGAAAACCATGGATCGTAGCATTGGCGGCATAGATGAGGAGACTTTCCATGCGTATCAATCCACCACTTGTTGCACTCGCTGTCGGCGCCTTTGGCATCGGCGTCACCGAGTTCGCGCCGATGGGCATGTTGCCCGGCATTGCCGCCGATCTCGGCGTTTCCATTCCCGCTGCGGGGTTGCTGGTCAGTGCCTACGCTTTGGGCGTGCTGCTCGGCGCGCCGCTGATGACCCTGACCACTGGCAAGATCCCCCGGCGCTATCTGCTGATCGGGCTGATGGCGATTTTCACCTTGGGTAACCTGATGTCGGCGTTGGCCACCGATTACTCCAGCCTGATGGTCGCCAGGGTGATCACCTCGCTCAATCACGGCGCATTCTTCGGAGTGGGCTCTGTGGTCGCCGCCAGCGTGGTCGCGCCGGAAAAACGCGCCGGCGCTGTCGCAGCGATGTTCATGGGCCTGACCCTGGCGACCATTGGCGGTGTGCCGCTGGCGGCCTGGTTCGGTGAGCTGTTCGGCTGGCGCACGGCGTTCTGGGGCATTACCGGCCTCGGTGTGCTGACCATGATCGCCTTGTGGTTCGCCCTGCCCAACCTGAAAGCAGAGCAAGGCGCGGGGGCGCTGGCGGAAATACGTGTATTGGGCCGCGGTCCGGTGCTGGCCGCGCTGGCCCTGACCGTGGTCGGCTCGAGTGCGATGTTCACCGTATTCACTTACATCGCGCCGATCCTCAGCAGCGAGACCCATGCCTCCGCCGCGTTCATCACCGCCATGCTGGTGTTGTTCGGAATCGGTTTGACGCTGGGCAACATGTGGGGTGGCAAGGCTGCCGACCGTTCGATTGACCGCACCCTGATCGTGTCGCTAAGCGCATTGATTGTGGTGTTGCTGGCGTTCACTGTGCTGATGCGCTGGCCGCTGCCGGCCGCCGTCGCCATTCTGATCTGGGGTATCGCCAGTTTCGCCCTGGTGCCACCGCTGCAAATGCGCGTGATGGAAGCGGCCAAGGACGCGCCGAATCTGGCTTCGGCGGTGAACATCGGTGCGTTCAATTTCGGCAACGCGATCGGCGCGGCGCTGGGTGGCGCGGTGATCAATGCCGGGCTGGGTTATCCGGCGATTTCCCTGGCCGGCGCGGCGATGGCCGGTCTGGGGTTGCTGATGGTGCTGACGTTTGCCTGGCGTTCCAGAGCCAATGCCGCTGCGCTGGCGTGAGCCATGCGCAGCGCTACGCCCCGCCCTGCTGATACTCACGCGGCGTGCAGCCGAACTCGCGACGGAACACCGTGTGCAGATATTGCGCAGACTTGAAGCCGCAGGCCTGGGCAATGTCGGCAATCGCCGCATCGGTGTTCTTCAAACCGCTGGTAGCCGCCGCCAGTTTGAAACGCAGAATCTCGTCATGCACGCTGCAACCGCGCTCGGCGCGGAAATGCGCTTCCAGCGATGAGCGCGACACGCCGACATACGCCGCCACTTGCGCGGTCTTGATGCCCTGGCAGGCATATTGGCGGATGAACAGCAGCGCTTGCATGACGTACGGATTGCCCAGCGGTTGGTGCAGGCTCGACACCTGCACATTGACCGCGTCCGGCGGAATCAGAATCTGCGTGCCGGTGGACGGCATGCCGTGGAGCATCTGGTGCAGCAATTGCGCGGCGGTGCGGCCCATGGTTTCGGTGCCTTGGATCACCGAACTCAGGGGCACGCGGGTCAGGCTGCGGGTCAGCGGGTCGTTGTCGATGCCGATCAGCGCGACCTGCTCGGGCACGGCAATGCCGGCGGTCAGGCAGGCTTGCAGCAACTGCCGAGCGCGGGCGTCGCTGACGGCGATGATGCCGATCGGTTTGGGCAGGCTGTGCAGCCAGGCTATCAGTTGCTCGACGGCACTGTCCCACAGCGGCGCGCTGGTGCCCATGCCGCGATAGATCTCGGCATGCAGGCCGTCGCGCTGCATCAGTTTGCGAAAGGCTTTCTCCCGCTCCTGCGCCCAGCGATTGGCCTGCGCCTCCGGCAGACTAAAACAGGCGAAGCGCTGCAACCCCGCCTCGACCAGATGCGAATAAGCCAGAGTGATCAGTGCGTTGTTGTCAGTGGCTACGTAGGGAATCGCTTTTGGATAAGCGCGTGCATCCTCGTAGGAACCGCCGACCGCCACCACCGGCAAATGAATGTCGGCCAGCGCCTCGCCAATCAGCGGATCGTCGAAGTCGGCAATGATGCCGTCACCCTGCCAACGCTCGATGCCCTTCAAGCGGCAAAGAAAGTCCTCTTCCAGAAACAGGTCCCAGGAAGCGCGGGTGCTGCTCAGGTAGTTGCCGATGCCGCTGATGATTCCACGGTCGTAGATCTTGCTGCCGTTGAACAACAGGGCGATGCGGTGCACGGGCGGTAGGCTTTTCATTCAGTATCCGGATTTTGCGTCAAGCCATTCGCGAGCAGGCTGGCTCCCACACGGTTTTGTGCACGACACGAATCAAATGTGGGAGCGAGCCTGCTCGCGAAAGCGGCCTCAAATTGTTTTTGTTCCGGGCGCCATGTCACGGCGACGATGGACACAGACTAGGCCTGCGCGCGCTGAAGCTCAATACGCAAAATCGCACTCGCAGTTGAGGCTTTTCATAATCAGCGGGCACGGGGGCGTTGCTAGTATCGAGACACCGCCAAGAACAACAAGGACAAGGTCCATGCAGTATTTCCCCAATATCGAGCCGGTTCGCTACGAAGGCCCGAACAGTGATTCGCCCCTCGCTTTCCGCCACTACGACGCCGACAAACTAATCCTCGGCAAACCCATGCGCGAACACCTGCGCATGGCCGCCTGCTACTGGCACACCTTCGTCTGGCCGGGCTCCGATGTGTTCGGCGCCGGCACCTTCAAACGCCCCTGGCAACGCAGTGGTGAGCCGATGCAACTGGCTATCGGCAAGGCTCAAGCCGCCTTCGAGTTCTTCAGCAAACTGGGCATCGATTACTACTGCTTTCACGACACGGACGTCGCCCCCGAAGGCAACTCGCTGAAGGAGTACCGCGAACACTTCGCACAAATGGTCGATCGCCTCGAACAGCATCAGGCACAAAGCGGCATCAAGCTGCTCTGGGGCACCGCCAACTGCTTCAGCAATCCACGTTTTGCCGCCGGTGCCGCAAGCAATCCCGATCCGGAAGTGTTCGCCTGCGCCGCCGCGCAAGTGTTCAGCGCAATGAACGCAACCCATCGCCTCAAGGGCTCCAACTACGTGCTATGGGGCGGTCGCGAAGGCTACGAAACCCTGCTCAATACCGACCTGAAACGTGAGCGCGAACAACTCGGGCGCTTCATGCGCATGGTGGTCGAGCACAAGCACAAGATCGGTTTCACCGGTGACCTGCTGATCGAACCCAAGCCCCAGGAGCCGACCAAGCACCAGTACGATTACGACAGCGCTACGGTGTTCGGCTTCCTCCAGCAGTACGGCCTGGAGAAGGAAATCAAGGTCAACATCGAGGCTAACCACGCGACCTTGGCCGGCCACAGCTTTCATCACGAAATCGCCACCGCCGCCTCGCTGGGGATTTTCGGCAGCATCGACGCCAACCGTGGCGATCCGCAGAACGGCTGGGACACCGACCAGTTCCCCAACAGCGTCGAAGAAATGACCCTGGCGACCTATGAAATCCTCAAGGCCGGCGGTTTCAAGAATGGCGGTTTCAACTTCGACTCCAAGGTGCGCCGGCAGAGCCTCGACGAGATCGACCTGTTCCACGGTCATGTTGGCGCCATGGACGTCCTCGCCCTGTCGCTGGAACGCGCCGCTGCGATGGTTGAGAACGATCAATTGCAAGTGCTCAAGGATCAACGCTACGCCGGCTGGCGTCAGCCGTTCGGGCAAGCGGTGATGGCGGGCGACTTCAATCTTGAGTCGCTGGCCGAGCACGCGTTCACCAACGAACTGAACCCGCAAGCCGTCAGCGGCCGCCAGGAAATGCTCGAAAACATCGTCAACCGTTACCTGTATCGCTGATGGCCAAGGGAGACTGCCGACGCAACGACGCTGTGACAATTGCACGACAATTCTGTGCCTGCTGCGTCGGCAGATTCTCTACAGTTCTACCCAGCCCGATTCATCGTCAGGCCGTGTCTTTCCAACAAAAATAAAAGGACGCACCACCATGAAGAACTTGAAACGTACGCTGTTGGCCAGTGCCCTGGCGTTGTTGGCCCTGCCGGTAATGGCTGACGCTACCCACCCGAAAATCGGCTTTTCCATTGATGACCTGCGTCTGGAACGCTGGTCGCGCGATCGCGATTACTTTGTCGCGGCGGCGGAAAAAATGGACGCCAAAGTCTTCGTGCAATCGGCCGACGCCAACGAGCAGAAGCAGATTTCGCAGATCGAAAACCTCATCTCTCGCGGCGTCGATGTGATCGTCATCGTGCCTTTCAACGCGACAGTGCTGACCAACGCCGTGGCCGAGGCGAAGAAAGCCGGGATCAAAGTGGTGTCTTACGACCGGCTGATTCTCAACGCCGATGTCGACGCCTATATCTCCTTCGATAACGAAAAGGTCGGCGAGATGCAGGCCGGCGGCGTGCTGAAAGCGGCGCCCAAGGGCAATTACTTCTTGCTGGGTGGCGCGCCCACCGACAACAACGCCAAGATCCTCCGTGAAGGCCAGATGAAAGTGCTGCAACCGGCCATCGACAAGGGCGATATCAAGATCGTCGGCCAGCAGTGGGTCAAGGAATGGAACCCGACCGAAGCGCTGAGCATCGTCGAAAACGCGCTGACCCGTAACAACAACAAAATCGACGGCATCGTCGCCTCCAACGACGCCACCGCTGGCGGCGCCATCCAGGCACTGGCCGCGCAGCAGCTGGCCGGCAAGGTGCCGATTTCCGGCCAGGACGCTGACCTCGCAGCGGTCAAACGCGTAATCGCCGGCACGCAAACCATGACCGTGTACAAACCGCTGAAACTCATTGCGTCCGAAGCGGCCAAGCTCTCGGTGCAACTGGCACGCAACGAAAAACCGGCCTACACCTCGCAGTACGACAACGGCAGCAAGAAAGTCGACACCATCCTGCTCACGCCAACGCCGTTGACCAAGGACAACATCGACTTGCTCGAACAGGATGGTTTCTACACCAAGGCGCAGATTGCCGGGCAGTGATCCGGTCGTAAATCTTGATCAGAGCTGTGGGAGCGAGCCTGCTCGCGAAAGCGGAGTGTCAGTCAGTAAAGCTCTGTCTGAAAAGGCCCCTTCGCGAGCAGGCTCGCTCCCACACAGGTTCAGTGGTGTTTGAGTCCCTGGTATACGAGCCTTTTCCATGTCCGACTATCTGCTGCAAATGAACGGCATCGTCAAAACCTTCGGCGGTGTCAAAGCGCTCAACGGCATCGACATCAAGGTCAGGCCCGGTGAATGCGTGGGCCTGTGCGGCGAGAATGGCGCCGGCAAGTCGACGCTGATGAAGATCCTCTCGGCGGTCTATCCCTATGGCACCTGGGACGGTGAAATCCTCTGGGACGGGCAACCGCTCCGGGCGCAATCGATCAGCGAAACCGAGGCCGCCGGCATCGTCATCATCCATCAGGAACTGACGTTGGTTCCCGACCTGTCGGTCGCCGAAAACATCTTCATGGGACATGAGCTGACGCTGCCCGGCGGACGCATGAACTACCCGGCGATGATCCACCGCGCCGAAGCCTTGATGCGTGAATTGAAGGTGCCGGACATGAATGTTTCGCTGCCGGTTTCGCAGTACGGCGGCGGCTATCAGCAACTGGTGGAAATCGCCAAGGCCCTGAACAAACAGGCGCGCCTGCTGATTCTCGACGAACCCTCCTCAGCCCTGAGCCGCTCGGAAATCGAAGTGCTGCTGGACATCATCCGCGACCTCAAAGCCAAGGGCGTCGCCTGCGTCTACATCTCGCACAAGCTCGATGAAGTCGCCGCCGTGTGCGACACCATTTCGGTGATCCGCGACGGCAAACACATCGCCACCACCGCCATGGCTGACATGGATATTCCACAGATCATCACGCAGATGGTCGGCCGCGAAATGAGCAACCTCTACCCCAGCGAGCCGCATGAAATTGGCGAGGTGATTTTCGAGGCGCGCCACATCACTTGCTACGACGTCGACAACCCCAAGCGCAAACGGGTCGACGACATCTCCTTCAGCCTCAAGCGCGGCGAGATTCTCGGCATTGCCGGGCTGGTCGGGGCCGGCCGCACCGAACTGGTCACCGCACTGTTCGGCGCCTACCCCGGACGCCACGAGGGCGAAGTCTGGCTGGACGGCCAGCCGATCGACACGCGCACGCCGCTGAAAGCGATCCGCGCCGGCCTGTGCCTGGTGCCTGAAGATCGCAAGCGCCAGGGCATCATTCCGGATCTCGGTGTCGGCCAGAACATCACCCTCGCCGTGCTCGAGAGCTATTCGAAAATGACCCGCATCGATGCCGAAGCCGAACTCGGCTGCATCGACCGGGAAATCTCCCGTCTGCATCTGAAAACCGCAAGTCCCTCCCTGCCGATCACCAGCCTGTCGGGCGGTAACCAGCAGAAAGCCGTGCTGGCGAAAATGCTGCTGGCCAAACCGCGCGTACTGATTCTCGACGAGCCGACCCGAGGCGTGGACGTCGGCGCCAAGTACGAGATCTACAAATTGATGGGCGCGCTGGCCGCCGAAGGCGTGTCGATCATCATGGTTTCATCGGAACTGGCCGAAGTGCTCGGCGTCTCCGACCGCGTGCTGGTGATCGGCGAAGGCCAGTTGCGTGGTGACTTCGTCAACCATGAGCTGACCCAGGAACAGGTACTCGCCGCCGCCCTCAGCCAGCCGGGCAGCCATAACAATAATGATCGGAAAACCGCGTAAATGAATCAGGTCAAACAACTGTTCACCCGCTACAAGATGCTCGCGCTGGTATTTGCCGTGGTGCTGATCTGGCTGTTCTTCAGCTGGCAGACCGAAGGCGGTTTCCTCACCCCGCGCAATCTTTCCAACCTGCTGCGGCAGATGTCGATTACCGGAATCCTCGCCTGCGGCATGGTGCTGGTGATCATCAGCGGCGAGATCGATTTGTCGGTGGGCTCATTGCTCGGCCTGCTCGGCGGCCTCGCGGCGATACTCGACGTGGTCTATCACATTCCGCTGCTGGCGAATCTCAGTCTGGTCGCCCTGTGCGGCCTGATGATCGGCCTCGCCAACGGCTACATGGCGGCGTACTTGCGCATACCGTCATTTATCGTCGGCCTCGGTGGCATGTTGGCGTTTCGCGGGATTTTGCTGGGGATCACCGGCGGCACCACCATCGCCCCGGTATCCCCGGAGCTGGTCTACGTCGGCCAAGGATATCTGCCTCACGCGATCGGCACCGGCCTGGGTGTGCTGCTGTTTGTGCTGACGGTGTTCCTGACCTGGAAACAACGACGCAATCGCGCCCTGCATGGCCTGGCGGCGCATTCGCTGGTGCGTGATGTTGTGCGCGTGCTGGTGATCGGCGCGGTGCTGGCGGGTTTTGTTCAGACCCTCAACAGCTATGACGGCATTCCCGTGCCGGTGCTGCTGTTGCTGATTCTGCTCGGCGTGTTCAGCTACGTCGCCAGCCAGACTGTGTTCGGCCGCCGGGTCTATTCGGTCGGCAGCAACATGGAAGCCACGCGCCTGTCGGGCATCAATGTGCAAGCGGTCAAGCTGTGGATCTTCGGCATCATGGGCGTGATGTGCGCCCTCGCCGGCGTGGTCAACACCGCACGCCTCGCCGCCGGCTCACCCTCCGCCGGCAGCATGGGCGAACTCGACGCCATCGCCGCCTGCTTCATCGGCGGCACCTCCATGCGCGGCGGCTCCGGCACCGTCTACGGCGCCCTCCTCGGCGCACTGGTGATCACCAGCCTGGATAACGGCATGTCGATGCTGGACGTCGACAGTTACTGGCAGATGATCGTCAAGGGCAGCATTCTGGTGCTGGCGGTCTGGGTGGATGTGAGCACGCGCACGGCGCGGCGTTGAAACGTTGCAGGTGAGTTGGTAAAACGCAAATGAGGCCTGATCACAGGCCTCACTTTTCATATCAACAGCGCGAACCGTCTCTTGCGACTGGCTTAAGCGTGCTTTTCCGGGTTCTGGCCAGCCCGTCAGGGCATCCACTGCCACGGCGGCTGGCACCGACGCTACATTCAAACGCCATCCACCGCCGGATAATCCCCATACCCTTCCCAACCCTGGCTGAACCAAGTGCTCATTTCGCTTTCCGCCAATGGCAACTGCCGAGCGAATCTCAGCGGCAGATCCGGATTGGCTATAAACGGCCGTCCAAACGCAATCGCATCGGCGAGCCCGGCATCCAGTTGCGCTTGTGCCCTGGCGAAACCGTAGTCCGAATTGAGGATCAGCACGCCTTTGAACACGTCGCGAATCATCCCGGCCAGTGGCGGGCGTTCGGACTTGCCGAAGGTGCCGTCCAGCGGTGGTTCGCGGACTTCCAGATGAGCGATGCCAATCGCTGACAGCACTTCGGCGGCGCGGATGAACAGCGCTTCGGGATCGCTGTCGCGGATGCCCTGCTCGCAGCTGCTTGGAGTCAAGCGCACGCCAGTGCGGTCGGCGCCGATGACTTCGGCCACCGCCTCGGTCACTTCCTTGAGCAAGCGGATACGGTTGTTGATCGAGCCGCCGTACGCATCGGTGCGAAAATTGTCGCTGTCGCGCAGGAACTGGTCGAGCAGATAGCCGTTGGCGGCGTGGATCTGCACGCCATCGAAACCCGCCTCGATTGCGTTGCGAGTGGCCTGACGAAAGTCTTCCAGCAGTGCGGGAATTTCTTCCAGCGGCAACGCACGCGCCGGTGTATACGGCTGCTTGCCGGCGTACGTATGCGCCTGTCCCGGCGCGGTGGTGACCGATGCGGAAACCGGCTGGCCGCCGCCAAGGAAACTCGGGTGCACGACCCGGCCCATGTGCCAGAGCTGCGCGATGATCCGGCCGCCAGCGCCATGCACGGCATCGGTGACCTTGCGCCAGCCGGCGACCTGTTCGGCCGACCAAATGCCTGTCGCATACGGCCAGCCCAGACCTTGCTGGCTGATGCCGATCGCTTCGGAAATGATCAGGCCGGCACTGGCGCGCTGGCGGTAATACTCGACCATCATCTCGGTCGGGACGTGCTCGCGAGTGCCGCGCGCGCGGGTCATCGGTGCCATCAGGATGCGGTTGGGCAAATCGAGCGCGCCGAGGCGCACGGAATCAAATAACGATGTCATGTTCAGGCTCTCAAAAAGGTGGGCAGGATCAAACCAGGCGTGCGCCGCCGTCGATGTTGAGCACGGCGCCGTTCATGAAGGTGTTGCTCATCAGGAAAACCACTGCCGCGCCCGCTTCTGCAGCTGTGCCGAGGCGATGCAGGGGCAGCACCTGCTCAAGAGAAGCGACAAATGCATCCCGCCCCTCGCCCAGTGCCTTGCCCAGAATCGGGGTGTTGATCGGGCCGGGCGAAAGCGTGTTGACTCGCACCGGTGCCAACTCAAGGGCCAGACCGCGAGCCAGTGCTTCCATGGCTGCCGAGGCGGCGGCGAGTACGGCGGTGCCGTAGGCATTCGGGCGATCAGCGAGAGAACCGGAGATAAACGTGATCGAGCCGTCTTTTGCCAGCCTGTCGCCAAGGACCCGAATCGCATTGATCGAT
Organism: Pseudomonas sp. Leaf434; assembly: GCF_001425545.1. Classification (NCBI taxonomy): domain Bacteria; kingdom Pseudomonadati; phylum Pseudomonadota; class Gammaproteobacteria; order Pseudomonadales; family Pseudomonadaceae; genus Pseudomonas; species Pseudomonas sp. Leaf434. The sequence continues at coordinate 1,590,063 of NZ_LMQZ01000001.1, read as the reverse complement.
GCCCAGATGCGTTCGTCGAACGCGCGGTGCAGATAATCGAGATCAGCCGCGCGCACGGTGCCAGCGACAAACGTGCCGGCGAGCAGAACGAGGTGATCGACCTGAAGGATATCGGCCAGTGCAGTATCGAGAGCCTGGCTATCGGTCACGTCGGCCGCGCGCCAGCCATCGAGCCCGTGCTCGCTGGCGGCCTGCTCGGCACGTGCAGCGTTCGAGCCGATGACGATGACCTTGGCGCCAGCGGCTTTCGCTTGCACCGCAGCGGCCAGGCCGATGCCGGAGGTGCCGCCGAAAATGACCACGGTTTTGTCGGTGAGTGTGGAAGGCAGGGTTTGGCTGATGTTCATGCTGAGTCTCCGTCTGGAACACCTGAATGGCGTTCGATGGCCAAAGACTACGTTTTGGAAGCCACATTGATAATTGGGCCAGAAGTCGCTTTACTAGTGCCATGAAGGCACAAATTGGATTGGATCGTTTAACCGGGCTCATCGCCTTTGCACGAGCGGCTTCGCTGGGCAGCTACACGGCTGCCGCTCGGGCACTGTCGGTGTCGCCGTCGGCCATCAGCAAAAGCGTGCAACGGCTCGAAGAGCATTTCGGCCTGATGCTGTTTACTCGCACCACGCGCTCGCTGGTACTCACCCCGGAGGGCCGTGATCTATACGAACGGGCGCTGCGGATTCTGCGCGAAGTCGAAGACATCGATCAGGCCGCCGTTGCTTCACGCGCTGAGCCATCGGGCGTATTGAAGGTCACCGCGCCGTTGCCGATTGGACTGAATATCCTCGCGCCGGCCCTGCCGAGATTTCGCGAGCAATATCCAAAGGTGACGATCGATCTACGACTCGGCGATCAGTATGCCGACCTCATCGAACAAGGCATCGACGTCGCGGTTCGGGTTGGCAATCTTGCGGATTCGCGACTGATTTCTCGCCCGCTGGGCCCGCATCGAATCGGTGCGTTCGCATCACCGGACTATCTGCAGCGCAAGGGTACTCCGCTTACGGCCGAGGATCTCGCCGAGCATGAGTGCGTGAATTTCCGCTATCAAAGCACCGGGCAGAGTTTGCGCTGGCCGTATCTAGCCGGTGACAGACAGTTGGAACTGGCACCCGACGCGGCCTTCACCGTTGATGCCAGCGATGCGGTCGCGGCGGTGCTGGCTGCCGGCGGCGGCATCGGTATTTCGCCGCACTACGTAGCGGCGGCGTATGTTCGTCGGGGCGAACTGGTCCCGGTGCTGCCACAGTTCACCGTCGAACGCTTCGCCATTACCGCGTTGTGGCCGGAGAGCCGTCGCGGTAGCCCGAATGTCAAAGCGTTCACGGCGTTTTTGCTTGAGTTGTTCCCTGCAACGCCGCCTTGGGATGAGGTCATCCAGACGTACGTAGAGGGTTCAGGTCCGGCCTGACGGTTCATAGCGAACGTTTTGCAATCCACTGCTTGTACTGTCCGGTGCGAAAGAACATCGCCAACTGTTGTGACAGCAATCGCGCAACCTACTGTGGAAACTGGCTTGCTCGCGAAAGCGCTCTGCCGGTCGCCATCCGTGTTGACCGTTCTGGCCCCTTCGCGAGCAAGCTCGCTCCCACAGGTTTTTTGGCATGGCTGGGGATTGGTGGCGTGCCAGCACCGACTGGTTTTCGTCAGTGCGCCAATTTTCATCGTCCCGCCCCCAGTCCATAACCTTTGAACTGACTTGAAACCTGTACGCGTCGGCAGGCCAATCAAGCGCTCACGTTGCCCGAATCACTTATGCACAAGCAGCGACTTGCGCGCTGCCTTGTCCTGCTTCATGGCGGCGATTTCCCGCTCGCACGCTTCGACATCGAACGACTTGTCCCATTTGGCGATGGCGATGGTGCCGATGCCGTTACCGATCAGGTTGGTCACGGCTCGCGCCTCGTTGAGGAAGCGGTCGATGCCCAGCAGCAACACCAGGCCCACCAGAGGTATGGAGTGAATGGTGGTGAGCGTGGCCGCGAGTGTCACGAACCCTGCTCCCGCCACTCCGGCCGAGCCCTTGGACGTGAGTAGAAATACGCCGAGCAGAATCATCTGATCCATGAAGGTCAGCGGCGTGTTGGTCGCCTGGGCAATGAAAATCGCCGCCATGGTCAGGTAGATGCAGGTGCCGTCTGCGTTGAAGGTGTAGCCCGTCGGCAGGACCATGCCGACCACGGATTTCTTGCAGCCGAGCTTTTCCAGTTTGACCATCATTCGCGGCAGCACCGCTTCGGTCGAACAGGTGCCCAGGGTGATCAGGATTTCATCTTTGAAATACCGCAGAAACTGCATCAGCGGCATGCCCGACCATCGCGCCACCGCGCCCAATACAACGACGATGAAAATCAGCGTGGTGATGTACAGCGCGACCAGCAACTGCCCCAGCGACAGCAACGTGCCGATGCCGTATTTGCCGATAGTGAACGCCATGCCAGCCCCCGCTCCCAACGGCGCCAGACGCATGACCATCGCGACGATTTTGAACAGGCCTTGCAGGAACAGGTCGATGGTGTTGATCAGCGGTTTGCTGGTTTCGCCCATTTGCACCAAGGCGACGCCCATCAGCACCGACAACAGAATCACCTGCAGCATCACGCCGTTGGAGAAGGCGCCGAGGAAGGTATGGGGGATGATATTGAGGAAGAATTCGACCAGACCGCCCTGCTCGCTCGCCGCCTGGCTGTATTTGTAGACAGCGCTGCCATCGAGGGTACCGGCGTTGATGTTCATGCCGGCACCGGGCTTGACCACGTTGACTACGATCAGGCCGACCACCAGAGCGATGGTGGAAAGAATCTCGAAGTAGATCAGCGCTTTCACACCGATGCGGCCGACCTCCTTGATGCTGCCCATCTTGGCGATACCGACCACTACCGTGCCGAAAATGATCGGCGCCAGGAGCATCTTGATCAGTTTGATGAAACCGTCGGCAAACGGCTGCAGCTTGGCGCCGATGTCCGGCACGAAGTATCCGATGGCAGCGCCGATGACGATGCCAATCAGCACTTGCACATAGAGCTGGCTGTACCAGCGTGATTTTGAAGTTTCCACGGAAGCACCTCATTTTATTGTTGTGGTGGGCATGTGGCTTTGGCGTCGAGGATGACGCCTGAAGGTGCGGCCTCGGAAATCGAGGCCGCAGATAAAACCGAATCAGCCCTCGCCCAGTTCGCGCATGACGGCATAGAGCGCAGATTTGGCTTCGAAGCCGACGCCCGGAATTTCCGGCAGCCCGACGTAGCCGTTTTCTACGCGGATGCCATCGGCAAACCCGCCGAAGGGCTGGAACACGTCCGGGTACGATTCGTTGCCGCCCAGGTGCAGACCAGCGGCGATGTTCAGCGACATCTGGTGACCGCCATGTGGCACCACGCGGCGCGAAGACCAACCCAGCTCTTCCATCACTTTCAGGGTGCGCATGTACTCGACGAGACCGTAGGACAGCGCACAGTCGAATTGCAGGTAATCGCGGTCAGGGCGCATGCCGCCGTGGCGCAACAGGTTGCGGGCGTCCTGATGGGAGAAGAGGTTTTCGCCGGTGGCCATCGGCAGTTCGTAGTGATTGGCCAGCTCGGCCTGGAGCGCATAATCCAGCGGGTCGCCGACTTCTTCGTACCAGAACAGGTTGTACTTTTTGATCGCTTCGGCGTAGGCGATACCGGTCTGCAGATCGAAGCGGCCGTTGGCATCGACCGCCAGGCGCTGGCCGTCGCCCACCACTTCGAGCACCGCCTCAATGCGGCGGATATCTTCGTCCAGCGGCACCGCGCCGATCTTCATCTTGACCACGTCGTAGCCACGGTCCAGGTAGCTCTGCATTTCGGCCTTGAGTTTGCTCTGGTCCTTGCCTGGGTAGTAATAACCGCCCGCCGCATACACCCAGACTTTGTCATCGGCCACACCGTTGCGATAACGATCGGCGAGCAGGCGATACAGCGGCTTGCCTTCAATCTTCGCCACCGCATCCCACACCGCCATATCGATGGTGCCGACCGCTACTGAACGCTCGCCATGCCCGCCCGGTTTTTCGTTGGTCATCAGGGTTTTCCAGATGGCGAACGGATCGAGGTTATTGTTCTCGTGATCGATCAGGGTTTCCGGGTCGGCTTCAGTGATCCGCGCCAGAAAACGGTCGCGCATCAATGCGCCCTGGCCGTAGCGACCGTTAGAGTTGAAACCGTAACCGATGACCGGCTTACCATCGCGAATCACGTCGGTAATGACCGCGACGACCGAGCAGGTCATCTTCGAAAAGTCGATGTAGGCATTGGCGATCGGGGAAGCGATGGAGACGGTTTTTTCACGGATATCGACGATACGCATGACGGGTTCCTCTTGTTGTGGTGGGCCAACGTTATGCGTTGCGACGACACCCGCCCAATGCTATTAATGCCGCGCCCTATGCACAGGAGGCATTGCCCTTGGAACTGGTTTGGCTTGAGGATTTTTCAGCGCTGGCCGAATACGGCAGCTTTGTCCGGGCCGCCGAAGCGCGCCATGTGACGCAGCCGGCGTTCAGTCGCCGAGTGCGCTCGCTGGAGAACTGGATGGGCGTGGAATTGTTCGTGCGCACTCCGCAGGGCGCGACGCTGACCGAGGCCGGCAGGCAGATTTTGCCCAGCGCTCAGGAAGCGGCCAGACGCCTGTACCGCATGCGCTCCGAGGCTCAGGAAGTGGCTGGCATGGCGGCGAAAACCTTGCAGTTCGCTGCCACTCACTCGCTGTCATTCACCTTCTTCCCGCGCTGGTTGCGCAGTGCCGAAAGTGGCGCGCCGATCGATGCGGTTCGCCTGCATTCCGACAGCATGGCCGTGTGCGAACAGATGCTGATTCATGGCCAGGTGCAGTTCCTGCTATGCCATCGCCACCCCGACGTTCCGCCATTACTGGCGCCTGATCAGTTCATTGGCAAGAAGGTCGGCGAGGACGTACTTGTGCCGCTGGCGAGTGCTTCAGCCCAGTTCGGCACGTCGCCTGAAACCCTGCCCTATCTGGCCTACACCCACGAATCCGGCCTGGGCCGAATCGTCGCCCACAGGCTACACGGCAAGGCCGATTATCTGCATTTGAAACCGCTGTTCAGCAGCCATCTGGCGGCAGTGCTGATGTCGATGGCGCTGGAAAGCAAAGGCGTCGCCTGGCTGCCGAAAAGCCTGACCGAACAGGAAATGGCCGACGGGCGCCTGGTCAGGGCGCTGGATGACAGTTGGGACATTCCACTGGAAATACACCTGACTCGCCCGACCGCACCGATCAGCCCTTCGGCGGAGGAATTCTGGGCGAAGCTGGGAGAGTAACTCTATCGAGCAGCCCCTCACCCCAGCCCTCTCCCGAGGGAGAGGGAGCCGATTTGGGTGCTGTTCAAGAACTGAGTTCGACCCGGTATTTCAGGTCGGCGAATTTCTACTAAACACCTCGGTCAGTCCCCTCTCCCTTCGGGAGAGGGTTTGGGTGAGGGGCTTTTGTCCTTTGACTCGATTTATGCCACCGTGAGCCCCGTCCATTGCTCCGAAACCGCCCAAAGTCGCTCAGCCAGCTCAGCATCCGCCGCCCATTGCGCAACGCCCTTGCGGCCCGCTTCAGGTTGATTGATCGGCGCAACATTGCAGTCTTCGCAATACACGCCACCCAAATCCGCAAGCAATGCACTGGTCGCACACCACAATCCCGTCGCGGCGCCCTGCTCCAGCGTTTTCAGACCGTTGTGGGCATCCAGCCGTGGCCGGCCCTGCTCATCCAGCGCATCGAATGCGGCAAGTTCCGCTGTGCTCAGGTGCCGTGCCAGATCCGTCAGAATCTGCCCGGGATGCAATGAGAACGCACGAACGCCATGACTGCGCCCGCGACGATCGAGCGCCATGGCGAACAAGGCATTGGCCGTTTTCGACTGACCATACGCGACCCATTTGTCATACGGCCGTTGCAGGAAATCGATGTCGGCAAAGTCCACCCCGGCAATCTGATGCCCGCGCGATGACACTGACAACACCCGCGCCTGTCCAGCTTTGACCAGCGCCGGCCAAAGGCCGCAGGTCAGGCGATAGTGGCCCAAGTGATTGGTCGCGAACTGGCTTTCATGGCCATCGGCATCGCGCAGCAACGGCGCGGCCATGACTCCGGCGCAGTTGATCAGCAATGACACTGGCTGACCCGCGCTGACCACGCTTTGGCTGAACGCCGCCACCGATTCAGCCTGCATCAGGTCCATGGGCAGCACGCGGACACCTTCAACACCCGCCAATGCCACCTCTGCCCGCTCCGTATCTCTGGCCGGCACAATGACCTGCGCTCCTGCCGCCGCGAGGCTTTTCACCGTCAGCAGACCCAGGCCGGAATAGCCGCCGGTGACCACCGCGAGCTGCCCGCGCAGATCGATGCCGGCCATGACTTCAGCCGCTGTGCTCGCGGCGTTGAACGGTGATTGCACAGGTTGTTGGAGCGTAGCCATGAGCGTTAATCCTGAGTGAGCTATCGAAGGTCTTCATTCTTGGTTAAGCTCTCGGGACAAACCAGTCTGATAAATCCAGGTTTCTGTCGTGATCATCCAAAATCCTGCTGGCGATCCGCTTTCTGCCGTATTGGCACTCTCCGAGTTGCAAGCAGCCTGCTCGGTGCGTTTGCAGGCAGGCGGCGTCTGGGCGCTGCGATTTCAACCCATCGAACTGAAATTCAACGTGGTGCGACGAGGCGAATGCTGGTTGCGCATGCAGGGCTTGCCGGCGCAGTTGCTGCGGGCCGGCGACTGCTTTGTGGTGTCGCGCACGCCGTTCATTCTGGCCAGCGGCGCCGACGTCGAGGCGGTGAATGCAGCGGATGTTTTTGCCCATGACGGCGTCTCGGCGACGTTTGGCGTCGGCGAGGAAGTCGAGCTGCTGGGCGGCAGCGTGTCGCTATCGGGACCCGGCGCAACCGAACTGCTCGACGTGCTGCCGACCTCGCTGATCATTCGCGCAGAGGCCACAGGTGCCTCGTCGTTCGGTTGGCTGCTGGATGAACTGGAGCGCGAGTGGCCATCACACCAGGCCGGCTCGCAGGCGATGTGCAACGACTTGCTGCGACTGATCTTCATCCATGCGCTGCGCCATCACATCAACAGCGCGGATGCCGAACAATTGTCTTGGCTGGGCGGACTGCGGGAACCGGCGATTGCCGGCGTCTTGCGCGCCGTTCACGCTGCCCCGGAAAAACCTTGGCGACTGACGCAAATGGCCGAGATTGCCTGCATGTCGCGCTCCGGTTTCGCCGCGTTATTCAAAACTTGCATGGGTGTAGCGCCGGTCGAATATGCCACGCGCTGGCGGATGCGCGTGGCCGCGTTTCGCTTGCGCAATGGTCGGGACAATGTGGCCACTGTCGCCGCGTCACTGGGCTACCTGTCCGACGCGGCGTTTGGCGCTGCCTTCCGCCGCGTGCACGGCATATCGCCGGGCCAATACCGCCGCGATCCACTCCTGTAGCCCAATGATCAAGGTTATGATCGCGACAACCGCCGCCAAGGACATCCGCCGATGCCTGCCATGAAAACCCGCCCGACCCCCGCGCCATTGCTCAAGCCAGGCGAAACCGTGGTGCTGTTCGACGGCGTGTGCAAACTGTGCAACGGCTGGGCGCGCTTTCTGATTCGCCATGACCATCAGCGCCATGTGCGTCTGGCGACCGTGCAATCGCCCGAAGGCCAGGCCTTGCTGGCGTGGGCCGGTTTGCCCCTGGATGAGTTCGACACCATGGCGGTGATCCGCGACCGCAATTATTGGGAGCGATCAGATGCATTCCTTGAAGTGGTCGGGCAACTGCCGATGCGCTGGCAGCCGCTGAAACTGCTGCGGATTTTCCCGCGCCGCCTGCGTGACTGGGCTTACGATCGAATCGCGCTGAACCGCTATCGGCTGTTCGGCAAGTACGACACTTGCCTGCTGCCAACAGCGGATCATGAAAGCCGCTTTCTAAAAGCCCACGGTTAACCCGACCAGTTGCACCGGTGTCATCTTCGTCACCATCATCAGCACGATGACAAACATCCCGGCGAACCCGGCGATGCCCATCCAGAACCACCAGCGGTAAGTGCTTGCAAAGCGATCATCCAGAGGCAGGCCGCCCTCGCCCGCGCTCAGCGCCATCTTCTGCAGACGCTTTTGCAATACCAGTACAGGCAGCCACAGTGCGCCTACGCAGAAGAAAATGATCAGCGACGTCAGCAGCCACTCACTGCTCATCGAAAGCCCGGAAAGCCGCATCAGCAGATAGCCGGTGATGACCTGCACAAACCCGGCCGGCGTGGTGATCCACGTATCGAAACGCACCACCATCCTTGCGACATGGGCGATCACTTGCGGGTTGCCGCTGCGGCTGGCGGCGATCAGGTAGAGGTAGGAGCCCATGCCGAAACCGAAGAGGAAAATCGCCGCGATTACATGCAGGTACTTCAGGCAGAGATAGAGCATCTCAACGCTGTCCATCGGAGAATTGAACCGACAGGCTCAAGTTGGCCGGATCGTTGATCGCCGCCAGATATTCATCGACGCTGATTTCGCCAACACACGGCCTCGCGCCAGGTTGCGGTGCATAACCCCGCGCCATTTTGATTGCCAGGGCGACGGCGGCGCAGCTGGGGATTTCCGGGCCTTTGTCATTCAGCGCGGTGAGTTGCGCGGTCATGCTCAGCGGCTGATCGTCAACCCCGATGCCCTGAACATCGATGTACATCGCGCTTTTGCCATCACCGAAGCGTTCGAACCACGTGCCCAGGCGATGCAGGCGCGCCGCCCAGCGCACATGATCGCGCACCAGCCCGAAGCGCAAGGCCTGCGCCAGCAAGGCGTTGGCAACGCCGCCGAGCTTCAGGCCGGCGCCAGCCTTGAAGCGCAGTGTGTGCGCACCATAGCGGCGGGCAAATATATCCATGTCCGGCACATCGACATTGGCCAGCACCCGCGTGCCCAGTTGCGGCATGCTGCGCAGGGTCAGATCGAGCCAACCCAATACTTCGTGAACCTGGCCGTTTTTCAACTGCCTGATCGGTTTGCCCGCATAAGCGAGCACGCCTTCGACCGTGGACAGCCCCGGCATCTTCGCCGAGGATGAAATGCCATGCTCGATCGAATCGATTCGCGCAAAGCGCTGGCGCTGCTGATCGATGATTGCCGAGGACAAGGTCGGCACCGAACTGCAACCGCTGAGCACGGCCACACCAGCCTCCCTGGCGCGGGCGTCGAGCACGTCAATGCCGTTGACGAAAGTGCGGCAGTCAGCCAGATCGCAATAATTCACACCGGCGCCGATGCAGCTTTCAGCAACTGCGTAGGATTGCCCCTGAAACGGCCCGCCGGTGTGCACCACCAACTGAACATTCAACTCTCGCAACGCCGCTTGAAAACCTGCGCCCATTGCATCGCCGCACCACCCTCCGCACGGACGGCCTGATTGCGCTTGCAGCTCAGCGACCTTGATTTGCAACTTGCGTGCATCGCGGCCCGACAACAGCAGTTCAATCTCTGGCATGAGCGCCAGATGCCGACACACGATACTGCCGAAATTGCCGTAACCACCGACAACCATCACCCTGAATGCCATTGCCCTGTCCCTGTTTCAGCCCAAACGTGGCGCAGAGGATATAGGCCGCAGCGGCGATCAGACATTTATTTTGCAACCGGGTATCACCCCGCCCGCTTGTCCAAGGCAAAAAGAATGAACCCAACGCCCCTATCGTCGCCTAACGCACAGACCATCAGGAGCTAAGCCTATGCAAATCGAAACCGTGTGGATCGTATTGGCGGTCATTCTTGTGCTGATCGAGCTTTGGGCCATCAATCGGGTGCGTAAAAGCGAAGGGAAATCCAGTAGTAAAGGCGTGTGGATCGTGCTGATCGTGTTCGTGCCGCTGTTCGGCCTGATCGCCTGGGCACTGGCGGGACCCAAGCATATCGGGCGTGTTTCGCCTTCACAGGCTAACCGTTGAAGCGGCTAGCGCTGCCCCTTTCCAAGCATCACCACAGCCCGGCATTTGCCGGGCTTGTTATATGCAATGTCCGCCGCTGCGATATCTTGCAGCCTGCATGAAGGCGTTCTGCCGGCTTTTGCGTCAACCCCTTGATTTACGCGGGTTGCGCTGGATCGGCGAGTTGGCACGAGTCCTGCGACAGCCTCTTCCTGAATACACAGCAGCGCGAAAAAAAGAACGCTGTGTTCAATCCGTGAAAAGCAGAGGCCTCAAAAAATGAATGCCATCGACCTTCTCAAAGCCGACCATGAAAAAGTAAAAGCCATCCTCAGCCAACTGAGTGAATCCACCGATCGCGCGCTGAAAAAACGCGTCGAGTTGCTAAGCAAACTGGAAATGGAAATCACCATCCACACCCGCCTCGAAGAAGAGATTCTCTACCCTGCGTTCAAGGAAGCCGGCAGCAAGGAAGAAGACATCATGTATTACGAAGCCAAGGAAGAGCACCGCACCGTGGATTCGCTGGTACTGCCTGATCTGAAAGAAACCGATCCAGGCAGCCCGGAATTTGCCGGTCGGGTCAAAGTGGTCAAGGAACTGCTGGAGCACCACATCGAGGAGGAAGAAGAGGAAATGTTCCCGAAAGCGCAGAAGCTTCTGGGCAAGGCCAAGCTCGAGGAACTGGGCGCGCAAATGGAAGCCATGAAGGCGAGCCACAAAAAGGAAATGGCGGCCAACAAAATCGCCGCTTGAAGTGTTGAAGACACCGAAGCCCGGCGGCAATGCCGGGCTTTTTTTGTGCGCCCAAACTGGCCCTCGCTCCCACATTGGATATACGTATGTTCGGCAATTCCTGAACAAGCCACGAAACCTGTGGGAGCGAGCCTGCTCGCGAAGGCGTCAGGTCAGCCAGATCATCCATGACTGACACTSCGCTTTCGCGAGCAGGCTCGCTCCCACAWTGGATATACGTATGTYCGGCAATTCCTGAACAAGCCACGAAACCTGTGGGAGCGAGCCTGCTCGCGAAGGCGTCAGGTCAGCCACATCAACTATGACTGACACTGCGCTTTCGCGAGCAGGCTCGCTCCCACAGGGTCAGTGTCGGTCTTGATGCAGGTTGTGATCAAACCGCCCAAGGTGGCGCCGGATCGAATTTCCCTTCAATCCACTCCTTGAACGCCACCACCGCCGCCGCTGGAAACCGCGATGACGGCCTGACCAGATAAACGCCGCCCGCCGAATCCAGATGCCAGTCGGGCAACACACGAATCAACCGACCTGCCGCCAGATCGCGGCTCATCAGCCAGTCGCCGGCACCGAGTATGCCGGCGTCGGCGCGGGCGGCGGCGAGCAGGGATTCGCTGTCGCTGGCGGTCAGGTTGCCGTGGGGCGTGATGGTCTGCACCTCGTTGCCGCGATGCAGGCGCCACAGCGGGAACGAGGCCAGCCCACTGAAGCGCAGGCAATTGTGCTGAAGCAGGTCCTGCGGGGTTTGCGGCATGCCGTGGGCCTCGATGTAGGCCGGCGATGCGCAGAGAATCCGTCGATGGTCGCTGAGCTTTTTCGCGATCAGCCGATTATCGTCCAGCTCGCCGATGCGAATAGCCGCGTCGAAGCCCTGCTCGATGATGTCGACCAGGCCTTCGCTGTAATCGGCCACCAGCGAAACCTGCGGATGGGCCTTGAGAAATTCGGGCAGCAGCGGCCCCAGCCACAAGCGCCCCATCGCCGCCGGCAACGCCAGGCGCAAGGTGCCGCGTACTTCGCTGGCGCCCTGCACCGCTTGTTGCTGCGCTTCGTTCATCAACTCGACGGCCGCGCGCAAGCGTTGTTCAAGTTGCAGGCCGGCCTCGGTGATACGCACGTGTCGCGTCGAGCGTTCCACCAACCGCACGCCCAGTCGCTTCTCCATCGCCGCCAGGCGCTTGGAAACAATGGTCGGATGGCGCTGCAACAAACGCCCCGCCGCGACAAACGAGCCTTGCGCGGCGACGGCCAGGAAAGCAGCGATTTCATCGCTGTGCGGGTTGCTCAGAACATCCAGATTCATGGTTTTAAAATGATCGCCCCTGATGATCTGCCCGATTCAAGATCGGCGTGCGCTTGTGCCACGTCGGCCAATGAATAACGCGCGCGAATTTGCGGGGTGATGATACCGGCGGCCACTGCGGCCAGCACATCTTGTGCGCGCTCCTGATATTCGGCTGTCGTAGCAGTGTGCGCGGCCAGCGACGGACGGGTCAGGAACAGCGAGCCCTTGGCGTTCAGCGTGGCCATTTCCACCGCCGCCGGCGCGCCGGTCTGCGCGCCGAACGAGACCATCAATCCGCGTGGGCGCAAGCTGTCCAGCGAGGCCTGAAAAGACACCCGACCAATCGGGTCATACACCACATCGACCTTGCGCCCCTCGGTGATACGCACCACATCGGCGGCGAGAGTCTCGGCATCGAACACCAGCACTTCGTCACAGCCCGAAGCGCGAGCCTTGTCGACACTGGCCTGCTTCGACACCACACCGATCACCGTTGCGCCAAGGTGTTTGGCCCATGGCACCATGATTTCCCCCAGACCTCCCGCGACACCGTAAAGCAGCATCGTCGTGCCCGGCCCGACCGGGTAAGTCGCCTTCAACAGATACTGCGCGGTGATGCCTTTGAACAAAACCGCCGCCGCATCTTCGAACGACAACTCATCGGGGATCTTCACCAGCCGCTCTGCCGGAAACAGCCGCGCCGAGGCGTAACCGCCCAAGGGGCCGGTGGCGTAAGCGACCCGATCACCGACGCGCACGTTGCTCACACCGGCACCGACCGCCGCCACCCGACCCGCGCCTTCCAGCCCCAGCCCCGACGGCAACGCCACCGGTACCGCACCTTTGCGCTGGCTGACATCGAGGTAATTGACGCCCACCGCCGCTTGCTCCAGCCAGACCTCGCCGGACCCGGGGGCCTGTTCGCTGACAGTGCGCAATTGCAGGACATCCGGTGCGCCGGTTGCGGTGAAGCGGATTGCATTGGCCATGGTCATCTCCATTCATTCGTTAGCCGTTGAGCTCAGTCTGAAAGCTCAGCATTCAACGAACAACCCAACCTGAATGCAGTTCATTGCTGCATCTGATGCAGCTATGCATGAATAAAAAAGGAGCGGCAGGTGCTGCCACTCCTCTTTGCAGAATCAATCGAACGCGCCGTTGAGCACCTCGTAGATCAGCCCGGTAGCCAGCGCGACGAGGATCAGGTCGGTGCCAACCTGTTGCCATTCGTAGCCGTCGTAATGAGGCAAATGGCCGAGCAGACGCCCGTCCAGCTTCTTGGCGATGCCTGGTGGCAGCGGTTTGCCCCGCGCCAGATTCTTCTGAACGCCAGGCGGCAGCGCTGGCCCCGGATTCCAGTATTCGCCGCGATAGCCGTCGACGATGCCGAGAATATTGCCGCGATCAATGCTCGGAGCACCGCCGCCATTGCCAGAGTGTTGCTGGCCTTTATTGCCATTGCCCTGACCGCCCCCACCCTGTTTACCATGATCCTGCATGTTCTGCGGTTTGCCCTTGCCGTTGCCCTGGCCGCCCTGGCCCTTGCCATTGCCGGGGTCGGCCAGTGCCGTCGTGCTGCCGACTACAAGCGCGAGGCAAGACAGCGCGACAATCAATCTGCGAGCTTTTCTCATGTGCGATTCCTTCGGTTTGGGGGGGCTTGAGTTGGGGGGAATGTGCTCAGCTTAGTGGATTTCTTCTTGCTGACCACTCGGCCTTGCGTCAGGATTCCCACCCTCTCCACCCCTGATCGAAAAATCATGAATCGTCAAAAGAAGCTGCAGCAGTTGTTCAAGGAAAAAGCCAAAAAGGCCAACGCCAAACTGGCGCCGAAAAAGCCCAAATACATCTGCAAGGCTGATCGCCTGAAGCTGGAAGCCGAAGCCGCGCAGGCTTCAGTGGAAAATACCGAGAGCTGAGTCAGGCTTTCTGCCGCGACGTCAGCCACGTCATCAGCGCCGCCAGCACCAGCAATGCCGCGCTGGCGAAGAAGGTCAGCCGATAGCCACTGCCGTCGAACAGCAGACCACCGACGGTCGACCCCGAAGCGATCGACAACTGCACCACCGCCACCATCAGCCCACCGCCCGCTTCGGCATCGTCGGGCAGCGTGCGCGCCAGCCACGACCACCAGCCCACCGGCGCCGCCGTGGCGATCAATCCCCACAAGCCGAGCAACACGAACGTCGCGACCACTGAACTGCCCATCCCAATGAGCGCCACTGCGATCATCGCCATCAACAGCGGGATGGCGATCACCACGCGATACAGCCCCTTCTTCAACACGGAACCGATGACCACGGTGCCGATAAAGCCGGCCACACCAATGACCAGTAAAATCATCGACAGCACCGAAACATCGACCCGGGTCACGGTTTCCAGAAACGGTCGCAGGTAAGTGAACAGCACAAACTGGCCCATGAAGAACAGGCCTGCGCCGAGCATGCCGAATGCCACCCGGCGGCTTTTGAACAACGCAAAGCCGTTGGCTGCGCTGGCTTTGCGTGGCGCGGCGGGGAGCGCGGGCAAGCTGATCCATTGCCAGAGCAGCGCAATCAACGCCACCGGTATCAGGCAGAAAAACGCCCCGCGCCAGCCAATCACACTGCCGAGATAACTGCCCAGCGGCGCCGCGACCACCGTAGCCAAAGCATTGCCGCCGTTAAAAATTGCCAATGCCTTGGGCACGCTGGCGGAGGGCACCAGACGCATGGCCAACGCTGCCGACATCGACCAGAAGCCGCCAATCACCACGCCGATCAATGCGCGACCGATCATGTAAACCGTGTAGTTTGGCGCCAGGCCCACCACCAGCCCGGACGCACACATCAGCGCCGTCAACAGCAGCAACAGGCGCTTGCGATCCATCGAACCGGCAAGCCTGGTGATCGTCAGGCTGGTCAGCACCGCGAACGCGCCGGAGATGGCGATGCCGTAGCCGGCCAGGCCTTCGCTGATGTGCAAGTCCGTAGCCATTGGCGTGAGCAGACTGACCGGCATGAACTCGGAGGCGATCAGCGCGAAGACACACAGGGTCATGGCGAACACGCCGCTCCAGTACGCCGGTTGCTCGCCGTCAGTGGACACGCCCATGGGCTGGTTTGTCGGGTTGTCGATTGCTTGGGCCGTCATGCAAAAACCTGTCTGGAAGAACAAATGGTCGAGGCACTTCTGCCCCGCTACTCAGGCTGCAAAGCTTGACGGATCGGGCTTAACTTGATTAGTAGCGGTAATCTTCATGTACTTTTGAGAAAAATTCAGCAATGAGCAACGCCAAAGTCAATGACCTGCAGGCCTTTCTGGCGGTGGCCCAGGATCAAAGCTTCACCAAAGCCGCTGCTCGCCTCGGCGTCACGCCCTCTGCGTTGAGTCATACGGTCCGCGCGCTGGAGCAGCGTCTGGGTATCCGCTTGCTGGCTCGCACGACGCGCAACGTCTCGCCGACCGAGGCTGGCGAGCGCTTGATGCATTCGATTGCGCCGCTGTTCGAGCAGATCAGCGCCGAGCTCGAAGCCCTTGGTGAACTGCGCGACAAGCCCAGCGGTACGATCCGGATTTCCTGCACGGACGACCAGATTGAGTTGTGCATTCGGCCGATGCTTGCAAAGTTTTTGCAGGACTATCCGGACATCACCTTGGAGTTTTACGTCGATTATGGTTTCACCAATGTGGTCAAGGAGCGCTTCGACGCTGGTATTCGTCTCGGTGAATCAATCAGCAAAGACATGATCGCCGTACGCATCGGCCCGGACTGGCGCCTGGCCGTGGTCGCCTCGCCCGATTACTTCGCCCGCCACCCGAAACCCGCCACGCCACATCAGTTGACGGAGCACACCTGCATCAACATCCGCCATCAACCGGCCGGCGCGATATACGCCTGGGAGTTTGCGCACAAGGGTCAGGATTTCAGCGTGAAGGTCGACGGACAGTTGGTGTTCAACAGCATCATGCACGTGCTCAATGCCGCCGTGGATGGCATCGGCGTGGCGTACGTGCCCGAGCAATTGGTCGCGCCGTATCTGGCCGACGGGCGACTCGTGGAAGTGCTGGAAGAATGGTGCCCGACGTTTCAGGGCTATCACCTGTACTACCCGAACCGGCGCCAGGGCTCGGCAGCGTTTGCGGCGTTTGTCGAAGCACTGAAGCTGAACACCGCGCCCCTGTAAGAGTGAGCCTGCTCGCGAAGGCGCCAGATCAGATACATCCACGTTGAATGACACACCGCTTCGCGAGCAGGCTCGCTCCCACAATGGTCCGGGGCAAGGCCAAAATCTTCAGCGCAACCAAAATCCCTGTGGGAGCGAGCCTGCTCGCGAAGGCGCCAGATCAGATACATCCACATTGAATGACACACCGCTTTCGCGAGCAGGCTCGCTCCCACAATGATCCGGGGCAAGGCTACGTTTTCACAGGCTGGCTCACCACAGCGGCACACCGAATTACCGCCGCACAACGACGAAGGGAGGCCCATTAAAGACCTCCCTTATCTCTCCCCGTCAGGATGTACCCAGACCCTGCGACAGATCCGAAGAAGACGGCCGCGCCGGATCCGGTTTGGTCTCGACTTCGGTTTGTTCAGTGGTTCGGGTCACCGTGTCACGCACGACTTCATAACCTTCCTGAGCTTTTTGCTTGGCTTTGTCGACCATGCCAGCGCTGGTGCGGCCCATGTAGCGCTGTTCAGTGGAGGTGGTCGGCAACGCCGCGCCGAGCAAGGCACCCAAAGCGACCCCAGCGGCAGCCACCATCAGCGGTTGCTCCTTGAGCAGGTGACTGAACTGCTGGCCAAGCACTTGCGAATTACGCGACAGTCGATCACTGGCGTCATGCATCGCATGGCTCAGATTTTCCTTCGCCGCACCGACGTTTTCCCCGAGGTGGCTGGCCTTGCCTTTCAGCGACTGGTAGCCGTCCTTCAGCGAGTCAGTGGTCGAATGCAAATGCGCGCGCGCACTGTCGATGCCGTCGGCCAAACCATCGGCCCATTCGCCGGCCTTGTCTTGGTCCGGCCCGCTGCGATAGGTCGGCTGCGGCACCGGTGGGCGATTCTGGCTGATCATCAGCCAGAGCAGGCCCACGGAAGTCAGCACCGCTGGCACCGGATTATTGCGCACGCTGGTGCCGAGATTGGTGAAGAATGTCGAGCCGTTGCTCTGCATCATCCCCCAGGCCTGATCGATCATCTGCCCGGGGGTGAACTTGCTCTCCAGTTGATCGACGATGTTGCCGATGCTCGCGCGCTGCGCATCGATTTCGCGCTCAATCTGCTCCGGGCTTTTTTCCGCTTCGATATCCAGTTCGCTTTTCATGAGACTTTCCTCCGCAGCGCTTCCTGATCCTTGTTCAAGGCGTCGAGGGTGCGATCAGGTTTGAAGTGAGATGGCTCGAATTGCTTTTTCCCGGATTGCAGCATGGCGAAGCCGATGATCATTACCACCACGCCGACGATCAGCGCGGCCAACCATGGCGCCATGAACATGCTCAGGCCGTACACAGCCGACATCAGCAGAATGATGAAGCCGGCGAGGAACACGATCGCGCCGCCGGCCACCGCAGCGATGCCCGCCTTCAGCGTGCTGAGGCTGTTGTGCAGTTCGGCTTTTGCCAGTGCCAGTTCCTTGGTGAACAAGGCCGGTACCTCGCGGGACAGTTGCCGCAACAGGCCGACCACGGAGGCGTCATCCGTTTGGCCGAGGGGCCTTGCCCCGCTCAGATCAGATTCATCTCTGTTCATCACAGTTCTCCTTTGGCGTCGGGTGCGTGCGGTACGGAAGCCGCGGCAAAATCAGAGGGGTGATCGCTGTCACTGGGCGAGGTCGGGGTGATGCCGGTGGCCAGTCCCGGATTGGCGTGGGCCGATGGCGGCACTGACGATTCATAGGGCCGCTTCGCGCCGTAATCGGCTGGCGGTGGCGTCGAGGTGGAGCCCGCCGCCGGATCGTGTTCGGCACTGACCGTCGCTGCTGCAGAGGTGCCTGCTTTGAGAAACCGCGACAGGCCAAAACCGATGGCAATGCTGCCGGCGATGAACAATCCCGGATTGCTGCGCGCCAGATCCGCTGCATCGTGCAGCAACTGTTCGGCACTCTTGCCACGCAGATCGCCTGCCAGCCCGGTCATGGAGTCCGCCATGTCGGTCAGGTAGTCGGACATGCCCAGCGTGTCCTTGTCCTGCAGCTCCGAGACAAAGCTTTTCGCCCCTTGCGCCAAGGCTTCGATCTGCTCGGCCGCGGTGTCGCGATACTGGCCGAATTGCGCATCGGCCTGCTGCCGCGCACCGCCCAGTGCTTCGCTGACGTTGTCCTTCAAATGATCAAAACTTTGCTCAGGCTTGCCGTTGGGATCACCTGATTCATACCCTGACCTGCTGTCTGAAGTATTCATGTCGCCCCTCGCCTTCTCACTGAAAACGTAAAAACGGAGCTACACGGCAACATTGCCTCGAGCCCCCACATAGGAGATGACGGAGCAGCTTGCGCGAGAGTTCAAAGAGGTTGATGAGCGTGCAGCATCAGGTCTGGATCAGCGACGAAAGGTTGCGCTTGGCAGGATTGTGTTGAGCTTCTGCGCCGGTCTGCGGTCAAGACAAGGCACGGGGGTTCATCCAGATGATGGCAGTGAAACCCTCAACGCCGCCGATAGATGGCAGAATCCCCACACCCTGATCACTTCGGAGACCGCAATGCTTCGCCTGTTTGAAGAAAGGCTCGACCCCTTCCCGCCCGATGAGGCGCCGCCACCGCCAGTCGGCCTGATGCGATTTCTGTGGGCCTGCACCCGGGGCGCGCGCGGTTACATCCTGGCCTTCGCCCTGCTCAGCGCCAGCGTGTCGATCTACGAGGCATGGCTGTTTTCGTTCCTCGGGCAAGTGGTGGATCTGCTCTCGACCTGGCAATCTGGCGGCGCTGCTGGTGACGAGGAAAGCCGCGTGTTGTGGGGCATCGGCATTGTGCTGGTAGTCAGCATCGGGCTGGTGGCGCTACGCACGATGGTCCAGCACCAGATCCTCGCGATCAATCTGCCGCTGCGCCTGCGCTGGGACTTTCACCGGTTGATGCTGCGGCAAAGTCTGTCGTTCTTCTCCGACGAGTTCTCCGGCCGGGTCACGACCAAGGTCATGCAGACTGCGTTGTCGGTGCGCGAGGTGCTGTTTACCCTGATCGAAATTCTCCCCGGCATTGGCGTGTACTTCATCGCGATCATTGCGCTGGCTGGTGGCTTTGCGTTGAAGTTGATGCTGCCGTTCCTGGCGTGGATCGTTTTGTTCGGGCTGGCGATGGTGTATTTCGTGCCGCGTCTGGGCAAGGTCGGCCAGGAACAGGCCGATGCGCGCTCATCGATGACCGGGCGGATTGCCGATGCCTACACCAACATCACCACGGTCAAACTGTTCTCGCACTCCAAGCGTGAAGCGCACTTTGCCCGTGCGGCGATGGAAGATTTCAAGCTCACCGGGTTCCGCCAGATGCGTCTCGTCAGCCAGTTCGAGATCGTCAATCAGGCGCTGGTGGTCGCGCTGATTCTCGGTGCCGGCGGTTATGCGTTGTGGCTGTGGCATCAGGGCGAAGTCGGCACCGGCGCTGTCGCGGCGATCACCGCCATGGCGTTGCGCATCAACGGCATGTCGCACTGGATCATGTGGCAAATGACTTCGCTGTTCGAAAACATCGGTACCGTGCAGGACGGCATGGCCACCCTGACCAGCGGCCCGAAAGTCCAGGACGCGCCGGATGCCAAAGTGCTGGAGCCGGCCGGCGGCGAAGTGGTTTTCGACAATGTCAGCTTCAACTACAACGGCGAACGCCAGGTGCTCGACGGCTTGACTCTGCACATTCGCCCCGGCGAAAAAATCGGCCTGGTCGGCCGCTCCGGTGCGGGCAAGTCGACCCTGATCAACCTGCTGCTGCGCTTCTATGACGTTGATCGCGGTGAGATCCGCATCGATGGGCAGAACATCGCCGAGGTCACCCAGGACAGCTTGCGCAGCGTGATCGGCATGGTCACCCAGGACACGTCGCTGTTGCACCGTTCGATCCGCGACAACATTGCCTACGGACGCCCGGACGCCACCGACGAAGACATCCACCGCGCTGCGGTGAACGCCCAGGCCGATGGTTTCATCAGCCAGTTGAGCGACAAGCAGGGCCACAGCGGTTACGACACGCTGGTCGGCGAACGCGGCATCAAGCTCTCCGGCGGCCAGCGCCAGCGCATCGCCATCGCCCGGGTAATGCTGAAGAACGCGCCGATCCTGCTGCTCGACGAAGCCACCAGCGCACTGGACTCGGAAGTCGAAGTCGCGATCCAGGAAAGCCTCGATGAAATGATGCAGGGCAAAACCGTGATCGCCATCGCCCACCGCTTGTCGACCATCGCGGCGATGGACCGGCTGATCGTCATGGACGAAGGCCGCATCATCGAACAAGGCACCCACGCGCAATTGCTCGAGAAGAACGGCACCTATGCGCGGCTGTGGCAACACCAGAGCGGCGGGTTCCTCGGTGAGGATCGGGGTTTGGTTGAGGTGATGGAGGAGTGATCAGGCTGGAGGGCCGGGGCCGGCCCTCCATCGATTGGCCTAGATGGTGACGGGGCTTTCTGCATTAACCGGAAGCTTTACGCGAAACACGGTTCCGCCTTCCAGGTCAGAGCTGACCTCGATCGAGCCGGCATGCGAGGCGACGATTTCCGAAGCGATAAACAGGCCTAGACCGAGCCCGGCAACCGGCCCGTGATCAACCACGGAGCGCTGCGAGAACCGCCCCATCGGGTTGAAGATGAACGGCAATACATCCCCCGGGATCGGTTCACCGCCGTTATGTACGGTGAACACCGCGCAATCCTCGCGGACCTGCAACTGGACCGAGACCGGAAACTTATTGTCGCCGTGGGTCACCGCATTGCTGATGATGTTGGAAAAGACCTGTTCCATCCTGGCGCCATCGAAGGCTCCCATCACCGCTTCCTTCGCATCGAACCGCACGTTGGCCTGCGGATGAAAGGCGCGGATTTCCTCGATCACCCGCTCGCACACAGGGCTGAGATCGATCAGGGATTTTTTCACCGGAATTCCCGGCCCCATCTGGCAGCGCGTCAGATCCAGCAGGTCGCCAACGATCTCGCTGGCGCGCTGCACGCTGGCGTAGATCTGCCGGGCCACCTTGCTGGTGCGCGGGTCGGCAGTCTCTGTACGCCGCAACATATCCGCACCAAGCAGAATCGCCCCCAGTGGCGTGCGCAAGTCATGGCCGAGAATCCCCAGAAACACATTGCGCGACGCCTCGACGGCGCGCGAGTAGCTGGCAATCGACTCGGCCAGCGCCTGATCAATGGCTTCGTGAAAACGCGTCATGTCGTCGACATTCACCGATTTGCCATCCTTGACCTGACGCAGCCACTGGCTCAGCACACTGGTGCGCAGCGCGCGGTATTCCGACACCATCTGATCGATGGTGAAACCGGCCATCAGCCGCGTCACCGCGTGGGTTTCCGCAGCCGTTTCTTCATCGTCGCGCGGCGCATGCCCCTGGGCCTTGGCAATTTGCTCGCTGATGGTCTGCTTGCTCCGCAGATCGATAACGATGGCGCGCAACATCTGCTCGGCGTGATCGCGCAGCGCAGCGTTATCGAGTTCCGCACCTGGTGTCTCGATGGTGCGGGCGAAATCTTCCCAGGCCTGCAGGATCGGCTCTAGGTTTTCGAGAATGAAATCTGGCAGGCGCATGGCTGTAGTCCGCAGGGGAAATTCATCAACGCCAGCAACTGAGCCGGCGCAGATTTCGGAAAGGGCAATTCAGGAGTACAGAAAGTACGGCTGAGGGGATGCAGCCTACCACCAAAGCGCTGGGCTAACGTCGGAGGAAAATCGGTATGCTGAAGAGGTTGCGGTCGGCATGAGATGATCGCTGCGCCCGCAACGAACGCCTCTGAAGCGACTACGGCTACGGACTCCTTGCGATGAGAGAAGTCCGTTTCAAGAGGTTATCCGTTGAGAGTCTTCACTCCAGGCATCGCTTGGGCGTAAGTCGAGTTTGCTCGGTGTTCGGCACCTCAGCATTCACATCCGTCTGTTTACGGCTGCTGAACTCGATCGGATAGGGCCCGGTCTGCGCCAGAGCTGCCTGCACACGGCTGACAAAGGCCGCGTCGTCCAGGGTGTAGAAAACCCACACCTGACGCTTTCCGCCGGTGACCGTGCACCCCCACTTTGCGAACCCATCCGCCGTTACGGCCGCCTTAATCAGGCGGTCTACCCGCATCATCCGCGCGGATTCCTTTGAACTCGGCAGGAAGCGATCCGACACGTATTTCCAGCTGATGCGAGCCTTGTAAGGAAATGCCCGGGTATCCTTGAGATTCAGGTCGGAAGGCATGCGAAAACTCGCTGGCATTGGGTCGTCAGGAAAATCAGACGGTTGGAAATCGCTGTCGCCTGTCACGGCCACTTGCCGTTGCGGATTGTCAGCAGGATCATCACTGAGCAGTATTCTGAGCGCTTCAGCGCGGCGCTCTTCCCGCTCGCTCACGCATTTGTTGTAGGCCGTTGTATGCGCTGGACCGGAATCCAGACACGGATCGCGCTCCACCAATTTTGGAGAATGGGAGCGCGTGCAGCCGGACGTGATCAGGCTTGCCAGCACCAATAAAACAACGGCTGGCCAGATTTCAGGGCGCAGGGAAGCGTGGGGAATGACTTTCAAGTGGCCTTCCTTGGATGAGTTGCAGTACGAGACATATGGAAAACGGCGCATTTTGCCTGCCACCCCTGCTCCATGAACAGGCCGAGGCGGAATTAATGTGGCAATTCATCACAAGCAGTGCTCGACCAGCCACAGCCGCTTCTGACGAACAGCCACATACTCACTCAGAGGCCTACGCTGGCTCCGCTGTCCGATACGCCAAAGTCGCCACCCGGAAAAGCACCACCCTCAATGTGGTACACCATCGGTTCCGCCGAAAAATAATCCTCCAACCCCAGCATGAACCGCTGGTGGTCGTCACTCTCTTCAAACCCCGGTGAGTGGTCCTCAAGTGACTGCCAGCGCACGATCAAATTGAATTGCTCGGGGGTTTCAATACCTTGCGCCAGCAAGTGGCCGCCGTATCCCTTGGCGCGGGTCAGCAACGGTTCGACTTCGGCAAATGCCCGTCGAAAGGCTTCAGTCTGTTGCGGGTGAACGGGCAGGACTGCGATTTCATAAACCATGCTGCTTCTCCAAAATCAGTGAGCGGATTCAGACGATGAGCGTAGGCTCGACGGCGATGGCGATTTTTCCCAGCAGACCGTTGTTGGCGCTCTCCAGTCGAGCGTGGGCGAGCGGGATGTCGGCGAGCGAATAGACGGCGCCCACATGTGGCCGCAACTGGCCGCGCTCGACCAACGCGCTCAATTCATCGAGCTTGCCGCGATTCTGCCGGGTGAAGACGAAGTGGTAACTGGCGTTCTTGCCCCAGGCCTGGACGAGGTTTTGTGGCTGCGCGATGTCGACGATCGAGACCACGCGGCCAAGCTGAGCGAGCACGTCGGCGCTGCGGGACAGGGTATCGCCGCCGATGGTGTCGAACACCACATCAACGCCATGCCCGGCGGTTTCGCGCATGATCGCTTCGACGTAGTCCTCTTGGGTGTAATCGATCACCACGTCGGCACCCAGGCTGCGGACGAACTCGGCGTTGGCCTCGCGCACGGTCGTAAAGACCCTGGCGCCCATGGCTTTGGCCACCTGAATCGCCACATGGCCGACCCCGCCGGCGCCGCCGTGGATCAGAATGCTTTCGCCAACGCGGAGCACGGCGCGCACGGTCAGCGCTTCCCAAACCGTACCGCCGACCAGACTCAGACTGGCCGCCTCGAGGTGGCTCAGAGAAGCAGGCTTCCTGGCGATGATGCTTTCGGCTGCGACGTGGTACTCGGCATAACTGCCCTGCCCGTCGAATATCTGCGGGGTGTACCAGACCTCGTCGCCCGGCGCGAAAGCGCTGACGCCCGGCCCGATGGCTTCAACCACGCCCGACACGTCGTGACCGGTAATGGCTGGCAGCGGCACCAGGTCGGGATAGTCACCGCGCCGAACCTGATAATCCAGCGGATTGATGGAAGTAGCGTGCACTCGGACCAGCACTTGGCCCGCTTGCGGAAGCGGTTTGGGCACTTCGCTGAGTTCGAACGAATCAGGACCGCCGAAGGATTTCAGAATCATCGCTTTCATGGCAAAACCTCGTATCGATAAAGAGGGATATCGAGATTTCTCGATATCCTAGAGTAAAAAAATTTACAGCTCTTTCCCTATGATCTCTGCAAGCGCGCTGATTGCTGCCTCATTGCGTTTGTAGTAGGTCCATTGACCGATGCGCCGCACTTCCACCAGCCCCACCCGCTGCAACGTGGCCAGATAACTCGACACCGTCGACTGCGACAGGCCGATACCTTCCTGGATGCTGCTGACGCAGACACCCTCGACGAGAACGTCACCCTCATCCTGCGGGGGGAAGTTCTTGACGGGATCCTTCAGGCCTTCAAGGATTTTGAGGCGCGTCGGGTTCGAGAGGGCTTTGAAGATTTCGATCAGTTCCATGCGCCGAGGATATCGAGATTTTTCGATATGTCAATGCGCGATATTAATCTGATCGGCAGTCGGCGACAGGCGGCAACGGGATCCGATTTGCCACCCTGCCGTGCGGCTCAGCCTTGGGGCGCATCCAGCAACACCCACAGTCGCACGATTTTCCCTTCGCTGATTTCTGCCACATCGACGCCGCTGACGATGACCGGCCCATCGCCCGGGCCCGCATGCCAGCGCAGGTAACCCAAGCCATGATGCCCAACCGCCGGCCCCTCCGGAACAAAAGCGAAGTCCGGCCCGAACTGATCCAGCAACGCACCGGCCACTGCCGAAATCGCCGCTGGCCCGGTGACGATGCCAGCCGGTTCATACATCGTCGGTGCTTCTGCAAAAAGCTCCTGCACCGCCGCCAAGCGCCTTTGTGCATCGCGTTGGTTGAACACCCGCTGCAGATTGGCCCGTAGCAAGGCGTCGTAGTTTTCAACTTCATCAGTATTTCGCGAATCTGAGCCAGCCATTTTTGATTCCTCGATTTGTGTGTGAAGCCCGGTTGCCCGGGCTCAGCGATTAACCATGTTTGACCAGGTTCAAGGCTGGCAGCGGTCCGCCCGGAAACTGCGCAAGCATTCCCTGCTGCACACCGCCGAGATCGATGCCGTAAAAACCCAATTGATCAATCAGCTCTGCAACTTGGGTTTTGCTCGCGGCATCTTCACCGGAATAAAACAGCACACGCTTGCCGCCCTCGGCGGAGGGATCGCTCAGCAGAGCCGCGAGCAAATGGTTGAAGGCCTTGACCACGTGCGCACCGGGCAGCATCTGCGCCACCACTTGCGAAGACGGCTGGCCGCCCAGATCGAACGGTTTGAACAGTGGTGCCTCGATCGGGTTGTTGGCATCGATCACGATACGTCCATCCCAAGGCCCGAGATCGCTTACCGCGTCGGGGATTTTCGACCAGTTCACCGCCAGAAAAACGATGTCTGCCTGGCTGGCTTGCTGAGCGGGCACCGCTTGTGCGAGTGGACCCAATTCGTCGACCAAAGCGGCAAGGCTCTGCGGCCCACGGCTGTTGGCCAGACTGACCGGCAGGCCTGCGTTGACGAGCAACCGAGCGATGGCGGTGCCGATGGAGCCAGTACCAATGATGCTGATAGTCATGATGCTCTCCTTACGCTGTGAAGCCGCCGTCGACGATTAATTCTGCGCCGGTGACAAACCCTGCCTCTGCACTGGCCAGGTACGCCACCGCGCTGGCAACATCCTTGCCCTCGCCGTACCGCCCCATGGCGATGTTCGGGCGTAGGAAGTCCGCAATAGGCCCGTCGGCCGGGTTCATGTCGCTGTCGGTCGGGCCAGGATGGACTGTGTTCACAGTGATGCCGCGCGGCCCCAGATCGCGCACCAGTCCACGACTGAAACCGGTCAGCGCACCTTTGCTCAGGGTGTAGACGGAGGCGGTAGCGAACGCAGCGTATTGCACCATCGAGCTGCCGATGTGAATGATGCGACCGCCCTGCCCCATGTGTTTGAGTGCTTGCTGAGTGGCGACGAAGACGCCGGTCACGTTCACCGCAAGGATGCGTTGAAAGTCCTCAAAGACGATGTCCTCGGGGGCACCGAGCAGGCTGATACCAGCGTTGTTGACCAGAATGTCGATCTTGCCAAAACGCTGTGCAACCTCGGCAATGGCTGCACGTACAGCCTCGGGGTTGCCCGCATCGGCCGCCAGCGCCACAGCCTGGCCGCCCGCCGCAACGATTTCCTGCACGACCGCTGCGGCGCGATCTGGCGATGCGTTGTAGGTGATAGCGACGGTTGCGCCATCTCCCGCGAGCCGTTTGGCGATTGCTGCGCCGATGCTGCGTGAGCCACCGGTAACGATGGCGATTTTGCCGGTCAGTGGAAGCGTGGATGTGTTCATGGTCGAGCCTCTGGGTGGTTGGAGTTGATGAGGCTATGAGACGCCTTTTGATCTTCCACCAGTAGTGGAAGCCAACTAGAATCACTTTCAATTATTAGTTGAAGGTGCACGGATGGAAACGTTGGGTAATTTGCTCTCATTCGTGCGCAGCGCCGAGGCGGGAAGCTTCTCTGCGGCGGGGCGCCGCCTGGGCCTGACACCCGCGGCGGTCAGCCGCAATGTCGCGCAACTGGAGGCCAACCTCGGCGTACGCTTGTTTCAGCGCAGCACGCGCAAACTCACGCTGACCGAAGCGGGAGAACGCTTTCTGGCCAATGTCGGTTCAGGACTGGAAAGTGTTCAAGCGGCGATTGCCGACGTGGCCGGCAATGCCGGAGAGCCTTCCGGCACCCTGCGTCTAAGTGCGGCACCGGGTTTTGCCAGGGATTTCCTGCTGCCGCTGATGCCGGAATTTCTCAAACGTTACCCTTCGATAACGCCCGAATGGCACGTCGACAATCGCCAGGTCGATCTCATCGCGGACGGCTTTGATGCGGCTATCGGCGGCGGCATCGAACTCGCGCAAGGTGTGGTCGCCAGAGCCATCGCCCCGGCGCATCTGATTCTGGTGGCCTCGCGGGAGTATCTGTCGGGGCGCCCGCGCGTCCAGCGCATTGAAGAGCTGTCGACGCTGAATCACCTGGCCATGCGCTCGGTGCAGACCGGCAAGGTGCGCAGCTGGATGCTGCAAGGCCCCGACGGGCAACGAGCACCACTGGAGTTGGCGCCGCGCCTGTTGGTCAACGATCCGCAAGCGCTGTGTCAGTGCGCGCGACTGGGGTTGGGGGTTGCGCTGTTGGCAGTTCCGGATGTTTTGCCTTATCTGCAGGACGGTACGCTGGAAAGGGTTTTGCCCGATTGGTATGTCGATGCAGGGCAGATCTATTTGTACTTTTCCAGCCAGAAACTATTGCCAGCAAAAACCCGGGCTTTTGTGGATTTTTTGGTCGGTCAGGCTCGAGAGGATGGGTGGGCAATTCGACTCGATGCTCGGGCTTAACGAGCAAGTTATACGACCTCTAAGATCTAAGCAGCACCACAACCAAGCGATTTTACAAGCCTTTCAAGCTTGCCGGCCCCGCTCGATTACGGTACAAATCTGGCAGTTGTACGACAACATAATAAAAACCTGAGCCACCCCGAGTGGCTATCATTTTTGAGATCTGCCATGTCCCGTCCTGAGTTTGCGCCAACCGTACCGCCGCCCTTCCCCCGTTATCTCGCCGTGATCATTCTCTTGTGCATGGGTTGTGCGTTCGCCGGCAATCATGTCGCGGCGCGGGTGGCGTTTGATGATGGCGCGGGCGTGTTGCTGGCGATCCTGATGCGCTCGGGCGGGACCTTGCTGGTGCTGGCCATTCTCGTTCTGTGGCAGCGGCAAAGTCTGCGTCTGCCGGCGGGCGCGTGGCGTTGGCAGTTACTGTTGGGGCTGTTGATCACTGCGCAGAGCCTATGTCTGTACTCCGCTGTCGCGCGGGTCCCGGTCGCTTTGGCGCTGCTGGTGGCCAACGTGTTTCCGATCCTGCTCGCCTTGCTGACCTGGGCGATGGGCGGCCCACGACCAAGCGCGCGCACCGCGATGTTGATGGGCTTGATTCTCGTGGGATTGGTGTTCGTACTGGACGTCCCCGGACGTCTGTCAGACAGCGCCAGCGTCGGCCCGGAATGGCTACTGGGCGTCGCACTCGCCTTCTGCGCCGCCAGCGTCTTCGCCTGCGCGCTGTGGATCACCGACCACAAACTGTCGCAAGTGCGCGGCTCGGTGCGCAGCCTGCTGACCATCTTCATCGTCTTCAGCAGCGTCAACCTGGCCGGCCTGACCGGCGCCCTCCCCGGCGGACTCAACCTCCCCGCCACCTCAACCGGCTGGCTGGCCCTTGCCACGCTCGTCGTGCTCTATGGGACCGGCTTCATTGTGTTGTTCATTTCCGTACCCAGGCTGGACATGCCACGCAACGCACCGGTGATGAACATTGAGCCATTGGCGACGTTGTTGATGGGCTGGATTGTGCTGGATCAGATGCTTAGCAGAGGACAGATCATCGGTGGCGTGATTGTGGTGAGCGGGATTGTTTTGCTGACGTATCGCAAAGCGGCGTTGAAGGTTGGGGTGAAGGCTGAGGTTTGAGGGGGTGTGGTGGCGGGACTCTTGGTTGGCGAGTCCTGCTTATCGCCCCCGGCTCGATACCGGATCAGCAGAATTGCAGGCTCTCGAGGTCTACCTGGACATAGCTTCCTATTTCACCCTTGTAGAGATAAATCGCAGTTACCTCCAGCTCCGTTCGTAAGAATTCCGCCAGCCTCCTGAGTCTGGTGCTTGTGGTCATGGCAGGGCGCACAACCGTCGCGCCACCGGGTTGGTCATCGTAAATTCTGACGAGAAACTCATCGACACCATCCAGAATCAGGTAATTGAAACCTCGATACTCATAGCCTGCGCCGTAGTCGACATCATCGAAACGGTCGGCCTTTTCTATTCTCAAGACGCCGCCCCGCTAATTCGACCCAGCGAAATTGAAACGGTCTGGCGCCTGAAAAGTAGATGCTGCTCCATCCACGTCATTTACCAGCTACCGTACGGGATGCCGAACTTATCAATGTATCGTTTGGCCTTTTCACTCACGGGATAGGCATACTGACCACCGTTCTTGCCCAACTCCGGCCCCAGCGGTTCCAACTCTGCTTGGGTGCGGGCGACTTTGATCGGGCGTCGACACTGATCTCTGACCCAGACCTGGACTATGCCACCTGGTGCGAGTCCCAAATACACAGAAGCCATGAAGCGCGCTGTCCTGTCGGGAGTTTCGGCGCAGCGCTGATGGGTAGATGTCATCATTACTCGTCTGGCTTCCTCAGGAAAATCCACCCAAGCCCGGTAGGTTTTTTGCTCGGGTATAGACTGCCAACGGACGAAAATTCGCTTGGGCAGATCTGCGCCAATAACCGGTTTCCCCGTACCTCCCACACCTACCCAACCGCGCGCGGATTCTTTGTCGTCATTTGGTTCAGCGCCGCTGGCGTTTCCTCCCCCGGCTCGCAGAAACGTTCGACCGTTGATGTCTTCCACTGAGCTGTCTTCGACCCAAACGTTCATGAAATTGGGCTTGATAAACGCCAGTTCCCACCAAGGATATTTGGGATCGTTTTCACCTGAATTGGAGCCTGTCGCGTGACAGCCGGTAAAGGCCAAAACGCCCAGTAGAGCCAAGAATATTCTCATTACCAAAGCTTCCAGTCAGCTACATGAGGATGCTGCATGCGAATGCCATTTTCCGTTGGTGAATTGATATAAACAGCTTTCAGGCCGCTGCCGTCCCGCCTTCCTTGCGGGTGATTCCAGTTGGCAGATGTGTGGATGTATTTCAATTGCAGCAATTTCTCCTCTTCAGCTGTGGTGCTGAAGTCACCGGCGATGAATCTTTCACAAAGCGGTTGCAGCTCCTGGGGAACGGCGTACTCGGGTCGTTCGGGAATATCGTGGAGAGGAACACCTTTTTCTTTGGCCAATTGATACATGACTCTCAAATAAACCCTTGAGAGTTTGCCACTGACCGGGCGTTTGAGCTGAAGCCCAGCGTATACACGTTTGTGTTTAGGCCCGAAACGATCTTGCGGATCGGGCGGCAAAGCAAGCGCGGGGGGCGTTACGATTTCCAACAGATCGGCAGGCCATCCTTTGGCGACCCATTGTTTTTTCACCATCGCGGCGTCCTGATAGATCGAAGTTGATTGAACGTCAGTGTTGCTCCATACATCAAGTCTCTGCATGGGACTGACCAATACGCATTCCTCGACTTCGTCGAGATAGCTACCACCGATATCCGAATGCACGCCCGGAAAAACATATTCTGGATAATCGGGATTGACATTGCTGAGGGC
Organism: Pseudomonas sp. Leaf434; assembly: GCF_001425545.1. Lineage (NCBI taxonomy): Bacteria > Pseudomonadati > Pseudomonadota > Gammaproteobacteria > Pseudomonadales > Pseudomonadaceae > Pseudomonas > Pseudomonas sp. Leaf434. The sequence goes on along the minus strand of NZ_LMQZ01000001.1, from coordinate 1,559,680 downwards.
GAAATTGGCACGACATTCATCGCGCGCCACCAAGTGGACAACATCCTTGAAGAAGCGAGGGTCGAGATACAGTTTAATGCCCGGAGCAATGGGGCTTTGCACTCTACCGAAATTAGTGAAACCGGCAATAGACGGCACGGTGTCGAATAGACCGATGAAGCCCATTCGGATACTGCTGCCATATTGATCTAGAAAGGTGCGGCTGAAATTATGGGCGTAAGTGCTAAGCAGATCCCTTAACGGCCCCTGCTTGCCTCGTACAATTTCATTGCAGAAATGACGTGCCGCCGCTGCACCTCGACTGAATCCAAAAGTGTCAAAAGTTAGCGAGGCAATTTCACTGTTCGGATTTTCTTGCAGGGCGTCTTCAACAACCTGTTTGATGAACGTAAACGAAGTCTGCACCCTACCGGCTACTCCCGTCTCTCCACGTCCCGTGCTTTGACCGACGATACTGTCTTTCTCGTTGGATTGAGTACCGATGCCTTCGATATATAACGGGCGTGACACCTGTTTTATAGGCCCTTCTCCATCAGCAATCGGAGCCTCGTAATACAGATCGGCAAGTTTTTTGATATTCGTCGCGCCAGAGCCATAACTGCTGTCCGGATCTCCCATATAGGGCTGACAACTGGGAGGAATATCCTCAGGCGCAATCGGATGCTGAGCACCACACAACAACCCCGCAGCAGAGTTGTTCGCATTGTTGCCAGTGCCATCAAAGAAAACCCCGATCCTCAACGCAATGCCTATCTTCTCAGGCTCGCGCGCGGGCTCTTTCCCGTGCTTCTCATATTCGGCCCAGTGCTGGGCGTGCAGGTCGACGGGTTTGGCTTGTTCGTAGCGGTAGTTTTTCGGCGGGTTTGGAACGTAACCACTCAATCCTTGATTCCTTGTTCTGATCCTTGAAGAACGGCCCGAAGGGTGACAGTCGAGCCCGGGTGGTGCAAGCCGTGGCCGTGTGCCAGCCGTGGTGCGCCCGGGTGTTGCGACGAGGTTTTGCGCTCGTCGCATTGCGGGTTATTTGGCTATTTCGACTTTGTCCAAAGCCTGATTGACCGCGATTTCGCCGAGCATGACGACCTGGGCGATGCCTAGCAGGGTTTTGCGGCGCGGGTTGTCGAGCAGCGCGGCGAAGTCGTAGAGCATGGTGGTGGCCGAGCCGAGGGATTCGCTGGCGTTGGCCAGCAGGGATTCGGTGTCGTATTTCGGGTTGGCGAGGAACATCTGTTCCGGGGTGTTGGTGCTGGCCAGGATGTCTGCCGGGCCGAGGTAGTGATCGAGGGCGCGTTCGGCGGCTTCGTGTAGTTTTTTCGATGCACTTGATTCGTAGGGGGATGCGGGGTCGGTGGTTGGGGGATTGGGTGTGACTTTGAACATGGTGAAACTCCTAGTTAGCTAAAAGGAGCCTTCACATTCGCTACCAAACGAAGGTGGCGGCCATACGCGGGTTGGTAGACCGGTAACTAGGAACCGGCACACCCGAAGGTGTCCTGCGCATGGCCACCATTGAGCAGCGACCTGAAGCCGGTCTGCGAACGGTGCGCGATGCGACTAGTTATGGCGGGCTACCAAACCCGATCACTGTTTTTCAGCGACCGACAGACGATAGAACCCGCGACCTAGACGCACAAGCCGGCGGATTCTGGCGTAGTCGTAGGGAATGGCGCAAGGCGTTGTAGCCGCTTGCTTAAGGCTGGAGTTACTGTTTAAACGGGCTAAGGGTTTTCTGTTTATGTGGCGGTGAATGGGCTGGCGTCATCGCGAGCAGGCTCACTCCTACAAGGGGATCAGGCGATGGGCAGTCACAGCATTCTGCTCCTGCACATTCAACTGTCGCTTCTTAAGCAGCGGGTCAATCTCCATTTTGCTCCTCGGTCGTGTGCCGCTAGTTGTCCCTGGTACTTCAAAGCCTCAATCAAAAACCCGAGCGCTCTACGAAAGGTCAGGATGCATAAAGATTTCCTTATCGGTTTAAACGATCAATCGGGGCGGCATCAACCCTGCGTTACGAGCGTCAACTTCGGCCAGATCTCGAGCCATCTCTTCGACTGCACGCGCTCCAGAAACACCACGTATTTATCACTTTCAAATCGGGCGGTTGGCCGCACTTTCAGCGCAAACAAATCCTCCAGCCCCAACGGCGCCGAAACCTCTATCGCACCATGCCGATCAAGCCTGACACCTACTGCCGTAGCAGTTTCCGGCCAGAACGTCATTGCATCCGCAGCCGCCCCATAAGGCGCATCGGCATTTCGCTGGTGCATGCGTGCCTGGTTTTTCACCGACCACTTCAAGTCACTGCACAGTGCTGCAAGCTCGACCTCCAAGGCCAAATCCGTTTGATCACCGGGACGTGTTCTGTCAAACCATATGACATCAATGTCCTCGGGCAACGGCGAAGGTTGGCGCTGATGCAGATGATCCCAAACCAGGCTGCGCACAAAACCTGCGGCAACCCAGCAGTCCGGCAAGTTGAGAACCCTGACTATGCGCAAGATGTGCATGCGGACGGGATCTTCAGCAATCAGATCCCGCAGTTGCGCTTCCAGATTCATTTATTTCAATCCAATGACCATGGTTGCGAGAGCCTATCAGTGGTCTCTGTAAGCGCTCGGTCCCTTGTGCTGAATGACGAGTGCAGGCGAACTTTGCAGGATAGGGCCAACTGCCGCCCACTTCTCAAACCTTGAACTCTTCCTTGAGCAAATCGGCAAACTTGTCTTTTGCGCGATGAGATTCAACGTGTCTGTTCCAGATAAAATAATTCTGCACAGGCTTTAAGTCGTTGAAGAAGAATCCCTGAATACCGCCGAGCTGGCGGAACTGTTCAAACATGCCTCTCGGCACCAACGATATCCCGGCGCCTGAACTTACGCAGCCAAGGATGGTGCCATAACTGGCTATGCTTGTTATCGGGTTGAAAACTTTGTACCGCTCCAGCCAGGTTAACAAAGCTTTTCTGTAGGGACATCCTTCAGGCCACATGAATAAATCCACACCGCGCAGGTCCTCTGGCTGGTTTATCACCCCCGCGGACGGCGAGGCAATCACCACTAGATCCTCTTCATAGATCTCCAGACTCTCGATGTCCGGATGTTCTGGCCTGACGGCAATTATTGCCCCGTCCAACGTGTAGTTGACCACTTCTGCGGATAATTGTGACCAATCGCCAGTGCTGAATTGCATTTGTACAGCCGGATAAAGTTGATGAAACCTGGATAGCACTTTGGGTAACCGGCCGGTAGCGGATGATTCTATGGCACCAATCCTGAGTTCTCCCGAAGGAGCTGACGACGGATCAAGCGCTCGTTGCGATTCTTCGCACAAAGACAGGATTTTGTTGGTATAGCCGAGAAAAAGCCGACCTGAAGGGCTGATGATCAATCCTCTGCCTTTCCTTATAAACAGGTCAACTCCAAGCTCACGTTCCAGAAGCTTGATGCGGTTGGTGATGTTGGACGGCACGCAGTGCAATCGCTCCGAGGCACGGACGATACTGCCCAGATCGGCTACTGCCTTGAACATGACCAGTTGCGAAAACTCCATGTAAACGCTCATTAAAAATGAATGATTTGGTCAGTATAAGTCACTTGTCGCAGGCCAACAAATCGGGCTAATTTCGCCGCTGCAAGGCAAGAAAGTGCGTTAAAACCAAACATTTCATAGGTCTTTAGGGAGAAGGACACATCATGAGCTCAGCATCGCCACAGAGTCGTTTGGAACCGCTTGAACATAAATCCATGCAAGAATTTGGCGAGACATTTATCCAGGCCCTGCCCAAGCACATACGCAACTTGAAAATTCCCGGACGTACCTTAGAAGAAAACCAACGGCGTCAACCGTTGCTGGCCTGCGTCGGCAACGTTGCTGAGATACAGGACGCCATGCTTGAGGTACTCAATCATTCCATCACGCAAGACGCGCAACTGGCGGCTGAAAGCGCATTCAGGGCGTTCCTCGAAAAGCCAGTAATAGACTCGTCGGTATTGAGCTTTTTCAATGGGTGGAATGAAACCCATAAAACCACCAGCCTTGTCTCGGCAAAAATCATCATGCGCCTGTCGGCGGATGCGATATCGGTATCTGCCGACAGACGTGAGGGTTACCACAATGTCATGGCGCATATGCATGAAGTGGCGAAAGATGATTTCGGTCTTGGACATCAGGGCCATGACGGAATGTACAACTACATGACTGCAGCTTTTGGTGCGTCAGCCTGGGTTGAAGAACAATTCAAAATTGCTGAATGCAATGACTTCGCGGACTTCCTATACAACACCGGGGTCGCCAAGCATAAAACGGCACTAAACTCGCAGGAACACAAATCTTCAATTATGGATGCGATGATGGTTTCAATCTCATCTGAACTGTGGAACGGTCGTGAATACAATTTCATCGCTCAATATATTGAAGCAAAGCTCCTCGCGGCCAATCCGTTCTTGAGGACAAGCACGCAAAACCTGCGTAACGCCAAAGGCTACGTAATGGGGCACTCCGGAGAAGTTGAGAACAAACACGGATTGCATGCCTTGGCGGCCGCGCAAGCTTACGGTCAGACGGTAGGTCTGGAATTCAAGCCTGCGCGACTGAAGGGCATCATGCTCAATTACAATGAAAGAGTCGGCAATGCATTCTCCGCCATGCATCGGATTATGACCTGTTGATCTCTATGGATTAACGAAGCATGCCGATGAACTCTCATAATGTGAGCTTGGAGAATGATCGGCATGTTTTGACGATATTTAAACCAAACCACGAGCGACTCATGAACCTTCCGGCCAAATGACGTTCCGCAGGGATCTATCGCATGGATGTTGAACACGCTGTTCTTGCATTGGGTTTCTTCGCGTTTTGTGGTGGCCTGATAGACGCTGCGGTCGGTGGCGGGGGCCTGGTACAGGTGCCGGCACTTCTACATGCTCTACCCCAGTACAGCCTTGCCACCATTTTCGGCACCAACAAGCTGGCCGTTCTGGCAGGCAATATTTCATCAATATCGGGTTACCTGAAGCGCATAAAAATTCGCTGGAATTTAATGCTTCCGACCATGCTCGCCGCTTTTTTATTTTCTTTTCTCGGAGCTCTCTCGGTATCCCTTGTTCCTAAAAGATTGATGGAGATCGTTGTCTTTTTCATATTGATAGTCATGGCTATCTACACGTTTATGGAAAAAAAACTTGGTTTGGCAGGCAAAGACCGCCACTTCGGAACGAAAGACATTTGCCTTGGAGTTTTCTTTGGCAGCCTGATCGGTTTCTACGATGGTGTCTTCGGCCCGGGCAGTGGCAGCCTGCTGCTGTTTATCTTCGTCAAGGTCTTTGGCTTTGATTTCCTCAATGCATCAGCCTCTGCAAAACTGGTCAACCTGGGGACGTTCAGCGCTGCGCTCATATTTTTTATCCCCTCCGGTAATGTCTTGTGGGCGATTGGCGGCATAGTTGCTTTATGCAATATGGCCGGTGCACTGACCGGTGTCTTTTTGGCATTACGTTATGGAAGCAGTTTCATCAGAGTTTTTTTCCTGATCCTGCTCGTATTCCTGATCGGCAGAATGGGGGTCAACATTTTTTCGTAGACCCTGGTCACGTCATACCATCCGCCGCGAATCGCGCCGCACCGCCTGCGGCGGCACGCCAAACCCGCGCATGAACACCTCGCGCATGTGCCGGCGGTCACGAAACCCGGTTTCTCTGGCGACCACATCCAGACTGTGACTACTTTGCTCGATCAGCAAACGCGCTGCTTCCAGCCTTAGGCTCTCTATCGCCTTGGCTGGAGACTGGCCGGTTTCGGCGGTAAACACCCGGGTGAATTGCCGCGGACTCAGGTGCACCACCTCGGCCAGTTCTTCGACACTCAGCGGGCGATTGAGGTGCTTGCGCGCGTAATCCAGCGCACTCTGAATGCGATCGGATTTGGGTGACAGCGACAGCAATTCCGAGTGCTGCGACTGCCCGCCCGAGCGGCGCTGATGCATCACCAGCCGATGGGCCACCGAGCGCGCAATGTCGCTGCCCAGATCTTTTTCAACCATGCCCAACGCCATGTCGACACCAGCGGTCATGCCCGCCGACGTCCACACCGGGCCGTCGATAATAAAGATCCGGTCGTCCTCGACATTCACCGAGGGATGCATCCTGCGCAGCGCCGGGGCGAACGCCCAGTGCGTGGTCACGCGGCGATTATCCAGTACACCGGCCTGCGCCAGTACGAACGAGCCGGTGCAGATGCCGGCCACGCGGCGTGCGCCGTCGGCGAGCCCGCGCACGCTGTGCAGCACGTCAGCATCGGGCGGCGTCAGCGGTGTCAGCGTTCCCGCCACCAGCCAACTGTCGGCCAGCCCCGCTTGCGTCAGCGGCAACGTATCGACGTGCAAGCCCAGCGAGGAGCTGACGATGCCGCCGGCCTGGGAAAAGTTCTGCACCTTGTACACGGCTTTGCCCGTGACGATGTTGGCGAACTCGAACACCGACTGGGTCGCCAGCGCCATCACCTGAAAACCTTCCGTGAGCAGATAGCCGACTCGATGCATGGTCGCGCTCCGTTTGTTGAATGTCCTGAAACACTACCACATACGTCATTCAGGTCGGAGCAGGTTTTCTCCATCATGGCTTGCATTCCAATCAATCCACTCGCGGGACGCAGCTCATGAAACTTGAAGCCAACACGATCTTCATCACCGGCGGCACTTCCGGCATCGGCCGCGCACTGGCCGAGGCCCTGCATCAGCGCGGCAACAAGGTCATCATCGCTGGTCGTCGCCAGACCCTGCTGGCAGAGATTGCCCAGGCGAATCCGGGCATCGACACCGTGCAGCTGGACATCAACGATGCGCAGCAGATCAAGGACGTCGCCGCCGAAGTCATCCGCCGCCATCCGTCGTTGAACGTAATCATCAACAACGCCGGGATCATGCCCTTCGACAACGCGGGTTCCGGCGACTACGACGATGAGCAGGCAGTAGGTCTGTTGCAGACCAACCTGCTCGGCCCGGTGCGCGTCAGCGCCGCGTTCGTCGAACACCTCAAGCGCCAGCCCGAGGCCTACATCATCAACAACAGCTCGGTGCTGGCCTACCTGCCGCTGGCGACCACGGCGCTGTATTCGGCGACCAAAGCGGCGATCCATTCCTACTCGCTGTCGCAGCGTTTCATGCTGCGCGACACCAGCGTCAAGGTCCTGGAAATCGCGCCCCCTTGGGTCGATACCGACCTGATCCACAAGAGCGGCGACGAGCGCGCCATGCCGCTGGGCGAGTTCATCGAGGAAACCCTGATCAAGCTGGAAACCGCCACCACCGAAGTGCTGGTCGACCGAGTGCTGCCGCTGCGAGCCAACCAGGGCGCGAACGAGCACGGGTTGATCGAGCAGTTCAACCTGTCGCTGCTGGAAAATCCTATTCCGGTGGCCTGAACTCACCGACAGAAACATCCGGGCTCAATGCCCGGGTAGCCTGGCTGTTGATCATGTTCATTCACAACGCGGCAAGCCAAACACCACCCGCGCCCCCCTCGGCTCATTGCGCTCGGCCCACAATTTGCCGCCATGTCCTTCAATGATCGTGCGGCAAATCGACAGGCCCATGCCCAGCCCGGTGGATTTGGTTGTGAAGAACGCCGTGAACACTTGCTCCGCCCGCTCGCAGGCAAAGCCCGGCCCCGAATCGCTGACGCTGATGTGCACGTTATCGCCCAGCGCCTCACTGCGAATCAGCAGACGTCGCTGCCCCTCTGCCATGATCGTCATGGCTTCGAGGCTGTTGATGATCAGGTTGAGCAACACCTGTTGCAGTTCGACCCGGTCCGCCACTACGAAAGGCAAATCTGCCGCCAGCTCAACGCTGACTTCGGCGCCGTGCTTGAGCGCTTCGCCCCGGCTGAAACCGACCATTTCTTCAATCAGCAGATTGAGGCTGACAGGCTGACGCTGCGGTGGCGTTTTGTGAATCAGCGCGCGGATGCGCCCGAGTACGTCGGCGGCGCGGTTGCCGTCGAGAATGATATGCCGCAGGCCCTGCTCGACCTCGTTGATATTTGGTGGCTTTGCACCGAGCCAGCGCAACGCGGCATTAGCATGGGTCACCGTGGCGGCGATCGGCTGATTGACTTCGTGGGCAATCGATGCGGCCAACTGACCCATGGTTGCCACACGATTGGCGTGGGCCAGTTCCGTTTGCACCTGACGATAACGACGCTCGCCTTCGCGCACTTGCTCTTCAGCCAGCTTGCGTTCGCTGATATCCAGCACAAAGGCCAGGCCCTGTTGCTGACTCGCTTCGAAGGCAGCCAGACCGACAATCACCGGCAGCCGACTGCCGTCCTTGCGGATGTACTCCTTTTCGAATGGCTGGGCCCGGCCAGTGTGGATCGCCGTTGCCAGTGCAATATCGCTGTTAGCGCGCATCGCCGGCGGGGTCATGTCACGCCAATGGACACTGCCCGAAAGCAACTCATCACGGGTGTAACCGACCATGCGCAGGAACGCGTCATTGGCCTCGATGATTTCCCCTTCCACGCCCCAGACGATGATGCCGATGATGTTGGCGTCGACCAGCCGACGGATCTTCGCTTCTCGCTCGGCGAGGTCGCGGTACAGGCGCGCGTTGTCCAGCGAGATCGCTGCCTGCGACGCCACCAGGCGCAACACGGCGAGACGCGTCGGGCTGAACACCCCGGCGGACAGGTTGTTTTCCAGATACAGCGCCCCGGCGACCCGCGCCTGATTCATCAATGCCAGGCACAGGATCGAGCGCGCGCCTCGTTGCTGAACGTATGGATCAGCGGCGAACAGCGGATCGGCAACCGCGTCGTCCAGGCACAGGTTTTCGCCGGTGCGCAGCGTCTGGTAGAGCACTGACTCTGCCAGCGCCACCGTGTGCAGCGGCGCGTTGCACAGCTGCGTGGCACCGTCGCCGATACGGGTTCGCGCAGCGACATAGGGAATGTCGGCGTTCAACAAAATGAGCAGGCCATGCTCGGCCCCGGCCTGTTCGATCGCGGTGCGCATCACCGTTTCGATCAAACGGTCCAGGACGATCTCGCCGGAGACTGCTTGAGAGACCTTGAGCACCGTTGCCAGGTCGAGATGTTCAACTGGCGTAATGAGCGTGGTGACCGGATTCGGTTGCGCCTCTTCGGCACGCAGAAAACGATGACGTCGCTCCAGCTCCCGCACCTTGCCAGCAGCCCCCCAACGCAGATAGGCGTAGCGTGCGTCGCGCAGGTAAACCCGGGATATCCTGACCAGCCCGCGAGCGCCGTAGAACCGTGCGGCCAGTTCGTTGGCCAGCGCTTCGATATGGAGCAAACCATTGTCCTGAGCCAATTGAATGGCTTGCTCGTACTGCAATTCGGCTTCGAGCAACTGTCCGGTGACGCGCGCCATTTCCGCGCCGACCAGCGCCACCTGACTGGCGAAGGTCTCTGCACACAAGCGCGCCCACGTCTGCAACTGTTCATGATGTTGACCCAGACGCTGCAAAGCACCGGCGTCAGTTTCGCCGTGGGCCGCCAAGGTCAACGCCGCGTAGAAATGGTATTCGGCCTCCTCGAAAAACGCCGAAACCACCCACAAAAGTCCCTGCGCCTGGGCCGCGCACTCAGCGGCCGCCGCGTAATCCCCGGCCAGATAGCGCGCCTGCAACTTGCGTACCCAGTACTTGCCGCGCGCCAGCGCCAGATCCGCCGAACCGGCCAGATGCGCCTCGACAGCTGTTTCATCGAACCCGTCATCGTCGAAACAGCCGAACGTCGGCGTCTGCCCGCGCAGCATGCGGATCAGCGTCAACTGGCAGCGCATGAAATCCGCCACCAGACCGAAACCGACCTTTTGTGCATAGACCAGCCCTGATTCCGCTTGCGCCTGCACCTCGGCCAGCGGCTCGCCGATAAACAACAGATCGGAAATCAGGCTGTTTCCGGCGAACGCGGCATACGGCAGATCGCCGCTGCGATGGGCCGCGTTGAGCGCACGGCGCAACAGTTCGCGGCACTCGCGCACTGGCCGCATCCAGCGCACCACGAAGATCGAGAAGCACAACCAGGTGCTCGCCTCATAACGCGTGAGCCCGCGCCGATCAACCAGATCGCAGCCCAGACGGCCAAATCGATAACCAGCGGCATAGTCGCCAAAACGCGGCCCCGACACGCGCCCGAAGTTGGCATAGAGCAGGCAGGAGGCGTCGCAGTTGCCATATTGCAGGCTCAGGCTGATCGCTTTGCAAATGGTCAGGCTGGCGAGGTTCAGATCCGACTGCACCGCCGGCGCGAAGAGTTTGCCCAGCGCATCGAGGGTGGCCCGCGCGGCAGGATCCTCCATCAGCGGCAAGTCGATCATCTGCTCGATACTGCGCCCGCGCAGGCTGGTCCAGACCTGCTGATATTCGTCGCGCACCTGAATATCGTCCGGACGCGCTGGCCAATCGATGCCGACCTGACGCAGAAAGGCCAGACACACCGTCACCGCCCGGTCACTGCGATCAAGCAGCAAGTAGACATCCATCTGCAGGCACGCCACCGCCGCGCGCTCGACGGTGGTCACGGCGCGCTCGGCCAATGTCGCCAGGCGCGAGTCGGCAAGCTGCAGTTGGCCGGTGAGAAATTCGCACTCGGCACGGTTCAGCTCCAGAGCGAAACCCAGTTCATGCCGACTGTCATAACCCTGCTCGCCCAACAGTTCTGCGCCGGCGCCCAGATAGGTCAGTGCTGAGGTATAAGCGGTCGAGGCCTTCGCTCGCTGGCCGGCGAGCAGGTTGAACTCGGCCAGTTGCTCGCGCTCGGCACGCAGGCTGATCAGATGCGCACCGCGATTGAGCTGGCCGACAATCTCGAAGATCGCCTCCTCGCGCCGCTCACCCTGGGTTTGCAGTGCCAGCAGCCGGCCGATGCGCAAGTGCATTTGCGCCCGTTCGGTTTCAGCGATCAGCGAATACGCCGCCTCATGGATGCGATCATGCACAAACCTGTAGGCACCGTCCTGACGCTCGACCAACTCAAGCCGCACCGCCGGCCACAATGCGGAGTGAACGTGAGGCACCGGCACATCAAGGACTGTGGCCAGCGTGTCGAGACGCGCGACGTTGCCCAGGCAGGCCAGTTGTTGCAGCGCCTGGCGGGTTTCCTGGGGCAGCCGCGCCAGTTTGCCGACCATCAAATCGACGACATTGTCGGTGTAGCCCTTGCCGTTGATCAGGTGCACATCCCACCGCCAGCGCTGGCACGCAGGCTCGTATGTCAGCAGCTTCTCCTCGGCCAGGGCGTGCAGAAACTGGATGACGAAGAACGGATTGCCAGCGGTCTTGTCCAGCACCAGCCGCGCCAGCGCGACAATGCTCGCCGGCGGGCAGCGCAGTGACTCGCTGATCAGTTGTTCGATGTGCGCGCCAGCCAGTGGCGCCAGACGAATTTCGTCAATGTGTACGCCGGCGTGATGCAGGGTCTTGAGTGTGCGGCTGAGTGGGTGATCGCCATCTACCTCGTTGTCGCGATAAGCACCGACCAGCAGCAGATGAGGGGTCTCTGCGCGACTGAGCAAATCTTCGAGCAGATCAAGGGTGGCCGCGTCGAGCCATTGCAGGTCGTCAAGGAACAGCGCCAACGGATGCTCGGACTGAGCGAACACGCCGATAAAACGCTGCAAGACCTGAAGGAACCGCTGCTGCGCCTGTTGCGGCTCCAACTCAGGCACGGGCGGCGGCTCGCCGATGATCAGCTTGAGTTCGGGGATCAGATCGGTGATCAACCGCGCATTCGCTTCCAGTGCCCGCAACAGTGCTTCGCGCCAGCCCGCCAGTACGTCGGTGCGCTTGCCCAACAGCGTCCGCACCAGCCCCTGAAAGGCCTGAACCAGAGTCGAATAAGGCACGTCGCGCTGGTACTGGTCGAACTTGCCGGCGGCGAACAAGCCACGCGACGGCACCAGCACCTTGTGCAGTTCACTGACCACCGACGATTTGCCGATGCCGGAATAGCCGGATACCAGCACCAGTGTCGGCGCGCCTGTCTGCACCACATTGGCGAAGGCATCGATCAACGTTTGCACTTCGTGTTCGCGGCCGTAGAGTTTTTCCGGAATCAGCAAGCGCTCGCAGGCGCCCTGCTCGTCCAACGTGAACGTCTCGATCTGCCGCATACGGCGCCAGTCATCGAGGCAACGGCGCAAGTCATGCTCGACACCGACTGCGCTCTGATAGCGCTCCTCGGCAGTTTTCGCCAGCAGTTTCATGACCACTCGCGAGAACATCGGCGGCACCGTCGCCACCCGTTCACACACGGGCATTGGCAGCCGCGCGATATGGCAATGCACCCACTCCATCGGTTCACTGGCACTGAACGGCAGCGAGCCGGTGAGCATCTGGTACAGCGTCACGCCAAAGGCATACAGATCACTACGCGAATCGATCGAACGATTCATCCGCCCGGTTTGCTCCGGCGCCATGTAAGCCAGCGTGCCGGCGATAGATTCCGGTGGCGTGGGCGCTTGCCGTTCCCGTGGCAAGCGCGTGGCCAGGCCGAAGCCGGTCAGCCGCGCCTGCCCGTCATGGCAATGGACAAAGACATGCTGCGGTTTCAGGTCTTTGTGCACCAGACCACACTGATGCATATGGCCCAGTGCCTTGGCGATGTTCGTGGCCAATTCCAGACAGGTTTCGATATCCAGCGGAGCGACCAGCAATCGCGACAACGGCTCGCCACCCGGATCGTCGAACAGCAGACGAACTCGGGTGCCCGTACGCTCGAAAGCTGTCGGCTGCAACGCCCAGGCAGGATTGAGGTCGTCCCTGAGGCTGTATTCATGCGCCAGACGCTCCAGGGTGCTCGGCAATGGCTGGCCCATCGCCGGACGCACCGCCAGTAGGCTGCCATCATTCGAACCGCGCTCACGGGACAGCACCCGCTCGCCGTCGTCCCACAAAATCTGTTTTCTGCTGGCCATCTGCGTCAACACTGCTCAGGTTTTTTGCCGCACGGTGAGTTGCACGTCGCCAGCGCTCAGGGGTTGCGCTGGACAGGCTCGATGCCCAGCGCTTCTGCGATACGCACCAGATCGGCCACTGAACGTGCGGCCATTTTGCGCATGACCTGGCCACGGTGGACCTTGACCGTGACCTCGCTGAGGTTGAGCTGTCCGGCAATCTGTTTGTTCATCAGCCCGGCAATGACGAAGCCGAGCACTTCGCGCTCACGTGCGGTCAGGGTTTGGTAAGCCCGACACAAAACGGCGCCGGAGTGTTCGGCTGCTAGCCGCGCACGGTCGCGAGCCAACGCACTGGCCACGGCGTCGAGCATGTCCTGATCACGGAACGGCTTGGCCAGAAAATCCACCGCGCCGGCCTTCATCGCCTTGACGCTCATGGCGATGTCGCCGTGGCCGGTCATGAACACCACAGGGATGCGCAAGCCATTTTTTTCCATCTGTTCCTGAAACGTCAGGCCACTTTCGCCGCGCAGGCGCACGTCGAGCACCAGGCAACCGGGTACCTCACGTTGCGCTTGCGCGAGAAAATCTCCGGCGCTGTCGAAGGTTCGCACCTGCAAGCCGATCGAGCGCAGCAAGCTGTCGAGCGCCTGGCGCATCGAGGCATCGTCATCGACCACGTACACCACTGGTTCGCCGAGCACATCGGGACTTTGCGCAGGGCTGGAATGCGACCACAAGGTCATTGTGTCTCCTCGGCGAGATCGCAGCACGCATTGGGCTGGTCAATAAATCTAGTTCAGGATGGCCACCGCAGCCAGACACCGGCCGGACGGTCAGCAATCAGGCTAACAGTCAGCACCATTGCCGGCCGGCCAGAAACCCCTGAAAATCGGCCAGGCTGAGGCAGTCCCGCCTCTAGCGCTGCAAACAGGCAGGCCCGCGATGTCCACTCATCCCGCTTTTACAACGGCCCCGCGCGACGTGGTGTTTATCGCCTACCCACGGCTGAGCCTGCTCGATCTCAGCGGTGCGCAGACCGTGTTCTGGGCGGCGAGCAAAGCCTTGGTCGAGCGCGGGCAGCCCGGTTATCAACTGCACACCGCCAGCCTCAGCGGCGGCTTGATCCCGACCGTCGAAGGGCTGGCCATCGACACCCAAGCGTTAACCACGCTCGACACCACCGCGCTGGACACGCTGGTCGTGCCCGGCGCCCCTGACATCTGCCAGACCCTTGAGGAGCACCGCGAACTGAGCGACTGGCTGCAGGACCATGCTCACCTCGCCCGCCGCGTGGTCTCGGTGTGCAGTGGTGCGTTTCTGCTGGCTCAGGCCGGATTGCTCGACGCCCGCCGCGCTGCCACTCACTGGGCGATGTGCGACGCTTTGCGCGATCGCTTTCCAGCGGTCGAGGTAGATGCCGACGCGATCTTCATTCAGCAAGGCAAGGTCTGGACCTCGGCCGGAGTCACCGCCGGGATCGATCTGGCGCTGGCGCTGGTAGAGGCCGATTACGGCCGTGAAGTGACGTTGCAAGTCGCGCGGGAATTGGTGGTGTACATCAAACGCCCCGGCGGCCAGGCGCAATACAGCACGCTGCTGCAATCGCAGGCGCAGGACGCTGCGATGTTCGATGATCTGCACCTTTGGCTCATGGAGCGCCTCGGCGACCCGAATCTGACGGTGGAGCGCCTCGCCGAGCAAGCCGCAATGAGCCTGCGCAACTTCACGCGGGTCTATAAAGCGCGCACCGGGCGCACACCGTCGAAAGCGCTCGAGCTGTTCCGGCTCGAAGCGGCCAAACGCCTGCTGGAAAACTCCCCGCACAAAATCGAACGAATCGCCCGCCTCTGCGGCTTCAACGATGAAGAACGCCTGCGCGCCTGCTTCCAGCGCCACCTGTCGATCTCCCCGCGCGACTACCGCAGTCGCTTCAGCCGCGATGGCTGAACCGCTATACCTACGTATAGTTTTGCCCGCTGGCCATCAGCGTATGGTGCAAGAACGACAGGAGTCACCAGCTCGGCCGCCCGGCCCGGGAGCTTTATGTACAAGACGCATGTCATTGCGGTAGTGGACGACGACGAGGCAATGCGCACATCGCTGAGCAGCCTGCTGCGAGCGTCGGGGTATCAGGTGTTCTGCTATGCGGCGCCAGCGGACTACCTTGACTCGGACGGGCCGGCGCAGACTGATTGTTTGATTTCCGATATTCAGATGCCGGGCATGGGTGGTTTGCAGATGCTGGATGCACTGCGGGCGCAAGGCTGGCGGATGCCGGTGATTTTTGTGTCGGCGCATGCGGGCAAAATGCCCAACAGCGTACCCGGGGTCATCGCGTGTCTGGCCAAGCCATTTCAGGCTGAACGTTTGCTCGCCTGCCTGGAAAAAGCGCTGGGTTGATCCTTTTTCCCCATACCTTCGTATACCCCCCTTCCACCCATGCGTACCCCACGCACACCGATGGACAACTGCGCTCGTAGCCTCCCCGCCCTAGCATGGCTCTACACAGCGGGCGATTGAGCGCCAGGCAGTACGGCAAGCAGTTACGGCGGCCAGTGATCGTCACGCCAGAGTCCGCATCGGACTCGGGTGTCATCCATCCATCAGCGTCAGGGAGCACATTATGAAACAGCAATTATTGGTGATCGGTGCAGGGTTCGGCGGGCTGTGGAGTGCGCTGAGCGCTGCGCGTTTGCTGGATATGCATGCCCGTCAGGATGTCGAGATCACGCTGCTCGCCCCGCAAGCGGAATTGCGTATTCGCCCGCGCTTCTACGAGCCGGACGTGCACAGCATGTACGCGCCGCTCGACGCGCTGTTCGATGCGGTGGGTGTGCGCTTCGTCAAAGGCACCGCTGAAAGCATCGACGCCCGGGCGCGCCGAATCGGTTACCGCGACGAGGCCGGGCGTCCGGGTGAACTGGCCTACGATCGGCTGGTTCTCGCCAGCGGCAGCCAGCTCGCTCGGCCTCCGGTGCCTGGCCTCAAGGAGCATGCGTTCGATGTCGATCAGATCGAATCCTCGGCGCGTCTGGAACGCCATCTCATCGCCCTCGGCAACCAACCGCCCAGCGTTGCGCGCAACACCGTGGTGGTCGCCGGTGGCGGTTTCACCGGGATTGAAACTGCGACGGAAATGCCGGCGCGCCTGCGCGCGATTCTCGGTGAGGATCAAGACCTGCGCGTGATCATTGTCGATCGCAGCAAGGACATCGCTGCGACCATGGGCGATGGCATTCGCCCGTCGATCATCGAGGCGTCCAATGACCTGGGTATCGAATGGATCGTCGATGCCAGCGTTGCCGCTGTGGATGCCAATGGCGTCACCCTCGCCGATGGCCGCCACATCGAAAGCCACACCGTGATCTGGACCGTAGGTTTCCGCGCCAGCCCGCTCACCGAACAACTCGACGCCGAACGCGATGGCCAGGGCCGCTTGCATGTCGATGGCAACCTCAAGGTGCACGGCATCGATCACGTCTTTGCCGCCGGTGATGTCGCTCGCGCCGCCACTGACGACCTCGGCAACTATGCCGCGATGTCTTGCCAGCATGCGATCAGCCTGGGTCGCTACGCCGGCAACAACGCCGCCGCCGATATCCTCGGCGTCGCTCCGACAATGTATCGCCAGCCCAAGTACGTGACTTGCCTGGATCTGGGCGCCTGGGGCGCGGTGTACACCGAAGGCTGGGATCGTCAGCTGAAACTGGTGAAGGCCGAAGCCAAAGAGCTGAAGACGCAGATCAACACGGTGTGGATCTACCCGCCCGCCGCCGAACGTCGCGCCGCCCTCGCGGCCGCCGATCCGCTGATCCCTGTAGCCTGATTTCACCCTCCGCTTTAGCCCTGAGAACAAGGAGAACACCATGACCCTGCATCTGGATTCCTTCACCGCCAACCGCGCGGTGGCCCTGCAAACGCAAAGCGAAGAACTGGTGCCGTCGCGCTACGCCCTGCGCCTGGGCGACATTGACGTGATGGTGATCAGCGACGGCGTGTTGCCGTTGCCGACCCAGACCATGTCAACCAATGCCGACCCCGCCGACCGTGCCGCCTGGTTCAAGGAAATGTATCTGGGCCCTGACGCCTTCGACTGGGCGCTCAACGTGCTGGTGGTGCGTAGCGGCGAACAAGTCATCCTCGTCGACGCCGGCCTCGGTGGCCAATTCCCCGGTTTCCCGCGCGCCGGGCAGTTCCCCAAGCGCCTGGCCGCTGCCGGGGTGGACCTCGCCGACATCACTGATATCGTCATCACGCACATGCACATGGACCATATCGGCGGCCTACTGGTCGACTCGGTGAAGAGCCGTCTGCGCCACGACGTGCGCATCCACGTCACCGCTGCCGAAGTGAATTTCTGGTCCACGCCAGACTTCACCAGCACCGACATGCCCGCACCAGTACCAGACGTCCTGCGCAGCACCGCCAACGCGTTCATCAACCACTATGAAAGCAAGTTGCACATATTCGAAGACGAATGTCAGGTTGCACCGGGCGTAGTTGCAAAACTCACCGGTGGTCATACGCCAGGGCACTGCGTGGTCTACGTCAACTCCGGTGGCGAGCGCCTGACCTTTGCCGGTGACGCGTTGTTCCCGGTGGCGTTCGATCACCCTGACTGGCACAACGGTTTCGAACACGATCCGACCAAATCGGTGGAAGTGCGCGTGCGCATGCTCAAGGAAGCCGCCGCCAGCGGCGAGCTGTTTATCGCCACGCATCTGGCCTTCCCTTCGGTGGGTAGGGTCGCGATCAATGGTGCTGCTTTCCGTTGGATACCTGCGATTTGGGATTACTGATTGCGCGCCTGAAATCTTCGCCCGGCTTCTGCCGGGCGAAACCTTTTTCACCGCCATTGCTACGCAGAACCGTGCGGGCGGTGACCATACTTCGGTTGCTGTGTACCCTTTCTGCATCAAGCAAATCTGAGCAGAGGATGGAGTGTTGGCATATCTGGATTGGGTGCAATGGCCGGCGATGCTGGTCACCGTTCTGGCCGCGTGGCTGATCGGTTCGCAACAACCGCAACGGCGCATGAGCGGCTTCGTTTGTTTCAGTCTGAGCAATTTGCTGTGGGTGATCTGGGGCGTCCATGCCGGGGCTTACGCGCTGATCGTTCTGCAGCTTTGCCTGTTCCTGATGAACCTGCGCGGCTTCATGAAGAACCGCGTTTCAGAGCGCTGAGTGACGATGATCATCTGGCCAGAAAATCCTTTGAATTTTTCTTGTCGGACAAAATCATTTACGTATGAGCGTAAGGAGGAACTCATGCGTAGCACCGATATTTTCGTCATCGAATACAAACATCACGACCAGCCAAAATCATTCGTCATCCGCGCCAAGAGTATGCGCAACGCCGACGCTTGGCATTGGGCGAGCTGTGACGCCGGTATTGCGCCGATTCCGAAACCGGGTAAACCACCGTTGAAAGTGGTTTCCAAACCCCAGGCCGAGCGCTATGGGATTACGGAGGTGAAGTGGCGCGAGACGGCAGCGCTGGACTGGACGGAGGCTTAGGCAAATCGGGTCGCCTGGCTGAGCTTGCAAGTCAGCCAGGCGCCCCACAACAGACCATGGGGGGCATTCCGCTGGGGAATGTGCGGTTATCGTCCCGGTGAAGTGACCAGTACCTGACCGCGCGAAACTGATCGTTCCTCACGCTCCGCGTGGGAACGATCAATAACAACTAAGACCAGAACCCTTTATGCGGCTCAGCCGCCTCTTCCTCCAGCATCGGCCCGAAAACGCTCACCGTGCGCTGCCCTCTGGCAAACACTTCGCGACACGGCAACGAGAACGTCGGGTTCTCGGGATGATCGCCGGTCAGCCCGAGCAAAGCATGTTCCGATAACGCATACACCACTCGCCCGACACCGGTCCAATACACCGCGCCCGCGCACATGCAGCAAGGTTCGGCGCTGGTGTACAGCGTGCACGCCTCCAGCTCCGGGGGTGACAACCGCTTCGCCGCCGCAGCGACCGCGACCAGTTCGGCGTGCTGGGTGGGATCACCTTCCGGCGGCATCGAATTGTTGCCCGCTTCGGCAATGACGTTGCCGTCGCGGTCCGCCACCAGCGCCGCAAACGGGTGCCGGCCACGTTGTTTCGACGCCTGTGACAGGGCGATGGTCTGGCGCAGCAATGCCAGGTCCAGATCGCTGACGCCGGCCGGGACAAGCTGAGTGAATTGATTCATGGGTAACTCCTGGGCAGTGAGAAAAGACAAAAGTCAGTCGGCCAGTTCGGCCGTGGAAGCGCCGACGGCGTCGGTCGATGGTTTTTGTTTGTTGAGCAAGAGGTTGAGCAGAATGGCGGTGATCGCACCGAGAAAAATGCCGCTGTCGAGCACCAGTTTCAGCGTCGGGCCGACATGTTCGAACAGGGCCGGAAACGACATCGGCAGGACGCCGACGCTGACCGACACCGCAACAATAATGGCGTTGCGTGTGCCCTCGAACTGCACCCGTGACAGTTCCTGAATGCCCGCCACCGTGGTCATGCCGAACATGACGATCGCGCAGCCGCCCAGCACCGGCGTCGGCACCGCCGCAATCAGCGCGCCGAGCTTTGGAAACAAGCCCATCAACACCATGATCGCGCCAGCGGCCGCAACGACGAAGCGGCTCTTGATGCTGGAAAGCGCAATCAGGCCGGTGTTTTGCGTGAAGGCGTTATAGGGAAAGCTGTTGAACAGACCACCGAGCATGGTCGACAAGCCGTCGGCGCGGAAGGCGTTACCGAGGGTCTGCTGCGTAGTCGGTTTGCCGACCAGTTTGCCGATGGCCAGGCAGTTGCCAGTGGTCTCGGCCATGATCACCAGCATCGCCAGGGTCATGATCAGAATCGGTACCAGAGAAAATTCCGGCGCACCGAACGCCATTGGCGCGCTCAACTCGAACCACGCCGCCTCGCTGACCCGATTGAAGTGCGTCATGCCGCAGGCGGCAGCGATCAGGCTGCCGACAAACAAGCCGATGAGCACACTGAGGTTACCGATGAAGCCGCTGAATTTCGCATAAATCACCAGCGTCACACTGACCGTGGCCAGACCCAGCAGCAGATTGGCCGGGCGACCGAAGTCAGGCGAATCGGGATTGCCGCCACCCAGCCAGATTGCCGCCGCCGGCATCAGTGAAATACCGATGATGGTGATCAGGCTGCCAATCACCACGGGCGGAAAGAATCGCAGCAAGCGGCTGAACACCGGCGCCAGTGCGATGGTCAGGAAGCCGGCGGCGATCACCGCCCCGAAGATCTGGCTGAGGCCGAACTCCTTGCCGATCATGATCATCGGCGCCAGCGCAATGAACGAGCAGCCCTGAATCAACGGTAAACGCGCGCCAAACTTCCAGAAGCCGAGGGTCTGAATTAACGTCGCCACACCGGACGTCAGCAGGTTGGCGTTGATCAGTAAAACCACCTGAGCCGACGTCAGCCCCATCGCACTGCCGAGAATCAGCGGCACCGCCACCGCTCCCGCATACATCACCAGAACATGCTGCAGACCGAAGGTGAAAAGCTGCCGCAGGGGCAACACCTCGTCGACCGGGTGAACGCGTTGTGTAGTCATGGCACAAGCTCCTGAAGGGGCAGCGTTGGTTGTAATCGCGGGCGCTCAGGGACAGACGCACAAACAGAATCGGCCCCGGCGTTCGAAGACGCGGGGTCATCCTTGAATGTTTTTAACGATGAAACAAATTGGCAACCATCGCTTTTTTCGATGGCAAAGACGCGGCACAATCGCCGTCTCGCTCAAGCTCGGAGTACACCGCGTGCGCTTCTCACTCGATCAGTTGCTGATGTTCGTCCAGGTGGTGAAAAGCGGCTCGTTCTCCGCCGCCGGGCGCAAGCTGGGCAAGACGCAATCGACCATCAGCGCGGCGATCGCCAATCTGGAAACCGACCTTGGCGTCGAGTTGTTCGACCGCAGCAATCGCAGCCCTGCCCTCACCGCCAGCGGGCATAAATTGCTGGTCCAGGCAGAGGCGGTACTGGAGCGCTGCATGACCTTCGAGGCCCACGCTGATTGCCTTTCCGATAGCGTCGAACCGAGCCTGACCCTGGCGATTGAAACGCCGTACGGCCCGATCATGCCGGTGCTGCAAGCGTTCGAGCAGGCCTTTCCGTTTGTCGATCTGATCATTCGCCACCCGGTCTACGGCGATGTCAGCGAACTGGTCAGCAGTGGCGAGGCGGTGCTGGGCGTGGCGTTTTCGCAGCCGGGCTATCCCCGGGAACTGGCGTTCCAGCAACTGGGCAAACTGATCATGCTGCACGTCTGTCATCCCGATCATCCGCTGGCGCAACTGGACATCGTCACGTTCGACGATTTGCACGTGCATCGGCGCCTGGCGTTCAGTGCGCACGCCAGCAAACTGCCGAGCAGTGAATACCTGCGTTCGACGCAGCTGTGGCAAGCGGAAAGCTATCTGGCCCTGCTCGAAATGGTCCGCGCCGGCCTCGGCTGGGCGACCCTGCCGCGCCAGCTGATCCAGCGTGAACTGGGCAATGGCGAACTGGTCGAGTTGCAGCTGTCGGCGTACCCGCATACCGACTGGCAAATCGGCGTCGACCTGTTATGGGCACGCCAACGGCCACTAGGGACGGCCGAGCGCTGGCTTAAGGAAAAGCTGCAGGCCAACAAGGTCTATGAGCGCGATCGCAACGGGCAGATCACTACGCTGTGATCATTTGGCAAACACCTGACTCATGTCTTTGAACGCCTTGAATTCCAGCGCATTGCCGCAGGGGTCGAGCAGAAACATGGTCGCCTGTTCGCCGACCTGCCCCTTGAATCGAATGTAGGGCTCGATCACAAATCGCGTGCCGAATGACTTCAGTCGCTCGGCCAGTGCTTCCCTTTGCTGCCACTCTAAAATGACACCGAAGTGCGGGACCGGTACGTCGTGACCGTCTACCGGGTTGCTATTAACGCTTTCCTGGGCAGCCGTTTTCGGCTGTTCGTGGATGACCAACTGGTGGCCGTAGAAGTTGAAGTCGACCCATTGCGCGCTGGACCGGCCCTCGTCCAGGCCGAACACTTCACCGTAAAAACGCCGGCAAGCGGCAAGGTCGTAAACCGGGATGGCGAGGTGGAAAGGCGAAAGACTCATCAGGCACTCCGGCAATCGCGTTGGTTAAACCAATCTGGCAACGGCGCACCGCTGCTGCTCGAGGTTGGAAACAGCCTAGATCAGAAACTCGCCAGATGCCGACCCGACGTTCCATGCCCTGAGATAGCGCGTCTGTGAATACGCGCCACGACTATCTGCTCGGCTTCTTTACCGGCGCGTCACCACTTTTCGGTGACAGTCTGCCGGGGCCAGCACCGCGCCGGCGCTGGAGCGCACGACGATAGTTTCGACGGGCTCGGCCCGTTCGTTGTCGAGCAGGATCGAGTGCTCCTCCCCCTCGACAAACAGAAAACGCTCGCCCCACTGCCGCAGGCTGACGACGATGGGGAACACCGCCCGGCCCATGTCGGTGAGCACGTATTCCTTGTAGGCGCTGCCATCGGACGCGGGCTGAATCTGCAACACGCCGAGCTCGACGAGCATTTTCAGTTTGACCGTGAGGATGTTCTTGGCCAAGCCCAGACGTTTCTGGAATTCACTGAAACGGCGCACGTCATCGAACGCATCGCGAATGATCATCAAGGCCCAGCGATCGCCAATGGCTTCGAGTGTTCGGGCCACCGGGCATTCGCTCTGCGCCAATGTTTGTTGTCGGGCCATGTGATTCCTGATGGATCGGCTATTGAATGTGGTTGCATTTAACAACCCGATTGAATAAAGATCAACGTATCGGTTTCAATTCAAAACCACACTACGAGGAAGCAAGGATGCCGTGTCAGACGCAAACCCTGATCAATGCGCAAGCCGCAGCTGACAGCGCAAGGACCGAGCTGAGTCGTTTGCAGACTTTTCTCTTTGCAATCACCTGCGCGATGGCAGTGGCCAATGTTTATTTCGCACAGCCATTGTTGGAATCGATGGCCGCCAGCCTCGGCGTTTCACCCGGTGCAATCGGCGTTGTGGTCACGGCCACGCAAGCCGGGTATGCGGTCGGGCTGCTGTTCATTGTGCCGCTGGGTGATCTGCTCGATCGCAAGAAACTCATCGTCAGCCAACTGCTTTTGTCTGCAACGGCGCTGTGTGCCGTGGGCCTGTCCGAGAGCTGGGGAGTGTTGCTCGGCGCCATGATGCTGGTGGGTCTGCTGGCGGTGGTGGTGCAAGTGGTGGTCGCCTGCACCGCCAGCCTTGCTCGTCCGGAACAGCGCGGCGCCGCCGTAGGCACCGTCACCAGTGGCGTGGTGCTGGGCATTTTGCTGGCGCGTTTCGTTTCCGGCGTAGTGGCTGATCTGGCCGGTTGGCGCGGCGTGTATTTTGTCTCGGCAGTCATGATGATCGGCATGGCTCTGCTGTTATGGCGCACCCTGCCCGCCTCGGCAAAACCGCCCGCACAGGGCAGCTATCGGCAATTGCTGCGCTCGATGTTCCAACTTTTTTTGACTGAGCGGGTATTGCGCATCAGAGGTATCTTCGCCCTGCTGATCTTCGCCGCGTTCAGTGTGTTGTGGACGTCGATGGTGCTGCCGCTCAGCGCCCCGCCC
The DNA here is from genome assembly GCF_001425545.1 of Pseudomonas sp. Leaf434. Lineage (NCBI taxonomy): Bacteria > Pseudomonadati > Pseudomonadota > Gammaproteobacteria > Pseudomonadales > Pseudomonadaceae > Pseudomonas > Pseudomonas sp. Leaf434. The sequence continues at coordinate 1,536,147 of NZ_LMQZ01000001.1, read as the reverse complement.
CTGTCGTTGTCCCACACGCAGATCGGCCTGTTCGGACTGGCCGGAGTGGCGGGCGCGCTCGCCGCCGCACGGGCTGGGCGCCTGGCCGATCGCGGCTTGGGCAATCGCACCACCGGCATCGCCCTGGCGCTGTTGACGCTGTCCTGGCTACCCATCGCATTTGTCGACAGTTCGCTGCTGGCGATGGCCGTCGGAGTAATCCTGCTCGACTTCGCCGTGCAAGCGGTGCACGTCACCAATCAAAGCCTGATCTTCGCCGCACGGCCCGATGCGCAGAGCCGACTGGTCGGTGCGTATATGTGTTTTTACTCGGTGGGCAGTGGTTTGGGCGCCATCGCGGCGACGTATACCTATGCGCACTCTGGCTGGGTGGCGGTGTGTTTTCTCGGGGGCGGGATCAGTGCTGTGGCACTGATGTATTGGGTGTGGCTGGAGTACGTTTATTCACACGACTGAACCAATGTGGGAGCGAGCCTGCTCGCGAAGACTAAGCATCAGTCAGCAGCGAATTGTCTGACCTGACGCCTTCGCGAGCAGGCTCGCTCCCACAGGGATTACTCGCCAGCAGTTACTTGCCCTCCTCAGGCTTCTCGGTCTGCATCTGCACCGACGGTTTGCTTTTGTCACCATCCTTGTTGGGTGCATCGTTGGAATCGAAGCAGCCGCTCAACAGAAACACTGAGCAGAACCCCAGACATACGCAGATTTTCTTCATGACAATCTCCTTTCAGCAGTGGTATTGCTACCCGGTTCAAGCTTGACCTAGCATCGTTTACCTTCTTCCGGAATGTGCGCAAATTCATTGCAGGACTGCATCGGGCTCTCAGCCCTTACTGTGCTCCGGCGACGAAGGCCCTTCCTTGACGCCGCGCGGGCCAGCGATGCCCCACACGATCAGGCCGAGCACCGGGAAGACAATCAAGCCGATCGCCCAGGCGGCTTTGATGCCGACGCTCTTGTTGCTGCGAAACACACTGACAATCGCCCACAGGTCGACCAGCAGAATGATCACCGCCACGGCGATGGAGAAGTAACTCGCTGCCTCGTTCATTTCGCAATCCTCCGATGACTTGTAAGCATTGGGCTGCGGGGCTTTTTCAGCGTTCAAAAAAATTGCGCGTGCGCGGCGCCAAAGGCTCAGCCGCCTTCCGGATCCTGGCGGATCACGGAAATCTTGCCGTTGCGCTCGATGATCGCGAACTTGATCTGGTCGATGGTTTCAATGCCCTGACTGGAGCGCGCCGCCTCCATGACATCCGCCTCGACCAGCCGCGCATGGCGCAGACGCCGCTGCAACAGCTTGCCGTTCTCGACAATGATCGTTGGTTCACCATCGATCAGCCGCGAGATCCAGCTGGACCGCTGCTTGAGCAAAGAGAACCCAACGTCGATGGCGATCAGGGTGATGATCACCAGAAACGCATTGGTCAGGGAAAAATCATCACCAAGCAGCGCTTGCTGGGTGGCTTCACCGATGATCATCAGCAAGACGAAATCAAACGTCGTCAGCTCGGCCAACGAACGCCGACCGGCAATTTTGAACAGCACCATCAGTGCCAGATACATCGCGAGTGCGCGCAACACCGAGTCCATGGGTCACCTATGGATAAATGAATTGAGTGAGCATCACTTCGCTCGAGCCCGGCGCGCGGATATGACTGCGAAACAGCCCCAGTCCGTCGCCGCGCAGGGTCAGATAAAGCGTTGCCTGGCCCTGCGTATCCGCCTGCAACCACAAACGCATGCCCTGCGCTGAGCTGCGCATACGCACCGGCGCCGGCTGCATGGTTTCGATGCTGAAGCCATTGAGCATCTCGCCGCCGATGTCCAATTCGACGGTAGCTTCAGGCGTCGCGTGCACGCTGAGTTTCAGCGGGTTGGTCGAGCCGTTGCGGTGGAACATCTCGTACTCGACCTGGACTTTGCCATCGTCGCTGCGGGCGTCCTGCGAACTGAGCACGCCCCGGGAAAACAGCCCCAACAGACCCAGCAGCATGCACAGCACCAGCAGATACCAACCGATGCGCTCGAAGCGCCAGACCTTCAGTTGATAGGCCATGTCCTCCTGCACCGGGAATCGTCGGCTTTGCAGATCGGGATGCTCAGCGTCGGGCTTCATCGGCGCCACCCTCCTTCGCCGCGCAAGGCGCGACGGTGATAGGCCGGCAACTGCTGCAAGGCGAATTCACAGGCCAGGGTCTGCACTTCACTCCGCGATCCGGGAAACCATTGCCGGGTGCTGAACAGAAAATGTCGGTCATCGAACTGAAACGCCCAGGCGAAACACACCGTGCCGGCCTTGATGCCATCCATATCGTCGGGGCCGAGAATGCCGGTGGTGGCGACGGCGACGTTGGCCGTGCTGTCGCGCAACGCACCAATGGCCATTTCACTGGCAACTTCCACGCTGGTCAGATTGAAGGTTTCCATGGTCGCCGGGCTGACGTGGAGCAAGCGCTGCTTGGCCTGCGGCGAATAGACCACGTAGCCGCATTCGATCAGCTCGCCGCTGCCGGGCACTTCCGACAGCAACATGACGATTTCCCCGGCCGTGCAGGATTCGGCGGTGGTGATGATCAGCGAATGTTGGCGCAGGTATTCAATCGTTTCCTTGGCGATGGACATGGCACGCTCTCGAAGCTGTTATTGCCGGTTGACCGCTCGCTGTGCGGATCATTCCGCTGGACTGGATGAGCGTATACCCGCCTCTTCCAGTGAAAGTTTTCCGCCCTGTTCGGCACGATCACCTACCCTCATAGACTGTGTGATCCACTCGAGCCCGCCGCCCCCATGCGTTGTTCATTCAAGTCGTTGTTTTTGATTCTGTTCCTGCTGCTGATGCCGGGCAGCGCTGCGCCGTGGGCAGCGGAGCCTGCCGCGCCGGCGAACTCAGGCGCAGCGCCGCTACCTGTGATTTCGCAAAGCGATCTGCAAGCCCTGCAACAACGCCTCGACGGGCTCAAGCAGCAGATCTCGGCAGCGAACAATTACAACCAGCTCGAAGGCCCGCAGGATCGGGTGCAGGCGTTCATTCTCGATGTCGATCGGTTGTCGGCAGCGCTGTTGCCGCAACAGGCGCAACTGGCGGTGCAACTGGGCGTGCTCGGCACCGCTCCAGACGCTGAGGTGGCTGCCGAGCAAGCCGATATCGTCGCGCAACGGGCTGCGCTGGCGGAACAGAAAAGCAAGGTCGACGGCACCCTGAAAAGCCTCGCCGCACTGAAACAGAATGCCGCCGACCTGATCACGCAAATCGCCGGCATCCGCCGCACGCTACTGGAAAGCGAACTGACCCTGAGCACGCGCAGTGTGTTGAGTCCGCAGTTCTGGGCGCCACTGATCAATCCAAGCGAGGACGACCGCCAGCGCCTGCGACTGTTCGTCGAGCAGGTGGCTGACGTATGGGCCACGGTCTGGGCGCCGGGCGAGCGGTTTTACACCTGCGTACTGGTGCTGCTGGCGCTGCTGATCTGGACCTTCGGCCGACGTCTGGCTGAGCGCGGGCTGACCTGGTTCTGCATTCATCGCGTGGCGGAGGGCCGACTGCGCCGCAGTGCCTTGGCCTTCGCCTCAGCCATAGCGACCTTCATCACCACCGCCATCGCCCTGAAGCTGCTGTTCTACGCCTGCACCCGCCACGACGCCCTGCCGCCGGTGCTGGAAACCTTCTCCGAAGAGTTCGAAAAAGTCGTCTATGCCTGCGTGCTGATCACCGGGCTCAGCCGTGCATTGCTGTCCACCGAGCACCCGTCGTGGCGCCTGCCGGCAATTGCTGATCCAGTGGCGCTGGCCCTCAAGCCTTATCCGCGAATCCTCGCCTGCGCGTTGCTGGTGTTGGTGACGCTGGTACAAGTCGCCAATGCCACAGGCATGAGCAGCCACATCGTGATGGCCGGGCGCGGCGTGATTTCCATGGTGGTGCTGGCGATCATCGGCACGATGCTGGTGCGCGTGGGCAAAGTGCGCAAGGCCTTGGTCGCCGCCAACGACGCTTCGGCGACGAACAGCGTGTTCGCCGGGCTGATCTACAGCGTCGCCAGCGTCTCGATGTTTGTCACGGCCATTGCCCTGCTTGCCGGCTATGTTTCGCTGGCGCGGTTCATCAGTTATGAACTGGTGTGGAGCTACGTCGTGCTGTCGGGCTTCTATTTGCTCATTCAGTTGGTCAAGGACGCATGTGAACACTTGTTTTCACCGAAACACGCGAGCGGCCAGGCGCTCAAGCAATTGCTCGGGGTCAGCGATCGACGCCTTGAGCAAACGTCGATCCTGTTGTCCGGCGTCAGCCGCGCCGGCCTGATGCTGATGGCGCTGATTTCGTTGTTTGTCGGCGGCATCGGCACCACGCTCGGCCAACTGGTCACCAACATCATGTCGATTCTTGGCGGCGCCGGTTTGCGCAAGCTGAATATCGTCCCCGGGCACCTGCTCAATGCGCTGCTGGCGCTGCTGATCGGCATCTGGCTGATCCGTACATTGAGCCGCTGGCTCGACAACGAATTCCTGCCCAAGACCGACATGGACCCGGGCATGTGCGCGTCGCTGAGCACGCTGTTCTCCAATATCGGCTACGCCTTCGTGATTCTGCTGACGCTGTCGTCGCTGGGCGTGCAGTGGACCAATCTGGCGTGGATCGTCAGTGCGCTATCCGTCGGTATCGGCTTTGGCTTGCAGGAGATCGTCAAGAACTTCGTCTCCGGCCTGATTCTGCTCACCGAGCGCCCGGTCAAGGTCGGCGACCTGATCAGCATCAGCGGCGTCGAGGGCGACATCCGCCGGATCAACGTGCGCGCCACGGAAATCCAGCTCAGCGACCGCTCGATCGTGATCGTGCCCAACTCGCAGCTGATCTCGCAGAACCTGCGCAACGTTACCCTCGGCGGCAGCGCTCAGGGCGTGGCATCGCTGGAGCTGTTGTTTCCGCTGGATATCGATCCTGAGCAGGTCAAACAACTGCTGCTGGATGCGTATCACGAGAACGAAACCATCCTCGATAAACCGGCGCCATTCGTGCGCTTCAGCAAGTTGTCCCAGGACGGAATAACTCTCACGGTCACCGGATATGTCGGCAGTCCAAGGATCGTCGGGCTGACCAAGAGTGATTTGTTGTTTGAGGTCCTGAAGCGTTTGGGTGCGGCGGGGATTGCGCTGGCGAAACCGCCAGCGGCGTGATCAGGTTAGCGCTTGCCCGTGTTGTCGATGCGGGCCGTGCTGCTGCGTGGCGTCAGCTCGAACGGCAGGACGACATGCCTTTCTGCCAGCGGCCGCTTTTCGATCAGGGCAATCAGCATCTCGACCGCCTTGGCCCCGAAGGCCTCGGCTGGTTGCGAGATGGTGGTCAGCGGCGGATCGCAGAACGCAGCCATGGGAATGTCATCGAAACCCACCACTGAAATATCTTCGGGCACACGCAGCCCAGCCTGCCGGATGCGCTTGAATGCACCAATGGCCATTTCATCGTTTTCACAGAACAGCGCACTCGGTCGTTCGGCCAATGCGAGCATCTTTTGCGCGCCGGCAAAACCGGCCTCGAGGCTGAAATTGCCATGGCAGATCAGTGCTTCATCGATGGCAATCCCGGCTTCGCGCAGTGCCGCTTCGTAACCCGCCAGTCGATCCAGAGTCAGCGGGCTGTTTTTCGAGCCCTTGATCAGGCCGATGCGTCGGTGCCCCAATGCGATCAGATGTTCGGTCATGGCTTTGGCGGCGGCAACGTTGTCCAGGCTGATGGTTGGATAACGTCCGGCCTTGAGCACTTCGCAGGCGTTCACGATCGGCGGCACATCGGCGTCGGCCGGAGCGTTTTCGAAAGGATCGTAGGCGCGCAACTGAATCACCCCGTCGGCCTGATAGGCGTACACCAGCTCGGCGAATTGTCGCTCCAGTTCTTCCCGGCCCTGAGTGTCGCAGAGCAGCAAGCGATAGCCAGCCGCCTGCGCCGCTTGCTGCGCGCCGCTGATGACCCGGGCAAAGAAGGTATTGGCGATGGTCGGCACCAGAATCACCAGATTGCCGGTGCGCCGCGAGCGAAACTGCACGGCCATCAGGTTCGGCCGATAGCCGGCCTGCTCCACGGCGGCCATGACGCGCTCACGGGTTGGCGCGAGCACACGCTCGGGCGATTTCAAAGTCCTCGAAACCGTCGCCACGGAAACCCCGGCCAGCCGAGCCACTTCGCGAATATTGGACAAAACCACCTCGTTGTTTCATGCCGATCAGGCGCGGAGCTTACCGCAGGCGACGAGCGATCGAAACGCTGTCGATCATCCGCTGGCATTTGACACCCGGCTATTTCACGCCTAGATTTCGCCCACGATGTAACCGGTTACATCACTCATCAACATTGCATCCAGCTACCGAGACGACTGCCATGTACGCTGCCGCAAAAATAAGAATGGGTTTTGTCGGAGGCGGTGAAGGTTCATTCATTGCCCGTGCCCACCGGCAAGCCGCCGGCCTCGACGGACGCTTCGAACTGGTCTGTGGCGCGTTCAGCCGCGACTCGGAGAATAATCAGCGCACCGCTGCGACCCTGGGAGTGTCCGCCGAACGTTGTTACGACGATTGGCAAACCCTGCTTACCCGCGAGGCCGCCCTGCCCGCCGAGCAACGCATGCAACTGCTGGTCATCGTCACCCCCAATCATCTGCACGCACCGATTGCCCGTGAGGCATTGAGCGCCGGTTTTCACGTGTTCAGCGAGAAACCCGCGGCGCTGAATCTCGCCGAGGTGCAGGCGCTGCATTCGGTGGTGATCAACAGCCAGCGAATTTACGGGCTGGCGCACACCTACCTCGGTTACGCGATGGTCTGGCAGGCCCGCGAAATGGTCGCCAGCGGCGTGCTCGGGCACGTGCGCAAAGTCATCGTCGAGTACCCGCAAGGCTGGCTCAGCACCGATGTCGCCGGGCAAGGCAACAAGCAGGCCGGCTGGCGCGACGATCCGGCGCAATCCGGGATCGGCGGCTGCATTGGCGACATCGGCACCCATGCGTTTTCCCTCGCCGAGTTCGTTGCCGGCCAGTCGATCCAGTTCATCAGCGCAATGCTCGGTTCGCATGTCGAGGGTCGGCAACTGGATGACGATGTGGCGATGCTGTTCAAAATGAGCGACGGCGCCAGTGGTGTATTGCTCGCCAGCCAAGTCTGCGCCGGTGAGGAAAACCCGCTGAAGATCCGCGTCTACGGTGACAAGGGTGGGCTGGAATGGCGTCAGGAAGAGCCGGCCAGTCTGATTCATCGACCGTTGAATGAACCGATGCGTATTCTGCGATCCGGAGTCGGTCAGCCGTGGTTGTGTGACGCTGCCAGTCAGCGCATGCGCCTGCCCGCCGGGCATCCCGAGGGTTATCTGGAAGCGATGGCCAACCTGTACGGCGATCTCGCCGAGGCGATTGTTCAAGGCGTCGAAGGCCATCAGGCCCCGGGCATACCGGGCATCGAGACCGGCCTGCGCGGCATGGCCTTCATTGAAACCGCCATCGCCAATCACCTTGGCAATGAAAAGTGGAGCGAGATACCCGGCCCACTGACAGGAGCCCAGCACAATGAACAGTGATCAGCAAAATTTGACTGGCCTGAAAGGTCCGGGGATTTTCCTCGCGCAATTCATCGCCGACGAAGCGCCTTTCGACTCCCTCGCCAACATCGCCGAGTGGGCAGCCTCGCAAGGCTATAAAGCCATTCAGGTACCGACCCTCGGCACGCGGTTCATCGATTTGCAGCGCGCCGCTGAAAGTCAGGATTACTGCGACGAACTCATCGCCGTCTGCGCCCGCGCCGGTGTGGTGATCAGTGAGCTGTCGACGCACCTGCAAGGGCAATTGGTCGCTGTGCATCCGGCGTTCGACAGTCTGTTCGACGACTTCGCCCCGCCAGCGCTGCGCGGCAAGCCGCAGGAGCGCACCGAGTGGGCCATCGAGCAGTTGAAACTGGCGGCCCGTGCCAGCCAGCGTCTCGGACTCAAGGCCCATGCGACCTTCTCCGGCGCCCTGCTCTGGCCATACGTCTATCCATGGCCGCAACGTCCGGCCGGTTTGGTCGAGCAAGGTTTCGCCGAACTGGGCAAGCGCTGGCTGCCGATTCTCGACTGCTTCGAAGAGGCTGGCGTTGATCTGTGCTACGAAATCCATCCCGGCGAAGACTTGCATGACGGCGCGTCGTTCGAGCAGTTTCTTGAGGCGGTGAATCATCACCCCCGCGCCGCAATTCTCTATGACCCGAGCCACCTGCTGCTGCAGCAAATGGATTACCTCGGCTTCATCGACCGTTACCACCAACGCATCCGCATGTTCCACGTCAAGGATGCCGAGTTCCGCCCCGATGCGCGCTCCGGCGTCTACGGCGGCTATCAGGGCTGGGTCGAGCGTCCCGGGCGCTTCCGCTCGCTGGGCGACGGCCAGATCGATTTCAAATCGATCTTCAGCAAATTGTGCCAATACGACTTCAACGGCTGGGCCGTGCTCGAGTGGGAATGCTGCCTGAAAGACTCTGCACAGGGCGCGGCGGAAGGCGCGGCGTTCATCGAGCGACACATGATCCGCAAGACCGCCAAAGCCTTCGACGACTTCGCCGGGGTCAGCGCCGATGCCGCTTCCAACCGGCGCTTGCTCGGCCTGACTGACGACTGATTCATCCGCGTTACCGACATAAAAACAATACGGTGATCTGAAATGAACGTAATGAATGCGCGACTTAGCGTGATGATGTTTTTGCAGTTCTTTATCTGGGGCGGATGGTTCGTCACCCTCGGCACTTTTCTGGCGACAACGCTCGCTGCCAGCGGCGGCCAGGTCGGCATGGCCTTCGCCACGCAATCCTGGGGTGCGATTCTGGCGCCGTTTGTCATTGGCTTGATTGCCGACCGGTGTTTCAATGCCGAACGCATTCTGGCGGCGCTCCATCTGCTGGGCGCGGTGCTGCTCTATCAGCTCTATCGCGCGGCAGACTTCAGCGCGTTTTATCCCTATGTGCTCGCCTACATGATGGTCTACATGCCGACATTGGCGCTGGTCAACGCCGTTGCGTTCCGCCAGATCAAAGACCCGGCGCTGGAGTTCTCGCGCATTCGCGTATGGGGCACAGTGGGCTGGATTGTCGCCGGCGTGGTGATCAGCTTCGTGTTCGCCTGGGACTCGCAACAAAGCATCGCGGCGGGAAGCTTGCGCAATACGTTCCTGATGTCCGCCGTCGCATCACTGCTGTTGGGGCTTTACAGCTTCAGTCTACCGAACACTGCGCCGCTGAAAAGCGCAGCGGGCTCATCAAGCCTCAAGCAGATGCTCGGCGTCGATGCGTGGGGTTTGCTCAAGGATCGCAGCTATCTGGTGTTCTTCCTCGCCTCGATCCTGATCTGCATTCCGCTGGCCTTCTATTACCAGAATGCCAACCCGTTTCTCGCGGAGATCGGCGTGACCAACCCGACAGCGAAGATGGCCATCGGTCAGGTCTCGGAAGTGCTGTTCATGTTGCTGTTGCCGCTGTTCATCCATCGTTTCGGCATCAAGATCGCCCTGCTGGTCGGCATGGCTGCCTGGGCGTTGCGTTACGTGCTGTTTGCCTTCGGCAATAACGACGATCAGGCATTCATGCTGCTGATCGGCATTGCCCTGCACGGCGTGTGCTATGACTTCTTCTTCGTGTCCGGGCAGATCTACACCGATGCAAAAGCACCGGAACGCTTCCGCAGTTCGGCGCAAGGTCTGATCACCTTGGCCACGTACGGGTTGGGCATGTTGATTGGCTTCTGGATTGCGGGACGGATTACTGACCACTTCACTTCGAGTGCGGGCCATGACTGGAGAAGTATCTGGCTATTTCCAGCCGGTTTTTCCGTGGCGGTGCTGCTGTGTTTCTGGGCGACGTTCAAGGGCCGCGATCGGGACAAGGCTGTGTTGCCGAGTGCGGTTTAGAGCAGAGTTCTGATGCATGAACAGAACGAATGCCGCCTGTGGTTGAGGCGGCATTCGCTATCGATGCTCATGGTTGCGCTCAAGCGGTGCGACGTTCGAGCAGACGGTCAGCGCCACCTTCGGCGACCCGATTGCCTTGCAGATGATCGGAACCGTCAGAGGCTACTGCATCGCTGAACAGTGGATCGGTTTCGGTGGCGGCAACTGCGTCGCTGAATAGCGGGTCGGTTTCGGTGGCGGCTACTGCGTCGCTGAACAAGCGGTCCGTTTGAGTGGAGGCGATCGCGTCGCTGAACAGTGGGTCGGTTTCGGTGGCGGCGAAGGCATTCAGTGCAAAAACCGAGAAAGCGATACCGAGGATAGTCTGGCGTTTCATGATGATGTGCTCCGAGGTGCAGTGGTTGGGTATGGAGCCGATCTTACGCTGCACCGTGGATATGAGAACTTCATTGACTTAATGGTTGTTATTGACGCAATCAATGATGAGTTGAGTAAAAGCAGCTGCTTACCTAACCGTTAAGCTGGTGCTTACGCGTCCAGACGAAACGCCCTACAAAGTCTAAAGCACAAAACTGACAAATCGTATTTCTGACAGCTTTACGCAAGCAAAAAAAGACCCGAATCGATCGAAACCGAAACGGGTCTTTCCCACTCAGACGACCCTTATTTCAAGTCGTCAAAGTGATCTCGCAGGAACTCGTAAAAGCGCAAAGCTTTCAACAATCTCCATACAAGGCTCAGCGTACGCAGCAAAAGCTTCATACGTTTTGGCCTCCAGGGCTGGCGGCCAAACCTCCAGCAAACTTACCGGACCATGCGTGCCTTCAGCCTACATGCTGGTGTGGCTAGTGAGGCGGCCGGTTGAAATCCCTCCGAGACAACATTCCGGCGCAGGTGCGAATCCGCGTCAGAGGGCGTGAAACCTTTTGCGCCCCCAGCCAAACCTCACTGCTCTACCAACAAGATGAGCGCAGGCATCTTAACGCAGAAATCAGAAGAGAAAACCCGAGTAACCAAGGTTATCCTGCGGCTACGCCTGAACCTTTGTAAAATCGTATTTCTGACAATGTTTATTGACAGATCCGATTTCAGTTGCATGCGCTGGAAGCTCCGGAAAAAACCTCCCACATCACGCTAAACCTACGTTGCACTGACGGGAGAAAATCAATACCATGCGCGGACATGTTGGTGTGGCTAGTGAAGCACATGGCCTCGGCTCCAAACCGAGGATTGAAAAACCGCCCCGCGAAGGCGGTTTTTTTTCGTCTGTGTTTTCTGGTCCCCCTCCCATCCAAGGCACATTGCCTGACTCGATCCCCCTGCGCCCCTGCACAAATCTTCTAAACACTCTTCTCCCCCACGCGGTATTTTAGAAACGCCCCTGCTCAACCGCCCTATGGAATCGTCCCATGGACAAACGCAACTGGATCTCTCTCTCCCAGGATGTCGATACCGGGATCGAGTCGATTCGTGCGCATTTCCGTGGGCATGCCTACGATCCGCACTGGCATGACAGCTTTCTCGTCGGCGTTACCGAGCAAGGCGTCCAGCAATTCAACTGTCGCCGGGTGCGTCATCGCAGTACGCCGGGGCATGTGTTTCTGCTCGAGCCGGGAGAAATCCACGATGGCCATGCGCCGACCGAGGACGGCTTTACCTATTCGATGCTGTATCTGGATCCGCACTGGCTGGAGCGCGAACTGCACGCGCTGTTCGAAGAGGCGCCCGCCGACAGTCAGCCAGGCTTTGCCGACACCCTGAGCCACGATCCGCGCCTGTCGACTGCGATCGTGCAAGCCTTCCACGCGTTACATGACGGCGATCTGCGCATCGTCCGGCAGACTGCGCTGGATGGCCTGCTGGCGTCCCTCACCCGCCACCTCGACTGGCGCAAGCGTCAGCACTTCGATCCGCGCCTGCCACTGGTTGCCCAGGTTGCGCGGGACTATCTGCATGCCCACACCTATGAAGACATCGGCCTCGACGACCTAGCGCAAGCCTGTGGCGTTGATCGCTTTCGCCTGACACGCGCGTTCAAGGCGGCGTTCGGTCTGGCACCGCACGCTTACCTGATCCAGTTGCGCCTGGCCAAGGCGCGGCAATTGCTCGCGCGCGGCGAGACGCCAGCGCAGGTGGCCAGCGTGCTCGGTTTTGCCGATCAGAGTCATCTCGGTCGCTGGTTCCGCCGCGCCTACCAACTGACCCCGGCGGACTACCGCAGACGCTGCTCAAATCTTCCAGACTGAGGCCTTCGCGCTGACGATCATGGTGTCCTGTTTCGACATTCAGGAATTTGCACCATGGCGTCTTTACTGCCCTTTCTGCTGTTTGCTTTCGTTGCCTCGATCACCCCGGGGCCGACCAATATTCTGGTGCTGAGCCACAGTTCCCGGCGCGGATTGATTGCCACATTGCCGATCATTTTTGGCGCCTGTGCGGCGGCGGCGCTGATTGTGCTGGTGGTCGGGCTCGGTGCTGGCGAAACCCTGTTGCGCTTTCCGCGCGTGCAACAAGCGATGGCGTGGGGCGGTGTGCTCTGGCTGAGTTGGCTGGCGTGGCAGATCTTTCGCAGCCCGCCGCCATCGCTGGACCCGAATGCCGCGCAGGAACAAGGCTTGAGCGTCTTCGGCGCGGCGCTACTGCAACTGGTCAACCCGAAGGTGTGGATGATGGCTGTGGCGGTGGTCAGCGTATTCGTTGGCGGCGGCGACAAGACGCTACGCCTGCTGGTGTTGTCGCTGGCATTTCTGCTGGTGTCACTGCCGTGCATGACGCTCTGGGCGCTGCTCGGCGTTGGCAGCGCGCGGTTGCTCAGCACACCGCAAGCGTTCAAGCGAATGAACGCGGCACTGGCCCTTCTTCTGCTGCTCTCGGCCTGGCTGGCCGTGTTGGTCTAATGCCCGGTGGCTTGCCGGTATTCGCGTGGTGTAAACCCGGTCGAGGCCTTGAACTGACGGGTGAAAGCGCTGTGATCGGTGTAGCCGCATTGCAGCGCAACCTCGGTAATCGGCAAGTCGCTGTGCAGCAATCGATGCGCGTGTTCCAGGCGGACTTTCTGAATCATCTGCCGTGGTGTCAGGTGGAAAACGCGTTTGCAATAGCGCTCCAGTTGCGCCACGGATATCCCGGCGATCCGCGTCAGTTCACCCAGCGTCACCCGCCGGTTGAAATTGCCGCGAATGTATTCATCGACCGCCGCCAGACGCTCGAACGCCGGGTGGGTTTCGCTGGCTGATTGCAGATCCACCGAAATCCCCACCAGGCCGATGATCGTCCCGTCACGGTTGTAGATCGGCCGCTTGTGGGTCAGGCACCAGCCCGGCTCGCGACTGCCATACAGGTGCAGTTCGAGCTGATCCTCCAGCACAAATCCTTCCTCCAGCACCTTGCGATCCTGCTCGGTATAACCCGGGCCCAACTGCGCCGGGAACACCTGCGCACTGGTTTTGCCGAGCAACGGGCGCAGGTGCTTCAAGCCACAGCGCTGCACCAGCGTACGGTTGGCCAGCACATAGCGCGCTTGCAGATCCTTGATGAAGATCGCCGCATTGGGGATCACATCGAGTATCGGCAACAGCTGCGCGGCACCGGCGACCATCTCTTCGAGGGTCTGCGCACGCAAGCCGTCAGTGCCCTGGCACAGGATCGAAAACGCTGACTGCATCAAACACTTCCCCTCGAGCTGAACCACCGCAAATATCACTCGCCAGCAGATTGCAGCAACGTCGCGGCCCTGTCGAGGCCGCGCATTCACCGGCGCCATTGTGCTGAATTCGTCATCGATCCCGGCATAAAACATCAATCGCCGCCACTGCCGGGCGGTGCAAAGTCTGCTCGTCCCCGTGACACAACTGCCTATCCAATAACTCACAAGAAGGCGATGCCATGTCAGGCCAAGGCAAGTTCAAAAAACAGCTTTCATTGATCGACCTCACCTTTATCGGACTCGGCGCGATCTTCGGCTCCGGCTGGTTGTTCGCCGCCAGCCATGTCTCGGCGATTGCCGGTCCGGCGGGGATTTTCTCCTGGTTGCTGGGCGGTTTCGCCGTGTTGCTGCTGGGCATCGTCTACTGCGAACTGGGCGCGGCATTGCCCCGTGCCGGCGGCGTGGTGCGCTACCCGGTTTATTCCCACGGCCCGCTGCTCGGCTACCTGATGGGCTTCATTACGCTGATTGCGTTTTCCAGTCTGGTGGCGATCGAAGTGGTCGCCTCGCGCCAATACGCGGCGGCGTGGTTTCCCGGCCTGACCAAGGCTGGCAGTGGCGATCCGACGATCCTCGGCTGGCTGGTCCAGTTCGGCCTGCTCTGCGTGTTTTTCCTGCTCAACTACCGCAGCGTGAAGACCTTCGCCAAGGCCAACAATCTGGTCAGCGTGTTCAAATTCATCGTGCCGCTGCTGGTCATCGCGGTGCTGTTCACCTTCTTCAGACCGGAGAACTTCCAGGTTCAGGGATTCGCTCCATTCGGCCTGTCCGGCGTGGAGATGGCGGTCTCCGCCGGCGGGATCATCTTTGCCTATCTGGGCCTGACGCCGATCATTTCCGTCGCCAGCGAAGTGAAGAATCCACAGCGCACCATTCCCATCGCGCTGATTCTTTCGGTACTGCTGTCGACCTTGATTTACGTGCTGCTGCAAATGGCTTTTCTCGGCAGCATCCCGACGGAAATGCTCGCCAACGGCTGGGCCGGTATCAGCAAGGAATTCGCCCTGCCCTATCGCGACATCGCCCTGGCGCTCGGTGTCGGCTGGCTGGCGTATCTGGTGGTTGCCGATGCGGTCATTTCGCCGAGCGGCTGCGGCAACATCTACATGAACGCCACGCCGCGAGTGATCTACGGCTGGGCGCAGACCGGCACCTTCTTCAAGGTCTTCACCCACATCGATGAAAAGTCCGGCATCCCGCGTCCGGCGCTGTGGCTGACTTTCGCCCTGTCGGTGTTCTGGACCTTGCCGTTTCCATCGTGGGAAGCGCTGATCAACGTGGTCTCCGCCGCGCTGGTGTTGAGCTATGCGGTGGCGCCGGTGTCGGTTGCGGCGTTGCGGCGCAATGCGCCGGACATGCCGCGCCCGTTCCGGGTCAGGAGCATGGGCCTGCTCGGGCCGGTGTCGTTCATCATCGCCGCGCTGATCGTTTACTGGTCGGGCTGGAACACCGTGTCGTGGCTGCTCGGCCTGCAGATCCTGATGTTTGTCATCTACCTGTTCTGTGGCCGCTTTGTGCCCACCGCCCATCTGAGTCTGGCGCGTCAGGTACGTTCATCGGCGTGGCTGATCGCCTTCTACGCGGTGACCATCGTGCTGTCGAAACTCGGCACCTTCGGTGGCCTGGGCATCCTCGCCCATCCGTTCGACACGATCGTCGTCGCCGCTTGCGCCACCGGCATTTACTACTGGGGTGCAGCAACCGGCGTGCCTGCCCATCTGCTGCGCCTGGACGACGAGGACGAAGAAAGCGAAAGCCCTGCGCCCTCGTCCACCGTCAACGCCCGCCCTGCCGGCGCCTACTGAAATCATCCAACGGGATCTCTTCATGAAACGAGTACACGTCATTGATTCCCACACCGGCGGCGAACCGACACGGCTGGTGATGAGCGGCTTTCCCGAGCTGTCCGGCAACAGCATGGTCGAGAAACGCGATGCCTTGCGCAACCAGCATGACCAGTGGCGGCGCGCCTGTCTGCTCGAGCCACGCGGCAACGATGTGCTGGTCGGCGCGCTGTATTGCCCGCCGGTCTCGCCTGATGCCACCTGCGGAGTGATCTTCTTTAACAACGCCGGCTACCTGGGCATGTGCGGCCACGGCACCATTGGCCTGATCAATTCGTTGCAGCATCTGGGGAAAATCCAGCCGGGCGTGCACAAGATCGACACACCGGTGGGGCAAGTCAGCGCGACGCTGCACGACGATGGCTCGGTCACTCTGGGCAACGTGCCCGCTTACCGTTATCGCAAACAGGTACCAGTGGACGTGCCCGGTTTTGGTCGCGTAGTCGGTGATATCGCCTACGGCGGCAACTGGTTTTTTCTGGTTTCCGAGCATGGCCAGACCCTGACCATGGACAACGTCGAACACCTGACGGCGTACACCTGGGCGATGCTCAAGGCGCTGGAAGATCAGGGCATCTTCGGCGAAGACAGTGCGGTCATCGACCACATCGAATTGTTCGCCGATGACGATCAGGCCGACAGCCGCAACTTCGTCATGTGCCCCGGCAAAGCCTATGACCGCTCACCGTGCGGCACCGGCACCAGCGCCAAACTTGCCTGCCTGGCAGCCGACGACAAGCTGCAACCGGGCGCACCGTGGATCCAGGCGAGCATCACCGGCAGCCAGTTCGAAGGCCGCTTCGAATGGGAAGGTGAACGCATTCGCCCGTTCATCACCGGCCGCGCCTACATGACCGCCGACAGCACCTTGCTGATCGACGACAGCGACCCGTTCGCGTGGGGCATCTGAGCCGCCACGCCGATTTTTCACTTCGAATCAAACGAAATGCCAAGGAGTTGAACCATGAGCGACAACATCTTCACCGGTTGCATGCCGGCCCTGATGACCCCGTGCACCGCCCAGCGCAAACCGGACTTCGATGCGCTGGTGAGCAAGGGGCGCGAGCTGATTGATATCGGCATGAGCGCCGTGGTCTATTGCGGCTCGATGGGCGACTGGCCGCTGCTGACTGAAGCCGAGCGTCAGGAAGGTGTGGCGCGCCTGGTCGCCGCCGGGGTGCCGACCATCGTCGGCACTGGTGCGGTGAATACCCGTGAAGCGGTTTCCCACGCAGCGCATGCGGCGAAAGTCGGCGCGCAAGGCTTGATGGTCATTCCGCGCGTGCTGTCCCGTGGTGCTTCGGCGACGGCGCAAAAGGCCCACTTCGCTGCCATCCTGCAAGCCGCACCGAACTTGCCGGCGGTGATTTACAACAGCCCTTACTACGGCTTCGCCACCCGCGCCGATCTGTTTTTCGAACTGCGTCGCGAATACCCGAACCTGATCGGCTTCAAGGAATTTGGTGGGGGCGCAGACCTGCGCTACGCGGCTGAGAACATCACCTCCAAGGACGATGACGTGACCCTGATGGTCGGTGTCGACACGCAAGTGGTGCACGGTTTCGTCAACTGCAACGCTACCGGCGCCATCACCGGTATCGGCAACGCCCTTCCTCGCGAAGTGCTGCAACTGGTCGCGCTGAGCAAGCAGGCCGCGCAAGGCGATGCCAAGGCCCGACGTCAGGCGCGGGAGCTGGAATCGGCATTGGCAGTGCTGTCATCGTTCGACGAAGGCTGTGATCTGGTGCTGTATTACAAGCACTTGATGGTGCTCAACGGCGACAAGGAATACACCCTGCACTTCAACGAAACCGATGCGCTGAGCGACTCGCAACGGCGCTATGCCGAGAAGCAGTATTCGCTGTTCCGTCACTGGTATGAAAACTGGTCTGCCGAACAGAATTTCGCCTGACCACCACCTGCTGCGAGTCATCACGATTCGCGGCAGGCCTCGCTCATTTCACAGGAAGACACCATGACTCTGACGGGCAACATGCTGATCGGCCAGCAAGCCGTGACCGGTAATCGTCCAGCCTTTCGCGCGATTGATCCGGCGACCAACCAGGCACTTGAACCGCAGTACGCCGGGGCATCAGCCGAACAGGTGGAACAAGCCTGCGCCCTGGCCTGGGCGGCGCTAGACGCGTATTGCGAAACCAGCCTGAGCAGCCGTGCGGCATTTCTCGAAAGCATTGCCGAGCACATCGAAAACCTTGGCGATGAACTGATCGAACGCGCCCACGCCGAAACTGGTCTGCCACCTGCACGCCTTCAAGGCGAGCGTGGCCGCACCTGCTCGCAATTGCGCCTGTTCGCCCGTACGGTGCGCGCGGGTGAATGGCTGGATGTGCGCGTCGACAGTGCGCAACCGCAACGCCAGCCACTGCCGCGCTCCGACCTGCGCCAGCGGCAGATTGCCCTGGGGCCGGTCGCGGTGTTTGGTGCGAGCAACTTTCCCCTGGCATTTTCCGTGGCCGGTGGCGACACCGCTGCGGCATTGGCGGCTGGTTGCCCGGTGATCGTCAAGGCGCACAGCGCGCATCCCGGCACCAGCGAACTGGTCGGCCGCGCAGTCGCGCAAGCGGTCAGGGCCTGCGCTCTGCCCGAAGGCGTGTTTTCCTTATTGTTCGATTCGGGGTACGAAGTCGGCATCGCATTGGTCAGTGATTGGCGCATCAAAGCCGCTGGTTTCACCGGCTCACGGGCTGGTGGACTGGCCTTGATGAAAGCCGCGCAAGTGCGGCCGGAGCCGATTCCGGTGTATGCGGAAATGAGCTCGATCAACCCGGTTTTGCTGTTTCCCGCCGCGCTGGAAAATCGGGCGCAGGCGTTGGCCGAAGGGTTTGTCGCGTCGCTGACACTGGGCGCCGGGCAGTTCTGCACCAACCCGGGATTGCTGATTGCCCGCAAAGGCCCTGCGCTCGACGGGTTTCTCGGCGCGATAGCGGAACTGATCCCGCGCAGCGCGGCGCAAACCATGCTCACGCCCGGCATCTTCGGCGCCTATCAAGCAGGCGTGACCGCTCTGCAAGGCAATCCCCGTGCACGCGCGGTAGCGGTTGGCCAAGTCGGCGGCGCCCCGAATCAGTGTCAGACGCATGTCTTCAGCACCGATGCAGCGGATTTTCTTGCCGATCAAAGCTTGCAAGCCGAGGTCTTCGGCGCGACAGCGCTGATCGTGCAATGCAGCAGTGACGAGGAAATTCGTCAGGTCTGCGAACATCTGGAAGGTCAACTGACCGCGACCTTGCACATGGACGACGCCGACCTTGCACTGGCGCGCGCGTTGTTGCCTACCCTGGAGCGCAAGGCCGGGCGCTTGCTGGTCAATGGCTGGCCGACCGGCGTGGAAGTCTGCGATGCGATGGTGCATGGCGGGCCTTACCCGGCAACCTCGGATGCGCGCAGCACCTCGGTGGGCACTGCGGCGATCCTGCGTTTCCTGCGGCCGGTGTGCTATCAGGATTTCCCCGACAGCCTGCTGCCGACGGCGCTGCAACAGACCAATCCGCTAAACCTTCGGCGCTTGCTCGATGGCCAACGGGAAGCGACACACCATGGCGAATAACCCTTCGCACGACATCGCGGTGGTCGGCGCGGGGATCATCGGCGTCGCTTGCGCACTGCGCCTGGCCCGCCAGGGTTTGCGTGTGGTGGTCATCGATCAGCAGGAACCGGGGCACGGCGCTTCATTCGGCAATGCCGGGCATCTGGCCACCGAGCAGGTGTTTCCGATTGCTGATGTTTCGATCCTCAAGCGCTTGCCAGCCATGCTGATGGACCCGATGGGGCCGCTACGTCTGGACTGGAAATATCTGCCGCGCGCCATGCCGTGGTTCACCCGGTTATTGCTGAATCTGCGGCCTGAGCCTTTTCAGAAAACCGTCGCTGGCTTGCGCGCGCTCAACGAAAGCAGCCTCGACGCGTGGCAGCGCTTGCTCAGCGATATCCAGCGCACCGATCTGCTCAAGGTTGACGGCTCGTTACTGGTCTTCGAAAAACCTGAATCCCGTCAGGCCATCGAAGCCTTGCAGGCACGACTGCATCAGCAGCAGGTGCCGGTGGACTATTGGCAAGCGGGGGCGATCCGCGAAACGGCGCCGCAGCTCAGCGAGCAAATTCAGGGCGGACTGTTTTTCCCGCGAACCGGGCATTTCCTTGACCCTTATCGCGTGGTGCGTGCGCTGGTCGAGTCGGCTCGCAGCAGCGGCGTGAGTTTTCTCAAACAGCAGGTTCAGGGCGGCTACGTGCAGGAAAACGGTGTCTTGTTGATGACCGGCAATGGCGGCGTAACGGCCAGCCGCTTGTTACTGGCCTGCGGTGCGCATTCGGCGAAACTCACCGCCGCGCTGACTGGCAAGCAAGTACCGTTGGACACCGAACGTGGCTATCACCTGATGCTGCCCAACGAGCATGATCGCCTGCCCTTCCCCGTCACCTCGCTGGAACGCAAATTCATCATGACGCCGATGCGCGATGGGCTGCGCCTGGCCGGCACGGTCGAATTCGCCGGATTGGAGCGGCCAGCGAACATGGCGCGCGCCTGGCAGTTGCAGCGCCTGAGCCAAGGCCTGTTTCGCAAGGACCTGAACGCTGATGGCGCCACACCGTGGATGGGCTTTCGCCCGTCGCTGCCGGATTCGCTGCCAGTGATTGATCAGGTTTGCGCCGGCAAGGTCTTGCTTGCCTTCGGTCATCAGCATCTGGGCCTGACGCAGGCGGCGGTGACGGCGGAATTGATCGGGCAGATGGTCTCAGGCGCCGCTCTCGCGTTGCCAAATGTCGATGCCTACCGACTGGCACGTTTCTAAGCGTGCTTCAGCGCGTCGCCGTGATGCATGGCCAAGTGGCCGGTCTTGTCGCTCTTGACCTCGTATTGCGGCGCGTCTTTCGAGGCTGGCCGGTGGCGGCCCATGAACTCGGTGTCGCGGGTGTGCACCTTGACCACTTTGCCGTCGATCTCGCCGGCCTCGGAATTCCAGCGCACCGCATCGCCGACTTTGAATGAGCTGCTCATCATTGCGTCCTCGCCTCTGGCTGTTGGTTTATGGAGCCGCGCGCGTCGGAGAAATTCCGCTTTTTTGCGAGGCGACCGAAGGCAGACAAAAAAATCGAACGGCGAAAATCACCCGCACCTCCAATCTGCACAAGCCGTAGAAAACGGCCATGACGAGGTGTGAGATGAATAACGATCAAGGCAAGCAAGGTGACGATCCGCTCCCAACCACGCCCGACCCGCTGAGTCCGGGGCGTACCGAGGTCGATCCGATGAAGGAACGCGGCATCGACGAACTGCCCGACAACGAAGGCGAAATCCCGCTGGACGATGACAGTACCGGGCTGGATCCGGAGCGCGTACGTCAGGAAACCGATAACGCCGAAATGGACGATCAGCCCAATCCGCGTTGAGCCTGAACAGGCAGCCGTCGCCATACGGCTGCCTGTCGGTTGCGCAATCAACAGCAGAATCAGGCAAGCATTTCACAGAAATGCACTACTTCGCGCTCCGACCCAGGCGCAACAATAGGCGTCCGACAACCCCATGGAGGATGCTCACATGCTCGTACAAGCCTACGGCGCCCACGCTGGCGACAAACCTCTTGAGCCCATGCAGATCAACCGCCGCGCCCCGGCGGCGCACGACGTACAGATCGATATCGCCTTCTGCGGCATCTGCCATTCCGACCTGCATCAGGTGCGCGCGGAATGGGCCGGCACGCAATTCCCTTGCGTCCCGGGCCACGAAATCGTCGGCCGCGTCTCGGCGGTCGGCGATCACGTCAAGGACTACAAGGTCGGCGATCTGGTCGGTGTCGGCTGCATCGTCGACAGCTGCCAGCACTGCGATGACTGCGAGTCCGGTCTGGAAAACTACTGTGACGGCATGATCGGCACCTACAACTTCCCGACCCCGGACGCACCGGGCTGGACCCTCGGCGGTTACTCGCAAAACATCGTCGTGCACGAGCGCTATGTGTTGCGCATCCGTCATCCCGAGGCGCAACTGGCCGCCGTCGCGCCGCTGCTCTGCGCCGGCATTACCACCTACTCGCCGCTGCGCCAGTGGCACGCTGGCCCCGGCAAGAAAGTCGGCGTGGTCGGCATCGGTGGCCTGGGCCACATGGGCATCAAACTGGCCCACGCCATGGGCGCCCATGTCGTCGCATTCACCACTTCCGAATCCAAGCGTGAAGCGGCCAAGGCACTGGGCGCGGACGAAGTGGTGGTGTCGCGCAATGCCGAGGAAATGGCGGCACACACCAAGAGCTTCGACTTCATCCTCAATACCGTCGCAGCGCCGCACGATCTCGACGCCTTCCTCGTCCTGCTCAAGCGCGACGGCGCGTTGACCCTGGTCGGCGCGCCCGCCTCGCCGCATCCGTCGCCAAACGTGTTCAACCTGATCACCAAGCGGCGCACCATTGCCGGCTCAATGATCGGCGGCATCCCTGAAACCCAGGAAATGCTGGATTTCTGCGCCGAGCACGGCATCGTCTCCGACATCGAGTTGATCCGCGCCGATCAGATCAACGAGTCCTACGAGCGCATGCTCAAGGGCGACGTGAAATACCGCTTCGTCATCGACAACGCAACGCTCGCCGGCTAAGCGCAATCCCCCATCGGCAGCGCAATGCTGCCGATGGTTCGAGTAATTCCATCGCGTAATTGACAGCGCCAGCGTTGCTCGCCAGAGTCGCACCCCTTTTTTCCACCGCAGGGTGAACAGGGGTTTGCGTTGAACCAACAGACATTGTCCATGCGTCTTGAGCGCGTCGCCGCCCATGTGCCGCTCGGCGCGAGACTGGCCGATATCGGCTCCGATCATGCTTACCTGCCGGTGGCCTTGCTGCGCCGGGGCCTGATAACAGCAGCGGTCGCTGGCGAGGTCGCGTTGACGCCGTTCCACGCGGCGCAACGCACTGTCAATGACAACGACCTGCTCGGCCAGATCAGCGTGCGCCTGGCCGATGGTCTGGCGGCAATCAAACCTGACGACGCCATCAGCGCCATCACCCTGTGCGGCATGGGTGGCGAAACCATTCGCGATATTTTCGACAGTGGTAAAGCCCATCTCAGCGGCCACGAACGATTGATCCTGCAGCCCAACGGCGGCGAGCAAGCGCTGCGCCAGTGGTTGATGGATAACAGTTACCGGATCGTTTGCGAAGAAGTGCTGCACGAAAACCGTTTCGACTATGAAATCATCGTTGCCGAGCCAGCCATTGAACCGCTTACTTACAACGCCAGGGAACTGTTTTTCGGACCGCTGCATCTGCAGGCGCGCGGCTCGGCATTTCTGCACAAATGGCAACGCAGGCTCAAGCAGCGGCAAAAGACGTTGGGGCAGTTTACGAGAGCGCAACAGACGTTGCCGGAGGACAAAATTCTTGCGCTGAAGCAAGAGATGCAGTGGATCAGTGAATTGCTCGGGTGACTGTGCCGCCGTCTTCGCGAGCAGGCTCGCTCCCACAGGAAATTGCATTTCTCCTGAGCGAACACAGTCAACTGTGGGAGCGAGCCTGCTCGCGAAAGCGGTGGGTCAAGCTACAGAGCAACCAAGTTGGCCGCAGCCGTCGGAAAAAAAAGCCTGCTGTTAAAAGCAGGCTTTTTCGTGGGTGGTGAACTTACTTCTGCTGCGTCAGCGCCGAGTAGCTGTTCATCAGGTTGCGGTAGTTGGGAATGCGCTGCGACAGCAGGTTACCCAGACCTTCGATGTCGTTGCGCCAGTCGCGGTGCAGCTCGCAGGCTACAGAGAACCAGTTCATCATCTGCGCGCCAGCCTGAGTCATGCGGCTCCACGCGGCTTGCTGCACGGTCGTGTTGAAGGTGCCGGACGCATCAGTCACTACGAACACATCAAAACCTTCCGCCAGCGCCGACAGGGTCGGGAACGCTACACACACATCCGTTACCACACCGGCAATGATGATCTGCTTGCGCCCGGTGGCCTTGATCGCCTTGACGAAATCTTCGTTGTCCCAAGCGTTGATCTGACCTGGGCGAGCGATGTACGGCGCGTCCGGGAACATTTCCTTCAACTCCGGTACCAGCGGGCCGTTCGGGCCTTGTTCGAAGCTGGTAGTGAGGATGGTTGGCAGGTCGAAGAACTTGGCCAGATCCGCCAGCGCCAGCACGTTGTTCTTGAACTCGTTCGGCGAGAAGTCCTGCACCAGCGAGATCAGACCGGTCTGGTGGTCAACCAGCAGCACGATAGCGTCGTCTTTGTTCAGGCGGTTGTANTTGAACTCGTTCGGCGAGAAGTCCTGCACCAGCGAGATCAGACCGGTCTGGTGGTCAACCAGCAGCACGATAGCGTCGTCTTTGTTCAGGCGGTTGTAAGTTGGAGTGGTCATGGTGTGCGTCCCTTTTCAAGTTTGAAGTTTTGTTGTTGCGTTCAAGTTGGGTACAGATTACTGACGCACAGCAAAGGGATAAATCGGCTGAAAAGCGTTTCACCGTCCACTCAAACGGGACAATCATTCGAGACCCGCTCTGATTAGATACACCACAGTACAAATGATGTACCTCAGCCCCCATTTATCAACTCGGCACAACTTCCTAAAGTCTCCTCCAACAGCCACCCGCCATCCTGACGGGCCAGCGACAGAGGAAATCATCATGAGCACATCGAAAAAAGTAGTTGTCATCACCGGCGCCTCGCAAGGCATTGGTGCAGGTCTGGTCGAAGGCTTTCGCGCCCTTGGCCATCAAGTGGTCGCAACCTCGCGCTCGATCAAAGAGTCGAGTGACCCGGATGTGCTGACCGTTGCCGGCGACATTGCCGATCCGCAAACCGCCGAGCGCGTGATTCGCGCCGCCGTCGCCCGCTTCGGTCGCGTCGATACGCTGGTCAACAATGCCGGGATCTTTCTGGCCAAGCCGTTCACCGCTTACAGCCAGGCGGACTATGCCCAGGTCGTGGCGACCAACATGAGCGGCTTCTTCTACATCTCGCAACTGGCCATCGCCGAGATGGAAAAACACGGCAGCGGCCACGTCGTCAGCGTCACCACCAGCCTGGTCGATCATGCAATCGACGGCGTGCCTTCGGTTTTGGCGTCGCTGACCAAGGGTGGCATCAACGCCGCGACCAAATCCCTGGCGATCGAGTACGCCAAGCGCGGCATCCGGGTCAACGCGGTATCGCCGGGCATCATCAAAACGCCGATGCACGCTGAGGAAACCCATCAGGCGCTGGGCAGCCTGCACCCGGTCGGCCACATGGGTGAAATCGACGACATCGTGCAAGCGATCCTCTACCTCGACGGGGCGAATTTCGTCACTGGCGAGATCCTGCATGTCGACGGTGGCCAGAGCGCCGGCCATTGATCGAAACCCTGCAACGCCGCCGGTGGATACCGGCGGCGTCGTTGGTTGTGGTACACAGAGGATGAACGTCCGTCGATCCTCGGTGCGAGCCACAATGAAACGCCATTTTGAAGATTTGCAGTTAGGCAGTATCGAACTGTTCTGCCTGGCCGCCGAAGCCGGCAGCTTCACCGCCGCCGCGCAACTGGCCGGGGTCACGCCCGCTGCGGTGAGCCGGTCGATTCTGCGTCTGGAGCAACGCCTGGGTTCGCGACTGTTCGCGCGCACCACGCGCAGCATTCGCCTCACCGACGCCGGACGGAGCTTCTTCGAACAATGCAGCCAGGCGCTGACGCAACTGGTCGAAGCGCAGCAGGAAGTCATGGGCGCGCAGACTTCGCCATCAGGGCGACTGCGCATCAGTCTGCCGACCACCTACGGGCATCACCGCATCCTGCCGCTGCTGCCGAAATTTCGCGCGTTGTACCCCGAGGTCACGGTCGACGTGCACTTGGGCAATCGCAATATCGACTTCGTCGATGAAGGCTACGACCTGGCGATACGCGTACGCGCGCAACCGGACTCGACCCTGATCGCGCGCCTGCTGGAAGACGCCGCCCTGGTGGTGGTCGCCGCCCCCGAATATCTGCATAGAGCCGGCACGCCGCAGACGCTGGACGATCTCATCGCGCATGAGTGCATCCAGTTCGAATTGCCCAGCAGCGGGCGGCGAATTTCCTGGCTGTTTCAGGAAAACGGCCGAGACCTGGAAGTGATTTCCGACGGTGGCTATTCCTGTTCCGACGATGTGCTCGGTGGTGTGACGCTGGCCAAGCACGGCGCCGGGCTGTTTCAGACTTACCGTTTCATCGTCGAGCAAGAACTCGCCGATGGCCGCCTGATTGAAGTGCTGCAGCCGTACGCCGGACGTTCGCGCCCCTACACCCTGCTCTACCCGCACGGCCGCTACGTGCCGCAGCGGGTGCGGGCGTTTGTGGATTTTCTGTTGGGGTTTCGTGAGGAATGGGCGGGACTCCCGAGGTAATCAGCCGGTCTGACGCAGGCGGCTGAGCTCCTTGGATGGCGGGCAGCCGAACTGGCGGTTGTACTCGCGACTGAACTGCGAGGCGCTTTCGTAGCCGACGCGGTAGCAGGCGCTCGAGACGTCCAGCCCTTCATTGATGATCAGCCGCCGCGCCTCTTGCAGGCGCAGCTGTTTTTGATATTGCAGCGGGCTCATGGCGGTGACGGCTTTGAAGCGGTGATGCAGCGCCGAATTGCTCAGATTGGCCACCTGCGCCAGCGCGTCGATGCGCAGTGGCTCGGTGAAGTTCTTGTTCAGCCAGTCGATGGCCCGCGTGACCCGATGGGTCTGCGAATCGCTGACGGCGATTTCATACAGCAGATGCCCGTGCTGGCCGCGCAGCAGGCGGTAATACAGCTCACGCAACACCATCGGTGCGAGCATGCCGATGTCGCGCGGGTTATCCAGCAGGCGCACCAGACGCAGCATGGTGTCGAGCAATGTCACGTCGATCTTGTCGAGAAACATGCCGCGCCCGGCGTCTTGCGGCATGCCGGTCAGCGGCGACTCGGCAATCAGTTGCGTCAGTTGCGCCGGATCGAAATCCAGCCGTACGCAAAAATACGGCGCCTCGGGCGAGGCTTCGATCACCCGTCCCGACACCGGCAACGTCACTGACACCACCAGGTAATTCAACGGGTCGTAGAGGAAACGTTCGTCGCCCAGCCCGACTTCCTTGCGCCCCTGCACGATCAGGCACAGCGCCGGGCGGTGCACGACATGGATCAGCTCGGACGGCCCATCGAGACGGATCACGTGCAGCGGCGCAATCGCGGTTTCGTAGGTGCCCGGCGCATCAAAGCGCTGGGTCAGCAGGCGCACCAGCTCGGCGCGATACACCGCCGTGTCGTGGAGGATGGAAGCGTCGTGTTTATCCATGCAAAGGGCCTCGAAAGCAGACGAAGGTGGGTCAACTGCCCAGGAAGATTAGCCAGTTTTACCCAGCGGCGACTAGATCAAAGATGCTGCAGATTTGCCTGATTCTGCGTCGGTCAGATCGGGGTAAACCATGGGCACATCTTCTTACGTGCCCATGGTTTGCCGCACTGCTATCAGCCTGCCGTTACCGTCATGCCGCCATCGGCCATGACTACCGAGCCGACCATGAAACTGGCGCGGTCGGAGGCCAGAAAGGTCACGATCTCGGCGATCTCTTCCGGCTGCGCCGCCCGACCGATCGGCGCCGCTTCGCCGTGTTGCGCGAGGAAGCCCGGGCCGTCCTCGACCACATCATTAAGGATATTGGTCACCACATCGCCGACGCCGATCGCGTTGACGCGAATGCCGTG
Source organism: Pseudomonas sp. Leaf434 (assembly GCF_001425545.1). Lineage (NCBI taxonomy): Bacteria > Pseudomonadati > Pseudomonadota > Gammaproteobacteria > Pseudomonadales > Pseudomonadaceae > Pseudomonas > Pseudomonas sp. Leaf434. The sequence goes on along the minus strand of NZ_LMQZ01000001.1, from coordinate 1,509,004 downwards.
CTCGATGACTTCCAGGGCCAGCGTGCGGGTCAGTTGTGCCAGCGCACCTTTGGAAGCGGTGTAGGCGGCGATGGTCGGGAAGGCAAAGTACGAGGCATAGGAGGCGATATTGACGATCGCACCGGACTTGTTCGGGATCATCGCTTTCACCGCTTCGCGACAGTGCAGGAAGGCTGCCGTGGCATTCACTGCCTGGATCTTTTCCCAGTCGTCGCGGCTCATGTCGATCACGGCTTTGTTGATGATGATCCCGGCGTTGTTGACCAGAATATCCAGGCGCCCGAACTGCTCGACGGCAAGGCCTACTGCGCGTTCGGCGGCGCCGTCCTCGGTGATGTCCGCCACCAGCGGCACCAGATCGGGACGAGCCAGTGCTTCGACAGCCGGGTTGAGGTCTTCGGCAATCACCTTGGCGCCGCGAGCGTGCAGCATCAGCGCAATCGCCTTGCCGATGCCACTGGCCGCGCCAGTGACCAGTGCAACTTTGCCGGCGACTTCTTGGGGCAGGGTGTGGTTGAAATCAGTCATGGTTTTAACTCCTCGATAGCGAATCGGTGTTGCGCCTGATGGCGCGGTCGTGAACACGGCTTCACTGTCGCGCACTGGCCGCCGCCGGGCTTTCGGGCGATTGCCGGGACTGTCGGAGTTTTGCGCTGGAGTTTCTCGTTCGCCCGCCCTAACCTTCAAAATCATTCGCAGCCGAAGCTTTTGATGGAGCGTCCTGTGCCCTCTGCCAGCCCTGCTACACCGACAATCAGCCAGCCCGCGCGCATCGCCGCCGAGGCCATGCCGGAGCATCTGCCCGGTGTTGCGGAAACGACCACGCCGCGACCGCAGATCAAGGATGCCGTGGTGCAGCTGTTCCACCATCAAACCCTGCTTGAGCCGATCCGCGTGCCGTGCGTGGCGGAACCGCTGCTGGTGCTGGTACTGGCCGGCACTGCCCGGGTCGAAGAACGTTCGTTGGGCGGAGAGTGGCAGGCGAGCCAGGTCACGGCGGGCGATTTTTTCCTGACCAACACCCGGGAACCCTACGAAATGCGCTGGCAGACCGAAGGTTGCGAGGTCTTCGAAGTCATGCACCTTTATCTTGGTCTGGGCTTGATCGAACACGCGGCGCGCGAAGCCTTCGGCGAACAGGCCGGTGCAGTGACGTTTGTCGACGTGTCGGGTGCGCGTGACGAGCAGGTCAGCTTCATTCTTGAGCAACTGCGCGTCGAACTGACCGAACAGCGCCATCCCAGTGCACTGCTGGTGCACAGCCTGGCCCAGGCGTTGGCGATCCATTTGCTGCGTCATTATCTCGACCCCGACAGCAACCCGCGCCGCGACAACGCCCTGCCCGCCTACAAACTGCGCCGGGTGATCGAAGCCATGAATGCGAATCTGGCGGAGGATTTCAGTCTCAGTCATCTGGCCGCCATCGCCGGGCTGAGCGACTACCACTTCAGCCGCACCTTCAAACGCGCCACCGGTTTATCGCCCTCGCAATACTTCATCCGCCTGCGCATGAGCCGCGCGCGTCATCTGTTGCTGGAGACCGCACGCAGCGTGATCGACATTGGCCTGGAAGTCGGCTACTCCAGCCCCAGCCACTTTTCCCAGGTGTTCCGCCGTGAAGTCGGGGTCACTCCGAGTGCCTACCGGGACGCGCCACGCGGGGCCTGAAAACCTTTCGAAAAGCGATGCAGCAGAATTGGGCAAATCCCGAGGAGGAATCGATTAATAGCCCATGAGCCGCCGCACTTAATCTTCTTCCAAGCCCACTCACGGGCACACAGAAGAGGACGACATCATGCTGAACATTCAAGAAAAAGTGATCGTGATTACCGGCGCCAGCAGCGGCATCGGCGAAGCCACCGCACGCCTGCTCGCCGAACGTGGCGCCAAAGTGGTGTTGGGTGCACGGCGCACCGAGCGTCTGGCCGTGATTGCCGAAGGGATCAATAGCGCCGGCGGCCACGCGCAGTTCCGCGCACTGGACGTCACCGATCAGCAGGATGTGCAGCGCTTCGTTGATTTCGCCGTCGAGCATTACGGCCGCGTCGATGTGCTGGTCAACAACGCCGGGGTCATGCCGTTGTCGCGGCTGGACGCGCTGAAGGTCGATGAGTGGAACCGCATGATCGACGTCAACATCCGTGGCGTACTCCACGGCATCGCCGCCAGCCTGCCGTTGATGCAGCGCCAGCGCGCCGGGCAGATCATCAACATCGCCTCGATCGGCGCTTACGCGGTCAGCCCTACTGCGGCGGTGTACTGCGCGACCAAATACGCCGTACGGGCGATTTCCGAAGGCTTGCGTCAGGAGGTGGGCGGCGATATCCGCGTCACCGTCATCGCACCGGGCGTGACCGAATCGGAACTGGCCGAGAGCATTTCCGATGAAGGCGGCCGCGCCGAGATGAAGTCATTCCGCAAGATCGCCATCCCCGCCGAAGCCATCGCCCGCGCGATTGCGTATGCCGTCGAACAACCGGCGGATGTCGACGTCAGCGAACTGATCGTGCGCCCGACCGCGAGCCCTTACTGAGACCAGATGAATCACAATCAACTGTAGGAGTGAGCCTGCTCGCGATAGCGGTAGACCAGTCAATGAAAATGCTGAATGTGCCGCCGCCTTCGCGAGCAGGCTCGCTCCCACCGGGGATTTGTGGCACCACCAAATAATTGGTCAACACGGAACATTGTGGGAGCTAGCCTGCTCGCGAAAGCGCTGGGTCAGTCGGCGAAGATGCTGGATGTGCCGCCGTCTTCGCGGGCAAGCCCGCTCCCACAGGGTTTTGTGGCGCAACCAAATCAATGGACAACACGGAACATTGTGGGAGCGAGCCTGCTCGCGAAAGCGCTGGGTCAGTCGGCAAAGATGCTGGATGTGTCGCCGTCTTCGCGAGCAGGCTCGCTCCCACCGGGGATTTAGCGCACGGATATTCCAACCCTGGCCGGTCGATACTGGTTTTCACGATGTCGGTGACTGAACTGCATAAGGGTGCGCGGGAGAGCCTCTCACTCTAATTCCAGAGTGGGAGGCATCGATTAAATCGCTCGATCAGCGTGACGGCGGATGTTCGGTTGACACCGAGTTGGCCGCATCCACATCTGACATATCTTCCTCGACCGGTGCCTCATCGTCCGGCGGCAAAGGCACCTCGGGATTTTCCCGCTTGGGATCGTGCCCCGTCTCGTTGTCGGTGGTGCGCGTCACGGCTTGTTGCGACTGGTTGCCCGGTGCGTTTTCATCAATGTCCATGTCGTTCTCCGAGGTGTTCAGCGATAGGTACCTGAACGTGTGAAATGCCCTTGCGTGACAAGTGCCCGACAATGGACGAACGGCGTTCTGTAGAAAACGCAAAAGCCTGCTTTCGAAGCAGGCTTTCGCTTTGGATTTAACGCTTACTTCTGCTGCGTCAGCGCCGAGTAGCTGTTCATCAGGTTGCGGTAGTTGGGAATACGCTGCGACAGCAGGTTACCCAGACCTTCAATATCGTTGCGCCAGTCGCGGTGCAGCTCACAGGCCACCGAGAACCAGTTCATCATCTGCGCGCCAGCCTGAGTCATGCGGCTCCACGCGGCTTGCTGAACAGTGGTGTTGAAGGTGCCGGACGCATCAGTCACCACAAACACATCAAAACCTTCCGCCAGCGCCGACAGGGTCGGGAACGCTACACAGACATCCGTTACGACACCGGCAATGATGATCTGCTTGCGCCCGGTGGCCTTGATTGCCTTGACGAAGTCTTCGTTGTCCCAAGCGTTGATCTGACCTGGGCGAGCGATGTACGGCGCGTCCGGGAACATCTCTTTCAACTCCGGTACCAGCGGGCCGTTCGGGCCTTGTTCGAAGCTGGTGGTGAGGATGGTTGGCAGGTCGAAGAACTTGGCCAGATCCGCCAGCGCCAGCACGTTGTTCTTGAACTCGTTCGGCGAGAAGTCCTGCACCAGCGAGATCAGACCGGTCTGGTGGTCAACCAGCAGCACGATAGCGTCGTCTTTGTTCAGGCGGTTGTAANCTTGAACTCGTTCGGCGAGAAGTCCTGCACCAGCGAGATCAGACCGGTCTGGTGGTCAACCAGCAGCACGATAGCGTCGTCTTTGTTCAGGCGGTTGTAGGTTGGAGTGGTCATGGTGTGCGTCCCTTTTCAAGTTTGGAGTTTTGTTGTTGCGTTCAAGTTGGGTACAGATTACTGACGCACAGCAAAGGGATAAATCGGCTGAAAAGTGTTTCACCGTCCACTCAAACCGGACAATGGCAAACGTTGAAATGCTCGACGGTTAATCCGCCAGAACGGCGCCATGCTATGCTCCGACAGAGAAAACGAGGGGTTAACAATGAGCGAATCAGCCACTGACAGCGTCGCGAGCGAAGTATGCAAGCTTGCAGAAAAACACCGCATTGGCGCCGAGCGTGACGGCCTGAGCCGCATGGCGGCAACGATAACGCAACTGGCTGGTGATGCCGTCGAGCTAGATAATGTTGAGCAGTTGCTGGTTAATCTGAAGCGAAAGGGTGTGTTGAACAAGGCAGAAATCATGGCCTTGCAAGGACGTTACCTTCAGGAAAAAAGGCGTTCGAAAAAGCAGCTCAGCGCATGACGTTCGACCCCTTCGGCGATTTCGAAACTGAAGGCTACCTTCGCAACTCGCTCAAGCTGAAAGACCCGGTTGAAGTAAAGGAATCGGAACATCTCTCTTTCGAAGCCAGTATCGAAGAAGCCCTTGCTCATCTGGCAAAAAAGAGATCCATCGACTATCAAGCGATACTCAAAACTCATGAAATCCTGTTTGCCGGTTTCTACCCATGGTCAGGCAAAGACAGGAATGAGCTTGTTCCCCACCTCGCGGTTTTCAAAGGATCAAAAGACGATCCGCATCACACACCTTTCGAGCGACCTGAGCTGATTAAAAGATCCGTCGAATATGCGCTGGAGCTCGCTGCAAACAAAAAACGCTTCCACGAGCGCCCTGGCGAGGTGATGGGCCAATTGGCTTTCGCTCATCCGTTTCTGGATGGTAATGGGCGGACCATCCTGCTCGTTCACATGGAACTATGCTATCGAGCCAAGTTCGCCATCGATTGGTCGAAGACCAACAAAGATGCGTATTTACGGGCGCTCAGCGACGAGATCCGCGATCCTTCCAGAGGCCACCTGGACGACTATCTGAAGCCCCACGTCGTAGATATCTCAAGCCGTGAGGAATGGCCCGAAGTGATTGGCGGTATCAAAGGGTTGGACGGTTTGGACAAGGAAGGAATCGTCTACGCGAATCTGGACAATCCCGACATTCAGCAACTGTATGAAACCTACAGAACGCAGCCAATAAAGTGACCAAGAAGCCTGCTGTTAAAAGCAGGCTTTATTTGTCTGGCGGCCTGCGCGACGCAGACCTGCTTACGCGCTATGACGACTCAAGCTGAAATTCACTCAATCGTAAAACGGCTCAACCAACGTCCGGCTGCCGACAAAGAAACTGTCCGCCACCAGGCGCAACGGCTGCAGATCCAGGTCGCTGGCCTTGTCGCTGATCAATTGCTGGAAGTGGCGGTAGACCGCTGCGTACTCGCCCTCCTCCGACACACTTTGGCGCACGCCGTCGATACTCAGCACGGCGCCGCCGTTGTCCAGGCGCAGAACGCCCTCGGCGCAGCGGATTTCGATGCTCCACAGTTCGTCGTGGCCATGGTCGAAATCGAACTCGGCGCGTACGTCCAACTGATGCGGGTCAGACATTTTGATCGAGGCGGCAATCGGCGACTGGCAGTTGCTCGGCACCCGCAGTTCGGCGGCTTCGACAAACAGCGGCAGCGCCAGCAAGTGGGTGATGATCGACAAAGCGTTGATGCCCGGATCGAAGACGCCGAGGCCGCCCGGTTGCCAGATCCATGCCTGACCCGGATGCCACTTGCGTACGTCTTCCTTCCAGTCGATCTGCACGCTTTGCAGGGTGCGGCTGGCAAGCCAGTCGCGGGCGGCGGCGATGCCCGGTGCGTAGCGCGAGTGCCAGGCGAACAAAGCGCTGACGCCTTGTTCGGCGACTTGATCGACCAGGGCCATGGCCTCGCCCAATGTCGCACAGGGCGGTTTTTCCACCAGCACGTGCTTGCCGGCCGCCAACGCCTGTTGCACCAGTGCGAAGCGCCCTTGTGGCGGCGTGCAGAAAGCAATGGCATCGACGCTCGGGCCGTTCTCGAGCAGCTCGCCCAGCGACTGGAAGTTTTCCACCCCGGCGCAAGGTTTGCCTTGGGTGGCGACCGCCACCAACTGAAACGCCGGGTTGGCGAGGATGGCGGGGACGTGTTGATCCTGGGCGATCTTGCCGTAGCCCACCAGGCCGAGACGAATCGGTTGCATTACAGACTCCTGTTGTTGTTTTGGTCTTTGCAGCGCAGCGGCAAGAGTACGTGTTTCTGCGCCCGCCTCCAATCGTCATACTATTTAAATCGAGTTTGGTCGCGGCGAACGCATGGCTTATTCGTCATTTCTTCTTACACCTTTTGTCGTCCGATCCGGCACCGCGCGGCGATCGGCAGCCGGCGATCAGCCTCAGTTTGCTATCATGCGGCGCTTTTACGGTTAACCCCCCGCCAGTCCTGCCGACTTGCGGGCTGCAAAAGGCGGTATTAGATGACGGCTTTGTTGACTCGCCGCAAGGTACTTGCGGGAATGGGCGTGCTCGGGCTCGGCCTGCTCGCCGGTTGCGATACCCGTGGCCAACTGTCGTACAAGTACGGCAAGGATCTGAGCGACAAGATCCTCGGACGCACCTTCAAGCTGAAGAATCCCGAAGGCGAAACCATGTCGCTGTCGAGCTTTCGCGGAATGATGCCGATGATCTTCTTCGGCTTCACCCAGTGCCCGGCCGTTTGCCCCACCACCCTGGCCCGCGCCGCGCAGATCAAGAAACTGATGGGCCGCGACGGCGATCGTTTGCAAGTGGTGTTCATCACCCTCGACCCGGAACGCGACACGCCGCAGATCCTCGACGCCTACGTCAAAGCCTTCGACCCGAGCTTCGTCGCGCTGTACGGCACGCTTGAGGAAACCAAGGCCACCGCCAAGGAATTCGACGTGTTCTACGAGAAAGTCCCGGCCGGCGACACCTACACCATCTCCCATACGTCCACCAGCTACGTCTACGACTCGCGTGGTGAGTTGCGCCTGGGCCTGTCCACTTCGCTGACAGCCCAAGAGTGCACGGAAGATTTGCTTACTGTTATGGAGGTCTGCTGATGCATCCCGTTCTGAATCACCTCAAACGCACCGTATGTGCACTGTCCCTGCTCGGCCTGGCCTTTCAGGCGTCGGCGCAGACCAAAGTCGACGACGCCTGGGTCCGTGCCACCGTGCCGACCCAGTCCGCCAGCGGCGCGTTCATGACCGTCACTGCCGACAGCGACAGCAAACTGCTCAGCGTTGCCTCGCCAGTGGCCAAGGACGTTCAGATTCATGAAATGAGCATGAAGAACGATGTGATGACCATGGGCCCGGTGAAGTCGGTTGAGTTGCCTGCCGGCAAAGCCGTGAGCTTCGACCCGAACGGCTACCACGTCATGCTGATGGGCCTGACCGGTCAGTTGAAGGAAGGCGAAAACGTGCCGCTGACCCTGACCGTGGAAAACGCCAAGGGCGAGAAAGAAACCATTGAAGTCAAGGCACCGGTCCGCGCGCTGACCAACATGGGCGGCCACGATCACAGCAAGATGCATTGATCGCTGACTGAAAGACTGTTCGCCTGACAGAAAAACGGGGCGGCCTGATCGATGATCAGGCCGCCCCTTTTTTTATTGGCCGGAAGAAGGCTTACGCCCCTAAACCTGTGGGAGCGAGCCTGCTCGCGAAGGCGTCAGGTCAGTCCAATCATCTGTGGCTGAAACTCCGCTTTCGCGAGCAGGCTCGCTCCCACATTAATTCTGGGTGATACCAAAGCCCTCAGCTCCCCGCCCCACCATGCGCCTCTTCAAAGAAGTAATCCTTCCAGCTCGCCGCTTTGTTTTTCAACACGCCCAGTTCCTGCAATTTCTCGGCATAGATGAACGTGCGTTGCGGTACGACGGTGAAGTCGATTTCCGGGTCTTTGACGATTTGCTCGACCAGAGCCAGCGGCAGTTTCGATTGCTCTACACGAATGTAGGCCTGGGCGGCGGCGGGTTTGTCGGCTTTGATGATGTTCTCGGCTTCGGCCAGTGCGTCATAGAAAGCTTTGTAGGTTTTCGGGTTTTCGTCGTGGAATTTTTCCGTGGTGTAGAGCACGTTGAACGTCGCCGGGCCGCCGAGGATGTCGTAGGAGCTCAGCACTTTATGCACGTTGGGGTTTTGCAGCGCCTGGTACTGGAAGGGTGGGCTGGAGAAATGCGAGTTGATTTCCGAGCCGCCGGCAATCAGCGCAGCGGTGGCGTCAGGGTGCGGCAGGCTGACCGAAATGTTATCGAACTTCTTGAACTGGTCATCACCGAACTCCCTGGCGGTTTCTATCTGCAGGGTACGCGACTGGAAGCCTACACCTGCGGCCGGCACGGCGATACGGTCCTTGTCGCTGAAGTCCTTGAGGGTTTTGATGTTCGGGTTGTTGGTCAGCAGGTAATTGGGCATCGACCCCAGCGCGGCGATGGCTTTGACGTTCTGCTTGCCCTTGGTGCGATCCCACACGGTGAGCATCGGCGGCACGCCGGCCGAGACGACGTCCAGCGCTCCGGTGAGCAGCGCCTCATTCATGGCCGTAGCGCCGGAAATGCTGTTCCAGTCGACCTTGATCTCCAGGCCCTGGGCCTTGCCGTGTTTCTCGATCAGCTGTTGATCGCGCACGACATCGAGGATTAGATAACCGATACCGAATTGCTGGGCGATGCTGATCTTGCCCTCGGCCTGGGCGCCGCTGCTGAACAGCGCGCCCGCTGCCAGAGTTGCGGCCAACAGAGTCAGCGCAGAACGTTTGAACGGTGTGGCCATGACAACCTCGCAGCATGGGTGGGCTGAAAGGCCTGACTTTATAGCTATAAAAAACATAAATTAAATATCTTTATCGCATATCTATAGCACTCCGCGATTTAGCGTCTGCTGCTGAAATTCAGGAGCAGTGGATGAACCTACAACAGTCTGAAACAAAAAACTGCCCTCGGGAAAAATGGCACTACTTCCCACAACCCACGCCCGCTATGGGCACGCGCCGTTTCGGGGATCGCCGGCCGCAGGTTTAAAAAGCCGATCAGCCTTCCTGCCCTTGATATCATCACCCACACTTTTTTGACCCTTTGATGACAAGCAGGCCTTTTTTGTGAGCGCTCTTTTCAACTGGCTGCGGCGGCCGAATGCCCGCCTTCTTTCTCTAATCGTTTTGGTATTGATCGTGCCGGTGTGCCTGCGTGCAGCGTTGGGCTGGTCGTCACCGCTGGGCTTTTTGTCGGATCTGGCCGTGGGTAGTCTGCTGCTGGTATCGCTGCATCGCCGTACGTGGTGGCTGGCCTTGCCGGTGCTGGTGTTTTGGGCGCTGCTGGCGATCGCCACGGCAGAATTGGTCAGCGCCGTCGGCCGCCTGCCGACGCCTTCGGATATTCACTACCTGATCGACCCGCAGTTCGTCGAGAACTCCACTGGCGGCGGACTTGCGCACCCTGCCCTGGCCATTGCTTTGCTGGGTGCGTTGGTTTTCTGGCTGCTGGCCCAATTTGTGGGGCGCGGTCTGGCTCGGCCGGCATTGCCGCGCGCTGCCTGGGCCGCGCCGATCGTTTTGTTCGCCGCGCACTGGGGCGCGCAAAACCTGTGGCCGAATGACGGCGACGCCTGGCGCCTGTACAACCTGCCGCATCAATTGCTCGCCAGCGAAGTGGCCGACCTGCAGATCCAGGCCGAGGAATGGCTGGACGGCGACGTCGAAGAACCGACACCGGCGATGGCCGGGCTCACCGATGTCGATCTCATTGGCCAGAAGCTGCTCGCCGCGCCGGGTCAGGCGCGCAATGTGTTGATCATTGCCCTGGAAGGCATTCCCGGCGCCTACATCCGCGCCAACCGCGAGGCGATCGGCAGTCATTACCAGGAAGACCTGATGCCCAACCTCAGCCGCTGGGCCGAGCGCGGCATGAACACACCGGATTACGTGCTGCACACCCATCAGACCATTCGCGGTTTGTACGCCATGCTGTGCGGTGACTACGATAAGCTCAACAACGGCACGCCCAAAGGCGTGGAAATGCTCACCCTCAACGAACGCAATCAGGCCTGCCTGCCGGCGCAGCTGCGCGAACACGGCTTCAGCACTCATTATTTGCAGGGCGCCGGCCTGCGCTTCATGGCCAAAGACAAGATCATGCCGCACATCGGTTTCGATGCGACCCACGGCCTGGAATGGTTCAGCAACAGCAACTATCTGGAGTTCCCGTGGGGCAAGGATGACAAGGCGTTTTTTGAAGGTGCGCTGGATTACGTCGGCCAGTTGAAAAAGCAAAAGCAGCCGTGGATGTTGACTCTGCTGACGGTCGGCACCCATCAGCCCTACTCCGCACCGGAGGATTATCTGCAGCGTTATGAGACGCCCAAGCAGGCTGCCGTCGGTTATCTCGACGATGCGCTGGATCAGTTTCTTTCAGGGCTGGAGCGCCAGGGCGTTCTCAAGGACACACTGGTGGTGATCACCTCGGATGAATCCCATGGCATCGACGGCGTGCGGCTGGCCTCCTCGTGGGGTTTCAACCTGACGCTGGCACCGGAGCAGGCGCAACTGCCGCGTCTGAATGCCGGGGTCTACGGCCACGTCGATCTGAGCACCTCGATCCTCGACTATTTCGACCTGCCGGTGCCGACTGCGCTGAGCGGGCGGTCGCTGTTTCGCGACTACGATTCGGGGCGAGAAATCATGTCGTTCACCAACGGCAAACTGCGCTACCACAACGGTCAGGGCATCTTCTCCGAGTGCGATCTGCCGCGCCGCTGCCGCTATTACCAAAGCACCGGCTTCATCGCCGAAAGTGCCACATACAAAGGCACCTACAGCGGCCACCCGGCCCGGCAGATCGCCGCGCGCGCCGATGCGCTGGACCTGTCCTTGCTGCGCACACCGCTAAATCATCGCTACCAGTTCGGCAGCAACAACATCATCCCTCTGCAAGCGCAGATAAAGGATGACTGGGCCGACAACCTGATCGGCGCGCAATACCTGGAAATGCCCAAAGGCTCGCACACCCGCGTGCGCCTGACCGTGCGCTCGGTCGATCCGCAGCAGGCGGCGTACATTCAGCTCAAGGCCAAGGAATTTGAACAGGACGTGCAACTGGGCCTGCCAGCAGAAATGGTCGCCACGGCGGATCAGCCGCTGGAGATGGATTTCAGCTTTGAAAACCCGCAGCCGCGCAAAGCCTTCTCGTTTCATTTGCTGGGCTACGGCAATGGCGCGGTTGAAGTATCGGACTTCAGCGTGATCACTGAACTGCCTGGGCAGGATGACATTCTTGATGACGTGCCCGAGGACGACACCGCGCAATCGAGTTGACGTCTTTATTTATAAAGGCTGCACTCGCCTGTCACTTTGCTTCGGGGTATCGAGTGTAAGATCGAATTTGCCTGTCACTTTCCTGGCTTTTCCCAGATCCAGAGCAAAAGTGCCTGCTACGTTTTTGCGAAAATTGGCAAAGGTGACGATGAGTTCACCCTCAATAATGGGTTGGTCAAAATGATTGATCATAACCTTCCAATACCGTCCCATGGTTGGAAAAGTCACTGTGTGAGGACCATCTCCCTCCAACGCATTCGGCACAGACAACTCGACCGTGTGTATAAAATCGTCAGTTCCGATGATGATAAATTCCGTCTCGGTCTCTGCATAAACACATAACTTGCTCTCCAAAAATTTAACGTCATCGAGAAACGCGACAAAGCTACCGGTAGCATTTCGTTTGTTCAGAAGGTCACTTGTTTTGTCCTGAGACATGTCGATATTCCCTTGAGGTAAAGGTGACGGTGCGTTGACTCCAACGTATTGGGATTGCGTGGTATCAACCACTGTCAAAGCTGACAGTTTTTAAGATCGCTTCGAAATAACGCTGCTTTTTCATCACGATATCGCGCTAGCAAAAGAGCCTGCCTATCGCCTGCCAAGACTGCGGCTATTAGCCGACTTGCCAACTCGGGTCTAGCCTTACCAGTCCGAAGTCGGCACGAGCCGGCCGCAGACCTGATAGGGATCCGAACATGGCAAACGAATCGAAATGCCCGTTCAACCACGCCGCCGGCGGCGGTACGACGAACCGTGACTGGTGGCCGAATCAACTCAATCTGAAAATCCTCAGCCAGCATTCCCCCAAGTCCGATCCGCTGGGCCAGGACTTCGACTACGCCAAAGCCTTCAAAAGCCTCGACTTCCAGGCGCTGAAACAAGACATCAAAGCACTGATGACTGATTCTCAGGACTGGTGGCCAGCCGATTTCGGCCATTACGGCCCACTGTTCGTGCGCATGGCCTGGCACAGCGCCGGGACCTATCGCACCGCCGACGGCCGTGGCGGCGCCGGCTCCGGTCAGCAACGCTTCGCCCCGCTCAACAGCTGGCCGGACAACGTCAGCCTCGACAAGGCCCGCCGTCTGCTGTGGCCGATCAAGCAGAAATACGGCCGCAACATTTCCTGGGCCGACCTGATCGTGCTCACCGGCAACGTCGCCCTTGAATCCATGGGCTTCAAGACCTTCGGTTTTTCCGGGGGCCGCGCCGATGTCTGGGAACCGGATGAAGACGTGTACTGGGGTTCGGAAACCGAGTGGCTGGGCGGCGACAACCGTTACGGCAAGAGTAATGGCCCAGTGCAAGAGCCCGGTGACGGCACGCTGGTGGCTGAGCCCGATTTGCATGGCCGTGAAGAAAGCCGCACCGATCAGGGCGAACGCAATCTGGAAAATCCCCTCGCCGCCGTGCAGATGGGCCTGATCTACGTCAACCCTGAAGGCCCGGAAGGCAACCCGGATCCTGTGGCCTCGGCCAAGGACATTCGCGAAACCTTCGGCCGCATGGCCATGAACGACGAAGAAACCGTGGCGCTGATCGCCGGCGGCCACGCGTTCGGCAAGACCCATGGCGCTGGCCCGGCTGACAATGTCGGCCCCGAACCGGAAGCGGCCGGTCTGGAGCAACAGGGTCTGGGCTGGAAAAACGCCTTCGGCACCGGTAAAGGCGCCGACACCATCACCAGTGGTCTGGAAGTGACCTGGACCACCACGCCAACGCAGTGGAGCAACAACTATCTGGAAAACCTGTTCGGCTTCGAGTGGGAGCTGACCAAAAGCCCGGCGGGCGCCAATCAGTGGCAACCGAAAAACGGCGCGGGTGCAGGCACCGTTCCCCACGCTCACGATCCGAACAAGAAGCTCTCGCCGACCATGCTCACCTCCGACCTGGCGTTGCGCTTCGATCCTGCATACGAGCAGATTTCCCGGCGTTTCCTGGCCAATCCCGATCAGCTCGCCGACGCATTTGCCCGCGCTTGGTACAAGCTGATCCATCGGGACATGGGGCCGCTCTCTCGCTACCTCGGCCCGGAAATGCCACAAGAGGAATTGCTCTGGCAAGACCCGCTGCCCGACGTGACGCACCCGCTTATTGATGACAGCGACGCTGCGGCGCTGAAAAACAAGGTGCTGAATTCAGGACTGTCGGTGTCGCAACTGGTCTCGACCGCGTGGGCGGCGGCGTCGACGTTCCGCGGCTCGGACAAACGCGGCGGCGCCAATGGCGGGCGCTTGCGTCTGGCCCCGCAGAAGTTCTGGCAGGCCAACCAGCCCGAACAACTGGACAAAGTGCTGAGCACACTGGAAAGCATTCAGAACGAGTTCAACGGTTCTGCTGCCAATGGCAAGAAGATCTCGTTGGCGGACCTGATCGTCCTGGCCGGTAATGCCGGGGTGGAAAAAGCCGCGCAGAACGCCGGGCATTCGGTGTCGGTGCCGTTTTCACCGGGCCGCGTCGATGCTTCGCAGGAGCAGACCGATGTCGAATCGTTCGGCTTCCTCGAACCGATCGCCGATGGTTTCCGCAATTACAGCAAAGGCAAATACACGGTTGCGGCGGAAACCCTGCTGATCGACAAGGCGCAGTTGCTGACTCTCACGGCACCAGAAATGACCGTGCTGCTGGGTGGTTTGCGGGTATTGAACACCAATGTCGGCCAGACGCGGCATGGCGTGTTCACCGATAAAACCGAAACGCTGAGCAATGACTTCTTCACCCACCTGCTGGACATGGGCGTGGAGTGGACCCCAACGTCACGGGATGCTGATGAGTTTGAAGGCCGTGACCGCAAGACCGGGGCGCCAAAGTGGACGGCGACTCGGGTGGATCTGGTGTTCGGCTCGAATGCGCAATTGCGCGCATTGGCCGAGGTCTATGCCAGTTCCGACGCGAAGTCGCAGTTCGTCAATGATTTCGTCAAGGCCTGGACGAAGGTGATGAATCTGGATCGGTTTGATCTGCGTAAATAGCTGTTTGTTGTGCCAATAAAAATGCCGCTCGTTGAGCGGCATTTTTTGTTGATCGTCCCCACGCAGAGCATGGGAACGATCAACTCGACGGTTCCTACCGGATCGGGTTACGCCAGGCTTTTGCTCACCACTTCATACACATCACTGGACAGCGACCCGGACGCCAGAATCCGCTCCAGCTCAGCCTTCATCAACGCCTGACGCGCGCTGTCGTATTTGCGCCAGCGGGTCAGCGGGGCCAGTTGGCGCGAGGCGATCTGCGGGTTGAAGCCGTTCAGTTCGATCACCAGATCGGCAAGGAAGCGATAACCGGAACCGTCCGCCGCGTGGAAGTTGATCAGGTTCTGCCCGGCGAACGCGCCGATCAATGCCCGCACCTTGTTCGGGTTCTTGATGTTGAACGCCGGGTGCTGCATCAACGCCTTCACCCGCTCCAAACCGCCCGGCAAGGTGCTGCCGGCCTGCACGCTGAACCACTGGTCCATGACCAGCGGATTGTCCTTGAAGTGCTCGGCGAAGCTGGCCAGTGCCAGGGCCTTCTGCTCTTCGAACGGCGAGTTGACCAGCACCGCCAGCGCGGTCAGGCGCTCGGTCATGTTGTCGGCAGCCTCGAATTGCTCCAGCGCCGCTGCCAACACTTCCGGCTTGCCGCTGAGCATCAGGTACGACAGGGCGATGTTCTGCAAGGCGCGACGGGCGAAGTGCTCGGCCTCAGCCACGTACGGAGTTTTCTTCGACAGATCGCGGTTGGCCTGATAACGCAGCCACAGCGCTTCGAACAAACCTTCGGCGAGTTGCTTGCGGGCGAATTCGCGCGCGACATGAATCGCCTCGACGTCGGCCACTTCGCTGATCTCGGTGAGATAAGCCTCACCCGGCAGCGAGAGCATTTCGGCAACCATCGCCTGATCCAGCGAGTCGTCGGACAGCACCGTGCGCAGCGCCGACACCAAACGCGGATCGAGCTTCAGGCTCTCGCCTTTCTGATGCTGGCCGATCAACTCTTGAAGCACTTGCACCGACAATTGCTGACCGGCATCCCAGCGATTGAAACCGTCGCTGTCGTGCTGCATCAGGAACATCAGTTGATCGCGGTTGTACGGGAAGCTCAGTTTCACCGGCGCCGAGAAGCCACGCAGCAGCGATGGCAGCGGCTGTTCGTTGATGTCGACGAAGGTGAAGGTCTGCTCGGCTTCGGTCACCGAAATCACCCGAGTGGTGCCTTGTGCCGAGGCTTCACCAGCCAGACGCAGGGCGATTTCGTTGCCCTGGCTATCAAGCAGCCCGAGCTCGACCGGAATCACGAACGGCAGTTTTTCTACCTTGTCCGGGGTCGGCGGGCAGCTCTGGCGGAAGGTCAGGCTGTAGGTTTTCGCCGCAGCGTCGTAGGACTCGCTGACGGCCAGACGCGGTGTGCCGGCCTGGCTGTACCAGCGTTTGAACTGGCTGAGATCAACGCCATTGGCATCTTCCATGGCCTTGACGAAGTCGTCGCAGGTCACGGCCTGACCGTCGTGGCGTTCGAAATACAGATCGCTGCCCTTACGGAAGCCTTCGGCGCCCAGCAGGGTGTGGATCATGCCGACCACTTCCGAACCCTTTTCGTACACGGTCAGGGTGTAGAAGTTGGAAATCTCGATGAAGCTGTCCGGACGCACGGCGTGGGCCATCGGCCCGGCATCTTCGGCGAACTGGTGAGTACGCAGGTACGCCACGTCCTGAATGCGCTTGACCGTCGCCGAGTTCATGTCCGAGGAGAAACCGGCATCGCGGAACACCGTGAAGCCTTCCTTGAGCGACAACTGGAACCAGTCACGGCAGGTCACGCGGTTGCCCGACCAGTTGTGGAAGTATTCGTGGGCGACGATCGCCTCGACCCGCTGGTGCGCGGCGTCGGTGGCGGTTTCAGCGCGGGCCAGCACGGCGCTGGAGTTGAAAATGTTTAGGCCCTTGTTCTCCATCGCGCCCATGTTGAAATCGTTGACGGCGACGATCATGAAGATGTCCAGATCGTACTCGCGACCGTACACCTCTTCGTCCCAGCGCATGGATTTCTTCAGGCTGTTCATCGCGTGCTGGCACTTGTCGATGTTTTCCGGCTCGACATAAATGCGCAGCGCGACATTGCGCTGGCTCATGGTGGTGAAGGTGTCTTCGACGCACCACAGATCACCGGCGACCAGCGCAAACAGGTACGCCGGTTTCTTGAACGGATCTTCCCAGGTCGCCCAGTGCCGGCCGTCTTCGCCGGGGCCGGAAGCGATCGGGTTACCGTTGGAGAGCAACACCGGGTAGCTGTGCTGTTCGGCCACGACGGTGGTGGTGAACTTGCTCATCACGTCCGGGCGGTCGAGGTAATAGGTGATCTTGCGGAATCCTTCGGCCTCGCACTGAGTGCAGAACATCGTGCCGGACTTGTACAGGCCTTCCAGCGCGGTATTGGTTTCCGGATGGATGCGCACGCTGGTGTCGAGGGTGAAGGTTTCACTGGTTGGCTGCAGAGTCAGGTGGCTGTCCGAGACTTGATAGTCAGCGGCGCTCAGCTCCTGGTCCGCCAGCGTCACCGACAGCAGCTCCAGTTGCTGGCCGTCGAGCACCAGCGGCGGCAGGCCGGCGCCGCGTTCCGGGTTGCGGCGCATCACCAGTTGCGCGTGAACCAGGCTGTGGTCCTCGAACAACTCGAAGGTCAGGTGGGTTTCGTCGATCAGGTACTCGGGTGCCTGATAGTCCTTGAGGTAAATCATCTTCGGTTGTTCGGTGCGCATGCTGGAATCCTTATTGATGCACGGCGAGCTGGTACGCCGTGTATTTACGAATGTTGATCACGCCGGTGTCGAAGATCAGGTACTGGCCCTTGATCCCCAGCAGCGTGCCTTCGGCAATCGGGTTCTTGTCCAGGTTGAAGCTGACGATTTTCGCCGGGTATTGCTCGACGGGATAGCGGATTTCCAGCGGTTCGACATCGGCAATCGTCTGAATCGCCTGTAGGCCGAATCGCTCCTGCAACCCTTGCAGGCCTTCGGCGCAGCTTTCGAACAACTGATCGCGCACCTGCGCCAGATCCACCGCCGCCGCATCACCTTTGAGCAGCGCGCGCCAGTTGGTCTTGTCCGCCACCTGGCTGCGGAACAGGTCCTCGACAAACCCCGATTGCTGGCGTGTCGATACACGCATGATTGGCAAGGCTTGACTCGCACCCTGGTCGAGCCAGCGGGTCGGCAACTGCGTAGCACGGGTGATGCCAACCTTGATGCCTGACGAATTGGCCAGGTAAACCACATGGTCGGTCATGCAGAACTGCTGGCCCCACACCGGATCACGGCAGGTGCCGGCGTCGAAGTGGCAGCGTTCCGGGCTCATGATGCACAGGTCGCACTGCGCCAGTTTGGTCATGCACGGGTAGCAATAGCCCTGACTGAAACTGGTTTTGGTTTTGCGCCCGCAATGGGTGCAGTGAATCGCCCCCAAAAACTCCAGACGCAGCGTGCTGCCGATCAACGGATTGACCGGCACCTCGACGTCATCCAGACGAAACGCGTACTGCACGTTCGACCCGTCCAGACGCGCCGACATTTTGCTGATTGCACCGCGGCCAATCTCGATCAATGGATGGCATCCGACTTGAACAGGATGTTCGGCACTTCGATCGACTTCGACGCACACTCTTGCGGGCCCATGTAGCCAGTGCGCTGGTCTTCCGGCAGGTTCTGGATTTCCCAGGCAATCATCGCCTGCAACGACAGCTCGCGCTGTTCGGCAGTGAGTTTGTTGCCGTCGGACCATTTACCGATTTCCACGGCCAGTTTCAGGCTTTCGTAGATGTCCGGGGTGATGTTGTTGATCATGTCGTTGAAAGAGGACATCAGGGTCTCCGTGCTCTTTGCTGAAACAAAAATGTTAGGCGGCCAGTTTACGGCGGTTATACAAACCGCCCAACAAACCGGTAAAGCATCCGATGAGTAACCCGCTCAGGTGCGCGGCGTTGGCGATCTGGCCGAAACCGATCAGCGAGATCAGCCCGGACATGCACACCACCAGCCATACCAGCATCATCACCAGCACGCCGCGCGGCAGACGATAGGCCGGGTTCGGCGCCAGCAACTGGAAGATCCAGCAATGCCCGAGCAAGCCGTAAAGCACACCGGACAGCCCACCAAACAGGCTCGGGCCGCTCCAGACGAACTGCGCGTAGTTGGACACCAGACTGAACAACAGCGTCAAACCGATCAGGTTGATGCTGCCCTGGCGTGACTCGATGCGCCGCCCCAGCTCCCAATACCACATGCCGTTCATGGCCAGATGGAGGATGCCGAAGTGGATCAGCATCGGCGTGACCAGCCGCCACCACTGCCCCGCCGCGAGGCTGTCGGCCAGCGGCGTGAAGTGGATGTACTCACCGATCACGCGAAAATCGAGGAAGGTCAGCCAGCGCAGCGTTTCCAGGTTTTCGCCGAGAAAGGTCAGGCCACCGACGATGAGGCTCAACAGCAGAATCAACCCGGTGGCTTTGGCGTGTTTCAGCTGTTCGGCGAAACCCGGGCGCTTGAAGGTCTGGCCCACGGGAATGTCCAGTTGCTGATCCGGGTCGCCTGCCGGGAAGCGCTCGTACAAGGAACGCACGTCCTCGCTGATTTCCTCCGGCGCCCACAGCACCTGCTCGCCCGCCTCTTCGCTGA
Organism: Pseudomonas sp. Leaf434; assembly: GCF_001425545.1. Taxonomy (NCBI): domain Bacteria; kingdom Pseudomonadati; phylum Pseudomonadota; class Gammaproteobacteria; order Pseudomonadales; family Pseudomonadaceae; genus Pseudomonas; species Pseudomonas sp. Leaf434. Next base: position 1,489,872 of record NZ_LMQZ01000001.1, on the reverse strand, counting down.
CCCGATGGGGCACTTGCATGCGTTGCAGCAGCTTGACGAAACCGCTCAAATCCACCGCCAACGGCAGGCGCAATACCGCTATCGCACTCATTGCAGCACCTCCGGCCGCTCGACATCGACCCAGACGAATTTTTGCGGATCCAGGCGCGTTTCCTGGTCCAGACGATAGGCCACCAGTTTGCCGTAGAGCACGGCGCTGTAATCCAGGCACGCGAGGTTCGGGCGGATCGGCGCCGGTTTGCCGCTGCGCCAGTAGTGGCCGACGAACAGCAACGGCTCGTCGACGCCATAGCGCAGCAGGGAATTCTTTTCAGTGGACGTCAGCGGCGTCTGCGCGACAGGTTCCGGCAGTGCATCGGGCTGAAACACGATGTCGCCATAGGTTTTCGGGTCGTCCTCCCAGAACTTGGTGCGGAAAAACGAACGCACCAGACCGTCGCCGCTGGTCATGGTCAGGCCACCCGGCAGGCGCATGTCAGTGCCGCGCAGCAAGCGATCGAACACAGTGCAAGCGAAGCTGCCGGGCACCGCCGAGGCCTGGAGGAAATGCTCATCGACGCAGCCATTGGGGAACAGCGCCCGCAGCGGCTCGATCAGCCCGGCATCCCAGCATGCATGGACGACGCGAAACCGCCCGGCATCGACGAACAGCGGCAGCTCGTAGAACCACTGCTGGAAGTCATGCCAGTCGCCGGGATGGTCTTCAAATTGAGTCAGGGTTTCCTGCAACAGCCGCGCATGGCGCTTGGTGTGTTCGCGCACGAACTGCTTGCCGCTGCCCGGTGGCGCCGGGGTGACCCAGCCGAGCGCATTGAATTCATGGTTGCCCATGATGCACAGCGCCTGCCCCGCCTCGACCATGTCGTGAACGATGTGCAACGCCTCGCGAATGCGCGGGCCACGGTCGATGATGTCGCCGACGAACACCGCCATGCGTGACGGATGCCGCCAGACCCCGCCCTGCTTGTGATAACCGAGACGGTCCAGCAAGTGTTCGAGGGTCATGGCGCATCCGTGCACGTCACCGATCAGGTCGTAACTGCGCGCGGGATCGAGCATCAGTCGCCTCCGCCCCCCAGCTTGCTGCCCCAGCCAAGCTTGGTGCGGCACACCTCGTAGTAATTGTGATCGAGCGGATGAATCAGGCGCAGCTTCTGCGCTTTCTTGCTCACGGTAATGGTGTCGCCCGGTGCGCAGGTGAAGTGGTTCTGGCCGTCGCAGGACACCTGCGGGTAGATCTGCATATCTTTGGACACGACGATTTTCAGCTCACTGTTGCCATCGACCACGATCGGCCGTCCCGACAAGGTATGGGGGTACATCGGCACAATCACAATAGCGTCGAGCTTGGGATGCATGATCGGCCCGCCGGCAGACAACGCGTAGGCAGTGGAGCCGGTCGGCGTCGCGACGATCAGGCCGTCGGCCTTCTGGCTGCAGACGAACTGGCCGTCGATGTACAGCTCGAATTCGATCATCCGCGTCGATTTGCCCGGGTGCAGCACCACATCGTTGAGCGCATCGCCCTGGCCGATGGCCTCGCCATGGCGACGCACTTCGGCTTGCAGCAGGAAACGGTTTTCTACCAGATAGTGGCCGTCGAGCACTTCGGCGACCTTGATTTCCAGCTCGTCGGGGCGAATGTCGGTGAGGAAGCCAAGGCTCCCGCGGTTGATGCCCAGCACCGGAATATTGTGCCTGGCCAGCGCCCGCGCAGCGCCAAGCAGGCTGCCGTCACCGCCGACGACGATGACCATGTCACAAACTTCGCCGAGCATCTTGCGCGACGAGGTTTGCAGGCCATGGCCGGGCAGGACTTCAGCGATGGTGTCTTCGAGGATCACATGCAGGTGACGGTCGAGCAGAAAGCGTTTCAGTCGGCGGACGGTATCCAGCACCTGGGAACTGCCCAGGCGACCGATGATGCCGATATTACGAAATTGCTCCATGGGACCTCTGCGGACAATCGAAAACGCGAAAAGCCGATTATGGGCGAAAGCGCCAGATAGACAAAATCCTTTCAGCCTCAAGGGTGCACTCAGGTTTAAGGCTATGCTCGCAAGATGATCCTGTTCCCCGACTTGTTGCAATTGCCCCATCGATTACGCCATCCCGAAGTGCGGGACCTGGCGTGGGTGATCCTCGCGCCGCCGATGCTCGCTGCCACGCCGTGGCCCCAGCGCCATCCGCTTGCCGGCAGCGAATGGGTGCACGACCCGCAGCGCCTCGAACATTGGCTGCACCAGCTCGACCGCGACAGTTACGGCCTGCTGCAATGGCTGTCTCAGGCGCGCACCCGGCGTCTGGGTCTGTATTACGAGCGTCTTTGGCAGTTCGCCGTCTCGCATGCGCCGGGCATCGAACTGATCGCCGCCAACCTGCCGATTCGCCGCGCCGGGCACACCCTCGGCGAACTCGACATGCTGCTGCGTGACCGCGACGGCGTGCATCATCTGGAACTGGCGATCAAGCTCTACCTTGGCCCGCAGGATGGCGATGGCCGCGATCCCGCGCAGTGGCTGGGGCCGGGTTGTCATGACCGGCTGGATCGCAAACTGGCACATCTGGCCGAGCATCAATTGCCGATCTCGGCGCGCCCGGAAAGCCGCGAGGTGCTCGCGGCACTGGATATCGAAACCTTCAGCGCGCAGTTGTGGCTGGGCGGTTATCTGCTGTATCCGTGGCCAGGGCAGGCCGACTCACCGAACGGCGCGCATCCACAACATCTGCGTGGCAGTTGGCTGCATCAGAGGGACTGGCCGGCGTTTGTCGCGCAGCGCCCGCCGGGCCGCTGGCAACCCCTGCCCCGCCATGCGTGGCTGGCGCCGGCGCATTACCCGGCGGATCAGGTCTGGACAGATGAGCACCTGCGTTTGTGGCTGGCAGACCTGCCAGCACTGGCCCCGGCGCAGTTGATGGTACGCCTGACCGAGAATGCCCAGGGCGAATGGGAAGAGGCGGAGCGGTTGTTTCTGGTGGCGGATCTTTGGCCGAATGTCCCCGGCCAAACCTGAGATTTGTGGTGTCCGACCCAATTCGCGAGCAGGCTCGCTCCCACAGAGAATGCATTTCAAATGTGGAATGCGATCCCTGTGGGAGCGAGCCTGCTCGCGAAAAGAGCAACTCGGTCTATAGGGATAACCGCACCGCCAATGCCGCCAACGTCACCAGCAACACCGGCACCGTCAACACAATCCCGACACGGAAGTAATAGCCCCAGCCGATATGGATGCCTTTGCGCTCCAGCACGTGCAGCCACAGCAAGGTCGCCAGGCTGCCGATCGGAGTGATCTTCGGCCCCAGGTCGCTGCCGATCACGTTGGCGTAGATCATCGCTTCCTTGATCACGCCGCTGGCCTGACTGGCGTCGATCGACAGCAAGCCGATCAGTACCGTTGGCAGATTGTTCATGATCGACGACAGCAGCGCCGTCAGCACCCCGGTGCCCATCGCCGCGCCCCACACGCCGTGACCGGCGAATACGTCCAGCCACCCGGCGAGGTAACCGGTGAGTCCGGCATTGCGCAGGCCGTACACCACCAGATACATGCCCAGCGAGAAAATCACGATCTGCCACGGCGCTGCTTTCATCACTTTGCGCGTGGAGATTTTGTGGCCGCGCGCGGCAATACCCAGTAGCAGCGCGGCGCACACAGCGGAAATAGCGCTGATCGGAATCCCCAGCGGTTCCAGGGCGAAGCAGCCGATCAACAGGATCACCAACACCGCCCAACCAGCATAGAACGTCGCCTTGTCGTGGATTGCGGTTTGCGGGTTTTCCAGTTGTTCCGGGTCGTAAGCCGCCGGGATGTCGCGACGGAAAAACCACAGCAACATGCCCAGCGTCGCCGCCACGCTGACGAAGTTCACCGGCACCATGACCGCTGCATAACGGTTGAAGCCGATGTGGAAGAAGTCCGCCGAAACGATGTTGACCAGGTTCGACACCACCAGCGGCAGGCTCGCCGTGTCGGCAATGAACCCGGCGCCCATGACGAAGGCCAGCGTCGCCGCCGGTGAAAAGCGCAGCGCCAGCAGCATCGAAATCACGATCGGCGTGAGAATCAGCGCCGCGCCGTCATTGGCGAACAGCGCAGAGACCAGCGCGCCGAGCAGCACCATGAAGGCAAACAATTTGCGCCCACTGCCCCGCCCCCAACGCGCCACGTGCAGCGCCGCCCAATTGAAAAAGCCAGCCTCGTCGAGCAACAGGCTGATGATGATCAGCGCGACGAAGGTGCCGGTGGCGTTCCAGATGATCTGCCAGACCAGCGGGATGTCCGTGAGGTGAACGACGCCAAAAATCAACGCCAGCACGGCGCCCAACGTTGCACTCCAGCCGACGCCGAGCCCCTTGGGTTGCCAGATGACGAGGGTGATGGTCAGCAGGAAAATCAGTGACGCAGCGAGCATTCGCAGAAGCCTTCAAATAGCGAAACGGGTGGAAATCGAACAAATGTGGGAGCGAGCCTGCTCGCGAAAGCGGTGTGTCAGACGCGAAATTGTTATCTGACAGTCCGCCTTCGCGAGCAGGCTCGCTCCCACAGTGAGTTTCGGTAAGTTTATTTCTTGTGTTGCTCGACGAACTGGCCGTACGCATCGATGAATTTCTGCAGGAACGGTTTCACCGAGTCGCTCAGTTTGCCCGCTTCGTCGAACGCGTTGCCGGCGCCGCCCAGGTAGGCTTCCGGCTGTTGCAGGCAATGGATATCAAGGAAAACAAAGGTCTGGCGCAGGTGCTGGTTGGCGCCGAAGCCGCCGATGGCGCCTGGCGATACGCTGATCACCGCGCCGGGTTTGCCACTCCACGCGCTCTGGCCATAAGGGCGCGAACCGACGTCGATGGCGTTCTTCAACGGTGCCGGGATCGAGCGGTTGTACTCGGGGGTAACAAACAGCACCGCGTCGGATGACGCCACTTTCTGACGGAAAGTGCTGTAGGCTGCCGGCGGAGAAGCGCCGTCGATGTCTTCGTTGTACAGCGGCAGTTCACCGATTTCGACAATCTCGAGCTTGAGATTGGCCGGTGCCAGTTCGGCGAGGGCCAGTGCGACTTTGCGATTGATCGATGCTTTGCGCAGGCTACCGACCACTACAGCGACGTTGTAGACATTGCTCATGGATGACTCTCGATGGTCCGTGGGAAGAGTCGCTAGTTATAGATGATCCAGTGACATTTTCACCAGTGGTCATTGGTTTTTCCTGCGCGAGGAATATTTTTTTCATGTAGGAAAACTTACCGAGCTTGCTGACGGTCTACAAAGCCGCAAATCAAGAGTTTTATCTCCAGAGGTTCTAAGCAGATGGCAGCAGTACTCGTCGGTCAGTTTCATGCAAGAGATGCGGAAGGCCGCGTTTATTCCGTGCATGAATTCCAGGAATCGAACCCGTCTGCAGACGGATCCACTGGCTCGGAGCCCATTTACAAACTCGCCATTGGCGATCGGGTCAACAAGGTCAGTGACAGCGAGTTTCTCCTGGTTCAGTCAGGCATTACCCTGATCCGCGAACCCGAGCCAAGCGTTGCTTCATAACCCTGCATTATGAGCAGAAGTCATGCGAGCGGACTTGGGGTAGGATTCAGCCTCTGACCCCACCTGCTGAACATGGACTTCACGCATGCGTTTACGCCACATCGAAGTGATCCAGGCGCTCTTGCAGACCGGTCACCTGGGCACCGCCGCCGAATGGCTGCAACTGCCGGTGACCGAGGTCGAAGAGCGTTTGCGCGAAGCCGAGAGTCAGTTGGGGTTCATGCTGTTCGCCAGCGTTCGCGGGCGCCTGCAATCGACCCCCGAAGCGCGCGCCTTGCAGGTGGAAATCGCGCACATCTATGAGGCGCTGGAGCCGGTGCAGCGTCTGGCCAGCAGCCTCAAGCAATACCTCGCCCCGCCCTTGCGCATCATCGGCACCCCGCCGCTGGCTCAACAATTATTGCCACAAAGCCTTGCGACCCTGCGTCGACGCCTGCCCGACGCACCGTGCAGCCTGCTCAGCGCGCCGACTCGCGACATCGTCCGCAGCCTGTTATTGCGCGAAAGCGATCTGGGCCTGAGCCTGCAGGACCCCGAACATCCCGATATCCATTGCCAGCCGTTGGCCCAGGGCAAGCTGCAATTGCTCGCTCCGCACGGTTGGCTGCAGCCGAAACAGAAATATATATCCCTCGCGGATCTGGCCGGTCAGGCCATGGTCGGTCTCGAAGGTCAGGATCCGCTGAGCCCGGCGCTGGAAAACAAACTTCAGGCCTTGCGCCCGGCGCCAAGCATTCAGACCCGCGTGCAGACCCATCAGATGATGCGCAGCATGGTCGAGGCCGGCGAAGGTCTGGCCATCGTCGATCCGTTCACCGCTCTGGGCGCCCGCGCCGGTGGCCTGGACGTCTGCCCATTGTCACCGGCGGTGCCGATCAGCCTCTACGCCCTGACCTTCAAACATGCCGCGCCGTCGGCGGCGATTCAGACCTTGCTGGCGATCGTCACGGAACAAGCCGAGGCGATGTTGTCGAGCTGAGTGGTTTTTCCAGCGGATTATCGAACAGGCGATACCAGAACAACGCGACTTCAGCGGTATGCGGATCGATGCCGCGATAGCGTAACTGGTCGATGCCGCCGATCACATAACCGCAGCGCTCATACAGCCGACAGGCGCCGAGGTTGTTGTTCTGGGTTTCGAGCATGATGCCCGGCAGCTTCTTCTTGCGACTCCAGAACTGCGCGACATCGAGCAACGCCTTGGCCACACCGTGGCGGCGGGCCGGGGCGTGCACCGCCAGTTCATCGATATGGGCAAAGCCGTTCCAGTTGGTGCTGATCACCAGGTGACCGACCGGCTCGTCGTCCAGGTACGCCATGAAAATCGCACTGTCGGGCGCGTTGTGAAAGGCGCTGAATTCTTCGGGATCAATACCGTAGCACTTGCGGTACGGCACGATCGGCGTCACCGGCCACTGCTCGACCGGTTTGCCGATCACGGCAGCGCCGTAGGCAGCGACCTCGAAACTGAAGTCGCTGCCCCAGATATACGGCGCAAAACCTTCGTCGGCTACACGCACCGACAACCCTGGGTATTTCGGATTCATGACCGGTTGCATACTGGGAAAAGTCCTCATTCCTTGACGCAGCCGACGGTGTCGACCTTACCGTCGCGATGGATGATTGCCAGCGCAAATTTCAACTCTTTGTACATGAGGCTCAGTGTCCTGAGGCGGCAGATTTGCACCTGACCAGTGCACTCAGGGTAGAGGGTTGCGACGAATGTGGCGAGAGTGGCAACTTGGCTCCATGTCGCCAAACGCAAAAAATCGCTGCCTTCCTGGCCCCCACTATGGAATGCAATCCCTGTAGGAGCTGCCGAAGGCTGCGATCTTTTGATCTTTGATCTTCAGGTTTTCAGACCTGCGCATCAGCCTCGGCAATCTGCGTCCACAACGCCGGCGCTCCCGCCGATTTGGCGATGATTTCCAGCCGCACCAGATGCGCCGCCAGTTCTTCTTCGGTCGCCCGGATGATGCGTGCTGGCTGGCGATCGACCGGCAGGCGGCGGATTTCGGTAGCCGAGTTGTCGGCGCCCTCGCCCGTGCCATTGCCGTCAGACGCGTTGCCAGCCAGCGACAGGCTGGTCTGGCCGCCGGTCATGGTCAGGTAGACGTCGGCGAGAATCTCCGAGTCGAGCAAGGCGCCGTGGAGTTCACGGCCGGAGTTGTCGACGCCGTAACGTTTGCACAACGCATCGAGGCTGTTGCGCTGCCCCGGGTGACGTTCCCGGGCCATCATCAGGGTATCGAGGATGGTGCAATGCTGGGTGATATCGGCGCGATCGTGCTGGCCCATCAAGGCAAATTCGTTGTTGATGAAGCCAACGTCGAACGCCGCGTTGTGGATAATCAGCTGCGCGCCCTGGATGAACTCGAAGAACTCATCGGCAACTTCGGCAAAGCGCGGCTTGCCGACGAGGAATTCGTTGGTGATGCCGTGCACACCGATCGCGCCTTCGTCGCTCTCGCGATCCGGTTGCAGATAAACGTGAAAGTGCCGGCCCGTCAGGCGCCGACCGATCAGTTCGACGCAACCGATTTCAATGATCCGGTGACCATCGGTCACCGGCATGCCGGTGGTTTCGGTATCGAGTACAACGGATCTGGTGGCCATCAGTGCTCAGCTCTCAACGGGTCAATCATGCAAAAGCGCGGATGTTAACACGCTGGACTCGAACCCTGTAGGAGCTGCCGAAGGCTGCGATCTTTTGATTTTTCCTACAACAAGATCAAAAGATCGCAGCCTTCGGCAGCTCCTACAGGGGAATGCATTCCAATGTGGGAGCGAGCCTGCTCGCGAACGGCCACGCCACGGTTAGAAGCGAATCAGCTCTGCTTGTAACCGCGAACTTCATCGACCCCACGGTTAGCCAATTGGTCAGCCCGCTCGTTACCGTGATGGCCAATGTGCCCGCGCACCCATTTCCAGGTGACTTTGTGGCGGTTGACCTGCTCGTCCAGCTCTTTCCACAGATCGGCATTCTTCACCGGCTCTTTCGCAGCCGTTTTCCAGCCGCGCTTCTTCCAGTTGGCCATCCACTCGTTGATGCCTTTCATCACGTATTGCGAGTCGGTGACCAGCAGCACTTCGCAGGGGCGCTTGAGCGCTTCGAGGCCACGAATCGCGCCGAGCAGCTCCATGCGATTGTTGGTGGTGTTGGCCTCGCCGCCCCACAGTTCCTTTTCGACGCCCTTGCACACCAGCAGCGCGCCCCAGCCGCCGGGACCGGGGTTGCCCTTGCAGGCGCCGTCGGTGAACAGTTCTACGGTGTCGACGCTTTCCACGCTTTCGCTCATGCCAGTCTTTCCAGAAAAAATGCCTGTCCTGCCAATCACGGATCGACAATGACCGCGGCCGGAACAAGCCCGGCCACAAATAAAAGAAGATTTACGGTTCGATGCGGCGGCGGTTGACCTTGGCCATCGGCAGCGGAATCAGCTTGCCCATCGGCTCGCGGCGTTCCTGGCGCAACGGCCTGAGCCCCACCACGATCTTGCGCGCCACCAGCAGATAGAAGCCACCGCCGGACAATTGCCAGTCACCGGCCTTGCGTTCCCAGCCGGCCAGACGGTTCTGCCACTTGGGTGACGCGAGCGGCGGACGATAGCACCCGAAGCGGCGTTTCTCCAGCGCGAAGCCCAGCAGATTGAGCCAGTCGGCGACCCGCGACGGCGAGATGCAGCGCGCCTTGCGCAGGGCATCATTGGCGAAGAAATGCCGCAGCCCCCAGGTGCTCCAGGGGTTGATGCCGATGATCAGCAGATGCCCGCCGGGGCGCACGCTGCTCGCCGCTTCACGCAGCAAGCCGTGGGGCGACAGGCAGAAATCCAGGCCATGCTGCATCACCACCACGTCGGCGGCGTGCTCGCTCAACGGCCAGGCCTGCTCTTCGCAGACGATCTCGACCCCGGGCAACGGCGCGCCAAGACGCACGTTGCGCTGCACTTGCGGCGCGGCCGGCGGGGTTTCGGCGGACGGCCCGTAATGCACCAGATAACCGCCGAAGAACCGGCCGAGCTCGTCATCGAGCATGCGCCGCTCTTCATCCAGCAGAAATTGCCCGAGCGGCCCCGACAGCCATTCGCGGGCGGCGCTGATCAATGCCAGCCAGTCGGGATCGGCCTGAGCGAACGCTTTATCGGTCATGTCATTCTCCAACGCGCCAGGAACTACTAAGATGCGCCAATGTTTTCTGCTTGGCGAATTCCGACGATGATACAGATCAGTGCCCTGCCCGCGTTCACCGACAACTACATCTGGTTGTTACAGGATCATCAGACCCAGCGTTGCGCGGTGGTCGATCCGGGCGACGCCACCCCGGTGCAGGCGTGGCTTGACGCGCATCCGGGCTGGGTGCTCAGCGATATTCTGATCACTCACCATCACCATGACCATGTCGGCGGCGTCGAGCGCCTGAAAGCCGCGACCGGCGCCAAGGTCTACGGCCCGGCCAGCGAAAGCATCCCGGCGCGCGACGTAGCGCTCAAGGACAACGACAGCGTCAGCGTGCTCGGCTGGGACTTCGACGTCTATGCGGTGCCCGGTCACACCCTGGGGCACATCGCCTATTACCACCACGGCCTGCTGTTCTGCGGCGACACCCTGTTCGCCGCCGGTTGCGGCCGGCTGTTCGAAGGCACACCCGAGCAGATGTACCGCTCGCTCAGCCGTCTTGCGGCCCTGCCGGAAGATACGCTGGTCTACTGCACCCATGAATACACCTTGAGCAATCTGAAATTTGCCGCCGCCGTCGAGCCGGGCAACCCGGAAGTCGCCGCCCGTCTGGAAAAGGTCACGCAGCAACGGCAGAACGGCGTGATGACGTTGCCGTCGACTCTGGCCCTGGAAAAGCTTACCAATCCGTTTTTACGCACTTCTGAAACATTGGTTACACAAAAAGTGGACGAACGGGAAGGCGCTCAAAACCGGGCGCCGAGCGAGGTATTTGCGGCTCTGCGGGCATGGAAAGACAAGTTCTGACGACCGCGCCGGCCGGGGCAAAAATTCTCAATGGTTGACCGCAGGGGGTGCGCTTTCTAGAATCGCCCGACATTTTTGCCCGGAACTTACTTCCAGCCAATGTCGTCATCCATACGTAAGTCCGTCAATTCAGATGCTTTGACCCGCCTGGCGCAAGCCATCGCGGTGGCTGTGTCCGCCACGCTGGCGGGTTGCTCCAGCCACGCTCCGCAGACTGAAGCGACGCATACGCCGAACATTGCTGCGCGAGCCAAGCAGAAGCCGATCTGGCTGACCGAGAAGCCCACTCCAGTGGCGCCCCAGGACATCTGGGAACGCATGCGTCAGGGCTTCCAGTTGCAGGAAGGCCTTGGCGTCAATCCGCGCATCGAGCAACAACGCCTGTGGTTCGCCAGTAACCCCTCCTTCCTCGAGAATGCCGGCGAACGCGGCAGCCTCTACATTCATTACATTGTCGAACGCCTCGAAGAGCGCAACATGCCGCTGGAACTGGCCCTGCTGCCAGTGATCGAGAGCGCCTACAACCCGATGGCCTATTCCCGCGCCGATGCGGTGGGCCTGTGGCAGTTCATTCCGTCCACCGGGCGTTATTTCAACCTGCGCCAGACGCGTTTTTATGATGGTCGTCGCGACATTACCGCCTCGACCACGGCCGCGATGGACTACCTGACCCGCCTGCACGACATGTTCAACGGCGACTGGCTGCTGGCGCTGGCAGCCTACAACGCTGGTGAAGGCACCGTCAGCCGGGCGATCGAACGCAACGAAAAGCTTGGCCTGCCCACCGACTACTGGAACCTGCCGCTGCCGGCGGAAACCCAGGCCTATGTGCCGAAGCTGCTGGCGCTGTCGCAAGTGGTGCTGGCGCCGGAAGCCTATGGCGTCAACCTCAACCCGATCGCCAACGAACCGTACTTCCAGGTCGTCGAAATCAACCAGCGCATGGACCTGTCCAAGGTCGCTGCGGTGGCGAACATCGATGAAGACGAACTGTTCCAGCTCAACCCCGCGTTCAAACAGCGCACCACCATCGACGGTCCGCAGCATTTGCTGGTGCCGACGTCCAAGGCACAACTGCTGACTGCCAGTCTGCAGACCATGCGCCCGGACGAACTGATCAGCCCGCGCTCGCTGAAACCGGTGTTCGAAGGCGCCGATCCGTCGGAAGTGGCGCAGCTCAAACGTGCTTATCGGGTCAAGCGTGGCGACAACCTCGGCTCCATCGCCAAGGCCAACAAGGTCGAAGTCAAGGATCTGCAGCGCTGGAACAAGCTGACCGGCAAGAATCTCAAGGTCGGCCAGACCCTGGTCATGCAGGACAACACCAAGCGTGCCCCGGCGCGCAAGTCCGGCCGGGTCAACACCGTGGTCGCGGCGAATACCAAGACCAAAGGCAAGGACGAGAGCAAGCAGCAGACCCAGTACAAGGTCAAGCGCGGCGACACCCTGTATGTGGTGGCCAAGCGCTTCAACGTTGAGATGCAACATCTCAAGCGCTGGAATCCGGGTGCTGGCAAGGCGTTGAAGCCGGGGCAGATGCTTACGGTTTATCAGCCGCACTGATTGAAGAGCCCCTGATATTTCAGGGGCTTTTTTTGGATGAAGTTTTTGTGGTGTGCTTTATATCCATCCCCCTCACCCCAGCCCTCTCCCCCAAGGGGGAGAGGGGGAAAGGGAGCCGATCGGGGGCTTTTCAGAAACTGACTTCGACTCGGTATCGCACGTCGGTGCAACTCGCCCAGACACCACGATCAGTCCCCTCTCCCTCCGGGAGAGGGTTAGGGTGAGGGGCTCTTCGCGCAAACGATTAACCCGCCATTAACCCGCATCTTTTTCCTGTCCAGACAAGCTGTTACTGTACGGCCCACAAAGCCCAAGCCGCTGGATCGGATCTGACTTGAAGCGTGCCCTCTCCCTGCTCCTGATCAGCCTGGCCTTGAGCTCACCCGCAAGCGCGACGATTACCGAAAGTCATGGTTATGCGCAGTTCGGCACGCTCAAGTACCCGGCCAGATTTACCCACTTCGACTGGGTCAACCCGCAAGCGCCCAAAGGCGGTACGTTGCGGGTGATGGCGTTCGGCACCTTCGATACGGTCAATCCGTATACCTTCAAGGGCACCAGCCCGGTTACCACCGCCAATTTTCTCCAGTACGGCATCAACGAGCTCAACGAGCCGCTGATGGTCGGTACCGGGCAGTATTCGCCGTCCGGCGACGAGCCGGCGTCGAGCTACGGTTTGATCGCACAATCGGTGGAGTACAGCGAAGATCGCAGCTGGGTCGTCTTCAATTTGCGCCCCGAAGCACGCTTTCACGACGGCGCGCCGATCACCGCCTACGACGTGGCGTTCTCCTATCGAACGCTGCTCAAGGACGGTCATCCGCTGTATCGCACGGCCTTGCAGGAAGTGCTACGGGTCGACATCCTCAACAAACAACGCATTCGTTTCGTGTTCAAGCGCTCGGGCAATCCGCTGCTGATCCTGCGCCTTGGCGAGTTGCCGGTGCTGCCGCAGCATTACTGGAAAGACCGCGACTTCAAAGCCACCACCTTCGAACCGCCGCTGGGTAGCGGGCCGTACCGCATCACGTCGGTCACGCCGGGGCGGCAGCTGATTTTCGAGCGGGTCAAGGATTACTGGGGCAAGGACCTGCCGGTCAATCGCGGCAAGTACAATTTCGATCGCATGGAAGTCGAGTTCTACCGCGACAGCGATGTCGCCTTCGAAGCGTTCAAGGCCGGTGAGTTCGACATCTACATCGAGCATCAGGCGAAGAACTGGGTCAACGGCTACAACTTCCCTGCTGTACGTCGTGGCGAGGTGATCAAGGCGCAGATCCCGCATCAGATCCCGACCCAGACTCAGGGCCTGTTCATGAACAGCCGCCGCGCGACCTTCGCCGATGTCAGGACGCGCGAAGCGTTGGGCCTGATGTTCGATTTCGAGTGGACCAACCGTGCGCTGTTCAGCGATGCCTACAAGCGCACAAGCAGTTACTACCCCAACAGCGAATTCACTGCGTCCGGCCTGCCGGTCGGCCATGAATGGCTGATGCTCAAGCCTTACAAGGAGCAGTTGCCAGCCCGGCTGTTCACCGAGCCGTTTACCCTGCCGAAGACCGACGGCCGAGGCATTCCCCGGGAAACCATGCGCAAGGCGCTGGCCCTGCTCGCCGAGGCCGGTTGGAAGCTCCACGGCCAGCGCCTGCAAGACAAAGACGGCCAACCGCTGCGTTTCGAACTGCTGCTGGTCAACCCGAGCCTGGAGCGGCTCTATCAGCCGTACATCGAAAACCTCAACAGCATCGGCATCGACGCGCGCCTGCGTACCGTCGATCGCGCCCAGTACAAACAGCGCCTCGACCAATTCGATTTCGACATGATCTCGATGACACTGGGCCAGACCTTAAGCCCCGGTCTTGAGCAGTGGCAGTACTTCCACTCCAGCCAGGTGAACGTCAAGGGCAGCAAGAATTACGCGGGCATCGCCAATCCGGTGGTCGATCACCTGCTCGAACAGTTGCTCGCCGCTCGCACCCGCGACGAGCAGGTCGCCGCCGGCAAAGCGCTCGACCGCGTGCTGCTCTGGCAGCACTACAGCATTCCCAACTGGTACCTCAATTATCACCGTCTGGCCTACCGCAACCGGTTGGCCTTTGTCACCACGCCGCCCTACACCCTGGGCCTGAGCGCATGGTGGCTGAAGTCTTCGGAGAAAGATCGATGAACGCTGTTCGCACCCTGCTCGTGCAGGCCGGCGGCTTGCTGTTCGCCGGGCTGGCCTGGGCCGCCCCGCAACACGCCGTGACCCTGTACAACGAGCCGCCGAAATACCCGGCCGATTTCAAGCATTTCGACTACGTGAACCCTGATGCGCCCAAGGGCGGCGTATTCCGTCAGGCCGGCTTCGGTGGCTTCGACAGCCTCAACCCGTTCATCAACAAAGGCGTGCCCGCCGATGACATCGGCCAGATCTACGACACCCTGACCAAACACAGCCTCGACGAGCCGTTCACCGAATACGGCCTGATTGCCAGCAAGATCGAGAAAGCCGACGACAACAGTTGGGTGCGTTTCTACCTGCGCCCGGAAGCACGCTTCCACGACGGCCACCCGGTGCGCGCCGAAGACGTGGTGTTCAGCTTCGAGACGTTGACCAAGGAAGGCTCGCCGATGTTTCGCGGCTACTACAACGACGTCGCCGAAGCCATCGCCGAAGACCCGTTGAAAGTCTTGTTCAAGTTCAAGCACAGCAACAACCGCGAGCTGCCGCTGATCCTCGGCCAGTTGCCGGTCCTGCCGAAACACTGGTGGGCCAGTCGCGACTTCAACAAGGGCAACCTGGAAATCCCGCTGGGCAGCGGCCCGTACAAGGTCACCCAAGTGAAGGCCGGCCGTTCGGTACGTTACGAGCGGGTCAAGGATTACTGGGGCAAGGACTTGCCGGTCAACCGTGGTTTCTACAACTTCGACACGATGACCACCGACTATTACCGCGACAACACCGTCGCCCTCGAAGCGCTGAAGGCCGGGCAGTTCGATTACTGGCTGGAGATGACCGCGAAGAACTGGGCTAGCGCCTATAACGTTCCGGCGGTCACCGAGGGCCGTTTGATCAAGGAACTGATCCCCAACAGCAACCCGACCGGCATGCAGGGCTTCGTCTTCAACCTGCGCCGCCCGGTGTTCCAGGATGTGCGCGTGCGTCAGGCTCTCGGGCTGCTGTTCGACTTCGAATGGACCAACAAGCAATTGTTCAACGGCGCCTACGTGCGCACCCGCAGTTACTTCGAGAACTCGGAAATGGCCGCCACCGGCCTGCCCGACGCCGAGCAACGGACGATCCTCGAACCGTTTCGCAGCAAACTGCCGGCCCAGGTGTTCAGCGAAGCCTTCGAAAATCCCAAGACCGACGCCAGCGGCATGATCCGCACCCAGCAGCGTGAGGCGTATCAACTGCTGCAAGAGGCCGGCTGGAAAATCGTCGATGACAAAATGGTCGACGCCACTGGCAAACCGGTGGTAATCGAATTCCTCCTCGCCCAGACCGAGTTCGAACGGGTGCTGCTGCCGTTCAAGCGCAACCTCAGCGACCTCGGCATCGATCTGGTCATCCGCCGCGTCGACGTCTCGCAGTACATCAACCGCGTGCGCTCGCGGGATTTCGACATGATGGTCGGCAGCTTTCCCCAGTCCAATTCGCCGGGCAACGAGCAACGCGAGTACTGGATGAGCGCCGCCGCCGACAAACCGAGTAGCCGCAACAGCATGGGCCTCAAAGACCCGACCGTTGACCAACTGGTGGAAAGCCTGATCAACGCCGACTCGCGCAAAAGTCTGGTTGCCCACGCTCGCGCCTTGGACCGGGTGCTGCAATGGGGCTACTACGTGGTGCCGAACTGGCACATCAAGAGCTGGCGCGTGGCTTACTGGAACCACATCGGCCACCCGAAAACCTCGCCCAAGTATGACATCGGCATCAATACCTGGTGGGTCAAGCCTGACGCCAAGCCTGCCGTAGAAGTCGAAACCCAACTGCAAGCCGACCCTGCGGGCACGGAGTAATCAGATGCTGGCGTATATCTTTCGGCGACTGCTGCTGATCATCCCGACCCTGTTCGGCATTCTGCTGATCAACTTCGTGATCATCCAGGCCGCGCCCGGCGGGCCGGTCGAGCAGATGATCGCCAAGCTCGAAGGTTTCGAAGGCGCCACCAGCCGGATTGCCGGCGGCGGTGCCGAAGTGGCGGTGGCCGGTTCGTCCTACCGTGGTGCGCAGGGGCTGGACCCGGCGCTGATCAAGGAAATCGAGCACATGTACGGGTTCGACAAATCGGCCCCGGAACGTCTGTGGATCATGGTCAAGAACTACGCGCAGCTGGATTTCGGCGACAGTTTCTTCCGCGACGCCAAGGTCATCGACCTGATCAAGGAAAAGATGCCGGTGTCGATCTCGCTGGGGCTGTGGAGCACGCTGATCATGTACCTGGTGTCGATCCCGCTGGGCATCGCCAAGGCCACGCGGCACGGCAGCCACTTCGATGTCTGGACCAGTTCGGCGATCATCGTCGGCTATGCGATCCCGGCGTTCCTGTTTGCGATCCTGCTGATCGTGGTATTTGCCGGCGGCAGTTATCTGGACTGGTTCCCCCTGCGCGGGCTGACTTCGAACAACTTTGATGAGCTGAGCCTGGGCGGCAAGATCCTCGATTACTTCTGGCACCTGGCATTGCCAGTCACCGCGCTGGTGATCGGCAACTTCGCGACCATGACTCTGCTGACAAAAAACAGCTTTCTCGACGAGATCAACAAACAGTACGTGGTCACCGCCAAAGCCAAGGGCCTGACCCGCCATCGCGTCCTTTACGGCCACGTGTTCCGCAACGCCATGCTGCTGGTGATTGCCGGTTTTCCTTCGGCGTTCATCGGCATTTTCTTCACCGGTTCCCTGCTGGTGGAAGTGATTTTCTCCCTCGACGGCCTCGGTCTGATGAGTTTCGAAGCGGCGATCAACCGCGATTACCCGGTGGTGTTCGGCACCTTGTTCATCTTCACCCTGCTCGGGCTGGTGGTGAAACTGATCGGCGACCTGACCTACACCTTTGTCGATCCGCGTATCGACTTCGCCAGCCGGGAGCATTGAGATGAACCTGTCCCCTCTCAACCGCCGGCGCTTCGAACTGTTCAAGGCCAACAAGCGTGGCTGGTGGTCGCTGTGGCTGTTTCTGATTCTGTTCGGCCTCAGCCTGGGCGCCGAGCTGATTGCCAACGACAAGCCACTGGTCGTGCATTACGACAACAACTGGTATTTCCCGGCGATCAAGCGCTACCCGGAAACCGCGTTCGGCGGCGAATTCCCGCTGGAAGCCAACTACAAGAGTCCGTACATCCGTGAGCTGCTCAAGGCCAAGGACGCGTGGATTCTGTGGGCGCCGATCCCCTACAGCTACCAGAGCATCAACTACGACCTGAAAGTCCCGGCCCCGGCGCCACCCTCGGCGGACAACCTGCTGGGCACCGACGATCAGGGCCGCGACGTGTTGGCGCGGGTGATCTACGGTTTCCGCATTTCCGTGTTGTTTGCGCTGACGCTGACCGTGCTGAGCTCGATCATCGGCGTGATTGCCGGGGCGCTACAGGGGTTCTACGGCGGCTGGGTCGATCTCGCCGGGCAACGTTTTCTGGAGATCTGGTCGGGGCTGCCGGTGCTGTATCTGTTGATCATCCTCGCCAGTTTCGTCCAGCCGAATTTCTGGTGGCTGCTGGGCATCATGCTGCTGTTCTCGTGGATGAGCCTGGTCGATGTGGTGCGCGCCGAGTTCCTGCGCGGGCGCAATCTGGAATACGTGCGCGCCGCCCGCGCGCTGGGCATGCAGAACGGCGCGATCATGTTCCGCCATATCCTGCCCAACGCCATGGTCTCGACCATGACCTTCATGCCGTTCATCCTCACCGGCGCCATCGGCACCCTGACCGCGCTGGACTTCCTCGGCTTCGGCTTGCCGGCCGGCAGTCCGTCGCTGGGCGAACTGGTCGCGCAAGGCAAATCCAATTTGCAGGCGCCGTGGCTGGGCATGAGTGCGTTTGCCGTGCTGGCGCTGATGTTGAGTCTGCTGGTGTTTATCGGCGAGTCCGCTCGCGATGCCTTCGACCCGAGGAAGTGAAATGAATCAGGACAATCTGATCGAAGTGCGCGACCTCGCCGTCGAATTCGGTTTCGGCGAGCGCGTCCACCGCGTGGTCGAGGGCGTGAGCTTCGACATCAAGCGCGGTGAGACCCTGGCGCTGGTCGGTGAATCGGGCTCGGGCAAATCGGTCACGGCGCATTCAATCCTGCGCCTGCTGCCCTACCCCATGGCGCGGCATCCGGCCGGCAGCATCAATTACGCCGGGCAGAACCTGCTGGATTTGAGCGAGAAGACCATCCGCCATATTCGTGGCAACCGCATCGCCATGATCTTTCAGGAGCCGATGACTTCGCTCAATCCGCTGCACTCGATCGAAAAGCAGATCAACGAAGTGCTCGGCATCCACAAGGGCCTGAGCGGCAAAGTCGCGACCAAGCGCACTTTGGAGCTGCTGGAGATGGTCGGCATCCCCGAGCCGCACAAGCGTCTCAAGGCCCTGCCCCATGAATTGTCCGGCGGCCAGCGCCAGCGGGTGATGATTGCCATGGCCCTGGCCAACGAGCCGGAATTGCTGATTGCCGACGAACCGACCACCGCGCTGGACGTGACCGTTCAGCTGAAAATCCTCGATTTGCTCAAGGATCTTCAGGCTCGATTGGGCATGTCGCTGTTACTGATCAGTCACGATTTGAACCTGGTGCGAAGAATTGCGCATCGCGTATGTGTCATGCAGCGCGGTTGCATCGTCGAACAGGCATCGTGCGCAGAGCTGTTCCGTTCGCCGCAGCATCCGTACACTCGGGAATTGCTCGGCGCGGAGCCCAGCGGCGGCCCGGCAAGCAATGAAATCGGCGCGCCGCTGCTCGAAGTCGAGGACCTGAAAGTCTGGTTCCCGATCAAGAAAGGCCTGCTCAAGCGCACGGTGGATTACGTCAAGGCAGTGGACGGCATCAATTTCAGCCTGCCTCAGGGGCAGACCCTGGGGATCGTCGGCGAAAGCGGTTCCGGCAAATCCACCCTGGGTCTGGCGATTTTGCGGCTGATCGGCAGCAAAGGCGCGATCCGCTTTGAAGGCAAGCAGCTAGACTGCCTGACGCAGAGCGAGGTTCGCCCGCTGCGGCGGGAGATGCAGGTGGTGTTTCAGGACCCGTTTGGCAGCCTGAGCCCGCGCATGTGCGTCAATGACATCGTTGGCGAAGGCCTGCGCATACACAAGATGGGCACCGCAGCCGAACAGGAAGCGGCGATCATTGCGGCATTGAAGGAGGTAGGTCTGGATCCGGAAACCCGGCACCGCTACCCCCACGAATTTTCCGGAGGGCAACGGCAGCGAATCGCCATTGCCCGGGCCTTGGTGCTGAAACCGGCGCTGATCCTGCTGGACGAGCCGACTTCGGCGCTCGACCGCACGGTGCAGCGGCAAGTAGTGGAGCTGTTGCGTTCACTGCAAGCCAAGTACAACCTGACGTATTTGTTCATCAGCCATGACCTGGCTGTCGTCAAAGCGCTGAGCCACCAACTGATGGTGGTCAAGCATGGCCAAGTGGTCGAACAGGGAGACGCGCAAAGTATTTTTGCCGCCCCCCAACATCCGTATACACAGCAGTTGCTGGAAGCCGCTTTTCTGGCACCAGCCACTGCGCAATAACCTGAAAGAGGAGCAACACATGGGTTTTCTCGCCGGTAAGCGCGTACTGATCGTCGGTGTCGCCAGCAAGCTGTCCATCGCATCCGGCATCGCTGCCGCCATGCATCGCGAGGGCGCTGAGCTTGCCTTCACTTATCAGAACGACAAACTCAAGGGTCGCGTCGAAGAGTTCGCACAAGGCTGGGGTTCGAGCCCTGAGCTGTGCTTCCCGTGCGACGTGGCCAGCGATGAAGAAATCGCCAAGGTCTTCGAACAACTGAGCAAGAAGTGGGACGGCCTGGACTGCATCGTGCACTCCGTCGGCTTCGCCCCGGGCGACCAACTGGACGGCGACTTCACCGAAGCCACCACCCGTGAAGGTTTCCGCATCGCTCACGACATCAGCGCCTACAGCTTCGTGGCGCTGGCCAAGGCCGGTCGCGAAATGATGAAAGGCCGCAACGGCAGCCTGCTGACCCTGTCGTACCTGGGCGCCGAGCGCACCATGCCGAACTACAACGTGATGGGCATGGCCAAGGCTTCGCTGGAAGCCGGCGTCCGTTACCTGGCCGGTTCCCTGGGCCCGGACGGTACCCGCGTCAACTGCGTATCGGCGGGCCCGATCCGCACCCTGGCCGCTTCCGGCATCAAGAACTTCCGCAAGATGCTGGCCGCCAACGAAGCGCAGACTCCGCTGCGCCGCAACGTCACCATCGAAGAAGTCGGCAACGCCGGCGCCTTCCTGTGCTCCGACCTGGCGTCGGGCATCAGCGGTGAAATCATGTACGTCGACGGCGGCTTCAACACCACCGCGATGGGCAACATCGAAGAGTGATCTTCCTGTAGCCGATAGAAAACCCGCCAAATCCGGCGGGTTTTTTTATGCCTGCAGAAAAGCTCGCCCAACTACATATGTACCGCCAACCACCCTGCCCTGCCTTCGATACTCGGCGCTCGATGCTTAGCAGCCGCCAGGGAGGCGCAGATGGACGACACACTGGTACATGAACAGACGCTGATTCAGAATCTCATTGCAGAATTGACCGCCGTGCCGGTGGTCAGCGCCACCGCGCCAGAGCGAACGCTGGAGGTTCCCCGTGCATGCCGGCTGCGCGAGTGGATGGAGCTTTACTGGAGCGCCCTCGAACGTCCTGAATTTCTCGATTGGGCAAGTCGCTTTCACATCGATCTGGACACCCTGCAGATCAAGGGCGATACCCTGCAAGCGCAAATACCCTCGAACGGCTCCGGCAGTGTCCGCACGTTCACGCTGGAAGATGATTCAGGCTGGTGGCAGATGGCGCCGATGCTGCTGTCGATTTCCCAGCGTATCGATCCTGCGGGGCTGGGCCTACCCTATATCGGCGGTAAATCCGCCAACCCGCTGTATCGCTTTCCACGGCAAGTGGTGCTGGCGTTCTATGGTTACCCGGAACCGCAAAACCAGATTCAGGCCCGAGTCATCCTCACCGAACTGAAGAAAACCGGGCTGGCTGCCATCGATGAAAACGGCCACAGCACGTCGGCTGTGGTGAAGGAACGCGACGCGCAACTGGAGGACTTCCGGGCGATTGCCGATCGAATCGATGAGCTCTTGCTGGCGAGCGACCCTTTCGAGCAGCGAGCCTTTCTCGACTCGCCGGTAACCCTCACTTCGGCCTCTGTTTCTGCACCCTCCAGAGGGCCGCGGCTCAAACTGGGCGAGCTTTTGCGGCGCTATGAATTCGCGTTGCCGCTGGATGCTCACGAAGCCAAGGCACTTGCGCAACGCCTGCGCCAGCAAAGCTGGCCGGCGCTGCCCTACGTCAGCGATTACGTGCAAAGCAACGACCCCATCCGCAGTTATCGTGAAGAATTTGGCGCTCTGGAAGATAACCGGCACATCGTGCGACGCCTTGAAGCGCTGAGCTGGAACAAAGCGCCCAAGGCCAAGATCGATTACGAGGAAATCAGCGAGCCCCATCCGGATTCCGCGCTGGCGGGACGGATGAAGTATGGCCAGCGTCAATTGCAGACACTCAGCGCCGATGAGGATTTTCAAGCCATCCTGCAGCAGCACGGACTGCCCGCCGACAGTCAATTGCTCGTCACCGAATCCGGTCATGTCGGTACTGCCAGCGTAAAAGGCTGGGTCACCCTGACGGCGCAGGTGGAAAAACAGGCTGATCTGAAACTCTTTCGCGACCAGCTCAAGGCCAAGGCAAGCAAAGCCGGCGGCGCCTTGCGTTCAAGCGGTAAAGTCACCCTTGGGCAAATGCTGCGCTTCTACAATCTGCTTTTGCCGAATACTGTCGAGCAAGCCCTCGCGCTGGTGAAATGGTTCAGGATCAATCTGCACACCCGTCCCGGACATATGAATCACTGGTATCTGCTGGGCCAGCCCTGGACACAAACCGAGCGGTTCACGGCGCAACAGCGTCAGAGCATCGTCGACACCACACAGGCGTTTTTACCCGTAGACTCGCCGCCGTTGATCGACTACCTCAGTGAGGGTGTCGATACCGATCTGCCGCTCAAAACGCTCCAGGCAAAAGCCGACTACCTGATCAGCCGTATTCTGATCACACCGCGCGCGCAAACGCTGGGCAATCTGCTGGTGAAGACTCTGGGCGCTCCGGCGCAGGAGAAACGCCTGCTGGCCACCAACCGCGATCGCCTGTTGCTCGCTGCATTGATTCTCAGCCTGGAGCCGAACGCGGGTGAGGATTTGAACCGTATTGTCGAGCAACGTCTGGAGGGGCGTGATTTCTGGGGCGACAGCTATGACGAGGTACGCCGCTTCATTGATCGGCAGCCCGCTCTTGCATCGGTCAAAAACAAGACGTTGGCCACCCATCTGTTGTTGTCCGGTATAGCGCCGGAGTTTCTGACCCGGCATATTCCGCCATCACTCTGTTACATGAGTTGTTCGCGTTGGGTCAGGCTGAAGCAGGTCGTGCTGTATATCGAAAGCCAAATGCCGGGTGTGGCACGCCTGATGAGCTATGAGCAACTGAACCAACTGACCAAAGGCCCGGCCCCCACGCACTTCTACAAATTTCTGCGCGAGGATTCCTGTGCCTCACTGGTCGTTGACTGGGCGGTTGCCAGAGGGCTGATCCAGCGCAACGCCGAATTTCCGGTGACTGTTTATGACGCCACGACGCTGAAGCAGGCCGATGTCCTGTTCCGCAACCACAATCGCCTGTTGAACGATCTTTATCGGCGGGCGTTCCTCTCGGCACCGCCCACTCCCGTCACGGTTGCCCTGGCCGATCTGCGCAAGGTGTTCAGCGATTCCCCCTACCTCACGGAGAAGGCGCTGTTTGCTCCCGACTCCAACACGCAGACCTCTGCAGCGCACTATTCGCTGAGCGAACTGCATGTCGCCGGCAAGCTGACAGGTGACCTGCAAGGATGGCAATCGAGCAATGCACAGTTGCAACTGGCCCCCATGCTTGCCTCGTTGCCCAGACTGCACAATGTGGCGACCTACTTCCATGCGGCACTGAGCGCACGCCTGAGGCAAATGAAAGACGCACATATCGCATTTCTCAAGGAAGCGCTCTGTCGCTTGCCGTTCGCGCAGCGAATCGACATCGAAGACCACGAGCTGGAACTGCTCGCCCTGCGGCCAGTATCGGCAGCCACGGACAAGCTGGCTGACGCCAGCACTGCGCCATTCGGCATCTTGGCGCTGCTGCGTGGGAGTCCAGCCAGAGTCTTCGAGATTTTCACTCGCAGGAATGAAGTGGTGCTGCGTCGCGATATCGACCTTGCATTACTCAAACCATCGGGGGCAAATGATGCGGCGAAATCGCTGCCCGTCGACGCCGAAGCCTACAGGCACGGCTCCCAGCCTCGCTTGAATGCCACTTGTAACGCGTTCATTACTCGCCTCGATATTCAGGGCGCACCCCTGGCGCAACAGGAGCGCGCCGCCGTGCCCGATACTTTCGCCTCCAACACAGTCAACGCCATCGCCAGCACTGCCGTCAGGCATCTGTTCGATGCTTTCAAAGCGCAAGCCTTGCAAGACGCATTGCGCGTGCCCGAACTCGAGGATGCCGCTGCGAGTCACGAGAAATGGCTGGCGTTTTACCAGAAGCTGAGCCCGCCCAAGCGCTGAGCACTGGCGAATCCGGCGATAGATCGGCTGACGCGTTCGCGAGCAGGCTCGCTCCCACATAAATGGTGCTGAACTGAAAAATCCTCCGCGCCATCGAGGCCTGTGGGAGCGAGCCTGCTCGCGAAGACATTCCATCAGCCAGCATCAAATTGCCTGACCCACCGCCATCGCGGGCAAGCCCGCTCCCACAGGAATTCAAGGTGAACTCACACCTCATTAACGTCACTGGACTCTGTGGGAGCTGGCTCGCCAGCGATGGGGCCGTTACTAACAGCCTTTCAGAGCTTGCTTGTGCGCATACATTGCGCCATCCGCATCGGCGAGCAGGCGATCAACGCTTTCGTGGCGTGTGGGGTCGTATTCGATCTGGCCGACGCTGAAGCGAATCGCGTAACCACGGTGCAGCGTGGCGTTGCGCTCTTCGAGGATTTCCTTGAGCCGCGCCATGATCCGCGTGGTTTCAACGTGGCTCGAGCCGGTCAGCAACGCGACGAACTCATCACCACCCAAGCGCCCGACCACATCGCTCTCGCGAAAGGCAATGCGCAACACATCGGCGAAGGTCTTCAGCGCACTGTCGCCTTCGGCATGCCCGTACAGATCGTTGATCTGCTTGAAGTCGTTGAGATCGAAAAACAGCAGCGTCGCCGGTCGGTTCAAACGTGCGCAGGCATCCAGCGCATGCTGGGCCAGTTGCTTGAAACCACGGCGATTGGACAGCAGCGTCAGTTCATCCATGCTTGCCATCTGCACCGCCGTCAGCTCTTGCTCGGCCATCTCCGCGAGGTCGCGCAACAAGGCACGCTCTTCGTCGTCGAGATGGCGGGGTTTGGTATCGATCAGGCACAAGGTGCCCATTTTGTTACCGTCCGGCACGGTCAGCGGATAACCGGCGTAAAAGCGAATATTCGGTGCGCCGGTGACCAACGGGTTGTCATGAAAGCGCAAATCTTCCAACGCATCGGGCACCAGCATCAGCTCGTTTTGCAAAATCGCATGGCCGCAGAACGAGACATCGCGGGATGTCTCGCTGACATCCAGACCCACACAGGACTTGAACCACTGGCGATCCTTGTCGACCAGCGTGACCAGGGCGATCGGCACGTTGAACAGGCGCTTGGCCAGGCGCGTCAGACGATCGAAACGCTCTTCAGGGGCCGAGTCGAGGTTGAGGCCGTGCAAGGCGTCGATTCGTGCAGCTTCATTGGCAGGTTTTCCGGGCACCAGCATGCGCACACTCCGTAGACAGTAATGCGTTCAGCGTAGCGCTTAATCGTCGGGGCATCACATTTGCGCCACCGGACACGGCCCGCCGGCATCGGCCCAGAGTTTGAACTGCGCGACGAAAATATCGTGCGGCACCGGCACCGGTGCGCGCCCTGCCCCGGGATTCCAGCCCCAGAGCACCAGTTTGTCTTCGCTGACGTGTTTTAACAGTGCGGCAAAATCCCGATCGCCGTTGCTCGCGCGGTCCTTGATCATCGCGCAGAGCTTGTCCGAGGGCAGGCCGATCCAGGCCATTTTGTGTGCCGCTGGCGGCAGGCTCCAGTGCGGCGCACCCGGCGGCGCATGGGGGCCATAACTGGCCGGCGGATTGCTTTCAGCGTGACAGGTGGCGCAGGGCAAACCGGCGGCGCCCTTGCCATCCATGCCGCGCACTACATTCATCGCGTGAGGGATGCCAGCGTCGAACTGCAACGGCGAATCGCCGGGGATGTGGCAGTTCTGGCAGCGCGGGCTCTGAAAGACTTTCTGCACCGTGGCGAAGGCTTTCAACGCCTGCTGATCCTCGGCAAACAGGTCCGAGGCATAGCCACCGAGGCCCAGCAACACGACGGTGCCCAACACAAGATGTCGTTTCATCTCACACCCCCGACAATTGCAGTGGCAGTTCGCGCAGGCGTTGCCCGGTCAAGGCGAACACTGCGTTGGCCACCGCCGGCGCGGTCGGTGGCACGCCGGGCTCGCCGATGCCGCCGGGTTTTTCACTGCTGGGGACGATGTGCACTTCCACCACCGGCATTTCGTTGAGCCGCAGCACCTGATAATCGTGATAGTTGGACTGCACGACGCCGCCGTCCTTGACGGTGAGCTTGCTGTGCAACGCCATGCCGAGACCGAAGGTGATGCACGATTCCATCTGCGCGGCGATGCTCTGCGGATTCACCGCAATGCCGCAGTCCACCGCGCAGACCACGCGATGCACGCGGATCGCCAGATTGTCCTGCGACACCTCCGCCACTTGCGCCACGTAGCTGCCGAACGACTCGTGCACCGCCACGCCCAGAGCATGCCCGTCCGGCAACGGCGCGCCCCAGTTGGCCTTCTCCACCGCCAGATTGAGCACGCCGAGATGGCGCGGGTGCGCTTTGAGCAGCGTTCGTCGGTACTCCACCGGATCCTTGCCCGCCGCCGTCGCCAGTTCATCGATCAGCGATTCCATGACAAAACCCGTGTGGGTGTGGCCCACCGAACGCAGCCACAACACATTGATGCCGGTCTGCGGCGAATGCAGCTCGACCTGATGATGAGGCAGATCCTTGATGTACGGACTGTCGGCCACGCCCTCGACCGAGGTGGCATCGATGCCGTTCTTGACCATCGCTGCCTCGAGCATCGTCCCGGCCATGATCGACTGGCCGACCAGCACATGCTCCCAGCTCATCGGCAAACCATCAGCACCCAGTCCGACCTGCGCCTTGTGCAGGTACATCGAGCGGTAGTAGCCGCCGCGAATGTCGTCCTCGCGCGCCCACACGGTTTTCACCGGCAGGTCCGCCGCTTTCGCCACTTGCACCGCTTCGGCGACGAAGTCCGAAGTCGGATTGGCACGGCGACCGAAGCCACCGCCGAGAAATTCCGTGTGAATTTCGACCTGTTCGGGCTTGAGCCCGGTGATCTTGCTGGCGACCATTTGGTCCAGCGTCTGAAATTGCGTGCCGGTCCAGATCTCGCATTTTCCGGCGCTGATTTTCACCGTGCAATTGAGCGGTTCCATCGGCGCGTGGGCCAGATACGGCACGCTGTATTCGACCTCGATTTTTTTCGCGGCTTTGCCGAAATTGGCCTTGGCATCTCCAGCCTGCGTGGCCGAGGTGCCCGGCGTCGCCGCCAGTTTGCGGAAACTCTCCAGCAGCTTTTCACTGCTCATGTCGGCCAACGGCCCAAGGTCCCAATCGACCTTCAGCGCATCACGGCCCAGCTTCGCCGCCCAGAAATGCTCGGCCACCACCGCCACGCCGCTGGGCACCTGCACCACCTTGTGTACGCCGGGAATGGCCAGCGCTGCGGCGCCTTCGAAGGATTTCACCGTGGCGCCAAACACCGGCGCGCGGGCGACCATCGCGGTCATCAGGCCTTCAAACTGCACGTCCATGCCGAACTTGGCGCGGCCGGTGATCTTCTCCGGGGTATCGAGGCGCTTGGTCGGTTTGCCGATGACTTTCCAGTCCTTGGCTTCCTTGAAAGTGATGGTTTTCGGGTCAGGCACCGGCAGTTGCCCGGCGGCATCGGCCAGTTCGCCGTAGGTCGCGCGTTGGTCCCCGGCGATGACCACGCCGGACTCCGTGCGAATCGTCGACGGCGCGACGTCGAAGCGTTTCGCAGCCGCTTCCACGAGCATCTGCCGCGCCGTCGCCCCGGCCAGTCGATAGCGGTCGAATTCCATCCAGGTCGACGTCGAGCCACCGGTGATCTGCATGCCGCCAAAAGCCGGCAAGCCGTAATCCGCCGCTGAGGCTGGCGAGTGCTCGACGCGGATTTTCGACCAGTCGGCGTCCAGTTCTTCGGCGATCAGCATGGTCAGGCCGGTCCAGATGCCCTGGCCCATTTCCGAATGACCGAGCAGGACAGTGACGCTGTTGTCCGCCGCGATGCGCAAAAACGCGTTGGGTGCGAAGGTCTTGTTTTCATTTTCTGCCGCCCGGGCAAAGCGGTTGGCCCCGGGCACCACAAACGCCACCATCAGACCGCCGCTTAACAGTGCGCTGCCCTTGAGAAACCCGCGACGCGATACAGGACTGTTCATCGTTCCTCTCCCAGAGAATGAATCAGCCGATTTCGGCGGCGCGTTTGACCGCAGCGCGAATGCGCGGATAGGTGCCGCAGCGGCAGATATTGCCGGAGAGCGCCTGATCGATATCGCTGTCGGTGGGCTTGGGAATTTTCGCCAGCAATGCGGCGGCGGACATGATCTGCCCGGACTGGCAATAACCGCACTGCACCACGTCCAGCTCGGCCCAGGCCTGCTGCACCGGGTGCGAGCCATCGGTGGACAAGCCCTCGATGGTGAGGATTTTCTGCCCATGGGCGACGGCAGTCGCCGGGGTGATACAGGAGCGTAATGGCGCGCCGTCGACGTGCACGGTGCAGGCGCCGCACTGGGCCATGCCGCAACCGAACTTGGTCCCGGTCAGGTGCGCGATATCGCGCAGAACCCAGAGCAGCGGCATGTCGGCGGGTACATCGAGCTCTTGGTCCTTGCCATTGATATTCAGGGTCAGCATCGGGTGATTTCCTCAGACTCACGTATTGCAAAGGGGCGTCGCTGTGGTCGCAAAAACCTACGGACGCCCGCGCTTATCCCTTTCAGCAAAGCCTAATTTGCGCTTGAAGCCAGACGTTGTGACCAGCGGTCATGCAGACCCCGGCTTTGCTCCTACAGTTGATAACGGCTCGCACTGAGTCGTCGTATCTCTGCGCAACCGGCCCGCGAACCTCGCGGTTGTCCATCACAGGTCAGGAGTAACGAATATGGGCTTTGTCACCACTCGAGACGGCGTCGACATCTTCTACAAGGACTGGGGGCCGCGCGACGCGCCGGTGATCCACTTCCACCACGGCTGGCCGCTCAGCTCGGATGACTGGGATGCGCAAATGCTGTTTTTCCTGGCACAGGGCTTTCGGGTGATTGCTCATGATCGACGCGGACACGGCCGCTCCAGCCAGGTCTGGGACGGCCACGACATGGATCACTACGCCGACGATGTGCTGGCAGTGGTCAATCATCTGGGTACGCGCGACGTTGTCCACGTCGGCCATTCCACCGGCGGCGGCGAAGTGATCCATTACATCGCCCGACATGGTCAGGACAAGGTCAGCAAAGCGGTATTGATAAGCGCCGTACCACCGCTGATGGTGCAGACCGAAAGCAACCCGGGCGGTTTGCCGAAATCGGTGTTCGATGGCTTTCAAGAGCAGTTGGCGGCGAATCGCGCGCAGTTTTATCGCGATGTGCCGAGTGGACCTTTCTACGGCTACAACCGCCCTGGCGCCGAGCCGGCGGAAGGAATCATCGCCAACTGGTGGCGCCAGGGCATGATCGGCGGGGCCAAGGCGCATTACGACGGCATCGTCGCGTTCTCGCAGACTGACTTCACCGAAGACCTGAAAAAAGTCACCGTGCCGGTGTTGGTGATGCACGGCGAGGATGACCAGATCGTACCTTACGCCAACTCCGCACCGTTATCGGCGAAACTGCTGCCCAACGGCACACTTAAGTCGTACCCGGGATTTCCGCATGGCATGCCGACGACGCAGGCTGAAACCATCAATGCTGATTTGTTGGCGTTTATTCGCGGTTAACCGCCTCAATCAGGCTTACTGCAATTGGCAAACACTGATCCCCTGTGGGAGCGGGCTTGCCCGCGAGGCGTCTCTCCAGTCCAATTATCTGCGAATGACACTCCGCTTTCGCGAGCAGGCTCGCTCCCACAGTTGGGATTGGGTATATCCGTCAGAGACTGGTCGGCTGGAAGGCCGCCATCGCTGGCAAGCCAGCTCCCACAGGGATCAGGGTAGATCCGCTGCTCATTTGTATCTCTGAGATAGCTATCGCGAGCAAACTCACTTCCACAGAAAAGCAAAGCAGCGCAGCTGCCCGCGGCAAAGCCGCCCCACTCAACAATGAGCGCCAGCTCGAGTGCTTTTGACCTTGCTTTTGATCCACCGGCGACGTCGGAAGGCTGAGCGGAGGGATTGATCCGGGCGTGGGAGCGCAGCGACCGTCTGGCGCAGCCAGACACAGCGGAAGGAGGTGCAGAGCCTGCGAGGGCCGAACGCAGGAGCAAGCGTTTTTTTGCTTACTTTTTTTAGGCGTTTGTAAAAAAAGTGAGTCGCCGTAAGGGCGAAACCCTAAGCAGCCGTTACCGCAGCAACGGATATGTACTCGGTCAACCAGAACAAATCATCGCTCGACAACAAGCCTTCGCGAGCAGACTCGCCCCCACAGAAATCGCAAGCGTGCTGAAGGCTGAATCAATCCCCTACCCCTCTGCCCGCCCTTCGCCTTCACGATCACCACGGTAATGCCTGGCCAGCGGAAAATCCGGCAGCCACGATTCACGCCGCACAATCCAGCTCTCATAGGTCGGCTTCAACTGATCCGGCGCATCCAGCGCGCCGAGGCTCACCTCGACCTCATCAACACTGCGGTTGAACACCGACGAACCACATCGCGGGCAGAAATCTCCATCGCGCCCGTGGTGTCACGCCCCCCCAGAGCCTATAACAGCCGGCGCTGCAATGCAGGCGATGTTTCAGATGAAAGAACTCGATGTTGCCGCACTGCAACGGGCATTCGACGGCCAGAGCTAATACACTCAGGCGCTGACCTGCCGGGACAATCACGATGAAACACGCCGCTGCGAAAAACCCCGAGAAAGCCCCGCGCTTCTGGCGCGACGACGCCCTGCCCTTCATCGAAGCGCGGGCCATCGCGGATGGTCGTGAAGTCTGTTATGCGCGGCATTCCCATGCGCACTTTTCCATCGGCGCAATCACCGCCGGGCGCAGCACCTATGTGCATGAGCAGGCGCAGTATGAAGTGGCAGCAGGCACCGTGGTGCTGATGAATCCCGGCGATGTACACGCCTGCAATCCGATCGATGATCAGCCTTGGTCGTACGTGATGTTGTATGTCGAAACGCCGTGGCTGACGGATTTGCAGCGTCAATTGGGGTTTGCCGGGGAGCTGGAATTCCGGCGATTTTCCGACACGCATCTGGCTGATGCCGAGCTGTTCGGCAAATTGATGGGGTTGTATGAGGTTTTGCTCGACGACCAAATGGAGGCGCTGGCGAAACACAGCGCGGCGGTAGAGTTTTTCAGTGATTTGCAGGTCCGCCTCAATCCGGCGGATGAGCCCGTCGATGAGCCGAATTTCAAGCTGGAACGCGCCGCTGATTTCATCCGTGGACATTGCACCGAAGTGCTCAGCCTCGAGGCGATTTGCGCGGCGGCGCAGCTGTCGCCGTCATACCTGATTCGCGCGTTCAAGCAGCGCTACGGGATGACGCCCCATGCGTTCGTGGTCAACCAGCGCATCCAGTTCGCCCGCGAGCGCTTGCGCAGCGGCCAATTGATTGCCGATGTCGCGCTCCAGGCCGGGTTCGCCGATCAGGCGCATTTTCAGCGAGCGTTCAAACAACATCTGGCGGCAACGCCGGGGCAGTATCGCGGCTGACTTTTATCTCCCGTACATGCAAACCCCTGCACTCGTCAGCTCCTACAGCAAATCAGGTGAACAGCAAATAAAGCGCACTCACCGCCAGCAACAACGCCATCAACCGATTGAACCAGCGCATCCCGGCGGCATTGCTCAGATAACCGCGCAAAAACGTCCCGGCATACGCCCAGCAGCCCACCGACAGATAGCAGATCACCAGATACACCGCCGCAAACTGCCAGACCAGCCGCGCCTCGCCGTCGGCGACAAATGCGCCCATGCCGGCTACGCATGCCAGCCAGGCCTTGGGGTTGAGCCATTGCATCACCGCACCATAGAGCATCGACGGCGCGCGGCCGGACTCGCTAGCGTGCAGCTGGCCGTCATCGCTGGCCAGTTTCCAGGCCATGAACAACAGAAACGCCACTCCGGCCCATTGCACCACGCGCGTCATGAACGGCCACAACTGCAGAACTTCATGCAGGCCCAGCCCCATCAGCACCAGCAACAGCACAAACCCCAACGTCGCCCCGGCCACGTGCCGTTGACTGGCGCGAAAGCCGTACTGCGCGCCGGAACTCAAGGCGACGATATTGACCGGCCCGGGGGTGATGGATGCGGCGAGGGCAAACGCCGCCATGGAAAGAATCAGACTCATTGCACACCTGCTTCAATCGCGGAACGAGGTGGCTACGGTAGCGAGCGGGGGATTTGCAGTATTGAAGAAAATGACCCTGAGGCTGCGAATCTTCTGAGGGAGCGGTGGGTCAGTCGCCCAGTGTTGGCTGAGCTGACGTCTTCGCGAGCAGGCTCGCTCCCACAAGTTTTGCGTGAGACTCAAATCTCGCCCCCCCACAAGACCTGTGGGAGCGAGCCTGCTCGCGAAAGCGTTCGGTCAGTCACAACAGACTTGTCAGGACTGACGCCATCGCGAGCAAACTCCCCCTACAGGGGCACTCAGGCCAGGCGCGGCACGGTGAAGCGGAATTCGCTGCCCTGCCCCGGCTCGCTCTCGGCGACGATCTGGCCGCCATGGGCTTCGACGATGCCTTGGGTGATGTACAAACCCAGGCCAGTGCCGGTCGGGTTGCCTTCCTTTATCGTCCAGTAGCGGTCGAACACATGCGGCAAGTGCTCCTTGGGAATGCCTTCACCACTGTCACGCACGATGAACACGATCTCGTCGCCCACCGATTTCGCGTGTACGCCGACGGTGCCCATGCGCGGGGTGAACTTGATGGCGTTGCCCACCAGGTTCGACAGCACCTGAAACAGCCGCTCGGGGTCGGCGTGGATGCGCAGGTCAGGATCGGCCTGGAAGGAAATGCTGATGTCCTTGTCATGGGCCAGCGGCGACAGCAACGCTTGGGCCTCTTCAAAGATGTGCCCGACCTCCAGCGCCTGCGGGGTGATCGAGTAGCGCCCGGCATCGATTTTCGAGGTATCGAGCAGGTCTTCCAGCAGCGTGTTCATCCGCGCCGTGGCCTGCTGCATGGTGTCGATTGCAGTGGAGATACGCCGCGAAGTGTGCGCGCCTTCCGAGCTGAAGGCTTTCTGCATCATGCCGCAGAGCATCGAAATCACCGTCATCGGGTTGCGTAGGTCGTGGGAAACCACCGCCACCAGATCATCGCGCGCCTGCACAGCCGCCTGCTCGCGACGTACCTGACGGGCCAGGTCGTTTTCCAGCGCCGAACGGCGCAGGTCATTGGCGGCGAACCGGTCACCGTGGCTCCACTTGGTGGAGATCCCGGCCATCTCGACCTTCCAGATTTCGAACGAGGTACGCGGACGCAGGCGCATCCCGGCATCGGAGGTTTCCAGATCCAGCGGTTTGCGCGGATCGCCACTCCAGTTGATGTTTTCCTTCACTTCCGGACGGAACCACAGCACACCGTTGTCCACCGGTTTGGGCAGGCTCATGGCGAGCACACCGCTGGCCACAGACTGATACTGCGCCGCCGGCGGGTAAACGCTGGACAGGTGATGGCTGGCGAACACCGGCTCGCCGCGCGCCTGCAACCACTTGTGCAGCGCGCGAATTTCTTCCGGCGCCGGGCAGTTGCCGTAACGGTGCAGTTGCTTGTCTTCGATGATCGCGATGCCGCCGGCATTGACCAGCGCCATCAGCGTCGCTGGCTGCTGGGCGAGGCCGTCGAAAACGTTCTGCGGCGAATCGATCATCGCCTGGTTGAGCCGCGACAGCGCCTCGACCTTCTCTTCACGCTGGCGGGTCAGTTCAAGGGTTTCCATGGCACTGATCTGCAACGACAGGACCTGGCCGATGGTCTGGCAAGCCATGCGCAATTCATGCGGCACGTGCAGCGGCTGGCGATTGCCGCAGCTGATCAGGCCCCAGAGCTTGTCGCCCTTGAGCAGCGAAATGCTCATCGACGACAGCACGCCCATGTTCTTCATGTACTGACAGTGAATCGGCGAGACGCTGCGCAGCGTGGCGAAACTGAGGTCCAGCGGCGTCTGCGTGTCCGGGCGCAGCTTCGGCACCAGTGGCACTGGCTGATAATCGGCGTTGGGGATGATCCGCAACCAGTTGGTGCGATACAGCTCGCGCGCCTGCTCGGGAATGTCCGAAGCCGGGAAGAAAAGGCCGTTGAACACTTCCATCGACGGATCGGACGCTTCGGCGATGACCTGACCGTGGCCCTCTTCCTCGAAGCGATAGATCAGCACCCGGTCGTAACCGGTCATCGCCTGGATTTCCTTGACGCTGATGTCGTACAGGGCCTGCAGCGTGGTCGCCGCTTGCAGGCGCTGGAGCATGCGGCCCAGGTGGGTATTGACCCCGGCGACGTTGCGCGGCTGGAAATTCTTCACATGGATTTCCAGCTCGAGAATCAGCACGCCCTGATGGCGGTGCAGCAAACCTTCGAATTCAGTGCCGTTGAGCTCGAATCGTAGCGGCGCCGCCTCGGAAAACGCTGTCTGCTGCAAGGCTTCGAGCACGTGCGCGGTGTGTTCGGCGCCGATCAGGCTGTGCAGCGGCTGGCCGATCAGCGATTCGGGCGCGCGGGCCAGCAGGGTTTCGACGTTGGCGCTGACCTGAATGATCTGCAGCGCAGGCTCGGTCAGGGTCAGCAGCAAACCATGGGGCTGGATCGCGCCAGGAAAGCGGATCGGCTCGTCGGCACAGTTGGCCAGCAGTTCTTCAAAGGCTTGTGGGTCTTGCGGGTTCATGCCAGTACCTCCTGGCGCTCGAGCCACTGCTCGAAACAGCTGAATGTGGTTTGTGCTGCGCTGACCACGGCCGCGCGTTCGCTGGCCGCCATGGGCCGGTTGCTCAGGTATTCGATGAACTCGCGCCAGCGCCGCCCGGTGGCCGCGCCGTAGACATCGAGGAAGGCAGCGCCATTGTCGGCGTCCAGATTCAGCCGCGCGGCGATCTCCCGACGCAGGATCTGCCCGCCGAGAGTCGCGCCTTCGAGCACGTACAAAACACCGAGACTGGCGGCGCTGGAGTCGATCACCGGCAAGTCCTTGCACAGCGGCAAATCATTGGTCGTCGCGCCCAGCGCGCGCAGGTCGGCGTGCAAGGTCTCGGCCTTCAAACGAGGCGTCAGATCGAAATCATCCGGGACAGCGCCACTGGCGAGCAGCGCCCGTTCCAGCGGCTGATAAAAACCGTAATAGGCCGCCATCAAGCGCTCGAATGCGGGGGTATCGAGGGTATCGGTAAAAAAAGGAAGGCGTTTTTCCAGTGCGATGTGCAGTTCGGCTGTGCCGGCCCGCAGATCTTGCAGCACCGGTGGCACATAAACCTCACGGGCCTTTGCTTGCATGTAGATCGCTCTTGGTGGGACCCGGCAGGGGCCATTCTGGGTGGGCTCGACGTGGGGGGAATTTATCACGCCACGCGGCTTTTTCTGCCTGCCGAAGCGTTTTTTCTGTCGAACTGCGACCCTATGACAGGTTCAGAGTGGCGCCGGATCAGAAAAGTTCGACCGACGCCACTATCCCGCCACTGCTGACCACCTCAATCAGCGCCGTCGTTCTGCACCGATGGGTCGCCGTTGGCCGGTACGCTGCTGTCGGCAACAGGTTTCGAAGGATTGTTTTTTTCGGCCCCGGGATAACCGGGCAGACCGCGAGTATTGTCCGGCGTCATGACATCTTCGTTGTCACGGCTGACATCCCAGTCGGTGGTGGCGTTAGGGTCTTCATCACGCCCGGCCGTGCCGATGGCGAAGCCGTCGTCGTTGGGATTGACGGTTTGCTCAAGCGCTTTGTCGTTGCTGGATGGGTTGCTCATGTCTGCCTCCAGAACACGTTGATCGGACTTGTTTGGAAACGCCTTGGCCGCTCAAGTGCAATGGACAAGACCAACGGTGCATTCGCGGGGCACTGGTCGCCTGGCGTGAACCACCGCAACGGCGCACGGTTCTCAAGAGAACCACTTGCTCGAGCACTGTCATGAGCCACCCGCGATTCGGCATTGAGGAGGAGTACTTTCTCACTGACCTGCAGAGCCTGCGCATGGTCGGCAGTCCGCCCCCACAGGCCATCGAGGCTTGCCGGGCGGCGCTGGGTGTGTGGTTTGCCACGGAGATGTTTCAGGGGCAGATCGAAGTGGCTTCGCCGGTGTTCAGCGACTTTGTGCACGCTGGCGATTTTCTCCGTGGCAGCCGTCAGGCCTTGGGTGCAGCCCTTGAACCGTTTGCTCTGGGCGTGCTCAGCGCCGGCAGTCATCCGCTGGCCGACTGGCGCGAGCAGGTTCCGACCGACGAGGAACATTTCCATCATCTGTTCGAGCGCTACGGCCATGTTGCCCGGCGCAGCGTGCTGTCGGGGCTGCATGTGCACGTCGAGGTGATCGAGCCGCTGGATCGCATCGCCGTGATGAACGAAGTCCTGCCGTGGACGCCGCTGCTGTTGGCGCTGAGTTGTTCGTCGCCGATCTGGGATGGCGCCGCCAGCGATTTCATGAGCTATCGGCAGGCCGCGTGTGACGAGTGGCCACGCATGGGCATCCCGCCGCTGTTTGCCGATCAGCGCCATTACGACGAACACTTGGCGTTTCTCATGCGTATCGGCGCGATCAGCCAGCCCGGCGAGTGTTGGTGGGGCGTGCGCCCGGCCGCGCGTTTTCCGACCCTGGAACTGCGCATGACCGACGCCTGCCCTCGGGTCGACGATGCGCTGACCCTGGCGGCGTTTTTCCGGGTATTGGTGGCCCATGCCAGTACACAGCGACGGCCCGGATTGCTGTACGACCAGACCGCGCGTTCGATGCTGGAGGAAAATCGCTGGCGGGCCAAACATCAGGGGATTCATGCGCGCTTTTTGGTCGAAGGCATCGACGGCGACTGTTCGCTCGCGCAATGGCTGGAACTGGCCGAGCAGCGTTTTGCCGAAACGGCACAGGTATTGGGCGCGGCGCAGTTGTTCGAACGTGCCCGGGCGATCATCGACAGCGGCACCAGCGCCGATCGGCAACTGGCGCTGTTCAATCTGGCGTCTGAACAACCGCAAAACGGCCGCTCGGCCCTCGGGCAAGTGGCCGAGCTGCTGCTTCAGGAAACCGCTGGCTGATCGCTCTCGGACGGGCCTTTGAGTTCGACCTGATTGCCGTCCGGGTCGAAACAGTAAAGCGACAAGCCGTAACCCTCGGCGCCAAAACGCCTGGCGGCTTGTTCAACGGTCAGCCCGAACGATTGCAGATGGGCGATGAGCGCGGCTTCGTCGAACGGCTCTATGCGCAGACAGAAGTGATCGACGTTGCGCTTGTGCGCATCAGCGGCGCCGCCGCCCTTGCGCCCGAGTTCGCCCGCCAGGTCGACGAGATCGATCATCGACGTACCGGCCCGCAGGTGCACCAGCCCCAGCGGCTGGTTATGCCTGACCACTTCGGCGCCGAACACCCCGGCGTAGAAATCGATGCTGCGTTGCAGGTCGGCGACGCGCAGAACGATGTGATCAATGCGCTGAATGGAAAACGGATGCATGGGTTGGCTTCCTCGAAAGCGGCGACCCGCCCATTGTGCTGCACAAGGGAAAAAATTCACTGTCGATTTTTCGGTGGAGCCATCGACAAAGCGGATTTACTCTCTGGCTATGAACATACCAGCCGCTGCCCTGCCGCCCCACGCCGAAATGGTTCGCGCCATGCTCGAGCGCGACACTGCCTATGAAGGCGTGTTCTTCACCGCCGTGAAAACCACCGGGATCTTTTGCCGCCCCAGTTGCACGGCGCGCAAGCCGAAACCGGAAAACGTCGAATTCTTCGCCCACGCCGACGAATGCCTGTGCGCTGGTTACCGCGCCTGCCTGCGCTGCAGACCGCTGGACGCAGCGGCCATCGCCCCGGACTGGGTGCAGCGCCTGCTCAATGCGGTGGACGCCGATCCCGAACGGCGCTGGAGCGATGCGCAATTGCTCGCCGAGGGCATCGAACCGCTGAAACTGCGACGCTGGTTCAAGCAGCACTTCGGCATGACCTTCCACGCCTGGCTGCGCACACGTCGCCTTGGCATGGCCTTGGGCGGGATCAGGCAAGGCACGTCGATCGATCACGCGGCGTTCGACTCCGGCTACGAGTCGCTCAGCGGTTTTCGCGATGCGTTTCAGAAGTCCTTCCACATCACCCCGGGCCGTGCGGCCAACAGTGAGCCGTTGCTGTTCACCCGCCTGACCACGCCGCTGGGGCCGATGATTGCCATGGCCGAGCGGCGCGGGCTGGTGTTGTTGGAGTTTCTCGATCGACCGGCGCTGACCCGCGAAGTCGAAGCGCTGCAAAACCGTTACGGCTATGCGGTTGCACCGGGGCATAACGCCCACTTGCAGCAGATCGAGGTGCAACTGGCGGATTATTTCGCCGGCAAACTGACTCAGTTCAGCGTGCCGCTGCACCTGCCCGGCAGCACTTTCGCCCGTGAGGTGTGGGCGGCGCTGCTGCAAATTCCCTATGGCCGCACGAGCACGTACGGCGCCATCGCGGCAGGCTTGGGCAAACCCGGCGCCAGCCGTGCCGTCGGCCTGGCCAACGGGCACAATCGGTTGTCGATTGTGGTCCCGTGCCACCGAGTGATCGGCGCAGACGGCTCGCTGACCGGTTATGGTGGCGGACAACCGCGCAAGGCGTTTCTACTCAGACTGGAAAACGCCGCACTGCAAATGACTCAACAATTGGCTTTTTGAGCCGTGCGATCCAACACGCAAACAGGGATTTCGATGAGTACGTTCGAATCACCGCAACATGGCTGACATGTATGAGATGGCCAGCGCTTTTCTGGCCGCGATAGACACTGACTGGCAGCGCCATGTCAGCGCCGTCGGGCCATGTCTGCATCAGCCACATCCGGCGCGCGACCCGTATGAATCGCTGGTACGGGCGATTGCCTATCAGCAACTGCACGCCAAGGCCGGCGATGCGATCCTTGGGCGTTTGGTGGAGTTGTTCCCCGGCCAGTCGTTTCCGCATCCGCAGCAGATTCTGGCTACCGAGGTCGAGCGACTGCGTGCTTGTGGTTTTTCGGCGAGCAAGATTGCGACGATTCAAGGGATCGCCCAGGCGTCGCTGGACGGCGTGGTGCCGGATTACCCGACTGCACGGGCGATGGACGATGAAACCCTGATCGAACGCCTGACCAGCCTGCGCGGGGTCGGCCGCTGGACCGTGGAGATGCTGTTGATCTACAGCCTGGAACGTATGGACATCCTGCCGGCGGATGATTTTGGCGTGCGTGAGGGATATCGGCGCTTGAAGGGACTGGAGGTGCAGCCGACGCGCAAACAGATGATCGAGATTGGCCAGGCGTGGAAACCTTATCGGACGCTTGCGGCCTGGTATCTGTGGCGCGTGGCCAAGGTTTAGACCGCGTTATCGTTCTTCGCGAGCAGGCTCGCTCCCACACTGAATCAGCGTTCGGCGCTCTGTTTCCGCGCTCCCAGGGTGGGGGGAAAATCGAACTGGCGCTGCAAATCTTCAGCCTTGAGAATCTCGAACAACGCCTGCGCCGCCGCCGACAGGTCATTGCCCGGCTCGGTCAACACACCAATCGCCCGTTCCACCGAATCATTCAAGGTCAGGCAATGCGCGCCCAGCTCACGCATTTGCCCCGCGCACAATGCCGGCACCGCGCTGACCCCAAGCCCGCTGGCAACCATTCGCCCTACCGTCGCCAATTGATGGCTCTCGAACTCCACCGGCAACTTCATTCCGCGCGCCTGCAAATGCTCTTCCAGCATCACCCGCACCGTTGATGGCCGCTGCAGGGTGATGAACGGTTGCTCCAGCAAGGTCTGCCAATCGATGTCGGCGCGACCGGCCAGCGCTGAATCGGCCGGCACCACGGCGACAAAGCGATCGACATACAAAGGCGTGAACGTCATCGACGTGCTCTGCATCGGCGCGAACGCCACACCGAGTTCAACCTGACGATCGCGGACCATTTCCAGCACTTGCTCGTTGATCACGTCGTTGACCGTCACGTTGACGTTCGGATAACGCGCGCGAAAGCTTTTGAGGATCGGCGGCAGCAGATTGCCGGCAAATGACGGCATCGCCGCCAGCGTCACGCGTCCGCGCTGCAGGCTGAAACGCTGGCGCATTTCGTCTTCGGCATTGTCCCAGTCGGCGATCAAGCGGCGCGCCAGCGGCAGCAGGGACTCGCCTTCCGGGGTCAACGCGACATTACGCGTGTTACGGCTGAACAGACGCCCTCCCAGGCCCTCTTCC
Source organism: Pseudomonas sp. Leaf434 (assembly GCF_001425545.1). Lineage (NCBI taxonomy): Bacteria > Pseudomonadati > Pseudomonadota > Gammaproteobacteria > Pseudomonadales > Pseudomonadaceae > Pseudomonas > Pseudomonas sp. Leaf434. The sequence continues at coordinate 1,449,853 of NZ_LMQZ01000001.1, read as the reverse complement.
AGCGCCTTGATGGTCAGGCTGAGCGCTGACTGCGACAGGTGCAGACGCTCGCAGGCCACAGCAAAACTGAGGCTGTGAGCCACGGCGAGAAAGGCCCGGATCTGTTTGATGGTCATGGTCGCTTTGCTCCAGTTGCAAGCTGCAAGCGTCAAGCTGCAAGCCGTGATGCGATGGCCCTGATCGTTCCCACGCTCCTGCGTGGGAACGATCATCGCCGAACGCGTATTGGTGAGATTTATCAATCAATCCACCTTAAAAATCAACTTAACAAATATATCCAGCAGAGAGACACTCCAGTCATTCGGCTAGCCAGCCGCCCGCAAATAATAAAAGAGGTGCCTATGGCAGGTTTCGACAAGCGTGTGTATTCCTACGAGGAAGCGATGGCCGGGCTGGAAGACGGCATGACAGTCATCGCCGGCGGCTTTGGTCTGTGCGGCATTCCGGAAAACCTGATCGCCGAGATCAAGCGCAAGGGCACCCGTGACCTCACCGTGGTTTCCAACAACTGCGGCGTTGATGGTTTCGGCCTTGGCGTGCTGCTCACCGACCGCCAGATCAGCAAAGTCATCGCCTCTTACGTCGGCGAGAACAAGTTGTTCGAAGAGCAACTGCTCAAGGGCGAGATCGAAGTCATCCTTACCCCGCAAGGCACCCTCGCCGAAAAAATGCGCGCGGGCGGCGCCGGCATTCCGGCGTTCTTCACCGCCACTGGCGTTGGCACCCCGGTTGCTGAAGGCAAGGAAGTGCGCGAGTTCAAGGGCCGCAAATACCTGATGGAAGAATCCATCACCGGCGATTTCGCCATCGTCAAAGGCTGGAAGGCCGACCATTTCGGTAACGTCGTTTACCGCCACACTGCGCAGAACTTCAATCCGCTGGCCGCGACCGCCGGCAAGATCACCGTGGTCGAAGTCGAAGAAATCGTCGAGCCCGGCGAACTCGACCCGACGCAGATCCACACCCCGGGTATCTACGTCGATCGAGTCATTTGCGGCACGTTCGAAAAACGCATCGAACAGCGCACCATCCGCAAATAATTCAGGCCTTCGGAGAACAACAACATGGCACTTACCCGCGAACAAATGGCTCAGCGCGTCGCCCGCGAAATGCAGGACGGCTACTACGTGAACCTCGGCATCGGCATTCCGACCCTGGTCGCCAACTACATCCCCGAAGGCATGGAAGTCATGCTGCAATCGGAAAACGGCCTGCTCGGCATGGGCCCGTTCCCGACCGAAGAAACCATCGATGCCGACATGATCAACGCCGGCAAACAAACGGTGACTGCGCGGATCGGCGCGTCGATCTTCAATTCCGCCGAATCCTTCGCGATGATCCGCGGCGGCCATGTCGACCTGACCGTGCTCGGCGCGTTCGAGGTCGACGTCGAAGGCAACATCGCTTCGTGGATGATCCCCGGCAAACTGGTCAAGGGCATGGGCGGCGCGATGGATCTGGTGGCCGGCGCCGACAACATCATTGTCATCATGACCCACGCCTCGAAGGATGGTGAGTCCAAGCTGCTGGCCAAATGCAGCCTGCCGCTGACCGGTGCCGGCTGCATCAAGCGCGTGCTGACCGACCTCGCGTATCTGGAAATCGAAAATGGCGCTTTTGTCCTCAAGGAACGCGCACCTGGCGTCAGTGTTGAGGAAATCGTCGCCAAAACCGCTGGTAAACTGATCGTCCCGGATCACGTACCGGAAATGCAGTTCGCTGCCCAGTGAGGAATTCGAAAATGCAAGACGTCGTCATTGTTGCCGCCACGCGTACTGCGATCGGCAGTTTTCAGGGCTCCCTGGCCAATGTATCCGCAGTAGACCTGGGCGCGGCGGTGATCCGCCAGTTGCTCAAGCAGACCGGCCTCGACGGTGCGCAGGTCGATGAAGTGATCATGGGCCAGGTGCTCACCGCTGGCGCTGGCCAGAACCCGGCACGTCAAGCCGCAATCAAGGCTGGCCTGCCCCACGCCGTACCGGCCATGACCCTGAACAAGGTTTGCGGTTCCGGCCTCAAGGCTCTGCACCTGGGCGCGCAAGCGATCCGTTGCGGCGACGCCGAGGTGATCATCGCCGGCGGTCAGGAAAACATGAGCCTGTCCAACTACATCATGCCGGGTGCGCGCACCGGCCTGCGCATGGGCCACGCGCAAATCGTCGACACCATGATCAGCGATGGCCTGTGGGATGCGTTCAACGATTACCACATGGGCATCACTGCCGAGAATCTGGTCGACAAATACCAGATCAGCCGCGAACAGCAGGACGCCTTCGCTGCCGCCTCCCAGCAGAAAGCTGCCGCTGCGATCGAGGCCGGGCGCTTCGTTGATGAAATCACGCCGATCCTGATCCCCCAGCGCAAAGGCGATCCGGTGGCGTTCAAGGTCGACGAGCAGCCACGCGGCGATACCACCGCACAATCTCTGGCGAAACTGCGTCCGGCGTTCAAAAAGGACGGCAGCGTCACCGCAGGCAACGCCTCGTCGCTGAACGACGGTGCCGCCGCCGTGATTCTGATGAGTGCCGAGAAAGCCAAGTCGCTGGGCCTGCCGGTTCTGGCCAGGATTGCCGCCTACGCCAACGCTGGCGTCGATCCGGCGATCATGGGTATCGGCCCGGTATCGGCCACCCGCCGCTGCCTGGACAAGGCCGGCTGGAGCATCGATCAGCTCGACCTGATCGAAGCCAACGAAGCGTTCGCTGCGCAATCGCTGGCCGTGGCCAAAGACCTGCAATGGGATCTGGACAAGGTCAACGTCAACGGTGGCGCCATCGCCCTCGGTCACCCGATCGGCGCATCAGGTTGCCGCGTGCTGGTGACATTGCTGCACGAAATGCTCAAGCGCGATGCGAAAAAAGGTCTGGCGACCTTGTGCATCGGCGGCGGTCAGGGTGTGGCTTTGGCGCTGGAACGCGGCTGATACGGAGTTCAAGGTTGACGGCGGATCCACGACATCCGCTGTTGGCTGGCAACAAAAAACCCGGTGCGATTTGCGTTGCACCGGGTTTCTTTTTGCCTGTCTACAATCGGTGGTGAATGTTCTGGCCCCTTCGCGAGCAGGCTCGCTCCCACATTCTGCAACGCATTTCCCTGTGGGAGCGAGCCTGCTCGCGAAAGCGCTTGTTCAGGCGCCAACCACTCAAGGCTTGCGCAACAGATAGGTATCCATGATCCAGCCATGCTCCGCTCGCGCCGCCTTGCGCACCCGTTCGATCTCATCGGCCACTTCCGCCAGCCGGCCGCTGAGGAGAATCTCGTCCGGTGTGCCCAGGTAAGCGCCCCAGAAAATCTCGGTCTGCCGATCCGCCACCCGCTGGTAGGAATCCTCGGCATCGAGCATTACCACCAGACTGTCCGCTTCACTCACCTGCCCCGCCGCCAATCGCCGGCCTGTGGTGATTTCTACTGAGCGACCAATCGTGTTCAAAGGTATTTTGTGCTGCGCAGCCAGGGCTTGAACACTGGTAATCCCGGGGATGACTTCATAGTCGAATTCACAGCGGCCTGATGCCTGAATCGCCTGAAGGATCCGCAGTGTGCTGTCGTACAACGCCGGATCGCCCCAGATCAGGAATCCGCCGCACTGGCCGTCGGACAATTCTTCATTGATCAGCCGTTCGAAGGTCTGCTGCTTGGCGAGGTTCAGTGCATCGACGCTCGCTGTGTAGTCGACATCGCCGCGCTCCCGCTCCGGGCTGCTGGCTTCGACAAAGCGATAAGCGTGGTCAGTGATGTAGCGCTCGCAGATCTCCCGGCGCAGGTCGATCAGCGTCTGCTTGCTCTGGCCTTTATCCAGCAGAAAGAACACATCGACCCGATTCAGCGCTTTCACCGCCTGCATGGTGATGTAGTCCGGATTGCCGGCGCCAATGCCGATGACCAGCAGCTGTTTCATCAGAATTCCTCGTCAAGGGCCATGCCCGGCAAGCGTAGCCGCCAGATGCCATTGAAGCGAAAGTCGATCATCGCCAGTGGCTCGACGTCGATTGCGTGGAACGCCGCGCCCTGCAGCACCTGCATTAGCGCCGCGCGCATGACGAACGGATGCGTGACTGCCACTACATGTACTGGGGTTTCGGCAATGGAGTCCAGCCACATTGAGACCCGCTGCGTCAGTTGCCTGACCGATTCGCCGCCGTGGGGTGCGGCTTCAGGATCGGCCAGCCAGGCTTGCAAAGCCTGGTTTTCATTGGCTTGCAGATCCTTGATCGATTGCCCGTGCCAGCGTCCCCAATCGCAATCGCGCAGAGCTTGATCAATCTGCGCATCGACGCCAAACCATGCTGCCGTTTGCTGAGTTCTCAACTCCGGGGCACACACCAGCCGCCGTGTTACCGCCAATCGCGCCCTGAACGCGTCGGACGGAACAGCCAGATTTTCAACAGGCTCGTCCGTAGGAAAACGCGCCAGTTTCTGTGCGATGGTTCGCGCATGGCAAATCAGTGTCAAACGGCTACTTGGCACAAGCAGGTTCTCGGTCGAAAGATAAAACAAACAATGGCACACAGCCGATACGCGTCGCATTGTGCCGTAAAACCTCGGCGTTCAGGGTTGTCACCGGCCAGTCGCTGAGCTTGGGATAGGCAATGTCTGACACAGCAATCGGCAAAGGACTACAACAGCGCGTTACTTCGACGTAGCCCTTATTACACGGGCACCTTGCACACTTTTGGTGCTCGAAAAACCTGTACAAAAATTCGCTAGACATGTAGCACCCATTACATAAATACTCTTTTAACGGAATGTGAAACAAATTCGACACCCCATCCAGCAGGAGCCCGGATGCCCCCTCTCAGAGACCTGATCACCGATCCCGGCCTGGACCTGACGCCGTCGGAACGCAAAGTCGTTCGCGCCCTGCTTGATCAGTATCCACGCAACGGTCTCGGGCCTATGGCGCGACTGGCCGAACATGCCGGTGTCAGCGATCCGACCATCGTGCGTCTGGTGAAAAAGCTCGGTTTCGGCGGTTATGCCGAATTCCAGGAAGCCCTGCTCAGCGACATGGACCATCGCCTGCGTTCACCGCGCACGCTGTTGCAGCCGCGCTCGCAGCAGAACAAGGACGATGCCTGGGCGCATTACCTGGCGGACAGCCAGCGTTTGCTGATCGACACCCAAGCCCTGACCCAGCCTGAAGATGTGCGCATCCTCGTCGAATGGCTGCTCGACAGCCGCCATCAGGTCTACTGTTTCGGAGGCCGCTTCAGCATTCTGCTGGCCAATTACCTGCTCAACCACTTGCGCCTGCTGCGTCCCGGCTGTTTCGCCCTGGAAGATAACGCCCTGCTGCCCGACCGTTTGTACGATCTGCAACGTCAGGACGTGGTGCTGGTGTTCGACTACCGGCGCTACCAGACCCAGGCTTTGCGCGTTGCGCAGGCGGCGAAAAACAACAACGCGCGAGTGGTGTTGTTCACCGATGTCTACGCCTCGCCGCTGCGCGAATTGGCCGACCTGATCATCAGCGCGCCGGTGGAATCGGCGTCGCCGTTCGACACCATGGTGCCGGCGCTGGCGCAGGTCGAGGCGTTGATTGCCTGCCTGACCTTGCGCGTGCCAGACCCGGCCGATCGCCTGGAAGGCATCGATGCCCTGCGCAACGATTTTGCGACTCACCTGCTGGAGGACAAATAAGGATGTTCAGCCTTCCCCACCGCTCGCCACGGGACCTGCCGTTTGCGACCGACCACACCGCTTTGCTGCTGGTGGACATGCAGCGCGCCTGGCTCGAACCGCAATTCGACCCACACCTGAGCGGGGCGGATGCCGAATATTTTCTTCAGCGCACGCGCAGCCAGGTGGTACCCAACCAACAGCGCCTGCTCGGCGCCTTTCGTCAGGCGCAGCAGAACGTGCTGCACACGATTATCGAAAGCCTGACCGCCGACGGTCGCGACCGCTCGCTGGATCACAAACTGTCTGACATGCACCTGCCCAAGGGCAGCGTGCAGGCTCAGGTCATCGCTGAGCTGACCCCGACCGAAAACGAAATCGTGCTGCCGAAGACCTCCTCCGGGGTGTTCAATTCAACCAACATCGATTACGTGCTGCGCAATCTGCAAACCCGCCATCTGATCATCGCCGGCATCGTCACCGACCAATGCGTGGACATGGCCGTGCGCGATGCCGCCGACCGTGGCTATCTGGTCACGCTGGTGGAGGATGCCTGCGCTACTTACACAGCTGAACGCCATCACGCCTGCCTCAACGCGATCAAGGGTTACTGCTGGATCACCGACACCGACACCGTGCTCGGTCGTCTGCGGGAGATGCAGCCATGAGCCCGCGCCTGACCCCGTTGCCGATGACCACACTGGTCACCACCGACCTGATCGGCATCACCCGGGGCCGCTCGTTTCCTAGCGATGAGCTGGAGCATTACCAGGCGGCGGGTTGCGGCTGGGTCCCCGCCAACAGCGCGTTGACGCCGCAGGACATCATCGCCTCGAGCAGTCCGTGGGGCGCGTACGGCGATCTGCGGCTGATTCCGGATCTGAGCAGCCGCGTCACTGTCGGCAGCGGCCCGGACGCCAATGCACCGGTGCTGGATTTCATCCACGCCGATATTCGCGAGACCGACGGCCAGGCCTGGGGCGCCTGCCCACGCACATTGCTGCGCGATGAAATCGAGCGCTATCACGATGAGTTGGGGTTGCAGGTCAACGCCGCCTTCGAACATGAATTCAACCTGCACGCAGGCATTGCCGAACACGCGGCGTTCTCTCTCGAAGCGCAGCGCCAGGGCGCCGAATTCGGCGGCTGGCTGCTCAGCGCCCTGCGCGCCGGCGGCGTCGAGCCGGAAATGTTTCTGCCGGAATACGGCAAGCACCAATACGAAATCACCTGCCGCCCGACTCTTGGCGTAGCGGCGGCGGATCGTGCGGTCAACGTGCGCGAAATCACCCGGGAAATCGCCCGGCAAATGGGCCTCGACCTGAGTTTTGCGCCGAAGACTGCCGCCGAAGCGGTGTGCAACGGTGTGCATCTGCACGTCAGCCTGCTCGATCTGGCCGGCCAGCCGATGTTGTACGACGCCGGCACCAGCAACGGCCTGTCGAGCATCGGCCAGCATTGGGCTGCCGGAGTCCTGCATTTTCTACCGGCGCTGTGCGCGTTCACCGCGCCGACGCCGCTGTCATACCAGCGTTTGCAGCCGCACCACTGGAGCGCGTCGTATGCGTGTCTGGGGCAGCAGAACCGTGAAGCGGCGCTTCGCATCTGCCCGACCGTGACCCTGGGGGGTAAATCCGCTGCGCAGCAGTTCAACCTGGAATTCCGCGCCATGGACGCCACCGCCTCGCCGCATCTGGCCATGGCCGCACTGCTGATTGCCGGGCGGCTGGGCATCGAACAACGTCTGGCGCTGAACGCGATCACCGACGAAATTCCCGATTCACTCAACGACGAGCAACGCAAGGCCCGGGGCATCGTCGCCCTGCCCGCCTCGCTGGCCCAGGCGCTGGATTGCCTGCGTGACAGTGCAGCCTTCAATGAATGGCTGCCCAAGCCGTTGCTCGACACGTATTACGCCCTGAAAACCGAGGAACTGGCGCTGACGGAACAGCTCTCGCCCGCTGACCTGTGTGAGCACTATGCACGCCTGTACTGAATCCGCCGAGCTGGGGTTATACACCCGCCCGGTCTACACCCTGAGCCGCGAGGACTCGACGAATCCGTTGATCCTCGTGTGCGAACACGCCAGTCGATACATCCCCGACGCCCTGAACAATCTGGGCCTGGACGAGGCGGCCGCACGCGAACATATCGCCTGGGACATCGGCGCGCTGCAACTGGCCGAACAGTTGTCGGAACAGCTTGGCGCTACCCTGCTCAGCGCCAACTATTCACGGCTGCTGATCGACCTCAACCGACCGCGCCATGCGCCGGACAGCATCCCGCTGCAGAGCGAGATCTACCCGATACCCGGCAACCGCGAGCTGGATGAGGCGACCCGCGAGTACCGTCGGCAGACCCTGTTCAAGCCGTTTCATGCGCGCTTGCAGATGTTGATCGACGAGCGCATTGCCAAAGGTCTGCCGGTGCGTGTGGTCGGCATTCACAGTTTTACCCCGGTGTATTACGGCCAGCCGCGACCACTGGAAGTCGGCGTGTTGTTCGGCCAGGCCAAAGACTATGCCCTGCGTTTGCTCGACGGGCTGCAAGTGCATCCGCTGAAGGTGGCGGGCAACCAGCCGTACAGAATTGATCCCTTGGGCGACATGACCGTGCCGGTGCACGGTGATGCCCGGGGCCTTGAGGCAGTACTGATCGAGGTGCGCAACGATCTGCTGCGCAGCCCCGAAGCAGTGTCGCGCTGGGCCGGCTACCTCGCACCTTTGCTGTAAATGACGGACCGATAAAACATAAACCGACCGATGGCTGACAAGGAGTTGCGCTTCATGGAAATTGAAGAATTCGGCTACAAGCAAGAGTTGAAACGTAGCCTGACGCTGACCGATCTGGTGGTGTACGGGATGATCTTCATGATCCCCATCGCCCCGTTCGGTGTGTATGGCTACGTCAACGCCGAAGCACCGGGGATGGTGCCGCTGGCGTACATCATCGGCATGGTGGCGATGCTGTTCACCGCGCTGAGTTACGGCAGCATGGCCAAGGCCTTTCCGGTTGCCGGCTCCGTATATTCCTACGCCCAGCGCGGCCTTAATCAACACGTCGGCTTCATCGCTGGCTGGCTGATGCTGCTCGATTACCTGCTGATTCCGCCGCTGCTGTACCTGTATTCGGCGATGGCGCTCAACCATTTGTACCCGGACATTCCCAAGGTCGGCTTCATCCTGGCGTTTCTGGTCAGCGCAACATTCGTCAACCTGCGCGGCATCACCTTCACCGCGCGGATGAACATGCTGTTCCTGCTGGCACAACTGGTCGTGCTGGGCATCTTCCTGTTCTACGCCTGGAACGCCCTGCACAACGGTGGCGGTAACGGTGAGCTGACGCTGGCGCCGCTGTATCACCCGGAAACCTTCAACTTCGCTCTGCTGATGCAAGCGGTGTCGATCGCCGTGCTGTCGTTCCTCGGCTTCGACGCGATCTCCACCCTCGCCGAAGAAATCAAGGAAGATCCGGGCCGCAGCGTCGGCAAGGCAGCGCTGATCACCCTGGCGGTGATGGGCACGATTTTCGTCGTACAGACGTGGATTGCCACCGATCTGGCGGCGGGCATGGGCTTCAAATCCGCCGACACCGCGTTCTATGAAATCGCTGAAATCGCCGCTGGCAGCTGGCTCGCGACCCTGACAGCCGTCGCCACGGCGCTGGCCTGGGGCGTGGCCGTGGCAATCACCTCGCAGGCCGCCGTATCGCGCCTGCTGTTCGGCATGGCCCGCGACGGCAAGCTGCCGAAGGTGCTGGCCAAGGTCCACCCGAAACACAACACGCCGTACCTGAGCATTTATCTGGTGGCGGTGTTGTCGCTGCTGATCTGCTACCTGTTCATCGACGCGGTCGACATCCTCACCTCGCTGATCAACTTCGGCGCCCTCAGCGGTTTCATGCTCCTGCACCTGACGGTGATCAACCACTACTGGCGTCGGCAGAAGTCGGGGCAGTTTGTGCGCCATCTGCTCTGCCCGGTGATCGGCTTCATCATCGTCGCCGCCATCATGTGCAACATGGGCGTCGATGCGCAGAAACTCGGCCTGATCTGGATTGCCCTGGGCCTGGTGTACCTGTTCTTCCTCAACAAGCTCGGCGCCAGCACAGCGCTGCCCGATCCGAGCAAAGGCTGACAAGAAAAAGAGCGGCGTCTGACAACAAATCAGGCGACCGCCGATTCAACGCGTGGACACCGACAGTGATAGTCAGGTTCGGCGAATCGGCCGAACCTTTTGATACAGGAGTACATCCATGCTGGTCTTACGCCCAGTCGAGCAGAATGATCTGCCCCAGCTACAGCGCCTGGCCCGCGAGAGCCTGATCGGGGTGACTTCGCTGCCGGATGACAGCGAACACCTGCGCGAAAAAATCGCCGCGTCGTGCGCGTCTTTCGACAGCGCCGCCACAGCCCAGGGGCCGGAAAACTATTTCTTTGTACTGGAAGATCTCGAACGCCAGCAATTGGTCGGCTGCTCGGAAATCCTTGCCACCGCCGGTTTCAAGGAGCCGTTCTACAGCTTGCGCAATCGCCACTTCACCAGTGCTTCGCGGGAATTGAACATCGAGCATGGCGTGCCGGCGTTGTCGCTGTGCCATGACCTCAGCGGGCATACCTTGCTGCGCGGTTTCCACATTGACGCCGCGCTGGTGCGTACGCCGTTTTCCGAACTGTTGTCGCGAGCGCGCCTGCTGTTCATTGCTGCGCATGCACAGCGGTTCTCCGAAGCGGTGATCACCGAGATCGTCGGCTACAGCGACGAGCAGGGTCACTCGCCGTTCTGGGATGCGCTGGGCAAGCATTTCTTCGACCTGCCGTACGCGGAAGCCGAGCGCCTGTGCGGGTTGCAGAGCCGCACGTTCCTCGCCGAACTGATGCCGCAATACCCGATCTACGTGCCGATGCTGCCGCAAGCGGCGCAGGATTGCATCGGCCGCGTGCACCCGGACGGCCAGGAAGCGTTCGACATCCTCGTGCGGGAAGGCTTCGAAACCAACAGCTACATCGACCTGTTCGACGCCGGCCCGACGCTGTATGCGCGCACCGCGAACATTCGTTCGATCGCTGGCAGCCAGACCGCTATTGTCCGCCAACAAGTATCGACCGACGCCCGTGGCCGTTACCTGCTCAGCAACGACGCCCTGCATGACTACCGCGCGATTGTCACCGAACTCGACTATCACCCTGATCAACCGCTGCCCCTGACACCCGCCATCTGCGCGGCACTGAAAGTCAGCGAAGGCAGCTCGATACGGCTGGTCGCTCTGTGAGCCGCGTTAGCCATCCGCGCCTGAATCGGTACGCCAAAGGAGTTGGAGCATGATTGTCCGTCCGGTAAAAGTCAGCGACCTGCCAGCCTTGATGACCCTCGTCGAACAGGCTGGACCAGGTTTCACCACCCTTCCGGCCAACGAGGACCGACTTGCGCACCGGGTGCGCTGGGCGCAACGGGCGTTCGCCGAACAGGTCGAACGGGCCGATGCTGATTACCTGTTTGTCCTCGAGGATGATGAGCAGCGCGTGGTCGGTGTCAGCGCGATGGCCGGCGCCGTTGGCCTGCGCGAGCCCTGGTACAACTACCGGCTCGGGGTGACCGTCAGTTCGGCACCGGACCTGGGCATTCAGCGGCAGATCCCAACGTTGTTCCTCAACAACGAACTGACCGGCCAATCGGAGCTGTGCTCGCTGTTCCTGCGCCATGACCAGCGCAGCGGCAGCAATGGTCGACTGTTGTCGCTGGGGCGCCTGCTGTTCGTCGCCGAATTTCCGCACCTGTTTGGCGAGAAGATGATCGCCGAGTTGCGCGGCAGTGCCGATGAAAACGGTTGCTCGCCATTTTGGGACAGCCTTGGCCGGCACTTCTTCCAGATGGATTTCACCCACGCCGATCACTTGTCCGGCCTGGGCAACAAAGCCTTTATCGCCGAACTGATGCCGCGCCAGCCGCTGTACACCTGCCTGCTCACCGAACAGGCGCAGGCGGCGATAGGCCAGACTCACCCGAACACCCAGCCGGCGTTGAAGATTCTTCAAGCCGAGGGTTTCACGCACAAAGGCTATATCGACATTTTCGACGGTGGCCCGGTCATCGAAGCGCCGATCCGCAGCATCCGCACGGTGCGCGACAGCCTCGAACTGACCTTGAGCCTCGGCACCCCGGACGAGCAGGCGCCGCTATGTCTGATTCACAACCGCCGGCTGGAAAACTGCCGTATCACCGTGGCCCCCGGGCGACTGGTGGGCAACAGCCTGGTTGTCGATCGTCTCACTGCCAAACGCCTGCAACTGCAGCCGGGCAATTCAGTGCGCGCAGTGCTCCTGCCCCATCAACAGCAACATGCCGTGGCGGCCTGATATTTCCGGCACGGGAGATTAAACCTTTCAGCCGCCAGTCCTGCCGCGCAAATTCGTCATGATTCTTGACCCATTCGCGTGATAGCCTTTTCACTCTTCGGCGTTGACACCTTTGCTCAAGCCTTTCCATTCCTTATGTATTGGTGGAACTCGTATGACCAGGCTTTCCCATCAAGATTTGCGCCGTAACTTCCGTCAGCTGCTGGCCTCCGACACCTGCTACCACACGGCTTCGGTATTCGACCCGATGTCCGCCCGCATCGCCGCTGACCTGGGTTTTGAAGTGGGTATCCTCGGCGGTTCCGTGGCCTCCCTGCAGGTGCTTGGCGCGCCGGACTTCGCCCTGATCACCCTCAGCGAATTCGCCGAACAGGCCACGCGCATTGGCCGCGTCGCCCAATTGCCAGTGATCGCCGACGCCGACCACGGCTATGGCAACGCTCTTAACGTGATGCGCACCATCGTCGAACTGGAACGCGCGGGCGTCGCTGCACTGACCATCGAAGACACCCTGCTGCCCGCGCAATTCGGGCGCAAATCCACCGACCTGATCACCGTGGCCGAAGGCGTCGGCAAGATCCGCGCGGCGCTGGAAGCCCGGGTCGACACGGAAATGGCAATCATCGCCCGCACCAACGCTGGCATTCTGCCGAACCAGGAAATCATCAGCCGCACCCGCCAATATCAGGCGGCGGGCGCTGACGGTATCTGCATGGTCGGCGTGCAGGACTTCGATCAGCTGGAACAGATCGCCGAACATCTGACCGTGCCGCTGATGCTGGTCACCTACGGCAACCCGGCCCTGCGCGACGACAAACGCCTGGCCGAACTGGGCGTGCGCGTGACCATCGACGGCCATGGCGCCTACTTCGCCGCGATCAAGGCCACCTACGACAGCCTGCGCGAACAGCGGCAGATCTTCACCCAGGCCTCCGATTTGAGCGCGACCGAGTTGACGCACACCTATACCCAGCCGGAGGAATACATTCTCTGGGCCAAGGAGTACATGAGCGTCAAGGAGTGATGCACACGCTGCACCGGCCCCTTCGCGAGCAGGCTCGCTCCCACAGTTGAAATGCGGTCCCCTGTGGGAGCGAGCCTGCTCGCGAAAGCGTCTATTGCGGCACCGCTAAACCGGCGTCTTATACCCCTCCTCCCGCTGCGCCGCCCGCGCCTGAATCACATTCAAAATCGCACAGCCCTCGCGCATCAGCAGATGAACCGCGCTGGTCACCCGCGTCAGATCACAATCGGAGATGCCCTTGAGGTTGAGGCTGGCGAAAGTGTCGGCCAGATCGCGCACGACCAAAAACCGGTGCATCGCACAGGCGGCCATGTCGCTGAGTTCAGTGTGGGTATTGATGAAGAGCACCGGCGATTCGGCGTCGTAGGTGTCGATGGGGAGATAGCGCGGCATTACCTGGTCGGTCATAGAGTTCACTCCAGAAAGGTCAGGTTCTGTATTCGACCGGCCAAGATCGTCGCAGAGTTATCTGCGAACGGAGACTATAAAAGTCGCGCCCAACGGCCGCAACCAGAGCTTCTGTCGGACTTTTCGGTATTTTTTGTACGCCGTCCTCGACTGCCACTTTTCCCACAAAAGCCCCTCACCCTAGCCCTCTCCCAGAGGGAGAGGGGACTGATTGGGGGATGCTCTGGATCTGCGCCGACGTGGTGGACCGTGTTGAATGCGAAATTGAATTCAGCAGAAAATCTTAAGCTTGCCGCATTGACTATAAACAACACGGTCAGTCCCCTCTCCTGGGGGAGAGGGCTAGGGTGAGGGGTGAGTCAACTGACACCCCGCCCCAAACATTCACACCACCAATCCCATCACCGCGGCTTCGCCAACTCCATGATCATCCGCGACAACAAATAAATCCGCGGCGCCACGCTCGCCACTTCGGCATATTCCTCAGGCGTGTGAATATTGCCGCCGACAATGCCGAAGCCATCCAGCGTCGGCGTGCCAACGCCTGCGGACAGACTGGCATCCGCCGCGCCACCACTGCCCTCCTCAGTCAGCTTGCGGCCAATCTCGCCGTAAATTCCCTGGGCCATGGCCATCAGGCGATCCGACTCGGCCGTTTGTGGCATCGGCGGCAAACCGCGCTGCAAGGACGTTTTCACTTCGGTATCGGCAATCAACTTGTCCTGCGACACCCGCGCCAGATCCTTCTCGATACGATCGAACTCCTCCGGCACTGCCGCGCGCACATCCGCCTTGGCCGTGGCCTGATCAGGAATCACGTTGGTGCGATCGCCGGCCTTGAGCACGGTGAAGTTGATGGTGGTCTTCTTCGCCTCGTCACCGAGCTTGCCCAGTTGCAGAATCTGATGCGCCGCTTCCATCGCCGCGTTCCGTCCCAACTCTGGCGCGACGCCGGCGTGGGCGGCCTTGCCTTTGACTTCGACCAGCGCCGTCGCACTGCCCTTGCGCCACACCACCAGGCCATCGGCCGGGCGCCCCGGTTCGAGGTTGAGGGTGACGTCGTGCTGTTTGGCGGTTTTCTTGATCAGGTCGGTGGCGACGTCCGAGCCGGTTTCTTCGCTGGCATCCAGCAGGAAGGTGATCTGCGCGTAATCCTTGAAGTCGAGGTTCTTCAGCACTTTCAATGCGTAGATGCCGGCGACGATGCCGCCCTTGTCGTCCATTACACCCGGCCCGTAGGCGCGGCCGTCCTTGATGTGGAAAGGCCGCTCGGCGGCGGAGCCTTCCTTGAACACAGTGTCCATGTGCGCCATCAGGAGAATCTTCGCTTTCCCGGTGCCTTTGAGCGTGGCCAGCACGTGGTTGGATTTTTCCGGGGTGTTGGGCACCAGTTCGATGGTGGCGCCGAGTTTTTTCAGTTCATCGATGGCAATGTCGCTGACCTGTTTCAGGCCCGGCTCATAACCTGAGCCGGAGTCGATATTGACCAGTCGCTCCAACATTTTCAGGGCTTCGGGCTGATACTGCTCGGCATCGGCGAGCACTTGTTTGTGCGGTTCGGCGGCGTTTGCGGCCGAGAATGCGAGGGAAAGACCGAGGCTGGCGGCCAGTAGAGAGCGGGGAAAGGAGAACGTCATGAAGCAGTCCTTGTTTCGTGTCGGAGGGATTCAACCGTAACCGACATCGGCGCAAGGCTCTATAGCGGATGCGACACTGATCTAACCGACAACACATACCCCGGTGGGAGCGAGCCTGCTCGCGAAGGCGTCGTGGCAAACGATATTGATACCGCCTGACCCAGCGCTTTCGCGAGCAGGCTCGCTCCCACAGGTATCAGCTCGCCCGTCAGACCGAATCCAGCAGCGCCTGCCTCGGCTTGTTGTCGCTGTTGCAGATCACCCGATTGCGCCCACTGGCCTTGGCTTCGTACAACGCCTGATCGGCCTCATCCAGCCAACGCGTGGCGTCGGCATGGCTCGGGTCGTACGCGGCCAGGCCAATGCTCAGACTGACCTTCAACGCCGGGTTCTGCTCGTAGCCCATCACCGCAAAACGCTCGCGCAAGGCTTCCATCGCCTGAGCCGCGTTGAACAGTGGCAGCTCCGGCAGAATCACGCAGAACTCGTCCCCGCCATAGCGCCCCGCCACATCCGTGGCGCGCAGATTCTGTTTGAGCAGTTTGCTCAACTGGCGCAGGACGATATCGCCAGCGACATGCCCATAGGTGTCATTGATCGCTTTGAAGTGGTCGATGTCGATCAGCGCAATCGCCGCGCCCTGCTGCTGGCGTTTGCAGCGCTGGAACGCGAGGTTCAGCTGATCCTTCCACGCGCCATGATTGAGCAGGCCGGTCAGGCTATCGGTGCGACTCAACGCCAATAGCTCGCGCTTGTGCCGACCGAGGGTCGAGGCCTGGCGAAAGCAGATCCAGCCCAGCGCCAGCGGATACAGCAACAGCAACGGCAAACAGGCGTACAGCTGCAGCGGCGTTGTTGGCGGGATGAACGCCGGCGCAAACACCACCAGCCCCACGCCCATACCGAATAGCTGTGCCGCCGTGCCCGCCAGCAAAAAACGCCCGCCACCGATGGCGACGTTGTTCATCGCCATCATCGAAATCGTGGTAGCGCTGGGCAAGGGATTGAACTGCATGGCGGCGACCCAGAAGCCGCCCATGAATGCATCGATCAGCAAATTGCGGTGTTCGGCGCGAAACGGCACGCTCGAGCTTCGCGCCCATAGAAAGGCCAGATGCGGCCAGACCAGGCCGTTGAACAGCATCAGGCCCCACACCCACAGCGGCGGATCGAGCGCGTGCATCGCCACGCTGACACACATCAGCCCGAGCAGCAGCCCGAACACCCGCGACCTGTACAGCCTCCTGGCCAGTGAAAGTCCCTTTCCTCGCGTATTTCCCATAAGGGCCTCGACCGCGCGATGCATGGTTACATCCCGACAAGGATGTGTCCGGAGTCTATGAGGGCGCCGCTAAATAGCCATCACCGGCCAGCGGCCTGAATAGAGCGCTATCAGCGCCGCACGCGCGGCCCAGAGTTGGCTATAAATGAAAGAGGGGAAATGGAAAAACAACTATAAAAAGGGGGCACATGCATACCTACGCTGTGTTGATCATCGGCAGCGGTTTCGGCGGCCAGTGCGCGGCGGTCAACCTGCTCAAGGCCGGAATCGACGATTTTCGCATTCTTGAGCGACGCGACTTCTTCGGCGGCACCTGGTGCCAGAACACCTACCCCGGCGCAGCGGTGGACGTCCCGTCGCCGCTGTATTCGCTGTCATTCGCGCCCTACCGCTGGTCGCAGATGTTCGCCGAACAGGCGGAACTGCGTCGCTACACCGAACAGCTGATCGAGCAGTTCGGTTTACGCGAGCGCGTGGAACTGGGGGCGGATGTCGAGCGCGTCGAGTGGGACGAAGCGGAAAAGCATTGGTTGGTGCACACCCGCGCCAGAGGTACTTTCCGAACCCAATTCCTGATCAATGCTTCCGGGCCGTTGAGTCAGCCGGTCATCCCCAACTTTCCTGGGATGGATCGCTTTCAAGGCAAGACTTTTCACACAAACAATTGGGATCACAGCTACGACTATCGCGGTAAACGCGTGGCGATCGTCGGCAGTGGTGCCAGCGCCGCGCAGGTGATCCCGGCGATTGCGCCACAAGTCGAACACCTGCATGTATTCCAGCGCACGCCGCATTGGGTGCTGCCGCGTGCCGATCGCAAATTCGGCCGTTTCCAGCGCTGGCTGCTCGGTCTAAAGCCGGCGTACAAGCTGCTGCGCTGGCTGATCTACTGGCAATTCGAAACCCGGGTGATCGCCTTCAAATACTCGAGACCGGCGATTCATCTGGTCCAACAACATGCGCTGCGTTTTCTCAAGCGCCAGGTTCCGGACCCGCTGCTGCGGCAAAAACTCACTCCGGACTTCACCATCGGCTGCAAACGCGTTTTGGTGTCCAGCACGTACTACCCGGCGCTGAGCCGCGCCAACGTCACGTTGCACAGTCGCGAGCACGGCATCGCTTCGATCGACGAAAGCGGGATCAACACCGTGGACGGTAAGCATCTCGATGTTGATCTGATCGTCTGGTCGACCGGTTACGACGCCACCGACGGGGTAATTTCCTACCCGGTCAGCGGCAAAAACGCGGTGCAACTCAGAGATGTCTGGGCCGAATATCCCCGCGCCTACCTCGGCACCAGCCTGCCAGATTTCCCCAACCTGTTTATCGTCACCGGGCCGAACACCGGCATTGGCCACACTTCGGCGCTGTTCATCATCGAATCGCAGATGAACTACATCCTCGACTGCATCCGCACCGTACGAGCCAAGGGCCTGCGCAGCATCGAAGTGCGCCGTGACGCAGAACGTACCTACACTGCAATGATCCACCGGGAAATGCAGCGCACGGTGTGGAAGTCCGGTGGTTGCCACAGTTGGTACCAGAGCAAGAGCGGTCATGTGATCGCGATGTTTCCCGGC
This sequence comes from Pseudomonas sp. Leaf434, assembly GCF_001425545.1. Classification (NCBI taxonomy): domain Bacteria; kingdom Pseudomonadati; phylum Pseudomonadota; class Gammaproteobacteria; order Pseudomonadales; family Pseudomonadaceae; genus Pseudomonas; species Pseudomonas sp. Leaf434. The sequence goes on along the minus strand of NZ_LMQZ01000001.1, from coordinate 1,431,948 downwards.
TTCAGTTTCAGCTATCACCTGCTGACCCGGGCGCTGAAACCGGCCGACCATATTTTGTCCTGAACACGTAAAAGGAAGACGTCGATGCTTTTGCTGTTTGTCGCACTCGCGGTTTTCGTGGCCTGGAGCTGGTTGAGTTACCCGGCGGTCGGCCATTGGCTGTACGACCTGGCCATGGCCAGCGAGGCCAGGTTGTACAAATTGCACAAGATCGAAGTGCCGATCGCCGAGATGACCGTGTCGACCTGGCAAGGCGGGCCGTACGAGGCGTCCAGCGCGATCCTGATGCTGCACGGCTTCAGCGCCGACAAAAACCTCTGGCTGCGCTGCGCCCGGCATTTCGTCCGTCAGTATCGGGTGATCATTCCGGATCTGGCCGGCCACGGTGAGACTGGCTTCAAGGCTGGCGGCGGTTACGACATTGCGGTTCAGGCCAAACGCATGATTCAACTGCTCGACGTCTGCGGCGTGGAGAAAGTCCATGTCATCGGCAACTCCATGGGCGGCTATATCGCCGCGTGGCTGGCGGCAACCTATCCCGAGCGCATCGCCTCGCTGGCGTTGATCGACCCGGCCGGCGTCACTGCACCGGAGCCGAGCGACATGGAGCGCCATCTGGCGCGCGGGCACAATCCGTTCCTGATCAACTCCCGCGAAGAATTTCAGCGCTTCTACGCGATGACCATGGAGTCGCCGCCGTGGGTGCCGAAGCTGGTGCTGGACGCCGTCGCCCAGCGCTACGAGCAACAACGTGACGAGCTCGAAGAAATCTTCCGCGACTTCCGCGCCAGCCCGCCGATGGAGCCGAAACTGGCCGAGATCAAATGCCCGGCGCTGTTGCTGTGGGGGCGCAAGGATCGCCTGATCGACGTCAGCAGCGTGCCGGTGTGGAGCAAAGGCATCGCCAATCTCGAAGTGGATGTGTGGGATCACGTCGGGCACATGCCGATGGTCGAACAGCCGGGAAATACCGCGCGGCTGTACGGGGAGTTTCTGGAACGACAGCGATGAAGATGGATACTCGCAATGCCCCAGGTTGCGCAACTGATCGTTCCCATGCTCTGCGTGGGAATGCCTCAGGGGACGCTCTGCGTCCAGTGACGCGGAGCGTCACGGGCTACATTCCCACGCAGAGCGTGGGAACGATCAACGGAGACAGAAGGTTGGCGTTCCCATGAACATTCTTTACGACGAACGCCTCGACGGTCCGTTGCCCGAGGTGAACAAGGGCGAATTGCTCAAGGCTCTGCAACAAGCCCTGCCGGACCTGGACATCCTCTGGCGCGAAGATGAACTCAAACCCTACGAATGCGACGGCCTCTCCGCCTACCGCACCACGCCAATGCTGGTCGCCCTGCCCCGTCGACTCGAACAAGTGCAAACCTTGCTGAAACTCTGCCATCAAAACAACGTGCCTGTCGTCGCGCGGGGTGCCGGCACTGGGTTGTCCGGCGGCGCGCTGCCACTGGAAAAGGGCCTGCTGCTGGTGATGGCGCGGTTCAACAACATCCTGCACATCGACCCCGCTGCACGTATCGCGCGGGTTCAGCCGGGGGTGCGCAATCTTGCTATCTCCCAGGCGGCGGCCCCGTTCGGCTTGTATTACGCACCGGATCCGTCATCGCAGATCGCCTGTTCAATCGGCGGCAACGTCGCGGAAAACGCTGGTGGCGTGCATTGCCTCAAGTACGGCCTGACCGTGCACAACGTGCTGAAAATCGAAGTGCTGACCATTGAGGGCGAACGTCTGACGCTGGGCTCCGAGGCGCTCGATTCAGCCGGTTTCGACCTGCTCGCCTTGTTCACCGGCTCCGAAGGCCTGCTGGGGATCATCACCGAAGTCACGGTGAAACTGCTGCCCAAACCGCAAGTTGCCAAGGTCCTGCTCGGCAGTTTCGACTCAGTGGAAAAGGCCGGCCGTGCGGTCGCTGAAATCATCGCTGCCGGGATCATTCCCGGAGGCCTGGAAATGATGGACAACCTGGCCATCCGCGCCGCCGAAGACTTCATCCACGCCGGCTATCCGGTCGACGCCGCGGCGATTCTGCTGTGCGAACTCGACGGTGTCGAAGCCGACGTGCACGACGATTGCCAGCGCGTACGGGAAGTCATGACAGCGGCCGGCGCCACCGAGGTGCGCCAGGCCCAGGACGAAGCCGAGCGCGTGCGTTTCTGGGCCGGGCGCAAAAATGCGTTTCCGGCGATCGGCCGGTTGTCGCCGGATTATTACTGCATGGACGGCACCATCCCGCGCCGCGAATTGCCCGCTGTGCTGCAAGGTATCGCCAGCCTCGGCGAGGAATATGGCTTGCGCGTGGCCAACGTGTTCCACGCCGGCGACGGCAATATGCACCCGCTGATTCTGTTCGACGCCAACCAGCCGGGGGAGCTGCATCGCGCCGAGGCATTGGGCGGCAAGATCCTCGAATTGTGCGTGAAAGTCGGCGGCAGCATCACTGGCGAGCACGGCGTCGGCCGCGAAAAAATCAATCAGATGTGCGCGCAGTTCAACAGCGACGAGTTACTGCTGTTTCATGCAGTGAAAGCCGCGTTCGATCCGCAGGGCCTGCTCAATCCCGGCAAGAACATTCCGACCCTGCACCGCTGCGCCGAATTCGGCGCGATGCACATTCACGCCGGGCAACTGCCCTTCCCCGAGCTGGAGCGATTCTGATGGCTGATTTCGACGCCGCCAACGCCCTGCTCGATCAGGTCAACGCCGCGCGGGCCAATGCCACGCCGCTGAAGATTCAGGGCGGCAACAGCAAGGCGTTTCTCGGTCGCGAGGTGGCCGGCGAAGTGCTCGACACCCGTGCTCATCGCGGCATCGTTCAATACGATCCGACCGAACTGGTGGTCACCGCACGTGCCGGCACGCCGTTGTCCGAGCTGCTCGCGGCGCTGGATGAGGCCGGGCAAATGTTGCCCTGTGAACCGCCGTACTTCGCCGACAGCGCCACGGTCGGCGGCATGGTCGCCACGGGACTGTCCGGACCTCGCCGGCCATGGTCCGGCTCGGTACGCGACTTCGTTCTCGGCACGCGGGTGATCACCGGCCTCGGTCAGCATCTGCGCTTCGGTGGCGAAGTGATGAAAAACGTCGCCGGTTATGACCTTTCGCGACTGATGGCCGGCAGTTTCGGTTGCCTCGGCGTGCTCACCGAAGTGTCGCTGAAAGTCCTGCCGAAACTGCGCCAGTGCCTGAGCATTCGCCTCGATATCGACTGCGCTCGGGCCTTGAGCAAACTTGCCGAATGGGGCCAGCAACCGCTGCCGATCAGCGCCGCGTGCCACGATGGCCGGAGCCTGTACCTGCGCCTGGAAGGTGGCGAAGGTTCGGTGACGGCGGCGCATCAACGGCTCGGCGGCGAGCCGCTGGATTCGGGTTTCTGGCGCGACCTCAACGAACAGCGCCTGAGTTTTTTCGACGAAGGTTTGCCGCTGTGGCGCCTGTCATTGCCGAACAATCTCGGCCCGCTCGAGCTGCCCGGCGAGCAACTGATCGACTGGGCCGGCGCGCAACGCTGGGTGAAATCCGAAAGCTCTGAGATTCACGCACTCGCCCATTCCTTGGGCGGCCATGCAACGTGCTTTACCCATGGCGCCACGGATTCGCCGTTTCAACCCTTGGCGCCAACCCTGCTGCGCTACCACCGGCAACTCAAGGCGCAACTCGACCCGCAAGGGCTGTTCAACCCCGGACGCATGTACGCGGAGGTCTAGCCATGCAAACCACCCTCAGCGAGCAATCGCGAAAATTGCCCCGGGCTGGCGAAGCGGAAAAGATCCTGCGCACCTGCGTGCATTGCGGCTTTTGCAACGCGACGTGCCCGACGTACCAATTGCTCGGCGATGAACTCGATGGGCCGCGCGGGCGCATTTATCTGATCAAGCAAGTGCTGGAAGGCGCACCGGCCACCGAGCAGACGCAGCTGCATCTGGACCGCTGCCTGTCGTGTCGCAACTGCGAAACCACCTGCCCGTCCGGCGTCGATTATCACAACCTGCTCGACATCGGCCGTGCGGTAGTCGACAGCGCGGTGCCGCGCCCTGCCGCTCAGCGCTTGCTGCGCGAAGGCTTGCGTGCGTTGGCGCCGAATCCGGCTGTGTTCAAAGGCTTGCTGCGCATGGGCGCGACCTTTCGACCGCTGCTGCCGCGCCTGCTGGAAAGCAAACTGCCGCAACACTTGGGTGTTATGGGGTCGCGCCCCGCTCCTCGGCATCCGCGCCGGGTGTTGTTGCTCGAAGGTTGCGTGCAACCGGGTCTGTCGCCGAACACCAATGACGCGACGGCGCGGGTGCTCGATCGTCTGGGCATCAGCGTCACTCCGGTGAGCGAGGCGGGTTGCTGCGGCGCGCTCGACTATCACCTCGACGCTCAGGGCAAAGGTCTCGACCGCGCTCGACAGAACATCGACGCCTGGTGGCCGCACTTGCAGAATGGCGCCGAAGCCATCGTGCAAACGGCCAGCGGTTGTGGCGCGTTCATCAAGGATTACGGGCATTTGCTTGCGGACGACCCGATCTACGCCTCGAAAGCACGGCGGATCAGCGAAATGACTCGGGATCTGGTGCAAATCATCGCCGAGGAACCGCTGGAGCAAGTGTGCGCCGCCAGCGAACGACGCATCGCCGTGCATTGCCCGTGCACTTTGCAGCACGCACTGAAACTCGGCGGCGCCGTGGAAGCCGTGCTGACCCGACTCGGCTTCAACCTCACACCAGTGCCGGACGGCCATTTGTGCTGCGGCTCGGCGGGCACCTACTCGCTGACCCAACCGGTGCTGGCGCGGCAACTGCGTGACCATCGACTCAACGCTCTGGAAAGCGGCCGGCCCGAGTTGATCGTCACTTCCAATGTGGGCTGTCAGAGCCATCTGGCGAGCGCCGGGCGCACGCCGGTCAGGCACTGGATCGAGCTGGTGGATCAGTCGTTGGCAGAATGAAGTTCGTAGGATTCTTCGTTTGCCCGCGTGGGCGAAGGCTGCGATCTTTTCCGGCATCCATTTCGTCACCGTGGCAGGAATTTTTTTCATGACCGTGCAGCCGTTCGTCAACCCCGACCTGATCCGCCAACGCTTCTCCCGAGCGATGTCCGACATGTACCGCGAAGAGGTGCCGCTGTACGGTGCGCTGATGGAACTGGTGGAAAAAACCAACCGCGAAGTGCTGGCAGGTCAGCCAGACATCGCCGGGCAACTCAAGCGCACCGGCGAAATCGATCGGTTGGACATGGAGCGCCACGGCGCTATCCGCGTCGGCACCGCGAGCGAACTGGCCACCCTCGCCCGCCTGTTCGCGGTGATGGGTATGCAACCGGTGGGTTATTACGACCTGACCCCAGCGGGTGTGCCGGTGCATTCAACGGCGTTTCGCGCGGTGCATGAAGAAGCGCTGCAGGTCAGCCCGTTTCGCGTGTTTACCTCGTTGCTGCGCCTGGAGCTGATTGAAGACGCTGAATTGCGTTCGTTTGCCGAGTCGGTACTGGCCCGTCGTTCGATTTTTACTGAAGAGGCGTTGCGCCTGATTGAACAGGCGGAAACGGCTGGCGGACTGAATGACGACGAAGCCGCAGAATTCGTCCGACAGGCCCTGGAGACTTTTCGCTGGCACCACAGCGCCACCGTCAGCGCCGCGCAGTACCAGAAACTCAGCGCCCAGCACCGCTTGATCGCCGATGTCGTTGCGTTCAAAGGCCCGCACATCAACCACTTGACCCCACGCACGCTGGACATCGACACCGTTCAGGAGCAGATGCCTGCCCATGGCATCACACCCAAAGCGGTGATCGAAGGTCCACCACGCCGCAATTGCCCGATCCTGCTGCGCCAGACCAGCTTCAAAGCGCTGGACGAGCCGATCGCCTTCACCGATCAGCCCGAAACCCGTGGCAGCCACAGCGCGCGCTTCGGCGAAATCGAACAACGCGGCGCAGCTCTGACACCCAAGGGTCGCGCGCTGTATGACCGCTTGTTGAATGCCGCTCGCGATGAACTGGGCGACTTCCCCAATGAAGCCAATGCCGCACGCTACGACGCGCTGATGACGCAGCACTTTGCCGAATTTCCTGACAGCATCGAGGGCATGCGCGAACAGGGGCTGGCGTACTTTCGTTATTTCGCTACGGAAAAGGGCATCGCGGCGCACGGACTTGGCGAATCGTCACTGGAGGATTTATTGCGCGAAGGCTACGTGAAAGCGGAGCCGCTGGTGTACGAAGATTTCCTGCCGGTGAGCGCGGCGGGGATTTTTCAGTCGAACCTGGGGGATGCCGCACAGGCGCATTACGCCGAACAATCCAATCGACATGCTTTCGAACAGGCGCTGGGGCGTTCGACCATTGATGAGTTGGGGTTGTATGCCGAGACGCAACGGCGGTCGATTGAGGAATGTGCCGAAGTGCTGCGGATCAAACTGACCTGAATTTGCGCCGTTCTATTGTAGGAGTGAGCCTGCTCGCGATAGCGGTGTAACAGTCGCCGATGATGTGAGTGGAAAGACGCCTTCGCGAGCAGGCTCGCTCCCACAGGTTTTGCGGATGGACCGCCGTTCAGGACAAGCGACAAAACCAAATGGTCGCTGCATCTATTGGAAAACAATGTCGGATCTGAATTATCCCGCTTGTTTTCACAAACCAATCAGATCGGCAAATTAAGCTTCACCTAAGCTTCCCTCGCTAGCATCCCGGCTCATCAACCTGTCGTCTTGAGCCGTGATGAGTCCCTCCGACATGAAAGCCTTCGATCTGCCTACCCAGCCGCATCCCGACTTCAGTCTTGTTCTGGTCAATTACAAAACCCCGGACATCACCCGCATGTGTCTGGAACTGTTGCGCGAGCATGTTCAGGCGCAGGGCATTCCAGTGTGGGTGGTGGATAACGATTCGGCGGATGCCAGCCTCGATTATTTGCGTTCGCTGGACTGGATCAATCTGATCGAGCGGCCGTCGCCCGGTAAGGAAATGGGGCATATTGCCCATGGCAAGGCGCTGGATCTGGCCTTGGCGAAAGTTGAGACCGATTATTTGTTTCTGCTGCACACCGATACCTTTGTCTACGACATGGAAGTGTTCGCGATGATGATGCGCGAATGCACGAAAAGTGCGGACATGGCGGCGGTCGGTTGTGTTGAGCAACTTGATCGTGGGTTACTGCGTGATACCTGGCGGTTAACTTCGCGGTTCTGCAAACATCATGTTCGTCGGCTAAAAGTTCATTTCGGCCTGCGTTCGAAACCACCACGCCCGTATAAAGAAACGCATCTGAAAAGTTTCTGTACGCTGTGGAATGCGCGTTTGATGAAGTCGCTCGGGCTGCACTTCTGCATGGATGAGGAGGTGCCTGGTTACACGCTTCAGGATCGAATGGTCGGGTTGGGCTATGGCGTCAGGTTTCTCTCGCCGCGGAAGATCTTCCGCTACCTTGATCACATCCAGGCCGGCACCGTCGCGGCGGCAGGCACATATGGCAAGGATCATCGCCGTACAAAAATGTACCAGCAGACACTCAAGCGCTTGCAGGGGCAGCATGGCAAAACCGGTATGCAGGCTTCGACTTGATCGAAAACAATAAAAAAGGGCGACTGCAAAGTCGCCCTTTTTGTTTGCAGATTCTGTATACAACTTTCGCCAGTAGTGGAGTTCGCCCAGTGTTACGGCCTGGCAATCCTTGCACCGGTAAAGAGCCCTGACACTGGGCGAACGCCGAGGATTTTAATTCAAACAAGTGGACCTGTCGTCATGGGCAAACATGAAATTTTTGCACTGAAAAGTTAAAAACTGTGTTTTACCGATTTATCCCGGGAATTGTCTTACAAAAAACTTTATATGATTGCTCTCATACATAAAGTTGTACAAGAGCAATAAACTTGTAGAGTTAATACTCAACTATCGTGCTGACTGGTCACTTTCAGGATATCGGTATAAGTGACAATAACGCTCTGCCCTACTTTCAGATCTTTCAACTTGGCCTGAATCTCCGGCTTCTTCACATCGAGCGTCTTCGATTGTCCGGACGGATCTTGGAGGGTGACCTGATTGGTCTTCAAATCGATTTTGCTGATTTTCAGCTGCACCTGAACCTGACGATAGGCCTCGCCGCCCGGGTTATCGCTGCCCGGGGCCTTGCGCAGTTCGCCGGTACGTTCGGTGGTGCCTGGCAGACCTTTATCCACGTCTGTATCGAGATAAGCGGCGACAGATCGCTGCACCTCGATCTTCACCAGGTCCCCTACTTTGAGATTGGCAAGATTTTTCGCTTTGTCGCTGAGCTGAACGTGGACCTGACGTCCCTCGGGGCCTTCCAGCACGACCTGGTGATGGGCCGGGTCGACGGCGAGCACTTTGGTGGTAACGGAATCGGCCTCAACGACGGCAGATAACGGAATATCGGCAGCCAGAGCGCCGAAACTGGCAGCAGAAAGCAGCGTTGCGAGAGTGATGGCCTTGGCCAGAGCGTCGAGCTTCATATGCATTACTTTCCCTGTGATGAAATGGCGACGCCCGCCACCGAAACGACTTCAGCAGCAGGCGTGCCAGTGAGCATAGACGCTGTTCAGGGCTTGACTTGGGTTTGTGGCCCACGGGTATGTGGCTTGGCAGTCTCTTGGGCGGTGGATTCGCCACTCGGCGTGCCTTTGCCGCTGTCCTGCCGCTGCTTGGGATCGGTCGGGCGCAGGGCATCATTGTCGCGCTCGGTTTCACCGGCCGGGCGTGGTTCGTCGGGGTTGTCGTTCTGGTTGCTGGTGGTATTCATGGCAGGAGTCCTCAGGCTTCGGGATCTTCGAGTTCGCGGGCGACGTTGACCTCGGGTGACTGCTTGTGCAGATCGTCGGCTTTGGCGCGCATCAACTGCCATTGCTCAAGATCGATTGCGCCTTGGCCGAGCAGGTCATCGGCGATGCGTTGCAGATCGAGGTAGTGAGCGTCAGGGGAGTTCTGCCAGTAGGCTTGATCGTCGAACAGACGCTGCCAGGTGTCGAGGTCTGGGGGTTGCAGGTCGTCGCTCATGGGTGAGTCCGAAAATGGCGGGTTTCTGGGTAGAGCGGAGAGCGCTGGCGAGAGTTCCAGTCAGTTAACTCAGCGGTCACAGCGCTGACGCTTTCGCGAGCAGGCTCGCTCCCACAGGGAAGAAAGCGGTGCCGCCGTTAATACCCGGTCATTTCCAGATAGCCCTGGCCAGGATGGCTGCCATCGACCTTCACCGGCCCTTCCCAATAGGGAATACGCAAATCCATCCACGCATTGCGGTTGATCGCGTCAACGCTGATATCGAGTTTCTTGTCAGGAATGCGGATCGACCATTTCACCGGCATCGGCCGATCAGCAACCTTGGCCGTATCCTGCGGCACAAGGCTGATCTGCTCGCTGCGCAACGTCTGAATCTGCCCGTCAGCGGCGATCCAGGTGCCGGTCAGATAAGGCGCGCCGGTCTTCTGCCGCATGCGATAAAGCATCACGTGTTCGCCGCTGTCCAGATGCAGCGAGAACCAGTCCCAGCCAGTTTGATTGGCGGTGAGTGGCTGACTGCTCCACTCGCGATCGAGCCACGCCGGGCCGCTAACGGTGTAGGTCTGGCCGTCGATCTGCAGCGTGCCGCTGGCCTGGAAAAATGGCTGGCTGTAGTAATACGACGCCTGGCCTTCTTCGGATTTCTGGCTGAAACCCTGGTCGCCTTGCAGCACCAGCGGTCGGCTGGAGGTAAGGCGCAGTTGATAAGCGAAATTCTTGTCACGAGCACTGAGTTGCATGTCGCGCAACGGATCCTGCGCCTGACTGGCAAACATCCAGTCATCGATCCACGCCTCGAACGGCGCCAGGCGCACGCCGGCCTGGCCTACTCCGCCCCGGGCGTAGCGCTCGGCGGCATGATGCACCGAGCGCGAAGTGACTGCCGCATGGCCCAGCCAGATCGTTTGGTTGCCCCAACCGGCCTGCTCGGCGACGGGTTTCAGGGCGCTGCGAAACAGCGTCCATTGCACGCCGAAATCATTGCCCTGCTGATCCTTGAGGTTGGCGGTGACGTACCACCACTCAATGCGAAAACCATCATGCGCGCCATGATCGGCCGGGAAGCTGAATACCCGTCCGGGCACCACCGGGGTGAACGATTGCGCCTGATCGCCCATGCCGGCAAAGCCCTTTTCCTCCGGTGCAGGCTGATCGCAGCCAGCGAGCAGCAGCGCAATCATCAGCACGAGCCATTTAGTCCTCATGGGCAAACGTCCTCAGCAAGTCCGCCGGTTGTGTGCGGTACAGCGAATACAGCGGCCATGCCGAAGCCAGTAAAGTCGCGAGCAAGGCCAGGCCCATCAGTTGCAACAACTGCAACGGGAACACCCGCAGCGGCAGTCGCCAGCCGAACGCCTGCACGTTGATCACCGCATCGAGGCACCACGCCAGGGCGATGCCCAACGGCAGCGCCAACAGCAACGTCAATACGGCAAGCAGCCAGGTCTGACCGAGGTTGAGCAGCATCAATTGTTTGCGTGTAACGCCCAGCGCCCACAGCGGTGCGAGCTGACTGAGGCGACTCTGGCTCTGAGTGAGCAGACTGATGAACAGCGCCACACCCGCCACGGCCAGGGTCAGGCTGTTCAAAGCTGCTGTCGCAGCAAATGTGCGTTCAAAGACTTGCACCGACCAGCCCTTGAGCCGCGCCTGATCGACGATGCGGTTGTCATCCAGCGCAAAACGCGCCTGCAAGGCGTTGAGCAGCGCCGGAATCTGCGCTGGGTCGATACGCAGATTGAAGCGGTTCGGCGTGAGTTGCGGCCATCCGCGCAGCAGGTGCTCACTGCTGATCAGCACGTGCCCCTTCGGATTGCCGTAGTCGGCGTAGATGCCGACGATGCGCGGCGACCATGTGCCGTTCGGCGTGGGAATGTTCAGATGCTCGCCCGGCTTCACTTTCAGGCGTCGCGCCAGTTGTTCGCTGAGCATCACCGCATCGTCCGTGGCCAGTTTGCCCCACGGATCGCTGCCACTGCTGTCGAGCAACGGCCAATGCTGGCGATAGTACGAGTGGTCGATGATGCCGTAGACATCGGCCGGCCAGCCTTGCAGCGTCACCGAAACCTGCCAGTTGGGCAGCACAGCGGTCACGTTGCGCTGCTGCTTGAGCCAACTGTGCATCTCGCGGGCCTGCGCCGGGTTGGCCGGGTTGACGTACAACTCGGCGCTCAGGCGTTGTTCGAGCCAGTCGTTGAAGGTCTGGCGAAAACCGGCGGTCATGCTGCCGGCGCCGATGTTGGCGGCGAGCGCCAACAGCAGCGCCATCAGCGCCAGACTCAGGGCTGGCAGTTGCTGGCGGCAGTCGGCGAGAAACCACTGGCCGAGCACCGAACGACTGCGCCCGAGCAACGGGTTCAACAACGCGCTGAGCAACACCGGCAAGGCCAGCGCGGCACCGAGCAACAGCCCGGCCATGAGCACGAAACCGCTGCTCAGGCTGTCGCCCCAGATCAGCGCTGCCAGCGCAATTGTCAGCAGCGCTGTCGCCAGCCAACCCTGTCGGCGCAACCAGCGCGAATACTGTTGATGCCAGGCCTGCGGATCGGCCACCGCCAGCAACGGCAGGCGCGCCGCCCGCAGCAGACTGTTGGCCCCGGCCAGCAACGCGCCGAGCAGGCTCAGCCCTATGCCGCTGAACCACCACCAGGGACTCAAACGCAACTGCCCCGCCACTTCCGCGCCATACAAACCGCGCAGGCTGGCGGCGACGTCCGGCAGCAGCACGCTGGCCAGCCAATAGCCGCTGATCACACCGAACAATCCGCCGATCAGCGCCAGCACACCCAGTTCAACCGCCAGACATGCGATCAGCATTCGTGCACTGACGCCACAGGCGCGCAAGGTGCGCAGCAAACCTCGGCGCTGTTCCAGAGCGAGGCCGATGGCGGCGTGGACGATGAACAGGCCAACCAGAAACGACAGAAATCCAAGGGCATCGAGATTGAGGTGAAAGCTCTCGGTCAGCCGCGCGAGATTGTTTTCTTCGCCGCTGCTCTTGAGCTGCAAGCGATCGTTGAAACTCGCTGGTAATTCTTGATGAAAGTCCTTGGGTAGCAGCAGTCGCGACAATTGCTCGGGTTGTTCGAGCAGGCGCTGCGCTACGCCGATGTCGACCAGCAACAGGCCCGGCGCCATGTCCTTCTGCGCGAGCAGTGGCGGCAGGGTTTGGCCGTTTACGGTTTGCGGTGTATCACCTTCGCGCAAGCCGAGCATTTGCAGGGTGTCCGGAGAAATCCAGGTGCTGCCCGGCGGGCTGAAAAATTCGACGATGCGCTCGATCGGCATCGCCTGCCCGGCCACTGCCGAATCCGTCGGCAGCGACACCGGCTCGATGCCCATCACCTGAATCCGCTGGTCTTCGTGGCCCTTGAGCGTCAGCCGGCCCTGCAACACCGGCGACACCGGCCAGCCCTGACGGCGCAATTCGATAAACCAGCGCTGGGGAAACAGTGCCCCATTCGGCGTGCTGAGGCTGGCCTGCGGTTCGCCGCCGATCATCTGGCTGGCCCGCGCGTAGCTGTCACGTGCCTGACTGTTCAGCGCCTCGACGCCAGTGAGCAGACTGGTGGCCAGCCACAACCCGGTCAGCACGCTGAAAAACTGCACGGGATGGCGCCGCCAGTGGCTGAGCAGCGCGCGCAGGGTTTGCCGCCAGATCATCAGGCGACCCGCCCGTTCGACAACACCACACGCTGGGCCAATCGCGCCGCGACGCGCTGACTGTGGGTGACCATCAGCAGGGTCGTCGGCGTGTCATCGAGCAATTCCAGCAACAGCCGCAGCACTTCATCGCTGGTCGCTTCATCGAGGCTGCCGGTGGGTTCATCGGCCAACAGCAATTTCGGCTGCGAAGCCAATGCTCGGCCCAAAGCGACTCGTTGCTGCTGACCGCCGGAGAGTTGCTCGGGATACCGCGAGAGCAGATCGCCCAGACCCAGACGCTGCACCAGATGCGCTTGCCAGCGCGGCTCATGGCGCCCGGCCAGGCGCGCCTGAAAGGCCAGATTGTCTTCCACGCGCAGACTGCCGATCAGGTTGAACTGCTGAAACACCAGACCGATTTCCGTACGTCGCCAGTTGGCCAGTTGCGCTTCGCTCATGGCTTCCAGACGATGTTCACCGCTGCGGATGCTGCCGCTGTCGACCTTGTCCAGCCCCGCCACCAGATGCAGCAGCGTGCTTTTGCCACTGCCCGATTCGCCCATCAGCGCCAGGCTGCCACCGGCCTCCAGCGTCAGGTCGACGCCTTGCAGCACCGGCAACAATCCCTGTGGCGTGGCATAGCTTTTGAAAACGTCGCGAACCTCAAGCATGGGCAAACCCGATCAGTGAACCTGGGCCTAGGATAGCGGCCCTGAATGGTTTTTGTCCGCTGATGATCATCGTCAACCCAGCGCCGCGCCCTAAGCTGCTGGCTGTTCGGCCATAACGATAAAAAAACCGGAGACACCCATGCCCCGTTTCATCCTGAGCCCGCGTGGCCTGCTGACCTGCCTGATCACCGCTTGCCTGAGCCAGCCGTTGCTCGCTGCTGACGGTCCGGTGGCGCCAAGCGTGCAAACCGCCGCAAGCAACGCTGCCGTGCTGCAAACCCTGCCTTTCAGCGACCGCACCGATTTCGAATCCGTCAGCAAAGGCTTGATCGCACCGTTCAAGGGCCAGATCAAGGATGCCGCCGGCAAAGTCATCTGGAACGTCAATGCCTATGATTTCCTCGCCAAAGACAAGGCGCCGGAATCGGTCAATCCGAGCCTGTGGCGACTGGCACAGCTCAATGCCCACGCCGGTCTGTTCGAGGTCAGCCCCAAGCTGTATCAGGTACGCGGTCTCGACCTCGCCAACATGACCATCATCGAAGGTGACGACGGGCTGATCATCATCGATCCGCTGACCATGGCCGAAACCGCCAGGACGGCGCTGGATCTGTACTACGCCCATCGCCCGCGCAAACCCGTCGTCGCGGTGATCTACAGCCACACTCATGTCGATCATTTCGGCGGCGTGCGCGGGGTGATCGACGAGGCCGATGTCAAGTCCGGCAAGGTCAAGGTGTATGCGCCAGCGGGATTCATGGAACACGTGATGAGCGAGAACGTCATGGCCGGCAATGCCATGAGCCGCCGCGCGCAGTACCAGTTCGGCAGCCTGTTGCCGCGCAGTGAAAAAGGCCAGGTCGACGCTGGCCTCGGCAAGAGCGCGCCCAGCGGTGGCACGGTCACACTGATCGCGCCTACCGATCTGATTGCCGAGCCGTTGGAAACCCGCACCATCGCTGGCCTGCAAGTCGAATTCCAGCTGACCCCAGGCACCGAAGCGCCAGCGGAAATGAACCTTTATCTACCGCAGCTGAAAGCCTTGTGCATGGCCGAAAACGCCACGCAGATGATGCACAACATCCTCACCCCGCGCGGTGCGCAGGTGCGTGACGCCAAAGCCTGGTCGCAATATCTCGATGACAGCCTGGCGCGCTATGGTGACAAGGCCGACGTGCTGTTCGCCCAACACAACTGGCCGACCTGGGGTGGCGAGCGGATTCGTACTTTGCTCGCCGATCAGCGCGACATGTACGCCTTCATCAACGACCGAACCCTGCACTTGCTCAACCAGGGCCTGACGCCGCTGGAAATTGCCGAAGCAATCAACAAACTGCCCGGCTCACTCGATCAGAAGTGGTACACCCGTGGTTATTACGGCTCGCTGAGTTTCAATACGCGCGCGGTGTATCAGCGCTACATGGGTTTCTACGACGGCAACCCGGCCAACCTCAATCCGCTGCCGCCGGTGGATGCGGCTAAACGCTCGGTCGAGGCCATGGGCGGTGCCGCATCGGTGCTGGAGAAAATGCGCAGTGCGATGGCCAGCGCTGACTACCGATGGGCCGCGCAGTTGGGCAACCAGTTGCTGTTCGCCGATCCGGACAACGCGGATGCCCGCAACGCTCAAGCCGAGACGCTGGAGCAGTTGGGTTATCAAAGCGAGAACGCCACCTGGCGCAACATGTACCTGACCGGTGCGATGGAACTGCGCAACGGCGTACCACCGCAGTCTGCCAATACCGTATCGGTGGACATGGTCCGGGCGATGAGTCCGGAAATGTTCTTCGATTACCTCGCGGTACGCCTGGACAGCGACAAAGCCGTGGCCCATGACCTGACGCTGAACTGGACGTTCGACGATGTGCAAAAGGATTTCACCCTGACCCTGCGCAACGGCGTGCTGACTCACCGCGCCGGCTTGAATCCGGCGGCGGATGCGAGCGTCAGCCTGAGCCGCGATACGCTGGAGAAGATCAGCCTGAAGCAATTGGACTTCCCGACGGCGATGCAAAAAGGACTGGTGAAGTTGCAGGGCAATGGTCAGAAATTCGGATTATTGATGGGCAGCCTGGATACGTTCGGGCCGCAGTTCAATATCGTCACGCCGTAAGTCAAAAGCCCCTCACCCTAGCCCTCTCCCAAAGGGAGAGGGGACTGACCGTGTTGGATGTACGAGATACGCCGAGGTGGGATACCGAGTAGAACTCAGATTCCGAACGCCATGAAGATCGGCTCCCTTTCCCCCTCGCCCCCTTGGGGGAGAGGGGGGAAAGCTTGCTGGCACCCTCAATAACGATCAATCACCTCAATCCTGCTTTCAACAAACCTGCCCCGGATTCAACCGGAACTGCTTCGGCGTAATCCCGAACTGTTTGCGAAACGCGCGGATAAAGTTGCTCGGCTGGCGATAACCCAGCCGCTCAGCGATCCGTTCGATCGGTTGATCGCCCGCCGTCAGCCAGTGCCGCGCCATCGTCAGATTGTCCTCACGCGCAGGCGCGCAAGTTGCAGCGTGCCAGTGGCGCAGCATGCTCTGGTGCAGAAACGAGTTGGCGCCCAGCAAGGCCTGATCGAGCCTGGAGCGCGGCAAGGTCAGGCACAGATGCTCGCCTTGCTCCACCGCGATACCCACTCCACGCAGCCAGCCACCGGCCATTTGCGCGGGGCGCAGGCTGACACTCACAAACAAATCTCCAGGCGCCCCGCCGAGTCGACGGGCAATGTTGCGCACCAGCGTTATCGCCGCCGCATCCAGAGCGAAATGATGGAGCTGCCCCTGCAGCGAACGCAGGCGCAAACGAGCCACGTCGCCTGCCTCGACCAACTCCACCGCAACGTAATTGATCACCCTTGGCAAGCAGTCAATGAAGCACTTCAGACTGGCCCGCAGGGTCGCGGCCGAGTCGAGCAGAATATTCAGTCCTTGCAGGCAATCGGTCGCCATCCCGTCGGACAGTTCGCAGCCAAACGTCGGCGCTACCCCGGCCCATTCACACTCACGCCACAACCGTTCAAGCGCTTGTGCGGCGATCAATTGATGCTGTCCGGCGAGCACTGACGGGCAGATCCCGACGCGCGTCATCAAGCGTTGCGGGCACAGCCCGGACTGGCGAGCATGCGCGAGAATCGTGCGGGTGAACGCGCTGGAGGCGAACAGAGGCTGAGACATGAAGGCGGCCATCGAAGAACAGGCGTGTACTTATGCCAGCGGACGTGCTATCGATCCAATGCATTAAAAGTATTCGCAAAATGCAGGAGACGCATGATGGATCTTCGCCAGCTTCGCCACTTGGTCGCCCTCGCTGATTACCGCAACTTCGGGCGCGCCGCCGAGGCGATCAACCTCAGCCAACCGGCATTCAGCCGCAGCATCCAGACTCTGGAACGGGATCTCGGCTGCGAACTGGTCGAGCGCAGCAGCCGTGAGTTTCGCCTGACCGGGCAAGGCCAACTGGTGCTGCAACATGCGCGGCGCCTGCTCGCTGGCAGTCAGGCGCTGCACAACGAATTGACGCAATACAACGGTCTCACCGGCGGCGAACTGCAATTCGGTTGCGGCCCGTATCCGGCGCAAGTGCTGGTGCCGGAAGCGCTGGCCGATTTCATTCAGGCGCATCCGGCAATTCGTACGCGCTTTCATCAGGGCGACTGGCAGCAATTGACGCTGTGGTTGCGCGAGCAGCAGATCGAGTTTTTCGTCGCGGACGCGCGGCACTTTGTCAGCGATCCGCAGTATCAGGTGCACCTGCTGCGCACGCGGCCGGGACGGTTTTTCTGTCGCGCCGGCCATCCGCTCCTCGCGCAACGAGACCTGCGATTGCGCGCCCTGCTCGATTACCCGATCGTCGGCACGCGCATTCCACCGATGATCCGCAAGGTGCTCGCCGATATCCTCGGTGAGCAGGACTTCACCCCAAGCGTCGAGTGCGCACAATTTGACGCGATCCAGCGCGTAGTGCTGCGTTCAGACGCGGTGGGGCTCGCCACGCTTGAGGCCTTGCGTGAACAACTTGATCGAGGCCTGATCGAGCTGCTCGACTTTGTCGACGTCCCCCATGACGAGCCTGCGCTGCAACTGGGTTACGGCATCGTCAGCCGCGCCGGTTTTACCCTGACGCCAGCAGCGCGGGCGATGATCGAGGCGATCCTCAGCGTCGATCAGCGTTTGCTGGCGGCTAACGGAGCTACGGGAGACGCGCGCACAACATGAGCAAAATCGATCCGCAACCCGTCAACGCTTTTTACGCGCCGACCCTGCTGCCGGCCATTGAAGAATTGCTCGCGCGCGGCGTTACCCAAGGCGCAATCGAAGCGCAGCTGCGCCGCAGCCTGTTCGATCTGCGCACGCCGTTCACGCGCATGCCGCTGCTGATGTCGCGGCGCTTCTGGGCGTTTGCCGTGGAACAGAGCGGGGATCCACTGATCGGTCTGGCGGCGGGTGAACGTTTCGTTTCGACGGCCACCAACGGGCTGACCTATCTGTTCGATGTCGCCGTGTCGCTGGAACGTGCCTGTGCGTTTTTCGCCGAGTACTTTGCGTTTTTCAACGGACATTTCCGTGTGCAAATCCTGCGTGAAGATGACGGCGTAACACTGCGTCTGGTCGAAGCCGGCAGTCTGGGTGCTCCGGCGGCGCTGACCGATTACATCCTTGTCAGCCTGTGCAGCCTGGTACGACGCAAATTGCTCGCCAGCGGCGTGAATCGTGATCCGGTGCTAGGTGTGGCATTGGCATCGGCAAGCCGCGAGCAGCATCAATCGGCATTGCGCGCCCCGGTGAGCGCAGAGCAGTCATGCGCGGCGATTTATCTGGATCCTCAGCTGTTCGTGATGCCGTTGACACCGGGCAATCCGGCATTGGAAACAACGCTTGTCGATCTGCTGGAACAGACCCGTCGTCTCAGTGAATCGACCTTGCTCGGACAGCTCAGCGATTATCTGATCGAAGATCTGGCTTCAGCGGATTGGCAGCAGTTCTGTGCTACACAGCATGTGCTTGAGCGCACGGCGGCAAGGCGCTTGAAGGCGTTGGGCTGGACTTTCAGCGAACTGCTTGATGAGCATCGCCGCTATCGTGCCGAGGACCTGTTGCAATCCGGGGCGCTGGAGCTGGTCGAAGTGGCGGATCGGTTGGGTTACAGCGATGTGCAGGGATTCAACCGGGCTTTCGCGCGCTGGCTGGGGTGCGCGCCTGGGGAGTATCGGGCGCGGTGGCTGAAGCTTTGAATTGGCTGGTGTCAGTGCTGGCCCCATCGCTGGCAAGCCAGCTCCCACGGAGGCCAGTGCTGACACAGGATTTGTGAACAACCTCGAACCCTGTGGGAGCTGGCTTGCCAGCGAAGAGGCCCGCCCGAGCAATCAAAAACTCACTGCCCCGCAGCCACACTCGCCGGCGCTCGTTCCGGGGTGACGATGCTGCCCAGATCGATATGCTTCCACTCAGGCTTGGCACCCAAGCGCGCATTGAAGCGGTAGTTGAAAGTGAACTCATCCGCCGTCGGCACGCTCAGCGGTTTGCCATATACCGCTTCAATCCCCGCAAGGTCATAACCCATCACCTGCAACAGCGTCGGGAAGATGTTGTAGTGGCTGGAGCGGTCCTTGTTTGCCGGCAGATTCGCTGCCCAGTCCGGCGTCTGCAATCCACGGCCCTGAATCACCACCAGCGGCACCAGCCCCTCCTCTTCCACCGGGTCGCCGCCGCAGTGGGTATTCAAGCCCGGGTTGCCGCGCTCATGCAGATCCTGGCCATGATCGGAGGTGTAGATCAGCAGCGCATTGTCCAGATTGGCCTGGGCAAACACCCGGGCGAAGAACTCGCCGACGTTCCACAACAGCGTGTTCTTGTAGGCGTTGCGATACAGCACCCAGTCATCCGGCTGGCCATTGAAACCGGGGCGTTCGCCAGTGTCGGCGACTTCGGTGAACTGCCCGCGCGGCAGCGTCGGCCGGTAGGCCATGAACGCGTCCGGGTATTTGTCATGCACCGGAAAATGCGCGCCGACCTTATTGATCACGATCAGCTCGGGGCGATCGTCATTGAGCAATTCGATCAGCTTCGCCGCTGCCGCCATATCGCGGTCGCGCACGCTGGTCTGGTCGAATTGCACGAAACTGTCGATGTCGTTTTTCTCGGCGGCGGTCATCAGGTTCTGCAGGTTGCCGGCCGTGCGTTGGGCGTCGATGTAGACCGTGCCGAGCCCGGCCTTCTTCGCGTACTGCCAGATCGACGGCAACGTGCTGTTGATGCGCCTGTAATCGGCGCGTGTGCCGCCGTAGCGCAAGGTGACGTTGGTGTCGGCGCTGCAGTTGGCAATGGACGCGGCATAACCGAAGTTGAAGACATCGACCCCGGCCGGCGCTTGCTTGAGGTTGCTGTGCACGCCGAACGGCGCGTTGATGTCGAGGTAATTGCCGGAAATGCTTTCGTCGATGATCAGCACGATATCGTGGCCGACGGCAGGCGTGGCGCGCGCAAGCGTCACCGATTCACGCGGGCCGACGGTGTCATGCAACGCTTCGTAGGCAAACAGGTTGAGGTAGGCCAGCGGCGTGTACATGATCGGCAGACCGCGCGCGCCCTCACCCGCACGTAAAAAAAGCAAAGCGCTGAGCATGAACACGCCGATGACCGGAGCCGCTACCCGCAACGTGTTGGGTATGAACAGCGCATGACGCGGCTTGAGCCCGATGCCGAACAACAGCAGCAAGCCACTGAGCAGCGCGCGCAGGATCGCGTCGCGATACTGATAGGCCGCTTCCTGAATGAAGCCGCCGGAGTACACCAGCGAGACAAAATCGCTGTACCTCAGGTAATCCGCCGTGACCCGGGTATAGACATCGAAAAAAACCGCCGCAGCAAACAGCGTTAATGCGAACGCATGTCGAACAAGAGCCTGACGTATATAGGCAGTTAGATATAACGCGAAAGTAAGCGCCAAAAACATCGCGCCAAAAACAAGTACATTAAAACCCCACCCGATAGCATTTAACCGGTCCAGATAGTAGTCGGAAAAGAGCAATAAGTAGGCAACTAAAAGCAGTTCCTTGGCGTATTTGAACATGGCGATACCGGCCGTCCGAAATGGGAGGTTGTCAAAGCTTTGTCGGTCAGAACCTGACACTAGCACCCGGCCATCAAAGCGCAAGAAATGACTGATAGCCGGGTAAAGCGTCAAAAAAACGGTGACTCAAATCTGACACACCCGGGGGGATGAAAGCCTTTAATTTCGGGGACTTAGACCGTCTGTCGGTTAAATTGAATCTGAACAAATCTGCAAAGAAAGAACAAATTCAATCGCAGCAATGACTTGATGGCCAATCGCCAAAAACGCCTCAAGTGTTATACCCGTGCAACATGTCATTTTGCTGACACGCTTTTCAAACCCTGCGCTATACCCCTTTAACAATCTCATTCCGTAGTTAACTTTTCTGGTTTTATTGAGGTGCGCAGATGGACGTGAGCGTATTTGGCACTGGCTATGTCGGACTTATACAAGCCGCTGCACTTGCCGATGTCGGCCATCGGGTTTTATGCATTGATATTGATCCCAACAAGATCAAACAACTGCAACAAGCGGTACCGCCCATCAGTGAGCCAGGCCTGTCCGCAACACTTGAAGAAAACATCAAGGCCGGGCGCTTGTTGTTCAGCACCCAGGCCAGTGATGCGGTGACTCACGCCGAGCTGATTTTCATCGCCGTCGGCACCCCGGCGGACGAAGACGGCTCAGCCGACCTCAGCCATGTACTCAACGTCGCCCGGCAGATCGCCGGCCTGATGGAGGCCGATCGCACGCTGATCATCAAATCCACAGTGCCGGTCGGGACTGCCGATCAGGTTCTGGCCACGGCCACCAGCGAATTGCTGCAGCGCGGAAAAACCGAGCTGCAGGTGCGTGTGGTTTCCAACCCGGAATTTCTCAAGGAAGGCAGTGCCCTCGCCGACTGCATGCGCCCGGACCGGATCATCATCGGCACCCGCGACGACGCTGCCCGCGAGCAGATGAGCGAGCTGTACGCGCCGTTCTGCCGCAACCACGAAAAACTGATGTTCATGGACAACCGCAGCGCCGAGCTGACCAAATACGCGGCCAACGCGATGCTCGCCACCCGCATCAGTTTCATGAACGAACTGGCCAATCTCACCGAGCTGCTCGGCGCCGACATCGAAGCGGTGCGCAAAGGCATCGGCTCCGACCCGCGCATCGGCTATCACTTCATCTATCCGGGCTGCGGCTTCGGTGGCTCGTGCTTTCCCAAGGATCTGCGGGCCTTGCTGCACACCGCCGAACACAACGGCATGCCGCTGAAACTGCTGCGCAGCGTCACCGACGTCAATGACAGCCAACGGCACATCCTGTTCAGCAAATTGCGCGCGCAGTTTCCGCAAGGCCTGGCCGGCAAATCCATCGCCGTCTGGGGCCTGGCGTTCAAACCGAACACCGACGACATGCGCGAAGCCCCCAGCCGTTACCTGATGGACGCGTTGTGGGCCGAAGGCGCCAGCGTGCAGGCTTATGATCCGGAAGCCATGTCCGAGTGCCGGCGCATCTACGGCTACCGCAACGACCTGCACCTGTGCGCGACCCGCGACGACACCCTTGAAGACGCCGACGCGCTGGTGATCTGCACCGAGTGGAAAAACTTCCGCGTGGTCGATTTCGAGCTGCTCGCCGAGAAGCTGCGTTCGAAGGTAATCATCGATGGGCGCAATCTCTACAACCCGGAACAAGTAGCCGCCGCCGGCCTGCATTACAGCGGCATCGGCCTGCGCCACATCGCCCCCGAAGGGCTGCGGCCATGAAGATTCTGGTGACCGGTGCCGCCGGTTTCATTGGTGCCCATTGCGTCCTGCGCTTGCTGCGCGACGGGCATTCGGTGGTCGGCCTGGACAATTTCAATCACTACTACGACCCGCAGCTCAAGCACGACCGCGTGCAGTGGGTGCGCGAGCAGGTCGGCGATTTTCCGCTGGCCACGGTGGATCTGGCCCACGCTTCGGCGATCGATGCGCTGTTTGCCCGCGAGCAGCCACAAGTGGTGATCCATCTGGCTGCGCAGGCCGGGGTGCGTTATTCGCTGGACAATCCACGGGCGTATCTGGACAGCAACCTCAACGGTTTCCTGAACATTCTCGAGAGCTGCCGCCACCACCCGGTCGAACACCTGATCTACGCCTCGTCAAGTTCGGTGTACGGCGCCAATCAACACACGCCTTACTCGGTCAAGGATGGCGTCAACCATCCGCTGTCGCTGTACGCCGCGACCAAGAAAGCCAATGAACTGATGGCGCACAGCTACAGCCATCTGTTCGGCATTCCCTGCACCGGCCTGCGCTTTTTCACCGTGTACGGGCCTTGGGGTCGGCCGGACATGTCGCCGATCCAGTTCGCCCGGGCGATCAGCGAAGGCGAGCCGCTGAAGCTGTTCAATTACGGCGAGCACCAGCGCGATTTCACCTACATCGACGACATCATCGAAAGCATCGCACGCCTCATCGATCAGCCACCGCAAGCCAATCCGCAGTGGGATCGCGAGCAGCCCGACCCGGCCAGCAGCATGGCGCCGTGGCGTCTGTTCAACATTGGCGGGCAGCAGCCGGTTGCACTGAAAACCTACCTCGCGCTGATGGAAAAACATCTCGATCGGCAAGCCATTGTCGAGCTGCTGCCGCTGCAACCGGGCGACGTGCTCAACACCTGCGCCGAGGCCAGCGATCTGGCCCAGGCCACCGGATTCCAGCCCCGGATAGAACTGGATGAAGGACTGGGCCGCTTCATCGCCTGGTTCCGCGACTACTACCCCACTGCCCGTGCGCCGCTTGCGGCTGATTGAATGCGGAGGACGCCATGACTGGACATGAAAGAAGTGTGTCGATTGCACAGATGCGCCCTGACAAGCGCGTCGACCCGGAACATCGCATGCGCCTCGACGCAGCGATTCACCGTCAGGGTCGCGGCTGGCTCAGCGGCCGCGATGGCGGCCGCCCATGGCAGCTGTCGCGGACCAATCGGGTGGTCGCCTGCCTCGGCGCGCTGACGATTCTCGTGCTGATCTCGCCAGTGCTGCTGGGCCTGGCCCTGGCCATCAAGCTCACCAGCCCGGGGCCGGTGCTGTTCGTGCAGAAACGCACCGGTTATCGCGGGCGCAAGTTCGGCATGTTCAAGTTCCGCACCATGGTCAGCAACGCCGAAGACCTCAAAGAGTCGCTGCGCCACCTGAACAAACACGGGGCCGACGCCATCGACTTCAAGATCGACAAGGATCCGCGCGTCACCGGCATCGGCAGTTTTCTGCGGCGCACCAGCCTCGACGAACTGCCCAATCTGATCAACGTAGTGACCGGCGACATGCGCCTGGTCGGCCCTCGCCCGACCTCGTTCAACGCTTACCGCTACAAGGACAATCACCTCGCGCGTCTGGCGATCTACCCCGGTATGACCGGTCTGTGGCAGATCTCCGGACGCAGCAACATCGACTTCGACCAGCGCGTTGAGTTGGACCTCAGCTACATCGCCGAGCAGAGCCTTCTGCTTGATCTGAAGATTCTGTTGAAAACCCCCTTCAAAGTATTCAGCGGCCACGGAGCAAGCTAATGGACGGTTCAACCAATAAAAGCCTGAGCATCGCCAGCCCCAGCGAATCGAATCTGACTTCGACCGTGCTGGATCTCGATCTGCGCATTCTGTTCCTGACCGCCGCCAACCCCGGCGCCGGCACCACCACCAGCGCTCTGGCACTGGCCAGTCAGCTGGCGCAGATGAGCAGCGGCCAGGTGCTGCTGGTCGACGCCAGCCAGTCGGCGAACAACCTCACCCAGCAGATGAACCTCGGCAAGGAGCGCGGCCTGCGCGACCTGCTGTTCAACCCGGGCAACCCGCCGCTGTTGCAGGACTGCGTGGTGCAGGTCTCGAGCCTGCCCTTCCATGTGCTGCCCAACGGCCGGCCGATCCGCACGCTGGAACACCTGACCGCCGAGCGCCTGAGCCCGTTGCTCGACCAGTTGGGCAGCCAGTACCGCTTTGTGGTGATCGACGGCGACGCGGTGTATTCCGCCGCCGACACCCTGGTCATCAGTACTCAGGTCGACGGTGTGGTGTTTGTCGTGCGCGCCGAAGACACCCGCTGGGAAGTCGCCCAGGCCGCTGTGCAACGCCTGACTCAGGCCGGGGCGAAAGTGGTCGGCAGCGTGTTCAACCGGCGCAAGTACTACATGCCCAAATGGCTTTACAAAAACCTGTAAGCGAACGCAAAGGATGACGCCATGAACGCCAGAATGCTTGTCCTGCTGTTGCTGCCGCTTGCGGGCTGCACCAGCACTTCCGAGACCCGCAACATGCCGGTGAATATTCTCACCGCCACACCGGCCAACGCCCAGGCCACCGACATGCCGCGGGTCGAACAGACCCTGCGCCCGAAAGACGTGCTGGATGTGATCTTTCACATCAGCACCAGCGGTTCGGACGCTTACCGCGTGCAATCAGGTGACCAGATCGGCCTGAATTTCACCGCCGCCAGTCAGCTCAACGGCACGCAACTGGTGCTGCCCGACGGCACTATCGAACTGCCGGGCGCCAACACCTCGGTGAAAATCGCCGGGCTGACCAGCGAAGAAGCCCGTCAGGAAATCCAGCGTGCGTATCAGCGTAAGCAATTGTTCCAACCCAACCGCAATCAGCTCTCGGTACAGATTCTCAGCCCGCTGAGCAACGAGCAGAACCTTAAAAGTGCGCTGAACCATCCGGCCACCGGCATGAGCCGCGAGATCACCGTCGGCACTGATGGCTACGCGAGTTTTCCGGAAATCGGCGCGGTGCCGCTGCAAGGCATGACCGTCAATCAGCTGGAAACCTTCCTCAATCAGAGATACGCGCAACTGCCGGGCCGCATGACTGTGGATGTGCTGCTCAAGTCCACCGCCGGCAACGAGATCTACGTGCTCGGCGAAGTCGCACAACCGGGCTCCTACCCGATCCGCCGGCCAGTGTCAGTGCTTGAGGCGCTGACTCTGGCGCGCGGCACCAACGTCAAGGCGCGGCTGGATTCGGTAGTGATCATGCGGCGCAACGGCAATCAGGTGCAGGCGATGAACTACGACGTCGAGAAAGCACTGTCCGGTGACGCGCCACAAATCGCCTATCTGCAGCCGGATGACATGCTCTACGTGCCAAAAACCAAACTGGCCAGCGCCGGCGAACTCGCCCGCCAACTGGCTGATGTGGTGCTGTTCCAGGGCGTCGGTTTCAGCTTCGGCTACCGCGTCGACAACAAAGGCAGTGACAACTGACTCTCAGGTGACCGACATGAACCCAAAAGAAAATTACCTGCACGAGTTCTTCAGGATTTTCTTCGCCAACAAGCAAACGGTGAAGCGCATCTTCCTGACCTTTGCAGTGATCGCCCTGCTCCTGCCGTTGCTGCTCAAACAGAGCTTCGATATCACCGCGCAGGTCATCGTGCAGTCGAAAAAGCTGTCTCAGGGCGATGCGACCACCTCGCTGACCCAGGACAGTGCCACCTTCATTCCGCCATCGCTGGCGGACATGGAAACCGAAAGCAATATCCTCCGTTCGCCGGCGCTGATCCGTCAGACCATCAGCGAACTGCGCGACATGGGTCAGTACAACCCGCCGCCGGGGATGCTCAGCAAGCTGGCGGGCGAGCCGTTCAAGCGTTACGTCAGCACGCCGCTGCGCGAATACGTGATCAATCCGCTGCGTGATGCGCTGGGCATGCAAACCGATCCGGTGCGCGACACGGCACTGGACGGTTTGACCCAGGACGCCATCGACAACCTGAAGATCGAAACCCTGCCGGGTTCCAATGTGATCTCGATCGTCTACAGCTTTCCCGATCCGGCCCAGGGCACAACGTTTGTTGCCGCGTTGCTGCAGAACTATCTGGTCGATCGTCAAGCGTTGCAGTCGATCGAGCTGCCGCATTCGTTCTACGAAACCAAGAAGCATCAGTATCAGGTGCGGCTCGATGGTCTAGAAGGCGCGCGGCTGAGCCTGCTGGAAAGCGTCGGTTCTTCCGACCCGAAAGAGGAAATCACCTTTCGCCTCAACGCGATCAACACCGAAGAGCAGGCACTCAACCTGTATCGCGATCGCTTGCTGCAAAGTCAGCGCTGGCTCGATTATCTGAAAACCAGCCTGGCCGCCGCCAACACCAACAAACTCAACGACTACACCTTCCCGTTCACCTTCACCACGACGGTGGACAACATTGCCTTCGAGGACCGCGAGATCAGGCAGATGGGCGAGGCGCTGACCACTCAGGTCAGCCGCTATATGAATGACCTGGCGGTATTCCAGCCTGGCAGCGAGCCGATGTTGCTGGCCCGCGAGCAAATTGCCCGCACCCGCCAACAGTTCCTCAAAGTGGTCAACAACCGCATCCAGGAACGCACGATCGACCTGTCGGTGGTGAGCCAGGTCATCGAGCAGAAAACCGCGCGCATTGCCGAGTTCAAGAATCGCATCCATCAGTTGCAGCAGACCCAAAGCAAGCTGCGCCAGATGGACACCGAGATCGGCGCGTTGCACGCCGCGTTTTCTACCTATGCGCAACGCTTTGCCGAGAGCAGTACGACACGCGCGCTGGACAACGACCTGTCCAACGCCCGGGTATTGAGTCCACCGTTCGAGCCGACCGAGGCGGCTTTTCCCAAGCCGATGCTGATCATTCCGTTCGGGCTGTTCACCGGGCTGCTGCTGGCAATCGCGTTCGTATACGTGCGTGAGTTCTTCGACCATCGGTTCAAGCATCCGGCGCAAATAAGCCATGAACTGGGCGTGCCAGTGTTGTTGGTGCTCAACGAAGAAACGTCGCAGCCGGGCAATCCGCACAAGAACTGGACCATGCCGAGCCTGGTGCACTGGGTGCGCAATTGAACGCGGTGTCCACCCCAATCGTCGCCCTGCCGATCATTCATTTGCTCAGCAGCGGCGGCTTCTACGGGGCCGAGCGGATGTTGCTGGATCATTGCCTGGCCACGCCGGGGCAGCACCAAGTGCTGTTCCTCGACGCGCCGCCTGAGCTGATCTCGCGCTTTCGCGAGGCTGGGGTGGACGCTCGCGCTTGTGCCGGGCTCGGCGAATTGCTGCGGCACTTGCGTCAGCGCCGTGGCGACCAACCGTTGCTCAACACCCACAACTTCAAAGGGCTGCTGTTCGGCTGGGTCGGCGCCTCGCTGCTGCGCCTGCCGCTGGTGATCACTCAGCACGGCTTCACCCCACGCAGTCGCAAGCAGAAGTTCTACACCTGGCTGAGCCTGCAACTGTGCCGCACGGCATCGGTGAAACGGGTGGTTTGCGTGGCGCAAAGCATCGCCACGCTGCATCTGAAGGCCAGCGTGCGCGCGGAGAAGTTGCAGGTGATTCCCAACGGTTTGCCAGCGGCGCCAGCGATGCCGTCGCTGGCAGAGCGGCAACGCTGGCTGGCCGGTTACGTCGGGCGGTTGAGCAGTGAAAAAGGCCCGGACCTGTTCCTCGATGCGCTGATCGCGTTGTGTCACCAGCATCCGCAACTGGACGCGGTGATGCTCGGTGACGGACCGGAACGCGAGGCCTTGCAGGCGCGCATCGATGCTGCCGGGTTGCAGCAGCGGATTCGCCTGCCGGGCTATCAGACGGCGATGCAAGGCTGGTGGCAGCAACTCGATGCGCTGGTGATCAGCTCGCGCACCGAGGGCACGCCGATGATTCTGCTCGAAGCGATGCAGGCCGGCGTGCCGGTGGTGGCGTTCGCGGTCGGCGGCATTCCCGATGTCTTGCAGGATCGTCACAACGGCCTGCTCGCAGCGCCGACGGATACCGCCGCCCTCGCCCGCCAGCTCGACACCTTGCTGGCCGAACCGAAGCTGGCCGCGCAGTTGCGCGACAACGCCAGACGCACCCAACAGGAGCGCTACGACCTCAAGGCTTTGGCCGAACGCTGGTCGCAGCTGTACATCCAAACGGCACGGGAGACACGCGCATGATTTTCCCGCTCTCGATCGTCAGTCTGTTCGCCCTGGTCAGCCTCGGTCTGCTGGCCAGTCCCTGGCCGTATCTGGCGCCGGGGGCGGTTATTGGGCTGGTCGGTTTCACCGTTCTGTACCGCAAGCCGACCTGGGGCCTGCTCGGCATTGCCGCGCTGGTGCCGTTCGAAGGTTTCTTCAAGGACAGCTCGGTATCGGGCAGCAAATTGATCGGTGCCTCGCTGGCAGTAATCGTGATGCTGCAACTGGCGCTGCACCAGATTCCGTCGCAGCGCCTGCGCAGCAATCTGTGGCGTTACCTGATCGGTTTCATGGCGCTGTACCTGCTGAGCCTGTTCGCCAGCGACAATCTGGGCATGTCGCAGACTCATCTGCGTGAACTGAGCGTGGGCCTGGTCTTGTTCGTGATCACCCTGTTGATCGGCCGTGAGTTGAATCTGGATCTGTTCGCCCGACTGGTCACCCTCAGCGTCAGCACGACCTGCGCGATGGCGATGTTTTCCAGCCGATTCCAGGACAAGGGCCGCGCCGCCGGCCTGCTCGAAGACCCGAATGCCTTTGCCCTGCTGATCGCTTTCGCCGTGCCGCTGGGCCTGCTGCTGGTGATTCGCAGCCCGAACCTGCTGCACCGTTTGTTCTGGGCTGGTTGCTGTCTGTTGCTGCTCGGCGGCATGACCAAAACCGAGTCGCGCTCAGGGCTGGTCGTACTGGCGTTGAGTCTGGCAATCGGGATCTGGCACTACCGCCAGCAGTTGACCCGCATTCGTCCACGGCATTTCGGCTTCGCCATGCTCGGTGCTGCGATCATCCTGCCCTTGGCGATCTATGCGATGCCGGCCGGTTATCTGGCACGCATTCAATCGCTGAGCATCCTCAGCGCCGGGGCCAAGGCCCAGGACGAATCCCTCGGCCGTCGCGCCTCCTACATTGTCGTTGGCAGCCAGATCATTCGCGAGCATCCGCTGCTCGGCTCCGGCCCTGGCACCTTCCCGCTGCACTACGCGACCACCGGTTATGCCAAGGCGTTCTCGGCCAACCGCAAGATCGGCGACCTGTATCGCCGGGCGCATAACACTTATCTGGAGATCTTCAGCGAACTGGGGATTCCCGCCGGCCTGCTGTTTGTCGGCATGCTGGTGCAGGGTTTCTATAACCTGATCCGTGCACGACGCACGTGGCTGGAACGGCGCGAGTGGCAGCACGCAGGCATGGTTACCCATCTGGGCATGAGCTTTCTGTCATTGACGCTGTTCCTGATGTTCCTCAGTGCGCCGAACCTGAAATACCTGTGGATCATGCTGGCGCTGACCTGGGTGCTGCGCCTGAAAGCCGAGCAGGCAGCGCTGACGGAGGCCAAAGCATGAGCCGGATCAGCATTGTCATTCCGATGTTCAACGAAGCCCGGCATATCGGCCGAACGCTGCTGGCCGCCAGCAAGGCCGCGCTCGCAGCCGACATCGACTGTGAATTGATAGTCGTCGACAACGGCTCCACCGACGAAGGGCCGCAGATTGCCCGCGCATTCGGCGCGCAGGTTCTGCTGCTGCCCGGCCTGCTGATCGGCGCCTTGCGCAATCGTGGCGCAACGGTTGCCCGTGGTGAATGGCTGGCGTTCATTGATGCCGATATCGAGATGCCGGAAGACTGGCTGAAGCAGATGTTGGCTTTGGCTGCGGGCGACCAGGGCGACGTCTTCGGCCTCGACCTGCACACCCCTGCTGCCGCGCCATGGTTCGCCGCCGCGTGGCAGCGCCGCTCTTTGCGCCCGTCGGGTGGCGCCACGCGCACTGTGCAATGGCTGCCCAGTGCCAACCTGCTGATGCGCAAGCAGTGGTTCGACAAGGTCGGCGGATTCAACGAAACCCTGCGCACCGGCGAGGACAAGGAATACACCCTGCGTCTGCACAGACACGGTGCTCGTCTGCTGTCGGTCAATACCAGCGTCGCTCTGCATTGGGGCTACGAAATGACCTGGCGCGAATGGGTCGGCAAGGAACTGTGGCGTCAGGGCAGTCATCTGCAATTGGTCCGGGCCCACGGCATGAGCTTGCGTCTGCTGCGGTTTCCGCTGCTCTCGTTACTGGTGTGGCTGCTTGATGCTCTGGCGATTCTTGCGTTGCTGGGCGGCTACGCGCAGCAGGCGTTACTGCTGCTGATGGCAGGCCTGCTGCCCAGTCTGCTGCTCAGCCTGCGGCAAAGCATTCGCCAGCATAACCTCAGCCTGACCTTGCAGCTCTGGGGCCTGCACTGGGTGCGCCTGCACTTGGCAAGCGCAGCATTGATTCTCGGTCTGTGTCATTGGAATGCAAGGAGGCCTGCCCGTGGCTGAACTCATTTTTTGCCTGTGCCTGTTGTTGCCAGCGTACGCCTACATCGGCTATCCGCTGCTGCTCACCTTGCTCGCGCCACTGTTCCCGGCCTGGCGACATGCCCCCGCACCGCCGCTGAACGTCAGCATCGTGATTGCCGCGCACAACGAGGCACGCCATATCGAGCACAAGCTGCGCACGCTGCTGGCGCAGGACTATCAGCCGGCCGCGTTGCAGATCATTCTGGCCAGTGACGGTTCGACCGATGACACCGTGGCTTGCGCGCACAAAGTGATTGATCCGCGCATCACCGTGCTCGACCTGCCGCGCCAGGGCAAAGCCGCCACACTGAATGCCGGCGCCGCCCTGAGCAGCGGCGACATTCTGGTGTTCACCGATGCCGACAACCAGTGGTCGCGCGACACCCTCGGCCACTTGCTCGCGCCGTTGAGCGATCCACAGGTAGGCGCCTGCGCGGGGCACATGGTGATCCCGGTTACCGGTGGCGGCCTGAGCATCGGCGACAGCCTGTATCGGCATTACGAAGGCTGGTTGCGCCGGGTCGAGAATCGCACCGGCTGCATGGTCTCCGCCGACGGCGCCCTGCTCGCCTTGCGTCGCGAGCTGTTCCAGACCGTGCCGGCCGAGGTCAACGATGATTTCTTCATCAGTACCTGCGCACCGGTGGCGCATAAACGCATCGTCTACGTGCCCGAGGCGCAGGTGATCGATCAGGGCGTCGACGAAGCGGACAAGCAATGGCGTCGCCGCCAGCGGGTCACCGTCGGTGGCCTGCAGAGCCTGGCGCAACGCCGTGAACTGCTCAATCCCTTCAAGCACGGCCTGTATTCGATCGCGTTGATCAGCCACAAACTGATTCGTCGACTGGCGCCGGTGCTGTTGTTGCCGCTGCTGCTGAGCAATTTCTGGCTGTGGAACCAGCACGGTTTCTATCGCCTGAGCCTGCTCGCGCAATTGCTCGGTTACTCGATTGCCATCGCCGGCCTGCTGGATTCGCAACACCGTTTACCGAAACCGTTCCGCCTCGCGGCCTTCCTGCTGGTGACGCTGGCAGGCATGAGCGTCGGCCTGTGGCAGTTCCTGCGCGGGCAACGGTACGCACAGTGGAATCCTGACCAGAATCGTTGAGAGGGCGCATGCCATGGCTATCAAACAACTGATAAAACGCACCAGCGGCTGGCTCTATCTCAACTCGTCCGTAGGGCGCAGCCAGTTGCACGGGGCCGGAGTCATCCTGATGCTCCACCGAGTGCTGGCCAACGACCGTGCCGCCAACCTGCCGCACCGCAATGAACTGTGTGTCGGCCCGCAGGCGTTCGAACACTTGCTGATATGGCTGCGCAAGCATTTCGATTGCGTGCCGCTAATGGAGTTGTTGCAGCCCAACGCCCTGCGCACCGAGCGCCCGCGCGTGGCGCTGACCTTCGATGACGGCTGGCGTGACAACGCGGTCAATGCCTATCCGCTGCTGCAAAAATATCAGGTGCCGGCGAGCATTTTTCTTTCCACCGATTTCATTGGCAGTCGGCAACGGTTCTGGTGGGAAAGCGTCGGTGAAACGCTGTGGGGCAGCCATGGCGAAAAGGCGCGCATGCACCTGATCGAGCACCTGCGCATCACCGGTCATCCGCTGCCGGTGCTGCTCGACGATATCGATGTCGACCGGCGCAGCCTGGCACTGCTGCATTACCTGCAAGGGCTGAAGAGCCTCGATCCGCAGGAACTCGAACGTCTGACCAATGAGTGTCCGCCGGATTCTCTGCCACAAGCGCTGGACTGGCATCAGGTGCGCGCCATGGAAGCGTCCGGTCTGGTGCGCTTCGGCCCCCACGGCGCCAGTCATGCGATCCTCACTGGCCTGGATGACATGCGTCTGCACGAAGAAATCAGCCGCAGCCGCGACGCCCTGCACAACGGCTGCAATCGGCCACTGCCGGTGTATTGCTACCCCAACGGCGACAACGATGAGCGCGTGCGCGAGCAGGTCGCCAATCACGATTATCCGTTTGCGCTTGGCACGTCCACCGGACTCTATCGCGGCGCCGGCGACCCGCTGAACCTGCCGCGCTTCGGCGTCAGCCAACGTACCGCGCGCAATCCGGAGCTGCTGTCGCTACGGATCTTTCGCGGGGCACGGCCATGAGTCGCGGCAGCTACATCAAGCACCTCGCCCTGAGCATGGGCACCAAACTGGCGATGATCGCCCTGCGCCTGCTGCGCAATGTGTTGCTGGCGCGGATTCTCGGGCCGAGCGAACGCGGTCTGTTCGCGCTGCTCAGCACCCTGCCGGATCTGATCAGTGCGGCGACCAGCGGCGGCCTGAATTCAGCGGTCGGTTATCAAGCGGCTAACCAGCGGCCGATGGGGCTGTTGCTCGCCCAGGTGCTGGTGTTCGGTTGTCTGCTGGCCGGGCTGCTGACGTTGCTGGTGGTGGCGCTGGCGCGAGAATTCGGCAGCGAACTCGACGTCACGATGCAGCTCGGTCTGCTGGCGTGGCTGTTGCTGCTGGCGGTACCGCTGACCGTGCTCAAAAGCGGCCTGCTGACCTTGCACAACGCGTCGGGTGGCGTGGTCGCCTTCAATGTCCTGCGTCTGATCGAATCGCTGGCACCATTACTGCTTTTTGTTGCGCTGTTCTGGATGTGGAAAGAGGCGGCACTCGAAGCGGCGCTCATCAGTTGGCTGGCCGGTATCAGCCTGGTGGTACTGGTGGGCTGGATGTGGCTCAAACGCGCACAGCCGCTGCAACTGCAATGGGATCGTGCAAGCCAGAAGGAGCTGCTGAAATTCAGTGCACGCAGCCATCCGGACCTGCTGTTCCAACAGGTGATCCTGCGCTCCGATTACTTGTTCATCGGCGCCCTGCTCGGTAGCAGCGCGCTCGGCCATTACGCCATGGCCAGCGCCGCTGCTGAACTGTTGCTGATCGTTCCGGAAGCAGTCACCACACCGCTGATGAAGCGTCTGCTGCAACAGGACAAGGGCATGGACAAGGTCACGCCGCTGGCGCTGCGCCTGACCGCGACGGTAATGCTCTGCGCCTGCGTCACGATGGCGCTGATCGGCGAATGGCTGATCATCATCCTGTTCGGCGTCGCCTACCAACCCGCGTATCCGGCGCTGCTGGCTTTGCTGCCGGGGCTGTTGGGCCTGTGCTACGCAAGCATTCTGCGCCTGGACCTGATCGGCAAGAATCGCCCTGCCACCGTCTCGCTGATGATGGGGGTGGGCGCGTTGCTGAATCTGGGCCTGAATCTGCTGCTGATCCCGAGCTACGGCATCGTCGGCGCAGCGGCGGCGTCCTCGATTGCCTATCTGGCAGTGACCCTGGCGATGCTGGTGCTTTATTGCAGGCTGAGCGGCGTACCGTTCTGGCACACGCTGTTCATTCTGCCCGGCGACCTCAGCCCGATGTGGCTGATGCTGCACCGCAGGAAAGCCGCATGAAGCGCCTGGCCCTGCTGTTCGGACTCGGCATGACGCTGAATGCCTTCGCTGCGCCCATGCAGTGGGGCGACATCCGCGATGGCAGCCTGTATCTGCAAGCCGACCGCCCGGATACAGTCACCGTGCGCTGGGTTCCGGCGTGGCAGGCCGAGGCCAATGAAGAGCATATCTACCTGCTTGACGGCCATGGCCGCTTGCAAGGTGATCGCTTCATCAAGGCCAGTGAGGTTCGCGGTTCGCAAAGCTGGCCGCTGGTGCCGGGAGCTGCCGGTTATCGCCTGGAGATTCCGGGCTACAGCTTCCGTAGTTACCGCGTCGAGCATGACGCAACCACCGTGGCGCTGTTCAGTCCGGCCAAAGTGCATTTCAGCGTCGAAACCCGCAATGGTACTGAGCTGTTTTTCCAGGTCGCACCGGGAGAGCATGCGGTGCTGAACGGCAAATACCATGGCGGCGTCAACGCGCTGCAAGCACAGCGGGTGGACGATGGACAACAGCTGTCGCTGGCCCTCAAGCCCCACCGCGCCTATTGGCAATTCGATCAAGTGGCCTTGCCGGTCAGTGACCGGCCTCAGGTCTGGCGCTTGCGCCTGCAGGGCAGCGGCAAAGCGGCGTTCTGGCTCGATGGCACGGCCAACCTGTTTGCGCAGAATCCGCAGCAGCTGCAGCCAGTGCATGAAGAATCGGGTGAGGTCCGCCTGACCCTGCACGCCATGGTGCTCGGGCGCACTCCGGATCTGGGCATCGCGCTGCCCAATCTGATGCCGCCCGCGAGCAGTCATGCCGCATTGGATGCGTTGAAACCGAGTGCGGCGAGCTACTACAGCTACGTTGACATAACGTCGAAAAGTGCCCGCTTCGAAGACCCGGTTCGTCAGCTTTATCAGACGCGCTTCGGCATCCGCCAGGACATCACCCTGCTCGCCGGCACCGGGCGTCAGGCCAATCTGCGCGCCGATGTGCAAAGCAGCAACGGCCTTGAGACGTGGCTCGCCGGCACTCGTGCCTTGGGTGGTCAAGGCACGCATTACATCGGCTTCGCCGACGAGCCGAACCTCAACTATTCGAGCTACGACGAATACCGCTCGATTTTTGTCAGCATGGCCCGCCAGGTGCGCAGCGATCCCGCCAACGCCAGGGCCGGCGTGCGCATCGCCATGCCGGCCAGTTCGCGCCTGGTCAACGGCCCGTTCGCCAATAACGCCGCAGACAAACGCGGGATCGATTGGGCACGGCGTCTGCTCAGTGAAGCGCCCGATCAGATTGACGCGTTGGCCTGGCACGAATGGATGATCCGCGACCTGCTCGCCACTCGCGTCTACCGCGACAGCGTGCGCCGCGCCGCGCAACTGGTCGGCCTCGACGCAAAGGGTCAGCCGCGCAAAGCCTTGCTGCTCGATCAGACCAATCTGTCCAGTGGCTCGAGCCTGAGCCCGTACGACCAGGAAACTCATTACGCCGCGCTGTGGTGGGCATCGGTGGTCATCAATGCTTCTCAGGACGGTTTGCTGAGCATGCTCAACTGGTTTCAGGCGGCCGACGAACCGCCCTACGCCAAGGGCATGGTGCGCGTGTTGGCCGGCGATCGCTTCGAGCTGAAACCGGTGGGCCTGGCCCAGCAATTCATCGCCCGGCATTGGCTGCCGCACGTGCTGCAACTGGATAACGACGCCTTCGAAGTGGACGTACTGGCGATGGCCGGCGACGAGCAGCGCACGTTGCTCGGGGTGAACAAAGGCACGCGCCTGCAACGCGTTGCTCTGAGCGGTGCCAAGTGCCCGCTCAACCAAGGCGCCCTGCATTTCTTCGGCGCTGACAATCGCGCCCGCGACGCACCATTTGCCTGCGAACACGGGCGCGTGCGTTTCGAATTACCCGGGCAAACCCTGTTTGCCCTGAACTGGAACGCTTCATGAACCGCCCCTCCGCCCTGCGAGCGTGATGCTGCGCGCGGCACTTTCATCAGGAGAAGAGACCATGGATATCTTTAAAAAACTCAGCGGACATATCCGTCGCAAAGGTCTGCGAGCGACCTTGGGGAAGATCCGCAGAATGTACATTTTTGCCCATCAGCAACTGCTGTGGATGGAACGTGATCTGGTCAGCCCCGTGCCGCCGCATAGCCTCAAACCCTACCCGCCGCTGCGCGTAATGGAGATCACCGCAGACAACGCCAGCGCCTTCACCCGTTACTTCGGCGACCGTGTCGGCGTCATGGCCGAGCTGGCCAGTGAGGGTCATACCGGGCATATGCATGTCGACGAGCAAGGTGATGCCGTTGCGTTCATCTGGGGTACGCCGCGCGACTATTTTGATCGGCATTACTACGGTTGCCGGTTCCCGGTGAAACCTGGCGAGTTCTTCGAATTCGGTGGCGAAATGACCCGTGCCTACTGGGGCAGCGAATTGTCAGTCGATGTGCAAGTGCGCCTGTGGCAAGCCATGGCTGAGAAAGGCTGCCGCAAAGTGGTCGATGTCTGTGACTCGAGCAACATCCCGGCGCTCAAGCTGCACCTGCGCATGGGCTATACCGAGCAACAGCGGATCATGAATATCTACACGCTGTTCGGTCGCTGGCGCTTTTATCGCGAAACCCGCTACAGCGGCTCGCGCCTGGAGGCACTGCGGAAAAATTCTCGTCCACCTGTCCCAGCAACGGCGGTCTGAACCTATGGTGATGCGATTTGAATGGCGCACCTCCCTGTGCGCTGCCGACTTCCCGGCAACCGCGTATGAAACGCTGCGCCTTCACGTAGCCGATCACACGCCGTTCAACCACCTCGGCTGGTTGTGCGCAGCAGAGCAGGCGTTGGAAGAGAATCAGTGCCTGCACGTTCTGCTCGGCTGGGAAGCAGAGGCTTTGCGCCTGTGCCTGCCCCTGGTGTCCAGCCGCGAACGCTTCGCGGGCGTGCCATTTCGCGTCTTGCGCCACTTGGGTTATCCGCTGGCCGATCGGTTGGCCCTGCTGTCGTTGCTCGGCGCAGAGGATATGCGCGATGCGCTGATGCTGATCCGTCAGCGCCTGCCCCATGCGCTGCTGCAACTCAACGAACTGTCGGAACCTGCCGGGGAAGAAAGTGCCCTCACCGATTGGATGGCGCGTAGCTCCACCGCTGAACGGCGCCTGAGTTGCCGGGTGCCGGTGCATCTGATCAGCGACGCCGACCAGCAGGAAGTTTCCGGCGACCCGCGCTACAAACTGCGTCGTGCGCGCAAACGGATTGCCGCGTGCGGCGCTCAAGTACGGCGAATCACCCCCGATGCGCTGTCGATGCCTCCGGTTTTACAGGCGTTGCAAGAAGTCGAGTCGGTCAGTTGGAAAGGCGACGAGGGCGTCGGCATTTTCGCAAATGACCACAGTCGTCAATGGATACAGAACGCCTTCACCGCCCTCGCCGCTCAAGGGCTGGTGCGAGTGGTGACACTGGAGCTGGACGGCCGCTGCATCAGTTATCGGCTGGGCCTGCTCGAGCAGGGCCGCCTCTACGACTACAACCTGGCGTTCCTGCCGCAACATGCCGATCTGGGCAGTGGTCGAGTGCTGCTGGAGGAATGGATTCGCTGGGGCCTGGACGAGCAATGGCACTGGATCGATGCCTCGCGGGTCAGCCTGGAAAACTCCAGTCATCAACTGCACGAGCGCATGACCGGACAACTGGAACACTGGCGCTGGAGCTTCTACTCATGGCGCCCCAGTGGCTTGCTGCTGGGCCTGGGCCTGCGTCTTTGGTACTGCGTCAAACCGGCCCTGCAAAAATGGCGCGCACAGCGTGCCGGCAAACCGAAAGCGGTAAATACCTGCGCAACTCAACCGGCAACATCATCCACCACACCAGGGCTAGCGCCTCGGAGAGCATCATGAACGTCATCGACAAACTGCTTCTGCGCATCAAACAAAAAGGCCTGCGCCGCACCCTTGGCGCTTTCGGCAAACGTTATGTCTTCGCTCACCGTGAATTGCTGTGGATGGAGCGCGATCTGGTCACGCCGATCGCGCCGAACAAACTGCGCCCCTGTGAAGGTTTACATAGAGTCGACATCACCGAGGACAACGCCAAGGCTTTCGGCAAGTACTTTGGTGACCGTGTGCAGACCATGGCCGAATTGGCCGCTGAAGGGCACACGGGGCACATGTACCTGGACCAGGAAGGCCACACCGTCGGGTTCGTCTGGGCCAGTACCCGCGACTATTACGATCGGCACTTCTACCGCTACACGTTCACGATCCAGCCCGGTGAGTACTTCCAGTTCGGTGCCGAAATTGCCCGGCCCTATTTCGGCAGCACCTTGACCGTCGACGCACAGACCGCACTTTGGCAAGTCATGGACGCCGGGGGGTATAAAAAGGTGGTGGATATCTGTGACAACGCCAATATCCAGGCCCTGAAGATGCATGTGCGTCTGGGCTATAAGGAACAAGGGCGGATCACGCATGTTTACGACCTGTTCGGCCACTGGCGCTTCTTCCGCGAAACGCGCTACAGCGAGTCGAGGCTGGAGGCGCTGCGCAAGCCGGAAAGACCAGTAGTAAGTACGCCCGCGCAGGCTTGATTCAGGCTGAATATTTGCGGCGGTTTTGATACCGCCATCGCGAGCAGGCTCGCTCCCACACTGGATAGTCGCCGTACGCGAAGCCAATGTGGGAGCGAGCCTGCTCGCGAAGAGGCCAGCCGTCGCAATAAAGGCTCTCAGGCCTTGCTCGCCACCAGGCTAAAGCACATCGGCAGCTGCGCCTGCTGGTTCAGGTAGCAGTCATACACCTCTTCCCGGTTCGAATGCGCATATTCCTTAAAATCCACAATGCTCAGCCCCGCTCCAATGGCGCCGCTGAAGATCGCGCCCAGCGTATGCACGAACCAGTACGACTTTGCCGCCGGCTGCTCGACTTTACCTACGTAAACGATCGGCTCTTGCTGCACAAACGGCTCGGCACGGAAGTACGAGCTGGCGAGGCGGTAGGGATCTTCAGCCTGCGGATCAACCATTTCCAGAAACGGATGGGTTTCGTAGATCACCAGCTTGCCGCCCGGCTTCAGCACCTGCGCGACATGACGGAAGAATTCGCCGATGTCAGGCATCCAGTTGAGTACCCCGATGGTGATCAGGGCGACGTCGAAGCGGTTATGCAGCGATGCGGGCAGATGGTGGATGTCGCTCTCGACGAATTCGGCAGTATGCGGCGAGCGGCTGTTGAGCTCGCGGGCCTGCTCAAGAAACGCTGCCGATTGATCGACGCCGACGACACTGCGCGCACCCAGCGCAAACAGCGACAGGCTCTCCCGACCGTTATTGCAGCCCAGTTGAATCACGTCTTTGCCGTCGACGTCCAGCAAGCCACGCAAGGTGTCGTCAAGGCAGCAAAACTCCCCCTGCGCAACATCGCTGAGCAATGCCTGCCAGTCCGGTGAATCCTGATGATGGCGAGCGGAATCGTTCCACGCCTGTCGATTGCTTTCGATGGCGGTTTTGGGGTTGGGCACTTCCATGGCGCTACTCCGGGTGAAGCTCGTGATTGAGCGGCGTGAGTGTAGAACAGACGCGGGGTGGCGGTTGTTCCAATGTTGTAATCACACTGCGCAGTCCTCTTCAGCGAGTCCTACAGAAAAAGGAAGGAACTCGGGAAACCCCAACCGTTTTCCTACATCTTCCGTCGGTTGGCCGTCGGAAGCGCTCAGTCTAGGATTTGTCGAACTACAAGTACTCATGGAGCTCGACCAAGATGCAGTTCATCCAGACAACGACGACAGCAATCCCTGTACCGAATAGACTGCCAGGCATTGATCCCGGAGGCACTATGGACGGCAAAATCTTTCCCGACGATTCAGGGTTTAAAAACAACGAGCAGGCTGCCAGTCATGATCGCTGGTTGCGAGCCAAGGTGCAGGCGTCCAGAGATGATCCCCATCCGAGTCTCCCCCATGAGGACGTGATGGCGGACATGCATGCCTTGATCGAATCCATGCGAAAAAAGGTCGATGCAGATTGAGTGGCGGCCCGAAGCCAAGGCCGATCTTTCGAACATCCTCAGATACATTGGCGAGAGAAACTTTGCAGCCGCAGTGAGTCTCTCGAAATCCATCGAAGAATCCACAACCTCACTCTCCGTTCATCCCCATCTCTACCGTAAAGGTCGATCTCCCGGCACCCGGGAAATCGTTGTACATCCTAACTACGTAGTGATTTATGAGGTGACGGATCGAATCGAGATACTTAGCGTTTTGCATACCCGACAGGAATATCCATAAAGACATCGCAGGAAAAAACGGTAGGACGTTCGCCCGATCGATAACACGCCGTTTGCCCAGCAGGCCCCACTATCAAAGATTCACATGACTCTGGTTAAGCCGCTCACGCAAAAACTCCACCAGCGCCTGTACCGGCCGCGAAGCCTGGCGATGCTGCGGATAAACCGCCGACAGGGTCAACGGCTCCGGGCGCAACTCATCCAGCACTGGCACCAGCCGCCCGTCCTTCAGTGCCGCGCCGACGATAAAGGTCGGCAGATAGGTAATGCCCATCCCCTGCACCGCTGCGTCCCGCAGCAGTTCGCCGTTGTTGACGCGCATGCGGCCGGTGACGTTGATAAGTAGCGGTTTGCCCGGCGCTTCGTTGAAACGCCATTGCACCGAGCGACCGTGGCCGTAAGGCAGGCAGTCGTGGCTGTGCAGGTCTTCGGGTTTGAGTGGTGTGCCGCGTTCGGCGAGGTAGGCCGGGCTGGCGCAATAGACCCGTTCGATGCTGGCGATGCGCCGGGCGATCAGTGTCGAGTCTTCCAGTACGCCGATGCGCAGGGCCAGGTCGTAACCTTCGCCGAGCAGGTCGACCGGGCGATCGCTTAAATCGACCTCGACGGTGACTTCGCGATAACGCTGCAGGAATAACGGCAGCAGACAACCCAGATGCGCCACCGCGAACGACAGCGGCGCGCTCAGGCGAATCGTGCCGCGCGGCTCGGCGGTTTCGCCGGCGATGCCCTGCTCGACCTGCTCTACCTCGCCGAGCAAACGCAACGCCGATTCGTAATAGCTCTGCCCCAGGGGGGTGACGTCGAGGCGGCGGGTCGAGCGATTCAACAAGCGCACACCGAGGCGCTCTTCCAGTTGCATCAAACGGCGGCTGACGAACTGCTTGGACAGGCCCAACTGATCGGCCGCAGCGGTGAAGCTGCCGGAGTCCATGACCTGGCAAAAAATACGCATGTCTTCGAACGGGTTCATTGTCACTCTCTGGTGGACAGTTAAACGCTTTATAGCCGCTTTTTCGCTTTTCAGCAGCCCATTAATCTGTGCTCACGGTGTTGCTGAGGCCGCAAACCCAGTGCCACAGCAGCCCGCAACTCAGGCAAAAAAATCAAAATCATTCAAAAGGATTTCCACCATGAACATCGTCAAGAAAACCCTCGCCGCGTCGCTCCTCGCCCTCTCCGTCAGCAGCGCTTTCGCCGCTGGCAGCCCTGGCGTCGAACACAATACCCAAGCATTCCTCGATGCCCTCGCCGCTGGCGGTGGTCGTCCGCTGGAGCAACTGAGCCCGAAGGACGCCCGTGCAGTGCTGACTGGTGCCCAAGCTTCGGTAAAGGTTGATCTGTCCGGCGTGGAAGTCAGCGACAAGGCGATCAAGGTCGACGGCCAGACCATCAACCTGAAAGTGGTGCGCCCGGCCAAGGTCAAGGGCGAGTTGCCGGTGTTCATGTTCTTCCACGGTGGCGGCTGGGTGCTGGGTGACTTCCCGACGCATCAGCGCCTGATTCGTGATCTGGTGGTCGGCTCTGGCGCTGTTGCGGTGTATGTCGATTACACGCCATCGCCCGAAGCGCAGTACCCGACCGCGATCAACCAGGCGTACGCCGCGACGAAATGGGTGGCCGAGCACGGCAAGGACATCGGTGTCGATGGCAAACGTCTGGCGGTGGCCGGCAACAGCGTCGGCGGCAACATGGCGGCGGTCGTGGCGTTGATGGCCAAGGAGCAGAAAGCCCCTGCCCTGCGCTTCCAACTGTTGATGTGGCCGGTAACCAATGCGCAATTCGATGACGGTTCGTACCAGCAATTTGCCGAGGGCCACTTCCTTACCAAGGGCATGATGCAGTGGTTCTGGGACAACTACACAACCAACCCGGCCGAGCGTGCGCAGATCCATGCCTCGCCGCTCAAAGCCAGCGCCGAACAGCTCAAGGGCCTGCCCGCTGCGCTGGTGCAGACCGCCGAGTTCGACGTGCTGCGTGACGAAGGCGAAGGCTATGCGCGGCATCTGGATGCGGCCGGCGTGCCGGTGACCTCGGTGCGTTACAACGGGATGATTCATGACTTCGGCCTGCTCAATCGCTGAGCCAGATTCCGGAAGTCAAAGCGGCGGTGCGTCAGGCGGCGGCTGAACTGAAGACTCATCTGAATCCATAAAAGCGAAAGATCGCAGCCTGCGGCAGCTCCTACAGGAAAACGCATTCCAAAGTAGAAGTTGTCGCAGGCTGCGATCTTTTCATTTGCAGCCATTGCGGAGCTTCGGTCATGACCCTTTTCTACGCCCACCTGCTGTCCTGGAGCGCCGTCCTGTTGCTGCTCGACGCCGCGCTCTGGCATTTCTCGCCCTTCAGCCATCGCGCGCCGCGAGTCTGTGTGCGTCTGGCACTGTTTCTGGCGTTCAGCGCGCTGGTGATCAATGCCGGTGTCAGCCCCTTGCAGGCGCCGCTGTTCGCCGCTGATCGTGTGGCGCAACTGGGGGCGACGGCGCTGGGGATTCTCTGGTGGTTGTACGCAGCACGGGTGCTGACCGAAGTGATCGGCCTGGCGCTGATGCGCCGCATCGGTCACAGCGGTCGCTTGCTGCAGGATGTCATCGGTGCGCTGGTGTTTCTGGTCGCGATTGTCGCGGCGGCCGGTTACGTGCTGGAACTGCCGGTCAAAGGTCTGCTGGCCACTTCCGGGGTGGTCGCCATCGTGGTCGGTCTGGCGCTGCAAAGCACCCTCGCCGATGTGTTTTCCGGCATCGTCCTCAACACCACCAAGCCGTATCAGGTGGACGATCTGGTGATGATCGACGGCGTCGAAGGCAAGGTCTTCGATATCGACTGGCGCGCCACGCACCTGCTGACCAGCGCCGGCACCATGGCGGTTGTACCGAACTCGGTGGCGGCCAAGGCAAAAATCGTCAATCTCAGCCGGCCGAGCAACATGCACGGTGTCTCGATCAGTATCAAAGTGCCGAACCACATTCGTCCGCGTCGGGTATTGGATGCCCTTGATCGCACTCTGCAGGGCAGCAGTTCGCTGTTGCTCAGCCCGGCGCCGAAAGCCGTACTCAAAGAAGCCGGCGAAACCATGTCGGAATACGTTGCCAGCGGTTTCATCGCTGAGCTGGGCAAGAAGAGCGAAGTGCGCAATCAACTGTTCGACCTCGCCCATCGCCATCTCGAAGCCGCAGGTATTTCGCGCCATCCCGACGGCGTGATCGAACCGTCGAGCCGCGCCCGTGCGTTGCTGGATGAGGTGAAGATTTTCCGCTCGCTGAGCAGTGAAGAGCGCGATCGCCTCGCTGAATCGATGGTCGCGCAGCAGTACACGGCCGGTCAGGTGGTGCTGGATCTGGACGAGGTGCCGGACAGTCTGTTCGTGATCGCCACGGGCGTGGTCAGCGCGACGGTGCCGGACGGCAATGGCCAGACCGAGGCCGGGCGCATGGGGCCGAGCGAAGTCATGGGCGAACAGAGCATTCTTGCCGATACACCGTCGCAGGCGACGTTCACAGCGCTGACGTCGAGCATCATCTATCGTCTCGACAAACAGTTGACCCGTGAGTGCATGGACAAGCGCAGCGAAGTCGGCCGGGCCTTGAACAAGTTGCAGGCGGTGCGTCAGCAGAACAGTCGCCTCGCGTTGATGGCCAAACCGGTGGCGGTGAAAAAAGGTGGTTTTTTGGGGTGGTTGCAAAAACGCTGATCTGAAACTTTGAAGATCAAAAGCTCACCCCCTCATAGGAACGCCGCCCGCCCAGCCCTCTCCCCCTAAGGGGGCGAGGGGGGAAAGGGAGCCGATCTCCATGCGTTTCAAGAGCGGAGCTCGGCTCGGTATTGCAGGTCGATGCAACTCTAGCAAACAACGCGGTCAGTCCCCTCTCCCTCCGGGAGAGGGCTAGGGTGAGGGGCTTTTGACTTTCGACCAGATTACTTGGCAGTGAACTTGGTGTAGCTGTTGATCAGGTTGCGATAGTTAGGCAGACGCTCGGACAGCAGATGCGCCAGGCCTTCCATGTCGTTGCGCCAGTCGCCTTGCAGCTCGCAAGCCACAGCGAACCAGTTCATCAGGTGTGCACCGGCGGCCGACATCCGCGCCCACGCCGCTTGTTGCACGGTGGTGTTGAAAGTACCCGACGAGTCGGTGACCACGAACACTTCGAAGCCTTCAGCAATCGCCGACAGGGTCGGGAAAGCTACGCAAACGTCGGTCACTAC
Source organism: Pseudomonas sp. Leaf434 (assembly GCF_001425545.1). Taxonomy (NCBI): domain Bacteria; kingdom Pseudomonadati; phylum Pseudomonadota; class Gammaproteobacteria; order Pseudomonadales; family Pseudomonadaceae; genus Pseudomonas; species Pseudomonas sp. Leaf434. The sequence goes on along the minus strand of NZ_LMQZ01000001.1, from coordinate 1,387,412 downwards.
ACCGGCGATGATCAGTTGCTTGCGGCCGGTGGCCTTGATCGCCTTGACGAACTCTTCGTTGTCCCAGGCGTTGATCTGGCCTGGACGCTGAATGAACGGCGCGTCAGGGAATTGCTCGAGCAGTTCCGGCACGATCGGGCCGTTTGGACCGGCGTCGAAGCTGGTGGTCAGAATGGTCGGCAGCTTGAAGAACTTGGCGATGTCGCCCAGTGCCAGCACGTTGTTCTTGAACTCGTTCGGCGAGAAATCCTGCACCAGCGAGATCAGACCGGTCTGGTGATCGACCAGCAGGACGACGGCATCATCTTTGTTCAGACGCTTGTAAGGAACGCTCATGGCAAAACTCCTGGATGGATGGTTGTTGCGGGAAGCGCCGGCCCTGATGACCGGCGCTTTTTTCAAACTCAGAACGCGAAGCAGGAACAGCCGAACGCGCCCCAGAAACCGGCGAAATCGCTGACCGGCGCATTCGACATCCGCGCTTTTTCATGGCTGTGGGTGTGCACGGCGCACGGCCCGCTGCACTGGTGCACCTGCGCCTGCAACGGCGAGTTCGGGCGCCAGTGGCCCGGGACTTTGACTACCGGCGACCAGTCCGGCAGCACCGGAATCGAACGCGGGCCGAGGTCTTCGAAGTCGAAGGCGGCGTAGACGATCTTGCCGCCGACCACGGTCATCACCGACTCGATCCACTTGATCGCTTCTTCCTCAACGCTGAAGAAGTCCGCGCTCAGTGCCGCGAGGTCTGCCAGTTGGCCGACGCGGATCTGGCCCTTCTTGCCCTGCTCCGAAGAGAACCAGGCGCTGCCGTGGGTGAACAGTTCCAGCGCGGTGCTGCGTGGCAAACCTTCTTCGTAAAGCGCCAGACCGCCAACGGTACGGCCGCTGACCATCCAGTACAGCGAGGTCCACGGGTTATAACTGGACACACGGGTGGCGTCGGTGCCAGCGCCGACCGGCACGCCTTCAGCGAGCATGCGCTTGATCGGTGGCGTGGCTTCGGCCGCTTGTTTGCCATAGCGATCGACAAAGTATTCGCCCTGGAACGCCATGCGATCCTGAATCGCGATACCGCCGCCTAGCGCCTTCACGCGCTCGATGTTTTGCGGGGTGATGGTTTCAGCGTGGTCGAAGAACCACGGCAGACCGTTGAACGGAATGTCGCGATTGACCTTCTCGAACACATCGAGCATACGGCTGATCGATTCGTTGTACGTGGCGTGCAGACGGAACGGCCAGCGCTGCTCAACGAGGTGGCGTACCACCGGCTCGAGTTCCTGTTCCATGGTCTGCGGCAGGTCCGGACGCGGTTCGAGGAAATCCTCGAAGTCGGCGGCGGAGAACACCAGCATTTCGCCAGCACCGTTGTGGCGCAGGTAGTCGTCGCCCTGATGCAACTTGACGCTGCCGGTCCAGTTCTGGAAATCGGTCAGCTCTTCTTTCGGCTTCTGGGTGAACAGGTTGTAAGCGATGCGTACGGTCAACTGGTCGTCTTTGGCCAGTTGCTCGATCACTTGGTAATCGTCCGGGTAATTCTGGAAACCACCCCCGGCGTCGATTGCACTGGTCAGGCCCAGGCGATTGAGCTCGCGCATGAACTGACGGGTCGAGTTGACCTGATATTCCAGCGGCAGCTTCGGTCCCTTGGCCAGTGTCGAGTAGAGGATCATCGCGTTCGGCCGCGCGACCAGCATGCCGGTCGGGTTGCCGTTGCTGTCGCGGACGATTTCGCCACCCGGCGGGTTTGGCGTGTCGCGGGTGTAGCCGGCCACGCGCAGGGCAGCGCGGTTGAGCAGCGCACGGTCGTAGAGGTGCAGGATGAACACCGGGGTGTCCGGCGCGGCCTGGTTGATTTCTTCCAGGGTCGGCATGCGTTTTTCGGCGAACTGGAATTCGTTCCAGCCACCGACCACGCGCACCCACTGCGGGGTGGGCGTGCGATCGGCCTGATCCTTTAGCATGCGCAGCGCGTCGGCGAGCGATGGCACGCCTTCCCAGCGCAGTTCGAGGTTGTAGTTCAGACCGCCGCGAATCAGGTGCAAGTGCGAGTCGTTGAGGCCAGGGATGACGCAGCGGCCCTTCATGTCGACCACTTGTGTGGCGCTGCCCTTGAGGGCCATGGCCTCGGCATCGTTACCGACGGCGACGAAGCGGCCATCCTTGATCGCCACCGCACTGGCCAGTGGTTTTTCCCGGTCTACGGTATGAAATTGGCCATTGAATAAAATCAGATCGGCGCTCATCGCAGTTCCTCAAGCGAAAGTGAAAAGAAGCAAACCCCGCTTAACGCGGCGAGGTTTCTTGGGAATCGAGGTGTTCGTGGGCCTGACTGGCTTCCAGCCACGGGGTAAACAAACGGGTGACCGGCGGCATCACCACGTAGACCACCGAGAGGACGATGGTCAGGGTGATCAGGAACGTGGCGACCACGTAGTTGGACAGAAGCGGATGCAGCGCCAGCAGCGGGCCCCAGATCAGCGGCACCAGCAGGGTGTGCGGCAGAATCACCAACAGTGTGACGACAGCCTGCTTCCAGCGCGGCGGCGGCGAGCCGGCCTCGGCCAGCGGTGTGAACCAGAATTCATTGACCGGTGCGACTTCGGTCTGATCACCGTCGGCCAGCATCGGTGCGGCTTCAGCCACCAGCGCCTGACGCTCGGAGGACTCCAGCCAGCCCTGCATCGCTTCGGTGGAGCTGAAGCGCAATACGCAAGTGTAGAAATCCAGACGCCCGCGCTTGCCGCGCACCACGTCGACACCCAAATGCCCTTCGCGCTGCCCGGCGACGCGCACGATATTGCGCAGCCATGCTTCATAGGCCGACTCGAAACCGGCCTTGACCGAGTGTTTGATGATCAACGTGACGGTCTCATCGGCCCCCGGTGCTTGTGAATTGAGGACTTCAGGCATAACGCAGCACTCCGGGCAAACGAACAGGAATCGCCAGCCGTCCCGGCCCGGCGATCAAGACGGTGGTGAAAAGAATCAATAGCAACCAGCCAAACTGCCCCTCAGCCACACTCCATTGCGGATGCACGACCAGCAACGCCACGAGCAGTACAAAGAGAATAGGCAAACAAGCCAATCGCGCCAGCACACCGGCGACGATCAGCAACGGGCAGAGGACTTCGGCGAAAATCGCCAGGATCAGGGTCAGGTGGGCGCCGAGGTGGAACGGGTCTTCGATCAGTTGCAGCTGCGCGGTGAAGTCCAGCAACTTCGGCAAGCCGTGCACCCACAACAGAAACAACCCGCCGCTGACCCGCAGGAACAGCAACCCGATGTCGCGCGCCTGTTCATCCCTCGTAGCAATCATGACCCGACCCTTTGAATGTCATTGACGGGAATCATGCCAAGGCCGGCGCGGGAGAAATTGGATGGGTGTGCTTAGTTGCTTTTCAGGTCTTTGATGTTCTGCCGCCAGCCACAAAACAATGTGGGAGTGAGCTTGCTCGCGAAGGTGTCAGGTCAGCCACATCCACATTGACTGACACACCGCTTTCGCGAGCAGGCTCGCTCCCACAGGTTTTTGTGGTGACCAACAATGTTCATTCCACCCCGTATCCCTGTGGGAGCTGGCTTGCCAGCGATTGGTCGGCACATCCACCACCTTCTTTGACGGACCCACCGCAATCGCTGGCAAGCCAGCTCCCACAAGTCTATGTGCCGAATCACAAAGCCCGGTCAGCCCCGAATTTCTCTGTGGGAGCGAGCCTGCTCGCGAAGGCGTCAGGCCAGTCACATCCACACTAACTGACCCACCGCTTTCGCGAGCAGGCTCGCTGCCACAGGAGAACTGCTTGTGTAATCGAGGGCGGTTAAAGCGCCGGAATATCCAGCGGCGCCGCCATGAACTGGCTAATGCGCGAGCGCAGCCATTTCTCTGCCGGGTCGTTGTCATGCACCCCGCTCCAGGCCATGGACAATTGCGCGGCATCGATCGGGAATGGCGGATCTTCGGCACGCAGGGCGCAGCCTTCGACCAAGGCACAGGCGGCGTAGTCCGGGACCGTCGCGATCATCTCGGTACCGGCGAGCAAGGCGCGCAAGCCGCTGAACTGCGGTACGCCGAGAACGACTCGGCGGCAACGGCCGATCTTGGCCAGATCCAGATCGATATTGCCGCTCAGGTCACCGGAGAACGACACCATCGCGTGCGGACGCTCGCAATATTCGTCCAGGGTCAACGGCCCCGGACGGTCGTCGCCGCGCAGCACTTTGCAGGGAATATCACGCAGCTTCTTGCGCTTGGCGTTGGCCGGCAGATCCGTGGTGTAGCTGACGCCCACGGAGATTTCCCCCGAAGCCAACAGCGCCGGCATCAACAGATAGTTGGCGCGGCGCACCACCACGACGATCCCCGGCGCCTCCTGCTGAAGCTGGCGCAACAGCGGTGGAAACAGACCGAACTCGGCGTCGTCCGACAGACCGATGCGAAATACGTCACAACTGCTGGCCGGTTCGAACTCCTTGGCGCGGCTGACTGCGCCGGAAATCACGTCCATTGCCGGTTGCAATTCCTTGAGGATCGCCAGCGCCCGCGCTGTCGGTTCCATACCGCGACCGTTGCGCAGCAGCAACGGATCGTCGAACAGATCACGCAAGCGCCCCAGCGCAGCACTGACCGCCGGCTGGCCCATGAACAGTTTTTCCGCCACACGGGTCAGATTCTTTTCGAACATCAGCGCTTCGAAAATCACCAGCAGGTTCATGTCGACGCGGCGCAGATCGTTACGGTTCATGGGTGTGGTTTCCTTATCGGTGTCAGACGCTTTTTGCCACAGGCGTTGGGCACTTTACTCGATCAATGGCACTTTCGCCGCGCGTTTGTACGGACCGTACTCCACCGGCACCCATTGGAAATGTTTGCCCTCGGCGGTGATGTGGCCGATGCCCGGGAACGGCAGATGCGCTGCCGTCACCCAGGTCTTGCTCGCTGCCGCAGCACTGAACACTGCCTGACGACTGCTGATCGCTTGCTGACTGTTGACGTCGAAACCGATCGACACTTCCGGGTGCAAAAACTGCACCGCCAGGTTATGCACCAGATCGCCCATGAACACGATGCTCTGCTGCTGCGAATTGAAGCGATATGTGGTGCTGCCCGGCGTGTGGCCGGCTTCCAGGGTTGCTTCGACCAGTCCCGGCAGTGGCGACTGCCCGGCGGCAAACGTCTTGAAGCGACCGGCGGCAACATAGGGCGCCGTAGAGTCCCGGGCTATCTTGAAAAACTCTTTTGCGCCCGCTGGGGCCTTGGCCAGCGCTGCCGGATCGAGCCAGTAGTCGGCCTCGGCTTTGGCTGCAAACACGGTGGCGTTGGCGAACACCGGTTTCTTTTCGGCGTCGACCAGACCGCAGACGTGATCGAGGTGCAGGTGCGTCAGCAGAATCGTGTCGACCTGTTCAGGCTTGTAACCGGCGGCCTGCATGTTGGCCGAGAGTTGGCCTGCGGTGGCGCCGATGCACTGTCCTGCGCCCGTGTCGACCAAAATCAGTTGTTTGCCAGTGTTGACCAGAAAGGCATTGAACGCCGTCTGCACGCCAGGGGTTTCAATCGAACGGCGCGCAAGCAGCGCGCGAATCTGACTCTGGCTCATGCCCTGCAACAACTTCGGCGACAAATCGTTGTAACCGTCGAACAACGCGGTGACTTCGTAATCGCCGACAGCCAGCCGGAAATAACCCGGCGCCTGAGTGCCAACCTGCGGTGCCTGCGCCATGGCGCCGGACATTGCCAGCACGACCGCCAGCGTCGTTGCCGCTTTCACCAAGCTTTTCATTGCATTCCCCTTTGAACCTGGCCAACGGCGGCCGTGCTTTGTCGACATCGTCGCGCAAAGCGCCGGGCGCTGACTTGCAAGGATGTGCTGAGTTCCAGCCTGAGCGAGGAAATTAACAACGATTAACTCGTCAGCCTCAAGGCATCGCCCAACAATGAAGCCCTCTGCGCAGCGTTGCTTTTTTGACCTGAGGGAATGCGCCGACCGTGCCTTCCCCACCGACACGGACCTTGGCCATGGCTTATCCACAGCAAACCGTCGCCCTCGCCCCTGCCAGCGAACCGCGTAAAAACACGACTGGCGGACTCAGTCCGCAGCGCGAACGCCAGATCAAACAGTTGATCCTCGATCGCTTGGGCGAAAGCCTCGAAGTGGCTGAACTGGCCCGGGCATGTGCACTGTCACGCAGTCATTTCTCCCGCGCATTCAAGTGCAGCACCGGCCTGTCGCCACAGGACTGGATCCGCGCCCAGCGCCTGGCCCGGGCCAAGTTGCTGATCCAGCACACCGACTTGAGCCTGACGCAAATCAGCCTCGAATGCGGCTTCTGCGATCAGGCGCACTTCTGCCACATGTTCACCCGCAGCGAGGGCATCAATCCCTTCGCCTGGCGCTGTCGAGTCATGGATAAACCGAAAAACACCGCAGCGCAGCCTGCGGTGTTTTGACTGCTGCCGTTACGCCACCCGTTGCACTGATGCTCAAACCTGAGGATTATGCCCGGACACCCCGGATCAGACGGCCTGCGCTTGCGCCAGGCACTGATTCGCCCTGTCCGCCGCATCACCGCAGGAGCGCGCTGTTGAGTTTTTCCCCGAATCAGGCCATTGCGTTTGGCCCCTATCGGATTCACCCCGGGCAACGACTGCTGCTTGAAGGCCAACAGCCTTTGCGCCTGGGACGGCGGGCGATGGACATCCTCCTGATTTTGCTGGCCCATGCCGGTGAAGTGGTGAGCAAACAGCAATTGATGGCCGGGGTCTGGCCAGACAGTGTCGTTGAAGACATCAACCTGCGCGTGCACATGGCGGCGCTGCGCAAAGCGCTTGGCGACGGGCAGAACGGCCAGCGCTACATCGTCACCGTGGCGCAGCGCGGCTACAGCTTTGTCGCACCGTTCGTGCTCGACAGCATCGAAGCAACGCCTGCGGTCGCCGCGCCCCGGCACAACCTGCCGCTGCGTCGTACGCGGATGATTGGTCGCCAACCCCTGATCGATCACTTGATTAAGCAACTGCCGCGCCGACGCTGCATCACTCTGGTCGGCCCCGGCGGCATTGGCAAGACCACCGTCGCCCTGCGCGTCGCCGAACAATTGCTCGACCAGTATCGCGACGGCATCCGCCTGGTGGATCTGGCGCCCATCGCCGATCCCGCGCTGATCGGCTCGCATCTGGCGACGCTGCTTGATCTGTCCGCAGCTGAAGGCGATGCGCAGGCTGGTCTGGTCGACGGCCTGCGAGAACAGCAAATGTTGTTGGTGATCGACAACTGCGAGCACTTGATTGATGCGGTCGCCGCGCTCAGCGAGCAGATTCTGCGGGGGGCACCAAAGGTGCATATCCTGGCGACCAGCCGCGAGAGCCTGCGCGCTGAGGGTGAGTTCGTGCAGCGTCTGGAATCGCTCGAATGCCCGTCCATGTCGACCCCGATGGAGCCGGCCCAAGCACTGGGCTTTGCTGCGATGCAGTTGTTTGTCGAGCGCGCCACCGCAGCCAGGGAAAACTTCCGACTAAGCCACGCCGAGCTGCCGCAAGCGATCGAAATCTGCCAGCGCCTGGACGGCATTCCGCTGGCACTGGAACTGGCCGCCGCGCAGGTCAGCGAATTGGGCATGGACGGATTGCTCAAGCAATTGCGCGAGGGTTTGCCGCCATTGTCGGCCGGACACCACAGCAGCGCCGAACGCCACCTGACCCTGCGCGCGACGATGGACTGGAGTTTCAACCTGCTCAACGTCTGCGAGCAAACCTGTCTGCGGCGACTGGGGATTTTCCGCGGCAGCTTCACCCTCGCCTCGGCGGCAGCGGTGGTCATCGGCCAACAGATTGATCCCGGCGCGGTGTTCACCGCCGTCACACAATTGGTGGCCAAATCCCTGCTGAGCGTCGAAGTGGGCGACGAAGATGTTTTCTATCGCTTGCTCGACACTACCCGCCACTACGCACTGGAAAAACTCGAACAGGCCGACGAGCTCAACGCAACCCGCCAACGCCACGCCGAGCGATGCCTGACACTGATGCAGCAGGCGCAGGCGGATTGGGACAATACTCCGACTGTATTGTGGATGGAGCGCTATGCCCGGGGTCTGGAGGATTTGCGCGCGGCGCTGGACTGGAGCCTCAACGGGCCGGGACCGGATGAGCTGGGGGTGCAACTGGCAGCCGCGTCGGCGCCTTTGTGGCAGGAGCTGTCGTTGCTGCGCGATTACAGCCGCTATGTGCGCCGGGCACTGAGTCTGCTGGAGGCTTCGCCAGCAGACTCGCTGCTACCGCCCTGCCCTCGCCTGCAAATCGCCTTGAAACTGGCGCTCGGTAGCGCCAGCTATCACACCTGGGGCGGCACGCCACAAACCATTCAGGCCTTCGTCGACGCCTGCCAATTGGCCGAGGAACACGGCGATCTGGCCGGGCAACTGCGTGCGATATCGGGGCATATGGCGGTCAATCTGAGTTGCGGGCATTACCGCATGGCTTTGGCCCAGAGTGAGCAATTCGACCGCATCGGCCTGCACGGCGAACCGCTGCTGTCACTGAGCACACATCGCTTGCGGGTGCTGGCCCTGCATTATGCCGGCGACCAGCCGCAGGCACGCGTACATGCCGAGCAGGTGCTGCAACGCATGGCGCACAGCGGCCATCTCAATCGTTTCACCCATGGTTTTGGCGTGCAATACGACCAGAGCGTCGCTTCGCTGACAGTACTGGCCCGAGTGCTGTGGTTGCAGGGTCTGCCCGAGCAAGCCTGGCGCGCCGCACGGCAGGCGCTGGACATCGCCGTGCAGATCAATCACGGCACATCGATCTGTTACACCCTGGCGCTGGCCAGTTGTCTGATCGCTCATTACAACGGCGACCATGTAAACGCCCGCGCGCTGCTGCAGTTGCTGCTGGAACAATCGCAGAAGCACTCGGTGCTGCTGTTCAATAACTGGGGCCGGCAGTATGCGCAGGTGATCGATCCGGATAATGCCATGCCCGTACCAGCACAGAGCAGCGGTCTGATTCGGGAAGTGATGGTTACGCTGGATGAGCGTTTTGTCGATGATGCACTGGTGGAGCGCGCGCGCAATGGCGATGCGGGATGGAGTGCAGCGGAGATATTGCGGGCGCGGGCGGCGGCATTGTTGAAGGGTTCATCCTGTGGGAGCGAGCCTGCTCGCGAATCGGCCCGCTCAGACACCGCTGAAACCCGAGAAGCCGAACAAACCCTGCAACAAGCTCTGGCCATCGCCAGAAGCCAGGGCGCCCTCGCTTGGGAACTGCGCAGCGCCACGGACCTCGCCCGATTATGGCAGCGCCAGTCCCGCCATCGCGAAGCATGGGATTTGCTCAGCCCCATTTACCAGCGCTTCACCGAAGGCTACGCCACACCGGACTTGCGCAAGGTCCGCCTGCTACTCGACAGCCTCCACGAGCAGTGCCCGGCCTGAAGCGTTGCGCGTTCTGCTGAGATAGCGCGCATGGCGCTGTTTCAGTTCGAACTTGTCGTCACTGCGCTCGAACTGATCACGAGCATAGCGGCGCACGGTGTTGAGCATCCAATAGCGGGCCGTCGCACGGTTGGGTTCTCGAACAAGCAACGATTTGCGCGCCAACCCTTCGATTATCGCGGACAGTCTGGAACCCGCCACATCCGCGCTGCTGATCACACTCAGTGCGGCCTCCAGGGTAAAGCCCGCGCTGAATACCGACAGACGCAGCAGCACACGCTGTTCCATCTCCGTCAGGTACTGGAAGCTCCAATCGATCGCAGCGGCCATCGACTGATGGCGCGGTTCCGCGGTGCGCCGGCCTTGGCCAAGCAACTGCAGGCCGTTTTCAACCTGTGCCTGCAAGCCGATCAAGCCAAGCGCGTCGATCTGCGCAGCGGCGAGCTCGATCGCCAGCGGCAGACCGTCCAGTTGACGGCAGATCTCGCGCACACCTGGCAAATCCTGCTCACGCAAACAGAAGCCATGCTGCCGTGCCCGCGCGCGATTGACGAACAACTGCACCGCCGGATAGCCCATGGCTTCTTCGACGGTGTTCAATGTCGAGCGCTTGGGAATCGCCAACAGCGGCACGTAATGAACGGTCTCCTGCGCGACTTGCAAGGCTTCGCGGCCGGTGACCAGAATCGACAGGCGAGGCGCAGCATGCAACAGCGTTTCCGCCAGTGCCGCACAGCTGTCGCGCTGGTGGTCGCAGTTATCCAGTATCAACAAGGCGTGCCGGCCGGTCAGTGCGAAAAAGTCTGTCTTCAGGGTGTGCAACAGGCGCTCGAGCAATGGAATGTCATCTTCGAGGCTGGCAAGGTCGACCCACCAGGCGCCATCGCGAAAGTATTGCAGGAGCAATTCCGCCACGCGCAATGCCACAGTGGTCTTGCCAACACCCGGCGCACCGGTAATCGTCATCAAGCGGCATACCGGCATTTGTCGAACCAGACTACCAATCAGGGCGTCGCGCCCACTGACTGGCGTCAGTCGTGCCGGAAGATTGTGCAGGGGCATGAGCGCGGCAGCGGGCATGGTCAGCGCATCACTGGTGCCCTGCTCCACCGGGGCGACAAAACTGTAGCCGCAGTGCGCCACGTGAATGATGAAACGCTGCCCGTTTACGCCGTCACCCAGTGCGCGGCGCAACGCCGCAATGTGCACCCGCAGGTTGATCTCTTCGACGATCGAGGTCGGCCATACTCGAGCAATCAACTGCTCTTTGCTGACCACCTCACCCGCGTGTTCTAGCAGCGCCTGAAGGATGTCCATGGCGCGCCCGCCCATGCGCAACGGCTGCTCTCCTTCAAGGACCAGACGTTGGCGCACATGAAAGGCGTAGGGGCCGAAACGCAGCACTGAACCGTGGCTTGTGTCGTTGTGATTATTCATGCCAAACATCTTGGCACTCTCGCGTGACGATACAACCGCCAGAGCCGACGCAGCACGGACATCCGACTGCGTCAGACGGACAGAACCGCTCTAGCTGAACTGTTCGCGGTATTGTAACGGTGTAAGACCGAGCTTTTCGGCGAACAACGAGCGCATGTGCCGGACACTGCCAAAGCCGCTTTTGTAGGCGATGGTCTTGAGCGGCAGATCGCCGGTTTCCAACAGGTTTCGCGCGCAGTCAATGCGGGCATTCTGCAAAAACTCCATCGGCGTCATATTGACGTCACGGGCGAACAGGCGAGCAAAGTGCCGTGCGCTCATGTTCGCCAATCCAGCCATGCGCTCGACGGTGAACGCTTCATCCAGATGTTCAAGGACGTAATTCTGTGCGCGGGTGATGGGCGTTTCTTGCGGTGAGACTGCCGCCATCAACGGGCTGAACTGCGCTTGACCGCCCTGGCGCTTCATGACCACCAACAAGACCTTGGCAACGTCCTGGGCGATTTTCTTGCCGTGATCTCTGGCCACCACCGCCAGCGCCAGGTCGATGCCGGCCGTAACGCCACCGGAGGTGATGAGATTACGATCCTCGACGTAGATCTGATCGGTGGTCACCGTGGTTTTCGGGAAAGCCTCGATCAGCCGTTCGGTGTAGTTCCAGTGCGTGGTGACGCGATAACCATCAAGCAGGCAGGCGTGGCCGAGGATGAATGCGCCAGTGCAAATCGAACCGTAACGCTCCGCGCGCGGCACGGCTTTTTTCAACCAGCCAAACAGCTCGGGAAATCTCTGGTTATAGGCGCCGGGTCCGCCCGGCACCAATAGCAGGTCATAGCGCTCGGCCGCTTCGTCGATGTGCAAGTCAGCCTGAACCTGCACGCCGTTGGACGCCCTCAGCAAGCCGCGCTCTGTGCCGAGAGTCGTCAATTGATAGTGCAGATCAGGTTTCAGATAACGGTTGGCGACTGAAAACACCTCCAGCGGCCCCGCCATGTCGAGCATCAGAAAGTCAGGGAACAGCACCATTGCCACGGTTTTCATGGGAGGTTTCACACATATTCAAGGGTCAATACGCACGCTTCAGCCAAGGCATTATGGCGGACCGAGTGTTCAGGAGCGTGATCGAATGGGTGAACCATAACGCAAAACTGTCAACCTGAGCCGGACAGTCTTTCAATTTCCATCTACTTATTGCCTCACCGGGTAACCAGTAACCTTCTCCTCACTCGGACGAATTCACGTCCCGCCAGGAGATTTCATCATGCTGACTCTTCGCAAAGCCTCCGATCGCGGCCTCGCCAATCACGGCTGGTTGAAGTCGTTTCACACCTTTTCTTTCGCCAGCTACCGCAACCCGCGTGAACAGGGTTTCTCCGATCTGCTGGTGATCAACGATGACCGGGTCGCCGCCGGCAAAGGCTTTGGCCAGCACCCGCACCGCGACATGGAGATCTTTTCCTATGTGCTCGAAGGCGCGCTGGAACACAAGGACACCCTCGGTACTGGCTCGGTGATCCGCCCCGGGGACGTGCAATTGATGAGTGCCGGCAGCGGCGTGGCGCACAGTGAGTTCAACCACTCGGCCACCAAGCCCGTGCACTTTCTGCAAATCTGGATCGTGCCGGATGTCAGTGGCGCCAAGCCGCGCTATCAACAGGAACACTTCAGCGCGCAGAAAAAACGTGGTCGCCTGCAACTGATCATCTCGCCGGACGGTAGCAATGGCTCCCTGAAAGTCCGTCAGGATGCGCGGGTCTACGCCGGGTTATTTGACGGCGAGGAAAGTGCCACGCTGAAATTGCCGGCCAATCGTTACGCTTACGTGCACGTTGCGCGTGGCAGCGTCGAACTCAATGGCCAAGCCTTGCAGGAAGGCGACGGCGTGCGGGTTCGTGAAGAACAGCTGCTCACCTTGAGCAACGGGGTCGATGCCGAAGTGCTGGTGTTCGACTTGCGGCCTCAGGAGTTGCCGGAAATGCCATGATCTGGCGCGATGCAGAACGGCCTTCCACTGAAGGCCGTTTTTTATTGCGGCGGCTCTGCTGAGGGTTGTACGACAGGTTTGGGTGACGATACCTCTTTGCCAATCTGAATCGCTGCCAGCGTGGTTTGTATCGTGGTCAACACCGCCGCCTGATTGGCAAAATGTGCGCCAACCAGCAAGGAAGCCACGCCGAGGAAATGCACAGTGGTGGCAGCCCAGTAATTGGCCTTTACCGTCGATGCCTGTCTGATCGCTTCCCGCGATTCGTCGGCGATTTTCTGCACGCCCATCCACATCAGGTCATAACGCTTGTCCCGTTCCTGCAGGGCCTTGTCCCGTTCAAGATAGACCTTGTCCCGCTCTGCCTGAGCAGCCAGGAACCCGCGAATGTCGGCGCGCATTTCTGCCACGCGGCCATCCATCCTCGTCTCGATGGTTTCTATCCTGGCATCGAATTCTTCGCGACTTATGCTGCTCATGATTTACCTGTCCCGCCCCGCGTCCGATCTGTCCGTGACTGCATATTGATTCACTTCCCTGATTTTCAATTCGACACCTTTCTGCGGCTACGCGGCCTTCCCTGGCTCTTCGTTTCGATGCATCACTGAGGTCTGCATCGAGCTGCAGTGACAATAGAACTCATCACGGACTACAACAAGCCGGCCCATTCTGTCTCGGACGTAGGCTGTTTCGTCAGCAGTTGTAGCCTCGGCAAAACCCTGAACCACTTATTCGTTTTCCAGCGCAAAAGCCTCAACGATCTGCTCGATGACCGCCCGTACCCGCGCGGTGTGACGCAGGTCGGCGTGGGTGACCAGCCACACTTCATACGGCAGCGGCCGGGTCCGCTCCGGCCAAAGTCTGACGAGGCCATCGCGTTCGCCCATGTATACCGGTATCTCGCCTATCCCGAGGCCTGCGGCAAGGGCTCGACGCACCAAAAGGCTGGAGCTGAGCGTGGCGACGATGCGTCCGCGGGTCAACGGTTCAGAGACCAGCGTCAGGTCTTTTTTGCTCTGTAAGTACGGCTGATACACCACCAGATCATGGCCCTCGAAAGCGTTGCCGGGCTGCGGTTCTCCATGGCGCTCGACATAGGCCTGTGCTGCGAAAAGTCCTACAGGCCAACGGGCGATTCGCCGAGCGATGAGATCCGGGTTATCCGGCCGAGTATTGCGCACCGCGATATCGGCTTCGCGCTTGGCCAGACTGAGAATCTGCGTCGATGCATCCAGCTGAATCTGCACGTCGGGGTGCTGGTCATGCAGGCGCGCCATCGCCGGGATGATGAAGTCGATGGCCATCGAGTCGGTGGTGCTGACCCGTACGTTACCGGTCAGACGATCGTCCAGCCCGTGGATGTGCCGCTCCAGTTCCAGTGCCGAATGTTCCATTTTTTCCACACTTTTACGCGCCGCTTCACCAACACTGGTCAGCGCGTAGCCATCGGAGGTACGCAGGAACAGCGTCGCGCTCAAAGACTTTTCCAGCGCGGTAATACGCCGCCCGACAGTGGCCTGGTCCACGCCCAGAACTCGTGCAGCTCCGCGCAAGGTGGACTCGCGACAGACCGCCAGAAAAACCCGCGCATCATCCCAATTCATGCTGATCCTCATCGAAGCATTTTTGCATCACTCTGCCGCTTAATCGCTGCATATGCGCAGCCAGGATAGCCGATAAGCTGAGCGCCATACACCTCTTGTGAGATCGCTATCATGCGTACTGCAAATTCCTCCGGCATCTGGCTGCCGATCTTCGCCGGGCTTTGCGCCAGCCTGGTCAGCATTGGCCTGGCGCGTTTCGCCTACACGCCGCTGATCCCTTCGCTGATTCAGGCACAGTGGTTTTCCGCCAATGATGTCGTCTATCTCGGCGCGGCCAATCTGGTCGGCTACTTGATCGGCGCCCTGCTCGGTCGGCCCATGGCCCATCGACTAGGTAACCGCAACGCCTTGCGCCTGATGATGCTGGCGGTCACGGGAGCATTTTTTGCCTGTGCTTATCCGCTCTCGGTGAGCTGGTTCTTCGGCTGGCGTTTGCTGTCCGGCATTGCCGGTGGCGCGATCATGGTGCTGGTGGCGGCAACCGTGCTGCCTCACGTTCCGGTGGCGCGCAGAGGTCTGGCCAGTGGCGCAATCTTCCTGGGCATCGGCCTCGGAATCGCCGGCTCCGGGACCATCGTGCCGCCGCTGCTGAGCCTCGGCTTGCAAGCGACCTGGCTGGGACTGGGCGCGCTGGCGTTGTTGCTGACCGCGTTGAGCTGGTTCGGCTGGCCTGCGGATACCGCGCACCCTGTGGCTGCGCACGCAACGTCGGCTGATGAGCCGACACCGTCGGGCGTTTACCTGTTGTTCGCTCAATACGCGTTCATGGCCGCCGGGCTGGTGCCTGCCATGGTGTTTCTGGTGGATTACGTGGCTCGCGGACTGGGCGCCGGGGCGCATATCGGCGCAATGGTCTGGGTGATGTATGGCCTGGGAGCGATTGTCGGGCCGGTGACTTACGGCTTCCTGGCCGACCAGCTTGGCGCCCGCACTGGTATTCGACTGGTGTTGGTAGTTCAAGCCATTGCCCTCGGTTTGCTCGCCGTCTCCCATGCGTTTCTGGCGCTGGCTTTACTGGCGGTGATTCTCGGCTCGTTCCCGCCGGGCATCGTCCCTCTGGCTTTGGCCCGCGTGCATGAGCTGGTGCCGTCGCATCACCGTCAGCAGATCGCCTGGAGCCGTGCCACTGTGTCATTCGCAACCTTTCAGGCGCTGGCCGGGTTTGCCTATTCGGCATTGTTCAATGCCTCGGGCGGCCAGCACACGCTGCTGTTTGTGATCGCCGCTGGCGCGATCGTCGTGGCTCTACTGCTGGAGCTAGCCATGCGCTGGCTGCCCTCTGCTAATGAAACGCGCTGCGCGGCGAACTGAGGGGAATCATTGCACCCTGTCTGCGCTCCCATCTACACGACCTTCTCCACAGGAATCGACATGTCACTGCCTAAAGAAATGACCCGTATCGAAATCACCCAACCCGGCGGCCCTGAAGTATTGCAAGCCAGGCGCGTACCTCTGCCCACCGTTGGCGAAGGCCAAGTGCTTATCCGCGTTCACGCTGCCGGCATCAATCGCCCGGATGCCTTGCAGCGCGCCGGCAAGTACCCGATGAAGCCCGGCATGGACCCGATCCCCGGTCTGGAAGTGGCTGGCGAAGTGGTCGCGGTTGGCACCGGAGTAACGCGTTTCGCGGTCGGCGATCGGGTCTGCGCGCTGACCAATGGCGGCGGTTACGCCGAGTATTGCGCGGTTCCGGCCGGCCAGACTTTGCCTGTGCCGGATGGAGTCGATTGGGTCCAGGCCGCCGCGATTCCGGAAACGTTTTTCACCGTCTGGGCCAACCTTTTCGGCCTCGGCGCCGCCAAGGCCGGGCAGCGCGTGTTGATTCACGGTGGCACCAGCGGTATCGGTACCACCGCGCTGATGCTCTGTCGTGAATTTGGCATCGAGGCGTTTGCTACCGCAGGCAGTGCTGAAAAATGCGACGCGATCCGTCAGCTTGGCGGGCAACCGATCAACTATCGTGAGGAAGATTTCGCCGAGGTCATTGCCCAGAAAACCGCAGATCAAGGCGTGAACGTGATTCTCGACATCATGGGTGGCTCGTATCTGAACGGCAACATCAGCGCACTGGCAATGGATGGCCGACTGGTGATGCTCGGCTTTCTCGGCGGCGCCCGCGCCAACGACATCGATCTGCTGGCGATCCTCGGCAAACGCGCAGTGGTCACCGGCTCGCTGCTGCGCGCGCGTACCGCTGAGGAGAAAGCCGCCATCGCCGATCAACTGCAAGAACACGTTTGGCCTGCCCTCAGCGCCGGGCGCTGCCTGCCGATCATCGACAAGGTTTACCCGCTGGCTGACGCGGCTCAGGCCCATGCCCGCATGGAGGGCGGCGATCATATCGGCAAGATTGTGCTGCAAGTGGGGTGATCGATTGCAGCATCTTGTAATCGTTGGGCGTGCACGGTGGTCGAAAAACAGTCACGCGCAGACCGAGGCATCTGGTAAAAAGCGTTCTTTGTCTGCGCTGTGGTGAAACGATTAATGTTCCTGTCCTTCCTGACCCGCCTGCGACGCCGCCGCTTGGCATTCGCCATGATGGCCGCGCTGATCATTGGCGTGCCGACGAGTTGTGCGGTGCTGGAACACACCGAGCGCAAACTGTTGTTTCGCATCGAGCCGGGCACCGCCGGCTGGTATCGCGGTCTGCCCGGCAGCGTTCAGGAACTCGATCTGCAACCGAAGAGTTTCAAGGCCGGGCAGAACATCCATGCCTGGTGGTGGCCGGCGGAACGTGCCAATGCCCCGGCAATCCTTTATTTGCATGGCGTGCGCTGGAACCTCACCGGACAGTTGTTCCGCATAGAACAACTACGCGCGGCGGGCTATTCGGTGCTGGCCATCGATTATCGCGGGTTCGGCCAAAGCAAGGGTGATCTACCATCCGAAAGCAGCGTTTATGAAGATGCCCGCGTGGCCTGGGAGCGCTTCCAGCTGCTGCAACCGGACCCGAACAAGCGCCTGATCTACGGCCACTCTCTCGGCGGTGCGGTGGCGATTGATCTGGCGGCCGAGCTCGGACAGAACGCGGCGCGCAACAACACACCTCTGCCGGTTCGCGGTCTGGTCATCGAATCTACCTTCACTTCTCTCGCCGACGTAGCTGCCGCCGTGGCCAACACCTCGCTTCCTGTGCGTTGGCTCCTGTCGCAGAAATTCGATTCCATCGACAAGATCGCCGACATTCACATGCCACTGCTGGTGGTGCATGGCCTGGCTGATGCCTTCGTGCCGCCGCGCTTCAGCGAGCAGCTATTCAATGCCGCAGAGCAGCCCAAACGCCTGCTGCTCGTGCCCGGCGCGACGCACAACAACAGCATGGCGCTTGGCGGCCAGGGCTATCGCAAGGCTCTGGATGCACTGATGCAGACCAAAGCGGCGCCGCGGGTTGCCGGGCCGGCAGTCGCCAAGGGCTCTCGCGATTCCTGAGCTGTGTAAATCAGTCCTGAGAAACCGGCATCAGCGCCGAGCCAACTCATGGCGTACGCATTGTTCGTAATAGGTCTGCTTGACCGCTGCCGGTTTGAGCTTCGAACTGCTGTTGTAGGTCTGCTCGGTAATCCCCATCGCTGTCATGCGCATCCAGGGTTGCTGGAATCGGCGAACCTGCAATTGCTTGCGCGCGCCATACAGCGAAACCCCGGACAGTTTTGATCGCTGCGCCCCGGCAGCAATATCCGAGCCCCAGGTGCAGGCAAAGCGATGGCCCTTGCTCAACTCTTTTGCCTGCACTCCCGAGGCGATCAAAGCCAGGGAAAGCGTCACAACGGTGATGACAATCGTGCGCATATAGCCAACCTAACCTTTTGAAAAAAGGCGATTTTGCCGGTGCGAAATACCTATGGGGGCCAGCAATTTGCCTGCTGTCGCGAGATTTTTGATCCGGCTGAATACAATCAGGCTTCGCCGCTCGTCCAGTACTGCGCACCTTTGGCAGACAGGCTTATCCAAAGCAGTACATCCCACCGCGTAGAAGGCCCACGTGATGAACAAGAAAATCTTCGCAATGTCGTTTTTCAGTCTGTGCTTGATTGGCCCGCTCTACGCTTGGGCAGCCGAAACGACAGCGGGCGCTGCCACCCCCGCCACCGCCCTGCCCGGTGTCAATCATGCACAAAGCTCTAGTGACCATGATGAGAAGGCCAACAAGAAAGGTGAAGAGTCTTCAGGCGCCAATGCGGGCTCAGAACCGCACGAGACGGAGAAGGATGCGGCGACGTCGAGCGACTCCGAAGATCTTGAGAAAAAACCCGTTCAGTAACCACGGACTTTGCTATTTATAACGAAATACCGACGCCGAACTAGCGCAATCCACGGTGATATCAATATGATGCGCGCACTGGCCACCATAGAAGGTGGCCAGAGGAAAATACATCCAAGGAATGCAAATGAAAGATTTCGTCATCGGCGTCAACAACATCGTTCTCTACATCGCACTGGCGGTCATCCTGATCGTTTCCCTCTTCATGATGAGCCAGAGCTTTCTTTCAGGTCTCGGCATGTTCGTAGGCGGCACCCTGGGCTGGTGCATCGTCTCCGGCTTCTGGTTCGTGCAATCGGCGACCTACGAAGAACTGCGCAAGCTGAACTCGAAAACCAGCTGATCTGCGCCGAGCATTCGTTAAAGAAAAAGGCCAATGTCATCGACATTGGCCTTTTTATTTCAGCTTCGAAAGGACTGATTAGTCATTGCTTGGTGCACTGAGCGCCCAGTCCCATGCCCATGGAACCCAGGGCAACCATCGGGCCGCTCGGCAGTTCGCACGTATATTCGCCACTTTCGGTTTGCGCGGTGTAGAAGGTTGTATTGAAGTCGCTGCGGATATTTGAAACCTTGATTACGGGTTTACCGATGGTGGTCTGTGCGCGATTCTTGAGATCACTCTCTCCCGGTTTGACGGTCTGGCATCCAGTAACTGCGAGCGCCATTGTTGCGAATAAAGCGAGAACCGGGATAGTCCTTGATGAGTTCATTGCAGATCGACCTTTTTGATTTTCATACCGGAGAAATACTGGCAATAACCTGCCAAGCGAAAGGACTTTAAGGTCGAGCCAGACCGGGGGCAATTAGGTCGGATGTGCTAATGGCTGAAGGCTAGCCTCACCTGCGATGAGGTTGTGCAACTGCTTTCCGGTTGCCGGCCGCTGTTAATCGGTTTGGAAAACGTCTACCCGCAAGCGATCGCCGCCCTCCTCTCGGCAATCGATACGGACCGGCAAAAACAGGTGAATGACTTCGATGTTGCTGCGCAGATGATCAGTCATGCGCGGCGTGGTGAACGATCCGCCACCGGCCAGCGCCATCGGCAACAGCAACTGATCGGCCAGATGCTCAGCGACCGCAGCATCACTGCGCAACCAGTCGACAGCCTGATTGATTGCGGCATCGGCCACCTTCTCGGCGCGTAACGACACTTGGCCAAATGCGCTGAACACCTCAGTGACATGCTCGAAAACATACTCCAGCAATAACACATTGCCCGGACCGCGTGCCGGGTCAAGCGCCACAGGTTGCAGCGCCTCCACTGGCCAGTTCAAACGCTTGGCCACCTGACTCAGCTCTCGCTGAGCGACAGTGGGTGCGAGACCTGCGGTCAGCGCCAATGCGCGTCGTGAGACTGCCTCGCCGCGCTCACACAGGTCCAGGCGCGTGAGGCGCGAGGGCTGCACCTTCACCGCAATTTCGCCACCGCCAGCCGGTACGAACCCATAACGCAGCAACTCCAACTCGACATCGCCGCCCATGCGCCGCAGCAGCGGCAACCAACTGCGCGACAGGAAATCCGTCGGCGGCGCCAGCGGATTATGCGTGCCACCGGAGATTGTCACTCGACTGGCCTGCGGCGCCTGCAACAAGGCTGGCAACAGCGTCTGTAGCACCAGCGTGCAACTGCCCGCCGTGCCAATAGCGAACTGAAAGTTGCCTCCGCTAATCTCGCCCGGTTCGAAGCTCAGGGCTTGCGACCCCAGATGCGCACCAGATATCTCTGCACCACAAACCTCGGCCGCCGCCATCACGGCTGTCAGATGCTGACGCAGCAATCCCGGACGACTGCGTCTGGCGCGAATCTGTTTAATGCGAAACGCCCGACCTGTCACCATCGACAGGCTCAACGCACTGCGCAACACCTGGCCGCCACCGATGGCGCCGTCCAGTTCGATTATCTCTTTCATTGCAAATCCTTACGCGTATAGCCCGACGGTGTCTCTGAGGTACCGTTAAACCGTCGTGGGTCTTCCTGAGTTACGATCAATATTGATAATTCGCGCTTCAGCTCAGCCGCGATGAACCGGGGCAGCGCCGGATGCAGAATTCTCGCCAGCGCTGTAGCTCCTTATCCTTTGACGCACACCACCTGACGCAGGGTGTGCAGCACTTCCACCAGCTCACGCTGGGCGTGCATGACTTTGTCGATGTCCTTGTAGGCCATCGGAATTTCGTCAATCACCGCTTCGTCCTTGCGGCACTCCACATGGGCGGTGGCGCGGATCTGATCGGCAACGGTGAAGGTATTCTTGGCCTTGGTTCGGCTCATGGTGCGGCCGGCGCCGTGGCTGCAGGAACTGAACGACTCTGCGTTGCCCAGACCGCGAACGATAAAGCTCTTGGCGCCCATCGAGCCCGGAATAATCCCCAGCTCGCCCTTCTTCGCTGACACCGCGCCTTTGCGGGTAATCAGCACGTCTTCACCGAAATGCCGTTCCTTCTGCACGTAATTGTGGTGGCAGTTGACCGCCTCCAGCGCCACTTCGAACGGCTTGCGGATGATCTGCCGCGTGGCCTGAACCACCGCGCGCATCATCAGTTCGCGGTTCTGTCTGGCGAAGTCCTGCGCCCACCCCACTGCTTCCACGTAATCATCAAAGTGCTGGCTGCCTTCTTCGAAATAGGCCAGGTCACGGTCCGGCAGGTTGGCAATGTGCTGACGCATATCGGCTTGGGCCATCTGGATGAACAGGTTGCCGATAGCGTTGCCGACGCCACGCGAACCGCTGTGCAGCATGAACCACACCCGGTTGGCTTCATCCAGGCACACTTCGACGAAGTGGTTGCCACTGCCGAGCGTCCCCAAGTGCCCACGGTTGTTGGTGTTGGCCAGTTTCGGATACTTGTCGGTGATCAGTTTGAAGCGCGGCTGCAACCCCGCCCAGGCCTGATCGGCTTGCTGAGGAATCTCGTCCCAGGCGCCTTTGTCTCGCCGCGAACGATTCGAACTGCGGCCATGTGGCACCGCTTGCTCGATGGCGCTACGCAGTCCGTGGAGGTTGTCCGGCAGATCCGAAGCCATCAGCGATGTACGCGCAGCGATCATTCCACAACCGATGTCGACGCCCACCGCTGCGGGAATGATCGCGCCGACCGTTGGAATAACGCTGCCAATTGTCGAGCCCTTGCCCAAGTGCACATCGGGCATCACCGCCAGATGCTTGAAGATGAATGGCATTTTTGCCGTGTTCATCAACTGTGCGCGGGCTTCGCTTTCAACCGGGACACCTTCGGTCCAGAGTTTGATTGGCTTGCCGTTGGCGACTTCGAGAAGCTGGTAGGTTTGGTCTTTCATCTCTTGGTGTCCATGTTCGTTTCCACCAGCATTGCAGCCGCAGTGCCAGCTTTGGATGCGGCTATGGTTTTTTCTGCTATGTTTCTGATTTTAATAGCTTTTATCTCTTATGCGACGAGTCTCGATAATCTATGGAAGACAAATCAGACCAGCAAAATTATCATTGCATATCGTCATTTATCTTATGAGATAAGCATGCCCAACAAACGCACGGTCGCCATCGGATTTATCGGAGCCACCCTGGATCGTGTCGGCAAAGGCGCCAGCCGATGGAATTATTGGCGACCAAGCGTAGGCCTGTGCCAACAAACAGACCTCCCTATCCACCGACTTGAATTGATTCACGGCCTGGACGCGCGCGACGTCAGCCTCGCCGAGCGCGTTCGAGAGGACATCCAGCAGATTTCTCCAAGCACCGAAGTGCGCCTGCATCCAATGTCGCTGCGCAACCCTTGGGATTTCGAGGAGGTGTACGGCGCCCTGCACGACTTCACCACTGCGTACAATTTTGACACTGAGCACGAGGATTACCTCGTCCACATCACCACCGGCACCCACGTCGCACAGATCTGCTGGTTCCTGCTGACCGAGGCGCGCTATATGCCAGCCCGGCTGATTCAGACCTCCCCGGCCAAGCGCAAGAACGATAACGAGCCCGCCTGCGGCACTCACGCGCTGATCGATCTCGATCTGTCGCGCTATGATCGCATCGCCTCACGCTTCGCCAGCAAACGTCTCGAAGGCCTCGAATTTCTCAAGTCCGGCATCGCCACGCGCAACCCGGCCTTCAACCGCTCCATCGAACAGATCGAGCGCGTTGCGCTGCGCTCGAAAGCCCCCATGCTGCTGATCGGCCCGACCGGCGCCGGCAAATCCTTCCTGGCGCGGCGCATATACGAACTCAAACGCAATCGCCATCAGATGCAGGGACGCTTTGTCGAAGTCAACTGTGCAACCTTGCGTGGCGACGGCGCGATGTCGGCCTTGTTCGGCCACGTCAAAGGCGCCTTCACCGGCGCGCAAAACGCTCGCGATGGCCTGCTGCGCGCCGCAAACGGCGGCATGCTGTTTCTCGATGAAATCGGTGAGCTCGGCGCGGACGAACAAGCGATGCTGTTAAAGGCAATCGAAGAGAAACGCTTCTTCCCGCTGGGCTCGGACAAGGAAGTCGAGAGTGATTTTCTGATAATCGCCGGCACCCATCGCGACCTGCGCAGCCGCGTCGCCGAAGGCCTTTTTCGCGAGGATCTGTACGCAAGGATCAACCTCTGGACATTCGACCTGCCCGGCCTCGCCGGCCGCCGCGAGGACATCGAGCCAAACATCGATTTCGAACTGGAACGCCACGCGCGCGAACATGGGCAACGCGCGCGCTTCAATCTCGAAGCACGCCGACGCTACCTGGCCTTCGCCAGTTCACGTGAAGCAGCGTGGCTGGGCAACTTTCGCGAACTGTCTGCGTCGATTACACGGATGGCGACTTTGGCCGACAGCGGGCGCATCGATGAAGCGCAGGTAGACGATGAGATCGATCGATTGCGATATGCGTGGGGGTTGGCGCAACCCACTGCTGTATCAACCGAGTTACCGGGAGATAGCGAGAGCATGGACTTGTTCGATCGCTTACAGCTGAAGGCGGTTATTGAGGTATGCCGGCAGGCGGACAGCCTGTCGGATGCCGGTCGACAGCTGTTCGGCATTTCCCGGCAGGCCAAGGCGCAGCCTAATGATGCCGATCGCTTGAGGAAGTACCTGGCGCGGTTCGGACTTGAATGGGGCAAGTTAGTGGACACGAAGTGAAGCACAGCGCTCTTGATCGCACTACTTCAATGATGACTGTAGAAAAAATGAATTAGCCGCCTGATCTCTCGGTCAAGAATTATGAACGCAGTAAATCTGACGAGGTGACAGCAATGACTATCCAGGCAGAGACACTCGTACAACTGACCGAAGCGCTCCAAGAGCGAGGCATGAAAATGGTCTCAGACGTCCATTTCACCCGCGCACCCTATCGATACAACCATCGCTGGATCTGCATCGTAGAGTGAACATGCTTGTTGCCGGCGCCTGGATCGAAGCTTCCAGCCGCCGGCGCCGCTCGGCTTCGCCCACCCAAGCCCAAATAACCGTCTGCGCCCAAGGATGTCGATAGAGGGTTGGGCGGCAATAAAAACCCGGCGCGATGGCCGGGTCTCGTGAACTATTACAATTGATCGGGCTTACTTAGCGCCGCCATTATCTCGGCCCGTCTGGGCGTCCTGATCAGAGCCAGGATTGCCGGGTGGCGGATTCCAGTCCTCTGGTCGTTCGTCGGTGCCCTGCTTCGGCTCAGAATCAGCCTGCTCCAGGCCGGAATCATGACCCGCGCCAGAATCAGGTGTTTGTTCGTCTGGTCCCGGATATGGCGCTTCAGGGCCATTGTTGTCGTCGATCATCATTCTCTCCCGTCAGTGGCGCAGGGGCTGCGCTTAATAAGTAAGAGAAGATCGGCGCACAGAGAGTGCTATTTGCTCGACGAGCGGACTTTCTTACTAATCCAAACACTTGGTGATGCGAGTCGCAGGCGTGATCGAGTAGCCCCGCAAATCTCACACACATGAAAAAGGCCAATGCTGTGAACATTGGCCTAGATCATTGAAAAATATGGTCGGGACGGAGTGATTCGAACACTCGACCCCTAGCACCCCATGCTAGTGCGCTACCGGACTGCGCTACGCCCCGACTGATGTTGCATCCCGTTCTTCACCTCGAAGAACGCTCAAGAATATATCGCAAGCTTTTGAAAACTGGAAGTATTCAAACGCAGCTTTTTATTTCTTGAGTACCACCAGCACATCTTCCAATTCAGCAATCATCTGCCGAATCATCTGTTTGTACTGCGTGGTGTCATCTTTGGCTTCGTCGCCGGACAGACGCAGACGTGCGCCGCCGATGGTGAAACCCTGATCGTAAAGGAGCGCGCGGATCTGCCGGATCATCAGCACGTCCTGGCGCTGATAATACCGGCGGTTCCCGCGGCGTTTGACGGGGTTGAGCTGAGGAAACTCCTGCTCCCAGTAGCGCAGCACGTGTGGCTTTACGGCACACAGCTCGCTGACTTCACCAATGGTGAAGTAGCGTTTGCCCGGGATGACGGGTAGTTCGTCGTTATGACTTGGTTCCAGCATAAGCCTCAACTCGGGCCTTCAACTTCTGCCCTGGACGAAAGGTGACCACACGGCGAGCCGTGATCGGGATTTCTTCCCCCGTTTTCGGGTTGCGGCCAGGCCGCTGGCGTTTGTCCCGAAGGTCGAAATTGCCGAAACCGGACAATTTGACCTGCTCGTTGTCTTCAAGAGCGTGCCTGATTTCCTCGAAAAACAGTTCGACCAATTCCTTGGCTTCCCGCTTGTTCAGGCCCAGCTCTTCATACAGACGTTCCGCCATCTCAGCTTTCGTCAAAGCCCCCATACGTCACTTCCTTAACGTGGCGTTCAACCTTTGTTCGAGCGAGGTGAGGATATTTTGCGTCGTCGAATTCACCTCATCGTCATTAAGAGTGCGCGATGGATGCTGCCAGGTCAAGCCGACTGCAAGGCTTTTTCTATCAGGATCAATACCTTTACCCTGATACACGTCAAACAGCCTGAGCTCTGTGAGCCATTCGCCTGCATTTTCACGGATTACGTCCAGCACAGCCGAAGCCGCGACGTCTTTGTGCGCGATCAGTGCAAGGTCACGACGCACTTCAGGAAAGCGCGACAACTCGTGGAATTTCGGCATTTTACCGAGCGCCACTTCCGCCAGAACCAGCTCGAAGACAAACACCGGACGATCCAGCCCCAAGGCTTTCGACAATTCTGGGTGGATCGCACCAATGAAGCCTACTTCGCGACCTTCACGCTCGATGCGCGCGGTCTGACCCGGATGCAGCGCCGGGTGCTTGCCCGGAGCAAAGGTGAACGAATCCAGGGCACCGGCGAAACCCAGTACCGCTTCCACGTCAGCCTTTACGTCGAAGAAGTCGACGGTATCCCGACCCTGCGCCCAGCCTTCCGGCAAGCGACTCCCGCACACAACCCCGGACAGCATCGGTTCTTGCTTCAAGCCTTCAAGCTGACCAACGAAGCGCAGGCCGCTCTCGAACAGACGCACGCGATCCTGCTGACGGTTGAGGTTGTGCTGCAACGCCTTGACCAGACCTGGCCACAACGACGAGCGCATGGCGGCCATATCGTTGGAGATCGGATTGGCCAGCAACAGCGGCTCGACACCTGGATTGAACAGTTCGAACTGACGCGGATCGATGAAGCTGTAAGTGATCGCTTCCTGATAACCACGAGCAACCAGCAGACGACGCAGCTCAGGCAGATCACTACGCGCTTCTGCCTTGGCTTGCGGCGCCAGACGCGCTTGGGGGTAGCGAACCGGCAGACGGTTGTAACCGTACAGACGTGCCAGCTCTTCGATCAGGTCGACTTCCAGGCTGATATCGAAGCGGTGGCTTGGCACTTCAACTCGCCATTGGCCTTCGCCATCAGCGGTAATGCTCAGGCCCAGGGCACTGAGCAGACGCTCGACCTGTGCCGAATCCATCTCCATGCCGAGCATCTGAGTGATGCGCTGAGCACGCAAAGTGATCGGTGCAATCGATGGCAGGTGTTGCTCGCTGACGGTCTCGATGATCGGACCAGCTTCGCCGCCAGTGATTTCCAGCAGCAGGCCAGTGGCGCGCTCCATGGCTTCACGGGCCAGTTGCCAGTCAACGCCACGCTCGTAGCGATGCGAAGCGTCGGTGTGCAAGCCGTAGGAACGTGCCTTGCCGGCAACAGCAATCTGATCGAAGAACGCAGATTCGAGGAACACATCGCGCGTGGTCGCGGAAACACCGCTGTGCTCGCCACCCATGACGCCAGCGATCGCCAGTGCACGAGTGTGGTCAGCGATGACCAGCGTATCGCTACGCAGGCTGACTTCCTGACCATCAAGCAGAACCAGCTTTTCGCCCTCTTCAGCCATGCGCACACGAATGCCGCCATTGATTTCGGCGAGATCGAAAGCGTGCAGCGGTTGGCCGAGCTCGAGCATGACGTAGTTGGTGATGTCGACGGCAGCGTCGATGCTGCGCACGTCGGCGCGACGCAGACGCTCAACCATCCACAGCGGGGTTGGCTTGGACAGGTCGACGTTACGGATGACCCGACCCAGGTAACGTGGGCAGGCAGCTGGGGCCAGCACCTCGACCGAGCGGACTTCGTCGTGTACCGCTGCAACCGCAGCCACCACAGGACGGGTTACCGGCACGGCGTACAGCGCGCCGACTTCACGAGCCAGACCGGCCAGGGACAGGCAGTCGCCACGGTTCGGGGTCAGGTCGACCTCGATGCTGGCGTCTTCCAGATCCAGATACACTCGGAAATCTTCGCCCACCGGCGCATCGGCCGGCAGCTCCATCAGACCGTCGTTGCCCTCACCGACCTGCAGCTCTGCCTGCGAGCACAGCATGCCGTTGGACTCGACGCCACGCAGCTTGGCCTTCTTGATCTTGAAGTCGCCCGGCAGCTCTGCGCCAATCATGGCGAACGGAATCTTCAGGCCCGGGCGCACGTTTGGCGCTCCGCACACGACCTGGAAGGTTTCCGCGCCATTGCTGACCTGGCATACGCGCAACTTGTCGGCGTCCGGATGCTGCTCGGTGCTCAGCACCTCACCCACCACCACACCACTGAATACGCCGGCGGCCGGAGTAACGCTATCGACCTCAAGACCGGCCATCGACAGACGGGCAACCAGCTCGTCGCGATCTACCTGCGGGCTGACCCAGCCACGCAGCCATTGTTCACTGAATTTCATCCTGCTCTCCTAAGAATTCGTTACGACTAGCGAAATTGCGCGAGGAACCGCAAGTCGTTGTCGAAGAACAGACGCAAGTCGTTCACGCCGTAACGGAGCATGGCCAGACGCTCGACACCCATGCCGAAGGCAAATCCGGAGAACTCTTCCGGATCGATGCCGGACATGCGCAGCACGTTCGGGTGAACCATGCCGCAGCCCATCACTTCCAGCCAGCCGGTCTGCTTGCAGACGCGGCAGCCTTTGCCGCTGCACATCACGCATTCCATATCGACTTCAGCGGATGGCTCGGTGAACGGGAAGTACGAAGGGCGAAAACGCACGGCCAGTTCTTTCTCGAAGAACACCCGCAGGAACTCTTCGATGGTGCCTTTGAGATCGGCAAAATTGATATCGCGATCGACCAGCAGGCCTTCGACCTGGTGGAACATCGGCGAATGGGTGATATCGGAGTCGCTGCGATAGACGCGGCCCGGGCAGACGATGCGGATCGGCGGCTGCTTGGATTCCATGGTGCGGACCTGTACCGGCGAGGTATGGGTGCGCAGCAACATGTTGGCATTGAAATAGAAGGTGTCATGCATCGACCGGGCCGGGTGATGGCCTGGGATGTTGAGCGCTTCAAAGTTGTGGTAGTCGTCTTCGACCTCAGGGCCTTCGGCGATGCCGTAGCCAATGCGGGTGAAGAATTGCTCGACGCGCTCCAGAGTCCGGGTGACCGGATGCAGACCGCCAGAGGTCTGGCCACGGCCCGGCAACGTCACGTCGATGGATTCGGCAGACAGTTTGGCAGCCAGTTCGGCTTCTTCAAACAATGCCATGCGCGCATTGAGAACGCCTGTAACACGTTCCTTGGCAACATTGATCAGCGCACCGACTTGCGGACGCTCTTCGGCCGGCAGATTCCCCAGGGTCTTCATCACCTGAGTCAATTCGCCCTTCTTGCCAAGGTATTGAACCCGGATTTGCTCCAGGGCATTGATATCTTCAGCGCTTTGCACAGCCTCTAGTGCTTGAGAGACCAGCGCATCCAGGTTTTCCATGTACAGACTCCAGATACAAAATAGGGGAAGAGCTTGAAGGCTCTTCCCCTATTTATGACGTTTAACACCTGGCCCCACAGAGGTGAGGCCGGGTGACTGTCGGGGGTACTTAAGCCAAGGTGGCTTTAGCTTTCTCGACAATCGCAGCAAACGCCGCTTTTTCGTTCACTGCCAGATCAGCCAGAACCTTACGGTCGATCTCGATGGACGCTTTTTTCAGGCCAGCGATGAAACGGCTGTAGGACAGACCGTTAACACGAGCACCAGCGTTGATACGAGCGATCCACAGAGCGCGGAACTGACGTTTTTTCTGACGACGGTCACGGTAGGCGTATTGGCCTGCCTTGATTACCGCTTGCTTGGCAACACGGAATACGCGGGAGCGTGCGCCGTAGTAGCCTTTAGCAAGTTTCAGAATTTTTTTGTGACGCTTACGGGCAATGACGCCACGCTTTACACGAGCCATGAGTTACTTCCTCTATTCTTGACTAAATTAACGAAGGCGCAGCATGCGCTCGACTTTTGCCACGTCAGACGGATGCAGCAAGCTGCTACCGCGCAGTTGACGCTTACGCTTGGTCGACATTTTAGTCAGGATGTGGCTCTTGAAAGCGTGCTTGTGCTTGATGCCGTTAGCAGTTTTCAGAAACCGCTTGGCAGCACCACTTTTGGTTTTCATTTTTGGCATGTTCGGATACTCCGCATTCAGTTGATAAACATAATCAGAAGGCCTGCCGTGCCCTGTTGATTACTTCTTCTTTTTCGGGGCGATGACCATGATCAGCTGGCGTCCTTCCATCTTAGGATGCTGTTCGACCGAACCGTACTCGAGCAGGTCTTGTTCAACCCGCTTGAGGAGTTCCATCCCCAGCTCCTGGTGGGCCATCTCACGGCCGCGGAATCGCAAGGATACCTTGGCCCTGTCCCCGTCACTCAGGAAACGTACCAGGTTGCGCAGTTTTACCTGGTAATCCCCTTCCTCCGTCCCTGGACGAAACTTGATTTCTTTAACCTGAATCTGCTTCTGGTTTTTCTTCGCCGCGGCAATCTGCTTCTTCTTCTCGAAGATCGATTTGCCGTAGTCCATCACCCGGCAAACAGGCGGGACTGCATCTGCGGAAATTTCCACCAGATCAAGCTTTGCTTCTTCAGCGATACGAAGCGCTTCATCAATCGAGACGATGCCAATCTGCTCGCCATCAGCGCCAATTAACCGAACCTCGCGTGCCGAGATATTCTCGTTGATCGGGGCTTTCGGTGCAGCTCGTTTATCTTGTCTCATTTCACGCTTAATAATAATTACTCCGAATCTGGGCGACCACGCCGGGAAACCGCTTGCGCGAGAAACTCAGCGAACTGGGCGACGGGCATCGAGCCCAGGTCAGCACCTTCACGAGTACGCACAGCGACAGTCTGCATCTCGACTTCCTTATCTCCGATAACCAAAAGATAGGGAACCTTGAGCAAAGTATGCTCGCGGATTTTAAAGCCGATCTTTTCATTTCTCAAGTCGGACTTGGCACGAAATCCGCTTTCGTTGAGAGTTTTTTCAACCTCTGCAACAAAATCTGCCTGTTTATCAGTGATATTCATGATCACCGCCTGGGTCGGCGCGAGCCAAGCAGGGAAAGCACCTTCGTAGTGCTCGATCAGAATCCCGACGAAACGCTCGAACGAACCGAGGATCGCGCGGTGCAACATCACCGGGTGTTTGCGGCTGTTGTCTTCGGAGACGTATTCAGCGCCCAAACGGACAGGCAGGTTAAAATCGAGCTGCAAGGTACCACACTGCCAGACTCGACCGAGACAATCTTTCAGCGAGAACTCGATCTTCGGCCCGTAGAAAGCACCCTCGCCCGGCTGCAGATCGTACGGCAGGCCAGCAGAATCAAGGGCTGCAGCCAATGCAGCTTCAGCGCGATCCCACAGCTCATCGGAGCCGACGCGTTTTTCCGGACGAGTGGACAGTTTCATCTCGACTTCGGTAAAGCCGAAATCGCGATAGACATCCATGGTCAGCTTGATGAACGCAGCGGACTCGGCCTGCATCTGCTCTTCGGTGCAGAAGATATGCGCGTCGTCCTGAGTAAACGCTCGCACGCGCATGATGCCATGCAACGCACCCGACGGCTCGTTACGGTGGCAAGCACCGAACTCGGCCAGACGCATCGGCAACTCGCGGTAGCTTTTCAGGCCCTGATTGAACACCTGCACGTGGCATGGGCAGTTCATCGGCTTGATGGCGTAGTCGCGGTTTTCCGACTGAGTGGTGAACATGTTGTCGGCGTAGTTGGCCCAGTGCCCGGATTTTTCCCACAGGCTGCGGTCGACGACTTGAGGAGTCTTGATCTCAAGGTAGCCGTTGTCGCGCTGGATCTTGCGCATGTACTGCTCGAGCACCTGGTATAGAGTCCATCCATTCGGGTGCCAGAACACCATGCCCGGCGACTCTTCCTGAGTGTGGAACAGGCCCAGACGCTTGCCGATCTTGCGGTGATCGCGCTTCTCGGCTTCTTCGATGCGCTGAATGTAAGCCGCCAGCTGTTTCTTGTCCGCCCAAGCGGTGCCGTAGACGCGCTGCAATTGCTCGTTCTTGGCGTCGCCACGCCAGTAGGCGCCCGACAGCTTGGTCAGCTTGAAGGATTTCAGGAAACGCGTGTTCGGCACGTGCGGACCGCGGCACATGTCGACGTATTCTTCGTGATAGTACAGACCCATGGCCTGCTCGTTCGGCATGTCTTCGACCAGACGCAGCTTGTAATCTTCGCCGCGGGCCTTGAACACTTCGATCACTTCCGCGCG
The DNA here is from genome assembly GCF_001425545.1 of Pseudomonas sp. Leaf434. Classification (NCBI taxonomy): domain Bacteria; kingdom Pseudomonadati; phylum Pseudomonadota; class Gammaproteobacteria; order Pseudomonadales; family Pseudomonadaceae; genus Pseudomonas; species Pseudomonas sp. Leaf434. Next base: position 1,355,716 of record NZ_LMQZ01000001.1, on the reverse strand, counting down.
CGGAGTGACTTTCTTGATGACGTCATAATCCTTCTCGATCAGCTGCTGCATGCGCTGCTCGATGGCCGCCATGTCTTCCGGCGTGAAAGGACGCTCGTAGGCGATGTCGTAATAGAAGCCTTCGTCGATGACCGGGCCGATGACCATCTTCGCGGTCGGGTACAGCTGCTTGACCGCGTGGCCAACCAGGTGCGCGCAAGAGTGGCGAATGATCTCCAGCCCCTCTTCATCCTTTGGCGTAATGATTTGCAGGGTCGCGTCGCTGCTGATGATGTCGCTGGCGTCGACCAGTTGGCCATTGACCTTGCCCGCGAGCGTGGCTTTGGCCAGACCTGCACCAATGGATGCGGCGACCTCGGCTACGGAAACCGGGTGATCGAATGAACGTTGACTGCCGTCGGGAAGAGTAATAGTTGGCATGGCGCCTCCTCTCCTAGTGGTGACCCCTACCAAAGGTCACGTGGGTTGGGATGAGCCAGTACAAGATCCGATCCAGGCCATTCAATGACGAACGCCTGCCTTACAGCGGCAGGAGCCTTGCGGCCAACCGAAAAACCGAACCAGAGTGACTGGGATTCAAATCGGAAAAATTCGCACGCCGACCGCTTCGGGACTGAAGGTCATCCGAAGCCTGAGAACGCTTGAGCCCGGCATGCTAGCACAGATGAGCGGTCGCTTACGTCCTGATTTGGCAGAAGGCCAAATGTCCGTTTTTATGCCAGAGTGCTGAACTTGATAGGCCCTTGCGCCCTCAGATAACAAGACATTGACCCACAAGGAGCATCCTCGCATGCGTCTGAAAAGCTTATTCGCCCTCGTCGCCCCCGTCGTTCTGCTGCTGCCACTGAGCGCCCATGCCGACTGGCCAAAAGGCGAGCGCGAGAAGTACATGGCCCAGTGCACTGAGGCTGCAACCCAGCAAATCGGTGCTGCCGCGGCGAAATCCCACTGCGCTTGCGGAGCTGACGCCATCAAGTCCTATCCGGCCAGCGACATTCAGGCGCTGATGGACAACAAGGCGACGCCTGAATTGCAAAAGAAAGCCCTTGGCCAGATCACCAAATGCAAGGCAAATACCGCCCCGAAAAAATAAGAAAACCGGTCATTAACATCGGCTGAAAGGCGGAAAAAAGTGCTGGAAATGAGGCTTTTCAGACGATTTATGCAGGTTTTACAGGTTTTTTTATCGTCTTTACGTTTCGCTGAAAGCCTTTCAAACCGGGGCTTTCAGCGCAACAAGGTGGTAAAGAAAACACGACTGATTGGCAAACAGCACGTCCGGGGGGCTACCAAAGCGAACATTTCGACTATGATACCCGGGTGTGCCCAGTTGGCCTGAGCAGCACAGCACTACTGAAAATATATGTTTCTTGGAGATACACCATGTCTAATCGCCAAACCGGCACCGTTAAATGGTTCAACGATGAAAAAGGCTTCGGCTTCATCACTCCTCAAGGTGGCGGTGACGACCTGTTCGTACACTTCAAAGCTATCGAATCCGACGGTTTCAAAAGCCTGAAAGAAGGCCAGACCGTCTCTTTCGTGGCTGAGAAAGGCCAAAAGGGTATGCAAGCTGCACAGGTTCGCCCAGAGTAATTTCTCGGCGCACTAAAAAAACCCCGTCCTGGTGACGGGGTTTTTTATGCCTGACACAAAAGGACTCAGCCGCAGTTGACGCGAGTAACTACCAGGTTGTTATCGGTGTTCAGGTTCAGGCGATCGGAGCGGTATTCCAGGGTGATCATGTCGTTCGGCTTGAGGAAACGCGCATTTTGCGCCCCAGCCTTGGCACGCGCCTGATCCAGCAACTCAGGGGATGCCTTCTTGCCGATGGCAAATTGCGCTGCCGATGCTTCGCAGCGGCTATTTCCTGATTCAGCCGCCACGGGCTCCTTTGCCGACTCGCTGGAGGTTGTGCTGCAACCAGCCAACAGAGCAGCGGCCATAAGTGCACCCAGTGTCGCGAACTTCAAAGGCATGAAGCCTCCTTGTTTTCAAATGTTTAAGCAGAGATCGTGCGACCGCCAATGCGGCGTTTGGTTTCAAGGCTCAAGCCATGCCCTGCCCCACGAGCGGAAAAATGCCGAGTGTGCCTGAGCCGCCCTGTCCGGCTCATCAAACATTCGTGACTGAATATTAACGACCTCAATAAACGTCGATGTAGTCGTAGGGCGGATTCGGCCAGTTGTCTTTGAGTGCGTTGAAAATCTGCATCACCCAGACTTCATCGCTGGCTGCGACGTTACCCACATAGCCCGACCCCTTCGCCCAGGTTTCCAGGCGAAACAGCAGACCCTCGATATCCTGCCCACCGGTCACCGTAGACAGATAGGCAATGCCATCTTTGGTCACGCGCAATTGGTTGTGCACGTCGTCACTGCCCGAGGCAAGCAATTGGCGCACTGCTTCGAGTGTGAGGCCGTCAGGGGTATTCAGATCAATCTGCACAGCGGGGTCCTTTGCAAGCCGGAAAAGACCAAGTGTCGCATAGCGCTCCGCTCATGCCTAAGTCGCAGTGCCAAATGCCGCACAAAATGGTTAACTCGAAAACAGACATCCTGACCTTTCGAGCCTCCCATGACCAGTGTAAGCATCGACGCCGCCATCAACGCCAAATGGGCCGAAGGACACAGCTCTTACAGCCCCGGCACGACGGAAGAATTGGCGCTGATCGGCATTGATTTACTGGTCAAGGAGTTGGGGATAGAAGCGGCGCAGCATTTTATCAATCAGGTATTCGAACGCTATCCGATCAGCCAGGCTGAACAGCCGCAGTGAAAACCCGCAGGCAAACCGCCTGCGGGTTGACGAATTATTTCAGGCGTTTCAGGCGCTCGGTCAGCAGATCAAAGAATCCCTGGGCGTCGCCATTTTCGACCCAGAATGCATTCTTCGGTGCTTTCAGGCCGTCATACCAGTCAACAATGGTCTGGCCGAATGTCGGTCCTTCACGGCTATCCACCACGACGTTGACCGCCCGACCGGTAAACAACTCAGGCTTGAGCAGATACGCCACAACCGTCGCGTCATGCACCGGGCCACCGGGAATGCCGTAGTGCTCCATATCGCCCTTGATGTATTCGTTGAGAATGTCGCCGACGATCTTGCTCGCATTGTTGTTCAGCGCGGCGATCTGCTTCAGGCGTGCATCGCTGGTCAGGATCTTGTGGGTCACGTCCAGCGGCAGATAGGTGAGCTTCACCCCGCTCTTGAGCACCACCTCGGCAGCCTGCGGATCGGCGAACAAGTTGAATTCAGCCACAGGGGTGATGTTGCCACCGTTGAAATGCGCCCCGCCCATGATCACCACTTCCTTGATGCCCTGAACGATTTCCGGCTCCTGGATCAATGCCAGAGCCAGGTTGGTCTGCGGACCGAGCATGGCAATGGTGATGCTGTGCGGTTTGGCCGATTTAAGAGTGTCGATCAGGTAATTGACCGCATTGCCTTTCGCCAGGCCTTTCTTCGGTTCGTGAACCGTGACGCCTGACAAACCTTCCTTGCCATGAATGTTCTCGGCGTAGATCGGCGTGCGCATCAGCGGCTTCGGTGCGCCAGCGTAAACCGGCACGTCTTCGCGCCCTGCCCATTCGCGAGCGAGTCGCGCGTTACGCGAAGTCTTGTCCAGGCGCACGTTGCCGGCGACAGTCGTTAACGCGCGAATATTCAGTTCATCCGGCGACGCCAGCGCGAAGAGCAAAGCGACAACGTCGTCAGCGCCTGGATCGGTGTCGATGATCAAATCGATTTTTTCAGCGGCCTGAACGCCGGTCGCAGTTATCACAGACAAAAGCAGCAGGCTCCGGACCAGTTGATGAAGTTTTGCAGCATAGCGTTGCATAGCGCATTCCTTGTGCAGGTGATATCGGAAATCAGAATGTAACCCCGGCGACCAGAACGATGTTGCAGTACGGCTGACATTCTCCTGTACGAATGATCGCCCTGGCTTGTCGGCTAAGCACCTTGAACTGCTCGTGGGTGAGCAGATCCCTACGGCCCAGCGCGCCCTCTTCGTTCAACGCGTCCAGATCGGCAAGTGCCGTGGGTTGTTTGTCGAAGATCTCTTTGGCCAGCACATGGCTTTCTACCTGCATCTCGCTGAGTACAACTTTCAGCGTGCTGACGAAATCAGGGATGCCATGGGTCAGCGCCAGATCAATCAACTCGACACCCGGTGGCACGGGCAAACCGGCATCGCCAATCACGACCATGTCACCGTGGCCAAGAGAAGCGATCAGTCGCGACAGCGCGACGTTAAGCAGAGGAGTCTTTTTCATGCGGGTTTGAACGCCTGTACTTCGGACATGGTTGGAATCGACGGTTGCGCACCGGCGCGGGTAACCGACAGTGCAGCGGCGATCTGCCCGTAGCGAATCGCCTCGGCCTCAGTCTTGCCATCGGCCAGCGCAGCGGCAAAACCGCCGACGAAAGTGTCGCCCGCCGCCGTGGTATCGACCGCCTTCACGGTCGGCGCGGGAAAATGTTCGAAGCCGTTACCGTTGGCGAACAATGAGCCTTGCGCGCCTAACGTGACGATGACTTTGCCCGCGCCCATGGCAATCAACTGAGTGGCAGCCGTTTCTGCCGACTGCAGCGAGTCGACAGCGAGCCCGCTCAATGCGGCGGCTTCGCTTTCGTTGGGAATCAGATAATCGATGGCGGCAAACCAGTCTGCCGGCAGAGGACGGCTGGCCGGCGCCGGGTTGAGGATGACGGTTTTGCCCAGTTCACGCGCACGCTTGAGCGCATGCCCGACCGTCGCGTCGGGAATCTCGAGCTGACAGATCACTACATCGGCGGCCTGTAAAACCGCATCAAAGCGGTCGATCACTGCCGGCGTCATCGCGCCGTTGGCACCGGCGACAATCACGATGGCGTTCTGGCTGTTGTCATCCACCACAATCAGCGCTACGCCACTGGAATCCTCTACGACACTGACAGCCTCGCAGTCGATGTGCTCGGCGAGCAAGGCATCGCGCAATCGCACACCGTAGTCGTCATTTCCGACGCAACCGATCATTGCCACCTTAGCGCCCAAGCGCGCAGCAGCAACCGCCTGATTGGCGCCCTTGCCGCCAGACACCGTGGCAAAGGAATGACCGATCAGCGTTTCACCGCCGCGTGGCAGCCGTGGCGCCCGGGTGACCAGGTCCATGTTCAGGCTGCCTATTACCACTACATTTGCTGGCATACATCACTACTCATCAATTCGGTTTCAGCGATATTCGGTGAACACGCCGGACAGCGGCGCGGTCGATTCGCGCAGGACAATGCTCGGGGTCACGATGCGTTGATCGGTGCCCGAATCCGGCGCAGCAATTCTGCGCAACAGCACTTCGGCGGCCATCTCGCCCAGTTGCAGGATCGACTGGCCGACCGTGGTCAGCGCCGGATAGACATAACGGCTCATCTGAATGTCATCGAAGCCGATCACCGACAGCTCGGCCGGTACCCGGACATTACGTTCAGCCGCCGCACGCAGCACACCGATGCCAATCATGTCGTTACCGGCAAAAATCGCGCTCGGCGGATTGATCTCGAGCAGCCGGGCAGCGGCGTTGTAACCGCCAGTGCTGGTGAAGTCGCTTTCGAGCATACGCTCCTCGCGCACCTCGATTCCCGCTTCTCGCAGCGCTCGGCAATAACCGGCCTGACGCATTTGCGCCACGCTGGTACTGGCCGGACCGCCGATGGTGGCGATGTCGCGATGCCCCAACTCGAGCAGGTGACGGGTTGCCAGATAAGCGCCGTATTCGTGGTCGATGCGCACCAGATCGGCATTTACACCCTCCAGGCCTCGGTCGACGATGACCATCGGCGTCTTCACGCCCGCCAGCCCTTGCGCCAGACCACTGTCACCGCCGGCGGAGGCGACGATCAAACCGTCGATGCGTTTTTCCAGCAACACGCGCAGATAACTGCGCTGCTTGTCCGGATTGTCGTCGGAGTTACAGAGGATCACGCAGTAACCGTTGCGCTCGCAGTAATCCTCGATTCCGCGCGCCAATTCAGCGAAGTACGGGTTGAGGCTGTTAGGCACCAGCAGGCCGATGGTCGCCGTGGTTTTGGCTTTCAGCGAGCGCGCCACGGCACTGGGAACGTAGTCGAGGCTCTTGATCGCCGCCTCGACTTTGCGCCGCACTTCTTGACTCACCGGGCGGGTGTTGTTCACCACGTGCGACACGGTCGTGTAGGAAATACCCGCAAGCGCCGCTACATCCTTGATCGTTGCCATGGTTCAGCCCCGGCGACTGGCGCGTTGACTGCGATAGGTGTCGAGCACCACGGCGATAACAATTACCGCACCGGTGATGATGCGCTTGGTCGGCTCCGTCGCACCAATCTGCGCGAGACCGGCCGCGAGCACGGAAATGATCAGCACGCCAAAGAAAGTACTGATTACCGAACCGCGTCCACCCATCAGGCTGGTACCGCCGATAACCACCGCCGCGATCACTTGCAGTTCCAGACCCGAACCTGCGTTCGGGTCAGCCGCTTCCAGGCGCGAAATCTGAAACAGAGCGGCAATGCCCGCCAGCAGCCCCATAAGGCTGAACACCAGAATCTTGTAGGGCTTGGGATTGATCCCGGCCAGCCGCACGGCTTCTTCGTTGGTGCCGATGCCGATCAGGTAGCGGCCGAAAACCGTGCGGGTCAAAACTGCCTGCGCGATGAAGATCACCAGCAAAGCGATGATGAACGACGGGGAAATGCCCAACGCGATCGGATTCGACAGCCAGGCGAACGCATCGCCGATGTACGCAGTCCGCGACCCGGTCATCTGATACGCCACACCGCGGGCCATTTCCAGCACGCCGAGAGAGACGATGAACGACGGAATCCGCCAGGCCACGGTGATCGAGCCAGTGATGGTCCCGGCTAGCGCCGCCACCGCCATGCCGAGCAGCGCCGCTGGCAAAACGCTCCAGCCCCAGCCGAGAATCGCAACGCTGACCGTCGATGCGGCCAACGCCAGCACCGAGCCGACGGACAAATCGATGCCGCCGATGATCAGCACAAAGGTCATGCCCACGGCCAGCACCATCAGGTCGGGAATCTGGTTGGCCAGGGTGCTGAAAGTGTTGTACGAAAGGAAATGGCTGCTCAGAACCGAGAACAGCGCAATCATCGCCAGCAATGCACCGGCCAGGCCCAGATAAGTACCCAGGCCAAAGAAATTGCCACTACGTTTACTGGCAGAAGATGCAGTTTTCATGGGAGATCCCTAGGCGCTGCCTCATTGAGCAACGCATCACGTTTCTGGTAGCCGGCGAATGCGGCGGCAAGCAAATCATCCTGGGTCCAGCTGTCGCGCTCGAAGGTGTCGATCAGACGCCCCGCCGAAAGCACGCCGATCCGGTCACAGATCAGCATCAACTCGCGCAAGTCACTGGACACCACCACCAACGCCTTGCCCTGGCGGGTCAACTCACCGAGCAAACCGTAAATATCGAACTTGGCGCCGACATCAATCCCGCGAGTCGGCTCGTCGAACAGCAGCACCGAACAGTCGCGCTCCAGCCAGCGACCGATCACGACCTTCTGCTGATTGCCGCCGGACAGTTCCGAAACCAACTGCGTCGGGCTCGAGCTGCGGATGCGCATGGCTTCGATCTGACGCTTCGCCAGGGAGATTTCGTCGCCGTTGTTGACGAAACCGCCACTGGAGATTTCCGGCATGTTACCCAGGGCGATGTTGGCGCTGATCGACTGACTGAGCAGCAGCCCTTCGCCCTTGCGATCCTCGGTGATCAACGCGATGCCATTGCGTACGGCATCGACTGGCGAGCGAACACTCACGACCTTGGCCGGGGAGCCGAGCGCGATGGTGCCGCTGTCGGCAGCATCGGCACCGAATATCAGCCGCAGCAATTCCGTGCGCCCTGCCCCGATCAATCCGGAAATGCCGAAGATCTCCCCGGCACGCACCTCAAAAGAGACGTCGCGGACTTTGTCAGAGCGGGTCAGGCCTTTGACCGTCAACGCCGGAGCGCCGATCTTGCGCGGCCCCATGTCGATGTGTTCACCCAGTTCGCGACCGACCATCAAGGTGACCAGTTGCTCGCTGTTGTAGTTGGCCATCGGCTCGACGCAGACCAGGTTGCCGTCACGCAGCACGGCAATACGCTGCGCCACCCGCGCCAGTTCTTCGAGACGGTGAGAGATATAGATGATGGAAACGCCGCGGGCCTGCAATCGGCTGATCTGCTCGAAGAGCATTTCGACTTCGCGCGCCGTGAGCATCGCGGTCGGCTCGTCAAGGATCAGCACATGGCAGTCGCCGATCAGGTTGCGCGCGATTTCAACCATCTGCTGATGGCCGATACCGAGTTCGCCGACCAGCGTGTCCGGATCGATCGCATCGAGGCCGACTTGCGCCATGGCTTCGATCGCGGCCTTGCGCAACTGCTTGCGGCTGATCCAGCCAGCGCTGCTCGGCAGATTATCCAGAAAGAGGTTTTCCGCCACCGACAGCGTCGGCAACAGATTGAGTTCTTGCATGACCATCCGCACGCCAAGCTCTTCGGCCTGGGTACGGCTGCCCGGACGATAATCCTTGCCGTGGAATTGCATCTGGCCGGTAGTGGGTGTGACCAGACCACCAATAATCTTCGACAGGGTACTTTTGCCGGCACCATTTTCGCCGGTCAGCGCCAGTACTTCACCGCGCATCAGCGTCAGATCGATGCCGGTGAGCACCGGTTGCGCATAGGTCTTGCCGATACCGCTGACCGAGAGGACAGCGTTCGGAGCGGAAACTGACATAGGAATCTCCACGCGCTCGCCCGGACGGACGAGCGCCGTTGTGTCGCCAGATGACTTACTGGGTGATCAGCTCGACCGGTGTTTCGATCACGCCGTTGGCACCGCTGTCGACTTTCTCGCCTTTGATGATCTTCAGCGCGGTTTCGATGCCGAACACGGCCTGCTTGGCTGCAAACTGATCAGCCGTCGCCAGCACGCGGCCGTCCTTGAGCATTGGCTTGATGGCATTGATATTGTCGTAACCGACGACTTTCACCTGCCCAGCCTTACCAGCGGCACGGACTGCGGAAACGGCACCGACCGCCATGCTGTCGTTACCGGCCAGCAGCGCTTTGACATCCGGGTATTCACTGAGGATCGAAGCCGCAACCTTGTTGCCCTTGTCGATTTCCCAGTCACCGGACTGCAGCGAGACCACTTTGATCTGCGCGGCTTCCATCGCGTCCTTGAAACCGGCCGTGCGCGCCTGCGCGTTGGTGGTGGTGGACACGCCTTCGATGATGCCGACCTCGTCGCCCGCCTTCAGTTGCTTGGCCAGATATTCGCCAACCAGACGTGCACCCTTGCGGTTGTCCGGACCTACGAACGGCACGTTGATGTTCTTGCTTTTGACCACGGCGGGATCAAGCTGGTTGTCGATGTTGATCACCGTGATACCGGCGTCTACGGCCTTCTTGATCACAGGCACCATGGCCTTGGAGTCAGAAGGCGCGATCACCAGTGCATTCACCTTGGCCAGGATCATCTGTTCGACGATGCGAGTCTGGCCGGCAGTGTCGGTTTCGTCCTTGATACCGTTGGAGATCAGATCGAAATCGGCGGAGTGTTCTTTCTGGTAGGCCTTGGCGCCGTCTTCCATGGTCAGGAAGAATTCGTTGGCCAAGGATTTCATGACCAGCGCGACTTTGGGCTTTTCTGCAGATTCGGCGAACGCCGAGGAGACAGGTAGTGCGGCGGCTGTGGCAGCCAGCATAGCGACAGCAAGAAGACGTGCGGCGAATGGCAGCTTCATGGGTTCACTCCGATCTTATGATTATTGTGAGCAACGTTTGCGCTGACGTAAGCTACGTCACGACTCCGGGAGCAGATGCCCTTCCAAGTCGCGCAAACGTTTGCGTAGACCGAACTATGAGAATCCCGCTGACATTTGTCAACAATCAGAAATCGTCTTTTGTTGTAGGCCGAATCGCTGAGTCGGCCATCAGACGCTTCAGGCGGTCGTGTTGACCAGGCCACCGCTGGTAGCGCTTTTCGACATCTCCTTGACCAACGCACCCGCCACTTCTGCCAGTGCGGCGCTGGTTTGCGCGATCTGGCCCTGAATCGACATCACTGCCTGGGACTTCGCTTCGGGAGTCGGATAGCTTGCAGCCTGAGCCGCAGCCAGTTGCTGTTGCTGCTCCTGAAGTTGCTTCTGCAATTCCTTCATCCGCTTGAGCAACGTCTTGACGGTGATGCTGAGATTGCTGTCAGCCTCGGTTTCACTGTTTTCCTGCACAGGCCCGCCACCGGTTCTGACCTGATTCTTCTCAGTCTTTTCGGTACCCAGCGCCTGCGCCGAAGTCTCATTGGTCGCATCGTTCAGGCTGTTGATCGTCGCTGCAGTTTTACCGCCAATGGTGACTGCAGCGGGATTGGCAAAACCGACCGTCAGTGACATGTGAACTCCTAAGATTTGGTTTCCTTGAGGACGCATCGGCCTGAGAGCACATTTCTTTAGCGGGGATTTGTCACCCGCCTGGCTTTTCAGAGATTGCCTATCGGCGAGCCGAACACGAATCCGCCTGTCGTTCGGAATCCCGGATGGATGGATCCTCAACGATGCTCCAGCCCTCGACAAATATTGATTTAAATCATTGGGTTAAACATTTTCCGCCAGCACATTACGCATGGTATGAATCCTGCTCCCGTCCTTGCACCTCGAGCATTCAGATCGGCTTGGGGCGCATCTAGATGAACCTGCATCAGCACCGTCTCACGACTAGAGAGAAAAATAATGAAATCTGCTTTCAATACTTTGATTCCGGGCGCATTGGCCCTCCTCCTGCTCCTGCCTGCTGCCCTTCAGGCAAAAGAAGCCGAAACCCAGACGAAACTGGCCAACGTCGTCGTCCTCGCCACAGGCGGCACCATCGCTGGCGCCGGCGCCAGTGCTGCCAACAGCGCCACTTATCAGGCAGCGAAAGTCGGTATCGAACAACTGATTGCCGGCATTCCCGAGTTGAGCAAACTGGCTAACGTGCGTGGCGAACAAGTCATGCAGATCGCTTCGGAAAGCATCACCAACGACAACCTGCTGCAATTGGGTCGTCGCGTTTCCGAACTGGCTGACAGCAAGGACGTGGACGGCATCGTTATCACCCACGGCACCGACACCCTCGAAGAAACCGCTTACTTCCTGAACCTTGTCGAGAAGACCGACAAGCCGATCATCGTCGTAGGTTCGATGCGTCCGGGCACTGCCATGTCGGCAGACGGCATGCTTAACCTGTACAACGCCGTCGCCGTGGCGAGCAGCAAAGAAGCACGCGGCAAAGGTGTGCTGGTGACCATGAACGACGAGATCCAGTCCGGTCGCGACGTCAGCAAAATGATCAACATCAAGACCGAAGCATTCAAAAACGCCTGGGGTCCGCTGGGCATGGTGGTCGAAGGCAAATCCTACTGGTTCCGCCTGCCGGCCAAGCGTCACACCATGGATTCGGAATTCGACATCAAGGACATCAAGAGCCTGCCTGACGTAGAAATTGCCTACTCCTACGGCAACGTCAGCGATACCGCCTACAAGGCACTGGCTCAAGCCGGCGCCAAAGCCATCATCCACGCCGGCACTGGCAACGGTTCGGTATCCTCTCGCGTGGTTCCATCCCTGCAAGCGCTGCGCAAGGATGGCGTGCAGATCATTCGCTCGTCCCACGTCAACGCCGGCGGCTTTGTCCTGCGTAACGCCGAACAGCCCGACGACAAATACGACTGGGTTGTCGCTCACGACCTGAACCCTCAGAAAGCCCGCATCCTGGCGATGGTTGCACTGACCAAGACCAACGACAGCAAAGAGCTGCAACGGATGTTCTGGGAATACTGATTGAACATCGCCTGATCACTTCTCGATCGGGCAATTGCGCATCACCTGTCAGCTTGACAGGTGGTGCCCCGCTTACACCCTTCCAATACTTTTCCCACAAAAATCTCGACAAGTCCTACACCAAAATCGGAAACCCGCTGTCAGAGGATTTTCTTGAATTTTAAGCAGTTGCGAAATCGCTTACAGTTAAATACTGTATGCACGTACAGCTTAATAAGGATAACCTCGTGGCCACCTCTCCTGCTGCTCCTGACGCTTATGAACGCATGGGTATGCGCGTTCAGAAAATCATCAATTCCCCCACCGCACAAAAAGCCAAAGCCGCACTGATTTTCCGTCTGCCGGATGAGCCGATGGACGACTGGGAGCGCTTGCTCGAGGAAATCGACGAGAACGACAACGTCACCCTCGCCTATCGCGATGACGGTGGCGTGCAGATTTTTTGGGTTGTGCCGAAGGAAGATTGATTCAATGAGTGTCCGCTGTGTTGCTTTGCTGTTGTTGTTTTTCGCCGTGGGCGCCCAGGCTGGCGCCCCACGTACATTTTCCGAAGCCAAGAAAGCCGCATGGAAACTTTATGCGCCGCAGTCCACGGAGTTCTACTGCGGCTGCAAGTACACCGGCAACCGCGTCGATCTCAAGGCTTGCGGCTATGTGCCGCGCAAGAACGCCAAGCGTGCATCGAGGATCGAGTGGGAGCACATCGTGCCGGCCTGGCAGATCGGGCATCAGCGGCAGTGCTGGCAGCAAGGCGGACGCAAGAATTGCACGCGTTACGATCCGGTTTATCAAAAGGCCGAAGCTGACCTGCACAACCTGGTACCGAGCATCGGTGAGGTCAACGGTGATCGCAGCAACTTCAGCTACGGCTGGTTGCCGGTGCAGTCCGGTCAGTATGGATCCTGCCTGACGCAGGTCGACTTCAAGGCCAAGAAGGTCATGCCCCGCCCTTCGATCCGCGGCATGATCGCCCGCACGTATTTTTACATGAGCAAACAATACGGACTGCGCCTGTCGAAGCAGGATCGGCAGTTGTACGAAGCGTGGGACAAGACCTATCCAGTGCAGGACTGGGAACGTCAGCGCAACCAGAGCGTGGCGTGCGTGATGGGGCGCGGCAACGAGTTTGTCGGCTCGGTAAATCTTAAAGCCTGCGGCTGATCGCAGCACAAATAAAAAGGCCTCGAGCGTTATGCTCGAGGCCTTTTTCACGTTTGGCGTTCAACCTGTTTTGAAGGCGCTACGCTTATGGCGTGAGGGGATGCTCAATCACCACCGACTCGATATTTTGTTTCTTGGCTTTTACCAATGCCGCATCCACCTGCACCTTGCGCGCCTCGGCGTCAGCCTGGGAATTGAACGGACCGATCAGAATTCGTGTTTTACCGCTGCCGTCCTTGACGACCGTCGGAACGAAAGCATGCTCGATCAACCAGCCGCTCAGGTCACTGACAGCCTGCGGAGTTTCGCCACGCACTTCCAGATCCCACTGTGGCGCGGCGGCCGCCGGCGCTGCCGCGACCTTTGTCTCAGGCTTTGGCGCATCTACACTCTTGCCTTCACCGCAGCCTGCCAATGCCAGTGCCGCTACCAGCCAAACCAATTTGCGCACAACGCTTTCCTCGGAATTCACAAAGCGGCGATCTTATCATTCATAAATACTTCGCGAGCCCCGCAAAATGGGCACAAAACAACGAGAATGATGATTGCAGCCTCTGTATAGTTACGCCCTGGGAATTAATGCCGCATCTGCGCGTCAGAAAGAGGCACCCAAACCGTGAGACTTCGCACTAATCTATAGATACCACCGACCTCTGCACTGTCTGAATCAGGTGCCCTACAAAGCAATCAAGGAGAAGACCATGCTGATACTCACCCGCAAAGTCGGTGAAAGCATAAACATTGGTGATGACATCACGATCACCATCCTCGGAGTCAGCGGCCAACAGGTTCGCATCGGCATCAACGCTCCGAAAAACGTGGCAGTGCACCGTGAAGAAATTTACCAACGCATCCAGGCCGGCCTGACCGCTCCGGACAAGCCGCAAACGCCCTGAGCCACTTTGCATTACGTAGCCAGTCCTATTGCCGTCGCGCAAGACTGGCTAAAGATTCACGCGCCGTTTAGCCATCCGCATTTCACCCCGCTGGGCACGGCGCCTGAAGCACACTGACTCCTTTCACTTGTCACTCCCTCCTTTCTTACGCCGATATTACCTTTCACTCCCGGAGCTGGCTGTCGGACGTTTCCGATAGAGCGCGGAGAATTTCGCCTTCTAAGCGAATATCACGCCACGCGCCATGCCCGTCGCCGCGACCATCATCAGGATCAGCAGCAGCGCTTCAACATGACTGATTCGCGCGTACAACTTCGCACGCCCGGCATCAGGCGCTACCCCGCGCGACGATGCGATGCGCCATTTGATCAGCGTGATCATGGGTGCAAGCTCTACCAGCAGGATCAGCACTAACAACGTCATCTTCAGATGAAACAGCGGCTGATGCAGGTAATAGTCAGAGCCTTTCTCGTAACCACCAAACGCACGCATCGCTCCGGTTATAAGCAGCGTCAAAGCTGAAAGCCCCCAGAGGTTATCCGCGAGCAGCACGCGCTTGAGCTCTCCCGTGCCCGCCGAGAGCTGGCTGAACGCTGTGCCGCGCGTCAGTACCGCCCAGAAAGCCAAGGCAAACGCGAATAGATGAACAGCCGCAAGGATCCACTGACTCAGCATCGACGCACTCCCTTACAAAGAGTTGAAAATCGGCCAGTCAGTAGTAGACGAAAAAGCGGGGCCTCGCTTGGAGGTGACGGCGAGACAGATGCCAAACGCCAAATCGCAGGCAAAAAAAATCCCAAGCAGCTGATGGAAGCTTGGGATTTAAAAATGCATAAACCGTGGTGGTGAACGCAGGTCGGATGCTACTTAAATTCCCAACATGCAACAAGGCTTTTTCGATAACCGGCTGGAGAAAAATAGCTGTAAGCCTTTGGATATTCAGGTGTTTTCAACAACGAAATGGTAGAAAAACGCACCAAAATGGCGCTTGATCACTTTGCCCAAATAGTAATGAATGGAGAGCTGATCAGAGCGAAGCGGAAATGACTGGGAACAAGCGTTGCGCAAATCGCAGACAACAAAAAAGGGCTCACCTTTCGGTGAGCCCTTCTAGACCGCCCAGCAGAGCGGATTTTGTTTGGTAGGCGCGATTGGACTCGAACCAACGACCCCCACCATGTCAAGGTGGTGCTCTAACCAACTGAGCTACGTGCCTGCTGTGAGGCGGCATTCTACGGAATTCCGGAGGGGTGTCAACACCTTTTTTTCACCTAACCCTATGAATATGCAAAATATTTAATTTCGCCTCAGCGACGAAGATTTTCCGGTGGCTGGCGGAGGTTTTTCAACTCGGGTAGGATCGGCACACTCGTAAAATATATTAAACAGAGGCGGCAGGATGGCGAACACCCAATACCCAGAGTCTTATTACGCTGCGTCGGCCAATGCCGTACCACCACGCCCTGTGCTGCAGGATGATGTGGAGACGGACGTCTGTGTGATCGGCGCCGGGTATACCGGGCTGTCGTCCGCCCTGTTCCTGTTGGAGAACGGTTTTCGCGTAACCGTGCTGGAAGCGGCGAAAGTCGGTTTTGGCGCCTCTGGCCGAAACGGTGGGCAGATCGTCAACAGCTATAGCCGCGACATTGATGTCATCGAACGCACGGTCGGCCCCAAGCAGGCGCAACTGCTCGGCGAAATGGCCTTTGAAGGCGGCCGGATCATTCGCGAGCGCGTGGCCAGATACAACATCCAGTGCGACCTGAAAGACGGTGGTGTATTCGCCGCCCTTTCCGCCAAACAAATGGGCCACCTTGAATCGCAGAAACGGTTGTGGGAACGCTTTGGTCACACTCAGCTGGAACTGATGGACCAACGCCGCATCCGTGAAGTGGTGGGTTGCGATCAATACGTCGGCGGCATGCTCGATATGAGCGGCGGCCACATCCATCCGCTGAATCTGGCGCTCGGTGAAGCGGCGGCAGTCGAGTCTCTCGGCGGCACCATCTATGAGCAATCACCTGCCGTGCGCATCGAGCGCGGGGCCAATCCGGTTGTGCATACACCGCAAGGCAAGGTCAGGGCCAGGTTCATCATCGTCGCCGGCAACGCCTATCTTGGTAATCTGGTGCCCGAGCTGGCGGCCAAATCGATGCCGTGCGGCACTCAGGTGATCACCACCGAGCCCTTGGGTGATGAGCTGGCGAAAGCATTGCTGCCGCAGGATTACTGCGTGGAGGATTGCAACTATCTACTCGACTACTATCGCCTGACCGCCGACAAACGCCTGATCTTCGGCGGCGGTGTAGTCTATGGCGCTCGCGATCCGGCGAACATCGAAGCGATCATCCGCCCGAAGATGCTCAAGGCTTTCCCGCAACTCAAGGACGTGAAGATCGACTACGCCTGGACCGGCAACTTCCTGCTGACCCTTTCGCGCTTACCGCAGGTCGGGCGCCTGGGCGACAACATCTATTACTCGCAGGGCTGCAGCGGCCACGGCGTCACCTACACGCACCTGGCTGGCAAAGTCCTCGCCGAAGCGTTGCGCGGTCAGGCCGAGCGTTTCGATGCCTTTGCCGACCTGCCCCACTACCCCTTCCCCGGCGGGCAACTGCTACGCACACCGTTTGCCGCGCTGGGCGCCTGGTATTACGGGCTGCGCGATAAGTACGGCCTATAAACACCATTGTGGCGAGGGGATTTATCCCCGTTGGGGGTGCGAAGCGCCCCCTCTTGAGCAGGAGGGGACTGCTGCGCAGTCCAACGGGGATAAATCCCCTCGCCACAGCAGATTCAGCAAGGCTTAGGATCAGAGCTGATCCCGAGCGATCCCGCTGCGAATCCGCAGGATATCCGCCAGCACCGCCAGCGCAATTTCCGCCGGTGTCTTGCTGCCGAGGTTGAGGCCGATCGGCGCATGAATCCGCGCCAGCTCCGCCTCGCTCAAACCACCAATGCGACGTAAGCGCTCAAAGCGTTTTTGCGACGTCTGCAGCGATCCCATCACACCGATGTAAAACGCCTTGGTGCGCACCGCCTCCATCATCGCCAGATCATCGAAACGCGGATCGTGGGTCAACGCCACTACCGCCGTATCGCGATGACAACCACCGTCGGCAATAAACACCGAAGGCAACTGCCGACGGATTTCCACGCCATTGAGCACCACACCTTCCAGCACCTCCTCGCGCGGATCGCAGAGAATCACTTCGAAGCCAAGTCCTACCGCGAACTCGGCACAGACCTGCGCCACACTGGAGTAGCCGGCGAGCAACAAGCGCTGTGCTGCACCGATACGGATGCGCACCCGATCAATCTCACGCTCGATCCGTGCACCCTGCTCGCGATCAGCCAACAGAACGCGAGCACCGCTGGCCAGATCGACTTCGCGAAGCAGACGACGCTGACCCAGCAGCGCTGATTCCAGTTCACGCAGATGCGCCTGCACCGCGCAGTCGGCGTCAAGTTTTTCCACCAACACATCGAGAATGCCACCGCAAGGCAGACTGACCCGCGAGCGCGGATCATCGCCTTCGCCGTAACGCACGACGCTTACTGCTTCGAGAAACGCACCTTCGGCAACGCGCTGAAGAAAATCCTCCTCAACGCAACCGCCCGACAGCGAACCGATCCACTGCCCGCCTTCGTTCACCGCGAGCAGCGAACCCGGCGCGCGCGGTGCCGAGCCGTAAGTGGTCAGCACCGTGCACAGCCAGATTCGCTGCCCGGCCACCGACCATTCCAGCGCCTTACGCACCACTTGCAGATCGAGATGCTGCATATCAGTGGGCCTTGTGCTCGACGCTCGGCGCGTCGGCTTGCAGCTTCTGCACTTCACTTACTGCCAGCTCAGCGCTCTGGCCGCCCCAACCCTGACGCAGGTAGTTGAGCAGATCGGTCAATTGCTCAGGACTGAGCTTTTCAGCAAACCCCGGCATCGGCTGCATGCGCTCGAAGCCGGAGAACTTCTGTTCGCCGATGCCGTCCTCGATCACTCGCAACAGATTGCGCGGATCTTCCAGACGCAACGTCGTGTTGCCACGCATGGCCACTGCAATGTGCGGTTTGCCTTCACCGCCAACCGCGTGACAACCGGCGCAGACGTTCAGATATTCCTGACGGCCGCGCTGGGCACTCGGGCTGAGCTTGTCCAGCGGTACTTCGACGAGCTCTTTGGCTGGTGGCGGTTGCTCGCCAAGCAGGAACGTCGCCATTGCCGCCAGATCAGCATCGCTCAGACCTTGAGTGCTGTTGTGAAACACCGGGAACATTTCGTTGAACATCGTTCCTTGCGCGCTCATGCCATGCTTGAGAAACGTGCTTAGATCCTGCTGATTCCAGCCGCGCGCGGCCAGGTCGGTAGCCAGCAGGCTCGGCGCCAGATAACCATTGAGGATGCCGCCGGTCATGCGCTTGTCCATTTGCATCGCGCCGGGCAGGCCGCGTGGCGTATGGCATTCACCGCAATGGCCGAGGACGTCGACCATATACTGGCCACGCTTCCACGCCGCACTTTTGCCTTCGGCGGGCTCCAGCTTGACGTCTTTGCCGTAGAGCATGTTCCAGCCGGTCAGGCCCAGACGCACATTGAACGGAAAGCTCAGGCTGGTCACCGGCGCGGCGCGTTCGATCGGCTCGATGGTTTTCAGATACGCGTGAATCGCATCGGAATCGGCGCGCGGCATCAGGTGATACGAAGTGTACGGCATCGCCGGATACAGATTCGCACCGTCGCGCCGTTTGCCTTCGGTCAGCGCAGCGAAGAACTCGTCATCGTTGTACAGACCGATGCCGTGCTCTTTGCTCGGGGTGATGTTGGTGCCGTAGATCGTGCCGAACGGCGACACGATCGGCAGGCCGCCGGCATAGGGCGCGCCACCCGGTGCGGTGTGGCAGGCCATGCAGTCAGCGGCGCGGGCGAGGTATTCGCCGCGCTTTACCTGTTCATCGGCGTGGACCGCCAAAAACGGCGCAGCCAGTCCGACCGCAAAAGTCAGGCGGGTCAGTAAACGCTTCATGCTCAACCCTCCTTGACCAGACCAAGATCGGTCAGCACGTTGCGCGTGGCGTTGTAATAACGCACGTACCCGGTGCAGCGGCAGACGTGATGGCCGAGGCTGTCCTCGATCACCTGTTCCAGCTGACTTTTGACAATCGGCTGGCGCTGCAGCTTCTCGACCAACACCGTCGCGGCGTTGACGAAGCCTGGCGCGCAGTAGCTGCACTGGAAGGCGAACTCGTCGACAAAGCGCTGCTGAATCGGATTGAGCTCGGTGACCTGGCCCTGCTCGTCGCGAGTGGCGTGGCCTTCGATGGTGCGGACTTTCTTGCCCTCGAAGTAGTGCGCGCCGGTGATGCAGGTGCGCACTTCTTCGCTGGTACCGTCGGGGTTATCGACGATCACCACGCAGGCGTGGCAGATCCCCTGACCGCAGCCCAGCCGCGAGCCGGTGAGGTTTTTGTATTCGTGCAGGTAGTCGATCATCGGCAGGTCATCAGGGATGTCCACCGGGCCGACGGATTGACCATTGAGGGTCAGTTGAAGCGGACGGTTAGCCATTGAGGGCCTCCTTGATGCGCGCAGCAGTGATGGGCAGGTCGCGAACACGTTTGCCGATGGCATGCGCCACGGCGTTACCGATGGCACCGACAATCGGGATCATCACCACTTCGGCGATGCCCTTGGACGGATCGCTCGGCGACAGCGGCGGCAGGATCTCCGCAGTCTGCTTCCACACCGCAACGTGACGCGCCATCGGCAGACGGTAACGGTTGAAGTTCCAGTCACCCTCCCCCGGCCCGCCTTCGTACAACGGCATCTCTTCCATCAGCGCATGACCAATACCCATGGCGATACCGCCTTCGAGCTGGCCCTTGACCAACTCTTCAACCAACACGCGCCCGCACTCGATCCAAGAATGGTGGTTGAGCACCTGAACCTCCGCCGAGCCTTTGTTGACCTTCAGCTCGACCAGCGTCGCGACCGGGCTGTAATAGGTCACGGCAGCGTTGTTCAACTGCACTACCGGGTAGTTGACGTTCTGCCGATCGAGCAGGTGGAAGCCGGCACTGTTCATCTGTGCTTTCTTCGCTTGTGGCGCGCCATCGCCGTATTTCACCGCCAGACCGTCGAGCGGCAAGCGCTCGCGCACGCCGTCGATGCTGTACTCGGCCTCGGCCCAACTCCAACGGTTGAAACCGTGCACCGTGGCGCCAGTCACCAGACCGCGTTCGTGGGCGCGTTTGGCCAGTTCTTCGAAACTCAGCGGCTGCATGCCGTTGGCGGTCAGCTTGCCGTCGACCCAATGCGCATCTTCGCGACGCACCACGTAAGGGTTGGCCTGGCCGCCGTACGGCCCCTGACGCCATATCTCCAGCGCCGCCGGCCACAAACCATGGTTGAACAGCACCCGCGCCGCTTCACGGGTCGCATGACTGAAGTAATAGGCGGAGTTGGTCGCCGAGGACGCCGACGCCAGCTTGCCGACCCAGCGCGGGTTGCGCAGCAGATTGTCCTGTTCGGCCTGACTCATGATGTACGGGTTGCCGCTGGTGATCAGCTGCATTTCCTGCCACTCGGTTTCGCCGGTCTTCACATCATGCGCCGGGCTGCCGAGGAAATCGGCGACGACCAAGGCTTGCGAAGTGGACATGCCGGTGCCGATTTCGATACCGATGTGGCGCAGGGTGATGCGCCCGTCTGCGGTGAATTCGATGCTGGCCATCGGCGCTTCGGAGCCGGTACCGAAGTCTTTCTGGCAGATGGCGAAACCGACGCCGTACCAGTTATCCGGGTCTGCCGCTTCACGTTGTTGCTTGATCGTGTCGCGGTTTTTCCAGACTTCGTGCACCGAGGCCTTGTCGAGAATTTCGTGCAGGCGCAGTGCACCGGCCGGGATTGCGCCCTGGGTATTTTTCATACCGGAACGCAGGGCATTCCTGCGGCGCAAATCGATGGCGTCGACACCCAGACGATTGGCGATCTCGTCGACCATCATTTCGGTCGCCGCCATGCTTTGCAGGGTGCCGTAACCGCGCATCGAACCCGCCTCGACCGCGCGCGAGTGATACGCGGTGACTTGCAGGTCGTTCTGCGGCATGTAGTAGATCGACTGCGCAGCCGTGGCGCCAACCGCTGCCACCGATGGGCTGTAGTTGACCCGACCGCCGCCGTCGACGCTCATTTCCGCGCGGAAAATCTTGAAGGTGTAGTCATTCTTGTCCACGGCCAACTGGTAGCGGATGTCGAACGGGTGACGCTTGATGCCGCTCTGGAATTGCTCATAGCGGTCGTTGGCCAGACGCACCGGCACACCGGCGCCGTACAGCGCGGCCAGGGCTGCGTAGTAGACGAAAATGTTGTGGTCTTTGGAGCCATAGCCGACGGTATAGCCCGGGTGCATGTTCAGATTGGCCAGGCCGAAACGCGACGGCCCGATCATCTTCGCTGTCTCGGTCGCGACTTCCAGCGGGCACTGGGTCGCCACGACGAAATGCAGGGTTTTGGTTTTCGGGTCGTACCAGCCGTTGCCGTTGTCCGGCTCGAGGGCGGCCGGTTCGATCGACGGCGTCTTGTAGCGCTCATCGAACACCAGCCAGTTGTCTGGCGGCGTGTCGATCTCCTGCTTCATGCGATCGGCGTAGAACAGACCGCGCTCGGTGAGGTTGCCATGCAGGTTCGGCGATGCATTCCACACTGGACGGCGGTTCTTCAGCATCGGGAACAGAATCGAATCCTTGAGGCTGGCGAACTCGTCTTCATCCGCCGAGGTCGCGCCACCGACGCGCACATAGCGGAAGCTGCCGTAGGGATCACCTTCGTAGAACGGCACTTTGGCGCCGTAACGAATCGCTTTGTCATTGAATTTGAGTTGGTTCTTGGCCCGACGGAAACGCTCGAAATCGTTCCAGATCAGGATCGCCACCGGGTGACCGATGAACATCGGTACCTTGCCTTCGGGCAGCAATGGATCAGGCGCGTGCTCTTCGGGGAAGTGGATACCGTCCTTGTCCAGATCGGCAGCGGTGACGATGCGGTCCGGCTGCAGATCGGCGCCGAGCCACGACAGGTCGTAACCTGCGTAGATATGGTCGGCCTTGATGGTTTTCAGCAGCATGGCGTGGCCTTGTTGCTCAGGCCAGCCAGGCATGTCCTTGGCGCGGATGTCGCGGGCAAACACCTTGCTGCCGCAGACCTTGGACAAGGCATCGTTGCGTTGACGGGCCTTGCCGTTATTGCCGAGCCATTTCTCGGACGGCACGGTGACGCTGTTTTCCATCAAGGCAGCCAGCGCCTGACTGCTGAGCGGCGTAAGCGTAACGCTCACACCCGCGACCAGCCCGCCCTGGAGGAACGAGCGCCGGGATATTTCACGGTTGGACATGGATCATCCTCTGGGCGGTTATAGGTCCGCCCTTGTGGTTATCTACTGGGGATCTCGAGTCGTGCAGAAGCTCTTTCTGGCGAAGCAAAGAGCTGTGTTGACAGTGCAAAGCTGACCGAAAGGTTAACTTTAAAGGTTTCTGCGCCCACAGCAAACAACCAGTTACAAAAACCTGACTAAATAATCAAAAAATCAATGCGACGTAGCACCGCAGAAGGCTTGCAGAGATTCTTGCAGGAGCTGTCGAGTGAAAAGAGGCTGCGATCTTCTGATCTTGCTTTTTAAAATCAAGATCAAAAGATCGCAGCGTGCCGCAGCTCCTACAGGACGATTTGCGTAGGAGTTCGAGAGAGGAATAGCTAAATTTCAGACACAAAAAACCCCGGTCTTTCGACCAGGGTCTTTGCTATCGATCCGATTCAGCCAATGGCTGATTTCGGCGCTTCAAGGCGTTCAGTGGTCCTTGAAACAGATATGGCGCAGCGGACGGGACTCGAACCCGCGACCCCCGGCGTGACAGGCCGGTATTCTAACCGACTGAACTACCGCTGCGTATCGCTTTGAGCTTGCGCTCAAGTAACTCGTTTTGATTGCCGGCTTCGGTGCCTTGCAATCGCGAATCAGATGAATCTGACTCGTAAAATATGGCGCAGCGGACGGGACTCGAACCCGCGACCCCCGGCGTGACAGGCCGGTATTCTAACCGACTGAACTACCGCTGCGCGTCGGTGCAGGCACTTTCAGCCTACTCTCTTGCTTGCGCAAGCTTCTCGGGAGTGGTGGGTGATGACGGGATCGAACCGCCGACATTCTGCTTGTAAGGCAGACGCTCTCCCAGCTGAGCTAATCACCCGTTTGCATCTCCGAGGCCGCGAAATTTACGCAGGTGGCGAAGCTAAGTCAATAGCAGGATTGGAGTTTTTCTGAAAAAGACGAAATTGCTTCATTCCTGAAGAAGCCATCGACCGATGGACCGCATTCGCGAGCAGGCTCGCTCCCACAGGACGCGGCTTCGCTTGTTATTCCGTGTAGATCATCTTCTTGGTCATGCCGCCATCGACGACGAATTCCTGCCCGGTGACAAATCCCGCATTGCGCGACAGCAACCACGCCACCATCGCCGCCACGTCTTCGACCGTCCCCACCCTGCCCGCCGGATGCTGGGCGTGATCGGCATCGGCCAACGGTTCGGCGCGACGCACAGAGGGATCACGAGTATCGATCCAGCCCGGACTGACCGCATTCACGCGGATTTCCGGCCCAAGGCTGATTGCCAGCGCATGGGTCAGCGCCAACAGCCCCCCCTTGCTCGCCGCATACGCCTCGGAGTCCGCCTCCGACTGTCGCGCACGGGTCGAGGCCAGATTGACGATCGAACCGTTGTGCGCACGCAGATAAGGCGCACAGTGCTTGGCCAGCAACATCGGCCCGCTCAGATTCACCGCCAGCACCCGATTCCAGTACGCCAGATCGAGGCTTTCCAGAGTGATGTTGTGCGGATCTGCCACCGCCGCGTTGCAGACAAGCGCATCAAGGCGACCAAACTGCCCCAGCACTTCGGCCACGCCCAGTGCGACCTGATTTTCCTCGGCGACGTCCATGGCGATGAACCAGGCATTCTCGCCGAGCACCTTCGCCACTTTCGAACCACGCACCCGATCAAGATCGGTCAGCACCACTTGCCAGCCTTCGCTGATCAGCCAGGCGGCAATTCCGAGGCCGATACCGCGTGCAGCGCCAGTGACCAGCGCCACGCGGCCATGGGTATTGGCCGCCGGTGTGGACAACTCGATCACAATGCCGCCAGACCGCGCGCCAGGTCAGCCTGCAGATCAGCGACATCTTCCAGACCAACCGCGACGCGGATGAGGCTGTCGCGAATCCCCGCTGCTTCACGCTCCTGCGGCGCCAGACGGCCGTGGGAGGTGGTGCTTGGATGGGTGATCGTGGTTTTGCTGTCGCCGAGATTGGCAGTGATCGAAATCAACCGAGTAGCATCGATAAAGCGCCAGGCGCCTTCTTTGCCGCCCTTGACCTCGAAGCTCACCACCGCACCAAAACCCTTCTGCTGGCGCTGGGCCAACTCGTGCTGCGGATGGCTCTTCAGACCGGCGTAATGGACCTTCTCGATGCCGTCCTGCTGCTCCAGCCATTCGGCCAGCGCCTGAGCGTTGGCGCAATGCGCTTTCATGCGCAGGTTGAGGGTCTCGAGGCCTTTGAGGAAGATCCACGCATTGAACGGGCTGAGGGTCGGCCCGGCGGTCCGCAGGAAACCCACCACTTCTTTCATCTGCTCACCGCGACCGGCGACAACGCCGCCCATGCAGCGACCCTGACCGTCGATGAACTTGGTCGCCGAGTGCACGACAATGTCCGCGCCGAGCTTCAGCGGCTGCTGCAACGCCGGGGTGCAGAAGCAGTTGTCGACCACCAGCTGCGCGCCCTTGGCATGAGCGATTTCAGCCAGGGCGGCGATATCCACCAGCTCGGCCAACGGGTTGGACGGCGACTCGACAAAAAGCAGTTTGGTGTTGGACTTGATCGCCGCGTCCCAGGCCGACAGATCGGCCAGCGGGACGTAATCGACTGCGACGCCGAAGCGTTTGAAGTATTTCTCGAAGAGGCTGATGGTCGAGCCGAACACGCTGCGCGACACCAGCACATGATCGCCAGCACTGCACAGGCTCATCACCACCGCCATGATCGCGGCCATGCCGGTTGCCGTGGCGACGGCTTGCTCGGCGCCCTCCAGCGCGGCAATGCGTTCTTCGAACGCGCGCACGGTCGGGTTGGTGTAGCGCGAATAGACGTTGCCAGGCACTTCGCCGGCAAAGCGCGCCGCTGCATCGGCAGCGGTGCGGAACACGTAACTGGAGGTGAAGAACATCGGGTCACCGTGTTCGCCTTCCGGCGTGCGGTGCTGACCGGCACGGACGGCCAGGGTATCGAACGCTACGCCTTCGAGGTCGCTGTCCAGCCGACCGGCATCCCATTCCTGACTCATGCTGTCTCTCCTTGCTGTTCTCGAACAATAAATATCAGATACAAAACCGGCCCCTCAGGGCCGGTGGAAACTCAGTTGTTGTACAGATCGATGATCGCACTGACTGCCTGGGTCTTGACCTTCGAGGCATCGTTGCGCGCCTGTTCGATCTTGTTCAGGTAAGCCTCGTCGACGTCACCGGTCACGTACTTGCCGTCAAACACTGCGCAATCGAAGTGCTCGATCTTGATCTTGCCGCCGCCGACCGCTTCGATCAAGTCAGGCAGATCCTGATAGATCAGCCAGTCTGCACCGATCAGGTCGGCCACGTCCTGAGTCGAACGGTTGTGCGCGATCAGTTCGTGGGCGCTCGGCATGTCGATACCGTACACGTTCGGGAAGCGCACCGCAGGTGCCGCCGAGCAGAAGTAGACGTTTTTCGCGCCGGCTTCGCGGGCCATCTGAATGATCTGCTTGCAGGTGGTGCCGCGCACGATCGAGTCATCGACCAGCATGACGTTCTTGCCACGGAATTCCAGCTCGATGGCATTGAGCTTCTGGCGTACCGACTTCTTGCGCGCAGCCTGGCCCGGCATGATGAAGGTGCGACCGATGTAACGGTTCTTGACGAAACCTTCGCGGAATTTCACGCCCAGGTGATTGGCCAGCTCCAGCGCTGCGGTACGGCTGGTGTCCGGAATCGGGATGACCACGTCGATATCGTGTTCAGGGCGCTCGCGCAGGATCTTCTCGGCAAGCTTCTCGCCCATGCGCAGACGCGCCTTGTAAACCGACACGCCGTCGATGATCGAGTCCGGACGCGCCAGGTAGACGTGTTCGAAAATGCACGGGGTCAGCGACGGGTTGGTTGCGCACTGACGGGTGTGCAGCTTGCCGTCTTCAGTGATGTACACCGCTTCACCCGGCGCGAGGTCGCGGATCAGGGTGAAACCGAGCACGTCCAGGGAAACGCTTTCCGAGGCGATCATGTACTCGACGCCTTCGTCGGTGTGACGCTGGCCGAACACGATCGGGCGGATGCCGTGCGGATCGCGGAAACCTACGATGCCGTAACCGGTGACCATCGCCACCACGGCGTAGCCACCAACGCAACGGTTGTGCACGTCGGTCACGGCGGCGAACACGTCTTCTTCGGTCGGCTGCAGCTTGCCGCGCTGGGCCAACTCGTGGGCGAACACGTTGAGCAGCACTTCCGAATCGGAACTGGTGTTGACGTGACGCAGATCGGATTCGTAGATCTCTTTGGCCAACTGTTCAACGTTGGTCAGGTTACCGTTGTGCGCCAGTGTGATGCCGTACGGCGAGTTGACGTAGAACGGCTGGGCTTCGGCCGACGTCGAGCTGCCGGCAGTCGGGTAACGGACGTGGCCGATACCCATGTGGCCGACCAGACGCTGCATGTGACGCTGCTGGAACACGTCACGCACCAGACCATTATCCTTGCGCAGGAACAACCGGCCATCATGGCTGGTCACGATACCGGCAGCGTCCTGGCCGCGGTGCTGGAGCACGGTTAGCGCGTCATACAGCGCCTGATTGACGTTCGACTTACCGACGATACCGACGATGCCACACATGCGACGCAACCCCTACTTAATGGATCTGAACTGAGCAACACTCACTGAGGCGTTTTCGCCGTCGGCAAGAGCTGCTCCTTGAACGGAATCTCAGCGGGTACGCTGATTCCGCTGGCAAGCCACTGACTGCTCCACCCCAGTATCAGGTTTTTGGACCAGTCGGCGACCAATAGAAACTTGGGCACGAGCTGTGATTCTTTCCACCACCCGTCCTGCTGTACCGGCCCCAGGCTCAACAGCCCGACCGCCACGACCACCAGCAACACGCCACGCGCTGCGCCGAAGGCCATGCCGAGGAATCGATCGGTCCCGGACAACCCGGTGACGCGAACCAACTCGCCGATAAGATAATTGATCATTGCGCCCACGATCAGTGTGGCGACAAACATGATGGCACAGCCCGCGATCACGCGAGCCGATGGGGTTTCGATGTATCCGGCGAGGTACTCGGACAGTGAGCCACCAAACATCCAGGCAACCGCTCCTGCGATGATCCAGGTCAGCAGCGATAAAGCTTCCTTTACGAAGCCGCGGCTCAGACTGATCAAAGCGGAGATGGCGATGATTGCAACGATCGCCCAGTCAACCCAGGTAAATGGCACAGTGCAGCCTACAGACGGATAAGGCGGCGCATTTTAGCAGAGCGCATGGCTGTCGGTAAGCTGCGATTGTCAGTGCTTTTCAATCGAAGTGATAGATTTCAGCCACGTTCAGGCTGAAAACGGACAACGAAGCCCTTGAGGTTCTGCTGACGACTCAGCAGATCACGCAAACGATCGGCCTCGGCACGCTCGATCAGCGGACCGACGAACACCCGATTCTTGCCATCGGCAGAACGAATGTAGGCGTTATAGCCCTGGCTGCGCAGGTTCTTCTGCAGGCTTTCGGCGCTGGCGCGGCTCGACAGACTGGCCAGTTGCACCGACCAGCTCACCGACAGACCGTTGGCATCGACGCGGCTCTGCGTGGTATCCGGCTTGCTCGTTGCGGATGTGATCGGCTGAGCCGGCGCCGGAATCGGCTTGGCCACCGGTGGCGGCGTTGCCGGACGGGCTATCTGCGCAGGGATGGTCGGTGCTGGCGCAGCCGGTGCAGCCGGTGCAGCCGGGGCCGCAGGCACCGCTTCTTCAGCGACTTCTTCGTCAGTCGGCACAGGCTCTTGCGGCAAGGCTTGCGGCTCGGGCACGGCCACCGGGTCAATTTGCACCTGCGGCATGGCCGAAGGCTGAGGCGCAGCCGGGGCCTCGACGGTCACCTGACGCTGCTCGTCCTGGCGGGAAAACAGCATCGGCAGGAAGATCACCGCCAGCGCCACCAGCACCAGCGCGCCAACCATGCGCTGCTTGTACGCTTTATCCAGCAAAGCCATTTGCCGCTTCCTCCGTGGAGCGCCGGGCCAGCCATTCAAGGGCCTCGGCGACACAATAAAATGATCCGAACAAGAGAATCTCGTCGTCGCTGGTTGCTATAGCGCACTGCCCTTCCAGAGCGGCCGCAACGCTGGCATAGGACGTAACCGAAGCACCAAGGTTCTGCAGCGCTGCCTCAAGTTCAGCCACCGGACGCGCGCGCGGCGAATCCAGCGGCGCGACAGCCCAATGCGCGACACTAGCATTCAATTCGCCAACAACACCATCCAGATCCTTGTCCGCCAGCAACCCGAACACCGCCAGACGCTTGCCAACCGGCGGCCGCGCGGCCAGACGACGGGCGAGATATTCAGCGGCGTGCGGGTTGTGACCAACATCCAGCAACAGGTTCAGGCGCTTGCCATTCCATTCGAATGACCGACGATCGAGGCGTCCGACCACGCGCGTCGCCTGCAACGCCGCGACAATCTGTTCGGCATTCCACGGCAAACCTGTCAGCAGATAGGCTTGCAGCGCCAGCGCGGCGTTTTCCATCGGCAGATCGAGGAGCGGCAAGTCGCGCAACTCGACCACTTGGCCCAGGGCATCGGTGCCGCGCCATTGCCAGTGCTGGTCAGTGATGCCGAGATCGAAATCGCGTCCACGCAGGAAGAACGGGCAAGCCAGTTCGTGCGCCTTGTCGAGCAGTGGTTGCGGAGGATTCAGGTCGCCACACAGAGCAGGCTTGCCCTGGCGGAAAATTCCGGCCTTCTCGAAGGCCACGGATTCGCGGGTATCGCCCAGATAATCGGCGTGATCGACGCCAATGCTGGTGACCAGCGCAATATCGGCATCGACTACATTGACGGTATCCAGACGCCCGCCCAACCCGACTTCAAGCACCACAGCGTCAAGCGCCGCCTGCTGGAACAGCCAGAACGCTGCCAGAGTGCCCATTTCGAAGTAAGTCAGGGAAGTCTCGCCGCGGCCCGCCTCGACCGCAGCAAAGGCTTCGCAGAGCTGCACGTCAGTGGCTTCGACGCCGTTGAGCTGCACCCGCTCGTTGTAACGCAGCAGGTGCGGAGAATTGTAGACACCAACGCTCAGGCCCTGCGCACGCAGCAATGAAGCCACGAACGCGCAGGTCGAGCCCTTGCCGTTGGTGCCGGTGACCGTGATCACCCGAGGCGCCGGCTGGCCCAGCCCCATGCGGGACGCTACCTGTTGCGAACGCTCCAGGCCCATGTCGATGGCCGACGGATGCAACTGCTCAAGGTAGGCGAGCCATTCACCAAGGGTGCGCTGGGTCATACGTTGGCAGGCACCGGCGGCACCACGATCGGTTCGATCGGCGCGGCGACGAACTTCGGCGTCGGCTTGCCGGTCATCTGTGCCAGCAGGTTACCCAGACGCGGACGCAATTCCTGACGGTGAATGATCATGTCGATCGCGCCGTGCTCCAGCAGGAACTCGCTGCGCTGGAAGCCTTCCGGCAGTTTCTCGCGGACGGTCTGCTCGATCACACGCGGGCCGGCGAAGCCGATCAGGGCTTTCGGTTCGCCAACAATGACGTCACCGAGCATCGCCAGACTGGCGGAGACACCGCCGTAAACCGGGTCGGTGAGTACGGAAATGAACGGAATGCCTTCTTCACGCAGACGCGCAAGCACGGCCGAAGTCTTGGCCATCTGCATCAGCGAGATCAGCGCTTCCTGCATGCGTGCACCACCGGAGGCGGCGAAGCAGATCATCGGGCAGCGGTTTTCCAGTGCGTAGTTGGCAGCGCGAACGAAGCGCTCACCGACGATGGCGCCCATGGAACCGCCCATGAAGTTGAATTCGAATGCCGAAACCACTACCGGCATGCCCAGCAAAGTACCGCTGACCGAGATCAGCGCGTCTTTTTCGCCGGTCTGCTTCTGCGCGGCAACCAGGCGATCCTTGTACTTCTTGCCGTCACGGAATTTCAGACGATCAACCGGCTCCAGGTCAGCGCCCAGTTCGTTACGGCCTTCCGGGTCGAGGAAGATGTCGATGCGGGCACGTGCGCCGATGCGCATGTGGTGGTTGCACTTGGGGCAAACGTCCAGGGTCTTTTCCAGTTCCGGACGGTACAACACCGCCTCGCAGGACGGGCATTTGTGCCACAGACCTTCAGGCACCGAGCTCTTCTTGACCTCCGAGCGCATGATCGAAGGGATCAGTTTGTCTACTAACCAGTTGCTCATGCTTTCTTTCTCCAGTACCGGCGGCCCGAACGCTCTGGTTCGCAGCCCCGCGTATGCCCTTGAGCTAAATTCATGTGTGTGGCGATGGTTGCCGAACAGTGGCGGTCAGCGCGGAACATGACCTGCGTACGATTCAGCAACCCTCAGCCGCGCCTGCTTTGTGCAAGTGCATTGATGGACGGCGGCAGACTGCCAGCCGTCACATCGACGATGTATTGCCGCGCACCGCGTTGATGAATGCGCGAATCTTGTGGTGATCCTTGATGCCTTTGCTCGCTTCTACCCCGCCGCTGACATCCACCGCGTAGGGCTTGACCCGTGCTACCGCGTCGGCAACGTTCTCCGGCGTCAGGCCGCCGGCCAGAATCAGCGGCTTGCTCAAGTGTTGCGGAATCAGTGACCAGTCAAACGCCTCGCCGGTTCCACCGGGCACCCCTTCGACATAGGTGTCGAGCAGTACGCCACTGGCGCCGGGAAAGGCATCGCAGGCAGCAGCAATGTCATCACCCGCCTTGACCCGCAGCGCTTTGATGTACGGACGATGCCAGCCTTCACACTCCTCCGCACTTTCGTCGCCATGGAACTGCAGCAGATCCAGCGGCACCGCATCGAGGATTTCCCCCAGCTCGCAACGACTGGCATTGACGAACAGCCCCACGGTGGTAACGAACGGCGGCAGCGCCTTGATGATCGCCCGCGCCTGCTGCACGTTCACCGCTCGCGGACTCTTGGCGTAAAACACCAGGCCGATCGCGTCGGCACCGGCTTCGACGGCGGCCAGCGCATCTTCGATGCGGGTAATGCCGCAGATCTTGCTGCGAACGGCTGACATGTCAGGAAAACCTCAAGGCAAAATCCGAAAACGTCCCGGATGGTAACAAAAGCGTTCGAGGGCGTCAGCCGTCAAGTTCGGAGAAACCCGTAAGGAAATGTGGCCCGATAAAGCGCTCGGGCAACGGAAATTCGTCGTGGTACTCGACCTGCACCAGATACAACCCGTAGGGATGCGCCGTGACCCCGCCGGAGCGACGCTCGCGACTGTCCAGCACTTCCTTCATCCACTCCACCGGACGCTCACCGGCACCGATGGTCATCAGCACACCAGCGATATTGCGCACCATGTGATGCAGGAACGCGTTGGCCCGAATGTCGAGCACGATCATCTTGCCGTGACGGGTCACGCGCAGGTGATGCATCTTCTTGATCGGCGACTTTGCCTGGCACTGACCGGCCCGGAACGCGCTGAAATCGTGGGTACCGATCAGGTACTGCGCGGCCTCGGCCATGCGCTCGGCGTCGAGCGGACGGTGATTCCAGGTGATTTCTTCATTGAGGTGCGCCGGGCGGATCTGATCGTTGTAGATCACATAGCGATAACGCCGGGCAATGGCTTTGAAGCGCGCATGAAAATGCGCCGGCATGACCCTGGCCCAACTGACGCTGATGTCGTGGGGCAGATTGATGTTGGCGCCCATGACCCAGGCTTTCAGCGAGCGATCAACCTGGGTGTCAAAGTGCACCACTTGGCCGCAGGCATGCACGCCGGCATCGGTACGCCCGGCGCATTGCAGGGAAACCGGCGAATTGGCGACTTTCGACAGGGCTTTTTCAAGCTCTTCCTGCACCGTCGCCACTCCGGTCAGCTGCCGTTGCCAGCCGCTGTAGCGCGAGCCTTTGTACTCAACGCCCAGCGCGACGCGGTAAAAGCCGTCGGGCGCCATTTCGGCGACCGGGTTATCTATGTTTGCCAAGGTGGGACAGCCTGCTGATTTGCAAAGGCGGGCATTATAAGGCGGTGGGCTGGGGATGCCAGAGTTCTCTATCGGCAGTACCGCCCCCTTCGCGAGCAGGCTCGCTCCCACATTTGCAATGCGCCCCCCTGTGGGAGCGAGCCTGCTCGCGAAAGCAATCGATCAAACACCGCCGAATCCGGCACAAACAAAAACGGCAGCCCCACCGGGCTGCCGCTTGTTGTTTACCGCTGAACTTACGCCAGGTTGGAAAGCATTTCCTTGGCCTCGCCCCGCTGCTTCTCGTCACCCTCGGTCAACACTTCGTTGAGGATGTCACGCGCACCGTCAGCGTCGCCCATGTCGATGTAAGCCTGGGCCAGATCGAGTTTGGTCGCTGCTTCGTCGGTGCCGGCGAGGAAGTCGAAATCATCTTCACCCAGGTCATCACCCAACGCTGCGTCCGCTTCGGTGAAGCTCGGTTCGGCCATGCTTTGCGACAGGCGATCCAGCTCGGCATTGA
This sequence comes from Pseudomonas sp. Leaf434, assembly GCF_001425545.1. Classification (NCBI taxonomy): domain Bacteria; kingdom Pseudomonadati; phylum Pseudomonadota; class Gammaproteobacteria; order Pseudomonadales; family Pseudomonadaceae; genus Pseudomonas; species Pseudomonas sp. Leaf434. The sequence goes on along the minus strand of NZ_LMQZ01000001.1, from coordinate 1,323,010 downwards.
CGTCGTCAAGCTCGGCCGCGAAAGCATCCGGCTCGGCGGCTGGGTTGGTGTCCATTTCGTCGGCCAGCGACAGGTCGAAATCGGCTGGGAGTTCCAGATCGTCCTGCGGCACGTCAGCAACTACCGGCGTCTCGACCGGCGGCAAGTCCTTCACGCCGTCGTCAAGATCCAGCAGGAAGTCATCTTCAGCCAACGTGGCCGGCGATGGTTCGGCGCCCAGATCCATGTCCAGATCGAAGTCCGACAGATCGTCGAGATTGTCTTTCATCTCGGTCTGCTCTTGCAGCACCGAAGCGAAGCTCAGATCGTCTTCGGCCGGAAATGCGTCGAGCTCGACAGGCGCTTCTGGCTCGACCGCTGGCGCAGGATCGACCGGGGTGATGTTGTCGAGGTCGTCCAGGCTCAAATCGAACGCGGTGTCGAGATCGTCAGCGGCAGCCTCGGGCGCTTGCGGCTCGTCTTGCAGCAATTCCTTGACGTACTGCGCGTCCAGTTCGGCAGCGACGGCGGCAGCTGCCAGCCCACCGGCAGCGACCACAGCCATGGCTGGGAAGCGGCTTTTCAGCGCTTCGACCTTGGCGAAGTTATCGCCATTGGCCACCAGTTGACGCTCTTGCGCAACGAACGCATCGCGGTCGCCCTGCTGACCGTAGACTTCCATCAGCTTCAGGCGCAGATCGCTGCGTTCCGGCTCAAGGCTGACGCCCTCTTCCAGCAGCGCAGCGGCCTGATTAAGGCGGCCGGCATTGATGTGCGATTGCGCTTTGTCGAGCACATCATCAGAGCGTTCGCCGGCCGGGGCCACCAGTGGTGCGGCAATCGGCGCAGCCATCACCACCGGAGTGACGACCGGTGCAGGGGCTGGCGCAGGTGCCGGAGCTGGCGTGTTGAGCTTGACGCTGGCTGCCGGGGTTTCCAGGCCGGAGAAGCTGCTTTCCGGCAGATCCTGCTCAGCGGAGAACTCTTGCTCTTCAGCCAGAGCGCGGGCCATGCGCAGGTGCTTTTCGGCTTCCTGCTGGGCTTTGCGGCGACGTGCCAGCAGCAACAGCAGAAGCAGCAGAACCACCGCACCGCCGCCGATCAGGCCGAGCAGGATCGGATTGGTCAGCAGTTCATTGAAGGCTTTGTCGTCATCGGCGGCAGCAGGCGGCGTAGTTTCGACCACCGGCTCGACGACTGGCTCAACCGGGGTTTCCGCTGGCGGCGCGATGGCTGACTCTGGAGTCGGTGAAGCCGCTGCGGCGTCGGCCGGAGTGGCTGGCGGGGTCGCCGCCAGTTCGGCAGTGATCGCCGGCACCGGCGGCACAGCAGCAGTGGCGCCAGGCGCAGCGCCGGCGCCGTCGGCTTGCATCTTCGCCAGTTGATTGTTCTTCAGCTCGATGAGCTTTTGCAGCTTGTCCAACTGGCTCTGCAGATCAGCCATGCGGCTTTTCAGTTCCTCGTTGTCACGACGGGTCGTGTCGAGGTTTTCCTGAGTGATTGCCAGTTTGTTGCTCAGCGCCTTGGCGTCGCCGGCCGGGCCTTTCGCACCGGGCTTGGCGCTTTCCGCCGAGACCAGGCTCAGATTGTCCTGGGTGTTGGCCGCTGCACCGGTATTGCCACGGCCACGATTGGTCGCATCCAGCTGCTGCTGACCGGTGCCAGGCTTGCCTACATAACGACGGCCCTGACGCCAGGCTTCGTTCTGCGCCGCCACTTCAGCAATGGCAGCCGACTGCGGCAGCGCTGTGCTTTGTACCGGGTCCGGCAGACGCAGCACCTGGCCGGTTTTCAGACGGTTGATGTTGCCGTCGATAAAGGCATTCGGATTGAGCGCCTGAATCGCCAGCATGGTCTGCTGCACCGAGCCGCCGTTGCGCGCCTTCGCGGCGATTTCCCACAGGGTATCGCGCGGCGTGGTGGTGTATTGATTGCGATGGGTGGCGCCAGTGGTGGGCGCAGTGATGGTCTGCGACGGCGCCGGTTGCGCGGCGGCGTCTGCGGTCTGCGGCGAGAACTTCGACGGATCGAGCAGCACGCTGTAATCACGCAACAAGCGGCCATTGGGCCACATCACCTGCACAAGGAACTTCACCATCGGTTCCGACAGCGGTTGGCTCGAGGTCACGCGCAACACGCTTTTGCCGTTGGCGTTGAGTACCGGGGTGAACGTCAGGTCATTGAGAAAAGCCTGACGGTCGACGCCGGCCTTGGCGAAATCTTCAGGGGAAGCCAGGCTCGGCACCACTTCGGCAGCGGTGAGATCCTTGACGTCGAGCAGCTCGATTTCAGCCACCAACGGCTGGTTCAGGGTCGACTTCAGGGTCAGCTCCCCGAGCCCGAGGGCATGCGCCATACCGGAGGACAGCGCCGAGGCGGCCGCTATTGCTAACACCAGTTTGCGAACTTGAACCATAGCCTCATCCTTTGTTTGAACGTTCCTCGGCCAGCGAGAAGCTTTTGAATACCGCTGCCGTAAGGCATTGCGCGCGACGACGGGGGTCGCCGCGCGCGATCATTTCGGTGCTGCCCCGGAAAGTCCCGGAGGGTGACTCGTCATCGACGCGCTTCGGGCAAGCATAGCGCTCACCTAGAATCAGTCGACAAATTGTTGCCAAGTATCTTTTACAGCAGGTCTTTTATCAACAACTCAGCCAGTTGCACGGCGTTGAGCGCCGCGCCTTTGCGTACGTTATCTGACGTCAGCCAAAGATTTAGTTCCGCCGGGTCGTCGACGCCCGTCCGCACGCGGCCTACGTAGACCACGTCCTGCCCCACCGCATCGCCGACCGCGGTCGGATAATCACCGGCCTCGACCAGCTCGATGCCCGGTGCAGCCTCAAGCGCTGCGTTGACCTTTTCCAGGTCAACAGCGCTGCCTGACTGCAAGGTCACGCTAAAGCTATCGCCAAAAAACACCGGGGCTTGAACGCAAGTGGCAGAAATCTTCAATAAAGGTTTTGCCAGAACCTGGCGCAGCTCTCGAACCAATCGTTTTTCCAGCAGCGTGTGGCCCTGCGCATCAGGCGTACCGACTTGTGCCAGCAGGTTGAAGGCCATCTGCCGGTCGAAGAACGTCGGTTCCAGCGGACGCATGTTGAGCAGCTCGGCGGTCTGCCGCGCGAGCTCGGTGACCGCCTCGCGGCCTTGCGCCGAAACGGCCAGATTGGCGGTGACGTTGACGTATTGCAGATCGAGCAGATCGAGCAGCGGCGCCAGCACCACTGCAAGCGTCGTAGCAGACGGGCTTGGGCTGCTGACCTGGAATGGGCTTTTCAGACTGGCGAGAATATCGGCATTGGCCTCCGGCACCACCTGTGGCGCCTGATCGGTGGACAAGGCGCCGGACAAGTCGATCAACGAGCAACCGGCAGCATGGGCGCGAGCGGCGTAGCTCAGCGACACCGCAGCGCCGGCGGCGAAGAACACCAGTCTGACCTTGCTGAAATCGAACTCGTCGACCTCGCGCACGCGGACGTTTTTGTTGCGGAACAGCACCGAGCTGCCGGCCGATTCACTGCTGGCCAGCAGGTGCAGGTTGCCGACCGGGAAGTCGCGTTCTTCGAGAATCTGTACGAGGGTTTCGCCGACAGTACCGGTGGCGCCGATAACGGCGATATCGAAAGTCTGGGTCATGGAGCTACCTCTGGCAAAACGGGGGGAGCGGCACTTTACCGGGTGGGTGGCGCGCAGGCAATTTCTGCGGGATTTGCGGCGGCTGTGCCGGCCCTTTCGCGAGCAGGCTCGCTCCCACAGGGACCGCATTTCAATGTGGGAGCGAGCCTGCTCGCGAAAAAGGCAGTACAGACACCGGAGAAATCCTTGGCATAAAAAAACCCGCACCTCTTTCAAGGCACGGGCTTCTTCATGGCTTCAAGCGATCAACGCTCGAGCAGGATTCGCAGCATGCGGCGCAGCGGTTCGGCCGCACCCCACAGCAGCTGGTCGCCGACGGTGAAGGCGCCGACGAATTGCGAACCCATGTTCAGCTTGCGCAGACGACCGACCGGTACATTCAGGGTGCCGGTGACCTTGGTCGGGCTCAGCTCCTGCATGCTGATCTCGCGGTTGTTCGGTACCAGCTTGACCCAAGGGTTGTGCTGGCTGATCAGCCCTTCGATATCAGCGATCGGTACGTCCTTGTTCAGCTTGATGGTCAGCGCCTGGCTGTGGCAGCGCATGGCGCCGATGCGCACGCAGATGCCGTCGACCGGGATCGGGCTCTTGAAGCGACCGAGGATCTTGTTGGTCTCGGCCTGGGCCTTCCACTCTTCGCGGCTCTGGCCGTTCGGCAGTTCCTTGTCGATCCACGGGATCAGGCTGCCGGCCAGCGGTACGCCGAAGTTTTCGGTCGGGTACGCGTCGCTGCGCATGGCTTCGGCCACGCGACGGTCGATGTCGAGGATCGCGCTGGCCGGATCGGCCAGTTGATCGGCGACAGCGGCGTGGGTCGCGCCCATCTGCTTGATCAGTTCACGCATGTTCTGCGCGCCGGCACCGGAGGCCGCCTGATAGGTCATGGCGCTCATCCACTCGACCAGACCGGCCTCGAACAGACCGCCCAGACCCATCAGCATCAGGCTGACGGTGCAGTTGCCGCCAATGTAGTTCTTGGTGCCCGCGTCCAGTTGCTGGTCGATGACCTTGCGGTTGACCGGATCGAGAATGATCACCGCGTCATCGTTCATGCGCAGGCTCGACGCCGCGTCGATCCAGTAACCCTGCCAGCCGGCTTCACGCAGCTTCGGGAATACTTCGCTGGTGTAGTCGCCGCCTTGGCAGGTCAGGATCACGTCGAGGGTCTTCAGCTCGTCAATGCTGTAAGCGTCCTTGAGAGGAGCAATGTCCTTGCCCACGGACGGGCCTTGGCCACCGACATTGGACGTGGTGAAAAACACCGGCTCGATAAGATCGAAATCCTGCTCTTCCAGCATCCGCTGCATGAGCACGGAACCGACCATCCCGCGCCAACCGATCAGACCTACACGTTTCATCGCAACTACACCTTCTTGAAAAGTGGGCCGCTGCTTTGTATTGAATTTCGCAGCGGGCCCGAGAGATTACAGATTCCGCAGCGCGGCGACTACTGCGTCGCCCATTTCCTGCGTACCGACTTTGGTACAACCGGCCGAGTGGATGTCGCCGGTGCGCAAGCCCTGATCGAGCACGACGCTGACAGCTTTTTCGATGGCATCGGCAGCGTCGTGCAGATTGAAGCTGTAACGCAGCATCATCGATACCGACAGGATCGTCGCCAGCGGGTTGGCAATGCCTTTACCGGCAATGTCCGGGGCCGAACCGTGGCAAGGCTCGTACATGCCCTTGTTGTTGGAATCCAGCGAGGCCGACGGCAGCATGCCGATCGAGCCGGTGAGCATCGACGCTTCGTCGGAGAGGATGTCGCCGAACATGTTGTCGGTGACGATCACGTCGAACTGCTTGGGTGCGCGCACCAACTGCATGGCGGCGTTGTCGACGTACATGTGGCTCAGTTCGACTTCCGGGTAATCCTTGGCCACTTGCTCGACCACTTCGCGCCACAACTGGCTGGATGCCAGGACGTTGGCCTTGTCCACCGAGCAGAGCTTCTTGCCACGAACCATGGCCATGTCGAAACCGACACGGGCGATGCGGCGGATTTCGCTTTCGCTGTACGGCAGCGTGTCGTAGGACTGACGCTCGCCGTTGTCCAGCGTACGGGTGCCACGCGGCGCGCCGAAGTAAATGCCGCCGGTCAGCTCACGGACAATGAGGATGTCCAGACCGGCAACGATTTCCGGTTTCAGGCTCGACGCGTCGGCCAGTTGCGGATAGAGGATCGCCGGGCGCAGGTTGCCGAACAGGCCCAGTTGCGCGCGGATTTTCAGCAGACCGCGCTCAGGGCGGATGTCACGCTCGATGGTGTCCCATTTCGGGCCACCGACCGCGCCCAGCAGCACGGCGTCGGCAGCGCGGGCGCGATCAAGGGTTTCGTCGGCCAGCGGCACGCCATGCTTGTCGATGGCCGCGCCGCCGATCACGTCGTGGCTCAGCTCGAAGCCCAGGCTGTACTTGTCATTGGCCAATTCCAGCACCTTGACCGCTTCGGCCATGATTTCCGGACCAATACCGTCACCCGGGAGAATCAGAATCTGCTTGCTCATGCTTTCCTCGTGTCTTCAAGCGGTGCGCCAGTGAACGGCGCGCCGGGAAAAATTCCTATCGCTCGGCCATCAGTACGATCACATCGGTACTGAACGAGCCGTCGGCATCTATCTCAAAATACTCACGCACTTCGTTGCCCATCGACTGCTGCAACTGGCGGATCGCCGCGCGCATCACGTCAGGTGTGCGCATGCGCTCGACCCAGCTGCTGTACTCCAGACGCAGGCGCTGCCGGGTGGTACTGCGCACATGCAGACCAGCCTCGCTGACCTGGCGCAGCCACTCGGCGGCGGAGTAGTCGCGGACATGGCTGGTGTCGCGCAGCACTTCGACGCTTTGCAGGTAAGTGTCGAACAACGCACTGCCCGGTGACAACACGTCAACGAAAGCCGCCACCCCGCCCGGCTTCAGCACCCGGCGCACTTCGCGCAAGGCGAGACCGAGGTCGCTCCAGTGATGCGCCGAGTACCGGCTAAACACAAAATCGAACTCGCCATCAACGAACGGCAAGCGCTCGGCAGCGCCGTTGACGGTAATGATGTTGTTCAAGCCGCGATCAACGGCAGCGCCGGCAACCACATCAAGCATTTGCTGCGACAGGTCGTAAGCCACCACTTCCTTGACCAATGGAGCGACGTGGAAACTGACATGGCCTGCGCCGCAACCCAAGTCCAGCAAACGAGCCTCGCCCTGCCCGGCCAGCTCAGCCTGTAGCAATGCGAATTCGGTGCCTTGAGCGTGCACGGCGCTGCTCAGGTAGGCGGCGGCCTGTTCACCGAATTGCTTTTGTACGACCTGAGTGTGTTGGGCGGTGCTGGTCATGGGCACATCCTGGTATCTATGTTGTTTGCGCTGCCGTCTTCGCGAGCAGGCTCGCTCCCACAGGGGAATGCATTCCAAGGTGGGAGCGAGCCTGCTCGCGAAGGGGCCAGCCCCGACTACATCAATTTCGAATCACACGTCGCGAAACAACCACGGCTGGCTAACCCGATGTTTCGCCTCGAACGTCGCAATCGCATCGCCGTCCTGCAAGGTCAGGCCGATATCGTCCAGACCGTTGAGCAGGCAGTGCTTGCGGAACGCATCGATCTCGAAGCTGTACACCTTGCCATCCGGGCGGGTCACGGTCTGCGCTTGCAAGTCGATCTGCAATTGATAACCCGGCTCGGCTTCAACCTGCTTAAACAGTTCATCAACTTCTGCATCGCTGAGAATGATCGGCAGCAGGCCGTTCTTGAAACTGTTGTTGAAGAAGATGTCGGCGTAACTCGGCGCAATGATGCTGCGGAAACCGTACTCTTCCAGCGCCCACGGCGCGTGTTCACGGCTCGAGCCGCAGCCGAAGTTCTCGCGGGCGAGCAATACGCTGGCACCCTGATAACGCTCGGCGTTGAGGACGAAATCCTTGTTCAACGGGCGCTTGGAGTTGTCCTGATACGGCTGGCCGACATCCAGATAACGCCACTCGTCGAACAGGTTCGGACCGAAACCGGTGCGCTTGATCGACTTCAAGAACTGCTTGGGAATGATCTGATCGGTGTCGACGTTGGCACGATCCAGAGGCGCGACAAGACCAGTGTGCTGAGTAAATGCCTTCATCTTTACTGTGCTCCTTGGATCAATTCACGAACGTCGATGAAACGGCCGTTCACCGCTGCTGCCGCCGCCATGGCCGGGCTGACCAGGTGGGTACGGCCACCGGCGCCCTGACGGCCTTCGAAGTTACGGTTGGAAGTCGAGGCGCAATGCTCGCCGGACTCCAAACGGTCCGGGTTCATCGCCAGGCACATCGAGCAACCCGGCTCGCGCCATTCGAAACCGGCCTCGAGGAAAATCTTGTCCAGCCCCTCGGCTTCAGCCTGCGCCTTGACCAGACCCGAGCCCGGCACGACGATTGCCTGCTTGATGGTCGAGGCGACCTTGCGGCCCTTGGCGATGACCGCAGCGGCGCGCAAGTCTTCGATGCGCGAGTTGGTGCAGGAACCGATGAATACGCGATCAAGCTGAATGTCGGTGATCGCCTGATTGGCGGTCAGACCCATGTATTTCAAGGCGCGAACGATCGAGTCACGTTTGACCAGATCCATTTCCTTGGCCGGATCCGGCACGTTCTGATCAACAGCCAAAACCATCTCAGGCGAAGTGCCCCAGCTGACTTGCGGCTTGATTTGCGCGGCGTCGAGCTCGACCACGGTGTCGAATTTGGCATCGGCGTCGGAGACCAGGTCTTTCCAGGCTTCGACGGCCATGTCCCACTGCTCGCCCTTCGGCGCGAATGGACGACCTTTGACGTAGTCGATGGTCTTCTGATCTGCCGCCACCAGGCCCACGCGGGCGCCGGCTTCGATGGACATGTTGCAGATGGTCATGCGGCCTTCGACGGACAGATCGCGGATCGCGCTGCCGGCAAATTCGATGGCGTGGCCGTTACCGCCGGCGGTGCCGATCTTGCCGATCACCGCAAGGACGATGTCCTTGGCGGTCACGCCGAACGGCAATTGGCCTTCGACGCGCACCAGCATGTTTTTCATTTTCTTGGCCACCAGGCACTGCGTGGCGAGGACGTGCTCGACCTCGGAGGTGCCGATGCCGTGGGCCAACGCACCGAATGCGCCATGGGTCGAGGTGTGCGAGTCGCCGCAAACCACGGTCATGCCCGGCAAGGTCGCGCCCTGCTCCGGGCTGATCACGTGAACGATGCCCTGACGGACGTCGTTCATCTTGAATTCGACGATGCCGTATTCATCGCAGTTGTCGTCGAGGGTCTGCACCTGCAAACGCGAAACCTGGTCGGCAATGGCTTCGATGCCGCCCTTGCGCTCCGGAGTGGTCGGTACGTTGTGGTCCGGGGTCGCGATGTTGGCATCGATGCGCCAAGGCTTGCGCCCGGCCAGACGCAAGCCTTCGAAGGCTTGCGGCGAAGTCACTTCGTGGATGATGTGACGATCGATGTAGATCAGCGCCGAGCCATCGTCGCGCTGCTTGACCAAATGCGAATCCCAGAGCTTGTCGTAGAGCGTTTTGCCGGCCATCAGACGGTTCCTCATCAGCTTGTTTCTATGCCCTGGGCTTATCAATAACCCTTTGGCTTGTGAGGCCGATCCTATGGGGTTAGATTAAATAACTCAAATTCATATTTTTTATGCTTTGGATAACCAACTGGAATGCGACATGGATCTGGCTAACCTGAATGCTTTTATTGCCATCGCCGAGACCGGCAGCTTCTCCGGCGCCGGCGAACGCCTTCATCTGACACAACCGGCGATCAGCAAGCGCATCGCCGGGCTTGAGCAGCAATTGAAAGTGCGCCTGTTTGATCGACTAGGTCGCGAAGTCGGTCTGACCGAGGCGGGTCGCGCCCTGCTGCCAAGGGCCTATCAGATTCTCAATGTGCTCGACGACACCCGCCGCGCCCTGACCAACCTGACCGGTGAAGTCAGCGGCCGCCTTACGCTGGCCACCAGTCACCACATCGGCCTGCACCGCTTGCCGCCTCTATTAAGGGAGTTCACCCGCCGCTACCCACAGGTTGCGCTGGATATTCAGTTCCTTGATTCGGAAGTGGCCTACGAGGAAATTCTCCACGGCCGCGCAGAACTGGCGGTCATCACCCTCGCGCCAGAGCCGCACACCCTGGTCAAAGCCACGCCGGTGTGGGACGACCCGCTGGATTTCGTCGTCGCCCCGGAGCATTCGCTGATCAACAACGGTGCCGTCAGTCTGGCGGACATCGCCGGCCATCCGGCGGTTTTCCCCGGCGGCAACACCTTTACCCACCACATCGTCCAGCGCTTGTTCGAAGCCCAGGGCCTGACGCCGAACATCGCCATGAGCACCAACTACCTGGAAACCATCAAGATGATGGTCTCCATTGGCCTGGCCTGGAGCGTGCTGCCGCGCACCATGCTCGACGAACAAGTGGCAAGCATCGCATTGCCGGGCATACAGCTCACTCGCCAGCTAGGCTATATCTTGCACACCGAACGGACGCTATCGAATGCAGCACGCGCCTTCATGGCCCTGCTGGATGCACAAATCGATCGGCCAGGGATCCCGGCCTGACTTGTGCTACTCCTATAGAGCCGCTCCTGTGCCTAACGCCACTCAGCTCAAGGCCCGCTGACAATGCCGAAATCTGTTGACCGAACTCCGCCGATGCCGCGAATCCAGGCTGTCGATCCGCGCCATTCCGAGCAGAGCTGGGAAAGCGCGCCGCAATTGCTCGCCGCGCTCAACGGCGCGCGGCTCGGCGCCTGGTATTGGGACATCGAGCGCGGGCAAATCAGCTGGTCGCGGGGCACTCAGGCATTGTTCGGTTTCGATCCACGGCAGCCATTACCCGCCGATTTGGAATACCTCGACCTGTTGCCGCCGGAAGACCGCGCGAAAACCGTGCGCGCCTTCCACGCGGTGATCGCCGGCGCCCCGCTGGAGCAGGCGATGCATCACCGTATTCGCTGGCCCGACGGCAGCCTGCACTGGCTGGAGATCAGCGGCAGCCTGCTGCCAGACAAGAACGGCCGGCCCCGAATGATCGGGGTGATTCGCGAAATCACCCACCAACGCCAGCGCGAGCAGGCCCTGAGCAGCTCGGAGAAACGTTTCGCGACACTTTTCCACCTGTGCCCGAACATGGTTCTGCTGACCCGTCAGGATGACGGTCTGATCAGCGAGGCCAACCAGTATTTCGAAAGCCTGTTCGGCTGGCCGGTGCAAAGCGCAATCGGCCGCACCACCCTGGAACTGGGCCTGTGGGTGCATCCCGAGCAACGCGCCGAACTGGTGAAGAAAACCAAAGCCAAGGGCGAGCTGATCAGCATGGAAGTGCAGTTTCGCGCCAGCAATGGCCAAGTGCACGACGGCATCCTCAGCGCGCAGAAGGTCGAGCTCGAAGGTCAGCCCTATCTGCTCAGCACCTTCCTCGACACCACCGAACGCAAAGCCGCCGAACTGGCCTTGAAGGACAGCCAGGAACGCCTCGACCTGGCGCTGGACTCGGCGCAACTCGGCACCTGGGACTGGCACATCCCCAGCGGCATGCTCTACGGATCGGCGCGCGCTGCGCAATTGCACGGGCTGGAGCCGATTCCATTCCATGAATCATTCGAGGAGTTTTTCGAAGGCGTGCCGGGCGAGGAGCGCGACAGCATGCGCGACGCCTACCGCAGCCTGCGCGAAGGCCCCGCCGGCAATTATCAACTGACCTATCGCGTGCAATTGCCCGACGGCAGCTCGCGCTATCTGGAAAGCCGCGCGCGTCTCTATCGCGACGACAACGGCGCACCGCTGCGCATGGCCGGCACGTTGCTGGACATCACCGATCAGGTCGAGCGCGAGCAGCGGCTGGTAGCCTCGGAAGAGAAATTCGCCACGCTGTTTCAGGTCAGCCCCGATCCGATCTGCGTGACGCGCCAGGAAACCGGGGAATTCATCGAGATCAATTCGAGCTTCAGCCAGACCTTTGGCTGGAGCGCCGCCGATGTGATTGGCCACACCGCCGAAGAAATCGGCCTGTGGGACGCCTCGGCAAAGAGCCTGCAACGCATCGAACGGGTGATTCGCGAACAAGGCCTGAGCAACGTGGCCATTCTCGTCCAGCACAAGGACGGCCAGTCGCTGACCTGCGTGATTTCCAGCCGGCAGATCAGCGTCGGCGATCAGCCGTGCATCGTCACCACCCTGCGCGACATTACTCAGCAACAGCGCTCGGAAGCGGCGCTGAAGGCCAGCGAAGAAAAATTCGCCAAGGCGTTCCACTCCAGCCCCGACGCCATCACCATCACCGAGCGCGACACCGGGCGTTATCTGGAGGTCAACGACGGTTTCTGTCGCCTCACCGGCTACCGCGCCGACGAAGTGGTGGGCAAAACCGTTTATCAGGTGGGGATCTGGGCCGAAGAGAAACAGCGCTCGACCTTACTCGCCGAGTTGCAGATCAAGGGCCGCGTGCATCATCAGGAAATGCTCGGGCGCAACAAGCGCGGCGAATTGCTCACGGTGGAAGTCTCGGTCGAGCCGATCACGCTCAATGAAACCGCGTGCCTGCTGCTGACCGCGCGCGACGTCAGCCTGTTGAAGAACGCCGAAGCGCAGATTCGTCACCTGGCCTATCACGACCCGCTGACCAACCTGCCCAACCGCGCCCTGCTGATGGATCGCCTGAGTCAGCAGATCGCCCTGCTCAAGCGCCACAATCTGCGCGGCGCCTTGCTGTTTCTCGACCTCGATCACTTCAAGCACATCAACGATTCCCTCGGTCACCCGGTCGGCGACACCGTGCTGAAAATCATCACCGCGCGGCTCGAAGCCAGCGTGCGCATGGAAGACACGGTGGCGCGCCTCGGTGGCGATGAGTTTGTGGTGTTGCTCAGCGGTCTCGAAGGTTCGCGCAGTGAGGTCAGCGAACAAGTGCGCGCGCTGGCCGACACCATTCGCGAATTGCTTTCGGAGCCGATGTTCCTCGATGGCCAGCGCCTGCAAGTGACGCCGAGCATTGGCGTGGCGCTGATTCCCGATCACGGCTCGACCCCGACCGACCTGCTCAAACGCGCCGACATCGCCCTGTACCGGGCCAAGGATTCCGGGCGCAACACCACGCAGATGTATCACAACACCATGCAGAAAGCGGCCAGCGAACGCCTGCGCATGGAGACCGACCTGCGTCTTGCGCTGTCGCGCGGCGAGTTCAACGTGCATTTTCAGCCACAGGTCGATGCCCGCGACAACCGCATCATCGGCGCCGAAGCCCTGGTGCGCTGGAACCATCCTGAACTTGGCGCGCAATCGCCTACCGAGTTCATCAAGGTGCTGGAAGATAGCGGCCTGATTCTCGAAGTCGGCACCTGGATCCTCGATGAAGCCTGCAACGCCTTCAAACAATTGATCGCGTTGAAACTCGTTGACCCGCTGAACTTCAGCCTGTGCGTGAACATCAGCCCGAGGCAGTTCCGCCAGAACGATTTCGTCGAACGCATCGAACACAGCATGACCAGCCACGGCCTGCCCTGCTCGCTACTGAAACTGGAAATCACCGAAGGCATCGTCATCCAGAATCTGGAAGACACCATCAGCAAAATGCGCCGCCTGAAAAAGCTCGGCGTGAGCTTCGCCATGGACGATTTCGGCACCGGTTATTCATCGCTGACGTATTTGAAGCGGCTACCGGTAGACACCCTGAAGATCGACCAGTCGTTCATCCGCGATGCAACCACTGACTCCAATGTTGCAGAGATCATTCGCGCAATTGTCGCGATGGCCCGCAGCTTGGAATTGGAAGTGATTGCCGAGGGCGTGGAGACGCCCGCGCAACTGGCGTTTTTGCAGGGCCTGGAATGCCATTTGTATCAGGGCTATCTGCATAGCCGGCCGGTGGGGTTGGAGGATCTGAAAAAACTGCTGCCCTGAACCGGTCGTCGCACAGCCTGGCAACAGAGCAACAATTGCCACGCTTTGCCTCAGCCTGTAGGGTTGCGTTTTTTGCGCCGCTTCGAGATCAACCATGCAGGATGCATCCCTTCCCCGCCCGGCCCTGCTGGGCATCGACCTTGGCACCACCAACAGCCTGATCGCCGTCTGGCGTGAAGGCCGCGCCGAACTGATCCGCAACGCCCTCGGCGATGTGCTGACACCGTCGGTGGTCAGCCTTGATGAAGACGACACGATTCTGGTCGGCAAAGCCGCCCGCGCCCGCCTGACCACGCACCCGAAACGCACTGCCGCCGCGTTCAAGCGTTTCATGGGCAGCGACAGGCAAATCCAGCTCGGCTCTCGCCAGTTCAGCCCGGAAGAGTTGTCGGCGCTGGTACTTGGCTCACTCAAGCAGGACGCGGAAGCCTTTCTCGGCCAGGCGGTCACAGAAGCGGTCATTTCCGTACCGGCATATTTCAGTGACGAGCAGCGCAAGCGCACCTTGTTCGCCGCCGAACTGGCCGGGCTGTCCGTGACGCGCCTGATCAATGAACCGACCGCTGCCGCCATGGCGTACGGCCTGCACGAACAGAAGTTCGAACGCACGCTGATTTTCGATCTCGGCGGCGGCACGTTCGACGTCACCGTGCTCGAATACGCATTGCCGCTGATTGAAGTGCATGCCTCCACTGGCGACAACTTTCTCGGCGGCGAAGACTTCACCGCCGCCCTGTTGCAGGCCTGCCTGAAACATTGGCAACTCACACCCTCAACGATCGATGCACAAGCCATGGCCAGCCTCGGTGATGCCCTCGAACAGCTGAAATGCAAACTCGGCGAAGGCGCACAGCAGTTGAGCTGGCGGTATGCCGAGCAGACATTCAAATGGGAACTGGATGAAGCCGCTGCAGTAAAAATATGGGAGCCGTTGCTGGCCCGCTTGCGCGCGCCAATCGAACAGGCTCTGCGCGATGCCCGACTGAAACCGCGCGACCTCGACAGCCTGGTGCTGGTCGGTGGCGCCACGCGCATGCCGGCGGTACAGCAAATGGTCGCCACGTTGTTTGGACGCCTGCCTTATCGGCATCTTGATCCAGACACTATCGTGGCGCTGGGGGCGGCGACGCAGGCGGCATGCAAGGCGCGGGACGGTGCGGTTGAGGAATTGATTCTGACGGATGTCTGTCCGTATACGCTGGGGATTTCGACTAATCGTGGCGAAGGCGTCAGTGGCGCGTTCTCGCCGATCATCGAGCGCAACACCATCATCCCGACCTCAAGGGTGGAGCGTTACCACACGACATCTCCACGACAGGAAGTCATCCGTATTGCGGTCTATCAGGGCGAACGTCCGTGGGTACGCGACAACATTTTTATCGATGCTTTCGATGTCACGCTGACGCCGAGCGATGATATCCAGGCGCTGGATGTGCGGTTCAGTTATGACATCAACGGTTTGCTCGAAGTTGACGTCACCCTGCCAAGGACGGGCGAACGCCACAGCCACAGCATTGACCGCAGCCCGACCGGACTCGATGCGCAATCGCGGCAAACCAGTCATGAACGCTTGAGTACGCTGAAAATTCACCCCCGCGACACTCTGCCCAATCGAACCCTGCTGGCTCGACTGGAACGGGCGTGGACGCAAAGTCTGGGTGAAGAACGCCAGCGGATTGCCGACTGGCTGGACAGTTTCACCACGGTGCTGGGCGACCAGCGATCGGAAGAAATCGCCAGCCACCGCTCACAACTCAACAAGGTTCTGGATGAGTTACGCCTCTAGCCGATAAGTCGCCGTAAGGTCGCCTGCAAACCACCGGACAAGGTATCTTCACCGCCACTGTCCGGTGGCACGCCATAACGATTGGGCAGCTTCTCTCCGGGAAAACCGAACAGTATCAGCGGCAGAAACGGCAATACCGGCGACAGCATTACCAAAATCAGCAACATCGGAATGCCCCGCCCCATGTCATGCAAACGGCGCAGGACCGCACCGAGCAGAAACGCCAGGCCCAGTAGCAACACGACGATGCCGGATAAGGGCGTACCGCTGAGCAACGCCGCCACGGGCGTCACCAGCAACGCGCCAATGACCTGCCAGATAAACGCCCCGCGCCCCAGCCGGGTACCCAGGCTCCAGAACGCAGCGGCGGGGGTTGGACGGGTCGTTGCCTTGGCTAACAGCAAACGCTCAGACCACGACAGCAATGCACTGAATGCGAAGCGCAAACCGAGTCCATTTTCCGAGTCATCCTTGGCCCGCTGCATGCGTAACAGAACCTTCTGCCTTGGCAAGCCCAGATTGCCAAAACGCACCAGATCCTTCAGCACATCCAGCGCCAGGTAAAAGGCGTCGCTGACACCCTCCTCCGCGAGAGCCTCACGGGGCGGGTGAACAGGCTCACCCTTGATCAGACTGTGACGGAAGCCGTCGAACCAGTCCTGTGGATTGACCACCTCGGTGATACTTTCCAGCAGGTATTTACGCTGTTGCGCAGTGAGCAACGGATCGTGGTAAAGGACTCCACCCAAGAGCATGCGCCCGAGCAAATCTTCGTTGAAGCTGGCGATGTCGCTGCGCATGCACTCGAACAAACGGTCATTACCCAACAGCCGAGTGCTATCGAGCGCCTCATGCACACTGAACAACTTGCGCGCGAGCAGCGAGTGCACCGGATCCGCCGCTTGCAGCCAGCCGAGCAGGCCACTGGCGCTGCCCTGCTCGCGACTCAGGCGACAGAGCAGCGGCTGCAAACGGGCCAAGGGGTGTTCACGCGCAATGCTCATGGCGTCGACGCAGTGTCCCGATTGCGCGCCCAGCCAACGCGTCGGATCGTCGAGGGTGGCCAGCAGGTAAATCGCCTGACGATGCCATTCCCAGACATCAGAGTAGCTATCGACCGCCGGAAGCAGCATGCCTTGCGCGGCCAGTTGCGCTTGCAACTTGAGCCCCGCAAGCCGTTCGTCACGCTTGTCGAGACTGAACGCTTCGGCAAGCCGCGCCAGCGATCGGGCGTCGTAAGCACGCAAACGGCGCATCCACAGCAGACTGAGCTCAAGCGGTTCGCCCTTTTCCAGCGCCGACGGCAGTGTCGATGCCGAGTCGCTGGCCAGAAACGCTTCCAGGGCCTGAGGAATCGGCGCTCGGGTCAACCAGCAGATCTGCTGCCCGGCCTGATACTGCAAGCCTTCCAGCACCAGTTGATCGAGCACATCCCCCGGCTCGGATGCCTGCATGATGCGTCGCAGCAATGGCACATCACCACGGTGCAAAGCCCAGGCATGCTGGTAGAGCGTTTGCAACGGACGGTCATCACTGTCAATGATCAGCGCCGCCAACAACGGCAACTCGTCACCACTGACACGCCATTCGACAAATGCACCGGCAATGTCCTGCAACTCGAGCTGCTTGGCCCTGAACCAACGCCCGAGTGTTTCCGGGCGCTGTGATGGACTGCCGTACTCTTGAGTGACATCACCTAGATCCTCGGACCAGTCGCGGAAGTTTTCCAGACGATCAAAGGCCTGAATCAGCAGCGGCAGGCGCTGAGGCTGATGTCGCGCGCACAACGCCAGTAACCACGTCGCCGCTTTCGGATGCTGATGTTCGCGCCAGAGCCGCACCCATGCCTGCAGTGCCAACTCTTCCATTCCCAGCGCACTGCGCTGACAGGCCAACAGATACAGCCAGTCGACATCTTCAGGCGCAAGCCGATGCTGCTCGCTGATAATGTCGAGAAAGTCTTTGTTGGCGATATCAGCCTGACTGAACTGTATGGCCAAGCGTTGCAATAACCCGTCATCAGCAGGCAGGGGGATGCAAGTGTGCAGGCCGGCGAAATGACGGTAGTCGTCGAGCGACGCCTCTCGGTGCAGGTGATTCAGGGTTCGCACATACCAGAGAGTTTCCAACTGCGCGACAGCGGGCCAATGGCTCATCAACGAGGTGTCGAACGGATCAGCCGCGCTGATCCGCTGCAAAAACTCGTCGACATGCCGTGCGTTGTCGAAATCCAGATCCAGCATGCGGCTCGCCCAGCCCAGGCGCTGGGCCAACAAACGGGCGCAGACATGGGAAATCGGGCCGGCGTCGAGCAACTCGCGCAGCAATGGCCAGCAAACTTCGTCCAGCACCTCCAGCGGCAGGCGGTCCAGCTCAAGGTTGAATGCCTGCCAGGCCACCGGTTGGAAGCGACGCGCTGGATCAAGCAGCAATGCTTCAAAGTCGGCCATCGTCTGATCGGCAGGACTGATCTCATCGGCAACCGGTTGATCCGGCTCCCCGGCTTCCTCGCGGGCAAAGCGTAATGCCAGCTCATAAGCCTCACGCAGCGCCTGAAAACCTTCCGGATCGGTTTCCGGATGGTGCTGCGGCAAGCGTGCGCGATAGGCGCCGCGAATGACGTCGTTGTCTTTGGTGGGCTCGATACCCAAGCGAATCCAGCAGCTCATGACCAGTCGAACTCCCCTAGCGAATCAGGCCGCTCGGGTGGATACAAGGGCATGTCCCAAGGCAATTGTGCGAACAGCGCGCGCGCATCACGATCAAGCTTTCTGATGACCACGGTGGTGCCTATGTAATCGCCTTGCCGGTCATATTCGTGCTCCAGCTCTTCATCCTTGTTGCCCAGGCAATGCCAGAAGGCTTTGCCGAAGACAAAGCCGTTAAGGTAGCTCGTCCAACTGTCGTAGTAGTAGCGCGCGCGTGCCGCCATGCGACCATGCAGCCAAAGGCTTTCGGTGAGATCAATCCAGCCGTGCAGCACTGCAGAACGCAGCAGAAAACCCATGCGACCAAGGTCCCAGGCACGGATGCCACCTGAACCGCACTCGCCAAATGTGCGACTGGCGAATTCGTAGAAAGCTCGCTGGCGAGTGTCGAGTGTTGCGAGCAAGGCCTGCCATTCGGACGGCAGACACCTCTGCCACTGCCGATAGGCTTCGTTCAACTGCGTAGCGTGGCCGTCATCGGCAGTACGCAGCATGTCCAACAGCTGTTCGCGCGTAGTGATGCCCCAACCACCTTCGACATCGACATGTTTGAGGTCAAAGCAATAGGTGGGTGCGGTGTAATCGGCGTCGGGATTGAGGGCGACCAAAGGCGCAGAAAGCGCGTATAGCCAGCGCTGTTCCATTTCGTCCATGAACAAAGGCTCCGGGGCCAGCGGGAATTAAGGGGGGGGCTGGCCTTGATGGCGCGGATTGTAAAGAGCCACAAAGCCAGCAGCAAACGTTGCGTCGGCTTTCTTTGCGCGCACAAAAAAGGCCCCGACGTATCGGGGCCTTTCGTTCAGCGGCTTATCGCCGGTTCGGGCGATTGTGTGTCAGCACATGAATCAATGCTGCAATGCCGGCTGCTGCGCTCCATTGATCGGGATGCGCTTGGCTTTCGCTTCTTCCGGGATCACACGGAGCAGGTCGATGCTCAGCAGGCCGTTGCGCAGCGCAGCGTCCTTGATCTCGATGTGATCGGCCAGACGGAACGACAGCTTGAAGGCTCGCTGGGCGATGCCTTGATGCAAGAACGTGACGCTTTCGTCAGTGTCACGCTTGCCGCCACTGATGGTCAGCACACCCTTTTCGACTTGCAGGTCCAGGTCTTCTTCCTGGAAACCGGCGGCCGCGACGACGATACGGTATTGGTCATCACCGTGTTTTTCGACGTTGTAGGGTGGATAGCTGCTGCCAGGCTCGTTACGCAGGGCGGTTTCGAACAGGTCGTTGAAACGGTCGAAACCTACCGAGGAACGGAACAGTGGCGCGAGAGAAAATGCAGTACTCATGATTCAAATCTCCTGAAAACAATCAGCAAGGTTTTGTGTCTCCGCGACCCGAATTCGGCATCGCGTAACCCTTAGATAGGGACCGCTGTTTTGATTTCAAGAGAATATTTTGAGATTTTTTATGCGGCTTCGACGAGCGGCAATCCGAGCAAGCGCGAGACTTGATCCGGCTCGGTTTCGCGACGCAGAACAGTGAAAAGCTCGGCGGCTTCCGGGTAGTTGCGCGTCAACATGGCCAGCCATTGCTTGAGGCGACCGGGCGATTGGCGCGCGGTCATCTGCGCCTTGGCCTGCAGCCAGAAGTCCTGAATCAGCGGCATCAGCTCGGCCCAGGTCATCTCGACGACCTCTTCACCAGCGCGAGCGGCAGCGATCTGCCGAGCGAGATCCGGGCGGGAGACCAGCCCCCGACCGAGCATGATGTCTTCGACGCCGCTGATTTCGCGGCAACGGCGCCAGTCTTCGACGCTCCAGATGTCTCCGTTGGCGAAGACCGGGACCTTGACCACATCCTGCACACGCGGGATCCACTCCCAATGCGCCGGCGGTTTGTAGCCGTCCAGTTTCGTCCGCGCATGTACGACGATGTGCTCTGCCCCGCCTTCGGCCAGTGCCGTGGCGCAGACCAGCGAGCCGTCCGGGCTGTCGAAACCCAGGCGCATTTTCGCGGTGACCGGGATGTGCGTCGGTACGGCGCGACGGACATGCTCGACGATCTGGTTGAGCAGCTCCGGCTCCTTGAGCAGCACGGCGCCGCCACGGGATTTGTTGACGGTCTTGGCCGGGCAGCCGAAGTTGAGGTCGATCACTTCCGAGCCAAGCTCGCAGGCCAACGCCGCGTTTTCCGCCAGGCACACCGGATCGGAACCGAGCAATTGCACGCGCAGCGGCACGCCGGACGCGGTGCGAGCGCCGTTGAGCAGCTCGGGGCCGAACTTGTGGAAATAGGCCGGCGTGAGCAACTGGTCGTTGACCCGAATGAATTCGGTCACGCACCAATCGATGCCGCCAACGCGGGTCAGCACGTCGCGCAGGATGTCGTCGACCAACCCTTCCATGGGCGCCAGAGCAATTTGCATGGGGAAACACTACTTGAAAAAAAACGTGCGGCAGTTTACTGGATATCGCACAAATCCGCAGAACTACACATATCTCTGTGGGAGCGAGCCTGCTCGCGAAGGCGGTCTGTCAGTTGACGCATGCGTAACTCACGCGATGCTTTCGCGAGCAGGCTCGCTCCCACAGGGTGAGATTCACATGGCTTCTGCGATCTGGATCGCCGGGCCATAGCCTTCGATAAATTCCGCCGGCATACGCTTGGGCTTGCCGGTCGACAGTTCGATGCACACAAACGTGGTCTGCGCGCGCAACAGGATGGCGTTGTCGCTGGGGCGTTTGAGCTGGAAATGCCGGGTCATTTTCAGGCGCTGATCCCAATCGACGATCCAGGTCGCCAGTTGCAGTTCATCGCCTTCATAGGCGGCGGCCAGATAATCGATTTCGTGGCGGACAACGGCCATTGCTCGGTCCAGACGCCGGTATTCGACCAGGTCCAGGCCGAGGCGCTGCGAATGGCGCCAGGCGCAGCGCTCGAGCCAGGTGACGTACACCGCGTTATTGGCGTGCCCGAGCCCGTCGATGTCTTCGGCG
Organism: Pseudomonas sp. Leaf434; assembly: GCF_001425545.1. Lineage (NCBI taxonomy): Bacteria > Pseudomonadati > Pseudomonadota > Gammaproteobacteria > Pseudomonadales > Pseudomonadaceae > Pseudomonas > Pseudomonas sp. Leaf434. The sequence goes on along the minus strand of NZ_LMQZ01000001.1, from coordinate 1,302,047 downwards.
CCTACTTGCAGATCAATGGTAAACGGCGTTGCCCGATCCCAGCCCATGCCCCACTCCCGGTCAAAGTATTCAACCGAGGCAGTGTAACGGAGCTCAGGCCGATTGGCGCGCCTGAAGACTGCGACCGGCGAGCAGTGATAACACGCCATCAATCACTCGAGGGTCGGCCAGCACGCGTTGATGGCCGCCGCTTTCCAGGCGCAGCAGGCGGCTGTCGAACCAGGCTTCGTGAATCAATTGCGATTCTTTGACCGAGACAAAATTGTCGTCCTCGGCATGGACGATCAGGCCGGGCATATCCAGTTGATAGTGGGCCACGTCCAGCGTCGCGGCGCGCATGCCGACGTCCTGCTCGACCTGACGAATGAACGCCGAACGCGCGCGCGGCGGCATGCCGACCATTCGCGCGAAACCGCGCAGCACGCCGAGAATCCGCGACGGTGCGGCGATGCTGACCAGGGTTTCGGTGCGCAGCCCCAATTGCACGGCGAGCATCGCGCTGGCGCCGCCCATGGAATGGCCGATAACCGCTTGCAGCGGCGGCAATTCGGCAGCGGCTTCAAGCATGGCGCGGGCGAACAGCACTACATTGGCTTCTCGCCCAGGGGAGCGACCGTGTGCCGGGCCATCGAGCGCGACGACGGTATAGCCGGCATCAACCAAAGCGTTTATCAGCGAAGCGAATTGCGTTGGCCGCCCTTCCCAACCATGCATCAGCAACACTGTAGGACCTTGGCCCCAACGCAGCGCCGACAGACCGAAGCGCAATGTGATGCGTTCGGAGCTGGCCAACAGCGGCAGCTCCCAATCGCGCAGCGGTAGCGCGCGGGGCGTCATGAACGCCAGACGCATTTTGCTTGCCACCAGTCTCGGTGCAAACCAGCCCAAGGTACCGTTAACGCCACGAACCCACTTCAACGCGTTCATCGCACTCTCCTCAGGCTTGTTGCCTTCAGGTCAACGCACCGCCGACTTGGCAGCGCGCAGCAATCGATCGGATAAATCTCCCGGACCCAGCGCTCTGGCCAAGGCCAGACCACCGACCATCAACGCGACATCGGCCAAAGCCTTGTCGGTGTCTTCAGGGCTGGCCGCCAGTTGCGCGACCATCAATTCCAAATGCTCGTTCAGCGCAATGCGGAACGACTCCGGCAAACGCCCCAGCTCCCCAATCGAGGCCGGGATCGGGCATGCAGCCTCGCTGGAATCCCGGTGTTTGCGTGACAGGTAGAACGCAGCCACCAAAGCGCGACGCTCTTCGCCGGTCAGATCGGCGTCCATGTCGGCAATCAGGTCGCGACGGCGGCCCAGCAGCTGTTTGAACGCCTCGAGCATCATCGCGTCCTTGCTTTCGAAGTGGGCGTAGAAACCGCCAACCGTCAGGCCGGCGGCGCCCATCACTTCGCCCACGCTCGGGTCTGCCGGGCCGCGCTGAATCAATGCGGCGCTGGCAGCCTTGAGGATGCGTTCGCGGGTTTGAGCTTTTTTATCGTTCATCGTTGCCTCCGAATATTACGACTAGAATATTATTCGCATAATAATATTCCGCAAGTCATGAATATGACCGCTGGTCTGAAGCACAGTGTAAGGAAAAAGGAGAGTTGGCCAAACGCCAGACAAACAAAAGGGCCATTCAATAATTGAATGACCCTTATAAAATCCCGCAGAGCGGGTAATCGTGGCGTCCCCTAGGGGACTCGAACCCCTGTTACCGCCGTGAAAGGGCGGTGTCCTAGGCCACTAGACGAAGGGGACACAAACCCTTCTATACAACTGATCAGTGCTGAGAGCTGATCGATTCAAGGCCGGTGTGGCCAGACCTTGAACTGTAAAATTGGTGGAGCTAAGCGGGATCGAACCGCTGACCTCCTGCATGCCATGCAGGCGCTCTCCCAGCTGAGCTATAGCCCCGGATTTTTCGCCTCGCGGCGGAGTGATCTCTTGCAACATCACTTCTGTAAAACTGGCGTCCCCTAGGGGACTCGAACCCCTGTTACCGCCGTGAAAGGGCGGTGTCCTAGGCCACTAGACGAAGGGGACGCAAACCCTTCTATACAACTGATCAACGCTGAGTGTTGATCGCTTCAAGGCCGGTGTGGCCAGACCTCGAAGTGTAAATTGGTGGAGCTAGACGGGATCGAACCGTCGACCTCTTGCATGCCATGCAAGCGCTCTCCCAGCTGAGCTATAGCCCCTCATCGCTGAGGACGGGGCGAATCTTAAGGGCGTATCGAAAGCCTGTCAAACTTATTTTTGAAAAATTTCAAAATTTTTTGCCGGGATAACAATCACTTACCGCCCTCCCCCGTAAATTCGGGAGAAACGCCGAAGGCAGGATCAAAAGATCGCAGCCTTCGGCAGTCCTGCAAAGAAGCAAAAGCAATCAGGCGATGGCGCCCAAGAGCTTTTCCCATTCCTTGTTTTCTTTCTTCGACACGCCGCCCAGCAGGTCAATCGCCTGGCGCAGACGGAAACGGGTCAGGTCCGGGCCGAGGATTTCCATCGCATCGAGCACCGACACCGAACTGGCCTGCCCGGTGATCGCAGCAAACATCAGCGGCATCGCATCGCGCAGTTTCAGCTCGAGGGATTCGACCACCGCCTGAATCGTCGCGGTGATGCTGTCCTTCTCCCACTGCCGCAGGCTTTCCAGTTTCCACAGGATCAATTGCATCAACTGGCGAACCTGATCGCCGGAGAGCTTTTTCGACTCAAACAGCTTGGCATCCGGATTCACGCCGCCGGCAAAGAAGAACCCCGCCAGCGGTGCGACCTGACTGAACGTTTCAACACGGCCCTGAACGTGCGGCGCGATTTTCATCATATAGTCGGAATTGAACGCCCACTTCTGCACGCGGGCGGCAAACTCTTCCACCGGCAGATCGCGCAGCCACTGGCCATTGAGCCACGACAGCTTCTCGATATCGAAGATCGGCCCGCCGAGGGAAACGCGCTTGAGGTCGAAGTTGTCGACCATTTCCTGCAGCGAGAACTTCTCGCGCTCGTCCGGCATCGACCAGCCCATGCGCCCGAGGTAGTTGAGCATCGCTTCCGGCATGAAGCCCATGCGCTCGTAGAACGTCACCGAGGTCGGGTTCTTGCGCTTGGACAGCTTGCTCTTGTCCGGGTTACGCAGCAGCGGCATGTAGCACAGCTCCGGTTGTTCCCAGCCGAAGTATTCGTACAGCAAAATCAGTTTCGGTGCCGATGGCAGCCATTCTTCGCCACGCAGCACGTGGGTGATGCCCATCAGGTGATCGTCGACCACGTTGGCGAGGAAGTACGTCGGCAGGCCGTCGGTCTTCATCAGCACTTGCATGTCCATGCGATCCCACGGGATCTCGACGTCGCCACGCAGCATGTCCGGCACCACGCAGACGCCTTCGCTCGGCACCTTCATGCGGATCACGTGCGGTTCGCCAGCGGCCAGGCGCGCCGCGACTTCTTCCTTCGACAGCAGCAGTGCGCGGCCGTCGTAGCGCGGAGTTTCGCCACGAGCCATTTGCTCGGCGCGCATCTGATCGAGTTCTTCAGCGGTGCAGAAGCACGGGAACGCATGGCCCATGTCGACCAGTTGCTGGCAGTACTTCTGGTAGATGTCGCCGCGCTCGCTCTGCCGATACGGGCCGTGCGGGCCGCCGACATCCGGACCTTCGCTCCAGTCGATGCCGAGCCAGCGCAGGGCGTCGAAGATCTGCTGTTCGGACTCGCGGGTCGAACGCAACTGATCGGTGTCTTCGACGCGCAGGATGAACTCACCGCCATGCTGCTTGGCAAAGCAGTAGTTGAACAATGCGATGTAAGCGGTACCTACGTGGGGGTCCCCGGTAGGCGATGGCGCGATGCGAGTGCGGACGGTGGTCATGGCTTGTCTCGAAAAAATGAAGAGCAGAACAATCAAGCGGCGAATGGTAACAGGCGACACCCGCCCCGCTCCAGCGGGCAGGGTATTTAAGCCGGATGCGCTAGGCCGTCCGATTTGTGGGAAGGCCATTCGCGAGCAGGCTCGCTCCCACAGAGATACACAATGATCGTTCCCACGCTCTGCGTAGGAAAGCATCCTGTGACGCTCTGCGTCACGCGAGCGATGGGACGCAGAGCGTCCCGGGCGGCATTCCCACGCAGAGCGTGGGAACGATCCCTTAAACCGTAAGCAATCGTTCGCGCAGTTTGGCAATCTCGTCACGCATCTGCGCCGCCGCTTCAAACTCCAGATCCCGCGCCAATTGGTACATCTTCTCTTCCAGCGCGCGGATGCGTTTGGTGATTTCGCTTGGCGAGCGCAGTTCGGCTTCGTACTTGGCGTTCTCTTCGGCGGCCTTGGCCATGCCTTTGCGCTTCTTGCTGCGCGAGCCCGGTACGGTGGCGCCTTCCATGATGTCGGCGACGTCCTTGATCACACCTTTCGGGGTGATGCCGTTCTCAAGGTTGAAAGCGATCTGCTTCTCGCGACGGCGCTCGGTCTCGCCAATCGCGCGCTCCATCGAACCGGTCATGCGATCGGCGTAGAGAATCGCCCGGCCATTGAGGTTACGCGCCGCGCGGCCGATGGTCTGGATCAGCGAGCGCTCGGAACGCAGGAAGCCTTCCTTGTCAGCATCGAGAATCGCCACCAGCGACACTTCCGGCATGTCGAGGCCTTCACGCAGCAGGTTGATCCCGACCAGCACATCGAACACGCCGAGGCGCAAATCGCGGATGATCTCGACGCGCTCGACGGTATCGATGTCCGAGTGCAGATAACGCACGCGCACGCCGTGGTCGGCGAGGTAATCGGTCAGGTCTTCGGCCATGCGCTTGGTCAGCGTGGTGACCAGCACACGCTCTTCGATCGCCACGCGCTTGGTGATTTCCGATAGCAAGTCATCGACCTGAGTCAGTGCCGGCCGCACTTCAACCTGCGGGTCGACCAGGCCGGTCGGCCGCACCACTTGTTCGACCACGCGCCCGGCGTGCTCGGCTTCATAGTTGCCGGGGGTCGCCGAAACGAAAATGGTCTGCGGGCTGACCCCTTCCCACTCGTCGAAACGCATTGGCCGGTTGTCCAGCGCCGAAGGCAGGCGGAAGCCGTACTCAACGAGGGTTTCCTTGCGCGAACGGTCGCCCTTATACATCGCGCCGACCTGCGGCACGCTGACGTGGGATTCGTCGATCACCAGCAAGGCGTCGGCAGGCAGATAGTCGTAAAGCGTGGGTGGCGCCGCGCCGGATGGACGCCCGGAAAGGTAGCGCGAGTAGTTTTCGATGCCGTTGCAGTAACCCAGTTCGAGGATCATCTCCAGGTCGAAACGGGTGCGCTGCTCCAGGCGCTGGGCCTCCACCAGTTTGTTGTTACTGCGCAGGTATTCGAGGCGCTCCTGCAATTCGACCTTGATGCCTTCGATGGCGTCGAGCAGGGTTTCCCGAGGCGTCACGTAGTGGCTCTTCGGATAGAAAGTGAAGCGCGGCATCTTGCGGATGACTTCGCCGGTCAGCGGATCAAACGCGGAAATGCTCTCGACCTCGTCGTCGAAAAGCTCAATGCGGATCGCTTCCAGATCGGATTCCGCCGGGAAGATATCGATCACATCACCGCGCACGCGGAACGTCGCCCGGGCAAAATCCATGTCGTTGCGGGTGTATTGCAGGTCAGCCAGGCGCCGCAGGAGCGCGCGCTGATCGAGCTTGTCGCCGCGATCAACGTGCAAGACCATTTTCAGATAGGTTTCCGGGCTGCCCAGACCATAGATGCACGACACCGTGGTGACGATGATCGCGTCCTTGCGCTCCAGCAACGCTTTGGTCGCGGACAGTCGCATCTGCTCGATGTGGTCGTTGATCGACGCGTCCTTCTCGATGAAGGTGTCGGACGACGGCACATAGGCTTCGGGCTGGTAGTAGTCGTAATAGGAAACGAAGTATTCAACGGCGTTGTTGGGGAAGAACGCCTTGAACTCACCGTACAACTGCGCGGCCAGGGTCTTGTTCGGCGCCAGCACCAGCGTTGGCCGCTGTACCTGCGAGATGACGTTGGCAATGCTGAAGGTCTTGCCCGAGCCGGTCACACCGAGCAATGTCTGGTGCGCCAGCCCGGCGTCAATGCCCTCAACCAATTGGCGAATGGCTTCCGGCTGATCGCCGGCGGGCTCGAAGCGGGTGACTAGCTGGAATTCCGACATACACACCTCTGGAATCGCGGCGTTCCGCGTCAGGCGGAGCACCACGAGGACGACCGCAAACGACCGATGTCGCGCAAGAAAAAACCTGGATTGTGCTGAATGTGGTGGCGATTGCCTGACCTTTCAAGGCAAACGTCCTACATCCGGTAAAGAGTCTGACAAAGTCAATCGACTAACGGTCCAGAAATAATCGGAAAAACTTACCCCAAAAGCCGATTCGCCTGTCGCCATTGCGCGGTGATGGCCTCTATACTAGCTCCCCGTTTGTGCACCGCTCTAGTGCATTCGGCTGGAGCGCTACACGTCCCTCCACTCTCCATTCAGAGCCGCCGTAATAATGAGCCTGTTCTCCGCTGTCGAAATGGCACCCCGCGATCCAATCCTGGGCCTCAACGAAGCATTCAACGCCGATACCCGGACCACCAAGGTCAACCTGGGCGTAGGCGTGTACTGCAACGAAGAGGGGCGAATTCCACTGCTGCGCGCGGTGATCGAAGCCGAGACGATTCGCGTCGCGCAACACGCTTCGCGCGGTTACCTGCCGATCGATGGCATCGCTGCCTACGACCAGGCCGTGCAAAAACTGCTGTTCGGCAACGACTCGCCGCTGATCAGCGCCGGTCGCGTCATCACCACTCAGGCCGTCGGCGGGACCGGCGCGCTGAAGATCGGTGCCGACTTCCTCAAGCAACTGCTGCCGAACGCCGTCGTGGCGATCAGCGACCCGAGCTGGGAAAACCACCGCGCGCTGTTCGAGACCGCTGGTTTCCCGGTGCAGAACTATCGTTACTACGACGCTGCCACCCACGACGTGAACCGTGCCGGCATGCTCGACGACCTCAACACCCTGCCGAACGGCTCGATCGTTGTCCTGCATGCTTGCTGCCACAACCCGACCGGCGTCGACCTGACCCCGGCGGACTGGAACAAGGTGCTGGAAGTGGTCAAGGCCAAAGGTCACGTGCCGTTCCTCGACATGGCTTACCAGGGTTTCGGCGACGGCATCGATGAAGACGCCGCCGCTGTGCGCCTGTTCGCCGAATCCGGCCTGACCTTCTTCGTCTCGAGCTCGTTCTCCAAATCGTTCTCGCTGTACGGCGAACGCGTTGGCGCACTGTCGATCATCAGCGAATCGAAAGAAGAAAGCGCGCGCGTGCTGTCGCAGGTCAAGCGCGTGATCCGCACCAACTACTCCAACCCGCCGACCCATGGCGCCAGCATTGTTGCTGCGGTGCTGAACAGCCCGGAACTGCGCGCACAGTGGGAAGCCGAGCTGGCCGAGATGCGCCTGCGCATTCGCGGCATGCGCGAGCAGATGGTTGCCCTGCTGGCGGAAAAAGCCCCGGGCCGCGATTTCAGCTTCGTTGGTCGTCAGCGCGGCATGTTCTCCTACTCCGGCCTGACCACTGAACAAGTGCATCGCCTGCGCAACGAGTTCGGCATCTACGCCCTGGACACCGGCCGCATCTGCGTGGCTGCGCTGAACCAGAGCAACATCAAGGCTGTGACGGACGCGATCGTTCAGGTCATCTGATTTCGCCGCGCGATGAAAAACGGGAAGCCTTTGGGCTTCCCGTTTTTATTTGTCCCTGGAACCGCCGTGCAACCTCTAGACTGCACACAATTCAAAGCGCAGGAGCTGACGAGTGCAACGAGGCTGCGATCTTTTGATCTTGTTTCCAAGATCAAGATCAAAAGATCGCAGCGTTCCGCAGCTCCTACCGGTTTTGTGTACACCCGAGATTTTTGAAGAGAACCCACATGAAAAACGACAACCTGCGCGCCGACCGTGACGACCTGGATGATTTCGTCCCGCGCGCTCCGGCCAAGCGTGAAAAGAGCCTGGTGCTGCAAGTCGCCACCGGGGTATTCCTCGGTGGCCTGGCCCTGTGGCTGGTGCAACTGGCGGCGACAGCGGTCTATGCCAAGCTGATGCTCGGCACGATTACTTTCGGCAGTTAAGCCAGTTCAGCCGAGCGCTGGGTGGCGGCATCGTCGTAAATCACATACAGCGATTCGGCGACCTGGCTTTTGATGGCCTTGCTGCTTTCGAGACCGAGGACGAAACCTTCGGCCTTGCCGCCGGCGCGGTTCAATTCTTCGGCGGTACTTGCCCCGGTGATTGCATCGAAAAGTTTTTCGGCGTGCGGGCCGATCCCTTTGGGCAGGCTGATCTGTGCGGTGCTCATGCGAGCACCTCGGTGTTGCGGGTGATTTGAATCATGGCGCGTACCTTTGCGGCTAATGGCCGGCAGCGCGTGTGACCACTTCCGGGCTGCCATGGTAGACCTCTGAGGCCTTCCTGGTAACCGCCAATCGCTGACAAAATGCCGTCCGTCCCCATGAATCGCAAAAGTTGCCAGGCGATGCTTGACTTCTCTTTTTGAATCAGTAACATACGCACCAATTCCGCAATAGCTCAGTTGGTAGAGCAAGTGACTGTTAATCACTGGGTCCCTGGTTCGAGTCCAGGTTGTGGAGCCAAATAGCAAAGCCCCTGAATCGCAAGGTTCAGGGGCTTTTTTGTGGGCGCCTGAAAAGATCAAAAGATCGCAGCCTTCGGCGGCTCCTACAGGGAAACGCTGATCCCGATGTAGGAGCTGCCGAAGGCTGCGATCTTTTAATCTGCAAACGAAAAGGCCGATCTGTACAACCAGATCGGCCCTTCTGTATTCAGCAGCGGTCAGACATGTTCGCTGCTTTTCACCTGCACCTTCGGCGCGCCGTGGCCATGATCATGGTCATCCGGCTCGATCACCGGCACTTCCTTGCCATCGCAATCATGCAGCTTGCCGTCACTGAAGTAATCGCCTTCACGCAGCGCGGCGAGATCGCGATAACGCAGCGTGCGCTCTTCGGCTGCGGCGAACACCGACTGTTGATCCGAGTTGCCGGTTGTGAAGTGGTTGAAGGCCAGATTGAGCAGGATCGCCATGATTGCCGATGAACTGATGCCCGAATGGAAAATCGTCGCGAACCAGCTCGGGAAGTGATCGTAGAAGTTCGGCGCTGCGATCGGGATCATGCCGAAACCGATCGAAGTGGCGACGATGATCAGGTTGACGTTGTTGCGGTAGTCCACCTTCGACAACGTGCGAATGCCACTCGCCGCCACGGTGCCGAACAGCACGATCCCGGCGCCGCCGAGGACAGAAGTCGGCACGGCGGCAATCACCCGGCCCATGAACGGCAGCAGCCCGAGGACGACGAGAAACAGACCGCCGGTGGCCACCACGAATCGGCTCTTGATCCCGGTCACCGCCACCAGGCCGACGTTTTGCGCGAAAGCACTTTGCGTAAACGAACCGAAGATCGGCGCAAACATGCTCGACAGCATGTCGGCGCGCAGGCCGTTGCCCAAGCGTTTGGAATCTACCTTGGTGTCAATGATTTCGCCCACGGCAAGGATGTCTGCCGAGGTTTCCACCAGCGTCACCATGACCACAATGCACATCGACAGGATCGCGGCGAAATGGAAGGTCGGCATGCCGAAGTGGAACGGTGTCGGGAAGCCGAACATGGGACCGGTGGTGACACTGGAGAAATCCGCCATGCCGAGGAACACCGCCAGCACCGTGCCGATGACCATGGCCAGCAGAATCGACAGCCGAGAAATGGTCGCGCTGCCAACCTTGCTCAGCAGCAACACCAGCACCAGCGTCACCGCTGCCAGACCGATGTTCTGCATGCTGCCGAAGTCCGGCGCGTGGCTGTTGCCGCCCATCGCCCAGCGTGCGGCCACTGGCATCAGCGTCAGGCCGATGGTGGTGATCACAATGCCGGTGACCAGCGGCGGGAAGAACTTGGTGATGCGCGAAAACACTGGCGTGATCAGCAAGCCGATCAACGAGGCGGCAATCACCGCGCCCAGCACCGATTGGAAACCGCCCTCCCCGCCACTGCTGACGATCGCGACCATGGTCGCCACACCAGAGAACGATACGCCCTGGACCAGCGGCAGCTGACAGCCAAAAAACGGCAGACCCAGGGTTTGCAGCAACGTCGCCAGCCCCCCCGCAAACAATGAAGCAGCAATCAACAGACCAATGTCCGCCGGCGACAGACCGGCCGCCTGGCCAATGATCAGTGGCACCGCAACGATACCGCCGTACATGGTCAGAACATGTTGCAGGCCGTAAGCCATATTCGCGCCGACCCCGAGGTTTTCGTCCTCGGGCCGTTGGTGTGAAACATGGGGCGTTTTCATGGTGGGGGGTTCCCTGGTTTTTGTTATGCGCACACTGTATTCAATACTCAGGACAAATGTCCATAGAGTTGTATACAACTTGTCAGTCACATAATGGTTAGGTAGCCATCCAACCTTCTAGTCTGCGCTTCTTGCCCCAACAAATTCGGCAACACATCCCCGCTGCGTCCGCGCCAGTGCCCACCAGGCTGAAGTGTTCAAGGCGACCGACGGTGCAGTCGCGCTCTTTCAGCGGCAATCGGGGAGATCCGTCGCGTATTGGAGCCTGATGTAAAGCCTTAGATGGAGGCTGGCGCGATTACCCGAGCCAGCGCTTGCCGCACACGCGGTGAATCAGGCACTTGAAGATCAAACTCACGCCGCAGCAATTTCATCAGCTCGTCGACATCCGCCACCTCGCGCCGCTCACTGTCCGCGCCCATGTGATGAATGGCAAAACTGCCGTTGTTCAGGGTTTTGCGCCAGCCAGCGCCGGTGCGCGCCAGCATCAGGCGCTGGGCAAAAGGTGACTCGGGATGCGTCGAGACGTACCAGTTGCCGACGGTGTAATCGATGTCTTCCTGGCGCTGCAGATCAAACAGGTACATCGGCCGCCACTCGCCTGCGACCTGGGCGCGCAGCAGGTAGCCATCGGCGTGCTTGTCGATGCGGTAAAGCTCATGCGGAGTCGGTTGTTCACCTTCGCTGTCGAGCAGCAGCGGTGCGGTCGGCACCATGCCGCCAAAGCCGACGTCGGCGATGTAGCGAGTGCCGTCGATGGTGACCAGGCTCAAACGATGGGTTCGCGCCGTCCAGCTGCCTTCCGGTTGATTCATCACGACGCGCCCGCTGATCGCCCGCGCGTCGAAGCCCAATTCAAGCAGCAGCGCATAAAACAAATGGTTGAGTTCGTAGCAGTAGCCGCCCCGCCCTTGCTGCAGCACCTTGCTTTCGATGGAGTCCAGGTCGATCGACACCGGTTCACCCATGATCGTAGCCAGATTTTCGAAAACAAATTCGGCGGTATGGCGCAGTTGCAACTGACGCAACGTATCCAGTGTCGGTGGCGGCGGCGCATCGAAACCCAGACGTTGCAGATACAGATTGGTATTGCTCAGCCGTGGCGCACTCATTGCTCGATCCTTATGCATGGGCCGCAGAACACTGCGTGGATATTGCCCTGTATACGGGATCAGGCACGGCTTCCGACAATTGATTTCGCCAATCGCCCGCTCAGCGCTTTTTCCGCGAAGCGATGCGAATCCATGTCGGTGCATGGTCGCTGGCGTGCGGTTCGTTGCGCACCCAGGCGTCGACGCCGGCATCGTGCAGATACGGGCTCAATGCCGGGTTGAGCAGCAGGTGGTCGATGCGCAGGCCGGAGTTGGTTTGCCAATGGTTACGGAAATAATCCCAGAAGGTATAGATGCGTTCTTCGGGATACACGTGGCGCAGGGAATCGGTCCAGCCCTGATCCAGCAACCGCTGGTAGCACTCGCGGCTTTCAGGTTGCAACAAGGCGTCCTTGAGCCAGGATCGCGTGTTGTAGATGTCCATGTCGGTGGGCACGACATTGAAGTCACCGGCGAGCACCACCGGGTGATCGCTGCGTTGCAGGTCTTTGGCGTAATTGATCAGACGCTCGAACCAGGCCAGTTTGTAATCGAATTTCGGCCCCGGCTGCGGGTTGCCGTTGGGCAGATACAGGCAACCGACCAGCACACCGTGCACCGCCGCTTCGATATAGCGGCTGTGCGTGTCATCGGGATCGCCGGGCAAACCGCGTCGACTCTCCAGCGGCTGCGCATCACGCGCCAGAATCGCCACGCCATTCCATGACGCCTGGCCCTGCCAGATCGCGCCGTAACCGACGGCCTCCAGTTCGGCGGCGGGAAATGCGCTGTCCACCGACTTGAGCTCTTGCAGGCAGACGATGTCCGGTTGGTCGCGCTTGAGCCATTCCAGCAGATTCGGCAGCCGCGCGCGCATGCCGTTGACGTTGAAGGTGGCGATCCGCAGGTTTTTCATCGTCTGCAACTCCTGCCCGGTGGGATTGCAAATTGTGACCCTGAGAACGCCGCGCAGGTTGCATCGAATGACAATGCGACAGCTCAGACGCGATTACGCAGCCATTGCAGGAAGCCTCTTTTCGGCGCGACCACGGGCGCTTCCTCGGTCAGCGACTGCGCCTTGTGCAGGCGGAAATCGAGCAACGCCTGCATCGCATCGTGGATGTCATGGCGCGCATCCAGGCACGGTTTCAGGTAGGACTTCTCGATGCGATACAGGGCGCAGAAAGTCTTAGCGGAAAAATCCGCCGGCAGCGCGGTGTCGGAGAGAATCCCGGCCTCGCCGATCACCTCGCCCGGCCCCATGCGCCCGGATTCCAGTGGCGCACCATGGCGCTTGAGCGTCACCGATACCACGCCGGATTCAATGATGAACAGATGATCGCTGACCTCCCCGCCCGCCAGAATCGTCTCGCCGGCGCGGAAGGTTTGCAGGGTCATGTTCTGGCTGAAGGTGTCTTTTTCTTCCTCGCGTAGGGTCGAGAAGATCGGTGAGCTTTCCAGCAGCGCCCGTGGCCGCGACAACTGCGGCGCGGCGCTGGTCTCGTTGCTCGACAGCAGATTGACCCCGGACGCCTGCAAATGCCGGTAAGCGAGGTCGAACAACTGATTGCGCACCACGCGCTTCTCGCCCATCGAGGCGACAAATCCACTGATTTCGTATTCCGCGCCGCCGCTGGCAGAACTCTTCAACGATACGCTCGGCGCCGGCGTGTCGAGCAATTGCCGACAACCCTGCATTGCCCGCTCCAGCGCCTCGATTACCGAACTGGGCCGGGCGTGGGGGCTGACGGGCACGCTGACGGAAACGCCGAACATATTGCTCGGTCGGCTGAAGTTGATGATTTTGGCTTTCGCCGCCAGCGAGTTGGGTATCACGGCCATGCTACCCTGACTGGTTTGCAGACGCGTGGCGCGCCAGTCGATGTCGGTGACGCGGCCCTCGGTGCCGTCGATGGAGATCCAGTCATCGAGTTGATAGGGCTTGGTGGTGTTGAGGACGATGCCGGAGAACACGTCGCTCAAGGTGCTCTGCAAGGCCAGACCGACAATGATCGCCAACGCGCCGGACGTCGCCAGCACGCCCTTGACCGGCAGATCGAGCACGTACGCCAGCGCCGCAATGATCGCGATGAGGAAAATCACCGCGCCGAGCAAGTCCTGCAACAGCCGGCCGGTATGGCCGACCCGCTGCATCATCACCGCGCCGATCAACACCGTCAGGGTGCGCGCACCAAACAGCCACCAGCCGATCTGCAGCCCGGTTGCCGCCAGATGCAGCGGCACGTTGTCGGCCCACGGCGCCGGTTCCATCGGGTTGAGACCTTCGTTGAACAGCACAATGCTGAACAGGGCGAAAATCAGCACCCGCACCAGCAGCTTCCATTCGCTGCCGCGAGAGCTGATCAGCCGCCACAGGCCAAGATCGAGCAGGATCAGGATCAACGCGCTAAACAACGGGTGTTCGGTCAGCAGAGACAGCATCAAACAACTCCGACAAAGGCCAATCGCGAGAAGATCGCACAGATTGGCACAGTGTAGGAGCAATTGATTTCGGTGGATGAACCGCCACTTGAAAACACTGCGAAACCCTGTAGGAGCTGACGAAGGCTGCGATCTTGAAGATGTGGGACGCGGAGCGTCCCCGGCTGCATTCCCACGCAGAGCGTGGGAACGATCAGACGCTGAAAAACCTGTGGGAGCGAGCCTGCTCGCGAAGGCGTCCTGTCAGTCACTACCTCTTCGACTGAATCAGAGCATTCGCGAGCAGGCTCGCTCCCACAGGGGAGTTTCAGTTGCCAGTAAAGCTCGGGGTCAGGCGTGCATCCGGCCAAAACGCCCGGACTGGAAGTCGGCGAAGGCCTGATGAATTTCCTGCTCGGTATTCATCACAAACGGGCCGTGACCAACGATCGGTTCGTCGATCGGCTCGCCGCTGAGCAGCAATACCACCGCGTCTTCGCTGGCCTGGAGAGTGAGTCGATCACCGTCGCGTTCGAACAGCGCCAACTGCCCGACCCCTACCGATTCCGCACCGTTGACCTGCACCGAACCTTTCAGCACCACCAGTGCGGTGTTGCGTCCTTCGTGCAGATCAAGCGTCAGCAACTTGCCGGCATTGAGGTGCAGATCCCACACGTCGATCGGCGTAAAGGTGCGCGAAGGTCCGGTGTGCCCGTCGAATTCACCGGCGATCAGTCGCAGGCTGCCGGCGTTGTCCTTGAGCGCGATGTTCGGAATGTCGCGGTCGAGAATGGTCTGGTAACCCGGCGCGGCCATTTTGTCCTTGGCCGGCAGGTTGACCCACAGCTGAACCATTTCCAGCTTGCCGCCGGTTCTGGCGAAATTCTCCGAATGAAACTCTTCATGGAGGATGCCGGACGCTGCGGTCATCCACTGCACGTCGCCCGGGCCGATAGTGCCGCCGCTGCCGGTGGAGTCACGGTGCTGCACTTCGCCGTCGTAAACGATGGTCACGGTTTCGAAACCGCGGTGCGGGTGCTGGCCGACGCCACGCTGTTCAGTGGTCGGGGTGAATTCGGCGGGACCGGCGTGATCGAGCAGCAGAAACGGGCTGATGTGCTTGCCCAGGTTGTCGTAGGAAAACAGCGTGCGCACCGGGAAACCATCGCCGACCCAATGGCCGCGCGGGCTGGTGTAAATGCCGATGATGTTTTTCATGGGGTCTCCAATGGGTAAATGCATTGGATTAAGCCTAAAGGCATATCGAATATTCGACTAGATGGCGGAAATCGGCTTGAGTGTTCCATGTGCAGAACAATTGGGTCAGCAGCGCGCATTTCGCGAGCAGGCTCGCTCCCACAGCAGACTGCATTGGTTCAGAGGCACCGTGCGAGGCCGTGCATGGCTTCGCGCAACCTGTCGATGGCACGGTTGATAACTGCGTTTTCACTGCCTCGGCAAGCCGTTTCCAGCTCAACACACGCCGCAACAACCCGCGCAGCGCCGACCATTTGCGCGCCGCCCCTGATGCGATGGGCCAGCTCACGCAGGCCGTTGCGGTCGCCGACGTGGATATGATCCAGAGCCTGGAGATCATCACGCAGGCTGTTGCCGACTTCCTTGCGCAAACGCTCGATCAACGAGTGATCGGTCCCGGCCATCTGCTCCAGGGCACTCAGGTCAATCTCGACCGACTCGGCGCCAGGCGGTTCATCTTCGTGAAGCTCGCAACGGCGGGCGCCGTTCATGGCTTCAGCCAGATCGTGCAAGCGAATCGGTTTGAACAGGCAGCCGTCCATGCCGGCATCCAGACAACGCAGGCGCTCTTCGATCTGCGCGTTGGCCGTAAAACCGAGGATCAGACAGGGCCTGCGGCCGCTGGCGGCTTCTTCGTTGCGAATCGCCTGTGCCAGCTCATAGCCATTGCGTCGCGGCATGTTGCAGTCGGTGATCACCACATCGAAGGCCTGGGTTCGCCAGCGGTCCAGCCCCTGTTCGCCATCGCCCACATCTACCGTGCGATGCCCGAGTTCGCTCAATTGCCAGCACATCAGCAAGCGGTTGACCGGGTGATCGTCCACCACCAACACGCTTAATACACACGTCGCGGCCGCCGCCTCGGGCGTTGCCAGTGTGGTCGTCACCGACGTCAGCAGCGGCAACTGGATATTGATTTTTACTCGCGTGCCTTGCCCGAGATCACTATCGAGACCCAGCGTGCCGCCCATCATTTCGCAGAGGTTACGGCTGATCACCAGCCCCAGGCCGGAACCGCTGCGCGCCGCTTGAAGGCTATTGCTCGCTTGAACGAACGGGCTGAACAGGCGCTTTTGATCCTCGGCACTTATACCGATGCCGCTGTCTTCGATAAGCACCTGCACATTCACTTGCTCGTCCGATATTGCAACGACCTGCAGTCGCAGGCTGACCTCGCCTGCCTCGGTGAATTTGATCGCATTGCTCAACAGGTTGGACAGTACTTGTTTGAAGCGCGTCGGATCGACCAGCACATCCACGTCGGCGCGCGGATCAAGCTCGATGCGCCACAACAAGCGTTTCTGCCTCGCCAGCCCTTCGAAAACCCGACACACCGATAACACCGTCTCGCGCAGGTTGGCCCGCTCGGGCGCGAGGGACAAATGCCCGGACTCGATACGAGCGATATCGAGAATGTCGCCAATCAACGCCAATAATTGCTGGCCGGCATTCGACGCCACCTGAATGGCGAGTCGATCGGTGACGCCCTCCTCTGCGCGCTTGAGGGCCAGTTCGAGCATGCCGATCAGGGCGTTCATCGGCGTGCGGATCTCGTGGCTCATGGTCGCCAGAAAAGTGCTCTTGGCCCGACTGGCTTCGTCCGCCGCGTCCTTGGCCTGTTGCAGTTGCAGCAACCATTGCTGACGCTGGTGGATCTGCCGGCGCTGCCAGCCAATCCACAACAGTGCCAACAGAAGCAAGGCAGCTGCGCTGGCGAAACCCAGCAGAATCTCCTGACGGTGGCGCAGCCAGTAGCTGTTCTCGACCACTACATCGTGGCTCCAGCGCTCCACCAGTTCATCCATTTGCTGCGGCGCAATGCTCAGTAACGCCTTGTTCAGGATCGAGTGCAGCAATGCCGATTGCGGCGCCGTGGCCAATGCGATGCGCGCCGGCTGATCGCCAACGGTGCCGGTAATTCGCAGGCGATCGCGGTACTGCCGGGCAATCAGAAAACGCGCCACCAGCAACGAGCTCACCGTTACGTCGACCTGTCCTCGGGCAATCAGCGCCATGCCTTCGGCGGGGCTTTTCACTTCGACCAGACGTAGTCCGGGCACGCGTTGCAGCAGGTATTCGCGCAACGGGTGGCCGCGATAGATGGCCAGGCGTTTGCCCGCCAGGTCGTCGAGCGGCAATGGATGTGGCCCGTTCGCCGCACTGACCAGCACGAACGGATTGTTCAGATAGGCGCGGGTGAATTGCAGCTGCGCTTCCCGCTCGGTGCTCGGCGTCACCACCGGCAGGACATCAAGTTCACCCGCCTGGAGCTGCTCGAACTGATCGTTCAACGAGGTGCCACGCACGATCTCGAAATTCAGCCCGCTGCGCTGAGCGATGAGGCTCAACAACTGCGCTGCCAGGCCGTTGAAGCGTCCCTCGGCATCGAAAAACGCCAACGGCGCGAAGTCTTCGACCGCGCCCACCCGCACCACCGGGTGCTGATCAAGCCACTGCTGTTCAGCGGCGCTGAGCTGTACCCGCGACTGTTCGGCCATCTCGGCGAGGCCGACACTCCAGCGCTGTTCGATCAGATGCCGACGCTCCATGGGCACGGCCAGCAAGGCCTTGTCGACGATGCGTTTGAGCACCACATCGCTGCGCAATAACGCAAAGGCGAACGGATTGGCATCAAGCCCCGACGGCCCGGCCAATTGCAGGTCGTTGCGATAGTTGGTGTTGATCAGATAATTGGCGCTGATGAAGTCGCCCAGGTACACGTCGTCGGCACCGAAGGCGACCGCGCCGAGTGCATCCATGGCCGAAGCATAAAGCTGCACGTGGGCGCCGGGGTAGAACGCCTGAACATGGGCCAGTGGCAGGTAATCCTCGACCATGGCGATGCGTTTGGCCGTCAGGTCGGCGTTCAGCTTCTCGTCGTGACGCGTGACCAGCATCGGCTGATCTTCAGCATACGGCCGCGACAGAACAAAGGCCGGATCCGCCGCTTCGAAACTGTTCGAGGTGCCCAAGAGATCAACGTCGGCGCGCTTGAGTGCGGCCATCAGTGCCGGCCGATCGGCGAAACGCCGCACTTCGATCCTGATGCCGAGCAGTTGCGCCATCAGGTCGGCGTAATCGGCGGTCAGCCCTTCCAGCTCATGCTGTTGGCGGGTGATTTCGAAGGGCGGGTAATCCGGGCCGGAGATGCCCATGCGCAAAACTGGATGCTCACGCAGCCACTGGCGCTCCCGATCATCGAGGCGGACCTGGATACCCCCAGGTTCGAGGCGCGCCAGCACCTCCAGTGTCTGCGGTTGGTCATTCGCCCCGACCGAGGCAACAAGCCCCAGCCACAGTCCTAAAACCCGCAGTCCCTGCGTCATGTCGAGGTACTCAGATCAAGTGATTGCGCTTGGCGAACTCACGCAGAAGCACCAGCGAACCCAGGCCAAGTTTCGCCATCATGCGGGTCTTGTAGGTGCTGACAGTCTTGTGACTCAGGTGCATCTCCTGGGCGATGGCTTTGTTTGGTTTGCCCAACGCCAGGTTCACGAAAATGCATAACTCTCGATCGGACAGCTGAGCGATCAGCTCCTGTTCAGTGCGTTGCACCGCGTTGTACAGACCGCTGGTATTGGGCAACGCGGAGAAATAGGTGTGGCCGGACATCAGCGCCTTGATAGCGTCGTGCAGCAGCGTCAGATGATTGCTCTTGGTCACGTAACCCCGCGCGCCCGCGCGCAAACAGCGCTCCTGGTAATGCGTGGGCTCATGCATGCTGAACACCAGGATCCGGCAGCGTGCCGTCGGCGCTTTGATCTGGATTCGCGTCAGCACTTCCAGCCCGTCCATGGACCCCAAGCCGAGATCGAGCACGACCAGGTGTGGATCATGCGCGCAAATCAACGGCACGACTTCATTGCCATTGGACGCTTCATGAATCTGCGTGAAGCCTTGAGCCTGCAGGACAATGCGAATGGCCGCGCGCACGACTGGGTGATCATCGACGATCAGCGCTGACTTCATTGGTACTCCTGCAAAATCGAAGACACCGCAACAGTCTGTCCCGGAGTCGGTGGCCGCGCCGGCACTGTTACATGGATGAGCAAGAGAATCACCTGTCAGGTCTGACAGTTGTGCAGAGTGGTTTTTTATGCATTGGCATGGCGCAACGACGCGTGAGAGTCGGGCGGTGCCTGGCGTTCGTCGCAAGCTTCGACTCTCGCCATCACCTGCCCGATGAGCTGTGAATTGGGCAATGGCGTCGGGCTGATCTGCGCGTTTTCCTGAGCAAACCCCGCAACCGCCAGCAAGGGCGCCGACGGTTCGTTGTAGATCAGAGCGTGGCGAACCTGTGGGTGATCGAGCAGAAAGCCCGACAGATCGAGGGAGCCTGCCGCCAGCTCGGCATTGATCACCAATACATCGAACGGCTCGCAGCCGTAGTCGACCAGGGTCAACAATTCGCCGAGATTCTGCACCGGGGCGACGCGGTAGTAGCCGAGCGAGTTGAACAGGCGCTCGATTTTCATGCGATGAAAATGCTGCGGGTCGGCGATCAGGATGCGCATCGCTTTGTTGCTCATGGTCATTCTCCCGGTGAGGTTTGGGGAGGGCAAGACTACGCAAGCGCCGGGGATAGCTCTGTAGGACTTTTCCTAAAAATCCGCTCATTCATCCGGCGGCCCCGACGCACCAATATCCCCTGTGGGAGCGAGCCTGCTCGCGAAGGGGCTATACCAGTCAGAGACGTATTGACTGACACGGCGCCTTCGCGAGCAGGCTCGCTCCCACAGGGGAGAGCATTCCATGGCTGCTATTGCCAGCCGAATCGACGGATGTAGAAGCCTTTCACCGCTTGGGTCAAAGCCATGTACGCGAGCAGAATCATTGGCAGAAACGCGAAATACAGCGACGGCAGCGCCTGCAATTTGAAGTAATGCGCCAGCGGCCCCATTGGAAGGAAGATGCCGACTGCCATGATAATCGCCGTCATCACCATCAGCGGCATGGCTGCACGGCTTTGCAGGAACGGAATCTTCGGCGTGCGGATCATGTGCACGATCAGCGTCTGGGTCAGCAACCCGACCACGAACCAGCCGGACTGGAACAGTGTCTGGTGATCCGGGGTATTGGCGTCGAACACGTACCACATCAAGGCGAATGTCGTGATGTCGAAGATCGAACTGATCGGGCCGAAGAACAGCATGAAACGCCCTACGTCAGCCGGCTGCCAGCGCTGCGGCTGTTTCAGCATCTCTTCGTCGACGTTATCGAACGGAATGGCAATCTGCGAAATGTCGTACAGCAGGTTTTGCACCAGCAGGTGCATCGGCAGCATCGGCAGGAACGGGATGAATGCACTGGCCACCAGCACCGAGAACACATTGCCGAAGTTGGAACTGGCAGTCATCTTGATGTACTTGAGCATGTTGGCGAAGGTACGCCGCCCCTCGAGCACGCCCTCCTCCAGCACCATCAGGCTTTTTTCCAACAGGATGATGTCCGCCGCTTCCTTGGCGATGTCCACCGCGCTGTCCACGGAAATGCCGATGTCGGCGGTGCGCAGCGCCGGCGCGTCGTTGATACCGTCGCCCATGAACCCGACCACATGGCCGTTGCCCTTGAGCACACGGACGATGCGCTCTTTGTGCGACGGCGTGAGTCTGGCGAAGACGTTGGTCGTCTCGACCGCCATAGCCAGCTCAGCATCGCTCATGCGCTCAATGTCATTGCCCAGCAGCAAACCCTGTTGGGCGAGGCCGACCTCGCGGCAGATCTTTGCTGTGACCAGCTCGTTGTCACCGGTCAACACCTTCACCGCCACGCCGTGCTCGGCCAAGGCCTTGAGCGCTGGCGCGGTGCTTTCCTTCGGCGGATCGAGGAACGCCACGTAACCGATCAGCGTCAGTTCCTGCTCATCGGCCAGGCTGTAAATCTCGCGGCCTGCTGGCATTGAGCGAGCCGCGACCGCCACCACGCGCAGACCTTCAGCGTTGAAGGCGCCGGTGACCTGGCGAATTCGCGCCAGCAATTCATCGCTCAATGCCTCATCAACTTCGCCGTGACGCACCCGGCTGCACACCGCCAGCACTTCTTCCACCGCACCTTTGCAGATCAATTGGTGGGGCTGACCGCGGCCCTCCACGACCACCGACATGCGCCGGCGATTGAAATCGAACGGGATTTCATCGACCTTGCGAAACGCACTGCCGACTTTCAATTCGCGATGGATTTCCACGTGTTCCAGCACCGCCACATCCAGCAGGTTTTTCAGGCCGGTCTGGTAGTAGCTGTTGAGGTAGGCCAGTTCCAGCACAGCGTCAGAATCCTCACCCCAGACGTCGACATTACGCGCGAGAAAGATCTTGTCCTGAGTCAGGGTGCCGGTCTTGTCGGTGCACAGCACGTCCATGGCGCCGAAGTTCTGGATCGCGTCGAGGCGTTTGACGATGACCTTTTTGCGCGACAGAAATACGGCGCCTTTGGCCAGGGTCGAGGTGACGATCATCGGCAACATTTCCGGAGTCAGGCCGACGGCAATCGACAGCGCGAAGAGCAGCGCTTCGGTCCAGTCGCCCTTGGTGAAACCGTTGATGAACAGTACCAGTGGCGCCATGACGAACATGAAGCGGATCAGCAGCCAGCTGACCTTGTTGACGCCCTGCTGGAACGAGGTCACCGCCCGGTCCGTCGCGCCGACCCGTTGCGCCAGCGCACCGAAATAGGTGCTGTTGCCGGTGGTGAGAATCAGCGCAATCGCGCTGCCGGAGACAACGTTGGTGCCCATGAACAGAATGTTGTCCAGCTCCAGCGGGTTACGCGTGTCGCGATCGGTCTGCCGGGTGAATTTCTCCACCGGCATCGATTCACCGGTCATCGCTGCCTGGCTGACGAACAGGTCCTTGGCGCTGAGCACGCGGCAATCGGCGGGAATCATGTCGCCGGCCGAGAGTACGATCAGATCGCCGGGCACCAGTTGCTTGATCGGCAGCTCCCGGCGTGGGCCATCGCGGCGCAGCACCGTGGCGGTGTTGCTGACCATGGCTTTGAGCGCATCGGCGGCCTGATTGGATTTGCTCTCTTGCCAGAAGCGCAGCAGCGTCGACAGCACCACCATGGAGAAAATCACCACGGCCGCCTTGAGGTCTTCGGTCAGCCAGGAGATCACCGCGAGCAAGGTCAGCAGCAGGTTGAACGGATTTTTGTAGCAGTGCCACAGATGAGTCCACCACGGCAGCGGTTGCTCATGCTCGACCTCGTTGAGGCCATGTTGCGCGCGCAGTGCATCGGCCTCGACCTCGGTGAGCCCCTCGCCGTGCGTGCCCAACGACGACAGCAACGCGGCGCTGTCGGCATGGGCGGCAGCCACCAGCGTACTGGCCAGCGTCGGCGGCACTTCACGGCTGACCCTGGTGTCGTTGATCGAATCCAGCAACGCGAGGCGACGGAAGTGCCGGGCGATGTGACGGCTGCGCAGAAAGCCTGCGAAAAATTCCTTGAGCGTGAGTTTCATGGCTGTGTCCCCTGTGGTCAGCCGGGAAACCGTCGAGCAGGTACCGCCGCGCCCTGGCACCGGGACAACCGGCGCGGCAAGGCTTGGCGCGCCCGTCGGGAATGACAGGCGTGTCGATAGGCGGCGATGACGATTGAGGTCGTCAGCACGCTTGGTTCAGCGTCGTTGAGAAGGACGTCGAGACACGTTCCGGAACGGGTCGTGCACGGGATGCCGCTGCTCGCTGTTACGGCGAGACAACGGCAGGGAAAGACTGCGCGTTATCTTGCCGAGAATCTGCCGGTGATCGAGACCGGCCGACAACTGTCACTCGAACAAGTACCCACTGTGGGTCTCCGCAATTGATGAAAACGCGCGCAGCTTACGCCTGCAGCTAAACCGCTGGAAGAGGTGTTTGCCGGGAATGTGGGGGGTGTTCAGGAAGGGTTCAGAATTTCCCCGCGAGCGTTCCTACGCTCAGCGTAGGAACGCCTCATCGGACGCTCCGCGTTCGGCTTCTGAAAGGGACGCGGAGCGTCCCGGCTGCATTCCCACGCAGAGCGTGGGAACGATCATATGTGGGGCTTTCCATGGCCCCTTCGCGAGCAGGCTCGCTCCCACATTCTGGCCTGCGTTCACAGATCCATTGTGGGAGCGAGCCTGCTCGCGAAAGCGGTGTGACAGGCGCCGCATACTTCAGCTGGCAGTCGCCAACAACAGCTCCGCCACGGAACGGCTGTGCCCGCGCTGTTTGCCATGCTCGTACAACGAGCCAGCGATTTCATCGGCGCGAATCGGCAGCACCGACAGCAGCGTATCGCTCAGGCCATGGCTGGCCTGGCAGAAGCCCTGCATATATATGCCGGCCTTGCAGCGCTCGTCGGTGATCAGTTTGTAGTTGCGATCGACTTCGAATTCGCCGAGGTATTCCTCCAGCGGCGCGAGCAATTTGCGGTGCATCTGCCGCTCGTAACCGGTGGCCAGCACCACGGCGTCGTAAATCCGTACTGTGACTTCGCCAGTGGCATTGTTGCGCACCGCCAGTTCGATGCCATTTGCCGTCGCAGTGGCGCTCTCGACGGTGGTCAGGGTGCGGAACGCATGGCGGGCAATCCCGGAAACCTTCTGCCGGTAGAAGATGCCGTAGATGCGTTCGATCAGGTCGATGTCGACCACCGAATAGTTGGTGTTGTGGTACTCGTTGACCAGACGCTCGCGCTCGACGCTGTTCTGCTGGAACACCAGATCAGTGAATTCCGGCGAGAACACTTCGTTGACGAACGGGCTGTCGTCCGCAGGCTTCAAGGCCGAGCCGCGCAGGATCATGTCGACCTGCACCGACGGGAATGAATCGTTCAGATCGATAAAGGCTTCCGCCGCGCTCTGTCCGCCTCCGATGATGGCGATGCTCATCGGTTGATTGTTCACGCAAGGCTGTCTGGCCATTTGCGACAGATACTGCGAATGGTGGAACACGCGATGATCGCCCTTCAGCGCCTTGAACGCCTCCGGAATGCGCGGTGTGCCGCCAGCGCTGACCACCACCGAACGTGTGGTACGCACGAATTGCTGGCCGTCGCTGCCCCGAGAAATTACCCGCAGCGCTTCAACCTGCTGGTTGTGCAACACCGGTTCGATAAACTGCACTTCTTCACCATAACGGCTCTGCTCGGTGAACTGCCCGGCCACCCAGCGCAGGTAGTCGTTGTACTCCATGCGGCATGGATAAAAAGTGCCGAGGTTGATGAAGTCGACCAGACGCCCGTGGTGCTTGAGGTAATTGACGAAAGAATACGGGCTGGTCGGATTGCGCAGGGTCACCAGGTCCTTGAGGAAGGAAATCTGCAACTCGCTCTGCGTCGACAATGTATTGCCGTGCCAGCTGTAGGTGGCCTGCTTGTCGAGGAACAGCACATCCAGTTCGCCCTGGATCCGGCCGCGCTCTTGCAGGGCGATGGCCAGTGCCAGGTTCGAAGGGCCGAAACCGACGCCGATCAGGTCGTGAACGATGGGCGATGCAATTGCCTGTGTCATTTCCAGTGTCCTCTGGATGAACCCCTCAACGCGGGGAAATAAAGCCTGGGTGGCCTGACCGGCCTGAATCAGGTCAGCAGGTCGTCTGTTGAGTAGGAACGAGGACGATGAAAGGAAATTTAACCGGCGCGGATCACTGGCCATCCCATTGCTGGATGCGCAAGCGGCAATGTTTCATGGCGTTGACGATGTGTTTTTCCACCAGCGCCCGGGAGATGCCGAGGGTCTGGGCGATTTCCGGATGGGACATTCCTTCGATCTTGCGCAGCAGAAAACTGTCGCGGCACAGCGGCGGCAGCTCGGCCAGTGCGCGCTGGAGCATTTCCAGACGCTGGCCGTGATCGAGGGTGCCGTGGGGGGACGGGGTGAAATAGCGCTCTTCGTTGTCGAGCACGTCCAGCGATTCGACCTGACGCAGCGCGTTACGGCGGTGATCGTCAATAACCAGGTTCAACGCGGTGCGATAAAGGAAGGCCCGGGGTTGTTCGATCGGCACCTCGCTGGAGCGCTCCAGCACGCGTACATAGGCGTCATGCACCACATCCTCGGCGACCTGACGGTTGCCCAGTCTGGCGTTGAGGAAACACACCAGCTCACGATAGTAGTTTTCCAACATGACTCCCGACCGCATCGATGCCGTTTCTGTCCTTGAGCGCACTGATCAGACCTGCGGATCACGCAGTAGCAAGATAGTGGCAACTTGAGGTGCGTAATTTATAGTAATTCTCATATAGATTTAAAGAGTTGATTCCATATCCCGGACAAATAGTCGTCGCCCGGCTACGGTAACTCGATGTGTCTGCGGCTAAATTCCGTCGCCCATGCCTCGTTTACAGGACAGCCCCTGTGTCTGTCGTGCCTTGCGACGGGCCGCAACCACTGGCCGGAACCCTGCATGAATCGTCCCCGCCCCGCCCGTCGCGCGCTGTTTGCCGCCCTCTGTCTGATTCCCGTGATCGCCGTTGCTGCCTGGCAGGTTTTGCCACCCGGTCGCGACGCCGTTGCCACTGTGCAGGTCAGCCGGGGCGATATCGAAAACAGCGTGACGGCGCTCGGTACCTTGCAGCCGCGCCGCTATGTGGATGTCGGGGCGCAGGCTTCGGGGCAGATTCAGAAGATTCACGTCGAGGCTGGCGATACGGTCAAGGAAGGCCAGTTGCTGGTGGAAATCGACCCGTCGACGCAAAAAGCCAAGCTCGATGCCGGGCGCTTTTCCATCGAAAACCTCAAGGCGCAGTTGCAGGAGCAACGCGCCCAGCACGATCTGGCGCAGCAGAAATACCAGCGCCAGCAGAAACTCGCCGCCGGTGGCGCCACCCGCGAGGAAGACGTGCAGACCGCCCGCGCCGAGGTTCGCGCAACCCAGGCGCGCATCGACATGTTCCAGGCGCAGATCCGCCAGGCCCAGGCCAGCCTGCGCAGCGACGAAGCGGAGCTCGGTTACACGCGCATCTACGCGCCGATGAGCGGCACCGTGGTCGCAGTCGGTGCGCGCGAAGGCCAGACCCTCAACGCGCAGCAACAGACCCCGCTGATCCTGCGCATCGCCCGGCTGTCGCCGATGACGGTGTGGGCCGAGGTGTCGGAGGCCGACATCGGCCACGTCAAACCCGGCATGACCGCCTACTTCACCACCCTTAGCGGTGGCACTCGGCGCTGGAGCAGCACCGTGCGGCAAATCCTGCCGGTGCCACCACGTCCGCTTGAACAGAACCAGGGCGGCAGTCCTACCAGTGGTCGCAGCGGCAGCGAACGCGTGGTGCTCTACACCGTGCTGCTCGACGTCGACAACGCCGACAACAGCCTGATGACCGACATGACCGCCCAGGTGTTCTTCGTCGCCGAACAGGCGCAAGACACTCTGACCGTGCCGACTGCTGCCCTGCAACCGGGCTCGCGTCCGCAGTGGCAGCGGGCGCAGATCGTCGCTGCCAACGGTGATATTCAAACGCGGGAAGTGCGCACCGGCATCAACGATCGCCTGCGCACCCAGGTGCTGGAAGGTCTGGCCGAGGGCGAGCATGTTCTCAGCGCGCCGGCCGC
Source organism: Pseudomonas sp. Leaf434 (assembly GCF_001425545.1). Classification (NCBI taxonomy): domain Bacteria; kingdom Pseudomonadati; phylum Pseudomonadota; class Gammaproteobacteria; order Pseudomonadales; family Pseudomonadaceae; genus Pseudomonas; species Pseudomonas sp. Leaf434. The sequence continues at coordinate 1,275,398 of NZ_LMQZ01000001.1, read as the reverse complement.
TGGTCATGGAGGCTGAATGCACACGCCCCTGATCGACCTGCGGCAAATCCGCAAAGCCTACGGCGGTGATGACAGCCCACTGGTGGAGGTGCTGCGCGGGATCGATCTGTCGATCCATGCCGGCGAATTCGTTGCGATTGTCGGCGCCTCCGGTTCAGGCAAATCGACGCTGATGAACCTCCTCGGCTGCCTCGACCGACCGACCAGCGGCGAATACCGCTTCGCCGGGGAAAACGTCGCTCATCTGGACAGTGATGAACTGGCCTGGCTGCGCCGCGAAGCCTTCGGTTTTGTCTTTCAGGGCTATCACCTGATCCCGTCCGGCTCGGCGCAGGAAAACGTCGAGATGCCAGCGATCTATGCCGGCACCCCGGCCGCCGAGCGGCATGCCCGAGCTCACGCGCTGCTGGAACGTCTCGGTCTCGGCACTCGCACCGGCAATCGTCCGCATCAGCTTTCCGGCGGCCAGCAACAGCGGGTGTCGATTGCCCGTGCGCTGATGAACGGCGGCCACATCATCCTCGCCGACGAGCCGACCGGCGCCCTCGACAGCCACAGCGGCGCCGAAGTGATGACCCTGCTCGACGAACTCGCCGATCAGGGCCATGTGGTGATCCTCATCACCCACGACCGTGAAGTGGCGCAACGGGCCAAACGCATCATCGAAATCCGCGACGGCCTGATCATCAGCGACAGCGCCGAGCACGCGTGCGCGCCGCCTGCGGCCAATCCCGGGGCGTTGCAAGCGGTCGACCTGCGCCAGCGCCTGAGCAGCGGCAGCAACCAGACCGGCGCCTGGAAAGGTGAACTGGTGGACGCTGTACAAGCGGCGTGGCGAGTGATGTGGATCAACCGCTTTCGCACCGCGCTGACCCTGCTGGGCATCGTCATTGGCGTGGCCTCGGTGGTGGTCATGCTCGCCGTCGGCGAAGGCAGCAAGCGCCAGGTCATGGCGCAAATGGGCGCGTTCGGCTCGAACATCATTTACCTCAGCGGCTCGGCGCCGAACCCCCGCACGCCGGAGGGCATCATCACCCTCGACGACGTTGCCGAACTGTCCGCCCTGCCCCAGGTGGAACGGATCATGCCGGTCAACGGCTCGACCGCCGGGGTGCGCTTTGGCAACGCCGACCACAGCAGTTACGTCGGCGGCAATGACACCAACTTTCCGCAGATTTTCAACTGGCCGGTGATTCAGGGCAGCTACTTCACCCAGGCCGACGAGGACAGCGCCGCCGCCGTCGCGGTGATCGGCACCAAGGTCCGCGACAAGTTACTCAAGGATGTCGCCGACCCGATCGGTCAATACATCCTCATCGAGAACGTGCCGTTCCAGATCCTCGGCGTGCTCGCTGAAAAAGGCGCCAGCTCCGGCGACTCCGATAGCGACAACCGCATCGCCGTTCCCTACTCGGCGGCGAGCACGCGCCTGTTCGGCAGCCGCAATCCACAATACGTGGTGATTGCCGCCAAGGACGCGCGCAAGGTCAAGGACGCCGAACAGGCCATCGAACAGGCGATGTTGCGTCGACACCACGGCAAGAAGGATTTCGAGCTGACCAACAATGCCGCGATGATCCAGGCCGAAGCGCGCACGCAAGGCACGCTGTCGCTGATGCTGGGGGCGATTGCGGCGATTTCCCTGCTGGTCGGCGGTATCGGCGTGATGAACATCATGCTCATGACCGTGCGCGAACGCACCCGCGAGATCGGTATTCGCATGGCCACCGGCGCCCGTCAGCGCGACATCCTCCGTCAGTTTCTCACTGAAGCATTGATGCTCTCGCTGGTCGGCGGTATCGCCGGAATTGGCCTGGCGCTGCTGGTCGGCGGCGTGTTGTTGCTCAGCGGCGTGGCGATTGCCTTTCAAGCGCTGGCAGTGATCGGTGCGTTTGCCTGTGCGCTAGTCACCGGTGTCATCTTCGGCTTCATGCCGGCCCGCAAAGCTGCCCGGCTTGACCCGGTCACGGCCCTTACCAGTGAATGATCGACCTATGAAAGTGCGACTGACGTTCCTCGCCGCCAGCCTGTTGCTGGCAGCCTGCAGCAGCCCGGCGCCGCGCCTGGACAGCGGCGTGCAACCACCGAGCGCGTGGCAGTCCGCCGACAGCCACGGCGCGCTGCAGAGCAATCGACAATGGTGGACGCAATTCGGCAGCCCCGAGCTGGAGCGGCTGGTGGAACAGGCGCGGCTGGGCAGCTACGACCTCGCCGCCGCCGTGGCTCGGGTCAGACAGGCCGAAGCCAGCGCAACCATCGCCGGCGCCCCGCTGCTGCCCGAACTCAAGGCCGGGCTGAATGCCAATCGGCAGAAACTGATCCACGGCAAGGGCTACAGCCAGTTGGATGTCAGTCCCGAGAATCGCTCGCTGGATTATTACGACACCGAGCTCAGCGCCAGTTACGAAATCGATTTCTGGGGCGGCAAGCGTGCCGCGCGTGACAGTGCCGTGTTCGGTGTGCAGGCCAGCGAGTTCGACCGCGCCACCGTCGAGCTGACCTTGCTCAGCGGCGTCGCCAACAGTTACACCCAGGCCCTGGCCTTGCGTGAGCAGGCGCGGATCGCCGAACTCAATCTGGCTAATGCGCAAAACGTGCTGCATCTGGTGCAGACCCGTTTCGACGCCGGCAGCGCCACTGCGCTGGAACTGGCCCAGCAGAAAAGCCTGGTGGCGGAACAACAGCGTCGCCTGCCGCTGGTGCAACAACAGGCCCGCGAAGCACTGATCAGCCTCGCCGCCCTGCTCGGCCAACCGGTGCAAGCGTTACCGTTGCCCGAGCAATCCTTCGCCCAATTGCACTGGCCGGACATCGCCAGTGGCGTGCCGAGCGACTTGCTCAGCCGCCGCCCGGACATTGCCAGCGCCGAGGCCAAGCTTGCGGCAGCCCAGGCTGATGTCACCGTCGCCCGCGCCGCGATGCTGCCGAAAATCACCCTGACCGCCAGCCTCGGCAGCGGCGCCGACCTTGCCGCCGACCTTCTGCGCACGACGTTCTACAACCTGTCCTCGGGGCTGACCGCGCCGATCTTCAACAACGGCCGCCTCAGCGCCGAACGCGACAAGGCCAAGGCCCGACAGGATGAACTGCTGGAAACCTATCGCGGGGCAATCATCAACGGCTTCGCCGACGTCGAAAAAGCCCTCAGCAGCATTCGCGGCCTCGACGAACAGCGGCAATGGCAAAGCGAAGAACTGAACCAGGCACAGACCGCCTTCAACATCGCCCAGAGTCGCTACCAGGCCGGCGCCGAAGACCTGCTCACCGTCCTGCAAACCCAGCGCACGCTATATGCGGCGCAGGACATGAACGTGCAACTGCGCCTGTCGCGGTTGCAGGCGAGCATTGCCTTGTACAAAGCGCTGGGGGGTGGTTGGGAAGTGATCTGAGGGCGATGCGTCGACTGAACTGACGCCTTCGCTGGCAAGCCAGCTCCCACAGGGATCAGGGTAAATCTGCTGTTCATTCGTATCTTTGAGATAGCTATCGCGAGCAGGCTCGCTCCCACAGAAAAGCAAAGCAGCGCAGCTGCCCGCGGCGAAGCCGCCCCACTCAACAATGAGCGTTAGCTCGAGTGCTTTTGATCTTGATCTACCGGCGACGTCGGAAGGCTGAGCGGAGGGATTGATCCGGGCGCGGGAGCGCAGCGACCGTCTGGCGCAGCCAGACACAGCGGAAGGAGGTGCAGCGAAGCAAACCGGAAACGCTGCGCCCGGATCGATCCCGCAGCGAAGGAACCCGAGCCTGCGAGGGCCGAACGCAGGAGCAAGCGTTTTTTTGCTTACTTTTTTTAGGCGTTTGTAAAAAAAGTGAGAGCGAAGGAACCCGAGCCTGCGAGGGCCGAACGCAGGAGCAAGCGTTTTTTTGCTTACTTTTTTTAGGCGTTTGTAAAAAAAGTGAGTCGCCGTAAGGGCGAAACCTTAGGTAGTCGTTACCGCAGCGATGGATATGTACTCACTCAAAATGCCCCCACCGCCCCAAAAAAAGCCTCCGCGAGCAAGCTCGCTCCTACAAGGGATTGCGACCAATTCAGAGAGTGTGTGTGTTTGAACCAATCTAGAGCTGTCGGCCCTTGACCTTCAGGTGTCGCGCATACCAAGGGCGCTGTGGCACTTTGCGGAACAGCTCGGTCATGTTGTCTTCGTCGCCAAAAGTGATACGCAGCGCCAGCTTCATGGTCTCCGGGTCCATCTCCACTGAGCGTCCGACTTGCAGCCCGGGCACGGTGCTGCAGCCGTGGGTGTCGGGGCCGAGCCAGGGGTCGGCGACTTCCACCCAGCGTCCCGGTGCAAACCACGGAACGCCGTTGACTTCCAAACGACTCACTTCGCCCGGGTGAAAACGTTCATGGGCGCGGAACCAGTCTTCCAGGCGGTCATCAATCCAGCCATGGAAACGCCAGAACACCGGGTTTACATGGGAGGAAAACGGGTCGCCGAGAAAGTCGTTTTCCGGCGCATACCAGCGCGCAGCGAAGTCCGCCTGATCGCGCGCCATCGGCACTGGAATGTCGTTGGATGGGTCACGCGCCACCGAGGCCCAGCGCATGTGCAGCCAGTCGTGCAGGCCCAGTTCGACTTCCGAGCCGAACTGGCCAAGGGTCAATTTCGACAAATAACGCGGATCACGGTACTGCGATTCCCAAACCAGAAAATTGCTCTGAAAAGTCTCGGCCGCTTTGATGTCGCTGACCCACTTGGTGTACTCGTCATCGCCCTCGGCCAGCCAGGTCGGCGGCAGCGAATTGCCGTCATGATTGTCGAAGTAACGGGCGAAACCCTGGCGGTCCCGCTCCAGCTCAGGCTGCGGCTGCGGGAACGCCGGCCAGGAAGGCAAATCCTGCATCGAGCGGGCGATGCCTAGCATGTGCCGATGCATAAAGAAAAAATCCACGCCCGAGCCATTGCGATCCTTGCTTGGCCCACGGGCGTCGCGCTCCTTGTCACGCGGCCCGGGCTGCCAGCCGATGCCGCGCAGCGCTTCGCGTTTTTTCTCCGGGAGCTTGTGCCACTTGTCGCGGGTGGCGTGCCAGAGCTGGTGGAACAACCGATGCTCGGGCGCCACCAGCCAGGCCAACAGTTGCGGATTAAGCCCGGTGCGTTCACGGGCCTCGGGAAAACGCCGCTTGATAGCGATGAACTGATTGTCCAGCTCGGGCAACGCCAACGGCCGATCCAGGCGCAAGACCTGCCCGGTGAACGTGGCGCTGCCGGCATTGCCGAACGCCGCCCAGACCTCATCCAGTTTGACTTTTAATTCATACACCGGCGGTGCAAGTGGCGCATCGGTGCGCAGCAGGCGCCAATACATCTCGGCGCCGTTGCCCGGTGCCAGATCGCCGATCACTTGATAACGCGCAGGTCCCTCGGCACGCAGATTGGTGCCGGTGTCGAGATAACCGCGCAGGCCGCGACCACGGTGGGCGATGTCGAGAAACAGCTCCAGGCCTTGCGCCGGCAAACCATCAAGCCCGGCCGCCGCACCGGTAAAGCGAATGTCCCAGACCCCACGCAAATTGTCCGCCAGCTGTTGCCCGGCGGTGTCCGCCAGATCGACCGTGGCCTCGCCCGGGGTGATCGGAAACTCCTCGCGGGTCAATTCACGATGTGCATAAAAAGCGGCAGGCAGCGCGGCGCCCGTGAGTGCCATGCCCGCCATGAACCAGCGTCGAGAGATCGTCATTGCCCTACCTGTGTCAGCCATGAAGCAGGCTTTATCCAAGCTAGAACGTTTGCTCGGCGGGGAAATTTACGCCGCCGGCAAAACATCCCTGCGCCGCTGCCGGGCATTTGTAACGCACACCTAAATTAGCCGTGCAGCCACTCGTTCTTCCCAGATAGCAAAGGCCCCTGCGCCTGTACCTCGACGGCGAACCTGAATGAGATGGCAATGACAAAACCGCGTTGGAAAAAGGCTCTATTCATCGGCCTGCCGCTGGCCCTGGCGATCAGTGCCGGCGCAGGATTTCTGGCCTGGGATTACTGGAACAACCCCGGCTATCCGGTGAAGGTGATGAAACAGGCGACGGAGTTGCAGGATCGCCTGCTGTCGTTCGACAGCCACATCACCGTACCGCTGAGTTTCGGCAGCCACGACCACGAAGCCGACAAGGATGGCTCGGGCCAGTTCGACCTCATCAAGGCCAATCGCGGACGCCTGTCCGGCGCCGCGCTGACGGTGTTCGGCTGGCCGGAAATGTGGAACGGCCCGAACGCCCCGCACCGTCCCACCGAGGGTTTTGTCGAAGAAGCGCGCAATCAGCAGGAGGTGCGCTACAAGATCATTTCCGGGATCGTCCGCGACTTCCCCAATCAGGCCGGCATCGCCTACACGCCGGATGACTTCCGCCGCCTGCACGGCGAAGGCAAGTTTGCGATTTTCATCAGCATGCTCAACGCCTACCCGCTGGGCAACGATCTGAGCAAGCTCGATCTGTGGGCCGGGCGCGGCATGCGCATGTTCGGTTTCAGTTACATCGGTAACAACAGCTGGGCCGACTCGTCGCGGCCGCTACCGTTTTTCAATGATTCGCCGGACGCCCTCGATGGTCTGTCGGACATCGGCAAACAAGCGGTGCAGCGCTTGAACGATCTGGGCGTGATCATCGATGTTTCGCAGATGTCGACCAAGGCCCTCGAGCAAGTCGCCGAACTGAGCCGTACACCGCTGGTGGCCTCGCACTCGGTGCCACGGGCGGCGGTGGATATCCCGCGCAACCTCAGCGACAAAGAGCTGCAACTGATCAAGAACAGTGGCGGCGTGGTGCAGGTCGTCGCCTTCTCGCAGTACCTGAAACCGCTGACCCAGGGCACGCAGGACAAACTCAATGCGTTGCGTGCGCGCTTCGATCTGCCGCCACTGCCCAATCTGGCCATGGCACTGATGCCGGGCGATCCGATCATCACCGCCTGGTCGGAACAGAAGCTCGGCCAATACGCCAGCGGCCTCTACGCGATCCTCGAAGAAGAACCGAAAGCCACCCTAAAGGACTTCGGCGACGCCATCGATTACACAGTGCGCAAGATCGGTATCGACCACGTCGGCATCGCCTCGGACTTCAACGACGGCGGCGGCATCAAGGGCTGGGAAAACGTCGGCGAGATTCGCAACGTCACCGCCGAACTGCTGCAGCGCGGCTACTCCGAAGCGGACATCGCCAAGCTCTGGGGCGGCAACTTCATGCGCGTCTGGGATCAGGTGCAAAAAGCCGCGAAACCAGCGCTGGCGTCGCGCCAGGAGGTGGCCCGGCCATGACTGATCGCCGCACTTTTCTCAAGCAGGCCGGCCTGCTCGCCGCCGCCCTGCCCCTGGGCGCCAGCCTGAGTGCTCCGGCGGCCATCGCTGCCGTGCCGACTGCGTCGCGAGACAAATGGGCGCAGTTGCGTCAAATGTTCGATCAGGATCCCCAAGCGATTCACTTCGCCAATTTCCTCGTCACCTCGCACCCCAAACCGGTGCGCGAAGCGATCGAACGCCATCGCGCGGCGCTGGATCTGAATCCGGGTCTGGCGATGGATTGGGATCTGGGCGTCACCGAGAAGCGCGAAGAAAACGTGCGCCACTGGGCCGGCCAGTACCTGCAAGCCAAACCGGCGCAAATCGCCCTGACCGGCAGCACCACCGAAGGCCTGGCGATGATCTACGGCAGCGTACAGGTGCGCGCGGATCAGGAAATCCTTACCACGGTTCACGAGCACTACTCGACGCGCAATATTCTCGATTTCCGCAGCCGGCGTGACGGCACGCGCGTGCGCAAACTCAAGCTGTTCGAAACCCCGCAGAGCATTTCTCTGGATCAGGTGCTCGACACGATCAATCGCAATATCCGCCCCGAAACCCGCGTGCTGGGCATGACCTGGGTGCATTCGGGCAGCGGCGTGAAGCTGCCGATCAGCGACATCTCGCGGCTGGTCGACGAGCACAACCGCCAGCGCGACGACCAGGATCGGCTGATTTACGTGGTCGATGGTGTGCACGGTTTCGGTGTCGACGACTTGAGTTTCCCGCAGATGAACTGCGACTTTTTCATCGCCGGCACGCACAAGTGGATGTTCGGCCCGCGCGGCACCGGCATCGTCTGCAGCCGCACCGAAGAACTGAAATACGTCAGCCCCAGCGTGCCGACCTTCTCCGAGGCCACGGCCTTCTCGACCATCATGACCCCGGGCGGCTACCACGCCTTCGAGCATCGCTGGGCGCTGGACGAAGCCTTCAAGTTGCACCTGCAGCTGGGCAAAGCCGAGGTGCAGACGCGCATTCATCAGCTCAACAGCTACCTCAAGCAACGCTTGCAGGAGCACCGCAACATCGAATTGGTCACCCCGCTCGCCTCGCAGTTCTCCGCCGGTTTCACCTTCTTCCGGATCAAGGGCCAGGACAGCGATGAAGTAGCTGCCTGGCTGATGCAGAACTGGGTGATCTGCGACGCGGTCAGCCGCGACGTCGGGCCGGTGATTCGCACCGCGCCGGGCTTGCTCAACAGCGAAGCCGAAGTGGATCGCTTCATGGACATCCTCGGCACCAAGCTGCGTGCCTGACCCTCGACTGCCGTTTTCCTTTCAAAGAGACGACCCATGAAAAAGCCTCACGCGTCACTCCTCTCCAAAGCCCTGCCCGCACTGGCGCTAAGCGCCCTCTGCGCTGCCCTGTTGCCCGGCACCGCGCACGCGGCGACAGCACCCGCTGCGGGCAAAGTGTTCAAGGATTGCAAGGACTGCCCGCAAATGGTCGTGTTGCCGACCGGCAGTTACACCATGGGCACGCCGGACGATGAGGTCGGCCGCCAACCCGACGAAGGCCCGCTGCACACGGTGACGTTCAGCAAACCATTCGCTATCAGCCGCTCGCAGGTGCTGGTGGGCGAATGGGACGCCTATGTGCGCGAAACCGGCAACAAGCCCTACGACTTCGATGACCGCCCCGGCCGCCGCTGCACCGCCGGCAAGCCGGAATTCAAACAGACGCCACGCGACCCGGCCGTGTGCATGAACGTCGCCGAAGCCCAGGGCTACATCGACTGGCTGTCGAAAAAGACCGGCCACGCCTATCGCCTGCAAAGCGAATCGATCCGCGAATACGCCGCCCGGGGCGGCAGCACCGGGCCTTTCCCCTTTCCGTTCGATGAGGGCAAGGATTACCAGATTTCCAGGCACGCCAACACTTACGGCGCGGCCGATGGCTACAACTTCACCTCGCCGGCCGGCACCTTCCCGGCCAATGCGTTTGGTGTGTTCGACGCCCACGGCAACGTCTACGAATGGACCGCCGACTGCTACCACCCGGACTACTCCGGCGTGCCCGCCGACGGTCGCCCATGGACCCAGGAAAACTGCGAACGCCAGGTCATGCGCGGCAACGACTGGGGCGAGGCGCCGATCTTCTCCCGCTCGGGCAACCGCAACAGCAGCTGGCCGACCAGCAAGGGCGACTGGCTGGGCTTTCGCGTAGTACGCGACCTCTGATCCCGCCCTCGACGAGCGCAGCCACGCCTGCGCTCGGTTAAAGAAACTCCGCGACCATTCGTTTTCCTTAAGTACCGGCACTCCCTCCGCATCGAAGCAGGAATCCTCCATGACCAAGCCTACGCGTGGGGCGATCAACGAATTGTTCGCCCTGCTCAAGCCCTTCCGCCTGATCGTCTCGGCGTCCATCGTGCTCGGCATGCTCGGCGGCCTGAGCGTCACCGTGCTGCTGGCGACCATCAACAACGCCCTGCATTCCGATGACGGCCTGACCCGCACCGTGGTGATGATCTTTGCCGGCCTCTGTGCCCTGGCCCTGCTGACCACGATCCTGTCGGACATCGGCACCAACTACGTCGGCCAGCACATCATCGCCAAACTGCGCAAAGAGCTGGGGGAGAAAGTCCTGTCGGCGCCGATCGACCAGATCGAACGCTATCGCAGCCATCGCCTGATTCCGGTGCTGACCCACGACGTCGACACCATCAGCGACTTCGCCTTCGCCTTCGCGCCGCTGGCGATTTCCATGACCGTGACCCTTGGTTGTCTCGGCTATCTGGCCATGCTGTCGTGGCCGATGTTCCTGATGATGCTGGTGGCCATCGCCATCGGCACCACCATCCAGGCCATCGCCCGGGCCAAAGGCATGCGCGGTTTCTACGCCGCCCGCGATTCCGAAGACGAACTGCAGAAGCACTACAACGCAATTGCCGAAGGCGCCAAGGAACTGCGCATTCACCGCCCGCGCCGCCAGCGCATGTTCGTCGCCGGCATTCAGAAAACCGCCGAGAAAATCTGCGACACCCAAATCAGATCGATCAACACCTTCGTCATCGCCAAGTCGTTTGGCTCGATGCTGTTCTTCGTGGTCATCGGCATGGCCCTGGCCCTGCAATCGCTGTGGCCGAGTGCCGACAAAGCGGTGATGAGCGGATTCGTTCTGGTGCTGCTGTACATGAAGGGGCCGCTGGAACACCTGATCAGCACCCTGCCGATCATCAGCCGCGCGCAGATTGCCTTCCGCCGCATTGCCGAACTCAGCGAACAGTTCTCCTCACCGGAACCGCACCTGTTGCTGCAGGATCAGGGCAGCAAGCCGGCCGCCGTCAACAGTCTGGAACTGCGCAACGTGCGCTACGCCTTCCCGCCCGTGGAAGGCAGCGAGCCGTTCCGCCTCGGCCCGGTGAACCTGCGCATCGAACAGGGCGACATTGTGTTTATCGTCGGTGAGAACGGCTGCGGCAAGACCACGCTGATCAAATTGCTGCTGGGCCTGTACGCGCCGACCGAGGGCGAAATTCGCGTTAACGACAAGCCGATCACTGCGGTCAATCGCGATGACTACCGGCAGAACTTCACGACGATCTTCGCCGACTACTACCTGTTCGATGATCTGATTCAGGGCGATCGTGAAGTGCCGCAGGATGCCACCCGCTACCTCGAACGTCTGGAGATTGCGCACAAGGTCAGCGTGCGCGACGGCGCCTTCAGCACTACCGACCTGTCCACCGGCCAGCGCAAACGCCTGGCACTGGTCAACGCCTGGCTCGAAGAGCGCCCGGTGCTGGTGTTCGATGAATGGGCGGCGGATCAGGACCCGACATTCCGGCGGATCTTCTATACCGAGCTGCTGCCCGACCTCAAGCGTCTGGGCAAGACCATCATCGTGATTTCCCACGACGACCGTTACTTCGACATCGCCGATCAACTGGTGCGCATGGAGGCCGGCAAGGTCAGAAGCGAACTGCAAACCGCTTGATCGAGGCAGCCGCGACCGGGCCGGAGAAAAAACTTTTCCGGTTTGCCGCGGCTTCCTCGTCTTAATGAGATGAATAAGAACCATTAACAACTATACCTGCCAAGGTCTTAACCTCATGTCCGCATCCCGTTTCATGCTTCGCCCTCTGACTCGAGCCCTGCTGATGCACGGCGCGACCCGCACACGCCTGGCCGGTAGCGGCCTGGGTCTGGCACTGACCCTTGCAGCAGCGCCGTATGTCCAGGCCCAGGAATGGACCCTGAACATCCCGGCCCAACCGCTGGCCCAGGCCCTGCAAACCCTCGGTCAGCAGACCAGCCTGCAAATCATCTACAGCCCGGAAAGCCTGCAAGGCCTGCGCTCCAGCGCCCTCAACGGCCGCTACCAGGATGACGAGTCACTGAAGGCGATGCTCAGCGGCACCGGCATTCGCTATCAGCGTGACGGCAACACCGTCACCGTGCTCGGCCCGGCCACCAGCGGCAACGCGATGGAACTGGCGCCGACCAACGTCAACGCCAACCGCCTCGGCGCCACCACCGAAGGCAGCAACTCCTACACCACCGGCGGCGTGACCATCGGCAAAGGCGTGCACTCGCTGAAGGAAACGCCGCAGTCGGTCACGGTGATGACCCGCAAGATGCTCGACGACCAGAACCTCAACACCATCGAACAGGTGATGGAGAAGACCCCGGGCATCACCGTCTACGACTCGCCCATGGGCGGCAAATATTTCTACTCGCGCGGTTTCCGCATGACCGGCCAGTACCAGTACGACGGCGTGCCGCTGGACATCGGCAGCAGCTACGTGCAGGCGGACAGCTTCAACAGCGACATGGCCATCTACGACCGCGTGGAAATCCTCCGCGGCGCGGCGGGCATGATGAAGGGCGCGGGCGGCACCGCCGGCGGCGTCAACTTCGTGCGCAAGCGCGGCCAGGACACCCCGCACACGCAGCTGTCGCTGTCGGCCGGCACCTGGGACAACTACCGCGGCCAGGTCGACACCGGCGGACCGCTGAACGACGCCGGCACTGTCCGTGGCCGCGCAGTGGTGACCCAGCAGACCCGTAAGTATTTCTACGATGTGGCTGAACGCCGCGACCAGATCTACTACGGCGCCCTGGACTTCGACCTCAGCCCCGACACCACCCTCGGTCTGGGCATGGCCTATGAAGACGTCGACGCCACCCCGTGCTGGGGCGGCCTGCCGCGCTACGCCGACGGCTCCGACCTGCACCTGAAACGCTCCACCTGCCTGAACACCTCGTGGAACAACCAGCGCAGCAAACGCGCCACCTACTTCGCCGACGTCAAACACCAGTTCAACGATGACTGGTCGCTGAAAGTCGCCGGTGTGTACTCGCGCAACACTCAGGACATGGAATATTCCTTCCCGAGCGGCACAGTGCCCTTGGGCGCCACCGCCACCAACACGCTGATGCTCGGCAGTACCTATGATTACGATCAGCGCGACTACGGGTTCGATGCCTACGTCGATGGCAAATTCGACGCCTTCGGCCAGCAGCACGAACTGATCGTCGGCGCCAACGCCAGCCGTTCGCACAAGGACGACTTCTACGCGGTGGCGGCATTGCCACAGCGCCAGAACGTGTTCAACCCGAACCACAACATCCCGCAGCCGGATGAAAGCTACTACCTGGCCAACGCCTCCCGTGGCGGCCCGGTGGACATGCACATCAAGCAATACGGCGCCTACTCGATCGCCCGCCTGAAACTCGCCGACCCGATGACGCTCGTGCTCGGCAGCCGAGTCAGCTGGTACAAATCCGATACCGATTCGGTGCAGTACTTCCGTGGCGAAGGCACCGAGGTCAACACCCAGTCCACCGAAACCGGCCAGGTCACGCCCTTCGCCGGCCTGCTCTACGACCTCAACGACAACCTGACCGCCTACGCCAGCTACACCGACATCTTCACCCCGCAAGGCTCGTACAAAACCATCGACGGCAGCACGCTCAAGCCGCTGATTGGCCAGAGCTACGAGCTGGGGATCAAGGGTGAGTGGTACGACGGTCGTCTGAACACCACGTTCAACCTGTTCCGCACCATCCAGAAAGATGCGGCCCAGGATGACCTGCGGTGCGAAGACAGTTCGTGCCAGATCAACTCCGGCAAGGTCCGCGCCCAGGGCTTTGAAGCTGAAGTCAGCGGTGAAGTGATCGACCGCCTGCAATTGCTGGCCGGTTATACCTACACCCAGACCAAAGTGCTGGAAGACGCCGATGCTACTCAGGATGGCGCGGTCTACAACTCCTACGTGCCGCGTCACCTGTTGCGCGTCTGGGGTGATTACGCCCTGAGCGGGCCGCTGGACCGTGTGACGATTGGTGCGGGGGTCAATGCGCAGACGGGCACCTACCGGGTTTCGCCTCTGGGCGGGGACAATGTCGATGGCGCGGGTTATGCGGTCTGGAACGGTCGCATTGGTTATCGGATCGATGACACCTGGTCGGTGGCGTTGAACGGCAATAACCTGTTCGACAAGCGTTATTACGCGACTATTGGTACCGAGGGGTTCGGTAACTTCTACGGGGATCCGCGCAATTTTGTGATGTCGGTGAAGGCTGATTTCTGATTGCTCTTAGTTGTGTGGAAGCCCCGCTTTGGCGGGGCTTTTTGGTTTTTGGGATTGGGGGGCATATCCGTTGCTGCGGTGAAGGCTACTTAGGGTTCCGCCCTTACGGCGGGTCACTTTTTCCAAACGCCGGAATGCCGGCCCAGCGAAAAGTAACCAAAAAGGCTTTGCCCCGGCGTACGGCCCGCTCGCTGGGGCTCGGGGTACCTTCGTTACGGGACCGATCCGGGCGCAGCGGCTCCGGTTGGCTTCGCTGCAAGGGGCAAAAGATCAAGAGCCAGAGCAAAAGCCCCTCACCCTAGCCCTCTCCCGGAGGGAGAGGGGACTGACCGAGGTGTTCAGGCGAAATACGCCGACTTGCGATATCGAGTCGAATGCAGATTCTGGAAAGCCCGCAAATCGGCTCCCTCTCCCTCGGGAGAGGGCTGGGGTGAGGGGCGAATCCAACACAGATCCAAAGCAGACCACACGCTTTTCACCACTCAACAATGAGCGTTAGCTCGAGTGCTTTTGATCTTGATCCACCGGCGACGTCGGAAGGCTGAGTGGAGGGATTGATCCGGGGGTGGGAGCGCAGCGACCGTTTGGCGCAGCCAAACACAGCGAGTGTAGGTGCAGCGAAGCAAACCGGAGCCGCTGCGCCCGGATCGATCCCGGAGCGAAAGAACCCGAGCCTGCGAGGGCCGAACGCAGGAGCTAGCGTTTTTTGCTTACTTTTTTAGGCGCTTGTAAAAAAGTAAGTCGCCGTAAGGGCGAAACCGCCAGCAGCAACACCAAAAAAAACGGATATTCACCCCATCCAAAAAACCCGCGCAAGCGCCCCACCAACCCGCGAATAAACCTCCAGAACCCCAGGCACCACCGCCCCCAACCGCAACAAATCATGAGTCAACCCGGCACAAACCTCGACCTCGACCTCAACCCCCTGCCCACGCAGCCTGTCGACATAAGCCTGCCCCTCATCCAGCAACGGATCAAACCCGGCCAATACGACAATGGCCGGCGCCACCCCACGCAGATCCTCCGCCAGCAACGGCGAAAAACGCCAATCCAGATAATCCTCCGGCCCTCGCGCATAGTGCTGATAAAACCACTCCAGCGTATCGTTCTCGAGCAGGTACCCCTCGCCAAACAACAGCCGCGAATCATGCACCCGCGAAGCATCGGTCACCGGATAACACAACAACTGCACCTTGGGCGCGATAGCCACCGTGTGCGGCTGCACCACTGCCTGAATCGCCAGCACCGTCGCCAACGTGGCACCCGCGCTGTCGCCACCAAACGCAACGCGCGAACCATCCAGGCCGAGGCTCGCAGCCTGTTCGGCCAGCCAGGCCAAAGCGTCCTCGCCATCCTCCAGCGCCGTCGGAAAGCGATGCTCCGGCGCCAGTCGATAACCGACCGAGAGCACCGCACACGGCGTGCGCTGGCAAAACTCGCGGCAGACGCCGTCGTGGGAATCCAGACTGCCAACCACGAACCCGCCACCGTGGAAATACACCAGCACCGGCAGCGGCGATTCAATACCGTTGGGCCGATACAAACGCAACGCCAGCGCCGCACCATCGCGGGCCAGTGTCTCAATCTCGCTGACTTCAACATCCTGCGGCGCCGGCCAGCGCAGTTGCGCGGTGGTCTGCTCGAAGGTGGCGCGGGCCTCGCTCGGGGTCAGTTGGTGCATGGCCGGCAGGCCGGCGTCCTGGCTGTCTTGAGCGAGGTCGAGGAAAGCTTCCAGATCAGGGTGTAACGACATCGTTAAAAATCCTTGTATCCGCAATAAGACGGGCGCGCCTGGGCAGCGCCCGCGCAAAAGACCGGGCGATCAACCCACCCGCGCCATGCAATGCTCGATCAACGCTTCAAGCTCGCGCTGGTAATCGCTCATCAGCGCATCCATGGTGCCGGCGCGGTAACGCTGGCTGCTGTAGATGCAGCGCAAGGCCAGTTGCCCGTCATAGACCTGACCGACAATTTCCAGCCAGTTGCCCAGATTCGCCTTGAGACTGTAGTTGTCGCCGGTCTCTTCCAGTGCCGGCACCAGCAACGCCTGTTCATCGAAGCTCTGGTCGAACTGCCCGAGGTAGTTGAACGTCACCCGTGCCTGCGGCAATGCAGCCAGTTGCGCCGAGACTTCCGGCCCGGCCAGATGACGCAGCACGCCATAGCCGATGCCCTTCTGCGGTACGCCCGCCAGTTGCGCCTGCACATCGATGATCGACTGGCCGATGTCATCGCTGTCCGGGCGCAAACGCACCGGGAACATGCTGGTGAACCAGCCGAGGCTGCGGCTCAGGTCGATCGATTCGAAGAGGTCTTCGCGCCCGTGCCCTTCGAGCAGAATCAACGCCGACGGTTGCTCGCTCCAGCGGCACAGGGCGCGGCTGAGCGCTGACAACAGCAAGTCGTTGATCTGCGTGCCGTACACCGCCGGGGCCTGTTTGAGCAGTTGTTCGGTGTGCTCGCGGGACAGCTTGAGCCGCGCCTGCGCCTGTTGCCGCACGAGGTTCTTGCCGCGCGGGTTGTCGCACGGCAGATCAACGCCGGGCTGATCCAGTTGCTCCAGCCAATAGCTCAATTCCTGCTCGGCAATCACTGGGGCCTGCGCCTGCAATGCCTCGGCAAACGAACGATAGCTGCTGGTGCGAATCGGCAGTTGCGGCGCCAGCCCCTGCACGCACGCCTCATAAGCGACTTTCAGATCGTCGAGCAGAATCCGCCACGACACGGTGTCGACCACCAGGTGATGAATCACCACCAACAACCGCGCCTGACCATCCGGCAACGCCACATGCATGACCCGCCAGACCGGCCCGTCATTGAGTTTGAGGCTGCGCTGCGCGAGGTTGGCCAAGGCTTCGACCTCTTCGCTGCTTTGCGCTTCACGGCGCCACAGCACAGCCTCGTCGGACGCGCTGCTGCTATAGCGCTGCAACCAGCACCCGCCGTCATTGGAAAAACGCAAACGCAACGAATCGTGATGCTGTTCGATCAAGCCCAGCGCCTGTTCCAGGGCATCGAGATCCAGCGGCTGACGTGCGCTGAGCAGCAACGACTGGTTGTAGTGATGCGCCTCGGCCATGCCTTCGGCGAAGAACCATTGCTGGATCGGCAGCAAATTGAACGCACCCTCTGCAGCAACCTGTGTCAGGTCCGGCAGCGCTTGCCCGGCGCCCTCCTTCGCCACCTGCTGCTCGACGATGCCGGCGATGGTTTGATAGCGCATCAGATCACGCAGCTTCAGCTCCATCTGCAGGGTCGGGTGGTTTCTCACCCGCGAGATCACTTGCAGGCTGAGGATCGAATCGCCGCCCAGTTCAAAGAAGTTATCGCTGATACCGACCTGCTCGACCTGCAACACCTGCGCCCAGATCTCGGCCAGCAAGGTTTCCTGCTCGGTGCGCGGCGCAACATATTCGTCGCTTTTGAACTCCGGCTCCGGCAAGGCCTTGCGATCGAGTTTGCCGTTGGGCGTGACCGGGAACGCGCTGAGGCAGACGATCTGCGCCGGCACCATGTATTCCGGCAGCGAAGCGCGCAGCCCGGCCTTGAGTTCATCGCCGATGTCTTCACCGCTGGCGGTGACCACGTAGCCGATCAGTTGCTTGCCGGAGGCATTGTCGCGGGCAATCACCAGCGCATCGCTGACCGCCGGCAACTGACGCAGGCTGGCCTCGACTTCGCCCAGCTCGATGCGGAAGCCACGCACCTTGACCTGATGGTCGATGCGCCCGACGTAATCGACCACGCCGTCCGGGCGACGGCGCACCAGATCGCCGCTGCGGTACAGGCGTTCGCCGGGCGCAAACGGGTTGGGCACGAAGCGCTCGCCGGTCAGATCGGGGCGTCCGTAGTAACCACGGGCGACGCCGTAACCGCCGATGTACAACTCACCGGCAAAACCCGGCGGCAGCGGATTCAGATCGTCGTCGAGCACGTACAGCGAACGCGCACCGACCGCGCGGCCGATCGGCGCGTACGCCGCTTCGCAGTGCTGGCTGATGGCGACTTTCCAGAGCATCGGCGTGACCACGGTTTCGGTCGGGCCGTAGCCGTTGGTGAAGTATTGCGGACGCAACGCCGCTTTCACCTGTTCGAAAGTCTGTTCCGGCACCGCGTCGCCACCGAAGCAGTAGATGCGCACCGGCGGCGGTGCAATGCCGCTGGCGGCCGCGTACTCGGCCAGTTGCTTGAGATAGGCCGGTGGGAAGCAGGCGATGGTCACGCCGTAATCGTGCAGGGCCTGATAGGTCTGCTCCGGCGTCCACAGGCATCCGTCACGGATCACCAGACGACCGCCGCTGTACAGCGTACTCAGCCAGCGTTCGTGAGCGCCGTCGAAAGCGAACGACATGAAGTGCAGCTCGCAACTGCTCGCGTCCATTTCGTACAACTCGGCGATCGCCTGGCAGTGCATGCTCAGCGGTCCCTGAGTCACGGCCACGCCTTTCGGCCGTCCGGTGGAGCCGGAGGTGTAAACCAGATAGGCCAGGCTCTGCTCGTGAACATCGCAGACCGGTGCGGCATCGCTGTAAAGACTGCGATCGAGTTGATCGATTTCCAGACGCAACACGCCATGCGGCGCCGGTAACGTCGCGCGCAGGCTGGTTTGCGTCAGCAGCAGGGCCATGCGCGAATCTTCGATCATGTACGCCAGACGCTCCGGCGGGTAATCGATGTCCAGCGGTACGTACGCCGCACCGCTCTTGAGCACGGCGAGGAAACTCACCAGCATTTCCAGCGAGCGCGGCAACGCCACGCCGATCACCACTTCCGGCCCGGCGCCATGGGCGATCAGGCACTGCGCGAGTCGATTGGCCTGCCGCTCCAGTTCGGCGTAGGTCAGGCTCTCGTCGGCGCATTGCACCGCGATCGCATTCGGTTGCTGTTGCGCATGACGACTGATCAGCTCCGGCAGCAACTGCGGCGCGTGGCGGTGGGAAGGCTCGGCGCTCCAGGTCTGCGCCGCTTGCCATTGCTCGGCGGACAGACGCTGCAAGTTACCCAGCCGCTCATACGGCGCGGCCATCATCGCCGCGAGGGTGTTTTCCAGGGTCAGGCGAATGCCTTCTACCGCCTCGGCGCTGAAGTGGCTGCGCAGGTACAGGTACTCGATCGACAATTCGTCGCCGAGCATCACCGCAAGGTCCATCGGCACGTTGGTCACGCCGTGGCCGATGGATTTGCCGAAGGTCAGCTCGGTGTCGGTTTCTTCCTGCAAGCGCTCGTCGATCGGGAAGTTCTCGAACACCACGATGCTGTCGAACAGCGCCTGACCACCGAGGTTCGACCAGCGCTGCACATCGGCCAGCGGCGCCTGGGAGTAATCACGAATGTCGAGGTTGTAGGCCTGCACTTCGCCCAGCCAGTCGGCCAGGCGCTGATCGGCCTGCGGCGTCTGAATGATCGGCAACGTGTTGATGAACAGGCCGAGCATGTTGCCGACGTTCGGCAGACTTTCCGGACGCCCCGATACGGTGGCGCCGAAGGTCACCGTCTGCTGGCCGGTGTAGCGTTGCAACAGCAGCAGCCACGCGCCCTGAATCAGCGTGTTGGGGGTGATGCGCAAATCGCGGCAGAACTCCAGCAGGCGCGCGGTTTGCGCTTTGTCCCAATTTGAATAGAGCGCATCGTGACCGGTAACGTCGGCACTGTGGCGCGGGTGCATCGCCTGACTCAGCGCGGTCGGTTCGTTGACCACCGCCAGACGCGCCTTCCAGAACAGCTCTTGGGCATCCTGATCCTGCGCCTGCAACCAGGCAATAAAGTCGCGATAGCGGCCGTTTTCGCCAGTCACCTGGCCCGTGGAATAGAACTGCAAGACCTCGCCGAACAACCGCGAACTGCTCCAGCCATCCATCAGAATGTGGTGGCTGGTCCAGATCATCTGGTACTGCTCGTCGCCCAGCTGCAGCAGGGTCACCCGCTGCAAACGCGCCTCGGACAAGTCGAAGCCCAGCGCGCGGTCGGCACTGGCAAATTCGGCAATCGCCGCCTCGCTGCAGTCCTGCCCACGCCAATCGAGCACCTGCATCTGCAACGGCGCCTGGCGATGCACTACCTGCAGCGGCTTGGCCAGCCCATCCTGCCAATGGAAACTGGTGCGCAGGATCGCCTGACGGACAATGATGAATTCCCAGGCCTTGCGGAAACGCTCAACGTCGAGGCCCTTGATCGGCAGGCTGACCTGTTGCACGTAGAGGCTGCTGCCGTTATCCGACAGCGTATGGAACAGCATGCCTTCCTGCATCGGCGACAGCGGATAGACGTCTTCGATCAGTTCCGCCGGCACCGGCAAGGCATCGAGTTGCGCCTGATCCAATTGCGCCAACGGGTAGTCGCTGACGCTGGCGGATTGCGCGTCTTCAAGCGAAACCACTGCGGCCAGTTTCTGCACCGTCTGCTGCTGGAACAGGTCCTTGGGCGTGAAGCAAATGCCCTGCTGCCGAGCGCGGCTGACCAGTTGAATCGAGATGATCGAATCGCCGCCGAGGGCGAAGAAGTTGTCGGTCACGCCGACCTGCTCGATCTTCAGAATGTCCTGCCAGACCTCGGCCAACTGCTGCTCCAGCGGCGTCGAAGGCGCGACGTAATCGCGTTGCGCCTGACTGGCGTCCGGTGCCGGCAGAGCCTTGCGATCAAGTTTGCCGTTGGGTGTCAGCGGCAACTGTTCGAGGAACAGCCACTGCGCCGGCACCATGTAGTCCGGCAGATGCGCCTTGAGCGCGGTTTGCAGCGCAGTGCTCAGCGCGTCCAGTTGCGCAAGACTCTGATCAGCCTCGGCCGGCACCACATAAGCGACCAGTTGCTGGCCGCCAACGCCGTCCACCGCCAGCACCACGCCTTCGCGCACGCTGGCCTGGGCCAGCAGACGCGCTTCGATTTCCCCCAGTTCGATACGGAAGCCGCGCACCTTGACCTGATGGTCGATGCGGCCGACGTATTCGATACGGCCGTCGTCCATGAAACGCGTCAGGTCGCCGGTGCGGTACATGCGCTCGCCGTTGCTCGCCAACGGGTTGGGCACGAAGCGCTCGGCGGTCAGGCCCGGGCGCAACAGATAGCCACGGGTGATGCCGCCACCGGCCAGATACAGCTCCGCTGCGATGCCGAGCGGTGCTGCCTGCAATTGCCCGTCGAGCAGGTACGCGGTGGTGTTGCGCAGTGGCCGGCCGATATTGGCCTGGCCGCCGAGTTCGCGACGGGTCCAGGTCGAATACGTGGTGTCTTCGGACGGCCCGTACAGGTCGTAAACGTGGGCAACCGAAGTCTCGCGGTACAGCGTGTCGACCAGCGCCTGCTTGAGCGGCTCGCCGGCCAGATTGATGATGCGCACGCCCGCCGGGATCTGGCCGATGCGTTGTAGCGCGGCAATCGCCGATGGCACGGTGTTGATCAGGCGCACCTGATCACGCTCGGGCAAGTCCGCCAGCTCCAGGGCATTGCGCGCCATGACCATGGACCCGCCGCGCGCCAGGGTGACGAAAATCTCCCACACCGACAAGTCGAAGCACACCGACGTCGAGGCCAGTACGCCTTGCAGATCGTCCTCGCTGTAGACCTCGGCGGACCAGTGAATCAGCGCCTGTACGTTGCGATGGGCGATGGCCACGCCTTTCGGTTTGCCGGTGGAACCGGAGGTATAGATCACGTAGGCCAGATTGGCCGCGTCGGCGCGCGCCGGCAGGTTGTCCGGCGCTTGCGCGGCGAACGCCTCACCGCCGGCCTCGACCAGCACCACGTGGGCTTCGCTGGACGGCAGTTGCGCCAGCAACGCTTGCTGGGTCAGCAGGACTTTCGCCTGGCTGTCGTCGAGCATGTAGGCCACGCGGTCGGCCGGGTAGTCCGGGTCCAGCGGCACGTAGGTGCCGCCGGCCTTGAGCACTGCCATCAGGGCGATCACCAGTTCCGCCGAACGCGGCAGCGCCACGCCGACGCGCACTTCGGCGGTGACACCCAGCGTCACCAAATGCCGGGCCAGCTGATTCGCCCGCAGGTTCAGTTCGCCATAGCTCAGGGCCACGCCGGCATGACTCAACGCCAGTGCCTGCGGATGCGCTGCGACCCGTGCTTCAAAGCTCTGCGAGATCAACCGCTCGGCCGGATAAGCCGCGTGATTGTCGTTCCACTGCGCCAGCGTCTGCCGTTCGGCCAGCGGCAGCAGACCGATCTCGCCGAGTGCCCGCTGCGGCGCTGCGATAAATTGCTCGAGCACTTCACGCAAATGCGCCGCCAGACCAAGCACGCTGCGCTCGGCGAAGTGTTCGGTGAGGTAGTTGAAATCGAGGTTGAGCACTTGGCTGGCGCCGGCGATCAGGGTCAGACCGTAGTTGGTCTGCTCGCGATGCTCCAGACCGGAAAAGCGCAGCCCGCCCGGATTGGCCTCCAGCGCTTCGGATACCGGGTAGTTCTCGAACACCAGCAAAGTGTCGAACAGCGCTTCGCCACTCAATGCGGCCAGACGCTGAATGTCCTGCAACGGCGTCTGTTCGTAGTCGCGCAACAGCAGGTTCTTGTCCTGCACGCTGCGCACCCAGTCGCCGACGCTGAGGGTGGCCTGCGGGCTGGCGATCACCGGCAAGGTGTTGATGAATAGCCCCAGCTGTTCTTCGATGCCCGGCAAATCCACCGGCCGCCCGGATACCGTGGCGCCAAACGCCACGGTGGCCTGGCCGGTGTAGCGCTGCAACACCAGCAGCCATGCCGCCTGCACCAGACTGTTGAGGGTCACCTGTTGCTGACGGGAGAAGCTGTTCAGACGCTGGGTCAACGCTTCATCGAAATGCAGACGATGCATCTGTTTGCCCGGCCCCGGCACGGTGCGTCCGTGGCAGGCCGAGGCCAGTCGGGTCGGCTCGTCGAGTTCGGCCAGTTGCCCGCGCCAGAATTCCTGCGCGGCCGCCTTGTCCTGGCCTTGCAGCCAGACCAGAAAATCCCTATAGCGGCCCTGTGCGCTCGGCACCGGCTGGCCGGCGTAATCCTGCAGCACTTCGCCGAACATCCGCGAGTTGCTCCAGCCATCCATGAGAATGTGGTGACAGGTGAAAATCAGCCGATGCCGATCGTCAGCAGTGCGCAGCAGGCACAGGCGCAACAACGGTGGATTCTGCAGATCGAAGCCGCGCTCGCGGTCGGCCTGCGCCCGTGCTTCAAGCACCGCCGGCAGATCGGCGGCATCACGCACATCGATTTCCGGCATTTCCAGGGTCAGTTGGCGGTTGATCACCTGCAACGGCGCATCGAGGCCATCGCGGCCCCAGATGAAACCGGCGCGCAGCACTTCATGGCGATCGACCACGCGCTGCCAGGCTTGCTGGAACCGCGCGACGTCGAGGCCGTCGATGTCCAGCAGCATCTGATAGACGTAGGCGCTGGCGTCCGCGTCGTACAGGCTGTGGAACAGAATGCCCTGCTGCATCGGCGCCAGCGGATAAATGTCCTCGATGCGCTGGGCGGCAATCGGCAGGCTGTCCAGATGCGCCTGGGACAAACCGGCCAGCGGCACGTCGGACGGAGTCAGCCCCCCGGAATGACTAAGGCAGTGGTCGATCAATTCGCTCAGCGCCACTTCGTAGGCGCGGGCCAAACCGACAATGGTCGCCTCTTCGAAAACGTCGCTGCTGTAGGTCCAGGTCAGGCTCAACTGGCCCTGATAAACCCGACCATCGATGGTCAGCCAGTTGGCCATCGGCGCATTTGCGTCCTGACCGGCGCCCTTGTCTTCGGTGGCCGGCCGCCACAAGGCGTCTTCGTCGAAGTTGCTATCGAACTGGCCGAGGTAGTTGAACGTCACCTGCGGTTGCGCCAGTTCATGCAGTGCCGCTTGTGCTTCGGCGGTACCGAGATAACGCAGCAAGCCGAAGCCGATGCCCTTGTTGGGGATCGCGCGCAGTTGCTCCTTGATGCCTTTGATCGAGGTTTCCAGGCTGGCGTTTGGTGTCAGGCGCACCGGGAACATGCTGGTGAACCAGCCCACGGTGCGGCTCAGGTCGATGTCATCGAAGAGGTCTTCGCGGCCATGGCCTTCGAGCTGCACCAGCGCACTGTCGCTGGCGGTCCACTCGCACAGCACCCGCGCCAGTGCGGTCAGCAGCAGGTCGTTGACCTGGGTGCGGTAGACCGCCGGAGCCTGTTGCAGCAATTGGCGGGTACGTTCGGCGTCCAGCCGCGTGTCGACGCTGCGTTCGAAGCGGTTGTTCAATTGGCCCTGCGGATTATCCAGCGGCAAACCGAGCGGAACATCGCGCAACTGCTCGCGCCAGTAGCTCAGTTCGCTGCCCAGCGCCGCGCTGCGCGCATGTTCTTGCAGGCGCAAGCCCCAGTCCTTGAACGCGCTGGTCTTGGCCGGCAGATGCACGCTCTGTCCGCTGCTGATCTGCTGATAGGCGCTTTGCAGGTCTTCGAGCAGGATTCGCCACGACACGCCATCGACCACCAGGTGATGAATCACCAGCAGCAGACGCTGACTGGCGTCCGGCATATCGACCAGCGCCGCGCGGATCAGCGGGCCGTTGTGCAGGTCGAGGCTGCGTTGCAGGTCCAGGCACAGCGCTGGCAGTGCCGCGCTGTCGTCCAGCGTGAAAGTGCGCAACAACGCCTGTGGCTGATCTGCCGCGCCGTGACTTTGCTGCCAGCCCTGCTCGGTTTGGCGATAACGCAGACGCAAGGCGTCATGCTGTTTTTGCACCTGCGCCAAGGCCTGTTGCAGCGCTGCGGCTTGCAGGGTTTTCGCCGGGGTCAGCAGGATCGACTGGTTCCAGTGATGCCGCGCCGGGATGTCGCTGTGGAAGAAATACTGCTGGATCGGCGTCAGCGGCGCATCGCCAAGCACCTCGCCCTGCTCCGTCTGCACGGCATCGCTCTGCTGCGCGACGGTGGCCAGACGCTGCACGGTCTGATGCTGAAAAATGTCCTTGGGCGTAAAGCGAATGCCAGCCTGCCGAGCGCGGCTGACCACTTGAATCGAGATGATCGAGTCGCCGCCCAGCTCGAAGAAATTATCGTGAAGCCCGACCCGCTCGACCTTGAGCACGTCCTGCCAGATCTCCGCCAGACGCTGTTCCAGTTCGCTGCGCGGCGCGGAGTAGGCCTCTTGCACCTGCGCAACGTCCGGCTGCGGCAGCTGCTTGCGGTCGAGCTTGCCGTTGGCGGTCAGCGGCAGCCGGTCAAGGAACGCCCAACTGACCGGGACCATGTAATCCGGCAGGGTTTCGCGCAGGTGCGCCTTGATCGAATCACGCAGCGCGCCCTGCTCGTCCGCGTTCAATGTCTCAACCGGCACGACCCAGGTCGCCAGTTGCTGACCGCTGAGACCGTCCACCGCCAGCACCACCGCTTCGCGCACCTGTGGATGCTTGAGCAGTTGCGCTTCGATTTCGCCGAGCTCGATGCGGAAACCACGGATCTTCACTTGGTGGTCGATACGACCGATGTACTCGATCACCCCGTCGCCGCGCAGGCGTGCGAGGTCGCCGGTACGGTACAGACGCTGGCCGGCCTTGCGGTTGAACGGGTCGGGCACGAAGCGGGTAGCGCTCATGCCAGCCTGATTCAGATAACCACGAGCGAGACCGGCGCCAGCGATGTACAACTCACCGATGCAGCCTTGCGGCACCAGGTTGAGCGAGCTGTCGAGCAAGTACCACGACAGGTCGACAATCGGCGCGCCAATCGGGCTGCTGTGATTGCTGTGCAGATCCGCCAGCGACAATGGCCGGTAGGTCACGTGCACGGTGGTTTCGGTGATGCCGTACATGTTGATCAGCGTCGGCGTGCGATCGCCAAAACGTTCGAACCACGGGCGCAGATTCTGTACTTCCAGCGCCTCGCCGCCGAACACCACGTAACGCAGGGTATTACTGCGGCTCGACTCGCAGGCGACCTGCATCAACGGCTTGAACGCCGACGGTGTCTGGTTCAGCACCGTGACATTTTCATCGCACAGCAGCGTGTAGAAATCCTCTGGCGAACGGCTGACATCGTGGGGCACGACCACCAGTTTGCCGCCGTACAACAGCGCGCCGAAAATCTCCCACACCGAAAAGTCGAACGCGTAGGAATGGAACAGCGTCCAGCTGTCCTGCGCGCCGAAATCGAACCAGTGCGCGGTGGCGCTGAACAGGCGCATCACGTTGCCGTGCGGCAGCAACGCGCCCTTGGGTTTGCCGGTGGAACCGGAGGTGTAGATGACGTAGGCCAGATTGTCCGGCGTGGTCAGGCATGGCGGGTTACTCGAGATGCCGTGTTCCGGCGCCTGATCCAGATCGAGGCAGACCAGCCCCGGCGGCAGCGGCAATTGCCCGAGCAAATGGCCCTGGGTCAACAGCAATCGAATACCGCTGTCGTCGATCATGTAGCCCAAGCGGTCATCCGGGTAGCTCGGGTCCAGCGGCACATAGGCGCCGCCCGCTTTCAGCACCGCGAGAATGGCGACGATCATGTCCAGCGAACGCTCCACCGCCACGCCGACGCGCACGTCCGGGCCGACGCCCTGCTCGAGCAGCGTATGCGCCCACTGGTTGGCGCGGCGATTGAGTTCAGCGTAGGTCAGGCGTTGTCCTGCGAAGGTCACGGCCACCGCATCGGCATGCCGCTCGGCCTGGGCCTCGATGGCTTGCTGGATGCACTGGGTCAGCGGTTGTTCGATCAGCGACGGATTCCATTGCGCCAACAGCTGTTGCTGCTGGCCGGCGTCGAGCATCGGCAATTGGCCGATGCACCGGGTCGGCTCGGCGACGATCGCCTGCAACAGCGCGGTCCAGTGTTGCGCCAGTCGCTCGATGGTCGCTGCGTCGAACAGGTCGGTGGCGTACTTGAGTACCGCTTCGATGCCGTGCGCCTGTTCGGTAGTGTTGAGGGTCAGGTCGAATTGCGCGGTCTGGCTCTGCCATTCCAGCGGTTCGATGTTCAGGCCGTTAAGGCGCGTCGCAACGCTCGCACGGCGCTCGGCCTGGTGGTTGAACATCACCTGGAACAGCGGACTGTGGCTGAGGCTGCGGCCCGGCTCCAGCGCTTCGACCAGTTGCTCGAAGGGCAAGTCCTGATGCGCCTGCGCCTCCTGGGCGGTCTGTTTGACCTGACGCAGCAGTTCGACAAACGGCAGCTCTGCGTCGATGTCCGCCTTGAGCACCTGGGTGTTGACGAAGAAGCCGATCAGGCGCTCGATTTCTACCCGGCCACGGTTGGCCACCGGCACGCCGACACGGATGTCGCTTTGCCCGCTGTAGCGATGCAGCAAGGCCTGAAACGAAGCCAGCAGCAATACGAACAGGGTGACGTTTTCCTGCCGGGCGAAGGCCTTGAGGGCATGGCTCAGCGCCGGATCAAGAATCAGGTTATGGCTGGCGCCGGCGAAGCTTTGATCGACCGCGCGCGGGCGATCCAGCGGCAACTCCAGCACCGGTTGTTCGCCGCCGAGTTTTGCCTGCCAGTAGGCCAGCTGCCGCTCCTGCTCACCGGCCTCCATCCACTGGCGCTGCCACAAGGCGTAATCGGCGTATTGAATCGGCAGCGCCGGCAGACCGGCGTCGTGACCGAGGTTGAAACCGGCATAGAGCTGCACCAGTTCCTCGATCATCACTTGCAGCGACCAGCCATCGGAAACGATGTGATGCAGGGTCAGCACCAGGACATGCTCAGCGGGGTTGACCTGTAGCAGCGCGGCACGCAGCAACGGGCCGTGCTGCAGGTCGAAAGTCTTCTGGCTCTGGGTCTGGACGAAAGCCTCGATCGAACGCTCCGGGTCATTCGCCAGATCAGCGCTCAGGTGATGAATATCGAGGGTAAAAGGTCCTGCGGGCAGGACCACTTGCAAGGGTTGCGCGCTGTCTTGAGAGAACACCGTGCGCAAGGTTTCGTGGCGCTCGATCAGCGCCGCAATGCTGCGTTCCAGTGCCGGCACATCCAGCGGCCCTTGCAAGCGCAGGGCCGTCGGAATGTTGTAGGCCGCGCTGTGCGGTGCCCACTGCCAGAGGAACCACTGGCGCTGCTGAGCGTAGGACAGCAACAACGGCTCTTCAGCCGTGCGCTTGAAAACCGGGGCAATGTCAAAGAGGTTGACGCCTTTCTGCTTGAGCAGAACCGCCAGAGCCTTTCTTTGCTTAGCCGAAAGTTGTCCTACCGACTCGATTAACTCTTGCACGCGTTTTTCCCTCTCAAGAAATCAGTTTTTCCAGATCATCGAGGGATAGACGTTTGAGGGCCTCCAGTGATTTAGCCAATTCATCCTGAACGGGCGACATTTCGACGCGCAGGGCTTCGATCCGCGCGCAGAAATCCTTGAGGGTGTCGGTTTCGAACAGCGCCTTGAGCGGCACCTTGTCGCCGAGACGCTCCTGCACCCGGGTCACCACCAATGTCGCCAGCAACGAATGGCCGCCGAGCTGGAAGAAATTGTCCGCCAGCCCTACCCGCTCGACTTCCAGCACTTGCTGCCAGATCGTCGCGACCTCCCATTGCAGATCGCTTTGCGGCGCCTGGTATTGCTCCTGCGTCGGGCTCTCGCCCAACGTCATAAGCGCCTTGCGATCGAGCTTGCCGTTGGGCGTCAGCGGGACCGCTTCGATCAGGTGCAGGTGCCCCGGCACCATGTGCGCCGGCAAGCGGCTGACCAGGGCACTGCGCACCCGCTCGGTCAGCGTCGACTGATCGCTGGCCGATGCGGCGACGAAATAGGCATGCAGGTGTTTGCCAGCGGCGCCGTCCTGCGCCAGTACCACCGCTTCGCCGATATCGTCGAGTTCCAGCAGACGCGCCTCGATCTCGCTGAGCTCGATGCGGAAGCCGCGAATCTTCACCTGATGGTCGGCGCGACCGATGTACTCGATGTTGCCATCGTCGCCCTGGCGCACCAGATCGCCGGTGCGGTACAGGCGCTCGCCATTGCTCGCGTAAGGATTCGGCACAAAGCGTTCGGCGGTCAGCGCGGCACGACGCAGATAGCCGCGCGTCACCCCGGCACCCGCCAGATACAGCTCGGCCGCCACGCCCTCGGGCAGCGCCTGCAACTGACTGTCGAGCAGGTAGGCCACGGTGTTGTCCAGTGACCGGCCAATGTTCGCCCGGCCCTGCGGCGTGCGCAGGGTGAAGGTTGAATAAGTGGTGTCCTCCGACGGCCCGTAGAGGTCGTAGACCTGCTGCACCTGAGTGCTGGCGTAGAGGCTGTCGACCAGACTCTGCTTGAGCGGCTCGCCGGCCAGATTGATGGTGCCGACCGAAGTCGGGATCTGCCCGGCCCGTTGCAACGCGGCAATCGCCGACGGTACGGTGTTGATCAGCGTGACCTGATCGCGCGCCGGCAAATCCGCCAGCGTCAGAGCGTTGTCGGCCAGCACCAGGCAGCCACCGCAGGCCAGCGTGACGAAGATTTCCCACACCGACAGATCGAAGCAGATCGAGGTCGAGGCCAGCACACCGCGCAATTGTTCTTCGCGATAGACACCCGCAGACCACTGAATCAGCGCCGACAGATTGCCGTGGCTGATGGCTACGCCTTTCGGCTTGCCGGTGGAGCCGGAGGTGTAGATCACGTACGCCAGATTGTCTGCCGCGAGATTAACCAGTGGCGCAGCATCCGGGTATTCGCTGGCGACGTTCTCGTCCACCAGCAGCACCTGCGCACTCAAGGTTTCGGGCAGCATCGCCAAGGCCGCTGGCTCAGTGAGCAGCACCGCCGCGCGGCTGTCGTCGAGCATGTGCAGCAAGCGTTCCTGCGGGTAATCCGGATCGAGCGGCACGTAGGCGCCACCGGCCTTGAGGATCGCCAGCAAGCCGACCAGCATGTCCGGCGTGCGGCGCATGCACACGCCGACGCGCACTTCCGGCCCGACGCCCATGCCTTGCAGCTTGTGCGCCAGACGATTGGCTCGGGCATCGAGGTTTTGGTAAGCGATGGATTGCTCAGCGAACAGCACCGCGTTCGCCTGTGGCTGTCGCTGCACCTGCGCGGCGATGTGCGCCAGCACCGTGCATTGATCCGGCGTGGTAACCGGCGCCTTGCCCCACTCGATCGCTTGTTGCCGTTGTGGCTCGGCGAGCAGTTGCAGCGCGCCCAGCGGCTGCGCGGCGTCGGCGAGGAACTGCTCGAGCAGGCCTTGCAACTGCGCACTCAACGCATTGATCGCTTGAGCGTCGAAACTGGCCTGATCGTAACTCACGCCCAGACTCAGCTCACGGCCGGTGATCGCCACCAGGGTCAGCGGATAATTGGTCTGCTCCTGACGGCGGATCGCCGAGAATTTCAGGCCGGTCTGCGGACCCTGAGCCAAGGCCTCGGCCATCGGGTAGTTTTCGAACACCAGAATGCTGTCGAACAACGCCCCGGCGCCCATACCGGCCCAGCGCTGAATGTCATACAGCGGCGTGTGTTCGTGCTCGCGCAAGGCCAGGTTGAGGTCTTGCACCTGTTGCAGCCATTGGCTGACGCCGATCTCCGGCGATGGCGCCGCCACCACCGGCAAGGTGTTGATGAACAGACCGATCTGCTGCTCGACACCCGGCAAATCCGTCGGCCGCCCGGCGACAGTCGCGCCGAACGCCACGTGATCCTGGCCGGTGTAGCGCTGCAACAGCAGCAGCCACGCCGCTTGTACCAGCGTGTTGAGGGTGACTTTCTGCTCGCGGGCGAAGCGGTTCAGTTCCGCGGTCAGCGGTTCGCTGAACACATGCTGGTGATCGGCATAGCCGCTGGCCGCGAGCCTGACCGGCATGGCACTGGCCAGTCGCGTCGGCTCTTCGAGATCCGCCAGCGCCGTGCTCCAGAACTGCCGACTGGCTTGCGGATCGCGCTGGCCGAGCCATTCGATGTAATCGCGATAACGCCCCTGCCCTGTGCTCGGCACGATGCCGGCGTAACGTTGCAGCACTTCGCCGAACAACTGCGAAGTGCTCCAGCCGTCCATGAGGATGTGATGGCAGGTGTAGATCAGGTGATGAGTGTGCTCATCGATGCGCACCAACGTCACGCGCAACAGCGGTGCGTCGAGCAGATCGAAACCGTTGTGCAGATCTTCAGCGGCGAGATGATCAAGCGCGGCATCCAGGCCGGCGCGACCGCGCCAGTCCTGCACCTGCCACGGCATCTGCACACGGCTGCGGACCACCTGCACCGGCGCGGCGGCATCCTGCGGCCAGACGAACGCCGTACGCAGAATATCGTGGGCTTCGAGGGTCTGCTGCCAGGCCTGGCGGAAGCGCTCGACGTCGAGCTGCTCGACGTCGACGCGCAGCTGATTGGTGTAGGCCGGGCTGTCCGGCTCGTTGCGGCTGTGGAACAGAATGCCTTGCTGCATCGGCGACAGCGGGTACAGATCGACGATGTCACGCGGCGCAATCGGCAATGCCGACAGCTGCGCCTGGGTCAGGTTGGCGAGGTTGAAATCCGAGGGTGTCACGCCACCTGCGCCGCTCGCGCAGCAATGTTCGATCAGGCGTTGCAGTTCGCGGCGATAAGCCTCGGCCAATGCCTCGATGGTTTCGGCGCGATACATGCCGGTGCCGAAGGTCCAGGTCAGTTCCAGCTCTCCGCCGAGAACCTGACCGTCAACGCTCAACCAATTGCCCAGCGGCGCTTGCCCATCCTGATTGGCGCCAGTGCCGTCGCTGCTTGGCAAGAACAACGCGCCTTGCTCAGCGCTGAACGCGCCATCGAACTGGCCGAGATAATTGAAGGTTACCCGTGGTTGCGCCAGCGTCTGCAACTCGGCAGCACGCGTGAGGTAACGCAGCACGCCATAACCGATGCCTTTGCCCGGCACAGCGCGCAGTTGCTCCTTGATCGCGCACAGCGACGCAGCGGGACTCGTCTGCGGGGTCAGGCGCACCGGGAACAGGCTGCTGAACCAGCCGACCGTGCGGCTCAGGTCGATGTCGTCGAACAGGTCTTCACGACCATGGCCTTCGAGCTGGATCAACACCGAAGGCTGCTCGCTCCAGTCACACAACACCCGCGCCAATGCGGTCAGCAACAGGTCGTTGATTTGCGTGCGGTAGGCCGCCGGGGCGACTTTCAATAGCTTGTCGGTCAGTGTCTGGCTCAGGCGCGTACTGGCGCGGGCGGCCTGGCCGCGGGTTTGGTTGTCCACGGCAAAATCTTGTGGCAGTGCCGCGTCTTCCGCCGCCAGAGTCTGGCGCCAATAATCGCTTTCGGCCGCCAACGTTTCGCTCTGTGCATAACGATGCAACTGCTCGGCCCAGTTGTGCAGCGAACTGCTCTGGCCTGGCAACACCGGCGCCGTCCCCGCCGCCCATGCGTGGTAAGCCTGCTGCAAGTCTTCGAGCAGAATGCGCCACGACACGCCGTCGACCACCAGGTGATGAATCACCAGCAACAAGCGCTGCTCGGCGTTCGGCAGGTTGACCAGCACCGCGCGCAGCAAGTGCCCGCGTTGCAAATCCAGGCTGCGCTGCGCCGCGTCGGCCACGGCCGGCAAGGCATCGAGGCTGTCCAGCTCGCGTACCCAGAGCAATTCGGCATCACCCTGCGGCTGGGGCAGTGCCTGCCAGTGATCGCCCGACTGCACAAAGCTCAAGGCCAGCGCTTCGTGCTGTTCGACCAACGTCGCCAGCGCCTTGCGCAAATGCGCGGCATCCAGCGCCAGGGTCGGTTGCAGCATCACCGACTGGTTCCAATGCTGGCGCTGGGCAAGCGGCGTCTCGAAGAAGCGCACCTGAATCGGCAGCAACGGCAACGGCCCGCGTGCCACAGGTGCGGCGACGGCAGCCGGTTTGGCTTCGATCAGTTTGGCCACGGCAGCCAATTGGCCGATGGTCTGTTTTTCGAACAACTGCTTGGGGCTGAGCTTGATGCCCTGGCGCTTGGCCCGGGCGATGATCTGCAAGCTGAGGATCGAGTCGCCGCCCAGTTCGAAGAAGTTATCGCTGCTGCCGACCCGCTCGAGCTTGAGCACCTCGGCCCAGATCGCGGCCAGTTTTTCCTCGATCTCACCGACCGGCGCGACGAACTGCTGGCTGACCACGCCGGGCACTGGCAAGGCACGCTTGTCGAGCTTGCCGTTGGCAGTCAGCGGCAGCTTTTCCAGCAACAGCAACTGCGCCGGCACCAGGTAATCCGGCAGCCGCGCCTGCAATTGCTCGCGCAGCTCCTGCGCCTGCACCTTCGCGCCCACTGCCGGCACGCACCACGCCAGCAGTTGCAGGCGCGCCGGATCGTCATCCAGTGGCAGCGCGAGCACGGCGGCTTCGCTGACGTCATCGAGGCTGAGCAACACCCGCGCGACTTCCGCAGGCTCCACACGGTAGCCGCGCACTTTGACCTGATCGTCGGCACGACCGATGAACTCCAGCGCCTGCTCGCGATTGCGCCGGACCCGGTCGCCACTGCGGTAGACCCGCGCGCCCGCTGCGCCGAACGGGTCGGGCAGGAAGCGTTCTGCGGTCAGCGCTGGCTGATTCAGGTAGCCAAGGGCAACGCTGTCGCCACCGATGTACAACTCACCAGCAACCTGATCGGCTACCGGGTTGAGCACATCGTCGAGCACATAGACATGGGCACCGGCCAACGCCGTGCCGACCGGAACACTGCGTGCTTGCGCGGCAAGCACTTCGACCTCATGGGTCAGCACGCCCACGGTGGTTTCGCTCGGCCCGTAGTGGTTGATCAGGCGGCAGCCCGGCTTAAGTTGCTGAACGCGCTCGACCAGCGCCGGCGAACAGGCTTCGCCGCCGACGATCAGCGCGTGTTCCGGCAACGCATCGGCAGGCTTGGCCGCCTGCAACAGCGCGGCGAGATGTCCGGGGACGATTTTCAACACGCCAACGCGATGGCGGGCCATGTATTCGGCAAAGCGATCCGGATCGAAGCCGAGTTCTTCCGGCAGCACATGCAGCAATCGGCCCGAGCACAACGCGCCGAACAGCACCGTGAAGCCAAGGTCGGCGGCGATGGTCGAGACCAGCGCCATGCTCGCCTCCGGCGCCGGCGCCAGACGCTCGAGTACACCGCGCACATAACTGCCCAGCGCGCCGTGGCTGACCAGCACGCCCTTGGGTTGCCCGGTGGAACCGGAGGTGTGAATCACGTAGGCCGGCGACTGCGCATACAGCGTCAGCTCAGGCGCGGACGTCGGCAGCGAGTGCCATTGCCCCGGCGCAAACTCCAGACCCTGACAGCCCTCCCCCGCCAGTTCGCTGAGCCGTGCGTCGCCTTCAGCACCGATCAGCGCCCGCGCCTGGGCAGCGCCGAGCATCTGCTTCAGGCGCGCGCTTGGCGCCTTGACGTCGAGCGGCATGTACACCGCGCCAGCCTTGAAAATCGCCAGCAGGCAAGTCAGCCAGTCCAGCGAACGCTCCAGCAGCACCGCCACCGGTTCGCCGACACTGACGCCCTGCGCACGCAAATAATGGGCGAGACGGTTGGCTTGTTCATCCAGCGCCTGGAAAGTCACCGTTTGCTTGAGATCCCGAGCGGCCAGCGCCAGCGGCTGCCGGGCCACTTCACGCGCCCAGTGTTGCAACACCGTCAACGCCGGTTCGCGGTGAATGGCAAGCACAGCAGGCCGCCGCGTGGCCACGGTGTGCAATGGCGCCTGCGGCGAGTTGAGCAACTGTGTAAACAGGTCCAGCAACATCGGCACAAAACCGGCGACCGTTTCAGCCCGGTAGAGATCGCTGGCGTAGGTCATCTGACCGTGGATCAGTGCGCCGTCGTCGGTGATGTCCAGGGCCAGATCGAAATGCGTGCCGTCCTTGGCCAGCGGGTATTCGCTGACGGTCAGGCCGGGCAAGGCCATCGAGCGTTGTTTCTGCATGCCGACGTTCTGGTTGAACTTGGCCTGGAACAGCGGGTTGTGGCCCAGGGTGCGTTCGGCGACCAATTCGTCGACGAGTTGCTCGAACGGCAACTCCTGATGTGCCTGTGCGCCGAATGCCGCTTCACGCACATGCGCGAGCAAATCCGTGAAACTGCCGCGCTCATCGATCTGGCAACGCAGCACCTGGGTGTTGACGAAGAAACCGATCAGCCCCTCGACTTCGGCGCGGCCACGGTTGGCATTCGGCACGCCGACACGAATGTCGCGCTCGCCGGCCAGACGCGAAAGGAACAGCGAGAACCCGGCCAGCACCAGCATGAACAGACTGATCCCCTGGCTGCGCGCGAAGGCATTGAGCTGCTGCGAAAGGTCAGCACCGAAATCGAAACTCAGGGTCTGTCCTGCAAAGCTTTGCGTCAGCGGTCGGGCAAAGTCCGCTGCCACTTCCAGCAGCGGATGCTCGTCGCCCAGTTGCTGACGCCAGTAGTCGAGCTGGCGTTCGCCCTCGCCGGCTTCCAGCCAGCGCCGCTGCCAGATCGCATAGTCGGCGTACTGCAATGGCAACGCCGGCAACTGCGGCTCGCGCTGCAGGCTGAACGCCTGATAGCACTGCACGAATTCCTTGACCATGACGTCCATCGACCAGCCATCGGAGACGATGTGATGCATGCTCACCACCAGCACGAACTCATCGTCGGTCAAAGCAAACAGGCTGGCGCGCAACAGCGGGCCGTGGCGCAGATCGAACGGTTGCGCGGTGACGTCTTGCACGTGTTGCGCGAGCACTTCTTCGCGCTCTTGCGCGGCGGTGCCAGTCAGATCGAAGCGTGCCAGCGCAATACTTTGTTGCTCGAGAATCAGCTGATGCGCTTGATCACCGTCGGTGTGAAACACCGTGCGCAATACTTCGTGGCGCGCCAGCAGATGATCGAACGAGCGGCTCAAGGCAGACTCGTCCAGCCGGCCTTTCAGACGCAAGCCAGCGGCCATGTTGTACGCGGCGCTGTGCGGCTCCAGTTGCCAGAGAAACAGCAGGCGCTGCTGGGCGAACGACAGGGGAATCTGCGCACAGTCGTGGCGGCTGACCGGCAGCGGCAACAGGCTGAAATCCTTGCCCTCCTCGCGCAATTTGGCCAGAAACAGCCGACGCTGTTCCAGCGGCAGGCCGACGAACCTTTTTGCAATACGTTCCGCCATCGTGCCGCTCATACTTCTTCTCCTTGCAAAGCATTCATGAACTGATCCAGGTCGGACCAGTCGTCGTCGCCGCTCGCCTCGGCCAGTTGCCCGAGCACCTCGGCCAGATCCGCCAGCAGCGGTTTTTCGAACAGGCTGCGCAGCGGCAGCACCACGCCCATCTGCTCCTTGACCCGGGCAATCACCTGCGCGGCCAGCAACGAATGGCCGCCCAGTTCAAAAAAGTGATCGTCCAGGCCCACACGCGGCACGTGCAGCACCTCGGCCCAGACCTGCGCCAGACATTGTTCGGCCGGTGATTGCGGGGCGCGGTAATCGCCCTGCAACTGCGCCGGATCCGGCGTCGGCAAGGCCTTGCGGTCAAGCTTGCCACTCGGTGTCAGCGGCAGGTTCGCCAGCAACAGCAGATGCCCCGGCACCATGTAATCCGGCAGGCTGGCTTGCAGCGCGGCGCGGGTCTGCTGACGGAATGCCGCTTGCGTCGCCGCGCTGGCGAGCACCGCAGGTTCTGTCACAACGTAGGCGACCAGTTGCGCACCGCCGGCGAACGGCACCGCCAGCACCACTGCTTCGCGAACGCCCGGAGATTGCTGCAAGCGCGATTCGATCTCGCCCAGTTCGATGCGGAAGCCGCGAATCTTCACCTGATGATCGACCCGGCCGACATACTCCAGCGCGCCATCCGCGCGCAGCCGTGCACGGTCGCCAGTGCGATACAGGCGCTGGCCGTCGGCAAACGGGTCGGCAATGAAACGCTCGGCGCTGAGGCTCGGCTGACGCTGATAACCGCGCGCCAGACCCGGCCCACCGATGTACAACTCGCCCACCGCGCCTTGCGGCAGCAGGTTCAGATCATCGTCGAGCACGTACAGGCGACGCGCTGCAAGTCCGTGGCCGATCGGCATGCCACGCCACGACACGTCCTGCGCGGTCAGCGCGGTGCAGTCATGAATCGTCGAGACCACCGTGGCCTCGGTCGGGCCGTAGGTATTGAGCAGGCGCACATGCCCCAGCCCGGCCTGCTGCCACAGGCGCAAGCCGTCCACCGCCATGGCTTCGCCGCCGACGTGAATCTGCCGCAGCGCGCCGAAACTTGACGGCGGTTTCGCCGCGTATTCCTGCACCAGCCAATACCAATAAGCCGCTGGCAGATCAGCCAGGGTAATGCCCTGATCGATGATCACCTGATGCAGCGTCGCGCTGTCCCACAACGGCGCATCGCGCATGACCACGCTGGCGCCATGGCACAGCGGCGGGAAAAACTGCTCGACGAAACCGTCGAAACTGCTGGTGGCGAATTGCAGAACCCGGTCGCCTTCACGCAAATCGCTGTAGTCGATGGCGCGGGCAATGAACTCGCTCAGCGCGCCATGACTGACCGCCACGCCTTTCGGCCGCCCGGTGGAACCCGAGGTGTAGATCACATAAGCGAGGTTGTCGGCTTCGACCGTGACCGGCAGATTTTCGCTCTGTTCGCTGGCGGGCAATTGCTCCAGACACAGGCATTCGATGCCGTCGAGCGGCGGTAGGCTGGCGAGGCTTTGCCGGTCGCTGAGCAACAGGTTCAAACCGCTGTCAGCGAGCACATGGCGCAAGCGTTCGGCCGGCGTCTGCGGATCCAGCGGCACGTAGGCGCCGCCGGCCTTGAGCACCGCCAGCAGCGCCACCGCCAGTTCCAGCGAGCGGCCCAGCGCAACACCGACCAGCACGTCCGGGCCGACACCCTGTGCGCGCAACTGATGGGCCAGACGATTGCTGCGGGTGTTGAGTTCGTCGTAGCTGAATGCCGGCGCAGGCGCTGTGGCCAACCGCACCGCCGGCGCTTGCCCAGTGCGTGCTACTTGCGCTTCGAACAGGCTTTGCACGCTAGTGAAACGAGGCGCTGGCGCGGTGGCCTGGATCAACCCGTGGCGTTCGCTGTCGGCGAGCATCGCCACTTCGCCGATCAACTGCTGCGGATCGCGGCACACCGACTGGAGAATGTTGCGCCAATGCCCGGCCAGCGCGGAGATGGTTGAAGCATCAAAAATATCCGTGGCGTAAGTGAAGGCAGCAAACAATTGCTCGCCCTCCTCGCGAGTGTCGAGCATCAGGTCACTGGTGGCCGCATGTTGCCGGCCGCTGCCGGCCAGTTGCTCCTCGCTCAGATAACCCACGCGCAAGCCTGAAGCGAGTTGCGCCTGGTGCAAATCGGTGACCAGCGGCTGATGGTTGAACATCACCTGAAACAGCGGATTGTGGCTCTGGCTGCGCGCCGGTTGCAGGGCTTCGATCAGGGCGTCGAACGGCAGATCCTGATGGGCCTGGGCGCCGAGGGCGGCCTGGCGCAGGTTCTGCAGCAACTCGGTGAAGGGCGTTTGTGCGGTGACCACGCTGCGCAGAATCTGCGTGTTGACGAAGAAGCCGATCAACCCTTCGGTTTCACTGCGGGTGCGGTTGGCGATCAGCCCGCCGACACGAATATCGGTCTGGCCGCTGTAGCGATGCAACAGGGTCTTGAACGCTGCCAGCAACACCACGAACAAGGTTACGCCCTGACGCTGGGCAAGGTTTTTCAGCTCTTCGCGCAGGGGTGCGTCGATCACCGTTTCCAGGCGTGCGCCCTGATGACTGGACTGCGCCGGATAGGCGCGATCGGTGGGCAATTCCAGCACTGGATGTTCGTCGCCCAGTTGCGTGCGCCAGTAGTCCAATTGCCGCTCGCGCTCACCGGCCTCCAGCCAGCTGCGCTGCCACAGTGCGTAGTCGCGGTAATGCACGCTCAACGGCGCCAGCGTCGGATCACGCCCGGCGACCAACGCGTCGTAAGTGCGCATGAATTCGTCGATCAGAATGTTCATCGACCAACCGTCGGCGATGATGTGATGCAGGGTCAGCAGCAGCACATGTTCCTGCTCGGCCAGGCGCAACAGACGCAGACTCAGCAGCGGGCCGTTCTGCAGGTCGAAGGCCTGGGTCGTCTCGGCCATCATGTGCTGCTGCGCCAGCGGCCAGCGCTGCGCTTCGGGCACCGTGCTCAGGTCAGTGACGGGCAGTTTTAGTGGCTTTGGTTCGGCCACACGCTGGAAGGCACACTCGCCGTCCTGGCCGAAGGTGGTGCGCAAACATTCGTGGCGCGCCGCCAGACGGCTGAAGGCCTGCTCCAGTGCCTCGACTTGCAACTCACCATCCAGACGCACAGCCATCGGCAGGTTGTAGGCGGCGCTGGTCGGCTCCAGTTGCCAGAGAAACCACATGCGCTGCTGCGCGTAAGACAGGCCGTCACGCTCGGCGATGCCGTCGCAGGCGGTCATGGGCAGCTGCGCAAAATCGATACCTTCGCGGGCCATGCCGGCGAGGAACAGACGGCGTTTGTCCTGGGGCAATTCGATAAAGCGGCGGGCTAGTTTCTGTGCGTCTGCGGCATTCATGCGTGGAGTCCTTGCTGATCGGCGGCGTGACCTGGAGACCCGGTCGTATCAACAAGAACGAATGGCCCGCGCGATGATTTAGCGCACCGGCGGCAATCGCGGCCCGACGGTACGAAGGCCAGACACGCAAATGCCGAAGCCGGTACAGGCCCGGATTCGGCATTTGAGTTGAAGGGTTGCGAACAGGTCAGCGCACGTCCTGCGAATGCCCCTCGGCCATGGCCACGATGACTTTGCGCGGCCCTTCGAACGGTGAGCGCGCGTGAGCCGAGAGCATGTTGTCGAGCATCAGCACATCGCCCTCCTGCCAGGGGAAACTGATCGCACAGTCGTCGAGCACCGCGCGAATCTGCGCCAGCACTTCGTCTTCGATCGGCGAGCCGTCGCCGTAGTAGACGTTACGTGGCAGGTCTTCTTCGTCAACGATGTCGAGCAGGCTTTCGCGCACGTCCGCTGGCAGGTTGGAGATGTGAAACAGGTGCGCCTGATTGAACCAGACGTGCTCGCCCGTGACCGGGTGCACCGCCACCGCCTGACAGGTCTGGCGCGTGCGCAGCTCACCGTCGTCCTTCCACTCGCAGACAATGCCGTGAGCCTTGCAGTAGGCCTCGACGACTTCACGGTCTTCGGTGTTGAACACGTCTTCCCAGGCCACATCGAGGCCATTGCCGAAGTTGCGCACGTACATCAGGCCTTTGCTGACGAAACGCTCGCGGATCGCCACCGGGATGCGCCGGTACACTTCGCGGCTGTCGGCAATCGGCGTCTCACCGCCGGACCTGGCGGCGATCATGCTGTAGAACCAGATCTTCATCGGCCAGTCGCGGGAATAAGCCTGTTCGTTGTGCAGCGGAATGCTTTGGTGCGCCGGGTATTCGGTGGAGGTGTACACGCCTTGGGTGACGTTGGTACGCGGCGTCGAGCCGAACTCGTAGTTGAGCAATGGATGGCCGAAACTCGCGGCAAACTGGCGAAACTGCTCGGCGCCGTCGAGGCGGAAGCCGCGAAACAGCACGCCACCGTCGCGCAGCAGATGCTCGTCGACCAGCGCCTTCAATTCATCGAATACCGCCAACAGATCGGTGTCGGCATCGTCCGCCTCGACCAGCAGCGGCAAACGTCCGCGCTGCGGCAGCAACGGCCGCACGGAAAACCCCAGAGCAACAGCCATGACTGGCCTCCTGAAAATGATAGATGAGTCGCGTCTCAGAACGCCGGTTGCGCGGCCTGCGCATGGCGCCGGTGATGCACTTCCAGATGCGTCTTGATCGTGCGAATGACCCGCGCTTCATGTTCATGAATGAAGAAATGCCCGCCGGTCATCATGTCCACCGAGAAACTGCCCAGGGTCTCTTTGCTCCAGCCGATCAGTTGTTCGGTGGTGGCGCGGTCTTCCTTGCCACCGAGCACGTGCACCGGGCAATTGAGCAAGGGCCGCTCGGCAGGCGTGAAGCGCCCGCACATCATGAAATCGGCGCGCAGCACCGGCAGGGTCAGGCTCATCAGCTCTTTATTGGCGAGGACTTCTTCGCTGGTACCCTGAAAAGTGCGCAACTGTTCGATGAGTTCTGCATCGCTGCGCGGTTCGGCAAAGCCTCGGTCGTAATCGCTGCGCATGGACGGTGCGGCGGTGCCGGAGGCGAACAGCGCCAGCGGCTCCGGCACACCCAATTCGCGAAAGGCATGGGCCATTTCGCAGGCGAGCAACGCACCGAGGCTATGCCCGAACAACGCATACGGGCCTTGCAGCCCCGGCTTGTGCTCGCGCGCCAGTTGCCGCGCCAGTGCGCGCATGTCGGTTTGCAGCGGTTCATCGAACCGCGCGCCACGTCCCGGCAGTTCCACCGGTTGCAATTGCAGCCACGTCGGCAGTTGACGCCGCCAGCGACTGTAAACCATGGCGCTGGCGCCCGAATAGGGCAGGCACAGCAATGTCAGCTTGGTCACCGCGCTTTCCTTGAAAAATGTGTCTGCAAGAAAGACGGATCACTCGCCGGACAAATTAGTCGCCCGGTCGCTAAATTCCCCCGCCAGCCGCTCGTTGCCTGTTCAGGAAAAAAACAACAATCGCGAGGGAATCACCGTGGACCTGCAGAGCATTCTGGGCAAGTTGTTCGCCAACGCCGGCGCGGTCGGCATCGAGGGGGTTTTCCAGTTCATCTTCAGTGCGCAACAGGCGTACTGGTACGACATCAAGACCAGCCAGCGCACGGAAGTCGGGCGCCACCCGCGTCCGGACGTGACCATCGAAGTCGCGCAAAAAGACTTTCTCGGGATCATGGCCGGCGTGGTCAACGTCGAGGAACTGTTCGCCAGCGGGCGCCTGAAGATCGGCGGCAACATGGGCCTGGCGACGATGTTGCCGCAGATCATCGACCACGCTCGCCAGGGTGGCGGCACGGTGGAAAAGGTTGACATGAACAAGCGCTACCCGACGCCACCGCGCTTCAGCGAAAAGCTCACTGCCGCGCTGCCTCGGCAGACCAGCATCGAACGCCGTGCGCGCGCCGAGTTGAGCCGGCACGAATTCGAAACCCGGTATCTGCCCAACGGCATTCCATTGGTGATCAGCAATGCCCTGCACGACTGGCCATTGTTCAGCCTGAGCCGCGAGGAATCGCTGGTGCATTTCGCCGAACTGCAGGGCATCACCCGCCATGGCGATTATGTGAAGAAGACCTTTTCCACCGAGCGTGATTTCCGCTCGACCTCGATGGCCGAATTCATCGCCTCGCTGGACAGCCCGGCGGTCAAAGGCGCGGATGGCGAGCCGCCGGCGTACATGGGCAACAACATCCTGCCCGCGCAATTGTTGCAGCAGATCCAGTACCCGCCCTACTTCGACACGTCGCTGTTCATTCCGCCACGTATCTGGATCGGCCCCAAGGGCACGCTGACGCCGTTGCACCGCGATGACACCGACAACCTCTTCGCCCAGGTTTGGGGGCA
Organism: Pseudomonas sp. Leaf434; assembly: GCF_001425545.1. Taxonomy (NCBI): domain Bacteria; kingdom Pseudomonadati; phylum Pseudomonadota; class Gammaproteobacteria; order Pseudomonadales; family Pseudomonadaceae; genus Pseudomonas; species Pseudomonas sp. Leaf434. Next base: position 1,233,258 of record NZ_LMQZ01000001.1, on the reverse strand, counting down.
GAAAAAATTCACCCTTGCCGCGCCGCATCACCGCGAGGCACTGGGCACTTGGTCGACCGCGCCCAAGGGTGGCCTGGATGGCTGCGATTTCAACCCCGATGCGCCGGACTATGAACGCTTCCCGGCAGCGCGGGAGGTGACGTTTTTGCGGGTGACGCTGGAGGCTGGGGATCTGCTGTTCCTGCCCGAGGGCTGGTTCCATCAGGTGGAGTCCGTGTCGACTTCGTTATCAGTCAACTTCTGGGTCAACTCAGGACGCGGCTGGTAACACCGCAAAATAACTGTGGGAGCGAGCCAGCTCGCGAAGGCGTTGTATCAGGTATGAAGATATTTACTGACACACCGCCTTCGCGAGCAGGCTCGCTCCCACAGTGGAATTTCATTTCAAGTGACGGAAACTTTGAAACGCGGAAATCAGCACCACCGCCCCCGCCGCTATCGCCAGCCAAAACCCGCTGCGCGCACCAAACGCGTCCACCAGCGCGCCGGAACCAGCTGCGCCGATCGCCACGCCGATGCTCAGCCCGGTCACCAGCCAGGTCAGGCCTTCGGTCAGTTTGGCTGGTGGCACGATGCGTTCGATCAACGCCATCGCGACGATCAGCGTCGGTGAGAAGAACAGCCCGGCGATAAATACCGCGATCGACAAGCCGAGGATATTGCTCGCCAAGAGCAGCGGCAGCGTGGTCACTGCCGTCGCCACGCCGCCGTAGAGAAACAGGCGCGGCAGCGGCAGTTTCGAACGCATCGCACCGAAGGCGATGCCAGCCAGGCATGAGCCGATCGCGTATACCGACAAAACAATACTCGCCGCTGCCGGCTGGCCCTGATGTTGAGCGAAGGCGACGCTGACCACATCGATGACCCCGACGATCACGCCCATCGCCAGCATCAACGCCAGCAGCCATTGCACGTCGGTCGAGCGAATGATCGAGCCCCGATGCTGCGACTCCTGCGCGTGCACGGGTGGCTCGGTGCTGCGCTGGGCGACAAACACCGTTACCCCTATGGCCAGGGCCAACAACGCCGCCAGCGGCCCGGCCTCGGGAAACACCGCGACCGACAAGCCCACCGACAGCGGCGGCCCGACGATAAAACACACTTCGTCGAGCACCGACTCCAGCGCATACGCCGTCTGCAATTGCGGCTGGCCACGGTAGATTTCAGTCCAGCGCGCCCGCACCATCGCCGACATGCTCGGCATGCACCCGGCCAGCGCGGCGAACACGAACAACGTCCAGTTCGGCGCCTGCAGACGCGTGCACAGCAGCAACATCAACAACCCGCCGCCACCGGTCAGCGCTGCAATTGGCAGCACCCGCCCCTGCCCATAACGGTCCACCAATCGCGATACCTGCGGCGCGCAAAACGCCGTGGCCAAGGCAAAGGTCGCCGCCACCGCCCCCGCCAGCGCATAACCGCCGTTCAACTGCGCAAGCATGGTGATGAGGCCGATGCCGGTCATGGAAATGGGCATGCGCGCCAGCATCCCGGCCAGCACAAACGCACGGGCGCCGGGGGCGGTGAACAATTCGCGGTAGGGATTTGCCATCGATTGCAGCCTCATCAGGGGCGGCCAAGTTGCCATAGCCTTGAATGCCGTGGAAGCGCGCAATTGTTAGCGGTCTGTGAAGGCCCCTTCGCTCGCACATTCGAAATGCCGTCCCCCGGTGGGAGCGAGCCTGCTCGCGAAGGGGCCGGCGCAATCACCGCATCCAGCAAATGAACTCTCAGCGTCTGCCATCAGTCAGCTACTTAAGTCTCTGGAACCAAGGCGCGAATCGTCATGCAGATTTCCCTCGCTCATCAGGTGGCGCTTGTCACCGGTGCCAGCTCCGGCATCGGCCATGCCGCCGCCAAAGCACTCGCTGCAGCCGGTGCTGCGGTCGTGATCAACTACAACAGCAGCGCCGAACCTGCCGAAGAACTGGCCGCGCAAATCAACGCTGAGGGCGGCAAGGCCCTCGCCATCGGCGCGGATGTTTCGAAAGAAGAAGATGTCGAGCGGCTGTTCAAAGAGACCGTCGAAGCCTTCGGCTCGCTGGACATTCTGGTGGCCAACTCCGGTCTGCAAAAAGACGCTGCCGCCGTGGACATGACCCTCGACGACTGGAACACGGTAATCGGCGTCAACCTCACCGGGCAGTTCCTCTGCGCACGGGCGGCGTTGCGGATTTTCCAGCGTCAGGGCGTGCGCGAAGGCGTGTCGCGCGCGGCGGGCAAGATCATTCACATGAGTTCGGTGCACCAGCGGATTCCATGGGCCGGGCATGTCAATTACGCGGCGTCCAAGGGCGGCGTCGATCAGTTGATGCAAAGCCTTGCCCAGGAAGTCAGCCACCAGCGCATCCGCATCAACAGCATCGCGCCCGGTGCGATCAGCACGGCTATCAACACAGAAGCCACTGAAGGCGCGGCCGGCGACAAACTTCTTGAGCTGATTCCGTACGGGCGCATCGGCGATGTCGAGGATGTCGCCAACGCAGTGGTTTTCCTCGCTTCCGACCTGTCCGATTACATCGTCGGCACCACCCTGTTCATCGATGGCGGGATGAGCCTCTATCCGGAGTTTCGCGGCAATGGCTGAGCCTAAAGTGGAACAACAAAGTCCCATCGGTGCCCACGGCATCATCGGCGACATGCGCAGCGCCGCACTGGTCAATGACAAGGGCAGCGTGGATTTTTTCTGCTGGCCGGAGTTCGACAGCCCGACGATCTTCTGCTCGCTGCTCGACACCCCGCAAGCAGGGATTTTCCAGCTCGCGCCAGACTTGCCGGACGCGCGCCGAGAACAGATTTATCTGCCCGACACCAACGTCTTGCAGACCCGTTGGCTGAGCGAACACGCGGTGGTGGAAATCACCGATCTGTTGCCCATCGGTGACGATGTCGACGCACTGCCGCTACTGATGCGCCGGGTGCGCGTGGTCAGCGGCTCGGCGACGTTCAATCTGCGTTGCGCGGTGCACCACGACTACGGCCGCGCCGACACCCGGGCAGAAATGGACGAAAAAGACGTAACGTTTCACGCCGCTGGCCAGCCGTCGATACGCCTGGCTTCAGATCAGGCACTGCAAATCGATGCACAAGCGGCCGTCGCGCAGTTCACCCTCAAGCACAATGAAACCGCCGCGTTCATGCTCGGCGGCAGCGACGATCCGCGTTTTGCCAAAGGCGCCGGCGAGTTGTGCATGGAGCGCACCCTCAAATACTGGCGCGGCTGGATCGGCCAATCCAACTATCGCGGGCGCTGGCGGGAAATCGTCAATCGCTCCGCCCTCGCCCTGAAACTGCTGACCTCGCGTCGCCACGGTGCGATTCTCGCCGCCGCCACCTTCGGCCTGCCGGAAACTCCCGGCGGCGAGCGCAATTGGGATTACCGCTACACGTGGATCCGCGATGCCTCGTTCACGGTTTACGCGTTCATGCGCCTGGGCTTTGTCGATGAAGCCAACCACTACATGCAATGGCTGCGCGGACGGGTGAGCGATTGCTGCGGCAAACCGATGAAACTCAACATCCTCTATGCCATCGACGGCCAGCAGGAATTGCCGGAAACCGAGCTGACGCATCTGGCCGGCCACGGCGGCGCGCAACCGGTGCGCATCGGTAATGGCGCTTATGACCAAATCCAGCTCGACATCTTCGGCGAGTTGATGGACGCGGTGTATCTGGTCAACAAGTACGGTGATGCGATTTCCCACGAAGGCTGGCGGCATGTCGGCGAAGTGGTCGATCAGGTCTGCGAAAACTGGCAGAGCGAAGATGTCGGCATCTGGGAAATGCGCGGTGAGACCCATCATTTCCTGCACTCGCGGCTGATGTGCTGGGTGGCGCTGGACCGGGCGATCCGTTTGGCTTCCAAGCGTTCGCTGCCGGCGCCGTTCGCCCGTTGGGATGACACCCGGCAAGCGATCTACACCGACATCTGGGACAACTTCTGGAACGAAGAACGCGGGCATTTCGTCCAGTACAAGGGCGGTACCGCACTGGATGGCTCGATGCTGCTGATGCCGCTGGTACGCTTCGTCAGCGCCAAGGATCCGCGCTGGCTGTCGACTCTGGAAGCAATCGAAAAAACCCTGGTGCGTGACGGCATGGTCTATCGCTATCGCAACGAGGACGCCAACATCGATGGCCTCAGTGGCACTGAAGGCGCGTTCGCCGCGTGTTCGTTCTGGTACGTCGAATGCCTGGCCCGCGCCGGCCAGGTGGAAAAAGCCCACCTGGAGTTCGAGCAATTGTTGCGATATGCCAATCCGCTTGGGCTGTACGCCGAAGAGTTCGACAGCCATGGGCGGCACCTGGGCAACACGCCGCAAGCGCTGACGCATCTGGCGTTGATCAGTGCGGCGAGTTTTCTTGATCGCAAGCTGAGTGGCGAGAAGAGTTCCTGGCAGCCGTAGGGCTGTTTTTTCGTCAGCGCATGTCAGACCGATCCCTGACTGGACGGGATTTTTCCACAACGGGCCTGCATGCCAGACAACTGGCTCAGGCCCATATTCATGGTGAAACCTGCGCAGCGGTGACCCGCATTCCGTTCGCAGATCCAGAGTGTCTGAATACGATTCAAACGGAGTGGTTCGTCATGATCGAGAGCGTTCTTACCCCAACCCTGACCATTGCCTACGAACAGCACGGTCCGAACAACGGCGCCCCGGTAATTCTGCTCCACGGCTTCCCCTATTCCCCGCGCACCTTCGACGAAGTCGCCCCGGCGCTGGCCGCGCGAGGCTACCGCGTCATCGTGCCGTACTTGCGCGGTTACGGGCCGACCCGGTTCAACAGTGCGCAAACCCTGCGCTCCGGTCAGCAAGCTGCGATGGCGCAGGACTTGCTCGATCTGATGGATGCGCTGGGCATCGAACAGGCCACGCTTTGCGGTTATGACTGGGGCGGTCGGGCAGCGTGTATTGTCGCGGCGTTGTTTCCGGCGCGAGTGCGCGGGCTGGTCAGCGGCGACGGCTACCTCGTGCAGGACATCGCCCATGCGAACCAGCCGTTGGACCCGGAAGACGAGCATCGGCTCTGGTATCAGTACTATTTCCACACGCCGCGTGGCGCCGAGGGCCTTAAGCAGAATCGCCGGGCGTTGTGTCAGTTGCTTTGGCGGCTGTGGTCGCCGACATGGGCGCGAAAGGACGAACGCTACCCGCTGACCGCTGGCGCTTTTGATAATCCTGACTTTGTCGACGTGGTGATTCATTCCTATCGGCATCGCTTCGGCTACGCCCCGGGCGATCCAGCTCTGGAGTGGATGGAAGAAGCGCTGGCCACAAAGCCGGTGATCAGCGTGCCGAGTATTTCGCTGTGCGGTGGCGATGATGGCGTCGGCCCGCCTTCGCTGATTGATGAAGATGCCGAGCATTTCAACGGCTTTTATGAGCGGCGCGTGCTCGCGGGTGTCGGCCACAACATTCCCGAAGAAGCGCCGCAGGAAACCCTCAAGGCAATACTGGATCTGCTGCAACGCTGACCGAAAACCGCTCCCGATAAGCCTGCGGCGTCACGCCAATCGCTCGCAAAAAACTGCGCCGCAGCGTCTCTTCGCTGCCAAACCCGCAATTGGCGGCGATGCGTTTCACCGGCAAACCGGTATCGCTGAGCAGTCGCCGCGCGGTTTCGACGCGGATCAATTCGATCGCCCGCGCCGGGGTCTGGCCGGTGTCGGCGCGGTAGTGGCGGATGAAGCTGCGTTCGCTCATGCCAGCCTGTTCGGCGAGGGTCGGGATGCCGAGGTCGCAGGTCAGGTTCTCGGCGATCCAGGCGTGCAGTTCATCGAAGCGGTTGCCCTGTTGTTGCAGCGACAGCGTCACGCTGAACTGCGACTGTCCGCCCGGGCGTTTCAGGAAGACGACCAAGTGCCGGGCGACGTCGAGGGCGATGTCGCGACCGAGGTCTTCTTCAACCATGGCCAGCGCCAGATCGATGCCTGCCGTGACCCCGGCGGACGTCCACACCGGGCCGTCGTTGATGAAAATCGGATTGGCTTCCACGTGCAGATTCGGATGCTTCGCGGCCAGTTGCTCGCAGCGCGTCCAGTGGGTGACCACGCGGCGACCATCGAGCCAGCCGCTGGCCGCGAGTAGAAAGGCCCCGGTGCATACCGAAGCCACGCGCCGGCAGCCGCGCGCATGTTCGCGTACCCAGTCGACCAGTTGCAGATCTTCCGATGCCGCATAAATGCCCCAGCCACCCGAGATGATCAATGTGTCGCTGGGCGTTTGCGGCAACGGTTCGGCGAGCACCGCCAACCCCGCCGATGACATCACCGCCCCTCCGCCGCTGGCGATCACGCTCGGCGCATAGGGCGTCGACAAGCCGCGCTGGTGGGCGAGATCGTTGGCCGAGGCGAACACCTGCAACGGCCCGGTGACATCAAGAATCTGCATATTGGCAAACGCGAGGACGTGAATGGCTTTAGGCATTTGGCGTAATTCGTGGGGTGATTGGCGTATGCGCCAGAACCTACCCGCCTACAGTGAAGTCGTCCACTTCTTTCAACGGAGCAAGAACGATGACGCTGCAGATCGGTTTTCTGTTATTCCCGCAGGTCCAGCAACTCGACCTCACCGGCCCTTACGACGTCCTCGCCTCGTTGCCCGGCGTGCAGGTCCACCTGATCTGGAAGGATCTGATGCCAGTGACATCCAGCACCGGGCTGCTGCTGAAACCGACTACGACTTTCGAGGATTGCCCGGATCTGGACGTAATCTGCGTACCCGGCGGTGGCGGCGTCGGGCCGTTGATGGAAGATCAGCAGACGCTGGACTTCATCAAACGCCAGGCCGCCCAGGCACGTTACGTGACCTCGGTGTGCACCGGCTCGCTGGTGCTTGGCGCGGCGGGCCTGCTGCAGGGCAAACGTGCGACCACGCATTGGGCGTATCACGAGTTGCTGCCGACGCTGGGCGCGGTTGCGGTGAAGGATCGGGTGGTACGCGACGGCAATCTGTTTACCGGTGGCGGAATCACTGCCGGGATCGATTTCGCCTTGGTGCTGGCGGCGGAACTGGTCGATGCCGACACGGCGCAACTGGTGCAGTTGCAACTGGAATATGCCCCGGCGCCGCCGTTCAATGCCGGCAGCCCGGACGTGGCACCGAGTGCGGTGGTCGATGAAGCGCGGTTGCGCGCGGCGCCGTCGTTGAAGCTGCGCACCGAGATTACTGAACGCGCGGCGGCCAAACTGGGCCTGCGCTGATATCCAGCCGAATGCAAAACCTGTGGGAGCGAGCCTGCTCGCGAAAGCGGAGTGTCAGTCGCCAGTGACGTCATCTGGAAGACCGCTTTCGCGAGCAGGCTCGCTCCCACATTTGATTTGTGTCTGGCATGACTGCCACACCTTCACTTGTCCCACCTCCCTCGCCCGTGTAGAAAGCCCCTTCCAGAAATCTCGCACAAGGACTTTCGATGAAGGCGCTGCCCTGGCTCTATCTCGCGCTGCTCGGCCTCGGTTACGGACTGGCCCTGAGCTACGGCCAGCTCGGTTGGCTGGCATTGATCTCCGTGGGGCTTTTGCTGTTCGCCGCGTTCGCCGTGCGTCAGCAAGAGGTGCCGGTCGCGCGTTGGCTCGGCCATGGCCTGTTCATCGTTCTGGCCGTGGCACTGGCGCTGCACTGGCTGCCGGGCTTCGCCAACGGCCGCGTGATCAATCCGCAACGTTTCACTGACAACGCCGTGCCGTTCGCGATGTACCTCAATCTCGACAAACCGCTGGTGGGCTTCTGGTTGCTGCTGGTTTGTCCGTGGATCGTCGCGCGGCGATCGTTGCGCCTGACGGTCTATGCCACCGCCCTCGCCCTGACGCTGTGCGCGATTCTCGCCCTCGGCGGCGCGCTTTTACTTGGCGTGATCGCCTGGGCACCGAAATGGCCGGATCAGGCCTGGCTGTGGGTGCTGAACAATCTGCTGCTGGTGACGCTGGTCGAGGAAGCGCTGTTTCGCGGCTATATACAGGGCGGGCTGAGCCGTCGCCTCAAGCACCTGCCCTACGGCGACAACCTCGCGCTGCTGTTGGCCTCGCTGTTGTTTGGTCTGGTGCATGTCGGCGCTGGCTGGACCTGGGTGTTGCTGGCGGGACTGGCCGGGGTCGGCTATGGTCTGGCCTACCGTTTCGGCGGACTGGGCGCGGCGATCGCCACCCATTTCGGCCTGAACCTGTTGCACTTCGGCCTGTTCACCTATCCGATGCTGGCCAGTTGACGCAAGCGCGGTTTTGCGACGGCGTACTTAAATCTGAAAAAAAACTTCAATAAAAACCTGTCGGCGCCGACAACCATTCAAAGCCTTGCGGATTGAAAAACCATGCGTAACAACCAGCCCATTACACAACGCGAGCGGACCTTTCCAGCTCAGCAACGGTTGATTTCCACCACCGATGCCAAGGGCGTGATCACCTACTGCAACGACGACTTTGTCGAGATCAGCGGGTTTTCGCGGGAGGAACTGATCCGGGCGCCGCACAATCTGGTCCGTCACCCTGACGTGCCGTCGGCGGTGTTCTCGCACATGTGGGGCACACTGAAACAAGGCTTGCCATGGATGGGCATCGTTAAGAATCGCTGCAAATCCGGTGACCACTATTGGGTTAACGCCTACGTCACACCGGTGTTCGATGGCAGCCAGGTGATCGGTTACGAGTCGGTGCGCGTCAAGCCCACCGCCGAACAGATCCGCCGCGCCGAAGCGCTCTACCAACGCATCAACCAGGGCAAGTCGGCGATTCCTTCGACGGACAAATGGCTGCCGCTCCTGCAGGACTGGCTGCCGTTCATTCTGGTCAGCCAACTGAGCTTCATGATCGGCGCGACGCTGAACTCGCAGTGGGGCTTCGCCCTCGCCGCCGGTTTGTCGGTGCCGCTGGGCCTGATGGGCCTGCAATGGCAGCAACGCGGGCTCAAGCGCCTGCTGCGCCTGGCCGAACAGACCACCTCCGACCCGCTGATCGCGCAGATGTACACCGACAGCCGTGGCGCCCAGGCGCGTCTGGAAATGTCGATCCTCAGCCAGGAAGCGCGCCTGAAAACCTGCCTGACCCGCCTGCAGGACACCGCCGAGCACTTGACCGAACAGGCCAAGCAGTCCGACGCCCTGGCACACAACAGCTCAACCGGCCTGGAACGCCAGCGCGTGGAAACCGAACAGGTCGCCACCGCCGTCAACCAGATGGCCGCCACAACCCAGGAAGTCGCCAGCCACGTACAGCGCACCGCTGACGCCACCCAGGAAGCCAACCGCCTGACCGGCCGCGGCCGCGACATTGCCGGGGAAACCCGCGAAGCGATTCAGCGCCTGTCGGTGGTCGTCGGCGAAACCGGCCTGACCGTGACGCAACTGGCCAAGGACAGCGACGAAATCGGTGGCGTGGTCGACGTGATCAAAGGCATCGCCGACCAGACCAACCTCCTCGCCCTCAACGCTGCGATTGAAGCGGCGCGTGCCGGTGAAATGGGCCGTGGTTTTGCGGTCGTGGCTGACGAAGTCCGCCAACTGGCGCAACGCACCAGCGAATCCACCGGGCAGATTCACGCCCTGATCGCCAAGTTGCAGCAGACTGCCTCCAGCGCCGTGCAAACCATGGAAGCCGGGCATCGCCAGGCTGAAGAAGGCGTGGCGCGGGTCCTGGAAGCGGATCAGGCACTGGTCGGCATCAGCGAAGCGGTGGCCAACATCACCGACATGACCACCCAGATCGCCGCCGCGACCGAAGAGCAAAGTGCCGTGGCTGAAGAGATCAGCCGCAACATCAGCAATATCTCGGAACTGGCCGATCAAACCTCGGAACAAGCGCACAACTCGGCGTTGCTCAGTGAAGAACTGACGAAGACGGCCAACACGCAGTATTCGTTGGTGGCGCGGTTTAATCGCTGATTGGAAGGCTGGAATGAAAAAACCCGGATGGCGTGAGCTTTCCGGGTTTTTTGTTGTGTCAATGAACTACTCAATAGGATTTGAGTAGGTTGAGACTGCGCTTGAGTAGTTCAGTCGTGCATTGCGCCGCCTGCCAAACCGAGACATCTAATATTGAACTTCATCAGAAAGTTTTGCGCTGCACATTCGGAAATCCTGGCGAAAATCCACAGAATACAGCGCATGTCTACTGTCAGGTCTTACAGTAGACATTCAAGTTTCAGGGGCATATCTATAAATCGTTGAACAGATGGTTTTCATTATCACGATATGACCAAGGAGCTAAAAAATGAGCAAACATAGCATCCTCATCCCAAAACCAGGTGCCATTGCAAAACAGTCTAATGTCTTCACTTGGCAATTCGGCACCAACCCTGAAACCACGGCCACTATAATTTCTTTTGAGCTACGTCATTTTATTCCGACGGGCGAAAAGAGCTGGTCAATCTCAGGGTCCACAGGAACGCTGGAGGAGAAGAACATCTTTCTCTACTCTTTCTCGATCCCCTATACCAGTGACGCCCCGTTCCATAAAACTTATACGTTGGAAGACGGGCTGACATTCCAGCACGGCCACTCGTCACCTGGACCCTCTGGGTTTTATGGATTTACTTATGTTGATGCTGATGAAGCCACGGTCACTATCGACATCCATCCCACCAAGGGGATTGCTAAAGGTACATTTGAAGCAAAGTTCAAAAGCCATGGATACCGAACGCAGCCTATAGGTACTTTCAACTTGCTTAGGGATGATTTGTGATTTTTCGCGACAACGTTTCGATCAGATTGCATCCCCGCCCTTTCAGCCGTATGGCGCTTCGCGAGCAGGCTCACTCCAACATTGGATCTGCGCTGATCACAGACTAGGTGCCAGACACCAATCCCCTGTGGGAGCGAGCCTGCTCGCGAAGAGGCCATAACAGCCAGCGAAATTATTGAGGCAACTTCAGCTTATCCAGCAGTCGATTGACCAACAGTTCGTTGAGCATGATTACCTGTTGCAGCGCCAGCAGTGGTTTGCGTTCCGGGCCGCCTATCGAGTTGGCGATGTTACCGGCCATGGCATGCGCGTATGAAAGCGACTCGCAGGCTTGGATCAACAGGGTTTCGTCATCCAGCGTGGGGTCCACGACATAGATCGGGCGATATTTTGGAGAGCTTGGTGGAGCGGCCAGATCTTCGGGTTTGAGGTAGTAATCGAGGGCGCGGTCGGTGGCTTCCTGGATTTTTTGCGGATCGAGAGCGCGGTCGTGGGGGGGTGGCGGGTTGGGGGTGACTTTGAACATGGGCGTACTCCGGTTTCGAATATTGGGAGCCAACACCCTCGCTACCAAACGAAAGGTGGTGGTCATACGCAGGTTGGTAGACCGGTCGAAACAGGAAACCCGGCGCTCACAAAGGAGCCCCACGCATGCCCACCATAAAAGTCGAGCCCCGAAACGGGACTGCATACGGTGACGCTATACAACGGTTTCGACGCGGGCTACCAAACCCCATCACTGTTTCTCAGTGACAGACAAACGATATAGCCCGCCGCCTAGACGCGTAAGCCGGCGGATTCTGGCGTAGGCGTAGGCAATGGCGCAAGGAGTTGTAGCCGGGATGGCGTAACGGGTCGTGTAGTTTAAACATTGGTATTTGATGATGTTTAAGTTCAGAGATTGCCTCTGACAGGCAGGTGGTTTGATGTCGTCTGGAAGGGAGCTTTCGCGAGCAGGCTCGCTCCCACAGAAAAGCAAGGCAGCGCGGCTGCCCGCGGCGAAGCCGCACCACTCAACAATGAGCGCAAGCTCGAGTGCTTTTGATCTTGATCCACCGGCGACGTCGGAAGGCTGAGCGGAGGGATTGATCCGGGCGTGGGAGCGCAGGGGAGCGCAGCGACCGTACGACGCAGTCGTACACAGCGAGTGTAGGTGCAGCGAAGCAAACCGGAGCCGCTGCGCCCGGATCGATCCCGCAGCGAAGGGACCCGAGCTTGCGAGGGCCGAACGCAGGAGCTAGCGTTTTTTGCTTACTTTTTTTGGCGCTTGTAAAAAAGTAAGTCGCCGTCAGGCGAAACCGCCAGCCGCAGCTCCCGAAGCAACGGATATGCCCCCAAGAGCAAGATCAAAAGCTAGCCCCCTCACCCCAACCCTCTCCCCCAAGGGGGCGAGGGGGAAAGGGAGCAGGTCTTCATGCAACGCAAAATCCCGGCCCGGCTCAAAATCAGTCACCGAGAAATTCAGCCACCTTCTGCGCAGCACCCGCCAAATGATCGGAATGCGTAAAGCCAGAAGCCTTGAGCGGCTTCAAATCATGATCCCCCCCCACCAACCAAAACACCTCAATCCCCGGCGCTAACGAATACCCCTCAACCGCCTCGCGATTCCCCAGAGCATCCCGCTCCCCCTGCACAATCAACGTCCGAGTCTTCAAACCAGCCAAATGCTCAACCCGAGGCTTCTCCGGCTTCCCCACCGCATAAAACGGATATCCCAGACACACCAACGCATCCACCCCCAGCTCATCCGCCACCAGACTCGCCATTCGCCCACCCATCGACTTACCGCCAACAGCCAAAACCCCAGCGACATGATGCCGCACAAGCGCAAACACCTCCCGCCAGCAATCCAACAGTTTCGGCGCAGGATTCGGCGGCCGCTTAACCCCATCCACCCGCCGCTGCGCCATATACGGAAACTCAAAGCGCAACACGTTGACCCCAAGCCCGGCAAGGCGCCCAGCCATGTCGTTCATCCAGTCGCTATCCATCGGCGCCCCCGCCCCGTGCGCCAGAATCAGCGTTGCCGAAGCCTCACCAACAGCGGCATCCCAAAGCCACCCATGATCGAGCACACACTGCGCCCATTGATCCCCGTCAATACTGGCCTTGTGCTGTTTGTCCATGCTTGCCTCGCTTTTAGTCTGCCTATAACTCCAGGCGAAGGATTCGCGTCGTTTGCGCGCTCACTTCGGCTGAACCGTGGATGGGGAACCATGAACACTTCTATCAGTACCGCCTACAACTACAAGGTGGTCCGCCAATTCGCCATTATGACGGTGGTGTGGGGCATCGTCGGCATGGGCCTCGGGGTTTTTCTCGCGGCGCAATTGGTCTGGCCGGAACTCAACTTCAATTTGCCCTGGACCAGTTTCGGCCGTCTGCGCCCGCTGCACACCAACGCGGTGATCTTCGCCTTCGGTGGCTGCGCGCTGTTCGCCAGCTCTTTCTATTCGGTGCAACGCACCTGCCAGACGCAATTGTTCGCGCCGCAAATCGCCGCGTTCTGCTTCTGGGGCTGGCAACTGGTGATCCTGTTGGCGGCGATCAGCCTGCCGCTGGGTTACACCAGCTCCAAGGAATACGCCGAACTGGAATGGCCGATCGACATCCTGATCACCGTCGTCTGGGTCGCCTACGCGATCGTGTTCTTCGGCACGATCATGCAGCGCAAAACCAAACACATCTATGTGGGCAACTGGTTCTTCGGCGCGTTCATCATCACCGTGGCGATCCTCCACATCGTCAACAACCTTGAGTTGCCGGTGAGTTTCACCAAGTCCTACTCGGTGTACGCCGGTGCAACCGACGCGATGGTGCAGTGGTGGTACGGCCACAACGCTGTGGGCTTTTTCCTCACCGCCGGTTTCCTCGGGATGATGTATTACTTCGTGCCGAAACAGGCCGAACGTCCGGTGTATTCGTATCGCCTGTCAATCGTGCACTTCTGGGCCTTGATCACCCTGTACATCTGGGCCGGCCCGCACCACTTGCACTACACCGCGCTGCCGGACTGGGCACAGTCACTGGGCATGGTGATGTCGCTGATCCTGCTGGCACCGAGCTGGGGCGGCATGATCAACGGCATGATGACCCTCTCGGGCGCCTGGCATAAGTTGCGCAGCGACCCGATTCTGCGTTTCCTCGTGGTCTCGCTGGCGTTCTACGGCATGTCGACCTTCGAAGGTCCGATGATGGCCATCAAGACTGTCAACGCCCTCTCCCACTACACCGACTGGACCATCGGCCACGTACACGCCGGCGCACTCGGCTGGGTGGCGATGATCTCGATCGGCGCGCTGTACCACATGATCCCGAAAATCTTCGGCAAAGCGCAGATGCACAGCGTCGGCCTGATCAATGCGCATTTCTGGCTGGCCACCATCGGCACCGTGCTCTACATCGCCTCGATGTGGGTCAACGGCATCGCCCAGGGCCTGATGTGGCGCGCAGTCAACGAGGACGGCACGCTGACGTATTCCTTCGTCGAAACCTTGGTGGCCAGCCATCCGGGCTTTGTCGTGCGGCTGATCGGCGGGGCGATTTTCTTAAGCGGCATGTTCCTGATGGCTTACAACACCTGGCGCACCGTGCGGGCCTCGCAGCCTGCCGACGTCGTCGCTGCCGCGCAGATGGCCTGAGGAGTCCGCCATGAAACACGAAACGATTGAAAAGAACGTCGGCCTGCTGATGCTGTTGATGGTGTTCGCCGTGAGCATCGGCGGCCTGACCCAGATCATCCCGCTGTTCTTCCAGGACGTCACCAACAAACCGGTGGAGGGCATGAAGCCCTATACCGCGCTGCAACTGGAAGGTCGCGACATCTACATCCGCGAAGGCTGCGTCGGTTGCCACTCGCAGATGATCCGTCCGTTCCGCGCCGAAACCGAACGTTACGGGCACTACTCGGTTGCGGGCGAAAGCGTTTGGGATCACCCGTTCCTGTGGGGCTCGAAACGTACCGGTCCGGACCTCGCCCGGGTCGGCGCGCGTTACTCGGATGACTGGCACCGCGCGCACTTGTACAACCCGCGCAACGTCGTGCCGGAGTCGAAGATGCCGGCCTACCCGTGGCTGGTCACCCAAGCGGTCGACAGCAGCCACACCGAAACCAAGCTCAAAACCATGCGTACCCTCGGCGTGCCGTATACCGATGACGACATCAGCGGCGCAGTCGCCAGCCTCAAGGGCAAGACCGAAATGGACGCCCTCGTTTCCTATCTGCAAGTGCTCGGCACTGCAATCAAGAGCAAGAGGTGAGCCATGGTCATTGAAATGAGTGCAGGCCTGATTCGCGGCCTCGGCACGGTCGTGGTGTTCGTCGCCTTCGTCGGCCTGACCTTGTGGGTGTTCAACCGCAAGCGCACCCCGGAATTCGCCGAAGCACGCCTGCTGCCGTTCGCCGACGAGCCACTACCCGAAACAATTTCAGCCCCTGAAACAAGGAGTACCCGGCCATGACCACCTTCTGGAGTACGTGGATCTGCGTACTGACCATTGGCAGCCTGATCGGCCTGACCTGGCTGCTGATCGGCACCCGCCGGGGCGAGACCAAGGGCAGTGTCGACCAGACCATGGGCCACAGCTTCGACGGCATCGAGGAGTACGACAACCCGCTGCCGCAGTGGTGGTTCATGCTGTTCGCCGGCACGTTGGTGTTCTCGGTGGGTTATCTGATTCTCTATCCGGGCCTGGGCAACTGGAAAGGCATCCTGCCCGGCTATGAGGATGGCTGGACCGGCGTGCACGAATGGGAAAAGGAAATGAACAAGGCGGACGCCCGGTTCGGTCCGATCTTCGCCAAATTCGCGGCGATGCCACTGGAAGAAGTGGCCAAGGATCCGCAGGCGCTGAAAATGGGTGGTCGTCTGTTCGCCTCCAATTGCTCGGTGTGCCACGGCTCGGATGCCAAGGGCGCGTTCGGCTTCCCTAACCTCGCCGACAGCGACTGGCGCTGGGGCGGCGATGCCGAGACGATCAAGACCACCATCATGGGCGGCCGCATGGCGGCCATGCCGGCCTGGGGCGAAGTGCTCGGTGAGGCCGGGGTGAAAAACGTTGCCGCCTACGTGCGCCACGAACTCGCCGGCCTGCCGCTACCCGCCGACAGCAAGGCAGACCTGCAAGCCGGACAGCAGGCGTTCAGCACCACGTGCGTGGCTTGCCACGGCGCAACTGGCCAAGGCACCCCTGCCATGGGCGCACCGAATCTTACCCACCCGGCCGGCTTCATTTATGGCACCAGCCTGACCCAACTGGAGCAGACCATTCGCCATGGTCGTCAGGGGCATATGCCAGCGCAGAACGAATTGCTGGGCAACGATAAAGTGCAATTGCTAGCCGCTTATGTGTACAGCCTGAGCCACGGATTGAACACAGAAAAACTGATAACTGAAGACACCAAGAAACAGTAATTGCGTACACCACTGCCGCAGCTTTCTCGCTGCGGCAGTTTCCCGCCCCTTTGCGACGCATTGTCGCACCCCTTGGATCCTCTCCTTTCGGAACCCCGGATTCGGGTCTACGCTTCATCGAAGCGGACCGGCTGAAGTCGGTTTCCAGATCAATCCCGAACGATGCGCGCCGTGATCCGGTTGATGGATTCGCCGCAAACGCAGGTAGATAACGGCTGTTGCGCCGATTGCCCGCAATTTCCCGATCACGACCTGTGAACGGGCACCGTTGACGGCGATCCGGATTGCGAGCTTTTTACGCGCACTGCGACATTTTGTCAGAGGCCATTTTTGACCCTACGCGGCGCATGGAAAGGCCGCAGAATCAGCGTTGGAAAGCATTGACCCAGGTCATGGCGCGTTGCAATGACCCCCTGCTTTATACATACTTGCGGCCGATTTTATCCCTATAAAAATACCCAAACCGTGGAACCTTAGAATGAGCACAGCAATCAGTCCGACTGCTTATAACTATAAGGTAGTCCGCCAGTTCGCCATCATGACGGTGGTCTGGGGGATCCTTGGCATGGGGCTCGGTGTCTTCATCGCCTCGCAACTGGTCTGGCCGGAACTGAACTTCGGTCTGCCGTGGACGAGCTTTGGACGCTTGCGCCCGTTGCACACAAACCTGGTGATTTTCGCCTTCGGCGGTTGTGCACTGTTTGCCACTTCCTATTATGTCGTGCAGCGAACCTGCCAGACGCGACTGATTTCCGACAGCCTCGCGGCCTTCACCTTCTGGGGCTGGCAAGCGGTCATCGTCGGCGCAATCATTACCTTGCCGCTGGGTTACACCACCACCAAGGAATACGCCGAACTGGAATGGCCGATCGCGATTCTGCTGGCAATTGTCTGGGTCACTTACGGTCTGGTGTTCTTCGGCACCATCACCAAGCGCAAAACCAAGCACATCTACGTTGGCAACTGGTTCTACGGCGCGTTCATCGTCGTCACCGCGATGCTGCACATCGTCAACCACATGTCGCTGCCGGTCAGCCTGTTCAAGTCGTACTCGGCCTACTCCGGCGCCACTGACGCGATGATCCAGTGGTGGTATGGCCACAACGCGGTGGGCTTCTTCCTGACCACCGGCTTCCTCGGGATGATGTACTACTTCGTGCCGAAACAGGCCGAACGCCCGATCTACTCCTATCGTCTGTCGATCGTGCACTTCTGGGCGCTGATCACCCTGTATATCTGGGCCGGCCCGCACCACCTGCACTACACCGCCCTGCCGGACTGGGCGCAATCGCTGGGCATGGCGATGTCGATCATCCTCTTGGCGCCAAGCTGGGGCGGCATGATCAACGGCATGATGACCCTGTCGGGCGCCTGGCATAAGTTGCGCACCGACCCGATCCTGCGCTTCCTCGTGGTGTCGCTGGCGTTCTACGGCATGTCGACCTTCGAAGGGCCGATGATGGCGATCAAGACCGTCAACTCGCTCTCGCACTACACCGACTGGACCATTGGCCACGTACACGCCGGCGCCCTCGGTTGGGTAGCGATGATCTCGATCGGCGCGATCTACCACATGATCCCGAAACTGTTCGGCCGGGCGCAGATGCACAGCACCGGGCTGATCAATGCGCACTTCTGGCTCGCCACCATCGGCACCGTGCTCTACATCGCGTCGATGTGGGTCAACGGCATCACCCAGGGCCTGATGTGGCGTGCAATCAACGATGACGGCACCCTCACCTACTCGTTCGTCGAAGCGCTGCAGGCCAGCCACCCGGGCTTCATCGTCCGCGCGCTGGGCGGTGCTTTCTTTGCCAGCGGCATGCTGCTGATGGCTTACAACGTGTACCGCACCGTTCGCGCGTCGGATCCGGTTGAAGCCGAAGCCGCCGCCAAGATTGCCGTCGTTGGAGCTCACTGATGAAGCATGAAGCTGTCGAGAAGAATATTGGCCTGCTGGCCTTCTTCATGGTCATCGCCGTCAGCGTCGGTGGCCTGACCCAAATCGTTCCGCTGTTCTTCCAGGACGTCACCAACAAGCCGGTCGAGGGCATGAAGCCGCGCTCGGCGCTGGAACTGGAAGGCCGCGACGTCTACATCGCCAACGGTTGTGTCGGCTGCCACTCGCAGATGATCCGCCCGTTCCGCGCTGAAACCGAACGCTATGGCCACTATTCGGTCGCCGGTGAAAGCGTCTGGGACCACCCGTTCCTGTGGGGTTCCAAACGTACCGGTCCGGACCTGGCCCGCGTGGGCGGTCGTTACTCCGATGACTGGCAACGTGCGCACTTGTACAACCCGCGCAACGTGGTCCCCGAGTCGAAAATGCCGGCTTACCCGTTCCTCGTGGAAAACAAGCTCGACGGCAAGGAAACCGCGAAAAAAATGGAAGTCTTGCGCACCCTCGGCGTGCCGTACACCGACGAAGACATCGCCGGTGCACAGGATGCCGTGAAGGGCAAAACCGAAATGGACGCGCTGGTGGCCTATCTGCAAGGCCTGGGCACCATCATCAAAAGCAAACGGTGAATCTGATGGATATCGGGATGATTCGAGGCCTGGGCACCGTGGTCGTGATGGTGGCCTTCATCGGTCTGGCCTTGTGGGTGTTCAGCCCCAAGCGCAAGTCAGAGTTTGACGACGCGACCATGCTGCCTTTTGCGGATGATCCCGAAGCCATCAAGCACGTCGAGCAAGCTTCTAGGAGTAACAAAGAATGACTACATTCTGGAGTCTGTACGTCACAGTCCTCAGTCTCGGTACGATCTTCGCCCTGACCTGGCTGCTGCTGTCGACCCGCAAGGGCCAGCGCAGCGAACAGACGGACGAGACGGTCGGCCACTCCTTCGACGGGATCGAGGAGTACGACAACCCGCTGCCGAAATGGTGGTTCATGCTGTTCGTCGGCACCATCATTTTTGCCCTGGGTTATCTGGTGCTGTACCCAGGTCTGGGCAACTGGAAAGGTCTGCTGCCGGGCTACAACTATCTGGATACCGAGAAACAGACCGCGTTCGCCAACGGCCAGACTGGCTGGACCGGCGTCCACGAGTGGGAAAAGGAAATGGCCCGCTCGGACGCGCGCTTCGGTCCGATCTTCGCCAAGTTCGCGGCGATGCCGATCGAAGAAGTTGCCAAGGATCCGCAAGCACTGAAAATGGGCGGCCGTCTATTCGCGTCCAACTGCTCGGTGTGCCACGGTTCCGACGCCAAGGGCGCCTATGGCTTCCCCAACCTGACCGACGCCGACTGGCGCTGGGGCGGTGAGCCGGAAACCATCAAGACCACCATCATGGGCGGCCGCCACGCGGTGATGCCGGCATGGGCGGAAGTGATCGGTGAGCAAGGCGTGGCTGACGTAGCGGCCTTCGTGGTGACCAATCTCGACGGGCGCAAACTGCCGGAAGGCACCAAGGCCGACCCGGCCAACGGCCAGAAACTCTTCGCCGCCAACTGCGTGGCTTGTCACGGCCCTGCCGGTAAAGGCACCCCGGCCATGGGTGCGCCCGACCTGACCCATCCGGGCGCATTCATCTACGGCTCGAGCTTCGCGCAACTGCAGCAGACCATCCGTTACGGTCGTCAGGGCCAGATGCCTGCGCAGGAACAACTGCAGGGCAATGACAAGGTGCACCTGCTGGCGGCGTATGTTTACAGTCTGTCTCACGGTGAAAAAGCACCGGAGGCGAAGGCTGAGTAAGGCCAACGCTTGAAGCAAAAAAGGCCCCGCCAATGGGAATTGGCGGGGCCTTTTTTCATGCTGGCATTCACGATTCGAAACGGTTGCTCGATGGACCTGAGCTGAGATGCACGGTAGGTTTTTTTCGCCCCCGATAATCCATATCGGGCCACTTCAAGGATGAAGCCCAATGTCGAAAGATCACCAAAGCGCACTGCAAAATCAGCCTCAACCCGGCTCTACCCACAGGGCAGGGTTCGAACGAACATCTGTGAAACCGTTACTCAAGGTTTCGCAGCAAACCATGAACAGCCCCGGCGACGGTGGCGGACTCGACGGCCTCGGCGGCGGTAGATTGCTCTGACAAGGGCAGCAAAAACACCGAATTTACGCCCTGTATCCAGCGCCTCACGCCTTGGCGGGAGGCGTCTTCGCCGGCGCCCTTATGAAAGTGACAAACCGATCGTCCCCGACCTGCCTTTCCGATTGCGGTGAAAACCTCAAAATAGTAACGTTCCTACATCAGAATTTCTGGAGGCCAAACATGATGGCCATCACCACCATTTCCAGCCGCGAGTTCAATCAGGACACCAGTGCAGCCAAAAAAGCCACGCGTCAAGGTCCAGTAATCATTACTGACCGAGGCAGGCCTGCCCACGTATTGCTCAGCATTGAGGAGTACCAGAAACTGACCGGTTGCGAGACCAGCATCGTTGAGCTGCTGGCGATGCCGAATGCGCTTGAAATCGAATTCGAACCCGAGCGCGCTGTAATTACTCCTCGCAGCGTGGACCTTTCCTGATGTTCCTACTGGATACCAATGTAGTTTCCGAGCTTCGGAAAAACCAAGCCGACAGACATGTGGTGAAATGGGCAAACAGCGTTTCCCCAGCCAGCCTGTATCTATCTGCAATCACTGTGCTGGAACTGGAAACGGGCGTCCTGCGTATCGAACGTCGTGACCCTTCACAAGGCCAGCTGCTGCGCAACTGGCTGGAACATCACGTCAAACCGGCGTTCTCTGGAAGAATCCTGCCTGTCGATACCAGCGTCGCCACCCGGTGCGCACGATTGCATGTTCCCGACCGCAGCAGTGAATGCGACGCCTTGATCGCCGCCACCGCGCTTGTGCACGGGCTTACGCTGGTAACTCGCAACATTGCGGACTTTCAACTCAGCGGCGTCAATGTGATCAACCCATGGATCGCTGCGAATAACTGACTGCTGAACACCCCGCCCTATCACCGGCGGGGCTTTTTTCATGGGCGTTGGGCAAAGATTGAATGCACAACCGTGGTATCGATCAGCGTCCGCTCACGCCACTGGTTGTTCTTCACCAGATAGATCTGCAAATGCTTGCGATCCTCGGTGAAATTCGCAGTCAGGTAGGTTTGCTGAGAGGTGCTTCCGCTGAGATACATGGGGACGCTGCCCTCCCAGTAGGAACTTCCTCCCTCGGTATGCAGGTGGCCGGCGAAAATGGCCGTCACCTGGTACTTGTTGACCATGTCATGGAAACGCTTCTTCTGCTCGGGGCTGCCCTGGTGCCGCAAGGGTTTATGCATATTGATAATGATGGCGTAGCCAGACGCTCGCGCCAGTCGCAGATCGGTCTCGAGCCAGTCCAGTGCGTCGTTGATTTCGAACGTCGTCGGGTTCAACGGATGAGCAATCCGGGTGGTGTAGGTCGGCTCGTTATTGAGCTGAACCATATGCACTTCGCCGATATTTTTCGAATAGGCGAGGCTACCGGCATACGTCTTGCTCAGAAAACCGTCAGTGATTTTCAGATCAAAGTTATCGACTTTACCTTCATGATGTTCTTTGAACTCGACAATACTTCCTGCAGCACAGTTATTGGTAAAGCAATCATCAACATTGTTTTCATAGTCGTGATTGCCCAAGCCGTAAAGATATTCACCCTTGAAGTGCCTGTTCAGCGAATCCTTCATGAACGAGCGCTGCCAGCCATGACCAAAAGCGGTTATATCGCCATTGATCATCAAAGGAACCTGCGCTTGGGAGCCGTGTAGATTTCTGAATTCGGCAATGCTTGCAAGTTGGGTTTCAATCAGCCATTTCGAGCGCGCCGTGAATTCTGAATCCGATTCGGGCTCGCGGATATCGGTCTTGTCTGTCCACGGATATTGAGTATCCGAAGCAAAGACCATATGTTTCGGCATGCCAGTTGTAGCCTGAGCGGTAATAGCCGAAGCTACCAGACAAGCACCCATAAAGATGCTCATGAATTTATTCAAAGCCATGCTTGAAATTCCATTTCAATTAATTTTCGGTACGCAAAAGAAGTTTCGCGCGAACAGAACTTATTCGAATACCGCGAAAACTTCAAAGCCTTCACCTACAACAATCGAGTGAATATATTTCAGACCCAACAACTTACAACATACGAATCAATAGAAGCCCGTAGCGTCCGGCCTGAGTTGTCGCCTGGACGAAAACAATCACGGGTGTTATTCAACTTGCGAAATCAACGGCAGTGGCGTGAACAAACAATTGAAAGGATGAACTAGCCACTTCGGCAAAAACGTCCATACTCAACAAGTCAATTGATCTGCGTCAGGCTTTTGCGCAATCGCTACACCATCCGCATTTTTTACCCAACGCGACCAAAGGTCGCACCCTTGAGCCAGAGCGGCAGGCGTATCATCGCGCTACTGCAACAGCCTTTTTGACCTCGGTTGGCACGTATCGACCGAGGCATTTTTCCACTGCCGTGGGATGCAATGATGAGCAATCAGATTCCGGTACACGACGTCACGCCACCGAGCAAGAACGCGAACAACAGCGTCGATCTTTATGCCTCACGAGAAAAAATCTACACCCGGGCTTTCACCGGCCTGTTCCGCAATCTGCGGATGCTCGGCGGTGCGGCGTTGTTTCTGCTGTATTTCGGCACGGTGTGGCTGAACTGGGGCGGTCATCAGGCGGTGTGGTGGAACCTGCCGGAGCGCAAGTTCTTCATCTTCGGCGCGACTTTCTGGCCACAGGATTTCATCCTGCTCTCGGGCCTGTTGATCATTGCCGCGTTCGGCCTGTTCTTCATCACTGTCTATGCCGGGCGCGTCTGGTGCGGGTATACCTGCCCGCAGAGCGTGTGGACGTGGATTTTCATGTGGTGCGAAAAGGTCACCGAAGGCGACCGCAACCAGCGCATCAAGCTCGACAAGGCGCCGATGAGCGCCAACAAATTCCTGCGCAAACTGGCCAAGCACTCGCTGTGGCTGTTGATCGGTTTTGTCACCGGCATGACCTTTGTCGGCTACTTCTCGCCGATCCGCGAACTGGTCATCGAGTTCTTCACCGGCCAGGCCGATGGCTGGTCGTATTTCTGGGTCGGTTTTTTCACCCTTGCCACGTACGGCAACGCCGGTTGGTTACGTGAGCAGGTGTGCATCTACATGTGCCCGTATGCGCGCTTCCAGAGCGTGATGTTCGACAAGGACACGCTGATCGTTTCCTACGACCCGCGCCGTGGCGAAAGCCGTGGGCCGCGCAAGAAAGGCATCGACTACAAGGCGCTGGGGCTGGGCGATTGCATCGACTGCACGATGTGCGTGCAGGTCTGCCCGACCGGCATCGACATCCGCGATGGCCTGCAGATCGAATGCATCGGCTGCGCGGCGTGCATCGACGCTTGCGACAGCATCATGGACAAGATGGATTACCCGCGCGGGCTGATCAGTTACACCACCGAACACAACCTCTCCGGGCAGAAAACCCATAAACTGCGACCGCGCCTGATCGGTTACGCCGTGGTGCTGCTGGCGATGATCAGCCTGTTGGTCGCCGCGTTCTTCATGCGTTCACTGGTCGGCTTCGACGTCAGCAAAGACCGCGTGCTGTACCGCGAAAACGCTGAAGGCCGGATCGAAAACGTCTACAGCCTGAAGATCATGAACAAGGATCAGCGCGACCACACTTACCTGCTGCAAGCCGAGGGGCTGCCGGACCTGCGCCTGCAAGGCAAGCGCGAGATCAAGGTTGCCGCCGGCGATATCGTCAGCATGCCGGTCGAGTTGTCGAGCGCACCGGAACAACTGCCATCGAGCACCAACGAGGTGAAATTCATCCTCAAGGATGCCGATGACGAAAGCGTCCACGTTGAAGCCAAGAGCCGATTCATCGGCCCACAAATCCGTTGAGAGAATTTTGAACATGCCCGCTGCAAACGCCGCAAGTCCCTGGTACAAGCACCTCTGGCCGTGGATCATCATCGCGATTCTGGCCTGCTCGGTGGCCTTGACCCTGTCGATGGTGACCATCGCGGTGAACAACCCGGACAACTTGGTCAACGACAACTACTACGAGGCGGGCAAAGGCATCAACCGTTCACTGGATCGCGAGCTGCTGGCGCAAACCCTGAAGCTGCGTGCGGCGGTGCATCTGGATGATGTGACCGGTGAAGTCGACTTGCGCTTGAACGGTGACAGCCAGCCGCAAACCCTGGAACTGAACCTGATCTCGCCGACCCAGCCGGAAAAGGATCGCAAGATCGTGCTGACCCGCAGTGGCAGCGAGAGCGGGCGCTACATCGGCCAGCTAAGCGACAAGGTCGAAGGGCGGCGCTTTGTCGAGTTGCTCGGCAGCCAGGACGAGCACGTGTGGCGCATGTTTGAAGAAGAGCTGGTCAGCCATGACAAGGAACTGCTGCTGGGTGATGAGCCATTGCAGGGTGCCGAAGATCTGAAGAAGTGAATCAAAATCAAGAGCCCCTCACCCTAGCCCTCTCCCGGAGGGCGAGGGGACTGATCTCGGTTGCTTGGAAGCGGGGCGTATGACAGTGACAATGTCAGCGACTGAAGCCGCTCTTCAGGCTTACACCGATCGGCTCCCTCTCCCTCCGGGAGAGGGCTGGGGTGAGGGCAAGCGAACACCCCCAATGCAAGGGCTCATACCCTCATCAATGCCATGACCACCCCAGTTCCCTGCTACCACTGCGCCCTGCCCGTCCCGTCCGGCAGCCGCTTCACCGCCGTCGTCCTCGGGCAGGCCCGCGAGTTCTGCTGCCCGGGCTGTCAGGCGGTAGCCGAAGCCATCGTCGCCGGTGGTCTGGAAAGCTATTACCAGCATCGCAGCGAAGCGTCGGCCAATCCCGAAGCGCTGCCGGTGCAACTGAGCGATGAACTGGCGCTGTACGACCGCGCCGACGTGCAGCAGCCCTTCGTGCGCCACGAAGGCGATCTGGCTGAAACCACGCTGTTGATGGAAGGCATCAGTTGCGCCGCCTGCGGCTGGTTGATCGAGAAACACCTGCGCACCCTGCCCGCCGTCGCCGAAGCGCGGTTGAACCTGTCCAACCATCGCCTGCACGTGCGTTGGGCCGACGCACAATTGCCGCTGAGCCAGATCCTCGCCGAGCTGCGCCACATCGGTTACGCCGCCCACCCGTACCAGGCCGACCGCGCCAGCGAACAGCTGGCCAGCGAGAATCGCCTGGCCCTGCGCCAGCTCGGCGTCGCCGGGTTGCTGTGGTTTCAGGCGATGATGGCGACCATGGCTACCTGGCCGGAATTCAACATCGACCTCAGTCCCGAGCTGCACACGATCCTGCGCTGGGTCGCGCTGTTTCTGACCACACCCATCGTGTTCTACAGCTGCGCGCCGTTCTTCAAAGGCGCGATGCGCGATTTGCGTACGCGCCACCTGACCATGGACGTTTCAGTTTCACTGGCGATCGGCAGCGCTTACATCGCCGGGATCTGGACGTCGATTACCGGGGTCGGCGAGCTGTACTTCGATGCGGTCGGCATGTTCGCGCTGTTTCTGCTCGCCGGACGCTATCTGGAACGCCGCGCCCGCGAACGCACCGCTGCTGCCACCGCGCAACTGGTCAACCTGTTACCGGCCTCGTGCCTGCGCCTGGATAGCGATGGCCAGAGCGAACGCATCCTGCTCAGCGAGTTGCGTGTGGGCGAGCGGATTCTGGTGCAACCGGGCTCGATTCTGCCGGCTGACGGCAAGATCATCGACGGTCAGTCGAGCATCGACGAATCGCTGCTGACCGGCGAATACCTGCCACAGCCACGCACGCTGGGCGATGCGGTAACAGCGGGGACACTTAACGTCGAAGGCGCATTGACCGTCGAAGTGCAGGCGCTGGGACAGGACACGCGTCTCTCCGCGATCGTGCGCCTGCTCGATCGCGCTCAGGCGGAGAAGCCGCGTCTGGCAGAAATCGCCGACCGCGCCGCGCAATGGTTCCTGCTGCTGTCGCTGATTGCCGCAGCAGTGATCGGCGTGCTTTGGTGGCAACTGGACTCAGCGCGGGCGTTCTGGATCGTCCTCGCCATGCTGGTGGCGACCTGCCCGTGCGCGCTGTCACTGGCGACGCCGACCGCCCTCACCGCCGCCACCGGCACCCTGCACAAACTCGGCCTGCTGCTGACCCGCGGCCATGTGCTGGAAGGCTTGAACCAGATCGACACGGTGATTTTCGACAAGACCGGTACGCTCACCGAAGGCCGCTTGGTGCTGCGCTCGATTCGCCCGCTCGGCGCGCTCGACAGCGAACAATGCCTGAGCCTTGCCGCTGCGCTGGAAAACCGTTCCGAACACCCGATTGCCCGCGCTTTCGGACGTGCGCCGCTGGCCGCTGAGGACGTGCACAGCACACCGGGCCTGGGCCTGGAAGGCGTGGTCGGTGAGCAACGTTTGCGCATCGGTCAGGCGCCGTTCGCCTGCGCCCTGAGCGGCGCGGCGGCGCTGCCGTCAATGCCTGATGAAGCCGGGCAATGGCTGCTGCTCGCTGACACTCAGGGGCCGCTGGCATGGTTCGTCCTCGACGATCGCCTGCGTGACGACGCCCCCGCCCTGCTCGCGGCCTGCAAAGCGCGGGGCTGGCGCACCTTGCTGTTGTCCGGCGACAGTTCGCCGATGGTCGCCAGTGTCGCCGCCGAACTGGGCATCGACGAGGCCCGTGGCGGCTTGCGCCCCGATGACAAACTGCAAGTGCTGCAACAACTGCACAAGGAAGGGCGCAAGGTGCTGATGCTCGGCGACGGCGTCAATGACGTGCCGGTGCTGGCTGCGGCCGATATCAGCGTAGCCATGGGCTCGGCCACCGATCTGGCGAAAACCAGCGCCGATGCAGTGTTGCTGTCCAATCGCCTTGACGCTCTGGTGCAAGCCTTCACGCTGGCGCGACGCACGCGCCGGGTAATCATCGAAAACCTGCTGTGGGCGGCGCTGTACAATGGCCTCATGTTGCCGTTCGCCGCCCTCGGCTGGATCACTCCGGTGTGGGCGGCGGTCGGCATGTCGATCAGTTCGCTGACCGTGGTGCTCAACGCCCTGCGCCTGACTCGTCTGCCGAGCGCACCGGCCGCCAGCACCGCAACAGCAACCCGCCCGCTCCCGGCCTGAGCCGCGCGGGCCTGGAGTTACCGATGCCAGCTCTCTATGTGATGATTCCCGCTGCCTTGCTCATCGTCGCCATCGCCGTGTACATCTTCTTCTGGGCGGTGGACAGCGGTCAGTACGACGACCTCGACGGCCCGGCACACAGCATCCTTTTTGACGATCAGGACCCCAACCACACCGCTGCGGTGGACGAAGCCAACGCCGGCAAACCGGACGACAAGGCGCCACCCCATGCTTGAACTGGCGCCGCTGCTGGTCTCGGCGCTGATCCTCGGCCTGCTCGGTGGCGGCCACTGTCTGGGTATGTGCGGCGGTCTGATGGGCGCGCTGACCCTGGCGATCCCCAAGGAGCAGCGCAGCCGGCGCTTTCGCCTGTTACTGGCGTACAACCTCGGGCGGATTCTCAGTTATGCCACGGCGGGACTGCTCATCGGTCTGGCCGGCTGGGCCGTCGCCAACAGCCCGGCGGCGCTGTTCATGCGCGTGCTGGCCGGTTTGCTGCTGATCGCCATGGGTTTGTACCTCGCCGGCTGGTGGAGCGGGTTGACGCGTATCGAAGCGCTCGGGCGTGGCTTGTGGCGTTTTATTCAACCCGTGGCGAATCGTTTGCTGCCGGTTTCCAGCCTGCCGCGTGCCTTGCTGCTCGGTGCGCTGTGGGGGTGGCTGCCGTGCGGACTGGTTTACAGCACCTTGCTGTGGAGCGCGAGTCAGGGCAATGCGCTGGACAGTGCGTTGCTGATGCTCGCTTTCGGCCTCGGCACCTGGCCGGTACTGCTCGCCACCGGGCTGGCGGCTGAGCGGGTTACGGCGATCCTGCGCAAACGCAGCGTGCGCATGGCGGGTGGCTTGCTGGTGATCCTGTTTGGCCTGTGGACCCTTCCCGGCCCGCATCAGCATTGGCTTATGGGCCATTAAATGTGTGGCGCGGCCTTCGCGAGCAGGCTCGCTCCCACAGGTCTTGAGTACGCTGCAAATCCAATGTGGGAGCGAGCCTGCTCGCGAAGACGCCCGCACGAACAACACAAATCCTCGCCGTTGATGCAAATCAAGATGCCCTGTAACGCCCTCCCCTAGACTCGCCACACTGCCAGCCTATCCGGGGGAATGCCCGCATGCTCGACGCCATTCGTTGGGACTCTGATCTGATCCGCCGCTACGATCTGGCGGGGCCACGCTACACCTCGTACCCGACTGCCGTGCAATTTCACGGTCAGGTCGGCACTTTCGACCTGTTCCACGCCCTGCGCGACAGCCGCAAGGCGCAGCGGCCGTTGTCGCTGTACGTGCATGTGCCGTTCTGCGCGAACATTTGCTACTACTGCGCCTGCAATAAGGTCATCACCAAGGATCGCGGTCGTGCGCAGCCGTATCTGCAACGGCTCGAGCAGGAAATCCAGTTGATTGCCTGCCACCTCGACCCGGCGCAAACCGTCGAGCAACTGCATTTCGGTGGCGGCACACCGACCTTTCTCAGCCACGACGAGTTGCGTCAGTTGATGGCGCACCTGCGCAAGCATTTCAATCTGCTCAACGATGACTCGGGCGATTACGGCATTGAAATCGACCCGCGCGAAGCCGACTGGTCGACCATGGGCCTGCTGCGCGAACTGGGTTTCAACCGGGTCAGCATTGGCCTGCAGGATCTTGACCCGGCGGTGCAGCGCGCGGTCAATCGCCTGCAAAGCCTGGAAGAAACCCGCGCGGTGATCGATGCGGCGCGAACGCTGCAATTTCGCTCGATCAACATCGATCTGATTTATGGCCTGCCCAAGCAGACACCCGACAATTTCGCCCGCACCGTCGAGGAAGTGATCAGCCTGCAACCGGATCGCCTCTCGGTATTCAACTACGCGCACCTGCCGGAACGCTTCATGCCCCAACGGCGAATCAACAGCAGCGAACTGCCGAGCCCGGCGCACAAGCTGGAAATGCTCCAGCGCACCATCGAGCAACTGACCGCTGCCGGCTACCGTTACATCGGCATGGACCACTTCGCCCTGCCTGATGACGAACTGGCGATTGCCCAGGAAGAGCACACCCTGCAACGCAACTTCCAGGGTTACACCACCCACGGCCATTGCGACCTGATTGGCCTGGGCGTGTCGGCGATCAGCCAGATCGGCGATCTGTACTGCCAGAACAGCAGCGACCTCACTGCCTATCAGAACAGCCTGGCCAGCGCGCAGCTGGCGACCAGTCGCGGCCTGGTGTGCAACGCCGACGACCGCGTGCGCCGCGCAGTGATTCAGCAGCTGATCTGCAATTTCAAACTCGAGTTCGCCGAGATCGAGCAGCAGTTCAACATCGATTTTCAAGGCTACTTCGGCGCGCTCTGGCCGCAGTTGCAAGGTATGGCCGAGGATGGCCTGATCAGGCTTGAGCGCGAGCGCATCGAGGTGTTGCCAGCGGGCCGATTGCTGGTGCGCTCGGTGTGCATGGTCTTCGATGCGTACCTGGAGCAGCAGAACCGCCAGCGTTTCTCGCGGGTGATTTAAGGCTTGGTCAGCAACAAGCCGACTTTGAGGTTCTGATCAGGATTGAGCGCCGACTGGTTCATGACTTTCGACAGGGCGAGGTTGGCGGTGATCAGGCCACTGTTGAGGGCGGCGATGGCGCCCCGCAGTGCGGCGAGCTTGTTGATCTTTTCCTCGGTGGAGAGGGTTCTGTCTGACATGACCGCCGCCATCCGGGCTTTTTTCTCGATGATTTCTTTTTGGATCTTGCGAATCATCTTCAGCAACTGCTGGATGTTCTCCGGCAAGCCACTGTTGTCGATGTCACTGTTTTCGCCGCCGACAGCGGCGGATTTGGCGATGGCCGCGCCGGACAGCGACACTTTGACGCCCTCGACCAAGGTCGGGGTTGCCGTGTGCGACAAGTCTTCATCGCGATCGATTGCAGCGTCGGTGCTGGTCATCTCCGGCGAAGCAGCAACGCCGCTGCTGCCGGGGCTTAGCGTACCAATGGCGGTCATCGGGGCCTTCCTTGGTTGAGTGCTGATAGCGGGTTATCGGCCGCCGGTGCTGCGGCTTTATGTCTGTAGGACAACGCCGCCACGTGCTGGCCTGAATGTCCTCCCGTGGGTTACCCTTACGGCTTATGTGTGTTTTCCCACAAGGATTGAAGAAATGTCCGAGCCAGTCAAACTGCGCGCTCACAACCAGGCCCACTGCAAGGATTGCAGCCTGGCCCCGCTCTGCCTGCCACTTTCTCTGAATCTGGAAGACATGGATGCGCTCGACGAAATCGTTAAACGCGGCCGCCCGCTGAAGAAAGGCGAATTCCTGTTCCGCCAGGGCGACACCTTTGATTCCGTTTATGCAGTCCGCTCTGGTGCCCTGAAGACTTTCAGCCTGAGCGATGCCGGCGAAGAACAACTGACCGGTTTCCACCTGCCGAGCGAACTGGTAGGACTGTCGGGCATGGACACCGAAAAACACCCGGTCTCGGCCCAGGCGCTGGAAACCACTTCGGTTTGCGAAATCCCCTTCGAGCGCCTTGATGAACTCGCGCTGCAATTGCCACAACTGCGCCGCCAGTTGATGCGGGTGATGAGCCGCGAGATTCGTGACGACCAGCAAATGATGCTGCTGCTGTCGAAGAAAACCGCTGACGAGCGCATCGCCACTTTCCTGGTCAACCTGTCGGCACGCTTCCGCGCTCGCGGCTTCTCGGCCAACCAGTTCCGCCTGAGCATGTCGCGCAATGAAATCGGTAACTACCTGGGCCTGGCGGTGGAAACCGTGTCGCGGGTGTTCACCCGTTTCCAGCAGAACGAGCTGATTGCCGCCGAGGGCAAGGAGATCCATATCCTCGACCCGATCCAGCTGTGCGCGTTGGCCGGCGGTTCGATCGAAGGCTGATCACGACCCGCGGTTGAGCGAATCGTTTCAGCCGCGGGTATACTGCGCCGTTTGCAGCCCTGCCAGGACACCCCGATGGTCTTCGACTCCTTCGACATCAAATCCCTGATCCGCCCCGTGATCGACTTCCCGAAACCGGGCGTGATCTTTCGCGACATCACCCCGCTGTTCCAGTCGCCGACGGCCCTGCGCCTGGTGATGGACAGCTTCGCCCATCGCTACGTCGAAGCCGACTTTACCCACATCGGCGCCATGGATGCCCGTGGTTTTCTGATCGGTTCGGTACTGGCCTATCAGTTGAACAAGCCGCTGGTGCTGTTCCGCAAGCAAGGCAAACTGCCGGCGGACGTACTGGCCGAAGGTTATGCGACCGAGTACGGCGAAGCGTTTCTGGAAGTGCACGCCGACAGCCTGTGTGAAGGCGATTCGGTGGTGATGTTCGATGACCTGATCGCTACCGGCGGCACGCTGATCGCAGCAGCCAACCTGATTCGCCGCATGGGCGCGCGGGTACATGAAGCGGCGGCGATCATTGATCTGCCAGAGCTGCAAGGTTCGCAGCGCTTGCAGGACATGGGCATTCCGACGTTCTGCCTGACGCAGTTTGCGTTGACTGATAAATAAGCAGCGTCTGACAGGCCGCTTTCGCGAGCAGGCTCGCTCCCACAGGGGAATGCATTTCAACTGTGGGAGCGAGCCTGCTCGCGAAGGGGCCGGCAGCTACACCGCAGGACTTAGAGCCCCATCTGCTTGCTGATGATTTCGTTCATCACTTCCCGCGTTCCGCCGCCAATCGACAGAATGCGGTTATCCCGATACAGCCGCTCCACCAGGCTTTCACGCATGTAACCGAGCCCGCCAAGAATCTGCACGGCCTCGGTGGTGATCCGGTCCGAGGTGTCGGTGGCGAAGTTCTTCGCCATGGAAATCTCCTTGATCACGCTCTGCCCCGCCGCCATTTTCGCTGCTTGCCGATATGTGAACTCCCGCGACACTTCCAGCGCCGTGGCCATTTCGGCGAGGCGATGCTTGATCACCTGAAACTTGCCGATGGGTTTGCCGAACGCCTCACGCTCGCGCGCCCACTTCAGGCTCTCCTCCAGCGCCAATTGCGCCGTCATGTTGGCCATCAGCGCCAGCGCCAGGCGTTCGCTCTGGAAATTGCCCATGATGCAGGCGAAGCCCATGTTCTCGGCGCCGATGAGGTTTCCTACAGGCACGCGGCAATCGTCGAAGAACAATTCAGCCGTGTCCGACGCCCACCAGCCCATTTTCTTCAACTGCCTACCGACACTGAACCCCGGCGTGCCCTTCTCGATCAGCAACAAACTGATGCCGCCAAACCCCGGCGCACCGGTACGCACCGCGACAGTGTAGAAGTCCGCGCGAACGCCGCTGGTGATAAAGGTCTTGCTGCCGCTGACCCGGTAGACGTCGCCGTCACGCACGGCGCGGGTTTGCAGGTTGGCGACGTCGGAACCGCCACCGGGTTCGGTAACCGCCAAGGCGCTGATCTTTTCGCCGCTGAGCACTTGGGGGACGACCCGCTCTCGCACTTCAGGCCGCGCCCATTTGACGATCGGCGGCAAACCGATATCCAGCGACCCCAACCCCGCCACCAGCCCGCCTGAGCCACAGCGCATCAACTCTTCACTGGCGGCGACCTTGGCGAACAGATCGCCTTCATGGCTGCCGCCAAGCGCCTCGGGATAGCCGATACCGAGAATGCCCGCCGCACCGGCCTTGAGGAACAGCTCACGGGGAAAGCTTTCGGCTTCTTCCCACTGATCGATGTCCGGCAGGATCTCGCGTTCGACAAAACGTCTGACGCTGTCACGGACCAATTGGTGGCTGGGGTCGAAGTATTCCTGAAAGGCAGGCATGGGCGAGCTCCACGGAAGGGTTCGCCGACGTTAACCGAGCGCTTGCTTGGTTATCAATGAAATTGTGTGAATCAGATGGACCGCGGCGCGGCCATCGCTGGCAAGCCAGCTCCCACAGGGTTCGGTGTGGACACATATGCTGTGGGTCACATCCAACACTGTGGGAGCTGGCTTGCCAGCGATGTGGCCCGAAAGGGCGATAGAGACTTACAGGGAGATAGGTTTACGCCCGGCAAACGAATGCGCCAGCGTGCCGCCGTCGACCAGCTCCAGCTCACCGCCCAGCGGCACGCCGTGGGCAATCCGCGAGGCGACCAGGCCTTTGTTGCTGAGCAACTGCGCGATGTAGTGCGCCGTCGCTTCGCCTTCCACCGTCGGGTTGGTGGCGAGGATGACTTCGGTAAAGGTCCCCGCCTCTTCAATCCGCGCCATCAGTTGCGGAATGCCGATCGCTTCCGGCCCCAGGCCATCCAGCGGCGACAAGTGCCCCTTGAGCACGAAATAGCGGCCACGGAAGCCGGTCTGCTCCACCGCATAAACGTCCATCGGCCCTTCGACCACGCAGAGCAGCGTGTCATCGCGGCGCGGGTCGGCGCATTGCGGGCAGAGGTCGTCTTCGGTCAGCGTGCGGCACTGGCGGCAATGGCCAACGCCTTCCATGGCCTGGCTCAAGGCCTGGGCCAGACGCGTACCGCCGCTGCGATCACGTTCGAGCAACTGCAACGCCATGCGCTGAGCGGTTTTCTGACCCACGCCTGGCAAGGTGCGCAGAGCGTCGATCAGTTGGCGAATCAAAGGGCTGAAGCTCATGGGTAAACAGTCCGACTAAACAACGAGACGCGGTTTATACCCGCGCCTCTGGCCAGCGTCAAATCCTCAGTCCTGGGCGACCCGGACCACCAGTTTGCCGAAGTTGCGCCCTTCCAGCAGACCGATGAACGCCTCGGGTGCCTGCTCCAGGCCTTCGACCACGTCCTCGCGGAACTTCACCTTGCCGTCGCGTACCCACGGCACCATGTGGCTGATGAATTCCGGCTGACGATCACCGTAATCGTCGAAGACGATGAAGCCTTGAATCCGCACACGCTTGGTGAGCAAAGTGCGTTGCAGCATCGGCAGGCGATCCGGGCCGGTCGGCGCCTCGGCGGCGTTGTAGCCGGCGATCAGGCCGCACAACGGGATGCGCGCCTTGGGGTTGAGCAGCGGCAAGACCGCGTCGAAGACATGGCCGCCGACGTTCTCGTAGTAAATGTCGATGCCGTTGGGACAGGCTTTGGCCAGTTGCTCGGCAAAGTCATCGGCCTTGTGGTCGATGCAGGCATCAAAACCCAGCTCCTCAACGACGTATTTGCACTTCTCGGCCCCACCGGCCACACCGACCGCGCGCAGGCCTTTGATCTTCGCCACTTGCCCGACCACCGAGCCGACGGCGCCGGACGCCGCGGCCACCACCAGGGTTTCGCCCTCTTTCGGCTGGCCGATGTCCATCAGGCCCATGTACGCGGTCATGCCCGGCATACCCAGCACCCCGAGGGCCATCGACGGGCTCGGCAGGCCGGCCGGGATCGGCATGATGTTGCGACCGTCGCTGATGCTGTGGCTCTGCCAACCGGTGGCGCCAACCACCAGATCACCGGTGTGGAATTTCGGGTGATTGGACTGCTCGACGCGGCTGACCGCACCACCGGTCATGACTTCGCCGATTTGCACTGGCGCAGCGTAGGACGGAGCGTCGCTCATGCGCCCGCGCATGTACGGGTCGAGAGAGAGGTACAGGGTTTTCAGCAGGACTTGACCGTCCTGCAGATCGGGCAATGCCTCGCGCTCCAGACGGAAGTTCTCCGGGGTCGGCGCGCCGCTCGGGCGCGAGGCGAGGACGAAGCGTTGATTGAGGGTGAGAGGGTCGGACATGTCAGCGTCTCCTGTGAATGGGGAATTCGGTGTATAGGGAGCAGACCTTGGTAGCGGTGGTGTGTTCGATGTTTCTTCAGTTTTGCCGAGGTGACTTCATTCGCGAGCAGGCTCGCTCCCACAGGGGAATGCATTCCAAATGTGGGAGCGAGCCCGCTCGCGAAGGCGTCAGTCCAGCCGGCATATGTCCATCAGGCAGAAACAAAAATGCCAGGCGCAATGCCTGGCATTTTGTGTAGCTCATCTGCCGCGCAATGGCGAATCAGAACGGCAGCTTCATACCCGCCGGCAGGTTCATGCCGGCGGTCATGCTGCCCATTTTTTCCTGGCTGTTGGCTTCGATCTTGCGCACGGCGTCGTTGACGGCGGCGGCGACCACGGCTTCCAGCATCTCTTTGTCGTCTTCGCTCAGGCCTTCGACCAGGCTTGGGTCGATGCTCACGCTCTTGACGTCGTGACGACCGGTCATCACCACGGTGACCATGTCGCCGCCGGCCTTGCCGGTGACTTCGGCGTTGGCCAGTTCTTCCTGCATCTTGGCCATTTTTTCCTGCATCTGCTGCGCCTGCTTCATCAGGCCGGCCATGCCACCTTTCATCATGGGAATCACCTCAAACGTACTTGGAAAAAACAGCGCCCGGCCATCTTGGCCGAGCACCTTCAGTTATTAGCCTTGGGTGACCAAGGCGTCGACAGGTTCAATAGTATCGCTTCGCACCACCGCGCCGAACTGCTGAACCATCTGCTGGATGAACGGATCACCGTGGATCGATTCCTCGGCCTCGCGCTGGCGATTGGCGCGGCGGCGCGAGGCGGCCTGGGCCGGGGTTTCCTGCTCGGGCTTGATCAGCTCGATGGTCAGCGTCAGCGTGCGCCCGTGGAACTGGTTCAACGCGTCGTTGAGACGACGCTGCTGCGTGGCGTTGAACAGCGCGCTGTGGGCCGGATCGAGGTGCATCAGCCAGTGATCGCCATCGACCGCAATCAATGTGCAGTTGGCGGCGATGCTGCCGGTCATGCCGGAAATCGGCAGCTTCGGGAACAGCTCCAGCCATTGCAGGGCCAGGCCGGTGGCCGGCGCGGCGGCAGGTTCCGGCTCGGGCTCAGGCTCGGGATCGGCGGCGTGTTCGCTGGCCAGTTCGTCGAGGTAGCTGTAGGCCGAATCCATGTCCGGCTCGATGTAGTCTTCATCCAGCGGCGGTTCGTCGTCCATGTCCATGCCCGGCGTAGCGGCATCGACGTCGGCGACGGACGGCTCGGGAATTGGCGCAGCGGCCCACTCCGGCGCATCCGGGACCACGCTGTCCGGGGTCGGCAGCGGCATCGGCGGCAGTTCAGGCTGCTCGCCGGCGGTTTCCAGCACCGGTTCGACGGCGGGTTGCTGAACTGGCGCCGGCTCGGCCTCGGCTTCCACCGGGTCGTTCCATGGCAGATCGACCACGGTTTCGACGGCGACTGGCTCAGGCTGCGGGTGCGCTTCGACAACCGGCACAACCGGTTCTGGCTCGGCAGCCGGCGCTGCTACTGGTGCGGGCGCGGGTGCTGGCGCAGCAGCCGCAGCGACCACCGGCGCAGGCTTCGGCGCGGCAGCCACTGAGTTTGCGGAATCAACTGTGGCCTGGCTGATCCCCACTGGCTTTAGCGGTTGCCTCGGCGCGTCCGCCGTATCCGCCGGGCGGAACGCGAGCATGCGCAGCAAGACCATCTCGAAACCGCCGCGCGGGTCCGGCGCCAGCGGCAAATCGCGACGACCGATCAGGCCCATCTGGTAATAGAACTGCACGTCTTCGGCCGGCAACGCCTGGGCCAGGGCCAATACGCGATCACGGTCGCCGTGGCCATTGTCGACGCCTTCCGGCAACGCCTGAGCGATGGCCACGCGGTGCAGCACGTTAAGAATTTCCGAGAGCACGCCGTTCCAGTCCGGACCTTGCTCGGCCAGATGCCGCACGGCTTCGAGCAGCGCCTTGGCATCGCCTTCGATCAGCGCATGCAGCACGTCATAGACCTGACCGTGATCCAGCGTGCCGAGCATCGCGCGCACGTCGGTAGCGAGCACTTTGCCTTCACCGAACGCGATGGCCTGATCGGTCAGGCTCATGGCGTCACGCATCGAGCCGTCAGCAGCGCGACCAAGCAGCCAGAGTGCGTCGTCTTCGAACGGTACGTTTTCTGCGGTCAGCACGTGGGTCAAATGCTCGACCACACGCTCGGGCGTCATGTTCTTCAGGGAGAACTGCAGGCAGCGCGAAAGAATCGTTGCCGGAAGTTTCTGCGGATCGGTGGTCGCCAGGATGAACTTGACGTAGGGCGGCGGCTCTTCGAGGGTTTTCAACAGCGCATTGAAGGAATGGCTGGAAAGCATGTGCACTTCGTCGATCAGGTAGACCTTGAAGCGCCCACGGCTTGGCGCGTACTGCACGTTATCGAGCAGTTCGCGGGTGTCTTCGACCTTGGTGCGGCTGGCGGCGTCGATCTCGATCAGGTCGACAAAACGGCCTTCATCGATCTCGCGGCACACCGAACACTCGCCGCAGGGGCTGGAGGTGATACCTGTCTCGCAGTTCAGGCACTTGGCAATAATCCGCGCGATGGTGGTCTTGCCGACCCCGCGCGTCCCGGTGAACAGGTAGGCGTGGTGCAGCCGTTGGCTGTCCAAGGCATTGATCAGAGCCTTGAGCACATGGGTCTGGCCGACCATTTCGCGGAACGAGCGCGGACGCCATTTACGTGCAAGAACCTGATAACTCATCGAAAACCGTCGCAGCGAAGGAAGCAGAAGCGGCTAATGCTAGCGGAGCAAGGGCAAAATTGCATCCGGTGTCCTCGTCTAATATGGCTAAGCTGCATCAGCAGAGGCTTTTATCAGCTCGGGATGGGGAATTACCGGAGCGTCTATGCGGTGGGCCGTGGCGGCATTGCTGGGTATCAGCCTCAACGCGATGGCAGCGCAAGCGCCGTTGCGCTTCGCCGTGCCGGACAGTTGGGCGATGCCGATGATGCAACTGCAAGGCGGCAGACCGACCCAAGGCATCCTGCACGACGCCCTGCTCAGCCTGGCGACCCAGGTCGGCGCGCCGGCGCAATTCGTCGTCCTGCCGCGCGCGCGGGTACAGAGCGCCATGGAACACGGCGACATCGATGTGCGCTGCTATGCCGCACAGTCGTGGTTGCCGAATCAGTCCGGCGATTACATCTGGAGCGTGCCGTTGTGGTTTCAGCGCGACCTGCTGGTCAGCCGCAAGGAGCAACCGGCGCAGATCGATCCCGCCCGGCTGCCGCGCCAGGCCATCGGCACCGTCCTCGGTTACAGCTACCCTACCCTGCAACCGCTGTTCGACGCTGACCAGTTGCAACGCGAAGACGCGCGCAATCAGGAACAGGTACTGGAAAAGCTGCTGGCCGGGCGATACCGCTATGCGGTGA
The DNA here is from genome assembly GCF_001425545.1 of Pseudomonas sp. Leaf434. Classification (NCBI taxonomy): domain Bacteria; kingdom Pseudomonadati; phylum Pseudomonadota; class Gammaproteobacteria; order Pseudomonadales; family Pseudomonadaceae; genus Pseudomonas; species Pseudomonas sp. Leaf434. The sequence continues at coordinate 1,195,030 of NZ_LMQZ01000001.1, read as the reverse complement.
GCAATCAGTGGACACTGGACTGGATCAATCAGCGCCTGCTGCCGGAGCAGCAGTTGCAAGGGGTCGCGGTGCTGCAGGAACAGAATATCGGCTGCTATGTGAGGAACGACCCGAAGGTGCCGGTGCAACGGATCCTGCGCACGCTGCTGCGAATGAAAATGTCCGGCGAGATCGACGACATTATCCGGTTGTACACCGGCGCCTCTTCAACCACACCCTAACCGCCTGTGGGAGCGAGCCTGCTCGCGAAAGCGGTATGTCAGGCGACACAGTTGTTGAACACGCCGACGCCTTCGCGAGCAGGCTCGCTCCCACAGGGTTGGCCGGGTCAATAACCGTGCGATTCGCGGAATTTCGGCTCGCGGCTGTGGTGATAATCGATCCATTCCACCACGTCATAAGGCAGATAAAGCTGCTGCCGGGCACGGGACACGGCGATGTACACAGCACAAATGCGCTGATCGAACTCGTAGGCGTCCTTGAATTTCTCGTTACTGAGCAACGTCCGGGTCAACAGCACGCGCTTGAATTCCATGCCGCCGGCCTGCTCGGCCATCATCAACAGACAGGCCTTGCCCGGCTCGATGATCTTTTGGCTCAGTCGCGTCAGGTCGGCAATCATGAAGCCGTTTTGCAGTTGCGCTTCGATCCACAAAAAAGCTTCATCGAAACGGTTGGCCTCACGCACTTGCCGCCAATCGGCCATGTCGCTGAAATACGGATGCGGCCCCTTTTCGCTGGACCCGGCGTTGTAGAAATCGCGGCGGAACAGTTCGATGGCGGTGGTCATGAAATGTTTGATGTCGTCCTGCGCTTCCCTGTCGGGAAAACTGAAGGCGCAACTGGAGTCGTGCAGATGGATGGCCCACATCATCGTGTCCCACGGTGACGCGGTCAGCACCACGCAACCTTCGGGCGGTACGAAGGCTTGCGGGTAGTACTCGATATCGACGTCAGCGTGTCGAGCGCCTTCAAACGGCACTTTGCTCTTCTGCGTGTGGCGCGAGATCAGCGGATTGACCAAGCGCTCGACATTGCGCCCCGAACGCACCGAATAGCAGATATCGCTCTGACGAACTTCACGCTTGCGCTTGGGCGCCTCGCCCGTGGCCTGCTGATACTCATCGCCGAGGGTGATCAGTACCTGCTGCCCGCGCTCGATGATTTGCAGCAGCGACGCCGGCACGTCCTGGCTTTCGTCGATGATCACATGGGTGTAGCGCGGCGGGACGCGGCAACCGGCCAGACTGGCGCGCTTGATCATGAGCAACGTCGGAAAACCGCTCTGGCTGGCCCACGCCGGATTGGCCTCGAGATATACCCACAGGCGACTGGAATATTCCAGCAGCGCCTGTGAGTCTGCGCCGCTCAACGGCTGCTGAAAATGCGGCAGGTGCCTGGCGGATAGCGTGTGATCTCTTGAGGCGCAATACAGCTCCAGCACGCGCAGACAAACCTCCAGAGTGCCCTGCCCATCGTGGTGGCGAAAGCCGAACATATTCAGTTCCTGCGCCAGCGCCTGCCTGCTCGGGATCCGCGCTGGCGTCCTGGCCATGTGCGATCGGGGGCCGAGCAACTGGGCCTGGGCAAAATCGTAGAAGGTCTGGCCAATTTCCGTGTCGTGCACTTGCACGATGTGCTTGCGCAACGTCGCCAGTTTCGCCGGGGTGCGCGCCAGTACCAGGGTGCGTTTCGAGCGCAGGCATTCGATCAGCGCGCTGAGCATGTAACTCTTGCCGATGCCCGCATAACCCTGCACGTGCAGGTCTTCGTCGAGGTTGGCACGAAAGGTTCGCAGCAGCTTGTCCTGCGCCGCGCTCAACCAGTGCTCGCGCTCGCGTGGCGTGACCATTTGCTGGCGAAACGGGTTGTTCTGTTGCTGGTGGCGGACTTTGTAGTCCACATCCCACTGCCCGCCGGGCAACAGATATTCCTGTGCGGCGACTTCATCGACCATGAGAAACCGCAGGTTCAGGCCTTTGAGCGCATTGAGGCCGAAGTACAATTTGCGCGAATCGAAAAGACGCCGCGCCTCTGCAAGCAGTCCCGCCGATCCGGAGCGCCGGGAGGTGACAGACCAGTCAATGAGTCTGGCGAGAATTTTCTCCGCTGCGCTGGCACTCAGGTCCTTTTCCGTGGCCTGGGCAAGGTTCTGGATGACCAGCACCGCCGCCAGTTCCGGGTCGCTCAGGTTGGCCAGTGCCGCGTCACCCTCGGGCTGCAACAGCGCCGTACACACATCATGGGTGATGGGCAGAAATACCGGGGTGGCCAAATCAAAATGTTCCGGGTGCATACAACCTCGCCGCCTGGGCTTTAATACAACACCAGATCAGTCCTGGTCATTCTCGTCGTGCATTTCATGGGACTGCGGCAAGTTTCCTTCACTGCCGGCCTCGGGGCTGATGCGCAGCTCGAAGGAGTAACCGCCGAGCGTGCCGGACATGCCGCGTCGTTCAGTGCCGCTGGCCACCGCCGCTGCATCGATCTGCGCCTGCACTTCGTAGAGGGCCATTTCGAGCAGTTTGCGCAGGTGTTCAGGGTTTTGAGCGGTGGCTTGCAGTTGCAGGTCGTACTTTGCGGTAGGCGAGGCTGATGCGTGCTCGACGATCGCCGATTGTGCCTCGACCGGGATCGACTGTTCAGGCTCGTCTGCCGCGTTGAAAACAGCAGATGCCGCCAGAATCGCAGCGTGTTCTTCATCCATCAGGTCGAGCACTCGCGACAGCTCCAGCGTGCGCTCGGGCTGATCCTGCATCTGTGCTTTGACTTCCAGACGACGTAACTGCCATTCGCGCAGCTTTTCCCGGGTCAGATCGTCAATTTCACCCACTTGCCTTACCTCTCGTTGCCAGGCGGGGGAGTATGCCACTGTTCGCTGTCGACAGCCGCACGGGCACTGGAAGCTGCCCGGCTGATCCGAGCATTTTTGCTGGCGGAGCAACGCCAATAGCCAAATCGCAGGCATAAAAAAACCGCAGTGGGCGAAACCCATGCAGTTCTGTCTGAAGCCTTGGCTGGTTCGTTAAGGTGGTGCCCCCACCAGCCACACCCCGGCACACAATGTTCCCGCTGTGGCTGCTTCCTTCCGGATCTGACCAGGTTCACGGGTAATCGTTGCGGGGGGACCGATGGGGTCACCATAACGACGCTTGCCTGTCGGCGAGCCGCGCCATTGTACCTGTCTGAGATGAAGTTACAACCGTTGGTTGCAGATAAAAAATACCAACAGGTTCAAGGACATGCGGTGACGCCAAAAGATCGCAGCCTGCGCCAGCTTCTACAGGGCCAGGACTTCGTCTGCGCGACCGCCCGCATCCTGGATCACCAGATGAATGAAGTGCAGCTTGGCGATCGCCGCTGCCGGCAGTACGAACGGATAGAAATCCGGCTGGCCCATGCTGCGCGACAGTTCGTTGAGCATGCCCGCCAGCTCGATCCACGCATTGACGAATGACAGGAAAGCGCCACCGCCGGGGTGCTCCGGGTCGTACAGGGTGCTGGTCGGAAACGGCTGATAGTCAAAGTCCATTTCCCGCGCGCTCATGCCGAAGCCCAGCGCGGTATCCACGGCGTCCATCATGTGCAGGTAGTGCGCCCAGGTTTCCGCCCAGTCTTCCCATGGGTGCATGGTCGCGTAGGCGCTGACGTAATGCTGCGGCCAGTCCAGCGGTGCGCCTTGCTGGTAGTGCCGGTCCAGCGCGTCGGCGTAACTGGCGCGTTCGTCGCCGAACAGATTGCGGAACGCGTCCAGCCAAGGGCCATTGGCGATGAGGCGATCCCAGTAGTAGTGGCCGACCTCATGGCGAAAATGCCCGAGCAGCGTGCGGTAAGGTTCGTGCATCGCGGCCCTGACCTGTTCACGGTGAGCGTCGTCGGCCTCTTTGATATCGAGGGTGATCAGGCCATTGGCGTGGCCGGTCATCGGCGCGTTGCCTTCCAGGTCGACACCGATGAAGTCGAACGCCAGCCCGGTTTCTTCATCCGTGGTTTTCGGGATGACCGGCAAGCCGAGGGTGATCAGTTGCGCGACCAGTCGACGCTTGGCGATTTCGACCTTGCGCCAGCGTTCGGGATTTTCCGCGACGGACAGGTCGGGAATGGTGCGGTTGAGGCTGCAAGCGATGCACAAGGTGTCGTGATCGTTGGCCGGCAGCAGCCAGTTGCACGCGGCGGGCATGTCGAGGTTGGCGCAGCGGCGGAACAGTCCGGCGTCGGGATCGGCGTCGAGCGTCCAGGTGCCCTCTTCCGGCCCCGGCTGCAGCGAGGTCAGGCGACTTTGTTCAGGTTGATAGCCGAGCAAGGCGTTACAGGCCAGGCACTGACTGTTGCGAAAGAACAGCGACTGGCCGCAACGGCACGGCCAGACTTTGCTGTTGCGCGAGGATCCGGCCACGAACGGCGCGATGATGCGGGAACTGAGCTGCTCGAAAAAACGGTGCATGGCGATCTCTCCCTGGGACTGGCCAAGACTAGATCATTCTGAAGACAACATCGTTCCCACCCATAACCGCGCAGCCGGGTGATAGCACCATTGTGGTGAGGGGATTTATCCCCGCTCGACTGCGCAGCAGTCGCAAAAAACCGTACACGCGATACAGATAAAATGATCGGCTGCAGGGTTTTGGGGTCGCTGCGCAACCCAGCGGGGATAAATCCCCTCACCACAGGGGTTCATCCGGTCAGACGGCGACGCCGTGGGTTTTGAGGAAGGCGATAAACGCTTCCTCGTCCATGACCTTCACACCCAGCTCGTTGGCCTTGGTCAGTTTCGAGCCGGCACCCGGGCCTGCGACCACGCAATGGGTTTTCGCCGACACCGAACCGGCGACCTTGGCACCCAGGCTTTCCAGATGATCCTTGGCCACATCCCGGCTCATCAGTTCGACCTTGCCGGTCAGCACCCAGGTTTCCCCGGACAGCGGCAGACCTTCGACGACTTTCTTCTCGCTCTGCCAATGCATGCCGAAATCGCGCAACTGCTGCTCGGCCCGCTCGGCCAGTTGCCGATGCTCAGGCGAGGCGAAGAACTCGCGCACGGAGTTGGCCTGCTTCTCTGGCAATGCCTGGCGCATATCCAGCCAGTCAGCGTTCATCACCGCTTCCAGCGAGCCAAAGCGGTCGGCGAGTTTTTGCGCACCACCGGGGCCGACGAAAGGAATGTGCAGTTTGTCGAGCAAGCCGCCCAGCGTGGTACTGGCGGCGAATTCGGCGCCCAACTCGCCTTGATCCTGAATCTGCAAACCATGGCCGAGCAATTCGCTGATGACCTGCTGGTTGTGCGCATCCTCAAAGAAACTGTGAATCTCGTGCGCCACTTCCAGGCCGACATCCGGCAGATAGGTCAGCACATGCGGCAAAGCCTGTTGCACGCGCTCCAGTGAACCCAGCGAACGCGCCAGCACCTTCGCCGTCTCTTCGCCGACATCGGGAATGCCGAGGGCGTAGATGAAACGTGCCAGGCTCGGTTGCTTGCTGTCTTCAATGGCTTTGAGAAGCTTGTTGCTCGATACCTCGGCGAAGCCTTCCAGATCGACGATGTCGTCGAACTTCAGCGCATACAGATCGGCCGGCGAGCTGACCAGGCCTTCGTCGACCAGTTGTTCGACGCTCTTGTCGCCCAAGCCTTCGATGTCCATGGCCCGGCGCGAGACGAAGTGAATGATCGCCTGTTTCAGTTGCGCACCGCAGGCCAGTCGGCCGACGCAGCGATACACCGCGCCTTCGCTGAAGGTTTCCTTGCCCTTGCTGCGCTTGACCAGTTGCGTGCGTTCAACGTGGGAGCCGCACACCGGGCAACTTTCAGGAATGGCCACCGGGCGCGCGTCATCGGGGCGACGCTCGGTAACTACCTGCACCACTTGCGGAATCACATCGCCGGCGCGGCGAATGATCACCGTGTCGCCGATCATCAGGCCCAGACGCGCGACTTCGTCCATGTTGTGCAACGTGGCGTTGGCCACGGTGACGCCGGCGACTTTCACCGGTTTCAGGCGCGCCACGGGAGTTACCGCACCGGTGCGGCCGACCTGGAATTCCACGTCGAGCAGCTCGGTGAGTTCTTCCATCGCCGGGAATTTGTGCGCGATCGCCCAGCGCGGCTCGCGCGCACGAAAGCCCAGTTCACGCTGGTCGGCAATGCTGTTGACCTTGAACACCACGCCATCGATTTCATAGGCCAGCGAGTTACGGCGCGCGCCGATGTCGCGGTAATACTCCAGGCACTCGTCGATGCCCTTGGCCAGCTTCAGTTCGTGACTGATCGGCATGCCCCACTTCTGCAACTGCTTGAGGTTACCGATGTGGGTGTCGGCGATATCGTGAGACACCTGGCCAATGCCGTAGCAACAGAATTCCAGCGGACGATTGGCGGTGATCTTCGAATCGAGCTGGCGCAGGCTGCCTGCTGCCGCGTTGCGCGGGTTGGCAAAGGTCTTGCCGCCGATTTCCAGCTGCGAAGCATTGAGGCGCTCGAAACCGGCCTTGGACATGAACACTTCACCGCGCACTTCCAGCGTCGCCGGCCAGCCTTCGCCATGCAGCTTCAGCGGAATATTGCGCACAGTGCGCACGTTGACGCTGATGTCTTCGCCGGTGGTGCCATCGCCACGGGTGGCGCCGCGCACCAGCAGACCATCCTGATACAGCAGGCTGACCGCCAGGCCATCGAGCTTCGGCTCGCAGCTGTATTCCACCGCCGCGCCGCCACCAAACAGATCGCCGGCCGGCACGTCGAGGCCTTCGTTGACGCGGCGATCGAACTCGCGCATGTCGGATTCTTCGAAGGCGTTGCCGAGGCTGAGCATCGGGATTTCGTGACGCACCTGAGTGAACGCAGTCAACGCCATGCTACCGACGCGCTGGGTCGGCGAATCGCTGGTGATCAGTTCCGGGTTGGCCGCTTCCAGTGCCTTGAGCTCGTGAAACAAGCGGTCGTATTCGGCATCGGGAATGCTCGGCTCGTCGAGAACGTGATAGCGATAGTTGTGCTGATCCAGCTCAGCGCGCAGCTCTAGAATGCGGGTTTTGGCGGCGGTCATGGGTGTTCTCTCATAAAGCAAAAGAGCAGCCGAGGCTGCTCCAGTTTTATTCCATTATCGGCGGCGGGGCCAGAAGATCGCAGCCTCGTTGCACTCGTCAGCTCCTACAGTATCGCGATCCTCTGTAGGAGCTGCCGAAGGCTGCGATCTTTTGATCTGGCCTTAGCGCTTCTGGGTCAATGCGCGGCGTTCGAATTCGACGATGCGCTGACGGTAATGCTCAATCGTCTGCGCGGTCAGTACGCTGCGCTGATCGTCTTTCAATTCGCCGTTCAATTCCTGGGACAGCTTGCGGGCTGCCGCAACCATCACGTCGAAGGCCTGCTTTGGATGACGCGGGCCTGGCAGACCGAGGAAGAAGCTCACCGCCGGAGTGCTGAAGTGGTCGATGTCGTCCAGATCGAAGATACCCGGCTTGACCGCGTTGGCCATGGAGAACAGCACTTCGCCGTTGCCGGCCATGCTTTCGTGGCGGTGGAAAATGTCCATCTCGCCGAAACGCAGGCCGCTTTCGAGAATATTCTGCAGCAGCGCCGGGCCTTTGAAGCCGGCCGGGTCGCGGCAGATCACGCTGATCACCAGGACTTCTTCGGCTTGCGGCTGATCTTTTTCCGCCACGGCCGCTGCAGGCTTGCTGTCTTCGGCGAAATCGTCGTCACGGCTGCTGAAGCTCGGGCCGCCGTCCAGATCGAGGTCGAGGTTCAAGTCGCCCTGCGCCGGGCCGTTGCTGCCGCGCTTGCCACGTTTCGAACCGGACTCGCGCGGCTCGCGGGCTTCGCGGTTGGGCATGCTCACCGACGGCAGATCGTGCTCGTCCAGTTGCGGCTCTTTGTGCGTGTCCAGGACGCGGGCCGGGCCCAACAGCTCGGCGCTGGTGTCCTCGTCCGGCAGATTGGACAGGCTCCGGTCGAGACGGAATTTCAGCTTTCCCTTGCCACCGCGCATACGGCGCCAGCCATCGAAAAGAATACCGGCTATCACAATGATGCCGATGACGATCAGCCACTCGCGCAGACCGATTTCCATGTAATCCCGTGCCTCTATAAAAAATGCTGAAAAATAAGGGGTTTACACTGCGTAAACCGCTTTAAAACGTGGCGCCAACTCTATGTTCTGACAGGCGTTTTGCCCACGTATACGAAAAATTGACATTAAACTAGCACGACCAAAGACAACTTTACACCGTCTGTCTCATTTGGCTTGCGCGAATATGTCGATTGGCCATCCGGCCGATGTCAGTAAAAAGTCCTACAGACCTCCAAAACTATTCCGACACCACACCGACTCAGGCGTCCACCATCGCCATCGCCTCCTCGACATCCACCGCCACCAGTCGCGAGCAGCCCGGCTCATGCATCGTCACACCCATCAACTGCTCGGCCATTTCCATGGCGATCTTGTTGTGGGTGATGTAGATGAACTGCACGGTCTGCGACATCTCTTTGACCAAGCGTGCGTAGCGTCCAACGTTAGCGTCATCCAGTGGCGCGTCAACCTCATCGAGCATGCAGAACGGCGCCGGGTTCAACTTGAAGATGGCAAAAACCAGGGCCAGTGCAGTCAGGGCTTTTTCGCCGCCGGAGAGCAAATGGATGGTGCTGTTCTTCTTCCCGGGCGGCTGCGCCATGATCGTCACCCCTGTATCGAGTAGATCTTCGCCCGTCAGTTCCAAATACGCGCGCCCGCCACCGAAAACTTTCGGGAAAAGTGCCTGCAAACCACCGTTGATCTGATCAAAGGTATCTTTGAAACGGTTGCGGGTTTCCTTGTCGATCTTGCGGATGACGTTTTCCAGCGTCTCCAGCGCCTCGACCAGATCGGCGTCCTGCGCATCCAGATAACGTTTACGCTCCGATTGTTGCGTGTATTCATCGATGGCCGCGAGGTTGATCGCACCCAGGCGCTGAATTCGCGCGTTGATGCGTTCGAGTTCTTCTTCGGCTTCGCGTTCACTGGCTTGTGCGGTCAATGTGGCGAGCACGCCATTGAGATCGTAGCCATCTTCGAGCAATTGATCCTGCAAAGCCTTGCGCCGTACGGTCAGCGCCTGCCATTCCATGCGCTGTTGTTCGAGCTGGCCGCGAATCAGCTGCGATTGCTGTTCGGCCTGGGTGCGGCGTTTTTCCGCGTCGCGCAATTCACGATCGGCGTCTTCCAGGGCGATCTGCGCAGTCTTGAGTTCTTCATCGACGGTCATGCGCTTGTCGAGCAACTCTTCGAGCTTGAGGCGCAGCTCTTCCAGCGGCGCCTCGCCCTCCTCCAGATTCAGGCTCAACTGCTCGCGTTTTTCAGTCAGACGCTCGGCCTGCATTTCCAGACGTTCCAGCGCCTGCCGCGTGGAGTCGTGCTGAGCACGCAACGAGCCGAGACGCACGGCCAATTGGTGGGCATGATCCTTGTGCTGCCGCGCTTCCTGACGCACGCGATCAAGGCGCTCGCGCAGGCTGTCGCGTTGGGCCAGCAGCAACTCGCGCTGCTCGGTGTCGAGCGCCATGGAATCCAGCGCTTCCTGCAAATTCATGCGCGCTTCGCCGACCTGTTCGTGCTCAAGCTCGCGCTGTTCGGCGAGTTCGACCAGTTCTTCATCGAGACGGGTGCGGCGCAATGTCAGCTGTTCGGCTTTGGCCTTACCAGCAGACAACTGCGCTTTCAGTTCGCCTTGCTGGCGCGCTTCGTCCTGCAGCAAGCGGCGCAGATGTTCGCGGCCGTTTTCCTGCTGGCGCTGTTGCGCGCGCAGGGTTTGCAGGCGGGTTTCCATGGCCTCGACAGTGGCTTCGCGCTCTTCACGCTCCAGTTGCAGGTCTTCGATTTCCTGGCCACGGGCGAGCATGCCGCTTTCCGCTTCGCTGGCGCGACGTACACGCAAGAAGTGCCGACCGACCCAATAGCCATCGCGACTGATCAGGCTTTGCCCGGCGCTCAACTGGCCACGCAAGGCCAGCGCCTGTTCAAGGCTGTCGACCGGTTTGACCTGGCCGAGCCACGGCGACAGATCGATCTGCGCCTCGACTTTGTCCAGCAGACTGCCCGCCACCCGCACGCCATCGCTGGCCGGGCTGAGCAGGCGCAAATCGCCTTGGGTGAAACCGGACAGATCGAAGCCGCTGAAATCGTCGACCAGCACCGCTTGCAGATCGGCACCAAGCACGGTTTCCACCGCCAGCTCCCAACCGGCCTCGACCTTCAGGCCTTCGGCCAGACGCGGACGCTCGGCGAGATTGTGTTCCTTCAACCATTCGGCGGTGCCGGTGCCCGGATCGAGCGCGGCCTGCTGCAAGGCTTCCAGCGACGCCAGACGCCCATTGAGCCGCTGCAGATCGCCCTGCGCCTCCTGCTGCGCGCTCAGCGCCTGCTGCAATTCCTGACGCAGTTGTTCGAGCTTTTCGACCTGTGCTTCTTCGCTGGTCTGCAAATCTTCGAGGGTCGCTTCGGACTCGGCGAGCTGCTCGTTGAGCGCCATGATCGCCGCGTCTTCCGGGTCGGCGGACAGCAACGCACGTTCTTCGGCGAGGCGTTTCTGCCGATCGGCCAGACGCTCCATGCTGCTTTCCAGCTGCTGAATCCGCGACTGCTGGACTTCAGCCTGACGGCGCGGTTCGGCAGCGGTCAGGTTGAAAGCATCCCACTGCTCCTGCCAGCCGTGCATGGTGGTTTCGGCTTCTTCAAGCGCAGCGGCGGCTTCCTCGGCGGCGGCGCTGGTGACTTCCTGCTCGGGGGTGAGCATGTCCAGTTCTTCGCCGAGGGTCAGCAGCAACGTGCGGTCGTGGCCCAGGTGCGATTCGGTTTCCAGACGCGCGCGCTCGGCTTCTTTCAGATCGTCCTGCAACTGACGCAAACGCTGCTGGCCGTGCTGGATGCTCTGCTCGACCCGGGCGATGTCGCCGCCGACCGAATAGAAGCGGCCCTGCACCAGATTGAAGCGTTCGGACAGGTCGTGGTGACCGTCACGCAGGCGTTCGATGGCGGCGTCAGCGTTACGCTGTTCAGCGACCAGCGCTTCGAAGCTGACTTCCTGGTTGCCGATGATCGACTCGCGCTGGCCGACCTGCTCGTTGAGGTCCTGCCAGCGCAGCGCCGACAGTTGCGCCTTGAGCTGACGCTCTTCGGCCTTGAGTTCCTGATACTTTTTCGCCGCCTCGGCCTGACGGTGCAGTCGTTCGAGCTGGCGCTCCAGTTCTTCGCGCAGGTCGGTGAGGCGGGCGAGGTTTTCGTGGGTGCGGCGGATGCGGTTCTCGGTCTCGCGGCGGCGCTCTTTATATTTCGAGATGCCGGCGGCTTCCTCGATGAAGTTACGCAGGTCTTCGGGCTTGGATTCGATCAGCTTGGAGATCATCCCCTGTTCGATGATCGAGTAGCTGCGCGGACCGAGGCCGGTGCCGAGGAAAATATCGGTGATGTCGCGCCGACGGCATTTGGTGCCGTTGAGGTAATAGGTGGTCTGGCTGTCGCGGGTGACTTTGCGGCGGATGGAAATTTCCGCGTAGGCGGCGTATTCGCCGAGCAGCGTGCCGTCGGAGTTGTCGAACACCAGCTCGATACTGGCCTGGCTCACCGGTTTGCGGCTGGTCGAGCCATTGAAGATGACATCGGTCATCGACTCGCCACGGAGGTTCTTCGCCGAACTTTCGCCCATCACCCAGCGCACGGCGTCGATGATGTTCGACTTGCCGCAACCGTTCGGCCCGACGACCGCCGCCATGTTACTGGGGAAGTTCACCGTGGTCGGGTCGACGAAGGATTTGAACCCCGCCAGTTTGATGCACTTCAGCCGCACGCTCAGGCAACCGTCAGCGCAGACACCACCAGATCGCAGCTGCGCTGGGCATACGCCGTGAGCACGATGCGGATCTGCGGCAAATCACGGGCGAGTACGGCGGCGAGCAAGCGTTCGAACAGTTCGAGGAATTCGCTCATTTCCGCCTTGCGCTGTTCGAGGGCGAGGAAATACGCGCGGCTCATCGCCGGCTGGAGGTTCTCGACGGTTTCTTGCAGGTACGGATTGTTGGCAAACGGATAGGCGGCGCGCATCACCGCGAAGCTGTCATCGACGAAGCTGCGGATATCGCCGCGTTCGTAATTGGCGGTCAGGCGCTGCTGGATCTGCACGAACGGCGCCATGTCCGACTGCACTTGCCAGCCATTGGCCACGGAATTGCCGAGCAGGATGTACAGCTCGCTCATCAGCGTGCACAGGCTCTGCACCTTGTGCGGCGTCAGCTCGGTAACGTGGGCGCCACGACGCGGCAGGATCGCGATCAGGTGACGGCGCTCGAGGATCAGCAAGGCTTCGCGGACCGAACCGCGGCTGACGTTGAGCGCCAGCGTGACCTTCTGCTCCTGGATGCGCTCTCCTGGCTTCATTTCGCCACGAATGATGCGTTCGGCGAGGTGGTGAGCGATTTGCTCGGCGAGGCTGTCCGGCGCCTTGAACGTCATGGTTGTCCTTCAAACTCTATCGATCTGCACAAGCGGCGCAGTGTAGCGCAAATGCGCGGTCATGGCGGAGTGCCCACTCAGCGGTTTTTGGCACGAATCCCGCAAAAAAGCGCGGTGACCGATGAAGGTCAATACTGAATAGACACGCTGTTGATCGACGAAACGGATTTTCCTGACCTTTAAGTCAGAAAACCATTGACCGAAAAGTCAGACCTGCTAAATTCGGTTCACGTCGGTTAACAACAATAATGAGTCTGCGAGGCCTTCCGTGATCCAGTTTTTACTTAACCAGGAACTCCGTAGCGAGCACGCCCTGGACCCGAATCTGACTGTGCTCAATTACCTGCGTGAACATGTGGGCAAGCCCGGCACCAAAGAAGGTTGCGCCAGCGGCGACTGCGGCGCCTGCACCGTGGTGGTTGGCGAGTTGCAGACCGATGACACCGGGCGTGAACATATTCGCTATCGCAGCCTCAACTCGTGCCTGACCTTCGTTTCGTCGTTGCACGGCAAACAACTGATCAGCGTCGAAGACCTCAAGCACAAGGGCGAACTGCACAGCGTGCAGAAAGCCATGGTCGAGTGCCACGGTTCGCAGTGCGGTTTCTGCACCCCCGGTTTTGTGATGTCGTTGTTCGCCCTGCAAAAGAACAGCGATGCGCCGGATCAGGCCAAGGCCCACGAAGCGCTGGCCGGCAACCTCTGCCGCTGCACCGGCTACCGGCCTATTCTCGCCGCAGCCGAACAATCCTGCCTCGGCAAGCCAGCGGATCAGTTCGACGCCCGCGAAGCCGAAACCATCGCCCGCCTCAAGGCTATCGCGCCGACCGATATCGGTGAACTCAACAGCGGCGACAAACGCTGCCTGGTGCCGCTGACCGTGGCCGATCTGGCCGACCTCTACGACGCTTATCCGCAAGCGCGGCTGCTCGCCGGCGGCACCGATCTGGCGCTGGAAGTCACCCAGTTCCACCGCACCCTGCCGGTGATGATCTACGTCGGCAACGTCGCCGAAATGAAGCGCATCGAAACCTTCGATGACCGCATCGAAATCGGCGCCGCCACCGCCCTTTCCGACTGCTACGAGGCGTTGAATGCCGAGTACCCGGACTTCGGCGAATTGCTGCACCGCTTCGCCTCGTTGCAGATCCGCAATCAAGGCACCCTCGGCGGCAACATCGGCAACGCATCGCCGATCGGTGACTCGCCACCGCTGCTGATCGCCCTCGGCGCGCAGATCGTGCTGTGCAAAGGCGAAACCCGCCGCACCTTGAACCTGGAAGATTACTTCATCGACTATCGCGTCACGGCGCGGCAGGAAAGCGAGTTCATCGAAAAAATCATCGTCCCGCGCGCCAGCGCCGAGCAGCTGTTCCGCGCCTATAAAGTGTCGAAGCGTCTGGACGACGACATCTCCGCCGTCTGTGCTGCGTTCAATCTGCGTGTGGAAAACGGCGTGATCAGCGACGCCCGGGTGGCCTTCGGCGGCATGGCGGCGATTCCGAAACGCGCCGCGCATTGCGAAGCCGTGCTGCTCGGTCAGCCGTTCAACAACGCCGTGATCGAACGCGCCTGCGCCGCGCTGGCCGAAGACTTCACGCCACTCTCGGACTTCCGCGCCAGCAAGGAATATCGCCTGCTCAGCGCGCAGAACCTGCTGCGCAAATACTTCATCGAACTGCAAACACCGCACATCGAGACTCGGGTGACCGCTTATGTCTAACCATCACGCCGTAGAGAAGACCCAGGCTGAATTGGCCGAATTGTTCGCCAAGGATCTGACCACCGGTGTCGGCCGCAGCGTCAAGCACGACAGCGCCGCCAAGCATGTGTCCGGTGAAGCGCAGTACATCGATGATCGGCTGGAATTTCCCAACCAATTGCACCTGTATGCGCGCCTGTCGGACCGTGCCCACGCGAAAATCCTCAGCATCGACACGTCGCCGTGCTACGCCTTCGAAGGCGTGCGCATTGTCATCACCCACGAAGACGTGCCGGGCCTGAAGGACATCGGCCCGCTGATGCCGGGTGACCCGCTGCTGGCCATCGATGACGTGCAGTTCGTCGGCCAGCCAGTGCTGGCAGTCGCGGCGAAAGATCTGGAAACCGCGCGCAAGGCAGCGATGGCGGCGATCATCGAATACGAAGATCTGGAACCGGTGCTCGACGTCGTCGAAGCCCTGCGCAAGCGCCATTTCGTGCTCGACAGCCACACCCATCAGCGCGGCGACTCGGCTTCGGCGCTGGCCACGGCTGAACACCGTATTCAGGGCACGCTGCACATCGGCGGCCAGGAGCACTTCTATCTGGAGACACAGATCTCCTCGGTGATGCCTACTGAAGACGGCGGCATGATCGTCTACTGCTCGACGCAGAACCCGACCGAAGTGCAGAAACTGGTCGCCGAAGTGCTCGACGTGTCGATGAACAAAATCGTCGTCGACATGCGCCGCATGGGCGGTGGTTTTGGTGGCAAGGAAACCCAGGCCGCGAGCCCGGCGTGCCTGTGCGCAGTGGTCGCGCACCTCACCGGCCAACCGACCAAGATGCGCCTGCCGCGTGTCGAAGACATGCTGATGACCGGCAAGCGCCACCCGTTCTACGTTGAATACGACGTCGGCTTCAACAGCAGCGGCCGTCTGCACGGGATCAACATGGAGCTGGCCGGCAACTGCGGCTGCTCGCCAGACCTGTCCGCCTCGATCGTTGACCGGGCGATGTTCCACTCGGACAACTCCTACTATCTCGGCGATGCGACCATCAACGGTCACCGCTGCAAGACCAACACCGCGTCGAACACTGCTTATCGCGGCTTCGGCGGCCCGCAAGGCATGGTCGCCATCGAGGAAGTGATGGACGCGATTGCCCGGCACCTGAAGCTCGACCCGCTGGCGGTGCGCAAGGCCAACTACTACGGCAAGACCGAGCGCAACGTCACCCACTACTACCAGACCGTCGAGCACAACATGCTCGAAGAGATGACCGCCGAACTGGAAGAAAGCAGCCAGTACGCCGAGCGCCGCGAAGCGATCCGTCGCTACAACGCCAACAGCCCGATCCTGAAAAAAGGCCTGGCGCTGACTCCGGTGAAATTCGGCATTTCCTTCACCGCCAGTTTCCTCAATCAGGCCGGTGCGCTGATCCACATCTACACCGACGGCAGCATCCACTTGAACCACGGCGGTACGGAAATGGGTCAGGGCCTGAATACCAAAGTCGCCCAGGTCGTGGCGGAAGTGTTCCAGGTCGAAATCGATCGTGTGCAGATCACCGCGACCAATACCGACAAGGTGCCAAACACCTCGCCGACCGCTGCTTCCAGCGGCGCCGACCTGAACGGCAAAGCCGCGCAGAACGCAGCACAGACCATCAAGCAACGCTTGGTCGAATTCGCCGCGCGGCACTACAGGGTCAGCGAAGAAGACGTCGAATTCCGCAACGGCCACGTGCGGGTGCGCGAGCAGATCCTGACCTTCGAAGCGCTGATCCAGCAGGCGTATTTCAATCAGGTCTCGCTGTCCAGCACCGGCTTCTACAAGACCCCGAAAATCTATTACGACCGCAGTCAGGCCCGTGGGCGTCCGTTCTATTACTTCGCCTTTGGCGCAGCCTGCTGCGAAGTGATCGTCGACACCCTGACCGGCGAGTACAAGATGCTGCGCACCGACATCCTGCATGACGTCGGCGCCTCGCTGAACCCGTCGATCGACATCGGTCAGGTCGAGGGCGGTTTCGTCCAGGGCATGGGCTGGCTGACCATGGAAGAGCTGGTCTGGAACAACAAGGGCAAGCTGATGACCAACGGCCCGGCCAGCTACAAGATCCCGGCGGTGGCGGACATGCCGCTGGATCTGCGGGTGAAACTGGTGGAAAACCGCAAGAACCCGGAAGACACGGTGTTCCATTCCAAAGCCGTCGGTGAACCACCATTCATGCTCGGGATCGCCGCGTGGTGCGCAATCAAGGACGCGGTGGCGAGCCTCGGTGATTATCAGCATCAACCGAAAATCGACGCCCCGGCCACGCCGGAGCGGGTGTTGTGGGGCTGCGAGCAGATGCGCCAGCTCAAAGCGGTGAAGGCTGTCGAAGCTGAAACCGAGCTGGCTCCGCTCTAGGACCGAGGCGCGGCCATTCGCGAGCAGGCTCGCTCCCACATTTGGAATGCATTGCCAATGTGGGAGCGAGCCTGCTCGCGAAGAGGCCGGCACAGACAACGAAGATGTCGAGGTGAACATGTACAACTGGATCGACGCCCTCGCCGACCTGCAGAATCAGGGCGAGCCCTGTGTGCTGGTGACGATCATCGAAGAACTCGGTTCGACGCCACGCAACGCCGGCTCGAAAATGGTCGTCAGTGCCGACCGCCTGTTCGACACCATCGGTGGCGGGCATCTGGAATTCAAAGCCATGCAGATCGCCCGCGAGATGCTCGCCAGCGGCAAGCAGGACACCCATCTGGAGCGCTTCAGCCTCGGTGCCAGTCTCGGCCAGTGCTGCGGCGGCGCCACGGTGTTGCTGTTCGAACCGATGGGCCAGGTCCAGGCGCAGATTGCCGTGTTCGGTGCCGGCCATGTTGGTCGCGCCCTCGTGCCGCTGCTGGCCAGCCTGCCCTGCCGGGTGCGCTGGATCGATTCGCGCGAGGCCGAGTTCCCTGAACACATCCCCCACGGCGTGCGTAAAATCGTCAGCGAAGAGCCGGTGGATGAAGTCGATGACCTGCCCGCCGGCAGCTACTGCATCGTCATGACCCACAACCATCAGCTCGATCTGGAACTGACCGCCGCGATTCTCAAGCGCAACGATTTCACCTGGTTCGGCCTGATCGGCTCGAAAACCAAACGCGCCAAATTCGAACACCGTCTGCGCGATCGTGGTTTCGACCCGAGCGTGGTGCAGCGCATGCGCTGCCCGATGGGCATCGGCGAAGTCAAAGGCAAACTGCCTGTGGAAATCGCCATCTCCATCGCCGGCGAAATCATCGCCACTTACAACGCCAATTTCGGCCAGCACAGCGCCCGCGCCGAACCGATTGCCCGACTGCTGCCCGCTTCGCGCCGCAGTCAGGCCGCCAAACTCAAAGCCTCAAACTGATTAGAGAACCCTCATGCCTCTGACTCGCAAAGCCTACCGAGCCGCCATCCTGCACAGCATCGCCGACCCTGCCGAAGTCGGCATCGAAGCCTCGTATGAATATTTCGAGGATGGCCTGCTGGTGGTCGACGACGGCAAGATCAGCGCCCTCGGCCACGCCAGCGAACTGCTGCCAACCCTGCCGGCGGATATCGAGATCAACCATTATCAGGATGCGCTGATCACCCCCGGCTTTATCGATACGCACATTCACCTGCCGCAGACCGGCATGGTCGGCTCCTATGGCGAGCAACTGCTCGACTGGCTGAACACCTACACGTTCCCCTGCGAAAGCCAGTTTGGCGACAAGGCCCACGCCGACGAAGTGGCCGATATTTTCATCAAGGAACTGCTGCGCAACGGCACCACCACGGCGCTGGTGTTCGGCAGCGTGCATCCGCAATCGGTGAATTCGTTTTTCGAGGCGGCCGAGAAGCTCGACCTGCGCATGATCGCCGGCAAGGTGATGATGGACCGCAATGCCCCGGATTATCTGGTCGATACCGCTGAATCCAGCTACGTCGACAGCAAGGCGCTGATCGAGCGCTGGCACGGCAAGGGCCGTTTGCACTATGCGGTGACGCCGCGCTTCGCCCCCACCAGCACCCCGGAACAACTGACCCTCGCCGGGCAACTGCTCACGGAATATCCGGATCTGTACATGCAGACCCACATCAGCGAAAACCTCAAGGAAATCGAGTGGGTCAAAGAGCTGTTTCCGGAGCGCAAGGGCTACCTCGACGTCTACGATCACTACCAGTTGCTCGGCGAACGCTCGGTGTTTGCCCACGGCGTGCACTTGTGTGACGAAGAATGCGCGCGACTGGCAGAAACCGGCTCGGCGATCTCGTTCTGCCCGACCTCGAACCTGTTCCTCGGCAGCGGCCTGTTCAATTTGCCGATGGCCGAGAAGCACAAGCTCAATGTCGGCCTCGGCACCGACGTCGGCGGCGGCACCAGTTTCTCCCTGCTGCAAACCCTCAACGAAGCCTACAAGGTGATGCAGCTGCAAGGCGCGCGGTTGAGCCCGTTCAAGTCGCTGTACCTGGCGACGCTGGGTGGCGCGCGGGCGCTGCGTCTGGAAGACAGGATCGGCAATCTGCAACCGGGCTCCGATGCCGACTTCCTGGTACTGGATTACAACGCCACGCCGCTGCTGAGTTATCGCTTAAAGCAGTCGAATAACATTGCCGAGACATTGTTTGTGTTGATGACCTTGGGCGATGACCGGACGGTGCAGCAGACTTACGCTGCGGGGGCGCTGGTGCATCAGCGCTAACCTCTTCGCACTGATCGTTCCCACGCTCTGCGTGGGAATGCAGCCCGTGACGCTCCGCGTCACTGGACGCGGAGCGTCCCTAGAGGCGTTCCCACGCAGAGCGTGGGAACGATCATCCCCGGTGGTGTTTACCACGGAGGATTTTTGTTACCGGTCAGGTTGTCTTCGCGAGCAGGCTCGCTCCCACCTTTGAAATGCATTCCCCTGTGGGAGCGAGCCTGCTCGCGAAAGCCGCGACTCGGTTTCAGCTTAGAGCTTGGCCGCTGGACGCCCCGGCTTCTTGGTCTGCAACAAGTGCGAGAACACCGCATGCAGATCATCCGACGCGCCTTCCTCGTCGAGGTTGAGCTTGCTGTCGATGTGATCCATGTGATGCATCATCAGGTTCACCGCCAGTTCACCGTCGCGCTTTTCAATGGCGTCGATCAACTGCGTGTGTTCATCGTACGAGCAGTGCGAGCGGTTGCCGCTTTCATACTGGGCGATGATCAGCGAGGTCTGCGAAACCAGGCTGCGCTGGAAGCTGATCAACGGTGCGTTCATCGCCGCTTCCGCCAGTTTCAGGTGGAATTCGCCTGACAGACGAATACCGGCACCGCGATCGCCGCGCGAGAAACTGTCCCGCTCATCGTTGACCATCTGCCGCAATTCGGCGATCTGCTC
The DNA here is from genome assembly GCF_001425545.1 of Pseudomonas sp. Leaf434. Classification (NCBI taxonomy): domain Bacteria; kingdom Pseudomonadati; phylum Pseudomonadota; class Gammaproteobacteria; order Pseudomonadales; family Pseudomonadaceae; genus Pseudomonas; species Pseudomonas sp. Leaf434. Next base: position 1,175,482 of record NZ_LMQZ01000001.1, on the reverse strand, counting down.
GGCCGTGGCGTGCTGCACGGCCAATTCAGTGATCGCACGCTCGACCAGACGGCGGGCGAGGAACACTTGACGCGCTTCTTCAACACTCGGGCTGGCGACCACGGCGCCACGATTCGGCCGCAACAGCACCACGCCTTCATGGGCCAGACGCGACAGCGCGCGGCGAATGATGGTGCGGCTGACCCCGAAGATTTCCCCCAGCGCCTCTTCGCTCAACTTGGTACCGGGCGCCAGACGCTGTTCGAGGATGGCCTCGAAGATATGCGCGTAGACAATATCGTCCTGGGTTCCGCTGCGACCGGCTTTGCCTGCTCGCGGTTGTTTCTTGAGGGGTTGCAACTGTTCGTTCATGGGCACTCGAGTCGGGAAAACTGCGGCGAATAGACCGTGACTGTAATACGGCACAGTAGGTCGCTGGCAAGTATCGCGTAAAAAACAGCGCGATTGTACACAATGAATGGTGGCAACACGACTGTACGGCTATTTGCGCCTGCGGCTGTATTGCAACGGTTTGTCAGGTTTGAGTTTAGGCTTGATCGCAGAATCCGCTGCATGACCGCAATCCCCCGTGGGAGCGAGCCTGCTCGCGAAAGCCATTTCACATTCACTATGAATGTTGACTGACATAGCGCTTTCGCGAGCAGGCTCGCTCCCACAGAGGTTCTGTGTTGTGGCGGACATCTCCATTGGTATAAGGAACACCGCCGTCATGACCGACGCCACCCACGCCCGCCTGCGCCCTCTGGCCGACACTTCGCCTTCCGCCATCGTTGCCGGTTTCATCGCGATGATGACCGGTTACACCAGTTCGCTGGTGCTGATGTTCCAGGCCGGGCAAGCGGCCGGCCTGAGCAGCGGGCAGATTTCTTCGTGGATCTGGGCGATTTCTATCGGCATGGCGGTGTGTTCGATCGGCCTGTCGCTGCGCTATCGCACGCCGATCACCATCGCCTGGTCGACCCCCGGCGCAGCGTTGCTGATCACCAGCCTGGGCGGAGTCAGTTACGGCGAGGCGATCGGCGCATACATCACGTGCGCGGTGCTGGTGACGATCTGCGGCCTGACCGGCAGCTTCGAACGGCTGGTAAAAAAGATCCCGGCCTCTTTGGCGGCAGCTCTGCTGGCAGGGATTCTGTTCAAGATCGGCAGCGAAATCTTCGTCGCCGCGCAACACCGTACCGGTCTGGTGTTGGGGATGTTCTTCACTTATCTGCTGGTCAAGCGCCTGTCGCCGCGCTATGCGGTGCTCGCGGCGCTGCTGATCGGCACCGCGCTGTCGGGCTTCATGGGGCTGCTGGATTTCAGCGGCTTTCACCTGGAAGTGGCCACCCCGGTCTGGACCACGCCGCACTTCTCCCTGGCCGCAACCATCAGCATCGGCATTCCGCTGTTCGTGGTGGCGATGACCTCGCAGAACATGCCCGGCATCGCCGTGCTGCGCGCCGATGGCTATAACGTCCCGGCCTCGCCACTGATCACCACCACCGGCATTGCCTCGCTGTTGCTGGCGCCGTTCGGCTCACACGGTATTAACCTCGCGGCGATCAGCGCGGCGATCTGCACCGGTCCGCATGCCCATGAAGATCGCAACAAGCGTTACACCGCAGCGGTGTGGTGCGGGGTGTTCTACGGGATTGCCGGGGTGTTCGGTGCCACGTTGGCGGCGTTGTTTGCCGCGTTGCCGAAAGAACTGGTGCTGTCGATAGCTGCGCTGGCGCTGTTCGGCTCGATCATCAATGGCTTGAGCATTGCCATGAGCGAGGTGAAAGAACGGGAAGCGGCGTTGATCACCTTCATGGTCACGGCGTCCGGGCTGACGCTGTTTTCCATTGGTTCGGCGTTTTGGGGGATCGTGGCGGGGGTTTTGACGTTGGTGATTTTGAATTGGCGCAGAGCTTAAGATCAAAAGCCCCTCACCCTAACCCTCTCCCAAAGGGAGAGGGGACTGACCAAGGTGCTCGGAAGATATACGCCGACGAGGGATATCAAGTCGAACTCACATCCCGAAAAGCCCACAGATCGGCTCCCTCTCCCTCGGGAGAGGGCTGGGGTGAGGGGCGAGTCCACCATCAAATCCAAGCCGTATCACCTAAACACCAGACGAAAAAAAACGGCGACCCTCAGGTCGCCGTTTTTTTCAGTATCACTTGGCCGCGTTGATCGGCTTTTCCGGATACCACACATCCAGCAGCGGGCTGACTTCGTACTTGGTCAGCTCGGAGCGGTTTTTCAGCCAGGCTTCAACGGCAGCGCGCTGCTCTTCGTTGACCGAGCCACGCTTCTGCAGGCATACCAGACCGAAGTCGTCGCCGCCAACATAACCCAGACCGTTGGCTGCCATGGCTTCTTTGATGAATGCTTCGAGGAAAGCGTCAATGGCTTCTTCGGACAAGTCTTCTTTGAAGTCCAGGTTCAGTTCGAAACCCAGCTCTTGAAATTCATCTACGCACAGTTTTTTGCGCAGACGCTGGGAACGGTTAGTCGCCATTGGAACAATCCTCTTAAGTAATAACGGCCGGCACTTTACCAGTTTAAGCCAGCGATTGCCCGACTCTCTGGTCGCTGCGGCCGACCGCCTGTAAAAAAATAAGCGATTGGCCGGTCGCGACACGGCACAAGCTGTTACAGCTTGGGGCATAATGCCGACACTTTCATGACCACTGAGGGCCTTTTCATCCATGTCCTCGTCTTTTTTCCCCTCTTTTGCAGGGTTTTATTGCATATGATCAAATCGTTGCGTCCACTGTTTCTCGCCGGCCTTCTTCTGCCTCTGGCCCTGCCTGTCTCCGCTGCCACCATCAACACTTCCCTCACCCCGAACGTCGAAAAAGCCCTGAAGGCCAGCAAGTTGCAGCCCACTGCGCTGTCGCTGGTGATGGTACCGCTCGACGGTCCGGGCACGCCGACGGTGTTCAACGCCGACGTCTCGGTCAATCCGGCCTCGACGATGAAACTGGTCACCACTTATGCGGCGCTGGAAATGCTCGGCCCCAACCATCAGTGGAAAACCGAGTTCTACACCGATGGCACCCTGAGCGGCGGCATTCTCAACGGCAACCTCTACCTCAAGGGTGGCGGTGACCCGAAGCTGAACATGGAAAAACTCTGGCTGTTGATGCGCGACCTGCGCGCCAACGGCGTGACCCAGATCACCGGCGACCTGATCCTCGACCGCAACTTCTTCGTGCAGCCGCAATTGCCGGAATTCAACGATGACGGCAACGACGACAACAAGCCGTTCCTGGTCAAACCCGACTCATTGCTGGTCAACCTCAAGGCCCTGCGCTTTGTTGCGCGCAATGACGGTGGCCGCGTACTGATTTCGGTTGAGCCGCCGATTGCCAGCATCCGCATCGAAAACACCGTCAAGGCGCTGCCGTCCAAGCAATGCACCGGCGGCGTGCGCTATAACCCGGTGCCGCAGGCCGATGGCAGCGTGACCGTAACCGTCGGCGGCCAGTTGGGTGAAGGCTGCAGCTCGCAGACTTACCTGTCGCTGCTCGACCACGCGACCTACACCGCTGGCGCCGTCCGCGCGATCTGGAAGGAACTGGGTGGCAGCATCCAGGGCAAGGATCGTCTGGCACCGACGCCGAGCAGCGCCAAACTGCTCGCCCGCGCGTACTCGCCAGATCTGGCCGAGATCATCCGCGACATCAACAAATACAGTAACAACACCATGGCCCAGCAGCTGTTCCTCAGCCTTGGCCAGCGTTTCCGCAACGATGCCGACGGTGACGACGCCCGGGCAGCGCAGCGCGTGGTACGTCAGTGGCTGGCGAAGAAAGGCATCACCGCGCCGCATCTGGTGATGGAGAATGGCTCCGGTCTGTCGCGGGCCGAGCGGGTCAGTGCACGTGAGATGGCCAACATGCTGCAAGCCGCCTGGCACAGCCCGTACGCCGCCGAGTACATCAGCTCGCTGCCGATTGCCGGCACCGACGGCACCATGCGCAAACGCCTGAAAACCACGGCGATGCGCGGCGAAGCCCACGTCAAGACCGGCACCCTGAACACCGTGCGCGCGATCGCTGGCTTCAGCCGTGACGTGAACGGCAATACCTGGGCGGTGGTAGCGATCCTCAACGACAAGGCCCCGTTCGGCGCCTCGTCGGTGCTCGATCAGGTGCTGCTGGATCTGTACAAACAGCCGAAACTGCCGCAGACCGCTTCGGTGCTGTAAGCGCAGCAGGTGCAATTGTGGGAGCGAGCCTGCTCGCGAAGGCGTCGGTTCAGTAAGCATGTTCAGTGACTGTCACACCGCTTTCGCGAGCAGGCTCGCTCCCACAGAAAATCAGCGCCAGGTCCCCTCTGCCCCACAGGGTCAGGTGTCAGGTTCGAATCAGCACATCTCCCGCTCAACCCGATCCCGGCCATTCTGCTTCGCCGCGTAGACCCCTGAGTCAGCGCGCAGCAACAAGGCATCTGCGCCCTCCCCCGGGCGCCAGCTGGCGATGCCGAAACTCGCGGTGACCAAGCCGACCACGTCCACCGGCGCGCCGCGCAAACCTTCCCACAATTCCCTCGCCAGCATGTAGGCGTGTTCACCGTCGATGTCCGGGCACAGCACCATGAATTCTTCGCCGCCCAAACGGCAGAATACGTCGGTGCGGCGCAAGCGATGGCCGATCCGCTCGCAAACTGCTTGCAGCACGCGGTCGCCGACGGCGTGGCCGAACTGATCGTTGATGCGTTTGAAGTGGTCGATGTCGAGCATGATCACCGACAACTCACCGCCGCCACGCTCAACCCGGGCCATTTCGGTGGTCAGGCGTTCCTGGAAATAGCGGCGATTGTGAATGCCGGTCAGCGAATCGGTGATCGACAACGCGCGCAATTCTTCTTCCACGCGCTTGAGATCGGAGATATCCGAGATGTAACCGTGCCACAGCACCCCGCCGCCCGGCAGTTCTTCAGGCGTCGCCTCGCCGCGCACCCAGCGCAGGCCGCGTTCAGGCAGTTGCACGCGGTATTCCTCGCGCCACGGGCTGAGGTTTTCCGCCGATTCGCGGATCGAGCTGCGCACGCGAATCGCATCCTGCGGATGAATGCGGCTGAAAATCGCCTCGGAGTCGAGCAGCAGCACATCCGGCTCCAGCTCGTAGATCTCGCGGATGCCATCGCTGGCGTAGATCACGCTGAAGCGTCCGTCGAATTCCATTTTGAATTGGTAAATGCCACCGGGAACATGGGCGCTGAGCTTCTTCAGCAACGTGTCGCGTGCTGCCAGCACTTCGTGCACGCGTTTGCGCTCGGTGATGTCGATGCAGATCGCCAGATGACCGACCCACAGGCCTTGCTCGTCAAGCACCGGCGTGGCGAGCATGTTCACCGGCAGATGACTGCCATCGCTGCGCACCAGGGTCCATTCGCGTGCTTCATGACCGCCGACTTCGCCGCCCTCGACCAGCATCGCGTGGCAGGTCGGAATGCTTTTGCCGTAGCGCGCGCTCAGCTCCGCCGAACGCGCCGCCAGCTCCCGGGGTAAATGCAGGTTCTCCAGGGTCATGCGCCCGACCACTTCGGCGCTGCTGTAGCCGAGCATTTGCTCGGCGCCGGGGTTGAAGGTGTTGATCACGCCGCGCAGGTCGGTGGCGATGATCGCGACCTGAGTGGCGGCATTCAGCACGCCGCGCAACTGACCGTGGGTGCCGCGCAGTTCCTGCTCGCGCTCGTGCAATTCCTGGGTGCGCACCTCGACCAGCCGCACCGCGCGCTGGCGCTGGCTGACCAGCACGTAAAGCAAGGCGCTGAGCAATGCGCTGAGCAAGCCGCCAAGAATGATCACGCTGCCCACCGACGAATGGTTGGCCTGCATGAACGCTTCGCTCGGAAGGATATCGACCTGATAGTCGTGGTCGGCCATGCGCAGCAAGCGCGTCGCCGCCAGATCGCCGGTCACCGCCTCGTTGCTCGATTCGAACAGCGCCTCGTGCTGATCCTGGGTCGACAGGTCGAGAATGCGCACCGACAGGTAATCGTGCAGGGCATCGGGCAAACCGTCGGCGAGCAACTGGCGCATGCTGATCACCGCCATCACATAGCCGAACGGCTGCGACTCTCCAGCGCGACTGACCGGCGCCAGTAGCAACACCCCACGCGCGTAGGACGGCTCAATCCCGACCAGGTGCATCGGTTGCGACACCGCCATGCTGCCGAGCTGGTCGGCGCGTTGCAGGGTTTCGCGGCGCAAGGGTTGGGCGAGCAAGTCATAACCCAGTGGTGGCGCCAATCGGCTTTGGGTCTGGGTGTACAGCACCGGCACATATGCGTCGCGCGCTGCCGCCAGTTGCAGCTCGCCATTGGCGTCGAGCTCGCGAATGGTGAAGTTGCTCAGGCCTTCGTCACGCACCTGCTGTTCGAACGCGGCGCGTTCGGCACCACTGACTCTCGGGGCATAGGTATAGGCTTGGGTGCGCAGCAATAAAGGGCGGGAGTAGCCGTCGAATTCGGCGCGGGACACCGATTCGGAGTTGGCGAAGAACCGGCGCAGACTATCGAGACGTTGCTCCTGGTCCTGAAAACGTTCGGCGATACGGCTGTAGCGTTCGTTGGCCAGCAGTTGAAAGCGCTGACGCGATTGTTGCTGAAACTGGTTGAAGGTGCCCCACGCGAGCAGCCCGGTGAGAATCCCGCCGGCAAGCAACACCAGCAAAGCGACCAGCCAGGCTGAGACGTCTTCACTGATGAAACCGAGGATTTTCGGGCGCACGGGGTGCAACGGCATAAGCACGACTCACTCCGCCAGATTCACGGGAAAACCCCATTGGCGGTGTGTGAGTTATAGCTATTAGCCACTAATTTAGCCAGCACCGCTGGATCCACCGAGCCGTTAAAAATCAAGGCTCTGTGGATCCAACCAGTGAAAGCGTCAACGAGCCGTGATTTTCCAGGCGCGGTGGATCTTGGTATTGCGGGCGAAATCCGGATCAATGGTCTGCGCACTGATTTCCTCGACCGCATAACGCTCGGCGAGGTTTTCCTCCAACTGGAACTTGCGGAAGTTGTTGGAGAAATACAGCACGCCACCCGGTGCCAGCCGCGCCATCGCCAAGTCGATCAACTGCACTTGATCGCGCTGTACGTCGAAGATGCCTTCCATGCGCTTGGAGTTGGAGAACGTCGGCGGGTCGATGAAGATCAGGTCGTATTCGTCACGGCTGCTTTCCAGCCACGCCATCACATCACCCTGCTCCAGACGATTCTTGTCCGAGAAGCCGTTCAGCGACAGGTTGCGTCGCGCCCAGTCCAGATAGGTTTTCGACAGGTCGACGCTGGTGGTGCTGCGCGCGCCGCCCTTGGCCGCGTGCACGCTGGCGGTCGCGGTGTAGCAAAACAGATTGAGGAAGCGTTTGCCGGCCGCCTCTTTCTGAATGCGCATGCGCATCGGCCGGTGATCGAGGAACAGGCCGGTGTCGAGGTAATCGGTGAGGTTGACCAGCAGCTTCACGCCACCTTCATTGACCTCGACGAACTTGCCCTGCGCAGCCTGACGCTCGTACTGCTTGGTGCCGCTCTGCCGCTCGCGGCGCTTGACCACCACGCGGTTCTTGTCGACGTTCAACGCCTGCGGAATGGCCGCCAGCGCATCGAACATGCGCGCCGAGGCTTTTTCCGGGTCGATGGATTTCGGCGCGGCGTATTCCTGAACGTGCACCCAGTCGTGGTACAGGTCGATGGCCATCGCGTATTCCGGCATGTCGGCATCATAGACGCGGTAGCAATCGATGCCTTCGCGCTTGACCCACTTGCCCATCGCCTTGAGATTTTTCTGCAAGCGATTGGCAAACATCTGCCCGCCTTCGCTCAGGCGCGGCTGTTCGATCACTGGCGCCGGGGCTGGCGTCGGCTTGATCGGGTTGCCGTTCTTGTTGAACTTGCGCTCTTGCGGCTCGTCCGGGGTCTGGTCGTAAGCCGTTTGCTCGCGCTCGGCCTGGCGCTGTTCCGGGGTGCGACGTTCGCCAGTGACGAACTGATCCGGCAGAACCTTGATCAGCAGCAGTTTGCACGGCAGCGCGCCGTTCCAGAACGAATACTGCTTATGGCTGCGGATACCCATGCGCTTGCCTAGATCCGGGGCGCCGGTGAACACCGCCGCTTCCCAGTTCAGGCAGGCCTGACGCAGACGCTCGCCCAGATTCTGGTAGAGATACAGCAGGCTGGCTTCGTCACCGAGACGCTCGCCGTACGGCGGGTTGCAGATGACCAGACCTTTCTGGTTCTGATCCGGGCGCGGCTCGAAGGTCGCCACTTCGCCCTGGTAAATATTGATCCACTCGCTGAGGCCGGCGCGCTCAACGTTATTGCGGCCTGGCTGAATCAGTCGTGGATCGGCTTCGTAACCGCGAATCCACAGCGGCGGTTTGGCCAGACCGGCGGCGGCACGCTCGACGGCTTCTTCGTGGAGTTTTTTCCACAGTGCCGGCACGTGACCGAGCCACGCGGTAAAGCCCCACTGCTCGCGACGCAGGTTCGGCGCCATGTCGGCGGCGATCATCCCCGCTTCGATGAGAAACGTACCGACACCGCACATCGGGTCAGCCAGCGCGCCGCCCTCGGCAGCAATACGCGGCCAACCGGAACGAATGAGGATTGCCGCCGCGAGGTTTTCCTTCAGCGGCGCGGCGCCCTGCTGCAAGCGATAGCCGCGCTGGTGCAGGCTGTGGCCGGAGAGGTCGAGGGAGAGAATCGCTTCGCCGCGATCCAGACGCAGGTGAATGCGCAGGTCCGGGTTGAGCTTGTCGATGGATGGACGATCACCCTGTGGCGTGCGCAGTTTGTCGACGATGGCATCTTTGACTTTCAGCGCGCCGAAGTGGGTGTTGTCGATGCCCGAGCCGTGGCCGCTGAATTCGACGGCCAGGGTGCCGTCGCTGAGCATGTGATCCTGCCAGTCGATGTCGAGCACGCCGTGGTAGAGGTCTTCGGCGTCCTTCATCGGGAAACGCTTGAGCACCAGCAACACACGGTTGGCCAGACGCGACCAGAGGCACAGGCGATAAGCGGTTTCCATGGTCGCCATGCCACGCACGGCGGAGGTGTGCTCGCGCGCTTCTTCAAGGCCAAGCCCGACGGCTTCCTCGATGAGCAGGCCTTCAAGGCCTTTGGGGCAAGTGAGGAAGAGTTCGAAACGATCGGACATGGTAATTCCAGAGCCTTTGGCTAGTGGGCCGGCAACGCATTGCCGACCCGGTTTTCAATCAGGCGCTTTTCTGAAAGAGCGCCCGCGTGGCACGAAGGTGTGCCGTTCCATCCCCGCTGCTCGGGTTAAAAGAGCTTAGATGCCGGGACAGATAAAAAAGTTGGTGAAACAAAAAGACTGAAAGCGACCCTTCGTCGAATATTACCCAAGCGCAAACGTGGGTCATTCTCACTAAAGGATTAACCCCCTGAGTCAGCGGGGCGCCGATCATACCGGGGTTTGCGCAATGAACGTTGAATAAATACGCGGTTACTTATTGCCATAGCATCCTTTACGTTACGTGCTTATGACAAAACGATCATTCCCTCGGTGTGACTCATTGGTTAGAACTGAACACAGGTTGACGTCGCAACGGCGTCAACACCTTGGCTCGCCACGCCGGCAGCGAGCCGCACGATGGCAGGTTTTTTCTGCCAGACCTCAATTGAGGTCAACGCGACACTACAGTCAACAAGTGAGGGAAACACCCTATGAGAAGACTTAAGCGTGATCCGTTGGAAAGAGCATTTTTGCGCGGATATCAATATGGCGTTGGTGGCAAATCCCGTGAGCTTTGCCCATTTACTCTACCGTCGGTACGTCAAGCCTGGATCAACGGCTGGCGAGAAGGACGCGGCGACAACTGGGACGGTATGACCGGCACTGCGGGAATCCACAGACTCAACGAACTTCACGCCGTCGGCTGACACAGGGCATTTATTCCGACACGACAATCTGAATTTGCATTGAATTAACCACGCACGTCCCTCCCGGACGGCGGGCTACGGCCCAGGGGCTCCTTCGAGGAGCCCTTTTTTATGCCTGCAAAAAGGGTTAACCGGGATCCACGTGGCGAGGGGATTTATCCCCGCTCGGCTGCGCAGCAGTCGCGAAGTCCGAATTTCAATTTACCTGGCGTATCAATGTGCAAGGCTTTGGGGCTGCTGAGCAGCCCAGCGGGGATAAATCCCCTCGCCACAAAGGCTCCGACAAGTCCTCGGCAATCCTCAGCGCAACGCGGCGATGGCGTCTACCGATTCACGAATCAGCGCCGGGCCTTTGTAGATGAAGCCCGAATAGATCTGCACCAGGCTTGCACCGGCCGTGATCTTCTCCGCCGCGTGTTTGCCCTCGGTAATCCCGCCCGCAGCAATGATCGGCAAACGCCCGGCCAATTCGCCCGCCAGCACCTTCACGGTATGGGTGCTCTTTTCACGCACCGGCGCACCCGACAGACCGCCCGCCTCGTCACCATGCTCCATGCCTTCGACGCCGACACGGCTCAGAGTCGTATTGGTGGCGATCACCGCATCCATGCCGGTTTCGATCAACGCCTGGGCGACCTGCGCAGTTTCTTCGTCGGTCATGTCCGGCGCGATCTTGATCGCCAGCGGCACATGCTTGCCGTGACGCAGAGCCAGTTCGGCGCGGCGCGTGGCCAGGTCCGCGAGCAATTGTTTGAGCGAGTCGCCGAACTGCAGGCTGCGCAGGCCCGGGGTGTTTGGCGAGCTGACGTTGACGGTGACGTAGCTGGCGTGGGCGTAAACCTTGTCCAGGCAGATCAGGTAATCATCCACCGCGCGCTCGACCGGGGTATCGAAGTTCTTGCCGATGTTGATGCCCAGCACGCCTGTGTATTTCGCCGCAGCGACCCGCGCCAGCAGGTTATCCACGCCGAGGTTGTTGAAGCCCATGCGATTGATGATCGCCTCGGCTTCCGGCAGGCGGAAGATGCGTGGTTTCGGGTTGCCCGGCTGCGGACGCGGGGTCACGGTGCCGATCTCGACAAAACCGAAACCCAGTTGCGCAAAGCCGTCGATGGCCGCGCCGTTCTTGTCCAGACCTGCCGCCAGCCCTACCGGGTTCGGGAACTCCAGGCCCATGACGGTCACCGGCATTTTCGCCGGAGCCTTGCACAGCAAGCCGTTGAGGCCCAAACGTCCACCCGCGCCGATCAGATCCAGCGACAGATCGTGGGAGGTTTCCGGGGAAAGTTTGAACAACAGCTGACGGGCCAGGGTGTACATGGGCGGCAATGACTCGGGCGGCGAAAAGAGGCGGCGATTATAGCCGGGCATCGTCCCCCGGCGCGAGGCGCCTGCGCGAATCAGGCGACTGGCATATGCCTTGCACCACCCCTCCCATCAGTCTGCCGACCAATGACGGCGCGCAGGCCAGGACAATGGCGTCGTCCCCGGGTTTCGCCTGCGCAGAATCCGGGACGACGTTTTTTTTGAGGTAGCGTATGAACGAAACGTCCTTGGGGCCTTTGGCCTGGGTCAATGGCAGCGATGCGCCGGAGAAGAGCGCGATCAATCTCGGCTTCATGGCGCTGAGCGACTGCGCCTCGGTGGTGGTCGCCGCCACCCAGGGCTTCGCCCAGCCCTACGGCCTGACGCTGAACCTCAAACGTCAGGCCTCATGGGCCAACCTGCGCGACAAACTGGTCAGCGGCGAACTGGATGCCGCGCACAGTCTGTACGGGCTGATTTATGCGGTGCACCTGGGCATCGGCGGCGTCGCCCCGACCGACATGGCGGTGCTGATGGGCCTGAACCAGAATGGCCAAAGCCTGAACCTGTCCCATGGTTTGCAACAGGCTGGCGTGAACAGTCCTGAAGCGCTCGATCGGCACGTGCACCAAAGCCGCGCAAAACTGACCTTCGCCCAGACCTTTCCCACCGGCACCCATGCGATGTGGCTTTATTACTGGCTGGCGAGCCAGGGCATTCATCCGTTGCAGGACGTCGACAGCGTGGTCGTGCCGCCGCCGCAAATGGTTGCGCACCTGCAAGCCGGGCGCATCGACGGCTTTTGCGTCGGCGAACCGTGGGCGGCCAGCGCCGTGCAGCAGAATCTCGGTTTCACCATGGCGACCAGCCAGAGCATCTGGCCCGACCACCCGGAAAAAGTCCTCGGCTGCACTCGCGAATTCGTCGAGCAATACCCCAACACCGCGCGGGCGCTGGTCATGGCCATCCTTGAGGCCAGTCGCTTCATCGAAGAAAGCCCGGAAAACCGCCGCAGTACCGCGCAATTACTCAGCGCCGCCGAATACCTCGACACCCCCGCCCCGTGCATCGAGCCGCGTTTCATGGGGGATTACGCCGATGGCCTCGGCAATCGCTGGCAGGACCCGCATGCGCTGCGTTTTCACGGCGGTGGCGAGGTCAATCTGCCGTACCTCTCCGACGGCATGTGGTTCATGACCCAGTTTCGTCGCTGGGGTCTGTTGCGCGAGGATCCGGATTATCTGGCCGTAGCCCGCCAGGTTCAGCGTCTGGATCTGTATCGCGAGGCCGCCAGCGCTGTCGGTGTTGCGACTTCGTACGCAGACCTGCGCAGCAGCCAGTTGCTCGACGGCAAGGTCTGGGACGGCAGCGACCCGGCGGGTTATGCGCGCAGTTTCAAACTGCATGCCCTGAGCGACACCGCCCCCCTTCTCGCCCAGCGCTGACAGGAGACCGCGAACATGTTGCGCATTCTGCTGATCAACGACACCGCGAAAAAAGTCGGACGCCTGAAAGCGGCGCTGACCGAGGCCGGCTTCGAGGTAATCGACGAGTCCGGCCTGACCATCGACCTGCCGGCGCGCGTCGAAACGGTGCGCCCCGACGTGATCCTGATCGATACCGAGTCACCGAGCCGCGATGTCATGGAGCAAGTGGTGCTGGTCAGCCGCGACCAGCCCCGGCCGATCGTGATGTTTACCGACGAACATGACCCGGGGGTGATGCGTCAGGCGATCAAGTCCGGGGTCAGTGCCTACATCGTCGAAGGCATTCACGCACAACGGTTGCAGCCGATTCTCGACGTGGCGATGGCGCGCTTCGAGAGTGACCAGGCTTTGCGCGCGCAATTGCAGGCGCGCGATCAGCAACTGGCCGAGCGCAAGCGCATCGAACTGGCCAAGGGGTTGCTGATGAAGATGAAGGATTGCAACGAGGAACAGGCCTACACGCTGATGCGCCGCCAGGCGATGAGCCGCCAGCAGAAGCTGATTCAGGTGGCGGAGCAGATCATTGCCATGAGTGAGTTGCTGGGCTGAAATTTTCGCTGCAAATCAAGAGCCCCTCACCCTAGCCCTCTCCCGGAGGGAGAGGGGACCGACCGCGTTGTCTGGCGCTGTCCGCCGACCTGAACGACCGAGTCGATTATGGATTCACTCGAAATCGTTCAGATCGGCAAATGATTCGGCCATCCCCCGCTCGGTTCCCTCTCCCTCTGGGAGAGGGCTAGGGTGAGGGGCTTTTGCTTTTCAGCTGTTGGCACAAATCTCGCTAAGTAAACCGCACAGGTAACCAACGGCGGTTGCCCCACCTACGACAAAGACGTCGCTCACCCCGTTCGCCCCTCGGCGAATCAGGTAGCGGCGTTTTTGCGTTTTGGCCCCACAGAACGGGGCCGGTGGTGCGGCCGTGAGGCGCTCCACCTGCTGTGCATGACTCCTTTCGAGACTCTTTTCAGCCGAGGTGCGCGATGAATTCAAGCTTCTGGAAATCCGGCCATACCCCGACCCTGTTCGCGGCCTTTCTGTATTTCGACCTGAGCTTCATGGTCTGGTACCTGCTCGGCCCGCTGGCGGTGCAGATTGCCGCCGACCTGCACCTGACCACCCAGCAACGCGGCCTCGTCGTCGCCACGCCGATTCTGGCCGGCGCGGTGTTGCGCTTCGCCATGGGCATGCTCGCTGATCGCTTGTCGCCCAAGACCGCCGGGCTGATCGGCCAGGTCATCGTCATCTGCGCGCTGTTCGGTGCCTGGAAACTCGGCATCCACAGTTATGAACAGGCGCTGATCCTCGGCCTGTTCCTCGGTATGGCCGGCGCGTCGTTCGCCGTGGCCCTGCCGCTGGCCTCGCAGTGGTACCCGCCAGAGCACCAAGGCAAAGCCATGGGCATCGCCGGTGCGGGCAACTCCGGCACCGTGTTCGCCGCGCTGCTGGCGCCAGTGATTGCCGCCGCGTTCGGCTGGAGCAATGTCTTCGGGTTTGCCCTGATCCCGCTGGTCCTGACTTTGGTGCTGTTCGCCCTGTTGGCAAAAAACGCCCCGCAGCGGCCAAAACCGAAAGCCATGGCCGACTACTTCAAGGCCCTCGGTGATCGCGACAGCTGGTGGTTCATGTTTTTCTACAGCGTCACCTTCGGCGGCTTCATCGGCCTGGCCAGCGCCCTGCCCGGTTACTTCAACGATCAATACGGTCTGAGCCCGGTGACCGCCGGCTACTACACCGCTGCCTGCGTGTTCGGCGGCAGCCTGATGCGGCCATTGGGTGGCGCGCTGGCCGACCGCTTCGGCGGCATTCGTACCTTGCTGGCGATGTACACCGTCGCTGCCATCTGCATCGCAGCGGTGGGCTTCAATCTGCCAAGTTCCTACGCGGCGCTGGCGCTTTTCGTCTGCACCATGCTCGGCTTGGGCGCCGGCAACGGTGCGGTTTTCCAACTGGTGCCGCAGCGTTTTCGTCAGGAGATCGGCGTGATGACCGGGCTGATCGGCATGGCCGGCGGAATTGGCGGCTTCGCCCTGGCGGCCGGCATGGGCGCGATCAAGCAAAGCACCGGCAGCTATCAACTGGCGCTGTGGTTGTTCGCCAGCCTCGGCGTGCTGGCATGGTTTGGCCTGCACGGCGTCAAGCGTCGCTGGAGAACCACCTGGGGCTCGGCGGCGGTGACGGCGGCGCGGGTCTGAGGCCCCAATGGCCCTGCAACTGAGCTTCGCCGAAGCCAGCGCCACCGGCCCGCGCGCGGAGAATCAGGACGCCCTGCGTTCAGTGACACCGGCGCCGGCACTGGCGGTGAGCAAGGGTTATCTTTTCGCCATCGCCGACGGCGTCAGCCAGTGCGCCGATGGCGGCCTCGCCGCGCGTTCGACCTTGCAGGCCCTGGCGCTGGACTACTTTGCCACGCCGGAAACCTGGAGCGTGGCCCAGGCGCTGGATCGCCTGCTGCTCGCGCAAAATCGCTGGCTGCAGGCCAACGGCGGCGGGCAACCGCTGCTGACCACGGTCAGCGCGCTAGTGATGCGCGGTCGGCGATTCACCCTCGCCCATGTCGGCGATTGCCGGGTCTATCGCTGGCACGCCGAGCGCTTGCAGCGCATCAGCGAGGATCACGTCTGGGAGCAACCGGGCATGCAACACGTGCTCAAACGTGCGCTCGGGCTCGATCAGCATCTGGTCCTGGATTTCCTCGACGGCGAACTGCGTGAGGGCGAAAGCTTCGTGCTGCTCAGCGACGGCATCTGGTCGACCCTGGGCGATACCGCGATCGCGGCGATTCTGCGTGATCAAGCGGATCTGCCCAGCGCCGCGCAAACCTTGGTCAACGCCGCGCATCTGGCCGGCAGTCAGGACAACGCCAGTGCCCTGCTGGTGCGCGTCGATGCGCTGGGCGAAGCGAGCATTGGCGATGCGCTGGTGCAATTGCAGCAATGGCCGCTGCCGCCAGCGCTCAAACCCGGGCAAGCGTTTGAAGGATGGCAGGTGCAAGGCATCATCGGCCAGAGCCAGCAATCATTGCTGTATCGCGTGCTCGATAGTCAGGGCCAGCCTTGGCTGTTGAAAACCTTGCCGACGCGGCTGGCCGACGACCCGCAAGCCGGGCAGGCGCTGCTGTCCGAGGAATGGTTTCTCAAGCGCGTGGCCGGCCGGCATTTTCCGCAAATCCATGCCTGCACTCAGCGTCAGCATTTGTATTACGTCATGCGCGAATACGCCGGGACGACGCTGGCCGAAATTTTTCAACACAGCGGCCCGTTGCCACTGGCGCAGTGGCAGGACATCGCCGAGCGGCTATTGCGCGCGGTCGGGCTGCTGCATCGGCGGCAGATTCTGCACCGCGACATCAAACCGGAAAATCTGTTGCTGGGGGATGACGGCGAGCTGCGCCTGCTGGATTTCGGCCTGGCTTATTGCCCGGGATTGTCGGAGGACGCGCCGTCGACCCTGCCGGGAACGCCAAGTTTCATCGCCCCGGAAGCGTTTCGCGGCGAGTCGCCAAGTGCGCAGCAGGATTTGTATTCGGTGGGCGTCACCCTGTATTTCCTCCTCACCGGGCATTTCCCCTACGGCGAAATCGAAGCGTTTCAACGGCCCCGATTTGGCGTGCCGGTGAATGCCAGTCGCTATCGCCCGGACTTGCCGGACTGGCTGGCGCAAAGTCTGGAACGCGGCGTCGCCGCCGATCCGCAGCAACGCTTCGAAACCGCTGAAGAGTGGCTGCTGGTGCTGGAACAGGGTGAGCGGCAAAGTTTGAGTGTGCGGCCCCGGCCTTTACTCGAGCGAGAGCCGTTAAAGGTCTGGCGGACCATGGCGTTGGTGGCGTTGCTGGGGAATGTGGTGCTGCTGGTTTTGTTGTTTCATCAGCCCTGAAAAGATCGCAGCCTTCGGCAGCTCCTACAGTTGGTTGCGTACACCTGTAGGAGCTGCCGAAGGCTGCGATCTTTTGATCTTGCGCTCCAAAAAAGCGCAACACGCCTCGAGAAAGTGCATCGAGCCAGCTCCAATCGGGCAAAAAAACCAGCAATTGCGGCGCCATAACAAGTTGGCACAACCACTGCATTACCCTTTTCACCATACATAAAGCCCAACCTTCAACGACGAAGGCTGCGCTTCCCGAGAGAACGGGACCAGGACAAAGGCGTCCTCGCTAGGCAACTAGCGGGACGCCTTTTTTTGTTTGCGCAAAATTTGTCGAGCAAGGCCCGACGGCCCACCAGAGGCCAGCCGCAGCTCCCGGAGAACCTGATGAAAAAACTCAAACTGGTGATGATCGGCAATGGCATGGCCGGGGTCCGTACCCTGGAAGAACTGCTCAAGCTGAGCGACGAGCTCTACGACATCACCGTCTTCGGCGCCGAACCGCACACCAACTACAACCGCATCCTGCTGTCGCCGGTGCTAGCCGGTGAGCAGACCTTCGAAGAGATCGTGCTGAACGACCTCGACTGGTACCTGGAAAACAACATCAAGTTGCTGCTCAACCGCAAAGTGGTGGAGATCGACCGGGTCAAACGCCGAGTGATCGCCGAGGACGGCACCGAAGCCGAGTACGACCGTCTGCTGATCGCCACCGGCTCGACTCCGTTCATCCTGCCAATCCCCGGCAACACCTTGCAGGGCGTGATCGGTTATCGCGACATCGCCGACACCCAGGCCATGATCGACACCGCCAGGACCCACAAGCACGCCGTGGTCATCGGCGGCGGTCTGCTCGGCCTCGAAGCGGCCAACGGCCTGATGCTGCGCGGCATGCACGTGACCGTGGTGCACCTCGGCGAATGGCTGCTGGAGCGGCAGCTGGACAAGACCAGCGGCCAGCTTCTGCAATCGGCGCTGGAATCCCGTGGCCTGCATTTCCGCCTGTGCGAACAGACCCAAGCCCTGCATGACGCCGGCAATGGCCGGGTCGGCTCGGTGCAGTTCAAGAACGGCGACATCATCCCTGCCGACCTGGTGGTGATGGCCGCCGGCATTCGCCCCAACACTGAGCTGGCGGAAAAGGCCGGCATCCCCTGCAATCGCGGGATTCTGGTCAATGACACCCTGCAAACCTACGACCCGCGCATCTACGCAATCGGCGAATGCGCCAGCCATCGCGGCATCGCCTACGGTCTGGTCGCGCCGCTGTTCGAACAAGCCAAGGTCTGCGCCAATCACCTCGCGCAACTGGGTTTCGCTCGCTATCAGGGTTCAGTGACCTCGACCAAATTGAAAGTCACCGGCATCGACCTGTTCTCCGCCGGCGACTTCATGGGCGGCGAAGGCACCGAAACCATCACCCTCTCCGACCCGATCGGCGGTGTGTACAAAAAACTGGTGATCAAGGATGACGTGCTGGTTGGCGCCTGTCTGTACGGCGATACGGCAGATGGCGGTTGGTATTTCCGGCAGATTCGTGAGAATCACGCCATCGGCGAGATCCGCGATCACCTCATGTTCGGCGAAAACGCCCTAGGCGACGTAGGACATCAGGGCCAGGACAAAGCCATGGTCATGGCCGACAGCGCCGAAGTGTGTGGCTGCAACGGTGTCTGCAAGGGCACCATCGTCAAGGCGATTCAGGAACACGGCCTGTTCAGCGTCGACGAAGTGAAGAAACACACCAAGGCTGCCAGCTCCTGCGGTTCCTGCGCCGGTCTGGTCGAGCAAATTCTGATCAATACCGTGGGCGGCGCGGCGGACGTCAAACCGAAAAGCGAAAAAGCCATCTGCGGTTGCAGCGACCTCAACCACGGGCAGATTCGTCAGGCGATCCGCCAGGAACACCTGCTGACCATCGCCGAGACCATGAGTTACCTGAACTGGCGCACGCCCAATGGCTGCGCGACCTGTCGCCCGGCGCTCAACTACTACCTGATTTCCACCTGGCCGGGCGAGGCCAAGGACGATCCGCAATCGCGCCTGATCAACGAACGCGCACACGCCAACATTCAGAAGGACGGGACCTATTCGGTGGTGCCGCGCATGTGGGGCGGCGTGACCAATCCATCGGAACTGCGGCGGATCGCCGATGTGGCCGACAAGTACAACGTGCCGATGGTCAAGGTCACCGGCGGTCAGCGCATCGACTTGCTGGGGATCAAGAAGCAGGATCTGCCCGGCGTCTGGAGAGACCTCGACATGCCGTCCGGCCACGCCTACGGCAAATCCATCCGCACGGTGAAAACCTGCGTTGGCAGCGAGTTCTGCCGTTTCGGCACGCAGAACTCGACGCAACTGGGCATCGAGCTCGAGCACGACCTGTTCAACATGTGGTCGCCGCACAAGGTGAAGCTGGCGGTGTCCGGTTGCCCACGCAACTGCTCGGAAGCCGGCATCAAGGACGTAGGAATTATCGGCGTCGACTCCGGCTGGGAGATGTACATCGGTGGCAACGGCGGGATCAAGACCGAAGTCGCCGAGTTCTTCGTCAAGCTCAAGACCGCCGAAGAAGTCCGCGAATACAACGGCGCGTTCCTGCAGCTCTACCGCGAAGAAGCCTTCTACCTCGAACGCACCGTGCATTACCTGCAACGGGTCGGCATGGAGCACATCAAGAAGAACGTGCTCGAAGACGCCGAGCGGCGCAAGGCCCTGAACGAGCGGCTGCAATTCTCCCTGTCGTTCGAACAGGACCCGTGGAAGGAGCGCCTGGCGCAGCCGCAACTGAAGAAAGAATTCGACGTGATCCCCGTGAAAAACCTGGAGGTGCCGGCATGAACTGGCTCGATATCTGTGCGCTGGAAGAGATCAACGCCCTCGGTTCGCGGATCATTGCCGGACCGAAAGGTGACATCGCGATTTTTCGTACAAGCGACGACGAGGTTTTCGCCCTCGATGATCGCTGCCCGCACAAGGGCGGCCCGCTGTCGCAAGGTCTGATCTATGGCAAGCGCGTGGCCTGCCCGCTGCATAACTGGCAGATCGACCTCGCAACCGGCGAAGCCCAGGCGCCGGACATCGGCTGTGCGCACCATCATCCGGCGCGGGTCGAGAATGGCCGGGTGCAACTGGCCCTGCGGGACGCCATCTGATGAACCGCCAGACGACCGCCTCGACCTGCTGTTACTGCGGGGTCGGCTGCGGCGTACTGATCGAGCATGACGGCGAGCGCATCCTCGGCGTCAGCGGCGATCCGGCGCACCCGGCCAACTTCGGCAAACTGTGCAGCAAAGGCTCGACGCTGCACCTGACCGGCGACCTCGCCGCCCGCGCCTTGTACCCGGAACTGCGCCTGGGCAAAGGCCTGGCGCGCAGCCGTACTGACTGGGATACCGCCCTCGACCACGCGACCAATGTGTTTGCCGAAACCATCGCCGAACACGGCCCGGACAGCGTGGCGTTCTACATCTCCGGACAGTTGCTCACCGAGGACTATTACGCCTTCAACAAACTGGCGCGGGCGCTGGTCGGCACCAACAACATCGACAGCAATTCGCGGCTGTGCATGTCCTCGGCGGTGGTCGGTTACAAACGCAGCCTCGGCGCCGACGCACCGCCGTGCAGTTACGAAGACCTGGAGCTGAGCGACTGCGTGATGATCGTCGGCAGTAACATGGCCTACGCCCATCCGGTACTTTTCCGTCGGCTGGAGGAAGCCAAATCCCGTCGCCCGCAGATGAAAGTCATCGTTATCGACCCACGTCGCACCGACACCTGCGATTTGGCTGACCTGCATCTGGCGATTCTTCCCGGCACCGATGTCGCCTTGTTCCATGGGATTTTGCATCTGTTGCTGTGGGAAGACTGGGTCGATCGCGATTTCATCAAGGCGCACACCGAAGGCCTCGCCGAACTCAAGACGCTGGTCCGCGATTACACCCCGCAGATGGTTGCGCAACTGTGCGGCATCAGCATCGAGCAACTGCAGCAATGCGCAGAATGGGTCGGCACTGCGCCGAGCTTCCTGTCGCTGTGGTGCATGGGCCTGAATCAGTCCACCGCCGGCAGCGCAAAAAACAGCGCGCTGATCAATCTGCACTTGGCCACCGGGCAAATTGGCCGTCCCGGTGCAGGACCTTTCTCCCTGACGGGTCAGCCAAATGCCATGGGCGGGCGGGAAACCGGCAGTCTGTCGAATCTGCTACCGGGCCATCGCGATGCCGCCAACCCGGAACATCGCGCCGAAGTGGCGGCGTACTGGGGCGTGGAGAGCTTGCCCGAGGCGCCGGGCCTGAGCGCCATCGAACTATTCGAAAGCGTGAGTAGCGGCAAGATCAAAGCGCTGTGGATCGCCTGTACCAACCCGGCGCAATCGATGCCTGATCAGAGCGCAGTACGCGCAGCGCTTGAGGCCTGCCCTTTTGTGGTGTTGCAGGAAGCCTTTCGCACCACCGAAACCGCAGCGTTTGCCGACTTGTTGTTGCCCGCCGCCAGTTGGGGCGAGAAGGAAGGTTCGGTGACCAACTCCGAGCGGCGCATTTCCCACGTGCGCAAAGCGGTTGTCGCACCGGGCGAAGCGCGGCCGGACTGGGCGATCACGGTGGATTTCGCACAGCGTCTGGAGAAACGTCTGCGTCCTCGGCAGCCAAGTCTGTTCGCTTTCGATCAGCCTTCGCAGTTGTTTGATGAATTCAAACTGCTGACCCAAGGGCGAGACCTGGATCTGTGCGGAATCAGTCATGCCTTGATCGACGAGATCGGTCCGCAGCAATGGCCCTTCCCTGCCGGCGCCCGGCAAGGCACCACACGACTCTACGAAGACGGCGTCTTTCCTACGCCTAGCGGCCGCGCGCAATTCATTGCCGATCCTTATCGCGCCGCCAAGGAACAACGCGACGCGCGCTTCCCGCTGACTTTGATCACCGGTCGCCTGCGTGACCAGTGGCACGGCATGAGCCGCACCGGCACCGCCGCGCAATTGTTCGGCCACGTCAGCGAAGCCGTGCTGAGCCTGCACCCGGACGAAATGCGGCGGCACCGCTTGCAGCCCGGCGATCTGGTCAATTTGAAAAGCCGCCGTGGCGCGGTGATTGTTGCGGTCGGCAGCGACGACAGCGTGCGTCCGGGCCAAGCGTTTCTGCCGATGCACTGGGGCGATCGCTATCTCAAGGGCGGTGTTAACAAGCTGACCTTGCCGGCGTTTGATCCGCTGTCCAGGCAACCGGAGCTCAAACACGCCGGCGTGCGTCTGGAGGCAGTCAACCTGCCGTGGCAATTGTTCGCCTTGATCGAGGGTGATGTTCAGCGGCATTTCGAGACGCTACGACCGCTGTGCGAGGCGTTTTCCTACGTCAGCCTCAGCCTTGTCGGGCGTGAGCGGCCAGCGTTGCTGATACGTGCTGCACACGCTGAGGCGCCCGATCCACAGCTGCTGGGCGAGATCGACCAGTGCCTCTCGCTGCTGGATGGCCCGGTTCTGGCCTACGACGACCCTCGCCGAGCCATCGGCAAGCGGGTGCGTATCGAAAACGGCCGTATCACTGCGATTCGCCTCGCCGGCGAAACCCTGGCGCAACACTGGCTGCAAAGCCTGTGGCTGGAGGGCCGTGCCGACCAACAACTGCGGCGCTGGCTGCTCGCGCCGATGAGCGCGCCGCCGGGCACTGTCGGAGCGATCGCCACCGACAAGACCTTGTGCAATTGCGAAAACGTCAGCCTCAACGCAGTCTGCGCCGGCATTCGCCAGGGCCTGGATCTGCAAGGCCTGAAAAACAATCTCCGATGCGGCACGCAATGCGGTTCCTGCGTGCCGGAAATCAAGCGTCTGCTGGCTGCCGAAGCGCGGCCGGTCGCGGTCATTTAACGAGGACAACACCATGAATGCGAAAGTCTGGCTGGTGGGCGCAGGCCCTGGCGATCCGGAGTTGCTGACGCTCAAAGCGGTGCGTGCATTGCGCGAGGCCGATGTGGTGATGATCGATGATCTGGTCAACGACGCCGTGCTGGAACACTGCCCGACTGCGCGGGTTATTCCCGTTGGCAAGCGCGGCGGCTGCCGTTCGACGCCACAGGCATTCATTCATCGGCTGATGCTGCGTTATTCACGCCAGGGCAAATGCGTAGTGCGCCTGAAGGGCGGCGATCCGTGCATTTTCGGCCGCGGTGGCGAAGAAGCGCAGTGGTTGCGCGAGCGCGGGGTTGAAGTGGAATTGGTCAATGGCATTACCGCCGGGCTGGCCGGGGCGACGCAGTGCGATATTCCGCTGACGTTGCGTGGCGTCGCGCGCGGGGTAACGCTGGTGACTGCGCACACTCAGGATGACAGCCAGTTGAACTGGCAGGCGTTGGCGCAAGGCGGAACGACGCTGGTGGTTTACATGGGCGTGGCCAAGCTGGGCGAGATTCGTGATCAGCTGCTGGCGGGAGGGATGGCGGCGCATACGCCGGTGGCGATGATCGAAAACGCTTCTTTGGCGCATCAGCGTGAATGTCGCAGTGATCTGACTGCGATGGCTGAGGATGCGTCGGCGTTTGAGTTGAAAAGTCCGGCGATTCTGGTGATTGGTGCGGTGGCGGCTGTTGCTCAAGAGCAAAAGATCGCAGCCTTCGGTAGCTCCGGGACGGCGTACAACGCGCAGGCGCTTTAAGCGGCGAAGCCAAATCGCAGACAAAGAAAAGCCCGGCCTGAGCCGGGCTTTTCCATCAGCGGCAGCTAATTACTTAGCTTGAGCTTCAACCTGCGCTTCTACGCGACGGTTTACAGCGCGGCCAGCTTCAGTTTTGTTGTCAGCAACTGGGCGGGATTCGCCGTAGCCAACAGACTGAACGCGGGACGATTCAACACCGTACTGGTTGGTCAGAACTTGCTTAACGGCGTTTGCACGACGCTCGGACAGTTTCTGGTTGTAAGCGTCAGGACCGACGGAGTCAGTGTGACCTTCAACAGTAGTGGTGGTGGATGGGTACTGCTTCATGAAGTCAGCCAGGTTTTTGATGTCGCCGTAGCTGTTAGGCTTGACTACCGACTTGTCGAAGTCGAATTTCACGTCCAGCTCAACACGAACAACTTCAGCAACTGCTGGGCAGCCATCAGCGTCAACGGTTACGTTGGCTGGGGTGTCCGGGCACTTGTCAACGTTGTCGCAAACGCCATCGTTGTCGCTGTCGGAGCAGACTTCAGCAGGTGCTGGAACTGGAGCAGCAGCTGGCTTGGAGCCGCCACCGAAGTTCACACCGATACCGACGCTAGGAGCCCACTCGGTGTCGCCCTGGTCGATGTTGTACTGAGCTTCAACGCCGGCACGGGCGTAGAAGTTCTCGGTGAAGTACAGCTTGGCACCGCCGCCAACGTTGGCGAAGGTGGAACGGTTACGACCGTTCGAACCGTTCTGGTCGATGCTCTGGTCAGAGAAACCGGCCGAAACGTATGGACGAATCATGTCGCCTGGGTTGTTGAAGTGGTACAGAGCGTCCAGAGCGGTGTTAGCGCCTTTGACGTTCTTGCCATCGTCGGCACGTACGTTGTGCACTTCGTCGTAGCCCAGACGCAGTTCAACGTCGTCGGTCAGGAAGTAACCGATCGAACCGCCGAACAGGTTGCCGTTGTTCTTGAAGTTACGAGCGCTGTCGAATTGTTCTTTCTTAGCGAAGCCTTCGATTTCAACTGCGCCTTGGCCTTGTGCCAGAGCGCCGAACGAAGTGGCGGCAATCAGAGAACCAATGGCCAAGCCCAAGGTGTTTTTCAGTTTCATCCGTTAAATCCCCATCTGGTGATTGTGAAGCAGTCCCGCAAACCGGGGGACAACTCGGCGGCAAGTCTATCAGAACTTGCCTACACGTAAGAGATATTTGCGCTGAACTAAGTTTCAGCAATGCCTGCAAATTTCTCACGCAATTTATCTAGAGCGCGTTTGTAACGCATTTTTGTCGCACTCAAACCCATGTGCATGATGTCTGCGATCTCCTGAAACTCCAGCTCTGCGACAAATCGTAGCACCAGAATTTCGCGGTCAATCGGATTCACATACACCAGCCAGCGATCAAGCCCACCCTTCTCCTCCGGCTTCGGCGCCTTTTCTTCAGACGCTTCTTCAAGAGGGTCCAGACTGAGAGCGTCCATCAAGCGACGCTTACGCCGTTCCTTCCGATACTGCGTGATGCATTCGTTGTAAGTGATGCTGTAAAGCCAGGTTTTGAACTTCGATTTCCCCTCGAAGTTCTTCAGGCCGTACAGCACCTTCAGCATCACTTCCTGACAGACATCGTCTGCGTCGCGATCGTTCCCAAGATATCTCGCGCAGACGTTAAATAATGTTCGCTGGTAACGCCGCATCAACTCTTCGTAGGCGCGCGTTACGTGAAACAGCTCGGTATGCGAGCGCGCGACCAACTCCTCATCAGAGAGCTCGCGGGGGTCGTAGCGCGTGGATAGCGGTTGGGCTTTATTCAAAACAAGTCGTGCCGACAGTCAGGTCAATGTCCGCCACAACCAGCCTTGGCTGGCATTTTGCGGCGGCATACATTAGCAGGGTTTGCCGGTTTAGCGGCTACTCACATGCTGTTCCAGCAGGATCCGATTGGAGAGAGAGACTAGCTCACCCTCATCGGTCAGCAATGTGGTTTTAACCGTGCCGATCTCTTCGATCTGGCCTTCGACCTCGCCAACACGCACTTGTTGCCCAACCTCATACAGCTCACGCACATAGATTCCCGCAAGAATCTGACCGGCGATTTCCCGGCTTCCCAAACCCATGGCCAGCGCAACTGCCAGACCAACGGTAATCAATACGATGACAATCACATGGTTCAGCAGGTCGGTCTTGACCTCGAGCTGGCTGATCGCTACCGAGATGCTGATGATGATCACCAGCCCCTGCGCGATCCGTCCCAACCCGGAAGCGTAGTCCAGGCCTACGCCTTCTGCTGCGCCGCGCACCAGCCCGTTGGCCAGTTGCGCCAGCAGGACACCGACCAGCAACACCAGCGCGGCGCCGAATACTTTCGGCAGATACAACGCCAGCATGTCCAGCGTAGCTGAAACTCGCTCAAGGCCAAGGGATTCTGCTGCGGAAACCAGAAAAATCAGCAGAACGAACCAGTAGACGATTTTACCGATCAGCGTCGAGATCGGCACTTGCAGCCCGGCCCGCGACATCAGTTTGGTCAGCCCGGTACCGCCCATCAGGCGATCAAGGCCCAGTTTTGCGAGCAATTTGGAGAGCAAGGTGTCGAGCAGCTTGGCCACGACGAAACCCAACAGCAGCACAACCAGTGCGCCGAACAGGTTCGGAATGAAATTAGCGACTTTGGTCCACAACGCAGTCATTGCAGTGACGAGGCTCTGAGTCCAGAGATCAAGTTCCATATTCAATCAGCCTTATCAGCAATGCGAGCAGTGGTTTTACGAAGACGGGAAACCGGCGAGACATGCGCCGAGCCATTGTTCAGGGCGATCATCAGCGCGGGCAGCCAGCGGCCCAGCAGGCTGAACAGATCACCGGCGCCGACCTGGCGGTTGGCGGTTTTGAGTACGCGGCCCAGGCACGCATCGTCGTCGCGGCTGGACGGCGAAGCGTTGAGCATGTCGCGCAAAGACTGTTCAAACGGATCGTGCATACGCACCTCTCGTGATGTCTGTGAAAGACGCGGGCAGTTTTACTCGGGTCACATGCGCCATGTTCACACCCAGCGCAATCGACGGAACAACCACCACTGGCCGAACGCCAGGGCGAGTACCGTCAGGCAGGCAATCAGGAAACCATACGGGCTTTCGGCAAACGGAATACCGCCGACATTGATGCCCAGCAGACCGGTGATGAAACTCATCGGCAAGAAGATGCAGGTAATGATGCCGAAGCGGTACATGGTGCGATTCATGTGCACGCTCAAACGCCGGTCTTCGGCCTCCAGCACAAGCCCCACACGCTCTCGAGTCAATTCGAGCTCTTCCAGATAACGGGTCAGGCTGTTGTTCAATTCGTTCCAGTAGTCGGCGTCGTCTTCGACGAACCACGGCAATTTTATCCGCGTCAGCTGTCCGAAAATATCCCGCTGTGGCGCAAGAAAACGCTTCAGCCCGGCCGCTCTACGGCGGATGTGCAAAATCGCCCCGTGCTCGGGCGTATACCGTTCGTCGGCGTCGAGTTTTTCTTCCTCTTCATCGACCACTTCCGACAGGCACGTGACCAGATCCTGCACTTTATTGGTGAGGAACTGCGCCAGATACAGCATCAATTCAGAAGACGTTTTCGGACCTTTGCCCTCCCCCAGCAGCGCCAGCAACTCATCTGTAGCGCGCAACGGACGCAAGCGCAGGGAAATCACGCGCTGAGCGGAGGCAAAAATCCGCACCGAGACCATGTCTTCCGGCTCGGCGCCCGGGTTGAGATTGACCCCGCGCAGAAACAGCAGCAGCTCGGAGTCGGGCAATGGCAACAGACGCGGGCGGGTGTTCTCTTCCAGCAGCAGATCGCAGGTGAATTCGTTGAGCCCGCTGGATTTGCGCAGCCAGGTTTGGGTCTGCGGATGGCTGCGATCCCAGTGCAGCCACAGGCTTTCATGGGCCTGCAGCTGCAAATCGTCGAGCTCAGTCCGGGCTATCGAACGCGCACCGCCCTTGCCGTCCAGCACCAGGGCATGCACCAGCCCCCATTGCGCGTTTTCTTCCTCGAACATCCGCATCCCTTGTCGAAAAGCTTATTCAGGCATCTTCAGCGGGCTCGGCGACACGATCACGCCGTTGTTGTCCGCATAAATGTATTGGCCTGGGTGGAACGTCACGCCGGCGAAAGTCACCGGGACGTTGAGGTCGCCGATGCCGCGCTTGTCGGTTTTCATCGGGTGGCTGGCCAGCGCCTGCACGCCGAGATCGGTCTGGGCGATGACGTCGACGTCACGGATGCAACCGTAGATCACCAGCCCTTCCCAGCCGTTCTGCGCGGCCTTGGCGGCGATCATGTCGCCCAGCAGGGCGCGGCGCAGCGAACCGCCGCCATCAACCACCAGCACTTTGCCTTTGCCGTTGAGTTCGGCCTGCTCCTTGACCAGCGAATTGTCTTCGAAGCACTTGATGGTCACGATTTCGCCGCCGAAGGAATCCCGGCCGCCGAAATTGCTGAACATCGGTTCCAGCACCTGCACCAGCTCCGGGTAGGCGTCGCACAGGTCAGGCGTAAGGTAATGTTCCATCGAAAAACTCCTGTAACAAGGAAGACGATCAAGGATGCCGCATTCTGATTAGACGAGTTCCGGCGGTCGCTGTTTACCTTAGTCCATGCCATGGTCGCTGAGCGAACCTGAACCGCGGCTGAAACGTTATCGCTAAACAGTCACGAAATATGACCGGAACCGCACAATGCGTCATATCTTAGCCGCAAGCCAGGCTGAACGGAACGCCCCTCACACTGCAGCGGCCAGATTCGCTGGCTGCGCAAGCAACGGTGTCTGCTGATCCTTCAACCAGCGCGCCACCAGCGGCCACACTTCAGCCTGCGCAGCTTTGCTCACCAGCATTTCGACATGGCCGAAATTATCCGAGAAGCCCTGCTCGCGGCCCAGGTTGATGAACTGCTTGTGCTCGGCGCCGATCTGCTCGAACAGCTTGCGGCAAGCCCACGCCGGATCCTGATGATCGCCCGCTGCCGTCACCGCCAGCACCGGTACCTGAACCTCGGCAAGTCCGGCCCACCAGTCCTTGTCCTTGTCGCCGAAGCGACCGAACAAGCCGTACCAGCGCATGCTTTCGATGGCCAGGCCAATCGGTTCGTCTTCCGGGCCGCGCTTGAGGCGTGAGCCGGACAACTGCGCGAAACGCTTGAGAATAAAGCGCCCGCCCCACTCCACCGGTGGGATTTTCAAAGGCCAATAGGTGCGGCTGACCTGGGTGCCGAAAAACGCCGCCGAGGCCACGGCCGGTTCGCCGAGATACTCGCCGCCGAGCGCTGCTGCCAGGGTGATGCCGCCCAGCGAATGGCCGATCCAGTGCGGGATCTGTCCGCTTTGCTCACGCACGAACGCGGCAATCGCCGGCAGATCGTAACGGGCGTAGTCGGCCACGCGGTTGCGCCGATAGTCTTCGTTGCGCTGGGACAGGCCGTGACCGCGCATTTCCGGAATCCACACGTCGAAGCCAAGCCGGGTCAGATACGCGCCGAGACCGAGGCCTTTGGGGGAAAACCAGAAGCGCCGATTGGAAAAGCTGCCGTGCAACAGAATCACCGGCACGCCGCGTGGCGCCGTGTCATCGGCCATGCCCAGGCGGGTGACGGCGATCTCTACGGACCAGTCCGGGCTGTTGCCGGGTTTCAATCGATAGACGTCTTCGCTCAGATCGCCGCGCCGCTCGGCGCTGATCAGCGCGACAGGAAACAGGTTGCTGCTGCTTTGCATAATGCTCTTGCACAAAAAAGGGCGGCATCCGATGGAGCCCGCCCTACTTCAATCTCAAGGCCCGGCCCCTGTGGGAGCGAGCCAGCTCGCGAAAGCGGTGTATCAATCAACATCCATGGTGAATGTTGCTCCGTCTTCGCGAGCAGGCTCGCTCCTACAGGGGGCGCGGCCCGTTCACATGTTGATCAAGCCTGTGCCTGACCTTCGGCGAGGAAGAACCAGGTTTCCAGCACGGTGTCCGGGTTCAGCGACACGCTCTCGATGCCCTGTTCCATCAGCCACTTGGCCAGATCCGGGTGGTCCGAAGGACCCTGACCGCAGATGCCGATGTACTTGCCAGCCTTGTTGCAGGCCTGAATGGCGTTGGCCAACAGCTTCTTGACCGCTGGATTACGTTCGTCGAACAGGTGCGCGATGATCCCCGAGTCACGGTCCAGACCCAGCGTCAGTTGGGTCAGGTCGTTGGAGCCGATCGAGAAACCGTCGAAGAATTCGAGGAATTCCTCAGCCAGAATCGCGTTGGATGGCAGTTCGCACATCATGATTACGCGTAGACCGTTCTCGCCACGCTTCAAGCCGTTCTCGGCGAGCAGATCGACCACCTGGCTGGCTTCGCCGAGAGTACGGACGAACGGCACCATGATTTCCACGTTGGTCAGGCCCATCTCGTTGCGCACGCGTTTCAGCGCGCGGCATTCGAGTTCGAAGCAGTCGCGGAACGATTCGCTGATGTAACGCGAAGCGCCACGGAAGCCCAGCATCGGGTTTTCTTCTTCCGGCTCGTAGAGCTTGCCGCCGATCAGGTTGGCGTATTCGTTGGACTTGAAGTCCGACAGACGCACGATGACTTTTTTCGGCGTGAACGCTGCAGCCAAGGTGCTGATGCCTTCCACCAGTTTGTCGACGTAGAAGTCAACGGGGTCGCTGTAACCGGCAATACGCTTGTCGACGCTGTCCTTGATTTCCTGGGGCAGGCCGTCGTAGTTCAACAGCGCTTTCGGGTGCACGCCGATCATGCGGTTGATGATGAATTCCAGACGCGCCAGACCGACGCCGGCGTTCGGCAATTGGGCGAAGTCGAAGGCGCGATCCGGGTTGCCGACGTTCATCATGATCTTGAACGGCAGCTCCGGCATGGCGTCGACGGAGTTCTTCTTGATGTCGAAGCCCAGTTCGCCTTCGAAGATGTAACCGGTGTCGCCTTCGGCGCAGGATACGGTCACGCCCTGGCCATCCTTCAGCAGCTGGGTGGCGTTGCCGCAACCGACCACCGCCGGAATGCCCAGCTCACGGGCAATGATCGCCGCGTGGCAGGTACGTCCGCCACGGTTGGTGACGATGGCGCTGGCGCGCTTCATCACCGGTTCCCAGTCCGGGTCGGTCATGTCGGAAACCAGCACGTCGCCCGGCTGGACCTTGTCCATTTCCGAGACGTCTTTGATGATCCGCACTTTGCCGGCGCCGATGCGCTGGCCGATCGCCCGACCTTCCACCAGCACGGTGCCGGTTTCTTTCAGCAGGTAACGTTCCATGACGTTGGCCTGGGTGCGGCTTTTCACGGTTTCCGGACGGGCCTGCACGATGTACAGCTTGCCGTCGTCACCGTCCTTGGCCCACTCGATGTCCATCGGGCAGCCGTAGTGCTTCTCGATGATCATCGCCTGCTTGGCCAGCTCGCTGACTTCGGCGTCGGTCAGGCAGAAACGCGCGCGCTCGGCCTTGTCGACATCGACAGTCTTGACCGAACGACCGGCCTTGGCCTCGTCGCCGTAGATCATCTTGATGGCTTTGCTGCCCAGATTGCGACGCAGGATCGCCGGACGACCGGCCTCCAGCGTGCCTTTGTGTACGTAGAACTCATCCGGGTTGACCGCGCCTTGTACGACGGTTTCGCCCAGGCCGTAAGCGCCGGTGATGAACACCACATCACGGAAACCCGATTCGGTATCGAGCGTGAACATCACGCCGGCGGTGCCGGTTTCCGAGCGCACCATGCGCTGCACGCCAGCCGACAGGGCGACCAGTTTGTGGTCGAAACCCTGGTGCACGCGGTAGGAAATCGCACGGTCGTTGAACAGCGAAGCGAACACCTCTTTAGCGGCGCGGATTACGTTTTCCACACCACGGATGTTCAGGAAGGTTTCCTGCTGACCGGCGAACGAGGCGTCCGGCAGGTCTTCGGCGGTGGCTGAAGAACGCACGGCAACGGCCACATCAGGATTGCCGGCCGACAGCGCGGCGAACGCGGTGCGGATCTCGGTGTTGAGCTTTTCAGGGAATTCGGCGTCCATGATCCATTGGCGGATCTGCGCGCCGGTCTTGGCCAGGGCATTGACGTCGTCGACGTCGAGCGCGTCGAGGGCCTTGTGGATCTGCTCGTTCAGGCCGCTCAGTTCGAGGAAGTCACGATAGGCCTGAGCCGTCGTGGCGAAGCCGCCGGGGACCGAAACACCGGCGCCTGCCAGGTTACTGATCATCTCGCCCAGGGATGCGTTCTTGCCCCCCACATGCTCAACATCGTGTTTGCCGAGCTTATCGAGGGAAACTACGTACTCTACCAAGGTGATCTCTCCACTAACTGTGTTGGAAAAGCTCAGAAACCGGCGGCCCGGGGGAGCCTTGGCCGGTTGTATGGCCTGGACCTGGAAAATAAGTGAGAATGCGGGCCAATGGCGGCCGGCAAATCGCGCCTATCATATCCAAGATTCGTTACTAGCTTAAGGCCCAAGGTGCAAATGAAACGATCTGCTTTCTTCATCTCCGATGGCACCGGCATTACCGCCGAAACCCTGGGTCAAAGCCTGCTGGCGCAGTTCGAAAACATTACCTTCAGCAAATTCACGCGGCCCTACATCGACAGCGTGGAAAAAGCGCGGGCCATGGTACAACAAATCAACAAAGCCGCTGAAACCGACGGCTTTCGGCCGATCATCTTCGACACCATCGTCAATCAGGACATTCGTGAGATTCTCGCAACGTCCAATGGTTTCATGATCGACATTTTCTCGACCTTCCTCGCGCCGCTCGAACAGGAGCTTACCGAGCATTCTTCCTACACCGTCGGCAAGTCCCATTCCATTGGGCACAACTCCAATTACATGGAGCGCATCGAGGCGGTGAACTTCGCCCTCGACAACGATGACGGCGCGCGCACCCACTATTACGACAAAGCCGATCTGATACTAGTGGGCGTGTCGCGATGCGGCAAAACGCCGACGTGTCTGTACATGGCCATGCAGTTCGGTATCCGCGCGGCCAACTATCCGCTGACCGAAGACGACATGGAGCGCCTGACCCTGCCGACGGCCCTGCGCGCCCATCAGCACAAGCTGTTCGGCCTGACCATCGACCCGGACCGCTTGACCGCGATCCGCAACGAGCGCAAGCCCAACAGCCGTTATTCGAGCTACGCCCAGTGCGAATTCGAAGTGCGCGAAGTGGAGAACCTGTTCCGCCGCGAGAACATTCCGCACATCAATTCCACGCATTTCTCGGTGGAAGAGATTTCGGCGAAGATTCTGGTGGAGAAAGGGGTTGAGCGGCGGTTCAAGTAGGTTTGCGGTGCCTGATCTGACGCTATCGCGGGCAAGCCCGCTACCACAGGTTCTGAAGGTGTTCACAATTTCTGTGTTCATCACCATTCCCTGT
The DNA here is from genome assembly GCF_001425545.1 of Pseudomonas sp. Leaf434. NCBI lineage: Bacteria > Pseudomonadati > Pseudomonadota > Gammaproteobacteria > Pseudomonadales > Pseudomonadaceae > Pseudomonas > Pseudomonas sp. Leaf434. The sequence continues at coordinate 1,142,903 of NZ_LMQZ01000001.1, read as the reverse complement.
GGGAGCGGGCTTGCCCGCGAAGAACGATAACGCGGTCCGTCAGATCACAAACAGGTCGATGAATCGATTCACCGCTGTGGCTTCCAGCCGCGCCTGATCCTCACAGAGCGCAAATATCTCAGCGCAACGCTGCCCGGCAAACCGCGTGGCCAGGTTGGCCTTGAACTTGTCCTCCAGCAACGGAATACCTTCGGCGCGGCGGCGGCGATGGCCGATCGGGTACTCCACCAGCACGTTATCGGTGCTGCTGCCGTCCTTGAAAAACACCTGCACGGCATTGGCAATCGAGCGCTTGTCGGGCTCAAGGTATTCGCGAGTGAAACGCGGTTCTTCGACGATGACCATTTTTTCGCGCAGCACATCGATGATCGGATGCGCCTTGTGGAAGTCGTCTTCGTAGTGCTCCGCCACCAGATTGCCGAATGCCAGCGGCACGGCGGTCATGTATTGCAGGCAGTGGTCGCGGTCGGCGGCATTGCCCAGCGGGCCGACCTTGGAAATGATGCGGATCGCCGATTCATGGGTGGTGATGACGATGCGGTCGATCTCATGCAGGCGATTGCGCACCTGCGGATGCAAGGTCACCGCCGCCTCGCATGCCGTCTGCGCATGGAATTCGGCGGGGAAACTGATCTTGAACAGCACGTTTTCCATCACGTAACTGCCGAACGGCCGGGAAAAGCTGAAAGCGCGTTTGTCCGCGGGTTTCAGCGCCAGATCGTTGTTGGTGTGGCTGAACGAAACGTCATAGAAGCCCCACTGCTTCGCGCTCAACACGCCGGGAATGCCCATCTCACCGCGCATGGCGATGTCGGCCAGCCTTACGCCGCGACTCGCCGCATCCCCCGCCGCCCAGGATTTGCGCGAGCCAGCGTTCGGCGCATGGCGATAGGTACGCAGCGCCTGACCGTCGGCGAAGGCATGGGACAGCGCCGACAACAGCTGCTCGCGATTGGCACCCATCAGTCTGGCGCTGACGGCGGTCGAGGCGACTTTCACCAGAATGACGTGGTCGAGTCCAACCCGGTTGAAGGAGTTTTCCAGAGCGATCACGCCTTGAATCTCGTGGGCCATGATCATCGCTTCAAGCACATCACGCAGGGTCAGCGGCGCCTCACCGTGGGCGACGCGTTTCTGCGACAGGTGATCAGCAACGGCGAGGATGGCACCGAGGTTGTCCGATGGATGCCCCCACTCAGCGGCAAGCCAAGTGTCGTTGTAGTCGAGCCAGCGGACGATGCAGCCGATATCCCAGGCGGCCTTGACCGGATCGAGGCGATAACTGGTGCCCGGCACTCGTGCGCCGAACGGTACAACCGTGCCTTCGACGATCGGGCCGAGATGTTTCGTGCATTCGGGAAAACGCAGAGCCAGCAGACCGCAGCCCAGCGTGTCGATCAGGCAGTTGCGCGCGGTGTTCAGCGCTTCGGCGGATTCGGGCTTGAAGGTGAGGACGTAGTCGGCGATGTCCTGCAGAACTGCGTCGTAATCGGGGCGGTTGTTCAGGTCGACGTTGGCGCTCATGTTCGATTCACTCGTGAAGTGGTTCGTTGATGGGACCTCGGTTCAGGGCTAACGATTTCTTATGATTGAAATGCAATCCACTGTGGGAGCGAGCCTGCTCGCGAAGGCTGAGCGTCAGTCAACATTTGCATGTCTGATGCATCGCTTTCGCGAGCAGGCTCGCTCCCACAAGGATATTGCTGTTGCTTAAAAGCAATCGCCGGGCACGCGGACATAGCCTTCCATGAGCACCCGCGCACTGCGACTCATGATGGCTTTCTTCACCACCCATTCGCCATTCTCCAGCGTCGCTTCAGCGCCCACGCGCAAAGTCCCCGACGGATGGCCGAAACGCACCGCGTTGCGTTCAATGCCTCCCGCAGCGAGATTCACCAACGTGCCGGAAATCGCTGCCGCCGTGCCGATCGCCACTGCCGCCGTGCCCATCATGGCGTGGTGCAGCTTGCCCATCGACAACGCGCGCACCAGCAGGTCCACATCACCAGCAGCGATCGCTTTACCACTCGACGCTACGTAATCCGCAGGCTTGGCGACGAACGCAACTTTCGGCGTGTGTTGCCGCTTGGCGGCTTCTTCCAGATTGGCGATCAGCCCCATCCGCAACGCACCGTAGGCACGAATGGTCTCGAACATCAGCAGCGCTTTTGGATCGCCGTTGATCGCGCCCTGGAGTTCGGTGCCGGTGTAGCCAATGTCTTCGGCGTTGACGAATATCGTCGGGATCCCGGCGTTGATCATGGTCGCCTTGAACGTGCCGACACCCGGGACCTCAAGCTCATCGACCAGATTGCCGGTGGGGAACATCGAGCCACCGCCGCCCTCTTCTTCCGCCGCCGGATCCATGAATTCAACCTGCACTTCGGCCGCCGGAAAGGTCACGCCGTCGAGTTCGAAATCACCGGTTTCCTGCACTTCGCCGTTGGTGATCGGGACGTGGGCAATGATGGTCTTGCCGATGTTGGCCTGCCACACGCGCACCACCGCCACGCCGTTGTGCGGAATGCGGCTGACGTCGACCAGACCGTTGCTGATGGCGAACGAACCGACCGCCGCCGAAAGGTTGCCGCAGTTGCCGCTCCAGTCGACGAACGGCTTGTCGATCGACACCTGGCCGAACAGGTAATCGACGTCGTGATCGGCGCGGGTGCTTTTCGACAGGATCACGGTTTTGCTAGTGCTCGACGTCGCGCCGCCCATGCCGTCGATTTGCTTGTCGTACGGGTCGGGACTGCCGATCACCCGCAGCAGCAGCGCATCGCGTGCCGGGCCAGGAACCTGCGCGGCTTCGGGCAGATCGGTCAGGCTGAAGAACACGCCTTTGCTGGTGCCGCCGCGCATGTAGGTGGCAGCGATTCTGATTTGTGGTGCGTGAGCCATGGTGCTCCTTACCGAAGGCATGGGACTTGAAAATCCCATGCCCACAAGTTGATTTAGACGGCTACCGCCGAGCCTTCGAGGAAGTCCTGCGCGAAGCGCTGCAACACGCCGCCGGCCTCGTAGATCGACACTTCTTCAGCGGTATCGAGACGGCAGGTCACCGGCACTTCGACACGCTCGCCATTCTTGCGATTGATCACCAGCGTAAGATCCGCACGCGGCTTGCGCTCGCCGATCACGTCGTAGGTTTCGCTGCCATCAATGGCCAGAGTGTGGCGGTTGGTACCGGGTTTGAATTCCAGCGGCAACACGCCCATGCCCACCAGGTTGGTGCGGTGAATGCGCTCGAACCCTTCAGCGGCAATTGCCTCGACACCGGCAAGGCGCACGCCTTTGGCCGCCCAGTCGCGGGACGAACCCTGACCGTAGTCAGCGCCAGCGATGATGATCAGCGGCTGCTTGCGCTGCATGTAGGTTTCGATGGCTTCCCACATGCGCATGACCTGGCCTTCCGGCTCGACACGCGCCAGCGAACCCTGCTTGACCTTGCCGTTTTCCACGACCATTTCGTTGAACAGCTTCGGATTGGCGAACGTCGCGCGCTGTGCCGTCAGGTGGTCGCCACGGTGGGTGGCGTAGGAGTTGAAGTCCTCTTCCGGCAGGCCCATTTTTGCCAGGTATTCGCCGGCGGCGCTGTCGAGCATGATCGCGTTCGATGGCGACAGGTGATCAGTGGTGATGTTGTCCGGCAGCACCGCCAATGGGCGCATGCCCTTCAGCGGACGAGCGCCGGCCAGCGCGCCTTCCCAGTACGGCGGACGGCGGATGTAGGTGCTCATCTCGCGCCAGTCGTACAGCGGCGCGACTTTCGGCCCGGTGTCTTCATGCACGGCGAACATCGGAATATAGACCTGACGGAACTGCTCAGGCTTGACCGAAGACTTCACCACCGCATCGATTTCTTCATCGCTCGGCCAGATGTCTTTCAGGCGAATTTCCCGGCCATCGACCACGCCCAGCACATCCTTCTCGATATCGAAACGGATGGTCCCGGCGATCGCGTAGGCAACCACCAGCGGCGGCGAGGCGAGGAATGCCTGTTTGGCATACGGGTGAATGCGGCCGTCGAAGTTGCGGTTGCCGGAAAGCACGGCGGTTGCGTACAGATCGCGGTCGATGATCTCTTGCTGGATCAGCGGATCGAGCGCGCCGGACATGCCATTGCAAGTGGTGCAGGCAAACGCCACGACGCCGAAACCGAGCTGTTCCAGCTCAGTGGTCAGCCCCGCTTCATCGAGGTACAGCGCCACGGTTTTCGAGCCCGGCGCCAGCGAAGATTTGACCCACGGCTTGCGGGTCAGGCCGAGCTTGTTGGCATTGCGCGCCAACAGGCCGGCGGCGATGACGTTGCGCGGGTTGCTGGTGTTGGTGCAACTGGTGATCGCGGCGATGATCACCGCGCCGTCGGGCATTTGCCCCGGCACGTCATCCCACTGGCCGGAGATGCCTTTGGCCGCCAGATCCGATACCGCAACGCGGGCGTGCGGGTTGCTCGGGCCGGCCATGTTGCGCACCACCGAGGACAGATCAAAAGTCAGGCCGCGCTCGTATTGCGCGCCTTTCAGGCTGTCAGCCCACAGGCCGGTCAACTTGGCGTATTGCTCGACCAGTTGCACTTGCTGGTCTTCACGACCGGTCAGTTTCAGGTAATCGATGGTCTGCTGGTCGATGTAGAACATCGCCGCCGTGGCGCCGTATTCCGGGGCCATGTTGGAGATGGTCGCGCGGTCGCCGAGGGTCAGCGCTGCTGCACCTTCACCGAAGAATTCCAGCCACGCGCCGACGACTTTCTGTTTACGCAGGTACTCGGTCAAAGCCAGGACCATGTCGGTGGCGGTGATGCCCGGTTGCAACTTGCCGGTCAGTTCGACGCCAACGCTTTCCGGCAGGCGCATCCACGACGCGCGACCGAGCATCACGCTCTCGGCTTCGAGGCCGCCGACGCCGATGGCAATCACACCCAGCGCATCGACGTGCGGCGTGTGGCTGTCGGTGCCGACGCAAGTGTCGGGGAACGCCACGCCTTCGCGCACCTGAATCACCGGCGACATTTTCTCCAGGTTGATCTGGTGCATGATGCCGTTGCCCGGCGGGATCACATCGACGTTCTTGAAGGCCTTTTTGGTCCAGTTGATGAAGTGGAAACGGTCTTCGTTGCGGCGGTCTTCGATGGCGCGGTTCTTCTCGAAGGCCTGGGCATCGAAACCGCCGGCCTCGACGGCCAGCGAGTGGTCGACGATCAATTGCGTCGGCACCACCGGGTTGACCTGCGCCGGGTCACCACCCTGCAAAGCGATGGCGTCACGCAGACCGGCGAGGTCGACCAGCGCGGTCTGGCCGAGGATGTCATGGCAGACCACCCGCGCCGGGAACCACGGGAAATCGAGATCGCGCTTGCGTTCGATCAGTTGCTTGAGCGAATCGGTAAGCGTGGCCGGGTCGCAGCGACGCACGAGGTTTTCCGCCAGCACGCGGGAGGTGTACGGCAGGGTATCGTAGCTGCCAGGCGCAATCACCTCGACCGCCGCGCGGGTGTCGAAGTAATCCAGCGGCGTGCCGGGCAGGTTCTTGCGGAATTCTGTGTTCATCGGGTCAGGACTCGGGTCACGGTGGTTGCAAAGGGTGGGCCAGAAACCTGAGTTACACACCGTCCACTGTGGGAGCGAGCCTGCTCGCGAAAGCGGTATATCAGTCGACATCAATGTTGAATGTCAGTCCGTCTTCGCGAGCAGGCTCGCTCCCACAGGGTCTAGCGGTGTTCTCTGGTTCCGGGTCAGCCCACCATTTCAGCGACGTTCGATTGGCACGAACTTGCGCTGTTCGACGCCGGTGTACTCAGCGCTCGGGCGGATGATGCGGTTGTTGGCGCGTTGTTCGAACACGTGCGCGGCCCAGCCGGTCAGGCGCGAGCAGACGAAGATCGGCGTGAACAGCTTGGTCGGGATGCCCATGAAGTGGTAAGCCGAGGCGTGATAGAAGTCGGCATTCGGGAACAGTTTCTTCTGCTCCCACATGGTCTTGTCGATGGCTTCGGAGACGGGGAACAACACCTTATCGCCGACCTCGTCCGCGAGTTTTTTCGACCAGCCCTTGATCACCTCGTTGCGCGGGTCGCTGTCCTTATAGATCGCGTGGCCGAAGCCCATGATCTTGTCCTTGCGCTCGAGCATGCCGAGGGTGCCTTTGATCGCCTCTTCCGGCGACGAGAAGCGCTCGATCATTTCCATCGCCGCCTCGTTGGCGCCACCGTGCAATGGACCGCGCAGCGAACCGATTGCCGCTGTTACGCAGGAATACAGATCGGAAAGGGTCGAGGCGCAAACCCGCGCGGTGAAGGTCGAGGCATTGAATTCGTGTTCGGCGTAGAGGATCAGCGACACGTTCATGACTTTGACGTGCAGTTCGCTCGGTTTCTTGCCGTGCAGCAAATGCAGGAAGTGGCCGCCAATGGTCGGCTCGTCGCTGACGCAGTCGATGCGCTTGCCGTCGTGGCTGAAGCGATACCAGTAGCACATGATCGCCGGGAAAGCGGCGAGCAGGCGGTCGGTCTTGTCGCGCTGTTCGGAGAAGTCCTTCTCCGGTTCGATGTTGCCGAGGAATGAGCAACCGGTGCGCATGACGTCCATCGGATGCGCGTCAGCCGGGATGCGCTCAAGCACTTCCTTGAGCGCTTGCGGCAGGTCGCGCAGCTTGCTCAGTTTGCTTTGATAGTCGGCCAGTTGCGCTTTGGTCGGCAGTTCGCCGTACAGCAGCAGATACGCGACTTCTTCAAATTGCGCGTCGGCGGCCAGTTCACGCACGTCGTAGCCGCGATAGGTCAGCCCGGCACCGGCCTGGCCCACGGTGGACAGTGCGGTTTGCCCGGCTACCTGGCCACGGAGCCCGGCGCCACTGAGTACTTTTGCTTCGGCCATTGTGTTCTCCAATCTTCTTGAATTTGTATGGGGAAAACTTGTGGGAGCGAGCCTGCTCGCGAAAGCGCTGGATCAGTCGACATCAATGTTGGATGTCAGTCCGTCTTCGCGAGCAGGCTCGCTCCCACAGGGTTTTGTTCAGCCTTTCTTCTGTGCAAACAACGCATCGAGCTTCTGCTCGAACGTGTGGTAATCGATACGATCGTAGAGCTCCATGCGAGTCTGCATGGTGTCGATGACATTCTGTTGCGTGCCATCGCGGCGGATCGCCGTGTAGACATTTTCCGCCGCCTTGTTCATCGCGCGGAATGCCGACAGCGGATACAGCACCAGAGAAACGTCGGCGCCGGCCAGTTGTTCGGTGGTGTACAGCGGCGTTGCGCCGAACTCGGTGATGTTGGCCAGGATCGGCGCTTTCACGCGATTGGCGAAAAGCTTGTACATGTCCAGCTCGGTAATCGCCTCAGGGAAAATCATGTCAGCGCCGGCCTCGATGCACGCCGCCGCACGATCGAGTGCCGACTCCAGACCTTCCACCGCCAGTGCGTCGGTACGCGCCATGATCACGAAGCTGTCGTCGGTGCGCGCATCGACGGCGGCTTTGATGCGATCGACCATTTCCTGCTGGCTGACAATTTCTTTATTCGGGCGATGGCCGCAGCGCTTGGCGCCGACCTGATCCTCGATGTGAATCGCCGCCGCGCCGAACTTGATCATCGACTTGACCGTGCGCGCGACGTTGAAGGCCGACGAGCCAAAACCGGTGTCAACATCCACCAGCAGCGGCAGGTCACAAACATCAGTGATGCGGCGCACGTCGGTGAGCACGTCGTCCAGCCCGGTGATGCCCAGGTCCGGCACGCCGAGCGAGCCTGCGGCCACGCCGCCACCGGACAGGTAGATCGCCTTGAAACCGGCGCGCTTGGCCAGCAGCGCGTGGTTGGCGTTGATCGCGCCGACCACTTGCAAAGGATGCTCGCTGGCGACCGCATCGCGGAAGCGCTGGCCCGGCGTGTTCAGGTTGGAAGTCATGCATCACCTCGTTCAGTGGCTGTCTTGTTGTGGGCGCCGTCCTCGTAGTGACGGGCGATGTTGCGTTTCGAGGCGCCGATGTGGCGGCGCATCAACAATTCCGCGAGCTCGCCGTCACGGTCGGCGATGGCATCGAGAATGCGGTGGTGTTCGGCGAAGGCCTGGTGCGGGCGATTCGGCGTGGTGGAAAACTGGATGCGGTACATGCGCACCAATTGATACAGCTCGCCGCAGAGCATCTGCGTCAGCGTGCGATTGCCGCTGCCCTGGATGATCCGGTAATGAAAGTCGAAATCGCCTTCCTGCTGGTAATAACCGACGCCGGCCTGAAACGCCGCATCGCGCTCGTGGGTTTCCAGGACCCGGCGCAGTTCGTCGATTTCCTCGACGCTCATGCGCTCGGCGGCGAGGCGGCAGGCCATACCTTCGAGGGATTCACGGATTTCGTAGAGTTCGATCAATTCGGCATGGCTGAGCGAGACCACCCGCGCACCGACGTGCGGCACGCGCACCAGCAGGCGCTGGCCTTCCAGACGATGGATCGCCTCACGCAGCGGGCCTCGGCTGATGCCATAGGTGCGCGCCAGCTCCGGCTCGGAGATCTTGCTGCCCGGGGCGATTTCGCCTTTGACGATTGCGGCCTGGATACGCCGGAAGACATTTTCCGACAGCGTCTCGGAATCGTCGCCACTGATGACCGGGGGATCGAGTTGATCCAGCATGATTGTCGACACCTTTAAATCCAATGCGGCAAAAACTAGCCAATCTGGCCCGATGAGTCAAAGGATAAATAGGTATTGTCGACAATCGTCTAATAACCGCAGCCAATCGATCATCTATTACTGTGGGAGCGTGCCTGCTCGCGAAGGCGGCACATCAGCCGGCTTCTGCATCGAATGACACAGCGCTTTCGCGAGCAGGCTCGCTCCCACAAGAGTGGCATCCCTTGCAGCTCATGGGTCGGCGCAAGCGCTGGCGCCATAAAACCACCGTGCTAGAATGCCGCCCGCATTTGCGGGTCTTTGTACGGCTTGCCATAAAAAGCTGCCAGGCACACGCAGGGGCTTGCGCACGGTTGTGCGGGCACCTGAACCGATAACGGAACGCTGCGCACCAGGATTTATGAGACTCAAGCCTTTCCCCACCTTTTTTGCTCTGTTTTGCCTGCCCGGCCTCGCCGCCGCGGGGGAAAAAACCGTGTACGGCCTCAACGAATACGCTTCGCTTGACGGCATCAATCTCGAAGTTGCGGCCAAACTCGACACCGGGGCGAAAACCGCCTCGCTGAGTGCCCGCGACATCAAACGCTTCAAACGCAACGGTGAATCCTGGGTACGTTTCTACCTGGCGATCGACACCGCGCATTCGCACCCCATCGAACGGCCGCTGGCGCGGGTCAGCAAGATCAAGCGCCGCGCCGGCGACTACGATCCGGAAGAAGGCAAGCAGTACACCGCCCGTCCGGTGATCGAGCTGGATATCTGCATGGGTTCGGCAATGCGCAGCATCGAAGTGAACCTCACCGACCGAAGTGCGTTCCAATACCCGCTTTTGATCGGCTCCGAGGCGCTGAAACGCTTCGACGCGCTGGTCGACCCCAGTCTTAAATACGCTGCCGGCAAACCTGCCTGCACCATCGCCGCTCACACCGCCGAGTAATTTCCATGCGTTCTCTAACCTTCCACCTGAAAATCCTGATCGCCGTGCTGGTGCTGCTGGGCGTTTCGGTTACGGCCTATCAGATTTTCGTGCTCGGCATCCCGGTGACCGAAGACGCCACCGACGACCTGTGGAACATCGACGCCAAGGTCGAGTTCGTCGCCAGCACCAAAGATCCGGTGAAGATCCAGATGTTCGTGCCGCCGTTGAGCCGCGATTACGTGAGCCTCAACGAAAGCTTCATCTCCAATAACTACGGCGTCGCGGTCAACCGCATCGACGGCAACCGCAAGGTGACCTGGTCGGCCCGTCGCGCCAAGGGCAACCAGACGCTGTATTACCGTCTGGTGCTGACCAAGCGCTACACCGCGGAAAAATCCAAGGTCAAAGGCCCGACCTTCCGTGACAGCATGGTCATCGAAGGCCCGGAAAAAATCGCCGCCGAAGCTCTGCTCGCGCCGATCCGCCAACATTCGGCCGACGTCGAAACCTTTATTGGCGAGGCGATCAAGCGCGTCAACAATGTCAACGACGACAACGTCAAATTGCTGCTGGCCGGCGATCCGTCGACTTCGCACAAAGCCAAGATCGTCGAACTGCTGCTGTCGATTGCCCACGTTCCGGTAGAAAAAGTCCACACCATCCGCCTCGTCGCCGATCAGCCTCAGACTCCCGAACTGTGGCTGCGCAGCTTCAACGGCAACGACTGGCTGTACTTCAACCCGGAAACCGGTGAGCAAGGCCTGCCGACCGATCGCCTGCTGTGGTGGACCGGCGACGAAAACCTGATCACCGTCGACGGTGGCAAGAAAGCCAACGTGACCTTCAGCTTGAACAACAGCGAGATGAACGCGATTCGTCTGGCCAAGCTGACCGACGAAAACACTGACGCCAACTTCCTCGATTACTCGCTGTACGGCTTGCCGCTGCAGACCCAGCAGACCTTCATGATCATGGTGATGATCCCGATCGGTGTGCTGGTGATCCTGATCCTGCGCAACCTGGTCGGCCTGCAGACCCTCGGCACATTCACCCCGGTGCTGATCGCCCTCGCCTTCCGCGAAACGCAGCTGGGCTTCGGCATCCTGCTGTTCACAGTGATCACGGCGCTGGGCCTGTCATTGCGCTCGTATCTCGAACATCTGAAGCTGCAAATGCTGCCGCGCCTGTCGGTGGTGCTGACGTTCGTGGTGGTGTTGATTGCGGCGATCAGTCTGTTCAGCCACAAGCTGGGGCTTGAGCGTGGCTTGTCGGTGGCGCTGTTCCCGATGGTGATTCTGACCATGACCATCGAACGTCTGTCGATCACCTGGGAAGAACGCGGCGCCAACCATGCGCTGAAAGTCGCCATCGGCACGCTGTTCGCCGCCTCCCTGGCGCACCTGATCATGACCGTGCCGGAGCTGGTGTACTTCGTGTTTACCTTCCCGGCGATCCTGCTGATTCTGGTCGGTTTCATGCTGGCGATGGGTCGCTATCGCGGCTACCGCCTGACCGAACTGGTACGTTTCAAGGCCTTCCTGAAGAAGGCTGACGCCTGATGTTCGGTTTTTGGAAGACCTGGAAGGCCCTCGAGGCGCGCGGCATCATGGGCATCAACCGCCGAAACGCGGACTACGTGCTCAAGTACAACAAGCGCAGCCTGTACCCGATCGTCGATGACAAGATCCTGACCAAGGAACGCGCCATCGCCGCCGGCATTCATGTGCCGGAGCTGTACGGGGTGATCTCCACCGAGAAGGAAATCGACAAGCTCGACGAGATCATCGGCGGGCGCAGCGACTTCGTGATCAAACCGGCGCAGGGCGCGGGTGGCGACGGCATCATCGTCATCGCCGACCGCTTCGAAGGCCGTTATCGCACGGTGTCGGGCAAGATCCTCGCCCACGAGGAGCTGGAACATCACATCTCCAGCATCCTCACCGGCCTGTACTCGCTGGGCGGCCACCGCGACCGCGCGCTGATCGAATACCGTGTGACCCCGGACCAGATCTTCAAAAGCATCAGCTACGAAGGCGTGCCGGACATCCGCATCATCGTGCTGATGGGTTACCCGGTGATGGCGATGTTGCGTCTGCCGACCCGCCAGTCCGGCGGCAAGGCCAACCTGCACCAGGGCGCCATTGGCGTCGGCGTCGATCTGGCCACCGGCCTTACGCTGCGCGGCACATGGCTGAACAACATCATCACCAAACACCCCGACACCACCAATGCGGTGGATGGCGTGCAACTGCCCTACTGGGACGGTTTCATGAAACTCGCCGCCGGCTGCTATGAGCTGTGCGGGCTGGGTTATATCGGCGTGGACATGGTGCTTGATCAGGAAAAAGGCCCGCTGATCCTCGAGCTGAATGCGCGGCCGGGGCTGAACATTCAGATCGCCAACGATTGCGGCCTGACCTTGCGTACCCACGCGGTTGAAGCGCGGCTGGAAGAGCTGAAGGCGCGGGGCGTGACGGAGTCGGTTGAAGAGCGGGTGGCGTTTACCCAGGAGATGTTTGGGCATATTCCAGCTGTCGAAGGCTAAAAGCTCAAGAGCCCCTCACCCTAACCCTCTCCCAAAGGGAGAGGGGACTGACCGAGGTGGATGTTGGAGGTACGCCGACCTGAACGTCTTGAGTCGAACTCAAGCTTTGAAAAGCATGAAGATCGGCTCCCTCCCCCAAGATATCGAGCCGAACCCAAGTTTTGAAAAGCCCCCGATCTGCTCCCTTTCCCCCTCGCCCCCTTGGGTGAGAGGGTTGGGGTGAGGGGGAGGCTTTTGACTTTGATCTGGCAGCGCAGAGGACTACAATCCCCACCCCGCCTCAACGGCCGATCTGCCCCGCCCATGCTGACCTGCTCCGTACACCCACTGCCCTACCGCGCCAATCCGGCCGACTATTTCGCGGCCATTCGCAACGCACCCGGCGCCGTGCTGCTCGACAGCGGCCGGCCGAGCGCTGAACGCGGCCGTTATGACTTGCTCAGCGCCTGGCCGCTGGAACAACTGGCGGTGTTGCCGGACGAAAGCGGTGCGCATTTCCTCCAGCGCCTGCGTGACCACCTCAGCCGCTTGGGCGAAGCGCAGTTGCCTGCCGGGTATGAATTACCATTCGCCGGCGGACTGATCGGTTATTTGAGCTACGACTTCGGCCGGCATCTGGAAAACCTGCCGAGTCAGGCACTGGATGACCTGCAACTGCCCGATGCGCGTTTTGGCCTGTACGACTGGGCGCTGATCAGCGATCACCACGCGCAAACCAGCCAACTGGTCTTTCATCCTTCGCTTGTCGACAGTGAACGGCAGCGATTGGTCGCGCTGTTCACCCTGCCTCAAGTTGACGCGCTGGCGCCATTCAAACTGAACGCCCCCATGGCCGCTGATCTCTCGGCCGACGACTACCGTCAGGCCTTCGAGCGTATTCAGGATTACATCCAGGCTGGTGACTGCTATCAGGTCAACTTCGCGCAACGCTTTCGTGCTGAATGCCAGGGCGATCCGTGGCTGGCTTACTGCGCTTTGCGTCAGGCCTGCCCGACGCCGTTCTCCGGTTTCCAGAGCCTGCCCGACGGCGGCGCGGTGCTGAGCCTGTCACCGGAACGTTTCGTCAGAGTCAGCCAGCGCCAGGTTGAAACGCGTCCGATCAAGGGCACCCGCCCTCGCGGCCTGACTCCAGCCGAAGACGCCGCCAATGCCGCCGAACTGCTGGCCAGCCCCAAGGATCGCGCGGAAAACCTGATGATCGTCGACCTGCTGCGCAACGACCTCGGGCGCACTTGCCGCATCGGCTCGGTGCGGGTGCCGGAGTTGTTCAGTCTGGAGAGCTATCCGAATGTGCATCATCTGGTCAGCAGCGTGACCGGTGAACTGGCGGCGGATCGTGACGCGCTGGACCTGATCGCCGGCAGCTTCCCCGGCGGCTCAATCACCGGCGCACCGAAGATTCGGGCGATGCAGATCATCGACGAGCTGGAGCCGACCCGGCGCGGTCTGTATTGCGGCTCGTTGCTGTATCTGGACGTGCGCGGCGAGATGGACAGCTCCATCGCCATTCGCAGTCTGCTGGTCAAGGATGGCCAGGTGTGCTGCTGGGGCGGCGGCGGGATCGTCGCCGATTCGGACTGGCAGGCGGAGTATCAGGAGTCGATGACCAAAGTCAGAATTCTCTTGGAAACCCTGCAAAACCTCTGAGGAATGATCGTTCCCACGCTCCGCGTGGGAATGCAGCCCGGGACGCTCCGCGTCCCATCCAAAGCCGAACGCGGAGCGTCCGTTGAGGCATTCCCACGCAGAGCGTGGGAACGATCATCAATGCATTTTCTTGTGGGAGCGAGCCTGCTCGCGAAGACGTCCTTCCAGACGACTACAAACTCAGCTCTCTATTAGAGGCCTTGAGAAATTCCTGCTTCAGCTCTTCAAACGTATGCACCGCCGGAAACTGCGGAAACTCGCGAATCACGTTGTCCGGCGCATGAAACAGAATCCCCGCGTCCGCCTCGCCGAGCATGGTCGTGTCGTTGTATGAATCCCCCGCCGCGATCACCCGGTAGTACAGGCTCTTGAACGCCAGCACCGACTGGCGCTTGGGATCTTTCTGACGCAGTTGATAGCCCGTCACCCGACCGCTTTCGTCAGTGATCAAGCGATGGCAGAGCAAGGTCGGGAAGCCCAGCTGGCGCATCAGCGGCTGCGAGAATTCATAAAAAGTGTCCGAGAGAATCACCACCTGGAAACGCTCGCGCAGCCAGTTGACGAACTCCACTGCGCCATCCAGCGGTTTCAGCGTGGCGATCACTTCCTGAATGTCCGAGAGTTTGAGGCCGTGCTCATCGAGGATGCGCAAACGCTGCTTCATCAATACGTCGTAATCGGGAATGTCCCGGGTGGTGGCCTTGAGGGAGTCGATTCCGGTTTTTTCGGCGAAGGCGATCCAGATTTCCGGTACCAGTACCCCTTCAAGATCCAGGCAAGCAATTTCCACAAGACACTCCCGTTTGTAGTGATTATTTGAGTCAAGCGAGGCCGAACTCTAGCGTCTGCACCAGACGCGCGCAACGCAGAGGACGCCCCGGCCGCGGCAGCTTTTTGTTACCATCGGCCCCCTATAGAGCGCCCGAGCGCCATTGACCTGTAGGAAGCCGACCTGATGAGCCCAACGTTCGACGTCGTGGAACTCGCCACGACCTATGCCAACAAATCCGCCCAGGACATCCTCAAGCTCGCCTTCGCCGAATTCGGCGATGACTTGTGGATATCTTTCAGCGGCGCCGAGGACGTGGTGTTGGTGGACATGGCGTGGAAGCTGAACAAGAACGTCAAAGTCTTCAGCCTCGACACCGGCCGCCTGCATCCGGAGACCTACCGTTTCATCGAGCAGGTGCGCGAGCATTACAAGATCGATATAGAAATCGTCTCGCCGGACTACACGAAACTCGAACCGTTCGTGAAGGAAAAAGGCCTGTTCAGTTTCTACAGGGACGGCCACGGCGAATGCTGCGGCATCCGCAAGATCGAGCCGCTGCGCCGTAAGCTGTCCGACGTCAAAGCCTGGGCCACCGGCCAGCGCCGCGATCAGAGCCCGGGCACCCGCAGCGCTGTGGCGGTGCTGGAAATCGACACGGCGTTCTCGACACCGGAACGCACCCTGTACAAGTTCAACCCGTTGGCGCAGATGACCAGCGAGGAGATCTGGGGTTACATCCGCATGCTCGAACTGCCCTACAACAGCCTGCACGAGCGCGGTTTCATCAGCATCGGCTGCGAACCCTGCACCCGCCCGGTGCTGCCGAACCAGCACGAGCGCGAGGGCCGCTGGTGGTGGGAAGAAGCCACGCAGAAAGAATGCGGACTGCACGCGGGGAATATCATCAGCAAGAGCAAGGTCTGATCCCCCATTTATAGAAAGACCTGCGGGAGCGAGCCTGCTCGCGAAAGCGCAGTTCCAGTCAACGTTTCAGTTGCCTGATACACCGCATTCGCGAGCAGGCTCGCTCCCACATTGATATGTGCCAGGCACACAAAAGGTGTACACAAGGTTGTCACCATCGGTGCCATTTATGTGTGCACTTTCTGTTTTTACGCCCTGAAAAGTTACATCCCCCAGCAGAATCCCCTCTGCGTGCGCCCCCTGCAAAATCCCTCCCCCAAAAAAAATACCTGTTCAATCGATCACTTTATATCGCCGGTTTTTCAGTCACTTACCCCGCATTGATAACTATTCGAAATGAGGCCTGGCGCTTATAGATTCGCAACTGGCACAAATCTGGCTTTATCGCATACATGTTTTGTATACAAAACTGCAAAACATGCACACTTTCGATCCGCAAGCCTGAAGCGCCCTATCCCGTACAGGCTGCAGATGCCCCGTAACCAGTGATGTTTTCACCGCCGCGACGAAGATTTGTCGAGCCTGAGCGCTCATGCACAGTCATCGCGGGAGTGAACGTCAGGAGCCTGCCGGAATGCGTACAAGTCTTTCGAATAACATCGCGCTGAATCTGCCCTCCTCCACGCTTGATCAACCGTTGCCCGATGACGGACTGAGCGAGCCGCTGCAACTGAGCCCGCGTCTGCACAACAGCGATCTGGCGCCGACCAAAGCCGAAGGGCGGCGCTGGGGCCAGTACAGCATCTTTGCCCTGTGGACGAATGACGTGCACAACATCGCCAACTATTCGTTCGCCATCGGCTTGTATGCACTGGGTCTGGGCGGCTGGCAAATCCTCTTGTCACTGGGGATCGGCGCGGCGCTGGTGTACTTCTTCATGAACCTGTCCGGGTACATGGGGCAGAAAACCGGGGTGCCGTTCCCGGTGATCAGCCGGATCAGTTTCGGCATCCACGGTGCGCAAATTCCTGCATTGATCAGGGCGGTTATCGCCATCGCCTGGTTCGGTATTCAGACGTACCTCGCCTCGGTGGTATTCCGCGTCCTGCTGACCGCCGTGCATCCCGGCTTTGCCGAATACGATCACGACTCAATTCTGGGCCTGTCGAGTCTGGGCTGGGTGTGCTTTGTAGCAATCTGGCTGGTGCAACTGGCGATCCTCGCCTACGGCATGGAGATGGTGCGCCGTTACGAGGCATTTGCCGGGCCGGTGATTCTGCTGACCGTAGCCGCACTCGCCGGGTGGATGTACTTCCAGGCCAACGCGACCATTGCCTGGTCGATCCGCGAGCCGCTGACCGGGGGCGAGATGTGGCGCAACATTTTTGCTGGTGGCGCGTTGTGGCTGGCGATCTACGGCACGCTGATCCTCAATTTCTGCGACTTCGCCCGTTCTTCGCCGTGCCGCAAAACCATCAAAGTAGGAAATTTCTGGGGCTTGCCGGTGAACATTCTGGTATTCGCCGCGATTACCGTACTGCTGTGTGGCGCGCAGTTCCAGATCAACGGGCGGATCATCGAAAGCCCGACCGAGATCATCGCTTCGATCCCCAACACGTTCTTTCTGGTGCTCGGCTGCCTGGCTTTTCTGATTGTCACCGTTGCGGTGAACATCATGGCCAACTTCGTTGCCCCGGCGTTCGTCCTCAGCAACCTGGCGCCGAAGTACCTGACCTTCCGCCGCGCCGGATTGATCAGCGCGACCATCGCCGTGCTCATCCTGCCGTGGAACCTCTACAACAGCCCGCTGGTGATCGTGTATTTCCTGTCGGGCCTCGGCGCCCTGCTCGGCCCGCTGTACGGGGTGATCATGGTCGACTACTGGCTGATCCGCAAAGGCCGGATCAATGTGCCGCAGCTCTACAGCGAAGACCCCAACGGCGCTTATTACTACAGCCGCGGCATCAATTTCCGCGCGGTGGCGGCGTTTATTCCTGCGGCGCTGATCGCCATCGTTCTGGCATTGGTGCCCGGTTTCCACAGCGTCTCGCCGTTCTCCTGGCTGATCGGTGCCGGCATCGCCGGCATGCTTTACCTGATCATCGCCAAGCGCCAGACCCATTACGCCGAAGTCAGCGGTGAATGCATCGCTGTGGATAACGTCAGCCACTGATCCCTTCGCGGCCCGGTTTCGGGCCGCACCACTGCCCGCAATAAGGATTTTCCATGCGTATTCTCGTGGTCAACGTCAACACCACCGAATCCATCACCGACGCCATCGCCCGCTCGGCGCAGGCCGTCGCTTCGCCCGGTACCGAAATCGTCGGCCTGACGCCGTACTTCGGCGCCGAATCGATTGAAGGCAATTTCGAAAGTTACCTGGCCGCCATCGCCGTGATGGATCGAGTGATGTCTTACGATCAACCCTTCGATGCGGTGATCCAGGCCGGCTACGGCGAACATGGCCGCGAAGGCTTGCAGGAACTGCTCAACGTGCCAGTGGTGGATATCACTGACGCGGCGGCCAGCACCGCGATGTTTCTCGGCCATGCCTACTCGGTGGTGACCACACTGGATCGCACCGTGCCGCTAATCGAGGATCGGCTGAAATTGTCCGGTCTGTGGGATCGCTGTGCCTCGGTGCGCGCCAGTGGTCTGGCGGTTTTGGAGCTTGAACACGAACCGCAGCGCGCGCTGGAAGCGATCGTGCAGCAGGCCGAACTGGCGGTGACCCAGGACAAGGCCGAGGTGATTTGCCTGGGCTGCGGCGGCATGGCCGGGCTGGACGAGCAGATTCGCCGGCGCACCGGCGTGCCGGTGGTGGATGGCGTGACAGCGGCGGTGACGATTGCCGAGTCGCTGGTGCGTTTGAAGTTGTCGACGTCCAAGGTGCGCACTTATGCGACGCCACGGCCGAAGAACATTGTTGGTTGGGCGGAGCGCTTTGCTCGATAGACCGAGTGATCGTTCATCGCGGGCAAGCCCGCTCCCACAGGGTTTTGTGTTGTTTGCAAGATGTGTGAACAACTCAAAACTTGTGGGAGCGGGCTTGCCCGCGATAGCCGCAACTCGGTTTGATGCCTGGCTCAGATAGCACTAAACCGACGCCCCAGTCCCTGCTCAGCAAACTGTTCAATCACGAAATCCACAAACGCCCGGGTCTTGCCCGGCAACAATTTGTGCTCGGCGTAATAGATCGAAATGTTGCCGTCATCGACAAACCATTCCGGCAGCACTCGCTGTAACGTCCCTGCCTGAAGATACGCGACCGCAAACGGCATGCTCACCAGCGCAATGCCCAAACCTTGCATCGCCGTTGCACAGGCAGCCTCGGAATCACTCATGGTCATCCGCGCCCGCAATGTCAGCGGACTGTGTTGCTGATCGCGGTGAGTCAGTTGCCAGGAACGCACGCGCCCGGTCTGCGGTGAGCGAATCAGAATGCCGTCGTGTTGCCTGAGGTCATCGGGATGGCTGATCGGCGCATGTTTTTGCAGATAGTCCTCCGATGCCACCAACACCCGATGTGCCGGCGTCAGCTTGCGCGCAACCACGCCTTGTGGCAGTTCAAAGCCGCCACCAATCGCCGCGTCGAAGCCCTGCCCGATCAGGTCGACCTGGCGGTTATCGAAATGCCAGTCCGGGTTGATCGCCGGATAGCGCCGCAAGAACTCACCGAGCAGCGGCACGATATACAGACGACCGAACACCGTGCCCATGCTGACTTTCAGCGTGCCGGCCGGTTGCCCGCCGGCACTGGCCAGATTGGCCACGGCATTCTGGATGGTGGTCAGGCTGGCGCTGACTTCATTCAAAAACAGCTGCCCCGCTTCGGTCAACGTCAGGCTGCGGGTACTACGCTGGAACAGCCGCACGCCAAGCCGCGCTTCCAGTTTCGCCACGCTCTTGCCGACCGCCGCCGGGGTCAGGCTCAAGCGTCGCGCGGCTTCGGCAAAGCTGCCGACTTCGGCGCTGCGCACAAAGCATTCGATACTGCTGAACGTTTCCATGATCGCCACTATAAACTTCTGGTTTACACAGACTATAGCAATCATGGTCTACCCGGTTGTCGATGCCAGGCCGATACTCGGCACCAACACCAAGGCATTCCGCCTTGAACACTTGGAGATCGAACATGACCACTCAACACCTCAGCGGCAAGGTCGCTCTGATTCAAGGCGGTTCGCGCGGCATCGGCGCGGCCATCGTCAAACGTCTGGCCGCTGAAGGCGCCGCTGTCGCTTTCACCTACGTCAGCTCCGCCGCCAAAGCTGAAGAACTGCAGAACAGCATCACCGGCAACGGCGGTAAAGCCTTGGCGATCAAGGCTGACAGCGCCGACGCCAGCGCGATTCGCCACGCCGTCAGCGCCACCGTCGAAGCGTTTGGACGCCTGGATATTCTGGTCAACAACGCCGGCGTGCTAGCCATCGCGCCGCTGGAAGATTTCAAACTCGAAGATTTCGATCAGACCCTGGCCATCAACGTGCGCAGCGTGTTCATTGCTTCGCAGGAAGCGGCGAAACACATGGGCGAAGGCTCGCGGATCATCAACATCGGCAGCACCAACGCCGACCGCATGCCTTTCGGCGGTGGCGGTGTCTACGCGATGAGCAAATCGGCACTGGTCGGCCTGACCAAAGGCCTTGCCCGCGATCTCGGCCCTCGCGGCATCACCATCAACAACGTGCAACCTGGCCCGGTCGACACCGACATGAACCCGGCCCATGGCGAATTCGCCGACAGCCTGATCCCGCTGATGGCCGTCGGTCGTTACGGCACCGCCGATGAAATCGCCAGCTTCGTCGCCTACCTGGCCGGGCCTGAAGCCGGCTACATCACCGGTGCCAGCCTGACCATCGACGGTGGTTTCGGCGCCTGACAGACCGGCAAGAAAAAACGCCGCCCTTCTTTACAGGAAGGACGGCGTTTTTGTGCGGACGGTCAAGCCAGTTCCAGCGTCGGCAAGCCAAAGGCGCTGGGCATAAATGCTTTCAGCGAGCGGATAATGCCGTCAGCGTGAGCATATTTCTCATCAGCCATCGCTGCGTCGGGGATGGCGATTGCGGTCATGCCTGCCGCTTTCGCGGCGGTGACGCCGAACGGCGAATCCTCGAACACCAGACAATCCCCGGGCGCGATGCCCAGGCGCCGGGCGGCGGTGAGGAAGATATCCGGCGCCGGTTTGGCCGCGCCGACTTCCGGATCGTCCGCCGTGACGATGAAATCGAACAGCGCAAACCACTCACGGTGCAAGGTGGTTTTCTGCCCGAACGACTGGCGCGACGAACTGGTGCCGACTGCGATCGGGATGTTGTGCGCCTTGAGGTGACGCACCAGCGCTTCGGCCCCCGGCATCGCTTGCGCCTTGGGGAAACGCTCGCGCATCAGCGGCTCGCGGATCTGCAGAAATTCTTCCGGAGTGATCGGTAACTCCAGCGCCTGCACCACGTAGTTGGCCAAGTCATTGGCACCGCGACCAATGATGTTCTGCTTGACGCTCCAGTCGAAGGTTTTCCCGTAGCGCCCGGCAATCAGCGAGGTGACCTCGGTGTAAATGCCCTCGGTGTCGAGCAGCAAACCGTCCATATCGAAAATCACGGCCTTGATCGGGCCGAACGTCTTCAGCGGTGCATTCATCATCGGATCCGTTAACAAAGACATCCCGGGCGACAGGCAACGTGCCGCAACGCGGATCTGATTAATGGGTTCAGCAGCATAGCGAGGCCGATGGACATTGAGCAACGGGCAATGCCATCGACGCCTTTTCGCATTTAGCGAAAACTCCTACAGACACTGCCTACTTCCCCGACTTCTTTCCTTTTTGATCCCCCGCAAAGTCCGCGCTCCCGTTTCTTCATATGCGCGAGCGACTGCGAATGTTTCAACCCGATCAGCTCCTGGCCCTGAACAACAGCATCGGACTGCTGGTGGTGGCCGCCCTGAATCCGAAGCAGCCAGATTTTGAAGCGCTGATCGACGAGTTCCGCCTGTGCCTGAACAACTACGACGCCTGGGCCGAGCAATTCTGGACGGGGACGGCGCTGGACATCGAGCAGGTGTTCAAGGTTGGCAATGACGTACAACTGAGCGCGCCGATCACTTCGCGCGCACCTGTCAGTTCATCGGTGGTCATGTGTTCGGCCAGCGGACCGCTGACCCTGGTGCATCTGTTTGAAGCAGCGCGCTTCGTACCGATCGGCGACACCCCGGTGACCCTCGAACCGCTGCTCAGCGACGTCGACGGCGTGCTGACCTTCGGCGAACCAAAGCGCTACACCATTGGCCCGAGCGGGATCCTCGAGGTGACCGATTGCATGCGCGGCCAGCGCTATCGCATCACCTTCTTTCCCAACGTTTCCTCCGCCCATGTCCGCGCCCTGTATGCCTCATATGAAGGGGTCATTGCCGGTCTTGAAGGCTGGCTGCGCAGCGAATGGACAGGCTTCCAACCGCAATGGACGGAGTTTTCCAGCGCCGGCTTTCTTGATCGTTACGGACAGTTGCAACGGGCCGATTGGCGCGGCCTGGAAAAAGCCCTGAATGGCGTCTGGGATGACATTCAACAGCTGTTTGCCCTCCTCGCCGACCTGCAGGAGCACAGCGCAAAGCTCCTCGAATACCTGAGCGAAGTCGAACTTGAGGCGCTGCTGGCGGCTTCCAGCGAGGCGATTGCCAATGCCTTGTTGATGCTCAGCGACGAGCCGTTGTTGTTCATTCATCTGGCCGCGTTCACCAGTTGGCTGAAGATGCTGCCGCCGCAATACCTCGCCGAGGTGGTGGCCGAAGTTCGCACCGAGTTGCTCATCAGCTTCCTGTTGATGCGCGTGGCGGGCGGTGCTGGCGTATCGCTGCGTTTGAGCAGCAAGGTCTTGGCGAAGATCAAGTCGCCAAGGGCGCGGGAGTGGCTGGCCGCGTCAGCCTTGCGTCTGGCTGAGCTGACTTCGACACCGGAACTCAAGCAGCACGCGAGCACGCTGAAGCCGCTGATGTTTCATGCGCGCGAAGTGGAGCTGAAGCCGACGCCATCGATTCCGCTGAACATTCGTCAGGCCGACGCGGTGGTATTGAGCGTGCCGAATCCCGCGCCGCTCGCGCGGGAAAAATCCCAGGGCATGGCGCGCCTTGAGCGCCACGAGCCCCACGACGACGTCCCTGATCAAGCGAAAAACCCCAACGGCGACGCCGCCGACTGCGTCGCCAATACCTGCAAAAACGGCTGCCCGGTGTCGATGGTCACCGGCGAAGAACTGCTGACCCTGACCGACGCGGTGCTCGATGGCGTACTGCCCTTCGAGTTCACCCGCTTGTACCGCAGCAGCGCGGTCGAGATCGATATGGGCCTGGGTTTCGGCTGGAGCCACACGCTGGCCCATCGCCTTGCCTTCGACGGCGATGGCGTGATCTGGATCGACCACGAAAACCGCCGCACCCGCTTTCCCCTGCCCAACGTCGCGCGCCCAGCGATTCACAACAGCCTGTCGCGGGCGGCGATCTTTCTCGGCGATGAGCCGGAAGAACTGATTCTGGCGTTGGCCGGCGACAGTGCGCGCTTCTACCACTTTCGCGCCGGCCGGCTGACGGCAATCAGCGATGTCTACGGCAATCGTCTGACCCTGCAACGCGATCGCTCCGACCGCATTCAGTGTCTGGACAACGGCGCCGGCCGCTCATTGCTGTTGCGTTATGACCGCGCGCAACTGGTGGCGATCGATTATCAGGTGTTCGTCCAGGGCGAGTGGACCACCGAGCAAAACCTCGCCACCTACAGCTTCGATGCCCGGCAACGCCTGCTGACCGCGACCAACGCGGTCGGCGACAGCGAACGCTACGACTACGACGACCATCACGTCATCCTCCAGCGCCAGCTGACCGGCGGCGCCGGGCGGCTTCAAGCTTGGNGCGATGTTCTGTGCCACGGTCATGTGCGGGAACAGCGGGAGTGGCAGCGCGAGGGCAAAGCGGCGCGCTGCGTGAGGCACTGGGCGTCGTTCTCGCAGATGAACACCCGTTACGTCTGGAACGATGACGACGCCAGCGTGACCGTGCATTACGTCGACGGCACCGAAGAAGTCTACGTCCACGACGAGCGCGCACGGCTGGTGCGCCAGGTCGCGGCCGATGGCGGCGAGCAGCTCAAGGCTTATGACCAGCAGGGCCGCTTGATCGCCGAGCAGGATGCATTGGGCGCGGTTACCGAATACCGCTATGACGAAATCGGACGGCTGATCGCGCTGATTCCGCCGGACGATGCACCAACATCCTACGAGTACCGCAACGGTTTTCTCTACAAGCGTTGCCGTGGTGATGCGGTGTGGATCTTCCGGCGCAACGCTGAAGGCGCCGTTACCGAAGCGGTCGATCCCGACGGCCAGGTCACCCATTACTACTACAACCTGCGCGGGCAATTGCTGTCGCTGCGTTATCCGGACAGCAGCCGCCACCGCTGGGTGTGGAACGAGCTCGGTCAGCTCATCGAAGAAACCTTGCCCGATGGTGGCGTGCGGCGCTTTTCCTACGATGCGCTGGGCCGGCGGATTACCACCCAGGACGAATTTGGTGTTGTCAGTCGTCAGCAGTGGGACGCGGCCGGCCGACTGATCCTGACGACTTCTCCTACGGGCAGCACGCGCGCCTACAGCTACGGCGCCTACGGCCAGATCACCGCTGAGCGCGATGAACTCGGGCGCATTACCCGCTACGAATATGACGATGATTTGCACCTGGTCTCGCGACGGATCAATCNAAGACCTACGGCCAGATCACCGCTGAGCGCGATGAACTCGGGCGCATTACCCGCTACGAATATGACGATGATTTGCACCTGGTCTCGCGACGGATCAATCCCGACGGCACCCGCGTGCAGTACCGCTACGACCATGCGCGGTTGCTGCTGACCGAAATTGAAAACGAATCGGGCGAAAAATACCGACTGGATTACACGCCGACCGGATTGATCCGACAGGAAACCGGGTTTGATGGGCGGCGCACGGCTTATGCCTACGACCTCAACGGGCACCTGCTGGAGAAGACCGAGTTTGGCGAGCAGGGTTTATCGCTGGTCACCCACTACCAGCGCGATAAGGCCGGGCGCTTGCGGGTCTGGAGAAGACCGAGTTTGGCGAGCAGGGTTTATCGCTGGTCACCCACTACCAGCGCGATAAGGCCGGGCGCTTGCGGGTCAAAACCCTGCCCGATGGCGCCAAGATCCGCTACGACTACGATCGCCTCGGTCGGTTGATCGGCGTCGATGACGGGCAAAACCATCCGCTGGCCTTCGAGTACGACCGTCAGGACCGGCTGATCACCGAGCATCAGGGCTGGGGCACCTTGCGCTACGCCTATGACGCCTGCGGTCAGCTCAAGCGCCTGCGCCTGCCGGACAACAGCAAGCTCGATTACCACTACGCCAAGGGCGGTGCGCTGTCGGCCATCGACCTTAATGGCACGCCGCTCACGCGCCACGTCTACCAGTCCGGTCGCGAACAGCAACGCCAGCAAGGTTTGCTGCTCAGCGAATATTCTTACACGGATCCTGTCAACATCGGGTTGACATCGCCGCCGCCTCGACCCGGCCGGCAACCTGCTGATGCAGGATCGTCCCGGCCCTGCGCAGATCAAGGGCAATCGCCTGCTGATGCAGGGCGACCGTCATTACGACTACGACGCCTTCGGCAACCTGATCCGCGAACGCCGAGGCCACGGCCAGACCCTGGTCACCGAATACCGCTACGACTGCCAGCACCGCCTGATCGGCCTGACCCGCCCCGACGGCCAGACCGCCACTTATCAATACGATGCCTTCGGCCGGCGCATCCGCAAAAGCGTAGACGGCGCCGTCACCGAGTTCTTCTGGCAAGGCGAACACCTCGTCGCCGAAAGCAGCGCCAGCCAATACCGCAGCTTCCTCTACGAACCCGGCACCTTCCGCCCGTTGGCGATGCTCGACGGCAAAGGCCCGAAAAAAGCCTGCCCGTTCTACTACCAACTCGACCACCTCGGCACCCCGCAGGAACTCACCGACTACAGCGGCGAAATCGAAAAAAGCCTGCCCGTTCTACTACCAACTCGACCACCTCGGCACCCCGCAGGAACTCACCGACTACAGCGGCGAAATCGTCTGGTCCGCGCAATACGACGCCTACGGCAAAGTCGCCGCCGTCACCCTCGCCGGCGAAGACTACCTGGATCAACCGCTGCGCTTTCAGGGGCAGTATTTCGATGTTGAAAGTGGGCTGCATTACAACCGGCATCGGTATTACGACCCAAGGCTTGGACGGTATTTAACGCCGGACCCGGTGAAGCTGGCGGGTGGGTTGAATCAGTACCAGTACGTGCCGAATCCGACGGGGTGGGTGGATCCGTTGGGGTTGACGTCCAACTGCCCTCCGCCGAATAAGCCTGGGTGTGAGGTGCCGGGGGCGAGTGATAGGGTTAAGGTTGATGAGGGGGAGCCGGACCTACCGGCCATTGCTCACAATATAGATCCAAACACTCTGAAACGAGTACATGCAATCGCGGGTAAGACCTCAACTAGGACAGTAGATGGGTATAAGGACAAAATGCGTGACGGATTCAATTCAGTACGCCCCATTGACGTTCTAGAACATAACGGCAGTTTATATATTCTGGATGGACACCACCGCGCAGCAGCTGCACGACAAACTTCGACCAATGTGACGATTAAACTCATAACAAATCTGAAAGCGTACGAAGGATCTCTAAGAAGCATTGAAGATATATTAGAGTCAGCAAATAATGTAGGCTTCGACAGATTGGAGCACCGGAGAAGAAGATGAGTGATCAAAGTGAAAATCTGGAGACCCTGATAAATGATTTTATCTCCATGGTAGATTCCAGCACGTTGATACTTGAAAGAAAATTTGGCACTCGAGATATTCGAAAGCTCTGGTATACCAAGGCGATCAAGCGATGCGGGAGAGTCACTCGAGGCGTTAAATATGAATTGCACGGCATTGGCTGCCGCATCAATCTATCGACAGGAACCGTAGATTTTGACTATGGACCTAATGGTGAAATCAATGGATTCGACACTTGGCGCTTATACAACTTTGCTTGTGAACGACCATCTAAGCATAGAAAGTATTGCAACGAAGAAACTATCGAAAAAGAATTCGCCGAATACATCAATCTAAAAAAAATCAAAAAAATTTCAGCCATAAGTAATCTATATATCTGGGCCGACTCGAAAGAAACGACCTAAACACGACCACAAAGAGGGCCTGTGGACTCAGGCCCTTTAAACCAATATTCAAAATCTCCATTCACCAAGAACACTCTCACTGCTCATCCCCATCCTCCTCATACTCCATATCCGCCTCATCCGCATCATTCAACGGCACCGTCGCATCATCCATCAGCGAGCCGGGATCTTCATTCCCCGGATCATTGATAAACGGCAATCCACTCGGGCCCTTCTCTTCTTTGCCTTCGGTTTCGGGAGTCATGGCGCACCTCTTGAGCGTGTGGGATGTATGACGTTCGAAAAGCCCTGCCGCCAATCGTTCCTCTGCCTGACGGCCAGACACGAAAAACCCGGCGCCAGGCCGGGTTTTCGTTGATCAATCAGCGATGTTTATTTTTGTGTTTGTTCTTGTGCTTGTGGCCGCCGGAATGAGATCCGCCGTCGTCGTCGCCAAGATTGTTACCTACCGCGCCGCCTGCTGCGCCGCCCAGGCCTGCGCCAATGGCGGAGCCGGTGGAGCCGCCGAGGCTGTTGCCGACGACCGAGCCGCCTGCTGCGCCAAGACCGCCGCCAATCGCGGCTTCGGTGCGGTTGCGTTTGTTCGCGCCGACGGCACTGCCGGCCGCGCCGCCAACACCTGCGCCGACCGCTGCGCCCGTGCTGCCGCCAAGTTGTCCGCCAACCACATTACCCAGCGCACCGCCGAGACCACCGCCTACGGCAGCGGTGCCGTCTCCGGCCGCCATCGCGCCCTGCGCCACGACCAAGCCAAAAAACAGTGCAGATAATGACAATCGCATATGAACCTCGCAGTTCCCGAATCGGGACAGTCCGCCCAAGCGGGGCGTATGCAGATTGGAGATGATTTCTGACGAAACGTTCAGCCATGAAAAAGCCCGACATCGAGTCGGGCTTTTTCTGACAGGCCATCAGTCTCAGTGGCGCTTGTGACCTTTGCCCAGATTGCTGCCGACGGCACCGCCGGCCGCGCCGCCCAGACCTGCACCGATGGTGGCGCCGTTGCGGCCGCCCAGGCTGTTGCCGATCACCGAGCCACCGGCTGCACCGACACCGCCGCCGATCGCCGCTTTGGTGCGGCTGCCCTTGCGTGCGGCGACGGCACTGCCTGCTGCGCCCGCGACGCCAGCGCCAATGGCGGCACCGGTGCTGCCGCCCATTTTCTGACCGACCACGTTACCCAGCGCGCCACCCAGGCCACCGCCCAGCGCAGCGGTGCCATCACCGGCAGCCATCGCACCTTGAGCAACCAGAAGGCCAAGAACCAGAGCAGGCAGTGTTAAACGCATGACGAAAACCTCAAATAAACGGGATGACGAAAAGGAGCGGGATTTAATGCGCTCGGCCCAGGAAAGTCCAGACGCAGGCGACAGCGTCGTTTGGACCGCGATCAGGGAAAAGGTTTTATGCCGGGCAAAAAAAAGCCCGCTGGGGAGACGGGCTGGAGACTTGCTTTCTAACGGATGGCTTCACACTACGTTGGCCAACGTGAAAAGTTTGTGAAAAAAAACCGACATTAATGTCAATGCTTGCCAGAGATTTCAAACCCCTATTCTTGCGCACATAAAAAACCCCGTTCAGTGACGGGGTGCAGGATGAAATCACTTTCTGGTCCTTGCCGTGACCTTGGGTAGGAATTTCGCTTTCGGCCCTTTGGGGGCTGTGGATTTGATTTTGCCGATGCTCACCGGATCCTCGCCAAACCCCGACTGATACTCCGACTGACCGCAGCGCACACAATTGTTGAATGAAAACTCTGCGCCATCATCTTCGATAAATGGACCTGACATAGACTCTCCCCTACGCAACTGGGTCGACACCGACAAAACAGTTTTGCCTGGAAAATATCGCCCCTCAGCGCTTTTGAGACTAGCTGGTCACTACTGGACTTGCCGTTCAGAAAGACTGATCACCGACGAATGGAAAAAAGCGTCGTGAACGATCATTCGCTAAAGATTTCCATCGAACGGCCGCTGCCCTTACTCCTACAAATGAATCTCAAGGAGAGATCATGCAGATCAATGGATTCCCGAACATGCCAGTCGTAAAACTCACGGACGAGCAGATCGCTGCCGGCAAGGCCGGTGCGGAAAAACTCAAGGAAAAGATCGCCTCGGGTGAAATCACCATCAAATACCCAGACAAACCGCTTCTGCAACCGGGCGTCGTCTACCATCCCAGCGAGCCCGCACCATCGGCGCAGCCTGACGGGACGCCGCCCCTCGTTGCCATCGATACACCGCTGACCTATGACTCAAGAGGCGCTGTGTTGCTCAAGCCACAAGGCTGATTGACGCGAAAAAGCCCATTCGTTGTGCGAGTGGACTTTGCCTTGAACACAATGATCAGCGCAGCTTGACCGCAGTTCCGGTGACGAACACCACGACCATGCCGCCCTTGCCTGCCGGCATGCTGATCTCGAAGTCCACGCCGACCACCGCGTCAGCCTGCAATGCCCGCGCTCGATCTTTCAGTTCGTCGGTGGCCTGAATGCGTGCTTCTTTAAGAGCCCGCTCCAACGTCTGCGACCGCCCGCCAAAGAAGTCGCGCATGCCGGCGAACATATCGCGGATCACGTTGACGCCCTGCACAGACTCGGCGCTGACGATGTCCAGATAGGCAGTGATCTGCCGCCCCTCGACGGAATGAGTGGTGGAAATGATCATGAAAGTCGTCCTTTTACTGCATAAGTGAAGGCAGCGATTGTAACGCGGCACCAGATCTGGCCCGTGCCTCAATTGGATTTAACCACCCACAATTGATCCAGCTTCGTCGTAAAACTCGAACTCATCATCTCCCGCCGCATGCCCCAGGCCGGATCCGCCGGCACACTCCCCGCTCGCAACGTTCCATGCCCCCAGCGCTGATTGATCTGGTCGAGCACCCCCATCACCTTCTCCGCCGTCTGCGGTTGCGACTGGGCAAACAAGTCTTCGGTAAACTCTCCGGGCTGCCGAAGATCCATCAATAACACTTCAGCCTTGCTGTACTTGAAGCCCGGCCGGAACAATCGATCAACCGCCTCGCTCGCCACCTTGCTCAGCAATCGCACATCATTGGTCGGATAAGGCAACTCGATCAGCGCGCCATTGGCGTACTTCGCCTCTTCCGGATTGAACATGCCGGTGCGGATACTCACGCGGATCTTTTTGCACAACGAACTCTGCGCACGCAGCTTTTCCGCCGCTCGATGCACATAAGTAGCAACGGCTTCCTTGATCGGCTCGATGGTAGTCAAACGGTTGCCAAACATGCGGCTGCTGCAAATTTCCTGCTTCGGCGGTTCCGTTTCCGACAGTTCCAGACAGGATGTGCCACCCAGTTCGCGCGCGGTCTTCTCGATCACCACGCTGAACTTGCGCCGCAGTGTCCACGGATCGGCCTTCGCCAGGTCCATCGCACTTCTGATTTGCATGCTTTCCAGATGAGCTTTCATCCGCCGTCCGACGCCCCACACTTCACCGACATCGGTATTGCGCAGCACCCAGTCGCGTTTGGACGGATCGCAGATGTCGACCACGCCGCCGGTGTGCGCCTGTAGGCGCTTCGCAGTGTGGTTGGCGAGCTTGGCCAGCGTTTTCGTCGGGGCGATGCCGACGCCGACCGGGATGCCGGTGCGCTTATAAACAGCAGAGCGAATGGTTCGGCCAAAACCTGTCAGGTCCCCAGGAATGCCGCTGAGATCGGCGAACGCCTCATCAATGCTGTAAACCTCGACCGCCGGCACCATGGATTCGATGATCGTCATCACCCGTTCGCTCATGTCGCCGTACAACGCGTAATTACTGCTGAACACCTGAATGCCGTGGCGGCGCAGATCATCACGAATCTGAAAGTACGGCGCGCCCATTTTCACAAAAGGTTTGGCATCGTAGCTGCGCGCGATCACGCAGCCATCGTTGTTGCTCAGCACGACAATCGGCGTCTTCGCCAGATCGGGCCGGAACACTCGCTCACAGCTGGCATAGAAGCTGTTGCAATCGATCAGCGCGAAGACCTGCTCACGATTTGCCATGGTCGCGCACGCTGTAAGTCACCACACCCCAGATCACCAGCTCATCCCCTTCCATCACATAGCGAGGCGGGTATTTGCTGTTGGCCGAAAGAAGAATGATGGTGTTGGCGCGCATGTGCAGGCGCTTGCAGACAGGTTCGGAGTTGAGACCGGCGATGACGATATCGCCGTGCTCGGCATTCAGGCTGCGATCAACAATCACCAGATCACCGCAAAATATCCCGGCGTCCTGCATGCTCTCGCCTTCGATCTTCGCCAGATAAACGTGCGGCGCACGAATATCAAAAACCTCGTCCAGAGAGATGTGCTTTTCAATGTGATCAGCCGCTGGCGAAGGAAATCCGGCGGGAATCCGAAACGAATACAGCGCAAGCTGTTCGCCCGCGCCTGACAAAGGGCCGAGGATGGTGACGCTCATGATACGAACCTGATAGTGAATTTACTGTATGCACATACAGTAAACTCGGGACGGTTCGGGGGGTCAATGAGGCGTGTAGGAGATTTCGACGGGTGACAGGGTTTTGTACAACTTCTGCCGAAAATTGGATTTCGCGGCTACGCGTGGACTTCATGATCGAGCACGTCTGCAACCCATTGATTGATGCTCTTGTGAGCAAGCTGCGCCTTTACAGCGACAGTTGCATGCAGCGCTGGTGCCAAACGCAGGCTCAGATGCTCGTCTGTGCCTTCGGGGACCTTCTACGGTTCACTTGAAAGTACCATGCATATTTGATGCGAGCCACTTCAAATCAAACCACTGAAGGCTCGAACCTAACACTGGACTACCGCTAGCATAAAAAACATCGATATCCTACTCACTAGTGACGACCATCTAACTCCGCAGGACAATCATACATATCATTCATCCTACGAGGATAGGCTGAATTTTTCAGCGCGACATCATAGTCATCTTCCGAAATCTGCACTAGAGAAAAAGACGCCGGAATTATTTCGGCCCCCACCAACAGAAATTCTTCTTTTGGTACAGACTCAGAAAATTCACTTTTGACAGATTCAAAGAGGACATCCCACTCTTTATCCCTATTTTTGCGCTTTAGCTCTTTTAAAGTAATGAGCTGCTGTTTGAATCGAGTATCAGAACCTACGACAGCCGTATGCCATGCTCGAAGAGTTTCTATATGAGAATGGCTAGCAAGCACACGAAAAGCTTGAACCAAACGGAAGTGAGCCCCCACGACGTTTTTAAAATGAATAACTACAAGTATCGCTGGAAGCTGCCTTGGATCATTCTGCCGCAAAGAGTCAAATAGTCGCCCGGTAGTATCTCCATTAAACAAAAAATCTTGCATTTCAGACGGATCATTCAGAGCAGCACCCGGCGCAAGTATCGACATGTAACTATCCGACCATCCTAAAGCCTTCCGCGGCACCCCAACTTGAATCGAACAGCTTAGACTTAAACCCACCGCTGGGTATTGCGTAGGATTACTCAGATCCGCATGGACAAAATACCGAGACTGAACACTATGCTCATCTTCCGGAGGCGAATAATAAAATCGCGGGCGCTCGATTTTTAAGGCAGTGATTTTAGGTATTGGAAGCGGCTGCGCAAGTAGCTCCCTGGATATTTTCATTTCGGCTAATTGAGCCTCAGATACCGCCCGGGTCGCTAGCATCTCTTCGCGCTGATAAGTAAGCTCCCTGCGCTGCAAATTCAACGCATAAATTACCCCAGCGAATGCGAGCCCTGAAAACAGCGCATTAACTGCACCAAAAGAATCTCCTACTGTTCCACGTGCTTGCCAATCAGGAAGCAACAGATAGATCACCAATGTGCAACATGCCCATAGGGCCGCGACCCCTGTACATAGCCATACAAAACCGATGTATACAGATTTTTCTGATTCCGCCTTCTGCGTATCAGGCTTTTTCTCATTATTCATGCTTGCATCCTGCAGTAAGGCGCGTCAGATGATTGGATAAATCGACACCAAAAACCACAAACCCCCGACTTTCTCTAAGAAAATCAGGGGTTTGTGTTTACAGAATGTGGCGGTGAAGGAGAGATTCGAACTCTCGATACAGTTTCCTGTATACACACTTTCCAGGCGTGCTCCTTAAGCCACTCGGACACTTCACCGTATCTCTGCAGACATGTTCTGTCTGTCGAGGCGCGCTAATGTAGTCGAAAGCTTTTCCGATGGCAAACTTTTTTTCAGAATTTTCATGCGCTTAAGAGAGGCCGTTGCGTTCAGCCAGAGCGGACGATGGCAAACCCGCCAATCTCGGGTAAACCGTGCGCTTCCTTTATAGAAGGCAACACGCGCGCAGCGCTGGCCGAAGCGCAAAACGGTGACTGGCAGGTCAGTCACGGCGCTTTACCTGGCCTGCGGCGGTGGGTAACGTCTGCCCATCTTTCTAATAAGGAATAGCGTCATGAGCGAGTTGATTGCCTACCAC
Organism: Pseudomonas sp. Leaf434; assembly: GCF_001425545.1. Taxonomy (NCBI): domain Bacteria; kingdom Pseudomonadati; phylum Pseudomonadota; class Gammaproteobacteria; order Pseudomonadales; family Pseudomonadaceae; genus Pseudomonas; species Pseudomonas sp. Leaf434. The sequence goes on along the minus strand of NZ_LMQZ01000001.1, from coordinate 1,109,867 downwards.
CTCGAAGACGGTATCGCAACCCTGACCCTGAACAATGGCAAGGTCAACGCGATTTCTCCGGATGTGATTGCGGCGTTTAACGCGGCGCTGGATCAGGCGGTGGCGGATCGCGCCGTGGTGATCATTACCGGGCAGCCGGGGATTCTTTCGGGTGGTTATGACCTGAAGGTGATGACGGCCGGCCCGAAAGAGGCCGTTGCGCTGGTGACAGCCGGTTCGACCCTGGCCCGCCGCCTGCTCTCTCACCCGTTCCCGGTGATCGTTGCTTGCCCGGGGCACGCCGTGGCCAAGGGTGCTTTCCTGCTGTTGTCCGCCGATTACCGCATCGGTGTCGACGGCCCGTTCAGCATCGGTCTCAACGAAGTGCAGATCGGCATGACCATGCACCATGCCGGTATCGAGCTGGCACGCGACCGCTTGCGGCGTTCGGCTTTCCATCGCTCGGTAATCAATGGCGAGATGTTCGATCCGCAAAGTGCCGTTGATGCAGGCTTCCTCGACACAGTCGTCACTGCCGAAGAATTGCAGGGCGCCGCCCTGGCTGCCGCGCGTCAGTTGAAGAAGATCAACATGCTGGCGCACAAGAACACCAAGCTCAAAGTGCGCAAGCAACTGCTGGAAACCCTCGACGACGCGATCCTGCAGGATCAGCAACATCTGGGCTAACTCGTCCAAAATCTGCCGGTAAGAGAATAGCCCGACCTTGGTCGGGCTTTTTCTTACGTTCAGCGTTGAAGATTCGCTGAAAGCTCTAGGACGCGCCTGACAGGCAATGCTGAAACATGCGCTTAAACATCGGCCATCTCCGGACTCTATAGCGGCAATTGCCGAAAACAGTGCACATCCGTACACTGCGCCACCTTTTGTCCCGGTGGGCCTGCAAAAATGCTGTTTGTGTTTCGTATGTTGTTGATGGGCCTGCACTTTATTCTGGCCGGCGTGCTCGGCGTGATCCTTGGATTGTGCCGCCCGTTCAACCCGGACAACAGTCGACTGTGCGCCCGCCTCTACGCTTTGCCGGCGATGTGTATCTTGCGTTTGCGGGTCAGATCAGAGGTCAACGGCTTGATGAACAAGCCCGACAGTTGCGTGATCATCGCCAACCATCAGTCCAACTACGATTTGTTCGTGTTCGGCAATGTCGTCCCTCGTCGCACCGTTTGTATCGGCAAGAAGAGCCTGAAGTGGGTGCCGTTGTTCGGCCAGTTGTTCTGGCTGGCCGGCAATGTGTTGATCGACCGTGGCAATGCGCAAAAGGCGCGGCAGTCGATGCTGACGACGACCCACACCTTGCAGAACGAAGACACCTCGATCTGGGTGTTTCCGGAAGGCACCCGCAACCTCGGTGAAGATCTGTTGCCGTTCAAGAAAGGCGCGTTCCAGATGGCGATTGCTGCCGGCGTACCGATCGTTCCGGTGTGCGTGAGCAGCTATATAAAGCACATGCGCCTGAATCGCTGGCGCAGCGGCAACGTTCTCATACGTTCCTTGCCGGCGATTCCTACAGTCGGAATGACCATGGACGACATGCCCATGCTCATCGAGCGATGCCGCGAGCAGATGCGCGAGTGCATCGAGTCGATGGATCGGCAACTGCAAGCCGCGTGAAACCAAACCCGCCCTGTGCGGGTTTTCTTTTGCCGGGTGAACTGTAGAAGTTTCACTGACTCTCAAGCAGCGACACGGCTAAGCTGAAGCCTAGTTTCCCTGCCATCTGCCAAGAAGAAGTGAATCACCACCATGGGTCGAGTTGTTGCTGCTGCGGTGTACAGCGAGGGTAAGAAAGTCACCAATATTGCGCTGGACGAAGGTGCTGCCTGGGCCGCCAAACCCGGTCACTTCGTCTGGATCGGTCTGGAAGAACCGGACGCACAGGAATTATCCAACCTGCAACGACAGTTCAACCTGCATGAACTGGCCATCGAAGACGCGCTGGAAAAACACAGCCGACCAAAACTGGAAACCTTTGGTGACGCTCTGTTTATCGTCACCTACTCACCGGTTCGCGAAAACGGCGTTTTGCAATTCATCGAAACGCATATCTTCGCCGGCAGGGGTTACATCATTACCGCACGCAACGGCCATTCCGCGTCGTACGCCTATGTGCGTCAACGCTGTGAAGCGCGTCCGCTGTTGCTCGAGCACGGAGAGGATTTCGTCCTGTATGCGCTGCTCGATTTCGTCATCGAAAACTATCAGCCGGTGGGCGAAGCGATCCACGCCGAGATCGATGAGCTGGAGCGCAATGTGCTGTGCAGCGCCCTCAACGAGCGCGACATCCAGAAGCTGCACGGTCTGCGCCGCGATGTGGTGCGCTTGCGTCGGTACGCGGCACCGATGGTGGAGATCGGCGAGGAGCTGCAAAAGCTCAGTTTCCCGTTCATCGACAAGAACATGCGCCCGTACTTTCGCGATGTGCAGATTCATGTAACGCGGCAGATGGAAGATCTGACCACGCTGGCGGACATTGCCAGCCAGACCATCGAGATTGGCGTGTTGCTTGAGGCATCACGGCAGAGCGTGGTGCAGCGCAAGTTTGCAGCGTGGGCGGCGATTCTGGCGTTCCCGACTGCGGTAGCGGGGATCTACGGGATGAATTTCCAGAACATGCCCGAGTTGACCTGGCACTACGGTTATTTTGCAGTGCTGGGGTTTATTGCGGTGGGGTGTGTGAGTTTGTGGGCGAGCTTCAAGCGGTCCGGGTGGCTGTAGCCGGGACCGCGTTGCCCCGGAGATTCGCGAGCAGGCTCGCTCCCACAGAGATTGTGGGAGCAGGCCATTTTAGCGTTGAGCCGTTTCTGGCTTGTGCGCCACGAAGCGCATCATCCACTCCGCAACCGTAGCGCCATGATGTTCCTGCTCAAGGCTGGCCATGCCTTTGCTGTAAATCTGCGGGCCCAGCGCTTCCTGGCGCAGATCAAGGAGCGCGCGGGAGTAATCGTGAATGAATTCCGGGTGACCCTGGAAGCACAGCACTTGATCGTTGATGTGATACGCCGCGAACGGGCAGAAATCGCTGGAGGCGATGACCGTGGCGTTTTCCGGTAGCTCGGTTACCTGATCCTGATGACTGATCAGCAATGTCAGCTCTTCGCGCACCGGGCTCATCCACGGTGCCTTGGCTGCCAGCTTGTAATTGTGAGTACCGACGCCCCAACCCTGGGAGGCCCGCTCGCTCTTGCCGCCAAGCAGCAACGCCAGCAATTGGTGGCCGAAGCACACGCCGAGCAGTTTGTCGCCGCGTTCGTAGCGATTCAAAAGGTAGGTCTTGAGGGTCTGGATCCACGGATCCGTACCGAACGAATCGGCCTTGCTGCCAGTGACCAGGTACGCATCGAAAGTCTCGTCGTCACTTGGGTAATCCCCTTTCACCACGTTATAGACAGTGAAATCAGCGGCGATCGGTTGCTGCGAGAACAGGCGCTGGAACATCTGCCCATAGCCCTGATATTGGTCAATCAATTCGGGCCGCAGGATGTCGGTTTCGAGAATGCAGATGCGCAGCGACATAAAAAATACCTGACACGTGATGGGAATAATGAACACCCAGAGCCTGCCCTGAAACACCCGGCCAAGGCAAGCCCCGAAGTGCTCGCCGGCCCTAGAACATTTCACCTTTCGCCGCTTTGTCCAGCAGCAGCGCTGGCGGGGTAAAACGCTCGCCGTATTGCTCGGCCAGATACTGCGCGCGGGCGATGAAGTCCTCCAGGCCATACTGGTTGATGAACTGCAGCGCACCGCCGGTCCACGCGGCGAAACCGATGCCGAAGATCGAACCGACGTTGGCATCCGCCGTCGAGGTGAGCACGCCCTCCTCCACGCAACGCACGGTTTCGATGGCCTGCACAAACAACAGCCGATCACGCACATCCTTCGCAGAGATCTGTCCGCCGGCCTTCTCGAAGCGCGTTTTCAGCTCCGGCCACAAATCCTTCTGCGCGCCCGCTGGATACTCATAAAAACCGCCTCCGCCAGCTTTGCCCGGTCGCTTGAATTCATTGAGCATCAAATCGATCACGGCGAAGGCCGGGTGCTCAATCAGCGGTTTGCCTTCTGCCTGCAAGTCCTTGGCCGTCTGCTGACGGATATGGCTCATCAGGCTGAGGGAAACTTCATCGGAGATTGCCAGAGGCCCGACCGGCATCCCGGCCTTGCGCGCTTCGGTCTCGATCATCGGCGCACTGACACCCTCGCCGAGCATGGCGATGCCCTCGTTGGTGAACGTGCCGAAAACCCGCGAGGTAAAGAAGCCGCGACTGTCATTGACCACGATCGGAGTCTTTTTGATTTGCAGGACGAAGTCGAAACCGCGAGCGAGAGTTTCGACGCTGGTCTGCGCGCCCTTGATGATTTCCACCAGCGGCATTTTTTCCACCGGACTGAAGAAATGCAGGCCGATGAATTTACTTTGATCGGGTACCGCCGTCGCCAGACCGGTGATCGGCAGGGTCGATGTGTTGGAGGCGATGACAGCGTCGCCACCCACCACCTGTTGCGCGGCGGCAGATACCTTGGCTTTGAGCTGGCGATCCTCGAACACCGCTTCGATGATCAGATCGCAACCGGCCAGATCGCCATCGCTTTCGCTCGCAACGATGCGCGCCAGCACCGCTTCGCGCTGTTCGGCAGTCATTTGGCCACGGGCAACTTTCTTGTCCAGCAGCGCTGCGGAATGCGCTTTGCCCTTCTCGGCTGCGGCAAGGTTGATGTCCTTGAGGACGACTTCGATACCGGCCGAGGCGCTGACAAACGCGATGCCCGCGCCCATCATTCCGGCGCCGAGCACGCCGACTTTCCGGGCTTTATAGGACGCAAAACCTTGCGGTCTGGAACCGCCGGCGTTGATTTCGTTCAACTGGAACCAGAACGTGCCGATCAGGTTTTTCGAAATCTGCCCGGTCGTCAGCTCGGTGAAGTAGCGGGTTTCGATCAGGTGCGCGGTGTCGAAATCGACCTGAGCGCCCTCCACCGCCGCGCATAGAATCTTCTCCGGCGCCGGCAGGGTGCCTTGAGTTTTCGCGCGCAGGATCGACGGCGCAATCGCCAGCATCTGCGCCACTTTCGGGTTCGATGGCGTGCCGCCAGGTATCTGGTAACCCTTGACGTCCCAGCGTTGCACTGCCGCCGGATTGGCGAGAATCCACGCGCGCGCCTTGGCCAGCAGCTCATCGCGATCCGATGCCAGTTCATCAATCAGCCCGGCCTGCAACGCCTGTTGCGGGCGCATCTTCTTGCCTTCAAGCAAGTACGGCAGCGCTTTTTCGATGCCGAGCATGCGCACCATGCGCACCACCCCGCCGCCGCCCGGCAACAGGCCAAGGGTCACTTCCGGTAGACCGAGTTGCACCGAGGCGTCATCAACAGCAATGCGGTGGTGACAGGCCAGACAGATCTCCCAGCCGCCGCCCAGCGCAGCGCCGTTGATCGCCGCGACAACCGGTTTGCCGAGGGTTTCCAGGCTGCGCAATTGCGCCTTGAGAGTCAGCACCATGTCGTAGAAAGCTTTGGCTTCGGGCTTGCCAACCTTGATCAATTCATTGAGGTCGCCGCCGGCAAAAAAGGTTTTCTTCGCGGAGGTGATGATCACTCCGGCGATGCTGTCTTTGTCCGCTGACAAACGAGCAACGCAAGCGGCCATGGCCTCGCGATAAACGGCGTTCATGGTGTTGGCGCTCTGGCCCGGCATGTCCATGGTCAGCACGACGATAGCGTCCTGGCCTTTTTCGTAACGAATGGCTTCGCTCATAACAGGGTTCCTTGAAGTCGGGGCTCAGAGGCGTTCGATGATGGTGGCAATGCCCATGCCGCCGCCGACACACAGCGTCGCCAGGCCGTAGCGCAAGTTGCGCGCTTCCAGTTCATCAAGCAGGGTGCCGAGGATCGCGCAACCGGTGGCGCCCAGCGGGTGGCCCATGGCGATCGAGCCGCCGTTGACGTTGACCTTGCCCGGGTCGACGGCCATGTCCTTGATGAATTTCAACACCACCGAAGCAAACGCTTCGTTGACCTCGAACAGATCGATGTCCTCCACCCGCAGTCCGGCCTTGGCCAAGGCTTTGCGGGTCGCCGGCGCTGGGCCGGTGAGCATGATGGTCGGATCTGTGCTGGTGACGGCCGTGGCGACAATACGCGCGCGTGGCTGCAGCCCCAGCGCGCGGCCCTTGGCTTCGGAGCCGATGAGCATCAGCGCCGCACCGTCGACAATGCCGGAACTGTTGCCCGGCGTGTGCACGTGGTTGATCCGCTCGACATGGCTGTAGACCCGCAACGCCGTGGCGTCGAAGCCCATTTGCCCGATCATTTCGAAACTCGGCTTGAGCTTGCCCAGGCCCTCGAGGGTAGACTCGGCGCGGATGAACTCATCGTGGTCAAGCAGGATGATGCCGTTCTGATCCTGCACCGGCACCAGCGACTTGTTGAACGAGCCGTCGGCCAGCGCTCGTGCGGCTTTTTGCTGGGAGTGCAGTGCGTAGGCATCGACATCCTGCCGGCTGAAGCCTTCGAGGGTGGCGATCAGATCGGCGCCGACGCCTTGCGGAGTGAAATGGCTGTGCAGGTTGGTCTGCGGGTCCAGTGCCCAGGCGCCGCCATCGCTGCCCATCGGCACCCGCGACATCGACTCGACGCCGCCAACCACCACCAGATCCTCGAAACCCGAGCGCACTTTCATCGCGCCAAGATTCACCGCTTCCAGACCCGAAGCGCAGAAACGGTTGATCTGCACACCGGCGACGCTGACGTCCCAGTCGGCCACTTGCACCGCCGTCTTGGCGATGTCCGAACCTTGATCGCCGATCGGCGTGACGCAGCCAAGGACGACGTCATCGACCTGACTGGTATCCAGCGCGGTGCGCGCCTGCAAAGCGCTCAGCAAACCGGCCACCAGGTTGACCGGCTTCACGCTGTGCAGCGCGCCATCGGCCTTGCCTCTGCCACGCGGAGTGCGTAACGCATCGAAAATCAAAGCTTCAGTCATGACGTCCTCGAACCTGATTTATTGTCACTTCACTTTCGCCCTGCGCCGACTGGCAAGCAATGACCACATTGCTCAAAGCGCTTGACGCACACGCTCAGACGGACGGTCATCGGACCTCAGGTGAACCGGTTCAGGTCGTCGAGTTGTCTAGCCAGCGGGCGGCAAAGAAGCTGGCAATACGCCTCATGCCGTTTTAAAAGCTTTTTTCAAGATCCCCATATGAAATGGATCTAAGCGAAGGGTGACGCGGGCTCTAAGGTGAACATGTACGCCATCGTCGTCGGGTTTTGCCGAGACGGGCGTGCTTCAACAGGAAGTGCAACGCGTGCCGTCAGGGAAATGCAGTCAGGCACGCATCAGGAAATAACAATAAAGGCGGTCAAGCCATGTTCAAACAACCGAAAGTACGTCAAGCAGGACTCATTCTTTTCGCCACGACGCTGTTGTTGATCTTGCCGAATCTGACCAAGGTCATCGGCTGATTCAAACGTCGCGTGCTGTATGTCGCCGCTGAAAATGTGACTGGCCCGCTACCCGGGCCAGCGCGGTTGTGCCAACCTTTGCGCACTACCACGACATGGACGGCGATCATTTGAAAACCCTCATTGCGCTCGGTGCCTTGCTACTGAGCTTGCCCTTGGCTGCCGCACAACTGGATCTGCAGTTGGGCGCAAACAGCCGCACCTGGCAGACCGAAGAGCTGCTCAGACATCCTCAGCTGCAAACTCTCACGATCGACAATGATGTTTCCTACAAGAAGGACATGACTTATCAGGCTGTGCCTCTGGCCGCATTGCTGAAGGGGGTCAAGCCGGAGGATCACTTGCAAGCGGTGGCGCTGGACGGCTTTGCCGCAGAGTTGGCCGCTGCGCCATTGCTGAACAAGGACGGCGCGCGGGCATGGCTGGCGATCGAGGATCCGGCGCAGCCGTGGCCACCGCTGTCAGCCGGCAAGCACAGCGCCGGGCCGTTCTATCTGGTCTGGACCGATCCGCAGGCGGGCAATATCAGCCCCGAACAGTGGCCGTTCGAAGTCGCCAGCATCAAGCTGATGGCGCCGGTGGCCCAACGCTTTCCTGCCCTGCTGCCCGATCCTGCCTTGAAGGCCGATGATCCGGTGAACCAGGGTTTTGCCCTGTTTCAGAAAAATTGCCTGGCCTGCCACCGGCTGAATGGTGCCGGAGACGCGCAGTTCGGTCCGGATCTGAATATTCCGTATAGCCCGACCGAGTATTTCGGGGCGGATTTCTTGAAGCGCTACATCCGCGATCCGCAGAGTTTGCGTCAGTGGCCGCAGGCGAAGATGCCGGGGTTTTCTGCTGAGGTATTGCCGGATACAGATCTTGAAATGCTGGTGGGCTATCTCAAGCACATGGCCGGGCGCAAAGTTAAGCCGTAAGCCTTAGGGTGTTATTACTGGCCTCTTCGCTGGCAAGCCAGCTCCCACAGGGTATGCGCAGAGTTCGAATCAGCGGTCATCCTGTGGGAGCTGGCTTGCCAGCGATAGCGGTATCCCGAATCTATTGTTGCTGCACGGAAATAACCGGTGTCGGCGAGACGAACACCTTCGCATGCATCTGCTCGCAGCCACCGCCCCGGCGCATGCCACGGACCGGGCAGGCATCGAGATAATCCAGGCCCACCGCCAGCTTCAGGTGTCGCTCCGGGCGCGCCAGCTGGTTGGTCACGTCGAAGCTGTACCACGCGTCATCCAGCCACGCTTCCGCCCAGGCATGGCTGGCCAGATGCTCGCAATCTTCGCTGTACAGATAACCCGACACGTAACGCGACGGCACGCCGAGACTGCGCGCGCAGGCTAGAAAGGCGTGGGCATGATCCTGACAGACCCCGGCCCGACCGGCGAAAGCTTCGGCGGCGCTGGTGTCGACTTCGGTAGAGCCCGGCGTGTAGCTCATGTGCTGATTCAGACCGTGCATCAAGTCGATCAGCGCGGTGCGGTCTCGCCGCTGCTTGCAGTTCTTCGCGGCAAACTCGCGCAAGGCTTCGTCGGCTTCGGTCAGGCGCGTGAAGCGCAGGAACGGCAGCGCCGACTGGCTCTCATGTTCGGCCTCGCGCAATTCATCGATATCGACCTGACCCCGGGCGCCAATGATGATCGCTTCGTGAGGCTCGTCCATGGTCAGCACATGCAGGATGTTGCCAAACGGATCGAGCTGCGCACGCACCGGACGCGGCAAGTCGAGTTGCCAACTGAGGACATGCTGACGCTCGCTGTCGTGGGGTGTCAGGCGCAGGTACTGGATGCTCGCGCGCACCTGATCTTCGTAGTGATAGGTGGTCTCGTGGCTTATGGAAAGTCTCATGCAGCCTCCAGGTAGGAACTGTGAATGGCGTTGCCCAACTGGCGCACCAGCGGGATGAATTCGGTCAGCCAGGCGTGCAGGCCTTCTTCGAGAATTTCGTTGATGCCGGTGTAACGCAGGCGCGCGTCCATTTCCGCCGCCAGGCGTTGTGCCGGTCGGCCGTTGGCGCCTGGCAGTTGCGCGAGGATCTGGTCGATCTCTTCGGTACAGGCACGCAGCGAACGCGGCACATCGGCGCGTAACAGCAGCAGTTCGGCGACATGCCGGGCGCCGGGCGCGTCGCGGTAGATTTCGGTGTAGGCCTCGAATGAGGACAAGGCGCGCAGCAGCGCACTCCATTGGTAATAGGCGTGCGCCGTGCCGTCGCTGACTGCTTCGGCCTGATCGCCGGCCATTTCGTAACGGGCATCAAGCAGGCGCAGCGTGTTGTCCGCGCGCTCGATAAACGTGCCCAGACGAATAAAGCGAAACGCGTCGTTGCGCATGATCGTGCCGTAAGAGGCGCCGCGAAACAGGTGCGAACGCTCCTTGATCCATTCGCAGAAACGACTCATGCCATAGCGGCTCAAGCCCTGTTCGGCGATGCCGCGAATTTCCAGCCAGGTCGCGTTGATGTTTTCCCACATGTCCGCAGTGATTCGCCCGCGCACGGCATGGGCACTGGCCCGCGCTGCACCAAGGCAGCTGTAGATACTGGCCGGGTTGGCCGCGTCCAGTGCGAAGAAATGCAGCAAGCGTTCAGCGTGCAGGTCGCCGTGGCGTTCAAGGTAATCGTCCAAGGTGCCGGTGATCAGCAACGGCATAGCGAGTTCATGCAGGCCATCGCCGCGCCCGTCCTGCGGCATCAGCGACAGCGAATAGCTGATGTCGAGCATGCGCGCGAGATTCTCCGCACGCTCCAGGTAACGCGACATCCAGTACAGATCCGAGGCAGTTCTACTTAACATGGCAAGCTTCCTTCAATCCTCGACTACCCAGGTGTCCTTGGTCCCGCCGCCCTGGGAGGAGTTCACCACCAGGGAGCCTTCACGCAACGCGACACGGGTCAAACCGCCAGGCACCACACGGGTTTCGCGGCCGGACAGCACGAACGGACGCAAGTCGATATGGCGCGGCGCGATGCCGTTTTCGACAAAGGTCGGACAGGTCGACAGCGATAGTGTCGGTTGCGCAATGTAGGCATGGGGTTTGGCTTTGATGCGCTCGCGAAAGGCATCGATTTCCGCCGTCGTCGCGGCCGGTCCGACCAGCATCCCGTAACCGCCGGAGCCCTGGGTTTCCTTGACGACCAAATCCGCAAGATTGGCCAGTACGTGGGACAGCTCGGACGGGTTGCGGCATTGCCAGGTCGGCACGTTTTTCAGGATCGGCTCTTCGTCGAGGTAAAAACGGATCATGTCGGTGACAAACGGGTAAACCGATTTATCGTCCGCGACCCCGGTGCCGATGGCATTGGCCAGCACCACATTGCCGGAGCGATAAGACGACAGCAGCCCCGGCACGCCGAGCATCGAGTCCGGGTTGAACGCCAGCGGATCAAGGAACGCGTCGTCGAGGCGGCGATAGATCACGTCGACCGCTTTCGGGCCATCGGTGGTGCGCATGAATACCTTGTCGTCACGCACGAACAGATCTGCGCCTTCCACCAGTTCAACGCCCATCTCCCGCGCCAGAAACGCATGTTCGAAGAACGCGCTGTTGAAGCGTCCCGGCGTCAACACCACCACGCTCGGGTTGTCGATCGGGCTTGAGCTTTTCAGGGTGTCGAGCAGCAGATTGGGATAGTGATCGATCGGGGCGATGCGCTGGGCGGAGAACAGTTCGGGGAACAGACGCATCATCATCTTGCGGTCTTCGAGCATGTAGCTGACGCCGCTGGGGGTGCGCAGGTTGTCTTCGAGAACGTAATAAGTGCCATCGCCGTCGCGCACCAGATCGACGCCGGAGATGTGCGAGTAGATGTCGCGGTGCAGATCCAGGCCTTGCATCGCCAACTGGTATTGCTCGTTGGCCAGCACCTGTTCGGCGGGAATGATCCCGGCCTTGATGATGCGCTGCTCGTGGTAGAGGTCGGCGAGGAACATGTTCAACGCTTTGACCCGCTGGATGCAGCCGCGCTCGACAATCCGCCATTCACTGGCCGGAATGCTGCGGGGAATGGTGTCGAACGGAATCAGGCGCTCGGTGCCCTGCTCGTCGCCATAGAGCGTGAAGGTGATCCCGGCACGGTGGAACAGCAGATCGGCCTCGCGGCGGCGCTGCGCGAGCAGCTCGTCGGGCGTCTCGGCCAGCCAGCGGGCAAATTCCCGGTAATGCGGGCGGACCAGGCCGCCGGCATCGTACATCTCGTCAAAATAGGTGCGGATCATGCCGTACTCCTTGTCACTCCGGACATACAGGCCTTCGCAAGGCCCGTGCCATCGGCATAAACGCTTTGATTTCAATCGGTTGTAGATCCACGCCGAAGGCTGCGCACCATTCCTGTGCGGCAAATGCCCCGGCCCGATTGCCCCCGCTTCATTGCGACGCACTGCATCGCCTATCACCAGCATAGTCAGAGTTGATTTCACTGCCCGGCCACGACCGCGGATAATCCGCGCATTCGCTGCAAAACTTCCCCGGCAAGCCGCCGCGAAGTAGACAGCTCAACTGATCTGAACTGCCTTGGCAGCCCCGTACCGACAGGACTTTACTGCACACCCGTCTTCCCTTTTAGCCACCCTCTCCGGTGGTTTTTTTTGCCCGGGATTCTTGTTTCAGGGTTTTGCCACTGCGATGTGCAGAAGCCAGAAACGACAACGGCCGACCCGAAGGTCAGCCGTTGTCCGACAAACAATGCGCAATATCAATTCAACCGGTAACGATTGCGCACCTCCTGCTTCACGCCCCAACCCTCGATAATGCCGCCCAGCGGTTCGACCACGGCAGAAAAGCCTTGCTCGAAATCGCCGATGTCGTCATAGGTTGCGTACATCACTTTGCTCAATTCCAGCGACCAGGCGCCGTCGTCTCGCGCACTGACCTGGGCATTGATGGATTCACCGCGAAATTTGCCTGCTGCCCTGCGCGCCCGCTCCTCGTCCGGGAAAATCGCGTAGAACTCGATGGGATGGAACCGGGAAAAATCGAAACCGCCTTCTTTCATGCGGCGCAGAACGTTGCTGCTGATGTCTTCTTGATAGGCTGTGCTCATGAATCGTCCCCCTCGATTGATGGATAGACTTTCCGTATTCCCGCCCCGGGCCTTTTGGCCTAAGTACTACGGCAACGTGGTTGCGCGCGGGAAACAAGCATGTAGCTGACAAGACCAGACCTTAGCGATCCATTCGCTGATCTCGCTTGCAGAGTAGCCCCAAGAGAGCGCCGCTGCCAAGGCCTGGTTTACGAGATGACAGGAAGTGTTCAGACAGGGGTGATGCTGAGGATTTCGATGCCGTTCTGGGTCTTGAGGTTTTTCACCTCGGCATCGGTGGTGCGCCCTTGCAGGTCGTTGAGATCCAGCTGGGCGGCGACCGGAAGAAGCCGCTCCTTGATCAGCCGCGCGGCTTCATCATCGGACGGGCATTCCTCACGTTCGAAGACTTCATCAACAATTTCGCCGTGATCATCCACGAAAGTGACTTTCCACTTTTGCATCAGTGCCTCCTCGATCAACCCGTAAATGGGCTTACCTCTATCTCGACTTTTTTCCGCGATAGTTGGTTCAAAAGGATTACAGCCGCCAACGGTGAAAATAACCATCCGATCGATAGGGCGGACTCTGTGGCGAGGGGATTTATCCCCGTTCGGCTGCGCAGCAGTCGTAATGCCGTCCATTGCGGTTTAACGGAGACACCGCGCAGGCCGGTTCACGGATGCTGCGCATCCCAACGGGGATAGATCCCCTCGCCACAAAAGCTCCCTTGCAGAGCGACTTCAGAGTGATCAGTCGTTGCTTGGCTTGTTGACCGCTTGCAGCACGTATTGCGGCAAGGCGAACGCGCCGATGTGGATTTCCGGATTGTAGTAACGGGTGACGATGCCGCTGCCGATGAAGCGCTGTTGCAGGGTTTCACGGCTGAGCTTGCGGTAGGCCGGGTTGGTCGAGCCCCAGGCGAAGGTCATCGAGCCGCCGATGTAGGTCGGCACGGCGGCCTGGTAGAAGTGCCAGTCCGGGAACAGGCTGCGCAGGCGACCGGCGGTGGTTTTGACTTCGTCGATTTGCATGAACGGCGTGCCGTTCTGAGTCACCAGGATGCCGCCTTCGTTCAGGCAGCGGTGGCACGCCTGGTAGAAATTCTCCGAGAACAGCACTTCGCCCGGGCCGATCGGGTCGGTGGAGTCGGAGATGATCACGTCGAATTTTTCAGTGGTGGTGGCGACGAAACGCATGCCGTCATCGATCACCAGGTTCAGGCGCGGATCGTCGTAGGCACCAGCAGAATGGTTCGGCAGGAATTCCTTGCACATGTCGACCACGGTGCCGTCGATCTCGACCATGGTGATGTGCTCGACGCCGGCGTGTTTGGTCACTTCGCGCAGCATGCCGCCGTCACCGCCGCCGATGATCAGCACGCGCTTGGCGGTGCCGTGAGCAAGGATCGGCACGTGGGTGAGCATTTCGTGGTAGATGAATTCGTCGGCTTCGGTGGTCTGGATCACGCCGTCCAGCGCCATCACCCGGCCCATGCGCGGGTTCTGGAAGATCACCAGGTGCTGGTGTTCGGTGCGCACTTCGTGCAGCAGTTTTTCCATGCGAAAACGCTGGCCGTAGCCTTCGTAGAGGGTTTCCAGGTACTCGCTGGTCTTGGTGACGGTCATGGTCAAGTGCTCCGATAAATGCGCGGGCGCCATCGTGGGGACGATTGCCCGGGAAAGGCGCGCATTCTACGTTGCCGAAGATGACAGGTCGAACCTCCGGTTGTTTTTTACCAGCGCAAACCAATGTGGGAGCGAGCCTGCTCGCGAAAGCGGAGTATCAGTTGCCGGTGATGGCGACTGACACAACGTCTTCGCGAGCAGGCTCGCTCCCACAGGGATGACCGTGTGATCGAAAATCAGCTCAGATCCGGACGTTACCCCGTGGCCCGGCAATAGCCCAGATGATCAGGCCCAGCACCGGCAGGAGGATAATCAGCAACACCCAGACGATTTTCATCCCGGTGGAGGCGCCGCTTTTGAGCACATTGATGATGGCCCAGATATCGAGGGCAAGGATGATCAGGCCAATCAGACCGTTGAACGTGGAACCCATGGTGTCGCTCCAGAATAGTGGCATGCACTTTTAGGATAGACGGTCGCGCGCAGGGTTCCCTTTTATTGCGTTCAGACGTGAACAGCGACCTTCAAGGCTTCCAGTGCCGGCGCAGCGGCGATGCCGACCTCGGCGCACAACTCCAGCACGCGGGGTACGTCGTTGCCGTAGACCAGGACCATTTGCAATTCATCGTCGAGCAACTGGCTGAAGTTCATCAACGTGTAACCGCCGTTTTCCTTGTTCAGGCTGCTCATCTGCACCTGGATGCGGTTGAGTGCGGTCAGTGCTTCGGTCTTGGCCAGTTGTTTGGGCTTGAGGTTGAAATCCACGCCGGGGCCAAACGAAGCAACGATTTGTGCGAACAGATCGACATAGGTATCGGCCTGGAACAGCACAGTTTCCGGCAGGCTGCCGACCACTACCCACTCACCCAGCGGGATCGGGAATGTGTCGTCGTAGTTGATGTCCGGATTGGCGGCCAGAAAAGCATTGGCATCGGCGTAGGCCTGCGCGGCTTCGTCGGCCACTTTCAGGATCTCGTCCTCGCCCATGCAGCCGGAGCTGATTTTGCTGATGAGTTCGACGAGTGCGGCTTTCATGAGGGCGGATCCTGTAGTGACAGTAGAATTTCGGGCGCGAAGAATAGCGCAGAAAAGCAAAAGATCGCAGCCTTCGGCAGCTCCTACAGGTCCTGCGTTCACTTGGCGAACGCATCAAGTGTAGGAGCTGCCGCAGGCTGCGATCTTTTGATCGTTTATCAGGCCAACAACTTTTCCAGCTGCGCAGTGGTATCGACTGCACCCATGGTCCGCGCCGCATCCAGCGCGGTCACGCCATTGGCGTCCTTGGCTCTCGGGTCAGCACCCTGGCCGATCAGGTAATCGACGATTTCAACGCGATTGAACATCGCCGCCATCATCAGCGCCGTGCGGCCGTCGAAGGAAGAACCTTCAATCTCGGCGCCCGCCTCAACCAGCGCCTTGACCACCGCCAGATCGCCTTTGAACGCGGCGCCGGCAATCGGGCTCTGGCCGTTGCCATTGCGCATTTCCGGATCGGCTTTGTGTTTAAGCAGAACCTTCACCGCATCAACATGGCCGTAGTAGCTGGCGAGCATCAACAAGGTGTCGCCCTTGCTGTTTTTCAGGTTCACCGGCAGCCCGGCGGTGACCAGGCGATCAAGCATCTCGGCATCACCGTCGCGCGCCTTGTTGAAAACCTGCTCGGTGAATTCGGCAGCTTCTTCAGGGGTCATCTGGCGGCTTTGGTCAGACATGTGGCACTCCATTTCGGTCTATCGGAAGCCGACAGTTTCCCGAGCGCGACGGTGCCTGTCACTCGGTTTTTTCCGAGCGTCCCGATAGCCACGCTCAATACCGATGTTTGCCTTGTTGAATTTCAGCGAGGATTTGCTCACTGACATGCACATAAGTTTCGCTGCCCGGCAGCCAGGCGAAGATCGGGTCATCGCCCGTGAGGCCGGGATCGAAGCCTTCTGTTTTCAGGCGAGTCTTCTGGTACTTGAACGTGCCGGTGGTTTCCATTTTCACTTTCACCCGCAGGAACAACGGCACGGCATAAGCCGGCATACGTTGCCGGACGAAACTCAGCAATTCAGCGAAATCCAGCGTGGCCAAGGATTCCGCAGGAGTGATGGCGGCCATTCCGGCGCGCCCGTTGGTGTTGGGGATTTCGACACCGTAGGCCACGGCTTCAGCAATCAATGGATGTTGCAGCAACAGGTTCTCGACTTCGGTGGTCGACACGTTTTCACCCTTCCAGCGATACGTATCGCCGAGGCGATCAACAAATTGAGCATGGCCGAAACCGATGTTGCGCAGCAGGTCGCCGGTGTTGAAAAAGCGATCGCCCTTGTTGAACACATCGTGCAATACGACGCGGGCGGTTTTCTGCGGATCGGTGTAACCGTCCAGCGGCGCTTTTTCGTCGATCCGCGCCAGCAGCAGGCCTTGCTCGCCCTTGCCGACCTTGCGCATGAAACCATCTTCGCCGCGCAACGGCTCGCCACTGTCATGGTCGTAAGCGACCAGTTCCCAGGCCATCAGGGAAAACCCGACGGTGTTGTCGAAATTGAGGATGTTGGTGAAACCGATGTTGCCGTCGCTGGCCGCGTACAGCTCACAGATATGCTCCACCGCAAAACGTGATTTGAACTCGGCCCAAGCACCAGGACGCAGGCCATTGCCGATCATCTTGCGCACATCGTGACGGCTGTCATCGACGCTGACCGGTTGCTCGACCAGGTAGCGGCACAATTCGCCAACATAGCCGATGGTGGTCGCGCGATAGCGGCGCACATCATTCCAGAACTGGCTGGCGCTGAATTTGCGGCGGATGGCGAAACCCGAGGCGCCGTTGATCGCCGATCCCCAACACACGCACAGACCTGTGGCGTGATACAGCGGCAAGGTGCAGTAAACGACATCATCCGGGCGCATATCGAGGGCGATCATGCCGAAGCTCGCCGAACTGCGCATCCACCGTCCGTGCTTGAAAACCCCGGCCTTGGGCAGACCGGTGGTGCCGGAGGTGTAGATGTAGAAACACGGATCGTCGAAGAATACTTGCGCGCTGCTCGGCGGGTTATCGCTGCTGGCGTCAGCACTGGCGCTGATCAGATTGACGTAATCCTCGGGCGCGATGCCCGGGTGGCTGTATGTGTCCTGATCAGCGACAAACCAGGTGCGGGGCGCTGCGATCGCTACCTGATCACGCACGCCGGCATAGGCAGCGGTCAGTTCTTCCCCGACCACGATGGCCGCAGGCGCAACCAGATTGATGCTGTGAACAAGCGTGTCGCGCATCAATGAGGTGTTGAGCAGCGCACTGACCGCGCCGAGCTTGGCCAGCGCCAGGATTGTCACCAGTAATTCCGCACGGTTCTCGATGAACACCGCGACCACATCGCCTTTGCCGATACCTTGCTCGCTCAGATAATGCGCAATGCGATTGGCCCACTGGTTGACCTGTGTGTAGGTCAACGCCACGTCGCCCTGCAATAACGCCACACCATCGGGATTGCGCAGCGTCGCCTGCTCGAACGTCCAGCCCAGGCCACACGTTTGGGTCGGATCCGTAACGTTGGCCACTTTCATGCCTTTGACCACCCGGGGGATGGCCTTGGCGATCATCGGCAGTTTGCGGAGCATCATGCCCCAGGTAATCGTGTCGCTTGGTGCGTGACGCATGAAAGCTCCCCGTTCGATCTTGACGTGCAGACCGCTGTTCTTGTTATCGGGTAATGACTGCGACCGACGCGTTTACGCCATGGGTCGAGAAGGAAAGTACGTCAGTGCTCGCGGGGCTGTACACGCGGTTTTTGCAATGATTTGTATCCCGTCGCGCCTCCGGGGAAGAGCGGATTCTGGTACGGACGTTTGGTTCCGTTGTACGGAGAAAAATCACGCAAAATGCAGGATGCACGATGGCCATTCATGCAGATTGCACGACGCCTGCAAAATGCACTACTTTCAACTCGTTGATTTTAAAGGGAATTTATTCGCATCAATACTGGCACAAACGCTGCAACTACCTCCGCATGCTTGCCATTCAAGTACATACGGAGCTGATGACATGAGCCTGATTCAAGAAAAATTTACATCGCTGTTCTCCAACTACGAAGTCAGCACTGCCCCGCGTCCTGACGGTGGCATCCTGCTCACACTGCGTAGCAGCGACGGCAAAGTCTTCAAACGCGCCCTCTCGTATCAGCAACTGCATGCCGGTGACCAACTGTCGTGGGCGATCAGCGCGATCCGCCGCGACCTGGCCGAACAAGCCAGCGAGCTGCCGCAAATTGCGATGCTGCAGAGCCAGCAGCGTTTTGCTCTGCCGACCTATCACTCGCTGTAATTGGCTTTAAACAAAAACAGGCCGTGGAGCATGCGCTTCACGGCCTGTTTTTATGTGCGCATGATTTTTGTAGGAGCTGCGGCACGCTGCGATCTTTTGATCTTGATTTCATGCGTAAATCGAAAGATTGCAGCCTCGTTTCACTCGACAGCTCCTACAGGGATGTGTGCAATGGTCAGAACGCTTCCGGTTCGATCCCGGTAAAGCTGTCCACCGTCACGTGTCCTGCCAACTCACCGCCTTCACGCGCCAGGCCACAGGTTTTCATGCCGGCTGACTGGGCAGCGTCGAGCTCTTCGACGATATCCGAGAGGAACAGGATTTCATCGGCTTCAACACCCACCGCCTGTTGAATGTTGCGGTAGGACTGCGCCTCACGCTTCGGCCCTGATGTGGTGTCGAAATAGCCGCTGAACAGCGGTGTCAGATCCCCCGCCTCCGAGCAACCGAAAATCAGTTTCTGCGCCTGGATCGAGCCGGATGAGTAAACAAACAGTTGATAACCGGCCGCATGCCAACGTTGCAGCGCTTCAACAGCATCCGGATAAACATGCCCTTTCAGCTGCCCGGCCTGATAGCCCTGCGCCCAGACCATGCCTTGCAACGCCTTGAGCGGCGTGGCTTTGCGGTCTTCAGCGATCCAGCTCAAGAGGATTTCAACAACCCGCTCGACATCGGCCTGCGGCTCGTTGCTGTCTCGGCGCACGGCGTCGAGCTGTTCGGCGACATCAGCACGCGAAGCGTTCTGGCGCACAAAGTCGGGCAAATGTTCGGCGGCGTAGGGAAACAGCACGTCGAAGACGAAACTCACCGCGCTGGTGGTGCCTTCGATGTCGGTGAGGATGGCTTTGATCGACACGGTTTCAGTCCTCCAGACGCGGGAAACGACCGGCGATGTCTTCGCCGGTGAAATTGGCAACCCAGCCTTCCGGGTTGTTGAACAGACGAATCGCTACGAAATGCGGATGCTCGCCCATGTCGAACCAGTGCTTGGTGCCGGCGGGAACCGAGATCAGATCATTTTTCTCGCAAAGCACGGCATAGACGTAATCGTCGATATGCAGGGTAAACAAGCCACGACCGGCGACGAAAAATCGCACTTCGTCTTCGCCATGGCGGTGCTCTTCGAGGAACTTGGCGCGCAGCTCGGCTTTTTGCGGATGATCACTGTTGAGGCTGATCACATCGACCGTAATGTAACCGCGCTCAGTCATCAGTTTGTCGATCTGCTCTTTATAAGCGCTGATGACCTCTTCCTGACTGGCGCCGGGCTGAATCTTCGCGGCGGCCTGCCAGCGGTCGAAACGCACGCCCTGCTCGGCCAGCGTCGAGGCGATATCTTCGAAATGGGTCAGCACCTTATTGGGAATCTCAGGGCTGGAAACGTGATAAACGGACAGGCTGCTCATGGGCAATTCCTCGGTAGCGGCGGCGCCGTCCGGCTCTTGAAGACCGGTCGGGCGCCGCATGGCATCAGGCAAACAGGCTGTTTCAGATGAACTCAGCCTTGGCGGTTCATGACGCTGCGGGTTTTCAACTCGCATTCAAACAGGAATTCAAAAGCCTCGATCTGCCGCAGCGCGTCGCTCATCTGCGCGCCCCAGGTATAGAGACCATGGCCGCGGATCAGATAACCGACGCAATCGGGATGGGCGTCGAGCCAAGGCTGCACCTTGGCGGCGAGGCGCGCAATGTCCTGATCGTTGTCGAAAATCGGCACACGCACCCGTGATTCGTGGGTGGAAATGCCGCTGAAGGCTTTCTGCAATTCGTAGTCTTCAAATTCGATGAAATCTTCCGGGGTCAGGCGCGACAGCACCGTGGCATTCACCGAATGGGTGTGCAGCACCGCGCCGATTTCCGCGCGCCAACTGTAGAGCTGGGTGTGCAGCAAGGTTTCGGCGGAGGGTTTCTTGCCCGGCTCCAGGCTATTGCCGGACAGATCGGTAGCGAGCACGTCATCCACACCCAACTGGCCCTTGTGCTTGCCCGATACGGTCAACAGCGCTTCGCTCGGCGACAGGCGTGTCGAATAGTTGCTGCTGGTAGCTGGCGACCAGCCACGGCCATATAGAAAACGCCCGGCGTCAACGATCTGCTGGGCGAGCTGTTCACGACTAAGGCTCATGGCCTGTCCTCTTGCATACATGTGGCAATGATAACGGCAGCGGCAAGCGCTGCGAGACTGGCAATACTAAAGGTCAATGTTGCGCCGAGGGCATTCCAGCTGTAGCCGGAATACAGCGCGCCGAGCGCCCCGCCGGTGCCGGCCAGTGCCGCATACAGCGCCTGGCCCTGGCCTTGCTGGCGGGCGCCGAAACTACGTTGCACGAAAGCGATGGCAGCCGCATGAAAGCTGCCGAATGTCGCTGCATGCAACACCTGGGCGAACAACAACACCCAGAGAAACTCCGCAAACGAACCGAGCAGCACCCAACGCAACGCCGCCAGAAGGAAGCTCGCCAGCAGCACCCGGCGCAGGGAAAAGCGCGCCAGAATGCGGCTCATGGCCATGAACATCAGCACTTCGGCCACCACGCCCACGGCCCAGAGCATACCGATGACGCCACGGCTGTAACCGAGGCGTTCAAGGTGCAAAGTCAGAAAGGTGTAATACGGCCCGTGGCTGACCTGCATCAGCGCGACGCAAGCATAAAACGCCAGCACGCCGGGATGACGCAATTGCTTGAGGAAGCCCTCACCCGTCGGCCGATTGCCTTGCGCCGGCTGTGCATTCGGCACCCACAGGCTACTCAGGACGATACCGGCCATGATCAGCACCAGCGCCGCCGGATAAATGTCCAGACTGAGCCATTCGAACAGCCGCCCCAGCACTACCACAGTGATGATGAAACCGATCGAGCCCCACAGGCGAATCTGGCTGTAGCGCGATGTTTGCCCCTGCAGATGCGCGAGGGTGATGACTTCGAACTGCGGCAGCACCGCGTGCCAGAAGAACGCATGCAGGGCCATGACCATCGCCAGCCAGGCGTAGGTCTGACTGACGAAGATCAGCGAAAAGGTCAGCAACGTGCACACCGCACCAAAGCGCACGATGGCCAGACGCCTGCCGGTGTAATCGCCGAGCCAGCCCCAGATGTTCGGCGCCACGCAGCGCATCAGCATCGGAATCGCCACCAGCTCGCCGATGCGTGCGGCGCTGAAGCCGAGGTGATCGAAGTACAGCGCCAGAAATGGCGCTGTCGATCCGAGCAAGGCGAAATAGAACAGATAGAAACTGGACAACCGCCAGTAAGGAAGCGCCGCCACGCCGGCTATGCCGCGACGGCTTTGAGCGCGGCCATCAGAGCTGGCCCAGCACCGGCGTGCTCACGCGCACATCGGCGTTCTGCCCACGGTGGCGCAGCAGGTGATCCATCAGCACGATGGCCATCATCGCTTCGGCGATCGGCGTCGCGCGGATGCCGACACAAGGATCGTGACGCCCCTTGGTGATCACATCGACCGGGTTGCCATTCACGTCGATCGAATGCCCCGGGGTGGTGATGCTCGAGGTCGGTTTCAATGCCAGATGCGCAACGATTGGCTGGCCGGACGAGATGCCACCGAGGATGCCGCCGGCGTTGTTGCTGAGGAAACCCTCCGGCGTCAGTTCATCGCGGTGTTCGGTACCACGCTGGGCGACACAGGTGAACCCGGCGCCGATCTCCACGCCTTTGACCGCGTTGATGCTCATCAGCGCGTGGGCCAGTTCGGCGTCGAGGCGGTCGAAAATCGGTTCGCCAAGACCCGGCATCACGCCTTCGGCGACCACGGTGATCTTCGCTCCGACCGAGTCCTGATCGCGGCGCAACTGGTCCATGTACGCTTCCAGCTCCGGGACCTTGTCCGGGTCAGGACTGAAAAAGGCGTTTTCTTCGACCGAATCCCAGGTCTTGAACGGAATTTCGATCGGGCCGAGCTGGCTCATGTAACCGCGAATGACGATGCCCTGACTGGCCAGATACTTCTTGGCGATCGCACCGGCCGCCACGCGCATGGCGGTTTCCCGCGCGGAACTGCGGCCACCGCCGCGATAATCGCGTTCGCCGTATTTATGGTGATAGGTGTAGTCGGCGTGAGCCGGGCGGAACAGGTCCTTGATCGCCGAGTAGTCCTTGGACTTCTGGTCGGTATTGCGAATCAGCAGGCCGATCGAGCAACCGGTGGTGCGGCCCTCGAACACGCCGGAGAGGATTTCGACTTCATCGGCTTCCTGGCGCTGGGTGGTGTGGCGGCTGGTGCCAGGCTTGCGGCGATCAAGGTCGCGCTGCAGATCTTCCAGGGAAATCTCCAGGCCCGGCGGGCAGCCGTCGACAATGGCGACCAACGCCGGACCATGGCTTTCGCCAGCGGTGGTGACAGTGAACAACTTGCCGTAGGTATTGCCGGACATGCAGGACGCTCCGTGAAATCAAACCCGAATTCTTGATGCGCGCCAGTATACGCAGGCTAACCGAGTAGTTCATCCTCGAACCTTAGTGGTGCTGGCGAGTCCAACCGGCACCTTGACCAATGATGGCGTGATGATGCTGCGAGTTCTGATCTTGAGTCTTACCCTCTTTACCGGCTTTGCCCAAGCGACAGTCCTACAGCGCCCGGTCACTCTGGACACCGGCAGCGGCGAACTTTTCGGTTCGCTGTTGCTGCCCAAGTCCGACAGCCCGGTGCCGATTGTTCTGATGATTTCTGGCTCAGGTCCTACAGATCGCGATGGAAACAACCCCGACGGCGGACGCAATGACAGCCTCAAGCGCTTGGCCTGGGTGCTGGCCAAACACAACATCGCCAGCGTGCGCTACGACAAGCGTGGCGTTGCGGCAAGCTTGGCGGCCGCTCCCGATGAACGTGATTTGTCTGTAGAAGGCTATGCGGCGGACGCCGTGGCGTGGGGGCAGAAGCTCAAGGCCGATCCGCGTTTCGGCAAACTGATTCTGCTCGGCCACAGCGAAGGCGCGCTGATTGCCAGCCTCGCCGCGCCGAAGCTGGACGCAGCGGCGGTGATCTCGCTGTCCGGCAGCGCGCGCCCGGTCGATCAGGTAATCCGCGAACAGTTGGCGCGCAGCCTGCCGCCGCCACTGATGCTGCGCAGCAACGAACTGCTCGACAGCCTCAAGGCCGGCCATACCGATGACAACGTGCCGCAGCCGTTGCAGGTGATCTTTCGCCCGAGCGTGCAGCCGTACCTGATTTCGCTGTTCCGTCAGGACCCGGCGCAGGCCTTTGCCCAGTTGAAAATGCCGGCGCTGATTGTCCAGGGCAGCAACGACATTCAGGTCGGCACCGAGGACGCGAAGCTGCTCAAGGCGGCGAAACCGGAAGCGCAACTGACGGTGATCGACGGTATGAATCACGTGCTGCGCATCGTCCACAACGACATGAAGCGGCAATTGGCCTCCTACAAGGACCCGAATTTGCCCCTGGCCGCCGAACTGGGCGCCGCCGTCATCGAATTTATTGACGGAATTCGTGCAAGTTAACTGCGTTTTACCCTCCAGCCTCACAGAAAACGGCCGATAAGCCTTTGTCGCCAGCGCAACGTCTGGCGGCAAGCAGGGCTTGGACAGGATCTCGCCGTTATGACTGAAACCCAGACTTCACCCGACACCAGCGCTGAAAAAGACGCATCGCCAGCGGTCGAACTGCCGTGGGCGGACGTTCAGGCCGAGCACCACAAGATGCTCCGCCTGGCGCCGCTGCAGACCGACCGCAATACCGGCGGCCGGCCGTTGCGCTTTGTCGAATTCGGTTACGCCGAGCGCAACAGCAAAGAGCGCAGCCTGATGCGCATGGCGATCAAGCTGCCCAACCAGCGCGTGCGCAAAGAGCAGAATCATCTTGATGTGTGGGTAGACCACGCGAGCAAACGGGTGAGCTTCGGTCCCGATAGCGGCTTGCAGATTGAACCGCTGAATCGCGGTATCGGCCGCTTCATGGCTGCGCAAGGCATCAATTGGGCGAAAAAGCGCTGGCCCGGCTACACCGTCGACGGCATGGACCTGAACAACAAGGACGCGCTCAACGAAGACACTCGCTTGCGTCGCGACCATTTCCTGCGCGTGCACGGTTTCGATGTGGCTTACGCCGACGCCCAGCATTTGAAAGGCAGCATCAAGGCCGTGCAGGTCGGTGATCTGCTCGGTGACTGGAACAGCGAAAAGCTGCAGATCGTCGAAATTCTTGAAGCCGCGCAGATGCTGCAGCAGGCCGAACAGAACCTGGCCGAGCAGGAAGTGAAACTGAAGAAGCAGGAAGAAAAAGTCAGCAAGTTCAAGCGTGAAGACGCCGGGCTGCGTTTCACCATTACGTGTCTGGTGGCATTTGCGGTGTTTCAGGCGGGGTTGTTGATCTGGATTGCTACGCACCGCTGAGGGCTTGAGCGCGTACTGATCGTTCCCATGCTCTGCGTGGGAATGCAGCCCGGGACGCTCCGCATCCCAAAAGCGGACGCAGAGCGTCCATTGATGCATTCCCACGCGGAGCGTGGGAACGATCTGTCACAACCTTAGACGCGGGACGCGAACAGGGCCTGATGCGCGCGGCACTGCTCCGCTGTCAGCATGAACACACCATGCCCACCACGCTGGAACTCCAGCCAGGCGAAATCGACTTCCGGGTACAACGCCTCGACGTGCACTTGGCTGTTGCCCACCTCGACAATCAGCAAACCCTTCTCGGTCAGGTGATCCGCCGCTTCGGCGAGCATGCGCCGGACCAGATTCAGACCATCATCACCGCAGGCCAGACCGAGTTCCGGCTCGTGCTGATATTCGTCCGGCATGTCGGCGAAATCTTCCGCATCGACGTAGGGCGGGTTCGACACGATCAGGTCGAAACGCTGACCCGGCAAGCCATCGAAGCCATCACCCTGCACGGTATAGACGCGCTCATCGACGCCATGGCGCTCGATGTTCTGGTTGGCCACTTCCAGCGCTTCGAACGACAGGTCCGCGAGCACTACCTCGGCATTCTGAAACTCGTAAGCACAGGCAATGCCGATGCAGCCGGAACCCGTGCACAGGTCGAGAATCCGCGCCGGTTCGTTGCCGATCCATGGTGCAAAGCGGTTTTCGATCAGTTCACCAATCGGCGAACGCGGGATCAACACGCGCTGGTCGACGATGAACGACATGCCGCAGAACCACGCCTCGCCGAGCAGATAGGCGGTCGGAACGCGATCTTCGATGCGGCGCTTGAGCAGGCGCTGCAGATTGACCAGTTCGTCGTCTTCCAGCGCGCAATCAAGATAGCTGTCGGCGATTTCCCAAGGCAGGTGCAAAGCGCCCAGCACCAGCTGACGCGCCTCGTCCCAGGCGTTGTCGGTGCCATGACCGAAAAACAGATCCTCCCCATGGAAGCGGCTGACGGCCCAACGGATGTGGTCGCGCAGGGTACGAAGTCGGGAAGTGATCACGGCGTAGAACTCCAGAAAAAACGACTGGCGATTCTAGCAGCCAAAACGCGCGACGACGACGCAGGAAAAACCGCGTGGCAACGGTAGGAGATTTCTTTTTTTTGCATCAGGCATTGAACGGAACGTGTAACTTGACAAGGCTGCAGGCCAAGAACGACGGCGCCTACGATGGTAGCGATTCACAGAACCGCTCAGCCAGAGGACAATGTCGCAAAAGCCCCACCCCGAGGAGCCCCAGAATGTCCGTTCCAAAAACGATGTTTCAACTCAGCGGCCGCGGTTACGCAGCGGCCACCCTGAGCCATGCCACCGTGGTCATCATCGATGCCCAGAAGGAATACCTCAGTGGCCCGCTGGCCCTGAGCGGCATGGACGCGGCCGTCGCGAACATCAAACAAGTGGTTGCCGCAGCCCGTGCCGCCGGTCGGCCGATCGTGCACGTGCGTCATCTCGGCACCGTGGGTGGCCTGTTCGACCCGCAGGGCGAACGTGGCGAGTTCATCCCTGGTCTGGAACCACAGGGTGATGAAACCATTATCGGCAAACTGCTGCCGAGCGCGTTCCATGGCACCGAACTGCTCGAGCGCCTGCAGAACCTCGGCTCGCTGGACCTGATCGTTTGCGGTTTCATGAGTCACTCCAGCGTCAGCACCACCGTGCGCGCGGCGAAGAATCTCGGTTTCCGCTGCACCCTGGTCGAAGACGCCTGCGCGACACGCGATCTGCCGTTCAAGAGCGGCGTACTCAGCGCCGAACGCGTGCAGGAAGCGGAAATGGCGATCATGGCCGACAACTTCGCCACGCTGGCCAAGACTCAGGACCTGATCTGATCCTGCCCTCGCGAGCGGTGCGTTGGCGCCGCTCATCCGCTATATCCGCTGATTTGCCGCAAATGCCATAGCCTCAGGAACAACCCGGTCAACTCCCGGTCGAAGGGCCGATACCATTGAGGAAGGTCGGAATGAAGTTATCCGATGGATTTGACGCACGCCGTTTGCGGCCCAAAGGCCAAAGCAACTGGCGTTTTCGATTTGGCGCGGCGATCTCGGCCATTCTGGCGACGTTCGGCGTGCTGCTGGCGATGGCTGGGGCAGCCAGCCTGCTCGGCCGTCCGCCGGCGCTGGGTGACCTGAACGCGTCACCGCTGGGCTCGGCAATCATGCTCGCCATCGGCTTGCTGTTTCTGTATTTCGGCGTTGCCCTGTGGCGCCGCTGCCGCCGTCGCGCACGGCAATCGCGGGAACTGAACATGGCCCCGCATCTGATGAAAAAACACGACTGACCCAACGGCCTGGCTTTTTGCCGGGCCGTTTTCTGTCGACTTGGGTAAACTGGCCGCCCTTCGCGGAGGCTGACATGCAAGACGACGATTTTTCTCTGTTCAAAAGTGCGATCCAGGGCGTCAAGCCGATCAAGCACGACCGCGCCGACACCGGCAAACCCAAGGCTGACCGCGCG
The DNA here is from genome assembly GCF_001425545.1 of Pseudomonas sp. Leaf434. Classification (NCBI taxonomy): domain Bacteria; kingdom Pseudomonadati; phylum Pseudomonadota; class Gammaproteobacteria; order Pseudomonadales; family Pseudomonadaceae; genus Pseudomonas; species Pseudomonas sp. Leaf434. The sequence continues at coordinate 1,082,586 of NZ_LMQZ01000001.1, read as the reverse complement.
CAGATCGCCAAGCTGCGTCAGTCCGCCACCGTGCGCAGCGACACCACTATCATTGATGGCTTGTCCGACCAGTTCGTGATCGACGTCGGCCCGGAAGACGAACTGATGTGGTCCCGCGACGGCGTGCAGGAAAGCCAGATGCGCAAGCTCAAGGTCGGGCAGATCCCGTTCGAAGGCAGCCTCGACCTGCACGGCATGAGTGTCGAGAAGGCCCGCGAAACCCTTTGGGCGTTTCTCGCTGAGGCGACCAAATTCGAAATCCGCTGCGTGCGCGTGACTCACGGCAAGGCCGTGCGCCTCGATGGCAAGCGGCCAATGATCAAAAGCCATGTCAACACCTGGCTGCGCCAGCACGCCCAAGTCCTCGGCTTTTGCTCCTGCCAGGCCCGTCACGGCGGCGCCGGCGCGGTTTATGTGATGCTGAAACGGACGATGATGGAAGGTCGCGACGAATAAAGCCATCACACCGAACTTGCAGGGTTGTGTCCGCCACCGTACCCTTGCCCTTTGCGAAAATCCCCACAGGTAGTTTCATGTCCCTGGAACAGAATTACACCGCGATTCTCGGCCAATTGGGCGAGGACGTGTCCCGCGAGGGCCTGCTCGACACGCCAAAGCGTGCCGCCAAAGCCATGCAGTACCTCTGCCGCGGTTATGCACAGACGCTCGAAGAGGTCACCAATGGTGCCCTGTTCAGCTCCGACAACAGCGAAATGGTGCTGGTCAAGGACATCGAGCTGTATTCGTTGTGCGAACACCACTTGCTGCCGTTCATCGGCAAGGCGCATGTCGCCTATATCCCGAGCGGCAAAGTGCTGGGCCTGTCGAAGGTTGCGCGGATCGTCGATATGTACGCCCGTCGCCTGCAGATTCAGGAAAACCTCAGCCGCCAGATCGCCGATGCGGTGCAGCAAGTCACCGGCGCGCTGGGCGTGGCCGTGGTGATCGAAGCCAAGCACATGTGCATGATGATGCGCGGCGTCGAAAAGCAGAATTCGTCGATGATCACTTCGGTGATGCTCGGTGAATTCCGTGAAAACGCGGCAACCCGTAGCGAATTCCTCAGCCTCATCAAGTAATTCGCAACAGAAAAGAGCCGGCGTTGATCGCCGGTTTTTTTTCGCCCGTGAAAAATCGGGTAAGCTGCGCGCCTTCTTCATTTGCACCGTGAGGCTTTCAACGTGTTCGTCAAAGCGCTTCGTGTCGGCCTCGGCCAACTGGTTATCTTCATCGACTTTATTACCCGCCCGGGGAAGAAAAAACGCCCCACCGCTGCTCAGGCGCAAGTCGACGCTGCCGCGAAGGACCTGACGCTGTATCAATTTCACGCCTGCCCGTTCTGCGTGAAAACCCGCCGCGCTCTGCATCGCCTGAATGTGCCGGTGGCGCTGAAAGACGCGAAGAACAACGAGCAGGATCGCCAGACCCTGCTGGAACAGGGTGGCCGAATCAAAGTGCCTTGCCTGCGAATTGATGAGAATGGGCAGACAACCTGGATGTATGAATCCAAGGTGATTATTGATTATCTGGATAAGCGGTTTGCGGCGGTCTGACATTGATGTGCTGTGGCTGATGGCGCCATCGCTGGCAAGCCAGCTCCCACATTGATCTCAGGTTGTAGACAAGAATTGTGGGAGCTGGCTTGCCAGCGATGAGGCCCGTCAAATCATCACAAAACTCAGACAATGATAAACCGGCCCTCCAGCCGGTTTATTGCTTATCAGGCCGCCCTCTCCATCTGCGCCCGCCGCACCACCGCCGCCAACCGCTTCAACCCCTCATCCAGCCGCGACGGATCAATGTGGCTGAAGTTCAAGCGCAAATGCCCATGATGCTTGTCCGGCTCGGGAAAGAACGGTTCACCGGGCATGAATGCCACATCATTGGCCAACGCCTCGTTGAGCAAAGTGCGCGTATCCAGCGGTTGCTTCAGCGTCAGCCAGAAGAACAGCCCGCCCTGGGGCATGTTCCACTCAGCCAGATCTGCAAAATGCTCTTCCAGCGCCAACTGAAACGCATCTCGCCGTAGCCGGTAGAAATCCCGCAACTCACTTAAATGCTGGTGATACTTCTCTGAGCCGATCCATTGCAGCGCCTGCCACTGACCGATGCGATTGGTGTGCAGATCCGCCGACTGCTTGAGTTTGAGCAGGTGGGGGAACAGATCCGCACTGGCGATCAAGTAACCGACACGCAGACCCGGGAGCAAGGTTTTCGACACGGTACCGGTGTAGATCCAGCTGGCTTTTTTCAGGCGCGCCACAATCGGTTTTGCGCTGCCACCATCGAAAGTCAGTTCGCGGTATGGCTCGTCTTCGATGAGGGTGACGCCAAATTCATCAAGTAATGCCGCGACCGCTGCGCGCTTGGCCTCGCTGTAGCGCACGGCGGATGGATTCTGGAACGTCGGGATCAGGTAGATAAACGCCGGGCGGTGTTGTTCCAGACGTTTGCGAAGTTGCGCCAAGTTAGGTCCGTCCGCTTCCTGCGGCACGGTCAGGCAATCGGCGCCGAAAAGCTGGAAGATTTGCAGCGCGGCCAGATAAGTCGGCGCCTCCAGCAAAATTTCCGTGCCCTTGTCGATATACAGTTTTGCCGCCAGATCCAGAGTTTGCTGGGAACCACTGACCACCAGCACCTGACTCGCATCGCACTCGAGGCCCAGCGCCCTCGCCTCTGCCGCCAAAGCTTCGCGCAAGGCCGGCTCGCCTTCGCTCATGCCGTACTGACCCAGCGATAACGGCATCTCGTCCCACTCCACCTTCGGCAACATCGCCTCAGCGGGCAAACCGCCGGCGAACGACATGACCTCCGGAAGCTGGGCCGCCGCGAGGATTTCTCGGATCAAAGAACTTTTAAGGCGCGAGACACGTTCGGAAAAAGCCATGGAGGTCACCGTAGCAAGGCATGCAGGAAATGAGTCAAACTGGTTGACTGAAATTACGACAGCTTGAGCGAGTACGTCAACATGCTTGACCTTAAAAACCCCTCCACTCAGCAACAGGCCATGGAAGCGTTTTTCTTCGGCTATCAGGCATTCACTGCCAAGGCTGATGAAATGCTCGAGCGTCGCGGCCTCTCGCGGGTGCATCAGCGCATCGTGTTTTTCATCGCGCGCTATCCGAACCTCAGCGTAAAAGAGTTGCTGGCCCTGCTGGGCGTGAGCAAACAAGCGTTGAACATGCCCCTGCGCCAGTTGCAGGAAATGCACCTGGTCGACAGCGTCGCTTCGCAGACGGACAAGCGTAAGCGCCTGCTTGAGCTGACGGCGGAAGGCGCGAAGTTCGAGCAAGCGCTGCGCCGTGAGCAGGTGAAATTGCTCGAGCGGGTATTTGCCGAGGCTGGGGAAGCGGCGGTGAATGGGTGGTTGGCGGTGAATCTGGCGCTTGGGGGGAATCAGCTGCAACTCGATTGACAGGACCGCCCTCTTCGCGAGCAGGCTCGCTCCCACATTGGAACGCATTCTCCTGTGTGAGCGAGCCTGCTCGCGTAGCCATCCTGATAGCCATATATCCCTATCCGCAAAAAAATCGCCGACAAAACAAAAAACAATATTTGCTTTATTTGTACACAAAAGCATAATCCACTGCGTGCGAGTTCCTGACTATACGGTCAACAAATTCGCGTATGCCTCAAAGGGCCGCTGCCACCCCTCATGGGTCCGGCCCTGGAAATAACAATAAAACTCTTGAGGAGTACTCGCTGTGGAAAGCCGCAAATCCGAAGCACCGCCGCTCGAGCTCACGCCGCCATTACGCAATGGCCTGCTGGAGCGTCTGTTCAAACTCAGCTTGCATGGCACCACGGTGAAGACCGAGCTGATTGCCGGTCTGACAACCTTCATCACCATGGCTTACATCATTTTCGTCAACCCGAACATCATGGCCGACGCAGGCATCGATCACGGTGCGGCCTTCGTCGCCACCTGCATCGCCGCTGCGCTCGGTTGCCTGTTGATGGGGCTCTATGCCAATTGGCCGGTCGGCCTGGCGCCGGGCATGGGCCTCAACGCCTTCTTCACCTACACCGTGGTCGGCACCATGGGCTACAACTGGGAAACCGCCCTCGGCGCGGTGTTTGTCTCGGGCGTGCTGTTCATGTTCCTGACCTTTTCGCGGATCCGCGAGTGGCTGCTCAACAGTATCCCGGTCAGCCTGCGGTTCGCGATGGGCGCCGGTGTCGGTCTGTTTCTGGGCCTGATCGGTCTGAAGACGGCCGGTATCGTCGTCGACAGCCCGGCGACGCTGATCAAGCTGGGTTCGCTGCGTGAACCTGGCCCGCTGCTCGCTGCGATCTGCTTCCTGATGATCGCGATCCTCAGTTACCACCGCGTGTTCGGTGCGATCCTGATCAGCATCATCACCGTCACCCTCGCCGGCTGGGGCCTGGGTCTGGTGCACTACGAGGGCATCATGTCCGCGCCGCCGAGCCTGGCACCGACCTGGATGGCAATGAACGTCGCCGGCGTGTTCAACGTCAGCATGATCAGCGTGGTGCTCGCGTTCCTCTTCGTGCACATGTTCGACACCGCCGGTACGCTGATGGGCGTGGCCCAGCGCGCCAACCTTGTCGCCGCTGACGGTCGCATCGAGAATCTTTCCCGAGCCATGAAGGCTGACAGCGCATCCAGCGTATTTGGCGCCGTGGTGGGGGTTCCACCCGTGACAAGTTACGTGGAAAGTGCCGCCGGCGTAGCCGCTGGTGGTCGGACTGGTCTTACCGCCGTCACCGTGGGTGTGCTATTTATAGCGGCCATGTTTTTCGCACCGCTGGCTGGCATGATTCCCGCTTATGCCACGGCAGGTGCACTGATCTACGTGGCGATGTTGATGATGGGCGGTATGGCCCACATCGAATGGGACGAAGCGACCGACGCCATTCCGGCGATCGTCACGGCGATCATGATGCCGCTGACCTTTTCGGTCGCCGACGGCATCGCCCTGGGCTTCATCACTTACGTCGCGTTGAAGGCCGGCACCGGCAAGTACAAGGAAATTTCCGTCAGCCTGTGGGTGCTCTGCGCGATCTTCATCGCCAAGTTCATCTTCCTGTAAACGCTGCGCGGTTCAGGCTTCAAACCAGCCTCACCCTCACCGGTGGGGCTTTTGCACATCTCGATAACAACAAAGGAGCAATACGATGAGTCTGGAAACCTGGCTGCTGTTCAGTGGCGCTGCGCTGGTGGTGATCCTGATCCCGGGACCGCTGTCATTGCTGATGATCAGCAACAGTCTGAATTACGGTTTGCGCCGGTCGTACCCCGCGTTCCTGGGTGGCGTGATCGCCTCGATCTGCCTGCTCAGCGCGTCGGCACTTGGCCTCGGCGCATTGCTAATGGCTTCGGAGCATTTGTTCAGCGCACTGAAAATAGTCGGTGCGCTGTACCTGTTCTACCTCGCCTGGCAGAGCTGGCAGCAGTCGCGGCAGCCATCGACGGGCGCCGAAGTACCTGAGGCTGCACCGGTGCCGCGTTTTCGCACATTGTTCGGACGCGCTTTTGTACTGGGTGCGAGCAATCCGAAGGACATCCTGTTTTTCGCCGCGTTTCTGCCGCAGTTCCTCCGCGCTGAGCAACCTTTTCTGCCGCAATTGCTGATCATGATCGCGACCTGGGTAGTGCTCGATCTGTGCTGCAAGCTGGCCTATGGCCTGGGCGCCCATGGCGCCGCACGTTATCTGCGCAGCGGCAAAGGCCAGAGTTGGTTCAATCGGGTCAGTGCCGGACTATTTGGTGGTGCTGGCGCCGCGTCGTTGCTTGGCAGCCACTGAAAAGCGCCACTATTGATCATCCTGCCGGAACGGACCTCGGGCGGGATGATGTGTTGTTTTGAATCAATTCAACTCGAACAACATTCAATCTTTGATATGCAATAGATAGCAACAACCCCCCGATATACAGCTCTGGAAAAGCCAACGTAATATTCTTCGCCTTAACGACAATTGCCGGAACAAGGAAGTTCTAATGGCCACACTGATAAGCGAAGCAACAGCACAAACCGACCCTTCAATACATGCGGACCTGCAACCTGTTTCCGATACCGTAATAATCATGGATCTGGGCTATGAAGCCAACGAATACAAGCCCTCAACCATCGATCAGAGCCGAACTAACGAAAAATCGAGTCAGTTGCAAATGGTGGACGAAGTTTTCGGCCCTTTCGAAATTGGCGACATTTCGATTACCCGTACTGCACTCGACGGATTAGGCGCGACCATTGATGGTCATCCGTTGAATGGCGAGAACAGTTTCTTTCGCCGCCCCAAACGCTCTTTTATCAATAGCCTGCAGTTCGACGCCAATAAAGTTGAACACTACCTGAAAACTTCAACGGGCAGCGATAGCTACTTGTTGCCCACGCTCCTGTTTGAAATGGCCAGCCAGCGCCCGCTCACCGCTCCCCGGCTCTTGAGGGAGAGTGCTGCAGATACTGTATCCGGCAATTACCGCGACAAACTTGTCAAACTTCTGAGTGCCGCACAGTCGCTTGATCTGCAACACGTGCACGTCCCCAAACATCATCCCCGCTGGGCCGCATTGACCAAAAGTTACGCGACGCTGGGCTCCAGCGTGGGCATCCAGGGCTTCGGCATCTTTATGGGAATTCGCGGCGTTGTCGATGCGATCAAAGCCGAAAACACTGCTGAAATAGCGATAAACAGCGCAGGCATTGTATCGGAGCTGGGCTCCATCGCGGCCGATGTCGCGGTGAGCAAGATAGCCACGCAGATGCTCACAGCCGGGCAAAGTGCTTATCGGGACTTCGCCAAAACCCGCTTTGCACTCAGATTGGGTCGATCGGGAGGGTTGGTCGGCGGCATGCTGACGCTGCCCTTCGACATCTTTACCGCCGTGAGGTCGATGAACGCCGCTCAGAATGCCACCGGCAAAGAAGCGATGGATCATTACGTCAGCGCTGGCCTGAGCATTACCAGTGCAGCCATGACTGTCATCCTCGGGTCCGCCGCGATGGCCGGGTTCTCGTTTGCCGGCCCTGTCGGACTTGCAGCCGGCGCGATTCTCGCCATCGGCTCACAGGTCTACGGCGCAGTACGTATCGTTGACGATATAGATGACTACATTGAATTGACTGTCGATGAACGGTGGCGTAGCGGTTGGTTTTCGTTCTGCATGATGGAGGTCGATCAAAGCGTTCAAAACCGCTATATCAAGGCAAAGACGCTGTTGCAGCACTCTCTGCAACTGAAAAAGTCCGCCAGAGCGCTGCTCGACGGCCCCTTGAAAGAGACCACCGAAGCCATCGTCAACGGCAAGTTCGATGTGCGCCTGAAACCAACCCGGGTCTGGAAACGAAACTGGTGGACCAAACAGGATGCGTGGGAATCGGTCAATGTCCCTGAAGTGGTAGGCACCGATGACATCATTGATGCACGCGCAGGGGTTACAAAAGATACACCCGGCGCGGAGTTGGGGGTCGCCGCAGAGGGCAAGAACGTTCTCTGGTTCATCAGCGAGGGCAACGACTCGATCAAAGGGGTAGAAAAAAAACCCAACACCTTCCATTACAAGTCAGGAAAAAAACAACTTTCGGGCGGCGAAGAAAATGACCAGTTCCTGTTTGAGAACGCAGCGGACTTCCTTGAAAGGGGTCGCCATGTCGCAGATCATTCGACGCTGAGCGGCGGCGCAGGAAATGACACACTGGTACTCGGCGGCAGCTACTCCTCCCGTAATACCAACAGAACTGGCTATGACGTAGATCTGCTGGCTGGAACATTGCAGATCATCACGAGCGATGTCGATGCCGACAATAACCGGATATTTATCCTGCACAGTTTGCTGGACAGCATCGAAAACGTTGAGACAGTCCATCGCGCGGCAAGCGTGGTAACGGGCTCCGCGCAAAACAACATCATCAAATCCCGGGGCAGCGACAGCATTGAAGCTGGCGCTGGGGACGACCAGATATTTCTCTCTCACGAAAGAGCAAAAGCGTCGGGAGGCGCCGGCACCGATCAATATTACATTGCGCATGTGGCGGGCCGTTTTTCCATTGTCGATGATGGTGAACAGACCAGCTACATCGTCATGAACTGGCGCAAGGAGTTGATTGAATCCTTTGATATCGAGGGTAACGACCTGGTCATCCGCTCAGGTTTCGAAACGTCTGACCACCTCAAAAACGTGTTGACCATTCATGACGTTTATACGAACACCGAACACACTAGAAAGCTGAGCAACAAAAACCTGGTTTTCGTAACCAGCGATGATTTCCATTTCAGACTTGATCTGCCAGACACAATCCCGGACGGCCACACCGTAGAAATAACCGAAATTTTCCTCAAACGAGGAAAACCGGTAAACCCGATCATTATTTATGCAGCGGAATGCTGGATCCGCCACCGCAAAACCGCTGCCTATTACGTCCCGAGAACCGGCAAGACAACCACTTTTTACGCAGTTTTACGTTCTGATGTCATTACCCGGATATATCTGGATTTCCGCAGCGACGAGCTGACAAAAGCGGAGGCGCATTTTTTCTCGGACAAACCCAAGTCATATCACCTGACTGTTGGTTGCCATCTCGTCTATCACTTCGGCGCGAAAAGCATCAAGCTCAATTATTACTCCGCTGCGCGTAACGAAGACGATCACGACAATATTACGAAGATCCTGCGCACCATGGCTGTTCGTCCGTTCAGCCGTTACGTATTGATTTTCAAGGACGGTGTCGTTGCAGATGCCGAGCTTACAGCGCAAACCGAAATCGCACCTGCCTTTACGGATTTCACGGTATCGCGGGATTGGGTGACCCAGATGAAACTGCCGCTCGAGATTCGCTCTCAGCGTTACTTTCACAATCTGGCTGAAAAAGCAGCTGAACCGATGGGCCGTACAAGAGTTTGCGCAACGCCGATTCGACTGGCCGTGCAAACCGACATGGACAACTACGAAGGAGAAGGTTCGAGTTATCTCATCCACGTACTCCCGGACATGACCATCAAACTCTCGACTCCCGGCGCACTTGCCGATGCCAAAGTTCGCCTGCCCTATTCATCCACTTGGGAACTTGATGCAACGCAGCTCGGCAAGGTCGAAATAAGGCTGGAAGAAAACCGGCTCTCCATCGGCACAACCACTTTCTATCTGCCGGTCTATGGAAGCGAAGATCTGATAGATCAAATCCGCGTTATTACCACCGGTGGAGTTGTGCACACGGTCGATCTGGTCTTTGATCGCATTTATCTGGATGGGCTTGATGCACGTTTTTTCGAAGAGCCCGACGCCTCAAAAGCGCTCCCGCCATATCTTGCCGCATTGGCCAACGACGAAGTCAAAGTCTGGAACGTTATCTGCGTCAACGACGAAACCGCGCGCGTGGGCTACAACCTGGCCGCCCATGGCTGGGTATTGCGTGCCGACAAATCCCGCATCGAAAAGTCTGCGTTAAGAGTAGTAAATCGCTGCAGTCACCAGACCAACATTTTCCGCCCTGTTTCGCTGATGAAAGTGCCTCCCGCGTAATTCGCGGTAACCCGTCAACAAACACCCTTTTTTTATCAGCGTACTGTCTACGCGGCACCCGCACGCGTCTGCGCGCTCTTTTTCCGAGTATTTCCCATGGCCAAATCACCCAAAAAAATCCCGACCATAAAATCGCCCGATTCGCCCGATGCCACACATCCCGGATCACCGCCCCTCGTCAAAAATGTGGGCCTGGACATGCCTGACGCCCTGCTCCTGGGCATCGATTCGCCGGCGATCAGCCAAGCGCCAGCCACCTCTGCCGCAGCCAACGCAGTGCCCACGGTCAGCCTTCATGCCTTGCCAGATGCAGCGCATGATTTCAGCGCCACTCGGAACGCAATCGCCTGGCCGCAAGAGCGTTTCCACGAATTGGTGCCGGTGACGCAAAACGATGGCTTGTTCACTGGACCGGATCAGCGCACCTACGCTCAAATCGCCAATGAAGGCCAGTTTGTCGTCGAGCAGGACGGGCAAGGCAACTACCATGTGCCACTGACCTTCGCGCCCGGCGTGCCCGGCCTGCCTCTGACGCGAACCGAGGGTCAGGCGATCTGGCAAATCCAGCGGCCCGCGAGGCCCTCCAACCGGCCTGCGTCCTCCACGCCACATTTGCCCTCATACATCTCGCCGGCCGACGCCATGACGTTGACCAAGCCGGAAATGGCGACAGAAGGCCTTCGTTACAACAGACTCAGGCAGACCTTCGTAACCACGGTAGACGGCACCGTCATGGTGCGCAAAAACCAGGACGGTGAATATCAACAAGCGTTTGCCTCAACGACCAATGCACCCGACGTTTTCTTCGAGCAAATCCCCGGCACCGTTTTCTGGCGGCGAAAAACACCCGGGACGAAGCCATCAGGTACCAAGCCCGAAGCCAGCCAGTCCGACAACGCAGTCCCCGGCCCGAGCAAGCGTCCACGACTTGCCGAGGCCACAGAAACGCTAACCGCGCCGAAAGCCACGACTCCGCCTGAGGAGCTGACCCCGTATTTCTGGCTGCCCTGGGGGCACCTGAACAAACCTGTGCACATCGAATCGGTACAGCTTGGCTGGCTGCATTATCCAATCGTCCCTGTCGGCTCGAACACGACACCCAAAGTGTATTTCGTATGTCATCCCGAGTTTGTCCCGACAGATTTCAATACTTTCGAAAGCATGCTGATAAACATGCCCGAGCGACAGCCGGTAGCGACTTTTCGCATCGGCAGTGATCCGGGTGAGGTCCATCCGGGCAAACGTTTTTTTGAAGAGCCGATATCAACGTCCGTCGCTCGCGCGTTCCCCGATTTCTCTGAAGCAACAGCAAGGGCCGTCGCCCGCAGGTTGTTCGAACTCGCCGATCACTCCGAGACGATTACCGGCACCGGATTGATCAATGTCCAGGCCGTTCTGCATCAGTGGAAACAACTGCCGTTTTCCACAGCTCCAGATTTTGCCGACCCGCTGAACATGCTGGCCGTTGCGCCGGACATCGACCTGGGAAGCAAACGGCTTATTCCGATGCCTTCCCAGACCGACAGCGAATTGCAACGCCTGAGCTTCGATCCGCAGCATTTCCCCTCTGCCTGGAATCATTACAAGACCTATCCCTCGGATCTGAATCTGCGGCGATTGCTCGGCGCGTTGCTGGTCGGCTGTGGTTACGAGCTGTTTCCACTGACTTATGAGCACAGAATGCCGACGCTGGTCTTCAAACGAGCCGGTCACGATCAGATCTTCTTTTTGAAACTGGGAGCGATCAGTCAGGCCGGCCTGACTCATGTGCCTGGCAACGAACTGGCGGAACCGGGCTTGCCCGCCAGAATCGGTCAGGACGCCTTCAAGGCACTGACCGATGCAGCCGCGCAGAACAAAGTGGTATGGCTTATCGGGGGCGTATTGAAGGTCGCGTCCACGCCAGATTCGGTATTCATTATCCGCGAGCGCTGAGCCGCTACCCGCCTGCACCGGCAGTTGAGCTGTAAACAGGCATAAAAAAAGCCCGCAGTGTGAGCGGGCGAAAGACCAAAGAAGCTATATGCGCAGTCGCTTCCCGGTGGGGGCAGCTGCTTGGGGGTCAGCTGCCCCGATACGTGGAATAGCTGTAAGGCGAAATCAGCAGGGGCACGTGATAGTGCTCCTGCTCGGCGGAGATGCCGAAACGTAGCACCACCACGTCCAGGAAGGCCGGCTCGGGCAGTTGCACGCCCCGGGCGCGGTAGTAATCGCCGGCATGGAACTGCACCTGATAAACCCCGGTGCGGTAATCATCGCCCTGCAGCAGCGGCGCATCGACCCGGCCATCGCTGTTGGTTGTCGCACTGGCGACCAATTCCAGGTGCGAACCTTCAACGCGGTACAGCTCGACCTTGATCGAGCTGCCCGGGCAACCGTGTGCAGCGTCCAAAACGTGTGTTGTCAAACGTCCCATTGATTCTGCGCGCCCGGCCGCAACAAGCGGTCAGACTTCGCGCCTCCCGAAGTCAGTTGAAAAGGAGACCGCACCGTTTCGGAGCACGAAACGCTGCGGCGAGCGACTGATTAAGACACTTTTCAAAAAAATTGTACACAATAAAAACGACATTTTTCGCTTCCCCCCCGCCATCCGGGCCTTAATCGCCAATTCGCAGGCAAAGCGCCTGATCATTGAACCTTCTATTCATTAGCTGACTGGTCAGGCAGGTTTCTTGCAGGCCGGAACCATTAACAGCAAAAGATGACAACCGGTGAAAAATGCGAAAATTCAGGCTTACAAAATGTAAATAAAGTTGTATACAATCAGCCCATCGCTGTGACGCCAGCCTGCCAGGCCGCCACACCAATCTGTCAACGTACAAGAAGGAAGACTGCAGTGAGCGCTGACTACCCACGCGACCTGATCGGTTACGGCAGTAACCCTCCTCACCCACACTGGCCGGGCAATGCCCGGATCGCCCTGTCCTTCGTGCTCAATTACGAAGAAGGTGGCGAGCGCAATGTTCTGCACGGCGACAAGGAATCCGAAGCCTTCCTGTCGGAAATGGTCGCTGCCCAGCCGCTGCAGGGCGCGCGCAACATGAGCATGGAATCGCTTTACGAGTATGGCAGCCGCGCCGGCGTCTGGCGCATTCTGAAGCTGTTCAAGGAATTCGACATTCCGTTGACCATCTTCGCCGTGGCCATGGCCGCCCAGCGTCACCCGGACGTGATCCGTGCGATGGTCGAAGCCGGCCATGAAATCTGCAGCCACGGCTACCGCTGGATCGACTACCAGTACATGGACGAAGCGCAGGAACGCGAGCACATGCTCGAAGCGATCCGCATCCTCACCGAACTGACCGGCGAGCGTCCGCTGGGCTGGTACACCGGCCGTACCGGGCCGAATACCCGTCGCCTGGTCATGGAAGAAGGCGGTTTCCTCTACGACTGCGACACCTACGACGACGACCTGCCCTACTGGGAACCGAACAACCCGACCGGCAAGCCGCATCTGGTGATCCCCTACACCCTCGACACCAACGACATGCGCTTCACGCAAGTGCAGGGTTTCAACAAGGGTGACGATTTCTTCGAATACCTCAAAGACGCGTTCGACGTGCTTTACGCCGAAGGTGCCGAGGCACCGAAAATGCTTTCGATCGGTCTGCACTGCCGCCTGATCGGCCGTCCTGGTCGCCTCGCTTCGCTCAAGCGCTTTATCGAATACGCCAAAAGTCATGAACAGGTGTGGTTCAGCCGTCGCGTCGACATCGCGCGTCACTGGCAAGAAACCCACCCGTACCAAGGGACTGCAAAATGAGCCGCTTTCAAACCCTGCAACCGTCGACCCTGAGCCGCGACGCTTTCGTCAAAGCCTTCGCCGACATCTACGAACATTCGCCATGGGTGGCCGAAAAGGCCTACGACCTCGGTGCGGACGCTTCGATCGACGAGATCGAAACCCTGCACCAGCGCATGAGCGATATCCTGTTGAGCGCCGATCATGCCAGCCAGCTGGCCCTGATCAACGCTCACCCGGACCTGGCCGGCAAAGCTGCCGTCCAGGGCCAACTGACCGAAGCCAGCACCAATGAACAGGCTGGCGCCGGTATTCACCAATGCACGGCCGAAGAGTTCCAGCGCTTCACCGAGCTGAACGACGCCTACAAAGCCAAGTTCAAGTTTCCCTTCATCATGGCGGTAAAAGGCAGCAACCGGCATCAGATCCTCGCGGCGTTCGAAACGCGCATCAACAATTCGGTGGAAGCCGAGTTCAAATGCGCGCTGGCGGAGATCAACAAGATTGCCCTGTTCCGTTTACTGACTCTTTAGCAAGCCTGGCCCGAGCGTGAATGAACGCGCAAACGCCCAGGGCCCTGCGAGCGTCCCCAGCCAACTTATCAAAGGCAGACAAGAAGAATGAAAGCTTACGCCGTACCTTTCGAAAAATACGTCAACCTGGCCGACGCCCGTCTGGGCACCAAGATCATTTCGGTCACCGATGACTGGTTCGCAGACGCCAATCGTCTGTTCCAACCGACCCCGGCCGTATGGAAGGAGGGCGTGTTCGATGACAACGGCAAGTGGATGGACGGCTGGGAGTCGCGCCGCAAGCGCTTCGAAGGTTTCGACAGCGCGGTGATCCGTCTGGGCGTACCGGGCTCGATCAAAGGCGTGGACATCGACACTTCATTCTTCACCGGCAACTACCCGCCATCGGCCTCGCTGGAAGCGTGCTTCCTGGCCTCGGGCGAGCCGGATGAAAACACCCAGTGGACCGAAGTGCTGTCGGCCGTCGAGTTGCAGGGCAACAGCCACCACTACCATGAAATCAGCAACGACAAAGCGTTCAGCCACCTGCGCTTCAACATCTACCCGGACGGCGGTGTTGCCCGTCTGCGCGTGTACGGCATTCCGTTCCGCGACTGGTCTGCTGTTGGCGACAACGAACAAGTGGACTTGGCAGCAGCCCTCAATGGTGGCCGCGCCCTCGCCTGCTCCGACGAACACTTCGGCCGCATGAGCAACATCCTCAACCCGGGCCGCGGCATCAACATGGGCGACGGCTGGGAAACCGCACGTCGTCGCACGCCGGGCAATGACTGGGTAATCGTCGCCCTGGGTCATCCAGGCGAGATCGAGAAGATCGTCGTCGACACCCTGCACTTCAAAGGCAACTACCCGGACACCTGCTCGATCCAGGGCGCGTTCGTCAAGGGCGGCACCGACAGCCAGATCGAAACCCAGTCGCTGTTCTGGCGCGAACTGCTACCAAGCCAGAAGCTGGAAATGCACGCCGAACACACCTTCGTCGAGCAGATCAAGGCACTCGGCCCGATCACCCACATCCGCCTGAACGTGTTCCCGGATGGTGGCGTGAGTCGCCTGCGTGTACTCGGCAAGGTGGCTAAATAGGGTTGAATCCGTTCGCGAGCAGGCTCGCTCCCACAGGGGATTGCATTCCAAATGTGGGAGCGAGCCTGCTCGCGAAGGCATCAAAACAGTCAACACAGAATCCGGATAAGAAGAACAGCATGCGCACATTGACGATTGAACCGCTGACCAAAGAAGCCTTCGCCCCTTTCGGTGACGTGATCGAAACCGACGGCAGCGATCACTTCATGATCAACAACGGTTCGACCATGCGCTTCCACAAACTGGCGACGGTCGAAACCGCTACGCCTGAGGACAACGCGATCATCAGCATTTTCCGCGCCGACGCGCAGGACATGCCGCTGACCGTTTGCATGCTGGAACGCCATCCGCTGGGCAGCCAGGCTTTCATTCCGCTGCTCGGCAACCCCTTTCTGATCGTGGTCGCGCCAGTTGGCGATGAACCTGTATCAGGCTTGGTCCGCGCCTTCGTCACCAACGGCAGGCAGGGCATCAATTACCATCGCGGCGTCTGGCACCACCCGGTGCTGACGATCGAAAAGCGGGATGACTTCCTGGTGGTTGATCGCAGTGGCACAGGCAATAACTGCGATGAGCATTTTTTCAAAGAGGATGAGCGGTTGATCCTCGCCCCCCACCAATAAGAGAAGGTCTGATCACTCGACAACAAGAGTGACAGGCGAGAGGTAAAGACTGTGGAAGCACATCTGTTGGAATGGCTGAACCTGAGCGTGCGCTGGGTTCACATGATCACTGGCGTGGCCTGGATCGGCGCGTCGTTCTACTTCGTCTGGCTGGAGAACAACCTCAACCGCGTCAACCCGAAAACCGGTCTGGCCGGTGATCTGTGGGCGATCCACGGCGGCGGCATCTACCACCTGGAAAAATACAAACTGGCCCCACCGTCCATGCCGGACAACCTGCACTGGTTCAAGTGGGAAGCCTACTTCACCTGGATGTCGGGGATCGCGCTGCTGTGCGTGGTGTTCTACTCCAACCCGACGCTGTACCTGCTGGCACCGGGCAGCAGTCTGACCGGCCCTGAAGGCGTGGCACTGGGCATTGGCTCTCTGTTCGTCGGCTGGTTCGTCTACTCCTTCCTTTGCGACTCGGCGCTGGGCAAACGCCCTGCCCTGCTCGGTTTCATCCTGTTCGTGCTGATCATTGCCGCCGCCTATGGCTTCAGCAAAGTGTTCAGCGGTCGTGGTGCGTACCTGCACGTTGGCGCGATCATCGGCACCATCATGGTCGGTAACGTGTTCCGCATCATCATGCCGGCGCAACGGGCACTGGTCGCGGCGATCGCCGAGAACCGCACGCCTGATCCGGCCCTGCCGGCCAAGGGCCTGCTGCGTTCGCGACACAACAACTACTTCACCCTGCCGGTGCTGTTCATCATGATCAGCAACCACTTCCCGAGCACTTACGGCAGCCAGTACAACTGGTTGATCCTCGCCGGGATCGCAGTGTTGGCGGTGTTGGTGCGTCACTACTTCAACACCCGTCACGACAGCCACAAGTTTGCCTGGACCCTGCCGGTGGCAGCGGTGGGCATGATCTGCCTGGCCTACGTCACTGGCCCGGCGCCGATGTCGAGCGCACCTGAAGTGGCCAAGGCACCGGCGAAAATCGAGTACCAACCGCTGCCGGAAACGGCACTGGGCGGTGGCGCGAAACCGGCCGAAGCGGCGCAACCTGCGGCACCCGCAGCCCCTGCGGCGGCACCCGCGCAAGCCTCCAATGCCGGCCCCGGTTTCGACAAGGTGCACAACGTGATTCAAGAGCGTTGCACGGTGTGCCATTCGTCCAAGCCGACCAGCCCGTTGTTCAGCGCAGCCCCGGCCGGTGTGATGTTCGACACCCCCGAGCAGATCCGCCAGAACGCCGCGCGCATTCAGGCGCAAGCCATCACCACGCAGATCATGCCACTGGGCAATATCACCCAGATGACCCAGCAGGAACGTGACCTGATCGGTGCCTGGATTGCCCAGGGAGCGCAAACCAATTAATCGTTAAAAGCATCGCGAGCAGGCTCACGCCTACAGAGATCCTGTGGGAGCGAGCCTGCTCGCGAATAGCCGCCGCAACGCGGTCCCCCTGATGCAAAGAAACAGCTGCAAGCAACCCGGCAGCTGTTAATCACAAGAATAAAAAAGATCCGAGGTGTTGCATGTCCGAGCTGTCCAAAGCGCGCATCCCCGACGCACCCGCCATTCAGCGTTTGCCCCTTTTGCAACTGATCCTGGTCGGTCTGCAACATGTTCTGCTGATGTACGGCGGTGCCATCGCGGTGCCGCTGATCATCGGACAGGCCGCTGGCCTGAGTCGTGAAGAAATCGCCTTCCTGATCAACGCCGACCTGCTGGTCGCCGGCATCGCCACCATCGTGCAGTCGCTCGGCATCGGCCCGATGGGCATTCGCATGCCGGTGATGATGGGCGCCAGTTTCGCTGCGGTCGGCAGCATGGTGGCCATGGCCGGCATGCCCGGCATCGGTCTGCAAGGGATCTTCGGTGCGACGATAGCTGCCGGTTTCTTCGGCATGCTGATCGCGCCGTTCATGTCCAAGGTCGTGCGTTTCTTCCCGCCACTGGTGACCGGCACGGTCATCACCTCGATCGGTTTATCGTTGTTCCCTGTGGCCGTGAACTGGGCCGGTGGCGGTGTCGACGCCGCGCAATTCGGTTCGCCGATTTATCTGGCCATCGCTGCGCTGGTGCTGGCGACGATTCTTCTGGTTCATCGTTTCATGCGCGGATTCTGGGTCAACATTTCCGTGCTGATCGGCATGTGCCTGGGCTATGTACTGTGCGGCGTGATCGGCATGGTCGACCTCAGCGGCATGGCCAGCGCACCGTGGATTCAGTTCGTCACCCCGCTGCATTTCGGCATGCCGAAATTCGAGCTGGCACCGATTCTGTCGATGTGTCTGGTGGTGGTGATCATCTTCGTCGAGTCCACCGGGATGTTTCTCGCGCTGGGCAAGATCACCGGCCAGGAAGTCTGCCCGCGCATGCTCCGTCGTGGCTTGTTGTGCGATGCCGGCGCGTCGTTCTTCGCCGGTTTCTTCAACACCTTCACCCACTCCTCGTTCGCGCAGAACATCGGCCTGGTGCAGATGACCGGTGTGCGCTGCCGTTCGGTGACCATCGTTGCCGGTGGCCTGCTGATCGTCCTCAGCCTGTTGCCGAAAGCGGCGTTTCTGGTGGCATCGATTCCACCGGCGGTGTTGGGCGGCGCGGCGATTGCGATGTTCGGCATGGTCGCGGCCACTGGCATCAAGATCCTCCAAGAGGCCGACATCGGTGACCGCCGCAATCAGTTGCTGGTCGCGGTAAGCATCGGCATGGGCCTGATCCCGGTGGTACGTCCGGAATTCTTCGCCCACCTGCCGCTGTGGATGAGCCCGATCACCCACAGCGGCATCGCCATGGCCACCCTCAGCGCGCTGACGCTGAACCTGCTGTTCAACATCCTCGGCGGCAAGGAGCGTGCGGCGATCAACGATTGCCATGCTCACTGATTGAAACCACCACACCACCTGTGGGAGCGAGCCTGCTCGCGAAAGCGCTGTGTCATTCAACATTGATGGCGACTGACACAACCCCTTCGCGAGCAGGCTCGCTCCCACAGGGACTACGCAACTGCTTGTGCCTCAAACAATAAAAACAACAGGGAGCAACAGATGATCCGCACGCAAAGCAACGTTCTGTTGAGTGGCGGCCTGCTGGCCGCGAGTCAGGCCATGGCCGGCGATCTGCTGCTGTGGCAGAGCAACAGCCTCAGCTATCTATACGGCAAGAATTTCGCGATCAACCCCTCGTATCAGCAGACGGTCACCTTCGAGCACGCCGACAAGTGGAAGTACGGCGACAACTTTCTGTTCGTCGACAAGATCTTCTACAACGGCAAGGAAGACCCGAACAAAGGGCCGCATACTTTCTACGGCGAGTTCACCCCGCGTCTGTCCTTCGGCAAGATCCTCGACCGCAAGATCGAGTTCGGCCCGATCAAGGATGTGCTGTTGGCGATGACCTACGAGTACGGCGAAGGCGAAAGCGAGGCCTATCTGATCGGCCCCGGCTTCGACCTGAAAGTGCCCGGCTTCAACTACGTCACCCTGAACATTTTCCGCCGCCAGACCGAAGGCCCGCGGCCCGGCGATGGTGTCTGGCAGATCACCCCCGCATGGTCCTACAGCTTTCCGTTGGGCAATTCCGATGTGCTGATCGACGGCTACCTCGACTGGGTCGTCGACAACGACGAAAACTCGCGCGGCACCTACCACGCCAACCTGCACATCAATCCGCAGATCAAATACGACCTCGGCAAAGCCATGGGCTGGAGCCAGAAACAGCTGTACGTCGGCACCGAGTACAGCTACTGGAAGAACAAATACGGCATCGAAAACAGCCACGCGTTCGATACCAACCAGAACACCGCCAGCCTGCTGCTGAAGGTGCACTTCTGAGATGGCTCGCAACCGTGCGCCATGCCTGCTGTCGGTGCTCTGTTGCGGGGCACTTGAGCGTTGGCCGAGGAGTCAGTATTCTCCGCGGCCTTCCGAATTCGCTCTAAAAAAAAGCCTGAATTCAATTTCTGACCGAAAAGCCAACTTATCCCGGCTGCGGTCAGTCCTGAGGCATCCCGAAAACACGCTCGTCGACTGTTTTTCAGCAGCCGAACGGGCGTTTTTTGGTTTTTCAAAAGCCTTGGCGCAGCTTTTGCTACCAGCATTCAAAGCTGACCGATCGGATGAAATTTGCGGTACGAAAAAAGGCGCCACATCAGAGCGCCGATCTTAAAAAAATAACGTGGAACACCTACTTTGGGAGCAACCGAATGAAACGTATGTGCACCAGCCTGATGCTGGCCGGATCGATGTTCGCCGGCGGCCAGGCGATGGCCGAAGGCCTGCTGCAGTGGCAGAACAACAGCCTGACCTACCTGTATGGCAAGGACTTCCAGGTCAACCCGCGCATTCAGCAGACCGTGACCTTCGAGCACGCCGATGCCTGGAAGTATGGGGACAACTTCCTGTTCATCGACAAGATCTTCTACAACGGCAAGGATGATGGCGGCGTCGGCTCCAACACCTACTACGGCGAGCTCAGCCCGCGCCTGTCGTTCGGCAAGATCTTCGATCAGAAACTGGCCTTTGGTCCGGTGACTGACGTGCTGCTGGCCATGACCTACGAGTTCGGTGAAGGCGATACCGAGTCGTACCTGATCGGTCCGGGCTTCGACCTGGCGATTCCAGGCTTCGATTACTTCCAGCTGAACTTCTACCAGCGTCACACCCAGGGCGCACGCGCCGGTGACAATGTCTGGCAGATCACCCCGGTGTGGTCCTACACCATCCCGGTGGGCAAATCGAACATCCTCATCGACGGCTTCATGGACTGGGTGGTCGACAACGACTCCAATTCCAAGGGCGACTACCACGCCAACCTGCACTTCAACCCGCAGGTCAAATACGACCTGGGCAAGGCGCTGAATTTCGGCGAGAAGCAGTTGTATGTCGGTGTCGAGTACGACTACTGGTCGGACAAATACGGGATCAAGGACAGCCAGTACTTCAAGACCGATCAGAGCACCACGAGCTTCCTGGTCAAGTTCCACTTCTGACCCTGAAAGCTTCGCGAGCAGGCTCGCTCCCACATTCAGACCGAGTTCCAATGTGGGAGCGAGCCTGCTCGCGAAGGCCTCACCGCAGATTTCAGGCAGGAGCCACCGCTTCAGATATCCGCAAAAACCGGCACAGCTCCTCGCGCTTGGCCAACGCATCCCGCCGTCCCAACTCGATCAACTCGCTGCAATACCCCGCCTCGAACAGCAGATAACTGAGCACCCCCGCCCCGCTCGTCTTCGTCGCCCCCGGCCCGCGCAGAAACAGGCGCAACGCCGCCGGTAACTCCTGGCGATGCCGCGCGGCGATTTCGTCGATCGGCTGACTTGGCGCAATCACCAGCACTTCCACCGGCGCCACACCCAGCGCACGAGTAGGTGTGCCGGCCGGGAGCAAATGACTGAACTGATTCAGACGCTGCAGCAACTCGATATCGCTCTCCAGACTGTCGATGAACGTGCTGTTGAGCATGTGCCCGCCAATCTGCGCCAGAGTCGGTTGCTGGCCGCTGTAGGCGCGCTCCAGCGGCTGCTGCGGATCGACGCCGCGCGGGTTGCCGCTGACGCCCACCACCAGCACGCGACTGGCCCCCAGATGCAGCGCCGGGCTGATCGGCGCCGACTGGCGCACTGCGCCGTCACCGAAATATTCCTCGCCGATTTTCACTGGCGCGAACAACAGCGGAATCGCCGAACTGGCCAACAGGTGATCGACCGACAATTGCGTCGGCACGCCAATACGGCGGTGCCGCAGCCAGGCGTCGATGGTGCCGCCGCCCTGATAGAACGTCACCGCTTGCCCCGATTCGTAGCCGAACGCGGTCACCGCTACCGCGTGCAATTGCTTGCGCGCGATGGATTCGGCGATGCCGGGCAGGTGCAGTTTTTCCTCGAGCAGCTCGCGCAGCGGCGAACTGTTGAGCAACGCCACCGGCATCTGCCGACCGAGGCCGAGCAGGCTGTGGCTGACGAAACGGCTGGCCTGATGGATCACGCCCGGCCAGTCGCTGCGCAACACGCGGTGGCTGCGAAAGCCCTGCCAGAACTGGGTCAGGCGTTCGATGGCAGCGCGAAAATCCATGGCACCACTGGCCAGGCTGACCGCATTGATCGCCCCGGCCGAGGTGCCGACGATCACCGGAAACGGATTGTCCGCGCCGACCGGCAGCAACTCGGCAATCGCCGCCAGCACCCCGACCTGATAAGCCGCCCGAGCCCCGCCGCCGGAAAGAATCAAACCTGTGACCGGTTCAGCAGGACTCATCGCAACACTCCACAGTGCTTGTCAGTACGGGTGAATCAACGACGCTTGGGATAAAGCTTCGGCTCGCCCGGTGGGCGACTCTTGAAGCGCCGATGCGCCCACAGATACTGCTCGGGGCAGGCACGCAAAGCGCTCTCGACCCACTGATTGATGCGGATGCAATCGGCCTCCTCGCTTTCGCCGGGGAAGTCTTCCAGCGGCGGATGAATCACCAGGCGATAACCACTGCCGTCGGCCAGACGTTCCTGAGTGAACGGCACCACCAGCGCTTTGCCCAGCCGTGCAAACTTGGTCGTCGCAGTGACGGTGGCGGCCTGAATGCCGAACAGCGGCACGAAGATGCTCTGCTTGGCGCCGTAATCCTGATCCGGCGCATACCAGATCGCCCGTCCCGAGCGCAGCAGTTTGAGCATGCCGCGCACGTCATCGCGCTCCACCGCCAGCGAATCGAGATTGTGCCGCTCGCGGCCACGGCGCTGGACGAAGTCGAACAAGGGGTTTTTGTGTTCGCGGTACATGCCGTCGATGGTGTGCTGCTGGCCGAGCAGTGCCGCGCCGATTTCCAGGGTGGTGAAATGCGCGGCCATGAGAATCACGCCTTTGCCTTCGCGCTGGGCCTTCTGCAGATGTTCAAGGCCTTCGACGTGGGCCAGTTTCGCCAGACGTTCGCGCGACCACCACCAGCTCATCGCCATTTCAAAAAAGGCGATGCCGGTGGAGGCGAAGTTTTCCTTGAGCAGGCGTTTGCGTTCGGCGGCGGATTTTTCCGGGAAGCACAATTCCAGATTGCGCCGGGCGATGGTTCGCCGGTCGCTGGCGACGCGATACATCAACGCGCCCAAAACTCGACCGATGGTCAGCAGCGCCGGATACGGCAACTGCACGATCAGCCACAAAAGCCCCAGGCCGCACCAGAGCGGCCAGAAGCGCGGAGCAAGATATGCTTTTCGAAAACGCGGGCGATCCATTAAAGCTTCCGTAAATACAGTGGCCGCGCATTCTACATCGTTCGACCCGGCTTGCGGCTCGCGGGCGTTCTCGTTATAAGTCTCGGCACTTTTAGTGACAAGCCGTTGTATGCCGACATGAGCCAAACCGACCCGTTAGACCAAGATCCCGTATTCCAGCTCAAGGGCAGCATGCTGGCCATCACTGTGCTGGAACTGGCCCGTAACGACCTCGAAAGCCTCGATCGGCAATTGGCCGCCAAAGTCGCCCAGGCGCCGAATTTTTTCAGCAATGCACCGCTGGTTCTGGCGCTGGACAAACTACCGCCGAATCAGGGCGCGGTTGACCTGCCGGGGCTGATG
Source organism: Pseudomonas sp. Leaf434 (assembly GCF_001425545.1). NCBI lineage: Bacteria > Pseudomonadati > Pseudomonadota > Gammaproteobacteria > Pseudomonadales > Pseudomonadaceae > Pseudomonas > Pseudomonas sp. Leaf434. Next base: position 1,059,563 of record NZ_LMQZ01000001.1, on the reverse strand, counting down.
CGCGTCTGCCGTCAGCACGGTCTGCGTACCCTGGCCATTCGTGCCAGCCGCATCGAAGACATCGCCGCCGCCATCGCCATCGACATCCCCGTGCTACCGCCCTCCGGCGCCCGCGAGCGTCCGCTGGAGACGCCGGAAGCCGAAGTCAAAAAGAAGCCGGAAAAGCCGCCTGAGCCGACCGTCAAACCGACCCGCGTAATCACCACGCCAGTACGTGGTGGCCAGCAGATATATGCCCAGGGTGGCGATCTGGTCGTGGTCTCATCGGTCAGTCCGGGGGCGGAACTTCTCGCCGATGGCAACATCCATGTATACGGCCCGATGCGCGGCCGTGCGCTGGCCGGCGTCAAAGGTGACACCAAGGCACGGATTTTCTGTCAGCAATTGAGCGCTGAACTGATCTCCATCGCCGGTCATTACAAGGTCTCCGAGGATTTGCGTCGTGATCCGATGTGGGGCTCGGGCGTCCAGGTCAGCCTGTCAGGCGACGTGTTGAACATCATTCGGCTTTAACGGATACTGCCGCATTTTCCAAGCATCTCTAAAACGTAGCGAAAACGGCTCAAACGAAGTAGGAAAAAGGCTCAAAGCCAAATTCCAGCCAAGGCTGTCCGACTGCAGTAGTTTTCAAGAGATGTTTTTCAGGGGCTGAACAGTCCTTCTTCCTTAGGGGTGAAACACCTTGGCCAAGATTCTCGTGGTTACATCCGGCAAGGGTGGTGTGGGTAAGACCACCACCAGCGCCGCTATCGGTACCGGTCTCGCTCTGCGCGGCCACAAAACAGTGATCGTCGACTTCGACGTGGGCTTGCGTAACCTCGACCTGATCATGGGTTGCGAGCGCCGCGTGGTGTATGACTTCGTCAACGTGGTAAACGGCGAAGCCAACCTGCAACAGGCACTGATCAAAGACAAGCGCCTGGAAAACCTCTACGTACTGGCGGCCAGCCAGACCCGCGACAAAGACGCGCTGACCGTCGAAGGCGTGGAAAAAGTCCTGATGGAGCTCAAGGAACAATTCGAGTTCGTCGTCTGCGACTCCCCGGCGGGCATCGAGAAAGGTGCGCACCTGGCCATGTATTTCGCCGATGAAGCGATCGTCGTGACCAACCCGGAAGTCTCCTCGGTACGTGACTCGGACCGCATGCTCGGCCTGCTGGCGAGCAAATCGCGCCGCGCCGAACGTGGCGAAGAGCCGATCAAGGAACACCTGCTGATCACCCGCTACCACCCGGAGCGTGTCGAGAAGGGCGAGATGCTTGGCGTTGAAGACGTCAAGGAGATCCTCTCGGTGACCCTGCTCGGCGTCATCCCGGAATCCCAGGCGGTACTCAAGGCTTCCAACCAGGGCGTGCCAGTGATTCTCGACGACCAGAGCGATGCCGGTCAGGCTTACAGCGATACCGTCGACCGCCTGCTGGGCAAAGAAAAAGCCCACCGATTCCTCGATGTCGAGAAGAAGGGATTCTTCGAGCGCCTGTTTGGAGGTAGGTAATGAACCTTTTTGACTTCTTTCGTGCCAACAAAAAGCCAAGTACCGCCTCGGTAGCGAAAGAGCGTCTACAGATCATCGTGGCGCATGAGCGCGGCCAGCGCAGCACGCCGGATTACCTGCCAGCCTTGCAGAAGGAACTGGTCGACGTGATCCGCAAGTACGTCAACATCGGCAACGACGACGTACATGTTGCACTGGAAAGCCAGGGCAGTTGCTCGATTCTGGAACTCAACATCACCCTGCCCGATCGCTGAGTCGATTTGGCAGTCGCTACGGCGGCTCGGGCTGTTGATGCTCGTGTAGGAGCTGCCGAAGGCTGCGATCTTTTGATCTTCAAAGTCAAAAGATCGCAGCCTTCGGCAGCTCCTACAGAGTTATCAGCAGTCCCGAGCCGCCGTTGGCATTTGTTACGAGGCTGTTTTAATGCCGCTGTCCAACATCCGCATCATCCATGAGGACGCCGCCGTACTGGTGGTCGACAAACCGACCCTGCTGCTCTCGGTGCCCGGTCGCGCTGACGACAACAAGGACTGCCTGATTACCCGCTTGCAGGAAAACGGCTACCCGGAAGCGCGCATCGTTCATCGCCTGGACTGGGAAACCTCCGGCATCATCCTGCTGGCCCGTGACGCCGACACTCATCGCGAACTGTCGCGGCAGTTTCACGACCGCGAAACCGAAAAAGCCTACACCGCTTTGGCCTGGGGTCAGCCTGAGCTGGACAGCGGCAGCATCGATCTGCCCCTGCGCTACGACCCACCGACCAAGCCGCGACACGTGGTCGATCACGAATTCGGCAAACACGCGCTGACCTTCTGGAAGGTGCTGGAACGTTGCGGCGACTGGTGCCGTGTCGAACTGACACCGATTACCGGCCGCTCGCATCAATTGCGCGTGCACATGTTGTCGATCGGCCATCCGTTGCTCGGTGACGGACTCTACGCCCACGAGCAAGCGCTGGCGGCCTGGCCGCGTCTGTGCCTGCACGCGAGCATGCTCAGCTTCACTCATCCGCAGACCGGCGAGCGCCTGCGCTTCGAGTGCCCGGCTCCGTTCTGAATTGCGTGAATACTTTGGAAGCCCTTCCTGGTGAAGGGCTTTTTTTGTCCTGCCAAAAATCCACCGGCAATAGATTGACGTAAAGAACTGTCATAAAATTGTAATCAAATATAAAATCATGGCACTTCGATATCAGGCAGGAGGCCTTTCCCGTGTTCTGCAGCAAAACACTTCAATCCGAATACCCGATCATCTACGCATTCGGTAACACGACCCTGCACTTGAGCGAAGCACCCAGCATCCAGGCACGCCAGGCCCTGGAGCAGCTCATTAAAAAACGCCGCGCGCACAAACTGACCCGGGCCAGCGCACCGTTATCGTCCTGTGAAACACCACTATTTGCCAAGGTCCAGCCATTGGACACGTTCAAGGCAAAGGTGCGGGTGAGCCTGAACAAACCGCAACGCAACGGGCGCTTCGACTGGCCTCTCGAAGAGCTGATGAATTCCCTCGAAGCTCAGCGCCGGGGCGTGGAGATGCCTCCACTGAAGGGCTATGGCTATACCCGCAGCAGACTCGGCCTGACCGAGGAGTTCTTCCTGCTGACTCACCTGCTCGAAGGCCATATGGATGGGGCCGAGTGCATCAGACGCAATCCCGAAAACATCGAAGCCTTTATCCTCGACGCGTTTCAACTGCTCAGCTCGCTCGCCAGCAAGAACATCACCCACATGGATTTCTGGGTGGGCAACATCATGGTGCCCGAGCAAACGCAAAGGCCACTCAAAGCCATCGACTTTGAAAACTGCTTCGCAGGCCCGACCGCGCACGCAAGTGAAACACTCGGTTTTCAACTCGGCTTCTTCTATCGTCGGGATATCTACAAATTCATCACCGAAGCCGCCTACGATCGCCTGGTAGATCAATACCTCAGTGCACTGCCTGGCTTATCGAGAGACAGGTTCGAGGCTGTCTATCAGTTGAGCAAACATGAATACGTCGGTCGCAAGCAACGCCGTGAAGTCTTCCTCTCTGGCAGATTGATCACCGGTTGACGCCCTCCCTGGCAACACTTTGAAGCAAGTGCCCGGCCTGCAAATCAGCGGAGCAATACGGTAAACTCGCGCCCCCCGCCGTATGGAGCCGCTTATGCGCGAAGCCTTCCCCCCCCTGGAAAAAGTACCGCACCAGCTGCTCTACCTGATCTATGGCGACAAAGACGTTTATCGGCGCGAGGCTAAATTCAGCATCCTCACCGCCCTTGCACAGCTGCAGCCAGATGAATCGTTGTGCATCCGAGTGCTGACCGATCGTCCGCAGGACTATGCCGGCTGGCCGGTCGAGACCGTCCCTTTGAGCGAGCAGACCCTGATCCAGTGGCAGGGCGAGAACGGCTACCACCACCGCCGCAAAGCGTGCGCCATTGCGCTGGGCCTGACACTCGCCGAAAAAACCCTGTTCGTCGACACCGACACGCTGTTTCTCGATTCGCCGCACCGGTTGTTCAGCATGATCACGCCCGGCCGTTACGTGATGGACCGCTTCGAATATGACTGGAGTTACGTCTGTAACCGGGCGGACTACGAAAAACTCGCGCGCTGCCTGCAAGTCCACGGCATCTCGTCGACGAACAGCTTCAAGCTCTACAACAGCGGCTTGTGCGGCGTCACCGATGGCGATGCAGCGCTGCTGGAGAAATCGATCCGGCTGATCGATGAGTGGACGCAGGGTTCGTTCGACATCCATACGATCGAACAGATTGCACTGTCTTTTGCCATGCGCGACCAGCCGATCCAGGAAGCGAAGAAATTCATCTATCACTACTTCGCCGACAAGAACTTCTTCCACGCCATGCAGAAACATTTTTTCGCCCGCTATGGCGAGGCCTTCCACCTCGAACTGCCAGCGCTGTGCAACGAGGTTCCGCGCAGCAAACCCGTTCCCTCAACCTGGGAGCGCCTGCGCATCAAGTGGAAGCTGCGCAAAAAGCGCGGCGGCATGAAGAAAGTCGGCCGGGCGTTGCTGTTCGGCAGTGCTGCACCTGCCCACCCGTATTACGAGATCTGCCGTCACGAATGGTGGGAATCGGCGTCGCGGGAAATCCTGCGTTGGGACAGCGTCACGCAAAAGGCCTTCTTCGGCAGCGGCAAGGGCTGGCCGAAGCACCTGCCGAAACCCGCCAGAAAGGATGATCAACAAGCTATCATTGCCTACCTGCGCAAGCGCATCGATCAGCACTCCTGAGCGTGCTTGCGCAAACCACTTGCCCAATGGCGCTGAGTGATGCGTTAAACTGCCGCCGATTGCTGTCTGGAGTTTCTTATGCGCGCAGAGTTGAACCAGGGCCTGATCGACTTTCTCAAGGCCTCCCCTACCCCGTTCCACGCCACCGCCAGCCTCGTTCAGCGTCTGGAGGCCGCCGGTTATGTGCGCCTCGACGAGCGCGAGCCATGGTCCACCGAGGCCAACGGCCGCTATTACGTTACCCGTAACGACTCCTCGATCGTCGCGATCAAAATGGGCCGCAACTCGCCACTGCACGACGGTATCCGTCTGGTCGGCGCTCACACCGACAGCCCGTGTCTGCGGGTCAAGCCGCAACCGGAACTGCAACGTCAGGGCTTCTGGCAACTGGGCGTCGAAGTCTACGGCGGCGCGCTGCTGGCGCCATGGTTCGACCGCGATCTGTCGCTGGCCGGCCGCGTGACCTTCCGCCGTGACGGCAAGGTCGAGAGTCAGTTGATCGACTTCAAGGCACCCATCGCGATCATTCCCAACCTGGCCATTCACCTCAACCGTGAAGCCAACCAGGGCTGGGCGATCAACGCGCAGACCGAACTACCGCCTATCCTGGCGCAATTCGCCGGTGACGAGCGCGTCGATTTCCGCGCCGTGCTCACCGATCAACTGGCTCGCGAACACGGCCTGAATGCCGACGTGGTGCTGGATTACGAGCTGAGTTTCTACGACACGCAAAGCGCTGCGGTGATCGGCCTGAACGGCGATTTCATTGCCGGTGCGCGTCTGGACAACCTGCTGTCGTGCTACGCCGGCCTGCAAGCGTTGCTCACCGCCGAAACCGACGAGACCTGCGTGCTGGTCTGTAACGACCACGAAGAAGTCGGCTCGTGCTCGGCGTGCGGTGCCGACGGCCCGATGCTCGAACAGACTCTGCGCCGCCTGCTGCCAGAAGGCGACGAGTTCGTCCGCACCATTCAGAAATCCCTGCTCGTGTCGGCCGATAACGCCCACGGCGTGCATCCCAACTACGCAGACAAGCACGACGCCAATCACGGCCCGAAACTCAACGCCGGCCCGGTGATCAAGGTCAACAGCAACCAGCGCTACGCCACCAATAGCGAAACTGCCGGTTTCTTCCGCCACCTGTGCATGGCCGAAGAAGTCCCGGTGCAAAGCTTCGTGGTGCGCAGCGACATGGGCTGCGGCTCGACGATTGGCCCGATCACCGCCAGCCATCTGGGCGTGCGCACCGTCGACATCGGCCTGCCGACCTTCGCCATGCATTCGATTCGCGAGCTGTGCGGCAGCCATGACCTGGCGCATCTGGTCAAAGTGCTCAGTGCGTTCTATGCCAGCCGTGAATTGCCGTAACGGCTGACAAGCTTCGCGAGCAGGCTCGCTCCCACAATGGAATGCCATTCACCTGTGGGAGCTAGCCTGCTCGCGAAATCGCCTGTGCAGACAGCAGAATCCTCCCGGCCTGATGCATTCCTGAGCCACATCACACCCCGCCTCGAAAACCCGCCTAGACTGCAAACATCCCCCACAGACAAGGCAGTCTTCATGATCTCGATGTCCTCCTTCCACGCCATGCTCATTCCCATCCTCAGCGGAATGATCCTGCTGGCCATCGGCTTCAACTTCCGCGACAAGAACGCCGGGGTGTTCGCCATGTGGATCGGTATGCTGATGATCCTCGCCACGGTGGTCTACAAGATCCTCGCCAAACTCAACGAATGACCGCGCCCGGCTCGCATTGAGCCAAAGGGCCTCGTACACTCCAGCGCATCCGCCTATCGCGAGGTTGTCTTCTGGTGTTCGCTCGTCTTTTTGCTTTGCCCGGTCTGCTGCTTGTCTGCCTGATGACGCTGCTGCCGCTGGCGCCCGCCCAAGCGGTCGGTCTGCCCGGCCTGCTCAACACTTCCAAACCGCAGCCTGAAGCCGTGGAACCCCTCGGCCAGTCACTGGACGAAGTGATCAAGTCGCTGGAAAACGACAAGCAACGCGCGCAGTTGCTCAGCGATCTGAAGAAGCTGCGCGACGCTACGAAGAAAGCTCAAGCCACCCCGGAAGAAGGCGTGCTGGGCCTGATCGGCGGCACCCTCGCCAGCTTCGAAAAACAGTTTTCCGGCGCCGACAGCCCGCTCACCCGCTGGTCCAACGAATTCGATCTGGCCAAGGACGAACTGACCAGCAAGCTGCTGCCGGCCAATGAATGGCTGCCGATCATCTTCGGTTTCGCAGTGATCCTGATGGTCTGGAGCCTGCTCGCCGCCGCGCTGATCTGGCTCAGCCACCGCGTGCGTCTGCGCTTCGGCCTCACCGAAGAACTGCCGCAACACCCCAAGGCCCTCGACATGCTGCGCTTTGCCCTGCGCAAGCTCGGGCCGTGGCTGATCGCATTGGTGATGACGGTGTACATGAGCTACGTGCTGCCGTCTTCGCTGGGCAAAAGCCTGGCGATGGTGCTGGCCTATGCCTTGGTGGTCGGCACCTGTTTCTCGGCGATCTGCGTGATCGCCTTCTCCCTGCTCGACGGCCCGCATCGCCATCGCGCGCTGTACATCCTGCGTCATCAGGCGTTTCGGCCGCTGTGGCTGATCGGCAGCTTCGCCGCGTTTGGTGAAGCGCTGAGCGATCCGCGTCTGGTCGAGAGCCTGGGCGTACATCTGGCGCACACCGCCGCGACCACCGCCAATGTGCTTGCGGCGCTGTCGACCGGCCTGTTCATTCTGCGATTCCGCCGACCGATCGCGCACCTGATCCGCAACCAACCGCTGTCACGCCGCCTGACCCGCCGCGCCCTCAGCGACACCATCGAAATCCTCGGCACTTTCTGGTACGTGCCGGCACTGGTGCTGGTCGGCATCTCGCTGTTCGCCACGTTTGTCTCCGCCGGCGACACCAGCACCGCGCTGCGCCAGTCGCTGATCTGCACGGTGCTGCTGGTGTTGTGCATGGTGATCAACGGCCTCGTGCGCCGCCATTCGCTGAAACCGCAACGCGGGCCGAAACGCCATGCGCTGTATTCGGAGCGACTGAAAAACTTCTTCTACACCCTGACGCATTTGCTGGTGTGGCTGATCTTCATCGAACTGGGCCTGCGCGTCTGGGGCCATTCGCTGATCGCGTTCGCCGAAGGCGATGGCCATGACATCAGCGTCAAACTGTTCAGCCTGATCGGCACGCTGATTTTCTCCTGGCTGATCTGGATCCTCGCCGACACCGCCGTGCACCACGCCCTCACCCGCTCGCGCAAAGGCCTGGCGAATGCACGGGCGCAGACGATGATGCCGCTGATCCGCAACGTGCTGTTCGTGGCGATTTTCATCATCGCGCTGATCGTCGCGTTGGCGAACATGGGCATGAACGTCACACCGCTGCTGGCCGGTGCCGGCGTGATCGGTCTGGCCATCGGCTTCGGCGCGCAGTCGCTCGTCGCTGACCTGATCACCGGCCTGTTCATCATCATCGAAGACTCGCTGGCCATCGACGACTACGTCGACGTTGGCGGCCACCTCGGCACCGTCGAAGGCCTGACCATCCGCACCGTGCGCCTGCGCGACATCGACGGCATCGTCCACACCATCCCGTTCAGCGAAATCAAAAGCATCAAGAACTACTCGCGGGAATTCGGCTACGCGATCTTCCGCGTCGCCGTGCCATACAACATGGAAATCGACGACGCGATCAAACTGATGCGCGACGTCGGCCAGAAGATGCGCAGCGATCCGTTGCAGCGCCGCAATATTTGGTCGCCGCTGGAGATTCAGGGTGTGGAAAGTTTCGAGTCCGGCAGCGCGATTTTGCGCGCACGGTTCAAGACTGCGCCGATCAAGCAGTGGGAAGTTTCCCGGGCGTTCAATTTGTCGCTGAAAAGGCAACTGGATGAGGCGGGGCTGGATCTGGCGACGCCAAGGATGAGTGTGCAGGTGATTACGCCTGGGGTGGAAATCAAAAAGGAAAGCTGAACAGAGATGGCCCCCTATTGGCAGGTAATACCAATAGGGGGTTGCTTTTATTTATCTTTGAAACCGGGTTTACCATTAGCGGAACGCCAGTTTTTTACCTCCAAGACAACATTTTCAGGCCCATCCTTACCTTCCTCCGGGTAGTAAATCAAATCGTAACCAGATGGATGTTCAACTAGCCGAGAGAACTCAAGAATGGCAGCAATTTGTTGCTTCTCTGTTGTAAACCCGGAATCATATATTTTCCTGACAAACTCAAGAAAATCTTCCTCTCTCATATCCTGTATCGACCTCATATCAAAGCCCTTTATGAATTTCAACATGCGCTTTCGGGGTAACGATATTTATGTTGTCAGCATTATATAAATCCCCTCCCTCGGCCAAGCCGACCTTATGATGCAGTTCGTATTTCACTCTTGCTCCCGCTGAGTCGTTCATTCTAACTATCGGGGCTTTGCCCTTTTTCATTTCGTTCAAACTTGTTTCATTAAATAAGCCAGCCAGTTTTTCGTCATTGAAAACAGCTTTCCAGAATGTTTCTCTGAATGATCTGAAACTGTTGAACTGACGACCCCGTAACTGATCAGCAATGTGCGATGGGATTGGCGCCCCATCACCCTGCGCAGCAGCCCCTAGCCATCCACCCGCAACCGGCGCTCCATGACCACTCGCCACCCCTGGATCATTGCGTCGATCCCGGAACATGACGTACTGCGGTGGCAGGCCCGATTCCGACGGGAAGACCAGAATGAAGTCGTCGAAACGAATGCTGCCCCGCCCTGGGTGAGCGTCGATCCGTCCTTCAATCGGCACGAGGTTGCCGCCGATATATCGCGGTGGGGACGGATTCTCGATGGGGAACAGCGTTGAACTGTCTGCCGGCGTTACTGCGGGAGTCCAGACCGCGGTTGTCGGCGGGATGTCAGTGAGGGTCGCGCTGTAAGTGTTGTTCCCTGCGTTGAAATCAGCTGCAACCACGCGAACGCCGGAAGGCCGTTTTGTCCCCGCTACCGGAACGACAAGCAGTTCGGCGAGAGAGCCCGTCAGCGGCCGGGCGCTCAAACGTACCGGCAGATTCAGTCGTGCTCTTTCGCTTGCCAGCTTGCCCAGATCAGGCAGTTGACCGGGCAGCAGATCTGCCAGTGGGAGGCTGAGCAGAAAGCGTTCAGGCAATTCCCCATTACCCAACACCGGGGAGTAGACAAACGCACTTACCCCTACCATCAGACCGGACGCCGTGCCGGCAGCCAGCCCCGATAAACCGGCCACCGCCGCGCGAATCGAAGCGGCAAAACCCGCCATCAGGTTGTCGGCAATCGCGACCGCACCAGCGGACGTCGCAAATACCAGTTGGGCGTGGCTGGTATTGCCCTGAAAGCGCAACAGGCTACTGTGCCCACCGGAGGTGTCCTGCCGGCGCTTTTCCTCAGCAACCCTGCGTGCTTCGGCCTCAGCCTCAAGCGCTGCCTGTTCCTCGGCACGCTTGCGCTCTAGTGCCTCAGCCGCCAAACGGGCCTGTTCCTCTTCGAGCCGCCTGATTTCATCGGCCGCGGCCTGCCGCGCCAGCTCCTCCGCCTGCCGCCGCGCCTGCTCCTGAGCGACGCGGGCCTGTTCCTGTGCAACCTGCCTGGCGTATTCCGCCGCCAACCGCGCCTGCTCCTGAGCGATCCGCTCGGCTTCCTGCGCTTGCACCACGGCAATCATGCCCTTGACCGTGGCCGACTGGCTGTTCAGCACGCCAATGCCTTCAACCAGTAACTTGGCGTTGAACAGAGCGCTATAAGCCTGCCGTACGCTGACGCTGGCGCTTCGCCGATTGACTTGCGGTAAGCGGCCTCCGTTGAAAAAGGTTTCAACCTGGGCGTGGCCGAAACGTTCGATGGCCACGTCCTTGGCCACCAAAAGCGCACCAAACTTCCTGGCGATCAGGGAATCCCTGAATTGCATCTCCCGCGCCAGCGCATCCAAAGGCGGCAAGACACTTTGATCACCTGCTGCCCGCGCTTCTGCCAGTTCCTTTTCAATGACCTGAGCAATATTCCTGGAAGTATCTTTATAGATACTTTCCATATCGAGTATTTCACCCAACGGCGCAAAGTTAATGCCTGGTCCCGAGCCGTCCCCGGCACCTAAATAATGTAAATATTCATCTTGTTTATCCGGACGCACAACAATCGGCGGAAGCGTTATTCCATTACGCTGCATTTATAAGTCCTCCATGGACAATAGTTTTGTCGCACTGACCCGTTACCCTCAAACAGCCAATAACGTGACCGGCACCTGGAGAAATTTATGGAAATGGATGTTGTGCGGTGCGGTACATGGTTATCGCCCGCGTTTTATCTGTCACGCCGGACGAAACTGATAAAGCGGTAGGAGTTTTCGCTGATAACTTATGCTCAAACGTAAATCTGTCGGAGCGCATAGCGCTTTCCGGACCCGATCGCACTTGCGTGCAAAGCCTTTGTCACAGGCAAGGAAGCCAACAACAATAATCAAGGAGAAGCCCATGCAACTGACGCGCATTGCCCAGACCCTTTTGCTCACCCTGGTCGCCAGCCACGCCAGCGCCGCGACGATGGACAGCGCCCGCACACGCATCGCCGAGCAGGCGCAGAAGCTCGAACCGGAGCTGCTGGAAACCCGCCGCGACCTTCACGCTCATCCGGAGCTCGGCAACACCGAAAAACGCACCGCTGAACTGGTCGCCAAACAGCTGCAAGCCATGGGTCTGGAAGTGAAAACCGGCGTCGCCCGCACCGGCGTGGTCGCCATTCTCAAAGGCGCCCTGCCCGGCCCGACCGTGGCCCTGCGCGCCGACATGGACGCGCTGCCGGTCAAGGAAGTCTCCGACTTGCCGTTCGCTTCGAAAGCCAAAGGCACGTATCTCGACAAGGAAGTCGACGTCATGCACGCCTGCGGCCACGACGCCCACACCGCAATCCTGCTCAGCGCAGCGAAAATTCTGACCGGCATGCGCGACACCCTGCCCGGCACCGTGGTGTTCTACTTCCAGCCCGCCGAGGAAGGCCCGAGCGATTTTATTCCCGACGGCAAAAACACCTGGGGCGCGAAGATGATGGTCGAGGAAGGCGTAATGAAATCGCCGAAACCAGACGCGGTGTTCGGGCTGCACGTCTGGGCCGGCGTCCCCGCCGGCCAGATCGCCTACCGCCCCGGCCCGACCCTGGCCAGCTCCGACGACCTGCGCATCAAGATCCACGGCAAACAAACCCACGCCGGCCGCCCCTGGGATGGCATCGACCCAATCACCGTCGGCGCGCAAACCATCGTCGGCCTGCAAACCGTGGTCAGCCGCCGCACCGACATTTCCTCTTACCCGTCGGTGGTCAGCATCGGCACCATCAACGGCGGCACCCGCTACAACATCATCCCCGAATCACTCGACATGACCGGCACCATCCGCTCCTACGACTACGGCATCCGCCAGAAACTGCACAGCGACGTACGCCAGACCATCGAGAAAATCGCCGAAAGCGGCGGCGCCAAAGCCGACGTCACCATCATCGAAAAATACGACCCGACGATTAACAACCCTGCACTAACCGAGAAAATGCTGCCGACATTGAAGTGGGCGGCCAAGGATGATGTGGTGCAGGGACCGCTGGTGGGTGGGGCGGAAGATTTCTCGTTCTTCGCCAAGGAAGCGCCGGGACTGTTTGTGTTTCTTGGAGTGACCCCGAGGGACCAGGACATGAGCAAAGCCGCGCCGAATCACAATCCGGGGTTCTTTGTGGATGAGTCGGCGCTGGTGGTTGGGGTGAGAACATTGGCGTCGTTGGCGACGGATTATCTGTATGGGAATGCGGCGGTGGGCAAGTAGGAAGGGGTGACTGTGGGGGCGCTTTCGCGAGCAGACTCGCTTCCCACAGAAAAGCGAAAGCAAAAACAAAAGATCGCAGCCTGCGGCAGCTCCTACACACGATGAGCGTTAGCTCGAGCACCGCTTTTGATCTTGATCTCGGAGCCCGTCGGCAGGCTGAGTGGAGGGATTGATCCGGGCGTGGGAGCGCAGCGACCGTACGACGCAGTCGTACACAGCGAGTGTAGGTGCAGCGAAGCGGAGGGATTGATCCGGGCGTGGGAGCGCAGCGACCGTACGACGCAGTCGTACACAGCGAGTGTAGGTGCAGCGAAGCAAACCGGAGCCGCTGCGCCAGGATCGATCCCGCAGCGAAGGAACTCCGAGCCCCAGCGAGCGGGCCGAACGTCAGGGCGCAGCCTTTTGGTTACTTTTTGGTGTTTGAAAAAGTGACCCGCCGTAAGGGCGGAACCATAAGAAGCCGTTACCGCAGCAACGGATATTCACCCAACCCCCCAAAACCTGGTTGGCCCAAAGGCCGCCAAGGTCAAAAAAGATCAAACCACATCAACCCCTACGTGAATCGCATCATGCCGCCAAAACTCCAGATCACAATCAATCAGCCGCCCATGCTGATCATAGTTGACCCGAGCAATCCTCAATCCCGGACTCCCCACCGACACCCGCAAAGCCGCCGCCGCATCGACAGATAAAGACGTAGGCACAATCTCAAACCGCACCCGCCCATAGTGCAAATCGAAATGCCGCGCATACAACTCAGTGATCGACTGATTCAAATCAAACTCAAGAATCCCCGGAAAAAACTGTGGATTCAGATAGTGCTCCACATACAACACCAGTCGGCCATCAATCCGCCGCGAGCGGCAAATCTGGATCACGCTCGACAACGCCGGCAGCTGCAACCACGCACACACCGCCGCCGAAGCCGGCTGCAACCGCGCCGAAATCACCTCGGTCGACGGCTCACGCCCCTGCGCACTGACCATCGCGTGAAAATGACTGCGCTGCATCAGGTTGTACGCCAGACGCGGCGGCGACACGAACCAGCCACGCCGCTCCTCACGGTAAATCTGCCCCTGTGCCTCAAGCTGCAACAGCGCTTCACGCACAGTGATCCGCGTCGTCCCGAACAGCTCGCTCAGCTTGCGTTCAGCGGGCAACTTGCTCCCGGCCGCCAGCAAACCGTGATCGATTTGCTCCTGCAACACTTGGCCAATCGCTGTCACCGCTTTCGTTGCCTCATCGCGCATCAACGTTACCTATCTGGACTAGACCAGCACTGTTTCGGGGCAAATCCGAACGCCGATCAAAGCGCCTTCGTATGTTGCAAGCCTAGGCAGTGCAGATGACCGACAGATGACAAAACTACCGAACGGTCGCTTTCACGGCTTGCAATACATCGGCCAAGTCCCCTGCTCCACGGGCTTTTGAGCATGGTCTACGCTGATCTGGCACCTTCCTGATAATGGCTGATGGAAGATCAGCCACGAGGCCATCGACATCAAAATGTCATCCAGCCCGCCTAAATTGGCTCAGGTATTGCTGACCTAGACCAACCCAACCGCAATCGCAGCGTTGAACACGACCAAGGAGCTTCGGAATGAAACAGCTTTTCCTGGCAACACTGTTAGGCTCGACCATTGCAATGTGCAGCGCCGCCATGGCGGCCGACACCGATCTGAAAACCCTCGAAGCCGCTGCGAAAGCGGAAGGCGCCGTCAATAGCGTCGGCATGCCCGACAACTGGGCCAACTGGAAAGGCACCTGGGATGATCTGGCTGCGAATTACGGCTTGAAACACATCGACACCGATATGAGTTCGGCTCAGGAAATCGCCAAGTTCGCCGCTGAAAAAGACAACGCCACCGCCGATATCGGCGACGTCGGTGCTGCCTTCGGCCCGATCGCGGTCAAGCAAGGCGTGGTGCAACCGTACAAGCCAAGCACTTGGGATCAGATTCCGGACTGGGCCAAGGACAAGGACGGCAACTGGGCACTGGCCTACACCGGCACCATCGCCTTCATCGTCAACAAGAAGCTGCTGAACGGCTCCGACGTGCCGACCAAATGGGCTGACCTGAAAACCGGTAAATACAAAGTCTCCATCGGCGACGTGAGCACTGCTGCCCAGGCCGCCAACGGTGTCCTCGCTGCCGCACTGGCCAATGGCGGTGACGAGAAAAACATCAAGCCTGCACTGCTGTTGTTCGCCGACCTCGCCAAACAGGGTCGTCTGTCGATGGCCAACCCGACCATCGCCACTATGGAAAAAGGCGAGATTGAAGTCGGCGTGGTCTGGGACTTCAATGGCCTGAGCTACAAAGCCAAGATGGCCAACCCGGATGATTACGTAGTGCTGATTCCATCCGACGGCTCGGTGATTTCCGGCTACACCACGATCATCAACAAGTACGCGAAAAACCCCAATGCCGCCAAGCTGACGCGCGAATATATCTTCAGCGACGCCGGCCAGACCAACCTCGCCCGCGGCAACGCCCGGCCGATCCGCGCCGAACACCTGCAACTGCCGGAAGACGTGAAAGCCAAACTGCTGCCGAACGAGCAATACAAAAACGTTACGCCAGTCAAGGACGCCGACGCGTGGGAAAAGACCTCCAAAGCCCTGCCGCAGCAGTGGAACGAAGAAGTCATCGTAGAGATGAAGTAATCCTGTGATCCCCCTGTTCGGGATCCGCTGAAGATCCGAATGTGGGAGCGAGCCTGCTCGCGAAGGCGGCGCGTCAGTCGACATCACTGTTGAATGATGTATTGCATTCGCGAGCGGGTTCGCTCCCACAGGGGATCGGGTTGATTTCGGAATATCTGAATTTCGCGGAGTTCTTGCCCCTATGAAGCACAACGTCATCCTTGTCGTGCTCGACGGCCTCAACTACGAGGTTGCGTGTCACGCCATGGGGCATCTGCAGGCTTATGTTGGCGCAGGACGCGCGGCGCTCTATCAACTGGAGTGCGAATTGCCCGCCCTGTCCCGACCGCTTTACGAATGTATCCTCACCGGCGTGCCACCGATCGGCAGCGGCATCGTCCACAACAATGTCTCGCGCTTGTCCAACCAGCGCAGCATCTATCACTACGCCCGCGATGCCGGGCTGAAAACCGCCGCTGCGGCGTATCACTGGGTCAGCGAGTTGTATAACCGCTCACCGTTCGTGGCCGCGCGCGACCGCCACACCGACGATCCGACATTGCCGATCCAGCACGGGCATTTCTACTGGATCGATCATTATCCGGATTCGCACCTGTTCGCCGACGCGGAGAACCTGCGCCTGCGTCATGCGCCGGATTTCCTCCTGATCCACCCGATGAACATCGACGACGCCGGGCACAAGCACGGCCTCGACAGCTCGCAATACCGCAACAGCGCGCGCTCGGCTGACGTCATCCTCGCCGACTATCTGCAGACCTGGCTCGACGCTGGTTATCAGGTGCTGGTGACCGCCGACCACGGCATGAACAACGATCGCTCGCACAACGGCCTGCTGGCGGAAGAACGTCAGGTGCCGCTGTTCGTCCTCGGCGAGGCGTTCAGCCTCAACCCTGATGTCACACCGAAGCAGACCGAGCTCTGCGGCACGGTTTGCGAGCTGCTCGGCGTGCCCCACGACAAACCTGTGTGCCGGGAGCTGCTCAAGTGAATGCCATGACTCGCGGCAAATGGCTCGCGGCGCTGTGTCTGGTGCCTTTCGCGCTGTTCTTTATCGTCTTCGAAATCGCCCCGCTGGTCTGGGTGATGATCAACAGCCTGCAATCGGAAGAGTCCGGCTGGGGCCTGGCCAATTTCAGCAAGATCTTCGGTTCGAAGTTCTATCGGCAGGCAATCCAGTACAGCCTGGAGATCAGTTTCTGGTCGAGCGTATTCGGCATCATCATCGCCGTGCTTGGTGCGTATTCACTACGCCGCGTCGATTCGAAGCTGCGCAACTTCGTGAATGCCTTCGCCAACATGACCAGCAATTTTGCCGGCGTGCCGCTGGCGTTCGCGTTCATCATCCTGCTCGGTTTCAACGGCAGCATCACCATCATGCTCAAGCAGTCGGGGATCATTCAGGACTTCAACCTGTATTCGAAAACCGGCCTGATCATCCTCTACACCTACTTCCAGATACCCCTTGGCGTGCTGCTGCTCTACCCGGCGTTCGACGCTCTGCGTGAAGACTGGCGCGAGTCCGCCGCACTGCTCGGCGCCAACGGCTGGCAGTTCTGGCGGCACATCGGCCTGCCGGTATTGACCCCGGCGTTGCTCGGCACGTTCGTGATCCTGCTGGCCAACGCCCTCGGCGCCTACGCCACGGTTTATGCGCTGACCACCGGCAATTTCAACGTTCTGCCGATCCGTATTGCGGCGATGGTCTCCGGGGACATTTCCCTTGACCCGAACCTGGCCAGCGCCCTGGCCGTGGTGCTCGTGGCGCTGATGACCATCGTCACCGTCGTGCATCAATTGCTGTTGAAGAGGAGCTACCATGTCTCGCGCTGAATCCGGCCCGGCCGGCGTCTACCACCGCGTCGTGGTCTATCTGCTGTTCGCCATCCTGTTGTTGCCGCTGCTGGGCACGCTGGTCTATTCGATCGCCAGCAGTTGGTCGGCGACCATTCTGCCGAGCGGCTTCACCTTCAAGTGGTACATCCAGTTGTGGAGCGATCCGCGCTTTCTCCACGCATTCGGGCAGTCGCTGATCGTCTGTGTCGGCGCGCTGGTGTTATCGGTGGTGCTGATCCTGCCGCTGCTGTTTGTCGTGCATTACTACTTTCCGAAACTCGATGCGCTGATGAACATCCTCATCCTGCTGCCCTTCGCGGTGCCGCCGGTGGTGTCCTCGGTGGGGCTGCTGCAGCTCTACGGTTCCGGGCCGATGGCGATGGTCGGCACACCGTGGATTCTGATCGGCTGCTACTTCACCGTAGCGCTGCCGTTCATGTACCGCGCGATCACCAACAACCTGCAAGCGATCAACCTGCGCGATCTTATGGATGCTGCGCAACTGCTCGGCGCCAGCACCTTTCAAGCGGCGTTTCTGGTGGTGCTGCCGAACTTGCGCAAAGGCCTGATGGTGGCGCTGCTACTGTCTTTCTCGTTCCTCTTCGGTGAGTTCGTGTTCGCCAACATCCTCGTCGGCACGCGCTACGAAACCTTGCAGGTGTACCTGAACAACATGCGCAACAGCAGCGGTCACTTCACCAGTGCGCTGGTCATTTCGTATTTCTTTTTCGTGCTGGTCCTGACCTGGATCGCCAACATCTTGAACAAGGACAAAAGCGAATGAGCTACGTCAGCGTCCGACACCTGCAGAAAAGTTATGCCGGCACCACGGTATTCAGCGACATCGATTGCGAGATCAACAAAGGTGAGTTCGTCACCCTGCTCGGCCCGTCCGGGTGCGGCAAGTCGACTTTGCTGCGTTGCATCGCCGGGCTGACCCCGGTGGATGGCGGCAAGATTTTGCTCGATGGCGTCGACATCGTGCCGTTGAGTCCGCAGAAACGCGGTATCGGCATGGTCTTTCAGAGCTACGCGCTGTTCCCCAACATGACCGTCGAACAGAACGTCGCCTTCGGCCTGCGCATGCAAAAGGTCAACGCCGATGACAGCCACAAGCGCGTCTCTGAAGTGTTGAAACTGGTCGAACTGCACGACTTCGCCAGCCGCTATCCGCATCAACTGTCAGGTGGGCAGTGCCAACGTGTCGCCCTCGCCCGATCGCTGGTGACCCGCCCGCGCTTGTTGCTGCTGGATGAGCCGCTGTCGGCGCTCGACGCAAGGATTCGCAAACACCTGCGCGAACAGATTCGTCAGATCCAGCGCGAACTCGGCCTGACCACGATCTTCGTCACCCACGATCAGGAAGAAGCGCTGACCATGTCGGACCGGATTTTCCTGATGAATCAGGGAAAAATCGTCCAGAGCGGCGACGCCGAAACCCTCTACACCGCGCCGGTCGATGTATTCGCCGCCGGCTTCATCGGCAACTACAACCTGCTCGATGCCGATGCCGCCTCAAAGCTGTTGCAACGGCCGGTCAACCACCGCATCGCCATCCGCCCGGAAGCCATCGAACTGAGCCTTGACGGCGAACTCGACGCGCAGATCCGCAGCCACAGCCTGCTCGGCAACGTCATTCGCTATCGCGTCGAAGCGCGCGGGGTGGAACTGGTGGTCGACGTACTCAACCGCTCCGCCGCCGATCTGCATCCCGACGGACAACGCCTGGCACTTTCCATCGATCCGACGGCCCTGTGTGAGGTAGCCTGATGACTTTGCTGACGTTGAAGAGAGAACTGCACTGATGGCCCTGGCAATTTTTGATCTGGACGAAACGTTGATCCACGGCGACTGCGCCACCCTCTGGAGCGAGCAGATGGGGCGCCTGGGCTGGGTCGATCCCGAGTCGTTCATGCGCAAGAACAACGAACTGATGGACGCCTACAGCCATGGCAAATTACGCATGGAAGATTACATGGCGTTCAGCCTCGAACCGCTGATCGGCCGTACGCCAGAAGAAGTCGAGCACCTGGTCGGGCCGTGGGTTGAAGACTTTATCGAACCGATCATCTTCAGCGACGCGACCAAAACCATCGCCGCGCACCGCAAGGCCGGCGACCGGATTCTGGTGATCTCGGCGTCGGGCACGCACCTGGTCAGACCGATTGCCGATCGACTCGGCATCGACGAGATTCTAGGGATTGAACTGGAAGTCGCGCACGGCGTTTACAGCGGCCATACCGTGGGCACGTTGACCTACCGCGAAGGCAAGATCACTCGCCTGCTGGAATGGCTGGACGCCGAAGAAGAAAACCTAGAGGGCGCGAGTTTCTATTCCGATTCGCGCAATGACTTGCCGCTGCTGTTGAAAGTGGATTTTCCACACGTGGTCAATCCGGATCCGGTGCTACTCGAGCACGCGGAAAAATCCGGCTGGCCGATCCACTTCTGGAAATAAAAGCAAAAGATCGCAGCCTTCGGCAGCTCCTACTTTTGGAATGCGTGCCTCTGTAGGAGCTGCCGAAGGCTGCGATCTTTTGACCTTGCTTTGCTGTCAGCTCAAACCCTCATTGATCACCAGCACCAACTTGCCCGCCACCGTATTGCTCGCCAGTTCGGCAAACGCTGCTTCGGCATCCTTCACCGCAAAGGCTCTGGCCAATTGCGGACGCAAGCGGCCCTCGGCAAACAGCGGCCACACATGCTGGCCCAGATCACTGAGCAGATCGGCCTTGAATTGATCGCTACGGCTGCGCAACGTCGAGCCGAGCAGTTGCACACGCTTGGCCAACACCTGCGCCAGATCCAGTTTCGCCTCGCGCCCGCCCATCAAACCGATCAGCACCCAACGTCCGTCCAGCGCCATCAGCTTGAGGTTCAGCGCCGCATAATTGCCGCCCACCGGGTCGAGAATCACATCGAACGGCCCGAAGTCGCGCAGGCTTTCAATTTCATCGGTGCGCACCACGCCGCCCTGCGCACCCAACGCTTCGCAGTAAGCCAGGCGTTCGGCGGAACCGACGCTGACCCAGCACGGGTTGCCGAAGGCTTTGCACAGCTGAATGGCGGCTGAACCGATTCCACTTGCGCCGGCGTGCAGGAGAATTTTCTCACCGGGTTTCAGCGCTGCAAGTTGAAACACATTCAGCCAGACGGTGGCGTACACCTCGGGCAATGCCGCCGCCTCGATCAGCGAAACACCTTCGGGCACGGGCAGCACATGCCGTCCGTCGACGACCACCTCTTCGGCCATGCCGCCCCCGGCCAGCAAGGCGCAGACCCGGTCACCGACTTGCCAGGACGAGCCCGCGCCGACCTCGCTGATCACCCCGGAGCACTCAAGACCAAGCACTTGGCTGGCCCCGGGTGGTGGCGGATAAAGCCCTGCTTTCTGTAATAAATCGGCGCGATTGAGGCCGGCTGCCGCCACCCGGATGCGGACTTGTCCTACATCGCACGTCGGACTCGGCTCTTCAACCCATGCCACTTGACCTTCAACGCCTTGCAATGCCTTCACACTGCCTCCATAGTGAGTCTGGACTGAGCCCGAAGCTGTAGCGCCGGGCTTTTTGCATTATGCGACCGGCTCTCAAAGAACCGGCGACTTCAAAGACGGCCTAATATGCGTTATCAATTGTCCCCGCGTCGAATCAGCATGAAGCATCTGCTCCCCAGCACCGCCCTCGCTCTTTTCATCGGTATCGGCCTGTTGCCGGTGTCGGGCACCACATTCGCAGCCAACAGCTGGGACAAGTTGCAGCCTGATCGCGATGAAGTCATCGCCAGCCTGAACGTCGTCGAGTTGCTCAAGCGTCACCACTACAGCAAGCCGCCGCTCGATGATGCGCGCTCGGTGATCATCTACGACAGCTACATCAAGCTGCTCGACCCGTCGCGCAGCTATTTCATGGCCAGCGACATCGCCGAATTCGACAAGTGGAAGACCCAGTTCGACGACTTCCTCAAAAGCGGCGACCTCAACGCCGGGTTCACCATCTACAAGCGCTATCTGGACCGCGTCAAGGCGCGTCTGGACTTCGCCCTTGCCGAGCTGAACAAAGGCGTCGACAAGATGGACTTCAACACCAAGGAGACCTTGCTGATCGATCGCAAGGACGCGCCTTGGCTCAAGTCCACCGCAGAACTCGACGACCTCTGGCGCAAACGCGTCAAGGACGAAGTGCTGCGCCAGAAGATCGCCGGCAAAGAGCCGAAGCAGATCCAGGAAACCCTGACCAAGCGCTACAAGAATCAGCTGGCGCGCCTCGACCAGACCCGTGCCGAAGACATTTTCCAGGCGTACATCAACACCTTCGCCATGTCCTACGACCCGCACACCAACTATCTGTCGCCGGATAACGCGGAAAACTTCGACATCAACATGAGCCTGTCCCTCGAGGGCATCGGTGCCGTGTTGCAGAGCGACAACGATCAAGTGAAGGTCGTGCGTCTGGTGCCGGCAGGCCCGGCGGACAAGACCAAGCAAGTCGCTCCGGCCGACAAGATCATCGGCGTCGCCCAGGGCAACAAGGAAATGGTCGACGTGGTCGGCTGGCGTCTGGACGAAGTGGTCAAATTGATTCGCGGTCCTAAAGGCACCGTGGTGCGTCTGGAAGTCATTCCGGCGAGCAATGCGCCGAACGACCAAACCACCAAGATCGTGCCGATCACCCGTGAAGCGGTGAAGCTCGAAGATCAGGCCGTGAAGAAGTCGATCCTCAGCCTGAAACAGGACGGCAAGGACTACAAACTTGGCGTGATCGAGATCCCGGCCTTCTACCTCGACTTCAAGGCATTCCGTGCCGGCGATCCGGACTACAAGAGCACCACTCGCGACGTCAAGAAGCTGCTCACCGAGTTGCAGAAGGACAAAGTCGACGGCGTGGTCATCGACCTGCGCAACAACGGCGGCGGCTCCCTGCAGGAAGCCACCGAGCTGACCAGCCTGTTCATCGACAAAGGTCCGACCGTGCTGGTGCGTAATGCCGATGGCCGTGTCGACGTCCTCGAGGACGAAAACCCGGGCGCGTTCTACAAAGGCCCGATGGCGCTGCTGGTCAACCGTCTGTCCGCTTCGGCTTCGGAGATCTTCGCCGGCGCCATGCAGGACTACCACCGTGCGCTGATCATCGGTGGCCAGACCTTCGGCAAGGGCACTGTGCAAACCATTCAGCCGCTGAACCACGGCGAACTGAAACTGACCCTGGCCAAGTTCTACCGTGTCTCCGGGCAGAGCACCCAGCATCAGGGCGTACTGCCGGACATCGACTACCCGTCGCTGATCGACACCAAGGAAATCGGCGAAAGTGCCCTGCCGGAAGCCATGCCGTGGGACACCATTCGCGCGGCGATCAAGCCGGCGGCCGATCCGTTCAAGCCGTTCCTCGCCCAGTTGAAGTCCGAACATGACTCGCGCACCAACAAGGATGCCGAGTTCGTGTTCATCCGCGACAAGCTGGCCCTGGCGCAGAAACTGATGGAAGAAAAAACTGTCAGCCTCAACGAAGCCGATCGTCGTGCCCAGCACGCCGACATCGACGCCAAGCAACTGGCGATGGAGAACATCCGTCGCAAGGCCAAAGGCGAAGAACCGCTCAAAGAGCTGAAGAAAGAAGACGAAGACGCACTGGCCGCTGCCGAGCCGGACAAGGTCAAACCAGAAGACGATGCCTACCTGAGCGAAACCGGGCGCGTGCTGCTGGATTACCTGAAACTGAGCAATCAGGTGGCCAAGAAGTAAGTGATGGCAATTTAGTGATGACGATCCCCGGATCGTCATCAAACAGTCATCATTCTGTCGTGCAATAAAGGACCGGGAGCAAGCGCTCCCGGTCCTTTTTTTATCGCCAGAGACTGCCATGACCACAACCGAACAGCTGAGCGCCTTGAGCTCGATCCTGACTCAAAGCGGTTTACACAGCCTGTTCCAGCCGATCATCTGTCTTTCCGAACGCCGCATTCTCGGTTACGAAGCCCTCACCCGTGGCCCGTCCAACAGCCCTCTTCACTCTCCGATTGCCCTGTTCGCCGTGGCGCGACAGGCTGGTCGATTGAGTGAACTGGAAATCGCCTGCCGACAAAGCGCCTGCCGACGGTTCAATGAGCAGCAACTGCCGGGCAAGCTGTTCCTTAACGTGTCTCCAGAATCCTTGCTCGAAGCCGCGCACCAACCCGGGCGTACGTTGCAACTGCTGCAGGACTTGGGCATTGCGCCGAGCCAAGTGGTCATCGAGCTCACCGAGCAGACGCCAATCGATGACTTCCAGTTGCTGCAAACCGCCCTGCATCACTACCGGGCGATGGGTTTTTCCATTGCGCTGGACGACTTGGGCGCAGGGTATTCGAGCCTGCGCCTGTGGTCGGAATTGCGTCCGGATTACGTGAAGATCGACCGGCACTTCATTGATGGCATTCATCAGGATGCGTTGAAAAGAGAGTTTGTCGGTTCGATTCTGCAAATTGCCAAAGCCTCGCGCGCGCAAGTCATCGCCGAGGGCATCGAGCTACCGGAAGAACTCGCGGTGCTGACTGAAATGGGCGTCGACCTGGTGCAGGGCTACCTGCTCGGCCGCCCTCAGGAACATCCGTCCCGCGACGCTCGCGCGATGATGCCCAAACACGACAGCAGCGCCGTCGCACTGAATGACGAAGGCAGCGACCTCAGCGCCCTGCTCAACGACCAGCCCGCCGTGCAACGCGATACGCCCACCGCGACGGTACTGGAAGCCTTTCGCCGCCAGGCCAACCTCAATTCGCTCGCGGTGCTCGACGAACAAGGCCAGCCTTGTGGCATCGTCCATCGCCATTCCCTGTCCGACGCACTGCTCAAACCGTTTGCCACGGACTTGTTTGCACGTAAACCGATCAGCCGCCTGATGAACGATGATTTCCTCGCCGTGGAAATCAGCCAGTCGCTGCAGCAAGTCAGCCGCCTGATCACCAGCCGCGCCCGCCAGCGCATCGAAGAAGACTTCATCATCACCCTCAACGGCGGTTATCTAGGCCTCGGCCGAGTGATCGACGTGCTGAAACTGATCACCGAACTGAAAATCCAGCAGGCGCGCTACGCCAATCCCCTCACCCTGCTGCCGGGCAACGTACCGATCCAGCAGTGCCTCACCCGCCTGCTGCAACAGGCCCGCGAATCGATCATCTGCTACGTCGACATTGACAGCTTCAAACCCTTCAACGACATCTACGGCTACGGTCGCGGCGACGAAGTCCTGCTCTGCCTCGCCCAATGCCTCAACGAACGCATCGACCCCACCCGCGACTTCGTCGGCCACATCGGCGGCGACGACTTCCTCCTCGTCCTCGGCCCCGAAGACTGGCGCAAACGCCTCAACCAACTGCTCGACGATTTCCAAAGCCAATGCCGCCGGTTCTATCGGCCCGAGCATCTGGAAGCCGGTTGTTTTGTAGCGCCAAACCGACAGGGTGTGCGGCAAGAATTTGCGTTGTTGTCGTTATCGATTGGGGTGGTGCATTTGCGACCTGAAGCTTGTGCAACGCTTGATGCCAGCCAGCTTGCGGAGATGGCTTCGCAGGCTAAGCATCATGCGAAGGGGGTTGTGGGGTTTAGTGTGTACGTGATTGATAGTTTCGTCGCTGCCGAGCTACTTCCGTCATAGCTTACGGACCAACGTCAACTTGGCTTTTAGTTTACCAAGTTGATCTATCCTCATTAGTTGCCATCAATAGATCCTCTTTCCAAATTTCCTGCGCCAGTCGAAAGACATCTTGAAAAAAGCAACGGGGATTTTCTAATGAGTACCATTCCTCACGCGGCCAACTGTTTGTCTCGCATTCATCAATTTCGAATACAGCTTGAAAATCGAAGCTTGAATCCTTAAGCACTGCTTCCAGATTTTCAATGAGAACCAGTTTATGCCTAAAGGAGAGATAGGGCTGATTTAAGCAATATTTCGTTATTAGCACGCTTCTATCAGCTCGATCATTCGGATCATATATCTCGAGCTCCACACCCTTGGTTTCCTCTCTATCATAAACATCAAATACACCAACGAACCACATCAAATCAGGTTCAAAAGGCTCATTTAAAAATGGGTCTTTAAGCATCATTTGCCCTCCGACGGGAAGCCCGTAAAAGGCTTCTGTGTATTGTCTTTGTCGAACTTAACCTCAAACCAATTCATATCCTCATTCAGCCGAGGATTTTGTGCATCTTTTTTATTAGGCCTGTAGCCGCGCCCAGCTCCAGGCAGTTCCAATCGAACTATAGGATTTTTCTTTTGATCCTTCCCTGTATGTTTAATCAATCTGTTTTCATCCTTCGTCATCGCTTTATTCAAGGCCCCCAGATGCATACGCCAACTATGAAACTGAGAGCTTGGATTACCTTTGGCATTTTTAGGAACCTCGCCAGTATGAGGATCCGCGCCATTTATCGCTCGCTGCTTGAGAGCCGGGCCAGTAATTTCCGAACTATGTTTTTTCACAGTGTGCATGTCATAAAGTTCTTCATACTCACTCACACGCCGTTTCGCATTCTCCTCAGCCACTTCATCAATCCTCGCCCGTCGTTCCTGCGCCGTCATCTTTGGCAGCGGGGGCGCTCCCTCTTCGACGACCACGCGACCAGCCTCGTACCGCATAGGACGTCGCGGCGCTGACGGTGGACAAATGCAACTCAACCCCAACGGATCAACCCACCCCGTCGGATTCGGCACGTACTGGTACTGATTCAACCCACCCGCGAGCTTCACCGGATCCGGGGTTAGATACCTTCCCAATCTCGGGTCGTAATACCGATGTCGGTTGTAATGCAGGCCACTTTCAACATCGAAGTACTGCCCCTGAAAACGCAGCGGTTGGTCCAGATAGTCTTCGCCGGCGAGGGTGACGGCGGCGACTTTGCCGTAGGCGTCGTATTGCGCGGACCAGACGATTTCGCCGCTGTAGTCGGTGAGTTCCTGCGGGGTGCCGAGGTGGTCGAGTTGGTAGTAGAACGGGCAGGCTTTTTTCGATTTCGCCGCTGTAGTCGGTGAGTTCCTGCGGGGTGCCGAGGTGGTCGAGTTGGTAGTAGAACGGGCAGGCTTTTTTCGGGCCTTTGCCGTCGAGCATCGCCAGTGGGCGGAAGGTGCCGGGTTCGTAGAGGAAGCTGCGGTATTGCGTGGCGCTGCTTTCGGCGACGAGGTGTTCGCCTTGCCAGAAGAATTCGGTGACGGCGCCGTCGATTGTTTTGCGGATGCGCCGGCCGAAGGCGTCGTAGTGATAAGTGGCGGTCTGGCCGTCGGGGCGGGTCAGGCCGATCAGGCGGTGCTGGCAGTCGTAGCGGTATTCGGTGACCAGGGTCTGGCCGTGGCCWCGGCGTTCGCGGATCAGGTTGCCGAAGGCGTCGTAGTCGTAATGACGGTCGCCCTGCATCAGCAGGCGATTGCCCTTGATCTGCGCAGGGCCGGGACGNCGGCGTTCGCGGATCAGGTTGCCGAAGGCGTCGTAGTCGTAATGACGGTCGCCCTGCATCAGCAGGCGATTGCCCTTGATCTGCGCAGGGCCGGGACGATCCTGCATCAGCAGGTTGCCGGCCGGGTCGTGGGCGAAGGATTCGGGCAGCTCGTCGCGTGAGTGACGTACGCGGATCAACCGGTCGAGGGCGTCGTAGCCATAAGTGCGCTGGCCGTGGCGGCTGTCGGCAATGTGCTCGAGATTGCCGTTGGCGCTGTAGGCATAATCGCGGCGGTACAGCGAAGCGTGGCGATGACCTACAGCGTGGGCAAGCAAGCGGCCCTGATCGTCGTAAGAATATTCGCTGAGCAGCAAACCTTGCTGGCGTTGCTGTTCGCGACCGGACTGGTAGACGTGGCGCGTGAGCGGCGTGCCATTAAGGTCGATGGCGTAAGAATATTCGCTGAGCAGCAAACCTTGCTGGCGTTGCTGTTCGCGACCGGACTGGTAGACGTGGCGCGTGAGCGGCGTGCCATTAAGGTCGATGGCTGACAGCGCACCGCCCTTGGTGTAGTGATAATCGAGCTTGCTGTTGTCCGGCAGACGCAGGCGTTTGAGCTGACCGCAGGCGTCATAGGCGTAGCGCAAGGTGCCCCAGCCCTGATGCTCGGTGATCAGCCGATCCTGACGGTCGTACTCGAAGGCCAGCGGATGGTTTTGCCCGTCCTCGACACCGATCAACCGACCGAGGCGATCGTAGTCGTAGCGGACTTTGAGCCCATCGGGCAGGGTTTTGACCCGCAAGCGCCCGGCCTTATCGCGCTGGTAGTGGGTGACCAGCGATAAACCCTGCTCGCCAAACTCGGTCTTCTCCAGCAGGTGCCCGTTGAGGTCGTAGGCATANCCCGCAAGCGCCCGGCCTTATCGCGCTGGTAGTGGGTGACCAGCGATAAACCCTGCTCGCCAAACTCGGTCTTCTCCAGCAGGTGCCCGTTGAGGTCGTAGGCATACGCCGTGCGCCGCCCATCAAACCCGGTTTCCTGTCGGATCAATCCGGTCGGCGTGTAATCCAGGCAGTATTTTTCCCCTGACTCGTTTTCAATTTCGGTCAGCAGCAACCGCGCATGGTCGTAGCGGTACTGCACGCGGGTGCCGTCGGGATTGATCCGTCGCGAGACCAGGTGCAAATCANTCGTTTTCAATTTCGGTCAGCAGCAACCGCGCATGGTCGTAGCGGTACTGCACGCGGGTGCCGTCGGGATTGATCCGTCGCGAGACCAGGTGCAAATCATCGTCATATTCGTAGCGGGTAATGCGCCCGAGTTCATCGCGCTCAGCGGTGATCTGGCCGTAGGCGCCGTAGCTGTAGGCGCGCGTGCTGCCCGTAGGAGAAGTCGTCAGGATCAGTCGGCCGGCCGCGTCCCACTGCTGACGACTGACAACACCAAATTCGTCCTGGGTGGTAATCCGCCGGCCCAGCGCATCGTAGGAAAANCGTCAGGATCAGTCGGCCGGCCGCGTCCCACTGCTGACGACTGACAACACCAAATTCGTCCTGGGTGGTAATCCGCCGGCCCAGCGCATCGTAGGAAAAACGCCGCACGCCGCCGTCCGGCAGGGTTTCTTCGATGAGCTGGCCGAGCTCGTTCCACACCCAGCGGTGGCGGCTGCTGTCCGGATAGCGCAGCGACAGCAATTGGCCGCGCAGGTTGTAGTAGTAATGGGTGACCTGGCCGTCGGGATCGACCGCTTCGGTGACGGCGCCTTCAGCGTTGCGCCGGTAGATCCACACCGCATCACCACGGCAACGCTTGTAGAGAAAACCGTTGCGGTACTCGTAGGACGTTGGTGCATCGTCCGGCGGAATCAGCGCGATCAGCCGTCCGACCTCGTCGTAGCGGTATTCGGTAACCGCGCCCAACGCATCCTGCTCGGCGATCAACCGGCCCTGCTGGTCATAGGCCTTGAGCTGCTCGCCACCATCGGCCGCGACCTGCCGCACCAGCCGTGCGCGCTCGTCGTGGACGTAGACTTCTTCGGTACCGTCGACGTAATGCACGGTCACGCTGGCGTCGTCATCGTTCCAGACGTAACGGGTGTTCATCTGCGAGAACGACGCCCAGTGCCTCACGCAGCGCGCCGCCGTCGACGTAATGCACGGTCACGCTGGCGTCGTCATCGTTCCAGACGTAACGGGTGTTCATCTGCGAGAACGACGCCCAGTGCCTCACGCAGCGCGCCGCTTTGCCCTCGCGCTGCCACTCCCAGAAGAAGCTCGCGCCGCCGGTCAGCTGGCGCTGGAGGATGACGTGATGGTCGTCGTAGTCGTAGCGTTCGCTGTCGCCGACCGCGTTGGTCGCGGTCAGCAGGCGTTGCCGGGCATCGAAGCTGTAGGTGGCRAGGTTTTTGCTCGGTGGTCCACTCGCCCTGGACGAACACCTGATAATCGATCGCCACCAGCTGAGCCTGCCGGTGCACGCGTTGAATGAAGGCGAAGATTACCTGCTGGGCGTGTTCCTGGTCGGCGCCTATCAGGAAATCCTCGGCGACATGGGTGAACCCAAGACCNGAGGATGACGTGATGGTCGTCGTAGTCGTAGCGTTCGCTGTCGCCGACCGCGTTGGTCGCGGTCAGCAGGCGTTGCCGGGCATCGAAGCTGTAGGTGGCAAGGTTTTGCTCGGTGGTCCACTCGCCCTGGACGAACACCTGATAATCAATCGCCACCAGCTGCGCGCGGTCATAACGCAACAGCAATGAGCGGCCGGCGCCGTTGTCCAGACGCTGAATGCGGTCGGAGCGATCACGTTGCAGGGTCAGACGATTGCCGTAGACATCGCTGATTGCGGTCAGCCGGCCGGCGCGAAAGTGGTAGAAGCGCGCGTTTTCCCCGGCCAGGGCGAGGATCAGTTCTTCCGGTTCATCACCGAGAAAGATCGCCGCCCGCGACAGGCTGTTGTGAATCGCCGGACGCGCGACGTTGGGCAGGGGAAAACGAGTGCGGCGGTTTTCGTGGTCGATCCAGATCACGCCATCGCCGTCGAAGGACAGGCGATGGGCCAGCGTGTGGCTCCAGCCAAAACCCAGGCCGATGTCGATCTCGACCGCGCTGCTGCGGTACAAGCGGGTGAACTCGAAGGGCAGCACGCCATCGAGCACCGCGTCGGTCAGGGTCAGCAGTTCCTCGCCGGTGACCATCGACACCGGACAGCCGTTTTTGCAGGTATTGGGGACGCAATCGGCGGCGTCGCCGTTGGGGTTTTTTGCCTGGTCGGGGACGTCGTCGTGCTGTTCGTCTTTCTTCAACATGGCGTTGCGCTGGGCATCCCAGCGCAATTGCATCCGGCCCTTTTTCACCCCGGCGGCGATGCCGCGCGCGGCAACGGCTTTGTAGCGGTCGACGTATTCAATGAAGGCGCTGACGATGCTGAACAGCGCCTTGACCAGACGCTTGGCGACGTTGAACAGCTGCGTTGCACGGTCAGCCAGACGCAGCGTCAGATAAGCGATCCCCGCCCCCGCTCCGACAAACGTCAGCACCACGCTGATCAACACATCGATGATCAGTTGCACGATCATCATCGACGCCACTTCAGCAGATTTGCCGGCAATCTCGCTGGGCGGCAGCATGTCCAGCCACAGGCTTGCCGACCGCAGCAGCAAGCACATCGCCGCTTCGTCACTGACCAGCAACTGCAGCTTTTCCATGAGATTTGGCGCGGTCTGTGCCAGCTCGATCAGCTCAGCCGCGCCACTGCCCAAACGCTCGGCAAACTTGCCGGGGTCCTGGAGAATTTCCGAGAGCAGTCCGAGGCTGTCCCATACCCCCTCGATGGCCGCCCAACTGCCGGCGAGCATGCCGTTGCTGGCTGCGGTCGCCACCGACTGTGACCACTGCGGCTTGAAACCCTGCCACTCGCTACGCAGCCAGCGTTTCAGTTCGCCGGTCAAACCGTTGTAGGATTTGAACAGCTCGTCGACTTGACTGGAGGTGACAGCGCTGTGGACCAGAACGCGGTAGAACTTGCCCTCTTCGCCTCTGAATTCAGCCTTGCCCTGCTGATCAAGGGTGACCGGGCTGGTTTTGCCGCTATCCACGTCGACCACATCGACGGAAATGTTGCCCAGCGGGATGTCGTAGACCGATTCGAACTTGCTCTCGATCTGCATGAGCCCGCCCTGCGGGCACTGGACAACGCTGGAAGAAAACTCCTCGTCGCTGCTACTGACCGCCGTGCGGCTATCGCCGAAGCGGATGATCCGCTCCATGCCCACCAGCGATGGCAGGTCTGCTGCCTCGCTGATCTGGTCCACCCTGCGACTGAGCCAGTGATCAAGCTGTTTGCGGTAGAGGCTGAGCGTTTGCGGAAAGCTGTCGAGTTCCTGCTCGATGCGCGCGATGGCTTCCATCAACACACGCAGGCAGACAAGGTAGGCTGAAAAACGGGCTGAAGCATGAGCGGTCCCTCGCGCAAGAAATTAGTCGCGGGAACTGTGCGGGGGATCAGAAAGGAAAGAAGTCAGGCGAGTAGGCAAAGGATGTAGGACTAATCTGCAATCCAACATCCAGCGAAAAACGTGCAGGCAAAAACGTAAACGCGGCGTGAGTAACCTCTCACACCGCTTTTATTTAAAAGACATACATGGAATTACTGCGTTGAATCACCAGCCATCAGCTGTTGCAGCTTAAGCTCGGCCAACGGGTGGCCGGCTTTGGCAGCCATGCTCCACCAACGAGCGGCCTCAACGGGATCCGGCGCCTTGCTCGGCGTACCGGCGAGGCTGATCACACCGACTTGATAAGCGGCTTTACCGTCGCCGGCCAACGCCGCCAGACGCAGCAGACGCACGCCTTCTTCACGCGCGCCTAACCCGACGCCGCGAAAAGTCAGAATGTGCCCATAAAAGCTTTGCGCACCGACATCGCCGAGGTTGGCCATGCGTGCAAACTGGCCTTCGAGCCAGCGCCAACCACGCGGCTGGCGAACGAACCACGACCAATGAAACAACCTGCGGGCCAGCCAGTAACCGGCCCGCGCCTTGAGGCGCAGAAACACTCAGGCCTCCGCCGATTCCGGGTATTCGTATTCGAAGACGCGCACCACTTCCGACGCATGCCAGGACGCCGCCGCAACGCCATCTGACGGCCCGGAAAAGCGCCCCAGACGCTCGACACATTCAAAGAACCCGGTACGCGGCAAACGACTGGCGCCCTGACTGATGACCAGCGAACTGCGCAACGGTTGCTCGGCTTTGGCGTCCAGTGCGGCCAGATGCTCCAGCGCAGCCGTCAGTGTCTGCATCGCCGGCGTCGGCAGCTGCAAACGCTCAAGCAAGGCTCGATAAGTGAGAAGATGGCGCTGACGACGCGCCTGGTCCAGTTCCCCCAGCAATCCGTCCCAATGTTGACGGCTGATTCGTACGCTCACGATTCGTCCCTCCAACCCGGCACCGTCAGTTCCCAGGCCAGGCTGCGGCGAATCGCGGCGTCGGGCTGACGCTCACCACTTTCGATCATGGCCAGATAAGACGGGCTGATACCTACCGTGCGGGCCAGCGCCTCGATGGCGATGCCCTTCCCTTCGCGCAAACTGCGTAATTGATCCAGACCCGGAAGAATCGGCTCCGGCGAGGCGGCGAGCGGCGCTGCTGGCTGCTGCACCGGTGTTGCGTTGATCCCTGCTGCTTTCAGTAAAGCCTGATATTGAGCCCACGGCAGAACCGCGTATTCGGGTTCGCCATCGCGTGCAATTATCTGAATATCCATGACTACCCCGTAGGACAACACCACTTAGCGAGTCGGCACTTTTCCCTAGAAGTGTAATCCTAACAGCGGCCAAGGTCGCGAGTGGTATCTATCTGTAGGCAGTCTTCGTCAGTCAGGGCTTTTTCGGGCCTTGCAGCTGCAATTGTTCAGGGGTATCAGGAAGGCGCTCAACCACCGCCAGCTTCTCGGGTTGCTGGCGCTTGCGCCACAGGCGGAAGGCGTTGAGCTCGTCATCGAGGGTTTTCATCAGCCAGGCGAGGACAGCGATGTCATCGAGCATGCCGAACATGGGAATGAAATCCGGAATGGCATCGACCGGGCTGAGGAAATACATCAGGCCGGCCACCACCGAAATCAGCGACTTGGCACTGATCGCGCGATACTCGCCACGCCAGTAGGCCAGGCACAGCGACTGCAGCAAGCGCAGATCATCCTTGAGTTTGCCCAGGCGATTGCCTTGCGCGGCGCCTTTGCTGGCCACGGCAAACAACAGGGTCGGCAAGCGTCCACGGGCCAGCAGGCGACCGGCCAACGGCAGGAATCGAGCGAAATTCCACGGAGCTTTCATCTATTCTTCCCGTTGAAATGTTATCCACACAAATTGTGGATAACCTTGTGAACAGAGCTGCATTTCAGCGCTGAGAGCCCCGTTTCATAAGGGCTGCGCTCAGATCGGGCGTTTTTTACTCACATAAAAAAGCCCAATATTTCATTGACTTGGCAGCTCAGGGCGTCTAGCGCGGGCAGCCTCAAAGCTATGACTGTGCTGATCGCTGTCAGTTCGCTCTGTTTACCTTCCCTGACCTGCAGATGCAACAACGCCCCGCATGTGCGAGGCGTTGTTTTCGAGCCGTTGCGTGTTACTTGGCAGCGGCGTCTTCTTTGGCTGGATCCTTGATGGCCAGCAGTTCCAGGTCGAAAACCAGAACCGAGTTGGCCGGGATTGCCGGGCTTGGCGACTGAGCTCCGTAAGCCAGATCGCTAGGGATGTACAGTTTGTACTTCTCGCCAACGTGCATCAGTTGCAGACCTTCAACCCAACCCGGGATCACGCCACTGACTGGCAGATCGATCGGGCTGCCGCGCTCTACGGAGCTGTCGAACACGGTGCCGTTGGTCAGCTTGCCGGTGTAGTGAACAGTTACGACGTCGGTCGGCTTAGGCTGTGGGCCGTCGGCTTTCTTCACTACTTCGTACTGCAGGCCGGAAGCGGTGGTGGTCACACCGGCTTTCTTGCCGTTCTCTTCGAGGAATTTCTTGCCGGCGGCTGCCGACTCTTCACTCATCTTGGCCATACGCTCTTCAGCACGCTTTTGCAGCGAGGCGAAGGCTTCGACCAGTTCTTCATCTTTCAGCTTCTGTTCTTTCTTGCCAACGGCATCTTCGATGCCCTGGGCTACCGCTTTGGAGTCCAGATCATCCATGCCTTCCTGGGCAAGGCTTTTGCCCATGTTCAGGCCGATGCCGTAGGAAGCTTTTTGCGCCGGGGTTTTCAGCTCTACGCTGGTCTGCGAGTCACAACCCGCGAGTACCAGGCTAACCAGGGCTACCGCCGCCGCCAACCGATGCTGTTTCATGCTATTTCCTTGTTCATGCGCCGAATGGGCAATCGAGTAAAGCCGCGAGCTTATCAGGCCGCCACGACCAATGGCTACCGGCATGAGAGCAGGAATCTTCCGATAAGTTCAGGTATTAAAACGCATTTGGACAACGGCTGGATGAAGCTTCTGTCATCCACGGACGACAAGCGTCATCGGAGCTTGCCTCAGCGTCTGGCGTAATGGCCACTTGCCCAGCAGTCATGGCTCAGGCATAACAGCGCAACAATTCGACAAGGATGTTTAACTTGCGCCTTCTATTCCGCGTTCTCACTCTGGTGATCGTGCTGGCGATAATCGCCGTTGCGGTGATTGTCTATTACGTCGCCAACCCGAAATTGCCCTTCTACACCCCGCCGCAACAGGTACGTTACCTGGATCAATGGAGCGAAGAGCAACGGCAGACCTACTACTTCACGCCCCAAGGTACGCAAGTCAAAGGCCTGCGTTACGAGTGGTTCCAGGCATTGGAATTGCCCTTCTCCGAGCAGCGCTTCGCCTCCCCTGAATATCTCGCCCGTTTCGGCTTCCTGGTCGACCCGCAGCAGAAAGCGAGCGCGAACAACCCCGGCAACCTTCCCGTCGGTTTTGCCCGGCACCAGAATCCCGGCAACGCCTCCGAGCACTATCTGGACATCACCTGCGCCGCTTGCCACACCGGCGAGTTGCGCTTCAAAGACCAGGCCGTGCGTATCGATGGCGGCACCGCACAGCACGTGTTGCCTTCCAGCGTTCCTACGTTGCGCGGCGGCAGTTTCGGACAGGCCCTGGTCGCCAGTCTCGCCTCGACTTACTACAACCCGTGGAAGTTCGAGCGCTTCGCCCGTCAGGTGCTCGGGGATGATTACGATGCGCGCCGCGAACAATTGCGCAAGGAGTTCAAGACCTCGCTGAACACCTTCGTCAAAGTGGCGTGGAACGACACCCATCGCGGCCTGTACCCGACCGAGGAAGGCCCGGGGCGCACCGACGCGTTTGGACGAATTGCCAACGCGACGTTTGGCGATGCGATTTCCCCTGCCAACTACCGCGTAGCCGATGCCCCGGTGGATTATCCGCAGCTGTGGGACATGTGGACGTTCGATTGGGTGCAGTGGAATGGCTCGGCCCAGCAGCCGATGGCGCGCAATATCGGCGAAGCGCTCGGCGTCGGAGCCACATTGAATTTCTTCGACGGCAACGGCCAGCCGCTGCAAGGCGCTGAGCGCTATCCCTCCAGCGTGCGCGTGCGCGATCTGCACGCTATCGAAGAAACCTTGCAGCAGTTGAAGTCGCCGACCTGGCCGGAAGATCTGTTCGGTGCGATCGACAAGCCGCTGGCCGCCAAAGGCCGCGCGCTGTTCGCGGAAAACTGCGTCGGCTGCCATGTCCCGCGCCAATCGCAGGAAGGCGAACGCTGGGTGCAGCACTTGCACATGCTGCCCGTAGACGTGATCGGTACCGATCCCAATGCGGCCAACAACGTTGCCAGCCATCGTTTCGACCTGAGCGTGCTGCAATGGGATGTCAAAGAGTTGGAAAAAATGGACGTCAGACTGCACCCCGAACCTAAAGCGCCGCTTGATCTGAGCCAATTGTCGGTGGCCAAGGGCCTGGCTTACGTCACCGCGTTCGTGGAAAACCGTGCCTATCGCGACGCGCAGATCACGCCGGAAGAAAAACCGCGCATGGACGGTTTCGGCCTGCCGATCGGCGTGCGCGAGAAAGTCGCTTACAAGGCCCGGCCGCTGGCCGGCGTGTGGGCGACTGCGCCGTTTCTGCACAACGGCTCGGTGCCGAGCCTTTATCAGTTGCTGTCACCGCAGGATGAGCGCGCCACCACCTTCTATAAAGGCACGCTCGAATACGACCCGCGCCACCTCGGCTATCGCACCGAACCTTTCACCAACGGTTTTCTGTTCGACACGCGCATCAGCGGCAACCACAACAGCGGCCACGAATTCCGCGCCGGCGCTCGCGGCAACGGGGTGATCGGCCGCCTCCTGCAACCCGAGGAGCGCTGGGCGCTGCTCGAATATCTGAAAGTACTGGGCGGACCACTGGAGGCGCAGTTGCCATGATCATGCCGACATTCAAAAAAGAACTGCCGCCACTGGCTCGCTTCTGGCTCTGGTTGGGGCGTTTGCTTGGCAAGACGCTGCTGATCCTGCTGGTCATCGGCCTGCTCGGCTGGGCCATCGCCGCCGCGTGGTTCGCTTGGCAGCATCGTGGGCCGGTGTCGGCGCAGGAACAGATTCCAGCGGGCGAAGCGGCGATGACCCAGGACATCATTCAAACCGCAGTGCGCATCGTCGACCAGCACCGCGAACCCACGCGTTATCTGCGCGATGCCCACGCCAAAGCGCATGGCTGCGTGAAGGCGCAAGTGCAGGTGTTACCGGAACTGGCGCAATCGCTGCGACAGGGTGTGTTCAGCGAGCCGGGCAAGACCTGGCAGGCGCTGATCCGGTTGTCCAACGGCAATGCCTACCCGCAATTCGACAGCATTCGCGACGCGCGCGGAATGGCGATCAAGTTGCTTGAGGTTCCTGGCACGCAACTGCTAGGCAACCGCCAGGACCAGCATGAACAGGATTTCGTGATGTTCAGCCATCCGAATTTCTTTGTCAGCAATGTCGCCGAGTACCGTCAGAATGTGGCGGCGCAGGCTGACGGCAAGAAGGTCATGGCGTTTTTTCCGACGTGGGATCCGCGCACCTGGCAGGTCCGTCATCTATTCATCGCGTTGGCAACCCTGTCAGCGCCGCCGGACAGTCCGACCGAGACTACATATTTCTCTGTATCACCCTACAAGTTCGGTGAGGCCAATGCGAAATTCCGCGTCGTGCCGGATCCGGAGCGTTGCCCGGCGTATACCTTGCCCAAACAGAATCACGACTTGCCGAATTTTCTGCGCAGTGCACTGAATCAACAGTTATCCACGGATCGGGTGCCGGCGTGTTTTGCCCTGCAGATCCAGCGCCAGGACGCGAACAAGTACATGCCGATCGAAAACACCAGCATTGAGTGGCGTGAGCAGGATGCGCTTTTTGCAACGGTGGCGCGGATCACCCTGCCCGCGCAGGACTTCGATACGCCGGCGCTGAATCTGCAATGCGACAACCTGTCGTTCAACCCGTGGTTCGGCATCGAGGCGCATCGGCCGGTGGGCGGGATCAATCGCTTGCGCAAGGCAGTGTACGAGGCGGTGAGCGACTATCGGCATGCCCGCAATGCGGCGCAGTAGCGCGGCGATTTCATAAATCGCAGACAGCAAAAAGCCCGCACAAGGCGGGCTTTTTGTGGTGTCTGGCGTTCAGTTCCAGATACCGAATATGGCGCAGCGGACGGGACTCGAACCCGCGACCCCCGGCGTGACAGGCCGGTATTCTAACCGACTGAACTACCGCTGCGCGAAACGCTTGAAACGAATGGTGGGTGATGACGGGATCGAACCGCCGACATTCTGCTTGTAAGGCAGACGCTCTCCCAGCTGAGCTAATCACCCTTCGCTTCGTTACGGGGCGTATTATGCCACAGGTTTTCGTAAAGTGTTGATTTAATTGAATATTTTCAAAAAAATCTGAAAACCGGTGAAACGATACATCCCGCGGGTACAACCTTGAGACAGAAAAAAACCCGCCTCAGCGGGTTTTTCCGTGGTGACCTGGCGTTCAGTGGTCCAGGTTACCGAATATGGCGCAGCGGACGGGACTCGAACCCGCGACCCCCGGCGTGACAGGCCGGTATTCTAACCGACTGAACTACCGCTGCGCTAAACACTTGAAACGAATGGTGGGTGATGACGGGATCGAACCGCCGACATTCTGCTTGTAAGGCAGACGCTCTCCCAGCTGAGCTAATCACCCTTCGCTTCGGTGTGGCGCGCATTCTACGGAGCACCCCAACCTCTGGCAAGCACTTTTTTAAATAATTTTCCGAGGCCTTCCAAAGGCTTAGAGAAGGGTTGGCCTATGCCCCGGCGAAGACAATAATGCCCCCCTTTGTATAAAGGAGTGACTCGCCCCATGTGGTTCAAGAACCTGCTGATCTATCGCCTGACCCAAGACCTGCCTGTCGATGCCGAGGCGCTGGAAACTGCACTGGCGACCAAACTGGCGCGGCCGTGTGCAAGCCAGGAGCTGACCACTTACGGTTTCGTCGCACCATTCGGCAAGGGCGAAGATGCGCCGCTGGTGCATGTCAGCGGCGATTTCCTGCTGATCTCTGCGCGTAAAGAAGAACGTATTCTGCCGGGCAGCGTTGTGCGTGACGCGGTCAAGGAAAAGGTCGAAGAGATCGAAGCCGAGCAGATGCGCAAGGTCTATAAGAAGGAACGCGACCAGATCAAGGATGAAATTATCCAGGCGTTTCTGCCGCGCGCGTTCATCCGTCGTTCGTCGACCTTCGCCGCGATCGCGCCGAAACAGGGCCTGATCCTGGTCAACTCGGCCAGCCCGAAACGCGCCGAAGACCTGCTGTCGACGCTGCGCGAAGTGATCGGCACCCTGCCCGTGCGTCCGCTGACCGTGAAAATGGCACCGACTGCGGTGATGACCGAGTGGGTCACCACACAGAAAGCCGCCGACGATTTCTATGTACTGGACGAGTGCGAACTGCGCGACACCCACGAAGACGGCGGCATCGTCCGCTGCAAGCGCCAGGACCTGACCAGCGAGGAAATCCAGCTGCACCTGAGCACCGGCAAAGTCGTCACTCAGCTGTCGCTGGCCTGGCAGGACAAACTGTCGTTCATGCTCGACGACAAGATGACCGTCAAGCGCCTGAAATTCGAGGATCTGCTGCAGGATCAGGCGGAACAGGACGGTGGTGATGAAGCCCTGGGCCAACTGGATGCCAGCTTCACCCTGATGATGCTGACCTTCGGCGACTTCCTGCCGGCGCTGGTTGAAGCGTTGGGTGGGGAAGAGATGCCGCAGGGGATCTGACTCTGACGAGCATCTAACCTGTGGGAGCGAGCCTGCTCGCGAATGCGGTGCGCCAGCAACATTAATGTATCTGGCTCACCGCTTTCGCGAGCAGGCTCGCTCCCACAATGTTTTGTGGTGTAACCAATAATAAGGATCAAGCCATGCGCGCACTGGCTGCACTCAGCCGCTTTGTCGGCAATACCTTCGCTTACTGGGTTCTGATATTCGCCGTCGTGGCCTTCCTGCAACCGGCGTGGTTCATCGGCCTGAAAAGCGCGATCGTACCGCTGCTGGGTCTGGTGATGTTCGGCATGGGCCTGACCCTCAAGCTCGACGACTTCGCTGCCGTCGCTCGCCATCCGTGGCGGGTGGCGCTGGGCGTGGTTGCGCATTTCGTGATCATGCCCGGTGTGGCGTGGTTGCTCTGCCAGGTGTTTCACCTGCCGC
The DNA here is from genome assembly GCF_001425545.1 of Pseudomonas sp. Leaf434. Lineage (NCBI taxonomy): Bacteria > Pseudomonadati > Pseudomonadota > Gammaproteobacteria > Pseudomonadales > Pseudomonadaceae > Pseudomonas > Pseudomonas sp. Leaf434. Next base: position 1,020,384 of record NZ_LMQZ01000001.1, on the reverse strand, counting down.
CGGAAATCGCCGTCGGGGTGATTCTGGTCGGCTGCTGCCCGAGCGGCACCTCTTCGAACGTGATGACCTGGCTGGCACGTGGTGATCTGGCGCTTTCAGTGGCGATTGCCGCGGTCACTACCCTCCTCGCCCCACTGTTGACCCCGGCACTGATCTGGCTGCTGGCCTCGGCGTGGCTGCCGGTATCGTTCATGGAGCTGTTCTGGTCGATCCTGCAAGTGGTGCTGTTGCCGATCGTTCTCGGCGTGGTCGCGCAGCGGCTGCTCGGCGACAAGGTGCGGCATGCGGTGGATGTGTTGCCGCTGGTGTCGGTGGTCAGCATCGTGATTATCGTCACCGCCGTGGTCGCGGCGAGTCAGGCGAAAATCGCCGAGTCCGGCCTGTTGATCATGGCCGTGGTGATGCTGCACAACAGCTTCGGTTATCTGCTCGGCTACTTCACCGGACGCCTGTTCGGCTTGCCTCTGGCTCAGCGCAAGTCGCTGGCACTGGAGGTCGGCATGCAGAATTCGGGACTGGGCGCGGCATTGGCCAGTGCGCACTTTTCGCCACTGGCGGCGGTGCCGAGCGCGCTGTTCAGCGTTTGGCACAATATTTCCGGAGCACTGCTATCGACGTACTTCCGGCGCATGAGCGAAAAGGAAGACCGCGACAACCTCGCGCAACGGGCTGCCGATTGAGGCTGAAAACTTGATCCCCGGGTTAATGCTCGTCACTATATTGCGCAACGCGGGGACGACCCTGCGGCTCGATCGAGTCATTCATCTGGGGACGACCCCGTCAATCGATGGAGGTCCTGCATGTCCTGGATCATTCTGTTTTGCGCCGGCCTGTTCGAAGTCGGCTGGGCCGTTGGCCTGAAATACACCGACGGCTTCACCCGCCCGCTTCCCACCGCCCTCACCGTTGCCGCCATGGCCATCAGCCTTGGTTTGCTCGGTCTGGCGATGAAGGAATTGCCATTGGGTACGGCGTATGCGATCTGGACCGGCGTAGGTGCGGTGGGCACGGTGATCGCCGGGATCATTTTGTTCGACGAGTCGATGGCGTTGATTCGGCTGATCAGTGTGGCGTTGATCGTCACGGGTTTGATTGGCCTTAAAGTCAGCGCTTAAGCCGATACCGTCTTCGCGAGCAGGCTCGCTCCCACCTTCAACCGCGTTCCGTCATTGGAACAGGGTCAACTGTGGGAGCGAGCCTGCTCGCGAAGGGGCCTTTTGATACACCGACTATCTAACGGACCCGCGCAACTCCCCCACCAACACCTGCAACTTCGCTGGCTCAGTCCCTTCGGTAATCGCCGGCCCGGCCACCAGCGTCACCCGCGACCACAGGCGATGGAACAAGCCCTTGTTCGGATCGCGACTGAAGAAACTCCCCCACAATCCTTGCAGCGCCAGCGGAATCACCGGCACCGGCGTCTCCTCCAGAATGCGCGTCACGCCGCCACGAAACTCGTTGATCTCGCCATCGGCGGTCAATTTGCCTTCCGGGAAAATGCACACCAATTCGCCGTCCTTCAGATACTGAGCGATGCGGGTGAAGGCTTTTTCGTAGATCTGGATATCTTCCTGGCGTCCGGCAATCGGAATCGCGCCCGCCGTGCGAAAGATGAAGTTCAGCACCGGCAGGTTGTAGATCTTGTAGTACATGACAAAGCGAATCGGCCTACGCACCGCCCCGCCGATGAGCAAGGCGTCAACGAACGACACGTGGTTGCACACCAACAGCGCCGCGCCCTCGTCCGGGATCGCTTCAAGGTTGCGGTGCTCGACGCGGTACATGGAATGGCTGAGCAGCCAGATCATGAAGCGCATGCTGAATTCCGGAACGATCTTGAAGATGTAGGCGTTGACGCCGATGTTCAGCAGCGACACCACCAGGAACAGTTGCGGGATCGACAGCTTGGCGACGCTGAGCAAAACGATCGAAACAATCGCCGACACCACCATAAACAACGCGTTGAGAATGTTGTTGGCGGCAATCACCCGCGCCCGTTCGTTTTCAGCCGTACGCGACTGGATCAGCGCGTACAGCGGGACAATATAGAAGCCACCGAAAATGCCCAGGCCAAGGATGTCGATCAACACCGCCCAGGTGTGAACGAAGCCCAGCACGGCAATCCAGCTATGGCCGGTGACGCTGTCCGGGATTCCCCCGGAATGCCACCACAGCAACAGGCCGAACACGGTCAGGCCAAACGAGCCAAACGGCACCAGTCCGATCTCGACTTTGCGCCCTGAGAGTTTCTCGCAGTGCATCGAACCCAGCGCGATGCCCACCGAGAACACGGTCAGGATCAGCGTGACCACGGTTTCGTCACCGTGCATCCATTCCTTGGCGTAGGCCGGGATCTGCGTCAGATAGATTGCCCCGACGAACCAGAACCACGAGTTGCCGACAATCGAGCGCGACACCGCAGGCGTCTGGCCCAGACCGAGTTTCAACGTCGCCCAAGACTGACTGAAGATGTTCCAGTTCAGGCGCATTTCCGGCGACGAGGCCGCCGCGCGCGGAATACTGCGGCTGGCCAGATAACCCAGCACGGCAATGCCGACGATCGCGGCGGAGACTACTGGCGCGTAGTGCTCGGTCGACATCATGATCCCGGCGCCGATGGTGCCGGCGAGAATTGCCAGAAACGTGCCCATTTCCACCAGACCGTTGCCGCCGACCAGTTCATCGTCGCGCAAGGCCTGCGGCAGGATCGAATACTTCACCGGGCCGAACAGCGCCGAATGCGTGCCCATGGCGAACAACGCCACCAGCATCAACGACAGATGATCGAAGAGAAAGCCGATCGATCCTACGGCCATGATGGCGATTTCCGCGAGCTTGATCAGACGGATCAGCGCGTCCTTGGCGAATTTTTCCCCGAACTGCCCGGCCAGCGCCGAGAACAGGAAAAACGGCAGGATAAACAGCAGCGCACAGAGGTTGACCCAGATCGAGCGATCGCCCTCGATGGTCAGCCGATAGAGGATGGCGAGGATCAACGACTGCTTGAACACGTTGTCGTTAAACGCGCCGAGCGACTGGGTAATAAAGAAGGGCAAAAAGCGCCGGGTGCGCAACAGGTTGAACTGTGAGGGGTGACTCATCTTCCGTGTTTCCTGATGTTAGGTAGTGAGGCCTGGGTGCTTGTTATTGGAATCCCGCACCACGATCCAGGCCACACCTTACCTAAACTTTTCGGATTATTTCTTCAAACCTGCAATACACGGCGAGACAAACAGCTCGCCACGCCACGCGCCCTGCACGGTGCGCTTGCCGACGATCAGCCACATTGCCGCCAACAAAATCACCAGCGCCGTACCGAACACACTGAAAAATGTCAGGTTGAGGATACTTGCCAGTTTCAGCGTCGCCAGCGAATACACGCCCAATGGGAAGGTGAAGCCCCACCAGCCGAGGTTGAACGGAATGCCGTCACGCAGATAACGCACGGTGATCAGCAGCGCCATCAACATCCACCACAGACCAAACCCCCACAGCGTAATCCCCGCCACCAGGCCCAGGCCCGAAGCGATTTCACCGACGCCAGCCAGGCCATTGGCGGCAAAAATCGCTGGCGCCTCACCGCCCAACAGCAACATGCCCAGCGCACCGGTGCCGATCGGACCGAGGGCGAGCCAGCTCGACGCGGCCATGTTTTCGTGAGGTAGCTTGTGCAGAGCCATACGCAACAACAGGATGGTCAGAATGCTGAACGCCACCGGCAGGGAGAAAGCCCAGAGCACATAGCTGGTGGTCAGTACGACGAGTTGCCCATGGGCGTCGGTCAGATGCGGGGCGAGCAAACCGCCGCTGGCCGCTGCTACTTCCGCCGCCACCACCGGCAGCAACCAGACCGCAGTCATCTGATCGATGCTGTGTTCCTGACGGGTAAACATCATGTACGGAATCAACACACCGCAGGCCAGCGACATCGCTACATCGATCCACCACAACACTTCAACGAGCTGAATGACACCGTCGCCCCAGCGCGGCAGCCCGAACAACAGAAAGCCGTTGATGATCGTCGCCAGGCCCATGGGAATGGTGCCGAAGAACATCGACACAGTGGAATGACCGAAAATCCGCCGCGCCTCGTCAAAGAACAAAATCCAGCGCGCGGCGTAGGCAGCAGTAAACAAGCTGAACAACAGAATGTTGAACAGCCACAGCCCCTCGGCCACGACGCGTAATCCGGGAATGGCCAGCGGCAACTGGGCCAGCGCCAATGCCAGCACACCGGTGCCCATGGTCGCGGCGAACCAGTTCGGCGTGAACTGGCGGATCACTTCACGCGGATGCTGAAGCTGGCTGAAAGGTTTGTAGCCGGGGGTGACACTGTTGGGGCAAATCATCATGAACTCCTGTCCTCTGGTGAGGTGGAGTCCATGGTAGATCCGAATCGAATATCGATATAACGGGTAATATCTCTAACTGTTATCTGTTTCGCAGATAAGCGTCCACACGCGCTAAGGAGCGCTGCAAACTCTGCCCGTCTGCGGACGCAGACTGAGTACCAGCGCAGCAACGGCCAGCACGATCAACACAACGCCGTAACCGTCGGTGGTCGCCAGCAGTCCAAAGTTGCGCGCCAGATACCCGGCCAGCAACGCCGGCAAACAGAACGCCAGATAACTGAGCACGTAATACGCCGACATCAACCCGGCTCGCTCGTGTGGCGAGGCCAGCGACACCAGACTGCGCACCGCACCGAGGAAACCGGAACCGAAGCCGCAACCGGCGACCAGGGTGCCAAAGAAAAACAGCGACAGACTGGCGCCATGCACACCGAGCAGAATCAGCACTAGCCCGATCGGCAGCAAGCTCGCGCCCAGCCGCAACGCCTGAGCGGCCGGACGATTGCGCATCATGAAAATCATCAACGCTCCGGTCACGGTGAGCGCCGCGACCGTAGCGCCGCCGATCAGATTGGAGGTAGAGCCAGTGGCCGTGCGCACCAACGACGGTGCCAGCGAGGCATAAAAACCTCCGAGCGCCCAGGTTGCGGTGTTCAGCGGCAGCACTCGCCACAACGTTGAACGCGCTTGCACCGGCACGTGCAGGGTCGGCCGCAACGACGCCAGCGCCCCACCTTGCCGCGAGACACTTTCCGGCAGGCGCCAGACATAAACGCCCTGCAACACGAACAACGCCAACAGCAACCAATAGGTCAGCTGCAACGGCGCCGGTGCGAATTCTGCCAGTAAGCCACAGCCCAAACCGCCCAAAGCCATCCCGAGTAACGGCGCGACACTGTTGATCAGCGGCCCCTGCTGACGGTCGGTGTCGAGCAGCGTTGCACTCAATACGGCAGTGGCCATGCCGGTGGCGAAACCTTGCAGCACCCGTGCGCTGATCAACCACGACACGCTGTCGGCATGAATGAACAGCAGCATCGCCAGCGCATTGAGCAGCACGGCACTGAAGATCACCGGTTTGCGTCCGAGATGGTCGGAAAGCGAACCAACCGTCAGCAACGCCGCCAACAGACTGAAAGCGTAAACGGCGAAGATCAGCGTCAACATCGCTGCCGAGAAATGCAGCTGATCCTGATACAAGTGATACAACGGCGTCGGCGCGGTGGAAGCGGCGAGAAAACTGAGTAAGGTGATCGCCAGAAACCACAAGCTCGACTGGTGGGAAGCGACACTATTCAAGGGGCTGGTCATGGGCACACTCCGCAAAAGCTAATTTTTTGCTTTTGTGCAGTGTGCTACCGCCCCGCGCTTAAAGCAAATTCTTTGTGTTAAGGTCTGCCGCATGGCTATTAAAGAAGGTTTACGCCCCGGGGGCCGCAGTGCCCGGGTGCAAGAGTCGATTCATTCGGCTGTCAACGCGCTGCTGCAAGAGCAGGAACGTTCCACCGTGACCGTCCCGCAGATTGCCGCCCGCGCAGGGGTTACGCCGTCGACGATCTACCGCCGCTGGGGTGATCTGGCGGCATTACTCGCCGACGTCGCCCTCGCCCGCATGCGCCCGGACAGCGAACCGGCGAACACTGGCAGCCTGCGCGGCGATATCCGCGCCTGGGCCGAGCAATATCTCGACGAGATGAGCTCGGAGGTCGGGCGCAACATGATGCGCGACGTGCAGGCCAGCGCTACGCCGGGCTATTGCGTGGCGATCATTGGTGCGCAGTTGCAGACCATTGTCGATCGCTATCCGCATGAGAAGGCGCCGAGTGTCGATCGCTTGATCAATCTGGTGGTGGCGCCGGTGGTGTTCCGGATTCTGTTTTCGGCCACGGCGCTGGAGGTGGATGAGTTGCATCGGTTGATCGATATTGCATTGCGGCAGGACTGACGCCTTCGCGAGCAGGCTCGCTCCCACAAGGGAATGCATTCCAGAAAGTGGGAGCGAGCCTGCTCGCGAAGAGGCCCGCCCGGGCACCACAAAAACCACCCGGTACCCCGCCTGCGACACCCCGCCACGCCACGACCTTGGTCGACACTGACTAACCGCCGCGCGCGTGCGAGACTGTCCGCCCGGGCAGGAGTGCCGGGGAGTCTTTTGTCGGGAGTGCTGCATGTCGTTGTCCACCGGGCTGATCGCCGTCGTTGCCCTGGCCTATATGGCCATCATGTTCGCCATCGCCTTCTACGGCGACCGTCGCAGCACGCCGTTGCCGCCACGGGTGCGCGCTTGGGTGTACAGCCTGTCGCTGGCGGTTTACTGCACCAGTTGGACGTTCTTCGGCGCGGTCGGTCAGGCGGCGGAACAACTGTGGTCATTCCTGCCAATCTACCTCGGGCCGATCCTGCTGCTGGTCGGCGCGCCGTGGGTCCTGCAGAAAATGGTGATGATCAGCAAACAGGAGAACATCACCTCCATCGCCGACTTCATCGCCGCGCGCTACGGTAAGTCGCAATCGTTGGCGGTGGTGGTGGCGCTGATTTGTCTCGTCGGCGTCTTGCCCTACATCGCCCTGCAACTCAAAGGCATTGTCCTTGGCGTGAACCTGTTGATCGGCGCCGGCGCCGATGCCATGGGCACCCGCGCTCAGGACACGGCGCTGATCGTGTCGCTGGTGCTAGCCCTGTTCACCATCGTTTTCGGTACGCGCAACCTCGACGCCACCGAACATCACCGTGGCATGGTGCTGGCGATTGCCTTCGAATCGCTGGTCAAGCTGTTCGCCTTTCTCGCCGTCGGCGCCTTCGTCACGTACGGCCTGTATGACGGTTTCGACGACCTGTTCAATCAGGCGATGCTCGCCCCGCGCCTTGAGGCGTACTGGAAGGAAACCATCAACTGGCCATCGATGGTGGTGCAGACCGGCGTGGCGATGATGGCGATCATCTGCCTGCCCCGGCAATTTCACGTCACCGTGGTGGAGAACATCGACCCGCAGGATCTGCGACTGGCGAAATGGGTGTTCCCCGCCTATCTGGCTTTGGCCGCATTGTTTGTAGTACCGATCGCCCTTGCCGGTCAGATGATGCTGCCCAGCCACGTGCTGCCCGACTCGTTCGTGATCAGCCTGCCGCTGGCCCAGGCCCATCCGGCGCTGGCGATGCTGGCGTTTATCGGTGGTGCATCGGCAGCGACCGGCATGGTGATTGTCGCCAGCGTCGCACTGTCGACCATGGTCTCCAACGACATGCTGCTGCCGTGGCTGTTGCGCCGCAACAACGCCGAGCGCCCGTTCGAGGTGTTCCGCCAGTGGATGCTCTCGGTGCGCCGCGTGAGCATCGTGGTGATTCTGCTGCTGGCCTACGTCAGTTATCGCTTGCTCGGCTCGACCGCGAGCCTGGCGACCATCGGCCAGATCGCCTTCGCGGCGGTGACGCAACTGGCGCCGGCCATGCTTGGCGCGCTGTACTGGAAACAGGCCAACCGCCGTGGCGTGTTCGCCGGGCTCGCTACCGGGACGTTTCTGTGGTTTTACACGCTGGTGCTGCCGATTGCCGCGCACAGTCTCGGCTGGTCGCTGGCGAGTTTCCCCGGCTTGGCGTGGCTGCACAGCAATCCGCTGAACCTGCCGATTACGCCGCTGACTCAAGGCGTGGTGCTGTCGCTGGCGGGTAACTTCACCCTGTTCGCCTGGGTCTCGGTGCTGTCGCGCACGCGGGTTTCCGAGCACTGGCAGGCCGGGCGTTTCATCGGTCAGGAAATCAGCGCGCGGCCTAATGCTCGTTCAATGCTGGCGGTGCAGATCGACGATCTGCTGCAACTGGCGGCGCGTTTCGTCGGCGAAGAACGCGCGCGGCAGAGCTTCATTCGCTTCGCCTACCGTCAGGGCAAGGGTTTCAACCCCAACCAGAACGCCGACAGTGAATGGATCGCCCATACCGAACGCTTGCTCGCCGGTGTCCTTGGCGCCTCTTCGACGCGCGCCGTAGTAAAGGCCGCCATCGAAGGTCGGGAAATGCAGTTGGAGGACGTAGTCCGAATCGCTGACGAAGCCTCGGAAGTGCTGCAGTTCAACCGCGCCCTGCTGCAAGGCGCGATCGAGAACATCACCCAGGGCATCAGCGTGGTCGACCAGTCGCTGAAACTGGTGGCGTGGAACCGGCGTTATCTGGAGCTGTTTAACTACCCCGACGGCCTGATCAGCGTCGGCCGGCCGATTGCCGACATCATTCGCTACAACGCCGAACGCGGTTTGTGCGGCCCCGGCGAAGCGGAAGTGCACGTCGCGCGACGCTTGCACTGGATGCGTCAGGGCCGCGCGCACACTTCCGAACGGCTGTTCCCCAATGGCCGGGTGATCGAGCTGATCGGCAACCCGATGCCCGGCGGCGGATTTGTCATGAGCTTCACCGACATTACCGCGTTCCGCGAAGCCGAACAGGCGCTGACCGAGGCCAACGAAGGGCTGGAACAACGGGTCAGCGAGCGTACCCAAGAACTGTCGCAACTCAACGTCGCGCTCACCGAAGCCAAGGGCAATGCCGAGGCGGCCAACCAGTCGAAAACCCGCTTCCTCGCCGCCGTCAGCCACGACTTGATGCAACCGCTGAACGCCGCGCGACTGTTCTCCGCCGCCCTCTCCCACCAGAACGAAGGCTTGAGCGCAGAGGCGCAGCAGCTGGTGCAACACCTCGACAGCTCGCTGCGCTCGGCGGAAGACCTGATCAGCGATCTGCTGGACATCTCGCGCCTGGAAAACGGCAAGATCAACCCGGACCGCAAAGCGTTCGTCGTCAATGAATTGTTCGACACCCTCGGGGCGGAATTCAAGGCGCTGGCCCAAGAGCAAAAGCTCACGTTCCGGGTGCGCGGCAGTCAATTGCGCATCGACAGCGACATCAAACTGCTGCGGCGAATCCTGCAAAACTTCCTCACCAACGCTTTCCGCTACGCCAAAGGCCCGGTGCTGCTGGGCGTGCGTCGGCGCGGTGGCGAGTTATGTCTGGAAGTCTGGGATCGCGGCCCGGGGATTCCGGAAGACAAACAACAAGTGATTTTCGAAGAATTCAAACGCCTCGACAGCCACCAGACCCGCGCCGAAAAAGGTCTGGGCCTGGGTCTGGCGATCGCCGACGGCTTGTGCCGCGTGCTGGGGCATACCTTGCGCGTTCGCTCCTGGCCGGGGCGCGGCAGTGTGTTCAGCGTCACGGTACCGCTGGCGCGCACGCAAACGCCTGCGGCGAGCGCCTCGATCGAACCAAACAGCAAAATGCTCAGCGGCGCGCAGGTGCTGTGCATCGATAACGAAGACAGCATCCTGATCGGCATGAACAGCCTGCTGAGCCGCTGGGGCTGCCAGGTATGGACGGCGCGCAATCGCGAAGAATGCGCAGCGATATTGAATGAAGGTGTGCGGCCGCAACTGGCGCTGGTCGACTATCACCTCGACCACGGCGATACCGGCACAGAGCTGATGGCGTGGTTGCGCACGCGCCTGGGCGAGCCGGTACCCGGCGTGGTAATCAGCGCGGATGGACGCCCGGAGACCGTAGCGCAAGTGCATGCTGCGGGCCTGGATTACCTGGCCAAACCGGTGAAGCCGGCAGCGTTGCGGGCACTGTTGAGTCGGTATTTGCCGTTGTAGAAGGTGACCTTGCAGACGCCTTCGCGAGCAGGCTCGCTCTCACAGAACAGCAAGAGCAAGAGCAAAAGATCGCAGCCTTCGGCAGCTCCTACAGTTGGATCTGAGTGAAATGGTTGGTCGGCAGATTGCCTTCGCGAGCAGGCTCGCTCCCACAAAAGCAAAAGCAAGGCAGCGCAGCCGCCCCACTCAACAATGAGCGCAAGCTCGAGTGCTTTTGATCTTGATCCACCGGCGACGTCGGAAGGCTGAGTGGAGGGATTGATCCGGGGGTGGGAGCGCAGCGACCGTCTGGCGCAGCCAGACACAGCGGAAGGAGGTGCAGCGCGACGTCGGAAGGCTGAGTGGAGGGATTGATCCGGGGGTGGGAGCGCAGCGACCGTCTGGCGCAGCCAGACACAGCGGAAGGAGGTGCAGCGAAGCAAACCGTAGCCGCTGCGCCCGGATCGATCCCGGAGCGAAGGGACCCGAGCCTGCGAGGGCCGAACGTAGGAGCAAGCCTTTTGGGTTACCTTTTTGGCGTTTGAAAAAGGTGACTCGCCGTAAGGGCGAAACCGCCAGCCGCCACGCCCGCAGCAACGGATATGCCCCCAATCAGCCCAAAAAACGACGCCTACTCAGGCAACTCAACCAACCCATCAACATCCGTCATCGCCCGCTCCAGCAAATCCGCCGGCAAGCTCTTGCTCGCCCGCGCACCGAGCAACTTCAACTGCTCACTGCGGCTGACCAGATTACCGCGCCCCTCTGTCAGCTTGTTACGCGCTGAGCTGTAAGCCTTGTCCAGTTGCTGCAGACGATTGCCCACTTCGTCCAGATCCTGAATAAACAACACGAACTTGTCATACAGCCAACCCGCGCGCTCGGCGATTTCCCGGGCGTTCTGGCTCTGCCGCTCCTGCTTCCACAGACTGTCGATCACCCGCAACGTGGCCAGCAGCGTAGTCGGGCTGACGATCACGATATTGCGGTCGAAGGCGTCCTGAAACAGCGACGGCTCAGCCTGCAATGCCGCAGAAAATGCCGCTTCAATCGGTACGAACAGCAAAACGAAATCGAGGCTGTGCAAGCCTTCCAGACGCTTGTAATCCTTGCCGGCCAGACCTTTCACATGATTGCGCAGCGACAACACGTGCTGCTTGATCGCGATCTGCCCCAACGTGTCGTCATCTGCCGCAACATACTGTTGATACGCGGTGAGGCTGACTTTCGAGTCGACCACGACTTGCTTGTCGCCGGGCAGATAAATGATTACATCGGGCTGGAAACGCTCACCGTCCGGGCCTTTGAGATTGACCTGAGTCTGATACTCGCGGCCCTTCTCCAGACCCGCGTGCTCAAGAACGCGCTCGAGGATCAGTTCGCCCCAATTGCCCTGGGTTTTCTGGCCCTTGAGCGCGCGAGTCAGATTGGTCGCTTCGTCGCTCAGGCGCAGGTTCAATGCCTGCAAACGCTCCAGCTCCTTGGCCAGCGAGAAGCGCTCGCGGGCTTCGGCCTGATAGCTTTCTTCCACGCGTTTTTCAAAGGACTGGATGCGTTCTTTCAACGGATCGAGTAACTGCCCGAGCCGCTGCTGGCTGGTTTCGGCAAAGCGCTGCTCACGCTCATCGAAGATCTTGCCGGCCAGCTCGGCGAATTGCGCACGCAACTCATCGCGCGAGCCTTGCAGGTCGTTGAGACGTTGTTGATGGCTTTCCTGTTGCTCTCGCAGTTCGGCACTCAGCGAGGCCGCTTGGGCGTCGAGGCGGCGCAACTCAGCGTCCTTGTTGGCGCGTTCGAGGTTCCAGGCGTGGGAGGCATCGCGGGCGTCATCGCGCTCGATCTGCAGCAATTCAACTTCGCGGCGCAGGGCGGCGAGGTCTGCCTGTTTGGCGGCATTGGCCTGGCCGAGATCGGCGATCTCATCGCGGCTCGCTTCAAGCTGCGCGGTGAGGCCGTCCTGGGCCAGTTGCGCCATGGCCAGGCGCTCCTCGAGCAAGGCCAGATCGGCCTGGGCATTGCTGGCCCGGCGTTGCAGTTGCCAGGCCAGCGCCAGCAGCGGCACCCCTGCTGCCGCAAGACCAAGCAATATGCTGGTCAAGTCCATAGCCATAGCGACTCCTGCCAATCGGATAAAGCCTGAAGGTTAACCAAGGTGTCTGGGCTTGGACAGCTCAGTCTTCGATCAGACCGAGTTCCTGCTGTGCGCGACGGTCGCCGGCGCGGGCGGCCTGACGCAGCAGCTCCTGGCCGATACGCCGGTCACGGGCATTGCCGCACTCACGGCAGATCAATTGGCCGAGACGGCTTTGCGCAGCGACTACACCTTCACGGGCCGGTTGCTTGAGCAGGCGGCCCGCGAGGTGTTTGGCGCTGGGGCTGTCGCTCAGGCGCGGCGCATCGAGCAGCCACTCAGCCACACGTACGGAAAAACGCTTGGGAGCGGTAACAGAGGTCGGATTGGAGGTAACAGAGTCTGATACTGAGCGAAACTTCATAAAGCACTGCGGGACAGATCGGAAGGCGCGCCACTTTACTCTCTTTTTCTTACAGGTAAAGTCGAAAAAAACCCGGCACGCCCGTCCTAGAGCAAGCGCTAGGGACAATCCACAGAAGCTGTGGATAAGTCAGTGGACAACCGCTCTGTGATCCTCGCAAAGCCTTATGGAATGGGGCTCGCAGTCAAACTGACGATTTTTTCACCAACAAAAAAAGACGATATTTTTCATTGACTTAAACTTTTGATACAGGCAGCGACTGGAGTCAGGATCGATGTGACAGTTGCGTTACGCTCTGCGCAACTAATGTGCACAAGTACCTGTGCGCCGGTTATATGCGTGCGCTTTTTGGGGTCATTTTGCGCAGCTGCGAACGACCGAAAGGCTCTGCGAAAAGCATGCACGCCGACGGACGGTGTGACACGACCATTCCGTGCGAAGCTTTTTTCGTCATGGGGTTTGCTTCGCCCGAACGGATCCGTTACTATCCGCGGCGTTAGTACCAAGCTGAAAGTCAATTCCGGTCGAACATCTCCCACGGTCAACTTCCAACAGGAAGACACTGCCGAAAAAAGCGGGAACGACCCCTCGATGGTTTCCAGGTAACTCTTGCGACGACGCTGCCTTTGAACGAAAGCAAAGGGCGTTGCGAAGAACACTTACTCTGACCGAACCAACCTGCAAATTGATCAGGATCTTCACCCCGGGCCCAGAACCTTTGCCCTCGCTGTGATGCCTGTCCTCCTAAGTACCTACCTGCCAGCCCAAGCGCGCTCACTTATCAGCGCTTCAAACTGGCTGCTTTGTTCCAGTCGGGTTCTTCGTTCGATCAATGGTGATCAACGTTACTGGAACGTTTTAACGTTGCACGGTTCTTATCCGTGTCATTTGTAGGAACACCTAATAACTATGTCTACTCAAATCCAGACTCAGGATGCCATTCGCACCCTAACCAACGCTTTTGCTCCAATGAACTGCCTGATCATGGCCGCTCGCAAAGGCTGCTTCAGCTTCACCGTAGTCAATGAACACGGTATCGCTCGTCACAGCGAGCGTCTGTACCCCGATCAATACTCCAGCGCCGAACCGCTGCAGGCCGTGATCGAGCGTACCCGTCAGGCACTGGTTGCCTGAAAGCCGGACAGGCTGCAAAAGCAAAGCCCTGCTGAAAAGCGGGGCTTTTTATTGCCTGATATTTCACTTTTAGCGCAACGCTTCTAAGCATGTTCCGATCTAACGCCCGGTATGCGATGGCGGAAATATTTTAAAAACAGTCCTTTACACGCTGAATATGACACTACACTTCAACTCAAGCGGCTTGACCCGCTTGCGGCGAGCCTGATTCGATCCACTGCTGCCAAAGCCCCTTCAGGACTCGCCCTCAACAACAAGAACCGAGGGTGTTATGGGTATCGCTGCCAGCGAACTGTGCCGCTATGTGATCCGTCCCACATTGATCTATCTGGGACGCCACTGCGCAACCGCCGAATCCCTGCTGCTGGGTATCGCTGCCAGCCAATCCGCCCTCGGCTCTGCCCTGCACGACCGCCGCGGCCACGGCCTCTACCGGATTGCCGAGCATCGCCATCAGGCGCTCTGGGACGATTATCTGGCGCTCGACCCGGAGCGCGCCAGCCTGGTGCGCGGCCTCGCCAGTCAGCATGCATTCCTCAGCGGCCCGCATCTGGAACTGACCGTCAACCTGCGTTACGCCACGGCCATCGCCTGGCTGCTGGTGGAAGAACAGAACCCCACCCTCCCCGCTCCGACCGATCTGCTCGGCATGGCGCGTATCTGGCGCCAGACCTTTCAACCGCAAGGCCGTTTGCGCGACTTTACCTGCGCTTGGCAAACCTGTGTTTCACCGCTGAATCAGGTCGCTTGCTGACCGGGCGGTTTCACAAGTTCTCGCAACAAGTCGCCATTTTGGTCGGATTGTCCTACAAAACCGCTCTAACTCAAGGCTTACAGCTATAGCGCTGGGACGAAAATGTTGGTAATTTTCGCCCCGGTGATCACCAGGAGTTCTAATAATGAAAAAAGTCATGCTCAAAACCACCCTTAGCCTCGCCGTTACCCTTGCCTCCACACAAATCTTCGCGGCAGGTTTTGCCCTCAACGAACAAAGCATCAGTGGGATGGGGACTGGTTTTGCCGGGCGATCTTCTTCTGCCGACGACGCAAGCACTGTTTATGGCAACCCGGCCGGCATGGCGCGCATCAAGCGCGAACAAGTCACCGGCGGCGTCGCCCTGGTCGACGCGCATACCGATATCAGCGATACCAGCTCCAGCCCTAATGGCGGCAGCAACAAGGGCGACATGGTGCCCCTCACTGCCGTACCGATGGGCTTCTATGTAAAACCGATCGATGATCACTGGGCATTCGGCCTCGGTGTGTACGTACCGTTCGGTCTGATCACGGATTACGAAAACGGCTTCGCCGGTCGTTACTTCGGCAGCAAGTCCGAAGTGCAAGTCATCACTTTCCAGCCAACCGTCAGCTACGCCTTCAACGACAAGGTGTCGATCGGTTTCGGCCCGACCATCAACCGTATCGACGGCTCGCTGGAATCCAACCTGTCGATCACCCAGGCACTGCCGGACGGCAAGGTCAAGATCAAGGGTGACGACACCGCGCTGGGCTACAACGTCGGCTTGCTGGTCCAGGCCACCGACACCACCCGTGTCGGCCTGACCTATCACTCCAAGGTCGACTACAAGCTCGAAGGCGACACCAAGGTCAACTACAACGCTCTGGCGCTGGTGGGCGTTGGCGCCAACCAGAAGTACGACGCTTCGTTGAAGATCACCACGCCGGAATCCGTGGACCTGTCGGTCACCCAGGCGATCAACGATCGCTGGAACGTCTACGCCGGCACCACCTGGACCCGCTGGAGCCAACTGGACAAGATCACCGTGAAGAACTCCGGCGTGCAGCCTCTGCTGGCCGGTCAGTTCGGTTCGATCAACGAAGACCAGAACTGGCATGACTCCTGGGCCTATGCCGTGGGTACCTCGTACCAGTTGAACAAGGAATGGGTCCTGCGTACCGGTCTGACCTTCGACCAGTCGCCAACCAATAACGAAGACCGCTCGCCGCGTATCCCGACTGGCGACCGCACCATCTTCAGTATCGGTGCCGGCTGGAGCCCGACCGACGACCTGACCATCGACGTCGCGTACTCGTACCTGAAAGAAGAGTCGGTCAACATCCGCAACGAAAACGCGCGTGGCCAGACTTACGATGCCAAGTATGAAAACTCGGCAAACGGCTTCGGTGTCGGCGCGACATACCGCTTCTGATGCACCGTGGCGAGGCTAACCCCTCGCCCAAGAAAAAGCCCCGCTCTCTTTACAGAGGCGGGGCTTTTTCATGCCTGGGCATCGAACAAACCGGTAGGAGCTGACGAGTGCAACGAGGCTGCGATCTTTTGATCCTGGAGTTTCAAGAACAAAAGATCGCAGCCTCGTTGCACTCGTCAGCTCCTACAGGACCATCACAAGGCTTCAGGGCTTCAGCGGCTTGGAGGCAATGGCCTTTTCGATCGCGGCGATAAACTCGGGATCATCCGGTTTGGTCAAACTGGAAAAACTCGCCACGACCTTGCCCTGCCGGTCGACCACATACTTGTAGAAATTCCACTTCGGCGCATTGCTCTGCGCGGCCAGCACCTGAAACAGATGCGTGGCGTCATCGCCGCGGACCTTCTGCGGCTCGGTCATGTTGAAGGTCACGCCATAGTTGGCGTAGCAGACCTTGGCGGTTTCCGCGCTGTCCTTGGACTCCTGCTTGAAGTCATTCGACGGCACGCCAAGCATTTCCAGCCCCTGGTCCTTATAGCGCTTGTTCAGCGCCTCGAGGCCTTCGAACTGCGGGGCGAAACCGCAGAAGCTGGCGGTATTGACCACCACCAGCGGTTTGTCGGCGTACTGCTTGCACAGATCGATGGATTCCTTGGCGCGCAGCTTGGGCAGCGAGCCTTGCAGCAGCTCAGGACAATCGGCGGCCTGGGCCAGGCCAGTCAACGCCATCAGCAACGCGGGAACAGCACACCAGCGCATCAACATGTCGAACTTCCTTGGGCATTCATCAGGCTTCGACGTTACTCGCCACGCTGCGATCTAGCAAATGCTCATGCCCAACTGCATCAGCGCCAGACCGCCGCGTTGCCAGCCCCACCACACCAGCGCCAACAGCGCTGCAGCCAGTGCGGTCAGCGCGAATCGCGTGCAGATCCGGCTCATGCTGCGCTCGCCGCAGCTTGCAGGCGCGCCACCGGACGCTCGCGCACCGGCCAGTTCAACGCCGCCGCGAGCAGGCTCAAGAGAACCGCCACTTGCCAGATCAAGTCATAACTCCCGGTTCGGTCGTACACCACCCCGCCCAGCCAGCCACCAAGGAACGAACCGAGCTGATGGAACAGAAAGACGATGCCACCGAGCATGGACAAATTGCGCACGCCGAACAAGGTTGCCACCGTACCGTTGGTCAACGGCACCGTCGACAGCCACAGGAAGCCCATGGCCATGCCGAACAGATACGCTGTGGTGGTCGTCACCGGCAACCACAGGAACAGCACGATCACCACCGCGCGCAGTAGATACAACGCCGTCAGCAGACGCGGTTTGGACATGCGGCCACCGAGCCAACCAGCGGTGTAAGTGCCGAAGATATTGAACAGCCCGATCAATGCCAGCACCGTGGTGCCGACACTGGCGGGCAGATGCTGATCCACCAGATACGCTGGCAAGTGCACACCGATGAACACCACCTGAAAACCGCAGACAAAAAAGCCGAACGCCAGCAGCCAGAATCCGGAGTGCGAGCAGGCCTCACGCAGCGCTTCGGAAAGAGTCTGTTCATGGCCAAGCACCGGAAGCGGTTTGTCCTTGAGCATGCTCACCAGCGGCACAATCATCGCCACCAACAGGCCCAGCACCAACAGCGCGGCCGACCAGCCGAGCCAGCCGATCAACCCGAGCGTGCCCGGCAACATCGCGAACTGGCCGAACGAACCGGCAGCACTGGCGATACCCATGCCCATGCTGCGTTTCTCTGGCGGCACAGCGCGACCCACAACACCAAGAATGACCGAAAACGAAGTGCCCGAAAGACCGATACCGATCAGCAGACCGGCACTGAGTGACAGAGTCACTGCCGAATCAGACAGGCCCATGCACACCAGGCCCGCCGCGTAGAGGATCCCACCGACCAGCACCACTTTCGCCGCACCGAAGCGGTCGGCCAGCGCGCCGGTGAACGGCTGCGCCAGGCCCCAGATCAGGTTTTGCAGGGCGATGGCGAAGGCAAACACTTCGCGACCCCAGCCGAACTGCGCGCTCATTGGCGACAGGAACAAGCCGAACCCGTGACGCACGCCCAATGACAACGCCAGGATCAGCGCACTCCCCAGCAACACCCAACCGCACGTACGCCACATCGATGTCATTGTTATTCTCCAGTCGCGGGTATATACCCGCTTGAGCGCGAAGAAACCGGCGTCAGGCCAGTTCGTCGAGCAATTTGAGCAAGGTTTCGCGCTTCTCGGCACCGAGCCGGTCGATCAGCCGCTGTTGCGCCGCCTCCCACGCCGGCAATGCCGCTGCCAGCCGCTGCACGCCGGTTTCAGTGAGGCGCACGATGCGGTTGCGCATGTCCTCGCCTTCGGCCAGCGCCACCAGACCTTCGCCCTCCAGCACACGTAGATTGCGCCCGAGGGTGCTGCGATCCAGGCCCATGGCCTCAGCCAGTTCGGAAATGCTCGGTTGCTCCAGCCGCTGCAGATTGCACAGCAGAGAATACTGGGCAACGTTGATCCCGAAGCCGTCGAGAGCGCCGTCGTAATGCCTGCTGACGCCACGCGCGGCGCGACGCAGGTTGGTGCATAAACACTGAGAAGGAAGCATGATGCGTGTATATACCCGCGAGTGTGTTAAATCAAGTTACAGATCAGTTTACTCTGAACATCATTGTTGCCGGTGAGGCCGCCTTCGCGAGCAGGCTCGCTCCCACAGGGGATTGCATTTCGAAGGTGGGAGCGAGCCTGCTCGCGAAGGGGCCGGCATCATCTCCGCAAATCCTTCAGACCAAAGCGAGCCCCACCAACACCCCCATCTCCAGCAATTCCAGCAACGCCCCTGCCGTATCCCCGGTAGTCCCACCCAACCGCCGCATCATCAATCGCCGCAGCCAGACAAACCCAACCAGCGAAATCAGCACCGCGCCGATACCCGCGATCAACACGCAGCCCAGCGCACTCAACCCCAGCACCCACCACCCCGCTTTGCGCGGCAGATGATCGGCCAGCGCCTGACCCAAGCCACCCGCACGCACATACGGCGTAGTCAGAAACAACCCCAACAGCGCCGCCCGCCCGAGCACCGGGACGATGATCAGCGCCAGGGTATGCCCTTGCTCGATCAGCGCCAGCAGCGCGGCGAATTTCAGCAACAACACCAGCACCAGCGTGACCACCGCGATCGGCCCGCTGCGGGGATCTTTCATGATCGTCAGCGTACGTTCACGATCACCAAAACCCCCGAGCCAGGCATCGGCGCTGTCCGCCAAGCCATCGAGATGCAGCGCGCCGCTGAGCAATACCCACACGGTCAGCAACAGCGCCGTATGCAGCAACATCGGCGCGCTGGCCAACAACAGATTCAACGCATAGAGGATCAGCCCGAACAGCAATCCCACCAGCGGATAAAACAGCAGCGAACGGCCAAGCTGTTGCGGCTCAGGCATGCCCGGCAGGCGAATCGGCAGGCTGCTGAGAAACTGCAAGGCGATCCACAGCGGCAACATCTCAGTGACCTTCCTTGAGCGCGCCATCAGCCTCGACCGTCAGCGCAAACAGCGCGCCGTGGCCGACTTCGACATTGAGCAACTGTTCGCGCGGCAGACCACGTGCCTGCGCGAGCAACAAGCGCATCACGCCGCCGTGGCTGACCAGCAGAATCCGTTCGCCGGCGTAAGCCGCCTGCAACCGCGCGACCGCCGCCAACACCCGCGCGGAAAACGCGCTGACCGGCTCCCCCTGCGGTGGCGTGAAGCCATAGGGATCAGCCCAGAACAGCCCCAGCGCTTCGGCGTCCGTTTCCATCAACGCCGCCGCGCTCTGCCCTTCCCATGCGCCGAAATGCAGTTCCTGCAGATCCTTGTCCAGATGCACGGACAGGTTCAATTGCTCACCGAGTTCGGCGGCGAAGCGCGCGCAGCGCTGCAATGGCGAACTGACAATTCGATCCCACGGCCCGCCTTCGACCACCGCTGCACGCATCTGTGTCCAGCCGTTTGCGGTCAGCGCATCGTCGAGGCTGCCGCGCAAGCCGCCGCCGAGTTCCGTTTCGCCGTGGCGCAGCAGATCCAGACGCAGACTCATGCCGGGCGATCCGCGACAGCCGCTTCGGCGAACGTCGCCATTTGCCCGTGCAGGTCACAGGCCAGGCGCAACAACGGCACCGCCAACGCTGCGCCACTGCCCTCGCCCAAGCGCAGGTCGAGTTCCAGCAACGGTTCGGCGCTCAAGGTTTCCAGCACATGACGATGGCCCGGCTCGGCACCGCGATGGCCGAACAACAGCCACTCGCGACAGGCCGGATTCAAGCGCACCGCGACCAGCGCGGCGACCGTGCAGATAAAGCCGTCAACCAGCACCGCGATGCCTTCCTGCGCGCAGGCCAGATAGGCGCCGACCAACGCGGCAATCTCGAAACCGCCAAGATTGAACAACGTCTGCAAGGCATCGCCACGCTGTGCGGCATGCAGCGCCAGCGCGCGTTCGATGACTTGCGCCTTG
This sequence comes from Pseudomonas sp. Leaf434, assembly GCF_001425545.1. Lineage (NCBI taxonomy): Bacteria > Pseudomonadati > Pseudomonadota > Gammaproteobacteria > Pseudomonadales > Pseudomonadaceae > Pseudomonas > Pseudomonas sp. Leaf434. The sequence goes on along the minus strand of NZ_LMQZ01000001.1, from coordinate 1,000,118 downwards.
TGGCTGACGCCAGCGGCATTCAGCCCGGTACCGGGGCCGGTCAGGTGCGCTACCGGGCAATCGAGCAAGGCACAGGCCAGCGCACTGGCCGCCGTGGTATTGCCGATGCCCATCTCGCCGCCGATGAACAACTGGGTGCCGGCGGCTTTCGCGCGCACGACACTGTCGCGACCGGCCTGCAAGGCCAATTCGCCCTGCGCCTGAGTCATCGCTGCGCTCTGAGCGAAGTTCGCCGTTCCCGCGCCAATGTTCAGATGGCGCACGCCGGGCAGATTCAGCGTCGGATTCACTGTGCCCAGATCGACCACTTCCAGTTGCGCGCCGAGCTGACGTGCCAGCACGCTGATCGCCGCGCCGCCGCTGACAAAGTTGAGCAGCATCTGCCCGGTGACTTCCTGCGGATAAGCCGATACACCTTCGGCTACCACGCCATGGTCGCCAGCGAAAATCGCGATCCAGACTTGATCGAGCGTTGGCTTGAGCTGACCTTGCAGACCGGCCAGTTGCACGGCCACCGATTCAAGGCGCCCCAACGAACCGGCCGGTTTGGTCAGTTGCTGCTGGCGCTCGGTCGCTTGCGCGATGATGTCCGAGTTCACGGTTTTGCACGGGTTCAGCCACCAGATCGGGCTCATAACGCAGGTCCTTTCAAAGTCAGGGGCAGGCCGGCGACGGTCAGGACAACTCGCTGACAACGCTCGGCCAGAGCTTGATGCAGCCAACCGGCTTCATCGACATAGCGGCGAGTCAATTCGCCCAGCGGCACGACACCCATTCCGGTCTCGTTGCTGACAAAAATGATTTCACCCGGCAACGACGCCAGGCAGTCGAGCAGCGCTTCACGCTCGGCGGCGAGACGTTTGGCGTCGTCGAGCATGAGCAGATTGGTCAGCCACAGGGTCAGGCAATCGACCAGCAGGCAGCGCTCGGCGCCAGCGGATTCGCGCAGCACGCGGGCCAGTTCCAGTGGCTCTTCGATCAACGCCCATTCGACCGGGCGGCGCGCGCGGTGATGGGCGACGCGCTGGTTCATTTCGCCGTCGAGCGGTTGGCTGGTGGCGATGTAGGTGACCGCCAGATGGCTGTCGCTGGCGAGTTTTTCCGCCAGACGACTCTTGCCGGAGCGGGCGCCGCCGAGGATCAGTTGGAGCATGGGTTCATCCAAAAATGTGTGGTGAGACAACCGGCCCCTTCGCGAGCAGGCTCGCTCCCACCGTTGATCGCGTCTCCCTGTGGGAGCGAGCCTGCTCGCGAAGAGGCCAGTCCAGACAACTCAAATCCCGCAGAGCTGCCGCAACAGCCCGGTATCCAGATGCTTCTCCACCAGATCCGCCAGCCGTTCGATATCGCGTTCGCGCAAGCCGTGGTAATCGACCTCTTGTACATCACTCAGCCCGGCCCAGCGCAGCAACGCCGCGCTCGCCTCGGGGGATTCGAACAAGCCATGCAGATAGGTGCCGAACACCTGACCATCGGCACTTTGCGCACCATCGCAACGACCGTCGTCCAAATGTACCGCCGGATTCTCCAGCGCCGGCCCGCTGGTTACGCCAGCATGTATTTCGTAACCGCTGACTGCGGCGCTTTCCAACGCCAGCCGCCCGCGCACGTTGCGCAATTGCTTCTCGGCTTCGAGTTGCGTTTCGAACGCCAGCAGCCCCAGACCGGCGCTGGAGCCGGCAGCGCCTTCCAGCCCAAGCGGATCGTGTACTTGCTCACCGAGCATCTGCAGACCGCCGCAAATCCCCAGCACCTTGCCGCCGTAGCGCAGATGCCGATTGATCGCAGCGTCCCAACCATTGGCGCGCAGATAAGCCAGATCACTGCGCACGCTCTTCGAGCCCGGCAGGATGATCAGATCGGCGGCGGGAATTGCCTGGCCCGGGCCGACAAATTGCAGATCCACCTGCGGATGCAGACGCAGCGGGTCGAAGTCGGTGTGATTGCTGATGCGCGGCAGCACCGGCACCACCACTTTCAATACCTGCTCGGCCTTGTCGGTCTGGCGTTGGTCGATGCCGTCCTCGGCCTCAAGGTGCAGGTCCATCACGTAGGGCAACACGCCGACCACCGGTTTGCCAGTGCGCTGCTCCAGCCAGTCGAGGCCCGGTTGCAACAAGGCGATATCGCCGCGAAAGCGGTTGATGATGAAGCCTTTGACCCGCGCCTGCTCGCTCGGTGAAAGCAATTCCAGCGTGCCGACCAAATGCGCAAACACGCCGCCGCGATTGATGTCGGCGATCAGCAAAACCGGGCAATCCACCGCCTCGGCAAAGCCCATGTTGGCAATGTCGCCGGCGCGCAGATTGATCTCCGCCGGCGAACCGGCGCCTTCGACCATCACCAACGGATACGCCGCGCTGAGCCGCGCATGGGAAGCGAGCACCGCTTGCATCGCGATGGCCTTGTAATCGTGATAGGCGACGGCGTTCATCGTCGTCACCGCGCGGCCATGAATGATCACTTGCGCGCCGGTGTCGCTGTTGGGCTTGAGCAGCACCGGGTTCATGTCTGTGTGCGGTTCGAGACCGGCCGCTTGCGCCTGCACTGCCTGCGCGCGGCCGATCTCGCCGCCGTCAGCGGTGACTGCGCTGTTGAGCGCCATGTTCTGCGGCTTGAACGGCACCACCGCCACGCCCTGGCGAGTGGCCCAGCGGCACAACGCGGTCACCAATGTGCTTTTGCCAGCATCGGACGTGGTGCCTTGCACCATCAGAGTGGTCATGGGTGGTCCTTGGCGAATGCTTGCAAAGCCTGTTCGAGACGCAGCTCTTGCGCGGCATCGGCTGGCAGGCCGAAACGCACGCTGCTGTTGTGGCTGAACAGGCGCAGGAGGATGCCGCGCCGGGCGAGGAATTCGTGCAGCGCTTCGGCGTGCTCGGTGATCAGCCACTGAAACAGCGCGCAGCCACCCTGCGGTGCAAAACCGCAACGGGTCAGCAGCGCCACCAGCCGTTCGCTCGCTTCATCGCTGCGAATCCGCTGACGGGTGTGACCCTCGGTGTCTTGCAGGCACGCCGTACCGAGTACCCGCGTCGGCCCGCTCACCGCCCACGGCCCGACCTGTTCGGCGAGCAGTTTGAGCAACTTGCGTTCGGCCAGAACGAAACCGAGGCGCACCCCGGCCAGGCCGAAAAACTTGCCGAACGAACGCAACACCACCAGCCCGACCTGATGCGCATAGGGCGCCAGGCTCAGTTGCGGTGTGTTGTCCATGAATGCTTCGTCGACCACCAGCCAGCCGCCGCGTTGCGCCAGCCGCGCATGCCAGTCGAGCAGGCGTGCCGGGGTCAGGCTGAGGCCGGTCGGATTGTTCGGATTGACCACCACCAATACATCGAGGCTGTCGAGAAAGAACTCGACTTCCTGCTCGAGCACTTCACGGACGATGTAACCGCTGCGCCGCCAGGCTTCGGCGTGCTCGGCATAGCACGGCGACAACACGCCGACCTTGCCGGCCCGGCGCAGACGCGGCAGCAACTGGATGGCCATTTGCGAGCCGGCCACCGGCAACACCTGCGCGGCGCCGTAGTAATCGCAGGCGGCCTGTTCCAGACCGTCGTCGGTTTCCGGCAAGCGCGCCCAGGCGCGCAGCGGGATCTCCGGGATCGGGAACGGCCACGGCGCGAGGCCGCTCGACAGGTCGAGCCAGTCGGCTTCGGCAATCCCGTAATCGAGTGCAGCCTTGCGCAACCGGCCACCGTGCTCAAGCATAAAATTCCGCCCCCAGGCAAAGCATCAGCAGCCATAACCATACGCCGCGCTGGACCAATTGCCAGCCACGGTCAATGGAATCGGCATCCGCCGGCGCACCTTCGCCCAGTTGTGGGCGCTCATGCAGTTCGCCGTGATAGATCGCCGGTCCACCCAACTCGACGCCGAGCGCACCGGCACCGGCCGCCATCACCGGGCCGGCGTTAGGGCTGTCCCACTGCGGCGCTTGGGTGCGCCAGCACTTCAGCGCGAGGCGGGTCTTGCCCAGTAGCGCGTAGGTCAACGCCACCAGACGCGCAGGAATGTAGTTCAACACGTCGTCGATTTTCGCCGCCGCCCAGCCGAAACGTTCAAAGCGTTCGTTGCGATAACCCCACATCGCATCAAGGGTATTGCTCAAGCGATACAGGACCACGCCCGGCGCGCCGGCGACGGCAAACCAGAACAGCGCAGCGAACACCGCATCGCTGCCGTTCTCCAGCACCGATTCAGTGGCGGCACGGGCCACGGCAGTGCTGTCGAGTTCATCGGTCTGGCGGCTGACCAGATAACCGACACGCTTGCGCGCCTCGTCCAGATCATCGGCGCGCAACGCAGCCGCGACCGGCGCGACATGTTCGCCGAGGCTGCGCATGCCGAGGGCGCAATACAGCGCGAGAATCTCGACAATCCAGCCCACATAGGGCGCCCAGGAAAATGCGGTGGCGAGCAGAGTCAGCGGCAGCACCGCGAGCACCCACGCGGTCACACCATGGCTGCGCCAGCCACGGCCGCCGGCGTTGAAGCGTTGCTCGATGCGCCCGGCAAAATTGCCGAACGCCACCAGCGGATGCCAGCGTTTCGGTTCACCAAGCAGCGCATCCAGCGCTACTGCGGCGACACTCAGCAACGCCACACTCATTGACTCACTCCCCAATAATTTTCGTACAGCAACTCGTTGAGCGGCCGCGCCTGCGCCCAGCCTTCAAGTACCAGCATCGGCGCCGGATAGAATTCCTTGACCGGGCCGAGACACAACACCGCCAGCGGCTTGGCACCGGCCGGCAACTTGAGCAAATCCGCCAGTGCCTGCGGTTCGAACAGCGAGACCCAGCCCATGCCCAGGCCCTCGGCACGGGAGGCCAGCCACAAATTCTGGATCGCGCAGGACAACGAGGCCATGTCCATTTCCGGCAACGTGCGCCGACCGAAAATGTGTTTTTCGCGATCGTCCATCAGCGCTGCGACCAGCACTTCGGCGCAATCGTTGATGCCTTCGACCTTGAGCTGCATGAACTCATCGCTGCGCTCGCCAAGGGCTTCGGCAGTGCGGATGCGCTCTTCTTCCACCAGATCGCGGATCTGCCCGCGCAGAGCACGATCGCTGATGCGGATGAAGCGCCAGGGCTGCATCAGACCGACGCTCGGCGCTTGATGAGCGGCTTCGAGCAGACGACGCAGCAGTTGCGGCTCGACGCTGCCGCCGGTGAAGTGGCGCATGTCGCGGCGCTCGGCGATGGCCTTGTAGACCGCCGCGCGTTCGGCTTCGGAGAAGGTGTTGTCGGTCATGGCCCTTTCGCGAGCAGGCTCGCTCCCACAGGGTTCAGGTCATCCATTGTGGGAGCGAGCCTGCTCGCGAAGGCGGCCTCACGATCTGGCGCAAACAATGCGGCAATCGCAGTCGGATTCGACGGGAAATAAAAATGCACATAAGAAGCCGTCATCCGCCCCTCGCGATAAACCGCCTCGGCCCCACGCCCGCCATTAGGACTCACCCCCCGGGCAATCGGCGTCAGCTCTGTGGTGGTCAGGGAATGATGATAGGTATGCCCACGCAAGGAACCTTCCGGCAGCTCAACCGCCTGCAACGCCAGCGCCGCCAGACGCTTCTGCATCACCGCCTCGCCCTTGAGCAAACCGACCAGCTCAGCACGGGTGCCTTCCACGTCGGTCAGCGAATCAAGCAGATAAAGCATGCCGCCACACTCGGCGAGCAACGGCTTGCCCGCCGCATGGTGCGCGCGGATCGCCGCCAGCATTGAGGCGTTTTGCGCCAGCGCGACGTGATGCAACTCTGGATAGCCGCCCGGCAGATACAGGCTGTCCGCCTCGGGCAATTGCGTGTCGCGGATCGGCGAGAAGAAGCGCAATTCGGCGCCCATCGCCCGCAGCAGATCGAGACTGGCGCCATAGGTGAAGGCAAAGGCTTCATCGCGGGCAACGGCGATGCGCACACCTTTTAATAGAGGCTCGGCGGCGATGACGTCAGGCGCGGCGAATTCAACGGCCGGTGGCAGCGCGACCTCGCAACTGCTGGCCAGCGCATCGGCGGCCGCGTCGAGGCGCAGATCCAGATCATTCAATTCGCTGGCCTGAACCAGGCCGAGGTGGCGGCTCGGCAATTCGATACCGGTTTCGCGGGACAGCGCACCGTACCAGCGCAGACCTTCGGTGAGGCTGCCTTCGAGTAATTGCGCATGGCGCAAGGTGCCGACGCGGTTGGCCAGCACGCCAGCGAACGGCAAGTCCGGCTGATACTTGGCCAGGCCCAGCGCCAAGGCGCCAAAGGTCTGCGCCATGGCGGTGCCGTCGATCACGCCGAGCACCGGCACACCGAAGTGGCGCGCCAGATCAGCGCTGGATGGCGTGCCGTCGAACAGGCCCATCACGCCCTCGATCAGAATCAGGTCAGCCTCGGCGGCGGCTTCCCACAACAGCCGGCGACTTTCTTGCTCGCCGACCATCCACATGTCCAGTTGATACACCGGCGCACCGCTGGCGCGCTCGAGGATCATCGGGTCGAGAAAGTCCGGGCCGCATTTGAACACGCGGACCTTGCGCCCTTGGTTGCGATGCAAACGGGCGAGTGCGGCGGTGACGGTGGTCTTGCCCTGACCGGAGGCCGGCGCGGCGATCAACACCGCCGGGCAGTGACGTGGTTGCTTCAAAGTTCGACGCCTTTCTGCGCTTTGATCCCGGCCTGGAAGGCGTGCTTGAGCATGCCCATTTCGGTGACCGTGTCGCCCATCTCGATCATTTCCGGCTTGGCGCCGCGACCGGTGACGACCACGTGCTGCATCGGCGGACGCGCCTGCAAATCGCTGAGCACCTGATCGAGATCGAGGTAGCCGTGCTTGAGGGCGATGTTCAATTCATCGAGCACCACCAGACCGATCGAAGGGTCGCGCAACAATTCACGCGAGACTTCCCAAGCGGCGGTCGCAGCGGCGATGTCGCGCTGACGATCCTGGGTTTCCCAGGTGAAGCCTTCGCCCATGACGTGGAAACGCACTTGCTCGGGGAAGCGGCGGAAAAACAATTCTTCGCCAGTGCTGTTGCGGCCCTTGATGAACTGCACAACGCCGCACTGCATGCCGTGGCCCATCGCGCGGGCGAGCATGCCGAACGCCGAGCTGCTCTTGCCTTTGCCGTTGCCGGTCAGCACCAGCACCAGGCCACATTCGTCGGGCGAGTTGGCAATGCGTTCGTCGATCACGGCCTTCTTGCGCTGCATGCGCGCCAGATGGCGTTCGTCACGCTCGGGGGAATCAGTCATGGGGGAGCTCTCCGTTGAGGCTGGATAACGGCGGGCAGGCAAAAGAATAGACGGCAAAAAGCCTGGCATCGCCCACCGTGATGCCGCTGAGATGGATCAGGCCGGTCTCCGGGCTCATGAGCGGCGTTTCGCCGGACTGCGCGCCTTCCCGCTTCTTTCGAGGCAGTGGCTCAAGGCGCAGTTTTCACTCATTTACCGTTGCGGGGGCAGCGCCGGGATCGTCGTGGCTTCGCTTGAAGACCACCCTCACCGGCTTCCCTGTTTCACTCTGTCGACGCGGGGCCACAGAGCACCTGAAACAAGCGGCGAAGGTTAGAGGGTTGGGGGTGGAGCGTCAATTGAAGAGGCGCTTTGCGCGCGAATAACTGCCGCTGATCCATTGTGCAGCGGCAATCTTGTGCCAGACTGCGACAAGTGATATCAAAGAGCCATGCTTTTCCCAAAAAGCCCACTACAACAATAAGGATGACGACGATGCAAGGCATGATCATCAGCAACCCGCGCCTGGAATTTCTGCGCCCGGTGCTGGAACGCTGGTTTGACTGTATCGATCGCTACAACACTGTACGCGGCGACAACGACACGCCGTACTGGCACGACGAGAAAGCCAATCTCGGCCTGCTCGCGGCAGCGGCGTGGATGGCTGAAATGGTCACGCTGAACGACACGGCCACGCGCAAACAGAACGAAGAAGGCGAACGCAATGCTCGCGCCGACCTGCTGATTGCCGGCGCCGAAGACCGCGCGTTCATTCAGGCCACGCAACGCTGGCCACGGGTCAACAACCTCAACCTGACCCAGGCACTGCTCGACGTCACCGCTGATGCCAAGCGCATCAGTTACGCCAGCGATCTCAAGCTCGGCTGCCTCTTTGTTGCTCCGCAAAAACCTCAGCACAGCGCCAGCCCCGAAGAATTGCAGGACATGGTCGACGACCTGCAAAAGGAACACACCTGCGCCGTGGCCTGGTATTTCCCCTACGCCTATCGCAAATTGCACAGCGACGCGGGCAACTATCATCCGGGCATCGCCATGCTGTTCAAGGAAGCCCGCGGTTGAGCAGTTGAACCATCGGGCCTGCGCCCTCCTCTATGTTTAGGAATGCATTCATAGGGAAGATCAGCAATGCGCAAGGCCCAACTCGCTCTTATCATCGCCGTCGCTGGCGGGCTCGCCGCCTGCGGTGAAACCTCCAGCCTGCAAGTCTCCGACGGCACCGGCCCGTCACCGAAACTGCCCGAACCGAACAAGACGCTGATCCCGACAGTCAACATCGCCCCGGCGGTGGGCTGGCCGGACGGCGCGAAACCGACCGCAGCGGCCGGCACCCAGGTCGCCGCGTTTGCCGAAGGCCTTGATCACCCGCGCTGGCTCTACGTGCTGCCCAACGGCGATGTGCTGGTGGCGGAGACCAATGCGCCGCCCAAGCCCGATGACAGCAAAGGCATTCGTGGCTGGGTGATGAAGAAAGTCATGGGCAAGGCCGGCGCCGGCGTGCCCAGCCCGAACCGCATCACCCTGCTGCGTGATGCCGACCACGACGGCGTCGCAGAAACCCGCACGGTGTTCCTGCAGAACCTCAATTCGCCGTTTGGCATGACGCTGGTCGGCAACGATTTGTACGTTGCCGACACCGACCGCCTGCTGCGCTTCAACTACGAGCCGGGCGCCACCGAGATCAAGACCCAACCGATCAAAGTCGTCGACTTGCCCGGCGGCACGCTGAATCACCACTGGACCAAAAACGTCATCGCCAGCAAGGACGGCAACAAGCTCTACGTCACCGTCGGCTCGAATAGTAACGTCGGCGAAAACGGCCTGGATCAGGAAGAAGGCCGCGCGGCGATCTGGGAAGTGGATCGTGCGACCGGCAATCACCGGATCTTCGCCTCGGGTATCCGCAACCCCAACGGCCTCGCCTGGGAACCTACCAGCGGCGCATTGTGGACAGCAGTCAACGAGCGTGACGAAATCGGCAGCGATCTGGTGCCGGACTACATCACCTCGGTCAAGGACGGCGGCTTCTATGGCTGGCCGTTCAGCTACTACGGCCAGCACGTCGATGTGCGGGTCAAACCGCAGAATCCTGATCTGGTGGCCAAGGCCATCGCTCCGGATTACGCGGTCGGTCCGCACACCGCTTCGCTGGGCCTGACCTTCGCCGAGGGCAACCGCTTGCCGGCGCAATTCAAGGAAGGCGCATTCATTGGCCAACACGGCTCGTGGAACCGCAAACCGCACAGTGGCTACAAGGTGATTTTCGTACCGTTCACTGGCGGCAAACCGACCGGGCAGCCGGTGGATGTGCTGACCGGTTTCCTCGACAAGGACGAGAATGCGCTGGGCCGCCCTGTGGGCGTGGTCATCGATCAGCAAGGTGGCTTGCTGGTGGCGGATGATGTCGGGAACAAAGTGTGGCGCGTGTCGGCAAGCAAATAAGCTAAGCGCAACGCAAAAAAAGTGGGAGCGAGCCTGCTCGCGAAAGCGGTTTATCAGTCAAATCATTGTCGACTGACACTCCGCCTTCGCGAGCAGGCTCGCTCCCACAATTAGTTATGCATACGCGCTAGGGGTTATGTGCCAGCTGCCCCGGCTGCAACACCCGCTTGGCGCTCAGATACGCCTTCTGCCAATAGGCCTTCGACAGGCTATCGAGCTTGACCGTGCCGCCAGTGGCCGGTGCATGCACGAAGCGCCCCTCGCCGACGTAAATCCCCGCGTGACTGACCTGCGAGCCGCCATTGGTGGCGAAGAAAATCAGGTCGCCGGTCTGCAAGCCTTCCTTGCCGACATTCGGCGCCTGCATGACGATCATTTCGCGGGTCGAGCGTGGCAGTGAAATTCCCGCCGCGTCGCGGTAGACAAACCCGATCAGACCACTGCAATCAAAGCCCGAATCTGGCGTGTTGCCGCCCCAGCGATACGGCGTACCGACCAGGCCGAGGGCACGGAACAGCACGTCTTCAGCAACGGGGGAAAAAGCCTGGGAGGTAGCGAACACGATCGGCGCGCGAACCACGAGGGCTGGCGGCGGTGTGCGGCTGGCGCAGGCGCTGAGCAGCGCGGCGCAAAGGATCAAGGTGAGGCGGGCCGACATCGTCATAAGCAGAACATCCTGATCTGGCTGCGGCTTTCTCTGCCGAATGGACAGAAACAAAACCGCCTGCGTCATCACGCAGGCGGTTTGCCATCAATATAGATTCAGGATTCTAGCGGCTACGCGGCAAACTTCAAGTAAGACTTTAACTTCACCTTGTAAAGTTTAGGTCTACTCCGTTGTCGTGCCGTTTTGTCGCCGCGAACGCAGCGACATGCAGGTTACTTGCGAGCGGTGACCACGGTCGGCGCCATGGCGAGTGCACGCTTGGCTTCGATGAAAGTCTTGCTCCAGTAGCTGTCACCCAGGCTGTCGATGCGAACACCGCCGCTGCGACGACTGCTGGAGTGAATGAACTGATTGTCACCCAGGTAGATCCCGGCGTGACTGACACGACCGCGACGACCATTGGTGGCGAAGAACAGCAGATCACCCGGCTCAAGGTTGCTGCGCGAAACCAGCGGCGCATCAACGTTGATCATTTCGCGAGTGGAGCGCGGCAGGTTCATGCCCGCCTCTTCGCGGAACAGGTACCCGATGAAACCGCTGCAATCGAAACCGGCTTCAGAAGTACCGCCGAAACGGTAACGGGTCCCAATCAGGGACATACCGCGTTCGAGGATGCTGTCAGCCAGTACAGGAAGCTGATAAGGCTTGCTGCCGTTGAACTGGTTGAGTTCTTTTTCGGTGTCCAGCTCTTCCTGATAAATAACGGAAGACTGGGCGGTAGCAGAATTCTTGACCTGTTGCGGCGGCTCTTGAACCGGAGAATGAGCAGCACAACCGAATAACAGGGTAACGAGTGCGAGAGGCACGAGGGGTGCGAAGCGCTTTAGCATGGGCACGACCGTGGCTGATAGTTGTAAAGAAGCCGAGACTATGCCCGCTATCGTCCTCATTTGCAAATTCAATCGAACTTTATGTGACTTCCCGGTTTCGCGTTTACATCTAAGCGCGTAACTCGTCTGGCCGGTGAATCGGCGCAGGGACGCGGGTTTTCTGGCGCCTGAAAGCTGGCAAAAGCCCACTACTACCAGCCAAGAGTTTCCTTGAGGAAGGGAATGGTCAGCTTGCGTTGCGCTTGCAGGGACGCCTGATCAAGCTGCTCGAGAAGATCGAACAGCGCGCTCATGCTGCGTGTGCCGCGAGTGAGAATGAAGTGCCCGACTTCATCGGTCAGGTGCAGACCGCGACGGGATGCGCGCAATTGCAGCGCACGCAATTTGTCTTCATCGGAGAGTGGGCGCATCTGGAAGATCAGCGCCAGGGTCAGGCGCGATTTCAGGTCGGCCAGCTTCACTGGCAATTCGCGCGGCGAAGTGGACGCGGCGATCAGCAGGCGCCGGCCGCTGTCACGCAGACGATTGAACAGATGAAACATCGCCTCTTCCCAGTCGGCCTTGCCGGCAATCACCTGCAAGTCATCCAGACAGACCAGTTCGTACTGCTCAAGGTTGTCGAGGATTTCCACGCCGCGGTCCATCAACTCGGCCAGCGGCAGATACACCGCCGGTTCGCCCATCTGCTCGAAGCGCAGGCACGCGGCCTGCAACAGATGCGTGCGCCCGACGCCGTGTTTGCCCCACAGGTAGATCAGGCTCTCCGTCCACCCGGCGTCGGCTTCGCAGAGACGCTCGACATAGCCGAGTGCAGCGGCATTGGCGCCTGGGTAGTAGTTGATGAAGGTGGCGTCGTCACGCAGACGCACACCTAGGGGCAGCTGAATCGGTTTCATGCTGACTGAACAGTTCTCAAAGGAACCGTTAGTGGCCTCTGTGTAAAGTTGGCGAAGTTTATACCCGTGAGGCTGAGCGCACAATGCGACAGACCCCAAGCAAAATCAAAGGTTTGCGTTGACGCAGCGGTTTGATGACAGATTCTCTGGCGCCCTCGCTCGAACGAAACGCGGCAGCCCGGCCAAGCGCCGGGCCGCCCGCGCCATCACAGCTCAGGTTCGTCAACGCCGCTGTAGATCCCGGAGTCCTTATACAAGTCGTGGACATGACGCACCAGCACCATGATCACCGCCGCCACTGGCAACGCCAGCAGCACGCCGGTAAAACCGAACAGCTCGCCACCCGCGAGGATCGCGAAGATCACCGCCACCGGGTGCAAGCCGATCCGATCCCCGACCAGCAGCGGCGTCAGCACCATGCCTTCCAGTGCCTGACCGACCATGAACACTGCGACGATCCCGACCATCGGGTACAGATCGCCACCGAACTGGAACAACCCGGCGATCAATGCCGCGCCGATGCCGATGACAAAACCCATGTACGGCACGATCGCCGCGAGCCCGGCAATCAGGCCGATCAACAGCCCCAGTTCCAGACCGACGATCATCAGGCCAGCCGCGTAGATTACGCCCAGCGCAACCATCACCAGCAACTGCCCGCGCACGAACGCGCCGAGCACTTCGTGGCACTCACCCGCCAGCGAAACCACGCGCTCTTCGCGATCACGGGGCAACAGGCTGCGGATCTTGCCCATCATCACGTCCCAGTCGCGCAACAGATAGAAGCTCACCACCGGGATCAGCACCAGATTCGCCAACCAGCCGATCAGCGCCAGGCTCGACGCCGTCGCCTGACTCAACACCACACCGACGATGTCGGTGGTCTGGCCCATGTGCTCGCTGATCGCGGCTTTGACTTTATCGAACTTCCAGAAGCCGTCCGACAGCCCCAGTTTCGCTTGCGCCCACGGCACAGCGGTGTGCTGCAACCAGTCGAGCATCTGCGGCGCCAGCTCGTACAGACGCAGCAACTGCTTGGCGAGCATTGGTACCAGCACCAGCATCAACGCCGTGACGATCAAGGTGAACAAGGCAAACACGGCAATCACGCCCCAAGTTCGCGACAGCCCGAGCCGCTCCAGACGATCCACCAGCGGATCGAACAGATAAGCCAGCAACAACGCGACCAGAAACGGCGTGAGGATCGGATGCAGCAACCATACAAACGCGCAAAGCAGGACTACCCCACCGAGCCAGAACCAACGCCGCGTATCGGCCATTTACCACTCCTGATGCTTCTATATAAGGAAAGACTTACCAGCGAAACCGCAACGACGGTGCCGCCGCTGCCGGGGCTGGCGCTGGCGCTGCAACCGCAGGCGTACCATCCGCCGCTGGCTGGGCAGGCGCCACCGGAACCGGCGCTTCGGCCGGCAGCTCCTGCAACTTCGCCAGCGACAATTGCGCGCGCAACTGATCGGCGCTGCCATTGACCCGATAGACGATCCGATCGCCCTGCACGCTTTGCAGACGCACGCCGAACGGTTCGAGTAACCGCAGCAGCGCCGCATAATGCTCCAGATTCATGCCCTGCACTTCCAGCGTCTGCTGACCCGATGCGCCGGGTTTGGCGACGAATCGCGGCGCCAGACGATCGGCCACCGCCAGCATCACCGCATCGGCGACAGCTGCCTGATCGGCGCCCTGCACGCTGCCGGCCTCTTTCTGATCACCGAGCCACAAGCGCCATTTTGCCTGCCACTGCCCGCCCTCTTCGCGCGCATGCACCGCCAGCAAGGCGTCGGCGTTGTAGCGCTCCGAAGCACTGCGCAAGGGCGCGGGGTCAGCGCTTTCCAGCGCGGGTGCGGTGGCAACCAATTGCTCGCTGAGATCAGCCAGCGGCAAGCGCAGTGGCAAACCGCGATGTTGTGCGGCCGTGCGCAATGCTGAGGCTGCGGTTTGACCGTCACCGACCAGGCTCGCACCTTCAGTTGAATCGTTCAGCCACCAGCCGAGGATCGACGGCCGACTGGTGCCCCACACCGGCAACCCGGCCCGGCGCAAGGCCTGCTCGGTGGTTGCCGGATCGAAATCGACTTTCAGCACTTCCGGTGGCCCGGCATCGAAACCGAACTGGCTGATGATCTGCTGCGGGTCCTTGCGGATCGACGCCAGCCCCGGGTTCTGCGCGGCTTTCGGGTCGCCGGTCAGGCGCAGCACCAGGGTATCGAGCGCTGCCTGCGTGGCGCGATCGCGCTCTTCCGGCGCCTGGCCGTTGACCGGCTGACGCACCTGATACAGACCTTTGAGGTTTTCGGCATGGCTCGCCAGGCTGACCAGCGTCAGGCAGCCTACAAATAACAATTTACAAAAACGCATGGAAAATTCCCGTCGACAGGAGCGGCTGGAACACGCCGCGTGAACCGGTTGAGCAAGGCTGTGACCCCCACCTCTTGCAAAACATTCACACGGTGGCGGTAAGTTTTTGCACAGTCCTAACGATAGACGGTTAATCGCCACACCTTATACAGGCAGTCATACCCTGCGATTGCAAAAAATTTCCGCCGATATGGCCCTGCCCGTCGGTGCGAGGATGGCCGCTGCCCCTCAAGCCTGATAAAATCGCGCGCCTTCGCAGACCGGCAACAGCCGGGCCCCTCGAAACTCGCGTGAGGCGATCGCCCATCGAGTTCGATGTTCCCGCTGAACTCGGTCGTTACCCCCTGAATCCCCTCCCCTAAAGGCCTGGATCATGAGCAAGCAACCCTCCCTGAGCTACAAGGACGCCGGTGTAGACATCGACGCCGGTGAAGCATTGGTCGAACGCATCAAGAGCGTCGCCAAGCGCACTGCGCGCCCGGAAGTCATGGGCGGCCTGGGCGGTTTCGGCGCCCTCTGCGAAATCCCGGCCGGCTACAAGCAGCCAGTGCTGGTCTCCGGCACCGACGGCGTCGGCACCAAGCTGCGTCTGGCGCTGAACCTGAACAAGCACGACAGCATCGGCATCGACCTGGTCGCCATGTGCGTCAACGATCTGGTGGTGTGCGGCGCCGAGCCGCTGTTCTTCCTCGACTACTACGCCACCGGCAAACTGAATGTCGACACCGCTGCCCAGGTTGTCACCGGCATCGGCGCTGGCTGCGAACTGTCGGGTTGCTCGCTGGTCGGCGGCGAAACCGCTGAAATGCCAGGCATGTACGAAGGCGAGGACTACGACCTGGCCGGCTTCTGCGTCGGCGTCGTGGAAAAAGCGGAAATCATCGACGGCTCGAAAGTCGCCACCGGTGACGCCCTGATCGCCCTGCCATCGTCCGGCCCGCACTCCAACGGCTACTCGCTGATCCGCAAGATCATCGAAGTCTCCGGCGCCGACATCGAAAACACCCAGCTCGACGGCAAACCGCTGACCGACCTGCTGATGGCCCCGACCCGCATCTACGTCAAGCCACTGCTCAAGCTGATCAAGGACACTGGCGCTGTGAAGGCCATGGCCCACATCACCGGTGGCGGCCTGCTCGACAACATTCCGCGCGTACTGCCAAAAGGCGCGCAAGCAGTGGTTGACGTGGCCAGCTGGACTCGCCCGGCCGTATTCGACTGGCTGCAGGAGAAAGGCAACGTTGATGAAACCGAGATGCACCGCGTGCTCAACTGCGGCGTCGGCATGGTCATCTGCGTGGCTCAGGAGCACGTCGAAGTGGCCCTGAACACCCTGCGTGACGCCGGCGAGCAGCCTTGGGTCATCGGTCAGATCGCCGTGGCCGCCGAAGGCGCTGCGCAGGTCGAACTGAAGAACCTCAAGGCTCACTGATGCCAAAGCCCTGTGATGTCGTGGTGCTGTTGTCCGGCACCGGCAGTAACTTGCAGGCTCTGATCGACAGCACGCGGACCGGCGACAGCCCGGCCCGCATCGCTGCGGTGATTTCCAACCGCGCCGACGCCTACGGCCTGCAACGCGCCCGCGACGCGGGTATCGCCACCCGCTCGCTGGATCACAAGGCATTCGAAGGCCGCGAGGCCTTCGATGCCGCGCTGATCGAACTGATCGACCAATTCAACCCCGAACTCGTGGTGCTGGCCGGCTTCATGCGCATTCTCAGCGCTGATTTCGTGCGTCATTACCAGGGTCGCCTGCTCAACATCCACCCGTCGCTGCTGCCCAAATACAAAGGGTTACACACTCATCAGCGCGCGCTGGAGGCCGGCGATACGGAACATGGCTGCTCCGTGCACTTCGTCACCGAGGAACTCGATGGCGGACCACTGGTCGTACAAGCAGTATTACCGGTAGAGTTGCACGACACGCCGCAAAGTCTGGCGCAACGAGTCCACGCCCAGGAACACCTGATCTATCCGATGGCAGTACGCTGGTTTGCCGAAGGCAGGCTGACACTCGGTGACCAGGGTGCTTTACTCGACGGTCAGCCACTCGCCGCCAGCGGCCACTTGATTCGACACTAGGAGATATTATGCGTCGCGCCCTGCTCTTCGCTTGCGCTCTGCTCGCCCTGCCCTTCGCGCAGGCAGCGGACCTTCAACCGTTCTCCGCCAGCTACACCGCCGACTGGAAGCAGCTGCCCATGAGCGGCACCGCCGAACGCAGCCTGACCAAGGAAGCCGACGGCGTGTGGAAACTCAGCTTCAAGGCCTCGATGATGATCGCCAGCCTGACTGAAGAAAGCACCCTGAAGCTGGACAAGGACACGCTGCTGCCGCAGTCCTACCACTTTGAACGTGGTGGTCTGGGCAAAGCGAAAAAAGCTGATCTGGACTTCGACTGGGCCAATAAACTGGTGACCGGCACCGACCGTGGCGACGCGGTGAAGATCCCGCTGAACCGCGGCATGGTCGACAAGTCGACCTATCAACTGGCGCTGCAGCACGACGTTGCCGCCGGCAAGAAAAGCATGAGCTATCAGGTGGTTGATGATGGCGAAGTCGATACCTACGACTTCCGCGTGCTGGGTTCGGAAAAGGTCGACACCAAGGCCGGCCAGATCGATGCGATCAAGGTCGAGCGCGTGCGCGATCCGACACAAAGCAAACGCATCACCGTGCTGTGGTTCGCCAAGGATTGGGATTACCTGCTGGTGCGCCTGCAACAGGTCGAGACTGACGGCAAGGAGTACAACATCATGCTCCAGGACGGTACGGTCAACGGTAAGACTGTCAAAGGCAGCTGATCCGTCGCAAGAACAGAGAGCCCCGCGAATGCGGGGCTTTTGTTTATCTGTTCGATGATACTGCGCGGCGGCCCTACCCCTCACCCCAGCCCTCTCCCGAGGGAGAGGGAGCCGACCGAGGTGTCTGCCGCTAACCATCGACCTGAGAAACCGAGTCGAATATGGATTCCAAAGCATCGCACGATTAGTCCCCTCTCCCTCCGGGAGAGGGTTAGGGTGAGGGGCTTTTGAAGGTCAAACTCACACCGAAAACCGCGCCACCATCCCGTTCAGATCCACCGCCAACTTCGACAACTCCTGACTCGCCGCACTGGTCTGATTGGCCCCAGCCGATGTCTGCATCGCCAGATCACGAATATTCATCAGGTTGCGATCCACCTCCCGCGCCACCGCTGCCTGCTCTTCCGAGGCGCTGGCGATGACCAGATTGCGCTCGTTGATCAAGGTAAACGCCGAGGCAATTTCCTCCAGGGCCGAGCCTGCGCTCTTCGCCAGCTCGAGGGTCGAGCGCGCCCTTGAGTTGCTTTGCTGCATCGAACTGACCGCTGAATCGGTGCCCTGCTGGATCCCGCCGATCATTTGCTCGATTTCCTGGGTCGACTGCTGGGTGCGATGCGCCAGCGCCCGCACTTCATCTGCCACTACTGCAAAGCCACGCCCGGCATCACCGGCGCGCGCGGCTTCGATCGCGGCGTTGAGGGCGAGCAGATTGGTTTGTTCAGCGATCGAGCGAATCACGTCCAGCACTTTGCTGATGCCATGAACCTTTTGCGCCAGCGCCTCGACCTGCGCGGCATTATTGGTGACATCGCCAGCGAGAAACTCGATCGACGTCACCGTCTGCTGCACTTGCTCGCGCCCTTGCCGGGCGATGCGGTCGGACTCGCGGGAGGCTTCGGACGTGGCCACGGCGTTGTTCGCCACCTCTTCCACCGCTGCTGTCATCTGGTTGACCGCAGTGGCGGCCTGTTCGATTTCCTGGCTCTGCTGATGCAGGCCGCGAGTGGCGTCTTCGGTGACACTGCTGAGTTCTTCGGCTGCCGAGGCCAACTGCGTTGACGACTCGGAGATGCGCCGGATCGTGTCGCGCAGATTGTGCTGCATGCTTTTCAACGCTTGCAGCAGACGCGCCGGCTCGTCTTTGCCAGTGATGTGAATGTCACCGGTCAAATCCCCACCGGCCACCACCTCGGCCACGCTGAGCGATTGCGACAATGGCACGACAATGCTGCGCGTCAGCAGCAACGCCAGGCCGACGGTAATCAGCGCAGCCATGGCGATCATTACTGCGACCCATAGCCGCGATTGCTTGAACACCAGCCGCGCGGCCTCAGTGGCCAGACCGGCATTCTGTTTATTCAACTCGACCAGCTCACGCAAAGTGGCGGCGATTTCATCGGCCAGCGGGCTCATCTGATCATTGAGAATCGTCGCAGCCTCAGCGACCCGATTCTGCGCCGACAGCTGTAGGACTTGTGCCTGAAGCTCAAGGTATTTGTGCTCGGTGCCCTTGAAGCGTTCGAACAATACGCGCTCTTCAGGCAGCACGATCAGACCGTCATAACGCTGCTGCGCTTCGCTCAAGCCACTGCGCAGCTCGTCGAGCTTGGCGACATTCTGCTCCAGTGCCTTGGGGTCACGGTTGAGCAACAGGCGCATGGTCAGCGCACGCAGGCGCAGCATGTCCTGACTCATTTCACCGACCGCCATCACGCTTGGCAGCCAGTTGTTATCGACTTCATCGGACTGCGCACGCATGTTCGACATTTGCAGCAAGGCGAACGCCCCGAGGGCAAACACCATCAGGGCCAGCAGGCCAAAACCGAGACCGGCGCGCGGGGCAATATTGAGACTACGGATATTCATCACTCTGGCTCCTTCCAAAAGCGCTGCATCAGCCTGCAGCGGGTTGCTTTAGAAGGTATCGGCATTGCCGTGAAATTGCGTAAGACGAAAAAGCGATAGGCAAACGAGCGGCTAGTCCGAACTCATGGCTTTGACGTTTCAGCGCGGACCGGCGGGTCTACCAGTGTTGCGCGGCAATATCGCCAGGAAGTTATCCCGCGCGACTTTGCGCGCTACCCCTTCCGGCAGCGCATCGAGAAACGGCTTGTAGCTGTGCATTTCCTGACCGAGCTTATTGAACCGTCCTACCACGTCAGAGCCGAGCATGAAGCGCTCGGGATACTTTTCCACCAGCGCCAGCCATTCGGCGCGCGGCTTGCCCTGCTCGTCCAGCAGATACGGCGTGAGCATGCTCCACGACAGGTCGATAAACAGATTCGGATAAGCCTCAAGCATGCGCGTCAGGGTTGGCAGGAGAAACGGCAACTGGGTCTGATGCCGATGGATCTCGGCGCTGGTGCCGGCATGCGCCCAGATGAATCGCGTGTGCGGATGATTGCGCAGCGGCTCTTCGACTTCCTTCAGGTACAGCGGATTTTTCTCACGCTTGGAGGTGATGTTGGAGTGCAGCATCACCGGCAGATCGTTTTCCGCAGCGAGGTGATAGATCTTGGTCATTGCCTCGTTGTTGGCTCGGGGCGTGTCGCCGGAGGTCAGCGCCGTCAGGTCATCGTGCCGGGTGAACACCTCGCCGATGCCCTGCCACAACCCCGGATACAGGTCGAGCATGCGCTGGATGTGCGCGGCGGAATTCTTGTCATTGGGATTGAAGCCGGACAGGAACGGATGAAAGTACTGGCGCTGCTCCGGCGCGAGCTTTTCCACCGCGTCGGCAACGATCACGTCAGTGGCGCTGTACCAATAGGCATCGGCGTCATCGCCGGCGTAGTAGCGCGGACGCTTGGGTTCGTCTTCGTGCCATTTCTTCGCCACGGGAATGCCGGAAATCATCACGTGCTCGATGGAATTGTCCTTCATGGCCGTGAGCAATTTCTGCATGCCGGCGCTTTCCTGGAAAAAATCCACGTAATGCAGGTGCGCATCGCTGTAGGTGTATTCGCGGGCACTGGCGCTGCCAGCGAACAGCAGCAGACAGGCAAGACTCAGACGAGACAAGGACACAAGTAATCTCCGGCAGATGGGCATAGCCTAGACCGCGCCCGAACGACAAGGGTTCATCCCTGCCGAAAAGCGGAACGCCCACTGCCGCGAATGCTCTATAACTGCAAGGTCTGTTTTGATCGAACGATTTTTCCTGCCGCCTGTGAGGTTTCCATGACTGTTACCGTCAATACCGTCTCTGCCGAAGGTTTTCGTCACACCGTCCAGATCGACGACCACGAATTGTTTGCCGATGTACCGAAAAACGCTGGGGGTGAAGGCACCGCGCCAGAGCCACACGACTACTTCGACGCAGCCCTTGGCGCCTGTAAAGCGCTGACCCTGAAGATGTACGCGAAGAAAAAAGACATCCCACTGACCGGCGTGGGAGTCGAAGTGAAGCGCGACAACAGCCAAGAGCAGAAAGGCAAATACGCCCTGCATGTCACCCTCACCCTCAAAGGTGTACTGACCGACGCTCAGCGCGAGGAACTGCTGCGTGTGGCCGATCGCTGCCCGATTCACAAATTGATGACCACCAGCGAAGTCAGTATCGAAACCCACGCACCACAAGGCTTCGACAGCCAATAATCCTCCCAATGCCAGCGGCGGGTTATGCTTCTGGCATCACCCGCTCAGCCTGGAATGCACCATGGACACGCCACTCCTGATCATCCGCCCGCGCGCCGAAGACGTCGAAGGCCAGCCGATTCTGCGCCCGCTGCCGTCAGCCAAATGCCGCAACGTCGGGCCTTTCGTGTTTTTCGACCACATGCTCGAGACGATTTATCCGACGGGTAAAGGCATGGATATCCGACAGCATCCGCACATTGGCCTGTCGACACTTACCTATCTGTTCGAAGGGCAATTGCAGCACAAAGACAGTCTGGGCTCCGATCAGGTGGTCGGCGCCGGCGATGTCAGCTGGATGACCGCTGGCAGCGCCATCGCCCACGTCGAGCGCACGCCTGCGCCACTGCTCGCCGAGACCTTCACTCTGCACGGCCTGCAAGTCTGGCTCGCCTCGCCCAAGGCACACGAAGAAGGCCCGGGGCATTACAGTCATCATCCGGCAGCGACGTTGCCGGTCAGCGATAACCTCGGCGTGCAGATTCGCATGATTGCCGGGTCAGGCTTTTGCCTGGAATCGCCGGTCCCGGTGCTTTCTCCTACGTTGTATGCGGAAGTGAAGATGCAGACCGCGACCACATTGCTGATTCCGGCCGAGCATGAAGAACGCGCGGTGTATGTGTTGAGCGGGGATGCGCAGTTGAATGGCGAGGCGATCGAGCCGCATGCGCTGGTGGTGTTGCCAGCCGGCGAAGAGATGAGCCTGTTTGCCGAAAGCGATGTGCACGCGGTGGTGTTCGGCGGCGCGGCACTGGACGGGCCGAGACGGATCAACTGGAATTTTGTTGCAAGCGATCCGGCGGCGATTGATGAGGCACGGCGCAAGTGGGCGGCCGGGGATTGGCCGACGGTGCCGGGGGAAGTCGAGCGGATCGAACTACCGCGCTAGGCCGCTTACCCTCACCCCAGCCCTCTCCCAGAGGGAGAGGGAGCCGACCGAGGCGTCTTGCGTTATACATCGACCTGAAAAGTCTCGGCGATTATGGATTCGCCTATTCACGTTCAGGTCGACGCCACTCCCGAGCAACCCCCTTGCGTTATACATCGACCTGAAAAGTCTCGGCGATTATGGATTCGCCTATTCACGTTCAGGTCGACGCCACTCCCGAGCAACCCCCAATCAGTCCCCTATCCCAGAGGGATAGGGAGCCGACCGAGGCGTCTTGCGTTATACATCGACCTGAAAAATCCCGGCGATTATGGATTCGCCTATTCAAGTTCAGGTCGACGTCACTCCCGAGCAACCCTCAATCAGTCGCCTATCCCAGAGGGAGAGGGAGCCGACCGAGGCGTCTTGCGTTATACATCGACCTGAAAAGTCTCGGCGATTATGGATTCGCCTATTCACGTTCAGGTCGACGCCACTCCCGAGCAACCCCCTTGCGTTATACATCGACCTGAAAAGTCTCGGCGATTATGGATTCGCCTATTCACGTTCAGGTCGACGCCACTCCCGAGCAACCCCCAATCAGTCCCCTCTCCCTCCGGGAGAGGGCTAGGGTGAGGGGCTTTTCGCTTTTAACCGTTGAACACTTCATCCAGCAAATCATGCATCGACTTGAACGCGCGCTTGGCGGTCTTTTCGTCGTACATCATCTTGCCCGGCACATTGGCGTGCGGATCGGTAAACGAGTGCACCGCGCCGCCGTAGCTGAGCAGTTGCCAGTCGACTTTCGCCGCGTTCATTTCATCTTCGAACGCTGGCAGTTGCTCTTTCGGCACCAATGGATCGGACGCGCCATGCAGCACCAGCACCGAGCCCTTGATGTTCTGCGCATCCGCCGGGTTCGGCGAATCCAGCGTGCCGTGGAACGACACCGCCGCTTTTACCGGCGCGCCGGTGCGGGCCAGATCCAGCGCACAGCAACCACCGAAGCAGAAACCGAACACCGCCAGTTTCGAGGTATCCACTGCCGCTTCGCCCTGGCTCTGCAATTGCTCAAATGCCACTTGCAGACGTTTGCGCAACAGCGCGCGGTCGTCCTTGAGCGGCATCATTGCTGCCAGCGCCTCATCAGCGTTCTGCGGACGTACGCTCTGGCCATAGACATCCGCAATCAACACCACGTAACCCTTGGCCGCCACGGCTTTGGCAATGTCTTCAGCACCGGCGCTGACGCCCATCCAGTTCGGCGCCATCAGCAAACCCGGGCGCGCGCCCTTGTGCTCGGCGTCGAACGCCAGGCGACCTTCATAGGCCTGGCCGTCAATCTGATAGACCACGGAACGTACAGTGACTTGGCTCATTTCTGACTCCTGATTGAGTAAACACCAGAACGAAAAAACCCGCCGAAGCGGGTTTTTCCTACAACGTGATCAAACCGACAGTTCAACCAGCAGCTTGTTCAGCCGGCGCACATAAGCGGCCGGATCCTTCAAGCTGTCGCCCGCCGCCAGGGCGGCCTGATCGAAGAGGATGTGCGACAGGTCGCCAAAACGCTCTTCGCTCTGCTCGCCATCAAGTTTCTCGATCAGCGGGTGGCTCGGGTTGAATTCGAAAATCGGCTTCGAATCCGGGACTTTCTGCCCGCTGGCCTCGAGAATCTGGCGCATTTGCAGACCCAGGTCCTGTTCGCCGATAGCCAGAATGGCCGGCGAGTCGGTCAGACGATGGGATACGCGAACTTCAGCCACGGAATCACCCAGCGCAGTTTTCAGGCGCTCGACCAGACCCTCTTTGGACTTGGCGACTTCTTCAGCGGCTTTCTTGTCCTCTTCCGAGTCCAGATTGCCCAGATCGAGGTCACCGCGCGCCACGTCGACAAAAGTCTTGCCGTCGAATTCGCTGAGGTAGCTCATCAGCCACTCGTCGATGCGATCGGTGAGCAGCAGCACTTCGATGCCTTTCTTGCGGAAGACTTCCAGGTGCGGGCTGTTCTTGACCTGCGCGTAGGTTTCGCCGGTGAGGTAGTAGATCTTGTCCTGACCTTCCTTGGCGCGGGCCAGGTAGTCAGCCAGACCGACAATCTGCTCGCCGTCGTCGCCCTGGGTCGATGCAAAACGCAGCAGACCGGCAATTTTCTCTTTGTTGGCGAAATCTTCTGCCGGGCCTTCTTTCATGACCTGACCGAAGTTTTTCCAGAAGCCCTTGTATTGCTCAGGCTCGTTCTTCGCCAGTTTTTCCAGCATGTCGAGCACACGCTTGGTCAGCGCGGTTTTCATCGAATCGATGATCGGGTCTTTCTGCAGGATCTCACGCGACACGTTCAGCGACAGGTCGTTGGAATCGACCACGCCTTTGATGAAGCGCAGGTACAGCGGCAGGAACGACTCGGCCTGATCCATTACAAACACACGCTGCACGTACAGCTTCAGGCCCTTCGGCGCTTCACGCTGGTACAGGTCGAACGGCGCGCGGGCCGGCACGTACAGCAGCGAGCTGTACTCAAGCTTGCCTTCAACCTTGTTGTGGCTCCACGACAACGGATTCTCAAAGTCGTGAGCGATGTGTTTGTAGAACTCCTGGTATTCCTCGTCTTTGACTTCAGTGCGCGGACGGGTCCACAGGGCGCTGGCACGGTTGACGGTTTCCCATTCAACGGCTGGAGCCTCTTCGCCTTCGGCCGGAGTGACTTCCTTCGGCAGTTCGATCGGCAAAGCGATGTGGTCGGAGTACTTCTTGATGATGTTGCGCAGACGCCAGCCATCCGCGAATTCGTCTTCACCGGATTTCAGGTGCAGGACGATGCGGGTACCGCGCTCTGGCTTGTCAATGGTGGCGACTTCGAACTCGCCCTCGCCTTTCGACGACCAGTGCACGCCTTCGCTGGCATCGGTGCCGGCGCGACGGCTGTATACATCAACCTTGTCGGCGACGATAAAGGCCGAATAGAAGCCGACACCGAACTGGCCGATCAGGTGCGAATCTTTCTTCTGATCGCCGGACAGGTTTTTCATGAAATCGGCGGTGCCGGATTTGGCGATGGTACCCAGGTGGGTGATCACATCGTCACGGTTCATGCCGATACCGTTGTCTTCGAGGGTGACGGTCTTGGCGTCCTTGTCGAAGCTCACACGGATTTTCAGGTCAGCGCCACCTTCGAGCAACTCAGGCTTGGCCAGGGCTTCGAAGCGCAGCTTGTCGACAGCGTCAGAGGCGTTCGAGATCAATTCGCGAAGGAAAATTTCCTTATTCGAATACAGCGAATGGATCATGAGGTGCAGCAGCTGCTTTACCTCGGTCTGGAAGCCCAGGGTTTCCTTTTGAGTTTCCACACTCATGGTCATCAAACTCCAATCAGATGGCAGTGGCCGCGACCCGAAATGGTCTGCGGCGGGTTGTCATCTGAGTTGGGGGCGCTGCTCAGGATTTCAAGGGCTCATCAATTTTGAAGTGCGCGCGGGCGGTGGCGATCGGTTCGCCCTCGGTACTCTGCCACGCCGTGACCGCAACGTTGGCCACGCGACGCCCCTGACGGCAGACCTGACACCTGGCCCACGTGTCGCGAAACTGCCCGGCGCGCAGGTAATCGAGGGAAAAATCGATGATCTTCGGCACGCCCGGCGTGCCGGTAAAAATCAGCAGATGCAGGGCCGCGGCCAGCTCCATGAAGCCGGCAATCACCCCGCCATGGATCGCCGGCAATAAAGGGTTACCAATGTTGTCCTTGTTCGCCGGCAGCTTGAACAGCAACTCATCGCCGACTCGCGAGCACTCGATACCGATCAGCCCGGCATAAGGAATCAACGCCAGCAGCGGCGTGTAATCGCCCTGCGCGTGGGCCTGTTGCAGCTGCTCCCTGAGATCGTTGCTCATTGGCTCGCTCCCTTGATCGCGCCCGCGAAACCCTTGCTGCCCTTCAGGCCGATGCCCATGCGCATGAATGTGCCGACGACGTGGGCAATCGGTTGCTCGGGATCGTCCTGGTAGGCAAAACCACGGGCAAAGATCACGTCGGTGGTGACGCGGTAGCACTGGGCAAAGCCGTACACCGCTTTGTGCGGTTCAGCGGCGTGCATGTAGTCGATGCGCAGATCGAGGGTCGGACAGACTTCGAACTCCGGCAGCACGCACAGTGTCGACATGCCGCAGGCGGTGTCCATCAGCGAAGTGATGGCGCCGCCATGAATGACTCCGGTTTCGGGATTGCCGACGATTTTTTCGCTGTACGGCAGGATCACCGTCAGCCCTTCGCTGGAGGCACTGTGCACCTGCAGACCGAGGACCTGACAGTGGCGCAATGCCGATAAAAAGCGCGTCGCGCGCTCAAAAACGGGGTTTTCGGCCATGTGATAATTACTCGCGTTTGGGCCTTGTGCCAGTAGTGAGAAAAGCGGCAAAAGTTCCGTGATAAAACAAACTTATATATCTGAAACAATTGAGGAACTTAACCCGTAGCGCCGAGTTCTTAAGGCCAGTAGTTATTTTCCATAAGGAGATACACCCCATGCGTAAGACTTTAGCTGTTGCCTTGATGTTGACCGCTTCCCTCGGTCTCGCTGCCTGCGATAAAAAATCCGAGGACAAAGCTCAAGATGCCAACCAACATGCTGAGCAAGCTCAGCAAGACATGAACAAAGCTCAGGATAAAGTGAACGACGCAGCAAAAGAAAACGCCGAAGCTGCCAAAGCTCAGGCTGAATCGAACGCCGCTGCTCAAGAAGAAGCCGCCAAAAAGCAATAAGCTTTATGGTGTGAAAGAAAACCCGCCAAGTGCGGGTTTTCTTTTGCCTGCGATTTACCGGTTAGAGCAACACGGTTCTAAAAGTCGGACTAATCATCAGCAACAACGAACAGATGAAGCCAACTAGCCACATCAGGCTGCGCAACTTCGCCAGATCGGCCAGATAGAACCACAGATAGAAAATCCGCGAGATCACGAAGATGATCGCCAGCGCATCGATCAGCCAACCCGCGGTTTGCGTGGTATGCGCCATCAGCACGCCGACGGCGAAGAGGATGAAGGCTTCGATGCTGTTCTGATGGGCCGCCAGCGCCCTCGCACCGAAGCCAGTCAACTGCGCCTGCTGCTGCCGCGGCAAGTGATTGTCATACCCGCCCTGCTCTTTCATGGCCTTGGCGACCGGCATACGCGCCACGTAGATCAATAAAGCACTGATAAACACACACCAGAACGGAATACTCATCAAACAGCCTCTTTGTTTGCCTCAGGGACGGGCGCCTCTGTAGGGGTATAGACCATGACATCGAGAACGTCGGAATGAAACTCGCGGCGATACAAAACCACCACGACTCCCGCGCTCATGATCATGAACAGCCACGGGCTGACGAACCACGCCAGCATACTCATGCCGAAGTAATAAGAACGCAGGCCGAAGTTGAACTGGTTGGCCGCCATCGAAATCACCCGCGCCGCCCGCGAAGCGAACGCCTTGCGTTCTTGTTCAGTCACTTGGCGCTCACCGATCATCGGCGCTGAACCGACCAGAATCGCAGCGAAGTTGTATTGGCGCATGCACCAGCTGAAAGTAAAGAACGCATAGACGAACACCAGTGCCAGACACAGCAACTTGATCTCCGACATGCCCTGCGACGCCTGCTGCACCATCGGAATATCCGCCAACAACGACACGGCTCGGTCGGACGCACCGAGCACGGTGAGGATACCGGCGAGGATGATCAGCGTGCTGGAGGCGAAGAACGACGCGTTGCGTTCCAGATTGCCGATCACGCTGGCATCGGCGATGCGGTTGTCACGCAGCAGCATGCGGCGCATCCAGTCTTCGCGGTACAGGTGCAACACGCTGGCCAGACACGCCGTATCACGGGCCTTCCAGGTGGCATAACGGGTGTAACCGCCCCAGCAGACGACAAACCAGACGGCGGCGAGCAAGTGGATCAGATTGGCTTGGATGAACGACATTCGTTGTCCTGAGCAAGAGGAATGATGGAGGGAACCCTTCGTTTCGACGTGTTGGCTCGTAAAAAGACACGCTCATTGAAGAGTCAAATTTATTCAAAATAGACCGCAGCTATCAGTTTTCAGAGGCTTATACCTGTCAACTCTGACAGTAGCGCCGAGGGTATGGCGAGGCATAAGGTCGTTTTCTCAAACGGGAACACTGACCGCTCCCCTATCAGACAAGGATTTGAGCATGAGACCTTTGAACGCTGCGCTGCCCATTGACACAACGTTTGGCAACCGGGGGTACGCCGAGTCATTTGCTACGGGAAGCCAGGCTTTGAAAATCGCAGGCTTGCGCCCGGATGGAAAGATCCTTCTCGTGGGACAAACTGTTGTAGAGGGCAAAGTCAGTTTTCATTTGGCGCAATTACTCGCGGACGGTACTAACGATACTGGCTTCGACGAAAACGGTTTGATCGTAGGTACGTTTACAGGTTCGGGACAAGCCAGCGGAACTGGCGCCTGTCTTTATAAAGACGGCAAGGCGCTGCTTTTTGGGTATCAATATGATGAGGACCAAGGAACCCGATTTGCGCTTGCCAGATTCTTCGCTGATGGTGAAAGAGATCGCGATTTCGGTCCCGATGGGACGGTTTACGTCCCTTTCCTGCCACAGTCCGAATCGCAATTGCCAAAACCGGAAGCTTCCATCAAGTCGCAATCCAGAACCAGGTTAGTACTGACTGCTGATGAAAAAATACTCGTCGGTCAAAGCGACCGACTGTTCAGACTTGATCAGAATGGAGATTTCGATACCGCTTTCAACAACAAAGGCTGGCTGGATCTTGCAATGGGCATTGCTTCGATTTCAGTAGCAGAGGATGGAGTAATCACAGTTACAGGTTCGAGCGCTGGAGAAGGAAAGATTGTGCGCCTGAACGTCGATGGAACGCCCCATAAAGACTTCGGCGATGATGGCACCGGGACCGTCTACATTCCATCGGATTACCCGGTCAGCGTACGAAGCCTGATGTTACGTGCTGACGGCAGCTTCTTTGTTGCTGGCCAGGTCGACACATCCCCCAACGACGTTTGGGGGAAAGGACGCAAAGCAATGATGGCCGCGTACAACCCGAACGGTAGACCAAATCTCGCATTCAATCAGGGTAAGCCTGTTGTCACTGATCTTGGATTAACCGACGGTTGCACTTTGTTCGATCTAAGTGGGGAGCCTGAGGATGGTTTGGTTGTGGTGGGGAGTACAGGGCAAATAACCAGGGAGCAAATGCTTGCCTGCCGCTATCTGGCAACGGGTGAACTGGACACAACCTTTGGGGATGGCAAGGGATACGTTACTCACTCTATGGGGCCAGGTATGCAATGGATCTCGGTGGCAGTGCAGCCCGACAAGCGAATACTCCTGAGCCGTGACAGCGACAACGTCAATGTGGGAGCTCTGGTCGTACGTTATCTGGGTTGAGGATTATCAGCTCTGATAAAAAATGCCCCGTATCGATTGATACGGGGCATTTCTGTTTAACCGTGCCTGACCCGCTTGTGGCGGGTCACATCACGTCAGGCAGGGACTTCGCTGCGCTTGCCCAGCAGGCGATCACAGACCACGGCGACCACCAGGGTCATCACGCATGGCACCAGCCATGCCAGCCCTTGCTCGCTCAGCGGCAGATGGGTCAGCTGAGTTGGCATCCAGTCGGCCAGACCAGCGCCTTTCAGGGCGTCGATGGTGCCGAAAACGAAGGAAACTAGCATCACCGGGCCAAGAATGCGCCCGTGCTCATGCCAGAAATCCTTGCAGAAGCTCAGTGCGACCAGAACGATGCACGGCGGGTAGATCGCGGTGAGTACCGGAATCGAGAACGCAATGAGCTTGGTCAGACCGAGGTTGGAGACCAGCAGGGAAAACGCTGCGAGGATAATCACCAGAGTCTTGTAGGACAACGGCAGCACACGGCTGAAGTATTCAGCGCAGGCACAGGTCAGGCCGACCGCCGTGACCAGACACGCCAGCGAGATCAGCACCGCAAGGAAACCGCTACCCAGCGAACCGAAGGTGTGTTGCACGTAGGCATGCAACACCGCCGCGCCGTTGGTGGCGCCGACCGCGACTTCATGGCTGCCGGAACCGAGGCGGAACAGGCTGACGTAGACCAGTGCCAGCCCCACGCCGGCAATCAGCCCGGCGATGATCGCATAACGGGTGATCAGCGCCGGCGACTCGACGCCACGGGAGCGGATCGCGTTGACGATAACGATGCCGAATACCAGTGCGCCGAGGGTATCCATGGTCAGGTAACCATTGATGAAGCCCTGAGAGAACGGTGCCGCCACATATTCCGGAGTGCCGTGACCGATGTCACCCGCCGGCAAGGCGAACGCGGCGATGCCCAGTACTGCCAGTGCAATGATTTTCAGCGGCGCGAGGAAGCGGCCAACGGTATCCAGCAACCGCCCAGGGTAGAGCGAAATGAAGAACACCAGCAGGAAGTACACCGAGCTGTAGAGGAACAGCGCCAGCGGGCTTTCGCCGGTCAATGGCGCCAGACCTACCTCGAAGGATACGGTCGCGGTACGCGGGGTGGCGAACAGCGGACCCACGGCCAGGTAGCATGCCGCCGCGAGGATACCGCCAGCGATCTTGCCGATCGGGCTGCTCAACGCATCCATCGCACCGCCGACCTTGGCCAGCGCCACCACGGTGACCACCGGCAAACCAACGGCGGTAATCAGGAAGCCCAGTGCGGCCATCCAGACGTGAGGCCCGGCCTGCAAGCCGACGATCGGCGGGAAAATGATGTTACCGGCCCCGACAAACAGGGCAAACGTCATAAAACCAAGTGCCAGGATGTCCTGACCTTTCAAAACTTTCATTAAGGTAATACCACACTACTGAAATCGGAATTTAGAGGGGGATTGCCCTGTTGGATTAGGGAAATGCTGTCGATCCGTATGGGACTGACCCTTAAAGCGCGTAGCTGCCTTGTGGGCGGCGGACGCAAAAATGGCGGCCAGCCTAACGAATTTGGCTGACAAACGCACTGTTAGAGGGCGAACTATCCGATACGCGACGTTTCAGTGTCGCGTTTACATATCTATTTTTCATACATAGAACGTGTATTCATCACAGCAAACCTGTGGCGAGGGGATTTATCCCCGTTGGACTGCGCAGCAGTCCCAAAGAATCCGAGCTGGAACTGCCTGACTGATCATGGTCGCTAGCATGGGGGCCGCTTCGCAGCCCAGCGGGGATAAATCCCCTCGCCACAACAGCGCTCAAAATTCTCATACGCCAGGAACGACAAAGGCCACCCGAAGGTGGCCTCTGTTGCTGGAGCTAAAAAGTCAGCCGAAGCTTACTTCTTCACTTCCCAGCCAGTCAGCTCGGCCAGGGCCTTGCCGATGTCTGCCAGCGAACGCACGGTTTTAACGCCTGCGTCTTGCAGCGCAGCGAATTTCTCGTCTGCAGTGCCTTTGCCGCCAGAGATGATTGCGCCAGCATGGCCCATGCGCTTGCCCGGAGGAGCAGTCACACCAGCGATGTAGGAAACAACCGGCTTGGTCACGTTAGCCTTGATGTAGGCAGCCGCTTCTTCTTCAGCCGAACCGCCGATCTCGCCGATCATCACGATCGCCTCGGTCTTCGGGTCTTCCTGGAACAGCTTCAGGATGTCGATGAAGTTCGAGCCCGGGATCGGGTCACCACCGATGCCGACGCAAGTCGACTGACCGAAACCGGCGTCAGTGGTCTGCTTCACAGCTTCGTAGGTCAGGGTGCCGGAACGCGAAACGATACCGACCTTGCCTGGCAAGTGAATGTGACCTGGCATGATGCCGATCTTGCATTCGCCTGGGGTGATCACGCCTGGGCAGTTAGGGCCGATCAGGACTACGCCCAGCTCGTCGCACTTAACTTTGGCGTCCAGCATGTCCAGGGTAGGAATGCCTTCGGTGATGCAGACGATCAGCTTGATGCCGCCGAATGCCGCTTCCAGGATCGAGTCCTTGCAGAACGGAGCCGGAACGTAGATCACGCTGGCGGTAGCGCCAGTGGCAGCTACTGCGTCTTTTACGGTGTTGAACACTGGCAGACCCAGGTGCTCGGTGCCGCCCTTGCCCGGAGTTACGCCACCAACCATCTTGGTGCCGTATTCGATGGCTTGCTGGGTGTGGAAACTACCTTGCGAACCGGTAATACCCTGGCAGATAACTTTGGTGTCTTTATTGATCAGGACGCTCATTATTTGCCCTCCGCAGCTTTGACAACTTGTTGAGCAGCGTCGGTCAGGCTGGTAGCAGCGATGATGTTCAAACCGCTTTCTGCCAGTACTTTAGCGCCCAGCTCAGCGTTGTTGCCTTCAAGGCGAACAACAACCGGGATTTTCACGCCGACTTCTTTCACGGCGCCGATGATGCCTTCGGCAATCATGTCGCAGCGAACGATGCCGCCGAAGATGTTGACCAGTACTGCCGCGACGTTCTGGTCGGACAGGATGATCTTGAACGCTTCAGTAACGCGTTCCTTGGTAGCGCCACCACCTACGTCGAGGAAGTTGGCTGGCTTGCCGCCATGCAGGTTGACGATGTCCATGGTACCCATGGCCAGACCGGCACCGTTGACCATGCAGCCGATGTTGCCTTCCAGCGCTACGTAGTTCAGTTCGAACTTGGCAGCGTGCGCTTCGCGCGGATCGTCCTGCGACGGATCGTGGAAAGCCTTCAGCTTAGGCTGACGGTACATGGCGTTGGCGTCGATGTTGATCTTCGCGTCGAGGCAGTGCAGATCGCCGTCAGCCTTGATCACCAGCGGGTTTACTTCCAGCAGAGCCAGGTCGTGGTCTTTGAACAGCTTGGCCAGACCTACGAAGATCTTGGCGAACTGAGTGACCTGCTTGCCTTCCAGACCCAGCTGGAATGCCAGCTCGCGACCCTGGGATGGCTGAGCGCCAACCAGTGGATCGATAGTGGCCTTGAGAATTTTTTCTGGAGTGTCGTGAGCGATTTTCTCGATGTCCACGCCACCTTCGGTGGAAGCCATGAACACGATGCGACGGCTCGAACGGTCAACGACAGCGCCCAGGTACAGCTCTTTAGCGATATCAGTGCACGATTCAACCAGGATCTTGGTGACTGGCTGGCCATTGGCGTCAGTCTGGTAAGTCACCAGACGCTTGCCCAGCCACTGCTGTGCGAAGGCTTTGGCGTCTTCTTTGCTGCGAACCAGCTTTACGCCGCCCGCTTTACCGCGACCACCGGCGTGAACCTGGGCTTTGACGACCCACTCGTTGCCGCCGATTTTGTCGCAAGCTTCTGCTGCTGCTTCCGGGGTGTCTACTGCGTAACCAGTGGAAACTGGCAGGCCGTATTCAGCGAACAGCTGCTTACCCTGATACTCGTGAAGATTCATGCTTTTTACCGTCTTCGTTAGGTACTGCGCATTCGGCGCTGCGCTCGTTTGAGTGCCGCGCCACCTGTGACTGCTGCTTGCGTAGCTGGGCTACGCAAGACTGCGTCCGGCGGACATTCCGCGGTGAGTCTTGCTCGCAAGGCTCACGACGGGCCGTTGCCGCCGTGGTTTCTTATTATGTCTTAACGCTTCTTGCGGTTGGCAATGTGAATGGCGCCGCCATTCACTGCCAGAGCAGCTTCGTGCAAGGCTTCGGACAAGGTCGGATGGGAGAAAACCATCATGCCCAGGTCTTCAGCGCTGGTGCCGAATTCCATACCGATCGCGCCCTGCTGAACCAGTTCTGCAGCGCTCGGGCCAATCACGTGCACGCCCAATACGCGGTCGGTCTTGGCATCGGCGATGACCTTGACGAAACCACCGGTATCGTTGGCAGCCATGGCACGGCCGGAAGCGGCGAACGGGAAGGTGCCGACGTTGACTTCAACGCCTTCGGCCTTCAGCGCCTGCTCGGTTTTGCCAACCCACGCGATTTCCGGGTGAGTATAAATAACCGAAGGGATCAAATCATAGTTCATCTGAGCCTTGTGGCCCTTGATGCGCTCGACAACCATGATGCCTTCTTCCGAAGCCTTGTGGGCCAGCATCATGCCGCGAACCACGTCACCGATGGCGAAGACGCCCGGTACAGCTGTGACGCAATGGTCATCGACCGCGATGAAACCGCGCTCGTCGATTTCCACGCCGCAGTCGGCAGACAGCAGATCAGTGGTCACCGGACGGCGACCAACGGCTACGATCAGCTTGTCGAAAGTGATGGTCTGTTCGCCGTTGGCATCGGTGTAGTTGACGACGACTTCTTCGCCGTTGACTTTCGAACCGGTAACGCGAGCGCCCAGCTTGATGTCCAGACCCTGTTTGGTCAGGGTTTTCAGCGCTTCCTTGGAAACAGCGGTGTCCGCTGCCATCAGGAAAGTGTCCAGCGCTTCGAGCACAGTCACTTCTGCACCCAGACGCGACCACACCGAACCCAGCTCCAGACCGATCACGCCAGCGCCGATCACGCCCAGACGTTTAGGTACGGACTGGAACTCCAGAGCGCCAGTCGAATCGACGATGACTTTCTGGTCAACCGGAGCCGGTGGAATGTCGATCGGACGAGAACCTGGCGCGAGAATGACGTTTTCCGCTTCGATGACTTCAACCGAACCATCCGGCTTGGTGACTTCGACTTTCTTGCCGGCCAGCAGCTTGCCGTGGCCCTGGATCGAAGTAACGCCGTTGGCCTTGAACAGGGTGGCAACGCCGCCGGTCAGGTTCTTGACGATGCCAGCCTTGCGGCCAACCATCGCAGCGACGTCCATTTTGACTTCGCCGGTCGAGATACCGTGAACGTTGAAGCTCTCTTTGGCTTCCTTGTATTTCCACGAGCTGTCGAGCAGCGCCTTGGAAGGAATGCAACCTACGTTCAGGCAGGTACCGCCCAGGGCTTGCTTGCCCTCTGCGTCGGTGTACTTCTCGATGCAGGCAGTGGTCAGGCCCAACTGAGCAGCCTTGATGGCCGCTACATAGCCACCAGGGCCGGCACCGATCACTACTACGTCAAATTTCTGCGACATTCAAAAAATCCTCTTTAGCAATAAAGCTACAAGCCGCAAGCTTCAAGCTGCAAGCCCACCCGCTCGCCTTGAGCTTGAGGCTTGTAGCTGAAAGCTTGCAGCTGCTTTTTAGATATCCAGCAACAGACGAGCCGGATCTTCCAGCAGGTTCTTGATGGTCACCAGGAAGGTCACAGCTTCTTTGCCATCGATCAGGCGGTGATCGTAGGACAGAGCCAGGTACATCATCGGACGGATCACGACCTGACCGTTGATGGCCATCGGACGCTGGATGATGTTGTGCATGCCCAGAATCGCTGCCTGCGGCGGGTTGACGATCGGCGTCGACATCATCGAACCGAAGGTACCACCGTTGGTGATGGTGAAGGTACCACCGGTCATCTCGTCCATCGACAGTTTGCCGTCACGGGCTTTCTTGCCAAATGTTGCGATGCCGCCTTCGATTTCAGCCAGGCTCATCAGCTCGGCGTTACGCAGAACCGGTACCACCAGGCCACGGTCGCTGGAAACGGCAACGCCGATGTCCGCATAGCCGTGGTAAACGATGTCGCCGCCGTCGATCGACGCGTTGACAGCCGGGAAGCGTTTCAGCGCTTCGGTGGCCGCTTTCACGAAGAACGACATGAAGCCCAGGCGTACGCCGTTGTGGGACTTCTCGAACAGGTCCTTGTACTTCGAACGCAGGGCCATGACTTCGGTCATGTCGACTTCGTTGAACGTGGTCAGCATCGCCATGTTCGACTGGGCTTCAACCAGACGCTTGGCCACGGTGGCACGTACGCGAGTCATCGGTACGCGCTTCTCGATGCGGTCGCCGGCAGCGAACACAGGCGCAGCAGCCGAAGGAGCAGCAGCCTTGGCAGGCGCGGCAGCCGGAGCGGCTTTCTTGGCAGCAACAGCAGCAACCACGTCTTCCTTGGTCACACGACCGCCCTTGCCGGTGCCGGCAACGGAAGCGATGTTGATGCCGTTCTCTTCAGCCAGCTTGCGAGCGGCAGGAGCTGCGATCGGGTCATCTTCGCCATCGGCAGCAGCTGGTGCGGCAGCGGCAGTAGCAGCCGGAGCAGCAGCGGCGGCAGGAGCGGCAGCAGCAGCGCCGCCCTCTTCGATCGAGCCCAGGACCTGGTTCGACAGAACGGTAGCGCCCTCTTCGGCAACGATTGCGCCCAGCACGCCGTCTGCTTCAGCCAACACTTCGAGCACGACTTTGTCGGTTTCGATGTCGACGATCAGGTCGTCACGCTTGACGGCCTCACCTGGTTTCTTGTGCCAGGTGGCAACGGTGCCATCGGCAACCGATTCCGGGAATGACGGGGCTTTGATTTCGATAGCCATTATCTGTGGGTCCTTAAAATTCGGTTTCAGTCAGCGCGAAGGCGTTAAACAGTGAAAGCATCTTGCAGCAGTTTTTCCTGCTGCTCGGCGTGCATCGATGCGTAACCACAAGCTGGCGCAGCCGAAGCCTCACGGCCCGCGTACTCAAGTACGAGAGTCTTGTCGAGGTTGGCGATGCTGCGACGCAAGTGATGCTGGCTGCAGTACCAGGCACCCTGGTTCATCGGCTCTTCCTGACACCAAACGGCGTGTTTGACGTTGGTGTACGGAGCCAGGACTTCTTTCAAGTCGTCCTCAGGGAACGGATACAGCTGCTCGATACGCACGATGGCGATATCTTCGCGGCCTTCGGCACGGCGTTTTTCCAGCAGGTCGTAGTAGACCTTGCCGCTGCACAGAACCACGCGCTCGACCTTTTTCGGGTCCAGTGCATCGATTTCCGGGATCACGGTCTGGAACGAACCTTCGGCCAGATCTTCCAGCGTCGAGATGGCCAGCTTGTGGCGCAGCAGCGACTTCGGCGTCAGCACGACCAGCGGCTTGCGCAGCGGACGGATCACCTGACGACGCAGCAAGTGGTAGATCTGCGCTGGCGTGGTCGGCATGCACACCTGAATGTTGTGCTCGGCGCACAGCTGCAGGTAACGCTCAAGACGAGCCGAGCTGTGCTCAGGGCCTTGGCCTTCGTAACCGTGTGGCAGCAGCATGGTCAGACCGCAGAGACGGCCCCACTTGTGCTCGCCGCTGGTGATGAACTGGTCGATCACGACCTGAGCACCGTTGGCGAAGTCGCCGAACTGGGCTTCCCAGATCACCAGCGCGTTTGGCGTGGTGGTCGAGTAACCGTATTCGAATGCCAGTACCGCTTCTTCCGAGAGGAACGAGTCGTACAGGTCGAAACGTGGCTGACCGTCGTACAGGTTCTGCAGCGGAATGTAGGTGCCCGCGTCTTTCTGGTTGTGCAACACAGCGTGACGGTGCGAGAACGTACCGCGGCCGATGTCCTGACCGGTCATGCGGATCGGGTGACCTTCGAACGCGAGGGTCGCGTACGCCATGGTTTCAGCGTAACCCCAGTTGATCGGCAGGCCGCCGGCTTGCATCTTCTGACGGTCTTCGTAGATCTTCGCGACCTGGCGCTGAACGACGAAGCCTTCCGGAATTTCCAGCAGCTTGGCGGACAGCTCTTGCAGGGTCTTCAGATCGAAACGCGTGTCGTGACGCGCAGTCCAGGCGTGGCCCAGGTACGGACGCCAGTCGACGAACAGCTCTTTGTTCGGCTCTTTGACCAGCGATTTCACTACGTGCAGACCGTTGTCCAGCGCGTTGCGGTATTCGTCGACCTTGGCCTGAACGCGTTCAGCGTCAAGCACACCGGCCTGAGTCAGGCGATCAGCGTACAGCTCACGGGTGGTGCGCTGCTTGGTGATCTGCTGATACATCAGTGGCTGGGTGCCGCTTGGCTCGTCGGCCTCGTTGTGGCCGCGACGACGGTAGCAGACCAGATCGATCACCACGTCACGCTTGAACTGCATGCGGTAGTCGATGGCCAGCTGGGTCACGAACAGCACGGCTTCCGGATCATCACCATTCACATGGAGGATCGGCGCCTGGATCATCTTGGCAACGTCGGTGGCGTACTCGGTGGAGCGCGAGTCCAGCGGGTTGCTGATGGTGAAACCAACCTGGTTGTTGATCACGATGTGCACGGTACCGCCGGTCTTGAAACCGCGGGTCTGCGACATCTGGAAGGTTTCCATGACCACGCCCTGACCGGCGAATGCCGCGTCACCGTGGATGGAGATCGGCAGAACTTTCTCACCGGTCAGGTCGTTGCGACGGTCCTGACGGGCGCGCACCGAACCTTCAACCACCGGGGAAACGATTTCCAGGTGGGACGGGTTGAACGCCATGGCCAGGTGAACTTCACCGCCGGTGGTCATCACGTTGGACGAGAAGCCCTGGTGGTATTTGACGTCACCGGAACCGAGCTCGACCTTCTTCTTGCCTTCGAACTCGTCGAACAGCTCGCGCGGGTTCTTGCCGAAGGTGTTGACCAGAACGTTCAGACGGCCACGGTGGGCCATGCCGATGACGACTTCCTTGGTACCGTACGAGCCGGAACGCTGGATCAGTTCGTCGAGCATCGGAATCAGGCTTTCGCCGCCTTCCAGACCGAAACGCTTGGTTCCCGGGTATTTGGTACCGAGGTATTTTTCCAGGCCTTCACCGGCAGTCACGCGCTCAAGCAGGTGGCTCTTGATGTCGGCGGAGTACGTCGGACGACCACGCACGCTTTCCAGACGCTGCTGGAACCACTGGCGCTGCTCGGAATCGGTGATGTGCGTGAACTCAGCGCCGATGGTGCGGCAATATGTCTGCTGCAACGCTTCGTGAATTTCGCGTAGGCTCGCTTCCTCTTTGCCGATGAACAGGTCGCCGGCACGGAAGGTCGTATCAAGATCGGCATTGGTCAAGCCGTAATGATTGATCGACAGGTCTGCAGGTGCAGGACGCTGCCACAGCCCCAGCGGGTCAAGCTGGGCTGCCTGGTGGCCACGCATACGGTAGGCCTGGATCAATCGCAGCACTTCAACTTGCTTCTTCTCGTGCTCACTGCTCACGCTGCCGGCGGAAACCGGTTGGGCGCGGCGCTGGTTCTTTGCCAGCAGCACGAAATGATCGCGAATCGTCGAGTGCGAAACATCAGTGGCAGAGTTGCCGTCGGCTGGCAACTTCTGAAAGTAGGTGCGCCACTCTTCTGGCACAGCGTTAGGGTCGTGCAGGTAGAGCTCATAAAGCTCTTCCACATAGGCAGCGTTTCCACCTGAAAGGTAGGCGCTGTTCCACATGCGCTGCATCACGCTTTCTTGCATGCTTGGTCACCCTCGGTTAGGGGAACACCATCGGTGTCGACACCGAGCAAACTTGCAGAAGTCCGAATGCAGCGACTAAAACAAGCCACCTAGGATCACACTGATAGTCCGGGTACCAGCCCGGATGCCCCTGCTTGTCTCATTTCTTCAAAAGAAGAGCTGCAGCTTATGGCTACTGCTCTGGTTATAGCCATGACGCGGGTTGAAGCCCGCGCCACAGCCTCTACGGTGCAACGGTTACAGCAGCTGAATCACACGCCGCTCGAAAGCAGCATGTTACGGATGTGACCGATGGCCTTAGTCGGGTTCAGGCCTTTCGGACATACGTTGACGCAGTTCATGATGCCCCGGCAGCGGAAAACGCTGAACGGGTCGTCAAGTGAAGCCAGACGCTCGCTGGTCTTGGTGTCGCGGCTGTCTGCCAGGAAGCGGTAGGCTTGCAGCAGCGCAGCAGGACCCAGGAACTTGTCCGGGTTCCACCAGAAGGACGGGCAAGAGGTCGAGCAGCAGGCGCACAGGATGCACTCGTACAGACCGTCGAGCTTTTCGCGCTCTTCTGGCGACTGCAGACGCTCGATGGCCGGAGCCGGCGTGTCGTTCTGCAGGTAAGGCTTCACCTTCTCGTATTGCTTGTAGAAGATGCTCATATCGACGACCAGGTCACGGATAACCGGCAAACCTGGCAGCGGACGAACGATCAGCTTGTTGCCTTTTACAACGGCAGACAGCGGCGTGATGCAGGCCAGACCGTTCTTGCCGTTGATGTTCATGCCGTCGGAGCCGCAGACGCCTTCACGGCAGGAGCGACGATAGGAGAAACCTTCGTCCTGCTCTTTGATCAGGGCCAGCACGTCCAGCACCATCAGGTCTTTACCACCGGTATCGACCTGGAAATCCTGCATGAACGGCGCTGCGTCCTGATCAGGGTTGTAGCGATAAACACTGACTTGCAACATGGCGGTCACCCTTAATAAGTCCGGACTTTAGGTTCGAAAGTCGGAACAGTCTTCGGCGAGAAGTTCACGGCACGCTTGGTGACGCGCTTGTCACCCGGGAAGTACAGGGTGTGGCACAGCCAGTTTTCGTCATCACGGTCTTCGAAGTCTTCACGGGCGTGAGCGCCGCGGGACTCTTTACGTACTTCGGCCGCGATGGCGGTAGCTTCAGCCACTTCCAGCAGGTTCTGCAGTTCCAGCGCTTCGATACGTGCAGTGTTGAACGCTTGCGACTTGTCGTTGATCTTCACGTTGGCGATACGCTTGCGCAGATCGGCCAGCTGAGCGATGCCCTTCTGCATGTATTCGCCGGTACGGAATACACCGAAGTAGTTCTGCATGCAGCTTTGCAGCTCGCGACGCAGGGTGGCAACGTCTTCACCGTCGGTACGGTTGTTCAGCGCGTTCAGACGCGACAGTGCAGCTTCGATGTCGGACTCGGTAGCGTCGTCGTATTCGATGCCATCGGTCAACGCCTTTTCCAGGTGCAGGCCGGCAGCGCGACCGAAGACCACCAAGTCGAGCAGCGAGTTGCCGCCCAGACGGTTCGCACCGTGTACCGATACGCAAGCCACTTCGCCTACCGCGAACAGGCCAGGAATGATCTGGTCCTGACCTTCGGCGTTCTGGGTGATCGCCTGGCCATGAATGTTGGTGGCAACGCCGCCCATCATGTAGTGGCAGGTCGGCACAACCGGAACCGGAGCCACTACCGGGTCAACGTGGGCGAAAGTCTTCGACAGTTCGCAGATGCCTGGCAGACGGCTGTGCAGCACTTCCTCGCCCAGGTGGTCGAGCTTGAGCATTACGTGGTCGCCATTTGGACCGCAACCGTTGCCGGCGATGATTTCCTTGACCATCGAACGGGCAACCACGTCACGACCTGCAAGGTCCTTCGCGTTCGGAGCATAACGCTCCATGAAACGCTCGCCGTGCTTGTTGATCAGGTAACCACCTTCACCACGGCAACCTTCGGTAACCAGTACACCGGCGCCGGCGATGCCGGTCGGGTGGAACTGCCACATTTCGATGTCTTGTACCGGCACGCCAGCACGCAGAGCCATGCCGACGCCGTCACCGGTGTTGATCAGGGCGTTGGTGGTGGACGCGTAGATACGGCCTGCACCGCCAGTGGCCAGAACCGTGGCCTTGGCACGAATGTAGGAGGTTTCGCCGGTTTCGATGCAGATCGCGATCACACCAACGAATTCGCCTTCCTGGTTTTTCACGAGATCAACAGCGTAGTACTCGTTGAGGAACGTGGTACCGGCTTTCAGGTTGCCCTGATAAAGGGTGTGCAGCAGCGCGTGACCGGTACGGTCGGATGCAGCGCAGGTACGTGCAGCCTGACCGCCCTTGCCGTAATCCTTGGACTGGCCACCGAACGGACGCTGG
This sequence comes from Pseudomonas sp. Leaf434, assembly GCF_001425545.1. Lineage (NCBI taxonomy): Bacteria > Pseudomonadati > Pseudomonadota > Gammaproteobacteria > Pseudomonadales > Pseudomonadaceae > Pseudomonas > Pseudomonas sp. Leaf434. The sequence goes on along the minus strand of NZ_LMQZ01000001.1, from coordinate 958,770 downwards.
TAGATGCGGCCTTGCTCGGTACGCGAGAACGGCAGACCCATGTGGTCCAGCTCGAACACGGCAGCCGGGCCTTCCTGACACATGTATTCGATAGCGTCCTGGTCACCGATGTAGTCGGAACCCTTGACGGTATCGTACATGTGCCAGCGCCAGTCATCGTTCGGGTCGGCGGAAGCGATGGCGCACGTGATGCCGCCCTGTGCGGACACAGTGTGCGAACGGGTCGGGAAAACCTTGGTGATCACCGCAGTCTTGTGGCCGCCCTGTGCCAGCTGCAGCGCAGCGCGCATGCCGGCACCGCCACCACCAATAATGATGGCGTCGAAAGAAATCGTTGGAATGTTAGCCATGAATCAGATACCCCAGAGAATCTGCACACCCCAGACGAAGTAAGCGAACATCGCAACGCCGCATACTGCCTGGAAAAGGAAACGTATCGCCGTTGCGGACTTGCCGAACGCCATTGGCGTCAGGTAGTCGGTCGCGATGGTCCACATGCCGACCCAGGCGTGAGCGCCCAGAGCAACAAGGGCCAGCAGGCTGAAAATACGCATTCCGTTGTGAGCGAACAGTTCATGCCACTGGGCATACTCGAGGCCAGGGTTGGCGACGATGTATCCGATCAGAAAGATGAAGTAAGCCGCGAGAACGACCGCAGACACACGCTGTGCCATCCAGTCATAGAGGCCCGAACGCGACAGGTTAGTGACGTTAGTTACCATATCCAGACTCCTGCCAGAACGATTACCACCACGGAAACGGCGATAACGATTTTCGAGCCCAGTTTGCCGCCTTCCAGCGTCTCACCGATGCCCATGTCCATGATCAAGTGGCGCACACCGGCTACCAGGTGATACAGCAGAGCGGACAGGATGCCCCAAATCACTAGCTTGGCTAGCGGACTGGTCAGACACGCTTTCACCTGACCGAAGCCTTCCTCGGAGCTCAGCGACTTGTCCAATGCGTAAAGCATGATGGCAAGGCACACGAAGAGGATGACACCGGAGATACGGTGAAGAATGGACGTGTAAGCAGTGACTGGGAGTTTGATGGTCCTTAGGTCTAGGTTTACAGGTCGTTGGCTTTTCACGGCTTTTTTTTCACACTGAAGAGCCCCTAACAATCAGGGCAAAGTTGTTGGGGAGTGCACTGGTCAGGTAACCACCACCCAGGGATGCGACCCCCAATGAAAGCAAGCCCAAAAGCCCTTGGCGGTCGGTGGCCGAGTATAGACAGTTAGGCTACTAATGACAACGCGTTCACCTACCCCCAATAGCGGATTGCACAAGTTGCATAAAAGGCGTAAATGGCAGGCAATTTCGAGGAAAAAGTCGGCTTAAAGCCTTCTGGAGCAAGACTTTAGGCAAATTGACATTCGAATTTATCTCACTATAGTGGTGCGGGCCCTGCGTGGGGGGTCTGTCTGATGGTTCAAGCATAAATAGGAGGCCACATGGCTGACAAAAAAGCGCAGTTGATCATCGAGGGCGCAGCCCCCGTCGAGCTGCCCATTTTAACCGGCACCGTTGGTCCCGATGTAATCGATGTTCGGGGCCTGACGGCCACGGGCCGCTTCACTTTCGACCCGGGTTTCATGTCGACCGCTTCGTGCGAATCGAAAATTACCTATATCGACGGCGACAACGGCATTTTGTTGCACCGCGGCTACCCGATCGAACAGCTGGCTGAAAAGTCGGACTACCTGGAAACCTGCTACCTGCTGCTCAACGGCGAATTGCCGACCGCAGAACAGAAGGCCCAGTTCGTCAGCACCGTGAAGAACCACACCATGGTTCACGAGCAGCTGAAAACCTTCTTCAACGGTTTCCGTCGCGACGCCCACCCGATGGCCGTCATGTGCGGTGTAGTCGGCGCCCTCTCGGCCTTCTACCACGACTCCCTGGACATCAATAACCCGCAGCATCGCGAAATTTCCGCGATCCGTCTGGTTGCGAAGATGCCGACCCTGGCAGCGATGGTTTACAAGTACTCCATGGGCCAACCCATGATGTACCCGCGCAACGATCTGACTTACGCGGAAAACTTCCTGCACATGATGTTCAACACCCCGTGCGAGATCAAACCGATCAGCCCGGTACTCGCCAAGGCCATGGACCGGATCTTCATCCTCCACGCCGACCACGAGCAGAACGCTTCGACCTCCACCGTGCGTCTGGCCGGCTCTTCGGGTGCCAACCCGTTCGCCTGCATCGCCGCCGGTATCGCCGCACTGTGGGGTCCTGCCCACGGCGGTGCGAACGAAGCCGTGCTGACCATGCTCGACGAGATTGGCGATGTGTCGAACATCGACAAGTTCATCGCCAAAGCCAAGGACAAGAACGATCCGTTCAAGTTGATGGGCTTCGGTCACCGCGTCTACAAGAACCGCGACCCTCGCGCGACTGTCATGAAGCAGACCTGCGACGAAGTGTTGAAGGAACTGGGCATCAACAACGATCCGCAACTCGAACTGGCCATGCGCCTGGAAGAGATCGCGTTGACCGACCCGTACTTCATCGAGCGCTCGCTGTACCCGAACGTCGACTTCTATTCGGGGATCATCCTCAAGGCGATCGGCATTCCAACCAGCATGTTCACGGTGATTTTCGCCCTGGCGCGTACTGTGGGCTGGATTTCGCACTGGAAAGAAATGCTTTCGAGCCCGTACAAGATTGGCCGTCCGCGCCAGCTGTACACCGGTTACGAGTCGCGTGACATTACCAAGCTGGAAGATCGCAAATAAGGGTTTTTCTTTTTTGTGATGGTTTAGTGGTGTGTCAGGAACGGCCTCTTATATAGAGGCCGTTTTTGTTTGTGGTTTCAGCGGCCTTCGGGCCGACTGGTTCTTGGATTTTGGGGGCATATCGGTTGCTGCGGGTGCTGCCGCTGGCGGTTTCGCTCTTACAGCGAGTCACCTTTTCCAAACGCCGAAAAGGTAACCCAAAAGGCTTTGCCCCGGCGTACGGCCCGCTCGCTAGGGCTCGGGGTATCTTCGTTACGGGACCGATCCGGGCGCAGCGGCTCCGGTTGGCTTCGCTGCACCTACACTCGCTGTGTACGACTACGTCGTACGGTCGCTACGCTCCCACCCCCGGATCGATCCCGTAACGAAGCCTGCCGAAGGGGCAAAAGATCAAAAGCAAAAGCCAAAGCCAGATCAAGAGCCCCTCANGTCGCTACGCTCCCACCCCCGGATCGATCCCGTAACGAAGCCTGCCGAAGGGGCAAAAGATCAAAAGCAAAAGCCAAAGCCAGATCAAGAGCCCCTCACCCTAGCCCTCTCCCAGAGGGAGAGGGRACTGACCGAGGTGTTTGGGCGAAACACGCCGACTTGCGATACCGAGTCGAATGCAGGTTTTGAACACCRCAMAAATCGGCTCCCTCTCCCTCGGGAGAGGGCTGGGGTGAGGGGCGAATCCACCGAAAATCTCAAGCCATGCGACGCTTCTAACCACTCAACAATGAGCGCAAGCTCGAGTGCTTTTGATCTTGGGAGAGGGCTGGGGTGAGGGGCGAATCCACCGAAAATCTCAAGCCATGCGACGCTTCTAACCACTCAACAATGAGCGCAAGCTCGAGTGCTTTTGATCTTGATCCACGGGCGACGTCGGAAGGCTGAGTGGAGGGATTGATCCGGGCGTGGGAGCGCAGCGACCGTCTAGCGCAGCCAGACACAGCGGAAGGAGGTGCAGCGAAGCAAACCGGAGCCGCTGCGCCCGGATCGATCCCGCAGCGAAGGGACCCGAGCCTGCGAGGGCCGAACGCAGGAGCAAGCCTTTTGGGTTACCTTTTTGGCGTTTGAAAAAGGTNCTGCGCCCGGATCGATCCCGCAGCGAAGGGACCCGAGCCTGCGAGGGCCGAACGCAGGAGCAAGCCTTTTGGGTTACCTTTTTGGCGTTTGAAAAAGGTGACTCGCCGTAAGGGCGAAACCCTAAGCAGCCGTTACCGCAGCAACGGATATACACACCAAACCAACCAATAACCGCCCACAAAAAAAAACGCCCCAATCTCTCAACCAGGGCGTTTTCTTGAAGCTTGAAGCTTGCAGCTTACAACTGATCTCTTAGTGCGAAACCGCCCCACTCGCCCCCAACCCGGTCTGCGAACGCACAAACTGCGGGAAGAACAGCGCCCGCTCGTTATCCGCAGCCGCCGACTTGTCGGTAATCGAGAAGAACCAGATCCCGATGAACGCAATCATCATCGAGAACAGCGCCGGATATTCGTAAGGGAAGATCGCCTTCTCGTGATGCAGAATCTGCACCCAGATGGTTGGGCCGAGGATCATCAGACCAACAGCACTGACCAGACCCAGCCAGCCACCAATCATCGCGCCGCGAGTGGTCAGCTTCTTCCAGTACATCGAAAGCAGCAGCACAGGGAAGTTGCAGCTCGCCGCGATGGAGAACGCCAGGCCGACCATGAACGCAATATTCTGGCTTTCGAACAGAATGCCCAGACCAATCGCCAGCACCGCCAGGGCGATGGTGGTGATCTTCGACACGCGAATCTCATCTTTCTCGTTGGCCTTGCCCTTCTTGATCACACTGGCGTACAGGTCGTGAGAAACCGCCGAAGCACCCGCCAGCGTCAGACCGGCTACCACAGCCAGAATGGTTGCGAACGCCACTGCCGAGATGAAGCCAAGGAAGATGCTGCCGCCCACCGCGTTGGCCAGGTGCACCGCCGCCATGTTGTTGCCGCCGAGCAAGGCGCCCGCTGCATCTTTAAAGGCCGGGTTGGTGCTGACGAGCAGGATCGCGCCGAAGCCGATGATGAAAGTCAGGATGTAGAAGTAGCCAATGAAACCGGTAGCGTACAGCACGCTCTTGCGCGCTTCTTTTGCGTCACTCACGGTGAAGAAGCGCATCAGAATGTGCGGCAGGCCAGCGGTGCCGAACATCAGCGCCAGACCCAGCGAGAATGCCGAGATCGGATCCTTCACCAGACCGCCGGGGCTCATGATCGCTTCGCCCTTGGCGTGAACCTTGATCGCTTCGGAGAACAGCGTGTTGAAGTCGAAGCCCACGTGCTTCATCACCATCAGCGCCATGAACGAGGCACCGGACAGCAGCAGCACTGCCTTGATGATCTGCACCCAAGTGGTCGCGAGCATGCCGCCGAACAGCACGTACATGCACATCAGCACGCCGACCAGGATCACCGCAACGTGGTAATCGAGGCCGAACAGCAGCTGGATCAGCTTGCCGGCACCGACCATTTGCGCGATCAGGTAGAACGCCACCACCACCAGCGAGCCGCAGGCGGACAGGGTGCGAATCTGGGTTTGCCCGAGGCGGTACGACGCCACGTCGGCAAAGGTGTATTTACCCAGGTTGCGCAGGCGTTCGGCGATCAGGAACAGAATGATCGGCCAGCCCACCAGGAAGCCGATCGAGTAGATCAGGCCGTCATAGCCGGAGGTGAACACCAGCGCGGAAATCCCCAGGAAAGACGCCGCCGACATGTAGTCGCCGGCAATCGCCAGGCCGTTCTGGAAACCGGTGATCTTGCCGCCCGCCGCATAGTAGTCGGCGGCCGAGTTGTTTTTCTTTGAAGCCCAGTAGGTGATGTACAACGTCGCGCCGACGAAGGCCACGAACATCAGGATCGCCGGGATGTTCAGCGGCTGTTTGGCCACCTCCCCCGTCAATGCGTCAGCCGCCCAGACACTCGGCGCGAAAGCCGCAACACTCAATAAAGCCAGTAGACGCCGGATCATTGCTGAGCCTCCTTGAGAATCGCATTGTTCAGGTCGTCGAACTCGCCATTGGCGCGGCGCACGTAGATGCCGGTCAGGACGAAGGCTGAAATGATCAGACCGACACCGATCGGGATGCCCCAGGTGATCGAGGATTCAGGACTGAGTTTCGCCCCGAGCACGTGCGGCCCGTATGCGATCAGCAGGATGAATGCGGAGTAGAGCCCAAGCATGATTGCCGAGAGAATCCAGGCGAATCGTTCCCGTTTCTGAACCAGCTCCTTGAATCGGGGACTGTTCTGAATCGAGAGGTAAATGCTGTCGTTCATTGTTTTTATCCTCGCAGCACAAATTATTGTTGGAACGTAGCTAATGTATGCGGCTGCGAGAGAGGTTCCAGACGACCTTAGTAGTAGATGGCCATGATGTTTTAGCCATTTTCCGGTACACAGAAAAAAAATGTGGGAGCGAGCCTGCTCGCGAAGGCGTCGTATCAGTCGATATTGCATCAACTGACAGATTGCATTCGCGAGCAGGCTCGCTCCCACAGGGGTGTGGCGGTGTTTAAATTATTTGGTCCAGTCAGCTACACGATCCGGGTGTTTGGCCACCCAGTCCTTGGCCGCTGCATCAGGCTTGGCACCGTCCTGAATCGCCAGCATGACCTCGCCGATTTCGTCTTTCGAGGCCCACTGGAAGTTTTTCAGGAACTTGGCCACTTCCGGCGCCTTGGCGTCCAGGCCTTTGCTGCCGATGCTGTTCACGGTTTCAGCCTGGCCATACACGCCTTTCGGGTCGTCGAGGAAGCGCAGTTTCCACTTGGCGAACATCCAGTGCGGCACCCAACCGGTGACGGCGATGGATTCGTTCTTCTTCTCGGCGCGGGTCAGCTCGGCAATCATGCCGGCGCCGGAACTGGCCTTGAGGCTGTATTTGTCCAGGCCGTAATCCTTGATCGCCTGATCGGTCTTGAGCATTACGCCTGAACCGGCGTCGATGCCAACAATGCGGTTTTTGAAGGTATCGTCGGTTTTCAGGTCTTCGATCGATTTGGCTTTGACGTACTCCGGCACGATCAGGCCGATCTTCGCGTCCTTGAAGTTCGGGCCGTAATCGACGACCTGATCCTTGTTTTTCGTCCAATAGTCACCGTGGGTCACGGGTAGCCAGGCCGAGAGCATCGCATCGAGTTTGCCGGTGGCCACGCCCTGCCACATGATCCCGGTGGCGACGGCTTGCAGCTTCACGTCATAACCGAGCTTCTGTTTGATCACTTCGGCCGCCACGTGGGTGGTCGCGACGCTGTCGGACCAGCCGTCAACGTAACCGATGTTCAGGGTCTGTTTTTCAGCGTTGGCGAAAGTGGAACTCATCGCAAGCACCAAAGCGGCACCTGCGCCTAAAAGTCGTCGCATCTTCATCGTTTACTTCCCCGAAATGCTGCGCCCGACGGATGCCGGGCATCGTCAACGTATTGTTATGGTGCACAGCGCCCCCATCACGCCGGACCTCACACACCGAACATCAGCCGATTTTTCAAAAAGGGTACTGATGGTTTGATCATCAACCTCAAGCGGCCGGCGACCTGCTCTGTCAGCGACCTCAAGGCAGCGAGAAACGACATCAGAAAGCCATTAATCAAGCGAGATTAATTGACGCCAGACAATCCGCCCGAACTTTGCATGGACAACGCCTGCAAGCCACCAGCCCTTCTATAAATGCAGGTAACATGCGTCGCTTTGCAGCCACTCGGCCTGACCATGTCCGCAACGTACCGATTTCCTTTTCTGCCTTATCTGTTCGCCTGCCTGCTCGGGCTGTTGGCCCTTAGCGGTTTCTGGTATGGCCTCGGCCAACCGGTGATCCTGCCGGACGCCGCGACGCCGACGCACAAGTTGCAATGCGCCTCCTACACACCGTTCGACAAAGACCAATCGCCGTTCGACGTGCCGTTCAAATTGCGCCCCGAGCGGATGGATGCCGACCTCGCGCTGCTGGCGACGCGCTTTGAATGCATCCGCACCTACTCGATGACCGGCCTCGACGCCCTGCCCGATCTGGCGCGCAAACACGGTCTGAAGTTGATGATCGGCGCCTGGGTCAATAGCAACCCCGTCGATACCGAGCAGGAAGTCGACCTGCTGATCAAATCGGCCAATGCCAACCCCGACGTGGTCACCGCCGTAATCGTCGGCAACGAAGCGCTGCTGCGCAAAGAGGTCACTGGCGCGCAACTGGCCCGGCTGATCAACAAGGTAAAAAGCCAGGTCAAGCAACCGGTGACTTACGCCGATGTTTGGGAATTCTGGCTCAAGCACCCGGAAGTCGCGCCGGCTGTGGATTTTCTGACCATCCACTTGCTGCCGTACTGGGAAGACGATCCGTCGAATATCGACGTGGCGCTGCGGCATGTGGCGGATGTGCGTCAGGTGTTCGGCAACAAGTTCGCGCCCAAGGACGTGATGATCGGCGAAACCGGTTGGCCCAGCGAAGGCCGCCAGCGCGAAACCGCCGTGCCGAGCCGGGTCAACGAGGCGAAATTCATTCGTGGATTCGTGGCGATGGCCGAGCAGGAGGGCTGGCGCTACAACCTGATCGAAGCCTTTGATCAACCGTGGAAGCGCGGCAGTGAAGGCGCGGTCGGCGGCTACTGGGGGCTGTTCGATGCGGATCGACAGGACAAGGGCGTGCTCACCGGACCGGTGAGCAATGTGCCGTACTGGAAAGAATGGCTGGCAGTCGGTGCTCTGATTTTCCTCGGCACGCTGATCCTTGGTGGATGCGTGCGCACCACTCGTTCGGCGTTGCTGCTACCGCTGCTGGGCGCTGTCGCTGCTTGCTCGATTGGCGCTTGGGGCGATCTGGCTCGATTGACCACACGATTTGCCGGTGAATGGCTGTGGGTCGGCTTGCTGACCGGGTTGAATCTGTTGGTGCTCGCGCATGCCGCGCTGACGTTGAGCGCACGCAGCGGTTGGCGCGCGCGAGCATTCGATTTGCTCGAGCGTCGCGCCGGCTGGCTGGTCGCGGTGGCCGGTTTTGCCGCGGCGGTGATGATGCTGGAAATGGTCTTCGACCCGCGCTATCGCAGTTTCGCCAGCATGGCGTTCGTCCTGCCGGCGCTGGTGTACCTGTGCCGCCCGGTGAGCGTGCCGCGTCGGGAGGTTGCTCTGCTGACCTTTATCGTCGGCGCGGGGATTGCACCGCAGTTGTATCAGGAAGGGATGCTGAATCAGCAGGCGTGGGGCTGGGCGCTGGTCAGTGGATTGATGGTGGTGGCGTTGTGGCGCTGTCTGCGGGTTCGCAAGGCCTGATTTCAGCGCTTTCGAAATCGCCATCGCTGGCAAGCCAGCTCCCACAGGATTTCTGCTGCACACAAATGTTGTGTTCACCTCAATCCCTGTGGGAGCGGGCTTGCCCGCGATGACTGACTGTCAGGCGCTGCGGGACTCGCGGACCAGGCGCAACCCGGCAATCACCACCGCAAATACCGCTAATGTGGTGTTGTACAACGCCAGCGCCGGCAGGCCGAACACCAGCGCCAGCACCCCCAGCCACCACCCTGTCCGTCCCGGCAATACAAACGCCAATACCGCCGCGCCCACCGCCGCCCAGCCCAACACCTTGAAATGAATCATCAACCCCAGGTTCGAACGCACAAGGCATTCCCAACGGCCGGCCTCGTCGACACAGATGCCCACCCACTGCCCGTCTTCCATGAAGCCATAGCGCGCGGCATAACTGCCGGCCAGCCACAGCGGCAACAAAACGAGCAGCACAATAACGGGCAAGCGGCGGGACATGGAGCACTCCAATCTGCGGAAATCGGCGGCCAGCTTAATCTGCCGACCGGCATTCGCAAGCACTAACAACTGTTAACTGTTCAGCGAGCCCTTGCAACGTGTATCGTCCAGCTACTATTACCCCGAATTCCGCCTGTTTGGTGCCGCAGCATGGCACTTTGGCGCACGGCCGGTGGTCATAGCCTGCGAACTTCAATCGGCACCTTCCTCTAAGGGATCTAGTCATGCTCCGTTCCTTGCGCTTCGCCGCGCTGTTCAGCGGCCTTATCTTGAGTGCGTCCGCGCTGGCGGTGGATATCGACGCCGCCAGCTATGGCTACCCGCTGACCAACCCGTTCGAGGCGACGATCGCCACGACACCACCGGACCTGCGTCCGGAGCTGCCGCTGGACGACGACATCAATCAAACGGACCGCAGCCTCACCCTGCGCCCGGAGCGTGAATTCCAACTGCCGGACAATTTCTGGGCAGTGAAGAAACTCACTTACCGCATCGCCACGCAGGACAAACCGGCGCCGCTTATCTTCCTGATCGCCGGTACCGGCGCGCGCTTTGACAGCACGCTCAACGAATACCTGAAAAAGCTGTATTACAAGGCCGGCTACCATGTCGTGCAGTTGTCGTCGCCGACCAGCTTCGACTTCATCAGCGCCGCCTCGCGTTTCGCCACCCCGGGCGTGACCAAGGAAGATGCCGAAGACATGTATCGGGTGATGCAGGCCGTGCGGGCGCAGAACCCGAAGCTGCCGGTCACCGAGTATTACCTGACCGGCTACAGCCTCGGCGCCCTTGATGCCGCGTTCGTCGCGCATCTGGACGAAACGCGCCGTAGCTTCAACTTCAAAAAAGTCCTGCTGCTGAACCCGCCGGTCAACCTATACACCTCGGTGACCAACCTCGACAAGCTGGTGCAGACCGAGGTCAAGGGCATCAACAACAGCACCACGTTCTATGAACTGGTACTGACCAAGCTGACCCGTTACTTCCAGCAGAAAGGCTACATCGATCTCAACGATGCGCTGCTGTACGACTTCCAGCAGTCCAAGCAGCACCTGACCAACGAACAGATGGCCATGCTCATCGGCACGTCGTTCCGCTTTTCGGCAGCCGACATTGCCTACACCTCGGACCTGGTCAACCGTCGCGGCCTGATCACCCCGCCGAAATTCCCGATCACCGAAGGCACCAGCCTCACGCCGTTCCTCAAGCGTGCGCTGCAATGCGATTTCGACTGCTACATCACCGAGCAGGTTATTCCGATGTGGCGCGCACGCACCGACGGCGGCAGCCTGCTGCAACTGATCGATCAGGTCAGCCTGTATGCGCTCAAGGACTACCTGCACGACAGCCCGAAAATCGCCGTCATGCACAACGCCGACGACGTCATCCTCGGCCCTGGCGACCTGGGCTTCCTGCGGAAAACCTTCGGTGATCGCCTGACCGTTTATCCACTGGGCGGCCACTGCGGCAACCTTAACTACCGCGTCAACAGCGACGCCATGCTGGAGTTCTTCCGTGGCTAAATATCTCCTGCTGATTGCAGCGTTCCTCTGTGCAGGCGTGGCCCAGGCCGACAACAGTAAAGCCGATGCACCGGTGGTGGTCGACAGCGACGGCTTCAAGCAGCCGCTGACCAAACTCAAGTTCAACCCGGGCCTGGATCAGCGCGAATTCGAACGCTCCACGCTCAATGCGCTGAACGTCTATGACCCACTGGAATCGTGGAACCGCCGGGTCTATCACTTCAACTACCGCTTCGACCAGTGGGTGTTCCTGCCGGTAGTCGATGGCTATCGCTACATCACCCCAAGCTTCCTGCGTACCGGGGTGAGCAACTTCTTCAACAACATTGGTGACGTGCCGAACCTGGTCAACAGCCTGTTGCAGTTCAAGGGCCAGCGCTCGATGGAAACCACCGCGCGCCTGCTGCTCAACACCACGATCGGCATCGCCGGCCTGTGGGATCCGGCAACCGCCATGGGCCTGCCGCGCCAGAACGAGGACTTCGGGCAGACTCTGGGCTTCTATGGCGTACCGGGCGGCGCCTACTTCGTACTGCCGATCTTCGGCCCGTCGAACATCCGCGACACCGCAGGTCTGGCCGTGGATTACACCGCCGACACCGCGATCAACTTCCTCAACGTCGCGGAAGTCAGCTCCAACCACCCGGAAGTCTGGGCCTTGCGTGCGATCGACAAGCGCTACCAGACCAGCTTCCGCTATGGTCAGATGAACTCGCCGTTCGAGTACGAGAAAGTGCGGTACGTGTACACCGAAGCGCGCAAGTTGCAGATCGCCGAGTAAATCGGCTGGCGCAAAACACTGTGGGAGCGAGCCTGCTCGCGAACGCGGAGTTTCAGTCAACATCGATATTGACTGAACTACCGCATTCGCGAGCAGGCTCGCTCCCACATTTGTTATGTGTTGCTGATTAACCCTTCAGCGCTTTCCAGATCTTGCCTACGACCGAAACCACCGCCAACACCGCTGCGCCAGCAATAATCCCCGCAACACCATTGAGCAGCATCGGCACGGCGAACCCGGCGCTGCCCGCTGCCGCGCCGATGCCTTCAATCCAGTGATGCAGCACCGGCACGCCATGAGTCAGGATGCCACCGCCGACCAGGAACATCGCCGCCGTGCCGACCACCGACAGGGTTTTCATCATGTACGGCGCGGCACTGAGAATGCCGCCGCCGATCTTTTTCGCCATCTGCCCGGGTTTCTGCGTCAGCCACAGCCCCAGATCGTCGAGCTTGACGATGCCCGCCACCAAACCGTAAACGCCCACGGTCATGACAATGGCGATGCCGGACATGACGACCACTTGCTGAGTCAGCGAGGCATCTGCCACGGTGCCGAGGGTGATGGCGATGATTTCTGCCGAGAGAATGAAGTCGGTGCGGATCGCGCCTTTGATCTTGTCCTTTTCGTACGCCACCAGATCGGTCGCCGGATCGGCCACTGCTTCGGTCAACTGTGCGTGTTCTGCCTCGTCTTCCTCTTTGCTGTGCAGAAACTTGTGCGCGAGTTTTTCAAAACCCTCGAAACACAGGTACGCGCCGCCGACCATCAACAGCGGCGTCACCAGCCAAGGCACAAAGGCGCTGATTGCCAGCGCCGACGGCACGAGGATCAGTTTGTTGACGAACGAGCCCTTGGCCACCGCCCAGACCACGGGAATTTCCCGCTCGGCGCGCACGCCCGATACCTGCTGGGCATTGAGCGCCAGATCATCACCGAGCACCCCGGCGGTCTTCTTCGCGGCCATCTTGGTCATCAACGCAACGTCATCCAGAACGGTGGCGATGTCATCGATCAGCACCAGCAAACTGCTTCCTGCCATGAATCCTGTTTCCTTCTGTGTATGAATGTTGCCAAGCATAACGCGACCGCCGGCCACAGGCTGCATTGTTGAGCGCCGCTCAAGGCCGGTGCTACCATGCGCCACCGCCAGAACAGGCAAGGAACCACCGGGTTTATGAGCACAATCCGCGAGCGTAACAAAGAACTGATCCTGCGCGCCGCCAGCGAAGAGTTTGCCGACAAGGGCTTCGCGGCGACCAAAACCAGCGACATCGCCGCCAAGGCGGGATTGCCCAAGCCCAACGTCTACTACTACTTCAAATCCAAGGAAAACCTCTATCGCGAGGTGCTGGAAAGCATCATCGAGCCGATTCTGCAGGCCTCGACCCCGTTCAACCCGGACGGCGTACCGAGCGAAGTGCTGAGCGGCTACATCCGCTCGAAGATCCGCATCTCCCGCGACCTGCCCTACGCCTCCAAGGTGTTCGCCAGCGAAATCATGCACGGCGCCCCACACCTGAGCGCTGATCTTGTCGAGCAGCTCAACGCCCAGGCCAAACACAACATCGCCTGCATCCAGAGCTGGATCGACCGCGGCCAGATCGCCCCGATCGATCCCAACCACCTGATGTTCAGCATCTGGGCCGCGACCCAGACCTACGCCGACTTCGACTGGCAGATTTCCGCGGTGACCGGGAAAGACAAGCTTGATGAAGCCGATTATGAAGCGGCGGCGCAGACGATTATCCGGTTGGTGTTGAAGGGGTGTGAGCCGGATCGGTGAGATCGGGGGAACCGCTTCGCGAGCAGGCTCGCTCCCACAGGGGTTGTGGTGTCCAGACATTTTGTGTCCAACCCAGATCCACTGTGGGAGCGAGCCTGCTCGCGAATAGCTGCACCGCAGACCTCAACTCATAACCAGATCGAATCCCACAACGGATAGTCGCCAAGGCTTTTGACCAGCCCTGCCCGCAATGGGTTGGCAATGACATACCGAGCCATCTTCACCAGATTCTCCTCTTTACGCAGTGCCCGGTCATGGAAGCCAGGTTGCCAAAGGCTGGACTTTCTACCGGTCGAAAGCTTTACCGCTTTGGTGCTGAGGGATTTGGTTCGCTGCATCAATTCGCCGAGCGAGCCACTCTTCAATTCAATCAGCCAGTGAAAATGATCTGGCATTACGACCCAAGCCAGAGAATTGGCCAATCCCGTTTCCTCAGCTGCCCGAAATTGGCTTACAAGCAATCTGCCCAGGAAGAAATCGCTGAATACGGGTTCTCTCCCGGCGGTATTGGCGGTCAGAAGGTAAATGCGGTTGTGTTCTGAATAGCGTCCGATGCGCAAGCGATGTGAAGCAGATAAACCCGGCATTCCGTTGCCTTCTCATATGTTGATCATGAGAAGGCTAGCCGTGGAGATGGCAAAGGGAGCGTCAGACTTTTAGCAAGATGTGTAGCGCAGATCGTATTCGCGAGCAGGCTCGCTCCCACAGTGGGCTTCAGGTGTTCAGACATTTTGTGTCCAACCCTGATCCCATGGGGGAGCGAGCCTGCTCGCGAAAGCGGTTATTCAGACACTGACATTCAACCAACCACCCCGCCATCCGCCCTCAAATCCAGCGCTTCCACCGCTCTGATCGCCACCTGCTCGTCGACATCCGACAAATCCCCACTGATCCCGATCGCGCCCAGCACCTCACCGGCCTGGTTGCGAATCAACACGCCACCCGGGGCCGGCACTACGCTGCCCTGCCCCATGCTGTTCAACGAAGAAAAAAACGCCGGGCGTTGTTGGGCGTCCTGGGCGAGCAGGCGTGAGCCCTTACCGAGAGCGATGGCGCCCCAGGCTTTGCCGATGGCGATGTCGGGGCGCAGCAGGCTGGCGCCGTCTTCGCGTTGCAGGGCGACCAGATGGCCGCCGGTGTCGAGTACCGCGATGGTCAGCGGTGCGGCGTTGATGCCGCGTCCTGCGTTGATGGCTTCGCTGACCAGGTTGACCGCGACTTTCAAGGTTAAAGCGCTCATGGTGCCGTCCTCATTTTGTTATAGGGAAAGTCGTGGGACTGCGCGTTTGTGCCGCAGTCCGATGCCACAAATAGAACACAATGAGTTATTTTTTTGTATACAATAATTCTCGAAAAGCGCCACATGCGACGAAAAGCCACAGCACAGCGGACTTCCGACGAATGAAACAGGCGCTTGAGAAAATGGATTGACCTGCGCCGTCCGCCGTGAATACACTTTGCGCAAAGCCACTTGTATACAATTACAAAACGTAAAGAGGCACAAAACCATGAGCAAAATGAGAGCAATCGAAGCCGCCGTTCTGGTGATGCGCCGTGAAGGGGTTGATACCGCTTTTGGCATCCCGGGCGCAGCGATCAACCCGCTGTACTCCGCCTTGCAGAAGGTCGGTGGCATCGATCACGTCCTTGCTCGCCACGTTGAAGGCGCCTCGCACATGGCCGAGGGCTACACCCGCACCAAGGCCGGCAATATCGGCGTGTGCATCGGCACGTCCGGCCCGGCCGGCACCGATATGGTCACCGGGCTCTACAGCGCCTCGGCTGACTCGATTCCAATCCTCTGCATTACCGGTCAGGCACCCCGCGCCCGTATGCACAAGGAAGACTTCCAGGCTGTCGACATCACCAGCATCGTCAAGCCAGTGACCAAGTGGGCGACCACCGTTCTCGAACCGGGCCAGGTGCCTTATGCGTTTCAGAAAGCCTTCTATGAAATGCGCTCCGGCCGTCCAGGCCCGGTGCTGATCGACCTGCCGTTCGACGTGCAGATGGCCGAGATCGAATTCGACATCGACGCTTACCAGCCGCTGCCATTGGCCAAGCCGACTGCGACCCGCGTTCAGGTTGAAAAAGCTTTGGCTTTGCTGGATCAGGCTGAGCGCCCACTGCTGGTGGCCGGCGGCGGCATCATCAACGCCGACGCCAGCGATCTGCTGGTTGAATTCGCTGAGCTGACCGGCATCCCGGTGATCCCGACCCTGATGGGCTGGGGTACCATCCCTGACGATCACCCGCTGATGGTCGGCATGGTTGGTCTGCAGACTTCGCACCGTTACGGCAACGCGACGATGCTGAAATCCGACGTAGTGCTGGGCATCGGCAACCGCTGGGCCAACCGTCACACTGGTTCGGTGGATGTCTACACCGAAGGCCGCAAGTTCATTCACGTCGACATCGAAGGCACGCAGATCGGCCGCGTGTTCACCCCGGATCTGGGCATCGTTTCCGACGCCGCTGCCGCGCTGACCGTGTTCATCGAAGTGGCCCGTGAATGGCAAGCCGCCGGCAAGCTGAAAAACCGCAGTGCCTGGCTGCAGGATTGCCAGCAGCGCAAGGCCAGCTTGCATCGCAAGACCCACTTCGACAACGTGCCGGTCAAGCCGCAGCGCGTTTACGAAGAAATGAACCAGGTGTTCGGCAAGGACACCTGCTACGTCAGCACCATTGGTCTGTCGCAGATTGCCGGCGCGCAGTTCCTGCACGTCTACAAGCCGCGTCACTGGATCAACTGTGGCCAGGCCGGCCCGTTGGGCTGGACCATTCCGGCGGCGCTGGGCGTGGTCAAGGCCGATCCGAGCCGGAAAGTCGTGGCCCTGTCGGGGGACTATGATTTCCAGTTCATGATCGAAGAACTGGCGGTCGGCGCTCAGTTCAAACTGCCGTACATCCACGTCGTGGTGAACAACTCGTACCTGGGCCTGATCCGTCAGGCCCAGCGCGGGTTCGAAATGGACTACTGCGTGCAGCTGTCCTTCGATAACCTGAATGCGCCGGAACTCAACGGTTACGGGGTTGACCACATCGCAGTCGCCGAAGGCCTCGGCTGCAAGGCACTGCGTGTGTTCGAACCGTCGGAAATCGCCCCTGCCCTGCGCAAGGCCGAACAGATGATCGAAGAGTTCAAGGTGCCGGTGATCGTCGAGATCATTCTGGAGCGTGTGACCAACATCTCCATGGGTACCGAGATCAACGCGGTCAACGAGTTCGAAGACCTGGCACTGGTCGGCAACGATGCGCCGACGGCGATTTCGTTGCTCGATTGATTGCTTTTAGCCCCCTCTCTCTCTGGGAGAGGGCTGGGGTGAGGGAAAGGTTTTGCGGTGTTCGCACAATCGGGATCAGACTCAGGATTCCCCCTCACCCTAACCCTCTCCCCCAGGAGAGGGGACTTGACCGCGCTCAGTCTGACCTACCGTGCCTCATCAGTTTTTAGGAGACCACCATGCCGCGTTTCGCAGCCAACCTGTCCATGCTGTTCACCGAACAGGATTTCCTTGCCCGATTCGACGCCGCCGCCAAGGCCGGTTTCAGTGGCGTGGAATACCTGTTCCCGTACGACTTCAGCTCGGCTGAAATCAAGGCAAAACTCGAGGCCAACGGGCTGACCCAAGTGCTGTTCAACCTGCCGGCCGGTGACTGGGCCAAGGGCGAGCGTGGCATCGCCTGCCTGCCGGATCGGGTCGAAGAGTTCCGCGCCGGGGTCGATCTGGCGATCGCCTACGCACAAGTGCTGGGCAACACCCAGGTCAACTGCTTGGCCGGCATCCGCCCGCAAGGCGTTGACGATGCCACCGTGGAAAAGACCTTCGTCGCCAACCTCAAATACGCCGCCGACAAGCTGCAAGCGGTGGGCATCAAACTGGTGATGGAAGCGATCAACACCCGCGACATTCCCGGCTTCTACCTGAACAACACGGCGCAGGCCCTGTCGATTCGCGAGCAGGTCGGCAGCGCCAATCTGTTCCTGCAATACGACATCTATCACATGCAAATCATGGAAGGCGATCTGGCCCGCACCCTGCAATCGCACCTGGGCGAGATCAACCACGTGCAACTCGCGGACAACCCGGGGCGCAACGAGCCGGGCACTGGTGAGATCAACTACCGCTTCCTGTTCGAACACCTTGATCGCATCGGTTATCAGGGTTGGGTTGGTTGCGAATACAAACCGCTGACCACCACCGAAGCGGGCCTGGGTTGGTTGAAATCACACAACGCAATCTAAGAAACACAGCAAATCCCCTGTGGGAGCGAGCCTGCTCGCGAATGCGGTGGTTCAGTCAACACGGATATTGAATGTTCCACCGCATTCGCGAGCAGGCTCGCTCCCACATGAAAAGCAGCTCCCCTATTTGCTTGAGCACGAAAAAAACAAGAGGATTTTCTCATGGCTAAAATCGGATTCATCGGCACCGGCATCATGGGCCACCCAATGGCGGCGAACCTGCAGAAAGCCGGTCACAGCCTGTTCCTGTCGCAACACCACGACGCGGCCCCGGCCGATCTGGTCGCCGCTGGCGCCGTCGCCCTGGCCAATCCGCGCGAAGTGGCGCAGGAAGCCGAATTCATCATCGTCATGGTTCCGGATACCCCGCAGGTCGATGACGTGCTGTTCCGCGCCGACGGTGTTGCCGCCGGTATCGGCAAGGGCAAAGTCGTGATCGACATGAGCTCGATTTCGCCGACCGCCACCAAAGCCTTCGCCGCCAAAATCAACGAGAAAGGCGCGCAGTACCTCGACGCTCCGGTTTCCGGCGGTGAAGTCGGCGCCAAGGCCGCGACCCTGAGCATCATGGTCGGTGGCGACGCCGATGCCTTCGAACGCGCCCTGCCGCTGTTCCAGGCCATGGGCAAGAACATCACCTTGGTCGGCGGCAATGGCGACGGCCAGACCGCCAAAGTGGCGAACCAGATCATCGTCGCGCTGAACATCCAGGCCGTAGCCGAAGCCCTGCTGTTCGCCTCGAAAAACGGTGCCGATCCAGCCAAGGTGCGTGAAGCGCTGATGGGCGGTTTCGCTTCTTCGAAGATTCTCGAAGTGCACGGCGAGCGCATGATCAAAGGCACCTTCGACCCGGGCTTCCGCATCAGCCTGCACCAGAAGGACCTGAACCTGGCCCTGCAAGGCGCCAAGGAACTGAACATCAACCTGCCGAACACCGCCAATGCCCAGCAGGTATTCAGCACCTGCGCGGCCATCGGTGGCAGCAACTGGGACCACTCGGCGCTGATCAAGGGCCTTGAGCACATGGCCAATTTCTCGATTCGCGACAAAAAATAAAGTCTGCACAAAACCCTGTGGGAGCGAGCCTGCTCGCGAAAGCGGCTTCACATTCAACATCCATGTTGGCTGACATACCGCGTTCGCGAGCAGGCTCGCTCCCACAAGGGTTCCGAGTTGCCCTTTCGAATAACAAGAATTCCGGGAGCCCGCCATGTCGGTCGATCCGCAACAACTGCTGCGCGAGCTGTTTGCCACAGCCATCGACGCGGCCCATCCGAACCAAGTCCTCGAAGCCCATTTGCCTGCCGATCGCACGGGTCGGGTTATCGTCATCGGTGCCGGCAAAGCCGCTGCCGCCATGGCGCAAGTGGTCGAGCGCTGCTGGGAGGGTGAAGTCACCGGTCTGGTGGTGACCCGCTACGGTCACGGCGCCCCGTGCGAAAAAATCGAAGTGGTCGAAGCCGCGCACCCGGTGCCGGACGCCGCCGGTCTGGCCGTGGCCAAACGTGTGCTGGAACTGGTCAGCAACCTGACTGAAGACGACCGCGTGATCTTCCTGCTCTCCGGCGGCGGCTCTGCCTTGCTCGCCCTGCCGGCCGAAGGCATCACCCTCGCTGACAAGCAGTCGATCAACAAAGCCCTGCTCAAATCCGGTGCGACCATCGGCGAGATGAACTGCGTGCGCAAGCACCTCTCGGCGATCAAGGGCGGCCGCCTCGGCAAGGCCTGCTGGCCGGCGACGGTTTACACCTACGCGATTTCCGATGTGCCGGGCGACCTCGCCACCGTCATTGCGTCCGGCCCGACCGTGGCCGACCCGAGCACTTCGGCCGAAGCACTGGCGATCATCAAGCGCTACGGCATCGACATTCCCGCCTCCGTGCGCACCTGGCTGCAAAGTCCGGAATCGGAAACCGTCAAACCCGGCGACCCGTCCCTGGCGCGCAGCCACTTCCAGTTGATCGCCCGCCCGCAGCAATCGCTGGACGCGGCGGCGGTGAAGTGCCGTCAGGCCGGTTTCAGCACCTTGATTCTCGGCGATCTCGAAGGCGAATCCCGCGAAGTGGCGAAAGTCCACGCCGGCATCGCCCGGCAGATCATCCACCACGGCCAGCCCTTGGCAGCGCCGTGCGTGATTCTCTCCGGCGGTGAAACCACGGTGACCGTGCGCGGCAATGGCCGTGGCGGACGCAATGCCGAATTCCTCCTCAGCCTGACCGACAGCCTCAAGGGCCAGCCCGGCGTCTACGCGCTGGCCGGCGACACCGATGGCATCGACGGCTCGGAAGACAACGCCGGCGCGATCATGACCCCGGACAGCTACGCCCGCGCAGCCGCCCTCGGTCTGAGCGCCAGCGACGAGCTGGATAACAACAACGGCTACGGCTACTTCCAGGCACTCGATGCACTGATCGTCACCGAGCCGACCCGCACTAACGTCAACGACTTCCGCGCCATTCTGATCCTTGAGAACTGCAAATCATGACGCCTGATAAAAAGGTCAAAATCCTCGCCACCCTCGGCCCTGCCGTCGATGGTATCGACGACATCCGCGAGCTGGTCGAGGCCGGGGTCAACATCTTCCGCCTGAATTTCAGCCATGGCGATCACGCCGACCACGCCAAGCGCTATCAATGGATCCGCGAAGTCGAGCGTCAGCTCAACTACCCGCTGGGCATTCTCATGGATCTGCAGGGGCCGAAACTGCGTGTCGGCAAATTCGCTGATGGCAAAGTGCAGTTGCATCGCGGTCAGGCGTTCCGCTTGGATCTCGATGCGACACCGGGCGATGAGCGCCGGGTCAACCTGCCGCATCCGGAAATCATTGCCGCGCTGGAAGCGGGCATGGACCTGCTGCTCGACGACGGCAAGCTGCGTCTGCGCGTGGTCACAAAGTACAACGATGCGATCGACACCAGCGTGCTCAACGGCGGCGAACTGTCCGATCGCAAAGGCGTGAATGTGCCGCAAGCGGTGCTCGACCTCAGCCCGCTGACCGCCAAGGATCGCCGCGATCTGAGCTTCGGCCTGGAACTGGGTGTGGACTGGGTCGCGCTGTCGTTCGTACAGCGCCCGCAGGACATTGTCGAAGCCCGCGCATTGATCGGCGACAAGGCGTTTCTGATGGCGAAAATCGAGAAGCCTTCGGCGGTCGAGCAATTGCGTGAGATTGCTGAGTTGAGCGACGCGATCATGGTCGCGCGCGGCGATCTTGGTGTGGAAGTGCCGGCGGAGAGCGTGCCGCAGATTCAGAAAAACATCATCACCACCTGCCGCGCGCTGGGCAAACCGGTGGTGGTGGCGACGCAGATGCTCGAGTCAATGCGCTTCTCCCCTGCCCCAACCCGTGCCGAGGTGACTGACGTCGCCAACGCCGTAGCCGAAGGCGCCGATGCGGTGATGCTCTCGGCGGAGACCGCGTCCGGCGAATACCCGCTGGAAGCCGTGCAGATGATGAGCAAGATCATCCGTCAAGTTGAGAACGGCCCGGATTATCAGACCCAGCTTGACGTCAGCCGACCGAAAGCCGAGGCGACGGTTTCCGATGCGATCAGCTGTGCGATCCGCCGGATCAGCAACGTGCTGCCGGTGGCGGTGCTGGTCAATTACAGCGAGTCCGGCGCCTCGACGTTGCGCGCATCCCGGGAACGGCCGAAAGCACCGATCCTCAATCTGACGCCGAACCTGCAAACGGCTCGGCGCTTGAGCGTGGCGTGGGGCATTCATTCGGTGGTCAACGATCGCCTGCGTCAGGTCGACGAAGTCTGCTCGACCGCACTGGAGATTGCTCAGGCGCAAGGCATGGCCGAGCGTGGCGACACGCTGCTGATCACCGCCGGCGTGCCGTTCGGGCAGCCGGGATCGACCAATTCGCTGCGCATCGAGACGTTGATTTAACCCCCCATAAAAGTGGGTGCATAAACTTGTGGCGAGGGGATTTATCCCCGTTGGGCTGCGAAGCGGCCCCCCATCGGAGAATGCGGTTTCTCTGTGGAAACCGTCACACCCTCAAAAGCGACGACTGCTGCGCAGCCGAACGGGGCGGTGCGACGTTTCGCTAAATCCCCTCGCCACAGTGACTTGCAAGACCTTTTGATGTTCCAACTGCCCAGATTTTCTCAACATGCCTGCCAATCACTTCAACACCCACTGCCCCGACTGGGCCGAGGCTTTGCTCAACGGTTTCAGTCAGATTTTCTTCCAGCGCCATCCGCTGTGCGGCCTGCTGTGTCTGTTGGCGATCCTGCTGACCGCGCCGGTGCTGTTCGCCGGGGCGCTGCTCGGTGGCGTTGCCGGTCTGCTCACCGCGCAGCGGCGCAACTACGCCAAGGCCGATCGCCAGGCCGGGTTGTTCAGCTACAACGGCGTGCTGCTCGGCCTGCTGCTGAGCCTGTATTTCCCTTGGTCGCCACTGCTGCCGCCGTTGATTCTTGCAGCCGGTGGCTTGAGCGCGATGCTTACTCAGCAATGGCTCAAACACGTGTACCGCAGTCGCGCCATACCGGCGTATACCTCGCCGTTCGTGGCGCTCAGTTGGGTGCTGCTGATGTTCGCCGAGCCGTCCGCGCCGGCGGCATCGGTCGACCCGAACACGACAAATCTGCTGGCCGCTGAACTGCGCGGATTCGGCCAGGTGATGTTTCTCGACCATCCATTGGCCGGGGCGTTGATCGCCAGCGGTTTGCTGCTCGCCGATCGCCGCGCTTTCTGCTGGGCGCTGCTGGCGTCGGCGATCGGCCTGGGCTCGAGTCTGCTGCACCACGACACGTCCGCCGCACTGCTCGGCCTCGGTGGCTACAACGCCGTACTCGCCGCCCTCGCCTTCAGCGCGCAACGGCAACATCCGTGGCTGCCGCTGCTGGCAATTGTCCTGGCGCTGCTGGTGACGCCGCTGTTTGCTGCCCTTGGATTGGCGACGCTGACCGCGCCGTTCATCCTCGCCTGCTGGTTGATCCGGGCTGGCATTCAAATGCTTGGCAAAGCTTCGCTCGCGCATGAGTCTTGCGCTCACGAGGAGAATCACCCTAGGCTGCGCTGATCTTCGATTCAGGCGTTATCCATGGACAGCAGCAACAATTGGCGCGAACGGCTCTACGTCATGATTTTCCAGAGCGACACCCCGGCCGGGCGTCGCTTCGACGGCATTCTGCTGTTGATCATCCTCGCCAGTCTGGTGATCGTGATGCTCGACAGTATCGACAGCATCCACCGTAATTACGCCGACGTTCTGGCCTATATAGAGTGGGGCTTCACGGCGATCTTCCTCGGCGAATACATCCTGCGTCTGTACTGCTCGCCCAAGCCGCTGCGCTATGCCTTCAGCTTTTATGGCCTGGTGGATCTGCTGGCGATCGTGCCGGGCATCCTCGCCCTGTATTACAGCGACGCGCAGTATCTGCTGATCATCCGCATCATTCGGATGCTGCGGATTTTCCGTGTGCTCAAGCTCAGCCCGTATCTCAAGCAAGCCAACTATCTGATGTCGGCGCTGCGTGGCAGCAAGCAGAAAATCGTCGTGTTTCTGGTCAGCGTGTGCACGCTGGTAACGGTGTTCGGCACGCTGATGTACGTGATCGAAGGCCCGGAACATGGCTTCACCAGCATTCCCAAGGGCATCTATTGGGCGATCGTGACGTTGACCACTGTGGGCTTCGGCGACATCGTGCCGAAGACGCCGCTGGGCCAGGTGATTTCCTCGCTGGTGATGATCACCGGTTATTCGATCATCGCTGTGCCGACAGGGATCTTCACCGCTGAGCTGGCCAACGCTATGCGCGGCGAGCAGCTGCAACATGACTGCCCGGGCTGTCAGAAAAAGAGCCATGAACAGAGCGCAGCGTTCTGTTCGCGCTGCGGCAGTCAGCTGTTCAAGAAAGTGGAATAAGCACAGAGCTTTTTAATCTTTAAGCGACTATGCGAGGCCCGCTATAGTCGCTGGCAAATGGCTTCATTTTTGACAAGACACCCCACAGAACAAGGAATGCGCAGTGAAAAAACTCTTTGGCGCCTCACTTCTCGCCGCCGGCCTGGCCTTGGCCAACATCGCTCAGGCAGCACCGACGCTGCTCAACGTTTCCTACGACGTGATGCGCGATTTCTACAAGGACTACAACACTGCGTTCCAGAAGCACTGGCAAGCCGAGCACAACGAAAACATCACCGTGCAGATGTCCTTCGGCGGCTCGAGCAAGCAGGCGCGTTCGGTGATCGACGGCCTGCCGGCTGACGTCATCACCATGAACATGGCCACCGACATCAATGCCCTCGCCGACAACGGCAAACTGGTCCCGGACAACTGGGTCACGCGCCTGCCGAACAACAGCGCACCGTTCACCTCGGCGACGGTATTCATCGTTCGCAAGGGCAACCCGAAAGCTTTGAAAGACTGGCCTGACCTGCTCAAGGATGGCGTTCAGGTGATCGTGCCCAACCCGAAAACTTCGGGTAATGGCCGCTACACCTACCTGTCAGCCTGGGGCTATGTGCTGAAAAACGGTGGCGACGAGAACAAGGCCAAGGACTTCGTCGGCAAGCTGTTCAAGCAGGCGCCGGTGCTCGACACCGGTGGCCGCGCCGCCACCACCACGTTCATGACCAACCAGATCGGCGACGTACTGGTGACCTTCGAAAACGAAGCGGAAATGATCGCCCGCGAGTTCGGTCGCGATCAGTTCGAAGTCATCTACCCGACCGTCTCAGCGGAAGCCGAGCCACCGGTTTCGGTGGTCGACAAAGTGGTCGACAAGAAAGGCTCGCGCGCTGCGGCTGATGAGTATCTGAAGTACCTGTGGTCGCCGGAAGGTCAGGAAATTGCGGCGGCCAACTACCTGCGCCCGCGTGACCCGGCGGTGCTGGCGAAGTACACCGACCGTTTCCCGAAAGTCGACTTCCTTTCGGTGGAGAAGACCTTTGGTGACTGGCGCACGGTGCAGAAAACCCACTTCAATGATGGTGGCGTGTTTGATCAGATTTATAGCGGGCAGTAAGGCTTGATCTGAAAAAATCAAAAGGCGACCCACCGGGTCGCCTTTTTGTTGCGCGGCAATACCGCTCATTACACTGCGTAATAACAGTTATCATCCGAAAACGTCTTCTGCCAGTCCACGTTGTCCATTAGCCTCAGCCCTTTCCTGTGCCCGACCCGAGATCCCCTATGACCACCACTCCTCACGCAATGACCCGAGGCATGGTCCTGCTGTTCGCGTTCTGCTGCGGCGCCATCGTTGCCAACATCTACTACGCACAGCCGATCATCGGCCTGATCGCGCCGGACATCGGCCTCTCCGACACCATGGCCAGTTTCATCGTCTCGCTGACGCAGATCGGTTACGCGTTGGGCCTGTTCTTTCTGGTGCCGCTGGGTGATCTGCTGGAGAACCGTCGGCTGATGATCATCACTCGCTGGTGGCGATCGCCAGTCTGCTTGGCGCCGCGTTCACTGAACAGCCGAACGTATTTCTGCTGATCTCGCTGCTGGTCGGCTTCAGCTCGGTGTCGGTGCAGATCCTGATTCCGCTGGCCGCGCATCTGGCGCCGGAAGAGTCCCGTGGCCGCGTGGTGGGCGGGATCATGGGCGGTTTGCTGCTGGGTATTCTGTTGGCGCGACCGGTGTCGAGCGTGGTCGCCGATCACCTCGGCTGGCGCGCCATGTTCATGATCGCCGCAGCATTGATGGCGGCTATCAGCGTGGTGCTGGCGCTGACCGTGCCCAAGCGCCAGCCGGATCACAGCGCTACTTATGGCCAGTTGATCGGTTCGCTATGGACACTGCTGCGCCAGCAACCGGTGCTGCGTCAGCGGGCGTTTTACCAGGGCTGCATGTTTGCCACGTTCAGCCTGTTCTGGACCGCCGTGCCGCTGGAGCTGGCACGCAACCATGGCCTGTCGCAAAGCGAAATCGCGATCTTCGCCCTGGTCGGCGCCATCGGTGCCATCGCCGCGCCAATCAGCGGCCGCCTCGCTGATGCCGGTCACACACGCATCGCCTCGCTGCTGGCCATGCTCTTCGCCAGCCTGAGCTTCCTGCCCGCCTTCATTCACCCGGCCTACAGCGTCATCGGCCTGGCCGTGACCGGCGTGGTGCTGGACTTCTGCGTGCAGATGAACATGGTCCTCGGCCAACGCGCGGTGTACTCGCTGGACGCGAAAAGTCGTGGCCGTTTGAACGCGCTGTACATGACCAGCATCTTCATCGGCGGCGCGTTCGGCTCGTCGGTGGCCAGCGCGGTGTACGAGCATGGCGGCTGGTTGTGGATCGTGATTGTCGGCAGCGTGTTTCCGTTGTTGGCGTTGGTGCGGTTTTTGAGTGCATCGCAAAACGCTGCGCTGGCGCAGCGAAAAGTCTCGTCCTGACGCGATGTCATAGTGGGAGCGAGCCTGCTCGCGAAGGCCGGTGTGTCAGCCATAGATCAGTGCCTGACCTGACGCCTTCGCGAGCAGGCTCGCTCCCACAATTGCGCAGACCGTCAATACCGAACCAGTTTCTCCATCGCCGCATCCGCCAGAAACGAGGAGCGGCTTTTGACGTTGTGCTCGCGTACATAGCGATCAATACGCTGAATCACATAGCCGGGCAGCGTAACGTTGACCTTTTCGGTCTTGCCAAGGTACGGCGAGATATCCAGCTCCAGCATGCCCCAGCCCATCTCGGCAAAATCCGGATGATTGCGATGCGCCGCTGCCGAGGTCGGCATCGGAATCGCCTGACCGGCCGCCGCGATCTCCTGCAGCATGAGGTGAGCCACTTCCACGGCCGCGTTGTAGGCCTCCTCAAAGCTGTCCCCGGCCGTGACTGCGCCGGGAATATCGGGGATCTGAATACCGATGGCAGTGTTCTCGTCACCCCACTCGATGCAGATGGGATATTGCATTACGGATCTCCTTCATGACGGGTTGGCGGGCTGAATAACCCCGCGCGCCGCCGAATGCTTTTGACTGTCCCCAGCGGTAAATCCTTTTTCGGATGCGGGACGGCAATCGTGTTCGGGTTGTAACGATGAGTGAAGATGTAATGACTGCCCGCAACCCGATCCAGCGTCCAGCCCGCCTCCTCCAGCTCCTTCATCAATAGCCTGCTCTGCACCAACCGCCTCCTTGGCCTGGCCCATTAAAAGTAACTCTAGAGTTATCTTTACTCAAGCACAGAATGGGACGGGGTGATGGTTGGTAGTTTTACAAAGTATTCCTGCACCAGTTTCGTTTATTGCGAATTTCGTTTAATTCGAATAACGTCGACACATCCTTCCATAGAATGCTGGAACAGTCTTATGACCACCGCTACTCCATCTGCCATCAATCTGCCTGTCGAACGAGAGGTCAAAGCCGCGATTGCAGGCCAGCGCGCCCTGAGCGCCTTCCTCACAACCGCTTTTGAAACTCAGCGAATCCAGATTTTTGATGAACAGAACGAAGCCCACAGCGTCGAGCTGCCAACATCGGCGTTGCGCTTGCTGAGCGATATCCTCGCGGCGCTGGCGCAGGGCAACGCTGTGAAGGTGGTACCGATCCACGCGGAACTGACCACGCAGGAAGCTGCCGATCTGCTCAACGTCTCACGTCCGCACATGATCAAACTGCTGGAGAGCGGTGAGATTTCCTACCACAAAACAGGCAAGCACCGACGTGTGCGTTTTGCTGATCTGATGGAATATAAAACCCGGCGAGACACCGCCAGCGAGCAGGCAATGATGCTTCTCGCGGAGCAGGCACAGGCGCTAAGGACAGGATACGAGTGAGGCATTCCTCTTTCACTGCTGTATACGATGCATGCGTTTTATATCCGGCCCCTTTAAGAGATTTCCTGATGTGGCTCGCGTTGTCAGGGCTGTATCGGGCTCGCTGGACTCAGGAAATACACCACGAATGGAAGCGTAACTTATTGAAGAACAGGTCCGACCTGACCCTCGAACAACTCGATCGCACATCGCAATTGATGGACCTGGCCATTCCAGACGCGTGTATCGATGGCTATGAAGACTTGGTGTCAGGCCTGACACTGCCTGCTGAGAACGACCGCTATGTTCTAGCGGCCGCAATCCGATGCGGTGCCGATGTAATAGTGACGTTCAACCTGAAAGATTTCCCCACCCGTCACCTCGCGCCATACGGCATTGAAGCTCAGCACCCGGATGAGTTTGTGGAAAACCTTTTCCATCTTGATTCGGCTGCCGTCGTCGCTGCGGCTCAAAGCCAGCGACGGCAATTGAAAACGCCCAATGTGGAGGTGGACAAATATCTCGGCTTTCTCCAACGGCAAGGATTGGTCGAGTCGGTAAAGGCGTTAGGTCACTATCGTGCGATTCTCTGAGAATCAGACGCAAAAAAAACGGCGATCCCAGGATCGCCGTTTCTCTTACTGCCCGAATTTCTTGCCCAACCCCGGCGGGACGCCGTGGATGTTGGTGTCTTCCCACGGGCCGTTGGGGCTGACCGAGCGGCTCCAGCCGTTGTTCCAGCGGTAGTAGGTGCGCTGGCGGTAGAAGGTGTTGGTCTGGTCGTCGAGCACGTAGACGCCGAGCTTCTGGTCCCAGTGGCTGTTGCCGCCCGGTGGCGGGGCGAAGCTGGCCGAGGTGCGGGGCACGGGCTTGGCGGGTTTGGCCGGGATGCTCTTGCCGGGGCTCGGCGAGGTCGACGGGGTCGGGCTTGGCTGCGAGGGCGGGATTGGCGGCAGGCTGGTGGTCGGTTCCGGGCGTTGTACCGCACATGCACTCAAGCCCAGGGCCAGTGTGAGGACTGTGATGCGGGCGATGGTGTGCATGGCGGTGCTTTCCTGTTGGGTCCGGTTACTTGTCCGGGCTGTCGATAGTCAGTTTTTGTGGCGCGGTGGTGCTGCTGGCCACTGGGCCGCTGCGACCGATCCACTCACCGGCAGTCGGTTGGCCGGCCCGTGAGATGCGCGCAACCAGTTGGACTTCAGGGAAGTTGGACAGTTTCAACTGCGGCATCATTGCGTCGGCATCGCCCAGTTCGACGGTCACCGGCAGGTCAGCCACGGTCAGACGTTTGGCCGCCAGCGGCGCCGGTGGGCCTGAAGTGGCGCGGGCGAAGATGAACACGCTGTCGCCCGGTTGCACCTTGCTCCTGAGTTCGCTGGCCAGATCAACGCTGACTGTCAGCAATGCCGCTTTCGGCGCCGGTGCCTGGGCAACTTTGCCGCCGCTGGCTTTCAAGCGTTCGGCGGCACGCTCGATGCCGCCTTGCAGCGCAGCGCGAGAGTTGTCATCCGGCGGCAGTTGCGCGAGCAGGCGATTCCAGTAGTCGATGGCCTCCTGATAACGCTCGCCTTCAAACGCGGCGATGCCGAGCAGGCCGAGGCTGGTAACTTCCTTCGGATCGGCCTTCAGCGCTTCGTCGGTCAGTTTCTGAATCTGCTCCGACCACTTTTTACCGTCAGCAAAATACTGCGCCTGCGCCCACTGGCCGAGCAGTTCCGGCTGGCGACCGGCGAGGTTGGCGGCGCGTTCGAACATCTTCGCCGCGTCTGCCGGACGGTCTTGAGCCATGTAGGTACGGCCGAGGAAATACAGACCTTCGGCGGAATCCGGTTGTGCGGCGACCGCACGCTCCAGACGCTGGGTCATCTCTTCCATCGACTGTGGTGCCTGAGCGAATTCGCGGGTCAGTTCGACCTTGTCGGCGGCGCCGAAATGCAGGTACAGACCGAGACCCAGCACCGGTACCAACACGGCGGCCAGCAGCGGCAACGGCTTGCCCAGGCGCGAGACACGCGGTGCGGTGACGCCTTCGGTGTCAGCGAGCAATTCACGCGCGGCTTCTGCGCGGCCGCTGTCCAGTTGCGCGGCGTCGAGCACGCCTTCGGCCTGCTGCGCTTGCAGCTCGGCAACCCGTTCCTGGTACAGCGCGACGTTCAACGCGGTGCGATCTTCTTCCCGCTGAGCGCGACGTTCGCGCAGTACCGGGATCAGCAGAAAACTCAGGGCGACCAGAAGCAACAGCCCTGCGGCGAGCCAGAAATCAATCATTCTTGGTTTTTATCCAACAGTTGGTCGAGGCGCTGACGTTCTTCGGCAGACAGCGATGACGGCGTTTCGGCGCGTTGCCCGCGACGCCTGCGCACGATCAGCACGATCACCACGAAACCACCGAGCAGCAGCCCGGCCGGGCCGAACCACAGTAGCGCGGTCTTGGCATTGAGCGCCGGTTTGTAGCGGACGAAATCACCGTAGCGATCGACCATGAAGTCGATGATCTGCTGATTGTCCTTGCCCTCGCCGAGCATGCGGAAAATCTCTTTGCGCAGGTCGGCGGCGATCGGCGCGTTGGAGTCGGCAATGTCCTGGTTCTGGCACTTGGGGCAGCGCAGTTCCTTGGTCAGTTCGCGGAAACGCTCGCGGTCGCTTTCTTTGGCAAATTCGTAGGTGTCGATGGCCGCGTGGGCGACACCGGCCAGGCTCAAACCCAACACGACCGCAGCGAGAAAACGCTTCATGGCTTGGCCTCATCGACC
This sequence comes from Pseudomonas sp. Leaf434, assembly GCF_001425545.1. Lineage (NCBI taxonomy): Bacteria > Pseudomonadati > Pseudomonadota > Gammaproteobacteria > Pseudomonadales > Pseudomonadaceae > Pseudomonas > Pseudomonas sp. Leaf434. The sequence goes on along the minus strand of NZ_LMQZ01000001.1, from coordinate 928,464 downwards.
AGCGCCTGATACTTGGCCGCGAGTTTTTCGCGCCAGACCTGCTCGTCGATCACCCCGACGAACTTGTCGCGGATGATGCCTTTGGCGTCGATAAAGAAGGTTTCCGGCGCGCCGTAGACACCGAGGTTGAGGCCCAGCGAACCCTCGTCGTCACGAATATCCAGCGCATACGGATTGTGGAACTCGGCCAGCCACTTCAAGGCATCAGCGTTGGTGTCCTTGTAGTTGATGCCGTAGATCACCACGCCGCGCTCGGCGAGTTTGTTCAGCACCGGATGCTCGACCCGGCAGGAAATGCACCAGGTGCCCCAGACATTGACCAGCGCCGGTTTGCCGAGGATGTCGGCCTTGGTCAGCGTCTTGTCACCCTGCACACTCGGCAGGGAAAACTCCGGGAACGGCTTGTCGATCATCGCCGACGGCAGCTCCGCCGGATCCAGGTACAAGCCGCGATAGAGAAACACCGCCACCAGCAGAAAAATCGCCAACGGCAACAACATCAACCAACGCCTCATGCCGCCGCTCCCGTCATGCCCAGCGCTTCGCGCACTTTGCTTTTCACCTTGACCCGATAACGCCGATCCAGCGCCGCCAGCAAACCACCCAATCCGGTGAGCAAGCCGCCGAACCAGATCCAGCGCACGAACGGTTTGACGTGTACGCGCACGGCCCAGGCGCCGTTATCCAGCGGCTCGCCGAGGGCGACGTAGAGATCGCGAGTGAAACCGGCATCGATCCCGGCTTCGGTCATCACCGAGTTCTGCACGGTGTACAGACGTTTTTCCGGGTGCAGCACGCTGATTTCCTCGCCGTCACGAATGACGCGGATGGTGCCTTTGTCGGAGGTAAAATTCGGCCCCTCGAAATGCTTGGCGCCCTCGAAGACGAATTGATAGCCGGCCAGATCCATCGACTCGCCCGGTGCCAGACGCAGGTCGCGTTCGGCACTGTTCTGACTCGACAACACCACGCCCAGCGCGCACACGGCGATGCCGAGGTGGGCGATCTGCATGCCCCAATAGCTGCGGGTCAGCGTCGGCAAACCTTTGATCAGGCCTTTGTGCCGAGTCTTGTCGAACAGATCGCGCACACCGGCAAGCAACACCCACGCCGCCAGCAGGAACGTCGCGATCACTGCCCAGTTGAAATCGCCATAAGCCACGCCGGCCACCACGGCCAATGCGACGCTGCCGAGCAGCACCGGAGTGAGCATGCTCGCCAGCCATTTCACTGGTGTGTCCTTCCAGCGCACGATCACGCCGATCGCCATGACCAGCATCAGCAACGCCATCAACGGAATGAACAACGCATTGAAGTATGGTGGGCCGACCGACAGCTTGGCGCCGCTGATGGCATCAAGAATCAGCGGATACAAAGTGCCAAGGAGGATCATCGATGCAGCGACAACCAACACCAGGTTGTTGCCCAGCAGCAAGGTTTCCCGTGACCACAGATTGAACCCGACCTGGCTTTTCACCACCGGTGCACGCAGCGCAAACAGCGTCAGCGAACCGCCCACCACGAACAGCAGGAAAATCAGGATGAACACGCCGCGCTCGGGATCCGAAGCGAAGGCATGCACCGAAGTCAGCACGCCCGAGCGGACGAGGAAGGTGCCGAGCAGGCTCAACGAAAAAGCGGCAATCGCCAGCAACACCGTCCAGCTCTTGAACACGCCGCGTTTCTCGGTGACCGCCAACGAGTGAATCAACGCGGTGCCGACCAGCCATGGCATGAACGAGGCATTTTCCACCGGGTCCCAGAACCACCAGCCGCCCCAGCCGAGTTCGTAATACGCCCACCACGAACCGAGGGTGATGCCGATCCCGAGGAAGGCCCAGGCGACGATGGTCCATGGCCGCGACCAGCGCGCCCATGCCGCATCGAGACGGCCGCCGAGCAGCGCGGCGATGGCAAATGCGAAGGCCACAGAGAAACCGACGTAACCCATGTACAGCATCGGCGGATGCACGATCAGGCCAATGTCCTGCAGCAACGGGTTGAGGTCGCGACCGTCCGCGGGAATCTGCGGCAGGATCCGCGAAAACGGGTTCGAGGTAAGAATCAGGAACAGCAGGAAACCGGTGCTGATCATGCCCATCACCGCCAGTACCCGGGCGAGCATGACTTGTGGCAACTGCCGGGAGAACACCGACACGGCGAAGGTCCAGCCGCCGAGGATCAACGCCCACAGCAGCAGCGAACCTTCGTGGGCACCCCACACTGCGCTGAATTTGTAGTACCACGGCAGCGCGCTGTTGGAGTTCATCGCAACGTAGCCGACCGAGAAATCGTCGGTCATGAACGCGTAGGTCAGGCAGCCAAAGGCAAACAGCAGAAAGGCAAACTGGCCCCACGCCGCCGGTTGCGCCAGGCTCATCCACAAGCGGTCACCGCGCCACGCGCCGAGCATCGGCACCAGCGCTTGGACCAGTGCAAAACACAGGGCGAGGATCATCGCCAGATGGCCCAGCTCGGGAATAAACAGTGCAGCAGCCATCGATCAACCCTCCTTCACAGGCGTCGGTGCGGATTGACCGCTGTCCTTGAGCGCTTTGGTCACTTCCGGCGGCATGTACTTCTCGTCGTGCTTGGCCAGCACTTCATCGGCGACCACCACGCCATCGGCGTTGAGCTTGCCGAGGGCGACGATGCCCTGCCCTTCGCGGAACAGATCCGGGAGGATGCCGCGATAGGCGATGGTCACGGATTTGTTGAAATCGGTGACGACGAATTTGACGTCCAGCGAATCCTTGGAGCGTTGCAGCGAACCGGCCTCGACCATGCCGCCGGCGCGGATGCGCGTGTCCTGCGGCGCATCGCCGTTGGCGATCTGCGTCGGCGTGTAAAACAGATTGATGTTTTCCTGCAGCGCGCTCAGGGCCAGGCCGACAGCAGCGCCCACTCCGACCAGAATCGCCAGAATGATGATCAGACGTTTTTTGCGCAGCGCATTCACTTGCCGTTCTCCCGGCGCAGACGACGCGCCTCTTGTTGCAGATAACGCTTACGCGCCGCAATCGGCGCCACTACGTTGAGGGCCAGCACCGCCAGGCAGATGCCGTAGGCCGACCAGACATACAGGCCGTGATGGCCCATGGCGAGAAAATCGCCGAATGAAGCAAAACTCATCGCACCGCCTCCAGACTCTGCTGCACTTCGGCCTTCACCCAACTGGCGCGGGCCTCGCGCTTGAGCACTTCCAGCCGCATGCGCAGCAACAGCACGGCGCCGAAGAAGCAGTAGAAACCCAGCACTGTCAGCAGCAGCGGCAGCCACATTTCCGCGGGCATCGCCGGTTTTTCCGTGAGGGTGAACGTCGCGCCCTGGTGCAGGGTGTTCCACCACTCCACCGAGTATTTGATGATCGGAATGTTGATCACGCCAACGATCGCCAGCACCGCGCAGGCCTTGGCGGCGCTGTCGCGGTTGCTGATGGCATTGCCCAGCGCGATCACACCGAAATACAGAAACAGCAGAATCAGCATCGAGGTCAGGCGCGCATCCCACACCCACCACGAGCCCCAGGTCGGCTTGCCCCAGATGGCCCCGGTGACCAGCGCCACGGCGGTCATCCACGCACCGATTGGTGCGGCGCATTGCAGGGCGACGTCGGCCAGTTTCATCTTCCACACCAGCCCGACTACGCCGCACACCGCGAGCATTACGTAGATCGACTGGGCGAGCATCGCCGCTGGCACGTGGATATAGATGATGCGAAAGCTGTTGCCTTGCTGGTAATCCGGCGGCGCGAAGGCCAGGCCCCAGACCACGCCAACGCCGATCAGCAGCAACGCTGCAATGCTCAACCACGGCAGGAACTTGCCGCTGATGCCGTAGAACCACTTGGGCGAGCCGAGCTTGTGAAACCAGGTCCAGTTCATACTGTTTCCATCACGGTTGCCGCTCATCATCGCGAGCTGGCAGAGGGTCATGCCTTTCTTCTTGAAGAAGTGGTCAATTTTTGACCAGGCCTCATTATTATTCGCCGACGCTGATCTTCAGGCCAGCGGCTATTGCAAAGGGTGTCAGGGTGATCGCCAGCGCTGTGAGGCTGGCCATCCACAACAGGTAGCCGGTCGCCGGCATGCCTTGCAGCGCCGCTTGCAACGCGCCGCTGCCAAGGATCAACACCGGGATGTACAACGGCAGAATCAGCAGCGCCAGCAACAGCCCGCCGCGCTTCAGGCCGACCGTCAGCGCCGCACCGACTGCGCCGAGCAGGCTCAACACCGGCGTGCCCAACAGCAACGACAGCAGCAGCACCGGCAGGCACGCAGCCGGCAAACCGAGCATCAGCGCCAGCAACGGCGATAGCAGCACCAGTGCCAGACCGGAGAACAGCCAGTGTGCCAGCACCTTGGCCAGGACCAGAAGCGGCAGCGGGTGCGACGAAAGGACCCACTGTTCCAGCGAGCCGTCTTCGAAGTCACTGCGAAACAATCCGTCCAGCGAAAGCAGGACCGACAACAACGCCGCCACCCAGACTAACCCCGGGGACAGGTTTTGCAAGACTTGAGTTTCCGGGCCGACGGCCAGCGGGAAAAGGGCAATGACGATGGCAAAGAAAATCAGCGGATTGGCCAGCTCCGCCGGGCGGCGGAACAGCAGGCGCGATTCGCGGGCAAGCAGCAGGCCGAAGACACTCATACCGCCCATTTCCCCAGATCGATGTCGCGATAACCGGCCGGCATTCGGCTCAGGGTGTGGTGGGTGGTCAGCACCACCAGACCGCCGCGTTCGCAGTGGCCGGCCAGATGCTCTTCCAACTGAGCGACACCCTGCTTGTCCAGCGCGGTGAACGGTTCGTCGAGAATCCACAACGGCGGGCTGTCCAGATACAACCGCGCCAGCGCCACGCGGCGCTGTTGGCCGGCGGAAAGACTGTGGCAGGGAACGTCTTCGAAACCGCGCAATCCTACCGCTGCCAGCGCCTGCCAGATCGCCTCGCGTTCGGCGGGATGATGCAGGGCGCACAGCCACGACAGGTTTTCTTCGGGAGTGAGCAGATCCTTGATCCCGGCGGCGTGGCCGATCCACAACAGGTTTCGCGCCAGTTCGCTGCGTTGCTCGGCCAGCGGCTGACCGTTGAGCAGCACCTGGCCGTCGGTGGGTTGCATCAAACCGGCGAGCAGACGTAAAAGACTGGTCTTGCCGCTGCCGTTGGGGCCGCTGATCTGCACCATGTCGCCACTGGCCAGGCGCAATTCGAGGTTTTCGAAAAGCAGCCTGAGATCGCGTTCACACGCCAGGGCAACGGTTTGCAGGACAGGACTGGTCAAGGGATCACGGGCCTTATACGGTTCAAGTCGGCTCTAGAGCGGCCGTTAAAGAGATGCAGCATAGATGCTTTGATCGCTCGATCTGGCGAGCTGGATCAAACAATTGCCAGGTTTTTTGAACGAAGCGCACGACGCGCGGCATTATACATGCCGTGCCTTACTCTCAAGAGCGCAATTTCCTCAGGTTGTGTCCGCGTATGACAGGCGAAATGAACATCCTCCCGCTGCCGCCCACCGTGCCGGCGAGCGCTCGCCCGCAGACGGGTGAACTGCTCAAGCTGCTGACACCGGTCGAAGGCTTGATCGGCGCGGGACAAAGCGCCAAGGCCGAGGTGTTGTCGCTCAAGCAGGCCGATCAGACCTTTGAATTGCTGCTCAAAGTGACCCTCGACAGCGGCCGTCAGACCACCGTGCAGGCCAGCAGCAACCTGCCGTTGCCACAGGGCACCAACCTGGCGATCACTCAGCCATCGGCCGGTAATCTAGCGATCACCGTACAGCAAGCGATCGCCAGCAGCGTCGCCACCCTCACCCGCATCGATACCGCGCAATTGCCCGCCGGCACCTTGCTGCAAGGCAAAGTCGTGACCTCGCAGGCCCTGCCGCAGACGCCGGGGCAAGCGGCGGTGTTTCGCTCGATGGTCACCCTGCTCAACACCGCATTGAGCGGCAGCACTTTGACCGTCGACAGCCCGCAACCGCTGCGCATCGGCACCTTGTTGTCGGCGCAGGTGCAGGATGCGCAAACCCTCAAATTCGTGCCGCTGAGCAGCCGCCAGGAACAACTGGCGGTCAGTCAGCAATTGCTCGGTCAGCAAAGTCGTCAGGGCTCGCTCGATGGCTTGCTGAAGTTGTTGCAGAGCCTGCCGCCATCCAGCGATCAGACTTCGGCCGATCTGCGCGCGCTGGTCAACAAGCTGCTTGCCAGCCTGCCGGACCTGCCGCAAATGAGCACCGCCAAAGGCGTGGCGCTGGCATTGGCCAACAGCGGCGCGTTCCTCGAAGCGAAATTGCTCAGCGGACAAAACCCGACTCTCGCCCCGGACATGAAAGCCGACCTGCTCAAGCTGATCGCGCAACTGACTCCGGGCCTGCCGAGCAACACCAATTTCAATGCGATCATCGCCGCCAATACCCTGGCCCAGGCACTGCCGAGTTTCGTCCGGAACGCCCTCGGCACCCTCGGCCAGGTCAGCGCCAAACCGGTGCCGAGCAGCTTCCCGTTGCCCGAACGACTGCTGGCGAAACTCGAAGGCGAAGGTGATCTCGAACAACTGCTGCGCCTCGCCGCCGCAGCGGTGTCGCGTCTGCAAAGCCATCAGTTGTCGAGCCTGGAACAGACCGGCGTCACCGACGATGGCCGCCTGCTCAGCACCTGGCAGCTGGAAATCCCCATGCGCAACCTGCAGGACATCGTGCCGCTGCAGGTCAAATTCCAGCGTGAAGAAGCGCCGGAGCGGGAGCCGCAGCCGCATGAACGCCGCGATGAACGCGAAGCCAAACAGCAACTGTGGCGCGTCGATCTGGCCTTCGATCTGGAACCGCTCGGGCCGATGCAGATTCAGGCGCAACTGATCGCCGGCAGCCTGTCCAGTCAGCTGTGGGCCGAGCGGCCGTACACCGCCGACCTGATCGAGAACAACCTGTTCGCCCTGCGCCAGCGCTTGCTCGATTCCGGGCTCAACGTCGGCGACCTCGACTGCCACCACGGCACCCCGCCGCAAGGCAACCAAACCCGCCTCGAACACCGCTGGGTCGACGAAACCGCATGAACGATTCCACCGCCCCACGCCAGGCCATCGCCCTCAAATACGACGGCAACCACGCCCCGACCCTCACCGCCAAGGGCGACGAAGAACTGGCCGAAGAAATCCTGCGTATCGCTCGCGATTACGAAGTGCCGATCTACGAGAACGCCGAACTGGTGCGCCTGCTGGCGCGGATGGAACTGGGCGACAGCATTCCCGAAGAGCTCTATCGCACCATCGCCGAGATCATCGCGTTTGCCTGGAATCTGAAGGGCAAATTCCCCGAAGGACAAGACCCGAACGCGCCGATGGTCGAGAAGGACATCACCGCGCGCGGGGATGACTACTGAGCCGCAGTCGCAGTCTCTTCTGCGCCCTGCCATATACCGTTTGTCGCTACTGTCAGGTCTGACAGTAGCGCATGCCCGATCCCGCAGCGCTTGATTACGGACCAGACCTGACCAGGTTGCCCGCAGGTCCACAATCTTGAGGGATTGATTCCATGCCAAACGAGAAAGATGAATTGCCCCTGAAGATAAACGCTGAAGGCGGACTGCTGGTCATGGGCGCACGCGGCAATCGGGGTGGTCTTGGCAACTTCTACACGCGCAGCTGGCGACTTGTAGCGCTGGACGCCTCAACGCTCAAACCGTTGAACGTCACGTGGCAGTATGTTGGAGACAAGCAGCCAGCCACTGGTAGCGAATTTTTCGATGTCCGGCCTTATGAGGAACTGGTCGTCTGGTCGGGCAAGAAACGGATAACCCTGAACCCGTCAAACATTATCGGTACATCATTCGCCCTGTGCGCTGTTTTGGACAGCCGGGCAGTCCATGCATGGGGTCACGTCGATGGCGGCGGCACTTTGCCGGAACCGGTAAGAGAAGCGCACGACGTCGTAGAGTTGTCGGCGGGGATGAGAGCCTTTGCGATTCGGCGCGCGCAAGGCAATGTCCTCGCTTGGGGACTTCAGCCCAGCGGGACCGTCCCCGAAGATATCGCACAGCTGAATACGGTTGTCGCGGTGTCGGGAAGCACTTATGTTTTCTTAGCCCTTCTTGAATCGCGCAAGCTTGTCGCATGGGGCATGCCCGAGATGGGAGGCGCACTTCCGCCCGAAATCGCCGATTTGACCGATATCATGCAAGCGTCGGGTGGCCAGTATGGTTTCGCCGCGCTGCGCAGCACTGGCAACGTCGTCTGTTGGGGCTATCATGACCATTCAGCGCAGCTGCCGGACGATATCGCGTTGCTCACCGACATAACCAGACTGGCTTGCTCGACTCATGCTTTCGCAGTACTGAGCGACAATGGCCAAGTGCGCGCATGGGGGCATGAATCGCTTGGAGGCCAAGTGCCGTCGGACATCGCAGCGCTGAGAGATATCGTCGACCTGGCCAGTAACAGCTCAGCTTTTGCAGCACGCAGAAGCAATGGCGCACTGGTCGTATGGGGACATATGCCGGCCATTCCAGAAGAGATTGCCAGTCGCAACGACATCGTCCACGTCATAGGCTCCGGATCCGGATTTGTCGTGCTGTGCGGGGATGGCTCAGTGCACGCTTGGGCTACCCTCCCCAGCGATATCGTTAACATTCCGCCAGACATTCGCCAGTTGAGAGACATTGTCGCCATTAATGCCAACCAAGACGCGGTCGTAGCATTGCGCAGCAACGGCGTGGCAGTTGCGTGGGGAAGAGAGAACGGCGGCGGCGATACCAGCGCAGTTGCCCATTTGCTCACTGACGTGCGTGCTGTGTACGGAGGAGGCGATACCTTCGTGGCACTCAGGGCAGATCGTCGGGTAGTGGCCTGGGGCAACGCCGACTTCGGCGGTAACGGTGAGCAGAAAGCCCTGTATCAACTGATCAGTTACACAAAAACTTCGGCGAGCTGATCCGGACAACTGCGGATCGCTATGCCTGCGATGCAATCGAGAAAAAAGATCGCAGCCTTCGACAGCGCTTACACGAGATTTATGCAGGCGCTGCCTCCGATGCGATCTTTTGATCTTGCTTGCCGCTTGAAGCTTGAAGCCCCTAGCTGCCCTTGTGCAACTTGCGCATCAACTCCGCCTCAGCCTGGGTCAAGCCGCACGACTGAGTCAGTTCATCGACGCTGGCGCCCATGCCCACCAGTTTCGCCGCCTGGGCGAATGACAGGCTCGACGGGTCGCGTTGTTCCAGTGCAACGATCTTGTCCGGCAACGGGCTTACCACCGCGCGCAACTCGTGCAGGGCCTCGCCCATGCGCACGTTGCCGTTCTGGTAGTCGTCGACGCGTTTGGCCAGTTCCTTGATGCGCTGATCACGCAGCGCATCACCCTGGGCCTGCTGTGCAGCGATCACTCGCTGCGCCTTGATGTACGAGACGAACATCGCCAGCGTGCCGGCCCAGAACAGGAACAGAACAATTACCGCAACCTCGAGAATCAAATCAGATGCTCTCCAGTTCCGACCATTCTTCTTCGCTCATCATCTTGTCCAGCTCGACCAGAATCAGCAGTTCGTTGTTCTTGTTGCACACGCCCTGAATGAACTTGGCCGATTCTTCGTTACCGACGTTCGGCGCGGTTTCGATTTCCGACTGACGCAGGTAAACCACTTCGGCCACGCTGTCGACCATGATGCCAACGACTTGCTTGTCGGCTTCGATGATGACGATACGGGTGTTGTCGCTGATCTCGCCGCTGTGCAGGCCGAAGCGCTGACGGGTGTCGATCACGGTGACCACGTTACCGCGCAGGTTGATGATGCCCAGCACGTAGCTTGGCGCACCCGGTACCGGCGCGATCTCGGTGTAGCGCAGCACTTCCTGCACGCGCATCACGTTGATGCCGTAGGTTTCGTTATCCAGTTTGAAGGTCACCCATTGCAGGATCGGATCTTCAGAACCTTTTGCATTCGACGCCTGACTACTCATACCCTGACCCCTCGAAAAAACCGCCCCGGGCGGTGTGTGTTCTGTGTGGTGGCATTGGAAAATGCCATCGCCTGATTGTTATGTCGGCTGCTATGTCGGTTTATGTAGCGGCTTGTTGCCACTCAAGTGCTTTGCCCCGCCGCTGGCGATCAACTCGGCCAGTGCGGATACGTCAAGCAATGCACACATGTGCTCGATCACGGTGCCGGCGAGCCATGGCCGCTGACCCCGGTGACTTCTCCATTTGATTTCATTCGGGTCCAGGCGCAACGAGCGGCTGACCTGATGCACCGCCAGCCCCCACTCGTAACCTTGTACCGAAATCACGTATTGCAGGCCCTGCCGGAAGTCATCGCGGTAACGATCCGGCATGACCCAGCGCGCGGTGTCCAGAACTTTCAGGTTGCCAGCCTGGCTCGGCAGAATGCCGAGGAACCACTCCGGCTGACCAAACAGCGGCGTCAGCTCGTGGCCGGCCAGCGAATAGATCGAGCCGAGGCACACCAGCGGCACCGCCAGGGTCAGCCCGGCAACGTCGAACAGCAAGCATTCGAAAGCATCGGCAGCCCAGGCCGGACGGCCATCGGGTTCGACCGGTGGCGGCGGGTTGTTCGGTGGCAGGTGCACTTCGACCAGCGGCGGGACCAGCACCTGCGGTTCCGCCACTGGCGGCGCGGGTTCAGGCTCCGGCTCGGGTTCCGGCACGGTCAATAATTGCGTTTGCAGCAGCGGCGCCAAGGTCGACAGCGGCGCGCGCGGTTCGTCGATCAGCGCGACTGGCGCTTTGGCCACGGGGGCAGCAGCGGGCGCGGCAATTGGAGCGACGGATTTCTGCGCGTCGCGGGCCTGTTCTTCCAGCACCGCGGCCTGGAACTCGTCCATGGCCTCGGTGCTTTCCACCACTTCAGGCTGCGCCTGTTCGACGACTGGCGGCGGCGCTTCGACCGGCGCAGGCAAGTCCTCGGGCAGGTCGAGCAACAGGTCTTCCAGATAGGACTGCAAGGCCTGTTGCGGACGTGACGTGAGTTTCACTGGGCGGTTCATCGGTGATCAACGCCAGGCAGGGAAACCGCGTCGTCTGCTTCGCGAGCAGGCTCGCTCCCACAGGGTTCGGGCAAGCGAATAAAGATCATGCTCAGGCCACCTGCGGAACAAGTTGCTGCGCGAGCAGGTGCTTGAGCAGTGCGCGGTAGGCCAGCACGCCACGGCTCTTGCCGTCGAATTGCGAAGGCGTGACGCCCGCCCGGCTGGCGTCGCGCAGACGGGTATCGACCGGGATATAGCCGTGCCAGATGTCGTCGGGAAATTTGTCACGCAGCACACGCAAGGTGCCCATCGACGCCTGCGTGCGGCGGTCGAACAGGGTCGGCACGATGCTGAAGGGCAGCGGTTGTTTGCGCGAGCGATTGATCATCGCCAGGGTGTTGACCATGCGCTCCAGACCTTTCACGGCCAAGTGCTCGGTCTGCACCGGGATCACCAGTTGCTGGCTCGCCGCGAGGGCGTTGACCATCAGCACACCGAGCAACGGCGGGCTGTCGATGATCGCGTAATCGAAGTCCTGCCACAATTGCGCCAGACTCTTGGCGATCACCAGGCCCAAGCCACTCTGCCCCGGCGACTGCCGCTCAAGGGTGGCCAGTGCGGTGCTCGATGGCAGCAGGGAAATGCGTTCGTCGCTGGTCGACAACAGCAACTGTCCCGGCAGGCCTTGCGGCACGCTGCCCTTGTGCAGAAACAGGTCGTAGTTGCTGTGTTCCAGGCTGTCGGGGTCGTAACCGAAATAGCTGGTCATCGAGCCGTGCGGGTCGAGATCGACCACAACCACGCGCTTGCCCGCCTCGGCCAGCAATCCGGCTAAAGCGATGGAGGATGTGGTTTTACCGACACCACCCTTTTGATTGGCGACTGCCCAGACTCTCATTCAGTTCGTTCCTCCCGGCCAGGTTGATTGGCCGAGACATGCTTCAGCGTGTTAATGCGGGCGACGGAGAATTGACGGCACTCTCGCGTCCCGGCGTCTTGACCGGGGTCGGTGCAGTTTGTGTGCCAGCGCGCTTCAACGCCGCGTCCGGTTGCGCATTGGCGGTTCCGGTGCCCGTCAGGCTGCGGCGCACATCGAGATTGCGCGACACCACCAGCACCACGCGGCGGTTCTTCGCCCGGCCTTCGACCGTGGCGTTATTGGCCACCGGCTGGAATTCGCCGTAGCCCACCGACGCCAGTCGCCCAGGGTTTACGCCCTGCATGGCGAGCATGCGCACGATGCTCGCCGAGCGCGCCGAGGACAGTTCCCAGTTGGTCGGGTACTGCGCGGTGCGGATCGGTTGATCGTCGGTGAAGCCTTCGACGTGGATCGGGTTATCGAACGGTTTGAGGATCGCCGCGACCTTGTCGATGATGTTGAACGCGATGTCGCTCGGCATGGCATCGCCGCTACCAAACAACAGGCTGGAATTGAGCTCGATCTCGACCCACAACTCGTTGCCGCGCACGGTCATCTGGTTGGAGCTGATCAAGTCACCGAAGGCGGCACTGATGTCATCGGCGATGCTTTTCAGTGGATCGCTGGCCCCGGAAATACCGGCGTCGACCTGTTCGGCATCCTTGACCAGCGGCTTGGCCGGAGTCACGGTTTTCGGTCGTTCGTCGCCGATCGGAATCGGTTTGAGCGAGCGGTCGGAGTCGGTAAACACGCCGATCAGCGCTTCGGAAATGACTTTGTACTTGCCTTCGTTGATCGACGAGATCGAGTACATCACCACGAAAAACGCGAACAGCAAAGTGATGAAATCCGCGTAGGACACGAGCCAGCGCTCGTGATTGACGTGTTCTTCCTGGTGGCGACGACGAGCCATGAGGTTATTCCCTTAGTCCATGAAGCCTTGCAGCTTCAACTCAATGGAACGAGGGTTTTCACCTTCGGCGATCGACAGAATTCCTTCCAGCAACATTTCGCGATAACGCGACTGCCGCAACGCGATGGACTTGAGCTTGGCCGCGACCGGCAAGAGGATCAGGTTGGCACTGGCCACGCCGTAGATGGTCGCGACGAACGCCACGGCAATCCCGTTACCCAGTTGCGACGGATCGGCGAGGTTGCCCATCACGTGGATCAGGCCCATCACCGCACCGATGATGCCGATGGTCGGCGCGTAGCCGCCCATGCTTTCGAACACCTTGGCCGCTTCGATGTCGCGGGATTCCTGAGTGTAGAAATCCACTTCGAGAATGCTGCGAATGGCTTCCGGCTCGGCGCCGTCGACCAGCAGTTGCAGACCCTTGCGCGAATAGCTGTCAGGCTCGGCGTCGGCCACGCCTTCGAGGCCAAGCAAGCCTTCCTTGCGCGCCGTCAGGCTCCAATTGACCACGCGGTCGATGCCGCCGGCCAGGTCGACACGCGGCGGAAAGAAGATCCAGCCGAGAATCTGCATGGCGCGTTTGAACGCACTCATCGGCGATTGCAGCAGCGCAGCACCGACCGTGCCGCCCAGCACGATCAGCGCTGCCGGGCCGTTGGCCAGCGCGCCGAGGTGACCGCCTTCAAGGTAGTTGCCGCCGATGATGGCGACGAACGCCATGATGAGGCCGATTAGGCTGAGAACATCCATCAGATACACGCCTCGACGATGTGCTTGCCGATGTCGTCCAGACCATACACCGCGTCAGCCAGATCGGCTTTGACGATGGCCATCGGCATGCCGTAGATCACGCAGCTAGCTTCGTCCTGCGCCCACACCGAACTGCCGCCCTGCTTGAGCAGACGCGCGCCTTCGCGGCCGTCGGCGCCCATGCCGGTCAGCACCACTGCCAGAACTTTGTCGCCGTAAGACTTGGCTGCAGAACCGAAGGTAATGTCCACGCACGGCTTGTAATTCAGACGCTCGTCACCCGGCAAAATTTTCACCGCGCCACGGCCGTCGATCATCATCTGCTTGCCACCCGGCGCCAGCAGCGCCAGGCCCGGACGCAGGATGTCGCCATCCTCGGCTTCCTTGACGCTGATGCGGCAGAGCTTGTCGAGACGCTCGGCAAACGCCTTGGTGAACGCCGCCGGCATGTGCTGGATCAGCACGATCGGCGCCGGGAAGTTCGCCGGCAACTGCGTCAGTACGCGTTGCAGCGCGACCGGGCCACCCGTCGAGGTGCCGATGGCAACCAGTTTGTAGGCTTTGCGTTTCGGAGCCGGCGACGAAGCGCTGGCAGCGGATGCACGGGCAGGCGCAGGCGCAGGTGCCGGACGTGCCGGGACAGGGCTGCTGTGGCTCGTGTGGCTGCCGTAGCTCGACGCTGCCGGAGCAGGCGTCGGCGCTGGCGCAGCGGCGGGAGCCGGCGCGCTGTAGGCACTGAAACGACGGTTACTGCGCGAGATGCTGTGGACTTTCTCACACAGCAACTGCTTGACCTTTTCGGGGTTGCGCGAGATGTCTTCGAAATTCTTCGGCAGGAAATCCACCGCGCCGGCGTCCAGCGCATCGAGGGTTACCCGCGCGCCTTCATGCGTAAGCGAGGAGAACATCAACACCGGGGTCGGGCAGCGCTGCATGATGTGCCGCACTGCCGTGATGCCGTCCATCATCGGCATCTCGTAGTCCATGGTGATCACGTCAGGCTTGAGGGCCATGGCCTGATCGATCGCCTCTTTACCGTTGGTGGCCGTGCCGACCACCTGGATGCTCGGATCCGCCGAAAGAATTTCCGAGACGCGGCGGCGGAAAAAACCCGAATCGTCCACCACCAGGACTTTGACTGCCATAAACACTCCATTAGGTGCAGCGGCGCGTCATCGCGCCGCCGCCCCGGATTCAAATACGCTTTGTGGCGTAACGCTTGAGCATGCTTGGAACATCGAGAATCAGCGCAATGCGGCCGTCACCGGTGATGGTGGCGCCGGACATGCCCGGAGTTCCCTGGAGCATTTTGCCCAATGGCTTGATGACCACTTCTTCCTGGCCGACCAGTTGATCGACGACGAAGCCGATCCGCTGAGTGCCCACCGAAAGAATCACCACATGGCCTTCGCGCTGCTCTTCGTGGGCGGCGGAGCTGACCAACCAGCGCTTGAGGTAGAACAATGGCAGCGCCTTGTCGCGCACGATCACCACTTCCTGACCGTCGACGACATTGGTGGTCGACAGGTCGAGGTGGAAGATTTCGTTGACGTTGACCAGCGGGAACGCAAAGGCCTGATTGCCGAGCATGACCATCAGCGTCGGCATGATCGCCAGGGTCAACGGCACCTTGATGACGATCTTCGAGCCCTGGCCCTTGGTCGAGTAGATGTTGATCGAACCGTTGAGCTGGGAAATCTTGGTCTTCACCACGTCCATGCCGACACCACGGCCGGACACGTCGGAGATCTCGGTCTTGGTCGAGAAACCCGGGGCGAAAATCAGGTTGTAGCACTCGGTATCGCTCAGGCGATCGGCGGCGTCCTTGTCCATCACACCGCGTTTTACCGCGATCGAACGCAGGACGTTCGGGTCCATGCCTTTGCCGTCGTCGGAGATCGACAAAAGGATATGGTCGCCTTCCTGCTCAGCCGCCAGCACTACGCGACCGCCACGGGCCTTGCCCGATGCTTCGCGTTCTTCCGGCGACTCGATGCCGTGGTCGACAGCGTTGCGCACCAAGTGGACCAGCGGGTCGGCCAGAGCCTCGACAAGGTTTTTGTCGAGGTCGGTTTCTTCACCCACCAGTTCCAGGTTGATCTCTTTCTTCAGCTGACGTGCGAGGTCGCGAACCAGACGCGGGAAGCGCCCGAAGACCTTCTTGATCGGCTGCATCCGCGTTTTCATCACGGCGGTCTGCAGGTCAGCGGTGACCACGTCGAGGTTCGACACAGCCTTGGACATGGCTTCGTCGCCGCTGTTGAGGCCCAGACGCACCAGACGGTTACGCACCAGCACCAGCTCGCCGACCATGTTCATGATCTCGTCGAGCCGCGCGGTGTCGACGCGCACGGTGGTTTCCGCTTCGCTGGCCGGTTTTTCTGCCGGGGCAGCAGCTGGCGCACGGGCCGGAGCCGGTGCAGCAGCGGCAGCCGGTTTCGGCGCCTCGGCTTTCGGTTCAGGCTTGGCGGCAGGTTTCGGCGCAGCAGCGGCAGCCGGAGCTTTCGCCGCTGGCGTGGCGACGCTCGACGCAGAGCCGGCAGTCGCAGCGCTGGCGTCAAACTTGCCTTTGCCGTGCAATTCGTCGAGCAGCGATTCGAATTCGTGATCGCTGATCAGGTCGCTGCCCGCCGCAGCGGCTGCCGGTGCAGCAGGTGCGGCCGGGGCCGAAGCGATGGCCGATTCCAGCGCGTCAACGGCGAAGTTGCCCTTGCCGTGCAACTGATCGAGCAAGGCTTCGAATTCGTCGTCGGTGATGTCCGAGCTGTCGCCTGCAGCAGGCGCAGCCGGAGCCGCTGGTGCTGGCGCCGGAGCGACCGCATCGACAGCAAACTGGCCCTTGCCGTGCAGCTGATCGAGCAGCGACTCAAATTCGGCGTCGGTGATTTCATCGCTGGCCGCCGTGTCGGCAACCGGCGCGGGCGCCACAGCAGCAGCCGGAGCCTCAGCCTGGGCCTTGACGGCGTTCAGCGAGTCCAGCAATTGTTCGAATTCGTTATCGGTGATGTCTTCCGAGGAGTCGCTTTCAACGACCAGTTCTTCGATCATCTCGGCAACCGGCGAAGCCGGGGCTTCATCCGCCGATTGCGGCTCGGCCAGACGCGCCAGCGCGGCCAGCAGCTCCGGCGTCGCAGCGGTGATCGGTGCACGCTCACGGACTTCGCTGAACATGCTGTTCACCGCGTCCAGTGCTTCGAGTACAACGTCCATCAGTTCTGCATCAACGCGACGCTCACCCTTGCGCAGGATGTCGAACACGTTTTCGGCGATGTGACAGCACTCCACCAGCTCATTGAGCTGAAGGAAGCCGGCGCCCCCTTTTACAGTGTGGAAACCGCGAAAAATTGCATTGAGCAGATCTGCATCATCCGGACGGCTTTCCAGCTCGACCAGTTGTTCGGACAGTTGCTCAAGAATCTCGCCGGCCTCAACCAGGAAATCCTGAAGGATCTCTTCATCGGCGCCGAAGCTCATTAATGGGGTGCTCCTACAGGTCTAAAAACCCAAAAAACCCGAATTCCGAAACTCTAGAATCCAAGGCTGGATAACAAATCGTCCACATCGTCCTGACCGGACACAACGTCTTCTCGTTTATCGGCATGAATCTGCGGACCTTCACCCTGCGAGAGATGTTTTTGTGGATCTTTTTCAGCAAGCATTGCGGCACGGTCATGTTCGATGCCCGCAAAGCGGTCGACCTGACTGGCCATGAGCACGAGTTTGAGCAGATTGCTTTCGACTTCGGTGACCAGTTGGGTCACACGCTTGATCACTTGACCTGTGAGGTCCTGGTAATCCTGAGCCAGCAGGATGTCGTTGAGGTTGCTCGACACCGCACGGTTGTCCGTGCTGCTGCGTGACAGAAAACCGTCGACCCGGCGCGCCAGTTCGCGGAACTCTTCAGCCCCGACCTCGCGACGCATGAAGCGGCCCCAATCGGCGCTCAACGTCTGCGCTTCATCAGCCAGACTGTTGACCACCGGCGTGGCGCTTTCCACCAGATCCATGGTGCGGTTGGCCGCGGCTTCCGTCAGCTTGACCACATAGCCCAGGCGTTCGGTGGCATCGGTGATTTGCGACACTTCCTCGGCCTGCGGCATGTGCGGATCGATCTGGAAATTGACGATCGCACTGTGCAGTTCACGTGTGAGCTTGCCCACTTCCTGATACAGGCCGCGGTCACGGGTCTGATTGAGCTCATGGATCAGTTGCACCGCGTCGCCGAACTTGCCTTTTTCAAGGCTCTCGACCAGTTCGACCGCGTGTTTTTTCAGGGTCGATTCGAAATCGCCCTGTGATGATTCGTTATGCTCCATAGCTCCCCCGCGCATTCATCAGCCGATGCGTTCGAAAATCTTCTCGATTTTGTCTTTCAACGCTTGAGCCGTGAAAGGTTTGACTACGTAACCGTTCACACCGGCCTGAGCGGCCTCGATGATCTGCTCGCGCTTGGCTTCAGCAGTCACCATCAACACCGGGAGGTGCTTGAGTTTTTCATCAGCGCGCACGTGACGCAGCAGGTCGATACCGGTCATGCCCGGCATGTTCCAGTCCGTTACCAGAAAGTCGATGCTGCCGCTGTTGAGCACCGGAATGGCGGTTACGCCATCGTCGGCCTCGACGGTGTTGGTGAACCCAAGATCGCGCAGCAGGTTCTTGATGATCCGCCGCATCGTTGAGAAGTCATCAACGATGAGGATTTTCATGTCTTTGTTCAATTCGACCTCCAAGCAGTCTTAAACGCGCCCAGCACCTGGACGCGCCACTTCAATCAATCGGCGCAGCACTTAAAGTTTGTCTGGAGCACAACGGATCGAGACCGGCGCCGTTCATCACCGCACCAGCCTCGTTTCGCAGTGTCCCCACACTGCCTTCAGCGCGCTCGCCACTCCCCCAAACGCCCCCGCAGACGGGCCGCGCACTGGCTGTGTAACTGGCTGACCCGCGATTCACTGACGCCAAGGACTTCACCGATTTCCTTGAGGTTCAGCTCTTCGTCGTAGTACAGCGCCAACACCAGTCGCTCACGCTCCGGCAAATTGGCAATCGCGTCCGCCAGCGCCGCCTGGAAGCGTTCATCTTCCAGATCGCGTGACGGCTCCATATGAGCACTGGCGCCATCCTCGTGCAGCCCTTCGTGTTCGCCGTCCTGCAAGAGGTCGTCGAAACTGAACAGGCGACTGCCCAAGGTGTCATTCAGAATCCCGTAGTAATCGTCGAGACTCAATTGGAGTTCGGCCGCAACCTCGTGATCTTTAGCGTCACGGCCGGTTTTAGCTTCAATCGAGCGAATCGCGTCGCTGACCATCCTGGTATTACGGTGAACCGAGCGTGGTGCCCAATCCCCTTTGCGCACTTCATCGAGCATCGCGCCGCGGATTCGAATGCCCGCGTACGTTTCGAAACTGGCGCCTTTGCTGGCGTCGTATTTGGTCGAGACTTCCAGCAAACCGATCATCCCGGCCTGGATCAGGTCTTCGACCTGCACGCTGGCCGGCAGGCGC
This sequence comes from Pseudomonas sp. Leaf434, assembly GCF_001425545.1. Classification (NCBI taxonomy): domain Bacteria; kingdom Pseudomonadati; phylum Pseudomonadota; class Gammaproteobacteria; order Pseudomonadales; family Pseudomonadaceae; genus Pseudomonas; species Pseudomonas sp. Leaf434. Next base: position 909,397 of record NZ_LMQZ01000001.1, on the reverse strand, counting down.
GCCAGCAAGTGATAGGCAATGCGCTTGACCAGTGGCGCGTAACGCTCGATCAATTCGTATTGCGCGTCACGCGCCGACTTTTTGTAAAGATTCATGCCACTGGCGGTCATATCACAGGCCCTGCGGTTTGCTGCACGAGACGCTCGACGAAAAATTCCAGATGCCCGCGCGGGTTGGCGGGCAGCGGCCAGGTATCGACCTTCTGGGCGATGGCTTTGAAGGCCAGTGCGCACTTGGAACGGGGAAAGGCTTCGTAGACGGCGCGCTGCTTCTGCACTGCCTTGCGCACGCTTTCGTCGTATGGCACGGCGCCGACGTATTGTAGGGCGACGTCGAGGAAGCGATCCGTGACCTTGGTCAACTTGGCGAACAGGTTGCGCCCTTCTTGCGGGCTCTGCGCCATGTTGGCCAGCACGCGGAAGCGGTTCATGCCGTAGTCGCGGTTGAGCAACTTGATCAGCGCGTAAGCGTCGGTGATCGAAGTCGGCTCGTCGCAGACCACCAGCAACACCTCTTGCGCGGCACGAACGAAACTGACTACCGAGTCACCAATACCCGCAGCGGTGTCGATCACCAGCACGTCGAGATTGTCGCCGATGTCGCTGAACGCCTGGATCAGGCCGGCATGTTGCGCCGGGCTCAGGTGCACCATGCTCTGCGTGCCGGAGGCCGCCGGCACGATGCGAATCCCGCCCGGGCCTTGCAACAGCACGTCGCGCAGTTCGCAACGGCCTTCGATAACGTCGGCCAGTGTGCGCTTGGGTGTCAGCCCCAGCAGAACGTCGACGTTCGCCAGGCCCAGGTCGGCGTCCAGCAGCATGACCCGACGGCCAAGCTCTGCCAGCGCCAGCGACAAGTTCACTGACACGTTAGTCTTGCCGACGCCACCTTTGCCGCCGGTCACCGCGATCACCTGTACGGGATGCATGCTGCCCATGTTATTTCTTTACCTTGTCTTGCATAGACGGAGGCCACATTACTGGCTGCGCGTTCCTGATCGGAACAATGCGTGGCAGACCATCGATGTAGGTACAAAAACTGTTCATGATTACCTCAGCCAACCTGCTTGGTCGGGCTGTGATAGATATCAGCGAACATGTCAGCCATGGCTTCTTCGCTGGGTTCTTCCTGCATTTGCACGCTGACGGCGCGGCTGACCAATTGATGACGACGCGGCAGATGCAGATCATCCGGAATCCGTGGGCCATCGGTCAGGTACGCGACCGGCAATTCATGACTGATCGCCAGGCTCAACACTTCGCCGAGACTGGCCGTTTCATCCAGTTTAGTCAGGATGCAGCCGGCCAGCCCGCAACGCTTGTAACTGTGATAAGCGGCGGTTAGAACCTGTTTCTGGCTGGTGGTTGCCAGGACCAGATAATTTTTTGAGCGAATGCCACGCCCGGCCAGGCTCTCAAGCTGCATGCGCAACGCCGGATCACTGGCTTGCAGGCCGGCAGTATCGATCAAAACCACGCGTTTGCGTAGCAGTGGATCCAATGCCTGCACCAGCGACTGACCCGGATCGACGTGCGTTACCGGCACGTTGAGGATGCGCCCGAGGGTTTTCAATTGTTCCTGCGCGCCGATGCGGAAGCTGTCCATGCTCACCAGTGCAACGTTCTGCGCGCCGTACTTGAGCACGTAACGCGCGGCGAGCTTGGCCAGCGTCGTGGTCTTGCCCATGCCGGCGGGGCCGACCATGGCAATCACACCGCCCTCTTCCAGCGGCTCGACTTCCGGTACGGCAATCATCCGCGCCAGGTGCGCCAGCAGCATGCGCCAGGCCTGACGGGGTTCTTCGATATCGGTGATCATCGCCAACAGATCGCGCGACAGCGGGCCGGACAGGCCGATGCGCTGCAGACGGCGATACAGATTGGCCTGGGCCGGACGGCTGCCTTGCAGCTGATTCCAGGCCAGGGTGCCGAGCTGCACTTCCATCAGCTCGCGCAAGCTGTTCAATTCAAAACGCATCGAATCCAGTGCACGCGGATCGACACCCGCCGAGGCCTGCGCAGGCGCTGCGGCCGGGCGCGTCGGTGCGGCGTAGGTCGGCTCGCTCAGCGGTTCGGCAGCAGTCAGCGGCAGGCCTGCGGTCAACGGCAGCCCGGCGAACAACTGCTGATTGGTGTTGCCGTCGGCTTCGCCACGCAGGCTCAGCTCGGCCTGGGCGGTGACGATGCGCGACTGGGTCTTGCGCAGCTCGTCTTCGAGTTCCATGTTTGGAACCCGTGGCGCCAGCGCCGACAATTTGTAATCCAGAGCCGCCGTCAACTCGACGCCGCCGGCGATGCGGCGGTTGCCGATGATGGCGGCATCAGCGCCCAGCTCATCGCGAACCAGCTTCATGGCCTGACGCATATCGGCGGCGAAAAAACGCTTAACTTGCATAAACCACTACCTCAGCCGTTGGGCCCTACTGTCGCAACGATGGTCACTTGCTTGTTGTCCGGTACTTCCTGGTAGGCCAGTACATGCAGCCCTGGCACTGCGAGGCGGCCGAAACGCGAGAGCATCGCGCGAATCGGGCCTGCTACCAGCAGGATCACCGGTTGGCCTTGCATTTCCTGCCGCTGGGCCGCTTCGATCAACGAACGTTGCAGCTTCTCGGCCATGCTCGGCTCCAGCAGAACGCCCTCTTCCGAGCCTTGTCCTGCCTTCTGCAGACTATTGAGCAATATCTGTTCCAACCTTGGTTCCAATGTGATTACAGGCAGCTCGGACTCAGTGCCTACAATGCTTTGGACGATTGCACGGGATACGCCGACCCGCACAGCGGCGACCAGCGCGGCGGTATCTTGACTCTTCGCGGCGTTGTTCGCGATCGCTTCGGCGATGCTGCGAATGTCGCGCACCGGCACGTGCTCGGCGAGCAGCGCTTGCAGGACCTTGAGCAACTGCGACAGCGAAACCACGCCCGGCACCAGCTCTTCCGCCAGTTTCGGCGAGCTCTTGGCCAGCAATTGCATGAGTTGCTGCACTTCCTCGTGGCCGATCAGCTCACTGGAGTGCTTGTACAGAATCTGGTTCAAGTGCGTGGCGACCACGGTGCTGGCGTCAACCACGGTGTAGCCGAGCGATTGCGCCTGGGCGCGCTGGCTGATTTCGATCCACACCGCCTCCAGGCCGAAAGCCGGATCTTTGGCGTTGATCCCGTTGAGCGAGCCGTACACCTGGCCGGGGTTGATCGCCAGTTCGCGGTCCGGGTAGATCTCGGCCTCGGCGAGAATCACGCCCATCAGCGTCAGGCGGTAAGCGCTCGGCGCCAGATCGAGGTTGTCGCGGATGTGCACGGTCGGCATCAAAAAGCCCAGATCCTGCGAGAGCTTCTTGCGCACGCCCTTGATCCGCGCGAGCAATTGCCCACCCTGATTGCGGTCTACCAGCGGAATCAGGCGATAGCCGACTTCCAGGCCGATCATGTCGATCGGCGTCACGTCGTCCCAGCCCAGCTCTTTGGTTTCCATGGCGCGGGCTGGCGACGGCAGCAGTTCCTGCTGACGCTTGACCTCTTCCATCGCGACAACCTTGGCAACGTTCTGCTTTTTCCAGAACAGGTACGCGCCGCCCGCAGCCAGCGCGGCCATGCTCAGGAAGGAGAAGTGCGGCATGCCCGGCACCAGACCCATCACCGCCATCAAACCAGCGGCCACGGCCAGCGCTTTCGGCGAGGCGAACATCTGGCGGTTGATCTGCTTGCCCATGTCTTCCGAGCCGGAAGCACGGGTCACCATGATCGCCGCTGCTGTAGATAACAACAGTGATGGCAATTGCGCCACTAAACCGTCACCGATGGTCAGCAAGGCGTAAACCTTGCCCGCATCGCCGAAGCTCATGCCGTGCTGGAAGATACCCACGGCCATGCCGCCGATGAGGTTGATGAACAGAATCAGCAGGCCGGCGATGGCGTCACCACGGACGAACTTGCTGGCACCGTCCATCGAACCGTAGAACTCCGCCTCCTGGGCGACTTCCTGACGGCGCGACTTGGCTTGATTCTGGTCGATCAGGCCGGCGTTGAGGTCGGCGTCGATCGCCATTTGTTTGCCGGGCATCGCATCGAGGGTGAAGCGCGCGCTCACCTCGGAAATCCGCCCGGCACCCTTGGTCACCACGACGAAGTTGATGATCATGAGGATCGCGAAGACCACGATACCGACCACGTAGTTACCGCCGATCACCACCTCACCGAACGCCTGAATCACCTTACCAGCCGCGGCATGGCCGTCCTGACCGTGGAGCATTACCACCCGCGTCGAGGCCACGTTCAGCGCCAGTCGCAGCAACGTCGCCACCAGCAGAATCGTCGGGAACACGGCGAAATCCAGCGGCCGCAGCGCGTACACGCAGACCAGCAGGACGACGATGGACAGGGCAATGTTGAAGGTAAAGAAGACGTCGAGCAGGAACGGCGGTACCGGCAACATCATCATCGCCAGCATGACCAGCAGCAACAACGGCACGCCCAGATTGCCTCGACTGAGGTCGGCAACGTTGGTGCGTGCTGTATTGAATAACTGAGTGCGATCCACCGGTTTTCCCCGTTCCTTTAAAGCAAACTTTTGACGCCCCGAACGGGCGCAGGGCGGCTACTGCAAGAAGCTTTCCAACTTTTGCCGGGGAATGAAATAGAGCGGTTTTACTTGGGATTTATCGGCTGATTGGGCTGGCCCCTTCGCGAGCAGGCTCGCTCCCACAGTTTGACATGCATTCCCAATCGGACATTTGGAATACGGCCCCTGTGGGAGCGAGCCTGCTCGCGAAGAGGCCATCGAATGCGGCGCATTTTGTCGATTTAAACGAAGCTGTTTAAAAGACACCTCCAGACACGGTCTCAAGGCTACAAATCCTTGCGCCATTGCCTACAGCCAAGCCAGAATCCGCCGGCTTGTGCACCTGGGGGTCGGATTCTATTGTGGTCCGGTCGCTGACGAATCAGCGATCGGGTTTAGCGACCCGGATCTTGAATAGGTGCATCAGCGTTCCATGCTTTGTCGCGGGTTCAGTATCTGCGACTGCGCCATGGTGGCTGTATGTGGGAGACCTTCGGGTCTGCCGGGTGCCTATAACCGGTTCGCTAACCTGCGTACAGCCGCCACCTTACTGTTTAGCGACAGTGCCTGACGGCTCCACTTATATAGGAGCTTCACCATGATCAAACCCACACCCAACCCGCCCGAATCCGCCCCCACCTCCCCCTACGAATCCCTCGATTCAAAAAAACTCCACGAAGCCGCCGATCGCGCCCTCGATCACTACCTCTGCCCACCCCTACCCCACCGCCACGCAAAACCCGCCGGATGTACGCCGTCACTGCGGACTTCAAAAACGAGGAACTGCTGGCCGATGCCAGCGAAACACTCGCCTCAGCCAGAACCATCGCCCATGACTTCGCCCATCTCATACCGGCGTCGCAGCGCAGGACGCTGCTGGGGATTGCGCAACTGATCATGCTCGGGGAACTGGCGGTAAATCGGGTGCTGGATAATCTGGAGTTGCCTGGATGATGCGGTTCGGCTGAGTGATTCGAGTGAGAGAGCCGGCCTTTTGGCGAGCAAGCGCGCTCCCACATTTTGATCTTCTTGGATGCAAATCTTGCAGCGGCTGAAGATCCTGTCGAGTGCAGCTCGCGCGAGCTAGGCCTCTCGGCGGCGCAGGAGCGCCCACTCCTTCAGCGATACCATTGGTCGGAAAACCGTCCCCACCTGTCAGATCTGACAGGTGACGGGCGCCTCGTTCTGCGTTGTGATGAACCTTGCCTGCCATTGTTCCTGGAGAACAGAATGAGCGTTCAAGTCCATTCAACCGAAGCCAACGCTGCCCTGGCCTTGTATCCCGTGTACCCCCCGCAATGGATAACACCGGTGCTGCCTCCAGGTACTGCCGATGGTGGCCTTCCTCTCTCGGCATTCACTCCATCTGGGGTAGAACTTGTCATCGACCCCATAACCGGCTTGCGGAACTGGGTCATGGCGGCTTATGACGTCGTGACTATTTTTGTCAACGGAGTCAACACCGGCATCAGCAAAACCATCTATCCCGGTGAGGAGCAGGAACGCATTCTTTTGCGCGTGCCGGCGAGTTGGTTCACAAACGGTCTCAACGATGTCCGCTACAGAGTGACCCGAGCCAGCGGTAACGACGCTGACTCACCCACACTCAAGCTGCTCTACAACAACCCGGCGCCTACCGTCACCGTCAGCCATCCACCCAGCGTCGCACCGGGGCAGACGGCAGTCATCACGATCATCGTCGGTTACCCACGGCCTCACGACACGGTCACGCTCACCATAGGCACCTGGAGCATCACATTTGCCAACCCCACAAGCCCGATCAACCATACCCTGACGGCTGCCGAATTGCAGTTGATTGGCGACGGCACCCATTCGGTCTTCGCCAGGGTGCGCGATCAATTGACCAACAACAATGAGTCGGCGACGACCCCGATCACTATCACCGCCAATCAGAAGGTGTACAACTCGCCGATAATCGCTGAGGCCGTGGACGGCATGCTCGACGTGGCCGCACTGAGGGGCCAGGACGCCACGCTGCGAGCACGCAACTGGACGGGAATCCAGGTCGGTCAGCAGGTGTGGTTGAAGCTCACCGGCCAGAAACCTGACGGCTCGGCACACGTCCTGCAATTCTGGAATGGTGACACCCACAAGGTGAATGCGACCTGGGTCAGTCAGGGGTTCTGGGATAAACCGCTGCTCATAGCTTTTCTGAAAGAATTGAAAGAAGGATCGCTGTTGAAACTGGAATTCTGGGTATCGGAGGACAAGAGCAATGACTTCGCTAGCGCCACGCGGTTTCCGGATCAGGTGTATACCGTCATTGGCCTGCAACTTGACCTGCCACCCCCAACCTTGACCCCGCCCACTGTGCCGATTGACGTTTTGGCTAATCCGGATGGAGTGAAGCTTCAGATAACAGGTTTCGCAGCAGAGAAAGACGATAAAGCTCAATTCGTCCAGGTGAACGCGCCGGCCGGTGCGCCGCCGTTTCCGGTGGTGGATTTTGTTGGTGGGATTGCAGAGATTTCATTGAGCGCTGCGTTTCTGGCGGCTTGGCATGGCAAGGCGATTGAGTTGCGGTGGGATTTGATTCGTACCGGAGTTCCGGCTGGAGAATCACCAACAGTCAGGTTTGATGTCATGACAATCGCTGATGGAGACCCGCGTTTGCCGACACCCGTAATTCTCCAAGCAATTGGGCCGGACGGAGGAAAAGTACTTGATTTATCGACTTTTGATGGCGATGCGACTGTGACAGTCGATACCTGGACAGCCATGGCAAAGGGACAAAAGTTCTGGCTGCTTTGCGTAGGAAAAAAAGATGATGGATCGGACTACGAAATTTCGTTGGCTAATGGAATTGAAATTGAAATGCCAGGTAAATTGAGCAGAACGCTTTTGCGTTCGGAACTAGACCGCCTTGTTGATGGATCTCTTCGCGTGGACATTAGTGTTGGATTCAGCACCAACGGGGACAAAAACGAAGCTACTCTGTTCCCTAGTCTAAATGTAGGCCTCAAGGTACGTGCAAAACTCATCATAGATGATTCACCTTTAGAGTTGTCAGGCAGGACAGTGTCAATCGTGAATACCAGTGGTCAGTACATCGATAGATGGCGCCTTACGGGTGTTCATCCGTCTGGAGCCTCAGCAAATCGTCAAGCGTCAGGAGGAGTGGGTCAAATTACTTATCAATCGGATAATCCAAAAATCGCAAACGTCAATGACGTCGGGTTAATCTGGAGTGAAGGTAATGGCAGCACCACCATCAATGTAAGAGATAGCTCAGGCCAACATGCCTCAATTTCTGTTTCTGTAAGCAACGTCGAACAATGCATTGTCTCACCATCACTTATAGCTGATTCAAAGATTGATCAGTGGGTCAATGCGAATGGCCGTGCTGTAAAAACGTCAGACCTGGTTTTGTTCCGGACTAAATTTTTTGTGACTCAGTTCGCTGGCTATGGAATTCGCTCAGACGTTAGTTTGTATTGGGGGTTGTACAACGAAGGACAAGGGTGGAGAGAGCATGCTTATCATTCTAGCCCTGGACACACTGTCTTGTGTTTGCGGTAGTGAGTCGACGCTTCGCCTCATCAGAATTGAGAGAAAAGGGGACAGGAGTAAAGGGAACGGATTTATTTAACCAGTGATCTAGAACAGCGGGGCTTGAACTTGGTTGTTTTCCTGACCGGGATGACCCCTTAGCAAGCAGGCTCACTTTCGACGGTTGATCGCATTACAAGTGGAATCAAGTTTGCTCGCGAAGGCTGACTGGCAGGCAATAATCGCCCAAAAAAACCGCCGCTGCGCATCAATCGGGACGGCGGTTTTCTTTTCAGGTGTTTGGCGATGAGGGCAAACTGCCGGTCAATACCGAAGGATTTTCACTTTCCCATTTTTGGTCCTGGGCAATTCGAACTCGACTTCGCCGCCCACTTTGATCTTCGCCTGCAAGGCCTCAGCCAATGGAATGCTGAACCGGTACTCTTTGGCCGTCAGAAAAAAACCCGTGGCTTCGGCAAAGGACAGGCATCGTCCCGAGGGCTTCGGCGTGATGGTGCCTTTGCCGGTTTTTTCATCGTAGCTGCTGAAAATACCTTTCATGGTCGCGCTCCCTTGCACTCGCTCGACTGACCGCGCCAGTGCGCGGCAGCATCTTGCATCAAACTGCAAAATCACGACGAGCACACCTGTCAGAGTTGACAGTAAAGGGAGGCCTCAGACCAATGGCTGCGCAGCAGCATCAAGAATCCCGACGCAAATCCGGCATCTCAAGCAGCATGACATTCTTGGCCAAAGCGATTTCGCGGACTTTCAAGGCGATGAATTCGCTGCCCTTGCGCCAGCAGTCCGAGACGCTTCGTGTCTCATCCGGCGACGAAGCTCTAACCGTTTGTCTGAAACATGCATTTACCTGTCAGATATGACAGTGGCCAAAATTCACAGACGAGTATGTGATAGCGCTTCACCCATTTGCCTGCCTCTCAAGGGCCAGGAGCGCGTCATGGACACTGAATCAACCATCGACACCCAATCCGACGAGGTGATTGAAGTTTTGAAATTGGTCCCGGTATTCATACCCGGCTGGGTGACACCGGTGAAACCCTCCGGTCTTGCTCATGGCGGCGTTCCGAGACGCCTATTCACCACCCCACCGGAAAGCGTGCCGTGTGTGGTTGATCCGTGGACTGAACTACTAAATCGAGGCGTTGCACCACTGGCCGAGTACGATTCAGTCGCGTTGTTTATCAATGATGGATCGACACCCGTGGACAGCTACACTGTCAAGCCCGGCGAGGAAAATAAACGAGTCGTGCTGTACGCCCCGAAATCCAAGTTCGTAAACGGCATCAACACGCTACATTACGTTGTCGAACGGCTCGGCGGTAATAAAGAAAAATCTGAAATATTGTCGGTATTGTACCACCTGCACCCTCACGCCAATTTCAAGCTGATTATTCCTTCCGAGGTGATCGCCAATGGCATTACCCCTGAATTGGCACAAAACGGTGTCACGTTCGAAATGCGCTACACGACCAAAGAACCTTTCGATCAAGTGATATTGAAGCTAGGCAATGCGACGTTCACGTTGGACGTTACGGATCCCTCGGCACCAGTGAGCAAGACGCTGTATACAGCTGATTTTGAGAACTTTGTTGACGGCGAGATAAACGCCAACTTCGAGGTAACTGATCAATTGGGACAATTTGGCGAATCGCCGAACGAGACGGTGAACATTCGTCTGAAAGAGAAATTGCCGGCCCCGACGCTAACCAACGTATTGGACGCCAACAATAAAGAAGTGCCGGAGGGTGCCAGCACCACCAGCACCACATTGGTACTCAAGGGCACCGCCAGTAAAGGGAAGGAGATCGAAATTTTCGACGGTAGTGGTCCGAGCGCAGAGTCCAAGGGCAAAGTGACCGCCAGTCCAATTGACGGGTCATGGCAGCACACGATCACCGTCACCGTCGGCGGCCACCGCTTGTATGCTAAATCGCTGTACCACCCGACCTCGGTCTATTCCAACGTGCGACTGCTGACTGTGAGTATCCAACCACTTTCAGTGGACATGACGCTGATGGTGCTGGACGGAGTAATGGTTAGAAGTGGTTACTGCCCACACCTCAATGGTGTCGATGCGATTGGTAACACAAAGATTCGCGTGGCTATCGGGGGTCACCCGCCCTATACCTACAAGTCCTCAAGTCCCGCCGTCGCAGCAGTTGACGCAAGTGGCAAGGCGACGGGAATGGGCAACGGTGAGGCAAACATCATCATCACCGACCAGCAGGCTGGGGAGGTCCGCTATACAGTCAAGGTCTCAAACGTCTACTCCCTGGTGGTACACGGAGGCGGGGGTTGGACTTATCAGAGATACCTTCAATCACTGGCGCAAGGAGGTGCGGTGTACTTAACGCCGGAAATCCGTGCGGTCATGCAGCGTTGTTTCTCTCAGCCTTGGTTCGCATGGCGTGGAAGTCCACAGTACCCTCACCTGGACAGAGCCTGGACCGGCAACACCAATGGAGCCTCGGGGGAGGTTTACAACACCTATACCCGAAATTTCGAGTGGCTGGCGCAAACAGCCGACCCCGGTGCCGGGTTGAGTTTTTCGTTGAATTATCCGGGAGGAATGGGAGCGATGAGCAGTAGTGAAGAGGTGGTAGATGCCGCCGAAATGATAGGACCTTCAAGCAGCACCGACTAGTTGAAACTTGATGGGGTAAATAGGTGCACATCTTCGTAGCACTGAAAGTCCGCGCGCCCATCAAAAACGCCGCGGCATAAAAAAACGCCGTCCCGTTCAATCGGGACGGCGTTTTTTATTTTGTACAGTTCGGTCAAGAATCCCGACGCAAGTCCGGTGGAATCGGCAGATCATCCTTGAGCGGGTCCGGTCGCTTGCCCTTGCCCGCCTGGTGTTGGCGGATCTGGTAGACGTAGGCTAATACCTGCGCCACCGCCAGATACAGTCCACCGGGAATTTCCTGCTCAAGCTCAGTTGAGTAATAGATCGAGCGGGCCAGCGCAGGCGACTCGAGCAGCATGACGTTGTTGGCCACTGCGATTTCGCGGATTTTCAGGGCGATGAAGTCGCTGCCCTTGGCCAGCAGCACCGGTGCGCCGCCCTTCTCCGAGTCGTACTTGAGCGCGACCGCGTAGTGGGTCGGGTTGGTGATGACCACGTCGGCTTCGGGAATCGCCGCCATCATCCGTCGCTGGGACATTTCGCGCTGGGTCTGGCGAATGCGTTGCTTGACCTCGGGGCGGCCTTCCTGGTCCTTGTGTTCGTCGCGCACTTCCTGCTTGGTCATCTTGAGCTTCTTCATGCTCTCCCAGATCTGCACCGGCACGTCGACGGCGGCGATGATTATCAGACCGCAGGCCAGCCACAGCGTGCTCCAGCCCACCAGCAGGACGCTGTGAATGATCGCCATGTCCAGTGGTTCGTGGGCGATGCGCAGCAAGTCGTCGACGTCGGCGGACAATACCAACAGCGCCACGCCCAAGGTAATCAGAAACTTGGCCAGGGCCTTGAGCAGTTCGACCACAGCCTTGAACGAGAACATCCGTTTGAGGCCGGCGGCCGGGTTCATCCGGCTGAATTTGGGTGCCAGCGAACTTGCCGCGAACAGCCAGCCACCCAGGGAGATTGGCCCGATGATGGCGGCGAGCAACAGGGTTATCATCACCGGCTGAATCGCTAGCAAGGCGATCAGGCCCGACTCCAGCAAAAACCGGCCCATGGCGCCCTGATCCATGACCACTTCGCGGGACAGGGTGAAGTTCAGGCGCATCACGTCCATCATTTCTTGCGCAAGCATGCCGCCGAAAATCAGCAGCGCAGAGGCGCCGGCCATCATCACGGCGAGGGTGTTGAGCTCTTTGGAACGGGCGATTTCACCCTTCTCACGGGAGTCCTTTTTGCGCTTCTCCGTGGGGTCTTCCGTTTTGTCCTGACCGCTTTCGCTCTCTGCCATGACTCAGCGCGCCCGTGCCAGTTCGCGTAGCAACTGCAAGGCCTCGCTGGCCAGCGGTTGATACTGGTTGAGAATATCCGCAAGGCCGACCCAGACGATGAACAGGCCGAGCACCAGGGTCAGCGGAAAACCGATCGAGAAGATGTTCAGTTGCGGCGCGGCGCGGGTCATCACGCCGAAGGCGATGTTGACCACCAACAGTGCGGTGACGGCCGGCAACACCAGCAGCAATGCGGCGCCGAGGACCCAGCCGAGTTTGCCGGCCAGTTCCCAGTAATGCGCAACCATCAAACCGCCGCCGACCGGCAGCGTGGTGAAACTTTCAGTGAGGACTTCGAATACCACCAGATGGCCGTTCATCGACAGGAACAGCAACGTCACCAGCATAGTGAAGAACTGCCCGATCACCGCCACCGAAACGCCGTTGGTAGGGTCGATCATCGAGGCGAAGCCCATACCCATCTGGATCGCGACGATCTGTCCAGCCACGGCAAACGCCTGAAAGAACAGTTGCAGGGAAAAGCCGAGCACGGCGCCAACCAGAATCTGCTCGCCAATCAGCAACAGGCCGCTGAGATCCAGCGGGCTGACGGCGGGCATCGGCGGCAGCGCCGGGGTGATGACCACGGTGATCGCCACGGCGAAATACAGGCGCACGCGACGCGGAATCAGGGTGGTGCCGAACACCGGCATGACCATCAGCATCGACGCCACGCGAAACAGCGGCAACATGAACGACGCCACCCAGGTGCTGATCTGGGTGTCGGTCAGCTGAAGCAGCGATTGCATGGCTTAGCCGATGACCATCGGAATGTTTTTGTACAGCTGGATGATGTATTCCATGAACGTCTGCACGATCCACGGACCGCCGATGATCAGGGTCACCAGCATCACCAGAAGACGCGGCAGGAAGCTCAGGGTCTGTTCGTTGATCTGCGTGGCGGCCTGGAACATCGACACCAGCAGGCCGACCAGAAGGCTCGGCACCACCAGGATGGCGACCATCATGGTGGTCAGCCACAGGGCTTCACGAAAGATATCGACCGCGACTTCCGGCGTCATGGCGAAACACCTCCAAAACTGCTGGCCAGAGTACCGATGATCAGCGCCCAGCCATCGACCAGCACGAACAGCATGATCTTGAACGGCAACGAAATGATCAGCGGCGAGAGCATCATCATACCCATGGCCATCAGCACGCTCGCCACGACGAGGTCGATGATCAGGAACGGAATGAAGATCATGAAGCCGATCTGGAAGGCGGTTTTAAGCTCGGAAGTCACGAACGCCGGCACCAGAATGGTCAACGGCGCCTGATCCGGGCTGGCAATGTCGGTGCGCTTGGACAGGCGCATGAACAGCTCCAGATCGCTGGTGCGGGTCTGCGCGAGCATGAAGTCCTTGATCGGCACCTGAGCCTTTTCCACCGCTTGCTGGGCGGTGAGGGTTTCCGCCAGATACGGTTGCAGCGCGTCGTTGTTCACCCGGTCGAACACCGGCGCCATGATGAACAGCGTCAGGAACAGCGCCATGCCGGTGAGGATCTGGTTCGACGGCGTCTGTTGCAGGCCGAGGGCCTGACGCAGGATCGAGAAGACGATGATGATCCGCGTGAAGCTGGTCATCAGGATGACCGCCGCCGGAATAAAGCTCAGCGCGGTCATGATCAGCAGGATCTGCAGACTGACCGAATATTCCTGCGCGCCGTCGGCATTGGTGCCCAGCGTGATCGCCGGGATCGACAACGGATCGGCGGCGAACGCCAGCGGCGCGGCCAGCAACAGGACCAGCGTCAAGACGATGCGGAGCGCACCCATTACTTCGTATCCTTTTGGTCCTTGCCAAGAATCTTCAGCAGATGCTGAGCAAATTCCGGCGTCGCTTTTTCACTGGCGGTGGGGACTTCGACCGGCTCTTTGAGCACGTGCAGCGCGGTGATGGTGCCGGGGCTGAGGCCGAGCAGAATCTGCTCGTTGCCGACCTGCACCAGCATCAAGCGGTCACGCGGACCGAGCGCGCGTGAGCCGATCAGCTCGATTACCTGGCCCTTGCCCGCTGGCCCCGCCTGCTGCACGCGGCGCAACAGCCAGGCGAGGAAGAAGATCAAACCCAGCACCAGCAGCAAACCGAACACCAGTTGCGTCAACTGACCGGCCACGCCGCTATTGACCATTGGCGCGGTGGCGGCAGGCCCGGCAGTGGTTGCGCCCGGTTCGGCAGCCAGCACGCCCAACGGCCATGCCAGCAGCACCCAGAGAAACCTTTTCACTCAGCGCAGCTTCTTGATGCGTTCGCTTGGGCTGATCACGTCGGTCAGGCGGATGCCGAACTTCTCGTTGACCACCACTACTTCGCCGTGGGCGATCAAGGTGCCGTTGACCAGCACGTCGAGCGGCTCACCGGCCAGACGATCAAGCTCGATCACCGAACCCTGGTTGAGTTGCAGCAGGTTGCGGATGTTGATGTCGGTACTGCCGACTTCCATCGAGATCGACACCGGAATGTCGAGGATCACGTCCAGGTTCGGACCGTCGAGGGTCACCGGATCGTTGTTCTTCGGCACGCTGCCGAACTCTTCCATCGGCAGACGGTTGGAGCTGGAAGTGCCTGCGTCGGCAGCCAGCAGTGCATCGATGTCAGCCTGGCCGGCGTCACCGGTTTCTTCCAGGGCCGCAGCCCATTCATCGGCCAGTGCCTGGTCGTCCTGCGCGTTCATATCGTCGTTCATCATGTGTCCTCGGCGGGCAACAATTCGGTTAAATACGGGGGTGGAAAGCGCCGCCTCAGCGACGCTCGATCGGCTCGATCACCTGCAACGCGAGGTTGCCTTTGTGCGAGCCCATCTTGACCTTGAAGGCCGGCACGCCGTTGGCGCGCATGATCATGTCTTCCGGCATCTCGACCGGGATCACATCCCCCGGTTGCATGTGCAGGATGTCGCGCAGCTTCAACTGGCGGCGGGCCACGGTGGCGCCGATCGGCACGTCGACATCGAGCACGTCCTGGCGCAGGGCGTTGACCCAGCGCTCGTCCTGATCGTCGAGGTCGGACTGGAAACCGGCGTCGAGCATCTCGCGCACCGGCTCGATCATCGAGTACGGCATGGTCACGTGCAGATCGCCGCCACCGCCATCGAGTTCGATGTGGAAGGTGGAGACCACAATCGCTTCGCTCGGGCCGACGATGTTGGCCATGGCCGGGTTCACTTCCGAGTTGATGTACTCGAAATTGACTTCCATGATCGCCTGCCAGGCTTCTTTCAGATCGACGAAAGCCTGCTCGAGCACCATGCGCACTACGCGCAGTTCGGTCGGAGTGAATTCCCGCCCTTCGATCTTGGCGTGACGGCCGTCACCACCGAAGAAGTTGTCCACCAGCTTGAACACCAGTTTGGCGTCGAGGATGAACAGCGCGGTGCCGCGCAGCGGTTTGATCTTGACCAGGTTGAGGCTGGTCGGCACGTACAGCGAGTGCACGTATTCGCCGAACTTCATCACCTGCACGCCACCGACAGCCACGTCCGCCGAGCGGCGCAGCATGTTGAACATGCTGATGCGGGTGTAGCGGGCAAAGCGCTCGTTGATCATTTCCAGCGTCGGCATGCGTCCACGGACGATGCGATCCTGGCTGGTCAGGTCGTAGCTTTTGACACTGCCGGGTTCGGCAGCATTATCGGTCTGTACCAGACCATCATCGACGCCATGCAGCAGCGCATCGATTTCATCCTGGGACAGCAGATCCTGCACGGCCATGTCGTGTTCCTACTGCAGTACGAAATTAGTGAAAAGCAACTGTTCGATGACCACTTTGCCCAGTTCTTTCTGCGCCACTTCCTGGACGCTGGCGGTGGCCTTCTGGCGCAACATCTCCTGGCCGACCGGGGTCGCCAGTGTGGCGAAATCCTGACCGGAGAAGAGCATTACCAGGTTGTTGCGGATAACCGGCATGTGCACTTTGAGCGCGTCCAGATCGGCCTGATTACGCGCCAGCATGGTGATGCTCACCTGCATGTAGCGCTGACGGCCGTTCTGGTTGTAGTTGGCCACGAAGGCCGGCGCCATCGGCTCGAAAATCGCCGCCTGCTTGCCGACCGGCGCTGCTTCAGCGGCCTCGGCAGGCTTGCTCTGCGCGCCGTGCATGAAGAACCAGGTCGCCCCGACGGATGCACCAATGGCCACCAGCAACGCCAGCACGATCACGATGATCAGCTTGAGTTTGCCTTTGGTTGCGGGGTCTTTTACTGCTGCAGCTTCGCTCTTCGCCATGCCAATAATCCGTCACTAATCGGGGGTTTCACAGTCGCACGGCAAGGCAAGAGCAAGTGTTATGCCAGAAGTGTCGGAGGTCGAGAACGACGCTAAAGTCAAAAGCACCCTCACCCCAGCCCTCTCCCTGAGGGAGAGGGGGCCGACCGAGATGTAATGGGGCTGGACATCGACCTGCACAACCGAGGTGATTGCAAGTTCAGGGCGGGAATCAACAGGTCGCCTAATGTCGAACGGATTCAGCGATGCTCGTTCAGGTCGGCGTAGTTCTTCAAGATTCCCCAATCGGTCCCCTCTCCCTCTGGGAGAGGGCTAGGGTGAGGGGGCTCTTGATTTGCTCAGGCGTAATAGTCGACCGCGCTGCTGCCAATTACGCTGGTAGTCTGCGCCGCCACTTCAGCGACAGTAGCCGGTGCCAATTCCTCATCCGCCGAATCCAAGCGGCCACCCGCAGCGCTGGTCCGGCCACTCTGCCCCTGCTGCGCCTGTTCCTGACCTTGCTGCCCCTGCCAGCCACGGTTCTGGTCGGCGACGTTGACGTCCACCTGGCCCATGCCCTGCTGGTTGAACATGTCGCGCAGGCGGTGCATCTGGCTGTCGAGCGCTTCACGCACGCTCGGGTGCGCGCTCATGAAGGTGACCTGGGTCTGCTGATCGGGAACCATGTTCACGCGGATATCCAGACGCCCCAGCTCCGCCGGTTGCAACTGAATGTCGGCGGCCTTCAGGTTGACGCTGGACAGGTACATGACGCGGTTGACCACTTCTTCGGTCCAGCCACTCTGGTGCATGGCGATCGGCTGATTCACCGGCAGCGCATTGGCGGTTTTCGGCGTAGCGGCCTGGGTCAGTGCCGCCAGACGGTTGGCGAAGTCATCGACGCGGGTGTCGCTGGTAGCCGATTTCAGATCCTTCAGACCATCGTCGATCAGCCCGCTGAAAGCTTGTTCGCCGCCCTGACTGGTGCTGTCCTTGTCGGCCTGCACGTCGAGCATGCTGGCCATGCCGGCAGCAAAGTTCTGCGCGGCGGTCAATTCGCCGTCAGCCTGAGCTTGAGCAGGCGTGGCTTTCGGTTGCGCCTGACTGGCGGCGGAAATATGCCCGCCCTGCTCCATCGCCATGCGCACGGCCGGCATCGAGTCGAGCGGGTCGGCCGATGGATCGAAATCGCTGTCGGTGGCCGCCGGATCTTTGACCATGCCCGACACGACCGCCAGTGCAGGCGTTTCGGTTTCCGGCTGGGCTGGCGTGGTGACTGTTGGTGCTTGCACCACAGGCGCTGCCACCAAGGGCTGAACGACTTGCGCCAAGGCCGGATCAAGGGCCGGGTCTACAGGCGCGGCATCGGCCACAGGGGTTTGTACGGTTTCAGTGGTGTCATCGGCAGTCGCTGTCGCGTCGTCGCTCGACGCCTTGTCGGCAGGCAACGCTTTGCCGCTATCGGCAACTGCTGGCTCGGGCGCGGCAGACTGCTCTTTGCCGATATCCTTTTTGCCGCTGCTGTCCGCGACCTTATCGCGTGCCGGCTTGACTGAATTGTCAGCGCTCACGGCGGGCTTGGCCGGCGCCTGATCGGCAAACACTTTGGCGAAGCTGGAGGCCTTGTCCCCGGCGTCTGCGGCCATTGCCGACGATTTGGCAGAGGCGGCTTGCGCCTTGGCCTGAGCGGCGGTCTGAAGAAGAATGTTGGGGGTCGCAGGCATGACACGGTCTCCGCTGCACTGGGATCGTAGGTACAGTTGAGCAAGTTGACTGCAAGTGCCGGGCCAGTTTGGCCAGACACTTGCGAAAAGCGCCGGACGGCAGCTTCAGTGAATGTGGGCGTGGTGCTTTTCGCTTTCGTACACCGGACGTACTTCGGCGAATTCAGAATGGATATCGGCGACTAGCTGAGCGAGCGCTTCCGGGCTTTTGTCCTTCGCGTTCGACTCCAGGTCCTGGCACAACTCGGCCAGTCGAACCGCGCCCATGTTGCTGGCGCTGCCCTTGAAGCTATGCGCTACATCGGAAAGCGCTTTGGCGCTGGTGCTGTCCTGCAACTCGTGCAGGCGGCTTTGCGAATCTGCCAGAAAAGTCTCCAGCAATTCCGTATAGCCGTCCTCCATCACCTCGCGCAAAGTATCGAGGACTTCGCGATTTACATGTGCGTCTGTCACTTGCTCACTCCTTGATCAAGAATGGGCGGATTATGCCTCAATCTCCCAGAAAAACTCCACGCTGGCACTACGACCTTGGTCCGACCAACTGGCGTTGCGCCCCAGCTGCCGGACCAGACCGATGCCGCGTCCCGACAAGCGGACGTTATCCACAGGCCTTTCCATGACCCGCGCCACATCAAACCCCTTGCCGCTATCCTCGACCCGAATGACCAGGCGCCCGCCCTCGCCCTGCGGTTGCACCTGCAAATGCACTCGCACATAACCATCCTGCAGCGCCTCCAGCCGCGCCGCGCGCATTTCATAGTAGCGGGCGAAACCTGCCGCATCGCGTTTGAGGCTCGAGTCCAGCCCGAGCACGCCATGCTCCAGCCCATTGGAATACAACTCGGCGAGCACGCTGTACAGCGCCCCGCTTTGCGCGCGCAGGCCATGCACCTCAAGCAGCAACTGCAAGAGGAACGGCAATGGATTGAAGCGCCTGAGTGTGGCGCCGCGAAACTCGAAACTGGCCGACCAGTCCAGCGGGCACGACTGGCCGCTGTCGGAATACACCGGCGTCGCGCCGTGGGCCTGAGCCGACTCGAGCAGACTGACCTCGACCATGCTTACGTCATCTCGGGCCTGTCCGCGAAAATCGCGCAGCGCCTGTTCGATATCCTCGAATAACCGATCCGGCTCGCGGTTCGCCGCAAACACCTGCTGCAAGCGTTCAACGCCGAACAACTGATCATTGGCATCGCAGGTATCGATGACACCGTCCGACAACAGGAACACCCGATCATCAACCGCCATCGGATAGACATCCGTACGGTCATCGAAGGCTTGCGCGCTGAGAATCCCCAGGGGCAAATGCCGCGCCGGCAAGGGCAAGCGTTCGCCACTGGCCATGCGGTGCAGGTAACCGTCGGGCATGCCGCCGTTCCACACCTCCACCGAACGGCTCTGGAAACTCAGACTGAGCAAGGTGGCACAGCAGAACATGTCCACCGGCAGGATGCGCTTGAGCTTGGCGTTCATCTCGCGCAGGGTTTCGGCCAGGCCATAGCCCTTGGCGGTCATCCCATAAAACACTTCGGCCAGCGGCATCGCCCCCACCGCTGCCGGCAAGCCATGCCCGGTGAAATCGCCGAGCATGACGTGCATGTCACCGGCCGGCGTGTACGCCGCGAGCAGCAGATCGCCATTGAACAGCGCGTAAGGCGATTGCAGGTACCGAATGTTCGGCGCACTCAGGCACCCGGAATGCGCGACCTTGTCGAACACCGCTTTGGCCACGCGTTGTTCGTTGAGCAGATAGTCATGATGTTTCGCGATCAGATCGCGCTGCTGCAGGACCGTGGCCTGAAGGCGCCGCAAGCGATCCATCGCCTTGATTTTGGCGGCGAGTATCACCTGGTTGTACGGCTTCGCCAGAAAATCGTCACCGCCAGCCTCCAGACAACGGGCCAGCGCTTCACTCTCGGTCAGCGAGGTGAGGAAGATGATCGGCACCAACGCTTCACCCGCCAGCGCCTTGATCTGCCGCGCCGCTTCGAAGCCGTCCATCACCGGCATCAGCGCGTCCATCAACACCAGATCGGGTTGTTGCTGCTGGAAGCATTCGACCGCCTCCGCACCATTGGCCGCTGTCAGCACCTGATGACCTTGACGGCGGACAATGGTCGACAGCAGCAGCCGGTCGGCGGCGCTGTCTTCGGCGATAAGAATGGTCAGCGGCTCTTGCGCCTGCATGGGCGTCAACTGATGTCGAAGAGTTTGTCGAAGTTGGAAATCGCGAGGATTTTCTTCACATCGGAGCTGCTGTTGACGACGCGGATATCCGAATTGTCGCCACCGGCGTGATCACGCAGCAGAAGCAGCATGCCCAGCGCAGAGCTGTCGAGGTAAGTGGCCTCTTTGAGATCGACCACGATGGATTCGGGTTTGTGTGGGAGCCGTTCATACGACTCGCGAAATTCCTGATGGCGACCGAAATCGAACCGGCCTTTGACGGCGATCGTGAGCTTTTTCTGGTCTGGAGAGACTTCTGTAACGACTGACATTGACTGGCTTCCTTGTCATTGACGAACCTGTACAAGGTTTAGCACCTGGATAGGGTTGGGGCAAGGCGCAACAGTGGAACAAGTGTGGGAGCGAGCCTGCTCGCGAAGGCATTCTGTCAGTTGACTACAGGATTGACTGACACGGCGCTTTCGCGAGCAGGCTCGCTCCCACAGGGTTTGGCGGTGAGGTTTAGAAGGCATCACGCCGTGGCAAGCGCTGGGACAATTCATCGAGCAGCTTCTGCTCGCGCTTGTCTTCCAGGCGTTGCGCTTCATCACGATAGCGCTGCACCAGTTTGCGCAAACCCTCGACGCGGGCAAACGCCTGTTGCCATTCCTCACGCGCCTTGTCGAGCTTGTTCTGGTGCCAGACCAGGCTCTGCCGTTGTTGGTCGACGGCGGTGTCGAGTTGCGCCAGAAAGCCCTGGAAGCCCAGCAGCCATTGCCCGGTCACGCCGGTGCTGCCGCGCACGATCCACTGCTGCGAGTAATCCAGACGAAAGGCATTGAGGTCGGCCAGTTTGCTTTCGGCAACTTTGACCTGGCCCTGAAAGTAGGCGAGGCGCTGCACGGCGGCTTTCTCGGCCTTCTCGGCCATGTCCACCACCGGTGCCAGGCGCGCGGCGCGGCTGACGGCCATGGCCGGTTACCCGCCCGCCGCAGGGGCGAACAGGGTTTCCAGATAGGCCTGGCTTTCACCCAGATTGATTTTGTCGTTGAGGCCCTGGCGCTGATACCTGACCAACTGCGGCTGCAGGGAAATCGCCAGATCGGTCTCGCGATCACCACCGGCCACATAGGCACCGACGCTGATCAAATCACGGCTCTGCTGATAGCGCGACCAAAGCTGCTTGAAATACTGCGCGCGCTGCATGTGATCCGGCGAAACCACCGCCGGCATCACCCGGCTGATCGACGCTTCGATGTCGATCGCCGGATAGTGGCCTTCCTCGGCCAGGCGCCGCGACAGGACGATGTGGCCGTCGAGCACGCCACGCGCCGAGTCGGCAATCGGGTCCTGCTGGTCGTCGCCTTCGGACAGTACGGTGTAGAACGCCGTGATCGAGCCACCGCCCTTCTCCGCGTTACCGGCGCGCTCCACCAGTTTCGGCAGCTTGGCGAACACCGAGGGCGGATAGCCCTTGGTTGCTGGCGGTTCGCCGATGGCCAGCGCGATTTCGCGCTGGGCCTGGGCGAAACGGGTCAGCGAGTCCATCAGCAGCAGCACGTTCTTGCCCTTGTCGCGGAAATACTCGGCGATGCGCGTGCAATACATCGCCGCGCGCATACGCATCAGCGGTGCATCGTCTGCTGGCGAGGCAACCACTACCGAGCGTTTGAGGCCCTCTTCACCGAGGATGTGCTCGATGAATTCCTTAACTTCGCGGCCACGCTCACCGATCAGGCCGACGACGATGATGTCGGCTTCGGTGAAGCGGGTCATCATGCCCAACAGCACCGATTTACCGACACCGGTACCGGCGAACAGACCCAGACGCTGGCCACGGCCGACCGTCAGCAAACCGTTGATGCAACGGATGCCGACATCCAGCGGTACGCTGATCGGGTCACGGTTGAGCGGGTTGATGGTCGGGCCGTCCATCGGCACCCAGTCTTCGGCCTTCATGCCGCCCTTGCCGTCCAGCGCGCGACCGGCGCCGTCAAGAACACGGCCGAGCATGCTCATGCCCATCGGCAAACGACCGGTATCGGCCAGCGGCACCACGCGGGCGCCCGGGGCAATGCCGGCGACGCTGCCGACCGGCATCAGAAAGACTTTGCTGCCGGAAAAACCCATGACTTCCGCTTCCACCTGGGACGGGTGGTAGCTGTCGTCATTGATGACCATGCAACGGGTGCCCATGGCGGCGCGCAAGCCTTCGGCTTCGAGGGTCAGGCCGACCATGCGCAGCAGCCGACCTTCAAGGATCGGCGCGCCGGCAATCTCGGTGGCCTCGGCGTAGGTGCTCAGGCGCTTGGCGAAGCTGGTGCGTTCAAGGCGCATCGCTGGCGTCCGCGCGCGGCTCGTCAGAGTCGACAGCCGCTGGGGTGTCTTCGGGGATTTCCAGGCTCAAGTCAGGCGCTGCCGGGTGCAAGGCCTGCTCGTGCAACTGGTCGAACAGCTTGGCCATCACTTGGGTCACCCGCGATTCGACGCTGGCGTCGATGCGGCTGTGCTCGGTTTCAACCCGGCAACCGCCCGGCAACAGCGACTCGTCTTCGACGATACGCCAGGTTTCTTCGTGGCGTTCGCGCAGGGCTTTGACCTGGACGAAATCCTGCGGATTGACGTACAGGCGCACGTTTTCCACGCCCAGCGGCAACAGCTTGAGGGCATCGCGCATGACGTGTTCGATCTGTGTCGAGTCGATGGCCAGTTCGCGCTTGATCACTTGTTTGGTGATGTGCTGCACGAGGTCGACCAGCGACTTTTCAATCTGGGTGTCTTGCTCGGCGATCGGTTCGAACAGGTTGGCCATCAGCAGCTCAAGGCTGGCGATTTTCGCCGCGAGCGCTGTTTCAGCCTCCTGACGCACCTTCAGCGTGGTGCTGTGAAAACCTTCTTTTTCGCCGATGGCGAAGCCCTCGTTGTAAGCCTCCTGACGGATGCTTTCGAGTTCTTCCAGGGTCAGTGGCTGGACTTCTTCCAGCGGCACTTCTTCCATTTCCGGCGGTTCGGGCTCGGGTTCCGGCTCGGGTTCCGGTTTCGGCGGGTCGAAGCTGGGCAGCGCCCAGGATTCGAAACCACGAACATCGCGGGCGCGGATCAGATCCGTCACAGACTCGTCAGGCTTATCCATGGGCTTAGATCATTTCCTCGCCGCCCTTGCCACCGAGCACGATCTCGCCGGCTTCGGCCATACGACGGGCAATAGTGAGGATTTCCTTCTGCGCGGTTTCGACATCGCTGACGCGCACCGGGCCTTTCGCCTCGAGGTCGTCGCGCAACAGTTCGGCGGCACGCTTGGACATGTTCTTGAAGATCTTTTCCTTGACGCCCTCGTCCGAGCCCTTGAGGGCCAGCACCAGCACATCGGAAGAGACTTCGCGCAACAGCGCCTGAATGCCACGGTCGTCGACGTCGGCAAGGTTGTTGAACACGAACATGAGGTCTTCGATCTGACCGGACAGGTCTTCGTCGACTTCGCGGATCGAGTCCATGAGCTGGCCTTCGATCGAGCTGTCGAGGAAGTTCATGATGTCGGCCGCACGCTTGATGCCACCCAGGGTGGTGCGCGAGGCGTTCGAGTTGCCGGAGAACTGTTTCTCGAGAATCTGGTTGAGTTCTTTCAAGGCGGCCGGTTGCACGGTGTTCAACGACGAAACGCGCAGGATGATGTCCAGACGCACTTTATGGTCGAAGTTGCCGAGCACTTCACCGGCCTGATCCGGGTCGAGGTACGCGACCACGATTGCCTGGATCTGCGGGTGCTCATAACGGATGACGTCGGCGACGGCGCGCGGCTCCATCCATTTCAGGCTGTCGAGGCCACTGGTGTTGCCACCGAGCAGGATGCGGTCGATCAGGCCGTTGGCCTTGTCTTCGCCCAGGGCCTGGGTGAGCATCTTGCGTACGTAGTCGTCGGAACCGACGCCGAGGCTGGTCTGATCGCCGACGATGTCGACGAACTCGCTCATCACCTGCTCGACCTGTTCGCGATGGACGTTGCCCATCTGCGCCATGGCCACGCCGACGCGCTGAACCTCTTTGGGCCCCATGTGGCGCAACACTTGCGCAGCATCGGTCGAACCCAGGGACAGCAGCAGAATCGCGGCTTTGTCGACCTTGGTCAGTTTGACGGTGGCGGCTCGGTTATCACTCATCTGCGTTAATCCACTCTTTCACGACCTGAGCCACGCGACCCGGGTCTTCAGCTACCAGACTCTTGATTGCATTCAGCTGCGCGTCATAACCCTCGCTCGGGCTCGGCAACAGAATGCTCTGCGGACCACCGAGGCTCACGCGGTCGTTGGCCAGTTCGCCGTCCAGGCCGCCCATGCCACCGAGTTCCACGTCGCTGCCCAGACCGGCCAGCTCCTTGCCTTTGCCACCGCCGGTGATGTTGTTGAGCACCGGACGCAGCACACCAAACACCAGTACGAGGATGAACAGCACACCCAGCACTTGTTTGACGATGTCCCAGAACCATGGCTGGGAGTAGAACGGAATATCGGCAATCACTTCGCCGCGCTCGGCGGAGAACGGCATGTTGATCACGCTGACGCTGTCGCCACGGCTGGCGTCGAAACCGACCGCGTCCTGCACCAGGCGGGTAAAGCGCGCCAATTCGTCAGCGCTCCACGGCGCACGGCTGGTTTCACCGTTGGCCGGGTTGATCTTGACCTGATCGTCGACCACCACCGACACCGACAGGCGATTGAGACGGCCCTGCTGCTGCTTGGTGTGGCTGATCGAACGGTCGAGTTCGAAGTTCTTGGTCGATTGTTGACGCTTGTCCGCCGGGTACGGCGCGAGCATCGGCTGGCCGGTGGCCGGGTCCATGATCTGCTGGCCGTTGGCATCAACCAAAGGCTGACCTGGCTGAATCATTCCGGCCGGTGCGGCGGTGCCACCGGTGGTCTGCGGCGCCGAGGCAGGCGACGGCGGCTGGTTGCTCAGGGCACCCGGCACACCTTGCGGACCATTGCTGGCGGTGCGTTGTTCATTGACCGACTGCTCGCTGCGCAACGCCGGTTGGTCCGGGTTGAACTGCTCGGCGGTCGATTCGACGGCACTGAAATCGACGTCGGCGGAGACTTCAGCCTTGTAACGATCGTTGCCCAGTACCGGTTGCAGAATGTTGTGCACGCGCTGGGTGAGCATGCTTTCCATGCGGCGGCTGTAATCGAACTGCTTGCCGGCCATGGTCATTTCCGAGTTCTCCGCCTGATCGGAGAGCAGGTTGCCCTTCTGATCGACGACGGTGATCTGCGATTTGCTCAACTCGGGCACGGAAGTCGCGACCAGATTGATGATCGCCACCACCTGACCCGGCTCCAGCGAACGCCCGCTGTACAGCTCGACCAGTACCGAAGCGCTCGGCTTGCGCTCGTCACGGACGAACACCGAACTCTTCGGAATGGCCAGATGCACGCGGGCACCCTTGACGTTGTTCAGGCTGGAGATGGTCCGCGCCAGTTCGCCTTCGAGGCCGCGACGATAACGGGTCGCTTCCATGAACTGGCTGGTGCCCAGACCCTGTTCCTTGTCGAGGATTTCGAAACCGATGTTGCCGTCGCTGGGAGTGACACCAGCGGCAGCGAGTTTCATCCGCGCACGGGACAGGTCGTCGGCCTTGACCAGCAAGGCGCCTGAATTGGGTTCTACGTTGTAGGGAATGTCAGCGGCGGCCAGGGTTTCCATGACCTGCTTGGCGTCCATGCCGGCAAGGCTGCCGTACAGTGGACGGTAATCCGGCTGCTGCGACCACAGCACCACGGCAAAGCCAATCGCCACGCTCGCCGCCAGACCGACCAACAGGCCGACCTGACGCAGCACGGTCATCTGGGAAAGGTTTTCCAGAAAGGACAGGCCGAACAGCGGCGGTTTGCCGTCGATCGGGGTGGCCTTGGCCGGAACGTTATCAGCGACTGCTTCTGCCATGACTTATTTCGCCCTTAAACCGGCATCTGCATGATGTCTTGGTAAGCCTGGACCAGCTTGTTGCGCACCTGGGTCAGAGCCTGGAACGACACGCTGGCTTTTTGCGACGCAATCATGACGTCAGTCAGGTCGACACCGCTCTTGCCGATCTCGAACGCGTTGGCCAGTTGAGTCGACGCCTGCTGGGTATCGCTGACTTTATTGATCGCCTGACCGAGCATGTCGGAAAAGCTGCTGCCCGCGATTTCAGGGACAGCGGCAGTCGATTTACGCGCAGACATGGCATCCACTTTCATGGCCTGCATGTCCATCATCAACCGATTAAATTCAATACCTTGGCTCATGGTCTACTCTCTTGGGCGGCCCGCAATTTTTTGACACTCACTCGGCGGGTACACAGGTATTAGCAACAAGGGTGCCAGCTAGTGGGCACCCTCCTGAGAAAAGCATCTGGAATGTTTTGCAGCATCGATCAGGTGGCGAACAGATAACCTTCGACATCCATCCCGGCATCGCGCATTTGCGCCAGTTTGTAGCGCAGGGTGCGCGGGCTGATGCCGAGCTTTTCGGCAGCTTCCTTACGGCGGCCACGCTCGGCGCGCAGGGTGTCGATGATCATCTGAAACTCCCGGCGGCGCAGGTCATCGCCCAGCGCGCCGGAAGAATCCGCCTCGATTTCCACCTCGCGGATCACCGGTGCCGTGATCGGCAACGGCGCAAATGTCACCGCACCGCTCAGGCAGAAATCCTGCGGCTGAATCAAACCGCCCTGCTGCAGAATCAACGCGCGCTGAATGGCGTTGTCCAGCTCCCGCACGTTGCCCGGCCACGGGTACGCGGTCAGGCAAGCTTGAGCTTCGGGGGACAGCTTGGCTGCTGCGTGCTTCATTTTATTGACGTGTTTGGCCAACAATTTTTCCGCCAGCGGCAGGATATCGGCAGTGCGCTCGCGAAGTGGACGCCAGGCCAAGGGGAAAACCGACAAGCGGTAAAACAGGTCTTCGCGAAAACGCCCCGCCGCCACTTCACCGGCCAGATCGCGGTTGGTCGTGGCGACCACGCGAATATCCAGACTGATCGGCTTGCGCGCGCCCACTCGCTCCACTTCACGCTCTTGCAGAACGCGCAGCAACTTGGCTTGCAGGGCCAGGGGCATTTCGGAAATTTCGTCGAGCAGAATGGTGCCGCCGTCCGCCTGCTCGAACTTGCCGGCCTGCGAAGCGATGGCGCCGGTGAACGAGCCCTTCTCATGGCCGAACAGTGTTGCTTCGAGCATGTTGTCGGGAATCGCCGCGCAGTTGATCGCAATAAACGGCTGGCTCGCCCGTCGCGATTGCTGGTGAATGTAGCGCGCCAGCACTTCTTTACCGGTGCCGGACTCGCCGGAGATCAACACAGTCGAGTCACTGCGCGCGACCCGTGCCGCCAGCTCAAGCAACTGCGCACTGGCCGGTTCAACGGCGACGGGGCCTTCCGCTTCGCCAGCATCAATGCAGCCCAGCGCATGCCGCGCCACCAGATCGAGCAATGCCTTGGGCTCAAACGGCTTGACCAGATAATCCGCCGCGCCTTGGCGCATCGCATCGACCGCACGCTCGACGGCGCCGTGGGCGGTCATCAATAGCACCGGCAATTGCGGCTGGCGTGCGCGCAGCAACGCAAGCAATTGATGACCGTCCATGCCCGGCATGTTGACGTCGCTGACCACCAGGCTGAAAGCTTGCTGCGCGACGGCCGTCAGCGCTTCTTCGGCGCTACCGACGGCGTGATAGTCGTGGCCGGCGAGCAGCAGCGTATCGGCCAGCGCCTCGCGCAACGAACGGTCATCCTCGACCAGCAACACCTTGATGCCCATGACGTTTATTCAACTCCTTGTGCAGCGGAAAACAGCGGCAGACTGACCTGCGCGCAAGTGCCGCGCCCGACTCGCGAACGCAGGGTCAATTCTCCCTGATGCGCACGGACCACCGCTTTGACCACGGTCAGGCCGAGGCCGGTGCCGGTGACTTTGGTAGTAAAAAAAGGCTCGCCGAGGCGCGCCAAAACTGTCGGCTCAATGCCGCCGCCACTGTCGCTGACACACAGACGCAGGGTGTTGCCTCTGGTGTAGCAATGCACTTTCAGGCGCGCTTCGCCGGCGCTGGCCTGAATGGCGTTTTCAATCAGATTCAGTAATGCCCCGACCAGTGTGTCGCGGTTGCACAGCAGCTCACCGGCATGGCTGTCGCACTGCCAGCGGATCGGCAGATCCTGCACATGGGTCAGCGCCGCTGCCTGCAGCGATTGCATCAAGGCATTGGGCGAAATGCGGTCGGTCAGCGGCAATTCACCGCGAGCGAACACCAGCATGTCGCGCACTTGATGTTCGAGTTCGTGCAGACGCTCTTTCAAGCGGCCGGCAAAGCGTTGCTGGGTTTCCACTGGCAGTTGCTGTTCAGTCAAATGACTGGCGTAGAGCAAAGCGGCGGACAGCGGTGTTCGAATCTGGTGGGCCAGCGAGGCAACCATGCGCCCCAGCGATGACAAACGTTCGTGGCGCGCCAACTGGTCTTGCAGATGACGTGTTTCCGTCAAGTCGTTGAGCAGCACCAACTGCCCCGGCTCGGCATCCAGCGAGCGGGTGGAAATCGACAGGCGTCGACCGTTTTTCAAGGAGATTTCATGACCGTCGTCTTCACGCGGGGCGAAGCAGCGTGCGATCACATGGCGCCAGAGTTCGCCTTCGAGTGGCGAGCCGAGCAGATCGATGGCGGCCGGGTTGGCTTCGCGCACAAGACCGTGGCCGTCAATGACGATCACACCGCCGGGCAACAGGTCGAGGAGGTTTTGCAGGCGATTGGCCAGGCGTTCTTTTTCCGCCAGTTCCTGCATGCGCTGGGCGCTGACCACGGCCAGCTCACCCTTGAGTTCGGTGACCCGCGCTTCGAGCAGGCTGTAGGAGTCGGTCAGTTGGCTCGACATCTGGTTGAACAGCTGGAAGGCCTGCTCAAGTCCCTGACGACTTGCCTGCTCTACGGACGAGGGTTGCCCCACGATATTGGAGGCAGAAGAGATCTGGGCGGCTTGGGGCATTGGGCTCTCTCGCTTGGCTGACCGTCAGTGAAACGGAACGTTGCGAGGGCTGTAGCAATACCCGTGCCTAAAAAAAACCGCTTATAAATGAAGCGCTTGAAAAACAGGCGTCAATCATCCGCCTGTTCGTCTCCTCCGGCCCGGCTCATGCCGTACTTGCGCATCTTCTCGACCAAGGTTGTGCGACGGATGCGCAGACGCTCAGCGGCGCGGGCAACAATGCCATTGGCATCGTCCAGCGCTTGCTGAATCAGGCCCTGCTCCAGGCCCCCGAGGTAGTCCTTGAGGTCGAGACCTTCCGGCGGCAGCAGTGCATTGGCGCTGAAGTCCGGCGTATGGCCGTTGATGGCCACGCGTTCTTCCAGATCGCTGCGCAGGCTGTCGACCATCTGCTCGTCTTCGTCGTCGACGTAGCGGAATTTCTTCGGCAACTCGACCACGCCGATCACCCCGTACGGATGCATGATCGCCATGCGCTCGACCAGGTTGGCGAGTTCGCGGACGTTGCCCGGCCAGCCGTGACGGCACAGCGACATGATCGCCGCCGAGTTGAAACGGATCGAACCGCGCTTCTCGTGCTCCATGCGCGAGATCAGTTCGTTCATCAGCAGCGGGATGTCTTCGACGCGCTCACGCAGCGGCGCCATCTCGATCGGGAACACGTTCAGGCGATAGTAGAGGTCTTCGCGGAACGAGCCGATCTCGATCATGCTTTCGAGATTCTTGTGCGTTGCGGCAATGATGCGCACGTCGACGCTCTGGGTCTTGTTGCTGCCCACGCGTTCGAAGGTGCGCTCTTGCAATACGCGCAGCAGCTTGACCTGCATCGGCAGCGGCATGTCGCCGATTTCGTCGAGAAACAGCGTGCCGCCATTGGCCAGCTCAAAGCGCCCGGCACGGCTGGTGATCGCGCCAGTGAAGGCGCCCTTCTCGTGGCCGAACAGTTCGCTTTCCAGCAGCTCTGCCGGGATCGCCCCGCAGTTGACCGGCACGAATGGCGCGTCGCGGCGTTTGGAGTGATAGTGCAGGTTGCGCGCGACCACTTCCTTGCCGGTGCCGGACTCGCCGAGGATCAGCACGCTGGCGTCGGTGTCGGCCACTTGCTGCATCATCTGCCGGACGTGCTGAATCGCACGACTGGTGCCGACAAGACTGCGGAAAAGATTGGGTTCGCGATGACGGCCGCGTTCGCGGGCCTGGTCGTACATTTCGCGATAGACCTGGGCGCGATGCAGCGAATCGAGCAATTTGCTGTAGCTGGGCGGCATTTCCAGGGTCGACAGCACGCGGCGACGCTGGTCTTCAGGCAGGTCAACGGAAGAATTATCGCCCATTAACAAAACCGGAAGGAACTCATCCCAGGTTGCGAGTGTCTTTAGCAAGCCCAAAAGCGCGCCAGGAGCATTAACGGTCCCGATCAGTACGCAAATGACTTCACGACTAGACGACAAAGAGCCGACTGCCTGCTGCCAGTCATGGCTGCCGCAGGGTAAATTTTCTTCGCCAAGAAAATTTAGAATCACCGCCAGGTCGCGGCGGCGGACGCTATCGTCATCGATCAGCAGAATTTTGGTTTCACGCCACATGCAATAGCAACTTCCCTAGTCAACTCAATGCCCGAAAAATAAGGCAAGCGAGACGCTTGCAGGACACCATGTGCCTGTAGACGCCCTAAATCTGATAATAGCCACTAGTTAAGTCAAAAAACCGTGCACAGTCAAATTTATGGCGCACATCTCTGGTTCAACTGACGGTTAATCAACCAAACAGATGGTAAACCTTTGCAGCCTTTTGCGCTTGGGTGATCTGCGACATCTCGTTGGCTATCGCCTGCCGCTCGCCCATTGCCACCTCGAGAAGCTCTTTGTAGACGAATAGCAGCTCTTCAAGGTTATCGCGTAACGCAACTTCGTCCAGCGAAGCTTCCGCCATGACGTCTTCCATGCAGGAACGGCAAGCCAGATCCAGCTCGCCGATGGCTTCCCAGTTTCGTTCGGCCAATGCTCCGACCAACGCTTCACGGGTATCGGCAATTCGCTGCAATACAAGACTCATGGTGATCTCCTTCAGAACTGCGGAGCCGGCACGGGCGCGATGGCGTCCCAACCTTCTTTGACCGTGGTCAGCAGGCCGGCGACTTCGTCGAGTACACGGGGATCGCTGCTGATGTTCGCCTCGGCGAGGCGCTTCATCATGTAGATGTACAGGCCATCCAGATCGGCCAGTGCCTCTGCATTGTTTTCAAGGTCGAGACCTTCACGCAGGCCACTGACAATGCCGATGGCCTTGCTGATCGCCGTGCACTTGCCGGGAATATCCTTGCGCTCAATGGCGCCCTTGGCCTGCGCAATCCGGGCCAGGCCACCTTCCATCAACATTTGCACCAGGCGGTGCGGGCTCGCTTCGGACGTCTGCGCATGGGCGCCGACTTTCTGGTACTGCCGAAGGGCTAACATCGGGTTCATGTTCTACCTCATTGCCACGTTGACTCGTATAACCAGTGTATCGCCAACCGGCCCGAAAACTTTAGATCAAAAGACAAAAACCCGGCGCACGCCGATAAAGCGTAGCCGGGTTTTTGTCGTTACTGACTGTTACTTCGCGGACTGCTGAGCGTTCAGCGAGCTGAAGAACGACGTGATGTTGCTCGCCGTTGCCTTCATCTGCCCTACCAGCAAGTCCATGGCGTTGTACTTGGCCGTCAATGTCGACGTCAGGTTGGCAACCCGCAGATCCAGCGCCGCCTGCTGCTTCTGCAAGCCGCTCGTCAGACTCGCCAGGTTGGAGCTGCGCTGATCCAGCAGCCCACCGGTCTTGACGTACGGATCAACCGCCGCAGTCATACGCGCCAACAGACCATTCTTGGCATCGGTGCCGCTGAAGAGCTGCTGAACCTGGCCAGCCATGCCTGGGATTTCCATACGCTTGTTGAACACTGCAGTATCGAGCGTCAGCAAACCGGTTTTACTGTCAGTCAACACACCCATCTGTGAAAGCACGGACAATTGGCCTGCTCCGCCCGCCCCTGGATCTGTCAACTGAGCGCGCACGTCCGCCATCAACGAACGCGGCAGAGCGTCACCAGTGAACGCCGCCGAAACGGTCAGATTGCCATCGGCATCCGGCGTTGCCTTGGACAAGGTGTCGATGGTTTTCTTCAGGGTGTTATAGGAATCGATGAACGATTGCAGCGATGTCTGGATGCCGGCGGTATTGGTCGCAACCGATACAGTAGCCGGCGTTGGCACGCCGCCCACGACGGGACTCGCAGTGACCAGATTCAGCGTCATGCCGCTGATCGCACCGGTAACGGTGTTGGTCTTGCTGGTAACGGCCAGTCCGTCGATGGTCAGGCTCGCGTCCTTGGCCACATCACCGACCGCACCGGATGCCCCTGCCGCAGGACTGTCACCCATCTTCTGGGTGCCATCGATCTCGAGACCGGCGATACCGCTGACCTGCAGGTCCATGCCGGCGCCCGTCTTGTTGGAGCTCAGTACCAGACGCGAGGCGCCGGTACTGTCAGTCACGATGTTCGCGGAAATGCCATTGCTGGACTGCGCGGTGTTGATCGCATCGCGCGTGGACTGCAAGGTAGCATTAGCCGGAATCGCGACATTGTAATCAATGCCATTCTGACTGATTTTCAGAGTACCACTCGGAATGGCACTGGCGGCCCCGCCGGCAAAGGCGGCACTGGCAACTTTCGAGCCGGTGGCCAGGTTTTTCACGACTACGCTGTAAGTACCCGGCACGGCGGTTTTATCCGAAGTGGCACCGACGACAGTTGGCGCATCCGAGGTTGCAGTAAAACCGGCAAACGCCGGGCTTGTTGCCTTGTTCAGATCACCCATCGCTTTCTGATAGGCCGCCAGTGCACTTTTCAGCGAACCAACGCCGGAAATCTTCAGGCTGTTGCTTTTGGTCGCGGTATCGATCTGCGTCTGCTTGGCAGACTTGTCGGCGTTGACCAGCGCGGTCACGATCGCGCCGATGTCCAGGCCGGAACCCAGTCCGGAACCCGGTAAAATTGGACTTGCCATGTGCATCTCCCTTCAGATTGCTGCCATTCTTTTGACCGTTACACGCGTCCTGAGAACGAACAAACACTATTCATGCCATTTATCAGACCTTGGCGTCGAACAATACATGACTTGCATTGGCGAGGCTGTCGGCCAGTTTGAGGGCTTCGGCGGAAGGAATCTGTCGAACGACTTCACCCGTCTCGCTCGCGATCACCTTGACGATGACCTTGCCGGAATGCTCGTCAATCGAGAACTCCAGATTACGCTTGATCGACTGGACGAACTTTTCGATCTCTTGCACCGCCAGCTTCAACTTGGCGCCGTCCGAATCCTGATCCTTGGCAGCGACCGGTGCTTCAGTCTTTTGGACTTTAGGCAGCTCTGACGGTTTGTCAGCAACCGGTGTCACTGGCTTGGGAGCCGGATAAGACACGTTAAGCTTTACGCTCATGTCCATGCCCATCACCTCTTAACGTAAAAAAGCGAGAGAGCACGACAAGCGCACTCCCCCGCCTAAACTTGTTCCGGATTACTGAAGCAGCTTCAGTACAGCGGAAGGCAGTTGGTTGGCTTGAGCCAGTACGGAGGTCGAAGCTTGCTGCAGAGTCTGCTGCTTGGTCAGGTTAGCAGTTTCTGCGGCGAAGTCGGTGTCCTGTACACGACCCTGAGCAGCGGTGGTGTTTTCAGTGATGTTCTGCAGGTTGGAGATGGTGCTGGTCAGACGGTTTTGCGAAGCACCCAGGCTGGCACGGGTTGCACCGATTGCAGCGATAGCGGCGTCGATTGCAGTGATCGCGTTGTCGATGTTCTGCGAAGCAGAACCAGCACCAGTACCCGAAGTACCGGTCAGAACTACAGTACCGCTACCTACCGACAGGCTGACGGCGTCGAACTTGGAGCTCAGTACCAGGTCGATGTGGTTAGCCGAACCGGTGTTTGCGCCAACTTGCAGGGTCACAGTACCAGCCGAACCGTCCAGCAGGTTTTTGCCGTTCAGGTTGGTAGCAGCCGAGATACGGGTGATTTCGTCAGACATCTGAGCGAATTCAGCGTTGGTAGCGGTCTGGTCAGCGGTGCCGTTGGTACCGTTACGAGCTTTAACAGCCAGTTCACGCATACGCTGCAGGATGTCGGTCGAAGCTTGCAGAGCGCCTTCAGCGGTCTGGGCAACGGAGATACCGTCGTTGGCGTTCTGGATGGCCTGGGTGTTACCGCGGATCTGCGAGGACATACGGTTGGAGATCTGCAGGCCAGCGGCGTCGTCTTTGGCGCTGTTGATTTTCAGGCCGGAAGACAGGCGCTGCATCGAGGTGGACAGAGCGTCGGAAGCGCGGTTCAGGTTTTTCTGAACGTTCAACGATGTGGTGTTGGTGTTTACTGTTAAAGCCATGACGAATTCCTCGTTGGTTGGGTACTGCGGCTTCCGGCCCTGGCAACCGCCGGGTATGGCCTAGAGAACCTTCGTAATAGTTATCGTCGGGTTTGCAGGTTGCTTGAGGGCTTTTTGAAAAAATTTTGCCATCACCACGCCACCCCCGATAAAACAATGACTTAGCTGTACTTCAACCGCATAAAAATGACGCCATAAAACTGCCTGTCACGCAAAGCCGCGGGCCAGTGCCGCGCAGCAGTTCAGCGCCTGGCACTTTCCAGCAATTCAACCAGTTCGTATTCCATATAGTCGGCCAGTCCCAACCAGTCCTGGCGCTCCTGGCAATCGAGCATTTGCATGAGCACCTGTGCCCACGCCTGCTGGATATCCACTGAGGCAGACGACAGAGATTGATGGGCCTGTTCGAACACATCGACCATGGTCAACGCCGCCTCGACATCACGCCCCAAGCGAAACAAAGCCGCGCACTGGCGGCACTGATGCTGACTCTGGTTCAGCGCACTCATTGCACGAACTCCGGATTGAAAGCGGTCCCGGCAATCGATGCACCGGCGCGGCTGCTGTTGAGAAACTCGACCTGCGGATGCGCGGCGATATAACGCTCAAGCACACATAGATAGCCGCGAAAATTCAGCTGAGTGCTGACGCGCTGACCATGACCATCGCGCACCCAGTGCCGCGCCTGGGCGAGCGGCGGGCCTAAATCGCCGTCGTCCCAACCGGCGTGGGTCTTGTTCATCGGGAAGGCGAAGTCGGCGCCGAACAGAGTGATTCGACTCGCGCCCATTTTTACCGCGAGATCCACCGCCGGATGAATCACGCTGCCGCCGACGTGCAGCTCACCGCGTGGATACTGTTCTCGCAGGTCGCTGTAGATCGGGCTGGCCGAATAGCCGCCATAACGCTTGCCCTTCCATGCCTTCAATACCTGCGGATCGCTCATCGGCAAGTACACCAGCGCAACGTTCTCGGACGCCTCGCACGGCAGATGCCGAAAGCCGATGCGCTGATCGATGCTCACCACCAGATCAGGCTCGATGCCGTGCTCACGCAATGGCCGATAGGCCGTATCAACGCAGATGAACAACGGCCGCTCAGCAAGCTGACGGATCGCCGCCAGACGTTCGAAATGCTGCTCCAGTGTCGGCCCGGTGGCGATCACGTAGATTTCACGTCCAGCGCAACTGCCGAACAGCTGCGCGACATCGTTATCGCCAAGCAGCACCGGCAGACATTCCTGCAAGCGTTGCTGGATTTCTGGCGACTGCGGATCGAAATCGCGATTGTTGAATGTCAGGTGTACTTCATTGATCAGCCGGTCGCGGATCTTCGCGTTGAAGTCATCGGCCAATAACATCTCGGCCGGCAGGGCAAAGAACGGGGTGAAAAAGTCCGGGTGATCACCCGCGTAAAACAGTTCGACCCGGGGATCCTGCAGCCACTGGCGCTGATCGAGCAGTTGCAGTACCAGCGCGAACAGCGCGCCGTTGAGAATGTGCACGTACAGACGCTCCAGCCCTGCGCGCTCAAGCAGCACACCGGGCAAATCGCCGAGGCCAGTGCCATAGACGTGAACATGCGGTTTTTCCGGCAGGCTCGCCGCCTGGATTTGCGCCTCATGCAGACGATCATGGCGACTGGTGAGCTGAATGCCATCGACGCTCAGCGTCGAGCCCAGTCCTTGCACGAGTTCGGCCTGCACGGACGCGCTGTCTTCAGCCATCAATCGCTCAAACAGCGCCGGCCAGCGCCGTTGCAACACCTCGGCATTGGCTTGGAAAAACTCGCTCATGGCGCCTCGCGCTCCTTCTCGGGCAAAAAAATAGCGTTCAAGGTTACCCTTGAACGCTATTTTTGTATCAGTGGTTTTTCTGCAGTTTACGGACGATAGATGATCGCCGAGCCCCACGACAGACCGACACCAAAACCGCTCAGCGCAACGCGCTGCCAGTCGGAATCGAGCACGTGTTTTTCCAGCAGTAGCGGAATGCTCGACGACACGGTGTTGCCGGTTTCGACCATGTCCTTGATGAACTTCTCCGGTTCGCCTTCAAAGCGTCGCGCCACGGCGTCGACAATCGCCGCGCTGCCCTGGTGAATGCAGAATGCGTCGATGTCATCGGCCTTGAGATTGGAATCGTCGAGCAACTCGTGCAAGTGCGCCGGCACTTTCAGCAGAGCGAAGTTGAACACCTGACGACCATTCATGAAGAACACGCCGTTGCTGACTTTCAAATGCGGTGCGCCGGAACCGTCGGTGCCGAACTTGGCCTTGCCCAGCGCCCAGGTCGGGTTTTCGCCCATCCAGGTGGCGGTGGCGGCATCGCCAAACAGCATGGTGGTGTTGCGGTCTTCCGGGTCAACGATTTTCGAATACGGGTCAGCGGTGATCAGCAGGCCGTTCTTCAGACCGGCGGCTTCCATGAAGCCCTTGATCGCGTAGATGCCGTATACATAACCGGAGCAGCCCAACGAGATATCGAACGCTGCGACATTGGTCGGCAGGCCGAGCTTGTCCTGGACGATTGCCGCTGTGTGCGGCAGGCCTTCTTCATCACCGTTCTGGGTGACGACAATCAACGCGTCGATCGATTCACGCTTCAGTTCAGGGTTGCTGGCAAACAGCGCATTGGCCGCTTCCACGCACAGGTCAGAAGTTTCCTGCTCAGCGTCTTTGCGCGGCAGGAACGCCGAACCGATCTTGCCCAGGATGAATTCTTCATCCTTCTCGAATTTTGCACCTTGTGCGTAATTGTCCACGCCGGCTACAGGAACGTAGCTCGCAATGCTTTTTATGCCAATCATTACGGCTTCCCAATAAAAAACAGCCCAAAACCACCGCTCGCAAGGATTCGAGGGGCGCCGACAAACAGAAAACGGCCGCCACAACGGGCAGCCACGGGAAGCGCAAAGGGCTATCACTGGAACCGCAAAACGGGCCAGGCGCCATCTCCCCGGTCAATACAATACAGTGAAGATGCGCGTTATGACTCGCAGGTCACGCTATTTTGCCGAATCGATGGCAGATTGGCCTATTCGACCAGCGACCAGTCCAGCGGCGTACCGCGCTTGATCGCGGTGCGCGCGCGGCGTCCGAGGACGGCTTCGGTGTGCTTGGGCGGCAGACCGAGACCGGGACGAATGGCGCGCAGATTGTCCCCGGTAAAGGCTTCACCGGCAGCCATGTCAGCGGTGACATACAGCGAACGGCGATAGACCAGCGACTTGCGCTCGGCCTCGGTGACGCCGTAATGCACCTGGCCCATGGCCTGCCAGGCTCGTTCGGTCTCGACCACCAGACTGGCCAGCTCCGCAGGCTCCAGGGAGAAACTCGCGTCCACGCCACCGGCCGAACGATCAAGGGTGAAGTGTTTTTCCACCACCGTCGCTCCCAGCGCCACCGCCGCCACCGACACGCCAACGCCCATCGAGTGGTCCGACAGTCCGACCTCGCATCCAAACAACTCACGCAGATGCGGGATCGTGCGCACATTGCTGTTGAGCGGCGTGGCCGGATAGGTGCTGGTGCACTTGAGCAACACCAGATCCTTGCAGCCGGCCTCGCGGGCGGCACGCACGGTTTCATCCAGTTCGGCGATGCTGGCCATGCCGGTGGAGATGATCAGCGGTTTGCCGGTCGCTGCCACTCGACGGATCAACGGCAGATCGGTGTTTTCAAAACTGGCAATCTTGTACGCTGGCACCTCGAGGCCTTCGAGAAAATCCACCGCGCTGTCATCGAACGGCGTCGAGAACGCGAGCATTCCCAACTCTTTGGCCCGAGCAAAAATCGGCGCGTGCCACTCCCACGGTGTATGGGCTTTTTCGTAGAGATCGTAGAGCGACGTGCCGGCCCACAGACTGCCCGGATCCTTGATGAAGAATTCGCCTTCAGCCAAATCCAGGGTCATGGTTTCGGCGGTGTAGGTTTGCAGCTTCAAGGCATGCGCCCCGGCCTTGGCTGCCGCCTCGACGATTTGCAAAGCGACGTCGAGAGACTGGTTATGGTTGCCGCTCATCTCGGCAATGATGAACGGCGGCGCATCGGCACCGATGGTGTGGTGGCCAATCTTGAAACTAGACATGCGGGTGATCCTTCAAAACACGGCTGAACGCACAGGTTTCCTGGATGAACCCGGCGTCGCGAAAAACTTTCAATGAGGACTGATTGGCCGGCATGACCCGCGCAGTGATGCGTGTCAATTGCGGCCAGTGCGCAGCGACAAACGCTTCGCCACGGCTGAGCACTGCCCTGCCCCAACCGAGGCCGAAGCGCCCCTCCAGCAGATAAATCGAGACTTCGGCTTCAAACCCGCGCAAGTCGTAACGCAGCACCCCGACCGGGCCGTCGTCCGCCTCGGCAATCAGCAGCAGCCGCTGCGGATTGCGCAGACTCGCCGTCAGCCAGTGCAGATGCTGCGCCCAATCGATAACGCCGGTTTCCAGCGACCAGCGCCGCACTGCTTCGGCATTGCGTCCATCGAACAGCAACTGCGCATCGTCCAGGGTTGCCGGGCGCAGTTTAAGCACTGCCCCGGCCAGCGCCGCCGCCACACGCTCGGCACCGCGCCCGTCGACCAGTTGCCGCGAGCGCTCGGCGAGGCTGCGGCGTAGAAAATGATTGTTCACGACGAAGCCAACCGCATCACGCAACTGCTCGACGCTGACCTGCTCGCGGGCGCCCATGAACACATGCGCACCGGCAGCGGCCATGACTTCGCCGTTGGCCTGCTGATTGTTCGCCACGGCGATGCAGATCGTCGGCAAACCCAACGCCGCGCGCTCCCAACTGGTGCCACCGCCGGCGCCGATAAACAGATCGGCCTCAGTCATGCGCTGATGGAAATCGCTGACGAAACTGTGCAGGCGCCAGTTCGGTCGCGTCTCGGCCAACGCTTGCATCTGCGTCCACGCCGGGTTGTCGGCGCCAGCGACGAAGTCCACCTGCAACTCAGTGAAATCAGCCAGCGCCAGCATCGCATGATGAGTCTGCCTCGCCGCGTCGAAACCGCCGAAATTCACCAGCACGCGCCGGGCCTTCGGTTTGATCTCGATGGCATCGCAGTTGAATTCTTCGCGCAGCATGGCGTAGCGCGGGCCGAGCAAGGTGCGACAGCCTGGCGGCAGCAGCGCCGCGTAGTTTTCACTCAAGCCCGAGAGGTTCTGATTGAGCAGCAGATCGACGCTGTAACGCCGCGTGGCCAGATCATCCACGGCAGCGATTCGATGCGCCCAGCGCCGGGCCGCGGTTTGCCAGTGATGATCGAGGCCGTAATGGTCGACGATGATCCAGTCGAACGGTGCCTGCCCATCCAGCAGCAGGCCCAGTGCATCAATATCGAACTGCCACGGCAACATCGATTCGATGGCCTGCAGCGGGTCTTCGTCGCGATAGCGCTCGGGCAGTGCAAAGGTCTCGAAGCCTTCGGCATTCAAGGCTTCGAGTCGATGCCCCGGCAACCGCCGACAGGCAAATGCAACATGACTGCCCTGCCCGCGCAGCATCCGCGCCAGGGTCAGGCAGCGGGCAATGTGGCCGCTGCCGATGGTTGGCGAGGCGTCGGCGCGGATCAGCACTCTCATTGCAGTTCTCCGCCGGCTCTGAGTGCGGCGTACAGGTATTCGGCGCGTTGCCAGTCTTCGGGCGTGTCGATGTCCTGGACCAAATGACGCGGCAGGATCACCGGCAGACTCGCTGGCGAAAACAGCGTCTCGCCACGCAGCCACGCTTCGCTGCGCCCCCAGTAAAATTGCCCGGCATCCTGAAACGCTTCGGGCAGATCCTGCGAACGGGTGGTACGAAATTCGGGGTACATGGACATCAAAGCGCCCTCCTCGTCGAGGGTCAGTGCGCGCTGCACCGGGAAACCGAAACCGCACACCGAAAAGGCAAACGACTTGTGCGGATGCTGCTTGAGCAAATCCAGACCCTGACGCAGATAACGCGCCTGCAACAATGGCGCGGTCGCGTACACGCAGCAGGCGTAATCGAACGTCGGCAATTGCTGCAAGGCATGCACGATCACCGCAGCGGTACCGGTGAAATCATCGGCCAGATCGGCCGGTCGCATGAACGGCACTTCAGCGCCATGTGCTCGTGCGAAGTCGGCGATTTCGTCATCGTCGGTGCTGACCACAACGCTCTCGAACAGCCCTGACTCCAGCGCCGTGCGAATCGAGCGGACGATCATCGGTACGCCGTCGAACGGTTTGAGATTCTTGCGCGGTATGCGCTTGCTGCCACCACGGGCGGGGATGATCGCGACGCAGCTCACGGTGCCTTACTCCTCAAGCAGCAGCCGACGCAGTTGCTCGACCACCTGATCCTGTTGTGCCTCACTGAGCAAAGGGAACAGCGGCAAACTGATCGCTTCGGCGTAATAGCGCTCGGCCTCGGGGAAATCGCCCTCGGCAAAGCCCAGCTCACGATAGTAAGGCTGCAAGTGCACGGGAATGTAGTGCAGATTGACGCCAATGCCAGCGTTGCGCAAACCTTCGAACACCTGACGATGACTGAGGTTGCAGCGCTCGGTCTGCACGCGCACCACATACAGGTGCCACGCCGAATCGGCTTCCGGCTGCGCGCTCGGCAAGGTCAGCGGCAGGTAAGCAAGCAACTGATCGTACCGTGCGGCCAGTTCGCGCCGACGTGCGACAAACTCATCCAGCTTGCGCAGCTGCGACAGACCCAGCGCCGCCTGCAGATCGGTGATCCGATAATTGAAACCCAGCTCGATCTGCTGGTAATACCACGGCCCGTGGCTCGGCTCGGTCATGTGCTCGGGATCGCGGGTCATGCCGTGGCTGCGCAGGCGTTGCAGGCGCTCGGCCAGCGCCGGGCGATTGGTCAGGACCATGCCGCCCTCGGCGCTGGTGATGATCTTCACCGGATGAAAACTGAACACCGTCATCGCCGCGAAGTCGCCACAACCGACTGGACGCCCGGCGTAGCTGGCGCCCACGGCGTGCGAGGCGTCTTCGATCACGGTGAAGTTGTAGCGCACCGCCAGGTCGGCAATCTTGCGCATATCGCAGCTCTGCCCGGAGAACGCGACGGCGACCAGGACTTTCGGCAGCGTGCCATCGCGTTCGGCCTGTTCGAGCTTTGCTTCAAGGGCAACGGCATCGAGGTTCCAGGTCAGCGGATCGATGTCGACGAAATCAACCTCGGCGCCGCAATAGCGCCCGCAATTGGCCGAAGCCAGAAACGTATTCGGCGAGGTCCACAAGCGATCGCCCGGCCCCAGGTCAGCGGCCAGACAAGCAATGTGCAGCGCCGCCGTTGCATTGCACACCGCCACGGCGAAATCCGCCTGACAGCGCGCGGCCATGGCCTGCTCGAAGCGCTCGATGGTCGGCCCCTGGGTCAGCCAGTCCGATTGCAGCACCTCGACCACCGCATCGATGTCCGCCTGATCAAGGCTCTGCCGACCGTAAGGAATCATACCGACAGCTTCGCGTGCAGATCGGCGATCTGCCCCACTGAAAGGAAATGCGGGTTGGTGTCCGAGCGATACTCGAAATCCTCGCCCACCGCACGCCCACGTTCGCCAAGTTTATCGACGGCAAAATCGACGTCGACGCTGGTAAAACGAATCGACGGCTGAATCGTGTAATGGTCTTCAAACTCCAGAGTCATGCGCGCATCGTCCAGCGGCACCATCAACTCATGCAGCTTCTCGCCGGGACGGATGCCGACGTTCTTGTGCGGCAGATGTTCAGCCATGCCGCGCGCCAGATCGACGATGCGGATCGACGGAATCTTCGGCACGAACACTTCGCCGCCGTGCATCCGCGCAAAGCTGTCGAGCACGAACTGTACGCCGTGGTCGAGGGTGATCCAGAACCGCGTCATGCGCTCGTCGGTGATCGGCAATTCTTGCGCGCCGTCAGCGATCAGCTTGCTGAAAAACGGCACCACCGAGCCGCGCGAGCCAGCGACGTTGCCGTAGCGCACCACGGCGAAACGGGTCTGCTGCTCGCCGGCAATGTTGTTGGCGGCAACGAACAATTTGTCCGAAAGCAACTTGGTCGCGCCG
Source organism: Pseudomonas sp. Leaf434 (assembly GCF_001425545.1). NCBI lineage: Bacteria > Pseudomonadati > Pseudomonadota > Gammaproteobacteria > Pseudomonadales > Pseudomonadaceae > Pseudomonas > Pseudomonas sp. Leaf434. The sequence goes on along the minus strand of NZ_LMQZ01000001.1, from coordinate 866,790 downwards.
TACAGATTGATCGGGCTGGCCGCCTTGTCGGTGGACAGCGCGACGACTTTCTTTACGCCGTTATCGATCGCAGCGGCGATGATGTTTTCCGCGCCGTTGACGTTGGTGCGGATGCATTCGGTCGGGTTGTATTCCGCCGCCGGCACCTGTTTTAGCGCGGCGGCATGCACCACGTAATCGATGCCGCGCATGGCCTGACGCAAGCGGTCGGCGTCACGCACGTCACCGATGAAATAACGCATGCACGGCGCATTGAAGGTCTGCTGCATCTCGTACTGTTTCAGCTCGTCGCGGGAGAACACCACCACACGCTTGGGCTGGTATTGCTCCAGCAAGCGACGGATGAAGTTGCGCCCGAACGAGCCGGTGCCGCCGGAGATGAAGATCGATTTACCGTTGAACATTTTTTCAATTCCGTCCCTGTCGCCAGGCTTAAGCGAGCAACTGTGCCCAGTCCAGTGAAGCATTGTCATCGAGCACGAAGCCTTTGCCCTTCAGGCTCAGGTTCGCGTTGTAGGCCTGATCCTGAACGAATGCCGCCGGCCATTTTTCGCGCAGGGCCAGCAGCGCTTGCGGGGCGTCAGGCATACCGCCCTGATGGATGACTTGCACCGCCGGAGTCCATACCGTCAGATAACCGGCTTGCCCGGCGCTCAGGCACAGATCGACATCGCTGAAGCCTTCGGCAAATGTGCTTTCGTCCAGACCGCCGAGCGCCTCGTACAACTCCTTGCGGACCATCAGGCACACGCTCGATACCGCCGAGTAGTTCTGTTCCACCGCCAAGCGGTGCAGGTAACCGTCGGCATCGTGATCCTCACCGACGAAGGGCGAATCGACCCCGCCATTCATGCCCAGGATCAATCCCGCCTGGCTGATCTTGCGATCACGGTCGATCAGTTTTGGCCCGACCACGCCGACCTCCGGACGCAGAGCATGGTTGAGCAAAGAGTCGAGCCAGTTCGGATTGACCACTTCCGCATCGGCGGCGAGCAGCACCAGGTACTCGCCACGCGCCTGACGACTGCCCGCGTTGAATAATCCTGCTGCGCTCAACGTCCGATCAGTACGCAGCACCTGCACTCTGGAGTGCTTGTAAGTCCCGAGCCAGTCATTGATCTCAGCCGTCTGATCCGCAGTGGCGGCGATCAGCACTTCATAGTGATGGTAACGGGTACGCAGCAACACACCTTCAAGGCAACGTTGCAGCACCGCCAGATCGCTGCCCGCCGGAATAATGATCGACACCAGCGGACGATCACTGTGGTGGTAGTCGATCTGGTAAACCCCCGGGACCGCTGACGTCACTTTGCCCTTGTAACCGCGATTGCCCAAATGGCGCAGCAGCGCCAGGCGCTCGTCAGCATTCTCGACCAGCTCTGGTGCCTGGCTGATCAATAGCGGCTCGTCGAGGTGAGCCAGGCTGTTGAGGCCGTGTTCTTCGATAAGACGCAGCAGCACATCAAGTTCCAGTGCCTGACTGAAATCGGCGCGATAGCCGCCGATTTCGACCAGCGCATCGCGCCGTACCAGCCAGTGCCGCGCCATCAGCGTTGGCAGGCTCAGCAGCAGATCAAGGTTGAAGCCCGGCCGGAACACGTCGGTCAGGGCACCGTTTTCCTGACGCTGGATTTCGTCGGTGGATACCGCGCGGCAATCGCCGGCGTTCATCAACTCCAGGCTGGCGCGCAACAATCCGCTGGCAGTGAACTCATCACCGGCTTCAGCCAACAGCAGCCAGTCACACGGCGATTGACGAGCGCTTTGATTGAGCTTGTCGATCAGATTGCCCGCGGTCACTCGGACAAAATGCAGGGTGTTCTGCGCCGTGGTCGCGGCGGGCGCTTCGCCGGTGGTGAACACGACAATGCGGAAGGCCTTGCACTGCCCTTCCAGCAAGCTGTCGAGAGACACCTGAAGCTTGTCGATGTCGTCGTCCAGATCCAGCAGAAAAATGCCGAACTGCGGCCCGCCGCCATTCACCGCCAGATGTTGGCCGATTGCCTCGAGGTGAGCGCCGGGCGCACGTGCGGCCAGCCAGTTGAGCAGGCGACCGGACTGCATCTTGTCCATGACCGCATGATGGTCATCGACGGTCAACGCTTCGAGACGCTCGATCCAGGCCTGCATCGCTTGCGCCTCTTCGGCTTGGCCCATCGATGTCAGTTGAGCCGCCAGCCGCTTGACCACGGTGCGATTGAACGCATTGAGATCGTGAGCCTGCCACAAACGGTCGAGAACGCTTTCCGGCGTGTCGTTGTTGCGTGCTTGCAGCAAGTGCGCCTGACGGGTCCAGACGCCCTCCAGGCCTTCAAGTTGGATGCGCCCCGCCGGCATGGCGTGCAGCATGAATTCGAACTGCGCCAGGCGGTCGAAAAATGCCTCGTTGTAGAACGGCATTTCCACGTACTGCAAAGGCCCGAAACGACGATCCGGGTACTTGAGCTCCTGATTCCAGGTGGACTGGATGATCAGCTCCGCAGTCAGCGCTCGATTCGATTGCAGGCTGTCGACCATTGCCTCGAAGCTTTGCAGGGCAAGCGCTTTGCCCTGCTCGGCGTTCAGCCCTTTGATCTGGGTTGGCAGCGCGGCAAGGAACTCGGCAAAGGCTTCACGCTCGGCGACCGATTTGGCATCGACGTAGGTCAGCGAGTGATACACCTCGGTGCTGTGCTCGGAGGCACCGTAGTTGATCTCCCGAACCACATAAGGGATCGGCAGAATCCGTGCTTTGGCACTGGCCAGCAGGAAATAGACATGGCCGATTTCCTGCCACTGGAAGCTGGTGCCGGGTGGCAATGCCGAGTGCCAGGTCTTCATCAGATCAGTACGGGTCACCGCATAGAACGGCGGGATGTACTGGCTCATGTAATCGATGACCCGCTCCTGAGCCTGTTCAGAGCAGTAGTCTTCCTGGACCTTTTTGTCGCGGCGGTAGTAGCTGACGCCACCGGCCAGCGTCAGGTACATCAGGCAGTAGCCGTGGCACATGCCGTAATCCGGATTGGCCTGCAGGAAACCCACGGATTCGGCCAATGAATCATGCAGGATGAAGTCGTCATCGGCCGCCAGCACCATGTACGGCGTGGTCAGTTGCTCGACACCATAGGCCAGTTTGGCCTGCATCCCCCAGTACGCGAATTGCGGCACATGATGGTAATCGACGGCGGAAAAATCGCCTTCCGGACGTTCCGGCGAGGAGTCGAGCACCATGATCTTGCAGGGCAAGTCGCTGTAATACTTCACAGCCCGACGCAGGAACGCCGGTCGGTTGTGGGTAATGAGCACCACCGTCAACAGCTCATCAAGCGGTAGCGTCAGTTCAGAACTGTACTTGCCTTGCATAACTTCTCTCCACAACCGGCGACTCGCCGAAACAACTCTGGGTAAATGTTGCGAATTAACGAACGCGACGCAGGTAGCCGTCCGGCGCCACGGTGATCAGCAGTTTGTTCTGCAATTGCTGGTCGATTTCGAAGTCCTGGTTCTCTTCCAGGTACTTCCACACGGCGGTTTTCGGGTTGTCGCCCGGGCCCCATGGACGATCCGGGAAGAAATCGGCCGGCATGTCTTCAACCACGGTGTCCATGACCACGCAATAGCTGTCGACCGACACCAGCGGCGCGTAGAGGCGCAGCTCTTCGAGCACGTGATCGTGGGTGTGATTGGAGTCGAGGACCAGAATGACTTTCTTGCCTTTGGCGGCGGCCTGCACCTGAGCGGCAATGGCCGGGTCGATGCTTGAGCCTTCGATCATCTTGATGCGCTTGGCCATCGGGTGGCTTTCGATGGCTTCACGGTTGTGCGGACGAATGTCGAGGTCGATGCCGAGCACTTCGCCGTGGCCTTGCAGCTCGAGCAGCGAGGCGTAGTAGATGATCGAACCGCCGTGGGCAATGCCGCACTCGATAACCAGGTCCGGCTTGACCTGCCAGATGATCTCCTGCATGGCCATCATGTCTTGCGGCAGCTGGATGATCGGGCGGCCCATCCACGAGAAGTGGTAGCTGTATTTGTGCTTGGCCGATTCGTTGAAGAAATCGCGGGCCAGGCCGGTCAGTTTGGGGTCGTCACCTTGCTGGGCGATCTGCTCGCGGCACTCGGCTTCGAAGGCTTGGTTGATGCTGTTGTCGGTCATGTTGGTCATCTCAAGGGTCACTGAAACGAAGCGCTGTCGACGGCGTGATAGACGTAGCGTCCACCGGTCATCCGCTTGATCTCTTCGAGGTAATTGGAATTCATCACAAACAGGTGCGCGCCTTCCGGCAGCGCATCCATGGCCTCTTGCGGCGAGGACACGCGCGCGCCGCTCAGCGGCAGATAACGCCCCTGCTTGGCCGGGTTGATATCGACTACGCGATCGACCGCAACGCCGGCGCGTTGCAGGTACAGCGAATAGATCACGCCTTTGGACGAGGCACCCCAGATCGCTGAACCCTGCGCAGGCGCCGAGCGGATGATCTGCACAGCGCGGTCGAGACTGGCGCTGAAATCTTCAGGCAGTGTCAGGCGCGGCACCGGTTGTTCGGGTATCAGGCGCAACGTCGACAGATCAGCGACGATGTACAGATATTGGCCGCCGAACAGATGCCCGGCCTCGTGCACCGTGCCGAACATCCGGCGCAGGTCATCGAGGCGGAAATAATTGACGTGTTCGTAGAACAGGTCGAACCAGGCCTTGTGCTCGAGGATCCAGTCCAGGCACGGCACTTCGATATAGATCTGCCCGCCTTGATTGGCCTCGGCGATCACGGCCAGAAAGCTCACCGGGTCTTCGATGTGCTCCAGCACATGACGCAGCACAATGGCATCTGCCGCCAGGCCGAGGCCGCGCGTAAACGGCGCCTTGATCACCTCGGGGTTTTCGCCTTCATAAGCCGGGTCGATGCCGGTAATCGAATAGCCGAGGCCTTTGAGCAGCTCGAGAAAGTAGCCCTTGCCGCAGCCGACCTCGATCAGCTCGCGGCCCTTGAAGTGCTTGCCGATGATGCCTTCGACATCGCGCAGGTGTTGCTGGAACTGGCCGGAGTGCGCCTGCTCGTTCTGATAGTCGGCGTCATAACTGAGCTTGTCGGCATCGAACGCGGCGTTGAAGACCAGACCGCTACGCTCGTCCTGAACAAGGACCATGTCGGCGCTGGCCGAGGCCCGCGCCGATTCGGCATCGGCGAAAGTGCGGTTCTGCAACACCGGCAGGCCGGTGGCCCGGTACAACTCGTGCCTCATGGCGACTCTCCCAATAACTGTTGCAAGCGCTCGGTGACGGCCCAGAACGCCAGCGGTTCGTGGGTCGGATACGGGTAATGGCCGAGGTTCAGATCCAGGGTTGCGCCACGCTCACGCAAGCGCTGTTCGACCAGCGCACGCACCGACACCGGATGGCCGCTGGCGCAGTTGATCACGCCGTCGAACTCGCGCTGATGGAGGATCGCGGCGAGGTGACTCGCGGCGATTTCAATTGCGAGGAAATCGCGCAACTGCTCACCGGCCGACATGTTGAAGGTCGGCTCACCGCTATCGATTGCCCGGTCCAGCGCGGCCAACAGGCTGTTTGGGTTCTGCCCTGCGCCGTGCAAATAGAACAAGCGCGCCCATTGCAGGGTGAACGGTTGCTCCTGCTGCAGATTCTGCAGAAACAGGTGCAGCGTATGTTTGGCCAGACCGTAGGGATTGCTCGGCCGTGGCTCGGTCGACTCGCTGAGCGGGCCGCTCTGCATGCCGTATTCGAAGCAAGTGCCGGTCACCAGCACCTGCGACACGCCCGCCTCTATCGCGCTTTTGATAAAGCGGTAATCGGCCATCAGGTTGTGCTCGAAATGGAACAGCGCCCGATAGTTCGGCAGCCCCGGCCAGGCCAGATGCACGAGTGCGTCGATGCCTTCGGTCAGCGCGACGACATTCAGGTCGGCAGCGTGAATGTCTGCCGCGACGAATTCGACGTGGTTGATCCATGGCATGCCCTGCGCGGTTTCTGCGTTGCGCGCCACCGCGCGGACTTCACAGCCGCGCGCAAGCAATGCAGCAACCAGATGCCGACCGACAAAGCCCGTGGCGCCAGTGACCAGAACTTTCACAGCACTTTCAACTCAGGCACGGCGATGACGAAGCGCCCGTCCCACTGACGCACCTGCGCCAGTTGCTGACTGACTTCGTGCAGCAGGTTCCAGGGCAGCACCAGCACGTAGTCCGGTTGCTCAATGTCGATCTGCGCTGGCGCAACAATCGGGATGCGACTGCCCGGCAAGAACTTGCCCTGTTTGTGCGGGTTGGCATCGGCCACCCAGGACAGCAGATCCGCTTTGACTCCGGCGTAGTTGAGCAAGGTATTGCCCTTGGCCGCCGCGCCGTAACCGACCACACGTTTGCCGTCGGCTTTGGCCTGCAACAGGAAGCGCAGCAGGTCATGTTTGATGCGTTCGGCAGCAGGCGCGAGGGTCGCGTAGAACTCGGCAGTTGTCACCCCGGCAGCGAGCTCGGCCTGCAGTTGTTGCTGAACTGCCGGGAGAACAGCGCGGCGCTGGCCGTCCTTGCGCTGCACGAATACGCGCAGCGAGCCGCCGTGAGTGCTCAACTGGCTGACGTCGAACACTTCCAGGCCATTGCGCTCGCACAGGGTCTGCACGGCGGTCAGCGACAGGTAGGAATAATGTTCGTGATACAGCGTGTCGAACTGCGCGCCAGCCATCAGCGTCAGCAGTTGCGGAAACTCGAAGGTGGCGACGCCGGTCGGCTTGAGCAACGTCGCGAAGCCGGCGAGGAAATCGTTGATGTCCGGCACATGGGCGAGCACGTTGTTGGCCGCCATCAGGTCGGCGCTCCAGCCTTCGTTGCGCAATTGCGTGGCGGTGTCGCAGCCGAAGAACAGCTCGCGAATTTCCAGGCCTTTCTCGCGTGCAGCCTGTGCGGTACTGCGAGTCGGCTCGACGCCCAGGCACGGGATCCCGCGCGCGGCGACGTATTGCAGCAGGTAACCATCGTTGGCGGCGACTTCAACCACGCGGCTGTCAGCGTTCAAACCGAAACGCTCGCTCATCTCGGCGACATAGCGCTCGGCGTGATTCAGCCAAGTGCTGGAGAACGAACTGAAGTAGGCGTACTCGGCATCGAACAGGCTGTCGGCACTGGTGTAATCCTCGGTCTGCACCAGCCAGCATTGCTGGCACACCGCGACTTTGAGCGGCACCCATTGCTCGGCCTGCTCCAGGCGATCGGCGTGCACGTAGGCGTTGGACGGCGGCGAAGTGCCGAGGTCGATCAGCGGCAAATTCAGCGGTGCGGCGCACCCACGGCAATTCATAGACGCACTCCAGCAAAGTGTTGATCGAGCGCAGGATGGCTGGAATCGCGCGCTGACAAATTATTGACAGGCAACGGCCAGGCAATCGCCAGCCGAGGATCGTTCACCGACAAGCCGCCCTCGTGCTCCGGCGCGTAATCGGCGCTGTGCAGATAGAGCAATTCGGCGTCTGCGGTAAGCGTCTGAAAGCCATGAGCGAAACCGGCCGGAATCAACAGGCTGCGGCCATCGCCCGCCTTCAAGTGCTCGGCGTGCCAGTGCAAAAACGTCTCCGAGTCCGGCCGCAGATCCACCGCCACATCCCAGACCTCACCGCGCAGGCACGTGATCAGTTTGGCTTCCGGGGCGTTGGCATTCTGATAATGCAGGCCACGCACACTCCCCTTCTCGCGGGTGCAGGAGTGGTTGATCTGGCGGATATGAAATTCATTGCCGAACGCAATCAGGCTGCCCTCGCAGAACAACCGGGCGAAGTGCCCGCGCTGATCTTCGAAACGTTTGTGCTGAATGCTGAACAGACCGGCCAATGGCAACGCTTTCAGGGAAAACTCGCTCACAGCGCGCCTCGGTACAGATTCAACTGGCCCAGAGTTACGGCGCGCATGTCATCGCCGTTCTGCCAGGCCAGGTGCCAATCCAGCGTCTGCGCCATGCACGCCCGCAACGACCAGCGCGGCTGCCAGCCGAGCACCTGCCGCGCGCGACTGCTGTCCAGACGCAGCAGACCGGCTTCGTGCAGTTCACTCGGCTCGATACGCAGACCACGGGCCTGCGGCCAGCGGTTGGCGAGCAGCTCGACCACTTCGCCGACGCTGCACATGTCTGCCTCACCCGGGCCGAAGTTCCACGCGCCAGCATATTCCGGGCCGTATTCGTAGAGCGCAGCAGCCAATTGCAGATAACCGGCCAGCGGCTCCAGCGCGTGCTGCCACGGGCGCACCGCTTGCGGGTAACGCAGGGTTACCGGCTCGTCGGCGGTCCATGCTTTCAATACGTCGGGAATCAGTCGCTCTGGCGCAAAGTCACCGCCGCCCAGCACATTGCCGGCGCGTGCGGTCGCCAGGGCCAAACCATGCTCGGCATGTTTGTCCGCCGGGAAGAACGACGCGGCATACGACTGCGCGAGCAACTCGCAGCAGGCCTTGCTGCTGCTGTAAGGATCGTGGCCACCGAGGGCTTCGTCTTCGCGGTACGGCCACAGCCATTCCTTGTTGGCGTAGACCTTGTCGGTAGTCACAAGCACGCAGGCGCGCACGCCGCCGACCTGACGAATCGCTTCGAGCAGGTTCAGCGTGCCCATGACATTGCTTGAATAGGTGCCGAGCGGATCGCGATAGCCCTCGCGCACCAAGGGCTGGGCGGCCAGATGCAGGACGATCTCCGGTTCGGTCTCGGCGATGATTTCCAGCAAGGCGCCGAGGTCACGCAAATCGCCGCGCTGGTCGTTGATGCCTTCGTGTACGCGCGCCAGTTCGAACAGGCTTGGCTCAGTCGACGGATCCAGGGAAAAACCGCTGACCTGCGCGCCGAGGCATTGCAGCCAAAGGGTCAGCCAACTGCCTTTGAAACCGGTGTGTCCGGTGACGAGAACACGCTTGCCACGCCAGAACTCCGCACTCAGGCCCATTGCTTCCATGGGGCCTCCCCGCTCTGCCACAGCGCTTCGAGATGGTTCTTGTCGCGCAGGGTGTCCATCGGATGCCAGAAACCTTCGTGCTCGAAGGCTTTCAGTTGTTCGTCCTGAGCCAGACGGGCCAACGGCTCGGCTTCCCAGGTGGTGCTGTCATCGCTGATGTAGGGCAGCACTTTTGGCGACAGCACGAAGAAACCGCCATTGATCCAGCCACCGTCACCACGAGGTTTTTCAGTGAAACCCAGCACCTGGTCACCTTGCCGTTCAAGCGCGCCGTAACGACCTGGCGGCTGCACCGCAGTGACGGTCGCCAGGCGGCCGTGAGCCTTGTGATAGTCGACCAGCTCAGCAATATTGATGTCGGAAACGCCATCGCCATAGGTGAAGCAGAACGCCTCTTCATCCTTGAGATAACGCGCGGCACGCAACAGGCGGCCACCGGTCATGGTTTCCTCGCCGGTGTCGATGAGGGTCACACTCCACGGCTCGCTGTAATTCTGATGGACGTCCATGCGGTTGTTGCGCATGTCGAAAGTGACGTCGGATGTATGCAGGAAGTAGTTGGCGAAGAAGTCCTTGATCGCGTAGCCCTTGTAGCCCAGGCAAATGACGAAGTCGTGGATCCCGTGGGCGGAATACTGCTTCATGATGTGCCAGAGAATTGGCTTGCCGCCAATCTCGATCATCGGCTTGGGCTTGAGGTGCGACTCTTCACTGATGCGCGTGCCGAGGCCACCCGCCAAAATTACTGCCTTCATCGTCTCCCCTCTCGTACGTCACCGGGCTGCGCACTGCTTTTTTGAGCGTCGCAGGCCTTCTGGCCAAACCTTCTGCCGCTACGGGCGCAGGAGGAAACACCGCGAGCGCTCGTTTTATGGCGATTTGCGGGGCACTTGCAGGAAACGCGCCAGCTCGTAGCCGGGTTTTGGGAGATAGCTGATAGAGGCTTCGATGGAAGTGGCAACAGAATGACGGACGGGCTGAGGGCGTGGAGGGGCAAGAGATCAAAAGCCAAAGCAAAAGATCGTCCGATCGCAGCCCGAGCCTTCGCCAATTCCAACAGTTGGATCGCGTGCGTCCAGCAAGAAATGGGTCGGCGGTCAGGCCGCCTTCGCGAGCAGGCTCGCTCCCACAAAAGCAAGTGCAAAAGCAAGTGCAAAAGCAAAGCAAAGCAAAGCAAATCAAATCAAAGCAGCGCAGCTGCCCGCGGCGAAGCCGCCCCACTCAACAATGAGCGCAAGCTCGAGTACCGCTTTTGATCTTGATCCACTGGCGACGTCGGAAGGCTGAGTGGAGGGATTGATCCGGGCGTGGGAGCGTAGCGACCGTTCGACGAAGTCGAACACAGCGGAAGGAGGTGCAGCGAAGCAAACCGGAGCCGCTGCGCCCGGATCAGTCCCGCAGCGAAGGAACCCGAGCCTGCGAGGGCCGAACGTAGGAGCAAGCCTTTTGGGTTACCTTTTTGGCGTTTGAAAAAGGTGACCCGCCGTAAGGGCGGAACCGTAATCAGCAACACCCGCAGAAACGGATCTACACCCCAACCCCCCAACAGCCTGGTCGGCCCAAAGGCCGCCAAGGCCGCCAAGGCCCCAAAAAAAAGGCAACCCCAAAAAGCCGCCTGTATAAACGATCAATCCGCCAGCCAGCCATTCTCCCAATACCGCAGATTGTCACCACGCAACACATAATCGCGCATGACCACCTCGTGCAGCTCGTCACCCATGCGATAACTGGCGTCAGGGTCGGCCAGATGCATGCGAATCGCCTGCAGCCATTCATCAGTGCTGTTGGTCTTCACCCGCGTGCACGGCAGGTAGCCCTGATAGGCTTCGGTATCAGTGCAGATGACCGGGTAACCGCAGGCACCGTATTCCAGCAAACGCAGATTGCTCTTGCAGTCATTGAAAATGTGAAACTCCAGCGGTGCCAGAGCCAGGTCGAGGTTCAGACTGGCCAGCTTGGCCGGATAGACGTCCAGAGGAATCACACCGTGGAACTCGTGCATGTACGGACGCAGGTCATCCGGGCACATGCCAAAGAATACCCAGTCGACTTCGTTGGCCAGCTCACGCACGACATCGGCAATCACCGCCAGATCGCCATGGTGGCTGGTGCCTCCGCCCCAACCCACGCGAGGTTTTTTCGAGGTGCGGCGCTGACCCCGCAAACCGGTCCAGAGGTTTTGCGCGAGCATGTTGGGGACTACGCGAATGTCGTGGTGCATGTCCGACAGCGCATTGGCCAGTGGTTGAGTCGACACCACCACGCGGTCGCACAGGCTGATCGCCTGGCGCACCATCCGTTCCATTTCCTGCTTGCTGGGCATGTTGCGGATATGCGCATTGCGATGCGGAACATCAATCACATAGTCATCCAGCTCGAAGATGCGCCGGGCATGGCAGAACTTTTTCAGCGGCGGGATTTCATCGATCGCGCCCTGGGAATAGCGCCCTTGCAGGACGATGACATCCGGCGACTGACGCTCGATTTCAATGATCGACGGCAAGCCGTAACGAATACACCCTTCGGCCCGGTTCGCCGCTTCCAGCTCTATCAGCGGCTGACTCATGCGGTAATGGCCAATCGCTGAGGCATTGATCGGCACAGCGAGTACGTTGGGCAATTGCGGCCTGGAGAAAGCAGTCCACCCCGTACGCAGGCCCGGCTCAAGGCTGAAACTCGTCGCGCCGACGCCCTGCAAGGACAGGTTGACATTGAAGGCCGGATCGCGGGCAATGCGCGGCAGCCAGCGCTTGTAGAAGATCTCCTGCTCGTGCACATGTTGCTGGCCTTGCTCAGCTGTCGACTCGACAGTCGGGCGCACGCCCTGAGCCAGCAAGGCATAAGGCGTCCACACTACCAGGTAGCCTTCCTGGCCGATGCGCAGGCACAGATCCACCACGTTCAGCGCCTGCTTCAAATCCTCTTCATCAAGCCCTGCCACCGCCTCGAAAACCGCCTTGCGCACCATCAGGCAATCACCGCCGACTGCACTCAGATCGTGGGCGGCCTGCAGCCGGAACATATAACCGTCCGACTGCAGCGACTGTCCATAAAATGGCAGCCCGACCACGCCCTGCATCCCCAGAATCATGCCGGCATGCAGCACATAACCATCCGGGTTGAACAACTTGGCGCCGACCACGCCGACTTCCGGGCGCTGCGCATGATTGAGCAGTTCGTCCAGCCAGTCGGCGTGGGTAATCACCGCAAAGGTATTGAGCAGCAGCACATATTCGCCACGAGCCTTGGTCACGGCAAAATTGTGCAGGGCAGCCATGTTGTCCGGCTGCGGGTACGTCAGCACGCGGATCCGGTCGCCACCCAATTGCGCGATGCCGTCCAGCCATGCTCTGGCCTCAGCGGTTTCGCTGCCGTTGTCGACCAGCAGCAGTTCGTATTCGGCGTAGGCGGTTTTTTCCAGCACGGTCTCGACACACCGCTGCAAGGCAGCGGTCTGATCCCGGGTGACGATGATGATCGACACAAGCGGACGGCGCGCGTGCCGATAATCGACACGATTGAGCAATTGGCAACTGCCACGGCGGATTTCATGGGCAACGCCAATGCGTTGCAGATGCGCTTCGAGCACACGAGGATTCTGTTCGATGACGCCTGGCTCGGCCAACCACCGCGACAGATCGAATGGCGACTCCAGCAGAACTTCGGCGACATGCCCGATCACCTGGGTGCCGTCGCTTTCGACCATGCGCCACAGCATGTCGTGAGGAGCCAGTTCGGTGAACGTCGTGTCAAAACCACCCAGCGCCAGAAAGCGTTCGCGCTTGAACGCCAAGGCGCGCCCGACATACGGGTAGCTGCGCATCAGATCAAGGTTGAAATCGGGTTTGAAGGCGGGTTCCACGGACTCACCATCGCGCAGACCGCCTTCATCGCTGTACACGCAACCGAGCGACGGCGAGTGCGCAATCCGGTCAGCCATGACCAGCAAGGCTGGCACCATCAGCCGGTCACCGGCCTGCAACAGGTAAAACCAGTCGGCGCCCTCCAGTTGGGGCAACAACGCGTTGATCTGACCCAGCCCGTCACCTTCCAGCGGCATGTGGAACACGCGGCCATCCAGCGTCGCCTCGTTACAGGAAGCGGACAGCACCAGAATCAGTTCAGGGGCATAGTCCTGCCGAGCAAGCGCCTCAAGCGTGCGCTCGACTCCATCGCGACTGCCCTGGGCATCAATGACGATCGGCACTATTCGCGGCTGTTGTGGCCAGGCGGCCAGAGTTTCCGGCAGTAACTTGCGCTGCCCTTCAGTGAGACTGCGGCACTGCAGCCAGTGCGCGTAGAGTTCGGCGAAGCTCCAGCTATCGATGCCGACGCACCACTCCTGGCGACTCTGCTTGGTACCCAGCGTACGGCTCAGGGGCAGCTCTTCCCAGACGCGCGGCATTACGTCAGCCTTGGTCAGCGGGACATAGCGCACCCAACCCGGCGCTGGCGCCGACTCGCCGCTGCGCGCCTTGAGCATTTGCAGAATCCACTCGCGCTCGACCTCGACCGCGTCTTTCATCGGCTGCTGAGCACTCAAGCGCTCCGGATACAGCCGCTCGGCACTGAGCACGGTGTTCGACATCGCCAGATTGCCGCGCCGCAGCAAGCATACGTACAAGGCGAAATCCAGGGTGGCGACAAAGCAGTGGCCGTCCTGAGTCAGCGCCGGCAACAAGTCGACGAGGTCCGAACGACGAAACAAGGCGCTGGAGAAACCGCCCAGCACATTGACCGGAAATTTTTCGAAGATGCCCAGCAGGTCGTCACCCTTGAACAGACCGCTGGCCGGTGACAACGAAGTGTTTTCCAGGCGCGCCGGCAGAATGATGTCGTCGGCGTCCCAGAATAGCCGCTGAGCCAGCACCAGGCTGACTTCCTCACGCAACATCTCGTGCGCCTGCTGCTCGATGCAGGCGGCATAGAGATGGTCGTCGTCACACATGAACTTGACGAATTCACCCTGCGCCTGATCAAGGCACGCCTTGAGATTGCCGACCATGCCCAATGTGCGCGGGTTGCGCACATAGCGCACGGCAACACCCGAGCGCTCGGCCACAGCGCTGACAATCCCTTCGATCTCATGACCACGACTGTCGTCGCAGACAATGATCTCAAGAGGCGCGTATGTCTGGCTGACGGCGCTGTTCAATGCCCGCTCGAAAAAGCGCGGATTGAACGCAGGGATGGCAATGCTGACGAGGGGGAGTGAATTCAAGGCGGGCTCACAGGCGGTACGAGCCCGCTCGCAAAAACGAGCCCTTGATACCGCAAAAAATCATTAACAGAGGGACAACGTTGGCGGGCGTGCACGCGCCCGCCAATCATCAGATCTTGTTGAACAGCCCCAACTGACTGATCTTGCTGAACGCCAGTTGCGCGGCTTGCAGCATGGTCTGTTGCAGCGTCAGACGGGTCATGACTTCAGCCGGATCGGAATCACGAATCGAACCCTGGGTCGTGCTGTTCGCCGTGGTCAGACTGTCGTTGGTGATGGTCTGCATGTCCAGCGCCTGGCCGCGGGCACCAATGGTGGTCACCGCCGTGCCGATCTGGTTGGAAGCGGCATCGATATTGCCGAGGCCCGCCTCCATCGCGCCCTGCAATTTCTGCTTGGCAACCGGGTCACCGTCGACTGGCGTATTCAGCGCGGTGATCATCTGGCCCAGGGTGTCGAGCACGTTCTGGGTCTGATGATTGTTCGGCTGGATCGAGAACTGATCACCAGCGGCCGGCGCGCTGCCCAGGGCGAAAGTCACACCGGCAGCGGTGGCGTTACCGCCGGCAACCGTGCCCGAGGAAACCGGCTTGCTGTCGGCCGTCACCGGCGCGGCATACAGATCGAAATCGGTGGCGCTGGTGAACTTGAGCACCGCGCCGCCCTGCGGGAACGCTGCGGTGTACGCTGCCTGATCGGTGATGGTCGAACCGGTGATCACGCTGGTCGACGGGTTACCCGGATTACGCGTGGTGGTGAACGAGTCCGGCGAGGCCGACAGCTGAAAACTGTGCCCTGCGATAACGGCGTCCGGATTGGTATCGCCTGCCTTCAGGTTGACGTTCAGCTTGAGGTCGACGCCACGGAAGCTGACGGTCTGGTTGGCGCCGCTGCTGTTGCTGATCAAGCCATTCTGGCTGGCCTCGGCGGTCACATCGTTGCCCAAGGCATCGGTGATTTTCAGCTGGGTGCTGCTGACGAAATCGATGGTATACGGCTGCCCGGCGGTGAACTTGGCGTCGTAAGTGGCGGCGGTGCCGACGGTGCCGTTGGACAGCACGACACGGCCGTCATCGACGGCTGGCGCAGTCATTTTGGTGTTGGTGCGGCCGGTGTTGATGGTCTGCTGGAACGCGTCCCAACCGGTGGTGTTGGTACCCACGGTCATGCCGTCGCCGATGCCCAGATCGATGGTGGTCTGGTCGCCGTTGTAGCTGAACGTGCCGTCAGAATTCTTCGAATACGGCGCGGTGTCGGTTTTCGAACCGGAGAACAGGTAGTTGCCGTTGGCATCCTTGGCGTTCATCAGGCCCAGCACTTGCTGCTGGATCTCACCAAGTTCCGAGGCGTATGCCTGGCGGTCCTTGTCGGTGATGGTGCCGTTGTTCGCGGCCAAGGCCAGCTCTTTGGCTCGCGCCAACGCCGTGGTGATCGAATCCAGAGTGGACTCCTGCACGGTCAAGGCGCTTTTAGTGGTGTTGACGTTGGTCTTGTACTGATCGAGCATCGCCGCCTGCTGACCCAGCTGCAGCAAGCGCCCGGCACCGATCGGATCATCGGCGGCGGTGTTGATACGCTGCAGGCTGCTCGCCTCGCTCGCGGTAGCGACAGCCTTGTTAAAGTTACGCTGATAATCCGAAGCTTGCGTTCCGTAATACTGGGCGGTGGAAATGCGCATGAATTACGACTCCTTAAAGGCTGTTGATCAGCGTGGCGAAAGTTTCCTGCGCAGCTTTGATGATCTGCGAAGACGCTGTGTAGTACTGCTGGTACTTGACCAGGTTGCCGGTTTCTTCGTCCAGGTTGACCCCGGAAAGCGAATCGCGGGCACCCTTGGCGTTCTCCAGAATCGCCGTGGTCGCGGCGCTGTCGGACTTGCCTTGGGCGGTCTTGGTACCGACGTTGGTCACCAGGGTGTTGTAGGCGTCGGTCAGGCTGATGCCCTTGCTCGCCGAACCGGTGTCCACGGTCTGTTTGGTTTGCAACGCGACCAGTGCCTGGGCGTTGCGGTTGTCCGAAGACGCCGCACCGGTCAGGTTCATGGTGAAGGTCTCGCCGGTTTTCGGCGTGCCGCCCACGGTGGTCTGCACGGTGAAGGTCTTCTGTACGTTCGGCGTGACGGTAGTGTCCATCACCGGGTTGCCGCTGGCATCGACGATGCCGACTTTCAAATTCAGCGTGTTCGACTGGCCAGGCACGATGGTGCCGGTGCCGATGGTCGCGCCCTTGGCGTCGACCAGGTTGTACGACTGGCTGCCACCGCTGGCTGCACCGAATACCAGTTTGACCGGCGTTGAATTCTTCAGCGCCGCCTGCATGTCAGCCTGGGCGGTCGGGTTGTAGATGTCGATCTTATTGCTGAGCGTCGGCTGGGTGTACGTGCCCAGACCGTTGGCGCTGGCGACGCCGGTCAGCGGACCTGCCGCAGCGATTTTCTTCGGATCGGTCAGGACCGTCTGAATGCTCGCCGCCGCGTTGCGGGTCGGCGTGATCTTGAACGAGTCACCCGCGCTCAGCGCGCCGCCGTTCAAGGCCAGGGTGAAACCGTCGATCACTGGCGGCGGATTGGTCGTGGTGCTGAATGCGCCCAGATCGGTGCCGTCGGAACGTTTGACGGTGTAATCGGTAGCGCTGGTGAAGGTCACCTGATAATCGCTGGTGGTCAGCTTGCCGGTGTCCTTGATGGTCACATCGAGGTTGCCCGAACCGGCGCTGTTGCCATCCTTCGCAATGCTGCGCTGACTGATCAGGGCGGCACTGTTGATGTTGTTGAAAATCGCCGCGCCGAAGTCACCGTTCTTGTCGATGCCTTGTGCTTGCTGGCTGTTGATCTGATCGGCAATCACCAGGGCCACGCGACCGAGCTCGTTGAGCGATGGGTCGAGGACTTCCTTGCGATAGGTCAGCAGACCGCCGATTTCGCCGCCGCTGATCACCGAAGTGATGTCGATGGTGCTCGAACCGCGATCCATCTGGATCGACATGCGCGACGGGTCGGTCTTGCTCGCGACCATGCTCAGGCTGTTGGTGGTGTTACCGATGACCAGCGGCTGGCCGCTGCCGACATAAATGTCGAAGCTGGTGCCGCGCTCGACGACCTGGGCACCGGTCAGCTCGGAGAGCTGACGCACGGCTTCGTTACGGCTGTCGAGCAGGTCGTTCGGCGCCCCGCCGCTGGTGGAGATTTCGCCGATCTTCTGATTGAGATTGGCGATCGCCGTGGCGAGCTTGTTCACCTGGGCAGTCATGTCGCCGAGGCTGCCGTTGATCGTGGTGTTCTGATCGTTGAGCTGCTTGGCCAGGGTATTGAAACGGCTGGTCAGCGCCTGTGCACCGGTCAGCACCGACTGACGCGAAGTGTCATCGGTGGCCGACGTCGATACGCCCTGCATCGAGGTGAAGAATTTCTGCAGTACACCGGTCAGGCCAGTGTTGGTGTCCGACAGCATCGCGTCCAGCGGCGTCGCCTGCTTGAGAAACGCGGCCGATTCGCTGTCCAGCGACGTCGCGGTGTGCAGCTGCGACTCCAGGTACGAGTTGTACACCCGGCGCACGTCGGCCAGGGTCGTGCCCGTACCGATGAAAACGCTGCCGTACTGCTGCGAGGACTTGGTGCCCTGCACGGTTTGCTGACGTGAATAACCGGCGGTGTCGACGTTGGCAATGTTGTTGCCTGTCGTAGCCAGAGAGGACTGGCTGGCCGACAGTCCCGACATCCCGATATTGAGCAAACTCATGGTTCAGACCTTATTACCTGGTGCCTTATAAAGGCGTGGTGGAGACACCCGCCGCAGCGTAGTTTTCAAAACTGTTCATCTGCTTGGCAATTTGCGAAATCTTCGTCGCGTAGTTCGGGTCGGTGGCGTAACCGGCCTTCTGCAACTCGCGTACAAACTGTTCTGGGTTATCGGCCGACTTCAGCACTTCTTGATAGCGATTGTTGCTCTGCAGCAACGTCACCAGATCGTGGAAGCTGTCCTTGTACGAGGCGTAGGAACGGAACTCGGCCGTCTCCTTGACCATCGCGCCATTGCGGAACTCGCTGGTGATCGCGCGGGCCGAATCGCCCTTCCAGTTGCTGCTCGCCTTGATGCCGAACAGGTTGTGGCTGCTGCTGCCATCCTGAGCGCGCATGACCGATTTGCCCCAGCCGGTTTCCAGTGCCGCTTGCGCCACCAGATAACGCGGATCGACGCCGATGCGGTCAGCGGCTTCCTTGGCCATCGGCAGCATGGTGTTGACGAATTCGTCGGCGGAACTGAAGGCCTTCTTCGCCGGTGCCAGCGGAATCTGCGCCATGGCGCGGCCGTAAACCTGCATCTGCCCGCCAGCGGCTTTCTGCTCTTCGGCACGGGCCAGCCAGTCGCCGTTGTACAACGCGCCGGAGCCTGTGACGGCGGTAGTCGCAGCCCGTTGCGGCAAGGCGTTGGTCGCTGCCGCCGCAGTGCTGGCAGTGGCCGCGCTCGGCGCCGACGGCACCAGACCGGCGAGCAACCGGTCGGCCAGTTTCGGCGGCAGCGCCAGACGCCGCTGGTTGATCAGCGCCATGTCGTTGCGATGGGAAATATCGGTGTTGTTCGGAGCATGCACCGAGCGCGATGCCCACAACGGACGCTCGCCGTTGACGCGGGACAGCGGACCGGTGGCGACGGTGCCAGCGGCAATCGGCGTCGGCACGGCGGCGGCCTTGGCCAGCGCTTCCTGCTGCTTGGCGGCGGACGCGGCTGCAGCCTCGCCCGGCGCCATCGGTTTGTTCTTCGACATCTGGCGGATCAGCACGTCGGCCAGGCCGATACCCCCGCCCTCGCGGGACATCGAAACCGCCAGTTGCTGGTCGTACATTTCCTGATACTGCTTGGCCGCCGGCGTGTTCAGCGGGTTGTCCTGACCAAGCGCTTCGGTGGCCGAGCGCATCGACTTGAGCATTTCGCCGAGGAACAGCGACTCGAATTCCTGCGCAACCTTGCGCATGTTTTCGTCGCTGTTCTTGTCGCCGACCTTGAGCTGGTTCAGACGATTGAGGTCGGAGTAGGAACCCGAATCGCTGCTGCTGACCAGACCGCTTTTGCGCATATCCATGGTGGCTGGCCTCAGATCACGATCAGGTCGGCTTGCAATGCGCCGGCCTGCTTCAGAGCTTCGAGAATCGCCATCAGGTCACCCGGTGCTGCGCCGACCTGGTTCACCGCACGGACGATCTCGTCGAGGGTGGTGCCCGGGCCGAACTTGAACATCGGTTTGGCTTCCTGTTCGGCATTCACCCGCGAGCGCGGCACCACGGCAGTCTGGCCGTTGGACAGCGGGCCAGGCTGGCTGACGATCGGGTCTTCGGTGATGGTCACGGTCAGGCTGCCGTGGGTCACGGCGGCTGGCGACACTTTCACGTTCTGGCCGATGACGATGGTGCCGGTGCGCGAGTTGATGATGACTTTCGCCACCGCCTGCCCCGGATCGATTTCGAGGTTTTCCAGGATCGACAGGTAGTCGACGCGCTGGCTCGGATCCAGTGGCGCAGTGACCCGCACCGATCCGCCGTCGATGGCTTGTGCGACGCCAGGGCCGAGCATGTCGTTGACCTTGTCGACGATGCGCTTGGCGGTGGTGAAGTCGGAGCGGTTGAGGTTCAGCGTCAGGCTGTTGCCCTGGTTGAAACCGCTCGGCACCGCACGCTCCACCGAGGCACCGCCAGGGATGCGACCGGCCGACGGAACGTTGACGGTGATCTTCGAACCATCACGGCCTTCAGCGTCGAAACCGCCAACCACGAGGTTGCCCTGAGCGATCGCATAGACGTTGCCGTCGATACCCTTGAGCGGCGTCAGCAGCAAGGTGCCGCCACGCAGGCTCTTGGAGTTACCGATCGAGGATACGGTGATGTCGACCTGCTGACCCGGTTTGGCAAACGCTGGCAGATCGGCGCTCACCGATACCGCCGCGACGTTCTTCAACTGCACGTTGCCCGATCCCGGCGGCACCTTGATGCCGAACTGCGAGAGCATGTTGTTGAAGGTCTGCAGGGTGAACGGAGTCTGCGTCGTCTGGTCACCGGTGCCGTTAAGCCCGACCACCAGGCCATAACCGATCAACTGGTTGGAGCGCACGCCGGAAATGCTGGCGATGTCTTTCAGCCGCTCGGCGTGTGCGGTGAACGCCGCAGACATCAACAACGCGGCCACCATAAGGCTCTTGAAATTCAAAGTCGCCACCTAGAAAGGGAACAGCGGGCTGAGGAAGAAACGGTCGAACCAGCCTGGCTGACTCGTATCGGCAAACGCGCCGGTACCCGAGTAGGTGATGCGCGCATCGGCGACACGGGTCGACGACACGGTGTTGTCGGTCGCGATGTCATCGGCGCGGACCATACCGGCGATGCGCACCAGTTCGTCACCGGTGTTGAGCGTCAGCCACTTCTCGCCACGCACGGCGATGATGCCGTTGGGCAGCACGTCGGCCACGGTCACGGTGATCGAACCGGTCAGGCTGTTGCTCTGCCCGGACTTGGCGTCACCCTTGGTCGAACGGTCGGCGCTGTAGCCGGCGTTGAGGCTCAGGTCACCGCCACCGATCGGGTTGTTGGTGGTCAGGCTGGAGCCGAACAACGAGGTCAGACCGATCGAGTTATCGCTGTTCTTGTCCATCTGCGAGTTGGCGTTCTTGCTCGCCTGGGTGCGCTCGTTCAGGGTGATGGTGATGATGTCACCGACCCGGAACGCCTTGCGGTCGCTGTACAGGTTCTGCTCGAAGCCGGCCTGATAGATCGAGCCGTTATTGGCAGCCGCCGGCAACGGTGTGCGCGGCAACACCGGGGCGTAGTAAGGGTCATTGGGCTTGGGCGTCGGGGCGACGCAGCCCGCGAGCGAGACGACCCCACTCAATGCCAGAACAGATACAAAGCGCTTCATGACCCTACCTCACGGTGTTGCTGGCGACCTCAGGCCGCCCCAAAGACTGGATTACAGATTCTGCGTTACGAACGAGAGCATCTGGTCGGCGGTGGAGATCACCTTGGAGTTCATCTCGTAGGCGCGTTGAGTGGTGATCATGTTGACCATCTCTTCAACGGTGCTGACGTTCGAGGTTTCCAAAGTGTTCTGCAGCGTGGTACCGAAACCGTTCAGGCCCGGAGTGCCGATCTGCGGCGCGCCGGAAGCAGCGGTTTCCAGGAACAGGTTGTTGCCCACGGCTTGCAGGCCGGCCGGGTTGATGAAGTCGGCGGTCTGCAGGTTGCCGATCACTTGCGAGGCCGGGTTGCCGGCGATGGTGATCGACACGGTGCCGTCACGGCCGACAGTGAAGGTCTGCGCATCGTTCGGAATGATGATCGCCGGTTCCAGGGCGAAACCGCTGGCGTTGACGATCTGGCCATTGGAGTCGAGGTGGAAAGTACCGTCACGGGTGTAGGACGTGGTGCCGTCCGGTTGCAGGATCTGGAAGAAACCGCGACCGTCGATGGCCATGTCCAGCGGCTGCTCGGTGGTTTGCAGGCTGCCGGCGGTGAAGTTTTTCTGGGTGCCGACAATGCGCACACCGGTACCCACTTGCAGACCCGACGGCAGTTCGCTGTCCTGGGTCGACTGGGCGCCTGGCTGACGCTTGATCTGATAGAGCAAGTCCTGGAACTCGGCACGGTCACGTTTGAAACCCGTGGTCGAGACGTTCGCCAGGTTGTTGGAAATGGTGGTCAGGTTGGTGTCCTGGGCGGACAGACCGGTTTTGGCAACCCATAGAGCCGGAAGCATTCGATTCTCCTCGTGCGCCTGTTTTACGGCGCGACGTTCTGATAATTAGCTGATCTGCAAGACCCGAGCCATGGCCTGGTCGTCGTCTTTGGCGGTGTTCATCATCTTGACGTGCAACTCGAATTGCTTGGCCAGGGCCAGCACCGAAGTCATTTCTTCCACGGCATTGACGTTGCTTGACTCAAGGAAACCCGAGACCAGTTTGACGTTGGCGTCGGCTTGCGCCGGCTGGCCGTCCTTGGTGTAAATCGAACCGTCGAGGCCTTTGTTCATGTTCTTGATGTCCGGGTTGACCAGCTTGATCCGGTCGACTTCGGCCATGACGCGGGGGCCTTCGCCCATTGCGCGAATGCTGATGGTGCCGTCTTCACCGACTTCGACCTGCTGCTCGGGCGGCACAGCGATCGGGCCGCCATTACCGATCACCGGCATGCCGTTGCCGGCGCGCAGTACGCCGAGGGCGTCGATGTTGAGGCTGCCGGTACGCACGTAGCTTTCACCACCGCTGGGGTTTTGCACGGCGATGAAACCGTTGCCGGATACCGCGACGTCGAGTTCACGACCGGTCTGCACCAGCGAGCCCGGCGTGAAGTCGGTGGCAGGACGTTCGCTCATGGCAAACGCGCGCGCCGGAAAGCTGTCACCGAATACCGGCATCGAACGCGCCTGCTCGAGGTCGCGCTGGAAGCCGTTGGTGGAAATGTTCGCCAGGTTGTTGGCATGCGCCCGCTGCGCCAGTGCGTTCTGGCTGGCGCCGGTCATTGCCACATAAAGGTACTTGTCCACAGTGTTTCCTCTGCATGCCGGACGTTTGCCGCCCACCGCTGTACTGCTCAGCCATAAGCAATTTGCAGACCAACTTTTTATTGGCGGGCGAAGACCCGGTAAACAGGGGACTTGAGGGGATCGGAGGGAGAATCTGAAATGGTTTGAAGACGAAAAACCGGCGGTGTCATGCCGGTTAGTGGCAATCCTGAGTTCGGCGGGGGATGGAGATCCTGTGGCGAGGGGATTTATCCCCGTTCGGCTGCGCAGCAGTCGCCAAGCCTGCAAATGAGGTCGCTGGGAAGAAAAAGCGGGGCGGCTTCGCCGCCCATCGGGGATAAATCCCCTCGCCACAAAGGCTCTATTTAGCTTTCGGAGGTTTTGCCAACCTCATACTCACGCAACTTGTTGGCAATCGTCGTGTGCGACACACCGAGTCGCTTGCCCAACTGCCGACTGCTTGGATGCTCGGAATACAAGCGTTCCAGCACCGCTTTTTCGAAACGCCCGACGATCTCGTCCAGACTTCCGTCGAGGGAAAAATCGCCAAGCGGCTGACGCACGCCATAATCCGGCAGGCGAATATGTTCGGCCTTGACCGTGCCGCCGTCGCACAGGGAAACCGCCTGGAACAGCACGTTCTCCAGTTGCCGCACATTGCCCGGCCAGTGGTAATGGCTGAGGCGATCCATCGCCGCCGGGGCCAGTTTCGGCAGCGGACAACCGATCTGCCGGCTGGCCTGGTCGAGAAAGTGTTCAACCAGCGGCGTCAGACCGTCGAGGCATTCGCGCAGCGGCGGAATGTGCAGCGACAGCACGTTCAAGCGGTGATAGAGATCCTGGCGAAACTCGCCGCGCGCGCACAATTCGGACAAGTCCACCTGGGTCGCGCAGATCACCCGCACATCGAGATAGACCTCTTCATCACTGCCGACGCGACGGAAGCAACCGTCCTGAAGAAAGCGCAGCAATTTGACCTGCAAGCGCGGGCTCATCTCGCCGACGCCATCGAGAAACAGCGTGCCGCCAGCGGTCAACTCCAGCAGGCCAAGCTTGCCCTCAGCGCGAGCGCCTTCGAAAGCGCCGGGGCCGTAGCCGAACAGCTCGGTCTCGGCCATCGACTCCGGCAACCCGGCGCAATTGAGCGCCATCAACGGTGACTGTCCACGCGGGCTGGCGAGGTGACAGGCGCGCGCCAGCAGTTCCTTGCCGGTGCCGGTTTCGCCTTCTATTAATAGCGGTGCATCCAGCGGCGCCATGCGTCGCGCTTCGCGGACCACAGCGGCCATGACTTTCGAGCTCTGGAAGATACTGTCGAAGCCGCGCAGCTCCTGTTTGCGCACGTTGTAGATGCGCTCGCCGACCCGATCGGCGCGGTGCAGAGTCAATACGGCGCCGGCCATGGCCTCGCTGTCATCGTGCTCCGATTGCAGCGGCGCGATGTCGGCGAGAAAGATGTCGCCCTTGACCTTGACGCGCATGCCGTTGATCCGCGACTTGTTGGCGCGCACCAGTTCCGGCAGGTCGAAATCCTCGGCGTAGCGCGACAGCGGAATCCCCGGCACCTCATCGACACGCACGCCGAGCAACTGCGCCGCCGCGCGGTTGGCCGCAACGATCGAGCCGCCCATGTCGATCGACAACACCGGAAACTCCAGCGCGCCGAGCAACGCATTCAGTTCCATGTGCCGGCGTTCGCTGGGCATCAGCCCGACGCGCTTGACCCCAAACACCCCGCCGATCGCCTCGAACTTGGGGCGCAACGCCTGGAACTGGATGTTGATCAGGTTCGGGCAGTGCAGATAGATCGCATTGCCATGCTCACCGCCAACTTCACCGCGGGCAACGTTGATCCCGTACGCCACCAGCAGATTGAGAATGTCGCGCAGGATGCCGATGCGGTTCTGGCAGTGGACTTTGATGCGCATAGAAAAAGGTCCGACAGGTTTGAAAGATAAACACATGTCCTTGTGGGAGCGAGCCTGCTCGCGAAGGCGCCAGCACATTCAGTATCGATGTGTCAGACAGACCGCTTTCGCGAGCAGGCTCGCTCCCACAGGGTTCTCTGGCGCGCCCGGGGCAGATGTTTCTGTCGAGGCACGCAGATAGTTGTCAAGATTATGTGACAGCCCCTGCCCTTTTCAAACCCGCCAATCACCGTAAATGCGCATTACCCGACAAAGCGTAACAATAACTTTACGAAACTCGACGAAATTTCCTACGCATGCGCGGCTCAACATGCTGCACGCCTTCAAACTCTGGGTTATTCCTTTAGCCATCGCTGGACATAACAAAAACGAATTTCCTAGCAGGAGAACAGCATGAAGCAGACGCAATACGTGGCTCGCGAGCCCGATGCGCAAGGTTTTATCGACTACCCCGCCGAAGAACATGCGGTGTGGAACACGCTGATCACTCGCCAGTTGAAGGTGATTGAAGGTCGCGCGTGCCAGGAATACCTGGACGGTATCGAAAAACTCGGTCTGCCCCACGACCGCATCCCGCAACTGGCCGAGATCAATAAAGTCCTCGGCGAGACCACCGGCTGGCAAGTTGCCCGGGTGCCGGCGCTGATTCCTTTCCAGACGTTTTTCGAGTTGCTTGCCAGCAAGCAATTCCCCGTCGCCACCTTCATACGTACCCGCGAAGAACTCGACTACCTGCAAGAGCCGGACATCTTTCACGAGATCTTTGGTCATTGCCCGTTGTTGACCAACCCGTACTTCGCTGAATTCACCCACACCTACGGCAAGCTCGGCCTGCAAGCGACCAAGGAAGAGCGCGTGTATCTGGCGCGGCTGTACTGGATGACCATCGAATTCGGTCTGGTCGACACCCCGCAAGGCAAGCGCATCTACGGTGGCGGGATTCTGTCCTCGCCCAAAGAAACCGTTTACTGCCTGTCGGACGAGCCCGAGCATCAGGTTTTCGATCCCCTGGAAGCCATGCGCACGCCGTATCGCATCGACATCCTGCAGCCGCTGTACTTCGTCCTGCCCAATCTCAAGCGCCTGTTCGACGTGGCCCATGAAGACATCATGGCCATGGTTCGTCAGGGCATGCAGTTGGGCTTGCACGCGCCGAAATTTCCGCCGAAACCCAAAGCCGCCTGAACCGCGACTTTTGCTGACAATTGCGTCTGTCCGTCGCCGCCACTTTGCTTTAGCGTGACGGCATTGGCGGCACACGCGCTTTAATAAAAAACACACTCGTTTTCAGGAATACACCATGTCGACTTTGAACCAAGCCCACTGCGAAGCCTGCCGCGCCGATGCGCCACAAGTCAGCGATGAAGAACTGCCGATCCTGATCAAGCAGATCCCTGACTGGAACATCGAAGTACGCGACGGCATCATGCAGCTGGAAAAAGTTTTCCTGTTCAAGAACTTCAAACACGCGCTGGCGTTCACCAACGCCGTCGGCGAAATCTCCGAGGCCGAAGGTCACCACCCGGGCCTGCTGACCGAGTGGGGCAAAGTCACCGTGACCTGGTGGAGCCATTCGATCAAAGGCCTGCACCGCAACGACTTCATCATGGCTGCGCGCACTGACGAAGTGGCCAAGACCGCAGAAGGACGCAAGTAATGCACTTCGACGCCATCGGCCGGGTCCCCGGCGACCCGATTCTCGGTTTGATGGAGGCCTATGCGCAGGATGCCAATCCGCGCAAGTTCGACCTCGGCGTTGGCGTCTACAAGGATGCCCAGGGCCTGACGCCGATCCCGGAAGCGGTGAAAATCGCCGAAGCGCGACTGGTCGAAAGTCAGGACACCAAGACTTACATCGGTGGCCACGGCAACCCGCTGTTCGGCAAGGTCATCAATGAGCTTGTGCTCGGTAGCGACTCGGCATTGATCGCCGAACAACGCGCCGGCGCCACCCAGACCCCGGGAGGCACCGGTGCCCTGCGTCTGGCGGCCGACTTCATTGCGCAATGCCTGCCGGGCAAAGGCGTGTGGTTGAGCAACCCGACCTGGCCGATCCACGAAACCATTTTCGCCGCTGCCAAGGTCAAGGTCAGCCACTACCCGTACGTCGGCAGTGACAACCGCCTCGACGTCGAAGCGATGCTCGCCGTGCTCAGAGAAGTGCCGAAGGGTGACGTGGTGCTGCTGCATGCGTGCTGCCACAACCCGACCGGTTTCGACCTGAGCCATGACGACTGGAAGCGCGTGCTTGAAGTGGTGCGCAGCCGCGATCTGCTGCCGCTGATCGACTTCGCTTATCAGGGTTTTGGCGATGGCCTCGATCAGGACGCCTGGTCGACTCGGCTGTTCGCGACACAGCTCCCGGAGCTGTTGATCACCAGTTCCTGCTCGAAGAACTTCGGCCTGTATCGCGACCGTACCGGTGCGCTGATCGTCTGCGCGACCAGCGCTGACAAGCTCATCGACATCCGCAGCCAACTGGCCAATATCGCCCGCAATCTGTGGTCGACGCCGCCGGATCACGGCGCGGCGGTGGTCGCGACCATCCTCGCCGACCCAGAGCTGAAAGCGCGCTGGGCCGATGAAGTGGAAGCGATGCGCTTGCGAATCGCGCAGTTGCGCAGCGGCTTGGTCGAGGCGCTGGAACCGCACGGTTTGCGCGAGCGTTTCGCGCACATCGGTGTGCAACGCGGGATGTTCTCCTACACCGGCCTGTCGCCGGAACAGGTGAAAACCCTGCGCGAGCGGCACAGCGTGTACATGGTCAGCTCCGGCCGCGCGAACGTCGCCGGCATTGACGCCACCCGCCTCGCAATGCTCGCTGACGCGATCGCTGACGCCTGCAAATAGTTTTTGCAGTACACAACCCGGTCGGAGCGGGCCCTTGTGGCGAGGGGATTTATCCCCGCCCGGCTGCGCAGCAGTCGTACACTGTTGCTCGCGGAGTGTCAGACATTCCGCGTATGCAGGGTCTGGGCCGCTTCGCAGCCCAGCGGGGATAAATCCCCTCACCACAGGGCCCGTTCCCACATTTAGTTTTCGGTTGATCTCGCGCCCTGCGGCCATCTGTCGCATTAATTTGAATTAAAAGTCTGATTGTCATTTTTCCTGCTGTATCCTGCGCAGGCTTTGTAAAGCGCGGAGCACCTGATCTATCAACAGACTTAGCGAGGAGCGCACCCATGCACGAGATTCCCAATCTCCCCTTCCCAAGCCTGCACGTACCTGAGCAGACGACCCCGCAACACGCCGGCGCCGAAAAGCCCGAGCCGCAAGAAGCCACTGACAGCCGCAAAGCCGACAGCGAAGAGTAAGACCCGCCGTACAGACCGTGTGGAAAGCGCTAACATGCGCTTTCCACACTGCCTGAAACCCGAGCCCGCCATGACCGACGAATTCTCCGAAAGCCAAGCTGCCGTGCTGATCGGCGCCACCGAGAAAATGATCGAGATCTGGAATCGCCTCTCGCCCGAGAAACAAGCTGCCCTGCTCGAACGTTTCGGCAGCGAAGAAAACGCCCTCGCCGCCCTCGTCACCACGCAACTGGTCGCCCCGGCGAAATCCTGAAAGCGCCACCCGGCAAATAGTTTTACTTTTCCCCGCCCTTGAGCGGTTCACGCCGGTATCATGAGCAGCCTATCTAATCTGCTGCTCCCGTGGATCGTTACCCATGTCGTCTATACCCGAGCCCCAGCGTCCGCTGACGGTTACGCTGCAAGTAGTCTCCATCGTCCTTTTCACCTTCATCGGTTACCTGAACATCGGCATCCCGCTCGCCGTGTTGCCGGGCTACGTCCACAGTGACCTTGGTTTCGGCGCCGTGATCGCCGGGCTGGTGATCAGCGTGCAATACCTCGCCACCCTGCTCAGCCGCCCGTACGCTGGCAAGATCATCGACAACCAGGGCAGCAAACGCGCAGTGATGATTGGCCTCGCTGGCTGTGGCTTGAGCGGTGTGTTCATGCTGATTTCCGCGTGGACGCCGAACCTGCCGCTGCTCAGTCTGATCAGCCTGTTGATCGGCCGTCTGGTGTTGGGCAGTGCGGAAAGCCTGGTCGGTTCCGGTTCGATTGGCTGGGGTATCGGCCGGGTCGGCGCGGCGAATACGGCGAAAGTGATTTCCTGGAACGGCATCGCCAGTTATGGCGCCCTGGCGATCGGCGCGCCGTTCGGTGTGTGGCTGGTAAGCAGGTTGGGGCTGTGGAGCATGGGCGTGAGCATCATCCTCCTCGCCCTGCTCGGTCTGGCGCTGGCATGGCCGAAGACCGCCGCGCCGATCGTCGCCGGTGAACGCCTGCCGTTCATGCATGTGCTGGGCAAAGTCTTCCCCCACGGCTGCGGGCTCGCGCTGGGTTCGATCGGCTTCGGCACCATCGCCACTTTCATCACCCTGTACTACGCGACCCAGCACTGGGACAACGCGGTGCTGTGCCTGAGCCTGTTCGGCGCCAGCTTCATCGGCGCGCGGCTGCTGTTCGGCAACCTGATCAACCGCCTCGGCGGATTTCGCGTGGCGATTGCCTGCCTGTCGGTGGAAACGTTGGGCTTGTTGTTGCTGTGGATTGCGCCGGATGCGCATTGGGCACTGGCGGGCGCGGCGCTGAGCGGTTTCGGCTTCTCGCTGGTGTTCCCGGCGCTGGGCGTGGAGGCGGTGAATCTGGTGCCGGCCTCGAGCCGTGGCGCGGCGGTCGGTGCCTATTCACTGTTCATTGATTTGTCGCTGGGGATCACCGGGCCGCTGGCCGGGGCGATCGCAGCAGGATTCGGTTTTGCTTCGATCTTCCTGTTCGCCGCATTTGCAGCGTTGAGCGGCCTTGGCTTGAGTGTCTATCTGTACAAGCACACGGCGAAGTATCGCGAGGTTTAGAAGTCCACCTTGCCGCGCCCGGCCTTGATACTGCCGCGCTTGGTTTTCGACTCCAGCCGACGCTTCTTCGAGCCAAGGGTCGGCTTGGTCGGGCGGCGTTTCTTTTCCACTTTGGTGGCGCTGAGAATCAGCTCGACCAGCCGCTCCAGCGCATCGGCGCGGTTGGCTTCCTGGGTTCGGTATTGCTGCGCCTTGATGATCAGCACGCCATCGCTGGTGATACGGCTGTCACGCAGTGCCAGCAGGCGTTCCTTGTAGAACTCCGGCAAAGACGAGTTGGGAATGTCGAAGCGCAAGTGCATGGCGCTGGAGACCTTGTTGACATTCTGCCCACCGGCGCCTTGCGCGCGGATGGCGGTCAATTCGATCTCGGCATCCGGCAGATGCACGTTGTTGGAAATCACCAGCATGGAAAAGCGTCCGTAATCAGAGCGTGCAGGATAACCTGATTCACTCAACCTCTGTGGGAGCGAGCCTGCTCGCGAAGGCGGTGTGTCAGTCGATGCAGATGTTTCTGATGGACCGCTTTCGCGAGCAGGCTCGCTCCCACAGGGTTCGGTGTGATGCCAGATTTTTCCATTTCAAAACAACAAACCCGGCACTTGGCCGGGTCTGCTGTTTTTGCTTGAGCGGTTACTTGGCGATCACGGGCAGCGCCTGCTGGGCACTGCGCTTGTTCTTGATCAGGTAGCAGACCCACATGAACACCACCCACACCGGAATCGCGTATACCGAGATCTGAATCCCCGGGATCAGCAGCATCACGCCGAGGATGAACACCACGAACGCCAGGCAGACGAAGTTGCCGTACGGATACCACAGCGCCTTGAACAATGGCGTCTGTTTGGTCTGGTTCATGTGCTGGCGGAACTTGAAGTGCGAGTAGCTGATCATCGCCCAGTTGATCACCAGCGTCGCAACCACCAACGACATCAGCAATTCCAGCGCGTGCTGCGGGATCAGGTAGTTGAGCAGCACGGCAACCAGCGTCACTGCCGCCGACGCCAGAATCGAGCGCACCGGCACGCCGCGCTTGTCGATCTTCGCCAGACCTTTCGGCGCATCGCCCTGCTCGGCCATGCCCAGCAGCATGCGGCTGTTGCAGTAGGTGCCGCTGTTGTACACCGACAGCGCGGCGGTCAGCACGACGAAGTTGAGGATGTGCGCGGCGGTGTTGCTGCCGAGCATCGAGAACACTTGCACGAACGGGCTGCCGCTGTACGAATCGCCGGACGCGTTGAGGGTTTCCAGCAGACTGTCCCATGGGGTCAGCGACAGCAGGATTACCAGCGCGCCGATGTAGAAAATCAGGATGCGGTAGATCACCTGGTTGATCGCTTTCGGAATCACGGTTTTGGGTTTATCGGCTTCAGCAGCAGTGAAGCCGAGCATTTCCAGACCGCCGAAGGAGAACATGATAATCGCCATGGCCATCACCAGACCGCTCACCCCATTGGGGAAGAAACCGCCGTGGGACCACAGGTTGCTCACCGAGGCTTGCGGGCCGCCGTGGCCGCTGACCAGCAAGTAGCTGCCCAGGGCGATCATGCCGACGATGGCCACGACCTTGATGATCGCAAACCAGAATTCGGCCTCACCGAAGACTTTGACGTTGGCCAGGTTGATCGCGTTGATCAGCACGAAGAATGCAGCAGCGGAGACCCAGGTCGGGATATCCGGCGCCCAGTAATGGATGTACTTGCCGACCGCTGTCAGCTCGGACATGCCCACCAGAATGTACAGAATCCAGCAGTTCCAGCCCGAGAGGAAACCGGCGAAACCGCCCCAGTATTTGTGGGCGAAGTGGCTGAAGGAACCGGCCACCGGCTCTTCGACGATCATTTCGCCGAGCTGGCGCATGATCATGAAGGCGATGAAGCCGCAAATGGCGTAGCCGAGGATCATCGACGGGCCGGCGGATTTCAGTACCCCGGCAGAACCGAGGAACAATCCGGTACCGATCGCGCCACCGAGGGCGATCAGTTGAATATGGCGATTTTTCAGGCCGCGTTTAAGCTCGCCTGATTGCGAGGGTTGTCCACTCATGAAAAAGGTCTCACGCAAGGTTTGATGATGTTCAGTAGACGTTGCTGCAAGGTTGCGATTTCAGGCAGCCCCGATCAAACCCCAGCGCAGGCACCAGGAGTTCAGCTCATTTACAACGGTCATGCGTCACCTGTTTGTTTTTATCTGTGACGAAATCGAACCCGGCACGCTTGTGGCGCGGCGGAGTGAACAAGGCGGATAGCCTCGAGATTTTTGCGATTACGCAGAGGGTCACAGTTAAAACGCGGCGCATTGTACACCGCTAACCCCCTGCTGCCAGACCCGCCTGATCAGCGTGTCGGTTGCCGGGATTGCACGTGTCCGCCTCGACAGTGCCGAGCGGCTGCAAAATATGAGTCAGGCCTTTGCAGGCCATCGACGGGGACGAGGAAAAAACCGTCCCACGGGGAGAAGTGGAAATCAGTCGCGGCGTTCATTGCGCCTCCTTCTTGTTATTCGCCTGCACGACAGGCATGGGGCGCATCACACCCTGCCTGAACACTGGAAACAAGCGCGCCAGAGCCTTGCGGGGCAGCTGTTCTCCCGGCTTACGGAAGCTTTTCCTTACAACCAATGCGGAAGCGGGAAATCACCGCTCCGGCGGGGCCTATTCGTCACGTTTTGTTTACAACGCGTAACGAATATTTTCCGAATCAGAAATTTCCGAAGGACGTCTGCATATTGACGGTAGCTAGCTTGCTATCAATTTCGCCTGCCTAGTTTTTTGTTTTCAAATAAGAAAACCGATCCTGAAAAACAGAACAAAAAGTCTATTTAAAAATTAAATGGATAAAATTTTGCATTACGAAAAAGCCTCAACTAGGTTTTTCACGTCTCACCGGCCACCTCGACCGGTCAGTCATAAACCGTGAAATTCTCTAGGAGATCGACCATGCAAGCACTGGAAAAAGACTTGGATACCGAACTGCAACTGGACGAATGGTTTGAAGCGCCAACCCATGAGGCCGCTGTGGAAATGATGCAAGCCGACGCGGTGGTTCCGTTCGGCACGGCGATGTGGCCTCTGTAAGACATCCCGGGCAGGCACGGTCCGGCCGGTCGTGCCTGCCGCTTCATTCCCCGGTCAGTCAGGGAGGATTCATGGACAAGCCCCGCGCCATCTCGCATTTCCTTTACTACCTCGAACATCACCCTGCCCTCGCCGGCCTCGACTCGGCGAAGGTCATGCTGGGCCACACCGCCGATTACGAAGCCCTGACCGGCGCCATTGCCGAACAGGCCGGCGAGCATCCGCGCTTTGAGTTCAGCGCCCGGCGCCTGGACCTGGAAAGCACCGCAGCGCTGTCCGAGGCAATTGCCGACAGCGATCTGTACATTTTCTTCTACGACTCTTCCACCCTGCCCAACCCGCGCCCCGACGGCCCGGAGTTCGTCCGCGCACTGCAAGCGGTGATGGCGGAAAACTGGAAGAAGTCGCTGCTGTTCAAGGATTACGGCGACTATTTCTACGACACCTTCAGCATCACCCCGCAACGCATCGCCGGACTCAACAGTCACTTGATCCAGCGCATGTCCCAGGCGACCACGCTGAGTTTCAAGGATGACCACGGCTCATGGTTCGAAACGCCGATGAGCAGCATCAAGAAGTGGACCGACATCAACGGCGTCGGCAACTTTGACCTCGCCCCCGGCGAAATCGCCACCCATAGCGAAGCCATCAATGGCCACGTGAAGTTCAAGGGCACCTTCCTCAGCACCATCCCCTTCGCGCGCAAGTACGGCGTGCTGGAATCGCCGCTGGAGCTGTGGATCGAGAACTCGACCATCAGCCGCATCGCCACCGACGTGCCGGGGCTGGAACATGATTTCAACAAGTACCTGGATGCCAACCCGTCGAACCGGCGGATTGAGGAGTTGGGGATTGGCACCAACGAAGGCGTGAAGGATCTGTATGCGCGCAATGCCGGGTTTGAGGAGCGGCATTGTGGGTTGCATCTTGGATTAGGCGGTGGCGCCAAGGGCAGTCATCACCTGGATCTGATCTTTTCGGGCGGGGTGTTGGCGCTGGATGACAAGCCGGTTTTCGATGGCCGATTTGTGTTTTAGGCGACTGACGCCTTCGCGAGCAGGCTCGCTCCCACAGGGATTTATGTTCGACGCAACTCCAATGTGGGAGCGAGCCTGCTCGCGAAGAGGCCCAATCAGACGCTACATGAGTTTCGCCAGACGAAAAAAAACGCCAACCCTAAGGTTGGCGTTTTTGCTTCAACTTGCAGCTTGCAGCTAGTAACTCACAGCTGCCTTATTCCGGCTTTTTGCGACCGAAACCCGGGCGCTGACCGGAACCAGCCGGTGCGCCGCGACGCTTGCCCGAGGGCTTGTCGCCGTCGACCAGTTTGATTCCCGGACGCTTTGGCGCCGGTTTGGCCGGGCGCTTGTTGGTGGTGTCGGCTGGACGATCCGCCACTGGCGTACCGCGACCGGCAGGAGCGCCGCGTTCGCCACGCTCAGTACGGCCATTGGCCGGACGCGGTGCGCGCTCGCCGTCACGGGCGACTGGCTTGCGACCTGGACGCTCGCCTTCGATCTGCGGCTCACGGCTCGGGCGCGGCGCGGTCGGTGCGCCGGCGGCTGGACGCAGGGTGCGTACGCGCTCGGTCTTGGCCATCGGCCGCGACGATTTGCGCTGCATGCGTTCGAGCTTGTCCTTGCTCTTGGCGTTCAGCTGCGGCAATGCCACCGGCGTCAGGCCGACTTCGGCGCTGAGGACGTCGACTTCGTACTGGCTCATTTCGCGCCAGCGACCCATCGGCAGGTCGGAGTTGAGGAACACCGGACCGAAACGCACGCGCTTCAGACGGCTGACCACCAGACCTTGGGATTCCCACAGACGACGCACTTCACGGTTGCGCCCTTCCATGACCACGCAGTGGTACCAGTGGTTGAAACCTTCACCGCCCGGCGCCTGTTGAATGTCGGTGAAACGCGCCGGACCGTCTTCCAGCACCACGCCGGCCTTCAGGCGTTCGATCATCTCGTCGTCGACTTCACCGCGTACACGCACGGCGTACTCGCGGTCCATCTCGTAGGACGGGTGCATCAGACGGTTGGCCAGCTCACCGTCAGTGGTGAACATCAGCAGACCGGTGGTGTTGATGTCGAGACGGCCGATGTTGATCCAGCGGCCTTCTTTCGGACGCGGCAGCTTGTCGAACACGGTCGGACGGCCTTCCGGGTCGTCACGGGTGCAGATTTCGCCGTCGGGCTTGTTGTACATGATCACGCGGCGCACCGATTCGGCGGCCTCTTCGCGTTTGATCACTTTGCCATCGATGGTGATGGCGTCGTGCATGTCGACGCGCAGGCCGAGGGTGGCGTCTTTGCCATTGACCTTGATCCGGCCCTGGCTGATCCAGGATTCCACGTCACGGCGCGAGCCGACGCCGATACGGGCGAGGACCTTCTGCAGCTTTTCGCCTGCTGGGCCGATTTCCTGGTCGTCTTTCTGATTGATGTCACTCATCTGGGCACCTCCCGGTGTGGTCTGTTCAGGCGGCGCCTGAAGTATTGAAAACTGGGTCCAGGCCGAAGGGATCGGCGAAGGGTCGCGAATCATACGCGGATGTGCGCCGTCGCGCATCAGAGACTAGCTGATCGATTGCCGGTTATTTCTTTTTCCGCCGACCGGCACCACCGAGTTTGATCAGGCGCAGCGCGGCTTCGGCCAGCACCGTGCGTTTGTCGTCCTTGTCGAGCTTCTTCCAGGCCTTGATCTCGCGCTTGCTGCGACCGCAACCCAGGCAGATGTCGTCGGAGAATTTGCAGAGGCTGATGCAGGGGTCTTTGGTTGAGCTCATCGCAATCTCCAGAACGACATTTCACCCTGTGGGAGCGAGCCTGCTCGCGAAGGCCCGTTGTCATTCAGCATTAATGTATCTGACACACCGCCTTCGCGAGCAGGCTCGCTCCCACAGCGTCTTCACTGGTTTCTCGATAGGCGTCAGTCTTCGAACTCGCGCCGTTCGGCTTCGATCGCCTCGGCCAGTGCGCGGGCTTCGGCTTCTTCTTCGCTGAGTTCCGGTTCAGGCTGTTCGAGGGCGGCGACAGCGGCCAGGAGCTTCTCGCGGGCCTCGGCGACACCGAGAATGTCTTCTTCCGGTTCGGCGTCAGGCGCCGCTTCAAGTTCAACTTCAGCTTCAACAACCGGCGCGATGATCTCAGGCTCAGACACCGGCGCTTCGCCATCCACCGCATCACGCAGCAAGTCGTCAAAGTCGGTTTTGATGCCTTCTTCCATGCTGTCCAGCTCCAGCAGCAGGGAATGGAAACTGGTTTCTTCTTTTTCCTCCTCCGGCTCGGCGCTGGCGTCGGCCAGTTCCTGCAGACTCTGCGGCACCGGCGCGTCGTCGAAGTCGAGCACCGGTTCGGCTTCCATCTCGCGCAGCTCGGCCAGCGGCGGCAGATCTTCAAGGTTTTTCAGGTTGAAGTGGTCGAGAAACGCCTTGGTCGTGGCGAACATAGCCGGTTTGCCCGGCACGTCGCGATAGCCGACGACGCGGATCCACTCACGCTCGAGCAAGGTCTTGACGATGTTGCTGTTGACCGCCACGCCACGCACGTCTTCGATCTCGCCACGGGTGATCGGCTGGCGATAGGCGATCAGCGCGATGGTCTCCAGCAACGCACGGGAATAGCGCTGCGGGCGTTCTTCCCAGAGACGGCCGACCCACGGTGAAAACTTCTCGCGGATCTGCAAACGATAGCCCGACGAGACTTCCTTTAGTTCAAAGGCGCGACCCTCGCAGGACTTGCCGAGCAGGGTCAGGGCTTTCTTGAAGACCGCCGGCTCGGGCCGCTCGCCTTCTTCAAACAGTTCATACAGGCGCTCAAGGGATTGCGGCTTTCCCGAGGCCAACAGAAAGGCTTCAAGCAGGGACGCCAGCTCGCGGGGTTCAGTCAGGTTCATACAGGGACTCGTTATTCGGCTCGGGCTCGCACGTGGATCGCGGCGAACGGCTCATTCTGCACCAGCTCGACCAAGGATTCCTTGACCAGTTCAAGGATCGCCATGAAGGTCACCACCACACCCAGGCGGCCTTCTTCAGCGGTGAACAGCTCGACAAACGGCACGAAGCCGCCGCCCTTGAGCCGTTCCAGCACATCGCTCATGCGTTCGCGGGTGGACAGCGCTTCGCGACTGACCTGGTGGCTTTCGAACATGTCGCCACGGCGCAGCACCTCGGCCATGCACATCAGAATCTCTTCCAGCGCGACGTCGGGCAACAGCTTGCGCGCCCGCGCTTCCGGGGCGTCGAGCTTGGGCACGATCACATCGCGGCCGACCCGGCTCAACCCATCGATACCTTCGGCAGCAGCCTTGAAACGCTCGTATTCCTGCAAGCGGCGGATCAGTTCGGCGCGTGGATCGTCTTCTTCATCTTCGACGGTTTCAGCGCGCGGCAGAAGCATGCGCGACTTGATCTCGGCGAGCATCGCCGCCATCACCAGATATTCGGCAGCCAGTTCCAAGCGCACCGATTGCATCAACTCGACATAGCCCATGTACTGGCGGGTGATTTCCGCCACCGGGATGTCGAGGATATTGATGTTCTGTTTGCGGATCAGGTACAGCAGCAGGTCGAGCGGGCCTTCGAAGGCTTCAAGGAAGACTTCCAGCGCATCCGGCGGGATGTACAGGTCCAGCGGCATTTCCATGACCGCCTGACCATAGACCATCGCGAACGGCAGTTCCTGCTGGGCGCCGGCCTGGGGATCGACCACGGTTTCCACTGCGGACATTCAGGCCTCGACCATGAACGGCGTCGGATCGCCGCAACCGACGCGGACCACTTCCGGGTCGTCGCCAGTCAGGTCAATCACCGTCGAGGCCTTGATGCCGCCAAAGCCGCCGTCGATGATCAGATCGACCTGGTGCTCGAGCAACTGGCGCATTTCGTAGGGATCGGTAAGTGGGTCTTCATCGCCGGGCATGATCAGCGTCACGCTCATCAGCGGCTCGCCGAGTTCGGCCAGCAGCGCCAGCGCAATCGGATGGCTCGGCACGCGCAGGCCGATCGTGCGTTTCTTCGGATGCAGCAACAGGCGCGGCACTTCGCGCGTGGCGTTGAGAATGAAAGTGTAAGGGCCGGGTAGATGCGCCTTGAGAATGCGGAAGGTGCCGGTGTCGATCTTGGCGTAATTGCCCAGTTGCGACAGGTCGCTGCAGATCAGCGCGAAGTTGTGCTTTTCATCGAGCTGACGCAGACGTCGCACACGCTCGATGGCGGTCTTGTCGCCGATCTGGCAACCAATGGCGTAGGACGAGTCCGTGGGATAAATCACCACCCCGCCTTTGCGGATGATCTCGACCGCCTGTTTGATCAGGCGCGCTTGCGGGTTTTCCGGATGTATCTGGAAAAATTGACTCACATTCTCTACCTGTTCAGACGGCGGCAATATCTGTGTCATGTTTGAACCGACACCACAGGGGTGGAAGGTCCTCGGGAACCGGCCGGTACTGGCCGATTTCGGACCAGCCGCCAGGGCCATGGAAGTCACTGCCGGCGCTGACCAGCAGACCGAACTCACGGGCAAGGATCGCCAGGCTGCCCACCTGTTCTGCGGGCTGATGGCCATTGACCACCTCGATAGCATGCCCGCCTGCTTGAATATAGTCGGCAATCAGCTTTCGGCGCTTGCTACGGGTGAAATCGTAGTGCCATGGATGCGCCAGGCTGACCCAGGCACCGGCGGCGCGCAGGGTGCCGACAGTGTCTTCCAGCGTCGGCCAGTGCAGTTTGACGTCGCCGAGTTTGCCGGCGCCGAGCCATTTGCGGAACGCCTCGGCGCGATCCTTTACATAACCTTCACGCACCATCCAGTCAGCGAAATGCGGCCGGGCCGGCGCGTTGCCGCTGTCGCCCAGTTCCTGCTGGATCTGCCGGGCGCCGTCGAGGGCACCGGGCATCCCCTTGAGTGCGAGCTTGCGGCTTATTTCTTCCGACCGCAGCCAGCGGCCATCGTGCAATTTGGCGATCGCTTCCACTAACGGCGCAGCGTTGACGTCGAAGCCGTAACCCAGCACGTGAATAGTCGCCCCGCCCCAAGTGCAGGACAATTCGACGCCGTTGACCAGTTGCATGCCCAACTCGGTGGCCGCCGTACGCGCCTCGGCGAGCCCCTCAAGAGTGTCGTGGTCGGTCAACGCCAGGACTCGCACGCCGTTTTCGAACGCACGCGCAACCAGAACCGCAGGCGCCAGGGCGCCATCGGAGGCCGTGCTGTGGCAGTGCAAATCAACATTCACGGGGAGTTGTAACCTCAAATCAGCTGGCGCTATCGCGCGCCCATATGTTTGTTATTATGCCGCCACATCCAGCTTCTGGCTCTCACTGTGAAACAATTCATCGATTTCATCCCGCTTCTGCTGTTCTTCATCGTTTACAAACTTGATCCACGGGTCGTCGACATTGCCGGCCAGCAAGTGACCGTAGGCGGTATCTACAGCGCCACGGCGATGCTGATCATCAGTTCCCTGGTGGTGTACGGCGCGCTGTTCATCAAGCAGCGCAAGCTGGAAAAGAGCCAGTGGCTGACGCTGATCGCCTGTCTGGTATTCGGCAGCCTGACGCTGGCCTTCCACAGCGAAACCTTCCTGAAATGGAAAGCGCCGGTGGTCAACTGGCTGTTCGCTGCGGCGTTCATCGGTAGTCACTTCATCGGCGATCGCTTGCTGATCAAACGCATCATGGGTCACGCGCTGACCCTGCCCGACCCGGTCTGGACCCGCCTGAACATCGCCTGGATCGCGTTCTTCCTGTTCTGCGGCGCCGCCAACCTGTTCGTCGCTTTCACCTTTCAGAGCATCTGGGTCGACTTCAAGGTGTTCGGCAGCCTGGGCATGACCGTGCTGTTCCTGGTCGCACAGGGCGTTTACCTGTCGCGCCATCTGCATGACACCGATACCACAACGCCAAAAACCGAGGACTGACATGCTCTACGCCATCATTGCCACCGACGTTGCCAACTCGCTCGAAGCTCGCCTGTCCGCGCGCCCGGCGCATCTGGAACGCCTGCAAGCGCTCAAGGGCGAAGGCCGCATCGTGCTGGCCGGCCCGCACCCGGCGGTCGACAGCAATGATCCGGGCGCAGCGGGGTTCACCGGCAGCCTGATCGTCGCCGAGTTCGACTCCCTCAGCGCCGCACAGGCCTGGGCCGATGCCGATCCGTACATCGCCGCTGGCGTTTACGCCAATGTGATCGTCAAGCCGTTCAAGCAAGTCCTGCCTTAAGTCCTTCCACGCGATGAACCTTCTCGGTTCATCGCGCTCTCAATCGCTCATTATTCTCGTTTGCCTGCCGACAACCTGCCCAATATCCATTTGGAAACAGGTGTCGCGATGCGCAAGGGTCCGTTGTGTCTGATGTTGCTCACGTTGTCGATCATGGCCCCCGCCCATGGTGAGGAAACCACCGAAAGCGGCAGCTCAACGCCATTGTCATTGAGCGCCGGCAGCCAGATCACCGAGCTGCAACAGCGGCTCAAGGCCAGTGAACAGCAGCGCGAAGAACTGAACAAACAACTGCAAAATGCCGACAACACTCGCGAAAGCGCCCAGCTCGCCCGGCTGCGCCAGGAGAACCAGCGTCTGAAGCTGCAACTCAAGGAAGCCCAGGCCAGCCCGCTGCCGCGTTTGCTGACCGATCAACAGCAGTGGTTCGTCACTGGCGCCGGGGTAGCGCTATTGGCGCTGCTCTGCGGTATCTTTGCCAGCGGTGCAAGCCGAAAACGTCGGCAATGGCTAAATTGAGTGAGTCATGAGCGAGCTGTTATTGATTGATGATGACCAGGAGTTGTGCGAACTCCTGAGTAGCTGGTTGAGCCAGGAAGGCTTCCAGGTGCGCGCCTGCCACGACGGCCAGAGCGCCCGCAAGGCGTTGGCCGAAACCGCCCCGGCGGCGGTAGTGCTGGACGTGATGCTGCCCGACGGCAGCGGTCTGGAACTGCTCAAGCAATTGCGCAACGACCACGCCGACCTCCCGGTGCTGATGCTATCAGCGCGTGGCGAACCGCTGGACCGCATCCTCGGCCTCGAACTGGGCGCCGACGATTACCTGGCCAAACCCTGCGACCCCCGCGAACTGACCGCGCGCCTGCGTGCCGTGTTGCGCCGCAGCCACCCGGCAGCCGTTTCGACGCAGCTCGAGCTGGGCGACCTGAGTTTCAGCCCGGTGCGCGGCGTGGTCAGCATCGACGAAAAAGAACTGACCCTGACCGTCTCCGAAAGCCGCCTGCTCGAAGCCCTGCTCAAACAGCCGGGCGAGCCGCTGGACAAACAGGAACTGGCGCAACTGGCCCTCGGCCGCAAGCTGACCCTGTACGACCGCAGCCTCGACATGCACGTCAGCAACCTGCGCAAAAAAATCGGCCCCCACCCCGACGGCCGCCCACGCATCGTCGCGCTGCGTAGCCGTGGTTACTACTACAGCCTGTAAAACCATCTTGTTCCGTGTACGAGCTGCCCAAGGCGGCGATCTTCAGGCTGCAGGACGCAGAGCGTCCTCGGCTGCATTCCTACGCAGAGCGTGGGAACGATCAGATCGCAGCCTTCAGCACCTCCTGCACTGGATATGTGTAAGGCCGGGCACGAAACGTCTTTACCGAAGCTTTACGCTGCGCTGACCGCCGCTGACCTTGATCTGCGTAATCTGAACTCATCCGGAACGTACCGGGAACGAGACAAGGAGATACACCATGCGCAAGACTCTTATCGCTCTGATGTTCGCTGCCGCTCTGCCAACCGTGGCCATGGCCATGCCGCAGGATGGCGGTCCGCTGGGTGGTCCGCTGGATGGCCCGCGCCACGGTGGTCAGATGCACGGCGGCATGCACGGCAAAGGCCCGTACAGCCAGCTCGACCTGACCCGCGAACAGCGCGAGCAGATTCGCAAGATCATGGGCGAGCAGATGCACGAGCGTAAGCAGGTGGTCGACAAGTACCTGGAAAAACTCTCGCCGGCCGACCAGAAAGCCATGAAGGACGAGATCGCGGCCAACCACAAGAAAGCCGAGTCCGATGTCCGCGCACTGCTTAAGCCCGAGCAACAGAAGCAGTTCGACGAAATCCAGAAGAAACGCGCCGAACGCCGCGCCGAATGGGCCGAGTTCAAGGCCTGGAAAGCGCAGCAGGCACAAAAGGCGCAATAATGGCTAGACCCTGGGCCCGACGACTCACCTCGTCGGGCCTG
Source organism: Pseudomonas sp. Leaf434 (assembly GCF_001425545.1). Lineage (NCBI taxonomy): Bacteria > Pseudomonadati > Pseudomonadota > Gammaproteobacteria > Pseudomonadales > Pseudomonadaceae > Pseudomonas > Pseudomonas sp. Leaf434. The sequence goes on along the minus strand of NZ_LMQZ01000001.1, from coordinate 825,082 downwards.
TTCCATTCAAATCAAATGTGGGAGCGAGCCTGCTCGCGGAGGCGGTGTATCAGCCAGCGATGGATTGACTGACACTACGCCTTCGCGAGCAGGCTCGCTCCCACATTTGAACGGTGTAATTTTCGAGGATTTTCTGTGCGTTCACTGTTCTGGCGGATTCTTGCGAGCTTCTGGCTGGCCATCGCTCTGGTAGCCGGGCTGTCGATCCTGCTCGGGCACATGCTCAATCAGGACGCGTGGATTCTCAGCCGCCATCCCGGCCTCAACACGCTGGCCGCAGAATGGACGCAGACTTACGAAGCCCAAGGCGAGGAAGCCGCGCAGGATATCCTCGAACAACGTAAACGCCAGTATCACATCGACGTTCAGGTGCTCAATGAAACCGGCGATCCGGTGGTGCGTGGCACCTTCCCGCGCCGGGCCGCAGCATTCGAAGCGCGGCAGAACAACGACGATCGCCGCCTGCCGTGGCGGCGCCTGACCGACGAAATCACCAGCGAAAAAACCGGTGACACCTACCTGTTCATCTACCGCATCCCGCACCCGGAACTCGACGCCTGGCACCGCGAAAGTCTGCTCTGGCCACTGAGTGCGCTGGGTATTGCGCTGGTGGTGCTGACCCTGTTCAGTTTGCTCGTGACTTTCTCCATCACCCGCCCGCTCAGTCGCTTGCGCGGCGCGGTGCATGATCTGGGGCAGACGACTTATCAGCAGAACAGTCTGGCTAAACTCGCCAACCGCCGCGACGAATTCGGCGTGCTGGCCACCGATTTCAACCGCATGGGCGCGCGCCTGCAAAGCCTGATCGGCAGTCAGCGCCAGTTGCTGCGCGATGTCTCCCATGAATTGCGCTCCCCGCTGGCGCGCCTGCGCATCGCGTTGGCTCTGGCCGAGCGCGCCAACCCTGAAGAGCGCGAAAAACTGTGGCCACGCCTGACCCGCGAATGCGATCGGCTGGAGGCCTTGATCAGTGAAATTCTGGTGCTGGCGCGAGTCGATGCCGACAACGCCAGCGCTGAAGAAGTGGACCTGAATGCGTTGCTCGCCACGCTGCAAAAGGATGCGCAGCTCAGCTCCCCCGAGCAGACCGTGCGCCTGCAAGCTGAGTCACAACTGAATCTCAAAGGCTGGCCGACGATGATCGAGCGCGCCGTGGATAATCTGCTGCGCAACGCCCAGCGCTTCAACCCGAGCGATCAGCCGATCGAATTGCAGGCTGCGCGGCAGGGAGAGCGGATTGTCATCAGCGTGCGCGACCATGGGCCGGGGGTGCAGACCGAACATCTGAGTCAGTTGGGCGAGCCGTTCTACCGGGCCCCGGGGCAGACCGCTGCCGGGCATGGCCTGGGGCTGGCGATCGCCAAACGCGCGGCAGAACGGCATGGCGGCACGCTGACGCTGGCCAATCATCCGCAGGGCGGCTTTGTGGCGAGTCTGGAATTGCCGCTGGTACCGGGAGTCGTGGTCCAGCCCTGAAAAAGCCCCTCACCCCAACCCTCTCCCGGAGGGAGAGGGGGCCGACCGAGTTGTCTGCCGTTGTGCATCGACCTTATGGATTCGCAGAAACCAGACGTCCGGTATCCCGACGCTGGATTCAGCGAAGGACGCTCAGGTCGGTGTAATTCCAAAGCATCCCCCAATCAGTCCCCTCTCCCTCTGGGAGAGGGTTAGGGTGAGGGGCTTTTGATCTTCAGACCTTACCTGGCCAGGCGCTGACGAATTCAGCCAGATCAACCTTCTCCGCCACGCGCGGCTCTTTCTGCGGCGTGCCGAGATAGAGGAACGCGATCACCTCCTCGCCTTCCACCAGCCCCAGGCCTTCGGCCACATGCTTGGAGTACGCCAGATCCCCGGTGCGCCACACCGCGCCAATCCCCTGCGCATACGCCGCGAGCAAAATCCCGTGGGCCGCACAGCCGGCCGTGAGCAGTTGCTCGGCCTTCGGGTATTTCACGTGTTCCTGCAATTTCGCGATGACCACAACCACCAGCGGCGCGCGCAGTGGGCCGTTGCGCGCCTTGTCGATCATCGCGTCGGTGACTTCACCGCCCTGCTGGCGGGCCGCCTCGGCCAGCAACTCGCCCATTTGCTCACGCGCTGCGCCTTCGACTGTCAAAAAGCGGTACGGCTGCAAGTGCCCGTGATCCGGGGCACGCAAGGCCGCGCCGAACAGGGCTTCGCGCTGCTCGGCAGTAGGGGCCGGTTCGACCAGGCGGGGAACGGAAACACGGTTGAGCAACGCGTCGAGAGCCTGCATCGGCCACCTCCTTTGAAAAATGTGCAGCTATTCTAGCTGCAACTGCGCAGCGCCTGCCGGTTTACATGCCTTGCCCCGCAGGTAGAATGGCGCCCTTGTTCAATCAGCCCGAGCGGATTTCATGGCGTTGCCGACCTTACGGATCATTGGTTTTATCATCGGCATCTTCCTGATAACCCTGGCTGTGGCCATGGTCGTGCCGATGGCCACGCTGGTGATTTTCGAGCGCACCAGCGATCTGCCGTCGTTCCTCTGGGCGAGCATGATCACCTTTGTCGCCGGCCTCGCTCTGGTGATACCCGGCAGACCGGAACACATTCACCTGCGCCCGCGCGACATGTATCTGCTGACGGTCAGCAGCTGGCTGGTAGTGTGCATTTTCGCCGCGCTGCCGTTTCTGCTGACCCAGCACATCAGCTACACCGACTCGTTCTTCGAAAGCATGTCCGGCATCACCGCCACCGGTTCCACGGTGCTCAACGGCCTGGACAACATGTCGCCGGGGATTCTGATGTGGCGGTCGCTGCTGCACTGGATCGGCGGCATCGGCTTTATCGGCATGGCGGTGGCGATTCTGCCGCTGCTGCGCATCGGTGGCATGCGCCTGTTCCAGACCGAATCCTCCGACCGTTCGGAGAAGGTCATGCCGCGTTCGCACATGGTGGCGCGGTTGATTGTGGCGGCCTACGTCGGCATCACCATTCTCGGCAGCCTGGCGTTCTGGTGGGCGGGGATGAGCCCGTTCGATGCGATCAACCACGCGATGTCGGCGATTTCCACCGGTGGTTTCTCGACCTCCGACCAGTCGCTGGCCAAGTGGACGCAACCGGCGGTGCACTGGGTGGCGATCGTCATCATGATCCTCGGCAGCCTGCCGTTCACCCTGTACGTGGCGACGCTGCGCGGCAACCGCCGTGCGTTGATCAGGGATCAACAGGTGCAGGGTTTGCTGGCGATGTTGCTGGTGACCTGGCTGGTGCTCGGCACCTGGTACTGGTGGACCACCAAGCTGCATTGGCTGGAAGCGCTGCGGCATGTGGCGCTGAACGTGACCTCGGTAGTCACCACCACCGGTTTTGCCCTAGGTGACTACAGCCTGTGGGGCAACTTCTCGCTGATGCTGTTTTTCTATCTGGGTTTTGTCGGCGGCTGCTCAGGTTCGACGGCGGGCGGGATCAAGATTTTCCGTTTTCAGGTCGCCTACATCCTGCTCAAGGCCAACCTCAATCAGCTGATCCACCCGCGCGCGGTGATCAAGCAGAAGTACAACGGTCACCGCCTCGACGAAGAGATCGTCCGTTCGATCCTGACTTTCTCGTTCTTCTTCGCCATCACCATCTGCGTGATCGCGCTGCTGCTGTCGCTGCTCGGAGTCGACTGGATGACCGCACTGACCGGCGCCGCCAGCACCGTGTCCGGCGTCGGCCCGGGTCTGGGCGAAACCATCGGCCCGGCCGGCAACTTCGCGACCCTGCCGGATGCGGCGAAATGGATTCTGTCGTTCGGCATGCTGCTCGGCCGACTGGAGATCATTACGGTGTTTGTGCTGTGTATTCCGGCCTTCTGGCGTCATTGACCGCGTCCGGCACCTGCGTCAGGCGCAAGCGGTACTCGCCGGGCGTGGTGTCGAACCAGCGGCGGAACGCGCGGAAGAAGTTGCTCGGGTCGGCAAAGCCCAACAGGTAGGCGATTTCCAGCAAGGTCATGCTCGGTTGCGCCAGATACTGCTCGGCGAGTTCACGGCGGGTGTCGTCGAGCAATTGCTGGAAACTGGTGCCCTCCTCCTGCAAGCGTCGCTGCAAAGTGCGCTGGGAGAGGTGCAGCGTCTGCGCCACGGTGTCGCGCTTGGGCTCACCTTGAGGCAACAAACGACACAACACTTGGCGTGCCCGGTGCGTCACGCGGCTCTCGGAGAACCGCGCCAGATATTCCCCGGCAAAGCGATCATGCAACAGCGCCATGGCTTCGTTGGCGGTCGGCAGCGGCGCCTCCATATCGGCCCGTTCGAAGATCAACGCGTCGTATGGCGCGTTGAACACCAGCGGTGCGTGGAAGGCTTCTTTATAAGGTTGCAGATTCGTCGGCTGATCGCCCTGAACCAACACTTTGACCGGGTGCAGCGGGCGCCCGGTCAGCCAGCCGCACAGCGCCAACGCGCAGGCCAGTGACGCTTCGGCACTCTGCCGGGTCGGCGGCAGATGATCGCCGTGCACGGTGAGAATCAGCGCGTAACCTTCGTCGAGCAGGCGAAAGCTCAGATCAGCGCTTTCGGCAATGATGCGTTGATAGCGCACCAGACGCTGGAAGCCTTCAGCCAGGGTATTGCTCGACATCAGCGCATAGCCGGCGACATGAAACGAGGCCGGGCGCACCACTTTGCCCATGTTCAGGCCGATCGCCGGGTTGCCGGACACCTCGACCGCGCGCTGCCAGAGCCGGGTCATGGAGTCTTGCGGGAAGCGTGCATCCGGATCTTCAAGGGCGCTGAAATCCAGCCCCAGTTGCCTGAACAGAACCCGGCAATCCAGGCCGTCCATCTCCAGTGCTTTGACAATCCCCATCGCCCAGCTTGCAGAAGTCGTTCGTTCGCTCATGGTTGTTATTCTTTTACATGACGGGCTGCAGATAACCGCCCTATTTGCGAAGGATACTAAAGTGGCGCCGATTGTCACTGGCCCACGCCAATGATCACTCTAGACTCAAATAAGCTCCCCGCCGAACAACTTGTCGCCAGAACAATCACCACAGAGAGCGCGGTCGTGGAAAACATCAAGCGGTTCAACAGCTTCGCCGAGTTCTACCCCTATTACCTCGCCGAGCACAGCAACAGCACCTGCCGTCGTCTGCATTTCATCGGCACTTCTCTGGTCATCTTCATTCTCGCCCTGAGCATCGCCAAGAGCGCCTGGTTGTTGTTGCTGGCATTGCCTGTGGCCGGTTACAGCTTTGCCTGGATCGGCCATTTCTTTTTCGAGAAAAACCGCCCGGCGACGTTTCAGCATCCGCTGTACAGCCTGCTCGGCGATTTCGTCATGTACCGCGACATGATTCTCGGTCGCGTGGCGTTCTGAATGAGGGTCTGCCCATGAATGCCCATGCTCGCTTCACCCATATGAAGGACGGCACCGAGGAAGACTGGGCGATTATCGCCGCCGATTTCAGTGCCTATGCCAGACAGCTGCCATCGCGGATCCTCGCGCATTTGAAGCTGCTTGAAGGCGACTTCGGTGGTTTCCCGGTGGATCGCCTGACCCACTCGTTGCAAACCGCGACCCGCGCGTTTCGCGACGGGCGTGACGAGGAATACGTGGTCTGCGCGCTGTTGCACGACATCGGCGACACCCTCGGTTCCTACAACCATCCGGACATCGCCGCAGCGATTCTCAAGCCGTTCGTGAGTGCGGAAAATCTGTGGATGGTGGAGAAGCACGGCATCTTTCAGGGCTATTACTTCTTTCATCACCTGGGCATGGATCGGCATTTGCGCGAGCAATTCAAGGACCATCCGCAGTTCCACGCCACTGCCGAGTTCTGTGCCAAATACGATGCGGCGGCGTTTGATCCGGCGTATGACACGCTGCCGCTGAGCTTCTTCGAGCCAATGATGGAGCGGCTGTTTGCGCAGCCGAAGAACTCGATCTACAAAGCCGCGATGCAAGAACACAGCCCGGCCTGAGAACACATGTGGGAGCGAGCCTGCTCGCGAAAGCGCTGTATCAGGCACATAAGCTTTGTCTGACACTACGCCTTCGCGAGCAGGCTCGCTCCCACAGGGTGATCTTTCGCTCAGGCGAGCTCGGCAACTTTGGCAGCCTTGAGCTCCGCCTCCCGCGCCTGGGCATCCGCCAGCCGATACAACTCGATCGTGCCGTCCCAATGCTCGATCAACGCGGTGCACGATTCGACCCAGTCGCCACAATTGAGGTAGTCCACCTCCCCCACCTTACGAATCTCGGCATGGTGTATATGCCCGCAAACCACGCCATGCAGTTCGCGCTTCACGCACTCGTGGGCGATGGCTTCTTCAAAGTCGCTGATGAAACTGACGGCGGTCTTGACCTTGTGTTTCAGGTACGCCGACAGCGACCAGTAACCGTAGCCATAGCGGGCGCGCCAGTGATTGAGCCAGCGGTTGAGGGTCAGGGTGAATTCGTAGGCGGAGTCGCCGAGAAACGCCAGCCAGCGGTGATAGCGGGTGATCACGTCGAACTGATCGCCGTGAATCACCAGCAAATGCCGGCCATCGGCGGTGACATGCACCACTTCGTCGACCAACTGGATATTGCCCAGAATCAGTTTCGAATAGCGCCGCAGGAATTCGTCATGGTTGCCGGTGACATAGATCACCTCGGTGCCGCGCTTGCTCATGGTCAGCAGGCGGCGGATGACGTTGGTGTGGGCTTGCGGCCAGTACATGCCGCTGCGCAGTTTCCAGCCGTCGATGATGTCACCGACCAGATAGACCTTGTCGGCGTGGTAGCCCTTGAGAAATTGCGACAAGTGCTCGGCCTGGCAATCCCGGGTGCCCAGGTGCACATCGGAGATCCACAGGGTTCGCACCCGTTGTTTGCGACTGGGTCGGGCGAGCTCGGCGCTGGTCATGGGCAACCCTCTGCGATGTTTTCGCCAGCTTGCGCGCGCCGGGTTAATCGACCGTGACAAGCGTGAGTCAGTCGTGTGACAACGCATCCGGCGTACGGCGGTGTAGACTGAGGGCCACTTCGGAGACAACCTGCCATGCGACCGATCCTCACCTTGCGTCAGTACACCCACGACTTGATTGTGCACAGCCACGAGCACCCGCAGTTGGTGTTCGGGCTGTCCGGTGCGCTGGATTTCGAGGTCGAGGGCTGTGGCAGCCAAGTGCGTCAGCAGAGTGTCGTGGTGGTTCCGTCCGGCGCTCATCATGCCTGCGACAGTCCCCAAGGCAGCAGCTGCCTGGTGCTCGACATCCCTGAAGGGCAATGGGTGCAGGAGTCGCTGGGCGCGCATGCCGAGGCCAGTCGGCGCTTGCTCGATCATCCGGGGCGGCTGTCGCTGGACTCGGGGCAGAGCCAATTGGTCAACTGGCTGGCGAACAGTCCGGTCAGCGATCCGTTGATAGCGCAGCAAGGCGCAGTGTTGCTGCTGGCCAGTCTCAATCACGCGCAACCTGCCGAACTCGGCGCGCGTCGCCTGCCCTACGCCGCGCTGGATGCGCACATCGAGCAATACGCCGGCTATCCGCTGCAAGTGGCCGACCTGGCGCGCGTGGCCGGGTTGTCCAGCGCGCGCCTGCACGCTCGGTTCATGGCCGAATGCGGACAGACGCCGATGGATTACATCCGCAGTCGACGCCTGCATCTCGCGGTGCAACTGCTGCGCGACACTGCATTACCGATTGGTGAAGTAGCCAGTCGCGTCGGTTACAGCTCGCAAAGTGCGTTCTCGGCCGCAGTCCTACGTGAGTTCGGCTCGTCGCCCGGACATCTCCGGCGCGATTCCTGCGACAAAAGACGATAGCCTGCCGACAGACTTGTAGGCCGAGACGCGGTTCAATGGCCCCATGAAGTTGAACCTGAAAAAAGGAATGCAATGACTCCGCGTACCGCCCTCGGCGCTCTGCATATCGGCGCTTTGATGTTTGGCCTGACCGGTGTGTTCGGCAAACTCGCTGCCGCATCCCCTGCTGTGATCGTATTTGGACGTGCAGCTTTCGCCGTGCTCGCCCTGGCATTTTTTGCCCGTTTCGCCAGCCAGCATGGTTGGCAGAAACTTCAGGCCGTGGACTGGCGGCGCCTCGCCCTCAGCGGCGTGTTGCTGGCTGGGCACTGGGTGAGTTTTTTCGTATCGGTGAAGATCGCCGGGGTGGCCATCGCCACCTTGGGCTTTGCCAGTTTCCCGGCGTTTACGGTGATTCTCGAAGGATTGATCTTCCGCGAACGCATCCGCCCCAATGAAATCGTCCTGGTGGTATTGGTCAGCATCGGTCTGGTGCTGGTGACGCCCGCATTTGATCTGGGCAGCGGCGCCACCGTCGGCTTGCTTTGGGCCGTACTGTCCGGCCTGCTGTTTTCCCTGCTGTCGCTGACCAACCGCGCCAGTTCCGGGCGCATCCCGGCGGTGCAGGCGGCGTTGTGCCAGAACGTCGTCGTGGCGTTGTGTCTGTTGCCGGTCGCGGCGCCGCAGTTGAGTCAGGTTCGAGCGCTGGACTGGTTGTGGATCGCCCTGCTCGGAGTGTTCTGCACGGGCGTGGCGCACAGCCTGTTCGTCGCCAGTCTGGCGGTGATCAAGGCGCGCACGGCGGCAGTGGTGTTCGCCATGGAGCCAGTCTACGGCATCACCCTCGCCTGGCTGCTGTTCAGTGAAACCCCGACCCTGCGGATGCTCATCGGTGGCGCGTTGATCATCGTCGCGATTGTGGTGTCGGCGCGGATGTCAGGCGGCAGCGACAAGACAACCGTCGCCGCCGAGGCCGCCTCTCACTGAGTGCGGTCGTTGTGGCCGAGGTCGCGGTCAGGATCGATCTGATCGCGCACTCGCTGTTTCAATACCTTGGCCTCGGGAAAACCACCGTCGGCCTTGCGCTCCCAGATCTGCACACCCGCACAAGTGATGTAAAACACCCCGCCGGTGCCCGGCACCAATGACACTTTGCCCAAGTCATCAGCGAAGGTGCTGAGCAGTTCCTGAGCCAGCCACGCCGCGCGCAGCAGCCACTGGCATTGAGTGCAATAAGTGATGACAACTTCGGCTTTGGCGACGGTCATGATCGCTGAAACTCCTGAGACAGAGGGCGCCGCTATAATAGCCGGCTTTACCGCTTGCCCCGAGACTCACAATGCGCCGTTTGCTGTTCTGCCTGCTGCTTGGTTTCCTTCCCCTGCTGGTTCACGCCAGTGAAGCGCCACGACCGAAAGTCGGCCTGGTGCTGTCCGGCGGTGCTGCGCGCGGGCTGGCGCACATCGGCGTGCTCAAGGCGCTGGAAGAACAAGGCATCAGGATCGACGCGATTGCTGGCACCAGCATGGGCGCGGTAGTCGGCGGCCTGTACGCCTCGGGCTACAAGATCGACGAACTGGAAAAACTCGCCCTGAGCATCGACTGGCAAGCGGCGCTGTCCGACGCGCCGCCGCGTGAGGACGTGCCATTTCGACGCAAGCAGGACGACCGCGATTTTCTGGTGAAGCAGAAACTCAGCTTCCGCGACGACGGCAGTCTCGGCCTGCCATTGGGGGTGATTCAGGGCCAGAACCTCGCACTGTTGCTGGAAAGCCTGTTGGCGCACACCAGCGACACCCGCGACTTCGACAAACTGCCGATCCCGTTTCGGGCCGTGACCACCGACATCGCCAATGGCGAAAAAGTGGTGTTTCGCAAAGGCCACCTGCCGCAAGTGATCCGCGCGAGCATGTCGATCCCGGCGGTGTTCGCCCCGGTCGAGCTCGATGGGCGCCTGCTGGTGGACGGCGGCATGACTGACAACATCCCGCTGGATGTCGCACGGGAAATGGGCGTAGACATCGCCATCGTCGTCGATATCGGCACGCCGCTGCGCAACCGCAAGCAACTGACTACCGTGGTGGACGTGCTCAATCAGTCGATCACCTTGATGACCCGGCGCAACTCCGAAGAACAACTGGCGACTCTGCATGCCAATGACGTATTGATCCAGCCTGCGCTGGCCGCGTTCGGCGTGACCGATTTCGGCAAGGCTCAAGAGATGATCGACGCCGGTTATCGCGCCACGCGGATCCTCGATGCGCGGCTGGCGCAGCTGAAGCCGACTCAAACCCAGGACGCGGAATTGAACGCCGCCCGCCAGCCTGGGCAACGCACGCCGATCATTACCGGGATCCGCATCGAAAATGACTCGAAAGTCGACGATGACGTGATTCGCTATTACATCCGCCAACCGATCGGCGCGCCGCTGGACCTGGGCCGCCTGCATTCGGACATGGGCACGCTGTACGGCCTCGATTACTTCGATCAAGTGCGTTACCGCGTGGTGCACAAAGGCCAGGATCACACCTTGGTCATCAGTGCCAGCGGCAAGCGCAGCGGCACCGATTACTTGCGGGTAGGCCTCAATCTGTCGGACGACATGCGCGGCGACAGTGCTTTCAACCTTGGTGCGAGCTATCGCGTCAACGGCATCAACCGCCTCGGCGCGGAATGGCTGACCCGCGCGCAGATCGGCGACAAGCAAGAGCTGTACAGCGAGTTCTATCAGCCGCTGGACGTTGGCTCACGTTACTTCGTCGCGCCCTACGGGTCGTTCGAGGCGCAGAACGTCGACTCAGTCCTGGATAATGATCCAATCGCGCAGTATCGGGTCGAGCGCTACGGCTTCGGCCTCAATCTTGGGCGGCAGATCGGCAACAACGGTGAAGTGCGACTCGGCGTCGGCCAGGCCTGGGGCAAGGCTGACGTGCGCATCGGTGATCAGGATCTGCCGAGCGAGAGCTTCAACGAAGGCTTCTATACCGTGAAGTATTCCTACGACTCGCTGGACAACGTCTACTTTCCGCACGAGGGCAAGGATGTCAGCCTGACCTTCGCCCAGTTCGAACCGGGCCTGGGTTCAGACAATCGCTATCGCCAATGGGAACTGAATTTCGACAAGGCCATGAGCCATGGGCCCGACACGCTGATTCTCGGCGGGCGCTACGGTCGGACGCTGGACGATGCCAATGTGGTGACCTCAAGCTTCCTGCTCGGCGGCGCGCGGCAGTTGTCGGGGTTCCGTGAGGATGCGCTGTCCGGGCAGAACGTCAGCCTGATGCGCGCGGTGTACTACCGCCGCCTGACGCCGCGCTCGTACCTGCCGCTGGACTTCCCGCTGTACGCCGGGGCCTCGCTGGAACGCGGTCGGGCGTGGAACAACGACAATGAATTCGACAGCGGCTACATCAATGCCGCGAGCGTGTTTATCGGCTTCGACACGCCGCTGGGGCCGTTGAACTTCACTTATGGCTTGAATGATGCGGATGAGCAGGCGGTTTACCTGAATCTGGGGCAGACGTTCTGACGCCTTCGCGAGCAGGCTCGCTCCCACAATGGAATGCGCTCTATCCTGTGGGAGCGAGCCTGCTCGCGAAGGCGGTCTCGGGTGAACCCAAAAATCCGTTGGCGCTCAGCGAATCCCCGCCAACAACGTCCTTGCCGTCTGCTTCAACGGCTCATCCCCTTCCCTGAGCAATTCATTGAGCAAGGCGATCGCACTGTCGATGTCGCCGTCGTCGATGCAGGTTTGTGCCTGTTCGAGCTTGCCGGCGGCCTCGGTGTCGGTGGACTCGGGTGGTTGCAGATCCAAAGGTTCCAGCACCAGCGACGGCTCGGGATCGCCGAACTCGTTGAGAAAGTCATCGTCGAGCGGCTGGGCGTCGGGTTCGGGTATCCATTCAAGTTCGGCTTCTTCAGCAGATGCAGCCTGTGGCAGGTCAAAATCGACAGGCAGCACTGACAAGCTAGTGCCCAGCTCTGGATCATCGATCGGCGGTGCGGCGGCATCAGCGCGGCTGTCGTTCAGATCCCAATTTGCATCCATCGACAGCTCGCCCAGATTCAATTCGAAATCATCCTCGAGAGCGCTGGGCGACGCTGCAAGCGGCGCGGCTGCGGTCGCTGCCGAGGCCACGGGCAGTTCGGGCGCGATTGGCGTTGCTGCAAATGCCGCCGGTGCGGCGCCTGCCAGTTTTGCATGGCGAGCGCGGATTTCAATCAGTTCACGGTCATCGACGCCAAGCGCACGCAGGCGGTTTTCCTGCTGTTCAAAAGCGCCGCTGTCACCTTGGCGCCCAAGAACCTCCAGCAACTGCAGACCGAGATCAATGCGTTCAGGCTCCTTGTGCAAGGCATCGCGCAGCAGCCCGGCCGCTTCGCTGAGTCGGCCGTAGGCCAGATAGATGCCCACCGCCTCCAGCACATCGCCAGCACCGGGTTCGTCGCGGTGATCGGCGCCCGCGTGCGCACCGACAGATTGTTGAAGCTCGGGCTCGTCGACGTCGTCTTCGGCGCTCACGGGCAATAGCGGCAGCGGCGTGCCGTCTGCTGTCGAACGTTGCTGACGGCGGCGTATGAGCAACGCAGCCAGCACGCCCAGCAGCAATAGAAGTCCGCCGAGCAGCGGCCAGTTCACGCCATCGTCTGCCGCCTCGACCGGGGCTGAAACAGCGGCCGGAGCCGGCGCGACCACGGGTGGTGGCGGCGCTTTCTGCACTTCGGCCAAGCGGGTTTGCAACTCCTCGATCTGCTTCTTGCCGTCGGCTATTTGCACTTGCTGCTCTTGCAGCCTGAGGTTCTGTTCGTCGAGGGTCTTTTGCAGTTGCTGGGTGAGCAGCACGCTGGCGGCCAGTTGCTCGGCCTGCGCATCGTTGGCAGGTGTCGCCGGCGTTGGCGGCACAGGCGCCGCAGTGCGTTTGCCCTGGGCAGCCTGGGGCGGTGCGGTAACCGGTTCGACGGTTGGAAATTCAGAGGATTGCGGACGCGGATCCGGCTCGTCGGTGGCGGGCACAATGCCCGGCGAACCCGGCGGGTCGATCAGCACAGTGTACTCGCGCAGCAGACGGCCGTTGGGCTGATCGAGCTGCACGAGAAAATTCAGGAAAGGTTCGTTGACCGGTTTGCCGGACGTCACCCGGATCATCTGGCGGCTGCCGCGCAAGATCGGGGTGAACTTGAGGTCATTGAGAAAGAACACCCGCTCGACGCCCGCCCGGCCGAACTCATCCGCCGAAGCCAGGCTGGCCGAGAGATCGTTTTGCGTCAACGTGCCGACATCGACCAGCGCGATGTCGGCCTTGAACGGCTGATTGAGGGCTGAGTGAACAGTGATTTCGCCCAACCCCAACGCCATCGACCAGGTCGAATAGCTGAAAACGCCAGCGAGCAGCAGCCATTTGGCGCCCCCGCGCAGCACGTGCCGACTTGCGAGCATGAGCATCCCTTAAATAAGCAAAACCGGTTTGTATGCGTTCGCACATCCGGTACGAACACGATATTGCCCAGTAGTTCTTATAGTCCGCTCAGCGCGATCTCTCAAAAAATCACTGGCGGGATGTGCCTCAAGATTTTTCCAGGTTGGCCAGAATGTGCCCGTGCACGCGCATGCACACCTTCAAATCCGCCTCGTCGACGCCCTCGAACAATTCGTGGCGCAGCTGCGTGGCAATGGTTTCGATCTGTTCGATCAGGGGCAGCGCAGGTGCGCAGAGCACGATTTTTTTCGCCCGGCGGTCTTCCATTACGGACTGGCGTTGCACCAGTCCCTGGTTCTCAAGACTATCGAGCAAGCGCGCCAGGGTCGGGCCTTCGACGCCGACACTCTGCGCCAGTTCGCGTTGGGTCGGCGCCTCTTCGAAACGCGCCAGATGCAGCAGCACCAGCCAGCGCGCCTGCGACAGGCCCAGCCCGGCGAGGCGACGATCCAGTTCGGCACGCCAGCCACGGGACATCTGGGCCAGTTGCATACCAAAGCGATGTTGATCGGTTAACGGCATAAAACACTCACGGTTAGACTGAAAATACGGAAAATCTAATTATTAGTCAGCTAAGCATGGGCGGCAGTTATAGGCAAGAGTGGCTCTGTACTGAATCGTTACAACTGCGCGAAGATCAAAAGCCCCTCACCCTAGCCCTCTCCCAGAGGGAGAGGCAACTGAGCGGGGGATGCTTTGAAAATTCGCCGACCCGACAGCGCTCGCTGAATCCATAATCGACTCGGTTTTGCAGGTCGAGTCTGCCGCCAGACACCGCGGTCGGCTCCCTCTCCCTGTGGGAGAGGGCTGGGGTTAGGGAACGGCCAGATTACATCTCGAATTCAGACTGCAACGCCGCCCGCACACAATAAAGCACGCCTTCAGGAACACGTCCGGCGAACAACTCGGCGACTTCGGCGACGGACGGCAACTCGCCCTCGCCATCGAGAAACGCGTCCTGCACTTCGCCCATCAATTCCTCAGGCAAATCCAGCGCCTGCTCCAGCGACAACTGCTGCTTGCCGATGGCTTCGGCGAGCATGGCGTAGACGTTCTTCTCCGAGCACTGCAACTGCCCGGCGATCTGCAGCGGGGTCATGCCGGCGCGGGCCAGGGTGATCAGCTCGTGACGGACATCGGCGACCACCTTCGGCGTCTCCGCCTCGCCGCCGAGCACTTCGAGGAAGGCTTCGCCATAGCGCTCCAGCTTGCGTGCGCCGACGCCGCTGACCCGGGCCATTTCCGCCAGAGACGTCGGCTGGCTGCGGAGCATTTCCAACAACGTCGAGTCGGGGAAGATGACGTACGGCGGCACGCCGTGTTCTTCGGCCAATTTGCGCCGCAGTGCGCGCAAGGCTTCCCACTGTTCGCGTTCCTCGCCGCGCACCAGTTGGCTGGCCTGGCTCTTGCTGCCCGTTTTGGCAGTGACTTGCGGTTTCAGGTCGCGGCGCAGTTCCAGCTTCACTTCGCCTTTGAGCAGCGGCCGGCAACTGTCATTAAGACGCAGACCGCCATAACCCTCGTGATCGACATCGGCCAACCCACGCGCCACCAGCTGGCGGAACAGCGAGCGCCACTCGCTCTCGCTCAACGCTTTGCCAACGCCAAACACCGACAAATGCTGATGGCCGAAGCTGCGCACCTTTTCGTTGTCCTTGCCCAGCAACACGTCGACCAGATGACCGACGCCATAGCGCTGGCCGGTGCGGAAAATCGCCGACAAGGCCTGACGAGCAGGCTCGGTGGCGTCCCAGGTCTGCACGCCGTCGACACAGTTGTCGCAGTGCCCGCACGGTTCTGGCATGTCTTCATCGAAATAGGCCAGCAACGCCTGCCGGCGGCAGCGGGTTTCTTCGCACAGCGAGAGCATGGCGTCGAGCTTGTGCTGCTCCAGACGCTTGTGCCGCTCGTCGCCTTCGGAGTTCTGCAGCATCTGCTTGAGCATCACCACGTCTTGCAGACCGTAGGCCATCCACGCATCCGCCGGCAGCCCGTCACGGCCGCCGCGTCCGGTTTCCTGGTAATACGCCTCAAGGGATTTCGGTAGATCGAGGTGCGCGACAAAGCGTACGTTGGGCTTGTCGATGCCCATGCCGAACGCCACGGTGGCGACCATGATCAGGCCTTCCTCGTTGAGGAAGCGCTTCTGGTGATAAGCGCGCAGATCGTTGGGCAGACCGGCGTGATACGGCAGCGCCGGGAAGCCCTGCTCGCTGAGGAACGCCGCAACTTCTTCGACCTTCTTGCGCGACAGGCAGTAAACGATGCCGGCATCGCTGCGCCGCTCGGCGAGGAACGCCAGCAACTGTTTGCGCGGCTGCTCCTTGGGCACGATGCGATAGAAGATGTTCGGGCGGTCGAAACTCGACAGAAAGCGCTCGGCGTTCTGCAGGTGCAGGCGATCGACAATTTCTTCGCGGGTGCGCTTGTCGGCGGTCGCGGTGAGGGCAATGCGCGGAACGTTGGGGAACAGCTCGGCCAATTGACCCAGTTGCAGGTATTCGCGACGGAAATCGTGGCCCCATTGCGATACGCAATGCGCTTCGTCGATGGCGAACAGGGCGATTTCCAGGCTTTGCAGGAACGCCAGCATGCGTGGCTGCACCAGACGCTCGGGCGCGAGATAGAGCATTTTCACTTCGCCGCGCTTGATCCGCAGGGCGAGATCGCGCTGCTGCTCGGCACTCAGCGTGGAGTTCAGCGCAGCGGCGGCGACGCCCAGTTCTTCAAGGGTGGCGACCTGATCGTCCATCAGTGCGATCAACGGCGAAACGACCACCGCCAGGCCCTCGCGCAACAGTGCCGGCACCTGGAAGCACAACGACTTGCCGCCACCGGTAGGCATCAGCACCAGCGCATCACCGCCACTGGCCACGCGCTCAATGATCGCACCCTGACGGCCACGGAAACTGTCGTAGCCGAAGATGTCCTTGAGGACGCGTTGAGCCTGTTCGAGCATAAAAACTCCAAAAATCTACCGATACATCCCTGCTCAGGCTGGTTCAGAGCAGCTTCGGCTGCTTAAACAAAACGTAAGAACACATTGCATGACCAGCGCAGCGCCGGCAGGGATCGCAAAACGCGGCAGTATACCCGAGGCCTTCGCCGCACAGGGTGCCGCTGAGAAGACACCTGATAAACCTGCCACACACAAAACCCTGTGGGAGCGAGCCTGCTCGCGAAAGCGACCTGTCAGTCGATGCAAAAGTGCCTGATACACCGCCTTCGCGAGCAGGCTCGCTCCCACAGGGTTATTCATCTTTCCAGTGAGGCCGGTAATTCGGGCAAATCTGCCAAGCGGCTGGCTAGAGCGCGCAAGAAAGCCTAGAATTCCCGCATTGTTTATTCCCCAAGGTAGCCCCGTAATGTCCTTCGCTGAGCAACTGACCCGCCTGCAAGTCTTCCTCGATGCCGACGAGCTGCACGACGAGGCGCTGGATTACGTCGCCGCCCACGGTTACCTGACCGCGCTGTCTATCTGCTCCGAAGACGTTCCGGAGCGCGAGTGGATCGACGCGCTGTTCGCCGAAGAGCCGCATTACGCCGACGAAGCCCAGCGTGCCGAAATCGAAGCCACACTGATCGGCCTCAAAGCACACATCGCTCGCCAACTGGCCTCGGATGAAGAATTCGAATTGCCGTGCGAACTGGATCTGGGCGAAGAGCCGGACGATTCCGAATTGCGCGGCTGGTGCATCGGTTTCATGGAAGGCGTGTTCCTGCGCGAAGCGGCCTGGTTCGAAACCGCCGAAGAAGAAGTCAGCGAAATGCTCCTGCCGATCATGGTCGGTTCCGGCCTGTTCGACGAGCAGCCTGAGTTCGAAGACATCGCCAAGGACGCCAACCTGATGGACGACATGATCGTTCAGATCCCGGAAGCCCTGACCGCGCTGTACCTGCTGTGCCAGGCCCCCGAAGAAAAACCGGCGATCCTCAAGCCCCGTCATCACTAAGACCCGGCCTATGGACAACCCCATAGGCAACCGCCCCCTGATGTTGCGCTACGTCCTGCTGGCCATCGGCTGGCTCAGCGTCGCATTGGGGGTGATCGGCATCTTCCTGCCGGTCCTGCCCACCACCCCCTTCCTCCTGCTCGCCGCGGCCTGCTTCGCGCGCAGCTCTCCGCGCTTCTATCGCTGGCTGGTCGAACATCCACGGCTGGGGCCATGGATTCGCGACTACCTCGAAGGCAACGGCATCCCGCTCAAAGGCAAGGTCTACGCGATCGGCCTGATGTGGGTGAGCATTCTGTTCTCGTGTTATCTGGTGCCGTTGGTTTGGGCGCGTGGGTTCATGCTGACCAGTGCAGTGTTGGTGACGGTTTATATTGTGCGGCAGAAGACCTTGAAAAAACGCTGATTGCTCCACCGTCGGCGGCACAACCGTTCATCCGATATCCGTCCGCACCTGTCAGAGTTGACAGGTGCGCGCTTTAACGTCGCATGCTTAATTCTTCCGTATCGGCGCTGACAGCCCAGGTAAGCGCCCCGTATGGAAGGCGAAAATTCATGACCAGCTCACAATACCTGATATTCCCTCCTGCGCCGCGTTCCGGTATCGGTGTGCTGGCCCTCTATCCGCCGCAACCACTCCTGCACAAGCTGCAAACTGACCAGAGCTACGGTATCAACATCGCCATGATTGCTCAGAACATTAACGGATTGGGCTTCAGTCTCCCGGCGTATCTGTCTCAAGCCCTCGGTGACCGTATCGAAGTCTTCCTCGATAGACCCGATGTCACCACCCCTTCGTCCGTGATTGATTTCGCCCTTACAGAGGACGATTTTGAGGCCGATGGAAAGACCCCTAAAACCGTACTTTTTTACATTACAGCTGAAACCCTCGAGGAGAAATTCCTGCCGTTTACCGACGTCAGGCTGGATTGCTGGTTTAAAGTCACGAGACTGAGCGGCAACCCGGGGGAATCGCCACACTCACAACTCTGGTTCAAACATCCCGCTCCGGGCGAAGCGGACATTGACGGCGGCAAGCCTTCCAATCAGGGCCTCAAGCTGCCGATCGCATCGGAAAGTATCGTCGATCAGAACGTCATCGATGAGGGCATGGAAGTCACGGTCAAGCATTACTTCAATCAGCAGATCGGCGATACGGTCGTGCTGACATTTGGTTCGCTGCGGCTGGACTTTGTTGTTACCGACGACTCGGCCGACATCGTTTTCAAGCTGACGCCTGACTTGCTCGGCAAATTGCAACAAACCAGCAATCTGGTGGTGCGCTGGAGCGTTTATGACATTGTCGAGAACTCCAGTGGTTTTTCGGAACCGCTCATTCTGCCGTTCAAGCCCGTAATAACCCTGCTGACCGCGCCGATTTTCGAGCAGTCCGATGCCGACGACGTAATACACCATGACTGGCTTGCAGGCGGCCCGACGAACATTCTCCTGACGGGCAGTTTTGCGATCAACGATGTGATCGCCCTGACACTGGAAGGATTCACCCGAAACAACGTGCCAGTCACTCATACCTATTCTTTAACGGTGACCGTAGACAGCAAGACACTGAACTTTCCCGTGGAAAATTTCCGCATTCAAAATGTGATAGGTGGAAGTTTACGGGCAACTTATATTCTGACCAGAGCAGGTCAGTCCAAACTTTCCAAACCTGCTGACGTCACCGTTGCGGGTAAATCCTTGCCACTGGGAGCACCGGAGGTCACCCCACTGGTGGAAGGTGAGCTGGCAGTCGACACTGCCAAAGCCTTTATAAATGTCGCCAGTTTCTGGCCCTTGAAACAAGGGGCAGAGGTCAAGCTGCATTGGCAGACCACAGACATCAACGGCAAGTTGGTACGGTTTACTTGGGGACAGCTTGTAACGGATCCTTCAAAGCCCATCGTTTTCGAGGCCGAGAACGAGTACATCAAGCCCTACGCCAGCGCGAGACTGGCCGTGCAGGCCACCATCACCAATCCCGGCGAAAGTGAAGTCTTTTCCGATATCGCGCAGTTGAAGATCGGCGATCCCAAGGAGCTTGTCCTCACGCCGCCCTCACTGGTATCGCCTTTCACTAATCCGCTTGATCCCTTGGCAGCGCTGCCGAGCATGCTGGTGGAATATCTCGATGCCAAGACCGAGAAGGTTCGCCTGGTGTGCACACCACTGCCCTTGGGATTTGATCGCTTCCCGCTGGTAGATCTGGATTCGGCCAAACAAGCCCGCTTTACGTTCGACAGGCGCCTCATTGTGGCGCTTCACGGTGAAACCGTGCGATTCAAATTCAACCTGAATCAGGACGGCAAGAAAATCGGATCTTCTCCGGAAACTGAGATTTCTTTCAAACTGATCGCTGATCAGGATCCCAGGTTTCCGAGACCGCGAATCATTGGCATTGATAACGCAATCCTGGACGTAAAAAAACTGACCAGCGCAGACAAATTGGCGGTCAACCTCTGGCACGGACAACGGCCGGGCCAGAGCATGACGCTGGTGCTGATCGGCATCGACAGCAAAGACAACCCTGTTCGCCACGTCATCATGAACGCGGAGGCGAGCGTCACCAGCGCCGGGCTGATACGGGAACTGTCAACGCCGACGCTGGAAGTGTTGAAAAATCTCAAAAGCGGCAGTACGGCGACATTGATATTTTCCGTGCGCCTGGGGTTGCGCGGCAATCCAGTGGAATTTCCCCACCAGACCTATCAGATCGAATCTCTGGTTGAGTTGCAGCCGGTCATCACACTGATTAAGGACTCGCAGAACAGGGAGATTCCGCATAGCGACCTGACGGTTGATCCGAATGTCACGATCGAGGGAACTGCGAGCGTAGAACAGCAGGTTGAAGTTCTGGTGAATGGCAAGTCGATAGAGACATTGACCACAGACAAGGACGGGAAATTTTCAACGCTATTGAAGGGGCTCGTTGTCGATGTACTGACAGTCGTGCAGATTCGAGCACTCTATGGCGACGGTCTTCTCTCTCCTTTACGCTCGTTCACGCTGCGCAAAGCGCTGCAAGTCAACAACAGCGCCATGGCCCTGTCAGGACTGAGAGTTTATGCATGGCGCCACACTCACAGTGCAGATTTTCCAAACAATACCCAAATCCGCGCCGCCGTCCCGTCTACAGGCGTCCACCCGATCACCTACAGAAGCAGTAATCCGAACGTGGCTTATGTCGACGGCAACGGGAAAGTTACGGGCATACGTAACGGCAATACGTACATTACCGTACAGGACCGATTCAGCTCATTTTCTTATTACGTCAGTGTGACGAATGTTTATCAGTTGGCTATCGGCGGCTACGGCATGACACACCAAGAGGCGCTCAACTGGCGATACAGCATTCCGGGCGCAGAAGCCATGGGTGGTGCACTGCACACAATGCAAGTGGTATATGGACCCGATCCTTATTGGCCAATAGCCGCTGGGGGCATATACCGGATGTGCGATGAAGGCGGCTGCCCGAGCAACTCGCGGTCGATATATGCGCATGCCAATGGCGGAATTGTTTGCCATCCGGACCTGAATGCCCGATGGGCGCCATGGTGTATCTATCCCATTTACGGGTAAGTCTGCTCGCGAAATCCGATTCACAGACAACACTTCTCTGCAGAAAGACAAAACCCGCCGTCCCGAATCAACCGGGGCGGCGGGTTTTGTTGTTTCAGACCTCAGATCAGACCGTATCCACCTTCAACGAATGATCATTTAGCATGCCGCTGATGATCGTCGCTGTGTCGTGACCGCTGGCAATCATGCCGCCTGCGCCCGGGGTCACGCCGTAGTGGCTGGCGAGGTTGACGCCGGCCAGGTCGATGGTCTGGCTCGGCGCGGCGCCGGCCATGGCGCTGACGTCGATGCTGGTCATCACCGAGGCGCCGCTGCCGCTGACGGTGAAGTGCAGATAGTCGTCCAGCGACGCGGTACTGGCGTTTTCGCCTTGCAGCAGTTGCGACAGATCGAGCCTGTCGGTACCGGGGGTGAAATCGGTAATCAGGTCATGGCCGCTGTTGCCCTTGAGCCACTGGAAGGTGTCCGCCCCTGCCCCGCCTGTCAGCGTATTGTTGCCCATGCCACTGATCAGCAAGTCATCGCCAGCGCCGCCATTGAGGAAGTCGTTGCCGAGGCCACCGTTGATCACGTTGTTGTTGCCGTCGCCGGTGAGGCTGTCGTTGAAGTTCGAGCCGAGCAGGTTTTCGATGCCGGTCAACGTGTCAGTACCGGCGCCGAGGGTGTTCTGCGCACCCAGCAGGCCGAGGTCGACGGTGACGGCGGCTGTGGCGTGGGCGTAGCTGGCGGTGTCGCTGCCAGTGCCGCCGTCGAGCAGATCGTTGCCCGCGCCGCTGTAGAGCAAATCGTTGCCAGCGTCGCCGTGCATTTCGTTATTGCCGGAGCCTGCCGTGAGTACGTCGTTGCCGTCGCCGGCATTGATCACGTTGTTGCCGCTGCCCGCCACCAACACATCGTCGCCAGCAGTGCCGGTCAGGGTGTGGCCGTCCTGATAGCTGATGCTGACGTTGGCCGTGTCGCTGCCGCCGTGGTTGTCGTTGGCGGCGTAAGTGCCGTGGTAGTCCGGCGTGATGTCGTGGGCCGCGGCGTAGTTGAGGGTCATGGTCAGTTGGTAGTTTTCCGCCGCGTTCGGGTTGCCGCCACCATTACCAATGTTGGTGATGTGAATCTGGTAGACGCCGTCCGCCGAGGCGCTGAGGGTCTGGCCGTCCGCCAGCGCCATCCAGGCACCGCCATTGAGCGAATACTCCATGCTGATCTTACCGGCACCCAGATTGTGATCCAGATTGAGGGTTTCGCCCTGACGCAGATTGACGGTAATGCGGTCTTCATCGTTGGCATTGCTGTTGCTCACCATGCCCAGATAACCGCTGACCACCAGCACGGCGGTCATGGTCGCGGCATTGGCGCTGAAGGCGCTGCGCACATTGGCCAGATTCTGGTTGGCTGCGTTATTGGTCTGCCCAGTGAAGCCGATCAGGCCGCTGCCGGTGAAGTCCGCCGCTTTCGACACCCAACCGGTATTGAAACTGGTGGGTGTGGCGTTGAGGGTGTCGCCGTTCGGATCGGTGTCATTGGCCAGCAACAGCTCGCCCGGCACCACGATGTTGCCTGACAGCACGTTGGTGATGACGTGGTCGTCCATCGCTACCGGTGGCGCGTTGGGGATCACTTTCACCGTCAGGGTGGAGCTGGCCAGATCGCCGTCGTTGTCGCTGACGGTGAAGCCGATGTTTTCGGTGATCACCACTGCGGTGGTTTTCTGCGAGGTGTAGCTGTATTCGCCGGTATCAAGATTGACCACCAGCGTGCCGCTGTTGTTGGTGGCAATGCTGACGCTGTTGTTGGCGGTATTGAAGGTGCCGTGATTGGCGCCGCCGCTCGCGGTCAACGAACCCTGGCCACTGAGGGCTTTCGGATCGTAGGTGTAGGTGGTGCCGTCGACCACGATCGACTTGATGAAACCGCCATCGGCACCGAACGAGCCGCCCTCGCCCAGCAGCGAACCGGTGACCGGCGCGCCCTGCACAGTGCCGGACAGCACCGAGTTGAGCTGGTTGAGATCGGTGACCACCACCGCATTGGTATTGGTGTGGTTGATGCCGTCGTAGGCCAGCGGATCGAGGTTGGCGTTGCTCACGCCACTGCCCAGACCGATTGCATAATTCTTGATGTTGTTGGCGTCGAGGAAGTTTTTCAGCGCGGCTTCGTCAGCCGTGCCGATGTCGCCCTCGTTGGGCTTGCCGTCAGAGAAGAAGTAGCCGACGTTCTGCGCCCCGGTGAGTTTGCCCGAGGTGTTGAACGCGGTCTGCATCACTGCTACGGCAGCATCGTAGTTGGTGCCGCCGCCAGCGTTGAGACCGGCGAGGAGTGTCTTGGCGGTGGCGACATCCACCCACACGGTGGTGCGGTCGGCAGCATTGCTGCTGAACGTCACCAGCTGCACTTTCACATCGCCCAGATCATCGTACTTGTCGAGCAAGGCACCAATGGCCTGCTTGGCCAGTGCCAGCCGCGACAGGCCCGGCACGCCAGAGGCATCAGCCATACTGCCGGAGATGTCGAGGACGATGAGAATGTTCGAATCGATCTCCACTGCGGTTACCGAGCGATCCGAGGCAACGGCTTTCGGTATGTCGTCGACGATGTTGACCACGAGGGTGCTGGTGGTGCTGTTGCCCAGGGCATCGGTGGCTTTGTAGGTGAACGTTTCGCTGAGGGTGTTCGGCCCGTCGTTGGCGTTCGGCGCGGTTTTCGGCGCCGAGGTCAGCGTGTAGGTGTAGGTGCCGTCAGCGTTGAGCTGCAGTTGCCCGTAGCTGCCGGTGGCGTTGCCGACCAGCGTGTAAGTGATCGCGCCGCTGCCACCACTGACCGAACCGACCAGCGTGCCGTTGGCGGTTTCACCGGTGTTGCCCGGTTCGCTGCCGGTGACTGTGCCGGGGGCGAGATCCTGGCCATCCTTGTTCAGGTCGAGGGCTTTTTCGTAGACCGTCACATCCTGATCGACCGAGGCGACCAGTTTGCTGTCGGCGACGTTGATGGTCAGCGTCGTGGTGCTTTCATCGCCATCGCTGTCACGGATGGTGTAGGTGAACGTGTCGGTCGCGCCCGGCGGGCTCACCGAGTTCGGGTTGCTGTGGTAAACCGCATTGCCCGCCGCGTCGAGGGTCAGGTAGCCGTAGTTGCCGTTGATGTTGCTGTTGAGCCCGCCGCTGGCTGATGTCGCGGTGTTGCTGCCGGCGCGCACGCCGACCACCGTTGCGGCACCATCGGCGCCGCTGAGGTCATTGCCGAGCACACTGACATTGACCGTGCCGCCCTCCGCTACCGAGCCGGTATCGGCGTTGGCAGTCGGCAAATCGTCGACGATATTGACGTTGATCTGACCGCTGGCGGTACTGCCATCGGTATCAGTGGCGACCACGTCGAAGCTCTCGCTGAGGCTGTTGGCACCGTTGGCGTTCGGATGAGCTTCGTTGTCGACCAGGGTGTAGCTGTAACTGACCACGCCGGTGGCCGGATCGTAACCGGTGATGGTGAAGGTGCTGCCCAGTGGCGAGACCACCGATTGCGGCAAACCGGCGGCGACGCCATTGCTGATCACCGCAATGCCGCCGACCGTGAGGGTTTGCAGGCCATCGAGGGCGGTCACGGTGAAGCTGCCGCTTTGGGTCAGCGCCGAGGTGTTGGGGCTGCTGCCGTCGCTGAGGTTTTTCTCGTAGACGGTGATTTCGCCGCCCTTCACATCGAGGCCGTCGAGGCACACCGGATCGTCGTTGTTATGGATGTTCAGCACCAGGTTGGCGGTGCTGGTGTCGCCGTCGGCATCGGTGATGGTGTAGGCGAAGGTTTCCGTGCCGTTGCCGCCGCCGTGGAGGTTTTTGAAGTCGGCGTCATTGGCGTCCAGCGTGTAGGTGTAAGTGCCGTTGGCGTTGAGCACCAGGGTGCCGTAAGTGCCGGTGAAAGTACCGGCGGTCACCGGGCCGCTGGCGACGCGGTCGGCGCCTTGCACATCGTTGTCGAGGACGTTGCCGGTCAGGGTCACCTGGGCTTCGGTCGCGTTGTCGGCATTGCTGTCATTCAGCGCCTTCGGCACGTCATCGACGATGCTCACAACGATCGTGCTGGTGACGACATTGCCCAGCGAATCGGTGGCCTGATAGGTGAAGGTTTCGCTCAGGCTGTTGGCGCCGTCGTCAGCATGCGGCGTGGTGGTCGCTGGCGAAGTCAGGGTGTAGGTGTAAGTGCCATTGGCATTGAGGACGATCTGCCCGTAATTACCGGTGGCGCTGCCGACCAGTGCATAGCTGATCGCGCCGACCGCACCAGTGACCGAGCCGACCAGGGTGCCGGAAGCGGTTTCGCCAGTGCTGTTCGGATCGCTGCCGACCACACTGCCCGCCGCCAGATCCTGGCCATCCTTGTTCAGGTCGAGGGATTTTTCGTAGACGGTGACGTCAGTGTCGCTGACCGCTTTCAGGCAGCTGTTATAGACGTCGATGGTGATCGTCGTGGTGCTTTCATCACCATCGGAATCGCGCACGGTGTAGGTGAACACATCCACCGCACCCGGACCGTTCACCGCGTTGGGATTGCTGTGATAAACGGCGTTGCCGTTGGCATCAAGCGTGAGGTAACCGTAGGTGCCGTTGATCTGCGAATTGAGCCCGCCGATGGCCGAAGTCGAGGTGTCGGCACCGGCACGCACGCCGACCACTGCGCCGGTAATCGCCGGGCCATCCGCGCCGCCGATATCGTTATCCAGCACATTGCCGCTGACGGTGCCGCCCTCCGCCACCGAAGCCGCGTCCGCATGCGCGGTCGGCAAATCATCGACGATATTGACGTTGATCTGGCCGCTGGCGGTACTGCCATCGGTGTCAGTC
This sequence comes from Pseudomonas sp. Leaf434, assembly GCF_001425545.1. NCBI lineage: Bacteria > Pseudomonadati > Pseudomonadota > Gammaproteobacteria > Pseudomonadales > Pseudomonadaceae > Pseudomonas > Pseudomonas sp. Leaf434. The sequence goes on along the minus strand of NZ_LMQZ01000001.1, from coordinate 799,512 downwards.
GCCACCACGTCGAAGTTCTCGGTGAGGCTGTTGGCGCCGTTAGCGGTTGGATGAGCTTCGTTGTCGGCCAGGCTGTAGCTGTAACTGACTACACCGGTTGCCGGGTCATAACCGGTGATAGTCAACGTGCTGCCCAGGGGTGTGATCACCGATTGCGGGAAACCTGCGGCCACGCCGTTGGTGATCACCGCGATGCCGCCAACCGTGAGGGTCTGCAGACCATCGAGAGCACTGACGGTGAAAGTGCCGTTCTGGGTCAGCGCAGGGGTGTTGGGGCTGGTGCCGTCGCTGAGGTTTTTTTCGTAGACGGTGAGTTCGCCACCGTTGACGTCGAGGCCATTGAGCAGCACCGGATCATCGTTGTTGTGAATCTGCAGAACGAGGTTGGCAGTGCTGGTATCGCCGTCGGCATCGGTGATGGTGTAGGCGAAGGTTTCCGTGCCGTTACCGCCGCCGGTCAAGGCTTTGAAGTCGGCGTCGCTGGTGTTCAGCGTGTAGGTGTAGGTGCCGTCGGCGTTCAGCATCAACGTGCCGTAAGTACCGGTGAAAGTACCCGGCGTGACTGGGCCGGTCGGTACGCGATCGGCGCCTTGTATGTCGTTGGTGAGGACATTGCCAGTCAGCGTCAGTTGGCTTTCCGAGGCGGTACCGTTGCTGTCGTCGTTGGCTTTCGGCAGGTCGTCGACGATGTTTACGTCGAGGGTGCCGGTGGCCGTCGTGCCGTTGTCATCGACCACCGTAACCGCGAACTGCTCAGGCAGATTATTCGCGCCGTTGGCGTTCGGATGCGCTTCGTTGTCGGCCAGGGTGTAGCTGTAACTGACCACGCCGGTTGCAGCGTTGAAACCGGTGATGGTCAGCGTGCTGCCCAGTGGTGTGGTGATCGATTGCGGGAAGCCTGCGGCGACGCCATTGGTCACCACGGCGATGCCGCCGACGGTCAGCGTGGTGACGCCGTCCAGTGCAGTGATGGTGAACATGCCGTTTTGCGTCAGCGCGCCAGTGTCCGGAGCGCTGCCGTCGCTGAGGTTTTTTTCGTAAACCGTGAGCTCGCCGCCAGCGACGTTCAGGCCGTCGATTGTGACTGGATCGTCGTTGTTGTGGATCTGCAGAACCAGATTGGCAGTGCTGGAATCGCCGTCGGCATCAGTGATCGTGTAGGCGAAGGTTTCCGTGCCGTTACCGCCGCCGGTCAAGGCTTTGAAATCGGCATCGCTGGTGTTCAGGGTGTAGGTGTAGGTGCCGTCGGCGTTCAGAACCAAGGTGCCGTAGGTACCGGTAAATGTGCCAGGCGTCACCGGGCCGGTAGGTACACGGTCGGCGCCTTGCACGTCGTTGGTCAGCACGTTGCCGGTAAGGGTCAGCAAGGTTTCCGAGGCAATGCCGTTGGCGTCGTCAAACGCTTTGGGCACGTCGTCGGTGATATTCACGTCGAGGGTGCCAGTGGCGCTGTCGCCATTGCTGTCAGTGGCGATCACGGTGAATTGTTCGCTGAGATTGTTCACGCCGTCGCCGGCCGCGTGGGTTTCGTTGCCGTTGAGGGTGTAGCTGTAGCTGACCGTGCCGGTCGCCGCGTTGTAACCGGTGATGGTCAGGGTGTTGCCCAGTTGCGTGGTGATCGACTGGGGAAACCCGATCGGCACGCCGCCAACAATCACGTTGATGCCGCCGATGCTCAGGCTGTTCAAACCATCCGCTGCCGAGACCGTGAAGTTGCCACTTTGCGTCAGCGCGCCTGGATTGGCCGCTGTACCGTCAGGCAGATTGGCTTCATTGAGGTTGAGTTCGCCATCCGCCCCATTGAGGCCGTTGAGGATGACCGGATTGTTCACCGGTGGCGGTGGCACCACGACCGGCGCTGGCGTGTCGTCGCCATTGTCGGTGTCCGCGTCGCGACGATACTCGGGAAATTCGGGAATACCGTTGAAGCCAGCGGTGGGGAAACCAATGATCGGATCGACTCGGCCGCCGACTTCGGTGAGCAGAACGAAACTGTGCCCGCCGCCCAGTTCACCGGTATTGCCGGTGGGCGCGTTGGGGCCGGCAGCGGTGGCTTCGGCGGTTTTGCTCGGGTCTTCACCGGCGGCGATGGCTTGCTGGATTTGCTCGACATCGGTCAGTTGCGCCTGGCTTGGGGTCTGCGCTTCGTCGACGTTCACCGGCACAGCCTGGTCGGCCAGCAATTGCCCGGTCATGGTGATGCTGCTGCCCCGACCGAGGGTCAATTCCTCGCCGTTTTGCAGTTTCACTGCCACCGCGCCTTCCGCGCCGGTGATCAGTTGATCGCCGGCGTACAAACGATCGCCTTCGAACAACGGACGCTTGATGCCGTCGCTCGCTTGAGCGAACACCTGACCAATGACTTTTGTGACCGTACCGATGAGCGCTGCCATGTGAAATCCTCCGCTGCCGACCACCGTCGGCACAGGTTCGCGAAGCAGCCCATGGCTCAATCGGGTTGCCGGGGGCGACGCTCGCACCCTCGACAGTTCGTTTCGCAGGCCCGGTTTGAGGTGAATTGTCAGCGCTATCAAGCACTTGCCAACCCTGTTCAATCCGCCGACCCACTAGCGCTACGTAACGGTGGTGAATCACCCGAGTGACAAAAATCTGTCGCTCATTCGCCGTTACGCGTCCCTCCCCTTCAGCAGTACTTCGCAGTGTCTCGCAAAGTGAATGGAACTTTCCTCAAGCCTTTTCGAGCTCCCTAAAGCGCATAAAACAAAGGCTTTCGAGCTGAACAATGTGCTGCTTTTGAAAAACCGCATAAGTTTTTTTTGGAATAAACCTTATGAAAATTTTTTCTTAGCTACGCTCTAGGATGTTCTTAGCTCTGTTGTTACAAGAGTGAAACGCTTATACCCAAAATTTACGTCAAATATTTGGCGACGGTAACACAACATTGAGATCCAGGGAGATGCACCCATGCGCGTTTTAACCCCCCTCTGCAGCGCGGTTTTGCTGGCCATGGCTTGCACTTCCCAAGCCCAGGCGATGAACCTCACCGAGGCGATTCAAAGCACCATCGCCACTCACCCGGAACTGGCGTCGCGCGTGGACGCCCGCCTGTCAGCGGATGAACAAGTGAAAGTGGCCAAGGGCGGGTTTTATCCGTCGGTCGATCTGAACGCTGCCTACGGTCGCGGTTACAGCGACAACACCAATACCCGCGCTTTCGGTAACCACAACACCGAAATCCTCAATTACACCCAGTCGGAGCTGCGCTTGCGGCAGATGATCTTCGACGGCTTCAACACCGCCAACGAGGTCGAGCGCACCAAGGGCGTGTCCAACTCGCGCGCCTACTACGCGCAAGGCACCGCGCAGGATCTGGCCCTGCGCACCATCGAGGTCTACCTCGAAGTGCTCAAGCGTCGGGAACTGGTGACGCTGGCGAAGAACAATTTGCAGGCGCACTTGCGCGTCAACGATCAGATCGGCCTGCGCACCGAGCGCGGCATCGGCAGCACTGCAGACTCGGATCAATCGGTTGCCCGTCGTGCACTGGCGCAGAACAACCTCGACACCGCCGAAGTCGATCTGGCTGACGCCGAATCGAATTTCTACAGCGTGGTCGGACGCATGCCCGACGAACTGGAAACCCCGGCCTCGACTCGCGGTGAGCTGCCGCCGGACCTGCGTGAAGCGCAGCAGAGCATGGTCGATAACAACCCGTACCTGAAATCGGCCCAGGCTGACGTGCAGTCCGCCGAGAGCCAGTACGAAGTGGCCAAGTCGCCGTTCTACCCGCGCTTCGACGCGGAAGCGGCAGTGGGCGCGAACAACAACGTGCAGGGCGACGAAGGCCACGACAACGAGTGGCGCGTCGGTGTAGTGATGAACTACAACCTGTTCCGTGGCGGCAGCGACAAGGCACGTCTGGCGGCCAATGCGCACGACATCAACCAGGCGATGGACATCCGCAACAACGCTCTGCGTCAGCTCAACGAGAACATTCGTCTGGCCTGGAACGCCATGGAGAACGCCAAGAAGCAGACGCCGACCGCTCGCGAATATGCCGAAACCACCAAACGCGTGCGCGCCGCTTATCAGGACCAGTTCGGCCTCGGCCAACGCACCCTGCTCGACCTGCTCGACAGCGAAAACGAGCTGTACAACGCCAACCGTCGCTACACCGAAATCCGCTACACCGAGGAATACTCGATGTACCGCGTGCTGGCGAACATGGGCCAGTTGCTGAGCAAGCAACGCGTGGTGCTGCCGGCTGATGCGATTGCCACGACCGAAGTGAAAAACCAGGCGCGCCTGCCGGAACTGAAATAAACGGTGCAGGAACTGACTTTGCCCTGATCGTTCCCACGCTCTGCGTGGGAATGCCTCAAGGGACGCTCCGCGTCCAGTGACGCGGAGCGTCACGGGCTGCATTCCCACGCAGAGCGTGGGAACGATCCGATAACCGAGCCCGTTCAACAGAGGCAATCACTATGACCAGCATGGAACCCGGCGCCACCGGGGTCGATCCGCGCCTGAGCTTCGACGATCCGTTACTCGACGGTCTGCTGATCCTCTGCAAACTGCATGGCGCCACGGTCAGTCGTGCCAGCCTGAGCGCCGGGCTGCCCCTGAACAAACAACGCCTGAGCCTCGATCTGCTGCCCCGCGCAGCAGCGCGGGCCGGATTACAGGCGCGCTTGTTGCGCCGTGAATTGAAAGACATTTCACCGCTGAACCTGCCGATCCTGCTGCTGCTCAACGACGGCCGCACCGCTGTGCTGCGGCGGTTTGGCGAGGATGGCAAAGCCCTGCTGCTGCCCAGCGAAGCCGACGGCGGCGAGCAATGGGTGAGCCGCGAAGAACTCAACGAGCACTACAGCGGCCAGGCCTTGTTCGCCCGTCCGCGTCACGAACTCGAAGACCTGCGCGCGCCGCTGGTGCCACGGGTAAATGCGTGGTTTCGCGACACTCTCAAACTGTCGAAATGGCTGTACAGCGATGCGATCCTCGCCAGTTTCCTGATCAATTTGCTCGGCCTGATGGTGCCGCTGTTCGTCATGCAGACCTATGATCGCGTCGTGCCGAATCAGGCGACCTCGACGCTGTGGGTGCTGTCGATCGGCCTGTTGATCGGCACCGGTTTTGAACTGGTGCTGCGCGTGGTCCGTGCGCACCTGCTCGACACCGCCGGCAAGAAAACCGATGTGATCCTCTCGGCGACGTTGTTCGAGCGCATCACCGGCATGTCGATGAAAGCGCGGCCGGCGACCATCGGCGGCTTTGCCCAGAGCATTCACGACTTCCAGGGCCTGCGTGAGTTTCTCACCGCCGTGACCCTGACCAGCCTGATCGACTTGCCCTTTGTGGTGTTGATGCTGGTGGTGATCGGCCTGCTCGGCGGCTGGCTGGTGGTGATTCCGCTGCTGGCGTTTCCGATCACGATCATTTTCGCCATGGCGATTCAGGTGCGCCTGCGTGACACCGTGCAGAAAAGCCTGAGCCTCGGCGCCGAGCGTCAGGCGGTGCTGATCGAAACCCTCGGTGGCCTGGAAACCCTCAAGGCCTGCGGCGCCGAAAGCGAGCGCCAGCACAAATGGGAAAGCACCCACGGCGCCCTCACCCGCCTCGACAGCCACGCGCGCAACCTGTCGGCGCTGGCCACCAACGGCACGCTGTTCATCCAGCAGTTTTCCGGGATGGCGACGATTGTTGCCGGGGTTTACAGCATCATCGCCGGCAATCTCAGTGTCGGCGCGCTGGTCGCCACTTACATGCTCGGCAGCCGCGTGCTCGCCCCGCTCGGCCAGATCGCCGGGCTGATCACCCGTTACCAGCAAGCGCAACTGACCATGAAAAGCACCGACGCGCTGATGGCCCTGCCGCAGGAACGCGACGGCAAACAACGGCCACTGGAACGTACGCAGCTGCAAGGTGCCCTCGACGTCAGCGGCGTGACGTTCCACTACAACGGCCAGAATGCACCGGCGCTGAGCGAGGTCAGCTTCAGCCTGAAACCCGGCGAGCGGGTCGGCATCATCGGCCGCAGCGGTTCCGGCAAAAGTACGTTGGCGCGATTGGTGATGGGCTTCTACGAAGCGGAACAAGGCCAGCTGTTGCTCGACGGCCTCGACCTGCGCCAACTGGACGTGGCTGACCTGCGCCAGCAGATCGGATATGTCGCCCACGACCTGCCGTTGCTGGCCGGCAGCCTGCGCGACAACCTGACCCTGGGCGCGCGTTACATCAGCGACTCACGCATGCTCGAAGTCGCCGAACTCACCGGCGTCACTGAACTGGCCCGGCAACACCCGCAAGGTTTCGACCGACCGGTGGGCGAACGCGGGCAATTGCTTTCCGGCGGCCAGCGCCAGGCGGTGTTGCTGGCGCGCGCGTTACTGCTCGATCCACCGATCATGCTGCTCGACGAACCCACCAGCGCCATGGACAACAGCAGCGAAGATGCGCTGCGGCAGAAACTGCATGGCTGGGTGCAAGGCAAAACCCTGCTGCTGGTCACCCACCGCACCTCAATGCTGAGCCTGGTGGACCGGTTGCTGGTGCTGGACAACGGCCGGGTCGTTGCTGACGGCCCGAAAGAAGCAGTCATCGAAGCGCTGCGCAAGGGCCGTGTCGGCTCGGCGGCGGTCTAGGAGTTACGCCATGCCTGCTTCTTCCGATAGCAACAAGCGCGGCTACTTCGACAGCTTCGGCAAAAGTGCCGAAGCCGAGTTCATGCCGGAAACCGCCGGCGCGGCGTTGCAGGATTCGCCGCGCAAATCGCGGATCACCGTGTGGCTGGCGGCAGCGCTGCTGATCGCCGCCCTGGTCTGGGCCAAATTCGCCGTGCTCGAAGAAGTGACCATGGGCGAAGGCAAGGCGATTCCGTCGAGCAAAGTCCAGGTGATCCAGAACCTTGAGGGCGGCATTGTCACCGAGATATTCGTTCGCGAAGGCCAGATGGTCGGCAAGGGCGACACCCTGCTGCGTCTGGATGACACGCGCTTTCGCTCGAACAAGGGCGAGAGCGAGGCCGACCGTTACGCGCTGACCGCGCAGGTTGAACGGCTGTCAGCGGAGGCCGAGGGGCGCCCTTTCAAGCTCTCCGCCGAAGTGATCGCCAAGGCGCCGCAAGTCGCCGAGGATGAGCGCTCACTCTACGAGCAACGCCAACGCCGCTTGGCCAGCGAACAGCGCACCCTCAGCGAACAGCTGCGGCAGAAGACCCAGGAACTGGCGGAGTTTCGCTCCAAGCAAGGCCAGTTCAGCTCCAGCCTCGCGTTGTTGCAGCAAGAGATGAACATGTCGGAACCGCTGGTCAAAACCGGCGCCGTTTCACCGGTGGAAATCCTCCGCCTCAGGCGCAGTGCCGTGGAAATTCGCGGTTCGCTGAACGCCACCACGCTGGCGATTCCCCGCGCCGAATCGGCGATTGCCGAAATTCGCAGCAAGATCGACGAATCCGAGCAAACCTTCCGCTCCGAGGCCGCCAAAGAGCTGAATGAGAAACGCACCGACCTGTCGAAAATCACCGCGTCGAGCATCGCCATCGACGATCGCGTCAGCCGCACTACGGTGACGTCGCCGGTGCGTGGCGTGATCAAGCAGATGAAGGTCAACACCATCGGCGGCGTGGTCCAGCCGGGCAGCGACATGGTCGAAATCGTGCCGCTGGAAGACAACCTGCTGATCGAAGCCAAGGTCCGCCCGCAAGACGTCGCGTTCCTGCATCCGGGCCAGAAAGCCATGGTCAAGTTCAGCGCTTACGACTACACGATTTACGGCGGGCTGAGCGCCAAACTGGAGTTGATCGGCGCCGATACGATCACCGATGATAAGGGCAACAGCTTCTATCTGATTCAGGTGCGCACCGACAGGAATCACCTGGGCGGCGACGTGAAACCGCTGCTGATCATCCCGGGGATGGTGGCGACGGTGGACATCATTACCGGCGAGAAAAGCGTTTTGGATTACCTGCTCAAACCGGTGCTGAAAGCGCGGACCGAGGCGATGCGCGAGCGCTAGTGATCTTTGAATTGCGGTGATTGATCTGGCGCTTTCGCGAGCAGGCTCGCTCCCACAATTGGAATGCGTTCCCCTGTGGGAGCGAGCCTGCTCGCGAAGAGGCCCGCACAGACAATGATCATCTGTCGCCATGGTTACGCTGAAAAACCTCCTCCCCCATCGCCGCAATCTGCCCTTCGATCAGCGCTTCAAACGGTTTCAGTAACGGCGCAAACGTCGTCGGTGCTTCGAGGGTTTCGAGCGCCTGGACGATCGCCTCGATCGTCGATAGCGCTCCCGGCCCCGGCGCCTTGCGCAGGCGATAGCGCGACACGCCGCCCTCGGTCAGGGTCACCCGTGGCAGTGCTGCCAGCAGCGGATTGAGGTGCAACATCTTGCGCGCCTTGCGCCATGTTCCATCCGGGACGACCAGCAACATTGGCTGATCATTTGGCGCGTAGACCTGCAGCGGCTGCGCATCCTCAGCCGGGAACAGCAAGCGCGCCTGATAACCCGGCCGGTTCAACAGTTTCGGCAAATCTTCGAATACCTCGCCGACAATCAGCTCGGCATTGCTCAGTCCCAGCGCCGCCAGCCGCGCGGTATTCAGGGCGTGACTGACCTCGCTCGGATGCTGCAGCAGCAACACCCGGGTGCGGCTATCGAGGTGCGGAATCAATGGGCACAGGCAATGGGTCTGGGGGCGAAGGCAGCGCGGGCATTGTGGTCGGGACATTTTTTTCTCAAGCCTGATTGAGCTGCGCTTTGAGCAAATCGCGGAAGGTCTGGATCAGCGGCTCGCGGCTGCGGCCCCTGCGCATGATCATCGAAAACGGCGCCTGATAACCGAAGGTCGCCGGCAGCAGAACGCGCAGATCGCCCTTGTCGGCCCAGGCCTGCGCGTAGTGCTCCGGCAAATAACCGATGTAGGCGCCGGAGAGCACCAGAATCAGCTGCGCTTCCATACTTTCCACGGTCGCGGCGCTGTGTTTGAAACCGTGGCGGGCAAGTTCCGCCTGACTCCAGTAACCGCGCCCGACCATCCGTTGCTGGGTGATGACCTGCTCGGGGATGCGCCGCTCGTTGAACAACGGGTGACGACTGCTGCAATACAGCCAGTGCTGCTCGCGGTACAGCGGCATGTAGACCAGACCGCTCATGCGCGTGGAAAACGCACCGATGGCCAGATCGAGGCGATTGTCCTGCACGCCGAGTTGCAATTCATAAGGGCTCATCACCGACAGGTGCAGATGCACCGCCGGGTGTTCCTGACTGTAGGCACCAATGGCTTCGGCAAACGGTAAGGCCTTGTCGCTGACCGTGGAATCGATCACCCCGAGGTTGAGCGTGCCGCGCAGTTCGCCCTTCAGCGCGGCGGCGTATTGCTCGAAGCCTTCAAGCTCGGCGAGCAGGCGCAGGGTTTCCTGATGGAACAGCTCGCCCTTGCTGGTCAGGCTGAAGCCACCGCGCCCGCGATGGCACAGCACCAGACCGAGCGCGGCTTCGAGCTGGCTCATGTAAGTGCTGATCGCCGAGGTCGACAGGTTGAGTTCCTGCTGCGCATTGGCAAAACCCTGATGGCGCACGACGCTGACGAAGATGCGCAGGAGTTTCAGGTCGGGTAAAGCGTTGGCCATGTCTACTCCGGGCTTTGCAACTGTGTGTATGTGGGAAAAGCCCCTCACCCCAGCCCTCTCCCCGAGGGAGAGGGAGCCGATCTCCATGGCTTTCAAATCCTGAGTTCGACTCGATTTTTCAGGTCGATGCAGATTCCGCCAACAACTCGGTCGGCCCCCTCTCCCTCTGGGAGAGGGATGGGGTGAGGGCAACAATCTTCAGCCCTACACTTCATTCGAACCCACCAAAGTCTAATCCCACCTCTCCCATTAGTTTAGAAAAATCTGAACTAAGTTTTTGCCCGTAGCGATTCTTCCCCGTCACTACATTTCGCATGATCGGCCCCACAGCGGCGTCCGAACCTGTGCTCAACGGCGCGCCGGCATAAATAAAACAAAGACGATGAGGCCCTACCCGTGGACAAGATTCTTCACCAACCACTGGGCGGCAATGAAATGCCGCGCTTCGGCGGCATCGCCACCATGCTCCGACTTCCCCATGTACCGACCGCTGCCGGCCTCGACGCTGCCTTCGTTGGCGTGCCGCTGGACATCGGCACTTCGCTGCGCCCCGGCACCCGCTTCGGGCCGCGCGACATCCGCACCGAATCGGTGATGATCCGCCCGTACAACATGGCCACCGGCGCCGCGCCGTTCGACTCGCTGTCGGTTGCCGACATCGGTGACGTGGCGATCAACACCTTCAACCTGCTCGACGCCGTGCGCATCATCGAAGAAGCCTACGACAACATCCTCGAGCACAACGTCATCCCGATGACCCTGGGTGGCGACCACACCATCACCCTGCCGATCCTGCGTGCGATTCATAAGAAGCACGGCAAGGTTGGCCTGGTGCACATCGATGCCCACGCTGACGTCAACGATCACATGTTCGGCGAGAAGATCGCCCATGGCACCACGTTCCGTCGTGCCGTCGAAGAAGGTCTGCTCGATTGCGATCGCGTGGTGCAGATCGGTTTGCGTGCCCAGGGTTACACCGCTGACGACTTCAACTGGAGCCGCGATCAGGGCTTCCGCGTCGTTCAAGCCGAAGAGTGCTGGCACAAGTCGCTGGCGCCGTTGATGGCCGAAGTGCGCGAGAAGGTCGGTGGCGGTCCGGTGTATCTGAGTTTCGACATCGACGGCATCGACCCGGCCTGGGCGCCCGGCACCGGCACCCCGGAAATCGGCGGCCTGACCACCATTCAAGCGATTGAAATCGTCCGTGGCTGTCAGGGCCTCGACCTGATCGGCTGCGATCTGGTAGAAGTCTCGCCCGCTTACGACACCACCGGCAACACCTCGCTGCTGGCCGCCAACCTGCTGTACGAAATGCTCTGCGTACTGCCTGGCGTGGTTCATCGCTGAGGGTCGGGTCATGCACGCACGTGATCAGGTTTTGCACGCGGCCGCCGAGTTGGTCGCCGCGTTTGCGCGTAACGATCGCGAAGCTTACTTCGGCGCATTCAGCACCGATGCCAGCTTCGTTTTCTACACCCTCGACCAGCCATTGCTGTCGCGCGATGCCTATCAGGCGTTGTGGGACCGCTGGCGTGCCGAGGATGGTTTCGAGGTGCTGTCGTGCACCTCGAGCAACGCCTTTGTCAGCCTGCAGGGTGACGTGGCGGTTTTCATCCATGACGTGGCCACCGAGCTGCGCATGCAAGGGGAGCAACACTTCAGCCAGGAGCGCGAGACGATTGTTTTCAGAAGACAAGCGTCGAGCCTAGAACAACAAGGCCTATGGCTGGCCTGTCACGAACATTTGTCCGCAATGCCGGAAGGGCTGCCACCCCCTTAGCCAATGGTGACGCTCACGCACGATGAGCGTGCCTGATGATCGGAGCAGATCATGAATAACAACAACAACGAAAAAAGCCTTAGCAGCATCGAAACAAACGGGGTCGAACAGATCCCGGATCATGAGCGCGACGCCCGACCCAGCGACCTGTTTCGCTTGATCTTCGGCGGCGCCAATACGTTTGCCACCGCTGTGCTCGGCAGTTTCCCGGTGCTCTTCGGCCTGTCGTTTCAGGCCGGTGTCTGGGCGATTGTCCTGGGTGTGGTGGTCGGTGCGCTGATCCTCGCACCGATGGGCCTGTTCGGCCCGCTCAACGGTACCAACAACGCCGTGTCTTCCGGTGCGCACTTCGGCGTGCACGGGCGGATTGTCGGTTCGTTCCTGTCGTTGCTGACGGCGATCGCGTTCTTCTCGCTGTCAGTGTGGAGCTCGGGTGATGCGCTGGTCGGCGGCGCCAAACGCCTCGTCGATTTGCCGGAAACCGACCTGACTCTGGGCCTGGCCTACGGTCTGTTCGCGCTGCTGGTGCTGACCGTGTGCATCTACGGTTTCCGCATCATGCTGTGGGTCAACCGCATCGCCGTGTGGGCCGCGAGCCTGTTGTTCCTGCTCGGCATTTTCGCCTTCGCCCCTGCTTTCGACAGCCAGTACGCCGGCAGCGTGGCACTGGGTCAGGCCGGGTTCTGGGCGGCATTCATCGGCGCGGCGCTGGTGGCGATGAGCAACCCGATTTCCTTCGGTGCGTTCCTCGGCGACTGGTCGCGCTACATCCCGCGTGAGACGCCGAAGGGCCGGATCATGCTGGCGGTGATCGCCGCACAACTGGCGACGTTGATCCCATTCCTGTTCGGCCTCGCCACCGCCACCATCGTCGCGATCAAGGCACCGGACTACATCGCCGCGAACAACTATGTCGGCGGCTTGCTGGCCGTGTCGCCGAGCTGGTTCTTCCTGCCGGTGTGCCTGATTGCGGTGATCGGTGGCATGTCCACCGGCACCACGTCGCTGTATGGCACCGGGCTGGACATGTCCAGCGTGTTCCCGCGCGTGCTTTCCCGGGTCAAGGCGACCTTGCTGATCGGCGTGCTGTCGATCGCCTTCATCTTCATCGGCCGTTTTGCGGCGAACCTGGTGCAGAGCGTGTCGACCTTCGCCGTGCTGATCATCACCTGCACCACCCCGTGGATGGTGATCATGATCATCGGTCTGCTGGTGCGGCGCGGCTTCTACTGCCCGGATGACCTGCAAGTGTTCACTCGCGGCGAACAGGGCGGACGCTACTGGTTCAACCACGGCTGGAACTGGCGCGGTCTGGGGGCGTGGATTCCGAGTGCGCTGGTCGGCCTGTGCTTCGTCAACCTGCCGGGGCAGTTCGTCGGCCCGCTGGGCGAACTGGCCGGTGGCATCGACATCAGTTTGCCGGTGACATTGGGCCTGGCGTCGGTGGTGTATCTGACGCTGCTCAAGCTGTTCCCGGAACCTCGGGAGGTGTTTGGGCCAACGGATGTGCGCAGTGAAGCCGCCATAAAACCCGAACTACGTCACGCCGCCTGAATAAACGCAAAACCCTGTGGGAGCGAGCCTGCTCGCGAAGACTTCAGCACATCCAACGTTGATGTGACTGACAGACCGCCTTCGCGAGCAGGCTCGCTCCCACAGGAAGCATTGCAGACCCCATTTGCTTGACCATAAAAAAGACAATCGGAGACACGCCATCATGGCTTTGGATTTATTCGTCGTACTCATTTATGCCGCTGCGATGCTGATTCTCGGCTACTACGGCATGCGCAAGGCCAAGACCCACGAAGACTATCTGGTTGCCGGGCGTAATCTGGGGCCGTCGCTGTACATGGGCACCATGGCAGCAACCGTCCTCGGCGGCGCGTCCACCGTCGGCACTGTGCGTCTGGGCTACGTGCATGGCATTTCCGGGTTCTGGCTGTGCGCGGCACTGGGCTGCGGCATCGTCGCGCTGAACCTGTTCCTCGCCAAACCCTTGCTGAAACTCAAGGTATTCACCGTCACCCAGGTCCTGGAGAAGCGCTACAACCCGATGGCGCGCACCGCCAGTGCGACAATCATGCTCGCTTACGCGCTGATGATCGGCGTGACCTCGATTCTGGCGATCGGCACCGTGCTGCAAGTGTTGTTCGGTCTGCCCTTCTGGATTTCCGTACTGCTGGGCGGCGGTATCGTGGTGATTTACTCAACAATTGGCGGCATGTGGTCGCTGACCTTGACGGACATCGTCCAGTTCGGCATCCAGACGGTGGGCCTGATGTTCCTGCTGCTGCCGATCTGCCTGTACCGCGTAGGCGGCTGGGATCAACTGGTCGCGCAACTGCCGGCGGCCAGCTTCAACTTCACCAGCATCGGCTGGGACACGATCATTACCTACTTCATGATCTACTTCTTCGGCATCCTGATCGGCCAGGACATCTGGCAGCGGGTGTTCACCGCCAAAAGCGAAAAGGTCGCCAAGTACGCCGGCACCTCGGCCGGGATCTACTGCATCATTTACGGCCTGGTCTGCGCCTTGATCGGCATGGCTGCGCATGTGCTGATTCCGGATCTGGACAACGTCAACAACGCGTTCGCCGCCATCGTCAAAGTCTCGCTGCCCGACGGCATCCGTGGCCTGGTGATCGCTGCCGCACTGGCGGCGATGATGTCCACCGCCAGCGCCGGCCTGCTCGCCGCGTCCACCACCCTGACCGAAGACCTGCTGCCGAAACTGCGCGGTGGCAAACAGTCCAATGTCGCGGTCAGCCGTCTGTTTACTCTGCTGACGGGGATCGCGGTGTTGGGCATTGCTCTGGTCGTCAATGACGTGATCAGCGCGTTGACCTTGGCTTACAACCTCTTGGTCGGTGGCATGCTGATTCCGCTGATGGGCGCGATTTTCTGGAAGCGTGCGACTACTGCCGGGGCGATCAGCGCCATGACGCTGGGCTTTGTCACTGCGCTGGTGTTCATGGTCAAGGACGGCATGGACGCGAACACGCCGATCTATTACAGCCTGGGTGTCAGCCTGGTGAGCTTTGTACTGGTCAGCCTGTTCTCGCCGCGCCCGGCGACCGTGGCAACGGCGGTGTAAATCGGCTGTAACGACTTGATGTTTTCTTCAGCGGGTGTGGCGTCGGTGGCCACACCCGTTTTTTTCGCTTTGCGAAAAGCAAAAGATCGCAGCCTTCGGCAGCTCCTACACTTTGTAGAAACTGCCGACGGCTGCGATCCTGAAATCTCTGATCAGAGGTATTAACGGCGACGTGGCTGGCGTCGACGCTGTTCGTCGTCCGTGCGAATCGGTACCGGTTGCAGAGGCGGTTCGATCAAACCGAGGGCAACTCCCAAATCGTGCAGCCAGTTCTGGATTTTCTCTTTCATCGTCATGCCCCCTTCAGGGTGGTGCTGAGCGGCCGGAATTCTGAGGCCGCTTCGCACTGATAATAGTCCGAAGTCCTACGCAATGCTCGGCCAAATCCGCAATGATCTGTTACTGAATTGAACAGAATCTGTTGCGATTGGTTCACGCGGTTTCCCGCACTTCATGCAAAGCCACGGGATAGACCGCTTGCTGCACGTCGATCCAGGCATTCAGGTTGGCCCCGGCCATACCCTTGCGCCACATGAGCCATGTTGTCGCACCCGCGAACGGCTCGGCCAACGGATGCACCGCGACGCTTTCGCGACCCGGCAGGCTGGCCAACATCGACTCGGCCATCAACGCCACACCACTGCCGGCAATCACACAGGCGAGCATGCCCTGATACGACTCGATCTCCATCGGCCGGCCCATTGCTGCATGGTAGTGAGAGAACCATGCCTCCAGGCGCATGCGATATGAACAACCCTGGCGAAAAGTGAACACCGAGCGCCCTTCCACGTCCCGCGCGGTGCGTACCGGCGGATGGTCGATTTCAGTGATCAGCACCAGCCGCTCCTCGCACAACGGCACGCCATCGAGCCCGGCCAGTTGCAGCGGTCCGTCGACCAATGCCGCGTCGAGGCGGCCGGTGAGCAAACCTTCGAGCAATTCGCCGGTCGGTGCCGATTGCACCTGCAAATTCACTGTCGGGTATTGCTTGTGATAACGCGCCAGCAGCGCCGGCAGATGGATCGCCGCCGTGCTGTACATGGTGCCCAGCACGAAATCCCCGGCCGGTTGCCCGCCCATCACCGCCGCACTGGCCTGATCGCGCAGGGCAAACAGTTTGCCGGTGTAGTCGAGCAGCACCTTGCCCGCCGGCGACAACTGCAAACGCTGCCGTTCGCGGACGAACAGCTCAACGCCCAGTTGCTCCTCAAGCTGTTTCAGGCGCGTTGACAGATTTGATGGCACCCGATGCAGGCGCTCGGCGGCGCGGGTGATCGAGCCTTCCTCGGCGACCGCCTGAAATATCCGCAGCTGGCTGAATTCCACAATCTTCTCCTGAACAGAACAAGTTACTCACTATTATTCAATTTTAAAGAAAGTCAATCGATCCTAGCCTGACGGTCATTGCTGCTTTGAAGGAAGCCCGACCATGTCGCCGCTGATACGTTTATCCGCCTGTTTCGTTGCCCTGATGATGGCCATGGGCATCGGCCGTTTCGCCCTGACGCCACAGATGCCGCACCTGCTCAGCGAAGGGCAGATCGACCTCACCGCCGCCGGGCTGATCGCGGCGGCCAACTACCTCGGCTATCTGCTTGGTGCTGTGGATGCGATGTTCGCGCAGCGGCCGCAGCAGGTGCAGCGACGGCTGCATGGCGGGCTGTGGCTGTGCGTGCTGCTGACACTGGCGTCGTTCTGGGCCAGCGGTTTCTGGTCGCACCTGCTGTTGCGCTTTGGCACCGGGGTGGCGAGTGCCTGGGTGCTGGTGATGATTACTTCGCTCAGCCAGCCGCTGGCGGCGGCAGCGGGGCGCCCGCGCTGGGGTGCCCTGGTCTTTGCCGGACCGGGTCTGGGGATTTTTCTCACAGGCTTGCTGGCGCTGGTCTCACACCGCTTGCAGCAGACATCGGCAACCCTGTGGCTGATTTACGCGGCGGCTGCGCTGCTGATGATGCTCGGCGTCTGGCGATTATTGCCGGAGCCCACGGCGGTTGCGAGGCCAGCGACAATGCACATGAACACAGCGAATCGAGGCATTGGCCGGCTGGCGCTGGTGTATGCGCTGTACGGCATCGGCTACATCATTCCGGCAACGTTCCTGTCGCAGATGGCCAACGCACAGTTTCATGGCCAGTGGCAGGCGGATCTGTTCTGGCCGTGCTTTGGCCTCGGCGCGGCGATCGGTGTGTGGCTGGTGAGCTTGCGTCGGCATGATCCCGAGACCACGCGGCACTGGCTGATGGCGACGTTGTGGCTGCAAGCGGCCGGAGTGTTCGCCTGTCTGCTGGGCAGCGGCCTCGGCCTGGCGTTGGGGGTGATCCTCTGCGGCACGCCGTTTCTGGCCTGCATGCAATTGGTCATGCAGCGCTCGCGAGAGCTGGCGCCCCACGCCACTCAGCGCAACGCCGGGATGCTCACGGCGTGCTTCGCTGTCGGCCAGCTCAGCGGCCCGCTGCTGGCGGCGCTGAGCAGCCATTTCAGCGGCGGCTTGCAGCCGGCGCTGCTGATCGCCGGTGCCGGCCTGTTGCTGGCCGGCGCGCTAGCGATGCAGGCCAAGGCTACTGGCCCAGCGCCTTGCGCAAACGCCGACGCAGCCACTGTTCGGCGCTGACGAAAGTGATGCCGAGCAGCACCAGCACGGCGCCGATGACGAAGTTCAGGCTCAACTGTTCGCCGAGCAGCAGCACGCCGAAGGTTACGCCGAACAACGGCGTCATGAACGAAAACACCGCAAGGTTGGCCGCCAGATAACGGCGCAGCAGCCAGAACCACACCAGGTAGCTGAAGAACGACACCACCAGGCCCTGGAACAGCACACTGGCCACCGCCACGGTGGTCAGGCTGACGTGGGTGATCTGGCCGCTGAACAACGCGATCAACAGCAGGCCGATGAAACCGACCAGCAATTGATAGAACAGGGTCAATGTCACCGGCGCTTCCGACAGTCGCGAGGCCCGCACCACTACGGTGGTCGCGCCCCAACAAGCGCCGGCCAATACGCCGAAGGCATCGCCCAGCAGCATGCGCCGATCAAGGTTGTCCCACGACACACCGCCGGCGAAGGCAATCGCGATGCCGATGAACGCCAGCAGAATCCCCAGCCATTGCAACGGGCGCAACCGCTCGCTGGCGAGCAGGAAATGCACGCCGAGTGCGGTGAAGATCGGCGCGGTATACAAGAACACCGACATGTGCGCGGCGGTGGTCAATTGCAGGCCTTCGGCGATGAACAGGAATTCCAGACCAAACAGCGCACCGGCCAGCAAACCGCCGCGCCAGGTGCTGCCGACCTGATCCCAGCCGCCCTTCCAGCAGATCAGCAAACCGACCAACAAAGCCGAGATTCCTGAACGCCCTGCCGCTTGCATGACCGGCGCGATGTCAGTCGCCGCCCATTTGATCAGGACTTGCTGCACACCCCAGATCAGGCACAGGCCGATCATCACTTGCAGGGCAAAACCGTCGGCATTGCGCCGCTCGGCACTCACCGCAACACCTCGAACACACACAACATGGCAGGCCATCCAATGGTCAGAAAACAGTGTCGGGGATTATCAATCAGATGCGCGGAAAAAGCCGTCTGGAAAAGACCTTTATTTGGTCAGTGGCGTCAGCGCTGAATGGTTGACGGCTGCGCCGTCATTCGCGGGCAAGCCCGCTCCCACAGAGGGTTCGGTGAACACGTGGGAACGAGCCCGCTCGCGAAGAGGCCAGCATTGCCAACACAACTGCCGGAGCAGCTCAGGCAAACCGCTGCGCCACCAAATAACCCACCGTGCAAGCAACGGCCGTCGCCACTGTCCCCCACGCCCAGTCCATCAAACTCACCTGCACCGACCAGTCGCGCAATGTCGCCCAATTGGTCAGGTCATAAGTGCCGTACGCCACCAGCCCCAACAGCGCACCCAGCTTCGCCGCTCGCTGCCAGCTCAGCGCCGGCAAGACCACGAATACCACGCAGCCAATAACGTACAGGCAATAAAAAACCGCTGCGGGCAACAGCAGCGGTTTATCCAGCATCAGCGAACCGAGCAGTTCGCGATAGGTCGGCGCCATCAGCAGCCCGAGCCAGATCCCATCGAGCAGCAGAAACGTCAGTAGCGTCGAGACGTATGCGATCAGCGCCTTTTTCATTGGCTCACCCCTTTAGATGTGGGAGCCGCCGACTTTCAAGATCAAGATCAAAAGATCGCAGCCTTCGGCAGCTTCTACATGGGCCTGCGGTGAGTCAGGTTAGTTCAATGCGATCGGCGTGAATGACGATCTTGCCTTCCTTGTACAGCGAGCCGATGGCTTTCTTGAAGTTGCCCTTGCTGACGCCGAACAGGCTGCTGATCAACGCCGGATCACTCTTGTCGCTGACCGCCAGGGTGCCGTCGTTTTCGCGCAACTTGCCGAGGATCTTCGAACTCAGGCTGCTCGCCGCTTCCTGGCCAACCGGTTGCAGGCTCAGGCTGATCTTGCCGTCGGCGCGCACCTCCTTGATGAAGCCTTTCTCGCGCATGCCCGAACGCATGAACTTGAAGATCTCGTTCTTGTGGATCAGGCCCCAGTGCTTGTTGTTGATGATCGCCTTGAAGCCCATGTCGGTGGCTTCGGCAACCAGCAGATCAACTTCCTGGCCCAGGCTGTAGGTGGCCGGGGTCTTGTCCAGGTAACGATCGAGGCGCGCGGTGGCGGTGATGCGGCGCGTGTGTTTGTCGAGGTAGACGTGCACCACGCAGTATTCGCCAGCAGTCATCTGGCGCTTTTCTTCCGAGTACGGCAGCAACAGATCTTTCGGCAGCCCCCAGTCGAGGAACACGCCGATGCTGTTGACTTCAACCACTTTCAGGCTGGCAAACTCGCCGACCTGAACTTTGGGTTTTTCCGTGGTGGCGAGAAGTTTGTCTTCGCTGTCCAGATAGATGAATACGTTGAGCCAGTCTTCATCTTCGCTGGGAATATCTTTGGGGATATAACGGTTGGGCAAAAGAATTTCGCCATCGGCACCGCCGTCCAGATATAAACCGAAGTTAGTGTGTTTAACCACTTGCAAACTGTTGTAACGCCCGACTAAAGCCATTTCCGAAACCCTCAATACGTGGGCGGCATTCTACCCGTTTTTGCCGCAGACGTCGGGCGACAGATCCACGCAGCGGAAAATCTGCTTCAACGTGTTGATTTTGCTTGATCACTGCCCGGTGAGGTGCCGCTCGTCAGTCCGGTCGGGCGGCTTGCGGCTGTGCGCAATCGCCTCACACTCGCGCGATGTTCTTATTTAAAACAGGGAGTTAGCGAAACATTAATAGTGTCGAACCGGCAATAATGCAGCGCTGCGGTTGGTTATTCCGGGGGATATTTACCAAGCTATTGTCAAGTTATTCCTGTACGATGCCTGGCCGAGTTACTTTTCTAAAGGTTAATGGCCGCCATGCGTGTAAAAGCATCCACCAGCAAAGCAAAGCCAGCTCCAGCCGTTGAAACCAGCGAATCGATCAACGATCAGATCGCAGCATTCCTCAAGTCCGGCGGCGAGATCCAGCAAATTGCCAAAGGCGTCAGTGGCCAGACATTCGGCCCGTCCAAGCAGATCAGCCTGGGCAAGAAGTAACACCGGTTTTACCCCGTCCAGAGGCGCTTTGAGCTTCGAAGCGCCTGGACTGGCACCGCGCAATCCCCCTTCGCTTTAAACAATAATCCTCAAAAATCGACGAACGGCCATCAATGCCGGTTATTCGCCGGTATCCTTGCACGCGTCTAGATCAAGCGTTTCAGCAGGCCTTCGCCCTGCGCTCGCGGTTCATGGAGTGACGCATGCGCCCATTTTCCTGTTTATTGTTCGTCAGCCTGCTGTCAGGCGCGACCGCGCACGCGCAGGTTTTTCAGGGCGAACTGGGCGACTTCGATCTGAAGCTCGGCACCACGCCCAGCCGCAGCATGGCCCAGGGCCTGGTCAAGCCGGCGGCGGTCGGCTCGTTCCACGGTGGCCTTGATCTGAGCCACGACAGCGGCGTGTATTTCGGTCAGTACGCGCCGAGCATGGGCATCAGCCCGGGCAAGAACCTCGAGATCGATTCCTACGTCGGCTTCAAGCAGCCGTTCGATCAGGTGCTCGGCTATGAAGTCGGGATGATCCATTACAGCTATCCCCGCGTGGACACCCTCGACAGCCAGGAGCTGTTCGGCGGTCTGACTCTGCTCGGCAGTCGCTTCGGCATCGCATTGAGCAACGACCCGGATAAACAGAACAACACCTTGTTTGCCGACCTCACTGGCAATCAGCCGTTCGGCATCGGCGTGAGCATGAAATACACCACGCACCAATTGAACACACCGGTGGCGGTGGACGGCGGTTACATCAGCAGTTTCACCGATTGGTCGGTGAAACTGTCGCGACCATTCATGGGTGTCGATCTCGATCTGATCTACAGCAATTCCAGCCTCAGCGGCAGCGATTGCTCGGCCTATTCCGGGCACAACAGCGAGTGCGACGGCCTCGTCACCCTCAAGGCTGTACGCACGTTCTATTGATCGGCTGAACTGCCGCGCGCATCCTGCATCACATAAGAATCAGATTTCCGACGCCAGGCTCTCGCAAGGATTTGCCCATGTCTCGCTGGTTCAAACAGATTGCCGCCCTGCTGATCTTCACCCTCGCCCTCGGCGCTTGCAGCCGCGTGGGCCTGGCCTACCGCAACCTCGACGTGATTATTCCATGGTCGCTGAGTGACTACGTGGACATGAACGGCGAGCAGAAAGACTGGTTCAACGACCGGCTCAAAGAACACCTGAGCTGGCACTGCACCACGCAGTTACCGGGTTACCTCGACTGGCTGGACCGATTGCAGGCCATGGTCGAGAGCAATCAGGTCAGCGACGTCGCCCTGCAGGAGCGCACCGCCGAAGCCAAGCAGGCCATTGCCGAAACCGCCCGGGAAATCACCCCTTCGGCCATTGAGTTGCTGCAGGGCCTGGACGATAAACAGGTCGCAGAAATGAACGACGCGTTTGCCAAGGATTTGCGCAAACGTCAGCAGGAATACGTGAAACCGCCGTTGGCCCAACAGATCAAGGAACGCGGCGAGCGCATGGAAAAACGCCTGAACGACTGGCTGGGTCCGCTCAGCGACACACAGAAACAACGCGTCGCGGCCTGGACCAACGCCTTGGGCGACCAGAACACTCAATGGATCGCCAACCGCGCGCACTGGCAGCAACAGTTCAGTGCCGCCGTTGCGCAACGCCAAAGCCCGGAATTCCCACAACGCATCGAGACACTTCTAGTCAACCGCGAGCGGTTGTGGACAGCGGACTACCGCGAGGCCTACGCCAACACTGAAGCCCAGGCACGCTCGCTGTTTGTCGATCTGATGGCGCAGAGCACGCCGCAACAGCGTGAGCGGTTGTTGAAGAAAATCGAGAAAGTGCGTAAGGACTTCAATGACCTGAAATGCCTGAAGGCCGCGCAGAAACCTTGAGATTACTGGAATCCAATGTGGGAGCGAGCCTGCTCGCGAAAGCGGTGTATCAGACAGTTCAATGTCACTGACAAACCGTATTCGCGAGCAGGCTCGCTCCCACAGGGGGATTTCGCTGGCTCAGGCGATTTGAGCCTTTGAAGCGACTTCATCAAATGTCACCTCATCCAGCGCATCCTCCTGCTCATCCAGCACCTGACGCGGGTGGTCGTTGCCGGGGATGCTGCTGTCGATCAGGCTCAGCAGGCTGGAGCCGCGCGGGGTCAGAATGAAGTTGTTGCCAGTACTGCCCTCGTGATCCGGCCGCGGCTCGATGAATCCGCGCTCCAGCAAGAGCTTTTCATAATCACAGGCCAGGGTTTTCAAGTGATCGAGATTGTCGATCGGCTCGCCGGCGCTGGCTTTCTCGGCCGCATGGTCTTCGGCATAAGCGCGGGGAGCGAAGCTGTGGCCAGCGCTGTTCTGCACTTCATGCAGCAAACGTTCAATCAAATCCCAGTTATAAGTCGTCATCCTGATCCAACCTCCGGTGCGGGTGATTTTGTGCCGCTTTCAAGGTTGTGACCGAAGCGCTGCGCAGCCGTTCAGCAGTATTTCCGGACCCGACCGACCGGCGGCTGTCGATTCCCTCGCACGATGAACGACTAGGCTGAAACAGCCGGTTCAACCCGCAGGAGACATCGTCATGAACGTTACAAACCATCCGGTGGTATCACGCGAAGAATGGCTCGCCGCCCGCCAGCAGCATCTGGCCCACGAAAAAGCCTTCACCCGGGAACGCGATCGCCTCAGCGCCGAGCGCCGCGCCCTGCCGTGGGTGAAAGTCGACAAGGACTATCATTTTCAAGGGCCGAACGGCGAGCTCAAGCTCAACGACCTGTTTGGCAACAACAGCCAGTTGATCATCTACCATTTCATGTTTGCCAAAGGCTGGGAGCAGGGCTGCCAGGGCTGCTCGTTCCTCAGTGACCACATTGATGGCGCCAACCAGCACCTGGCCCACCACGACGTCGCAGTTGTCGCCGTTTCCCACGCGCCGTTCAACGAGTTTCAGGCGTTCAAACAACGCATGGGCTGGAAATTCGACTGGGTTTCGTCAGAAGGTTGCGATTTCAATTACGACTTCGGCGTCTGCGCCCGGGCTGAAGACGTCGCCGAGGGCAAGGCTACCTACAACTACGAAAAAACCGACAGCGCCGAGGAAGAAATGCCGGGGTTGAGCGTGTTTTATCGCAACGACAAAGGGGAGATTTTCCACACCTATTCCACATACGCGCGCGGTCTGGACATGCTGGTTGGCGCTTACCACTATCTGGATCTGACGCCCAAGGGCAGGAATGAAAACGAGATCATGGAATGGGTGCGGCATCATGATCGGTATGCAGTTGACAAGGCTTCGAGCTGCCGCCACGAAAAATAACGGCGCGTCAGGTGGAAACGGACGGCAACGGCCGTCCTTTGTTGCGTGCATCAGGTGTTACAGCGAGATCACTTCTTGCCATTGCCTCAGGACAGGACAAAAAATCTCCAGGGTCCGCCACACTGAACGACATTAGCCTTTGATTCGCCAGAAAATGCACATCATAGATTGCAACTACTCACACTTGATCAGACGGTCGCGAACAGATTGCTGGGTGGGAAAGGAGGCATCACTCAACTCTTCGATGCTGTCTGAGCAGCTATAAACCTTGAATCGAGCATGGAAAACTGACAGTAACCGCATTAACAACATATCGTCCACCGCCCCCCCTCCCTCATCCATCTCAATAATGATGAGTTTTTTTCCTGCCATATCCAAAGACCAGCGACAGCCCTCCTGTTGAAGGAACTCCTCGAGCCCTTCATCTGTAAGCTTTTCGATTCTTATCAAGGGTTCGAGGTCCTGCTTACTGCTCCACTGACTGTTGACTTCCCACTTGTTGACTTTTAAATCCAAAAAGCTGCATTCGTTAAAAATCTCTTGATCCTGAACGTAAGAAACAGGAACGCTGCCCCATGCCTCACTGACCAACAACTCTCTTTCCGGTAAAACAGATTCCGACTCCAAAATAACAGCGTATCTATTGCTCATTACATGTTCCCTGTTTCTTGCAAGCGCTTCAGGCCTTTCTCAGCGTTTCTGATCAATTGGTCTCTCGCTGACTTGGGTAGTCGTTTGAAGAACGCATTGATCTGTGGTGCCAGGGGTTTAGACAGGTCCGGGCGGAAATCCACGATCGAATCCTTGCCGCCTCCCGACTGTATCTGAAGCTTACCATTAGGCTCGATATCGACCCGCAACAGGCGCTTGCGCCCACCGATCACGGCCTCCACCGGTTGACCAATGGTTTCACTCGCCTTGATGACTCCTTTCGTACCCGCGACATTGAAGACTTTCCCCGCAGCGGCACCGGCCATGTTGGCTGCTGTGCCCAACGCAATGTTCAGTAGGGTCGTGGCGCCGCGAACATAGATGTCGCCCTGTTGTTGTGTCTCACCCGCCTCAAACATGTATTTGAAGAGGTAATCGCTGGACTCTAGGTCATCCTGATCTTCTCCGCTGAGCTTGCTCGCGATGGCTTTGGCAACTGAATCTTTGGCGGCGTCTATTTTATCGCCAAACAACTTCGCGATCAGAACATTCCCTGCAAGACCCACGGCCATCTTTGCCGGTCCCATCGCAGCCTGAATACCCAATGCCACCAACTGGGCTTGTTCCTTCGGCAGCTTGTCCAGCATTACCTGTAACCGCTCGGTCTCAGCCAATAACTTGCCACCAGGAGTAGTCGGAATCAGTTCCTTGGCCCAGTCCGGCAGACCATTTCCATGGTTTTCGCTGGGCTTATCAGACTCCGATTGTTTTGGACCATCGCTATTCGCATCACAAGCCCCCGGACCAGGGCAGGTCTGCTGTCGGGTGAATTCGTCAAGTACCCCTACATACGTTTGAATAACCGCAATGTTTTTCTCTTGGAGATCATTGATAGCTCCCGGATCGATTCCATTTCGCACAAAGTTTTTGGCAATGTTCAGGGCAAGATCATCACCAAACGTCGCGCGCGCTTGCGCAGGTACGTCGTCCAGCGATACTCGCTGTGCCTGAAGATTCTTCCAGGCCTGACCAACCAGGTTGACAGGCCCTGTGACGAGGGACAGCGCAGCTTCGATAGAGCCCTGAGTGGCGTCACCGTAGTTCTCTATTTTTTCCGCCCAGTCCTTCAATGTGCCCGAAGGATCGGCAACGGCCTCAAGTGACGATTTGCTCACGTACAGATCGGTGCGAGACTCCTTGTCCTTGGTGATTTCGTAACCTTTGTCTACGTCGCGATTCAAACCGACAGTCGAATCCTTGCCCGTTTCGGCGTCCTGGCGTACCACGATCTCGCCGGCGCCGACGGTGCCGCGCACGATCTGTTCACGGTCTTTGTCATACTTCCAGCCGTTGACGCTCCAGCCAGTTTCGCCTTCCTTGCCTTTACCAACCTGACTGCCGTCCTGAGCACCGCTGCCTTTGCCAGCGGTGTAACTGCCACCGACGTTCAGGTAATAACCGTGCTCTTTGTCTGTACCGGCGATGTCACTGAAGCCCAACGTGCCGGTATCCAGTTTCAAATTACCGTTGTCGGCAGCGATCAGTGCACCGTCCAGTTGAGTGTGATTTTCGGTACGGATATCGACTTTGCTTTTACCGGTGATGCTGGTTTGCTGTTCGATCCAGTTCGTCTTGCCGGTGGTCTGGCCGTAACCGACCGAACCACTGACACCAGCACCCGGACCAAACGTGGCGGTAACGCTGATATCAAACTCTTTGCCCTTCACCTTTCCCGTGTCGGCCACAGAAGAGACATTGAGATCCCCGCCCACGCGCCCATTCACCTCATCGCCGCGTAACGTGGCGCCGTCGATGTTGGTGTCCTTGCCACTGGTAAAGCCCAACTTGTCGCCGGCGTAGAGATAAGCCTCTTGCTGGCGATTACCCTCGCGCTCCAGATCGCCCTTGCCCATGCTGACACTGGCATAAACGCCGACACCCTCGGAACCAAAGACCAGACCCACTTCACCGCCACCGTTGTGGCGGTTGCTATCGTTACTGCTGTCGTTCTGTGCCGAGCGGATATTGAGATCATTGACAGCGTTGAGCTCAATATCCCGTTTAGCGCTGACCTGCGTGCCGATCAGATTCAGATCGTGGTCAGCTTGCAGATTGACGTCCCGGCCAGCGCCCAGTTGCGTCGGCGTAGACGTGCCATGCGAGCCGTCTTCAGTGGCGATTCCGTAGCTGCCACCGATGCCGATCTTGAAGCCGCCGCTGGTGCCGCCGTGAATGCCGCCCCAACTTTCGCGTTGCGTGCTGTCCTGGCTGACACCGCCTTTGGCGACATCAAAGGTAACGTCACGACCCGCGACGTTGATGTCGCGCCCGGCGAGGAATTTTGCCCCTTTTACCGTTACATCATTCTTGGCGTTGAGGTTCAGATCCTGGCCGGCATTGAGCGTCGACGATCGACTGCTCTGCTCGAAGGTTTGCTGGCTGCTGCTTTGCTTGCTGTTGCCGAACTTGACGTCTGCTGTCGGTCCGTTGAGGAACTGACTGATACCGTCCACCGCTTTGAGGGTACTTGAGCCTTTGCTGACATTGTCTTCGCCTTTCCCCGCGCCATTGACCGCGTCTTTCGTCTGGCCATAGTTGTGGTCGATCCGAACGCCCAGGCCGTTGCTCTCGTTCTCGCGCTGTTGTTCTACCAACAGGGTTTCGCGCCCGGCATCGATGTTGATGTTGCGCCCGGCATTCAAGTCGATATCGTTATTGGCCTGCAGATCTGAACCGATCTGATTGATATCACGCTTGGCGTTGATGGCCAGATCCTGTCCCGCACTGATCTGGCTGGCAGCACCGGTCTTCTGTTCCAGGCGATTCTTTTCCTTGAGACCCTCCGCGCCGGCAAAGAAGCCCACGCCGTTGTCATCGCTGGAAATGCCGATACCCGCACGCTTGGACTTCGACCATGCTTGCTCGGCACGCTCATCGGAAGCAGCCATCACGTTGACGTCACGACCAGCGTCCATGTTGACATGACGTCCTGCATCGATACCGCTGCCCAGTACATTGATATCGCGCTCGGCACTCAGAATCGTGTCTCGCCCCGCCACCACCATGCTGCCCACACTGGTGCTGCCCTGCCCCTGCCGGCCCGCTTCTTTGGCGGAGGAAAGGGACAGGAAGCCACCCGAAACCGAAAGACCGGTTTTCTTTTTGTAGGCTTCACTGCGGCTGTAGTCAGTGTCATTGGCCGAAATCAGATTGATGTCACCCGTGTCGTCCACCAGACCAGAGCGGAACTCAACGTCGTTGCCCGCCGCTGCAGTGCTGGCCTGCAAGAGAAAGTCTTTACCCGAAGCGACAACGATGTCATTGCCCGCTTCCAACTCGCTGGCGATCTGGATGGTGCTGCTGTTGACCGTAGTTTTGCCACTTTTGGAAAGACCGAAAGATCCCTTCTTGGTGGTCTTGCTGAAATCACTGTGTTCGTCAGTCGCCGAGAGCACCGAGACATTATTCAACGCGCCCAGAACCAGATTGTTTCCGGCTTTCAGTTGACTGCCGATCACGGTGACATCGTGCCCTCCCTCCAGAGAAACACCGCCCTTGTCCGACAGGCTGGCGTTGACGGTCAGGTTGCGTCCGGCCTCGATCACCGAGGCGACATTGGTGCTGTCGTAGCTTTCCTTCTGGGTCGTCTTGCGGCGACCGGATGAGCCTTTGCTTTTCTTGAGGTAGGACGAAGCATCTTCGTCCTTGGCCGAGGTCACGAGCAGATCCCGCCCGGCATCGATATCGACATCACCAGCACCTTCAATCCGGCTGGCGACAATTTCCATGTCATTACCGGCGCTCAAGGAAACATTGCCGCCACTGTGCACCATCGTGGAAACCTGGGTGATTTTGTCCGTTGAAGTGGTGACCTTTTTGCTCTTGTTGTAGGTGTGCTGCTCGTTCGCTGCCGAGGAAAGGGTCAAGTCACCGGTGGCCGCCATCGTAATGTCGCGTTGGGCAGCTATCTGGCTTGCAATGGCGGTGATGTCACGACCGGCATTGACTTTCAGATTACCTCCCACGTCCACGACTGCACCGTTCTGCACCACCGTGCTGGTGCGCGAATGCGATCCGATACTCAGACCGTCATGCTGCTCAAGGGCCGTGATATTGACGTCACGCCCAGCCTTGATCGTCGTATCGCCAATGCTCTTGAACTCGCTACCGAGGTTGCTGACATCTCTCCCGGCGGTGAGGCTCAGATTGTTTGCCGCTTCTATTCTGGCGGCGGTATCGAGATAGCTGCGTTGCAGCGTCGTGCCGCCGAAGGTGGTCTGGCTCTGGATGACGTTGCGTTCGTTGATCAGATCACCCTCGGTGGCTGTGATGCTGACATCGCGACCGGAAATGATCCCGCCTGCAGCATTGATCAGATTATTTGTCGCCAGCAGATCCAGACGATTGCCCGCCTCGATCAGTCCACTGTTGACCAGGTTGTTCCCCGCAGTGGCGGACAGGTTGTTGGTTGCCCGCAACGTACCTACGTTGTTCAGATCCTGCCCGGCAATCAAGTTGATGTCGTTACCGGCAATCAATGCACCATTGGGCGCCAGGCGATTGTTGGCCTGTGCCAGATAAAGCACAGGGACAAGCACGGACTCTCCGTTCACCTCATGTTTTTCGAGCCACACGATGTCATGGGTCAGCGCTGTCACCTGTTCGGCCGACAAGCTGACGCCCAGTGCCAGATTGAGTTGATCCTTGCTCTTGATGGCGTTGTCCATCAAGTATTTGAACAGTTTCTCGTCCGACGTCTGGCCATCGATAAAGCGTTGTCCGGTGCGCGCGACAACGGCTTGCTGAATCAATCGCTGTTCGTATAGACCATCACCCAGACGCTTGGCGCTGATATCAGGGTCGTAACCGAGATTGGCCAGCAAGTAATCCGAGCTCATGAACTGCTTGAGGTCTGTCAGTACCGGATTGGTTTCAATCAGGTATTTGTGTGGATTGCTGCGCACACTGGTATCTGGCAGACCTTGCACCCGGGTCAGGTTCTGCGCACTGAAAGGCGAATCGGCGGCCGTCAGTGAACGTTTGGGAATGGCTGTCTGAGTCGCGCTGTTGCCGGCCATTGCCGTGCTGAGTTTTGAGGCTGCGTCGTCGACATTGAGGTCTTGGCTGACCCGATCAATCGTCAGGCTGCTTGCGGCAGTTGAAGCGGCATCCACGGCCTTGATCGCCGTCGTCGGTCTGGCGGGAAATCCTGGTTCGTGTTTACCGACGCTGATCGTCGCGCTGCCCATGCGCATATCCGGTCCGGCGTTAACCGCCACCGTCGACGTCTGGCCGCTCAAGCGAAACAGACCGTTCTGGCCTTGCGGCAAGGTGAATCCCGAAAGGGCGAGCGGGTTGACTTGTTGCTGCGCCAGATCCGGTGGCAAATGGGACTGTACGTTAATGACCGTTACCGACGGAGCGCCTGGCAGGGTGGATTCATACGTACGGCCGTTCTTCAGAGAAACAGGCTGGCCTGCTCGCTCGACGCTGTTGGTCAGACTTTTCGTGGCATTGATCGTCAGACTGCCGCCGGCCTGAACGACGGCGGTAGCATCACCTGCCACGCCAGGGCTGGTGATGGTCTTGGTGTCGAAGAACGTGACGTTCTGCACCGCCGCCGGGAGCGGCGCCGGATTGGCCTGGTTATAGGCCGGCGCTGGCGAATAACTGCGGAATTGTTCCGGGCTACCCGTGCTTGTGTAATGTTTCCAGCCGAAATAGATATTTGTATGACCGCTCCCCCCAGTAGCGACAGACACTCTCGGTGTCACCACCGACTCGTTCCAGTTCACATCCCAAGAGCGAAACGCTGCCATCTGCTTGCCAACCGGTCCTTTGTAGGAAGGATCATTGACCGCGTTGTATTCCATGAACGAGCGCCACAGCTGGATGATCGCCTTGTCTTTGCGGACCTCCGGCAGCGCAAAGGACTTGAGTGTGGAGTAAGTGCCCAGCGTCGCGCCGGTGTTGGTGAAATTGGAAAGGTTGGCGTTCAGGTTCGCAGCGGCGGTGATTACCGAGGCAGAGTTGGTCAGGTTCCCACCCGCGATGTCCAGATTACGCCCCGCCGAGATGTTGGCCGCGGCCGAGTCGGCTTCGACTTTGGTTTCGTAGTTCTCCATCAGCACCATGTGGCCCGACTGATTGCCCGTCTGGCGCAGGCCGATCGCCCCTGAAGTCAGCTGGGAAGTCACCTTGAAGAAATCCTTGCGGTTCTCCAGGGTAGAGGCCCTTAGCAACATGTCGCCCGAACTCTGGATATTTCCAGAAATGTTTTCCAGGCGATCGGCCCAGTTACCGGCGTCGTCCCTGGCGACAGTCAGGTTATCCATGCTGTAGACGTCGCCATATTTATTGATCAGATCATGCGTCAGCAGGGACATGGCTGCGCCACTGAACAGCAACCCGTGATCGTTTAATACGTTGCCAGCATTGAGCCGCAAGTGCTGATTGCTGGCCACGGTGCCGTAGTTGTTCACCCCGCCTGCATTGATGGTCAGCCCACCGACTGAACTGATTCGACCCTGATTGCCGAGCACTCCACCGACGTTGATTGTGGTGGCGTCCCCGCCGGCAAGACTGGCAGCTGCTGTCAGATTCACTTGCCCGGCACCGAGGGCAAAAGTGCCCTTGCTACTGGCTCGGCCGTTGCCGCTGTACGTGCCGCCAAGGGTCAAACCAAGGCTGCCATCACTGGCAATGAGCCCTTCGTTGTTCCAGTTTCGACCACTGCCCATAAAGGTGTCGGAGGCCAGCAGTTGACCACCCGCTGTCTGATTGAGCGTGTTGACGTTGACCGTCAGACGCCCGGCCTGGATTACGCCATTGTTGGTCCAGCTATCGGCAGCCAGTGTCAGGCCACCCCGGGTGAGCAGATCACCGCCCGCCTGCGTGAGGTTGGCCATGCTGATATCGAATGTACCGGTGCCCGAGTGCAATACATGGCCGCCCGCATTCTGGAAGTTGCCGGCATTGAGTGTCAGGTCATAGTTCGCAGTTTCGAGACGACCATTGCGGTTATCGAAAAGCCCACCGATCTGAAACTCGGTTTTGCCTGCTTTACCCAACGCGCGCAATTGTCCGCCCTGGTTGTTCAGGCTCGCGGCACTGACCTTCAACTGGCCATCGCTTTCGATAACACCAAGACGATTATCCAGCGCGCCGGTCAGGCTGAAATCGACTTGCCGGCCTGCCACCTGGCCCGGGATGTCTCCGGTATTGAGGAAATCGTTGGCCGAAATGCGAATAGCGCCCTGACCATAAAGCCCACCGTTACGGTTGTCGAAATTGCCAGTGGTGATGGAGATGTCATTATTCTGCGCGGAAACGCGGCCACCGTTGTTATCCAGACTAGCGCTGGTGAAACTCAGGCGCTGCGCCTGAATGATGCCGCCCTGGCGGATCTGGCTCAGGTCGTAACCATTGCGCAGGGCGCCCGTGGTCTTTACGTCAAGAGTGCCAGCAAGACTGGCGAGCGTCCCGCCACGGTTATCCACGGAGCTGGCGCCCAGCGTGACATCGCCTGACTGGGCGATGATCTTGCCTCGCTGGTTGTCGAGGTTCCCGCTCACATCGAGCACAAGACCCTCTTCGCTTTGCACCGCGCCGTCGGCGTTCTCAAGACTGGCCGCCTTGAGTTGCAAGCCGGCCTTCTGGCTGTAAATCAGCCCCCCATCACCGTTCTGCACAGCACCGTCGCCGCGGATATCCAGCGCCTGTGCGGCGGCAACAGTGCCTCGATTACGGTTGTCCAGGCCGCCGGTCAACAGGGTCAACAAGTTCTGGCTTGCCAGTTGCCCTCCCTGATTGTCGACTTGACTGGCCCCACGGATCAGCAAGTCGCCTGCGCTGGCCAATTTGCCTTGGGTATTGGTCAACACCCCAAGCAGACTCAGGGTCAGCGCATCCTTGCCGATCAAGGTTCCGGAGGTGTTATCCAGCGTTGCAGTGGTGATATCAATCGCCCCACCGGCGCCGATCGTCCCGCCGACGTTATCCACGGACTGGGACTGCAGGTTCAGTGTTGTTGCACTGTTGATCAGGCCGCCTTGGCCGTTGCGCAGCGCTGCGTTGACCGTCAGGACTTGCTCTGCTCCACTGGACACAATGCCATTGTCCCGATTGTCGAGACTGTTGGCTGCAACCGTCAGCGCCTGGTGGCTGACCAACGCTCCCCCGGCACTGTTGAGCAGATTGTTGGCGACCTGTACATCAACGTTTCCATCACGACTGGAAAGCGTGCCGTTGTTACGGTTGTCCAGGTCATCCGCCGCAACTTCGAGACCTTGCCATCCCGATAACAGGCCTCCCTGGTTGATCACACTGCCAGCCTGCAGTTGCAGGGTGCCGTTGCTGAGCAGCTTGCCGCTGCCGTTATCGAGGACTCGTGCACCCAGCTGCAGGTTTTGACTGCTGGAGACTTCTCCACCCTGATTATTGAGGTCGCGCAGGTGCTTGATGCTCAGCTTGCCCGTCGTCGTGATCAAACCTGCCGCGTTGTTCAGATCGGCACCAGAACTGCCCAGATCGATGCCGACGGCAGTGCCCAGCAACGTACCTTGCTGGTTGTCCAGACCCTTGCTCGCAAGGGTGAGGTTGCCGCCAGCAGTGATCAGCCCCTTGCTGCGATTGATGAGTAATCCATCAACACCCAGCGTCAAGTCGCTGCGACTGGAAAGCGTGCCACCCTCGTTGTCCAGTCTGGCCGCATACCCGTCCAGCGACTGAGCTACGATCAGCCCTTTGGCGTTGTTCAACGCCTGCTCAATGCGCAAGATCAGACCTTGCTGGCTGAGGATCTTGCCATCGTCGTTGGCCAGGTTTTCAGTATTCAGGGAAAAACCCTGCATGCTGGAAATCTCACCGTCGCGGTTATCGACAGCTTTCAGATTTTTCAACATGAGCAATGGGCCGTTGATCAGCCCGCTGCGGTTATCCAGTTGACCACCGTTCAGATCCAGAGTGACCGATGCTTCACTGAACAGCTTGCCCCCTTGCTGATCGAGGCCGCTGGAAATGACACTCAAGTCACCGCTGCTGGTGATGCGTCCACCAGCGTTATTGCTCAGTTGCTGTGCGCGAATATCGAGCGTCGAGGTGCTACTGACGTTACCTGCATTGCTGTTGTTGAAATCGCCAGTGCCAATCACCATCGCAGCCTTGCTGCTGAGCGTGCCGTCATGACTGTTATCGACGCGACCCGCCTGCAACTTCAAGGCGCCGTCGGTCACAATCTCGCCGGCCTGATTGTCCAACCCCTGCATTGTGCTGACTGCCAGGTTGCGAGCGCTGGTCAGAATGCCAAGCCGGTTGCTCAGGCTGGCCGCGCTTACCGTCAACAGCCCTTCGCTGCTCAGTTCTCCCTGCCCGTTATCTAGATTGCCGAGAAGTTGCACATCGAGATTCTGCTGGCTGCTCAAGCTGCCACCGGTATTGGTCAACGTAGTACCCAGCAGGCTCAGCCCTGTCTGTGCTGACATGTGACCTTTGTCGCGGTTGAGCACCTCATCTACCGTCAGGTGCAGCCAGCCCGAGGCGGATATCTGGCCTGAGTCACTGTTGTCCAGCTTCTGTCCCGTCAGTTGGAGGGAGCCGTTGCTGATAATTTCCCCGCCGCGGTTGTCCAGCGCACCAATGTTCAGGATGCCACCGGCACCCCCACCTAACAGGCCTGCCTTCTGGTTGTGCAAAGTGCCCGCGTCCAGCTTGAGCATGCCCAAGGTAGTCAGCGAACCACTCTGATTACTGACATCAGTGAAACGGCCAGTGAGGTCGCCCTTGCTGGATACTTTGCCGTTGTCGTTATTGAGCTGCTGCGCTGTCAGTCATGTGTGACCATCGCCAACGACCGAACCGTTGCGGTTAACCAACTCATCATCAACGTCAACATTCAGCTCACGCCGGCTGCTCAACAAGCCCTCGCTGTTGTCCAGGCTCGCGCTGTGCTGGTTCAAGGCAGAGGCGGAAATCAGACCTTTGGCATTCACCAGTGCCTGCTCGATCCGTAACGTCAGAGCCTGATTGCTGATGAGTTTGCCGTTGCTGTTATCCAGGCTCGCGGCGTTGAGGGTGAACCCTTGGGCACTGGAGATTTCACCGGCGTGGTTATCCACCATCGCAAGGTTTTTCAGCACAAGCAAAGGGGCAGTGATCAGCCCCTGATTGTTCAACCGGCCCTGATTGAGGTTCAGACTCAACGAATGCTTGCTGAACATCTGCCCGCCTTGCTGATCCAGCCCGGTCACACTGGCGATCAAGGCGTTATCGCTGGCGATGCGGCTGTCCAGCCCATTGCTGACCTGTCCGGCCACCAGGTCCAGTCGGTCGTTGCTGATCAAGCGACCACCCAGCGTGTTATCGAGATCGCCGGTGACCAGCTTCACATTCGCCCGGGAACTGATTTCACCCGCACGGTTGTCGAGACTCGCACTGTTGATCGACACGCCAGAATCGGAGGTCAGCACACCCTCCTGATTAATCAGTGCTGCGCCAGAATTGAGTAACAGCGACCCGGTACTGGCCAACTTGCCTCGGGTGTTGTCGAGTTCAGCGCTCAGGTCGATGTTTACACTTTGCTGTCCCAGCAGCTGACCTTGGGTGTTATCCAGATGCTGCCCCTTGAGGAGCACCGCGCCTTTACCACGCAGTAACCCTTGAGCCTGGTTGATGACGCGCGTGACCTGAAGCCCGAGATCCGAACCCGCGAGGACTTTGCCTTGGTTACTGTTATCCAGTTGGGTACCGGACACATCAATATTGGCACCGGCAGAAATTTCGCCGCCCCGGTTGTCGAGTACATCGACATTGAGCTTCAGCGCTTTTGTCGCCCCGATCAGACCACCTGACTGATTATCCAGATGAGTCCCGAAAAGGCTCAGATTACCCAGCGCCATCAACTTGCCGTATTGCTGACTCAAACGGTCTGCGTACGCCGTCAGATCGGCGCTGCTGGAAATCCGTCCGCCAGTGTTATCCAGTGTTTTCACTTGCAGGTACAAGGGGCCTACAGCTCCCAGTACACCTTGCTGATTGTTGAGCAGTGTTCCCTGAAAATCGAGTGCCCCCTGAGCATTGACAAGGCCTTGCTGGCGGTTGTCCAACTGATCGACTCGCAACTGCAGATCACCGCCAGCCGTGAGCCTGGCGCCACGGTTGTCCAGCGTGGTGCTGGTCAAGGCCACCCGTTGTTTACCGGTCAGACTGCCACCGCGGTTGTCAACGTCGACGGCCTGCAGTTGCAGCGTATTGCCGGCGCTGATCAGCCCGTTGTTACGGTTATCCAACACTCTGTTAACCCGTAAATTCAGGGCGGACTCACTGAGGATCTTGCCGGCGTTGCTGTTGTCCAGGCTGTCGGCATTGATCTGCAACCCCCCTCCTGCGCCCAGTACGCCCAGATGGTTGGTCAGGTCGTTCTTCACCGCCAGGGTCAACTTATCGGTACCTGTCATCAGGCCGGATGTGTTGTCCACGCGGTTTGCGTCCACTCGGGAAACACCGGCGCTGGATACTTCACCGGAATGATTGTTCAGCGACTGCTCCAGGGTCAGGCGAAGATCGCTGTCACTGGTGACGACACCATCGCGGTTGTTGAGGCTCAGGGCGTTGATGTCGAGCGTGTCGGCGAGAATCACCCCATGCGCATTGTTCACCTGGCCGGCATTGAGTTTCAGGTGGGCGCTACTCTGCGCCTTGCCACCGTCGCTGTTGTCCAGGGTACCGGCGCTGATGACGGCGGTTTGCCCACTGAGCGTGCCGCCCTGGTTGCTCACGGTTTGCGCGGCGTTGATCGTCAGATTGCGGCTGGCGGTGAGGCTTTTGCCGGTGTTGTCGAGATTTTGCGTGGTGAGGCTCAGGTCGCCGCTGGCATTGCGGCGGCCGTCGGCGTTGACGCCGGCATCGATGGCGCCGGCGTTGGTCAGTTGGCCACCCGCGCTGAGGCTGATGCTGTCGCGAGCCGCAAGGGTCTGGCGGTTGGTCAGGTTGCCCTGGGTTTGTACGGTGAGCGCGGTGCCGGCGTAAACCGGCCCGCGTGCATCAAGGCTCGCGGCCTTGACGTTGACCGCGCCGGTGGCCGAGGTGTCGACCAGACTCAGTTGTCCGTTGGCGTCGAGCTGAATGTCACCGCCGCTGGCAATCAGCTTGCCGTCAAGCTTCACCCCGACCCCGGCCTCGGTGCCGACCAGTTTGATCGCGCCGGCGTACATGCCGCCGAGTGCCGAGGAGTCGATGGCCAGTTGCGGTTTGGCGCTGCCGTCATCGGCGCGCGCTGTGGCATTCAGCGTTTGTGCATTGACGTCGTTGCGACCGGCTACAATCGTCAGGTTCTGCGCCTGAAGTTGCGCGTTGATCTTTGCGCTGCGGGTGATGATTTCGAAACGGTCGACGTTGGTGGCGTTGAGGCCTGCACCTTCGATGGCCACCGAACCCTGATCCACCTGAAAGCGATCCAGCCGGCCGTTATCGAATACTGGTTTGCCGGTAGTCAGCGTGACGCGCGGCGAGTTGATGAAACCGCAACCGTTGCAAGTAATGCCGTAAGGGTTGGCAACGATTACCCGCGCCGACTGCCCCGCCACTTCGGTGTAGCCGCGCAACTGGCTCGGGTTGCCGCTGATGACTTCGTTGAGAATCGCTTGCGCCGAACCGCTGTTTTTCAGATTCGGGTTGCCGATGATATGGCCACCCAATTGCGTGGCGGTGGTCTGAGTCGATCCGTTATTGAGGATGACACCCTGCGCACCGACGTTGTAATCATGGAACTGGTTGTGCGACAGCCCGCTGCCATTGGGCGTGGCGATATTGATGATCGGCACGCCATTGCCGGCGCGATCCAGCGAGGTATTAGGGTTGGCCACCACAATGCCGTCGGCCTGCGCCCACATCGGTTGCCAGAACATGACGTTCGCCAAGAGAAACGCCAGGCCGCGCTTGGGCATGCCCAGGAAGGACTCGCGGGTTTTCACGGCAGCAAAAGGCTGGGGAGCAAGAAAGTCGAACTGACGAACATCCATGTTGAAGATCTCTTTACAACGGGCAAGGTGAGGCGGGGTAATAGACAGGCAATGCAATTCCCACCGGTTAGAAAACGCCGGGAGAGTGCAAGAGCATCGAAAGGAGACAAATCTGCGCTGCATTCAGAACACTGAGAGCGTTGCGAAAATATTTACAGGGCAGCCGCAATAAGCTTGTCCGATCTCTCGAAATCACACACTGATGTCAATGTGATGGCGCAATGGTAGATTGCCATCATTCTGACGTCAATAAATTGATTATTTGCCTGTTTGCCAAATAGCTCTGATACGACGCAGCGACATGTCTCTGATTTTCTTGAGCAAAATCGACGTTGATCTTTCGCTGGTGTGTCGTCAGCCACGTGGCACTGAACTTTTCCTGACCGTGGCCTCTCAACCGATTACCCCGCCTTAACCGGAACTGAGGCCTGCCCATGAAAACCCTGATCAAGCTGTCCCTCGCCGCCACCCTTGCCTGCGCCCTGCCCGTCTGGGCCTGCACGCCGGAAGAGGCGACGATCAAACGCGAACAACTGGCCAAGGAAGTCTCCAGGCTCACCGAGCAGAATCCGGAAAAGGCCAAGGAGATCAACGCCGAGTTGCAGAAAATGGATCTGGACACGGCCAGCGCGGATCTGCCGGACAAGTGCCAGCTGATCGATCAGCGTTTGAAGGAACTGGGGTCGGCGGAGAAGAAAGCCGACAATTGAGACGAAAAAAAACCGGACAATGTCCGGTTTTTTTATGCGTTTAGAACGCGTTATTCAGCCGCTGGCTCGGCTGGCTTGCGGCGCTTGAGCGGGGCCATGCCGTCGCTGCTGACAAGGGAATCCGGCTTCGGCCGGTTCACGCTCTTGCGCTTGGTCGGCGTCTTGGCGGCGGTTTTCTTCTTGTCGCCCTTGGCGTCGGTCTTTTTCTTTTTCACGCCGACGGCTTTGCCCGAGGCCTTGACCTTTTTCGGCCCGCCGTAGGTGCCTTTGACTTCCTTGATGGTGCGGCGCTCGAAGCTTTGCTTCAGGTAGCGCTCGATGCTCGACATCAGGTTCCAGTCGCCGTGGCAGATCAGCGAGATCGCCAGACCATCGTTGCCGGCGCGGCCGGTACGACCGATGCGGTGCACGTACTCGTCGCCGCTGCGTGGCATGTCGAAGTTGATCACCAGGTCCAGACCGTCGACGTCCAGACCGCGGGCCGCAACGTCAGTCGCGACGAGGATCTTTACGCCGCCCTGTTTCAGTCGATCGATCGCCAGTTTGCGATCCTTCTGGTCTTTCTCGCCGTGCAGCACGAACGCCTTGTATTCCTGGGCCACGAGGCGGCCGTAGATGCGGTCGGCCATGGCGCGAGTGTTGGTGAAGACGATGGCCTTCTGGTAGGTCTCGTTGGCCAGCAGCCAGTTCACAATCTGCTCTTTGTGCTGATTGTGGTCGGCGGTGATGATTTGCTGACGAGTCGTCGAGTTGAGCTGGCTGACCGCGTTGAGCTGCAGGTGCTCCGGGTTGTTCAGGACCTTGGCGATCATTTCGCGCAGACCGGAACCGCCGGTGGTCGCGGAGAACAGCATGGTCTGCTGACGGTTCGGGCACTCATCGACCAGACGCTGCACGTCTTCGGCGAAACCCATGTCGAGCATGCGGTCGGCTTCGTCGAGCACCAGCACTTCGACTTCTTTCAGGTCGAGGTTGCCGGCGTTGAGCTGCTCGATCATCCGCCCCGGGGTGCCGATGAGGATGTCCGGCACTTTGCGCAGCATGGCGGCCTGGACTTTGAAGTCTTCGCCGCCAGTGATCAGGCCGGACTTGATGAAGGTGAACTGCGAGAAGCGTTCGACTTCCTTCAAAGTCTGCTGGGCCAGCTCACGGGTTGGCAGCAGGATCAGCGTCTTGATGCTGACGCGGATCTTCGCCGGGCCGATCAGGCGATTGAGGATCGGCAGGACGAAAGCGGCGGTTTTGCCGCTGCCGGTTTGCGCCGTCACCCGCAGATCACGCCCCTGGAGCGCCAGCGGGATGGCCGCGGCTTGCACTGGCGTTGGCTCGACAAATTTCAGCTCGGCCACGGCTTTGAGCAGGCGTTCGTGCAGGGCGAATTGGGAAAACACGGGTGCTACCTCGAAGATATGCAAAAAAACAGCTGCATAGGTTACCGGTTTCGAGCGCTCAGGCCGAGTTTCTTTGTGCAAACGCCGACAATCAGTGGTTTTTTTGTTGCCCGATTTGTCACTCGCTGCAATACACAGCGTCTTAAATGCTCTAATCGGCCCTCGCGTCTTACAGAAGAAACGTTTCGCTCATGGATATCAAACAGCTCTGGCTCAAAGCCCAAGGCCTCTGGGGCACGCTCGAAGAGCACCCACTTCTGCAATCGGGACTGGCGCTGCTGGTGCTGCTGGTCATCGCGCTGGTGCTCGGGCGAGTGGCGCGTTACCTGATCCTGCACGCCAGTCGCATGCTCGGCCGCCAACCGGCGCTGCACTGGATCAACGACTTTCGCCACAACAAGGTGTTTCAACGACTGGCGCAGATGACGCCGTCGCTGGTGATCCAGTTCGGCCTGCACCTGGTGCCGGAGCTGAGCAAAACCGCGATGAATTTCCTCGGCAACGTCGCGCTGGCCTTCACCATTCTGTTCCTGCTGCTGGCGGTCAGCGCCCTGCTCAACGCCCTGCTCGACATCTACGCGCGCACCGAGCATGCGCGTACACGCTCGATCAAAGGCTACGTGCAACTGGCGAAAATGGTTTTGTACGTGTTCGGCGCGATCATCATCGTCGCCACCCTGATCGACCGCTCGCCGCTGTTGCTGTTGTCGGGCCTGGGTGCGATGTCGGCGGTGATTCTGTTGGTCTACAAGGACACGCTGCTGTCGTTCGTTGCCAGCGTGCAACTGACCAGCAACGACATGCTGCGGGTCGGCGACTGGATCGAGATGCCGCAAGTCGGCGCCGATGGCGACGTGGTCGACATCACGTTGCACACGGTCAAAGTGCAGAACTTCGACAAGACGATCGTCTCGATCCCAACCTGGCGCCTGATGTCCGAGTCATTCAAGAACTGGCGCGGCATGCAGCAGTCCGGCGGTCGGCGGATCAAGCGCAGCCTGTTCATCGATGCCAGCGGCGTGCGCTTCATCCGCGACGACGAGGAAGAAAAGCTTTCGCAGGTGCACCTGCTGACCGACTACATGGGCCGCAAGAAAGCCGAGCTCAAGGCCTGGAACGAAGCGCAGGGCAATGTCGCGGCGATGTCGGCCAACCGCCGCCGCATGACCAATATCGGCACCTTCCGCGCCTATGCGCTGGCGTATCTGAAGAGTCACCCGGAGATTCAGCCGAACATGACCTGCATGGTCCGGCAGATGCAAACCACCGCGCAGGGCATTCCGCTGGAAATCTACTGCTTCACCCGCACCACGGTGTGGGCCGATTACGAGCGGATTCAGGGGGATATTTTCGATTACCTGCTGGCGGTGCTGCCGGAGTTCGGGTTGAGCCTGTATCAACAGCCGAGTGGCGGGGATTTGCGCGCAGGCTTGCTGCCAGCGGTGTTGGGCTCGGCGAGTATTCCCGAGCCGGAAAAACACCTGATGTAACTTACTAATCACATGTAGGAGCTGCCGAAGGCTGCGATCTTCTGATGTTCAAGATCAAAAGATCGCAGCCTTCGGCAGCTCCTACACGGGTTACGCAGTGCGTTTAATGCCCAACCGACTGATCCACACCGCTGCCAGAATCACACCCCCGCCAAGGAACAACCGCCCCAGTTCCTCATGCTGATTCCAGATCAGCAGATTCAACAACAATCCCACCGGCACATGCAGGTTGTTCATCACCGCCAGGGTACCGCCGTTGACCATGCACGCGCCCTTGTTCCACCAGTACAGGCCCAGCGCCGTCGACACCAGTCCGAGAAACAGCAACACGCCCCATTGCAGCGGCGCTTCCGGTAGAAAGTGCGACTTGCCGAACAACAGGAACGCTGGCAGCACAACCGCCAATGCACCGAGGTAGAAATAACCGAAGCGGCGGTAATGCGGCAGATCACTCGGATGCTTCGCCACCAGATGCTTGTACAGGACCTGCCCGGCGGCATAAGTGAAGTTGGCCAGTTGCAGCAGCAGAAAGCCCATGAAAAAGTCGGGACTGATGCTGTCGAAGCGAATCACCGCCGCACCGCCGACTGCCACCAGCGCAGCAACCAATGCCCACGGATTAAAGCGACGGTTCAGCGCGTCTTCGATCAACGTCACGTGCAGCGGCGTGAGAATGGTGAACAGCAACACCTCCGGCACCGTCAGCACACGGAAGCTCAGGTAAAGGCAGACGTAAGTCACCCCGAACTGCAACGCGCCGATCAGCAACATGCCACGCATGAACGCCCCCTCCACCGAACGCCAGCGCGTCAATGGAATAAACACCAGCCCCGCCAGCACCACACGCACCAGCACCGCAAAGTAGCTGTCGACATGCCCTGCCAGGTACTCGCCGATCAGACTGAAGGAAAACGCCTGGATCAGCGTGACAAAAAGTAGATAGCCCATGCTCGCCTCGAAAATCGAATGGCGGCGACGATAGCGGTTTTTCGGATGGGCTCCAACAGCAAACGGCGCCGGAATCAAAAGCCCCTCACCCTGGCCCTCTCCCGGAGGGAGAGGGGACTGACCGAGGTGGTTGGGCAAGCTACGCCGACATGAAATACCGCATCGAATCCAAAGAAGCCAAAAACCGGCCCTCCACCGCTTAACACAATGAGCGCAAGCTCGAGTACCGCTCTTGATCTTGATCCACCCGCCCCGTCGGCAGGCTGAGCGGAGGGATCGATCCCGCAGCGAAGGAACCCCGAGCCCCAGCGAGCGGGCCGAACGTTGGGGCACAGACCTTTGGTTACTTTGGGGCGTTTGCCAAAGTGACCCGCTGTAAGAGCGGAACCGCCAGCCGCAACACCGCAGTAACGGATATTCACCCAAAACCCCAAGAGCCTGGTCGGCCCAAAGGCCGCCAAGAAAACCCAGACAAAAAAAAGCCCGATCTCGCTAAAGCGTTCAATCGGGCTACAGCACTCAGGAGCAAAAGTGCAAAGGGAGGTTCGATGCGCGTGGAACCTTGAAGGGGTTGCGCCAGGTCACTTAAACAATCGGCGATTATCTGGCGATTAACCGATCAAGCGACCTGAGACAATTTGGCGTTGGCCTGATTCAGGCCCTTCTCCTGGAAGTCACCGCCCAGGTTCATGCCCTCAGCATGGATAAAGGTCACGTCGTTGATCCCGATGAAACCCATCACCTGACGCAGGTACGGTTCCTGATGATCCGCAGGACCACCGGCATACACGCCACCGCGAGCGGTCAGGACAAAGGCGCGCTTGCCGCTGAGCAGACCTTGCGGGCCGGTTTCGGTGTACTTGAAGGTCACCCCGGCACGCAGCACATGGTCAAGCCAGGCCTTGAGCGTGCTCGGGATCGCAAAGTTGTACATCGGTGCAGCCATCACCAGCACGTCGGCGGCGAGCAGCTCATCAGTCAATTGGTTGGAGCGGTCCAGCGACGCCTGTTCGCTGTCGTTGCGCTGTTCGGCGGGCTTCATCCAGCCGCCCAGCAAGTTGGCGTCCAGATGCGGCACCGGGTTGGCGGCGAGGTCACGCACGGTGATCTGATCGGCAGGGTGCGCGGCTTTCCACTGAGCGATGAAGGTCTGGGTCAGTTGACGGGAAACCGAGTCTTGCTGGCGGGCACTGCTTTCGATGATCAGAACGCGGGACATGGTGTGTAGCCTCCATCCGAGAATGTTGTAAGTCGATGGAGTGAAGGTTAAACAGAGTCGAATCGATGAAAAAGCGAAAATATCCGCTGTAATCCATCGATAAATTCGTTTATAAGCTAGACCCATATCCCCTGTGGGAGCGAGCCTGCTCGCGAAAGCGGAATGTCAGTCACATCATCTCTGGATGACACTCCGTCTTCGCGAGCAGGCTCGCTCCCACAGGGAAATAGCGTTATTTCGGGGTGCAGGTCAGTTTGATGCGCAGCTTGATGATCTCGCGGGTGAACTTGGCCGTGGCGTTTTTATGCTTGCCCGCCGGGACATCGATGCTGCGCGTGCGCGGTGCTTCCGGGCCGTTGCTGAACACCGCACGGCAGGTCGCGTCGACATCACCGTAGTTGGCCACGCGGATCGAGCCGATGTCGTTGTCCGTGTCGTAAGTCTCGTAGTCGATCTTCATGCCGTTGAGATCCTTTTGCACATCGATCGGATAGGCAAACGCGGTCAACGGCAGCAGCGCCAGCACCACACAACAGAATTTTTTCATTCGGCAGTCTCCATGAGGGACGGCCAGCTTAGGACAAGAGGAGCTATTGATGAAAGCGCCCCGCGTGACCCTTGATCAATGGCGAACGTTGCAGGCCGTGGTCGACCACGGCGGATTCGCCCAGGCCGCC
Organism: Pseudomonas sp. Leaf434; assembly: GCF_001425545.1. Lineage (NCBI taxonomy): Bacteria > Pseudomonadati > Pseudomonadota > Gammaproteobacteria > Pseudomonadales > Pseudomonadaceae > Pseudomonas > Pseudomonas sp. Leaf434. The sequence goes on along the minus strand of NZ_LMQZ01000001.1, from coordinate 756,060 downwards.
GAGGCCCTGCACCGTTCGCAATCGTCGGTGAGCTACACCGTCGCCCGCATGCAGGATCAGCTCGGCGTGCCGTTGCTGCGCATCGACGGGCGCAAAGCTGTGCTCACCGAGGCCGGCGGCGTGTTGTTGCGCCGTTCGCGGCAATTGGTCAAACAGGCCAGCCAACTCGAAGACCTCGCCCATCACATGGAGCAAGGCTGGGAAGCGGAAGTGCGGCTGGTGGTGGATGCGGCCTACCCGAGCGCGCGGATCGTCCGCGCGCTGACCGCGTTCATGCCGCAGAGTCGCGGCTGCCGCGTGCGTTTGCGCGAGGAAGTGTTGTCGGGGGTCGAGGAAGTGCTGCTCGAAGGCGTGGCGGACCTGGCGATCACCGGCCTGAGCATTCCGGGCTACCTGGGTGCGGAGTTGAGCGATGTCGAGTTCGTCGCCGTCGCCCATCCTGATCACCCGCTGCATCGGCTCAATCGCGAGCTGAGCTTTCAGGATCTGGAAACCCAGATGCAAGTGGTGATCCGCGACTCCGGCCGCCAGCAGCCGCGCGATGTCGGCTGGCTCGGCGCCGAGCAGCGCTGGACCGTCGGCAGCCTTGCCACCGCCGCGACCTTTGTCAGCAGCGGCCTGGGTTTTGCCTGGCTACCGCGACACATGATCGACCGCGAATTGAAGGATGGTTCGCTCAAGCTGCTACCGTTGGATCGAGGCGGCAGCCGCAATTCGAGCTTTTATCTGTATTCGAACAAGGACAAACCCCTGGGCCCGGCCACGCAGATCCTCATCGAACTGCTGCGCACCTTCGACACCTTGCCGCTGGACGCACCGTTTGCCGCACCTGAACAAGCCTGACACGGAGTTCACCGATGGCGTATTTCGAGCACGAAGGTTGCAACCTGCACTACGAGGAATATGGCCAAGGTGCGCCGTTGCTGCTGGTTCACGGGCTCGGCTCGAGCACCCTGGACTGGGAAATGCAGATCCCGGCGCTGGCCGCGCACTACCGGGTGATCGTCCCGGACATTCGCGGCCACGGGCGCTCGGACAAACCCCGCGAGCGCTACAGCATTGCCGGGTTCAGCGCCGACCTGCTGGCCTTGATCGAGCACCTGCGCCTCGGCCCGGTGCACTACGTCGGGCTGTCGATGGGCGGGATAATCGGTTTTCAGCTGGCCGTCGATCAGCCGCAGGTGCTCAAGAGCCTGACCATCGTCAACAGCGCGCCACAAGTCAAATTGCGCACCCGCGACGACTACTGGCAGTGGTTCAAACGCTGGAGCCTGATGCGCCTGCTCAGCCTGGAAACCATCGGCAAAGCCCTCGGCAGCAAACTTTTCCCCAAGCCGGAACAGGCCGATCTGCGACGGAAAATGGCCGAACGCTGGGCAAAAAACGACAAACGTGCTTATCTCGCCAGCTTCGATGCGATCGTGGGCTGGGGCGTTCAGGAACGACTTTCCCGGGTGTCCTGTCCAACGCTCGTCATCAGCGCCGACCGTGATTACACACCGGTGGCGTTAAAAGAAACCTATGTAAAACTGCTGCCGGATGCGCGGCTGGTGGTCATTGACGACTCGCGCCATGCCACCCCGCTCGATCAACCCGAACGCTTCAATCAAACGCTGCTGGATTTTCTCGCCACAGCCGACCTTCACTCTCAGGATCACTGACCCATGCTGAAAAAACTCGCCCTCGCCGCCGGCTCCGTACTGTTTGCCGCCAACCTGATGGCTGCTACCCCGGCCAAGGCGCCCCACGTGCTGCTGGACACCACCAACGGCCAGATCGAAATCGAACTGGACCCGCTCAAGGCACCGATCAGCACGAAGAACTTCCTTGAATACGTCGACAGCGGCTTCTACAACAACACCATTTTCCACCGCGTGATCCCGGGTTTCATGGCTCAGGGCGGCGGTTTCACCCAGCAGATGCAACAGAAAGACACCAAGGCGCCGATCAAGAACGAGGCCAGCAATGGCCTGCACAACGTTCGTGGCACCCTGTCGATGGCGCGTACTTCCAACCCTGATTCGGCGACCAGCCAGTTCTTTATCAACGTTGCCGACAACGCATTCCTCGATCCGGGCCGTGACGCCGGTTACGCGGTGTTCGCCAAAGTGGTCAAGGGCATGGACGTCGTAGACGTCATCGTCAACTCGCAGACCACCACCAAACAAGGCATGCAAAACGTGCCTGTCGACCCTGTGATCATCAAGTCGGCCAAGCGCATCGACTGAGTTTCGCCGGGCATATCGAGCGGCGCCGGGCTGAGCCTGCGCCGCTCGCACTGATAAAAGGAGAGCCCGGATTCCGGGCGGTTATCTGATGCTCTATCGCCGTTTCGAACAACTTATCGATATCTTCCGCGACGCCCCGACGGCGTCCCCGCCGGACCGCGTCTGGCCCTTCTACGTCTATTACCTGAAGCAGGTCTGGCCGAGTTTCGCTGCCCTGCTTGTTATCGGCCTGTTTGCCTCATTGATTGAGGTTGCGCTGTTCAGTTACCTGAGCCGCATCATCGATCTGGCGCAAGGCACGCCCAACCCGAATTTCTTCAGCGACCACGCCCTCGAATTGACCTGGATGCTGGTGGTCGCTCTGGTGCTGCGACCGATCTTCTTTGCTCTGCACGACCTGCTGGTGCATCAGACCCTGAGCCCCGGCATGACCAGCATGATCCGCTGGCAGAACCACAGCTACGTGCTCAAGCAGAGCCTGAATTTCTTCCAGAACGACTTCGCCGGGCGCATCGCCCAGCGCATCATGCAGACCGGCAACTCGCTGCGCGATTCCGCCGTGCAAGCGGTGGACGCGCTGTGGCACGTGGTGATCTATGCGATCAGCTCGCTGGTGCTGTTCGCCGAGGCCGACTGGCGCCTGATGATCCCTTTGCTGACCTGGATCGTCGCCTACATCGGCGCGCTGTATTACTTCGTGCCGCGCGTGAAAGAGCGTTCGGTGGAAGCCTCTGACGCGCGCTCGAAATTGATGGGCCGTATCGTCGACGGCTACACCAACATCGCCACGCTGAAACTGTTCGCTCACACCAACTTCGAACAGCACTACGCCAAGGAAGCGATCGAGGAACAGACCGTCAAAGCGCAGATGGCCGGTCGCGTGGTGACCAGCATGGACGTGGCGATTACCACCATGAACGGCCTGCTGATCGTCGGCACCACCGCGCTGGCATTGTGGCTGTGGACGCAGTCGCTGATCACCGTCGGCGCGATTGCCCTGGCCACCGGCCTGGTGATTCGCATCGTCAACATGTCCGGCTGGATCATGTGGGTGGTCACCGGCATTTTCGAAAACATCGGCATGGTCCAGGACGGTCTGCGCACCATTTCGCAACCGGTCAGCGTCACCGACCGCGAGCAGGCCAAACCGCTGGCCGTGGCCTCGGGCGAAGTGCGTTTCGAGCACGTGGATTTTCACTACGGCAAGAAGAAAGGCATCATCGGCGACCTCAATCTGACGATAAAACCGGGGGAGAAAATCGGCTTGATCGGCCCGTCCGGCGCCGGCAAATCAACCTTGGTCAACCTGTTGCTGCGCCTGTACGACGTCGAGGGCGGGCGCATCCTGATCGATGGGCAGAACATTGCCGAAGTCGGCCAGGAAAGCCTGCGTGCGCGGATCGGCATGATCACTCAGGACACCTCGCTGTTGCACCGCTCGATCCGCGACAACTTGCTTTACGGCAAACCCGACGCCACCGACGCCGAACTGTGGGAGGCGGTGCACAAGGCTCGCGCCGATGAGTTCATTCCACTGCTGTCCGACGCTGAAGGCCGCACCGGTTTCGACGCGCATGTCGGCGAGCGCGGGGTGAAACTGTCGGGTGGTCAGCGCCAGCGCATCGCGATCGCGCGGGTGCTGCTCAAGGACGCGCCGATCCTGATCATGGACGAAGCCACCTCTGCACTGGATTCGGAAGTCGAAGCGGCGATCCAGGAAAGCCTCGAGACCTTGATGCAGGGCAAAACCGTGATCGCCATCGCCCACCGTCTCTCGACCATCGCGCGCATGGATCGCCTCGTGGTGCTGGAAAACGGCAAGATCGCCGAGAGCGGCACCCACGCCGAACTGCTCGCCCATCGCGGCTTGTATGCGCGCTTGTGGGCACACCAGACCGGAGGCTTTGTCGGCATCGATTGATCGCGCGATATGATCGTTCCCACGCTCCGCGTGGGAACGCCTCAAGGGACGCTCCGCGTCCAGTGATGCGGAGCGTCACGGCCTGCATTCCCACGCAGAGCGTGGGAACGATCATGGTCAGGTTTGGCGATAGGGCAACGCCGTTCTCGCCTCTTCGGCATACGCCAGAACCCCGGCGCGCTCCTGTTGAAGAAAATCCTTCACCGCCGCTTTCAGCCCCGGATGGCGCAGGTAGTGCCAGGAATGGGTGATCACCGGTTCGAAGCCGCGAATCAACTTGTGCTCGCCCTGCGCCCCGGCATCGAAACGCTGGATGCCATGGGCAATCGCGTAATCCATGCCCTGATAAAAACACGTCTCGAAATGCAGCCGATCAAACTCGGCCAGGCAGCCCCAATAACGCCCGTAGAAACTGTCGCCACCGACCAGGCTGAACGCCATCGCCACCGGCCGGGAGCCCTGTTTGGCCAAGACCACGCGAATCGCTTCGGGCATACGTTCGGCCAGCAGGCTGAAGAACTCGCGCGTCAGGTACGGCGCCTGACGCCGCACCGCATAAGTGTTGGCATAGCAGGCGTACACGAAATCCCACTGCGCCTCGCCCAGCTCTCGCCCCTCCAGCCACTCGAACTCGAAGCCCTGCCCCGCCACCTGCTCGCGTTCCTTGCGCATCTGCTTGCGCTTGCGCGAACTGAGGGCGTCGAGAAAATCCTGAAAGTCGCGGTAACCACGGTTCTGCCAGTGATATTGACAGCCGATGCGCTGCAGCCAGCCCGGCTGCTCGGCCATCGCCGCATCGGTAAACGGATCAGTGAAATTGATGTGCGCGCTGGACAGTTCTTCGATCTGCAGATAGCCCGGCAGGCTTTTCAGCAGTTCGAAACCGTCCTCGACCTTCGCCGCCAGCAAGCGCGGACCGCTGACCGGGCTGAAGGGCACAGCAGTCAGGAGTTTGGGGTAATAATCGATGCCGGCACGCGCGCAGGCATCGGCCCAGCCGTGATCGAAGACGTACTCGCCGTAGGAATGCCACTTGCGATAACTGGGCAGTGCGGCGATCAGTCGATCATCTTCGATGTGCAGTAAATGTTCGGGCTGCCAGCCCGAATGCGGGCCGACACTGCCGCTGTCTTCCAGCGCACTGAGAAAGGCGTGGCGCAGGAACGGCTGGTTGTCCGGCACCAGCGCATCCCAGCTTGCCGGGGCGATTTCTGACAGGTCTTGCAGGCGTTGCAACGGCATTCACTGGCACTCCACAGCTTGGCGACAAAGCCCGGCGAGTATCGCTGATCGCGACCCGGTTGCACACGCTCAATCGGCCGACAGCGCTCTAACTCGATAGTTCACGCCTGATACGCATCGTCATCAACCTGCCATCACTGTGCCACCGCTCTGTCATAAACCATCGCGATACTGGCGCCTGTTTTTAGAGCGCCGGGTTCTAACCCGGACACAGTTTTCCGGCCTTCAGCCGGTTGTGCCCAGGATGGTTCAGCCATCCCCTTCATCTTCGGAGATTGCTATGCGTCTTGCTTCCACGAAAACTGCAGCGGCCCTGTGCGGCGGCTTGTTGCTGGCCATGAGCGTTCCGGCCAGTGCTGCAGTCGACGCCAAACTGCTCGACATGCTCAAGGCCAACGGGTCGATTTCCCAGGCGCAGTACATCGAGCTGCAAACGGAACTGGCCAAGGATCAGAAGGCTCAGCAAATCGCCCAACAGGCGCAGCAGGAAACCAACGAACAAGTGGCGGCGGTCGCGAAGAAGACCAACGAACAGAGCCTGTTCGACCAGAAACTGGCCTGGGCGGCCAAGACCCAGTTCAAGGGCGACGTACGTATCCGCCAGGAAACCATCAAGATCGACGGCGAGCCGAACAACGGCGGCCGCGACAAGGATCGCCAGCGCATCCGTGCGCGTCTGGGCGCCTACACCGAGATCAACCCGCAAGTCGACACCGGTATCCGCATCGCCACTGGCGGCGGTGACGACGCGCGTTCGACCAACCAGGATGAGGACAACTACTTCGACAAGAAGCAGATCTGGCTCGACCTCGGCTACATCGACTATCACCCTGATCAGATCAAGAACCTGCACGTGATCGGCGGCAAGATGCTGCAACCGTGGGTGAGCATGGGCGACGTGATCTGGGACAGCGATATCAACCCGGAAGGTCTGGCCGTTACCTACAAGTATCCATTGGGCGGCAGCGCCGAACTGTTCGGCAGCCTGGGTAACTACAACCTCAAGGACAACGTTGACGGCGACGGCGTGCAATTCCGCCACGACCTGCGCCTGACCGCTGGCCAGTTGGGCAGCCGCTTCAACATCACCGACAACCTGAAAATGACCGTCGGCGGCAGCGTCTACGCCTACCAGAACGACGAAGACAGCCGCTGCACCGGCACCTCGACGCCGTGCGCCCTGGCAGTCAACGGCAACTCGGCGAACAACGAATTCCGTCTGTATGAAGGGTTCAGCCAGATCGACATCGGCGGCCTGCCAATGCCGCTGTCGTTCTACGGCCAGTACGTGAAGAACAACGATGCCGTGACCGATCAGGACACCGCATGGTTGCTCGGCGCGAAGTCGAAAGTCTTCGGCTTCAACCTCGACTACAACTATCGCGACGTGCAGCGCAACGCCGTGGTCGGCGCGTTCACCGACTCCGACTTTGCCAACGGCACCACCGGTTCGCGCGGGCACAAGTTCAAGGTCGGTTACGACATCGACAAGAACTTCGCCGTCGGCGCCACGTACTTCCTGACCAAGGCCGACTTCGCCAGCCGCAGCCAGCGCGATGCAGATGCCAACACCCTGCAGCTGGATGCTGAAGCGAAGTTCTAAAACGGCAGCTACAAGCTACAAGCTACAAGCTACAAGCCAAGAGCTGCGAGTGAATGCCTTTACTTGCAGCTTGAGGCTTGAGGCTTGAGGCTTGAGGCTTGAGGCTTGAAGCTGCCTCACTCCGGTGCGGGCGGGACGATCCCCATCATCCGTTCGTTTCACCCGCACCGGGTTATTTCTGCAGGATGCAAAAACCCCTGTAGGAGCTGCCGAAGGCTGCGATCTTTTGATCTTGATCCTGAAAACAAGATCAAAAGATCGCAGCCTCGTTGCACTCGACAGCTCCTACAGGGGGTTGTCTTTTCGTCGTTGCTCGGCCAGGCGTTCGGCCAAGGCATCGACGTTCTCGTCCGGTTTGTCCGGCAGCGCCTTCAGGGTTGCCTGCATCACGCGCATCTGCCGCATGAAGCGCCGGCAGTTCGGGCAGAACAACAGGTGATGACGCACCATCAGCGTCTCGCGAAAGCTCAGTTGGCCGTCGAGATAATCGCTGGATCGTGCCACTTGCTCCTTGCAGGTCAACATTCTCCTGTCTCCTCAAAATGTTCCACGGTCGCAAAGACCTTCAAGCGTGCCCGGTGCAGCAGCACGCGGACATTGGAGAGCGAGATCTCCAGAAGATTACAGATCTCTTCCAGCTCCAGGCCCTGGCGTTCGCGCAACAGCAGGACACTGCTCTGCAACTCGGACAGACTCAGCAACGTATGTTCGAGGCATTCGCGCAGTTCGTTTTCCGTGAGTAGCGCTTCGGGGGTGTCCTGGTGCCAGGCGAACGGCGCGACCAGCCAGTGGCCATCGCTGGAAGAGAAGCGATCGTCACCGATGGTGCCGTGGGGCGATGGCAGGTCGTCGAGCAGGACCTCCCGGCGATTGAGCTTGTAGCGACTCTTGGCCGAATTGGCGGTGATGGTCAGCAACCAGGTCTTGAGGCTGGAGCGGCCTTCGAAGCTGGCCAGATGACGCACCACCGACAGCCAGGCATCCTGCACCACTTCCTCGACATGACGCTGGCCGACAATCGCGTAAGCCACAGCGCGCATGGCGCTCTGATACGTGGTGACCAGTTCCTTGAAAGCCTTTTGCTCCCCCGCCAGCAGGCGCGTGAGCAGTTGGGTGTCGTCAGCCGCCATCCATCAATCCCCTTGTCCGGACTTCGAAAATGAACGCGGCAGGTGTGCACCTGCCGCGACGTCCGAAAAATTACAGCGTTTCAATCGCTTCGGATGTAGGAAAGATCGACGCGATTAAGGGGAAATTAACCTGTTTCAGCGCTTGCGCAGCAACACGCTACCGATCGAATAACCGGCACCGAAGGAGCTGAGCACCGCCAGCGAACCCGAGGCCAGATCATCCTGATATTTATGGAAAGCAATGACAGAACCGGCCGAGCTGGTGTTGGCGTAGCTGTCGAGAATCACCGGAGCTTCTTCTTCGGTAGCTTCGCGGCCGAGCAGCTTGCGCACGATCAAGTGGTTCATACTCAGGTTGGCCTGGTGCAGCCAGAAACGCTTCACGTCGCCAACGTTGAGCTGGTTCTCTTCCAGGTGCTCGCCAATCAGCTCGGCGACCATCGGGCAGACATCCTTGAACACCTTGCGGCCTTCCTGCACGAACAGCTTGTCGCGGGCACCGATGCCCTCTTCTGCCGCGCGGTTGAGGAAGCCGAAGTTGTTGCGGATGTTGTTGGAGAACTTGGTCAGCAATTTGGTGCTGACCACGTCGAACTGGTACGCGGAGGTCGCCAGATCCGCGCGTTCGATGATCACCGCAGTCGCGGCATCGCCGAAGATGAAATGGCTGTCGCGATCACGGAAGTTCAGGTGCCCGGTGCAGACCTCCGGGTTGACCATCAGGATCGCCCGCGCCTGGCCCAGTTGCACGCTGTTGGCGGCGGCCTGGATGCCGAAGGTGGCGGAAGAACACGCCACGTTCATGTCGAAACCAAAACCTTCGATGCCCAGCGCTTCCTGGACTTCGATGGCGATGGCCGGGTAAGCGCGTTGCAGGTTCGAACAAGCAACGATAACGCCGTCGATGTCAGCGGCAGTCTTGCCAGCACGTTGCAGGGCTTGTTCAGCCGCGCCGACGGCCATCTGGCAGAGCACCGACCATTCGTCGTTGGAGCGCTCGGGCAAGCGCGGGGCCATGCGTTGCGGATCGAGGATGCCGTCCTTGTCCATGACAAAACGGCTCTTGATACCCGAGGCTTTTTCGATGAACGCGGCGCTGGATTCGGTCAGGGCCTGGACTTCACCGCTGGCAATGGCCTCGGCGTTATCGGCGTTGAACTGGGCGACGTAGGTATTGAAAGACTGCACCAGCTCTTCGTTGGAGATGCTGTTGGCCGGTGTGTAAAGGCCGGTGCCGCTGATGACGACATTATGCATGGTCGTTTCTCTAATCTGTTCAGGCAGAAAGTGCTGGAACCGTCGTACCAACACGCAAAGGGTCTATTCCCATCCGGGGGACGCAAACCTGGCATCGTTTTATTCCGCAGCGCGACACGGCCGAAGGCTCTGGGTCGCGAAACGGCGGGTTATGGTGGCGAAGTTTGCCATAAACCCGAGGTTTTGGCGCCGTTCTCAAGCACAACTGCCATTCACTCCATGAACTCAACTCTGTGGCGAGGGGATTTATCCCCGTTCGACTGCGAAGCAGTCGCCAACCCACCACGCTCGGTATCTGATGAACCGAGGCGTAGGTCTTGGGGCGGCTTCGCCACCCAACGGGGATAAATCCCCTCGCCACAAAGCCCGCTCCACAGGGGGATTGTGTATGGCTGCAGGTCAGGGCTCGACCTGGCTCCACTGTTTGCTCAGGCGCTTGTCGGAGATCGGCACTTTCGTCCCCAACTGTTGCGCGAACAACGACACGCGGTATTCCTCCAGCCACCAGCGGTACAACTCCAGCTGCGGATCACGCTTGCCTTCCTGCGCATGCTTGGCCGCGCGGGTCTGGTATTGCGCCCACAGGCCAGCGAGTTCGCCACTCCAGACGCGATCCTTCTGCACCTGTGCGCCGAGTTTCTCGAAACGCTGCTCGACCGCTTTCAGGTAACGCGGCAACTCTTTGAGCCACTGCATCGGCGTCTCGCGGACGAAGCCTGGATAAACCAGATTGCCGATCTGCTGCTTGATGTCGTTCAACGCCACCGCTTGCGCCAGATCGATCTTGCCCTTGAAGCGTTTTTGCAGACCGTGCCAGATCTTGAGGATTTCCAGCGTCAGCCGCGCAACCCGCTCGGCGTGCTCGGTCCAGTTGCCGCGTTTGCGTTCGGCCAGTGCCGCCAATCCGGCGCCATCACGGGGCAACGGGTCTTCACCTTCGAGGATGCAGCTGTCGAGGCTGGCCAGCAGAATGTCTTCGACCAGCGCATCGACGCGGCCCAGTTCGCGATACAGCAAGCCCAGTTCAGTCTGCCCCGGCAACTTGCCCCGGAGGAATTTCGCCGGCTCGGCCAGTTGCTGCATCAACAAACGCTGCAAGGCCCGACGATGCTGGAACTCGGCTTCGGCCGGGGTCGAGAAGCGCCCTTCCTTGACCGCGCCGCCCTCTTCCACCAGCGCCGGGTACACCGTCATCGACAGCCCGGCGATCTTCTGCTGGGTCTTTTCTGCTACCGGCGCAAAGACTTTCGCCTCCACCGGCTGCTGACTTTTCGCGCTCTGCGGCACCGCCAGCGCGGCCTGGCTGGCTTCGGCGAAGCGTGCGGTCAGCTCAGCCAGATCGCGGCCTTCGCCAAGGAACTTGCCCTCGCCGTCGACAATTTCCAGGTTCATGCGCAGGTGGCTTTCAACCTGCTGCGCCGCTTCCGCCCACGCTTCATCGCTGACCCGCGCGCCGGTCATGCGCAGCAGCTCGCGACCGAGCGCTTGCGGCAGCGAACCTCCGGCGAAAGTCATGCGCTGCAACGCGGCCTTGATGAAGTCCGGCACTGGCACGAAGTTCTTGCGCAGGGCTTTCGGCAGGTTGCGCACCAGAGCAATGCACTTGGCCTCAATCAGCCCCGGCACCAGCCATTCCAGACGCTCCGGCGGCAACATCGGCAGCAACGGCGCCGGCACGCGCAAGGTCACGCCGTCGCGCGGGTGATTGGGTTCGAAATGGTAGGTCAGCGCCAGTTCCAGATCGCCGATGTGCAGGGTGTCCGGGTAATCACGGGCGGTGACTTCACTGGCCTCGCGGGCCAGCACGTCTTCTTCGCGCATGATCAGCAGCTGCGGGTCTTTCTGGCTGTTGACCTTGTACCAACTGTCGAAGGTCGCGGTCTGGTGGATCTCCGCCGGCAGACGCGCATCGTAGAAGGCATACAAGGTTTCTTCGTCGGCGAGAATGTCGCGACGGCGAGCCTTGGCTTCCAGTTCGTCGAGCTGCTCGAGCAGTTTCTGATTGGCGCTCAGGCATTTGGCCCGCGACTGAATCTCGCCGCGCACCAGGCCTTCGCGGATAAACAGCTCACGCGACACCACCGGATCGACCGGGCCGTAATGCACCGGACGACGACCGACCACGATCAAGCCGAACAGGGTGATCTGCTCGTAGGCGACGACCTGGCCGCGCTTCTTTTCCCAATGCGGCTCGAAGTGATTCTTCTTGATCAGGTGCCCGGCCAGCGGCTCGATCCAGTCGGCATCGATCTTGGCGACCATGCGCGCGTAGAGTTTGGTGGTTTCGACCAGCTCAGCAGTCATCAGCCACTGCGGACGCTTCTTGCCGATGCCCGACGACGGATGAATCCAGAAGCGCCGTTGCCGCGCGCCGAGGTAATCGCCGTCTTCGGTTTTCTGGCCGATCTGGCTGAGCAAGCCGACCAGCACCGCTTTGTGCAGCTTCGGATAATCCGCCGGCTCTTTGTTCAGGCTCAGCTGCATGTCGCGGCAGATCAGGCTCAACTGACGGTGAGAATCACGCCACTCGCGCAAGCGCAGGTAATTGAGGAAATTCTTCCGGCACCAGTTGCGCAGCGGATTGGCGGTCAGCGCCTGACGTTGCTCTTCGAAACCACGCCACAGATTGACCAGCCCGGCGAAGTCCGAATCCGGGTCCTTCCATTGTGCATGGGCCTGATCCGCCGCTTGCTGACGCTCCGGTGGACGCTCGCGCGGGTCCTGAATCGACATGGCGCTGGCGACGATCAGCACTTCCTGCAGACTGCCAAGCCTGGCCGCTTCCAGGAGCATGCGGCCCATGCGCGGGTCGACCGGCAAGCGCGCCAATTGTCGACCGAGTGGCGTCAGCTGGCTGTTGCGATCCACTGCCGAAAGCTCTTGCAGCAGGTTGAAACCGTCGCTGATCGCCTTGCCGTCCGGCGGTTCGATAAACGGGAACGCGGTGATTTCGCCGAGGCGCAGATGGAGCATCTGCAAAATAACGGCGGCGAGGTTGGTGCGCAGAATTTCCGGATCGGTAAATTCCGGGCGGCCGAGGAAATCCTCTTCGCTGTACAAACGCACGCAGATACCCGGCTCGACCCGCCCGCAACGACCTTTACGCTGATTGGCGCTGGCCTGGGAAATCGCTTCGATCGGCAAGCGCTGCACCTTGGCCCGATAGCTGTAGCGACTGATGCGCGCGGTGCCGCTGTCGATCACATAGCGAATGCCCGGTACGGTCAACGAGGTTTCGGCGACGTTGGTCGCCAGCACCACACGACGGCCCGGGTGCGACTGGAAGATGCGCTGCTGTTCAGCCGGCGACAGGCGCGCGTACAGCGGCAGGATTTCAGTGTGCTTGAGCTGGGCCTTGCGCAGCATGTCGGCAGCATCGCGAATCTCGCGCTCGCCGGGCAGGAACACCAGCACATCGCCGGGGCTGCGCCGTTCGCTGCGCTCGTAGGCGGCGATTTCGTCGAGGGTGGCGAGAATCGCCTGATCGACGGTCAGGTCATCCTCGACCCGGTTGCCCTCCTCGTCCTGCTCAAGCGTCAGCGGCCGGTACCAGGTTTCCACCGGGAAAGTACGCCCCGACACTTCGACGATCGGCGCGTCATCGAAGTGCTTGGAGAAGCGCTCCAGATCGATGGTCGCCGACGTGATGATGACCTTCAGGTCGGGACGGCGTGGCAGCAGGGTTTTCAGGTAACCGAGGAGGAAATCGATGTTGAGGCTGCGTTCGTGGGCTTCGTCGACGATGATCGTGTCGTAGCGTTCCAGATAACGGTCGTTCTGGGTTTCCGCCAGCAGAATACCGTCGGTCATTAGCTTGATCAGGGTGTTGGCATCGCTCTGATCCTCGAAGCGCACCTGATAGCCGACCAGCGCTCCAAGCGGCGTGCCGAGTTCTTCGGCGACGCGACTGGCGACACTGCGCGCGGCGATCCGACGCGGCTGGGTATGGCCGATCAGACCGTGCTGGCCACGACCGATTTCAAGGCAGATTTTCGGCAACTGGGTGGTTTTGCCCGAACCGGTTTCGCCGGCGATGATCAGCACCTGATGTTGCTCCAGGGCCTTTTTGATTTCGTCGCGCTTGGCCGCGATCGGCAAACTGTCGTCGTAACGAATCACTGGCAGGCTCGCGCGACGCGCCAGTACCTGTTCACAGGACGCCTGCATGCGCGTCACCCACTGGGCCAGTTTGGCCTCGTCGGGTTTCTTGCGCAGCTCAAGCAACTGCCGCCGCAGCCGGTGACGGTCGGCGAGCATGGCGTGATCGAGGTTTTTCAGCAGTTTGTCGATGGAGGGCGATTCGTCGGTCATCGGGTAGGCAATTCGGTCGTCTATTTATGCAGGGGCGGATTGTCGCAGATTTGGGGGGGTTGTGGCGTGTCAGGGGGATTGCGACCCTCACCCTAGCCCTCTCCCAAAGGGAGAGGGGACCGATTGGGGGATGCTTCAAAGGTACATCGACCTGAAAGAGCTTTGCCGAATCCATAATCGCCGAGCTCTTTCAGGTCGGCGTTTGACCCAAGACACCTCGGTCAGCTCCCTCTCCCTCTGGGAGAGGGCTGGGGTGAGGGGCTTTTAAAAGAGCTACTCGTTGTCGAGGCCCTTGCGCCGGTATGGGAAGACGTCGATGACCTTCCCCGCCCGAATCGCCTCCTGCAAGCCCTTCCAGTAATCGGCGTTGTACAACTCGCCATGCAACTGATCGAACAGCTTGCGCTGTCCGGCATCGGCAAACAGGAACGGTGGAAACTCTTCGGGAAACACGTCCAGCGGGCCGATCGAGTACCACGGCTCAGAGGCCATTTCATCCTCCGGCGTGCGCGGTGCCGGGATGTGGCGGAAGTTGGCTTCGGTCAGGAAGCAGATTTCGTCGTAGTCGTAGAACACCACCCGGCCGTGTCGAGTGACGCCGAAGTTCTTCAGCAGCATATCCCCGGGAAAAATATTCGCCGCCGCCAGCTGCTTGATCGCCAGGCCGTAATCCTCAAGCGCTTCACGTACCTGGGCGTCGTTGGCATTTTCCAGATACAGGTTGAGCGGGGTCATCCGGCGTTCGGTCCAGCAGTGGCGGATCAGCACGGTTTCGCCTTCGACCGAAACCGTCGACGGCGCCACCTCAAGCAGTTCTTCGAGGCACGCCGGATCGAACTTGCTCAGGGGAAAACGAAAATCGGCAAACTCCTGGGTATCGGCCATGCGCCCGACCCGATCGACGCTTTTCACCAGTCGATATTTTTCGATCACCGTGGCGCGGTCGACGTTCTTCGACGGCGAGAAACGGTCCTTGATGATTTTGAACACGGTGTTGAAACCCGGCAAAGTGAACACGCTCATGACCATGCCGCGCACGCCCGGGGCCATGATGAACTGGTCGTCAGTGTTGGCCAGGTGATTGATCAGCGCGCGGTAAAACTCCGACTTGCCGTGCTTGTAGAAGCCGATCGAGGTGTACAGCTCGGCGATGTGCTTGCCCGGCAGGATGCGCCGCAGAAAACCGATGAACTCCGCCGGCACCGGGACATCGACCATGAAATACGAACGGGTAAAAGAAAAGATGATCGACACATCGGCTTCGTCGGTGATCAATGCATCGATCTGAATGCCCCGGCCTTCGCGGTGCAACAGCGGAATCACCAGCGGCCATTGCTCGTCGCGGGTGTAGATGCGTCCGACCAGATACGCGCCCTTGTTGCGGTAGAGCACCGAGGAAAACAGCTCGACACTCAGTTCCGGGTCCTTGCACACCCAGTCCGGCAGGTTCTCGCGCAATTGCGCTTCGAGCCGCAGCAAGTCGCCGGGCAAATCAGCGTAATCCTCGCTGAAGCGGTAATCGGCGAAGATGCTGGCGAGCATCCCGGACAACTGGCCCTGCGGCTTGTACGTACGGGTTTGCGCGGCGCGGGCACGGCGCAGGCTAGGACGCGTGGTGTGGATGAACATGCAGCCGTCGCTGATCAGGTCGTGGCTGAACAGCCCGCAGAAAATCGAGTTGTACCAGGTTTCGGACAGCTCATCGTCGAAGCGCAGGTCGATGACACTGATATAGGCGCTTTTCACCAGCGGCCAGCAGCTGACGTTCATCAGGGTCTCTTCGTCGAAATACTCGCGCAGGCGAGCGACGGTTTCGCCAACCTTTTCCTCATACAGACTGATCCGCGCCGCCGACGCGGCCTGCGCCTCCTGCCAGCGCGCCTGTTCGAAGCGCTCCCGCGCGCCATCGGTGATGCGGCGGAAATGCTCGCGGTAATCGTCGAAGCCGGCGAGGATCATCCGGGCGATCTCGGTGGCTGGCCATTGCTGCGACATAAATGAAACCTCGGCGGGAATTCGGTTGGTCTGAGCTTAGTCACGGAAGCGCTCGCAGGAAAAGCGCAATTTCTGCCAAAACCGATACAGCGCTGACCGTTGACGGTGTTTCTCGCGCAGGTTAATCCCAAGACAGAATTAAAAGCCCGAATAGCGGTTGCCATGATCCGGACGCTCGGCAACACTCTCGTCCCGATCAAGCAAGGAGCCCGCCGTGAGCCCTGTCGATATTTTCCGCATGTTGTCGCTGGCCGCTATCTGGGGCGCGAGTTTTCTGTTCATGCGCATCATTGCCCCGGTGATCGGCACGATCCCGACCGGGTTCTTTCGCGTGTCGATCGCGGCTGCCGGGCTGCTGGTGATCCTTGGGCTGATGCGCATCAGTTGGGACTTCAAGGGCAAGCTGAAGACCGTGATGCTACTGGGCGTGATCAACTCGGGGATTCCGGCGACGCTGTATTCGGTTGCCGCCCAGGTATTGCCGGCCGGCTATTCGGCGATCTTCAACGCCACGACGCCGCTGATGGGCGTGTTGATTGGCGGTTTGTTCTTCAGCGAGAAACTGACGATTGCCAAGCTGGGCGGTGTGTTCCTCGGCCTGTTCGGCGTCGGCGTGCTGACACGCGCCGGTCCCGTGGCCTTCGACCTGCAACTGCTGATGGGCGCGGTCGCCTGCCTGCTGGCGACCACTTGTTATGGCTTTGCCGGTTTCCTCGCGCGGCGCTGGCTGGATCAGGCCGGTGGGCTGGACAGCCGTTTGTCGGCACTGGGCAGCATGCTCGGAGCGACGTTGTTTCTGCTGCCGCTGTTCGCCTACAGCGTGATCACTGCGCCGCCGGTCAGCTGGGGTGGCTGGCATGTCTGGCTGTCGCTGCTCGGCCTGGGCCTGGGTTGCACGGCGTTTGCCTACATCATCTATTTCCGCCTGCTCAGCTCGATCGGCCCGGTAAAATCGATGACCGTGACCTTCATGATCCCGCCGTTCGGCGTGTTGTGGGGGGCGTTGTTGCTGGATGAGCCGTTGTCGATGGCGCACATTTATGGCGGGGTGCTGATTGCGGCAGCGTTGTGGCTGGTGTTGAAGCCGGCGGTGGTGAGGCCTGCAAAGGTGTCAGTCCGTTAGATTTTCTGCCGCAGATATTCGCGAGCAGGCTCGCCCCCACAGAAAAATACATTCCAATGTGGGAGCGAGCCTGCTCGCGAAAGGCGGCGCAACAAGCGCCACCTGCCTATCGGCTATCCGGTTTTACGGAACACAAATACCAGCCCGACAATAATCAGCAGCATTCCCAACACGCTCAACGCCGCCAGACGATTACCGAAAATCAGGTAATCCATCACTGCCGTCACCGCCGGCACCAGATAGAACAGGCTGGTGACATTCACCAGATTGCCCCGCGCGATCAGTCGATACAGCAACAGCGTCGCCAGCACCGACACCACCAGGCCCATCCATAACACCGGGACAATAAAGCCTGCGCTGTGCTCGAAGTGAAACGGCTGGAACGGTACGAACACCGCGCACAGCAACAGGCCGGCCAGGTACTGCACTGGCAGCGTACCGAGCGGATTGTCGGTGATGCGTTTTTGCATGATCGAGCCGAGCGTCATGCTCGCCAGCGCCAGCAAACCGAACAACATGCCAGCCCAGGACATTCCGGCCAGACCGATGCCCTGATAAACCACCATGATCAGCCCTGTCAGCCCCAGCGTCAGGCCGAACAGGCGGCTCGCCGAACGCTGGCGCTCCATCAGCACCACGGTGAGAATCGGCTGAACGCCCATGATCGTCGCCATTACCCCCGGCGTGACTTTGCAATCCAGCGCCAGCAGATAAAAGATCTGATAGGCCCCGAGCAACACCAGTCCCGTGGCGATCGCAAACAGCATCGGCTTGCCGCCCTTGGGCAACTTCAATTTCAGCAACGGCGCCAGCAAGACCAGCCCGCACAGGGCGATGGCGAAGCGAATCAGCAGAAAGGCAAAGGGCGAAGCATGGGCGAGGCCCCACTTGGAGAAAATCGCCCCGCTGCTCCACAGCAGAACGAACAGGCTCGTGGACGTCGCCGCGAGCGCGGATTGTTTCGAAAGGACAAACATGAATACCACCTGTAGTCAGGCAAGAAGCCAACTCAGCCGAAGCTGAAATTCAGTAGGTTGTTCTGGCGGGCGCAGGGGTCAGCAGAAACTGCCGATCAACCCCGCACACCAACGCCCGGCGGCGAAACGACTGCGCACACCGGCGTGCTACTGACAGGTGGAGGGTAATGACTGATCTGCACAGACTGCCGATTCCCGCACGGCACGACGCCAGCGTTGACCGCTGAATCGACTACCGCGTTGATGAGGGATGCAGGCATGGATGCTGATCTTTATTGAGGAAATGAAGGCGTGAGCATGGCGCTCAACCGGGCTGACTATAACCAGCCCGGGACACAGATTGCAATGACTTGGGCGAAGGGCCGGTAGCGACAGTCTGGTGCCGGGTGGTTAGGGTTATTGGCGTGGCAACGGATTGTCAGGAGACATGGAATGCAAGAGATCATATGCCAAGGAAACGGACGTATTTGCGGTATCAGGTTTATCGGTCGGAGGCGAGGAAGCGGGCGGCAGTTACATTTGCGAAGCTACACAGCGAACTCGAGGCGCGCGCAATTGTTGACGTTGATTATTCCAAGGTTCGCTTCGAGGCTATTGATGCGTCCGCCATGAAAGCTTATGAGCAATGGCTCGATCCGCATTTCTGCTGGGAGGAAATTGTCCGATGGAAAGCCAAAGAACCAATGAGCTTCGATCTGGCAATCTGGTTTGATCGTGAACTGTGCGGACTTTGTTTCGCCAATCCGAACCAAAGCCGACTGAGAGTCAAAATTGTGCGTCTTGAGGGGCACCCAAACGAACACCCGCTCAAGGGCCGCATAGCGACCTTCGCCCTGACTGCCGTCACTCATTTCGCACGTATCATCGGCA
Organism: Pseudomonas sp. Leaf434; assembly: GCF_001425545.1. NCBI lineage: Bacteria > Pseudomonadati > Pseudomonadota > Gammaproteobacteria > Pseudomonadales > Pseudomonadaceae > Pseudomonas > Pseudomonas sp. Leaf434. The sequence continues at coordinate 737,403 of NZ_LMQZ01000001.1, read as the reverse complement.
GCCAGCAAATCGAAATTCAGGAGCCTCTTTCGGGAGCTATACCTCTATACCGTCAACTGGGTTTCGAATTCGACTCTGAGGGCCGTCTTGTGAAGCGTATTGACCAAGTCTAGTATCTGAGCACCTGCTCATTTAGTGATCAACGTGGGAGATCCCATGAAAGCTGTCGTTGAAAAGAAAGCATCAAACTTCAAATCCAGAAAGATGGAGAAAAAGCAGCCATCTGTTGAATTATCTGAAACCGAGATGCATCGCATCAGGAATGCACTGGCCAATCCAGCCGTTGAAGAGCCAAGCGGCGTATTAGCCGGGTCGTACTTTTCATTCCGCTAATGAAAAGCCGCTCCCAAAGAGCGGTTTTCTATTATCTGATCCAGCCTCAACCAAACAACCAGTACCCCAGCAACGTCAGCACCAACACCGCCAGCACCGGGCGCATTACGCGGTAGGCCTTGGGATGGCGGCGCTTCCACTGCTTGACCACGCCGCTGAAACGGTCGCTGAAGTTCTTGCTCCAGGCATAAGCCTGGTTGATGCCGCCAACGCGTTCGTCATCAAGATTCTGCGGCGCGGTGGCGCGGCCGAGCCAGCCGCTGATGAAGCGGTTGATCCGGGTCATCAGGCGGTTGCTCAGCGGGCGTTCGATGTCACAGAACAGAATCACTCGAGTCTGAGCGGTTTCATTCTTGACCCAGTGCACGTAGGTCTCGTCGAACATCACGTCATCGCCGTCGCGCCAGGCATAGACCTGACCGTCGACGAAGATCCGGCAATCGTCGGAGTTGGGTGTCGACAGGCCGAGGTGATAGCGCAGCGAGCCGGCGAACGGATCGCGGTGCGGGTTGAGGTGACTGCCGCCCGGCAGCAGCGCAAACATCGCGCCCTTGACGTTGGGAATGGCGCTGACCAGCGCCACGGTTTTCGGGCACAGGGCTTCGGCCGATGGCAACGGTTTGTCGTACCACTTCAGATAGAAACGCTTCCAGCCTTTCTTGAAAAACGAACCGAAACCGGCATCGTTATTCTTTTCGGCAGCGCGAATGTAGCCTTCGTCGAACAGGTGCATGGCTTCGTCGCGGATGGTTTCCCAGTTGTCGCGCAGAACATCCAGTTCCGGAAACTTGCTGCGATCCAGATACGGTCTGGATGGCACTGCGGAAAACAGGTACATCAACGCGTTGTAGGGCGCGAACAGCGCGGAGTGGTTGACGAACTGGCGCAATACCGGCAAACGCGCCTTGCCGCGCAAATGCACATAGAGCGTGCTGCCCAGAAACAGCAACAGCACAAACGCCTTGGCGGCAAACGAAACGGTCATCAACAACTCCTTGAATAAAGACAACGCTGCGCAATGCCCTTTACCCGGCATGGCAGCCGGCCATGATAAACACTACCGGCTCCGGGAAAAACCCGCCTGACGCAAGATTCAGTGTTAAGCATTACGCAACAAAGCCTTTATTAACATGCAGCACCTGAACCTCGGCTGACCTGAATCAACAGGCTTACTGCTGGTTCTCCTGCTCGGTAAACAGGTCACTGAACAGCATGCTCGACAGGTAACGCTCACCCGAATCCGGCAGCACCACGACGATGGTTTTACCCTGCATCTCTGGTTTCTCCGCCAGACGCACCGCCACCGCCATGGCAGCACCGCAGGAAATGCCGCACAAAATCCCCTCTTCCTGCATCAGGCGCAGAGCCATGGCCTTGGATTCTTCATCGGTCACCTGTTCGACACGATCGACCATCGACAGATCAAGGTTCTTCGGCACAAAACCGGCGCCAATGCCCTGAATCTTGTGCGGGCTCGGCTTGATCTCGGCGCCGGCCAGAGCCTGGGTGATGACGGGCGAAGACGCCGGCTCGACAGCCACCGACAGAATCGGTTTACCGGCGGTGTTCTTGATATACCGCGAGACACCGGTAATGGTTCCGCCGGTGCCGACGCCAGCCACCAGCACATCCACGGCGCCGTCGGTGTCGTTCCAGATTTCCGGGCCGGTGGTCTTTTCGTGAATCGCCGGGTTGGCCGGATTATCGAATTGCGCCGGCATGAAATATTTATCGGTATCGCTGGCGACGATTTCCGCAGCTTTCTCGATGGCGCCTTTCATGCCCTTGGCCGGCTCGGTCAACACCAGTTCCGCGCCCAAGGCTTTAAGAACCTTGCGGCGCTCGATGCTCATCGATGCCGGCATGGTCAGCATCAACTTGTAGCCCCGCGCAGCGGCGACAAAGGCCAGACCGATACCGGTGTTACCGGAAGTCGGCTCGACAATGGTCATGCCCGGCTTGAGTTTGCCGCTGCCTTCGGCGTCCCAGATCATGTTGGCGCCGATTCGGCATTTGACCGAGTAACCGGGATTGCGCCCCTCGATCTTGGCCAGAATCGTAACCCCGCGCGGCGCGATGCGGTTGATCTGGACCAGCGGCGTATTACCGATGGAGTGGGCGTTGTCAGCGTAAATACGGCTCATGGCTGGGTCCTTATGCAGCGTTGAATTCAGCCTTCCAAGGTAAGCCCGTTGCCGATCACAGTCCAGTCGGGTCGAACGTCTGCAAACGCGCGGAGTCAATCGCTTTGAATCGTCAAGCCACACTCTTGAAGGAACAATGGCATGAAACGTCGTTACAGCTGGCCGCTCTGGACCCTGGCGGGTGTCGTGGTGCTGCTGGTCGCCCTGCATTTCGCCCTGCCCTATCTGGTACGCGACTACCTCAATGACAAGCTCGCGGACATGGGCGATTACCGTGGCCAGATCACCGACGTCGACCTCGCGCTGTGGCGTGGTGCGTACAAAATCAACGGCCTGAAAATCGTCAAGGTCGACGGCAAGGTCCCGGTGCCGTTCGTCGATGCGCCGTTGATCGACCTGTCGGTGAGCTGGCATTCGCTGTGGTACGACCATGCCGTGGTCGCGCAGGTGCAATTTCTCAACCCCGAAATCAACTTCGTCGACGGCGGCCCCAACAAGCAGAACTCGCAAACCGGTCAGGGCACCGACTGGCGTGAACAATTGGGCAAGCTGCTGCCGATCACCCTCGATGAAGTGCAGATCAACGACGGCCGTATCACCTTCCGCAACTTCAATTCCAAGCCGCCGGTGAACATGAACGCCAGCAACGTCAACGCCAGCATCTACAACCTGACCAATGTGGTCGACAAGGAAGGCAAACGCGACGCCCGCTTTGAAGGCAAGGCCTTGCTGCTGGGCCACGCGCCATTGGAAACCACCGCCACCTTCGATCCGCTGAGCAACTTCGAAGACTTTGAATTCCGTCTGCGCGCCCGTGACATCGAGCTCAAACGCATGAACGACTTCGCCGCCGCCTACGGCAAGTTCGACTTCAACGCCGGCCACGGCGACGTGGTTATCGAAGCGAAGGCAGAGAAAGCCCGACTCACCGGCTACATCAAACCCCTGCTGCGCGACGTCGACGTTTTCAACTGGCAGCAAGACGTCGAGAACAAGAACAAAGGCCTGTTCCGCTCCATCTGGGAAGCGCTGGTCGGCGGCACCGAGACCGTGCTGAAAAACCAGAACAAAAACCAGTTCGCCACTCGCGTCGAACTCAGCGGCAATGTTCACCAGCAGAACGTCAACGCCTTCGAAGCGTTTTTGCAGATTTTGCGCAATGGCTTCATCCAGGCATTCAATGCGCGATATGAGCGGCCGAAGCCGGATGAGGGTTAATTTTTGCGGTTGACGACATATCGACCTGTGTCTTCGGCCGCTATCGATGAACGCTGTTGCAGCGAATCCCAGCCCAGACAGGCCAACGCCAAAGAACGTGGCACTGCTTCACGCCCATTGCTGTAACGGCTGATGCTGCGAGCGCTCACACCGAGCGCTTCGGCCGCATCATTGAGAGAAAGTCCGGTACGGGCGCGCCAATCGATAAAAATGCGCGTGTTCTCATCCTGGGCATTTTGCGCTAGCGCATCCATATACAAGGTGTCTGCACCGATCTGTACGTCGGGTTCAACCCATTCAACGATCCAACCCTCGTCCCCGACTACGGCAGTCGCAAAGACTTCGCGATCAAGCAGTGGCCGCAGACCTGGATAAGTATGAATATCCATCCCCAAATCAACTGTCAGTTCCTGACCATTGATAAATGTCAGCGCCAACCTGAAATCCGACAGGACGTGCGCAGATCGCAGACGCGGCCGTTTCATGGGTAACATCGATTTTCTGCCCTTTTTACTAACCGAGTAAGAAAGGCTATCGCCAAATCGGCGATACCGGAATACTGGCCATCCGCCGAGACTGAGTCAACATGTGACGCTCCATTCAGAGACTGAATAAGCCGTCTGCGTTCACAGTCGACCGGCGTGCGCGTTATAGTCGGGCATCCGATTATTCGCCCCGCCCTGCCCGCAAGGTCAGCGTTACCGTTCGAGGATTTGCAGATGAAGTTCGAAGGCACCCAGGCCTACGTCGCCACCGATGACCTGAAGCTGGCGGTCAACGCCGCCATCACCCTGGAACGGCCGCTGCTGGTCAAGGGTGAGCCGGGCACCGGCAAGACCATGCTCGCCGAGCAACTGGCCGAGTCGTTCGGGGCGAAGCTGATCACCTGGCACATCAAGTCCACCACCAAGGCCCATCAGGGTCTGTACGAGTACGACGCGGTCAGCCGTTTGCGCGACTCGCAGCTGGGCAATGAAAAAGTCCATGACGTGCGCAATTACCTGAAGAAGGGCAAGCTCTGGGAAGCCTTTGAGTCCGAGGAGCGGGTGATTCTGCTGATCGACGAAATCGACAAGGCCGACATCGAGTTCCCCAACGACCTGTTGCAAGAACTCGACAAGATGGAGTTCTACGTTTACGAAATCGACGAGACCATCAAGGCCAAGAAGCGCCCGATCATCATCATTACTTCCAACAACGAGAAAGAGCTGCCGGACGCCTTCCTGCGCCGCTGCTTCTTCCACTACATCGCTTTCCCCGACCGCACTACCCTGCAGAAAATCGTCGACGTGCACTACCCGGACATCAAAAAGGACCTGGTCAGCGAAGCGCTCGACGTGTTCTTCGACGTGCGCAAGGTACCGGGCCTGAAGAAAAAGCCTTCGACGTCCGAGCTGGTCGACTGGCTGAAACTGCTGATGGCCGACAACATCGGCGAAGCGGTGCTGCGCGAGCGCGATCCGACCAAAGCCATTCCGCCGCTGGCAGGCGCACTGGTGAAAAACGAACAGGACGTGCAACTGCTTGAGCGCCTGGCGTTCATGAGCCGGCGCGGCACCCGCTAAGAGGCTGCTGCCATGTTGCTCAACCTGTTCAACGAAATGCGTGCAGCCAAGGTGCCGGTGTCGGTACGCGAGCTGCTCGACCTGATCAACGCGCTGAAACAGCGCGTGACCTTCGCCGACATGGACGAGTTCTACTACTTGTCGCGGGCGATTCTGGTGAAGGACGAGCGCCATTTCGACAAGTTCGACCGCGCGTTCGGTGCCTACTTCAATGGCCTGGAGAAACTCGACGATCACTTGCAGGCGCTGATTCCCGAAGACTGGCTGCGCAAGGAATTCGAGCGTTCGCTGAGCGACGAAGAACGCGCGCAGATCCAGTCCCTTGGCGGGCTGGACAAGCTCATCGAGGAATTCAAGAAGCGTCTGGAAGAACAGAAGGAACGTCACGCCGGCGGCAACAAATGGATCGGCACCGGCGGCACCAGCCCGTTCGGTTCCGGCGGTTTCAACCCGGAAGGCATCCGCGTTGGCGATGCCGGCAAGCGTCAGGGCAAAGCGGTCAAGGTCTGGGATCAGCGCGAGTACAAGAACCTCGACGATTCGGTGGAACTGGGCACGCGCAACATCAAGGTCGCCCTGCGTCGTCTGCGCAAGTTCGCCCGTCAGGGTGCGGCGGAAGAACTCGACATTGACGGCACCATCGACCACACCGCCAAGGACGCCGGCCTGCTGAATATCCAGATGCGCCCGGAACGGCGCAACACGGTGAAGCTGCTGCTGTTGTTCGACATCGGCGGTTCGATGGATGCGCACGTGAAGATCTGCGAGGAATTGTTCTCGGCCTGCAAGACCGAGTTCAAGCATCTTGAGTATTTCTACTTCCACAACTTCATTTATGAATCAGTGTGGAAGAACAACATGCGCCGCACTTCCGAACGCACCTCGACCCAGGATCTGCTGCACAAATACGGCGCCGACTACAAAGTGATCTTCATCGGTGACGCCGCCATGGCGCCTTACGAAATCACCCAGGCCGGTGGCAGCGTCGAGCACTGGAACGAAGAGCCGGGTTACGTGTGGATGCAGCGCTTCATGGAGAAATACAAGAAGCTCATCTGGATCAACCCGTATCCGAAGGACACCTGGGGCTATACCTCGTCGACCAACATCGTCCGCGATCTGATCGAGGATCAGATGTATCCGCTGACGCTGCGCGGACTTGAAGAAGGGATGCGGTTCTTGTCCAAATGACCGCCTGATCATTCCCACGCTGAGCGCGGGAATGATCAAAGAATTACCAGCCCGATTTGATGTAGGCCTCGCAAAGTCTGTCCATGAAGGCTCGGTCATCCGTTTCGCAAACAGGCGGAGGAGACACGCCGCGTTGTTTCGCCTGCCGCACGATTTCATTGCGCTGCTGAGCTTCGCGCTGTAAACGGTTGGCCTTTTCCTGCCGGGTTTCCGGCCTTGTCAGCAGTTCCTCTTGCATCTGACCTTGCGCATCAAAGAAGCGAAACCGCACACCGGTAGCCGGACCTTGCGCAACCCTGCCCTCGGCAATCAGCTCCATACAGGCGCCGTTCTGTCCGGTTTGAAGGTGCCTGACAAACATGCGCCGGATATCGGAATTGGCGGTAGACAGAAATTTTTCGATCGGGTCTGTCATTGCTTCGCTATCGGCGTCACCGGCGTCTACCCGTTGCAGACTACCAAAACGATCGACTCTGGCCTTGTAGACCACATCAGCTCTGGCGCGATCATGGAACTCGACGACGCTCACGGCACCTTCCGCGCTGGTTTGGGCACTGACTTTCATATAACGCATCTGTAACTTCCTTGTGAGAGATGAAGGGCAATCGTTTCATATGCTCACAGTCACGACTGTAAGGCGACGTACTTAGCTGCCAGGAAGCGTCTCGGTTTTGGGTACGAAACCATGCACGTTACGCGTAGGACCTCAGATAGTTCTGATGCGTTTTCCAGGCTTGCTCCTGCATTACCGGAATGAATCGCACCGTTGCCCCTGGCAGACATTGCGCCAGCCTGGCCAGCGCCAGCGGCGTCAAAGCGCCCAGGCGGGGGTATCCGCCAATGGTCTGGCGATCATTGAGCAACACGATCGGTTGGCCATCGGGCGGTACCTGCACAGCGCCCAAGGGAATGCCCTCTGAAATCATCGGCGCGCCCTGATATTGCAACGCCGAGCCGAGCAGGCGGATGCCCATGCGGTCGGCGCGACTGTCGATGGTCCAGGCGCTGTTGAAGACATCGAACAGGCTCTGCCCGCTGAACTGGCCGATCTGTGCGCCGAGCACCAAGTCCAAAGGCGCGTGCGTTTTGAAATCCGGCCGCAGCGCCGAAGGCATTTCCCGTACTGCCAACGCTTCGCCGCTGTAACCGAGCACCGCCCCTTTGGCGAGCGGAAGGCCCATGCCATCAAGCCCCCCCAATTCTTCGCGCACCACCGTGGCACTGCTGCCCAGCACCTTAGGCGCAGTAAACCCACCGGGGGCCGCCAGATAAGCTCTAGCGCCAAGCAACGGCTGGGTAAATCGCAATGTCTGGCCTTTCGCCAATTTGAAACTGCGCCACGGCGCCAGCGGCTGGCCGTCGATCTGCGCGCCGAGATCCGCTCCCGCCAGCGCCAGCAGGCAATCCTCTTCAGCCACAACAGCAAACCCGCCGAGGGTGATTTCAACCACTGCTGCATCCAGCTCATTGCCGAGCAGCCAATTGGCCCAGCTCATCGAACACCAATCCGCCGCGCCGCCCTGGGTCACGCCCAGATGCCGCACGCCAAACCGCCCGGCATCCTGCAACAGGCACAGCGGTGTGCTGGCTTCGATCGTCAATCGACTCATGCCAACGCCTCCAGTGGGGTGTCATCGCCGCCCAAGCGTATGAATTCGGCGTGATCGACGGCATCGAAGCGCACCGTGTCGCCCGGTTGCATCAGGCTGTAGCCGTCGCGATGGCGATCAAACAGTTGCGCCGGGGTGCGCCCGATCAGGTTCCAGCCACCGGGCGAGACCACCGGATAGGCAGCGGTCTGCCGCTCGGCGATACCGACGCTGCCAGCGGCGACTTTCTTGCGCGGTGTGTTCAAGCGCGGCGCGGCGAGCATTTCTTCGACCAGGCCCATGAAGGCAAAACCCGGCGCAAAGCCCAACGCGAACACCTGATATTCCCGTGCGCTGTGGCGACGAATCACCTCCTCCACCACCAGCCCGCTGCGTTCGGCCAACAGGCTCAGTTCCGGGCCGACACTCAAGTCGTACCAGACCGGCAAGACGTGACACTGCCCGGCACGGCGCGCATTCGGCGCCAGATCGACCAGCGCGTCGGCGATCATTTGGCGCGCCCGCGCCGGACTCAACAGCGTCAGATCGTAATGCACCATCAACGTCGTATAGGACGGCACCAGATCGATCAACTGTGCACCAAACGCCGTGCGCAACCGCTCGCTGGCGGCGAGCATCCACGGCATGTTGGCTTCGGCGATGTCATCGAACAGACGCAGCATCAGGCAATCCAGCGCCACCACTTCAACCCGTGGATTCATGACGCACTCGACTGCTGCAAGGCCTGGCGAATGCGCTGCACGGCGGCCACGGAACTGGCGTTGTCGCCGTGGACGCACAAGGTATTGGCGCGCAGGATCAAGGCGCTGCCATCGCTGGCGGTGAGCGCGCCGCCATTGGCGATGGTCAGCGCTTGCTCGACGATTTTTTCGGGATCGTGATGCACGGCGCCCGGCAGTTGCCGGGAGACCAGCCGGCCGGCGCTGTCGTAGGCACGGTCGGCGAACGCTTCAAACCACAGCGTTACGCCGTATTCATCGCCAATTTGCTGCGCCGCAGCGTTGTCTCGGGTCGCCATCAACATCAGCGGCAGATTGCGATCATAAGCGGCCACGGCCTGCACCACCGCGCGCAACTGCGCCGGGTTGGCCATCATGTCGTTGTACATCGCGCCGTGGGGTTTGACGTAGCTCACGCGCCCGCCCTGCGCCTTGCAGATGCCGTCGAGGGCACCGATCTGGTAATGCAGGATGTCTTGCAGCTCTTGCGCGGAATAGGCCATGGAACGCCGGCCGAATCCGACCAGATCCTGATAGGCCGGGTGCGCGCCAATCTGCACGCCATGCTCGAGCGCCAGCGCCACTGTTTTGCGCATGATGCTCGGGTCGCCGGCATGGAAACCACAGGCAACGTTGGCGCAATCGATGAAGGGCATGACTTCGGCGTCCAGACCCATGGTCCAGCTGCCGAAGCTCTCGCCAATGTCGCAATTCAATAGCAGGCGGCTCACGGTGAACACTCCTGTAGCTGCTGGTCTTTTTATCTGTAGGAGACTTCTGCGCAGGGTATCAGTTACTGCGCGTCGAGTTGCTTGCCACGGGTTTCCGGCAGGCTCAGCGCCGCCAGAATCACCACGCCATAGGAGACCGCCGCGAAGGCGCCGATGCCCATGCTCAATGGCACTTTCTGGCTGAGCAGGCCGATCAACAGCGGGAACAACGCCGCCAGCGCGCGGCCGATGTTGTAGCAGAAACCCTGGCCCGAGCCGCGAATCCGCGTAGGGAACAATTCGGTGAGAAACGCACCCATGCCGCTGAAAATCCCCGAAGCGAAGAAGCCCAGCGGAAAGCCCAGCCAGAGCATCACGCCGTTACTGACCGGCATCTGCGTGTAGAGCAGAACGATGGTGAACGAGCCGACCGCGAACAAAATGAAGTTCTTTTTCCGCCCCAGCAGGTCGGTCAGATACGCGCTGATCACATAACCGACATAGGAACCGACGATCACCATCGCCAGATAACCACCGGTGCCGAGCACGCTCAAACCGCGCTCGTTTTTGAGGAAAGTCGGCAGCCAGGAGGTGATCGCGTAGTAGCCGCCCAGCGCACCGGTGGTCAGCAAAGAAGCGCGAAACGTGGTGAAGAGCATTCCCGGTGCGAAGATCTCGTAGAACTTCGCCGGGTTTTCCGGAGTTTGCGCGGCTTTGGCTTCGCGATAGATCTCCGGATCTTTCACCAGTCGACGGACAAAAATCACGAATATCGCCGGCACGATGCCGAGGATGAACAGCGCGCGCCAGGCATCTTCCGCTGGCAACACCGAAAACAGCAGCGCGTACAGAATCGCCGTCAGGCCCCAACCCAGCGCCCAGCCGGATTGCACCATGCCCACCGCTTTGCCGCGATCCTTGGCGCGGATCACTTCACCGATCAACACTGCGCCAGCGGTCCATTCACCGCCGAAACCGAAGCCCATCAACGTGCGCGCGATCAACAATTGTTCGTAGTTTTGCGCGAAGCCGCAGAGGAAGGTGAAGAAGGCGAACCACAGCACCGTCAGTTGCAGGGTGCGCACACGGCCGATGCGGTCGGAGAGAATCCCGGCGACCCAACCGCCGATGGCCGAGGCGATCAGGGTGCTGGTGTGAATCAGCCCCGCTTCGCCCGTGGTGATGCCCCACATCGCGATCAGCGTCGGCACGACGAAGCTGAGCATTTGCGTGTCCATACCGTCCAGACCGTAGCCGATCTTGCAGCTCCAGAACGTGCGGCGCTCCTGCTGGTTGATGTTGCGGTACCAGTCGAAAGGTCCGGGGCGAGCCGCAGGCTTGGATAAAGGGAGGGTATCGGGAGCACTCATGGCAAATCTCCGCAGGGCTTTTATTGGTCTTGTTCGAAGCTCCGACGACGCCTATCGTGGGAACCGGATGCGCCGATTTTTCGTCGCCCTGCCCTGCGCCGTCCAACGAATAAAAACCCGCCTTAGGCATAAGAAAAATTTGTCACTCGAGCCTTGTCCATGAATCTGAAGTTTCTCGAGACCTTTGTCTGGGTCGCGCGCCTGAAGAGTTTTCGCCTGACCGCTGACAAGCTGTTCACCACCCAGGCATCGATTTCCAGCCGCATTGCAGTGCTCGAAGGCGAGCTGGGCGTAAAGCTGTTTTTGCGCGACTCACGCGGCGTCAGCCTGACCCCGGAAGGCCTGAAAGTGCTCGACTATGCCGAGCAGATGCTCGACACCATGGCGGCGCTGAAGCAGTCGATCGAGACCCGTTCGAGCAAGGTCGGCCGGGTGCGTATCGGCGTGATGGACACAGTGATCCATACCTGGCTGAGCCCGCTGGTGGCGCAGATGACCGATCTGTACCCACGGGTGGAAATCGAATTGATCGCGGATACCGCGCTGAACCTCTGCGATCAACTGCAAAAAGGCTTCCTTGATCTGGTTCTGCAAACCGATCTGGTCCGTCACGAAAGCGTGCGCAGCCTCGAGCTGGCGAGCCATCCGCTGGGCTGGATTGTCGCGAGCAATTCGATCTACAACCGCGACTACGCCGACCTCGCCGAACTGGCGCAGGAGCGGATCATCACCTACTCGAAAAACTCACGACCGCATCAGGATATCGTCGCGCTGATGCAGGCCAGCGGCGTCATGGCGCCACGCTTGAATTGCGTGAACTCGGTGTCGGCGATCACCCGGTTGTTGCGCGATGGCTTCGGTATCGGCGCGCTGCCGCCGGTGCTGGTGACCGAGGAGCTGGCACGGGGCGAATTGATCTTGCTCGACATCGAGCAGCGGCCGGCGAATCTGCCGGTGGTGGTGTCGTGGCGGGTCGGGGTTGAGTGGGTCGAAGAGATCGTGACGTTGTGTCAGCAGGTCCTGGCGGGGTATGCGCACAAGGTCGGCAAGGACTGCATCACCCTCACTGAATGATTAGTGGCGAGGGGATTTATCCCCGCTCGGCTGCGCAGCAGTCGTGATTGCGGCCAACGCGGTCTTTCAGTGCAGGTTTTGGGGCTGCTGCGCAGCCCAACGGGGATAAATCCCCTCGCCACAGAACTCATTCATCACAGAACCCACTCGCCACGGAACTCATTCGCCACAGAACCCACTCCCCCCATGCCATAAGGCCTCTCTTGCCAGAGGGGATTGTGCAAGTCTTACAAACCGCGCACATCGCGATCTTCGATCGGCCGGCTCTGGCGCAGGCGGCGGCCGCCGAGGACGACCCAGTCGATCAGGCGGAACAGGCATTCGACGCCGAACGACAGCAGCAACGCGCCGCTCATGCCCCAGATCATCGCCTCTGGCGTCAGCAGGATCTGGTAGCTGTAGCCGTTCCAGGTTTCCTTGCGAATATCCGGATCGGCGGCCAATACCACTTGCAGGAAGCGCACATACCACGGGCCTTGCATCGCCTGGAATTGCTTGTCCAGCGCGACCTGGCGGGTGAGCAAGGTGTTCAGGCTGTCGGCATCGCTGCGAAAAATCGGGTCTTCGCTGGCACGGTAATGTGCGACCAGCGCCTGCATATCGCCTTTGAAAAACTGATCCGCCGTGCCCTGGAAACCACGCAGACCGGTCTGCGCTTCGATCAGGTGCGCTTCGACACGCTGGGCGTAATCGTTGATGAACCCCGGCACCTGGACACCGATCAACAGGCCCGCCGCAAACAACACCAGCCGTAGATAACTGAGCAACATGGGTGCAAATCCTTATTCGGTCTTGCCCTGGCTGACGCATTCGCCGCGTCGCCACAGGCTCCATTGGCCCGGTTCGTAACGGGTCCAGGTTTCGTTTTCGGTCAAAGGCTCGGTGGCAATCACCGTGACCACGTCGTTGGGCGTGGTTTCGGCCTGGAAGTCGACGATCACATCGACATCCTTGAGCCGCGCCGGGCCGAACGGGGCGCGGCGGGTGATCTGGGCGAGTTTGGTCGAGCAGTAACAGAACAGCCAATCGCCGTCGCTGAGCAGGCAATTGAACACGCCTTTGCTGCGATATTCGGCGCACGCTGCGACCAGATCCGGCAGCAGCACTTCGATATCGACCGGCTCGGGGAAGGCTGCGCGTACCCGGTTGAGCAAATCGCAGAACGCCGCTTCGCTGTCGGTATCGCCGACCGGTCGGTAGAAACTCTTGATCGCAGTGAAGTCGGCGAGCTGGCCGTTGTGCGCGAAACACCAGTTGCGCCCCCACAGTTCGCGGACGAACGGGTGGGTGTTGGACAGGCAGACCTTGCCGACGTTGGCCTGGCGAATATGGCCGATGACCACTTCGCTCTTGATCGGATAACGCTGCACCAGGTTGGCAACTTCCGACTCGCTGCTCGCTGCCGGGTCCTGAAACAGCCGCAGGCCCCGCCCTTCGTAGAAGGCAATGCCCCAGCCGTCGCGGTGCGGGCCGGTACGGCCGCCGCGTTGCATCAGGCCGGTGAAGCTGAACACGATGTCGGTCGGCACGTTGGCACTCATGCCCAGTAATTCACACATGTGCGGACTCTCGGGTTACAGACGCGGCTCGACCCGCATGCGCTGCGGATTGTTCGGTACTGGCGGGCGACCGTAGCGGTCGTCACCGGCGCCACCGAACGGTTGATCATCGTCGCGCTCTTCGGCACGGGCGGCGGCCTTGGCGGCCTCGGCGCGTTCACGCCGTGCTACCGAGGCACGCTCGATCGGCAGGCGGATCAAGACGAAAACCAGATACACCCCGAAGGCGATCATGCCGTACATGAACAGATCGGAAACCGCGCGCCAGGCGTTGTTGCCGACCTTGAACAGCATGTCCAGGGCGGTGATGGCGATGGCCGGTGCAACTTTGGCTTTCACCGGATCGACGATGGTCGGGCTGAACAGCAACACCGCCATCAGCACACGCAGCGGCTCGCGCAGCCAACGCCACATCCAGGTGGTCAGGCGCATCCATACCAGCAGGCAGCCCACGGCGGCAAAGGCGTAAAGGCCCCAGGCGATCAGATAGTCGTTCTCGGTCATGGTGTCCATGGCAAGGCAGGCAAATAGGCGCTTATAGTAACGACTTTTCGCCCATGCGGCTTGTCCCAATACCAGACGGCCAGCAGCCGCCCCTGTGGGAGCGAGCCTGCTCGCGAATACGGACTGTCAGTTGCAACAGCGTTGCCTGACACACCGCTTTCGCGAGCAGGCTCGCTCCCACACGGGCTGCGGCGCTTTCAAGACCTGCGAACAACCCAATTCCGAATATTGTCCGAGAGCCTTCCATGCCCCAATCCGCCAATGTCATGACTGCCCCGATTGCCCAGCGGGCGCCCGGCGCCGACCCGTATGCCTGGCTGCAGGAACGCGATACCGACGCGGTGCTCGACTACCTCAAGGCTGAAAACGCTTATCAGGAAGCGCAAATCGCCGATCAGGCCGAGCTGCGCGAAAGCCTGTTCAACGAAATCAAGGGGCGGATTCTCGAGACTGATCTGTCCCTGCCCTCGCCCTGGGGCCCCTACCTTTATTACACGCGCACCACCGCCGGTGACGAATATGCCCGGCACTACCGCTGCCCGCGCCCGGCGGACGACAGCCTGACCCTCGATGAAAGCCGCGAGCAACTATTGCTCGACCCGAATGCGCTGGCCAACGGCGGTTTCTTCTCGCTCGGTGCTTTCAGCATCAGCCCCGATCACCAGCGCCTGGCCTACAGCGTCGATACCTCGGGCGACGAGATCTACACGCTGTTCGTCAAGGAGCTGTCCAACGACAAGGTCAGCGAACTGGAATTCGAGGACTGCGACGGCAGCATGACCTGGGCCAACGACAGCCTGACCCTGTTTTTCGGTGTGCTCGACGACACCCATCGCCCGCACAAACTGTTCCGCTATCGCCTTGATGGCACTGCCGCCGAAGAGGTTTTTCACGAGCCGGACGGGCGTTTCTTCCTGCATTGCTACCGCGCCAGCTCCGAACAGCAATTGCTGCTGTCGCTGGGCAGCAAGACCACCAGTGAAGTCTGGGCGCTGGACGCCAACCAACCGCACCTGCCGTTCAACTGCCTGGCGCCACGGGTCGAAGATCACGAATACGACGTCGACCACGGCCTGCTCGATGGCGTCTGGACATGGTTTATCCGTACCAACCGCGACGGCATCAACTTCGCCCTGTATCAGGCCCCGGACACTGGCGTGCCGCCGAGCGAGGCCGACTGGCAGAACCTGATCCCGCACAACGAAGAAGTGATGCTCGACGGTGTCAGCCTCAACACCGAGGCGATGACTTTGAGTCTGCGCGAAGGTGGCCTGCCGATCATCGAGGTTCACCCGCAGGGCTCGGCGCCGTATCGCGTGCAATTGCCCGACGCGGCCTACAGCCTCCACGTGCAAAACAGCCTGGAATTCGAGAGCGACCGCATTCGCTTGCGCTACGAAGCATTGAATCGCCCGGCCCAGGTGCGCCAGTTGATTCTTGCCAGCGGCGAGCAAACGGTGCTCAAGGAAACCCCGGTACTCGGCCAATTTGATGCCGACGCCTATGTCAGCCAACGCCTGTGGGCGACCGCCCCGGACGGTACGCAGGTACCGATCAGTCTGGTGATGAAGCGCGAGATGGTCGGTAAACCGGTGCCGCTGTATCTGTATGGTTATGGCGCTTACGGCTCCAGCCTCGATCCGTGGTTTTCCCACGCCCGCCTGAGTCTGCTCGATCGCGGCATGGCCTTCGCCATTGCTCACGTACGCGGCGGCGGCGAGCTGGGCGAAGCCTGGTATCGCGCCGGCAAGCAGGAACACAAACACAACACCTTCAGCGACTTCATCGCCTGCGCCGAATTCCTGATTCTCAACGGCATCACCACGGCGGAAAAACTGGCGATCAGCGGCGGCAGCGCCGGTGGCCTGCTGATCGGCGCGGTGCTCAACCAGCGCCCGGACCTGTTCGGCGTGGCGATTGCCGAAGTGCCGTTCGTCGACGTGCTCAACACCATGCTCGACCCCGATCTGCCGCTGACCGTCACCGAATACGACGAATGGGGCAACCCGGAAGAACCGGACGTCTATGATCGGATCAAGGCTTACGCACCGTACGAAAACGTCACAGCGCAGGCTTATCCGCCGCTGCTGGTGATCGCCGGCTACAACGACAGCCGCGTGCAGTACTGGGAAGCGGCCAAGTGGGTGGCGAAATTGCGCGCGACCAAGACCGACGACAATGTGCTGCTGCTCAAGACTGAATTGGGTGCCGGGCATGGCGGCATGAGCGGGCGCTATCAGGGATTACGTGACGTAGCGCTCGAATATGCATTTGTGTTCAAGGTTTTGGGCCTGGCCTGAGGAACTCCGTCGGTCACTTGGGTCTTAATTCCAGACCCATTGTGGCGAGGGGATTTATCCCCGTTGGGCAGCGAAGCGGCCCCAAAACCTGCAAACTCAGTATTTCTGAAGCACCGAGTTGGCAGGACTTGCGACTGCTGCGCAGCCGAGCGGGGATAAATCCCCTCGCCACAAAAGCCCGTTCCTACGGGATCCGTGTATAGCCTTGAAATGTGATAACAAAAAGACCGCATCGACATGTCTGAACCGACCTTTCTGAACAACGAAATCCGCGACTGGCTGATGGACTGTGGCCTGTTCGATCAATTGCAGCTGGCCGACTTCGCGGCCGCTTCCGGCTATTTCAGCATCAGCACCGTGGCTGAAGGCGAGGCGATTTTTCGCGAGGGTGATGCCGGCAGTTTCATGTGCATCATCCACACCGGCCAGGTCGCCGTGCAGAAAACCGGCGCTGACGGCCAGGTCATCACCATGGCCACCCTGCGCAGCGGCCGGGCCTTCGGTGAAATGGCCGTGCTTGATGGCGAACGTCGTTCGGCCACGTGTATCGCGGCGAGCAACTGTCAGTTGCTCAACCTGGGCAAGGATTCGCTGGAAAAAATGCTCAACGACGCACCGAAAATCGCCGCAAAAATCATCCGCGCCCTCGCCGTCTCGCTGTCCAAACGCCTGCGCATGGCCGACGGCCAACTCGCCGCGCAACAGGTTTAACCGCCGGGGGATTTGACCTTGTTGCCGTTCGGCTCGATGCCCGGCACCGGTTGATCCTTGCTCGGCGGGCTGGGCATTTCGATCGGCACCAGTGGCGGGCTGCCGCTACCGGCGCCCGACTTGGGCAGGGTGATCGGGGTGATCTGCGGATACGGTGTCGGCGTCGCGGTGCCGGGCGAGCCGGGCTGCGGCGTCGGGCTGACCGGAACGCTCTGCTGGGCCTGCACTGCAGTAATCGCGAGCGCGGCCAGGGTAATGACCGTTAGAATGGTGCGCTTCATCAAGGGCTCCGTTTGGCCTTTAGTCTGTGCTCAGGCTACTCCCAACGCGCCTGCTTGCCTTCCCCCCTTTAGAGATTTCCATGAAACGTTTCGTTCTGCTCGACACCACCCCGATCCCTGAAAACGGCGGTGCCCTGTGCCTGTTCGAGTATGGCGAGGATTTCGTCATCAAGATCCAGGGCGGCGACGGCGGACAGTTGATGAACACGCGCATGCACGGTTCCGAGGACGCACTGGCAGAAATTCCCTGCCGCAAGGTCGCCGGCCGGTCGAATTCGCGGGTGTTGATCGGTGGCCTGGGTATGGGTTTCACCCTCGCCTCGGCACTCAAGCACCTGGGCAAGTCCGCCGAAGTGGTGGTCGCTGAGCTGGTGCCCGGCGTAGTCGAGTGGAATCGCGGCCCGCTCGGGGAGAAGTCCGGTCGGCCATTGCTCGACCCGCGCACGGTGATCCGTCAGGAAGATGTGGCCAATGTGCTGCAAAGCGAGCCGAACGGTTTCGATGCGATCATGCTCGACGTCGACAACGGCCCTGAAGGCCTGACCCAGAAGGCCAACAGCTGGCTGTACTCCGCCGCAGGTCTGAATGCCTGCGCCAAGGCGCTGCGCCCCAAAGGTGTGCTCGCGGTATGGTCGGCCAGCGCCGACCGACAGTTTTCCGACAAATTGAAGAAGGCCGGTTTCAAGGCCGAAGAAGTCCAGGTCTTCGCCCACGGCAACAAGGGCACCCGTCACACGATCTGGATTGCTGAGAAGCTCAAGGGCTGAGCTAAACTGCGCATAACCGTCATCAGTCTTTCTGCAAAGGTGAACCCATGAGTTCGTCCACCCCCACCAACACGTCGAAGCTGGACCGCATCCTCGCCGACAACCAGCGCGACAAGGAAATGGGCTACCGCGACAAGGCCCTGAAAATGTACCCGCACGTCTGCGGCCGCTGCGCCCGCGAGTTTTCCGGCAAGCGCCTGAGCGAACTGACTGTGCATCACCGCGACCACAACCACGACAACAACCCGCAGGACGGCTCGAACTGGGAGCTGTTGTGCCTGTATTGCCACGACAACGAGCACTCGCGTTACACCGATCAGCAGTATTTCGGCGACGGCTCGCTGAGCACACCGAAGATCGCCAAGGCCACGCATAACCCGTTTGCGGCCCTGGCTGGGCTGATGAAAAAAGAAGATTGAAGATCTTCATCGCCTGAGCTGGCCCTTTCGCGAGCAGGCTCGCTCCCACAGTTGAAATGCGTTCCCCTGTGGGAGCGAGCCTGCTCGCGAAGGCGGCCGGCCAGGCACCACAAATCTCGAATCTGCCCGCCCTCCCCCAATCCCCGTATAATCGCCCTCTTTTTCCCGAAGGCACCCCGCTCGTGGCAGACAAACGGTACAGCTGCATTGGTTTGTATAACCCCAAATCACCGGAGAACGTCGGTTCGGTGATGCGCGCCGCAGGCTGTTACGGCGTGGCGTCGGTGTTCTACACCGGCAAGCGTTATGAACGCGCGGCCGATTTCGTCACCGACACCAAGCGCGTGCACTACGACATCCCGTTGATCGGCATCGACGACCTGAAAAAAATCCTTCCGCTCAACTGCGTGCCCGTCGCGGTAGAGCTGGTCGAAGGCGCAAGGCCGCTGCCGGAATACACCCACCCCGACCGCGCCCTATATATCTTCGGGCCGGAAGACGGCTCGCTGGATAAAGAGATTCGCGACTGGTGCGAAGACGTCGTGTACATCCCGACCACCGGCTGCATGAATCTCGCCGCCACGGTCAACGTCGTGCTCTACGACCGCATGGCCAAGGGCCTGAACACGCGCTCCGGGCCGAAATTCCGCTGAAGCGTCGCACATTCGATGGAACAAGCTGACGGCCCCGGCAGTCAGCTTATCTATCAATCGCACCCTGCCTGGAGATAGATCATGAGCGAGCTCAAACGCGTAGAACGCATCGAATCCACCCCGTTCCAGTCGCCTTCGCACAAGAATGTGCATGGCTGGGAGCGCGTCGGCTCGTTGACCGGCGGCGTGCTGATGGTCGGCAAGGGCCTGCGCCGTGGCGGCGTATTCGGCCTGCTGCAAGTGGCGCTCGGCGGCATGGCCGTGGCCCGTGGCATTACCGGGCACTGCTCGGCGAAAAGCCTGTTGGAAAAAGGCCGTCAGGACATGAACAACGTGCGGGCGAAGATCGAACGCGCCGGGGAAGAACTGAGCAAGTTGAAGACCAATGCCGAAGTGGCCACCGAAACAGCCACCGTCACCGGCAATGATTCGCTGACCTCGCCGAAAGCCGGCGTCTGAGGCTTTAAAGCAAAAGATCGCAGTCTGCGGCAGCTCCTACACGGAATCACATTTTCCATTGTAGGAGCTGCCGAAGGCTGCGATCTCTTGATCTTTACGGATTCAACAACCCACCACCTCATCAACCCGCGCGAAAAATCAGATGATCTTCCCAGTCATCCTCCGGCACGCTGCCTTCGGCGAGCATGCGCCCGGACTGGGAAATCCGCTCATGGTGCACCGCGTCGCGGTCGCCACACACCAGGTGATGCCATAACGGCAGATCCTTGCCCTCGCTGACCAGACGATAACCACAGGTCGGCGGCAGCCACTTGAATTCCTCCGCCTGACCCGGCGTGAGCTGAATGCAGTCAGGGACAAACTTGATCCGGTTCGGATAATCGCTGCACTGGCAGGTTTTCAGATCCAGCAGTTTGCAGGCGATGCGCGTGTAATAGACGCTGTTGTCTTCTTCGTCCTCGAGCTTTTGCAGGCAGCACAGACCGCAGCCGTCGCACAGCGATTCCCATTCCTCGTGATCGAGTTGATCGAGGGTTTTGCGTTTCCAGAACGGTTCGACTATGGCGGCCATGGCTCAAGCATCAACATCAAGGTGGTGAAAAGGCCGCCAGTCTAGTGCCAGCGGGCGCGGGGGCCAAGCGCTGGCGACTGCCGGTAAATCCGCTTGTCCGCACCAGCGCCGCCCGCTGAGCAAACTGGTGGCTACACTTTGAAACCAAAGTGGGAGCGAGCCTGCTCGCGAAAGCGCTGTGTCAGACACGCTGTTGTCGACTGACACGCCCTCTTCGCGAGCAGGCTCGCTCCCACAGTGAAATCGGTGGAGAGTCAGTAACCGCGGGTGAAATCCACCTCGCCGCGCAAAGCTTCACCTGCCTCATACGCTTTCAGGTTCTGCACAAACAAATCCACCATCAGCGCCGGCGAGGTCGGTGCCGAGCTGTGCCCGGTCAGGAGCAAGCCCCATGCGGTCCAGAATGGATGGCGTTGCGGCAATGGCTCCTGACGGCAAACGTCGATCACCGCGCCGGCCAGATGCCCTTCCTTCAAGGCTTCTACCAGATCGGCATCGACCACTGCGACACCACGCCCGGCGTTGATGAACAATCCGGTCGGCTTGAATTGCTTGAACAGCGCCGCGTCGTAGATATCGTGGGTGTGTTCGGTGTTCGGCAGCAGATTGACCACGTAATCCACTTCGCCCACCAGACGCGGAAGATCGGCCAGCGCGCCGACCTCGACAAATGGCGCCTGTTCGCGGGCACTGCTGGCGATACCGTACAGCTCGACGCCGAACGGCCGCAGAAACTGCGCAACGCTCTGGCCGATGTCACCGGTGCCGACGATCAGCACCTTGCGCCCTACCAGACTCTGGCCGCTGCGGTTGTCCCACTTGCGCTCGACCTGGCTGACCAGCCGCGCCAGCACTTCGCGTTCGTGGCCGAGGATGTAGGTCAGCACGTATTCAGCCATGACCTGACCGAAAATCCCCACGGCGCGGGTCAGACGATAGTCGCGGCGCAGGCCGTCGGCGAGCAGCGGCGTGATGCCGGCCCAGGTCGATTGCAGCCATTGCGGTTGATGGCCCTGGCGCAGCAAGGTCGCCAGCAGATCCGGCTGGCCCAGCCACACCGGGCAATCGGCGGCCTGACGCGCCAGTTCGGCGGAGTCGCCGCTGGTCAGGATTTCAAGCTCGGGCAGCGCCTGACGCAGCAGGCGGGCGTATATCGCGTAGTCGTGTTCGGCAATCAGAACGCGCATCTTCAAACCTTTCGCAAACCGTGCAGACAGCCGCCGGGTTCGGGCCGGCCATCGCGGTAAAAACAGTTCCAGGGTTAACCGAGGCCCAGAACAGGGCCTCGCGGGTCAGACCGGGTCGTTGCGTCGCAGCAACTCTTCGGGCAAGTGCTCGATGTACTCGTCCTCGGCCGGTGGCATTTGCAGGTGATAGCCCTGCTTGTCGAGGTTTTCCAGAACCACGGTGATGTCTTCGCTGGCCAGCTTGCGCTCGGGCGACAGCACCAGATCGAAGGAGTGCTTCGCTTTGCCAAAAGCCGTCATCAGCGCTTCCGGCACGCGCTCGAGCGCATCGCTCTTGAGCACGTAGAGATACATGCCGCTGCGCTTGGAGCTTTGGTAGATGGAGCAAATACGTTTCAAGGCTGTTCTCCGGCGGTGGCCAGGCTGTCGAGCAGCTTCTGGCCGAGCAATTCGCGGCGCCAGCCACGCAGCGAATCGGGCAATTGGTAAGGCCCCTCGGGGAAGCCGCTTTTGACCAGGGCTTCGAGGGTTTTCTTGCGCAGCATCAGTTCCGGGGCAATACCCAGGCGTTCGGCCTCGGCCTGACCCAGCGCGCGCAGTTGCTTGATCAGCGCAGCGGCTTCGATCGGCAACGGCTCCGGCACTGCCGGCGGCCATTGATCTGGCCCCACACTGCCAGAGCGCTTGATCAGATCAAGCAGAAACTGACCGTCCTGACGTACGGTACGCGGGTGCATGTCTTCAATCTTGCCCAGCGCCGCGAGGTTATCCGGCTGCGTGCGGGCCAAGGGCCACAGCGAGTGTTCACGGACGATGCGGTTGCGCGGCAGGTCGCGGGCGCGGGCTTCTTTTTCGCGCCAGGCGCACAGCTCACGCAGCACGGCGAGTTGTGCACGGGACAACTTCCATGCCAGTTTCGCCTCGCGATACACCTCGTAAGGATCGGTTTCGCGGCGCAGGTTGGCGACCAGTTCGGCGCCATCCTCCAGCACCCAGGCGAACTTGTCGTCGGACAGCTTGGGCCGCAACTCGACGAACACCTCGGCCAGATGCACGGCATCTTCGGCGGCATAGCTGATCTGGGTTTCGGACAGCGGGCGCTGCAACCAGTCGGAACGGGTTTCGCCCTTTGGCAGGTCGATGCCGAGCACCTCCTGCACCAGACGCGAGTAGCCCATCGAAAAGCCGAGGTTCAGGTAAGCGGCGGCCAGTTGCGTGTCGAACAGAGGCGCCGGCAGGCTGCCGGTCAGGCGCAACAGTACTTCGAGGTCTTCGCTGCAGGCGTGCAGGACTTTCAGCACCGCCGGGTTTTCCAGCAACTCGGCCAGCGGTTGCCAGGCGTTGATGGTCAGCGGGTCGATCAGGTAGGCGCGTTTGCCGTCGCCGATCTGCAACAGGCCGGCAATCGGATAGAAGGTGTCGACCCGCATGAATTCGGTGTCGAGGGCAACGAACGGCAGCTGCTGCCACTCGGCGCAAAACTGCGCGAGGCTTTCGTTGTCGCGAATCCAGTGAATATCGATAGCCACACGGCTCTCCCTTGAAGAATGGCGCGCAGTATATATCGCCACCGACGATTTACGCGCCTTTGAAGGGCAAGAGCTGTAAGGAAATGTCTTGCCTATCAGCAAGAATAGTCTGACAGCAGAAACAGAAAGGCCCGTCGCATTGGCGCGACGGGCAGGAAACGCTTCACTGCTTGGCCAACACGCCGTCGATCACCGCGCCACGACAGCCGGCAAACATGTCCAAGGCAGGTTGATAGACGCTGCTGCGTACTTCCAGCAGGCCGAGCATCGAGTGGAACAGATTGTCCTGGCTAAGCGGCTTGTCCCGGCTCAGTTGCAGGCAATGGGTGTCGACCGAATAGGCCTTCTGATAGCTGTCAGAGAACCACGCCAGCATCGCTACATGCTTCTGTTGCTCGGGCGCCAGCATATAAGGCGTGCCGTGCAGAAACAGGTTGTACTCGCCCAGCGATTCGCCGTGGTCCGACAGATAGAGCATGGCGGTGTCGACTTTGTCCTGATTGCTGCGCAGCACATCGATCAGGCTCGCCAGCACATGGTCGGTGTAGACCAAGGTGTTGTCGTAACCGTTTACGATACTTTCGCGGCTGCAATTGTTCAGCGCGTTACTTTCACAGACCGGAGTGAAGTGTTCGTACTCCTTGGGATACCGCTTGAAGTAGTCCGGGCCGTGACTGCCCATCTGGTGCAGAACCAGGACGGTGTCCTTGTCCAAGTGATCGATAAAACTTTGCAGCCCTTGCAGGAGGATTTCATCGCGACATTCGCTGTTGGCGCACAACGCCGGGTCTTGCAACTTGCTGACATCCTGCACCGTGACGCGGTCGCAAGTGCCTTTGCAGCCGGACTGGTTATCGCGCCAGATCACATCAATGCCGGCGCGCTTGAGCACATCGAGCAAGCCTTCTTCGTTCTTGGCCTTGCTGGCGTTGTAATCCTTGCGGCCCATGTTGGAGAACATGCACGGTACCGAGACTGCGGTTTCCGTGCCGCAGGAATGCACGTCAGTGAAGGCGATCAGGCCAGCCTCTTTGTCCAGTTGCGGGGTGGTGTCTCGGTCGTAACCGAGAATGCCGAAGTTCTGCGCTCGCGCACTTTCCCCCACTACCAGCACGGTGAGGGATTTGCGTGGCTGTAGCTGCAAGTCGGGGTTGCGCAGGGCATCTTCGCCGATCTTGATGAACGGCTGCTGCGCCGAGACAACTTGCTCTTGCAGATAACCAATGGATGCGCCGATGTAATTGCTCGGCACCAGCATCAGGCGAATTTCGTGGTGATTGCGAAACAGCGACGACAACCCTTGATAGTTGGCCAATGCCACAACACCGATTACCGCCGCCGAGGCAACACTGACAATAACTTTGCTGAACAACTCGCGATGCCAGCGCCGATAATTGACCGGTACCTTCCACAACAACAAACACGGCAAAACACCCAGCAAGAGAATATAAGCGAACAACTTCAACGAAAGCAGATCACGCACTTCCGTCGCGTTGGTCTCGGCAAAGTTGCGCAACATGCCCGCATCAATCATGACGCCATATTGGCTCATGAAATAAGCCACGCCGGCGCTGACTAAAAACAAAAGAGTCAAAAGTGGTTTAAGCAGTGGCCGGAACGCGAATATCGTCAGCACGATATTGAACGCGGCAAGGATCATCACGCCGAACGCCACGCGCATGGCGATGCCCTTGCCATCGGCGGCGGTGATCTCGAACAGGTGTTGCCAAAGCACCAGATTGAAACCGAGCAACAAAAAGGCGCTGGCAGACAACGTCACCCATTCCGGGCGCACGGCTTTTAACTTCAGCATGATGAGTGACTGTTCCTGAAAGAAGAGCCTCGTCAAGTGTGAAAACTTCATTCACCGAGGCATGCCAAACTTTAGGCAGGCATGGATCAATTTTTCGTGAAAAAGATGCTAATGATTAGTTGCCTCGGAGTACGAACGTGAAAGTTTGCGAGTATTTGAGAATGGTTCAGGGTTTATTCAGTTTCAGGCACTTCACAATGTCCTCTGTGGGAGCGAGCCTGCTCGCGAAAGCGCAATGTCAGCAAATGAATGTCTGTCTGGAGGAACGCATTCGCGAGCAGGCTCGCTCCCACATCGGGACAGGGGTGTTATCGAGTTTTTAGGTCTGGCCCGGGGTTTTCTGATTTGCCGACGCCGGCGACGCCGCGCCTAATCATCAGCCTCTGCACTCAAAGGCCCGCTGATGAATCACTCCCGCCCCGCCGCTTGGCTGATACTCGCGATCATTCTTGTCGCACTTAATCTGCGCCCCTCAATGGCAGCCATCGGGCCGCTGCTGTCGGCGATCCGTAGCGATATCCCGTTGAGCTTCACGCTTGCCTCTTTGCTGACGATGCTGCCGGTCATGGCCATGGGGCTGGCGATGTTCTTCGGCCTGCGCATCAACCAGCGTCTGGGCGAACAACGCACGGTGCTGCTGTCGCTGCTTGTCATCGGGCTGGCGAGCGTGTCACGGCTGTTTATCGATTCTGCAGTCGAGCTGATCGTCAGCGCGATACTGGCCGGTATTGGCATAGCCCTGATTCAGGCATTGATGCCGGCGCTGATCAAGACGCGCTTTGCTGACAACGTGGCGTTGTGCATGGGCATCTACGTGACTTCGATCATGGGCGGCGCCGCGATTGCCGCATCGTTCGCGCCGCTGGTAATGGTGGAGACCGGCAGTTGGCGCATCGGGCTGGCCATCTGGGCGGCGTTGGCATTGGTCGCGTTGCTGGTCTGGTGCTTGCAGCCCGCGCAAGCCCTACCAAGGGTGACCCAGCGGGAATCTTTCATCACGCGCCGTCGCGCCTGGTTGCTGGCGGTTTTCTTTGGCCTCGGTACGGCGTCCTACACCTGCGTCCTCGCCTGGCTGGCCCCGTACTACGTGGAAAAAGGCTGGAGTGAACAAAACGCCGGGTTGATGTTGGGTTTTCTTACAGCGATGGAGGTCATTTCCGGGCTGGTAGTGCCCGCGATTGCCAATCGCAGCCGTGACCGGCGTGGGATATTGGCGGCTCTGCTGTTGCTGATCATCGGCGGTTTCTGCGGGCTGATTCTCGCCCCGCTAACTCTGGCCCTGTTATGGCCCTGTCTGTTGGGGTTGGGGATTGGCGGTCTGTTTCCGATGAGCCTGATCGTCGCGCTGGATCACTGCGACGAGCCGCAGCGCGCCGGTGGCCTGACCGCGTTTGTACAGGGGATCGGTTATCTGATCGCAGGACTGTCGCCGCTGTTGGCAGGGATCATTCGCGATCGGCTGGGCAGTTTCGAAGGTGCGTGGTGGGCGCTGACTGCGGTAATGGTGCTCATGCTGCTGATGGTTGTGCGCTTCAACCCTCGCGACTACACACGTCGCTTGCCCTGCCCGGGCTAGAGGCCTCTGGCCATCTTATGCGCACGAGATTGGCAACGTCGTGTTGCTAAAAGTTTCTGTCCCACATGTGTCCGTGAAATGTCCTACGAGGGTTTCTCCTGGCACCATCGTTCCGTTAGGATCGTACGCACACGTTTGCGCGAATTCTGCGCAAGGGGCACAGCGAGACGGAACTCATGCTGAACAGTAATTTGCTTCGCAAGCTCGATATGCAGGACTTGATGGTATTCGTCGCCGTGTACGAGCAGAGCAGTGTCACCGATGTCTCGGAAACCCTGTTCGTCAGCCAGTCCACCGTCAGTTATTGCCTGAAGAAACTGCGCACCAGTTTCGAAGACGAACTGTTCATCAACACCCGCACCGGCATGCGCCCGACCTACAAGGCCTGCAGCATGTACGGCCATGTGCAGAAAATCCTCGAAAGCATCAACCTCTGCCACGCCGGTGCCCCGGCTTTCGACCCGAGCCGGCAGGCGGTGACTTTCAACATCTGCGCCCCGGAATACTTCGAGCAATTGATTCTGCCGCGACTGTTGAAGCGCTTCGATTTCGACGACTTGCCAGTGATGGTCAACATGCACAAGTTTGAAACCGACGTGCCGGCCGAAGAGTTGCGCGACGGCAGCCTCGATCTGGTGATCAGTTTCGGCCCGCACTTTCACCGCCAGCATGCGGATCTGAAATCACGGATGTTGCTGGAAGATGACCTGGTCTGCGTCTTCGACAAACGCGCCACGCCACTCGAACCGCGCCTGAGCCTGCAAGCATTCACCGAACGTCGGCATGTGTTTCCAACGCCGTGGACTTCAAGCACCAACATGGTCGACGGCTGGCTCGCACGGCAAGCGCAAAAACGTCAGATTGTCGCGCGATCGAACAGCTACAGCGCCGCGTTGAAGATGATCACCGGCACCGATTTCATCCTCACCCTGCCCCGGCGTATCCAGCGTCTGCTGACCAACGACGCAGTGTTCAACCACTGCGAGGCGCCCAACGGCCTGCCGGGTTTCACCCTCGACATGCAGTGGAGCCAGAACGCCGATCAGGACAGCGCCAACGTCTGGCTGCGCGAGCAGGTGATTCAGGTGTGCAGCGAGCTGGACAACGCCTGAACGTCAGATGCCGATCGCGGCTTTGCTGTACGACTCGCGATCAATGTCGAGCAGTTCGACGCACAGTTGGACTTCGAGCCCGGCCGGCCATTCGCAGAGTTCCTGCAACACCGCCAGCAGACTTTGCGAGAGCTGCTTCTTGATCTCCGCCGAGCGCCCGCTGAGCAAGGCCAGTTTCACATGGACGAAGGCACGCTCGCCCTGCGCCGTGCCGACCTTGAAGTTGTCGATCTTGATCGCGCGGCTCTTGATATCGAACTCCGCGCCGAACTGACCGGAACCGACCAGCGTGTTGTTGAGCCGGATCAGGGCGATGTCAGCGTTCAACTGCGTCAGGTTGGCGGTGTATTCCATGTGCAGGTGTGGCATTGCGGATCTCCAGTCGGCGGATGCGGGGCGTACATATACCACAATCACACAGCGTCATTTGTGGGAGCGAGCCTGCTCGCGAAAGCGTCCTTTCAGTTTGCACACCCGCGCCTGCTGAACCGCTTCGCGAGCAGGCTCGCTCCCACAGGGATACGTGGCATCTGTTAGATCTGAATAAGCGGCCGTTCACTCATGAATGCTTCCAGCCGCGAGCGCAGCCAGCGTTCGGCAGGGTCGCTGTCGACGTGGCTGAGCCAGACCATCGACAGGTCCAGTGTTGGCGTCTTGAACGGGAACGGTTCCTGGAACAGCGCCCCGGACGCCGCCATCGCCGCTGCGGTGTAATCCGGCAGGCTGGCGATCAGGTCGGTGCCGGCCAGCAAAGCCGGCAGTGCGCTGTACTGCGGCACCGACAACACCACCTGCCGCGTGCGGCCCAGTTCCGCCAGCCACTCATCGGCGTAACCGCTGACATTGGCCGTGTGTGACACCAGCACATGCGGGCGAGCGCAATATTCGTCGAGGGTCAGCGGCGTATCAGAGGCATCGGCGCGCAGGATGCTTGGCTGGATATGCCGCAGCAGTTTGCGTTTGGCGTTGGCCGGCAGGCCACGGGTCTGGCTGATGCCGACGGTGATATCGCCGGCAGCGAGCAGGTCGGGAATGCGCCAGTAATCGACATGCTGCACCACGAACACCACGCTCGGCGCCTCTTGGCGCAACGCGCGCAACAGCGGCGGCAGCAGGCCGAATTCGACGTCGTCGGACAGGCCGATGCGAAAGGTCATGGTGCTGGTGGCGGGATCGAAATCGCGGGTCAGGCTCAACGCCGCCGAGAGTGAATCCAGTGCCGGTTTGAGGTGGCGGTAAATATCTTCGGCACGGGCCGTCGGCTCCATGCGATGGCCGACGCGGATGAACAGCGGATCGTTGAGCATCGTGCGCAAACGGTTGAGCGCCGAGCTGATGGTCGGCTGGCCAAGAAACAGCTTCTCCGCCGCGCGGGTTACGTTGCGTTCGAGCATCAGGGTCTCGAACACCACCATCAGGTTGATGTCGGCCTTGCGTAGTTCATTGCGGTTCATCCATTGCCCCTGCTCCCCGGAATAGCGGCAGTGTAGAAAGGCCCAAGAACCGCGTCTATGGGCCGCTGCGCCGAACAGTCACTGAAGGGTCAATGAAGCGTCAACGCCAGAATGCCAATGGCCAGTTTGCGCGGATCGAGTCCCATGCCCAGCGCTCTCGGGCTGACGGCATCGGCGTGCTGGAAACGAATCACCAGCACGCCTTCACGCTCAATGCGCTGCTGGACTTCAGCTGGCAGGTCAACGGCGACAACGTTCGCTTCGGCCTTGAGCAAGCGGGTGGAGAGCACCGGCACATCGTTGACGCTAATCTCCAGCCCCTGTTCGGTATGCGACGGCGCAATCAAAGCGTTGGCTTCCAGCACAAATGATCTCACCGGGGCCTCGGGCCGCAGAATGATTTGCGACTCACTGCCCTCGGACCACGTACCCCACGGTTCGCTTTTCGACCATCCGCTGCCGAGGAAAAACGTCGCCAGGCTGGTAACGTTGAAGGTCACGCGCTCGTTCGACTTCATTGGCGAAATCAGCGTAAGGGGATCGGCGGCCACGATGGGCGGGCAATCGGCGCAACGCTTCCAGCCGGGCGCCAGCACGTTCAAACCGTCGATTCTGGCGAGTACGTCAGTCTCGCGATTGAGCGTCAGCGCGGCCGGCAGCACAGTGCGGCTATCGAGTACATACAACGTATCGGCGGCGTATTGACCAGAGCTGACCATCTGGTCGGCCACAGCCTGGGCCGCCTCGGTGGCCTTGGTACTCATGCGGCCGAGGTAGACCGCATTGGTCGGCAGATGATGGCGTCCCGCATACTCGGCCAGCGTTCGCCACTGCTCCGGATAATTCTCCGGGCGCAGCCAGCGCACCGCCTGATAATGGCGGGCTGCCTGATCCCAGAACGGATCAACCAGTGGCGTCGGCCATTGTGGCGCCGGCGTGGCCATGAACAGGTTGCGCGACTCTCCCCAACCGGAACGCGTATCCGCCACTTGCAGCAACAGGGCAATGCTCAGCAGAATCCGTGCCGTGCGCGAAGTATGGCCGCGAATCACCACGTACAGAATGGCGAAAATCGCCATGTACATGACAGGCCAGATCATCCGCCCCGAACCGCGAAAAATCGTCGCCACCGCCACCACCGCATCCGGCAGCGGGATGTGCAACTCGAATGGGCCGACCCCGATGTTGTTGGAAAACGCAAACAGCGCCAGGCCGGCGAGCGCGAGCAACAGCAACGGGTAGCGACGTGGCTTGAGGTGAACATCCGTGCCGCGTTGCAGCCATGCCGCGAAGGCGCAGATGAACAGGAACACCACACCCAAACCAAGGAAAGCAAAACCGTCACCATCGCCCAACACACCGGGCATGTCGCGCAGGGCAAACGACCAGGTTCCCGGGTCGAAAAAGCTCAGCACATTGGCGCGGAACAGACCGTAGCCCATCAGTGCCAGACCGTCATCGCCGACGCTGAAGTAGCCCGCCTGCCAGCAACACAGACTCACCAGCAAAAACAGACCGATCAGTTCGGCCACAGCTTTGCGCGGCGCCAGATGTCGCCGCAGGGTGTGTGCTGCGAGATCGGCGAGCCAGATCAGCGCAATCATCGCCAGCAAATAGGCGTGAATCAGCGCGGCCGCCGCCAGCAACGTTCCCCAGGCCAGAGAGCGCTTGGGCGTGAAGGGCCGCAGCGCCAGGTACAGCGCGGCCAGCAACATGAAATGCCCGCCCAGGGACAGGTGCACGCTCATGCGGATCAGCATGGCCGGAACGAATAAAAACAGCCCGGTGCCGAGCAATCGCAGAACCGCGTCGCGGGTCACCAGGCCGAGCAGTTTCCAGGCAAACCAGCTCTGCAGAATGAAGCAGGTCAGCAACCACAGTCCGAAATACTGAAACGGCTCCGGCAACAGCGCCGAAAACGGCTTGAACAGAAAGGCAAACAGCGGATTGGAATCGGAAAAGATCAAGCCATTGCTCAATTCAAGTCCATAAGACGGATTGAGCCCCAGCGGAAAGCTCCATGGCGAGTGCCGGAAAAACACCCAACCCTGGTAATGGGTGGCCGGGTCGCCGTCGCCCAGCCAGACAATGTTCATCGGATTCAACGCCCGTGGGCCGACCACGATAAAAAAGGCCAGAATGCCTAGCAGCACAGGCAACAGCGCAGCCGCCCGAGAGGTTGAGCAAAGCTTCATCGATACGTCCAGAAATTATGCAAAACGAATGTGAACGCCGGCACCGTCAGGGCCACGGCGCCGATCCCGAGCAGATAATGCAACCCAGCCATTTGCGCCGCCCAGGCAACCAGCATCGCCAATAGAAAACCGCCCGCCGAGACCGACACAAAGCGCAGTAATGTGCGCCCGTGCAGGCGAGCTGAAAAGCTCCAGGTGGTATTGATCACATAAGACACAACGGTCGCCACGGCAAAGGCGAAACCATTGGCCAGCGGCGGTTCGGGCGCGATGAAGCGGATGAACATCACGGCCACCAGCGCATGCAGCGCAGTGACGAACAGCCCGGTCAGGGCAAAGCGCAGACCACGGCGAACCAACGCTGAACGATCACTGTCGATCACGGTTTCTGCGCCAGCACGAAGACGCTCAAACCGGCCAGCCGGTTGCTGCCCATCAACGGCAACTCCAGTCGGCAAAGAGTCTTGAGCACGCTGTTGACCCACGGGTGATGACGCTTGAGTTGCGACTGCGGCCGTGCGGTTTGCGAACCTTGAGGTATCAGGCGCAACGCTGCGGCGATAGGAAACACCGCACCGAAATAGTAGGCGCCGCGCTGCACGGTCAAACCGGCATCGCCCGCCAGGGTTTCGAATTGCGCGAGGGTGTAGCGGCGCTTGTGCTCAAGAAAATCATCATGACCGCTCCAGAGAAACTGAAACGCCGGCACCGTCATCAGAAAACGACTGCCCGAAGGCACTTTATCGACATAGTTTTTGAGCAGGCCGAGGTCGTCGTCGACATGCTCGAGCACGTCCATCAGTAACACCAGATCGGCATCGATGCTGTCGATGCCGCGGCGGTAATGCACCGGTTTGCCAGCGGTGGTGGCGCTTGAATCGGCGGGGTAACTGATGTCGACGCACCACGCCTCATGCGCGTCGGTGTGGGTCAGCAGATGATGCGAGAAAAACCCCGAGCCGGCACCGACATCGAGTATTCGTCGGATCGGCATGTTACCCAGCAATCGCCGGCTCGCCGCCGCTTTGCAGCAGTAATACCAATGCTCATCGATGCTGTCGCCGAGGATGTCGGTTTCCTTGAGATCCATCTGTCAGTCCTTGGGGTCGTAAACGCGACGCACCAGAAAAACCGGCCGGCGTTTGGATTCGATATAGGTGCGGCCAAGGTATTCGCCGAGTACGCCAATGCCGATCAATTGCAGACCGCCAAGGAACGTGACTGCGACCATCAGCGAGGCATAACCAGGCAAGTCGACACCGTGGATCAGTGTGCGCAGGACAATGAACATGGCGAACGCAAACGACACCAGCGAAACCGTTGCCCCCAGGTAAGTCCAGACCCGCAGCGGCTCGGTGCTGAAACTGGTGATGCCTTCGAGGGCGAAGTTCCACAGCCGCCAGCCATTGAATTTGCTTTGCCCGGCCACGCGCTCGGGGCGCTCGTAGTCGACATGAGTGGTGCGGAAACCGACCCAGGCGAACAGACCTTTCATGAAGCGTCGCGACTCAGGCAGGGTCAGCAAGGCATCGACCACGCAGCGGTCCATCAGGCGGAAGTCGCCAACGTTCTCCGGCAACGGCTGTTCGGCGATGCGGTTGTGCAGGCGATAGAACCAGTGGGCCGAGGTCGATTTGGCCCACGTATCGCTGCGGCGGCTGACACGATGCCCCAGCACCACTTCGTAACCTTCGCGCCAGCGCTCGATCATCTGCAAAATGACTTCCGGCGGGTCCTGCAGATCGGCGTCGATCGGTACCACGATCTTCCCGGTGGCCATTTGCAGACCGGCCGACAACGCCGCTTCCTTGCCGAAGTTGCGGCTTAGATCGACGATGCGCAGACGCGAGTCTTGCCGCTGCCGTTCAAGCAAGCGCTCAAGGGTGGTGTCGGTGCTGCCATCGTTGATGAAGACCAGTTCAAGATCGATCAGTGCCTGCGTCTGAAAGACGTCGTCGATGCGCGAAAGAAAGCTGTCGAGGCTGTCGGCCTCGTTGAAAACGGGGATCACCAGCGACAACGTCACCTGCCCGGCCTGTTGCGTTCCGTGCTCAGTCAAAGGAGTGCTCTTTTTATAGTTTGTCGGTCATCGAAAGTCTTTCGAGGCCATGAGCCGTGCCGTATTAAGCAGCAGCCGGCACGCACGTGCAAGCAGGACACGGCGTCATATCGGCCAATTCGCCGGGCAGTCGCGGCGCTCTGGCCAGCGTCTTTCAGAAACATCCGCGAACGATTGGAAACAAATCCGCGATAGCCAAAAAAACCCGCTGCGCTAGGCTTGCGTCGATGCGCCACACAGGTTGGCGCGCCTTTCTATCGCAGGGAGCGAACCCCATGTATTTCGAAATCTACCGACAAACCCGAGGCACCCCCAGCACTGGCAAAGGCCAGTGGCGCTGGCGTCTGCGTGCGCGCAACCACGAGACGGTGGCCAGTGGTGAGTCATATGTGAACAAGGCTGATTGCCTGCACGTGATTAATCTGATCAAAGCCGTTCAAGGCGAGACGCCGATCAAGGAGATTTGAGCGAAACCACATTCATCAAAGGTGCATGTGCTGCATTTGTTGCTTCCATGCACCCCAGCGCCTCTAGCAGCGCGCGCAGAGATGCGTCGACAGTGGAGCGAAGCGGGAAAGCATCAGAGCTGTAATAGAACCACGCCGACCAATATGGCAATCACTGCCGATATCGCCAGCACTTGCGTCGAGGTCAAGGCCAGCGCTGCATCCCTGGAACGGCCGACGAAGCGGCCGCGAATCTGATGCCGATCCGGCTGCGCTTCGAACAGGTTGTCCGGGTGCTCGTTGTCTTCAGGCTCATTGGTCTGCTGACCGGACCATGCACTTCGCGCCATCAAACGGTCGAGCAGACCGGGCATGACCGACTGCCCAATAATCGCTTTGATCGTCGACCACCCTAGCCACAACTCTCGCGGAGGATGCTTTACCACACTGAAAATCGCCCGTGCCGCTACGTCGGGGTCGTGAATCGGTGGCACAGGTTGGGGACGCTTGGGCAACTTGTTGCGCGCCCAGTCGAACTGCGGGGTATTGATCGCGGGCAATTGCACCATGCACACGCGAATATGGCTGCGCTCATGCAGCAACTCACAGCGCAACGAGTCGGTAAAACCGCGCACGGCAAATTTTGCCCCGCAGTAAGCGGCCTGCAACGGAATGGCCCGATAGGCCAGCGCCGAGCCGACCTGAATGATCAATCCTTTGTTACGCGGACGCATCAACGACAGCGCTGCCAACGTGCCATGAACCGTGCCGAGATAGGTCACCTGAGTGACGCGCTCGATCTCGGCGGCAGACAATTGTTCTATCGGCGAAAGCACCGTGACCATCGCCGCGTTAACCCATACCGCCAGCGGCCCGAGCGCGGTTTCCAGTTGCTGGGCGGCCTGCTGCACGGCGAGCGCATCGGCGACGTCGACGCTGACTGTTTCAACCTGAACGCCATACGCTTGCAGCTCCTCTTGCGTGGCGGCCAGGCCCGCCGGATCACGCGCCAACAGTCCGATGCGGTAGCCCCCAGCGGCAAACCGATGAGCCACCGCGCGCCCGACGCCAGCACTGGCGCCGCTAATCACCACCAAAGATTGCTCCTGCATGAACCGTCCTCGTTGACGCTCAGTCGATCGGCCCGTTATTGATCATCAAGTCATCGCTCACTGCCAACATCTCCTCAGGGATCGGGTCCCTCACTGGTTGTTCAATGCAGTCTTTAGGATGGACGCCGAACGTGCGCCGTCAGTTCGTTTTTTCAGCCGAGCATCGAGCGCAGCTTGCGCAAAAGGTCCACCGGCGCGTAGGGCTTGGCGATCAATTCGAACTCATTGTCAGCCAGCTCATTGGGCGTCGACTCGTCCGCGCAGTACCCGGTCGTCAGCAGGATCTTCATGGCCGAATAGCGCTGGCTGATTTCCCGCGCCAGTGCCAGCCCGTTCATCTCGCCCGGCATGACCAAATCGGTGAATACCAGGTCGTATTCGCTACTCTGCAGCACGGCCAGTGCCTCGCTCGCATCTGCAGCGAGGTCGGTGTGGTAACCCTGTTCGGACAATACAAAGCGCGCCAGTTCAGCGACTTCGGCGCGATCCTCGACGATCAGGATGCGCTCCGTGCCCTTGAGATTTTCTGCGGCTTCAGCGGAGCCAGATGCCGATAGCTGACTGTCATCCGCCGGGAAGAACAGGCGCACCGTGGTGCCGAGTCCCGGCGTCGATTCGATTTTGACCACACCGCCGGATTGCTTGACGAAGCCGTAAACCATCGACAAACCGAGGCCGGCACCATTGCCTTCCTCTTTGGTGGTAAAAAACGGTTCCATCACTTTGTCGAGATCGTCAGCGGCAATGCCCACACCGTTATCGGCAACCGCGATGCAGACGTAACGCCCCGCCGCCAGTCCGCCCTGGTGCGGATCCGTCGAGTCCGGTACATCGACGTTGCGGGTCTGCACGGTGATCGCAGGTTGCTGCTGGTCAACCAGCGCATCGCAGGCGTTGGAGAGCAAATGGTTCAGCGCCATCTCGGCCTGCGCCGGGTCGAGCCGGCAGTTCCACAAGTCCTCGGCCAGTTCGAATCGCGGTTCCAGATCGGCGGATTCATGCGTCGGCAGCGTAGAGCGCTCAAGCAAGGCATTGAGATTGATCACCCGGCCTTCGAGCCGTTGTCGGCGGGAGAATGCCAGCAGATGCTGGGTCAGCAAACGTGCTTTTTCCGCCGCCGCGCGAGCGTGACCGGCGCCTACCACGATGCGTTGCGGATCAATGCTCGGCCGCTTTGCGGTGTGCTGGATCAGCTCAATGTAGCCGATCATCACTTGCAGCAGGTTGTTGAAGTCGTGGGCAATGCCACCGGTCAACTGGCCCAGCGCTTCCATGTTCTCGCTGTAGCGCAGGCCGTCCTCGGCGTCGCGTCGGCGGCTGACGTCCATTTGCGAAGCGAAGAAATACACCAGTTGTCCGCGCTCGTTGAATAGCGGCGCGATGAACAGCTCGTTCCAGAACGACGAGCCGTCCTTGCGATAGTTGAGCACCTCCACGCAGGTTTCGTGTTGATGTTTCAGCGCTTGCTTGACCCGTTGCAACACCGCGCGATCAGTCTGCTCGCCTTGCAGAAACCTGCAGTTGCGCCCGAGCACTTCTTCCAGCTCGTAGCCGCTGAGTTCAAGAAACGCATTGTTGGCAAAAATGATGGGATCGTCGGGCTGCGCTGGATCGGTGACAATCATGGCCATGCGGCTGACCTGCACCGCCGCGAAAAACACATCTTTGCGTTCTTGCGAAAGGGTCGCCGCATCGGCGCGGTCGACGATCGGCCTGGATTTTCTGGGCAAGTTGACCTCCGCTAAGTGACTCCGTTTCGCTGTGACCATCATCAGCGAGCGAAGTGCCAAGGCCAGCCGCCGACAGCGCGGGTGTCCGATGAATTGTCGCAGTCCATCGATGGATCCGAATCGCCTCGCTGATTGTCGAAAGCTCACCGAGAACTGCACGCAATATCTGAAATCCGATCCGCCAGGGAGAACCACCGTGGATTTGTTGTTTCTGGGCACGTCTGCCGGCGTGCCGACCCGCCAGCGCAACGTCAGCGCGACGGCACTGATCGCCTCTGCCGGCAAGGGCTGGTACCTGATCGATTGCGGTGAAGGCACTCAGCATCAGGTGCTGCGCACGCCGCTGTCGCTGAGCGAGTTGCGGGCGATTTTCATCACTCATGTGCATGCCGATCACTGCCTGGGCTTGCCGGGCCTGCTGGCTAGCACCGGCATGTCCGGACGCACGCGACCACTGGACATTATCCTGCCGACAGCGCTGCATCCCTGGCTGAAAATGAGTCTGGAGGTGACGCAATCGTATCTGCCGTTCGAGATCAACCTGCATGCTGTGGAAACGCTTACAGAGTGGCGCAGCGTCAACGTTCAGGTGCAGACCGTCGAGTTGTCGCACCGTGTGCCGTGTCATGGTTATGTGTTCACCGAGTCCGACCCGGAACCGCGTCTGGACGTGCAGCGCCTGGATGCCGAGGGTATCGAACGCGGCCCGCTCTGGGGTCAGTTGGCCCATGGTCAGGACGTGGAGGTTGACGGGCGGATGCTGCACGCTCGCGACTATCTGCTGAGTTCACGACCTGATCGACGCATCATTGTCTGCGGCGATAACGATCGGCCGGCACTGCTGGCCGAAGTGGCGCAATCGGCGGATGTGCTGGTGCATGAAGCGACATTCGTGCAGGCAGCAATCGACCGCGCTCGTGCCAGTTACGGCCACAGCAGCGCCGCCGCTGTCGCTGGATTTGCCGAATCAGCCGGGGTGCGCAATCTGGTGTTGACGCATTTCAGCGCGCGCTATCAGGCCAATCCGGCGGTGAGCCCGTCGATCGAGGATGTGCGCAACGAAGCGGCAGCGCTGTATCACGGCCAACTGATTCTGGCGCGGGATCTGCAGCGCTATCACCTCGACCGTTTGGGGCATTTGCAGCCCGTAGCGATCGAGCGCAAATCTTTGCAAGTCACCAAGATTTCACAGTGATTAACCGGGGCGCGCCGGCTGATGTCAGGCGCGCGCCCCATCAAGCGCTCATAGACGATCTTCGCCCGTGCTTCAGCTGCGATGTTGGAGCGCATGTCGGCGGTAGGCTCACCGACGGTGTCGATATACGCCGCCGTCCATGGCACGCCGGCCGAGACTAACGCAGCAAATGCACCACCAACCCAACCAACGCACAGCCCAGCAACACCTGAATCACTCCGCGTTTGAAGCGAAACAGCGCAATGGCTGCCGCAATGGCGATCAATGCCGAGGGCCAATCCAGGCTGCCGCTGAAACCCTGCGGCCAGAGCACGTGATAGCCGAAGAAACACGCCAGATTGAGAATCACGCCGACCACCGCAGCGGTGATCGCGGTAAGCGGGGCGGTGAATTTGAGTTCGTCGTGCGTCGACTCCACCAGCGGGCCGCCGGCGAGGATGAACAGGAATGAGGGTAGAAAGGTAAACCACGTCACCAGCGCGGCGGCGACCGCTCCGGCGAGGAACACCTGATCGGCGCCGAACACCTGCGTCACATAAGCGCCGACAAAACCGACAAACGCCACCACCATGATCAGCGGCCCCGGTGTGGTTTCGCCCAGCGCCAGGCCGTCGATCATCTGCGTCGGGGTCAGCCAGCCGTAGTGACCGACCGCACCTTGATAGACGTAGGGCAACACTGCGTAAGCTCCACCGAAGGTGAGCAGCGCTGCCTTGGTGAAGAACCAGCTCATCTGCGTCAACGTGCCCTGCCAGCCAAACAGCGCAGTCAACACGCCCATCGGCAATGCCCACAGCGCGGCGCCAATCACGGCGAGCATGGCCAGTTTCGTCCAGCTGAAACGGGCATGGGCCGGTGTTGGCGTGTCGTCGTCGATCAACGCCGGACCGAAAGACTTCTTCGCCGCACTATGCCCGCCGGCTCTGAACCTCTCAGGCGCCAAGCGTCCGCCGAAATAGCCGATTACCGCCGCACCCAAAACGATCAGCGGAAACGGCACATTGAACGCAAAGATCGCCGTAAACGACGCCGCAGCAATCGCCCACAGC
The DNA here is from genome assembly GCF_001425545.1 of Pseudomonas sp. Leaf434. Lineage (NCBI taxonomy): Bacteria > Pseudomonadati > Pseudomonadota > Gammaproteobacteria > Pseudomonadales > Pseudomonadaceae > Pseudomonas > Pseudomonas sp. Leaf434. Next base: position 698,788 of record NZ_LMQZ01000001.1, on the reverse strand, counting down.
CAGTTGTTCTTCAGCGCCCGCGAACCGATCCGATGGGCCGCCTGCACGACGATGGCCGTCACCGCAGGCTTGATCCCGTAAAACAGCCCGGCCACCACCGGCACCTCACCGAAGGCGATATAGAGCCACGACAGGAAAATCAGGATGAACAGCGAAGGCAGCACAAACAACGCCCCGGCCACAATGCCACCCCAGCTTCGATGCATCAGCCAGCCAATGTAGGTCGCCAACTGCTGCGCCTCCGGCCCGGGCAGCAACATGCAATAGTTCAAGGCATGCAGAAAACGCCGCTCGGAAATCCAGCGCCGGCGCTCGACCAGTTCCTGATGCATGATCGAAATCTGCCCGGCCGGCCCGCCGAAACTGATAAAGCCCAGCTTCAACCAGAACCAGAACGCCTCGAGCAAACTCACGCTCTGCGGCCTAACGTCATCATCACCCGCCAACGGCTGAACTTCACTCATCGAGCTGTTCCTTTATGCAGTCGGCAGGTTGTACCCGAAAAGCATTGCGAACAAAACGCCAGAAACGAAAAAGCCCCCGTAATCATCAATGATTACGGGGGCTTCGTCTTGTTCAATAATGGCGGAGAGATAGGGATTCGAACCCTAGGTACCGGTGAAGGTACAACGGATTTCGAATCCGTCCCATTCGGCCACTCTGGCATCTCTCCAACGGCGCGCATCATAACAACACTTTCGTCGGTTGCGAACCCCCCAAACGAAATTTTTTCCGTGCTATCAGATGCTTGCGTCGATTAAAGCGGTACGCCCAGACGAGCGGCGACTTCTTCGTAGGCTTCGATGACGTCACCAAGGCCTTGGCGGAAGCGGTCCTTGTCCATCTTCTTCTTGGTGTCCTTGTCCCACAGACGGCAGCCGTCCGGGCTGAACTCGTCGCCGAGGACGATGGAGCCGTCGCTGAACACGCCGAATTCAAGCTTGAAGTCGACCAGCAGCAGGCCGGCGTCGTCGAACAGTTTGCTCAGGACTTCGTTGACCTTGAGCGACAGTTCCTTCATGCGCGCCAGTTGCTCGGCGGTGCCCCAACCGAATGCCACAACGTGGGATTCGTTGATGAACGGGTCGCCTTTGGCGTCGTCCTTCAAGAACAGTTCGAAGGTGTACGGGTTGAGCTTCATGCCCTCCTCGACGCCCAGACGCTTGACCAGGCTGCCGGCGGCGTAGTTACGCACGACGCATTCCACCGGGATCATGTCGAGCTTCTTCACCAGGCACTCGTTGTCGCCCAGCAGTTTGTCGAATTGGGTCGGCACGCCCGCCGCTTCGAGTTTCTGCATGATGAAGGCGTTGAACTTGTTGTTCACCATACCTTTGCGATCGAGCTGTTCGATGCGCTTGCCGTCGAACGCCGAAGTGTCGTTGCGAAACAGCAGGATCAAGCGGTCAGCGTCGTCGGTCTTGTAAACCGATTTGGCTTTGCCGCGGTAGAGTTCTTCACGTTTTTCCATGATGGGCTCCGCTTGCTAAGTAGGTGGGCTAGGCGATGTGGCGCCAGTCGAGCCCTGAATCTTGATCGGCCAGTTGCAGCCAGTCCGGGTCGCACCCGAGGGTGTCGACAAAACATTGCCGGGCCAGCTGCGGCAGGTTGTTCTTGCTGCTCAGATGGGCCAGCACCAGGTGTTGCAAGCCCTGCCAGCCCAACTCGGCCACCAGGAATGCCGCCTGATGGTTGTTCAGATGTCCGCGTTCGCCGCCCACCCGCTGCTTGAGAAAGTACGGGTAGTGACCACGGGCCAGCATGTCGCGGCAATGGTTGGACTCGATCATCAATGCATCGAGGTCCCGATAGCCATCCAGCACCCGCTCGCAGAACGATCCCAGGTCGGTCAGCAGGCCGAAGCGCCGCTGTTCCTGATCGCTGAAGACGTACTGGGTCGGCTCCTGCGCGTCATGGGCCACGGCAATGACCCCGACGTTCAGTGCGCCGATCTGCAGTTGCTCGCCGCCGGCGAGAAAGCCTGCCGGTTCCAGCGGTTTGCGCATCCCGCGCAGTGTGCCGCGACTGAGGTAGACCGGCAGATTGTAGCGCCGAGACAGCAAACCCACGCCATGCACGTGGTCGGCATGTTCGTGGGTCACGAGTATCGCGCTCAGTTGCGCCGGGTGCACACCCAGGCGCAACAGACGTCTTTCGGTTTCCCGCAGGGAAAAACCACAATCTACCAGCACGTACGTATCAGCACTGGCGATCAGCGTGCCGTTCCCTTGGCTACCGCTGCCGAGAACGGCAAAACGCATATCGGATCAGCCCAGGTTGTCCTGAATCACGCTCAACACTTTACGCGCGACATCGGCCGGCGCGACGGTGTTGATGTTCTTTTCGACGGTGACCTGGATGTTCTCGCCCACCTTGCTCAGGCGAACCTGATAACGCTCGGCGCGGGCTTCGACTTCTTCCTTGCTCGGCGCACTGCCGAACAGGCTGCTGAAGAAGCCAGGCTTGTCGTCTTTCTTCTCGGCTTTTTCGGCCAGGTTGATGTAGTACAAGCCCAGGCTGCGGTTGATGTCTTCAACGCGCCATTCGCCCTGTTCCAGCGCACGGCCGACGCTCGACCAGGCGCGGTCCAGATCGGTACCGACGTTCAACACCGGGTTGCCGCTGCCGTCTTCGTTCAGGCTGACACGGCTCGGGGCGTCGAAATCACGCGAGGCCAGCATCGACACCGAGCCGCCCTTCTCGGAGGTGCGACTCATGCTCGCGAGCATGTCGTCGACCAGCGCAGCGTCCAGGCCAGTGTTGACCGAACGGTTGGTGAAGGCCACGTCGGCCGTGCTGCCGGCAGGACGCTCGGCGCTGACTACGTAGATTTCACTGGTGTTGCGCTGCACGCCCGGCTCGATACGTACGCGCACACGGGTTTCGCTGTCGCTGGCGATACCGGCCGCACTCAGGCGCTTGGCCATCGAAGCGGACAGCTCGTCGGAGTGCTGCCAGGTAGTGGTGAACTCGCCGGTCTGCGGACGCTGTTCATCCAGACGGAACCCGTTGTCCTGGAAGAACTGCAGCGCCACTGGCCAGACTTCGGCCGGTGGGTGCTGGGCCACGACCCAACGCGTATCACCGCTCTTCTGCAGCGAGTAATCCGTGGCATCGGCAACCGACGACAGCGGCTGAGGACGCGGCACGACGTATTCGCCCGTCGCGGTGTCATCGGCCACGTTGCGCGGGATCGGCAACAGCGGATCGAGACGCTTGGCAGTGCTTACATCCGGTGGCAATTGCATCGGTGCAGTCTGTTGCGCTTGCAGGTAATCGCTTCCACGGTCGCGGAAATAACCTTCCGGCCCCCAGACCCATCCGCAGCCACTGGTGCTGGAGATAATCAAGGCAAGTGCGGAAAGTCCGGCCATTCGCTTCATGCGTTGTACTTCCTCAATTAAACCAGGACGTTGCACTGGCGCAGGGCCGAGCGCAGCGTTTCATGACAAGGTGTGCTCAGCCAGGTCAGTGGCAGGCGGATGCCTTCGTGCATCAGGCCCATTTCGACCAAAGCCCACTTCACCGGAATCGGGTTGGCTTCGATGAACAGGTCCTTGTGCAGCGGCATCAGTTTTTCGTTGATTGCGCGTGCGGTATCGGCGTCGCCCTTGAGCGCGGCCTCGCACAGGTCAGCCATTTCGCGCGGGGCGACGTTGGCGGTGACCGAGATGTTGCCTTTGCCGCCCAGCAGGATCAGCTCGACAGCAGTCGGATCATCGCCGGACAGCACGATGAAATCCTTGCTCACGCCATCGATGATCGCTTTGGCGCGCTTGAGGTCGCCGGTGGCTTCCTTGATGCCGATGATGTTCGGCACGGTGGACAGGCGAATCACCGTCTCGGCCTGCATGTCGCAGGAGGTGCGGCCGGGAACGTTGTAGAGAATCTGCGGAATGTCGACCGCTTCAGCGATGTGCTTGAAGTGCTGGTACAGGCCTTCCTGGGTCGGCTTGTTGTAATAAGGAACCACCAGCAGGCAGGCATCGGCGCCGGCAGCCTTGGCGTTGCGGGTCAGCTCGACGGCTTCGCGGGTCGAATTTGCGCCGGTGCCGGCGATGACCGGAATGCGCCCGGCAACCTGTTTGACCACGGCTTTGATGACGGCGATGTGCTCTTCTACATCAAGGGTGGCCGACTCGCCGGTAGTACCGACGGCGACGATGGCATGGGTGCCGTTCTTGAGGTGGAAGTCCACGAGTTTGCTGAGGCTGTCCCAGTCAAGACGCCCTTGTGCATCCATGGGAGTGACCAGTGCCACCATACTGCCCGCAATCATGAAACCGCTCCTGCCGGAAAAAGAGAGCGGTAATGGTACTGGCGCCAAGATGCTTGCACAAGCGAAGTACTGCGCCGCTGCCATTCCCCTTGGCGCCGCTTTTCGCTACCCTTCAGACTTTGATCGGTACAGATCAGCTTGTACGCCGGGTTTCAGCCTCCCCTTTCGGCCTCCCAGGCCCCGTTCCTGCGTCGCATCGACGCGCTCCCGCACAGTGGAGCGAGCCGCGAACGCTGGCCGGGGCTCTTTATACGGACCGCCAGAACAGGCACGCCCGGCCACCAATGCCCGTCAACCTACCGACCGCTCATCGCTTTAGGAATGCTGCATGTCCACCCCCACAGTTCGCGAACAATTCCTTGTCATCAGTGCCCTCGGCGCCAACCCCATGGAGCTGACCAACGTCCTGTGCCGCGCCAGCCATGAAAACCGCTGCGCTGTCGTCACCTCTCGCCTGACCCGCCACGGCGAGTGCAGCGCTCTGGTGCTGGAAGTTTCCGGTAGCTGGGACGCCCTCGCGCGCCTCGAAGGCAGCCTGCCATTGCTGGCCAAGCGTCACGCTTTCACCGTCAATGTGGTGCGCAGCGCCGCTCTGGAAAATCGTCCGCAAGCGCTGCCTTACGTGGCTTACGTCAGCTCGGCGTATCGCCCGGACATCATCAATGAGCTGTGCCAGTTCTTCATGGACCATAACGTCGAACTGGAAAACCTCACCTGCGACACTTACCAGGCTCCCCAGACCGGCGGCACCATGCTCAACGCCACGTTCACCGTGACCCTGCCGGCCAACACGCAGATCAGCTGGCTGCGCGATCAGTTCCTCGATTTCGCCGACGCGATGAACCTGGATGCCCTGATCGAGCCTTGGCGCCCACAAAACCCAATGTAAGGAAGCTTTCATGGCCGTTGTCATCGACCAACCGGTTGCGGATTTCACCGCGCCTGCGACCAGCGGGCAGACCTTCAGCCTGTCCGAACTCAAGGGCAAGCAAGTGGTGATCTACTTTTACCCGAAGGACAGCACCCCGGGCTGCACCACTCAAGGCCAGGGCTTTCGCGATCAATATGCGGCGTTCAAGGCTGCCAACACCGAAGTCTTCGGCATTTCCCGCGACAGCTTGAAGTCGCACGAAAACTTCAAAGGCAAACAGGAATTTCCGTTTGAGCTGATCAGCGACAAGGACGAGGCGGTTTGTCAGCTGTTCGACGTGATCAAGCTGAAAAAGCTGTATGGCAAGGAATACCTGGGCGTTGATCGCAGCACTTTCCTGATTGATAAGGACGGTGTGCTGCGTCAGGAATGGCGTGGTGTGAAGGTGCCGGGGCATGTTGATGCCGTGCTGGCGGCGGCTGAGGCTCTGAATAAAGCCTGATGTTTTTGCTGGGTCGTCACCGACGCCATCGCTGGCAAGCCAGCTCCCACAGGGTTCAGCACATACAAAACCTGTGGGAGCTGGCTTGCCAGCGATGAGGCCAAAAGCCTCACCCCGATTTAAAGCAACGGCGCCACCACCGGCTCCTTGCGCGGCCACGCATCGAGCACAGCCTTGAACAGCGTCGCCAGCGGGATCGCAAAGAACACCCCCCAGAATCCCCACAATCCGCCAAACAGCAGCACCGCGCAGATGATTGCAACCGGATGCAGATTCACTGCTTCCGAAAACAGCAACGGCACCAGCACGTTGCCGTCCAGCGTCTGAATGATTCCGTAAACCGCCATCAGGTAGATGAACTGATCGCTCCAGCCCCACTGGAACAGCGCAATCAGCAGCACCGGCACGGTCACCACTACTGCACCGACATACGGCACCACCACCGACAACCCCACCAGCAACGCCAGCAGCGCCGCGTAATTCAGGCCCAGCGCGATGAAGGCGATGTAGGTCACGCCGCCGCAAATCACGATCTCGATGCCTTTGCCACGTATGTAGTTGGCGATCTGCCGGTTCATTTCCTGCGCGACGCGGGTGATCAGTGCGCGCTCGCGAGGCAGATAGCCGCGCACCCACTCGCCGATCATGGCCCGATCCTTGAGGAAGAAAAACACCAGAATCGGCACCAGCACAAGGTAGATCATGATGTTCACCAGCAGCGGCAAACTCGACAACGAGAAAGTCAGTGCCCACTGGCCAAACTTGCCAATCTCGCCCCGCGCCGCTTCGATCGCTTGCAAGACTTGCTCGTCAGACACCAGATGCGGATAGCGCTCTGGCAATAGAAGCAGCAGCGACTGCCACTTGGCGAGCATGCCCGGCAACTCGTTGAACAGCGTGATCAACTGATGCCACAGCAGCGGCAGCACCACGACAATAAACAGCATCAGCGCGCCCATGAACAGCGCAAAGACCAGTCCCACCGCCACCCCGCCCGGCACGCGCAGTCGCTCGAGCGTCACCACCAGGCCTTGCATCAGATACGCCAGCACCATGCCCGCCAATACGGGCGCGAGCATGCCGCCGAGGGTAAGCACGGCGGTGAAGGCGAGAACCAGCAGCACCGCCAGCACCACGGCTTCTTCATCGGAGAAGTAGCGCTGAATCCAGTCGCGTAACACTTTGAACATCAATAATCCCTTCGATCGTTAACGCGCTCGCGTCAGGCTTTTTTCAACCAGTAACGGTAGACGCCAGCCTCGTCTTCTTCGCGCAACAGCGCATGACCGGCCAGTTTGGCAAAGGTACGGAAGTCGCGTTGCGAGCCGGCATCGGTAGCGATCACCTTGAGCACAGCGCCGCTGTGCAGTTTGTTGAGTTCCATTTTTGCCTTGAGCAACGGCAACGGACAGTTCAGGCCACTGGCGTCCAGTTCCACGTCATGGGCTACAGCGTCAGTCATTGCGTCACTCCGGTTCGTTGTCGAGCTGCCTAGAATATCTGGTCGCGGCTTCGGTGTCCGGCTACAGTAAGGTCTTTGTCCTCCAAGGCTTTGTGCATGACTTTTCTGCGCCCTACCCTGCTGACGCTCGCTTGCCTGCTCGCCTCACCAGGCTTTGCCGACGATCTGCCGTCACTCGGCGACGCCAGCTCTGCCATTGTCTCGCCGCAACAGGAATACCAGCTCGGCCGCGCCTGGCTGGCCATGCTGCGCAGTCAGGTTTACCAGCTCAACGATCCGCAGCTCAAGGACTACGTCGAATCCAGCGTGTACAAGCTGGTCGAGACCAGTCAGGTTTCCGACCGACGCCTGGAATTCATCCTGATCAATAGCCCACAACTCAACGCCTTTGCAGCGCCGGGCGGCGTGGTTGGGGTCAACGGCGGTCTTTTCCTCAACGCCCAGACCGAGGGTGAGTACGCCTCGGTGCTCGCTCACGAATTGGCGCACTTGTCGCAACGCCACTTTGCTCGCGGGGTGGAAGCCTCACAAAGAATGCAGGTGCCGATGATGGCCGCGTTGCTGGCCGGCATTGTCATTGCGGCGGCCGGCGGCGGTGATGCCGGCATCGCCACGATCGCTGGCACCCAGGCTGCGGCGTTGCAGGAACAGCGGCGCTTCTCGCGACAAAACGAACAGGAAGCGGATCGCATCGGCATCCTCAATCTGGAAAAGGCCGGTTACGATCCGCGCTCAATGCCGACCATGTTCGAACGCCTGATGCGCCAGTACCGCTTCGACGCCAAGCCGCCGGAATTCCTCCTGACTCACCCGGTTACCGAATCGCGTATCGCCGACACCCGCAACCGCGCCGAGCAGGCGAAACCGGGCGGCATCGAAGACAGCATGCGCTACCAGTTGATCCGCGCGCGGGTGCAGTTGATCTACGAAGAAACCCCGGGGCTGGGCGCCAAGCGTTTCCGCGCCCTGCTCGATGAAAACCCGAAAAACGATGTCGCGCGATACGGCCTCGCCATCGCGCAAATCAAGGGCGGCCAGCTGAACGAAGCCCGCGAAAATCTCAAGCAATTGTTGGCCAAGTCGCCCAACGAGATTATCTACAACCTCGCTCAGGTCGATCTGGACATCACCAACAATCGCCTGCCCGATGCACAATCACGGGTCGACCGCATGCTCACGCAGTTCCCGGGCAACTATCCGCTGAATCAGGTGCGTGTCGATCTGCTGTTGAAACAGAATCGCGCCGCCGATGCCGAGAAGGCGCTGGACAGCTTGCTCAAGTCCCGCCCGGATGATCCGGACGTCTGGTATCAGGTTGCTGAAACCCGTGGCTTGTCGGGCAACATCATCGGCCTGCATCAGGCGCGAGCCGAGTATTTTGCGCTGGTCGGCGATTACCGCCAGGCCATTCAGCAGTTGGACTTCGCCAAGCGCAAGGCTGGCAACAACTTCCCGCTGTCCTCACGCATCGATGCCCGCCAGCGTGAGCTGATGGAACAGGAGCGTATGGTCAAGGACATGATGGGCTGAGTCTTTCCAGACAAGACAAAAACTTCAGACACAAAAAAACCGCCTCTTTCGAGGCGGTTTCTTTTTTACCTTGTTGCTGGCTTATTCAGCCAGTTTAAAGGTGATGAAGCTGGCACGGCCCTGACGCAGCACGCGCATCGACACCGAACGGTTCTTCGGCAATGCCTTGGCAATGTCGGTGAACTCCTCAGCCGAGCCGATGGCCTGGTTGTTCAGATGAGTAATCACATCACCCGGCTGCAGACCGATCAGGGCCGCAGGACCGTCCTGCACTTCCTTGATCACCACACCACCTTTGAGGTCGTAGGCTTTCTTCTGCTCGGCGGTCAATTCGCCGACCGCAACACCCAAGCGGTTGCTGCTGCTTTCCGCGCCGGATTTCGGCAGTGCGTCCAGCTCTTTATCCTCGTCCGGGATTGCGCCGACAGTCAGCTCGACGTTCTTGCGCTTGCCTTCTCGAATCACTTCCAGATTAGCTTTGGCGCCAGCCTTCAGCGCGCCGACCAGATGCGGCAGATCGGCGGACATGACGATCGGCTGACCGTTCATGCTCAGGATCACGTCGCCAACCTGCAGGCCGCCCTTGGCCGCAGGGCCGTCATCCTGGATCTGTGCAACGAGCGCGCCAGCTGGCTTGTCCAGACCGAACGACTCGGCCAGATCCTTGTTCACTTCCTGGATGACTACGCCCAGCCAGCCGCGGCTGACTTTGCCACCGCTTTTGAGCTGATTGGAAACGTCCATCGCCACGTCGATCGGGATGGCAAACGAAACGCCCATGAAGCCACCGGAGCGGGTGTAGATCTGCGAGTTGATGCCGACCACTTCACCATTCAGGTTGAACAGCGGGCCACCGGAGTTGCCCGGGTTGATCGGCACGTCGGTCTGAATGAACGGCACATAGTTTTCGTTTGGCAGGCTACGACCGACGGCGCTGACGATGCCTTGGGTCACGGTGTGGTCAAAGCCGAATGGCGAACCGATCGCGACGACCCACTGGCCAGCCTTCAGATCCTGGGATTTGCCGAGCTTGAGCACCGGCAGATCCTTGCCTTCGATTTTCAGCAACGCCACGTCGGAACGTGGATCGGTGCCGACCAGCTTGGCTTTCATCTCACTGCGGTCAGCCAGGCGGACGAGGATTTCGTCAGCATCGGCGATCACGTGGTTGTTGGTGAGGATGTAGCCGTCCGGCGAAATGATGAACCCCGAACCCAGCGATTGCGCTTCACGCTGACGCCCGTCGCCACGCGGTGAGCGCTGCTGAGGCGGCATGCCGCGCTCGAAGAATTCGCGCAGCATCGGTGGCAGGCCTTCCAGATCCGGCATCTGCTGATTCACGCGACGGTCCGGCAGTTTCTGCGTGGTACTGATATTCACTACCGCTGGCGACGCTTGTTCGACCAACTGGGTGAAATCAGGCAGATCGGCCGCTTGCGCAGCAGGGACCGCCTGACCGAGCAACAGCACGGTGGCGAAGATGGAAAGATAAGACTTCAAACTTGGTATCGACATACAGCTCCCGTTACGACGAGCAGGGTTAAGCGATATGGAGCAAAGGAACACCGGAAACCACAGACCGGCATTTTTGTTCCGGGAACAACAAACAAGGCCAGAGCCGTGAGGCTCTGACCTATAAAAAATTTTCAGGGGTTTTGCAAATGAAAATGCTCAGCAAACATTTCGACGTCTCGACGACGAAGTGGAAATGACTGAAATCAGCTCACTGCTTGCTGGTCGCAGCGCCATCGTTGTTACGCATCGATAGAGCGATTCGTTCGGCGGTGCCAATCGGGATTTCGCCAACCACCGTAACCATCATTTCACCTTGCGGCGTGGTCAGGCGACGGGATACCGCGACGGTCGGGCCCAACTGAGTGCGGGTGTCGGTGACGGTGGCACCGTTCAATGGCTCAAGGAACACCGAGAAACGCGCCAGACCATCGTCATACATCAGGCTGCTGACCTGGGTCTTGGTCTGCGCATCCTTGTGCGAACTGCTGCTGGTCAGCTCAAAGCCTGGCGGGAGCCAGTCCGAACGCCAGTTTTGCACGGTTTTAGCTGCAGAAGCCTTGTCGCTTGCGATGTTGATCGGCTTGCAATCGGCGTCTGCCAACAAGTCCTTGTCCGACGGGATTTCATCCGTGTCGAGGCTGGTGAACTGGAAACGCTCGAGCAACTGCCCCTTGTCGTTCAAAAGCAACGACTTGAGCGGCAGACCGGTTTTCCTGTCCAGATGCAACTCGAAACCATAACGGTGCTGATCACGAGGCGTCAGCGATACGATCACTGCATCACGACCGGCCACGCGCGACTTGCCAATGACGGCAAGGTCATACCAATTCTTCAGCTTTTTGGGGTCCAGCGCACGGGCGGCAGCGTTGGGTGAATCACCCAATCCCGCAATCAGGGTGCCGCTGACGCATTGAGTACGTCCATCAATGCGCACGACTTCCTGAGCCGAGCCGTCGAGCTGTAATAACCGCTCGCGGACCTGGCCATTCTGGACACGATGCCAGATGTTGTGCGTGGAAAAACTGCCGTTACGCTCGTAAACGAAAGTGCCGTGGAAGCTTTGCTGCTGCTCGGCCTGGCCCAGACGGGTCAACCAGTCCTGGGCCTCGTCAGCGTGGGCTGGAACGATGAACCAGCCACTGAGCAGAAGCGAAAGTAGAGGGATGGCGCGCATGATCCTCCTTAACGGTTTTCCAGGCTTGCGGCACGTGCGTATGGCAGCGCGCTTTCAGTTCCCTTGAGTGCAGCCTGCTGAGCGTGCTGACGCAGATAGCCTGGCAGACGCTGATCATGCCAGCCTGGCTGGCCTTGCAGAACGCCGTTAGCCATAGGACCAGTCGCTTCCGAGCTTTCGCTGTAACCAGCCAGAACTGCCGGACCTTTGACCTGTGGAGTGGCCAGAGTAGGCTGGTTCGACTGCTGGGCCAGTTCAACACCGGCGATTTCGTCCTGATTGTAGAGGCGAACACCGGCCAGAACAGCCACGGTCACCGAAGCGGCAACAGCGAGGCGACCCAGGTTGCGCCATGGGCTGCGGGATACTTTGGCCGGAGCCGTTTCGTCTTCCAGCGCAGCAGACACTGCCGCAGCGATATCCAGACGCGGAAGCAGCAGATCCTTGTGCATGGCTGCCCGAGCGATCTGGTAACGAGCCCAGGTCTCACGGGTATCAACATCATCCAGTGCGCTGAGCACTCGACGCAATTCCAGTTCGTCCGCTTCGTTATCCATCACTGCGGACAGCGATTCCTGCAGGGCTTCACGACTCATGGCGTTCCTCTCTTGGCTGTCGCCGCTGTCTCAGTTTTCCTGCAACAACGGTTGCAGGGCTTTGTCGATGGCCTCCCGAGCGCGGAAAATCCGGGAGCGCACGGTACCCACCGGACACTGCATGACGCTCGCAATGTCCTCGTAACTCAGACCATCGAATTCACGTAAAGTTAAAGCCGTACGCAAATCCTCTGGCAGTTGCTGGATGGTCCGATGGACGGTGCCTTCGATCTCATCCCGCAGCAATGCACGTTCTGGTGATTCGAGATCCTTGAGGCCGTGATCGCCATCATAGAACTCCGCATCCTCCGAACTTACATCGCTATCCGGCGGCCGACGGCCGCGGGAAACCAGGTAGTTCTTTGCCGTGTTAATGGCAATACGGTACAGCCACGTATAAAACGCACTGTCACCGCGGAAATTTCCAAGTGCCCGATACGCCTTGATAAAGGCTTCCTGAGCAACGTCCTGGGCTTCATGGGTGTCGTGCACAAAACGCACGATCAACCCGAGAATTTTGTGCTGATATTTCAGCACCAGCAGATCGAAAGCTCGCTTGTCGCCACGCTGTACGCGTTCGACCAGCTGCTGATCCTCTTCCTGGGTTAGCATGAACACTCCTCGATAAGCCCGGAGGAGACTTGCATTACTAAACGACCAGACTTGCAAACATAGACTCGGGCTTTTCGCAAAAGTTCTCCCCCTCCAAGCAAGTTTCCTGCGGGCTCTGATTTGGCACGCACGAAAAACGCAGCGCGGGATAAACCGGCTGCGCGAATAATCTTGTTATCGGTTTCGCCGGCAGGAATCCAAACGCAGATTCCGCACTGAAGCCGACACTGTCCCTGGTTTCTGGCACCGTCTATTGATCTTGGGCCTTTGGCAAAAGTTCCAATTATTTATAGCCGTACCCACCTGACATTGCGCAACCCTGCTCGGAAAAGACTGTTTCAGCGCCGATACAGGTGTCATTTTTCAAAACTGATGAAAAAAACTTCCGACGAAGCACAGCGCTTTTTACTGCGCAGTAGTCTCACAATGCCATCTGGGCCCGGCTATTGTGCCGCCCAACCCCTCTATATACTAGTGGGCTGTGTGGCTGTCTTGACTCGCCGATCCAGCTGTCTTGCGCCAACCCCGACCCGGGTCGCTTTGAGCGGAATCCTGAAATGAGCCAACAGTTCCAACACGATGTTCTGGTGATTGGCAGCGGTGCTGCCGGTTTGACTCTCGCTTTGACCTTGCCCGGTCATCTGCGCATTGCCGTATTGAGCAAGGGCGACCTCGCCAACGGTTCGACATTCTGGGCCCAGGGCGGCGTTGCCGCCGTGCTCGACGATACCGACACTGTCGAATCCCACGTCGACGACACCCTCAATGCGGGCGGCGGCTTGTGCCATGAAGACGCCGTACGCTTTACCGTCGAGCACAGCCGCGAAGCCATCCAATGGCTGATCGACCAAGGCGTGCCGTTCACCCGCGACGAACAGTCCGGCACTGAAGACGGTGGTTTCGAATTTCACCTGACCCGCGAAGGTGGCCACAGCCATCGACGGATCATCCATGCTGCCGACGCCACCGGCGCGGCGATCTTCAAAACCTTGCTGGCCCAGGCCAAAGAGCGCGCGAACATCGAATTGCTGGAACAGCGCGTCGCCGTCGATCTGATCACCGAACGCCGCTTGGGCATGGAAGGTGATCGTTGCCTGGGCGCTTACGTGCTGAACCGCGCCACCGGCGAAGTCGACACCTACGGCGCACGCTTCGTGATTCTGGCCTCGGGCGGCGCAGCCAAGGTCTACCTTTATACCAGCAACCCCGACGGCGCCTGCGGTGACGGCATCGCCATGGCCTGGCGTTCCGGTTGCCGGGTGGCGAACCTGGAATTCAACCAGTTCCACCCGACCTGCCTGTATCACCCGCAAGCCAAGAGTTTCCTGATCACCGAAGCGTTGCGTGGCGAAGGCGCGCATTTGAAGCTGCCCAACGGCGAGCGCTTCATGTACCGCTTCGACAAACGCGCCGAGCTGGCGCCTCGTGACATCGTCGCGCGGGCCATCGACCATGAGATGAAGCGCCTGGGTGTCGACTGCGTATATCTCGACATCAGCCACAAGCCTGAATCGTTCGTCAAAAGCCACTTCCCGACTGTTTATGAGCGCTGCCTGGGCTTCGGCATCGACATCACCAAACAGCCGATCCCGGTGGTTCCCGCCGCGCACTACACCTGTGGCGGAGTGATGGTCGATCAGCACGGTCGCACCGACGTGCCTGGCCTCTACGCCATCGGCGAAACCAGCTTCACCGGCCTGCACGGCGCCAATCGCATGGCCAGCAACTCACTTCTGGAATGCTTCGTTTATGCCCGTTCGGCAGCAGCGGACATTCTTGCGCAACTCGATGACGTCGCGGCGCCAAACGCCCTGCCCGTCTGGGATGCCAGTCAGGTGACCGACTCGGATGAAGATGTGATCATCGCGCACAACTGGGACGAGTTGCGCCGATTCATGTGGGACTACGTCGGCATCGTGCGCACCAACAAGCGTCTGCAACGGGCGCAGCACCGGGTGCGTCTGCTGCTGGATGAGATCGATGAGTTCTACAGCAACTATAAAGTCAGCCGCGACCTGATCGAGCTGCGCAACCTTGCACAAGTCGCCGAGTTGATGATCAGCTCAGCCATGGAGCGCAAGGAAAGTCGTGGCCTGCATTACACCCTCGACTACCCGGACCTGCTGCCCGAAGCGCTCGACACTATTCTGGTGCCGCCCACCTACGCCGGCTGAACTTGAGCCGCACTCGCAGGCGTCGGTGCAGATCCGCCGCCTGCGAGTCACGTGGTACGCAGATCGACCTGACCCGCCACTCTCCGCGCAGGCGAAAGCGCAGCACTACGATCAATGGCAGCGCCAGACTGTCCGGGCGCAGTTGCACCGCTTGCCAGCCATCAGCCTGATTCCAGACCTGCCAGCCATCGCCATCGCGGCGCAAGCCGCAGAATGCTTTCGGGTGGTTCAGCAGAATCTGCCGTGGCAGCACCCAAAAACCGTGCAGCGCACAGGCGCAAGCGCCGAGCAGGCTGGCCCAGAGCGGAATCGACAGCAGGAATAAAGAACCCATGGCGGACGCCTGGGCCAACAGATACGCCGCCAGCAACTGCCGTGAGGCATGCCAGCGGCATTCGAACGTATTACTTGGGCTGGACACGATCCAGAATCATCCGGACCATGCGTTGCAGCTCCGGATCTTCCGACTCGCTGCGCTCCATGAACCAGCCGAACATGTCCTGATCCTCACAGGTCAGCAAACGCACGTACAGATCGCGATCCACTTGATTCAACGTCGCGTAAACCTCCTGCACGAACGGCACCAGCAGCACGTCAAGCTCAAGCATGCCGCGACGGCTGTGCCAAAAGAGGCGATTCAGTTCAACTTGTTCGACCATGGAGCCCTCCTCGAATTTGCCGGGCAGTATACAGCCCCGGCGCGGGCCGCACAGTCGGCTTTGGTCGGGGACCCCTGATCCTTTATCAACTACCCATTTCAACCCTGCCCCCTTATGATGTGCCCCAGTCTATTTACCCTGCGATGACCCATGGCCGATTCTGCTTTTTTCTGCACCCTGTCTCATGAAGGCGTACTCGCGGTTCGCGGTGCGGACGCCGGAAAATTCCTGCAAGGCCAGTTGACCTGCAATATCAATTACCTGAGCGACACCCGCGCCAGCCTCGGCGCCCGCTGCACGCAGAAAGGCCGGATGCAGTCGAGCTTCCGCATCCTGCTTGAAGGTGACGGCGTGGTGATGGCGATGGCCAGCGAACTGCTGGAACCGCAACTGGCCGACCTGAAAAAGTACGCAGTGTTCTCCAAATCGAAACTGACCGATGAAAGCGCCGCATGGGTGCGCTTCGGTCTGGCACATGGCGATGCAGCCCTGACCAGCCTCGGTCTGGCACTGCCGGCCGAAACCGACAGCGTTGTGCGCAATGAAGGCCTGATCGCAATTCGCGTCTCGCCCGAGCGCGCCGAACTCTGGGTGCCTGCCGCTCAGGCGCAAAGCGTGCAAAGCCAACTGTCGACCGCCCTGCCTGAGGCCGAACTGAATCAATGGCTGCTGGGCCAGATCCGCGCCGGTATCGGTCAGGTCATGCCTTCCACTCGCGAACTGTTCATCCCGCAGATGCTCAATCTGCAGGCGGTCGGCGGGGTGAGCTTCAAGAAAGGCTGCTACACCGGCCAGGAAATCGTTGCGCGCATGCAGTACCTGGGCAAGCTCAAGCGGCGCCTGTACCGCCTGCGCCTCTACGCGGCCGAGTTGCCGGAGCCCGGCACTCAACTGTTTGCCCCCAGCCACAACAGCTCGATTGGCGAAGTGGTCCTGGCAGCGAACGCCGAAGGAAACATTGAACTCCTGGCCGTGTTGCAGGCCGAAGCTGCCGAAGCCGGTGATTTGCGTCTGGGCGCCCTCGAAGGCCCCGCGTTGCACGTGCTCGACCTGCCTTACGAACTGGATCGCGACCGCGAAATCCAGCGTTGATCGCAGCATTGTTGCAACACCCTAGAGAGTCCAAATGAGCGAACTGGCGGAAAAGGTCCAACAGGATTTGGTTGCGGCCATCGATAACGATGACCTGGTTCTGCCAACGTTGCCGGAAGTGGCCCTGCAGATTCGCAAGGCTGCCGAGGATCCGGAAATCAGCGTCAGCGATCTGAGCAAAGTCATCGGCCGCGACACCGCGCTGTCGGCGCGCCTGATCAAAGTGGTCAACAGTCCGCTGCTGCGCGCCGCGCAGGAAGTCACAGACCTGCACACCGCCATCACCCGTTTGGGCATCAACTACAGCAGCAACCTGGCGATCGGTCTGGTGATGGAGCAGATCTTCAATGCCCGCTCCGAGGTGGTCGAACAGAAGATGCGCGAAGTCTGGCGCAGCAGTCTGGAAATCGCTGGCGTCAGCTATGCGCTGTGTCGTCGCCACACCCAGCTCAAACCCGATCAGGCGGCACTCGGCGGACTGGTGCATCAGATTGGCGTGTTGCCGATTCTGACTTACGCCGAAGACCACAATGAACTGCTCTCGGATGCGGTCAGCCTGACCCATGTGATCGAGCAGATTCACCCATTGCTGGGCGAGAAATTGCTGCGGGTCTGGGAGTTTCCCGAGCGCCTGGTGCATTTGCCGTTGCTGTATCAAGACTTCAGCCGCGACTCGGCGCGCATCGATTACGTCGATATCGTGCAAGTGGCCAATTTGTATTGCCGCAAGGACACCGATCATCCGTTTGCGCGGATTGATCCGTTTAGCGTGCCGGCGTTCAGGAAGCTGGGGATTGACCCGGAGAACAAGCAGTTTTGCGCGGATCTGGAAGAATCGCGGTCGATGTTCTACTGACCTGTAGTGAGGGGATTTATCCCCGTTGGGTTGCGCAGCGACCCTGAACTCTGCGACCCGGTTTTTTCCAGACAGATTGTGATCGCTGAACTGCGACTGCTGCGCAGCCGAGCGGGGATAAATCCCCTCGCCACAAAGATATTACCCGGCAATAAAGCTGACCCGCACCTTCAACCCTGCCTGCTCGCCATCATGCAAGGTGATCTGCGCCAGATGCGCGCGACAGATCTCGCCGACAATCGCCAAGCCCAGACCTGAACCGGCAACCTGCTGATTGCGCCGATAAAACCGCTCGAACACCCGATCGCGCTCGTGCAGCGGGATGCCCGGCCCGTCGTCCTCAACCTCAAGCACCGCCGGCGCCGTGACCCGCAGAATCACATTGCCGCCCGGTGGCGTATGCGCCAGCGCGTTGTCGACCAGATTGCTCAGCAGCTCATTGAGCAGCGTCGGCTCACCGCGCAGCCACACCGGTTCATCCGCTTCAAGCGCCAGCGCCACGCCGCGCTTGTGCGCCAAAGGCGCCATGGCCATGCCCAGTTCTCGAGCCAATTGACTCAGATCGAGCAACTGCGCGCCGCCCTCGGCAATCGCCCGCGCACCGTTTTCGACCCGGGCCAGCGATAGCAGCTGATTGGCCAGATGGGTCAAGCGATCGGTGCTTTGCGCGGACGATTCAAGGGTGGTGCGCCAAGTCTCCGGCTCGTTCGAGCGCAGGCCCAATTCCAGCCGAGCTTTCAGTGCCGCCAACGGCGTGCGCAACTCGTGAGCGGCATCGGCGATGAACTGCGCCTGCCGCTCGAACTGGCCGCGTAGCCTTTCGGTGAAATGATTGAGCGCGCGGACCAAGGGTCCCAGTTCATGCTGCACTTCCACCAACGGCAGTGGCCGCAAGTCGTCGGGCTGGCGTTCCTCAACAGCGGTTCTTAACCGCTCCAGCGGCCGCAGCGCCGCACTCACCGCGAACCACACCAGCAGCAATGCACCCACGGCCAGCATGCCCAGGCGCAGCAACGTATCGGCCGCCAGACTGCGCGCCATACTGACCCGCGCTTCGTCGGTTTCAGCCACGCGGATTTCCGCCATGCCGTTCATGTTCGGCTCGCTTACGGCCTTGAGCAGGCTGACCACACGCACGTTCTGGCCGTTGTACTTCGCATTGTAAAAGCGCGCGAGCGCCGGATAGCTGTCGGTGCGCGGCGTGCCGGGCGGTGGCCCGGGAAGATTTTCGTAGCCGGAAATCAGCTTCTGGTGAATGTCGTTGACCTGGTAATAGATGCGCCCGGCGCTGTCGTAGGCGAAGGTGTCCAGCGCCACGTAAGGCACATCGGCGCTGAGGCTGCCATCGCGCTGCGACAACCCGGCAGCGATGGTGCGTGCCGAGGCCAGCAGCGTGCGGTCATACGCGGTGTCGGCGGCTTCGCGACCGTTCCAGTAAGCGCTCAAACCACTGGCGAGCATCAGCACCACCAGCAACCATCCAAGGTTCCACAGCAACCGCCAGCGCAGGCTGCTGGGCTTATGCATCGCGGCTTTCCAGCAGATAGCCGAGGCCACGGAAGGTGACGATGGCCACGGGCTGGCCATCGAGTTTCTTGCGCAAGCGGTGCACGTAGATTTCGATGGCGTCGGGGCTGGCTTCTTCGTCGAGGCCGAACACCTGCGCGGCCAGTTGTTCCTTGCTCATCACTCGCCCCGGCCGCGCGATCAACGCTTCGAGAACGGCCTGCTCGCGCGAGGTCAGGGTCAGCAGTTCGTCGCCGAGGGTGAAGCGCCGCGTATCGAGGTCGTAAGCCAGCACGCCACAACGCTGCAGACGCTCGCCGCCCAGCACACTGCGGCGCAGCAAGGCTTTGACCCGCGCTTCCAGTTCCGTCAGTTCGAACGGCTTGGCCAGGTAGTCGTCAGCACCGAGATTGAGGCCATGCACGCGATCCTTGACGTCACTGCGCGCTGTCAGCATTAACACCGGCAGGTTCTTGCCGCGAGCACGCAGCCGCGCCAGCACCTCGAAACCGTCCATGCGCGGCAGGCCGACATCGAGGATCGCCACGGCGTATTCCTCACTGCCCAGCGCCAGGTCGGCGGCCACGCCATCGTGCAACACATCCACCGTCAGACCGGTGCTCTTGAGCGCCTGAGCCACGCTTTCGGCCAGTTGCAGATGGTCTTCGACGAGCAGGACACGCATGGATTTTTTACCTCGTTCAGGGTTGGCCGACGCCACGCTTTGTCGCGGAGTTTACAGCCGCAACCGCCGCTGTGAAGCCCGAAAACCGTGAAAGACAATTGAAAGGTTGTTGAAAGGTTAGCCGGTTAGAGTCGGCCCACGGACAGTTTCGACTGTCGCCGCTGCTGCCACACAGCGCAACGAAAAACGCCATGAAGCGTTTTCGACTCATAAGAACAATAACGGAGTACCCCAGCATGCCCTCCATGCGCACCAAGGCTGTAATGCCTGCTCGCCTTGCTCGATTCCACCGTTGCACCGTCGGCTTCTCGCCGCAGTCCTGTATCCCCTCCGTTGTTTCAGTCGTTGCGCGCGCGCCGCGAGAAAACTGCGCCTGCCGCTAGGCTTTCGCGTTGCCCTTTGGTCATTCGGTCCACCCATAACAACAACTCCTCTGGAGACTCAAATGAACGTATCACTGCGTAAAGTTGCTCTCGCCGCTGGCGCGATGCTGTTTGCCGGCCAACTCATGGCCGAGCCGAAACGTCCGGAATGCATCGCCCCCGCCTCCCCCGGCGGTGGTTTCGACCTGACCTGCAAACTGGTGCAGAGCGCACTGGTCAACCAGAAGCTGTTGAGCAAACCGATGCGCGTGACCTACATGCCCGGCGGCGTCGGCGCGGTGGCGTACAACGCAGTAGTGGCGCAACGTCCGGCGGATGCCGGCACGCTGGTGGCGTGGTCGAGCGGTTCGCTGTTGAACCTGGCCCAGGGCAAGTTCGGCCGCTTCGATGAAACCAACGTGCGCTGGCTCGCGGCCGTCGGCACCAGCTACGGCGCCATCGCAGTGAAAAGCGATTCGCCCTACAAGACCCTCGACGATCTCGTGCAGGCGTTGAAGAAAGATCCAGGCTCAGTGGTTATCGGCTCCGGCGGCACCGTCGGCAGCCAGGACTGGATGCAGACCGCACTGATCGCCAAGGCTGCCGGGATCAACCCGCGCGAACTGCGTTACGTGGCACTCGAAGGCGGCGGTGAAATCGCCACGGCCCTGCTCGGCGGCCACATCCAGGTCGGCAGTACCGACATCTCCGACTCCATGCCGCACATCCAGAGCGGTGACATGCGTCTGCTCGCGGTGTTCTCGGACAAGCGTCTCGACGAACCGGAAATGAAGGACATCCCGACCGCTCGTGAGCAAGGCTACGACATCGTCTGGCCGGTGGTGCGCGGCTTCTACCTCGGGCCAAAAGTCAGCGACGAAGACTACGCCTGGTGGAAAGACGCGTTCGACAAACTGCTGGCTTCCGACGAGTTCGCCAAGCTGCGCGATCAGCGTGAGCTGTTCCCGTTCGCCATGACCGGCCCGGAACTGGACACCTACGTGAAGAAGCAGGTCGCCGACTACAAAGTGCTGGCCAAAGAGTTCGGCCTGATCCAGTGATCGTCTCTGTCTAGTGGCTGCGTCTCCTACGCGGGGACGCAGCACAGGAGCTCCCATGCTTATTCAACGCATTTTCGCCTCGGTGTTACTGCTGGTGTGTGCCGGCCTGGCACTGATGGCGTGGCCGTACCAAGCGGCTTTTTCCTATGAACCGGTCGGCCCGCGCGCCTTTCCGCTGCTGATGCTCGGCCTGATGGGGCTGGCGCTGCTGTACATGGTGTTTCGCCCGGCGCCGATCAAACACAACCCGGATGAGCCGCCGCTGGATCGCGAAACCCTGACCAAGATCGGTCTGTGCGTGGTGTTGCTGCTGGTGTTCGCCGGCACCTTCGAACCCCTTGGCTTCATCGTGGCCAGCATCATTACCGGCGTACCGATGGCCCGTCTCTATGGCGGCCGCTGGCTGCCGAGCGTGGTGATCATCAGCCTGATGGCGGTTGGTCTCTATCTGCTGTTCGATCGCTTGATGGATGTTCCGCTGCCCCTCGGCCTGCTCAGCGTCCTGGAGAACTGATATGGATACCCTTGGCTATTTGGGTCAGGGCTTCGGCGTCGCGCTGAGCCCGTACAACCTGGTGACCGCACTGTGCGGCACCCTGATCGGCACCGTCGTCGGTCTGCTGCCGGGCCTTGGTCCGATCAACGGCGTGGCGTTGCTGATTCCGATCGCGTTCGCGCTCGGCCTGCCGCCGGAGTCGGCGCTGATCCTGCTCGCGGCGGTGTATCTGGGCTGCGAATACGGCGGCCGGATCAGCTCGATCCTGCTGAACATTCCGGGTGAAGCTTCCACCGTCATGACCACTCTCGACGGCTACCCGATGGCGCGCAAAGGTATGGCCGGTGTCGCGCTGTCATTGTCGGCGTGGAGTTCGTTCATCGGCGCGTTCATCGCCACCTGCGGCATGGTCCTGTTTGCGCCGCTGCTGGCGAAATGGGCGATTGCCTTCGGACCGGCGGAATACTTCGTGCTGATGGTGTTCGCGATTGTCTGTCTCGGCGGCATGGCCGGTGATCGACCGTTGAAGACCTTTATTGCGGCGCTGATCGGTCTGTTCCTTTCCACCGTCGGCATCGACGCCAACAGTGGCGTGTACCGTTTCACCGGCGACAACATTCACCTGACCGACGGCATCCAGTTCGTCGTGCTGGTGCTGGGTCTGTTCTCGATCAGCGAAATCCTCCTGCTGCTGGAAAAAACCCACCACGGCCAGGAAGCGGTGAAAGCCACCGGCCGGATGATGTTCAACTTCAAGGAAGCGGCGTCGGTTTTCGTCGTCAACGTGCGCTGCGGCGTGCTCGGTTTCATCATGGGCGTGCTGCCCGGTGCCGGCGCAACGCTCGCCAGTGCCGTGGCCTACATGACCGAGAAACGCATCGCTGGCTCCAGCGGCAAATTCGGTGAAGGCGACCCCCGTGGTCTGGCCGCTCCGGAAACCGCGATCGGCGGCGCGGCGTGCGGCGCTCTCGTTCCGATGCTGACCCTCGGCGTTCCGGGTTCGGGCACCACCGCAGTGATGATCGGCGCGCTGTCGCTGTACAACATCACTCCGGGTCCACTGCTGTTCCAACAGCAACCGGACATCGTCTGGGGTCTGATCGCGTCGTTGTTCATCGCCAACGTGATGCTGGTGATCCTCAACATCCCGATGATCCGCGTATTCACCCGCATCCTCGCCGTGCCGAACTGGGCGCTGGTGCCGATCATCGCGATCATCACCGGGATCGGCGTTTACGCGGTGCACGCGACCACCTTCGATCTGTTCCTGATGATCGGTATCGGCATCTTCGGTTACATCCTGCGCAAGCTGGATTTCCCGCTGTCGCCGCTGCTGCTGGGCTTCATCCTCGGTGGCCTGATGGAGCAGAACCTGCGTCGCGCCCTGTCGATCTCCAATGGCGCGCTGGAGATTCTCTGGTCGAGTCCGATCACCTTCGGTTGCTGGATCCTCACCGCGATCATGCTGCTGATGCCGCTGATCCGCATCTGGCGTAAACGTTCGGCGGCACGGCGCGTCATTGCCGATGTTTGATCGCTTGTCCCTGAAAGCCTGGTGGGGCACCCCGCTGGTCGGTCTGCTTGGCGGTTTCATCGCCAGTCAGATCGGCTGGCCGCTTCCATGGATGGTCGGCTCGTTGCTGGCGATCATCCTGGTGCGCTGCCTGACGCCGTGGCAACTGGCGGAAATCCCTGGCGGGCGCAAGTGCGGCCAGTGGATCGTCGGCATCGGTATCGGCCTGCACTTCACCCCGCTGGTGATGGAACAGGTGCTCAGTCATTTCGGTTTGATTTTCTTCGGTGCATTGGTCACCAGCCTTTCGGCGGTGGTCGGCGTATGGCTGATGCGCCGCACCGGCGAGGATCGCGCCACGGCGTTTTTCTCAAGCATGCCCGGTGGTTCCGGGGAGATGGTCAACCTCGGCGCGCGCAATGGGGCACTGCTCAGCCATGTCGCGGCCGGGCAGAGTCTGCGGGTGTTGGTGGTGGTGTTGTGCGTGCCGGCGGCGTTCAAGTATCTGCTCGGTGACGGTACGCCGATTTCTCATGCAGGCAGCGTCGATTGGCGCTGGCTGGCGATTCTGTTTCCGGCGGGCGCCCTGCTCGCCTGGCTCTGGCAGCGTCTGCGCCAACCCAATCCATGGCTGTTCGGGCCGTTACTGGTCAGTGCGGCGGTCAGCATCACCTGGGATCTGCACATCGGTTTGCCCAATGGCGGCAGTCAGATCGGCCAATGGCTGATTGGCAGCGGTCTGGGCTGTCACTTCAATCGGCAGTTCTTCCGCCGCGCGCCGTCGTTCATGGGCCGGACGTTGATCGGCACAGCGCTGACCATGTTGATCGCGTCGCTGGCGGCGCTGGGCTTGAGTGCATTGACCCATCTGGATCTGCGCTCACTGACTCTGGGCATGATGCCGGGGGGTATCGCCGAGATGAGCCTGACGGCGGAGACCCTGCAACTGTCGGTGCCGCTGGTGACGGCGATGCAGGTGATGCGGCTGTTGTTTGTGCTGTTTCTGGCGGAGCCGTTGTTCAAGTACTGGAATCGTCATCCCGCGTAAGTCTGCGAAATCGGGTCGCTCTTTTCGCGAGCAGGCTCGCTCCCACAGGGGGTTTGTGGCTTGCACACAATTCCTGTGGGAGCGAGCCTGCTCGCGAAGGGGCCAACCCGGTCGACACATCAAATCGGCGGCAAGCGCCAGTCGATCGGCGTTTCGCCATTCTGTTCGAGAAACTTGTTGGTCCGGCTGAAATGCCCACAGCCCAAAAACCCGCGATAGGCCGACAACGGCGACGGATGCACCGAGGTCAGCACCAGGTGCTTGGTCGCGTCGATCAGCTTCTGCTTGCTCTGCGCATGGGCGCCCCAGAGCATGAACACCAGATGCGGCTGCCGCTCGCTGACCACCTCAATGATGCGGTCGGTGAAGTGTTGCCAGCCCTTGTCCTTGTGCGCGTTGGCGTTGGCGCGCTCAACCGTCATGGTGGTGTTGAGCAGCAGCACGCCCTGTTCGGCCCAGCTCTGCAGGTAGCCGTGGTTGGGAATGTCGATATTGAGGTCGCGTTTCAGCTCTTTATAGATGTTGACCAACGACGGCGGCGCCGGCACGCCCGGCTGCACCGAGAAGCACAGACCGTGGGCCTGGCCCGGGCCGTGGTAAGGGTCCTGGCCGAGAATCACCACTTTCACCTTGTCCAGCGGCGTCGAATTCAGTGCGTTGAAAATCATCGGTCCCGGCGGATAGATCTCCTTGCCGGATGCCCGCTCCTGCTGCAGAAAGCTGCGCAACTCTGCCATGTAAGGCTGGTCGAACTCAGCACGCAGTGCCTCCTTCCAGCTCGGTTCGAGTTTGATACGGTCGTCAGCAGTCATGGTCATTTCCGGCAAGAACAATGGGGCGAACCCTAGGAAAGCCGACCACGCTTGTCAATTGATCTGACGCAGATCCGGCACTTTCCCCCATAGCGATCATACTGATCGCTCAAATTCCCGATCGAGGTCACGATGAATCTGCACTTCGAAGAACTTACCGGCACCGACGGCGCCCGCATCGGCATCGCCAGCCTGGATGCCGAAAAATCGCTGAACGCACTGTCCCTGCCGATGATCAATGCGCTCAGTGACAAATTGAACGCCTGGGCCACTGACCCGCAAATCGTCTGCGTGCTGCTGCGCGGCAACGGCAGCAAAGCTTTCTGCGCCGGTGGCGAGGTGCGCAGCCTGGTCGAAGCCTGCCGCGCTCACCCCGGCGAAGTCCCTCCGTTGGCCGCGCAGTTTTTCAGCGCGGAATATCGCCTTGATTACAGCCTGTATACCTATCCCAAGCCGCTGATCTGCTGGGGTCACGGTTATGTGCTCGGTGGCGGCATGGGCCTGTTGCAGGGCGCGAGCACGCGGATCGTCACGCCGAGCAGCCGTCTGGCGATGCCGGAAATCACCATTGGTCTGTATCCGGACGTTGGCGCCAGTTGGTTTCTTGCGCGGTTGCCGGGCAAGCTCGGCTTGTTTCTCGGCCTGACCGGCGCGCACATCAACGGCCGTGATGCGCTGGATCTGGATCTGGCCGACCGCTTCCTGCTCGACGAACAGCAACCGCAATTGATCGAAGGCTTGCTGCAATTGAACTGGCAGGAACAGACCGCCATGCAGCTCAACAGCCTGCTCAAGGCTTTGCAGCAGGAAGCACTCGAACAAATGCCCGAAGCGCAGTGGCTGCCGCGTCGTCAGCAGATCGACGAACTGCTCGATGTCAGCGACGTTGCCTGTGCGTGGAGAGCCATCAGCCTGCACCGCGACAGCAGCGATCCATTGATCGCACGTGCGGCGAAAACCATGACCGAGGGCTCGCCGCTGACCGCGCATCTGGTCTGGGAACAGATCAGCCGCGCGCGGCACATGTCGCTGGCCGAAGTTTTCCAGATGGAATACACCCTGAGCCTCAATTGCTGCCGCCATCCGGAATTCAGCGAAGGCGTGCGTGCGCGGTTGATCGACAAGGATCAGAAACCGCACTGGCACTGGCCGGATATCAGTAGCGTGCCGGATGCGGTGGTCGAGGCGCACTTTCATAAAGTCTGGGAGGGGCGGCATCCCTTGGCGGATCTGACCCAGTATTGAGGTGACGCGAGGCCCGCGATGGCGACTGGATTGCGATCGCGGGCCGGCTCAATCGGTCGTCTTGTCAGACATTCAGTTCGTAGAACTCAATGATTTCCTTCATGGCCCGCTGCGCTTCATCGTCGCCCTTAAGCAAAATGTCCTCGACATCCCTCAGTGGCGGAAGCGGGTGCAGACGTTCAGCAATTTGCCTTGCGCTGTAGTCTTGAATCGCTGTTCCTTCGCTGACTCTTATGAAGCCAATAGCGCTTTCACCTTCGGCAAAGTGCCCGGAAACCCGGATTTTCGGTGCCATGCCGTAGTCGACCACGATCACCAGATCATCGCGCTCACGGTGAAACTTCAAGTTGTCGATCGTCAGCCTGCGTTCGGAAAAATCGATCCCGTCCAGGCCGCCTCCGTTGTTGATGATCACGTCTCTGCCGAGGCCATCGTATCGGTAGATATCATTTCCCGCGCCGCCGGTTAGCGTGTCATTGCCCGGCCCACCCACCAGCAGGTCTTCACCGAGGCTGCCCGTTAGCACGTCATCCCCGTGCATGCCTCGGATCTCCCCCGCGCCGCTTATCGTGTCGTTGCCGCGACCGCCCACGAGTGGCAGCGCTCGTCCGTCTCGCAGGGAGGTTGAACGGCTGGGATGGTTGACGATGACACCCGTATGAAAAGTCTCGGGCGCAGGGCCGAGCTGAATTGACTCCAGGAGCTGCTTCAAACTTGCGACCGACCCATCGGCGAACTTGACGAGCTCAATACCGGCGCCCTCAAGTTCACCGTTGAGGGGCAAGACGATGCGGACTTTCTGTGTCCCGCCCCATTGGATATCGAGTGTCGGATGAAGCATTTTCGCTCTCGGCGGGTTGCGGTAAGCCGCGCGATCCGGGTTGGGCTCCAGCTCGACATGGGTGGTCTCTATCAGCGCAGCACTCCAGCTCAATTGCAGTGCATCGCGCTGCGCATCTGCTGGAAGAACGACCGTGTCCTGATCGATCAATCCGTACTCATCTTTCCACCCCGCTACGCCTACTTCTGCGCGGTGGAAAACAGGGTTCGGCACATCCGCAATCGTGGTGGTCGCTGCGGCGTGCGCTTGCACGATGTAGGTGTCGGCGCCGTCTTCGCCGTAAAGCCAGTCATCCCCTGCCCCGCTGACCAGATAGTCGGCGCCCTCGGCGCCCAGCAAGGTATCGTCACCTGCACCTGCGGATAAAAACGCGCCCGGTGTTCTGTCGCCGACAGTGCCGTAGTCAAGTGGGGAGCCTGCATAAGCGACGATCAGATCATCACCCGCGCCGCCGTGGAAAACGTTTTCCACTTCGACGTTGACTCGCCCGCCGGCATCGTCGCCATGGACGATTTTGCGTTTGATCGTTTCAGTTGTGACATCCCAGCGAAACGCCTTGGGCACTGTTGCGCCCGAACTGAAGCTTGCCGCCGGATAGACGTACCAGCCTTCAAGCGCGCCGGATTCCTTTCGGTCCTCAACCAATACGTCGCCCGAATTGAATGAAAACCCGTTGGCCGAACCGGATCGATAATAGCGAGGCGCCTGAGCTGAGGAAGGCATTGCTCCCTCGGCTTTCACCGGTTTATGTTCGACACGGGTTGTGGTTGTCGACTGCCTTTCACTGACCACGGCGTGCGCTGAATCAACCTTCATCCATGGCGGCGTTTCAGACAGTGTCCCCGCTTCGACGCTGTCCTCGATCAGCTCGGTGTGAGTGGTGTAACCGGTGTCGGTGGTAGTGATATGGCTGCGCACCCAAACGCCTTGCTCATTCAAGGTAAAACCTGTGGCGTGTCTGCGGGCGGAGCGTTTTGACTGGATTTGCGCGAGGAACTCATCGGTCCAGTTGACCGCTTGAACAGATGCCACCAGGCCTTGCGCCGCAGCGGTGACATCGTCTGGCTTAACCGGATCCGCAACTTTGCTTTCAGGGGTTGCCGGGGCGGTGACAGGTTCTGGTACGGGTGATTCGGCCGTCTCTATCGGTGGCAATGTTTTGCGCAGAACATCTGCGTAATCAAGTACCACGCCGTCGCTGAAACTGAATGTGGAATCCTCCCACCGCTCGTGATTCTTGATGAGTATTGCGTCGCCCGTGCCATTGGCCAGTCGCAACACCGTGCCGACGGTAACTTCGATAACGTCGGCCTTCAGGCTTTGCGCGCAAAACCCTGCACCGAACCTGATGATGTTGCGGCCGCCGGCATCGGTGACGATATCCAGACCGTCGCCAGCGCCGAAATAGTAGATGTCAGCGCCATCCATGCCATCCAGCACGTCAGCACCGGGACCGCCATCAAACACGTTGTCGCCAGAATCGCCGCGAAGGTAGTCCGTCCCTTCCCCGCCCAGCAAGGTGTCGTTGCCAGCGCCTCCGAGCAGCGTGTCGTTACCTGAGCCACCGTGCAGATAATCGGCATTCTGCTCGACCTCAGCGCTGTTTTCGTAATCGCCGGCAAGGATGTCGTCACCCGCGCCGCCGTACAGCGTGTCGGCACCGAAGCCACCCTGTAACGTATCGTTTCCTTCTCCGCCCTGAAGCACGTCGTTGTTGCTTCCGCCCGGTTGCAGGTCAGATACGTCGCCATCGAGAAAATCAGCCCCTGCGCCACCCGTCAGCGTATCCGCGCCACCCATGCCTCGCAGGGTGTCGTCCCCCGCGCCGCCATCGAGAAAGTCGTTGCCGTGATAACGAACCGGATGGTCAGGGCTGTCGCCGATCAGATCGTCATGGCCTTCGCCGCCGAAGAGCAGATCATCGCCACCGCCGCCCCAGAGCGTGTCATCACCGGAGCCACCGTCCAGCAGATCATCGCCAAAAAAATGCGCGGCATCGCCTTCGACGCCGTCCAGTACGCCGTCATCACCCTGCAAAATGTCGTTGCCAGGGCCGCCATACAAAGCGTCGCTGCCACCGTTACCGCCGAGTGAATCATCACCACTGCCGCCGTCCAGCACATCGTTGCCATGGTGTCTGCTGGGCAGGCCACCGCCCCAATCGAGGTTGTCACCAAGCATCACGTCGTTGCCGCTGCCACCGGCCAGGGTGTCGTTACCTTGATCGCCTTTGAGAAAATCGTCGTCAGCTCCGCCGTCAAGCAGGTCCTCTCCCCAGCCGCCGTTGATAATGTCCTTGCCGCCCTGCCCATACAGCACGTCACTACCGCCTTCGGGCGCACTGTTTATCGAGGCCTTTGAATAGACCGCTCGGTGACTGGTCACACCGCGAGCAATCGTGACGGCAGCGCGCTTAACCGACCAACCTTGTTCCAGCGCACCGGTGGTTTCGTCTCCGGATAACACATCGTCGCCAGCACCGCCGATCAAGGTATCCCGGTCATTGCCACCGAGCAGAACATCTCGGGATGCCGTACCGATAAGCAAATCGTCACCTTGCCCGCCGTCGAGCCAGTCTCCGCGATTCGCCTTGCCCTTGGCGTCACCGTCGGCCATGGCCTTTTCGATTGTCGTCTGCTTGTCGCCGAATAACCGATCGTCTCCAGCCTTGCCAAACAATCGATCAGAACCGCCCAGGCCGAGAATGACATCGTCTGCGGCGGAACCGTAAAGTACGTCGGCCTTGTTGCGCTGTTTGACCTTGGGCAGCAGCACCACGTTGCCCAGCTCATCAAAGGAGGGCTGATCGCCGGGGACAGTGGGATCGGCGTCTTTGGCTTTCCAGTCGCCCTGAAGCGTCAGATCCGCAGCAGTGAGCGGCTGCCCCTCGTATTCAGGGAGGCGGATGCCAAGCATCCCGGGCTGGAAGTTTTTGATCACCACCAGATCGCCCTGGCCGTATTTGATGTTGAGGGTGTTTTCAACAAGCGCCAGGGTGATGGACCGATCCTCGGTAGACCAGATATTGCTCAGAGGCGCGCGGCGTTTGAGTGCGGGAATCGGTGCGCCATTGATCCACAGTTGCCCATCGGCGTTGGCATCAAGAATCTCGTCGATGCCATCGCCGCTGGCGAATTCATAACGGTCGTTGCCTTCGCCCCCGATCAAAGAATCGTTCCCCTTTCCTCCAATCAGCACATCATCACCGGCCATCCCGTACAACTCATCATTGCCGTCACCTCCGGTTAGCAAGTCGTTACCGCGACCGCCTTCAATGACATCGTGACCGGCCATCCCATCGATGGAGTCATTGCCCTCGCCGCCATACAGATGATCGGCATTGGCGCCACCAGCGAAAGATCGCCCGCCGTCATCACCGAACATGGCCAACGAGTTCAGCACTCCGGTGGTCATCGGCGCCTGTTTGCCGGAGGCGAGATCGGAGTAGGAAAACTGCTGCAGCGAGTGTTCTCCAAACGAGCCTTGGGTTCGGGCAATCAAACGGGCGAGCATCTGCGCACGGTCCGCCAGCCACTGCGCGGTGATAAAGCCTTCGCCAGTGTGCGGATCGTAAAGCTCGAGGTTGCGGTCGGGATAACCGTCGGCTCGCTCTATGACGACTTCACTGAGTTGCTGCAAAGAGTTGCGCAACGCCAGACCGAGCGGCGTCGCCTCGCCTGCCAGTTTCGCCCATGCATTGGCATTGCCGAACTCGCCTATTGTTCGGGTGACGATGCTTTGCGACTGCTCTGGGGAGAATGCCGAGAAGAAGGCGTAAGCATTGCTGGCGAAGGTGTCGTTGGTGGTGGGTGTGGCAGCAGAATCGCCGTCGTAAGTGCGCTTGAACATGTCGAGAAATTCGTTCTGGCCGTAGCGCAAGATCAGCTCGACCACGGCGGCAACAGGCGTGCCTTTGACTACATGCTGAATCAGCGGATTCACACTGCCACTGGCCAGCGCGATGTTGATTTGCTCGGGTACGACCGATAGCAGACTTTGCAGTGGATTGATGCCGAAATTGCTGATCGCCGCTCGCAGGCCGACGCTGTAGGCGTCGATGGCGAAGAGAATGTTTTTATAGTCGTCGAGCCGGTTGGGCTTTGCCTGGATGGGTGGGCCGCCATCTTCCGCATCCGGGTCGCCCGCAGAGATCAGTCTCCACGTTTCATAGGGAGGCTTTCCACCTAACAAGCTGAAACCGACCGTTCCAGACCAGCCGGCATTACGCTTAACGGCGGTGTCGTCCTCCCCGCAAACCTCCTTGAACAGAGCCTCGCCAATCGCGCTGGCGTCGATTTCTGCGATCTGGCTGATTGACGGCACGGTCCAGGGTGCCAGTTGACCGGCAAGGGATCCGTTGATCAGGGTATTGATGAAGTTGACGGCAACCTGGTTGGATGAAAGCTGCATCAGGTCTTCACTGAAAATTGTATTCAGTCTTAGTTCACCCTGGCGGGAGGTGTAACCACGAATCAGGGCAGAGTAGGCACCGTTTCCACCGTTGGCATCAATGGCCACGGCAAGCCAGAGTCTGGCGCTTTTCAGCACTTCTCCGGCCTCTTTATCGGCAGTTACAACGTCAGAAACTTTTTCACCAATAATATCGAACAGCTTTTGGTACAGGGGGGCGCAGCTTGCCCCTGCTATTTTCAGCGCATCGTACTGAATTCGTTTTGAGCTCAGCCTCATTCCTTTGCAAATATTAGCCGCGTTGAAAATCTCTGATTTTTCCATGTCGCTAAAAACATAACTCATTGTTACTTCCTTGTAATAACAGCCCGTGAAAGATAACCACTGAGATACTTGAGCATCTCAGGTGCTTCGCGTAATGACGCTAATCCGAGTTTTACGCCACCGTGCCCACCAGCGAAGTCGAAGTTATCCAGATTGATAGCGCAGAAGAAATTCAGTTTGTCGAAATCAAGATTTTCCAATTCAGTTCTGCTGAACCTTGCCAGTTTCTCGTCAGTCAGCTTTTCCTCCGAAGCCGGGCGAATCAAGCCGTCACAGTTGATCAACCGAGGGGTTCCATCTCGCCGCGGCCAGCCAGTAATGACAAACGTTCTAACCGAATCTTCATTCTTGAAATGCGGCGGAGGTGCATCGAGCCAAATCTCCAGCCCCGGATAATTCTTTAGTTTCACAATCAACTCATCCGGCCAGTTGACGTGCCGATAACCCCGCTCATGGGGTTCGGTGGTTTCTTTCCTGGTAAAAAGTCCGGCGTTCAATTTATAGAGCCGCCAACTTTTGGGGATCGACTCTGGGCGCTGATTCTGGTACCGGTGCAGCCCCGTCCCGGTCCACCAGAAAAGCCCCTTCAGAGCAATCGCCAGACACGCTTTCTTGTTGACCATTTCAGGCATGCCTACGTAAAACTCAGGGACCAGCGTCTTATCTATATAGGCGCCGCCTAATATCGGCACTTGCTGCATGCTCGCCAGCTTGTTCTGGCAAGCTTTCTCGTTTGCCTGGTGAATAGCCGCCGACTCGGCAGTTTGTTCTTTGCGAATATAAAATTCCGCTACGCAGTAACAGACATAAAAGAACAATCCATACTTCAACAACCTTTTAAACCACTTGATCGCCTGCTTACGCGACTTCCTGGACATTTCAAACCTCCCGCTCAAACTGCGGAACGGTTGGTATGTCGCTATGCCCGGATATCGCGCTTGCAAAAACCTCAAAATATTCGCTCACGCCCGATTCCACACTGAACCGACCTGCCGTCAACTTCGCGGCGCTGGCAAGACCATCGTACTCACCTGCCGACTTCAAAACCTTGCCTACACTTCTGGCAATTTCTTGATGGTCGAAGAAATCCACCAATATTCCATTAACCCCCTCGACAATGACTTCCCTTACCGGAGCCGTATCCGACGCAACAACCACACAACCGGAGGCCATCGCCTCCAGTAACGACCACGACAAGACAAACGGATACGTCAAATAGACATGAACTTTCGAACACTGCAGAACCGCTCGATAAGTCTGATAAGGAAGTTTCCCTGTGAAATGCACGCTGGAGTGATCGAAACTGACCTCCGCCTCCATCCTGCTGCGCCAATCCGGGTACCCGACCGGCTTACTCCCATAACTGACACCGTCACCGCCAACCACGATGATCTGCGCATCTGGACACTCGGCCTGAATAAGCGGGATCGCTCGCATGAAACTGTGAAAGCCGCGATAAGGCTCAAGGTTTCTGGCGACATAGGTAACGATCGGCTGTCCGGCTTTGAGCTCGATTCCATTGGGCAGTCTGACTGCCCCGACTTTCGCCAGGTCAGAATTTTGAATCACACCTTCGTGAATGACCCGAATCGCCGACCGGTAAGCGGCCGGAAACAGGCTGCGCTGCCACTGGGTAGGCGCGATTGCGATATCGCATTGTTGAAGATTCAACAGATGCAGCGAGTTGAGCACTCGCAGCCGTGACGACTCCCTTGCGGCTCGGCGGAATTCAGGGTCGAACCCGCAATCGGCGCCCTGCGCTCGATAGTAATACTCGCAATAGTGAATCAGCGGCGTATCGGCATAGACGTCCTTGGCAAACAGCGTCTCTCCCCATCCGGGATGACCAAGAATCACGTCTGGCTGATAGCCCGAACGTTTCAGCCTGCCCAGGATTTCAAAAACTTTCTGCCCGTCGATCACCGCTTGTTCGTAGCGGATCAGATACGGGTGAATATTGCCGGGCGCTCGGCTGGTCGCTCGATATCGATGGATTTCCACACCGGCGACGCCCGGTGCAGTGTCCCGACCTATCGCCACAACCTCATCACCGCGCTCCAGCGCCGCCAGCACCACATGACGGAACTGACCGGGAAAATTTTGATGAATAACCAGTAGCTTCATAGCGCTGAACGTCCATTTTTCGCCGCTATCGAGCTGAGGATTGCTCGCCTCGTTCGGCGTCCACGAACGCTAACAAACACCACGAAATGAAACTGTAGGACGCTTCCGGGAATCTCCTAGGAGATGGCCAACGGAACAACTTTTCGCCGGGCAAAAAAAAGCGGCGCTTGATGCGCCGCTTGTTCATTGCAGAGATTTACCAGCGGTTGCCACGGCCGTTGTAGTCACGCCGACCGCTGTGGCGATCATAGTTGCCGCGACCGCGGTGGTCATTGTCCCAACCGCCGCGACGGTGGCCGTCCCAGCGTCCGCGATCATTGCCGTGCCAGCGACGGCTTTCGTAGTAACGCGGGGCCGGTTGGTAGTGCCGCGGCGCCTGGTAATACCGCGGTTGCTGGTAGTAACGCGGCGCTGGCTGGTAGTAGCGCGGCTGGGTGTAATAGGTGCCGCCGCTGCGGTAATAGGAGCCGCCACCGCTGTAATAGGCCGGTGCGGGTGATGTGTAGACCTCTGACCTGTAGTAGCTGTCTCCATAGGAATAAGGAACGCATCCGCCAAGGGAAAAAAGCATCACGGCAAGCAGTACGATTCGGCGATACATGGCGGCCTCCTGGACCGCGGGTTGGCCACACCAGCGACGCTGGCAGGCGACCGTCAGCAATTGCATGACTGTCGAAGAATCAGACAGCGGTTTCGGAATCTGGTGCGTTCCTGCAACAAGTTGAAACAAGTGATCATGAAATCTTGTTAATCCGCAAATCAACGCCCCGTGAACCCTGAACACGCTGCATGACGGTGCAACCACGCACCACCACGATGCGCTGTCGCTCGACCCGCTCACTTCGACAATCCAGCAGATCCCCGCCGCAGAGGCCTCGGCCCGACTTGGCACGTCTCTCGCTTTAGCAAACCTGTGCAGGAGTCATCACAGGTTCGCGGCACCACAATTTGCAATGGCTGACTAGGGTTCCGGCTCGCAAGCGCGAGTGGCTGGTCCGAGAGTTGGCGACCTCCAGTTGAGGTTACACGGCGGGACAAAAGCCCGGGAGACAAGCCACCGTTCGCGGTGCCGCGTTGCCTTCCTGTCCGCCCTCGATCAACTGGAGAATCCGCAATGATCCGACTACGTTTCCCCGCCCTGCTCGCCGCCGCCTTCGCCGCGCTCATCAGCACGCAATCTTCCGCCGCCCAGAAAGACCACTTCAGCGTGTGCTGGACAATCTACGCCGGCTGGATGCCATGGGAATACGCCGGCAGCCAGGGCATCGTCGACAAATGGGCGAAGAAATACGGGATCAAGATCGACGTCGTGCAGCTCAACGACTACGTCGAATCGATCAACCAGTACACCGCCGGCCAGTTCGACGGCTGCACCATGACCAACATGGATGCGCTGACCATTCCGGCTGCCGGTGGTGTCGACAGCACCGCGCTGATCGTCAGCGATTTCTCCAACGGCAACGACGGCATCGTGCTCAAAGGCGAAGGTAAAAAAGTCGCCGATCTGAAAGGCATGGACGTCAATCTGGTCGAGCTATCGGTCTCCCATTACCTGCTGGCCCGGGCACTGGACTCGGTGGACCTGACCGAGAAAGACCTGAAGGTCGTCAACACCTCCGACGCCGACATTGCCGCCGCGTTCAACACCGACGACGTCAACGCCGTGACCACCTGGAACCCGATGCTCTCGGATATCAAAGCCAAACCCGGCGTCACCGAAGTGTTCAATTCCAGCCAGATCCCCGGCGAGATCATGGACATGATGGTGGTCAACAGCGCCACCCTCAAAGACAACCCGGCGCTGGGCAAAGCGCTGACCGGGGCGTGGTTCGAAGTGGTCGCTTTGATGAACGCAAAAAATGCCGCGAGCAAAGCTGCGCTGGAACACATGGCCAAGGCCTCGGGTACCGATCTCGCCGGCTTCCAGGCGCAACTGGACACCACAAAACTGTTCGCCACGCCGAGCGAAGCGCTGAATTTCGCCACCAGCAAACAACTGCCGGACACCATGCGCAAGGTCGCCGAATTCTCCTTCGAGCATGGTCTGCTCGGCGAAGGCGCGAAGGACCCGAGCGCGGTCGGCATGTCCTTCGCCAACGGCGTGACCAGCGGCGACACCGCCAATCTCAAGCTGCGTTTCGATCCGACCTACGTGCAGATGGCCGCCGACGCCAAGCTGTAAGCCACGGAGGATTTGGCCATGCGCCTGATCAATCGCCACCCCGATCGCCCGAGTCGCCTGTTGCTGGTGATCCTGCCGTTCGCGCTGGTGCTGTTCGCCTACTTCACAGGCTCGGCCGAGCGCCTGGCGGACAACCCCAACGACAAACTGCTGCCCAGCGCCGTGCAGATGAGCGACGCGGTAAAACGCCTGGCCTTCAACGCCGACAGCCGCACCGGCGAATATCTGTTGTGGCAAGACACTGCGTCGAGTCTGCGGCGCTTGGCCATCGGCCTCGGCATCGCGGCGCTGGCGGGTCTTTGCCTGGGTATTGCGGCGGGCACGCTGCCGCTGTTCGGCGCGCCGTTGTCGCCGCTGCTGACGGTGCTGTCGATGGTGCCGCCGCTGGCGATCCTGCCGATTCTGTTCATCGTCTTCGGGCTGGGCGAGTTGTCGAAAGTCATGCTGATCGTCATCGGCATCACCCCGGCGCTGGCCCGGGATCTGGAACAGCGTGCCCGCGACATTCCGGTCGAACTGCTGATCAAGGCGCAGACCCTGGGCGCCTCGACCTGGACGCTGATGCTGCGCGTGGTCTTGCCGCAGCTGTTGCCGCGCTTGCTGATCTCGCTGCGCTTGATGCTCGGTTCGGCGTGGCTGTTCCTGATTGCCGCCGAGGCGATCGCCTCCACCGACGGCCTCGGCTACCGGATCTTTCTGGTGCGGCGCTACTTGGCGATGGACGTAATTCTGCCCTACGTGGTGTGGATCACCCTGCTCGCCTGGCTGATGGACTGGGGCCTGAAACAGCTGACCCAGCGCGCTTTCCCTTGGTATGAGGGAGCGGCGAAATGAGCTTCATCACAGTAAAAAACGTCTGGCAGCAGTACGCCGATCAAGTGGTGCTGGAAGGCTTGAACCTGAGCGTCAACGAGGGCGAGTTCTGCACCTTGGTCGGCGCCTCCGGTTGCGGCAAATCGACCTTCCTGCGCCTGCTGCTCGGCCAGGAAAGCGCCAGTCGCGGGGAGATTCTGCTCGACGGCCAGCCCTTGGCCAGCGAGCCGGATGCCAGCCGTGGCGTGGTCTTTCAGCGCTACTCGGTGTTCCCGCATCTGAGCGTGCTCGACAACGTCGCCCTCGGTCTCGAATTGCCGCGCGCGCCCTTGCTTGGTCGGCTGTTCGGCAACGCCAAACGCGAGGCTCGCGAGCAGGCGGCAGCACTGCTGAGCAAAGTCGGCCTCGGCCATGCGCTGGACAAGTACCCGGCACAGCTGTCCGGCGGCATGCAGCAACGCTTGGCCATCGCCCAGGCGCTGATCATGAAGCCGCGCGTGTTGCTGCTCGACGAGCCCTTCGGCGCGCTCGATCCGGGCATTCGCAAAGACATGCACGCGCTGCTGCTGGAACTGTGGCGCGAGACGCAACTGACGGTGTTCATGGTCACCCACGACCTGCCCGAAGGCTTCAGCCTCGGCACGCGTCTGCTGGTGTTCGACAAGGTGCGCCTCGACCCGCACGCCCCCGGCGCCTATGGCGCCCGCATCACCTACGACATCCCGTTGAACAGCGACCGCCGCGCCCAGCGCGCCGCCGTCGAGGCGCTGCCGCTGCCGCTGGCGGGCACCCTTCGCACTGCTTGAGAGGACTGCTCCAATGACTGATTCAATCCAACTCTTCCCACCCTTCGCTGAAGAACTGCTGCCGGGCGGCGGCCACCGTTCGTTCGTGCTCAAGCGCGGCCAGTTACTGCGCCTGACCGACCTGCGCGGCGGCGCCAATGTCAGCCTGACCTTGCTCAATGCCCATGAAAAAACCGAGCGACTGAACCTGCCCGACAGCCTCAAATGCCAACACACCGCCAAGCTCACCGCCGGCCACTGCCTGTACTCGGACATGGGCCGCGTACTCGCCGCGATCACCGCCGACACCTGCGGTTGGAGCGACAGCCTCGGCGGTGTGCTTTGCGCACAGGAAGTCGCCGAAAAGTACGGCCAGGGCCGCTACCAGGAACTGCGCAACGGCTTCTTTCGCAATGGCACCGACAACCTGCTGGTGGAACTCGGCAAGTGGGGCCTGGGCCTGTCCGACCTGCTGATGACCCTCAATCTGTTCAGCCGCGTGAACGTCGATGAGGCCGGGCGTTTCCACTTCGTCGAGGGCAATTCGAAGGCCGGTGACTACATCGAGTTGTACGCGCCGATGGACACCCTGGTGGTGCTCACCGCCCTGCAACATCCGATGGACCCGTCACCCGAATACGCCCCGAAACCTCTGAAGCTGAGCTGGATGAACGCCGACGCCAGCGTCGCCGAACACTGCCGCACTTCGCGCCCGGAAAACGAGCGCGGCTTTATCAACACCGACCGTTTGTTCGCCTGAGGATCGCTGCCATGTCACTCGCAATCGCCACTTCGCACAAGCAAGCCGACAGCGCGATCTACCGCGCCACCATTCCCGCCGGCGAGCCCTGGCTGATGGAGGTCAAGGCCGGGCAGACCCTGCGCATCCTCGATCTGGAAGGCAATCAGGCAGTCGACACTTTGTTCTACAGCCTCGCCAACCCGAAGGAACGCTACGACGTGCAACGCACCTTGCGCCGGCAGAACAGCGTCTACCTGAGCACCGGCAGCGTGCTGTATTCCAACCTCGGCCAGCCGATGCTGACCATCGTTGCCGACACCTGCGGGCGCCACGACACCCTCGGCGGCGCCTGCGCGCAAGAGAGCAACACCGTGCGCTACGCCCTGGAAAAACGCTACATGCACAGCTGCCGCGACAACTACCTGCGCGCCTGCGCCCACGACGGCCGATTGAGCAAGAGCGACATCGGGCCGAACATCAATTTCTTCATGAACGTGCCAGTGACGGCGGACGGCGGGCTGACTTTCGAGGACGGTATTTCCGCGCCGGGCAAGTACGTCGACTTGCGCGCCGAGATGGACGTCATCGTGCTGATTTCCAACTGCCCGCAGTTGAACAACCCGTGCAATGCCTACAACCCGACCCCGGCGGAGTTGCTGGTATGGAACTGACCATCAGCCGTTTACGCCGTTGGCTTTTTGCCCTGTGCCAGGCGCGTTCCGGGCAGTGCCTGAAACCTTCAAGGCACTGATAGTCCTGTGGGAGCTGGCTTGCCAGCGATTGCGGTGTTTCAGTCACCAACAATGTTGGATGTGCCGACCTCATCGCTGGCAAGCCAGCTCCCACAGGAGTTTGCGGTGAGTTTGAGTGATGTTTTTTCCATCCGGGACGGCCCGGATGTCTGTCGAAAAACAGCGGGACGGCCCGCTCCCCCTTCAGGGGTTATGCCATGTTCGAAAAAATCCTCATCGCCAACCGTGGCGCGATTGCCTGTCGCATCCTGCGCACGATCAACGTGCTGAAGGCCCAAGGCGTCGCCGTGTATTCAGAAGCCGATGCTGCCAGCCTGCACATCTCCCAGGCCGCAGAAGCGCACAGCCTCGGCGAAGGCGCGGCGTCGGCGACGTATCTGGCCGTCGATAAAATCCTCGCTATCGCCAAACAAAGCGGCGCCACGGCGATTCATCCCGGCTACGGATTTCTCTCGGAAAACGCAGCGTTCGCCGAAGCCTGCGAAGCGCAGGGCATCGCCTTCATCGGCCCGACGCCGGAGCAATTGCGGGTGTTCGGCCTCAAGCACACTGCTCGCGCATTGGCCAGACAGCACGGCGTACCGATGCTCGAAGGCACCGACCTGCTCGACAGCCTCGATTGCGCGCTGAGTGCCGCCGAACAGGTCGGCTACCCGGTGATGCTGAAAAGCACCGCTGGCGGCGGTGGCATCGGCATGCGCGTGTGCCGCAGCGCCAGTGAATTGAGCGAATCATTCGAAGCGGTGAAACGCCTCGGTGAGAACAACTTCAGCGACGCCGGGGTGTTCATCGAGAAGTACATCGAACGCGCGCGGCATCTGGAAGTGCAAGTGTTCGGCGACGGCTGCGGTGAAGTCATCGCTCTCGGTGTGCGCGACTGTTCGGTGCAGCGGCGCAACCAGAAAGTCCTCGAAGAAACCCCGGCGCCGAACTTGCCCGAAGGCATGGCCGATGAGCTGTGCGCGGCAGCGATCAAACTGGCGCAAGCGGTGAATTACCGCAGCGCCGGCACCGTCGAATTCGTCTTCGACAGCGAGGCCCAGCGCTTCTATTTTCTCGAAGTGAACACGCGCTTGCAGGTCGAGCACGGCGTCACCGAACAGGTGTGGGACGTGGATCTGGTGCGCTGGATGATCGAGTTGGCCGCCGGTGATCTGCCGCCGCTGAACGAGTTGTATCAAGGCCTGGAACCGCAGGGCCATGCGATTCAGGCACGTCTGTACGCGGAAGATCCGGGGCGTGATTTTCAGCCAAGCCCGGGCCTGGTGACCGCTGTGCAGTTTCCGCCAGCCAACGGCGTTGAGTTGCGCATCGACACCTGGGTCGAGGCCGGCGTGGAAATCCCGCCGTATTTCGACCCGATGATCGCCAAGCTCATCGCGTGGGCGCCGAGCCGCGAACAGGCTCGCGCCGAACTCCATCAGGCACTGGGCGATAGCCTGCTGTATGGCGTGGAAACCAACCGCGATTACCTGCGGCAGATTCTCCTCGATACTCCATTCGCCAGCGGCCAGCCGTGGACCCGTTGCCTGGAAAATCTGCTCTATCACGCCAACACCTTCGAAGTGCTCAGCGCCGGCACGCAGACCAGCGTGCAGGACTATCCCGGCCGCCTCGGCTATTGGGCCGTCGGCGTGCCTCCGTCGGGGCCGATGGACAGCCGAGCACTGCGTCTGGGTAATCGCCTGCTCGGCAATGAACAAGGCGCAGCCGCGCTGGAAATCACCATGAGCGGGCCGATCCTGCGCTTCAATTGTGACGCGGTGGTCGCGGTGACCGGCGCGCCGATTGCCTTGACCCTTGACGCTGAACCGGTGCCGATGAACACCGCGCTGCTGATCCCGGCCGGCGCGACATTGCAACTGGGCAGCATCAGCGGCGCCGGCGCGCGCAGTTATCTGTGCCTGCGCGGCGGCGTGCAGGTGCCGGATTATCTGGGCAGCAAAAGTACCTTTACCCTCGGCCAGTTCGGTGGGCATGGCGGGCGCGCGTTGAGGGCCGGTGACGTCTTGCATGTGCCGGCATTGGCCGACCACAGCGCCGGCCAGCAACTGGCCGAACAGCACATCACCACGCTGCCGAGCGTGCGCCAGATCCAGGTGATCTACGGCCCGCACGGCGCACCGGAATACTTCAGCGAAAACTACATCGCCACGTTCTTCGCGACCCAGTGGGAAGTGCACTTCAATTCCAGCCGCACCGGCGTGCGCCTGATCGGACCGAAGCCTGAGTGGGTGCGTGAGGATGGCGGTGAAGCGGGTCTGCACCCGTCGAACATCCATGACAATCCGTATGCGATTGGTGCGGTGGACTTCACTGGCGACATGCCGGTGATTCTCGGCCCGGATGGCCCGAGCCTGGGTGGGTTTGTCTGCCCGGTGACGGTGATTGAGGCCGATCTGTGGCAGCTGGGGCAGCTCAAGGCGGGCGATAAAATTCAGTTCATTCCCGTCGACCTCGGCACCGCCCGCGATCTCGCCCTGAAATGGGATGCCCCCTGTGGGAGCTGGCTTGCCAGCGATGGTGCCCGATCTGACACCGCATCAACATCATCGCTGGCAAGCCAGCTCCCACAAGGGATTGTGTCGCCTGTGGTTCTTGAGTTGGGTCAGGGGGATCGGCGGCTTGTCGGGAGGGTTTCTGGCGACACTCATTTACTGCTGGAAATCGGCGAGCCCGAGCTTGATCTGGTCCTGCGCTTTCGCGCCCACGCGCTGATGCAGGCGCTGGAAAGCCAGGCCCTGCATGGGGTGATCGACCTCACCCCGGGCATTCGCTCGCTGCAAGTGCACTACCAGCCCGAGCAACTGCCGCTGGCCGATCTGCTCGGCATCATCGCTGGCGAATGGGACGCGGTGTGCGCCGCCAAGGACTTGCAGGTGCCTTCGCGCATCGTGCACTTGCCGCTGTCGTGGGACGACCCGGCCTGTCAGTTGGCGATCGAGAAATACATGACCACCGTGCGCAAGGACGCGCCGTGGTGCCCGAGCAACCTGGAGTTCATCCGGCGCATCAACGACCTGCCAAATCTCGACGAAGTGCAGAGCACGGTGTTCGATGCGAGCTATCTGGTGATGGGCCTTGGCGACGTCTATCTCGGCGCGCCGGTGGCCACGCCGCTCGACCCGCGTCATCGTCTGGTGACCACCAAGTACAACCCGGCACGTACCTGGACGGCCGAAAATTCGGTCGGCATCGGCGGCGCCTACATGTGCGTGTACGGCATGGAAGGCCCGGGCGGTTATCAGTTTGTCGGGCGCACCCTGCAGATGTGGAATCGCTATCGCGAAGTCGCCGCGTTCGACGGCAAACCGTGGCTGCTGCGCTTCTTCGATCAGATCCGCTTCTACCCGGTCAGCGCCGAAGAACTGCTGCGCATTCGCCGCGATTTCCCGTTGGGGCGCTTCGATCTGAACATCGAACACAGCCAGCTCAACCTCGCCGACTATCAGGCATTTCTCAGTCAGGAAGCCGCGGGCATCAGCGCTTTCCGTGCGCAGCAACAGGGCGCGTTCAAAGCTGAACGCGAGCGCTGGATCGCCAGCGGCCAGGCGCATTTCGACAGCGAAGAAGCCGTGCCTGACGCCAGCGAAGAAGCACCACTGGAAAACGGTGAACACAGCGTCGACAGCCACATCGCCGGCAATCTCTGGCAGGTGCAGGTCGAGGCCGGCCAGCGTGTCGCGGCGGGCGATGTGCTGGTG
Organism: Pseudomonas sp. Leaf434; assembly: GCF_001425545.1. NCBI lineage: Bacteria > Pseudomonadati > Pseudomonadota > Gammaproteobacteria > Pseudomonadales > Pseudomonadaceae > Pseudomonas > Pseudomonas sp. Leaf434. The sequence continues at coordinate 656,061 of NZ_LMQZ01000001.1, read as the reverse complement.
ATTCTCGAGTCGATGAAGATGGAAATCCCTGTGCTCGCGCCGCTGGCCGGTGTGGTGCGAGAGATCCGCGTGCAACCCGGTTCGGCGGTGCGCGCCGGACAACGGGTGGTGGTGCTGGAACTCGACTGAAGCCATTTTTTATAAGGATCAACCGATGAATCTGCAACTCGATGCACTGCGCCAGGCCTATCGCAATGGCGACACCACACCGCGCCAACTGCTGCTGCAACTGCGCGAAAAAGCCGCTGCGCTGAATCCCGACTATCACCTGTTCATCCACCTGCTGAGCGTCGATGAACTGGAGCCGTACCTCGCCGCCCTCGACGGTCGTGACCTCGACAGTCTGCCGCTGTATGGCGTGCCGTTCGCGATCAAGGACAACATCGATCTGGCCGGCATTCCCACCACAGCCGCGTGCCCGGCGTTTGCCTATGTGCCGCAGCAGTCGGCGACCATCGTCGAGCAACTGTTGGCGCTGGGGGCGATTCCGCTGGGCAAGACCAATCTCGATCAGTTCGCCACCGGCCTCAATGGCAGCCGCTCGCCTTATGGTGCGTGCCCGAACAGCGTTTTGTCCGAATATCCGTCTGGCGGCTCCAGCGCCGGCTCGTCACTGGCGGTAGCGCTGGGCCTGGCCAGTTTTGCCTTGGGCACTGACACCGCCGGTTCCGGGCGAGTGCCGGCGGCGCTGAATAATGTGGTGGGATTGAAGGCGAGCAAAGGCCTGATTTCCACCGCTGGCGTGCTGCCGGCGTGCCGCACGCTGGACTGTGTAACCACCTTCACCGCGACCGCCCGTGAGGCCAGTCAGTTGCTGGCGTTGACGGCCAGACACGATCCTCGCGATGAGTACAGCCGACGCAATCCGGCCTGGAATGACGGCTCGGCATTTGGCGCGCCACGGCCGTTTCGCTTCGGCGTGCCACGGGCGCAGGACCTTGAATTTTTCGGCTGCAACGAGGGGCCACAGTTGTTCGCAGCGGCCATCGAACGGCTCAAGGCTTTGGGGGGCGAGGCAGTCGAATTCGATCTGTCGCCGTTTCTCGAAGCAGCGAGTCTGCTCTACGACGGGCCGTGGGTCGCCGAGCGTTACAGCGTCGCCGGTGAGCTGCTGGAGCAGAATCCCGAAGCGGTGCTGCCGGTGATCCGAGCGGTGCTGGCCAAAGCTCCGGCAGTGACCGGCGTGCAGACCTTCCGCGCGCAATATCGATTGCAGGCGCTGAAGGCCCTCTGCGACGAGGCCCTGGAGAATCTCGACTGCGTGCTGACGCCGACCATCGGCCGTCCAGTGACCCTGGCCGAACTTGAGGCCGAACCGGTGCTGCGCAATTCCGAACTCGGTTATTACACCAACTTCATGAACCTGCTCGACTACGCCGCCGTCGCCGTGCCGACCGCGTTCATGGACAATGGTTTGCCGTGGGGCGTGACGTTGTTTGGGCGGGTGTTTACCGATCAATACCTGTTGAGCGTGGCGGATGCCTTGCAGCGCCAGCAGGACAGCGCCCTGCCAGCTCCGACGAACGCTGCGCGCAACGACCGCGCTCGATTGGTGGTGTGTGGCGCGCATCTGCAAGGGCTGGCGCTGAACTGGCAACTGACCCAGCGTGGCGGGCGTTTGCTGGAAACCACGTTCAGTTCGCCGGACTATCGACTGCACGCCCTCGCCGGCGGCCCGCCATTGCGGCCGGGCATGGTGCGGGTCAAGGACGGCGGCGTGGCGATTGCCGTGGAGGTCTGGGAATTGCCGAGCAGCGAGCTGGGCTCGTTTCTCACCGGAATTCCGGCGCCGCTCGGGTTGGGCAAGGTGCAACTGGCGGATGGGCGCTGGGAGAGCGGGTTTATCTGCGAGCCGTATGGCCTGGAGGGTGCGGTGGATATCAGTCATTTGGGGGGATGGCGGGCATACCTCAAAACCCTGGCCTGAATCTGTCGCCCTGTGGGAGCGAGCCTGCTCGCGAATGCGGTATGTCATTCAACATTGATGTGGCTGACCCACCGCTTTCGCGAGCAGGCTCGCTCCCACAGGTTCTGGCGCACCACCCCCGAATAAAGGAACGACCATTCACGCCGCACAGGGAGCAGTTATTTGCGCGCAGTGCCACTAGAATGCATCCCATCGGGCCACTGCCAACGGATCTGCCATGCCGCTTCGTTCTCCCTTGTACTCGCAACGTTCACTGGTGCTCACGTTGGTCGCCCTGCTCGGCGCCGGGTTTCTCGCCACCTCGCTGTTGAGCTATTTCGCTTCCCGCGAGTCGATCCGCGACAACATCGTCAACACTGAACTGCCACTGACCTCCGACACGGTCTATTCGGAAATCCAGAAAGATCTGGTCCGGCCTATCCTGATTTCCTCGATGATGTCCCGTGACACGTTCATGCGCGACTGGGTGGTCAACGGCGAGCAGAATCCCGAGCAGATGACCCGCTATCTCGACGAGGTCATGACCCATTACGGCGCCTACACGGCGTTCTTCGTTTCCAATGCCACGCTCACCTACTACCACGCCAAAGGCGTGCTCAAGCAGGTCAAAGTCGATGAGCCGCGCGACACCTGGTACTTCCGCGTGCGCGACATGCAGGACCCGTACGAGATCAACGTCGACCCGGATCTGGCCAACAAGGACAACCTGACGTTCTTCATCAACTACAAGGTCTACGACTACCACACCCGCTTCATCGGTGCCGCGGGCGTGGGCCTGACGGTGGACGCGGTGATCAAGCTGATCGACAAGTATCAACAGCGCTATCAACGCAGCGTGTACTTCGTCGACACCTTCGGCCGCCTCGTATTGACCGGTGCCGAGGGTGGTCCGGAAGGCGCGCACATCGGCCAGAGTCTTGGCGAACTGGAGAGCATGAAAAGTCTGGTCAGCCAGTTGCCCAAGCCGCACAGCGGCAGCTACGAATACTCCACCCACGGCCAGGGACATTTTCTCAACGTGCGGTTTATCCCCGAGTTGAACTGGTACCTGTTCGTCGATAAACGCGAAGACGGCGCGCTGAGCGAGATCCGCCAGTCGCTGTATCTCAATCTGCTGATCTGCCTGCTGGTGACGTTGATCGTGCTGGCCTTGCTCAATCGAGTGATCAAGCGCTTCCAGGCGAAGATCCAGGCGCACGCCACCCTCGACAGTCTGACCGAACTGCCGAACCGACGCGGCTTCGACATCCTCGCTGCGCAAGCGCTGCACGAGGCCCAGCGGGAAACCAAGCCGCTGACCGCGTTGCTGCTCGACCTCGACCACTTCAAAGCCTTGAACGACACCTACGGGCACATGGCTGGCGACCAGGTATTGATCGGTTTCGCCCGCGACCTGCAAAGTTGCCTGCGTCACGCCGATATCGTCTGCCGCTGGGGCGGTGAAGAGTTCATCGTTCTGTTGAAAGACACCGACGGCGAGACCGCGCAGAAAATCGCCGAGAAAATCCGTCAGCACGTCGAGCAACACGAATATGCCTACGATGGCCACAGCCTGCATCTGACCGTGAGCATCGGCGCCACCACCGTGCAACACGATGACACCTTGCACACTCTGCTGTCGCGGGCCGATCATGCGATGTACCGCGCCAAGCAAACCGGGCGCAACCGCACCTGCATGGAAATGCCGCACTCGACCTATGCCTGATAACGACGTCAAACCCGACCAATGCCCGGCCTGCGGCGCCCGCAACGATTGCAGCCTCGCCGACCCGCGCACCGCCGACCGCGAATGCTGGTGCTACGGCGTGACCATCGACCCTGCAGTGCTCGAAGCGCTGCCGGCCGAGTTGCGCAATCAAGCCTGCCTGTGCCCGCGTTGCGCCCAGGTCGAAGCGCAGTTGCAAGCAGACCGGCGGCCGATCCCGTAAGATGCGCGGCCCTTTGTCCGTTGAATTCTGACCATGCGCGTCGACCGCTTCCTCAGCAATCTGCCCCGCTACAACCGTCAGCAGGTGCGCCTGTTGCTGGTGGAAAAGCGCGTGCGGATTGACGGAAAAGTCGTCAACGACCCGCACAGTGAGGTGCTGGAATTCAGCCGGGTCGAAGTTGACGATGAGGTGCTGCAAAGCGGTAAGCCGGCTCGCTATTTCATGCTGCACAAACCGCCGGGCTGCGTCAGCGCCACCCGCGATCCGCAGCATGCGACCGTGCTCGACCTGCTCGATGAACCGCACAAGGACGATCTGCACATCGCCGGGCGTCTGGATTTCAACACCACCGGGCTGATGCTGATCACCAATGACGGCGCCTGGTCGCGGCGCCTGACGCAGCCGCAAACCAAACTGGCGAAGGTCTATTACGTCGAAACCGAACAGGACATCGACCCGAGCTACGCGCTGAAATTTGCCGAGGGCATCTACTTCGCTTTCGAAGATCTGACCACTCAACCGGCACAGCTTGAGCTGCTCGGCCCACGCTCGGCACGGCTGAGCATCGTTGAAGGCCGCTACCATCAGGTCAAGCGCATGTTTGGGTTCTTCAACAACAAAGTCCTGCGCCTGCACCGCGAATCCATGGGCAAACTGACCCTCGATCACGCGCTAAAACCGGGCGAGTACCGCGCTTTGCGCACCGAAGAGATTCATTTGTTCTAAGCCGGCGACCGCTCAGCCGAAGTTGTCGAACAATTCGCCGACGGCACTTGCGTGATCCTGAGTCCCCTGCTTGAATCAGGACGTCGGCCGAAATGTGACCGATGAGTCACCACATACTTCCAAGAAACTTTTTGTCGGTCGTCTGCCCTCAAGGGCTGCGCCTCAGCCGACAATCTGCCCGCCAATAACAACACCCGTCGACCTGCCGTACCGGATCGACATGGGCCAGCAAATTTCAGGCGTATGCCTACCTGTCACAAAGCTCGTGCAATCTCGATTGCGCGCATACCCGCTTGCTTGCCAGGAGTCTTATGACATGAGGCCAGAAATCGCTGTGCTGGATATACAGGGTCAGTATCGGGTTTACACGGAGTTCTATCGCGCAGACGCCGCAGAAAAGACCATCATTCTGGTCAACGGCTCGATGGCCACGACTGCGTCGTTTGCACAGACCGTGAAAAACCTGCACCCGCAATTCAACGTGGTCTGCTACGACCAGCCCTACGCGGGTCGGTCAAAAGCCCACAACCGGCATGAGAAACATCTGACGAAGGAAGTCGAAGGGCAGATTCTGCTGGAGCTGATCGACCACTTCGCCGCCGAACACGTGCTGTCGTTCTCCTGGGGCGGCGCCGCCACTCTGGTCGCCCTCGCCCAGCAGCCCCGGCGCATCGAAAAAGCCGTGATCAGCTCGTTCTCCCCGGTGATCAATGCGCACATGCTCGATTACCTTGAGCGCGGCGTCGATTACCTCGGCAGCCGCGACGGCGATCGGGTCGGCCATCTGGTCAACAACACCATCGGCAAACACCTGCCGTCGCTGTTCAAGCGTTTCAACTATCGCCACGTCAGCAGTCTCGCCGAGCATGAATACGGACAGATGCATTTTCATATCAACGACGTGCTGCACAGCGATCGCCAGTGCTATCTGAATGCGGCGAAAAAGATCAACGTGCCGGTGCTGTTTCTCAACGGCGAATGGGACGAATACACCGCCGCCGAGGATGCGCGACTGTTCGGCAACCACGTTGCCCACAGCAGCTTCACCACCCTGCAAGCCACCGGACACTTTCTCGACATGGAGCACAAGGCCGCCTGCCGCGACAGCCAGAACGCCCTGCTCGGCTTTCTGAAACCTGCGCCGCAAGCCAGCCGAACGCGCTACTCGTTTGTGCAGGATCAACATGCCCTGGCCATTTGAAACAGCGTCATCGCGGGCAAGGCTGCAAGCTTGAAGTGCCTGTTGCACCGGCGCAGCCCTTGCTCGCGATCGACCGATTTCTGCGTGGCAAAGCCCTCGCAGAGAAAAGAAAACTTCAAATCCGTGGCCGAGTCTGGTACAAAGTCAGCCGCTCTGAGCGGGTATAGTTTAGTGGTAGAACGAAAGCTTCCCAAGCTTTAGATGAGGGTTCGATTCCCTCTACCCGCTCCACCGAATATTGATCTCGCGTTGTGTTGTCAGACGGGGGATGCAGAAATGAAAAACCGGCCTTGATGGCCGGTTTTTTTGTGCGTGGGATTTGAGATCCGGTTACCAGCACAGACCAATTCAGAAACAAACCGTAGATTGCAGATCCGCCAATTCCGCATACGCTTCGCTCATTCCAACAATATCAAGCAGAGCCATCGCCGGGGCGCACACCGGGGTCCCCACCAGCGAAAACGCTGCCGTCACGGCACCCCGAGGGGTGGGAGACACCGCAACGAGGTAGAACCGGAGCAAGAATCTGCACATCATTTTCACTCCAGAAAGGCCCCATTCAATGCAAGAAGACAAACGGCATGGAATGACGGAAGAAGAGCTAGCCATCTGTAATGCCGCAATCCGGTTTGCTCGATCGAATAAGAAGGCTATTGGTAAGCGGCTTACGGACCAGGCAAAATATCCACCTGAAAAGGAGCCTGTTTCGGTTTTTATGGCTGGATCACCTGGCGCTGGTAAAACAGAGGCCTCGTTGGCGCTACTTAGTTTCTTCTCCGACACGCCAATCCTGCGAATTGATCCCGACGAACTCAGGAACGAGTTCGAAGCCTATCAAGGTGGTAATGCCTGGCTATTCCAAGGCGCAGTCTCGATTCTCGTCGGCAAGTTGATAGACCTTGCGTTGGACCGAAAGCAATCCTTCCTGTTGGATGGAACACTGTCCAATATCGAGATCGCAAGGAACAATGTGCAACGTTGCCTTAATAAAGGGAGATTCGTTCAAATTCTCTACGTTTATCAGGATCCAAGACTTGCTTGGTCTTTCGTTCGGAATCGAGAGGAAGCCGAAGGACGGAGAATCCGGCCAGAGCATTTCGTCGACCAGTACTTCGCAGCCCGTGACGTGGTGAACACGCTTAAGCTAGAGTTCGGCAAAGACCTGCATGTCGATCTCCTTGTGAAGCATATTGATAATTCCGGGCGTCTCTACAAGGCTGGAATTGACAAGATCGACTACCATATCCCCGAGAAGCATACGAGACCTGAGTTGATGGCTATGCTTGGGATCACAGACGGAGCAATCACATGAAATTCGGATCCGAAAAGGAATCCACCAGTCCGTTCGCAGACTTCATCCGAAATGCTAAATCGGAGGAGAAAAAGCGTGTTTACAGCGAAGTGCTGACCGAAGCTACCAAAAAGCAGATTGAAGTGATGCTGGCGGCACGTGAGAAGCAAGCGTGACGGTGCTTCAAGAGTAAAATAGAGCCTGGCACGCGCCGGGCTTTTTATTGGGCAGTTGTCACGGCGTGTTGGAATTGCCTTGCTGGTCGCTTTTTAGCGCCTGGGATTTGAAATGTAAGCGTCAACATCTACCAGAACAATGCTGCCCACCCATCTGCAGCTTACTTTTCGAAATCCAGATGCAGCCTCGCCAGTACGTTAAAGATCGGCTCCCCGGCTTTGTGCGGGACATTCAATCGAGTGAATACCTTCTTCCAGTCGGCGAGCGCAGCGAGAGTCTGCTCGATGTATTCCTCGGCCTTGAGGCATTTGTAATCCTATGCTTTGCAATTCAATGTTGAACGCTCGTTCACAAAGCACATTCAAGATTTCAGAGGGCATTGAGTTGGAAATTCTCGCTCTGCTGATAGAAAAGTATGAGGAGCAGCATTTTCCGATGCCGCCCTCTGATCCCATTGAAGCCATCAAATTTCGTATGGATCAGCAAGGCTTGACGCCGCGGGATCTCGAGCCCTTTATTGGCACCAGTGGCCGTGTTTCGGAAGTATTGAACCGCAAGCGCAAGCTGAGTCTGGCAATGATCAAACGTCTGCACGATGGCTTGCGTATTCCTTATGAATGCCTGCTCGCCAGTGTCTGAAGAAAACTATCGCATGCAAAACCGGTCGCAACGACCGGTTTTTTTTGCCCGGAAATCAGCGCCGGCTAACCGACCGGCACCACATGATCCAGCACCTGATTCACCGCCAGCTCGCCCAGCATGACGACCTGGGCGATGCCGAGCAGGGTTTTGCGCTGGCTGCCGTCGAGCAAGGCGGCGAAGTCGCCGAGCATGACGCTGGCCGAGCCGAGGGATTCGCTGGCGTTGACCAATAGCGACTCGGTGTCGGTGCCTGGATTGACCATGAACATGCTGCTGGCCTGGTACGGCGGAGAGCAGGTTTGCGGCGGGATGAGATAGTGGTCGAGAGCGCGTTCGGCGGCTTCGTGGAGTTTTTTCGAATCGAGGGACTCGTAAGGAGAGGCCGGATCGGTTTCCGGCGGATTTGGCGTTACCTTGAACATGGAATCTTCCTGTAGTGGTAACTGCAACCATCCCGCTGCTATACGAAAGGGTGGCAGCTGTACGCAAGTTAGCAGACCGGTAGGAAGTCCAAAACCCGGCGCACCCGAGGGTGCCATGCGCACAGCCACCATCAAGCGCAGGCGAAGCCTGACTGGCAGGTACATGTGCAACCGTTGGTCAATCCTGGCCGGGCTGCTAAACCCGATCACTGCCCCAGCGAGCCCCTCACCCTAACCCTCTCCCGAGGGAGAGGGGACCGATCGGGTTGTTCTTGCGAGTTACGCCGACCTGAACCAATGCGTCGAACTCACGATAAAAAACGAGCTAGGCGAATGAATATTTTCAGCGGGTCGCAACAATAAACAAACGTGGAAACGGCAACAGCACCGAGCCGTCAGCCAAGGCCGGATAAGCCTTGGCAACTTCTGCCAGATACCGCTGCAGATACTGCGCCCGCTCCTCCTCGGTCAATGGGCTCAGGAATGGAATCAACCCGCTACCCTTGAACCACTCCACCACTCCCGCCGCCCCGTCCCGAAGCTGATGGTGATAGGTGGTGCGCCACACATCGACCCGCGCGCAGTGCGGCCGCAGCATTGAAAAATACTCACTGGCACTGGCCATGTCGGTACGCTGCCCGGCAGCGTCTGCGAGCTTGCTCGCCCACGGCCCATTGGCGGCGACTTCACGCATCAAGCGGTGGGACGGTTCGTTGAGGTTGTCCGGCATCTGGATCGCCAGGCTGCCACCATCTGAAAGTTTGCTCGCCAGGGCTGGCAGCAACGATGCGTGATCAGGCACCCATTGCAGCACCGCATTGGCGAAGATCACATCGAACGGACCTTCGTCAGCCCATTTGTCGACCTCGGCCACCTGAAACTGCACGTCAGGCAAGCGCTTGCGCGCGGCGGCAATCATGTCCGCCGAACTGTCGAGGCCACTGACGCTCGCCTCGGGAAAACGCTGCACCAGCAATTCGGTGGAATTGCCCGGTCCGCAACCAATGTCCACCACCGCTCGGGCCTGCGCCGTGGGTATCGCCGCCAACAGATCACGGGCCGGGCGGGTGCGTTCATCTTCGAAAGCGACGTATTGCTTGGCAGACCAACTCATTGCGTTCTCCTGTCGGGGCATGGCTTGAAACCGGGAAGTGCAGCTGCCCATACCATACAGCGATAAGGCCGATGAGCTCGCCTCGCCTCCGGCGTCCCGCCCGGTTATTTGTAATTAGAATTTTCAGCACAACGCCGATGTCTGAATTTCAAGCTCCCAAAACAAGGACTTCCATCATGAAATTCGCAAAGATTGCCCAGAAACTTGCCCTGTGGGCCGGTAGCCCGAAGACGTTCATGGGGGCGTTGATTCTGATCGGGCTGTGGGGGTTGAGCGGGCCGATTTTTGGTTACAACGACACTTGGCAGCTGATCATCAATACCTCGACGACGATCATCACGTTCCTGATGGTGTTCCTGATTCAGAACACGCAGAACCGCGATACCGACATTCTGCATTTGAAACTCGATGAGCTGTTGCGAGTGAACAAGGAAGCGCAGAACGCGATGCTCGGGCTGGAGGCGCTGGATCTGAAGCAGCTCGAAGCGCTGCGCCGGCATTACCGCGCGCTGGGTGAGAATCAGGTGTTTGATCTTGAGGGGCTTGGCGACAAGAGCAAGCCAAAGCAGGATTTGAATGAGTGCTGAGCAAGTAAACACACCCTGTGGGAGCGAGCCTGCTCGCGAAGATGGCGGGTCAGTCAAAACATCATTGACTGACACACCGCTTTGGCGAGCAGGCTAGCTCCCACAGGGGAAGCATCGCATTTCAACTGAAGGTTTCGCTCGCGCTGCAACAACAAGGCGAAGTTAGCGACTGGCCTGCAACGCTCGAGCTTTCTCCAGATGGCTTTGCAGTTTCGGCAAAGTCTCATCGGCAAACGCTTTGATTTCCGGCACGTCGGTGGTCTGTGCCTGTTGCTCGATCTGAGTGATGGCCTCTTCGGTCGCCTTGACCTGACTGGCAGCGTAGGCCTGATCGAATGTGGTGCCGTCCTTCACTTCCGGCATCAGCTCTTTGGCCTTGTCGGCGAGTTCTTCGCGGGGGGCAACCGGCAGGTCGAGTTTCTTGGCGATCTTCGCCAGATGCTGGTTGGCTGTAGTGCGGTCGTTGATCACAACGATGGTGTAATCCTTGACCTCTTTCGATTCGGTCTTGCCGTGGGCCTGACGGCTGGCTTCGATGTCAGCCATGCCTTTGGCAGAGGCATCGTTGATGAATTCGGCAGGCGACTGGGCGAACGCACTGCTGGCGCACAGGCCCAGCAGGGTTGCAAAACTGACGTTACGTAAACGGGTGGCCATCCGGCTCATGGTCGCGCCCTCCTTCGTGGAAAATTCAAACGGGCCGTGATTCGCCCGCTGCTCAAATGTCGCGGCGGACAATTGTCCGCCTCAGTTAGGAATGCTTTAGCGGTCAAAGGTTTAGAAAATCTGCCTGAACCGCGACGAACGGCGCGCTCGCTTCAGCTGCCCAAGGCCCGATGATTCAGGCGTTTGGCCGCATACATGGCTTGATCGGCATGCCGAAACAGTTGCTGTTCTTCTTCGCCGTGTTCAGGAAAGCGCGCCACGCCGATGCTCGATTCGATCCACAAGTCATGCCCGTCGAGGCGCATGGGCTGCGCCAGCACCTGTCGGATTTTTCTGGCGACGCTGTCGGGATCGTCGGCGGTATGCACGCTGTGCAGCAGCACGACGAATTCATCGCCACCGATACGCGCCACCGTGTCGGTTTCACGCACGCAGCCTTTCAGCCGGTTGGCCACGGTTTGCAGGAGCATGTCACCGACGGCATGGCCATGGGTGTCGTTGACCTGTTTGAAGCGATCCAGATCGACATACAGCAGCGCCATGTGGCCGTGCAGGGTTCGCGCATCGGCCAGCGCAGCCCTGAGCCGATCACGGAGCAGTTCGCGATTGGGCAGTTGCGTCAGTTGATCGTATTGCGCCATGCGCTTGAGCCGCGCGTGCAGTTGCTGGCGCTCGATGGCCGTGGCGACTTGTGCACAGACATATTGCAGCAGTTCCTTGTCCTGCTCGGTGTAGCGTTCGCCGCCAGCGAGGCTTTTGACGATCAAGGCGCCGATGGTGCCGTTTTTTGAGTTCAGTGGTACACCGAGCCAGCAAGGCGCGTTTTGTTCCGCCACCAGCTCAGCAAAATCGGGCGTGGCATCGGCGCTGTCCGGCGTCAGCAACATTGGCTGGCCGCTGCGGATCACTTGCGCGCAGAGCCGTCCGATGACGGTGCCGGGCTGCTCGGGCTGCAATTCGTGATCGTCGACGTGATAGGGAAAATTCAGCTGCGCGCAGTGTTCGTCGTACAGCGCCACGGAAAAATTCAGCGCCGGCAGCCACTCGCCAATCAGCAGATGGATGCGTTTGAACAGCGCCAGCAAATCTTCCGCCGCGTGCGCCGCTTCGGAAATCGCGTACAACGCCGCTTGCCGCGACTCGGCCTGCTTGCGCTCGGTGATATCGCGGGCGACGGCGATGCGCAGTTGATCGACTTCCGACCAGCGCGCCGACCAGGAAATGTGCGCGACGCTGCCGTCCTTGCGCAGGTAGCGGTTCTCGAAATTGTGCTTCGGGTCGCCGCCCATGATTTCGCCCGCGGCCGAGAGGGTGCGCTGGCGATCGGCCGGGTGCACCAGCTCGATCATCGAGCGGCCGATCAGTTCGTCAGGCGTGTAACCGAAAATCCGCTCGCAGGCAGCGCTGACAAAAACGAAACGGCCCTGTTTGTCGACCGCGCAAACGGCATCCAGCAACAGGTCAATGTAGCTCGCCAGCGGCGCAGGGTTGGGGCTTTGCATGGTTCTAACGATTGTCCGCACTGTGCAGCGATTTCAATCATCCATGATCGTGATTGCGCGTCCCTGCCCATTCCATCAAGTCTTGTTCGGCAGCAGCCCCGGCAGCGCGTGCATCAACGCGTTGATGGCGAAGCCGATAAACATCACGCCGCATAAACGCGTGATGAGCAGCTCATGCCGCTGATACACCATGCGCACTCGCTGTGCGCCGACCACGCCGATGAGGATAGCGTAGGCCAGGGCGCCGCCGATGAAACTCAGGGCGATCAGTGCAGGTAGCATCGACCAGTTGAGCAGTTCGGCGCGGCTCGACAACAGCGCCGTAAAGGTCGCCACCGCCACCGGATAGGCCTTGGGATTGGTCAGGCCGAAGACGATGCCGTGCCAGAACGGCTGCCGCGCCGCCCCTTGCGCTTCGTCGCCATTGCGGCGTTGGGCACGCACCGCACGCCAGCCGAGCCAGAACAGGTACAACGCGCTGAGCACGCCGAGCACATCGAACGCGGTGCTGCCGATTTCCCGCGCACCGACAATCGCCACCAGCGCGGTGCTGCACCAGATCACATCGCCGAGCAGATGCCCGCAGAGAAAACCCGCCCCGGCGCGCCGGCCATGGGCCGCGCCAATCCCGAACACCGCCAGCACGCCCGGCCCGGGCGTGATCCCGTAGATGAAACCCGAAGCCAGAACGGCCAACAGCAATGATGGAGTCATGAGAAACCTGCAAGCGCCAGAACACGTGGCGCAGAGTCTATATCACCGCGATTGAAGCGGATCAGGGTTCGTCGCAGAAACGCATGCCGGGGTACGGTTTCTGCCGACACGTAGCCAGCCGCGATTGCAAATCGCCGACGTGGACTTCCAGCTCGTGCCCGTCGGGATCGAGGAAGTAGAACGACGCGCCTTCAATAGCCTCTCAGATTTTCGGGAACGAAATATTGCTGTCCGTCATAGCGCAACGTGGTCAGCACCGGCTTTTCGTGAGTGGTCTTCGACTCGCAGGTGTCGGGTGGCCCCTCACCGACCAGACCCATGGTGACTGAGCGGACAATGATATCGGCGTAACCATGGGAACTGGTTTTGCCCATCTCAAGCGTACGCACCGTCTCCGAGCGCTCTCCGGCGCAATTGCCATCCCACTCGCCACTGAAGCTGTAGACGACCAAGCGATCCAGCACCGGGCGCACCTTGTCGCCCTCTTTCACGTAGAGCGACAGCAGGGTTTCATCCAGCGGATTGACGCGCGACGAGCCTTTGAAATGGGCGCGGACGCCGAATGCACGAAAGTCGGGCGTGAGTTTATAACGCGCCGTATCCAGCTCCAGACTCTCCAGCGCGATGGCATCGGAGAGAAACGCCGACGGCTGATGATAGGTTGCCAGCGGTTTGGGGCTGCCGGCCGTGATGATAGCCAGATCCAGATCGTACGAGCCCACGCTGCCGTCATGGCCATAGACCGGATCGGGCACGAACGTCGATAGCGCGATAATCGTCAGCGACGGATAAGCCGGCCATTCTTTGCACAGCGAGAAATCCGCTTCCGCGCTGACCGCCGGCGGTGTGCAATCGGCCCAGGCCTGCCCAGCCATGAACCACCCGCAGAGCGCTGCGCTGATCCATACTGACTTCACTGTCATTTCCTGCTCCTTGAAGATATTTCCAGGCGCGCACTATCCCTTTCTGCATCGGAGGATTCAACAGATCTGGCCAGCGAATCTTCTCATGTGTCTGAAGTCGGAATTCGCGAGCAGGCACGCTCGCACAGGAAAGCGCATTCCAAAGTGGGAGCGAGCCTGCTCGCGAAGGCGTCATCACAGACGCCGCCAATCTCAATACTTGTCCAGCGTACGCAACTTCTGCGGCAAGCCCCACAACAGCAAAGCGGCCGCAATCAGCGCGGCGACGCCGATGACGTACAGCGCCGGGGTGGTGCTGCCGGTGAGGTCCTTGATGCGTCCGACCATGACAGGGCTGACGATCCCGCCGAACTGCCCCAGGGTATTGATCACCGCGATCCCGCCCGCTGCGCCGGCACCGGCGCCCGCCAGCAGTTTCGGTGGCAGGGTCCAGAAGCTCGGAATCGAAGCGATGATGCCCGCGCCGAGCAGGCCGAGCGCGACGATCAGGAAGGTCGTGTGGCTGGCGAAGATTCCCGCGCTGAAGAAGCCGATCGCGCCGACGATCACCAGCCCGGCGACAAACTTGCGCCGTTCACCGGTGGCGTCGGACAAGCGTCCGATCACCACCATGCTGATCGCCCCGCAGATGTACGGAATGGCGGTCAGCAGGCCGATCATCACCGGGCTTTCGGTGCCGGCGCTGCGGATCAATTGCGGTGCCCAGAAATTCAAACCGTAGGACGCGACCTGGATCAGGAAGTAGATCAAACCCAACGTCAGGAACCCGGGAATTTTCAGCGCCGCGAGCAATGAGCCGCCGCTCTTGTGTGGTTCGTGATGAGCGATGCGACTGGAGAGCAATTTCTTCTCGTCAGCCGTCAGCCAGTGCGCATCCTCGATGCGGTCCTTCAGCTGCGTCAGCACCAGAAAACCCAGCGCGATGCACGGCACGCCTCCGAGCAGGAACAACCAATGCCAGCCGCGCATCTGCAATACGCCATCGAGGTGTTGCAACACCAGCCCTGAGAACGGTGCGCCGACCAGCCCGGCAAACGCCGAGGCGAGAAACAGCATCGAGGTGATGCGGCCACGGAAGTGCTGCGGAAACCACAGCGTCAGGTAATACAGCACGCCCGGAGCAAACCCGGCTTCCATCGCACCGATGACGAAGCGCAGCGCATAGAACTGCCATTCGCTGTTGACGAAGACCATCGCCGCCGTCGCCACGCCCCACGACATCATGATCCGCGCGATCCAGCGCCGCGCGCCGACCTTGTACAGCATCATGTTGCTCGGCACTTCGAACAGCACGTAACCGACCACGAACAGCCCGGCGCCCAAGCCATACGCGGTGTCGCTCAGACTCAGGTCGGTCTGCAACTGGAATTTGGCGAAGCTGATGTTGATGCGGTCGAAAAAGGCGAACAGGTAGCAGACCATGATCAGCGGCATCAGGCGCCAGGCAACTTTGCTGACCAGGGCTTTTTCGGCGTCGTGATCGACGGACGGATTCACGCCCGCCTCCATTACATTGAGGCTCATAGATTTTCTCCAGGCGGACTGCCGATGGGCGTCCGATTGTTTTTGTTGTCTGGTGATGACGCTCCCTGTGGAGCGCTTTTGTGTGGGAGCTGGCTTGCCAGCGATGGCGTCAGTTCAGCTAACGCTTTCGTTGAATTTGCTGCCGTCATCGCGGGCAAGCCCGCTCCCACAGGGGTACTGGTGTTTCTCAGGTGGGCATCGGATGCAGATCGCAGTTGCGCCCGGCCTTGGCCAGTTGGCCGGGGACATCGTGGCCCAACAGCGCCGGCAAGCCGCGCGAAAGCTTCAGCAGCAGCGGCAAATCGATCCCCGTGGGAATGCCGACTTCAGCGCACAGGTTCACCAGGTCTTCGGTGCAGATATTGCCCGACGCCCCCGGCGCAAACGGACAGCCACCGAGGCCACCCAGCGCCGCATCGAAGCGCCGCGCGCCGGCCTCGTAAGCGGCCAGCACATTGCACAGGCCGAGGCCGCGGGTGTTGTGGAAATGCAGGGTCAGATCGGCCGGCGAAACCCGCTGCAAAACGCGCCGCACCAAGCGATCGACCTGACGCGGATTGGCCATGCCGGTGGTATCGGCGAGGCTGATGCCCTGAATGCCGAGCTCTTGATAAGCGTCGACGATCTGCAGTACGCGATCCTCATCGATCCGGCCTTCGAACGGACAACCGAACGTGGTGGCGATGCTGCCGTTGAGGCGCACACCTGAGCCGCTGACAAACGCAACAATGTCAGCGAATGCCGCCAGCGACTCTTCGCAACGCATGCGCATATTGGCCAGGTTGTGGGTCTGGCTGGCGGACATCACCAGATTCAACTCATCGGCATTCGCTGCCAATGCGCGTTGCGCGCCTTTGAGGTTGGGGATCAACGCCACGTAAATAACACCCGGCTGGCGCTGAATGCCGTTGAACACTTGCTCGCCGTCACGCAGGGCCGGAATGGCTTTGGGCGAGACGAACGAGCCGGCCTCGATGCGGCTGAATCCGGCCTGTGACAATTGATTGATCAGGGCGATCTTGTCAGCGGTTTCCACCCACGTCGGCTCGATCTGCAAACCGTCGCGGGGTGAGACTTCCTGGACGATCAGGGTTTGCGAATAGTCAGTGATCATTGCACCACCCCTTGGTTTTTCAGGCGTTCGATGTCGAGTTCAGTCAGGCCAAGATTGGCGAGAATAGCGTCGGTGTGCTGGCCCAGTTTCGGCCCGGACCAGTTCACTCCGCCGGGGGTCTCCGAGAGTTTGGGGACAATGCCGGGCATCTTCACCGTTGCGCCACCGGGCAACTCGGCATCGAGCAGCATGTCCCGCGCCTGATAGTGCGGATCGGCGACGATATCAGCCACCGAATAGATGCGCCCGGCCGGCACTTCGGCAGCTTCGAGAGCAGCCAGTACCTCGTCGATCGGCAGGCTGCTGGTCCAGTGCGTGATGGCCGCATCGAGCAAACCGCTCTGCGCCGCGCGGCCGTCGTTGTGGGCGAACTCTTCTGCGTCGGCCAGATCAGCACGGCCGATGGTGTGCATCAGGCGCTTGTAGATCGGGTCGCTATTGCCGGCAATCACCACGTAGGCGCCGTCGGCCGTGAGGTAGGTATTGGAGGGCGCGATACCCGGCAAGGCGCCGCCGCTGCGTTCGCGGACATGGCCGAGCATGTCGTATTCCGGCACCAGACTTTCCATGACGTTGAACACGCTTTCGGCCAGCGACACATCGACGATCTGCCCACCGCCCTGCCCAGTCTTGACCCGCAACAGCGACATCAGCGCACCAATCACCGCGTGCAACGAGGCCAGCGAATCGCCGAGGCTGACGCCGACCCGCGCCGGTGGCGAATCGGGATTGCCGGTGGTGTAGCGGATGCCGCCCATGGCCTCGCCAATCGCACCGAAACCGGGCCGGTCACGGTAAGGGCCGGTCTGGCCGTAGCCGGAGATACGCACCAGGGTCAGGTTCGGATTCAGCGCATGTAGCACGTCCCAACCCAGACCGAGTTTTTCCAGCGCACCGGGGCGCAGGTTTTCAATGATCACGTCGGCGTCGCCGGCCAGTTGCTTGACCAGTTCGATGCCTTCAGCGGATTTGAGATTGAGCGCCAGGGATTTCTTGTTGCGCGATTGCAGGTACCACCACAGCGATGTGCCTTCGTGCAGCTTGCGCCATTTGCGCAGCGGGTCGCCCTGACCCATGGCTTCGATCTTGATCACCTCGGCGCCGAACTCGGCAAGCATGCGCGCGGCAAACGGCGCGGCGATCAGGGTGCCGATCTCGATCACTTTGATTGCACTCAAAGGGGCAGTCATCGCGGGTACCTCTTGTTCTTGGAATATGTCGCCAAGGCTAGAGGAACGATCGTCAGCGAATCCAGCCGTCTCTCGGCAATGGGCGTTCGCGAAATGCGAATGCTCCTCTGTGATTGCGTGGTGAATTCAGGGCCGCCTTCGCGAGCAGGCTCGCTCCCACAAGGATCTGTAGTGGTTTCAGATTCTGTGTTCACACAAGTTCAATGTGGGAGCGAGCCTGCTCGCGAAGAGGCCATCAGCCGCAATGAAGATCTACCGCCCGCGCAAATGCTCAAACAACATCCGGCTCACCGGCGACAACCCTGCCTCATCGCGCACCACCACAATCAGCGCGCGATCCGCCCAGGCATCGGTCAGCGGCACCGCACGCAAGCCCAGTGCCTGACCAAACAACTCATAGGCTCGCTGCGGCAGAATGCCGATGCCCATGTTCGCCTGGACCATCCGGCACACCGCATCGAATCCCGGCACATGAATGCGGATGCGCAGGACTTTGCCCGCCTGCCGCGCCGCCGCATGGGTACGCATGTTGATCGAACTGGCTGCGTGCAAGCCGACGTAATCGCTGTCGAGAGTTTCATCGAAAGTCACCGATGCGCGCGTAGCCAACGGATGCTCCGGGAGCATCACCACCACCAGTTTGTCCTGGCGGTACAACACGCTGTGCAGGCCTTTGGTGTCGCTGTCGTCGGAGCAGATGCCGAGGTCGGCGACGCCATCGAGCACGCCCTGAATCACCCCGGCGCTGGGGCGTTCTTCAAGGTCAGTCTTGACCTGCGGCTGCCGCGCGGAGAAGTCGCGCAAGTCTTCGGGCAGGAACTGAATGATCGCCGAAAGATTGGCCAGCATGCGCACGTAACCCCGCACACCGTGGCTGTGCTCGCCCAGTTCCAGGCCCATCTTTTCCACGTTGAAGAGCATCTGCCGCGCATGGTGCAGCAGGGTCTCACCGGCCGGCGTGAGGATCATGCCTTTGGCTTGGCGCACGAACAAAGCGATGCCCAGCGCCTCCTCCAAATCCATCAGGCGCTTGCTCGCCGCCGACACCGCGATGGCTTCGCGCGCAGCCGCACGGGTCAACGTACCTTCCTCGTGGACGGCGACGAACAGTTGCAGAGTGATCAGGTCGAGACGGCGGATCAGGCTTTTTTGCAGCATGGTGGGCTCGAAGGCAGGGTTCATCCGAGCCGGCAGGATAGCCCGGTTTTACCGCTGACTGCTCAGTTGCTCATGCTGGCGCGCTGTTTTGTGACAGGCGCGGTCAGCAAGCGAACCAGCTGCGCGCTGTCGTCCCTGCGACCCAACACCAGGATCGATAAGCCTTGCAGGCAGGCATCGATGGCTGGCCATGAAATGTCCTTCGCGCCCTCGACATCAAACGAATCATCCACTGCGCCATCGACCAGAAAGCCTGCCGTCAACAAGCCTCGTGCGCTGCCCGAGGTCTGTCCGACCGCCACAATCCGTTTACCGGCGATGTCATCCAGCGCAAACCCTGCTTGCCAACCTCTCAGATCCCGTTCCTGCGCCGTCGGGGTGAGGACAGGATTGTTGAACGCGTCATCCATTTGGCCGGAGTAGGTAATACCACTGATGAACCCGTGTTGCAGTTTCCTGCCTTGCGTGGACTCGACCGCCGAACCGAGCAGAAGCAGGCGCTGCGCCGTTTGCACCGCGATGTCCGTCACGCTGCTTTCGAGCGGCTGGCCATCGCGCTGAATGTTCAACAGCAGTACCCCCTTGTCGCCGAACGCTTGTGCAACTTTCCCGCTGTGGTCGAACGCCATGACCAGTCCCTGATTGGTTACTTCCGTTTTGCCATGCAGCAGAATCAGCCCATCGTCGAGCTGGATGATCCCGGACAGCGAAATGGCCACCCCTGGCAGTGACAGGGGCAGCCAACCGTTGCTGGCGAACGATAAATCGTCCGAGCCATCGAGATTGAACCGCGTCAACAGGCCACTGCCCTTTTGCGCCGTCACGAACAGCAGCCGGTCCGGCTGCGCAAGCTGCGGATCGGATTTCGCCAGCAGCAGTTGCCCATGCGTGGCCCCAAAGAGCGCCGGAATCCGCATGGGCACAATCCGGTAGCCATTCCTGTCGCCGCCGAACTCGATGTCCGGCGAGCCGTCGGGCAGAAACCGGGCGATGACTTGCTGGTATTCAAGAGCCTGGTCTTTGACGACGCCAATCACACCGCACATCCAGATCCGTCCCAGCGCATCAACGATCAATGGCCCGCCTTGCGTGAGCGAGCCTGTGCCGAACTGGCCGCTGAGATATCCGCCAGTGCCGAAAGCCGGATCCGGATTGCCATCGGCATCCAGGCGCGCAAGGCCGTAGTACGAATGGCCCGATTGCTCGACGGTAACGCTGACCATGATCTGCCCCGAAGGCGTGATCGCCACGCCTTTGGCAATGGTCTTGCCCGCTCCGGGGAATTTCAGCGTTCGCAGACCAAAGAGCGCATCCAGCTCCCCGGCTGACTGCACGTTTGGGGACAATGGCGCGATAGATTCCGACATGTTCGTATGCTCCTCAAGAGATCGACGTCGACCCCCTCGTAGCGAGCATTCGACCCCAGGTCGCCACGCCGGGCAACTGACAGAAATGACAGTTTTTTAGAAGAAAAAGAAATTACCTACTGTGTAAAAAAGACTGAATGACTGGTAGTTCTTACAGGTTCGAATTCAGGCACGTCATGCCAACCTCAGCGTTCAAATCAGCCATGGACGAGAAGCATGATGAGCACTCGCGACGAGCAAATTTCACAACCGGCCCCGACCATCACTTATCCCGAGGAGGCCAGCACGACGGGACCTGCGACATTGTTGCTCGGCAGCGGCATACCCAATGCTCTTGTGCACGTCTGGAACATTGAAAACACCCATTCGCTTGGCGAAGGGCTGGTCAGCGCAAATGGACGATGGGCGTTCAGCATCACCGGCGTTCAGGCCCAGGGCCAGCAGAAGATTCACGCCCACCAGACCTATGCAGGCATCACGTCCGAATGGAGCGAAGAGCGCGGATATGAGGTGCGACTGCGGCCCGAGATCGACGTCCCGGTCGTTGTCGAACCGATTGAGGGCGCGCAGGTCGATACGCCTCTGATCTTTTCGGGAGATGTCATGCGAGCCGAGGGTTTCGTCAGTATTTTCGATCTGGACACTGGCCTGGAGATTGCCAGAGCAGCGGTCGAAAGCGACCGGAAATGGCAAACCCCGGCAGCACCCTCCCTGGCGGTCGGGCAGTACCGTATCTCCGCCGTCCACAACATCGCCGGCAAGGTTTCAGATTGGGGCCGTGTGCGGACATTTGCCGTGGTCGCAGAAGCAAGCGAAGGCTTGTCCGACTTCGCTCGCCTGCGCGCCTTCATTCAAAACGCATTGCGGAAAATTTCCTCGATCTGGCGCTGATCCGCCGCCCGTGGATTGGTCAGTCCACAGGCGTCCTTCAAGGCGTTGGTGGCGAGCACCGGGATATCGCTGAGTTTCGCGCCCAGCTCACGCAGTCCGCCGGGAATCTCGACGTCCTTGGCAAGGTTGCGAATGGCATTGATCGCCGCCTGTGCGCCCTCCTCCGCGCTGAAACCACGAATATCCGCGCCCATGGCGTGGGCGACGTCCCTGAGTCGGTCAGCGCAGACCAGCGCATTGAAACTCTGCACATGCGGCAACAGCACAGCGTTGCAGACGCCGTGGGGCAAGTCGTAGTAGCCGCCCAACTGATGCGCCATGGCGTGGACAAATCCGAGCGAGGCGTTGTTGAACGCCATGCCTGCGAGGAACTGCGCGTAAGCCATGTTCTCCCGCGCCGCCAGGTCGCTGCCGTCGCGCACGGCCAGACGCAGGTTGCTGCTGATCAGGCTCATGGCCTTCAAAGCGCAGGCGTCGGTGATCGGGTTGGCGGCGGTCGAGACGTAGGCTTCGATGGCGTGGGTCAGCGCGTCCATGCCGGTGGCGGCGGTAAGGCCTTTGGGCATCGCGACCATCAACTCCGGGTCGTTGACCGACAGCAGTGGCGTGACGTTGCGGTCGACAATGGCCATTTTCACGTGGCGCGACTCGTCGGTGATGATGCAGAAGCGGGTCATTTCGCTGGCAGTGCCGGCGGTGGTATTGATGGCGATCAGCGGCAATTGCGGCTTGCTCGAGCGGTCGACGCCTTCGTAATCGCCAATCTGCCCGCCATTGGTTGCGCACAGGGCGATGCCCTTGGCGCAATCATGTGGCGAGCCGCCACCCAGCGACACGACGAAATCGCAACGGCTTTCCTTCAGCAGCCCCAGACCGGATTCGACATTGGCCGTGGTCGGGTTCGGTCTGGCGCCATCGAAGATCACCGAATCGATGTCCTGCATCGCCAGTTTCTCGGCGATCATTGCGGCCACGCCAGCCTTGGCCAGCCCGGCATCGGTGACAATCAGCGCCTTGCGAAAACCATAATTGCGAATCGCAACCATGGCTTCGTCGAGGCAGCCGCTGCCCATGATGTTGACCGCCGGAATGAAGAAGGTGCTGCTCATCGTGTGTCTCCTGACTGGAGCCGGATCGACTGCCTCGATTCGGCGGGTGCACACAGAATCGACCGATCGGTCACGAGCGATGTTGATCTGGCTCAATGTCCGCTCGTGATAAAGTCGCCGTCCATCTGCCCTTTGTTTTGAGACCGCCCACGCAATGACCGATTTTCTCAATGTCGACGCCACCCTCGAAGACTGGAGCGCCTTGCGCGCCGCGAACGATTTCCAGGGTTTGCTGGTGGGCAATGGCGCCAGCCGTGCGGTTTGGGATGACTTCGGCTACGACTCGCTGTTCGAAAACGCCCGTACGGTCGAAGAGAAACCGCTGAGCCCATCGGAACTGGCGGTGTTCGACGCGCTGCAAACCCGCAGCTTCGAGCAAGTGCTGGGCGCCCTGAAAACTACCAGCCGGGTCAACAAGGCCCTGGCGGTCAGCTCGGCGGCGCCGCGCAATCGCTATTACGCAATCAAGGAAGCGCTGATCAACACCGTGCACGCGGTGCACATCCCGTGGCGGCTGGTGCAGCCTTCGACACTGACAGTGCTCAATGCAGAACTGGCGCGCTATCGCACGGTGTTCACCACCAACTACGACCTGCTCAATTACTGGGCACTGCAACACCCGGGCAAGGCCATTGACGACCTGTTCAACGGCGCGGACGCAAGTTTCGATCTGAGCCAGAGCGCCACCGACAAACCGCGCCTGCTGTACCTGCACGGCGGTCTGCATCTGGTGCGCAATCAGGACGGCACCGCACGCAAACTGACCTCGACCGAGGGCACCCTGCTCGGCAGCTTCGCCATCAACAATACGATCAAGACGCTGGACGACGTGCCGCTGTTCGTCACCGAAGGGCCGAGCGCGGACAAGCTCAAGACCATCCGCAGCTCGGATTATCTGTCGTTCTGCTACGAGCAGTTACTGGCCCATGGCGACAGCCTGTGCATCTTCGGCCACGCGCTGGGCGAGCAGGATGCGCATCTGGTGCGCGCGTTGCGCCTGGCCCGACCGAAGTGCGTGGCGATCTCGATTTATCCGCGCAGTGCCGCGTTCATCCAGCATCAGAAGCGTCACTACGCCAAGGTGTTTGAAGGTACCGGGGTTGAGTTGCGGTTCTTTGATGCCAAGAGCCATGCGTTGGGCGATCCGAAATTGTCGGTACCGGTTGAGGTTTGATATTGGCCGGGCTGACGCCTTCGCGAGCAGGCTCGCTCCCACAATGGAATGCGGTCACCTGTGGGAGCGAGCCCGCTCGCGAAGACGGCATATCAGCCAACCCAAAAGGTGACTGGAACACCGCTTTCGCGAGCAGGCTCACTCCCACAGGTTGATGTCGGATTTCAGAGCACCGGCTGGGTCTTGTCCTTAATCACTTTGGTCGGGCCGTTGGCCTTCACGCTGGCAATGCCCTTGTCACACGCGCCATCCGATGAATACGACTCGCTGCTGCCGATGATCTGGTGATTGGCCGCCTTCAGGTTGAAGTACGGGTGGCCGTCCTTGGTCGATTTTTTCTCGTAACGTTCGTCCAGCGGGCTGTTGGCCTGCACCGAGGCAATCCCGCCGTCGGCGCCGGCGCGGGTGCTGTAGAGCTCGCTGGTCAGAATCGTTTCGGCGTTCGCCGCTTTCAACACGAACCTGAATTGGCCGTTGCTGCTTTTGCTCACTTCGTACCATCCGGACATGTCTGTTTCTCCTGGGGGCGATTGAGAGATTTCGCGCTTCAGAGTAAAGACCAGCGCCTGCGATCTGTCGCCTGCATCGACTACAAGGTGATTTTCGTACCGAGCAGACCGAGGAAACCGGCCAGCCATTGCGGATGCGCCGGCCACGCCGGAGCGGTGGCGAAATTTCCCTGAACATGGCCGTCGGTCACCGGAATGTCGATGTAGGTGCCGCCCGCCAACCGGACTTCCGGGGCGCAGGCCGGGTACGCGCTGCACTCACGCCCTTCGAGCACACCCGCCGCCGCGAGCAGTTGCGCGCCATGGCAGACCGCTGCGATGGGCTTGCCAGCGTTGTCGAAGGCGCGCACCAGCTCGAGGACTTTGTCGTTCAGCCGCAGGTACTCCGGAGCGCGACCGCCGGGAATCAGCAGCGCGTCGTAATCAGTTTCGCGGGCCTTGGCGAAGTCGAAATTGAGCGCGAACAGGTGACCGGGTTTTTCGCTGTAGGTCTGATCACCTTCAAAATCATGAATCGCCGTGCGCACGGTGCTGCCGGCGGACTTGTCCGGGCACACGGCGTGGACCGTGTGGCCGACCATCTGCAGGGCCTGGAACGGCACCATCACTTCGTAGTCTTCGACGTAATCGCCGACCAGCATCAGGATCTTTTTCGCGGCCATGGGAAAACTCCTCGGGGAAAGGTCTGGGAGTATTCAAGGTAGACCGTATCCAAGGGTTGCGGTAATTCCAGGCTTACTACGCTCGATCGCGATAAATGTAGGAGCCGCCGAAGGCTGCGATCTTTTGATCTTGCATTTAAATAACCAGGATCAAAAGATCGCAGCCTTCGGCAGCTCCTACAGGGGTGTATTTCAGGCTATCAGGCGAGAAAACCGTCAGCGCGCAGCAGTGTTTCCAGACAATGTTCGCTGATGTGGTAGAACGCTTTCAGCTCTTCGATCTTTGCCAACAATTGCGCTGGATTAACCGGCTCGGCGCGTTTCACCGCGAGAATCATCTTGTTCTTGTTGGTGTGTTCCAGCGAGATGAATTCGAAGACTTTGGTCTCGTAACCACAGGCTTCGAGGAACAGTGCACGCAAGCTGTCGGTGACCATTTCCGCCTGTTGGCCGAGGTGCAAGCCGTATTGCAGCATCGGCTTGAGCAGCGCCGGGCTCTGGATCTGCAGGCGGATCTGTTTGTGACAGCACGGCGAGCACATGATGATCGACGCACCCGAGCGGATGCCGGTGTGGATCGCGTAATCGGTAGCGATGTCGCACGCATGCAGGGCGATCATCACGTCCAGTTCGCTCGGCGCCACCGTGCGCACGTCACCGCACTTGAACACCAGCCCCGGATGCTCGAGCTTCGCCGCTGCGGCGTTGCACAGGTTGACCATTTCTTCGCGCAGCTCGACGCCAGTGACTTCGCCCTCGGCCTTGAGCGTGTTGCGCAGGTAGTCGTGAATGGCGAACGTCAGGTAGCCCTTGCCCGAACCGAAATCGGCGACCCGCACCGGTTTGTCCAGCGCCAGCGGCGACGAGGTCAGGGCATGGCTGAACACTTCGATGAACTTGTTGATCTGCTTCCACTTGCGCGACATCGCCGGGATCAGCTCGTGTTGTGCATTGGTCACGCCCAGGTCTTTGAGGAAGGGGCGGCTCAATTCGAGGAAGCGGTTTTTCTCGCGGTTGTGCTCGGCGGACGGCGCTTCACGTAATTGCTGAGGTTTGCTCTTGAACAGCGAACTCTTGCCCTTTTTGCTGTATTCCAGCTGCGCTTCGTCGGTCAGCGCCAGTAAATGAGCATTTTTGAACGAGGCCGGCAGCAGCCCGGCGATCAGCGCCACGCCTTCGCTCAGCGGCAGGTTCTTGGTGATGTCGCGGGTCTTGTAGCGATAAACGAATGACAGGCACGGCTGCGCCTTGACCGTCACCGGTTTGATGATGACCCGTTGCAGATCCGCCTCTTCACCGACGTACTTGGCCAGCACCAGTTTGATGAAACCGCTGTCGTCGAGGCTGGCTTGCAGCAGCTCGATGAACTGGGCGTGGTGATCGGCGGCCGGTTTGGCGGACGGCGCGGAAGCAGCGGAAACGGACATGGACAAGCGGCCTCGGACGGGCGGAATCGGGAATGGCGGGTATTTTAGGGGGGATGGGGGTTGGGGACACCCTCTTATTTACCCAACGGCGAAAATCAAAAGATCGCAGCCTTCGGCAGCTCCTACAATTGGAATGCATTCTCCTTTAGGAGCTGCCGAAGGCTGCGAGCTTTTGATCTACCCCAACACCACCAACCGATTCGGCAACTCGTTCCGCACCTGCGTCACCGGCACGTGCACCTTCAACAACTCACCACACGCCTCCACGCACGTGACAAACCCTTCAAGCGTGCGGCCTTCGCGGACCTGTTCGGTGAACGCTGCGACAATCGCGTCCCAGTTGCTGTTATCCAGCCGTTTGGAAATCCCCTCGTCCACCAGAATCTCCACATAGCGCTCAGCCTCGCAGACAAAAATCAGCATGCCGGTGCTGCCCACGGTGTGGTGCAGGTTCTGTTCGAGAAACTGCCGCCGCGCCAGGTTGGAGGCGCGCCAGTGGCGCACGCGGCGCGGGACCAGATGCGTGGTGATTTTCGGCAGGCGGAACAACAGGCACAAGACGATGAACATGCCCCATTGCACCAGCAGCAGACTGCGCAGGGTCAGCCAGCCGGTGAGGTAGTGGACGATGCCCGGCAACACCAGCGCCAGCAGACTGGCCCAGAGCAGTGGGATGTACGCGTAATCGTCGGCGCGGGCAGCGAGCACCGTGACCAGTTCGGCGTCGGTGTCGCGTTCGACCCGGGCGATGGCCTCGGCGACTTTGCGTTGTTCGTGTTCAGTCAGTAATGCCATGTCGAAAAGTGCCTGCTCATTATTCTTTTGATCTCACCAGCCGCCGGACGAACCGCCGCCGCCGAAACTGCCTCCGCCACCGCTGAAGCCGCCACCGCCACCGCCGCCGAATCCGCCGCCACCGCCAAAGCCGCCCCCTCCTCCGGAGCCACCACGGCCGGCAGGCAGGATACCGAGCATCTGGCAGACAAACACCGTCAGGATGAACAACATCACCAGAAACATGAACAGCGCCGGATGCCGTGAGATGAAATCATCCGCCGGGTCGCCGCTGGATTCGTACACGGTCGACGGTTCGTCCAGCGGATTGCCACCGAGCACCACCAGCATCGCCGCAACGCCATCGCTGATGCCTTTGCTGAAGTTGCCGGCCTTGAACGCCGGCGTGATGACCTGATGAATGATCACCGACGACTGCGCATCGGTCAGGCGATCCTCCAGGCCATAGCCGACTTCGATGCGCAGTTTGCGCTCGTCACGGGCGACGATCAGCAAGGCGCCGTTGTTCTTGTCTTTCTGACCGATGCCCCAGTGCCGACCGAGCTGAACGCCGAAATCCTCGATGGTGGTGCCCTGCAGATCCGGCAGCGTGACCACCACCAATTGCTCGCCGGTGGCCTGTTCGTGCGCCTGCAATTGCTGGCTCAGTTGAGTGCGAATCGATGGCTCGAGCATTTGCGCCTGATCGACCACGCGCCCGCTCAGCGGCGGAAACGTCAATTCGGCCCGGGCGCTGACGGCGAACAGCCACAGCATCAGCACCAGGCTTAGTTTCAACACACGCATGGACGACCTCGAATCAGAATTTCACTTCCGGGGCCTTCTCCGCGCCGGGCGTGGTGGCTTCGAAGGTTTCGCGCATCGGCAGATCGCTGTACATCACGCTGTGCCACAGGCGACCGGGGAAGGTGCGGATCTCGGTGTTGTACTTCTGCACCGCCAGAATGAAATCGCGACGCGCCACGGCAATGCGGTTTTCCGTGCCTTCGAGTTGCGATTGCAGGGCGAGGAAGTTCTGGTTGGCCTTCAGATCCGGGTAGCGCTCGGAGACCACCATCAAACGGCTCAATGCGCCGGTCAGTTGATCCTGCGCCTGCTGGAACTGCTTGAGCTTCTCGGGATTGTCGAGGGTGCTGGCATCGACCTGAATCGAGGTGGCCTTGGCTCGCGCCTCAATCACTGCGGTCAGGGTTTCCTGTTCGTGGGCCGCGTAGCCCTTCACGGTTTCCACCAGATTGGGGATCAGGTCGGCACGGCGCTGGTACTGGTTCTGCACCTGACCCCAGGCGGCTTTGGCCTGTTCGTCGAGCGTCGGGATATTGTTGATGCCGCACGCGGTCAACAGCGTGGCGAACACCAGCAACGTGGCGATCTGTAACCGTGAACGGGAGGTTGAGCTGATATTCATTGCAGTGATGCTCCATGACACATTTGATTTAAAACCGAGCGCTGGGCATTCCCGGCCAGCGGTTGGGGCATAATCGGCGCCGCCACTGGCATGCGACGGGTTAATCGGCTAAAAAGTGCCCTTCGCGTTCACGTTGCCGCTGTCGGCTGCGGTTTTCCGGCTCAGGATTTTGCGCCGGCACCCGAACAACAATAGTCGCTCCCTACATTTTGGCTGGCCGGTGTTGCATCACCGTTTGGGCTCTAGAGAAAAAATTCATGAAGAAGCTGTGTTTGCTGGGTCTGTTCGTCAGCCTGGCCAGTCATCAGGTACTGGCCGCCACGACCCCGGTACCTTTGGAAAACAAGGACGCTTTCATCAGCAACCTGATGAAAAAAATGACCCTCGACGAGAAGATCGGCCAGTTGCGCCTGATCAGCATCGGCCCGGAAATGCCCCGCGAGCTGATCCGCAAGGAAATTGCCGGCGGCAACATCGGCGGCACGTTCAACTCGATCACCCGCGCGGAAAACCGTCCGATGCAGGACGCTGCCATGCGCAGTCGCCTGAAGATTCCGATGTTTTTCGCGTACGACGTGATCCACGGTCACCGTACGATTTTCCCGATTCCGCTGGCCCTTGCGTCGAGTTGGGACATGGACGCCATCGGCCAGTCCGGCCGCGTTGCGGCTAAAGAAGCCGCCGCCGACAGCCTCGACATCACCTTCGCGCCGATGGTGGATATCTCCCGCGATCCGCGCTGGGGCCGCAGTTCCGAAGGTTTCGGCGAAGACACCTACCTGACCTCGCGCATCGCCAAAGTCATGGTCAAGGCCTATCAGGGCGAGACCCCGAGCGCCGCCGACAGCATCATGGCCAGCGTCAAGCACTTCGCCCTTTACGGCGCGGTCGAGGGCGGCCGCGACTACAACACCGTCGACATGAGCCCGGTGAAGATGTACCAGGATTACCTGCCACCGTACCGCGCCGCGATCGATGCCGGCGCTGGCGGTGTGATGGTGGCGTTGAACTCGATCAACGGCATTCCGGCCACGGCCAACACCTGGCTGATGAACGACCTGCTGCGCAAGGACTGGGGCTTCAAAGGCCTGGCGGTCAGCGATCACGGCGCGATTTTCGAACTGATCAAGCACGGCGTCGCTCGCGACGGTCGCGAAGCGGCGAAGCTGGCGATCAAGGCCGGCATCGACATGAGCATGAACGACACCCTCTACGGCAAAGAACTGCCGGGGTTGCTCAAGTCCGGCGAGATCGAACAGAAAGACATCGACAACGCTGTGCGCGAAGTGCTCGCGGCCAAGTACGACATGGGCCTGTTCAAGGACCCGTACCTGCGCATCGGCAAGGCTGAAGATGATCCGGCCGACACCTACGCCGAAAGCCGCCTGCACCGCGCCGAGGCCCGCGAAGTCGCGCGTCGCAGTCTGGTGCTGCTGAAGAACCAGAACGAAACCCTGCCGCTGAAGAAAGACGCGAAAATCGCGCTGGTCGGTCCATTGGCGAAAGCGCCGATCGACATGATGGGCAGCTGGGCCGCCGCCGGGCGGCCGGCGCAATCGGTCACTTTGTTCGATGGCATGAATTCCGTGATCGGCGACAAGGCCAACCTGATCTACGCCCGTGGCGCCAACATCACGGGCGACAAGAAGGTTCTCGATTACCTGAACTTCCTCAACTTCGATGCCCCGGAAGTGGTCGATGACCCGCGCCCGGCCAACGTGCTGATCGACGAAGCGGTGAAAGCGGCGAAGGATGCTGACGTGATCGTCGCCGCTGTCGGCGAGTCCCGTGGCATGTCCCACGAATCCTCGAGCCGCACAGACCTGAACATCCCGGAAACCCAGCGCGAATTGATCCGTGCGTTGAAAGCCACTGGCAAACCGCTGGTACTGGTGCTGATGAACGGCCGTCCGCTGACGATTCTCGAAGAGAACCAGTCGGCCGATGCGATTCTGGAAACCTGGTTCAGCGGCACCGAGGGCGGCAACGCCATCGCCGACGTGCTGTTCGGCGACTACAACCCGTCGGGCAAACTGCCGGTGACTTTCCCGCGTTCCGTGGGCCAGATCCCGACCTACTACAACCACCTGAGCATCGGCCGGCCGTTCACTCCGGGCAAACCGGGCAACTACACATCGCAGTATTTCGATGACACCACCGGCCCGCTGTTTCCGTTCGGTTATGGCTTGAGCTACACCACCTTCGCCCTGAGCGATATGGCGCTGTCATCGACCACCCTGAACGCCAGCGGCAAGCTCGACGCCAGCGTCATGGTCAAGAACACCGGCAAGCGTGACGGCGAAACCGTGGTGCAGTTGTACATCCAGGACGTCACCGGTTCGATGATCCGCCCGGTGAAAGAACTGAAGAACTTCCAGAAGATCATGCTCAAGGCCGGCGAACAGAAGGTCGTGCACTTCACCATTACCGAGGAAGACCTGAAGTTCTACAACGCCCAGCTCAAATACGCGGCCGAGCCTGGCAAATTCAACGTGCAGATCGGCCTGGATTCGCAGGCGGTGACGCAGCAGAGTTTTGAATTGCTGTAATTTTTTCAGGTAACACATAAACCTGTGGGAGCTGGCTTGCCAGCGATGGCGGCCTGACAGTCAACTGATATGTTGAATGTGATGGCCTCATCGCTGGCAAGCCAGCTCCCACAGTGGTTTTGGGTGTCCCCGCTATCCGCGTCGATCGAGAATATTCACCACCAACCGATCCACCCAGCCCCACACCCGCTGCTTGACCCGCCGCCACAACGGTCGGCGCTGCCATTCCTCCAGGCTCACCAGCTGACTCAAGCCGAAGTCCTTCACAAAGCTCGCCTCCACCGCTGCCGTCAACGCCGGGTCCAGCGCCTCCAGGTTCGCCTCCAGATTGAAACGCAGATTCCAGTGATCGAAGTTGCACGAACCGATGCTTACCCATTCGTCGACCAGAACCATTTTCAGGTGCAGGAAGCACGGCTGGTATTCGAAGATCTGCACCCCGGCCTTGAGCAGGCGCGGGTAGTAGCGATGCCCGGCGTAGCGCACTGACGGGTGATCGGTGCGCGGCCCGGTCAGCAGCAAGCGCACATCGACGCCGCGCGCGGCAGCCTTGCGCAGGGAGCGGCGGATTTTCCAGGTCGGCAGGAAGTACGGCGTGGCCATCCAGATGCGTTTTTGCCCGCTGTTCAACGCACGGAACAACGACTGCAAAATGTCGCGATGTTGACGGGCATCGGCATACGCCACGCGGCCCATGCCTTCGCCCTTGTCCGGTACGCGGGGCAGGCGCGGCAAACCGAAATGCGCGGCCGGGCGCCAGGCGCGGCGGTAACGGTTGGCGATCCACTGGCGATCAAACAGCAATTGCCAATCGATCACCAACGGGCCGCTGATCTCGACCATCACTTCGTGCCACTCGCTGACATCATGGCCCGGCGTCCAGAATTCATCGGTCACGCCGGTGCCGCCGACCACTGCCAGGCATTGGTCGACCAGCAGCAATTTACGGTGGTCGCGATAGAAATTGCCGACCCAGCGCCGCCAGCTCAGGCGATTGTAGAAACGCAGCTCGACGCCGGCCTGGGTCAGGCGCTGGCGCAGATGCAGCGTGAACGCGAGGCTGCCGTAATCATCGAACAGGCAACGCACGCGCACTCCGCGCTCGGCCGCCGCGACCAGCGCCTGGACGATGGCTTCGGCGCAGGCGCCGGCCTCGACCAGGTACAGCTCCAGTTCGATCTGTTCTGTAGCTCCAGCGATGTGCTCGAGCATGCGCGGAAAGAACTGCGGGCCGTCGATCAACAGTTCGAAACGGTTGCCGTCACGCCAAGGGAACACCGCACCGCGCATGTCAGCGCGCCGTGAAAATCAGCACCGCACCCACCGGCACCGACAGACTGATCGCCGACAGATCGGCGAGTTTGCGCAGGTTTTCCAGGCCAGGCGCCAGATCGAAATCCTCGGCATTGATCACCAGCGGCTCCAGCGTGACCACCTGAAAACGCCGGTCATCGAGACGAGTGGCGAGCAACTCGGCCGGGTATTCGTGCTGCTTGCCGTGCAGGCTGACGGTCAGCGGCAGGCGCAACTCCAGCTGCGCGCCCGGGGCCAGATCGTTGATCGGACGCAGGTCGATCTGGGTAGTGATGGTGGCTGCGGGAAACTGCTCGATCTGGAACAGCTCCTTGCGCATGCGCTCATCACGCAGCGGAATGCCGCTGTTGATCGATTCGAGCTCGACTTCAACTTCGGCGCGACCGTTGGGGTCGACCTTGCCGTGCAGCACCAGAAAGCGCTGCACCTCCGACACGCTGGCATTTTTTGTGCTGACGAATGACAGCCGCGACGACTCGCCGTCCAGATACCAATTGGCCTGGGCCGGCAGCGCAACGGCGGTCAACAGCAGACTGGCGAAGGTTGTATAGAGGGAGCGGTTGAACATTGAACACTCGTGTGGGCGATAAACCTGCACGAACCTTAACCGCCCGCCAAGTTATTGCAAGCCCTGTGGGAGCGAGCCTGCTCGCGAATGCAATGCTCGCCGCACAGCATGTATTGCGGCTTGCGACGATTTCGCGAGCAGGCTCGCTCCCACAGGGGAGACCAGATAATTCAGGGATTCAGGCGACAGCCCTGGCGTTCGCTCAGCCACTGCGCGCTGTTGCTGCGGCCCATGCCGCTGACGGTGATGGTTTTGCTCGAAGCGTCATCGGTAAAACCGCTGGTTGGCAGCCATTGCTTCACATAGCCACGGCAATACCCGGCGTCGTTGTTCATCACATAACGACACGAGCAATATTCCTTGGCGGTGTAGGCGCTGATGATGTCCGGGAAAGCCCAGAGATTCTCCCGCTCATACCAACCCCAGCCGAGCAGCACGACCAACAGCAACAATAGAAAGCGCTTCATCGCCGCACCGCCTGCAACACGCGTTTGAGCAGTTCGTTGTGCCGGTAGCTGCCATCGCGGTCATCGCCGTAACGCACGATCACCAGTTTCTGGCTGGGCATCACATACAGCGCCTGGCCCCAGTGGCCGAGGGCGGCGAAGGTGTCGGGTGGGGCGTCGGGCCATGGTGATGTGGCGCCGTCGACACGACGATTGAGCCACCAGTGGCCGCCGGGTACGGCTTCGTCCTGATGCGCCTTGTAGCCGGCAAACGGTGTGAGGTTGAACGCGAGCCAATCCTCGGGCAGCAACTGCCGATCGTTCCAGCGCCCGCCCCGCGCCATCAATAGACCGACCCGCGCCAGATCCCGCGCGGTGAGATAGGCGTAGGACGAGGCGACAAAGGTGCCGCTGGCATCGCTTTCCCACACGGCGTGGCGAATGCCCAACGGCTCGAACAATGCTGTCCACGGATAATCGGCATAACGCTCTGCGCCGACCATGGTTTTCAGGGCAGCGGCGAGCAGATTGCTGTCACCGCTGGAATAACGGAAAGCCTGACCCGGCGCGGCGTAGGCGTCGTGGCCCGCAGTGAACGCGGCCATGTCGCGATGGCCGCGGGTGTAGAGCATCGCCACCACCGAAGATTTCAGCGGGGCGTATTCGTAGTCTTCCTGCCAATCCAGACCGGAGGCCCAGTTCAGCAGATGGCCGAGGGTGATCGCCGGGTGTTTGTCCAGCGTCGGGTAGAACTTCAGCGCCGGATCGTCGAGTTTGAACCGGCCTTCGCCGTAGGCCACACCGAGGACCGTTGCCAGCAGGCTTTTGCTGATCGACCAGGTCAGATGCGGTGTCTGAGCAGTGGTCGGAGCGGCGTAGCGTTCGTAAATGATCTGGCCGTCGCGGATGATCAGCAAGGCGTCGGTGCGGATGCCTTCGCGGGTGGCGTCGTTGCGCGGCGCGAAGGCGTAGTTTTCCAGCGCCTCGACGGCCGGGCCGGTGATCTGCGGGGCGATGGGCCATTGCTCGCCGGGCCACTGTTCGGCGCGGACGGTGAGGCTGATCAGCAGCAGGAACAGGGACAGGCCTTTGAACATGGTGGGCGCTCTGGGAATGAACCTGTCGAGACTAGTCGGGGTTTATGACAGATGTATGGTGATTTTGAGGCCGCCTTCGCGAGCAGGCTCGCTCCCACAGTTGATCGCATTTCAATTGAAGAATACCGTCCCTGTGGGAGCGAGCCTGCTCGCGAAGGGGCCGCTCAGGTCACCGCCAAAGCCTTGGCCAACCGCTTCGCCCTCGCCCCTGCCGCCAACTGCATCACGCCCTTGTCCCGCTGCCACATCTGCGCCCACTCCACCGGGCCATTGCCCAATGCCTGGTCCACCTCCCCCGCCAGCGCTTCAAACTGCGCAAACAACCCGCCCAACAGCACATGCCCGGGCGGATTGTTCGGCGCTTGCCGGCTGGCCTCGGCGCACCCGGCCAGCAGCGCCAGCAATCGCAGTTGCAGGGCCTGCGGCCAGTCGCTGTCCTGGCCGATGCCGTACAGCCACGCAGTCATGGCGCTGAGCACGTAGACATCTTCAAGGGTGCGAAACGGTTTGACGTAGGCGTCCCAGCCATCGCCAGCGAGCAATTCGCACAGGGCGCCGTCGAGGTACAGGCGACCGTGGCTGATGTCCGGCATCAACGGCAACGCCGGAAGTTTTTCCACCTTCACGCCGGGCTCGCCGGGATACACCACCGCCAGACTCAGGCGCGGTGGTTCGCCAGGCTCCTCACTGCGCGCAGCCACCAGTAACCAATCGGCGGCGTCGCCTGCGGTGACGAAATCCTTGCGCCCACTCAAGCGCAAATCGCGCAGCCGCGTTTGCATATCGGCCGGACGCAGGCTGCGTTGCTCGGTCGCGCACAAGGCGCCGAGGCTCAGCGGCGCGCTCGGCCACAACATGCGCAGCGCCGCCTGATAACCCACCAGAAACGCCAGCCCCGGCGTCGCCATCCGCCGCCCGCCGGCCACCGCCAATTCGAACGGCGTGACGTTGCCCAGCGTCTGCAACAACGTTGCAAAGCCCTCGGCCAGATCAGCTGCGGCGGGCAAGCGTTCACGGCGGTGCAGCAGATCTGGCCAGGGCATGGGCGCCTCCTTGTGGGCTGTCATATAAGCATCACCGAACGTTCATGGCGATGACACCGGGGCTACATAGCCTGACTTTGCACAACACGGCTGCATAAAGAAAGTCGATCGGCTGCAACCCACGACGGGTTAAAGGCCCGTACGGAGATTCACATGACGCAAATCGCCCGCATCAGCGACACCGGCAATGAACGCCGCCTGCAAGCCGAACGCCTGATCGGCGCCGAAGCCTTGCAGCAAGCCCAGGCCCTGCGCTTCGCCGTCTTCAGCGGCGAGTTCAACGCCAAACTGAAAGGCGCCGAACTGGGTCTGGACATGGATGATTATGATGTTCACTGCAGCCACATCGGCGTGCGTGACCTGAACACCGGGCGCCTGGTCGCCACCACGCGTCTGCTCGATCACACCGCCGCCAGCAGCCTCGGCAAGTTCTACAGCGAAGAAGAATTCAGCCTGCACGGCCTCGCCCATCTGCAAGGCCCGATCCTGGAAATCGGCCGCACCTGCGTCGATCCGGCGTACCGCAACGGCGGCACCATCGCCGTGCTCTGGGGCGAATTGGCCGAAGTGCTCAATCAGGGCGGCTACAGCTACCTGATGGGTTGCGCGAGCATCCCGATGCAGGACGGCGGCATTCAGGCCCACGCGATCATGCAGCGTCTGCGCGAGCGTTATCTGTGCACCGAACACTTGCGCGCCGAACCGAAAAATCCGCTGCCGACGCTGGATATCCCGTCCAACGTCATCGCCGAAATGCCGCCGCTGCTCAAGGCTTACATGCGCCTCGGTGCGAAGATTTGCGGCGAGCCGTGCTGGGACGAAGACTTCCAGGTCGCCGACGTGTTCATCCTGCTCAAGCGCGACGAACTCTGCCCGCGCTACGCCAAACACTTCAAGGCGGCGGTGTGATGAGCCGGTTGCGGGTGTACGCGCGAATCGCGCGAGTGCTGCTGGTGGTGACGCTGGGGCTGACCATGGCCAGCGTCTTCGGCGTGTTCGAACGCATCGGTCTGGCGCACTCGATGGGGCGGCGTCAGCGCTGGTCGCGCTTCTTCATGGCGCGGCTGAGCAACGCCCTGCCGTTTCGCGTGAGCGTGCATGGCGAGCTGCCAAAACAGCCGATGTTGTGGGTCAGCAATCACGTGTCGTGGACCGACATTCCGCTGCTGGGCATGCTCACGCCGCTGTCGTTTCTGTCCAAGGCCGAAGTACGCACCTGGCCGGTGGCCGGCTGGCTAGCGGCCAAGGCCGGCAGCCTGTTCATCCGCCGTGGGTCGGGCGACAGCCAGTTGATTCGCAAGCAGATGACCCGCCATCTGCAAACCGAACATGCGCTGCTGATGTTCCCCGAAGGCACCACCACCGATGGCCGTTCGCTGCGCACCTTTCATGGTCGCCTGCTGTCGGCGGCGATCGATTCCGAGGTGATGCTGCAACCGGTGGCGATTCGTTATCTGCGTGACGGCGAAATCGATACGCTCGCACCGTTCATTGGTGACGATGACCTGCTCTCGCACCTGATGCGCCTGTTCAGCAACGACTGCGGCGATGTCGAGGTGCATCTGCTCAAGCCGATTGCCTGTCAGGGCCGCGAGCGCGCGGCGCTGGCGTTCGAAGCGCAGCAGGCGGTGCAGAAGGTGTTGTTTGGTGAGGTGGCGAAACCTGCCGAACCGCGTCGCGCAGGCGATTTGATCGCCGCCTGAAAATACAAATCCCCTGTGGGAGCGAGCCTGCTCGCGAAGGCGGCGTGTCATTCAGCATCTATATTGGCTGAGACACCGCATTCGCGAGCAGGCTCGCTCCCACAATTCAGATTTTCGGTGGTCTCGTGTTTTGTGCGAAATCCTGCAGTTGCGGGTAGAACTGGCTGAAGTCTTCACTCAGCGGCTCATACAACCGCCGCAACTCCGCCATCGCCCCGGCCAATTCCTCGGGCCTGGTCAGCCGTCGCGAGATCCCGCGCAGCACCTGCTCCAGCACCTCAAACTCGCGATACGAGCCCAGCCAGTCGTTGGCGACCATGTGCGGGGCGATCTTTGCCAGCCGCTCCGGCAATTGCCGTTCGCGGGACAGCACCTGATAGACGTCTGCGGTGAACTGCTCCAGCGGTCGGTCGGCATACAGCGTCCAGTCCCGCGCCAGGCAATGATCGAAAAACACATCGAGGACGATTCCGGCATAGCGCCGCCGCGTTTCGCTGAAGCGCCCCAAAGCAATGTCCACCAGTGGATGCCGATCGGTGAACACGTCGATGCGCCGATGCAGCGCAATCGCCGCCTCTACCTCGGGGTCGAACTGGCCTTGCAGCCGACCTTTGACGAAGTCGCCATACAGGCTGCCGAGTAACTGACCAGGGCGCTGGCCGCCGAGATGCAAATGCGCGAGATAGTTCATGGGCGCAGCTTAGCACTGCGGTCGCTGCTCCAGCACCCTCGTATCGTTATAACCCGATATAGCGATTTATGCGTTCGTCAGACCGAATTCATATTGGTATATCGCGATCCAACGATTTAAAGTTCGCTCCATCGCGATATATCGCTACTGCCACCACGAGCCCAAGCCATGAACCTCGACCTCGACGAAATAATAAAAGCCCTGGCGCACCCAGTACGGCGAGACATCCTCAACTGGCTGAAAGACCCGAAAGGCGAATTCCCCGAGCAGTTGCACAACCACGAATACGGTATTTGCGCCGGGCAGATCGATCAGCGTTGCGGCCTGTCGCAATCGACCGTGTCGGCCCATCTGGCGACGTTGCAACGGGCCGGGCTGATCAGCAGCCAGAAGGCCGGGCAGTGGCATTTCTTCAAACGTAACGAGGACGTCATCCAGGCGTTTCTCAGCACTCTCAGTAAAGAGCTCTGACCCTTAACGTCAGTCAGCCGACAAGGAAACCTGCATGCCCCTTTCGCTTCTCATCCTCGCCCTGAGCGCCTTCGCCATTGGCACCACCGAGTTCGTCATAATGGGCCTGCTGCCCGACGTGGCGGCGGATCTCGGTGTGTCGATTCCCGGCGCCGGCTGGCTGGTCACCGGGTACGCCCTGGGCGTGGCCATCGGTGCACCGTTCATGGCGCTGGCCACCGCCAGGTTGCCGCGCAAGGCAGCGCTGGTGGCGTTGATGGGCATCTTTATTGTCGGCAACCTGCTCTGCGCCATCGCCAGCGACTACAACGTGCTGATGTTTGCCCGGGTCGTCACCGCGCTGTGTCACGGTGCGTTCTTCGGCATCGGCTCGGTGGTGGCGGCCAATCTGGTCGCGCCAAACAAACGTGCCTCGGCAGTAGCCTTGATGTTCACCGGTCTGACCCTGGCCAACGTACTTGGCGTACCGCTGGGCACCGCATTGGGTCAGGAAGCGGGCTGGCGTTCGACCTTCTGGGCGGTGACCGTCATCGGTGTGATCGCGCTGATCGGCTTGATCCGCTTTCTGCCGGCCAAGCGGGACGAAGAGAAACTCGACATGCGCGCCGAACTCGCCGCCCTTAAGGGCGCCGGCATCTGGCTGTCGCTGAGCATGACCGCGCTGTTCGCCGCCTCGGTGTTCACCCTGTTCACCTACGTTGCGCCGCTGCTCGGTGAAGTCACCGGTGTGTCGCCACGTGGCGTGACCTGGACGCTGATGCTCATCGGTCTGGGCCTGACTGTCGGCAACATCATCGGCGGCAAACTCGCCGACAAAGGCATGGCCGCCACGCTGATCGGCGTGTTCATCGCCATGGCCGTGGTTTCCACGGTGTTGAGCTGGACCAGCGTCGCGCTGATCCCGACTGAAATCACTCTGTTCCTCTGGGCCACCGCGTGTTTCGCCGCTGTGCCGGCGCTGCAGGTCAACGTGGTGACCTTCGGCAAGGCTGCGCCGAACCTGGTTTCGACCCTGAACATCGGCGCCTTCAACGTCGGCAACGCCCTCGGCGCCTGGGTCGGCGGCAGCGTCATCGCCCACGGCTACGGCCTGACCAGCGTGCCACTCGCCGCCGCCGCGCTGGCCGTACTTGCCCTGCTGGTGACCCTGATTACCTTCCGCCAGAACGGCAATGCCGAGCTGGCGCCTGCTTCCAACTGATCAACTTCCTTATTAAAAGAGGCTTTTAGACATGGCGACTATTTTTGACCCGATCAAACTCGGCGACATCGAGCTGAACAACCGCATCATCATGGCCCCGCTGACCCGCTGCCGCGCCGACGAAGGTCGTGTGCCGAACGCGCTGATGGCCGAATACTACGTACAACGCGCCTCGGCCGGCCTGATCCTCAGCGAAGCCACTTCGGTAACGCCGATGGGCGTCGGCTACCCGGACACCCCGGGCATCTGGTCCAACGATCAAGTGCGTGGCTGGGCCAACGTGACCAAGGCGATTCACGGCGCCGGCGGCAAGATCTTCCTGCAACTGTGGCACGTTGGCCGCATTTCTCACCCTTCGTACCTGAACGGTGAAGCACCGGTTGCGCCAAGCGCCATCCAGCCAAAGGGCCACGTCAGCCTGGTCCGCCCGCTGGCCGACTATCCGACCCCGCGCGCGCTGGAAACCGCTGAAATCGCCGACATCGTCGACGCCTACCGCACCGGTGCCGAGAACGCCAAGGCCGCCGGTTTCGACGGCGTGGAAATCCACGGCGCCAACGGCTACCTGCTCGACCAGTTCCTGCAAAGCAGCACCAACCAGCGCACCGACCAGTACGGCGGCTCGCTGGAAAACCGTGCGCGCCTGCTGCTGGAAGTGACCGACGCCGCGATCGAAGTATGGGGCGCTGGCCGCGTTGGTGTGCACCTGGCACCGCGTGCCGACTCCCATGACATGGGCGATGACAACCTTGCCGAGACCTTCACCTACGTCGCCCGTGAACTGGGCAAGCGTGGCATCGCGTTCATCTGCTCGCGCGAAAAAGAAGGCGCC
The DNA here is from genome assembly GCF_001425545.1 of Pseudomonas sp. Leaf434. Classification (NCBI taxonomy): domain Bacteria; kingdom Pseudomonadati; phylum Pseudomonadota; class Gammaproteobacteria; order Pseudomonadales; family Pseudomonadaceae; genus Pseudomonas; species Pseudomonas sp. Leaf434. The sequence continues at coordinate 615,998 of NZ_LMQZ01000001.1, read as the reverse complement.
GACAGCCTCGGCCCGCAACTGAAAGAAGCTTTCGGTGGCCCGTACATCGCCAACGAAAAATTCACCAAGGAAAGCGCCAACGCGTGGCTGGCCAGCGGTAAGGCAGACGCCGTAGCGTTCGGCGTGCCGTTCATTGCCAACCCGGACCTGCCGGCACGTTTGCAGGCTGATGCGCCGCTGAACGAGCCGCATCCGGAGACTTTCTACGGCAAGGGTCCGGTCGGTTATATCGACTATCCGACCTTGTAATCACGCTGTAGCGCAGAAATGAAAAAGCCCCTGACTTTTGAGAGTCAGGGGCTTTTTGCTATTGGCGCAGGACAAGCGCAAGCAAACACCGTTTAACAACAGCGACACAATTTCCCTACAAAATCTGCGACTCGCTACGATTAAACTCCCCGCCGCGATGATCAGCCATGGCGGCTGATTGACATCCTGCCGGGCAATTGCGCATTTTGTTTCATTTGCGCAGGCTTGGGCTCAGGCGCAGCATGTCCAGCCCGGTGTCGACCCAGCGTTCAGCCTCGGCATGCAGTTCGAAGCTGTCCGGGGCCAGCAGCCAGCCGTACAGCAGGCCGTCGATGTAGGCATGAATGCTGATGGCCGCGCGGGCAGTGTCGAGATCTTCCGGCAACTGGCCGCGATTCACCGCATTACGCAGGGTCAGGCCGATGCGCAGATTGCAATCGAGACTGGCCGTCCGGCGCTGCTGGCGCAGATCGCACATTTCATCGGTGAACTCGCACTTATGAAACAGAATTTCGTTGATGCGCCGGGTTTTCGGGTCCAGTGCAACTTGATGAAACAAATGAATCAGCAACTGCCGCATGCAGCCCAGCGGGTCCGGTTCGTCCTCGCTTTCGCTGGCCTTGGCCAGTTCATCCAGCGGTTCGTGCAGGCTGTCGAGCATCGCCTGGACCAGATCGGCCTTGTTGCTGAAATGCCAGTAGATGGCGCCACGCGTTACGCCGGCGAGGGTCGCGATGTCCGCCAGGGTGGTGCGGGCAACCCCCCTTTCATAAAAGGCTTTCTCGGCCGCTTCCAGGATCTGGCTGCGGGTTTCCTGAGCTTCCTCTTTGGTACGACGGACCATGGCAGTAAAACCTCAAACAGGATGTTTCAGGGATGGCTGAATATCCGCTGAATAAAGAGGGGGCGATCTCTCGTGAATCGACTCCCCGGCCTACAATTTCAAACCTTGCGACGACTTTTGTATCAGGGTGGGTACGCGGCGCAGGTATTTACAAACAACCATGAACGTAAGTATATTACTTAGCAAGCTACTTATCCACCCGGTGCCCGATTTTTACTCTTTCACACTTCTTGTGCGCTTCATGCGCGCCTGACCCGAGGATCTTCATGCAATTCAAGCCAGCTGTTACCGCTCTGGTCACTGCCGTCGCCCTGGCATCGCTGCTCAGCGGATGTAAAAAGGAAGAAGCGGCCCCAGCCGCTCCGCCCCCTCAGGTCGGCGTCGTCACCCTGCAACCACAAGCCTTTACCCTGACCTCGGAACTTCCGGGCCGCACCAGTGCGTTCCGCATCGCTGAAGTTCGCCCGCAGGTCAACGGCATCATTCTCAAGCGTCTGTTCAAGGAAGGCGCCGACGTCAAAGCCGGTCAGCAGCTTTATCAGATCGATCCGTCGGTCTATGAAGCGACGCTGAAAAGTGCCGAAGCCAACCTGCGTTCGACCAAGTCCATCTCCGACCGCTACAAGCAATTGGTCGATGAGCAAGCCGTAAGCCGTCAGGAATACGACACCGCATTGGCCAACCGCCTGCAATCGGAAGCGTCGCTTCAGACTGCGCAGATCAACGTGCGTTACACCAAGGTCTATGCGCCGATCTCCGGCCGTATCGGCCGCTCTTCGGTGACCGAAGGCGCACTGGTCAGCAATGGCCAGGCCGATGCAATGGCAGTGATTCAGCAGCTCGATCCGATCTACGTCGACGTCACCCAGTCGTCGGTGGAACTGCTGGAACTGCGCCGCGAACTGGAAAGCGGCCGTCTGCAGAAGGCTGGCGACAACGCCGCTGCGGTCAAGCTGACCCTGGAAGACGGCAGCCAGTACAAGCTCGACGGCAAGCTGGAATTCTCCGAAGTCTCGGTTGACCAGACCACCGGCTCGGTGACCCTGCGCGCAGTGTTCCCCAACCCGGATCACACCCTGCTGCCAGGCATGTTCGTCCACGCCCAGTTGCAGGCCGGCGTCAACAGCGCGGCGATCCTCGCGCCACAGCAAGGCGTGACCCGCGACCTCAAAGGCACCCCGACCGCACTGGTCGTCGGCGCCGACAACAAGGTCGAGCTGCGTCAGCTCAAGGCCAGCCGCACTGTCGGCAGCCAGTGGCTGATCGAAGACGGCCTGAAAGCCGGCGATCGTCTGATCACCGAAGGGCTGCAGTACGTCAAACCGGGCGTCGAGGTCAAAGCGACCGAGGCGACTAACGTCGGCACCAAGAACCCGGCCCCCGCAAAGGCAGCTGACAAAGCCGCCGGCGGCAAAGGGGAGTAACCCATGTCAAAATTCTTCATCGACCGTCCGATTTTCGCCTGGGTAATCGCCCTGGTGATCATGCTGGTCGGGGCACTTTCGATCCTGAAATTGCCGATCAACCAATACCCGAGCATTGCGCCACCGGCCATTGCTATCCAGGTGACCTACCCAGGCGCGTCTGCACAAACCGTGCAGGACACCGTGGTACAGGTCATCGAGCAACAGCTCAACGGTATCGACAACCTGCGTTATGTGTCGTCGGAAAGTAACTCCGACGGCAGCATGACCATCACCGCGACCTTCGAGCAAGGCACCAACTCCGACACCGCGCAGGTCCAGGTTCAGAACAAGCTGAACCTGGCCACCCCGCTGCTGCCGCAGGAAGTGCAGCAACAGGGTATCCGCGTGACCAAGGCAGTGAAGAACTTCCTGCTGGTGATCGGCGTGGTTTCGCGTGACGGCAGCATGAGCAAGGACGACCTGTCCAACTACATCGTGTCGAACATGCAGGACCCGATCTCGCGCACCGCCGGTGTCGGTGACTTCCAGGTCTTCGGTGCGCAGTACGCGATGCGTATCTGGCTCGACCCGGCCAAGTTGAACAACTTCAACCTGACCCCGGTCGACGTGAAGAACGCCATTGCCGCGCAAAACGTCCAGGTGTCGTCCGGTCAGCTCGGTGGCTTGCCTGCCGTGCAGGGCCAGCAACTGAACGCGACGATCATCGGCAAGACCCGTCTGCAGACCGCTGAGCAGTTCAAGGAAATCCTGCTCAAGGTCAACAAGGACGGCTCGCAGGTTCGCCTCAAAGACGTGGCTGAAGTTGGTCTCGGCGGCGAGAACTACGCGATCAGCGCCCAGTTCAACGGCAGCCCGGCTTCCGGTCTGGCGGTGAAACTGGCCAACGGCGCCAACGCCCTCGATACCGCCAAAGCGCTGCGCAACACCATCGACAGCCTCAAGCCGTTCTTCCCGCAAGGCATGGAAGTGGTGTTCCCGTACGACACCACCCCGGTGGTGACCGAGTCGATCAAAGGCGTGGTGCACACGCTGGTCGAAGCGATCGCGCTGGTGTTCTTGGTGATGTTCCTGTTCCTGCAGAACTTCCGCGCCACCGTCATCACCACGATGACCGTGCCAGTGGTACTGCTCGGTACATTCGGCATCCTCGCCGCCGCTGGTTTCAGCATCAACACCCTGACCATGTTCGGCATGGTGCTGGCCATCGGTCTGCTGGTGGACGATGCCATCGTCGTGGTGGAAAACGTCGAGCGGGTGATGAGCGAAGAAGGCTTGTCACCGAAGGAAGCGACGAAGAAATCCATGGGCCAGATCCAGGGCGCGCTGGTCGGTATCGCCCTTGTGCTCTCGGCGGTACTGCTGCCGATGGCATTCTTCAGCGGCTCCACTGGTGTGATCTACAAGCAGTTCTCGATCACCATCGTGTCGGCCATGGCCCTGTCGGTGCTGGTTGCCCTGATCTTCACCCCGGCGCTGTGCGCAACCATGCTCAAGCCGATTCCGAAAGGCGAGCACGGTACTCCGAAGAAAGGTTTCTTCGGCTGGTTCAACCGTAACTTTGACCGTGGCGTGCGCAGCTACGAGCGCGGCGTCGGCAACATGCTGACCCGCAAGGCGCCGTACCTGCTGGCGTATCTGCTGATCGTCGTCGGCATGATCTGGCTGTTCACCCGCATCCCGACCGCGTTCCTGCCGGAAGAAGACCAGGGCGTACTGTTCGCCCAGGTGCAGACCCCGGCCGGTTCCAGTGCCCAGCGCACGCAGGTGGTCGTGGATGAAATGCGTGAGTACCTGCTGCGTCCGAACAAGGACGGTGGTGAGGCGGACGCGGTGGCTTCGGTGTTCACCGTGACCGGCTTCAACTTCGCCGGCCGTGGGCAGAGCTCGGGTATGGCGTTCATCATGCTCAAACCGTGGGGCGAGCGTAACGCCGACAACAGCGTGTTCAAGCTCGCCGCGCGTGCCCAGCAACACTTCTTCAGCTTCCGCGACGCGATGGTGTTTGCCTTCGCCCCGCCAGCGGTTCTGGAATTGGGTAACGCCACCGGTTTCGACGTGTTCCTGCAAGACCGCGCCGGTATCGGTCACGAAAAACTGATGGAAGCGCGCAACCAGTTCCTCGGCATGGCGGCGCAAAGCAAGGTGCTGACCCAGGTGCGTCCGAACGGCCTGAACGATGAGCCGCAGTTCCAGCTGGAAATCGACGACGAGAAGGCCAGTGCCCTCGGCATCACCATCAGCGACATCAACAACACCCTGTCGATCGCGCTGGGCAGTAGCTACGTCAACGACTTCATCGACCGTGGTCGGGTGAAGAAAGTCTACGTGCAGGGCCAGCCGGATTCGCGCATGAGCCCCGAAGACTTGAAGAAGTGGTACGTGCGCAACGCCGAAGGCACCATGGTTCCGTTCTCGGCGTTCGCCAAGGGTGAGTGGGTCTACGGTTCGCCGAAACTGGCGCGTTACAACGGTGTGGAAGCGGTCGAGGTCCTCGGGGCTCCGGCGCCTGGCTACTCCACCGGTGAAGCGATGGCTGAAGTCGAAGCGATTGCCAAGAAGCTGCCGGCCGGTGTCGGTATATCCTGGACCGGTCTGTCCTACGAGGAACGTCTGTCCGGCTCGCAAGCGCCAGCGCTGTACGCCCTGTCGCTGCTGATGGTGTTCCTGTGTCTGGCGGCGCTGTATGAGAGCTGGTCGATTCCGATCGCGGTCATGCTCGTGGTACCGCTGGGGATCATCGGTGCACTGATGGCTACCAGCCTGCGCGGTCTGTCCAACGACGTGTACTTCCAGGTGGGCTTGTTGACGACCATCGGTCTGGCGGCTAAAAACGCCATTCTGATCGTCGAATTCGCCAAGGAACTGCATGAACAGGGACGCAGCCTGCGTGAAGCGGCAATTGAAGCCTGCCGCATGCGTCTGCGCCCGATCATCATGACCTCGCTGGCCTTCGTTCTCGGTGTTGTGCCGCTGGCGATTTCCACCGGCGCCGGTTCAGGCAGTCAGCACGCGATCGGTACCGGCGTGATTGGCGGTATGCTCACGGCCACGATCCTGGCGATCTTCTGGGTCCCACTGTTCTTCGTTACTGTGTCGTCCATCGGTCAGCGTAAAAAGACCGACGCGGATGAGACTACTGAAACTCCTAAAGAGGCTGGCCAATGAGCAAGTCGCTACTCTCCATCGCAGTCGCCGCCTTCGTGCTGAGCGGTTGCTCGCTGATACCTGACTATCAGCAGCCTGAGGCTCCGGTCGCAGGCCAGTACCCGCAGGGGCCGGCATATTCGCCGGCCCAGGCTCCGGCGCAAGCCGCTGCCGAACAGGGCTGGAAGCAGTTTTTCCATGACCCTGCCCTGCAACAGCTGATCCAGGTCGCCTTGGAAAACAACCGCGACCTGCGTGTCGCGGCGCTGAACATCGACGCTTACGCGGCGCAGTACCGCATCCAGCGCGCCGACCTGTTCCCGGCAGTGTCGGCCAATGCCGCCGGCAGCCGCCAGCGTCTGCCGGCCCGTGCCTCGCAGACCGGCGAGTCGATGATCAGCAGCTCCTACTCGGCTACCGTCGGCGTCAGCGCCTACGAACTCGACCTGTTCGGTCGGGTGCGCAGCCTGAGCGAGCAAGCGTTGCAACAGTACTTCGCTACTGAAGAAGCACGCCGCAGTACGCAGATCAGTCTGGTCGCCAACGTCGCCAATGCTTACCTGACCTGGCAAGCGGACAAGGAACTGCTCAAGCTGACGCAGGACACCCTCGGTGCCTTCGAAGAAAGCTACAAGCTGACCAGCCGCAGCAACGAAGTCGGTGTGGCCTCGGCGCTGGATCTGGCACAGTCGCGCACTTCCGTGGAAAACGCCCGGGCACAATTGGCGCGTTATACCCGCCAGGTCGCGCAGGACGAAAACAGCCTGACCCTGCTGCTCGGCACCGGTATTCCGGCCAATCTGCAAACGGCCAAACCGCTGTCTGATGATCTGCTCAGCGACGTACCGGCCGGTCTGCCTTCGGACCTGCTGCAACGTCGTCCGGACATCCTCCAGGCCGAGTACAACCTGAAGGCGGCCAACGCCAACATCGGTGCGGCCCGTGCAGCGTTCTTCCCGAGCATCAGCCTGACCGCCAACGCGGGCAGCCTGAGCCCGGACCTGTCCGGCCTGTTCAAGGGCGGTTCGGGGACGTGGCTGTTCCAGCCGCAGATCAACCTGCCGATCTTCAACGCCGGCAGCCTGCGCGCCAGCCTCGACTACGCCAAGATCCAGAAGGACATTGGCGTGGCGAACTACGAGAAGTCCATCCAGACCGCCTTCCAGGAAGTCGCCGACGGCCTCGCCGCCCGCCAGACCTACACCGAGCAGTTGCAAGCGCAGCGTGACTTCGTTCAGGCCAACCAGGATTACTACCGCCTGGCCGAACGTCGCTATCGCATAGGCGTCGACAGCAACCTGACCTTCCTCGATGCCCAGCGTCAGTTGTTCAGCGCACAACAAGCGCTGATCACCGACCGCCTCGCGCAGTTGACCAGTGCGGTCAACCTGTACAAGGCCCTGGGCGGTGGCTGGAATGCGCAAACCGCGCAGAACGAAGCGCTGAAAGAAGAAGCGCCGAAGATGAAGCTGTTCTGATCCTCGGCTGAATACATTAAGCCCACCTTATTGGTGGGCTTTTTGTTTTTTGAAGATCAAAAGATCGCAGCCTTCGGCAGCTCCTACATTTGAAATGCGTTGCCCTGTAGGAGCTGCCGAAGGCTGCGATCTTTTGATCTTCAATGCTGTTCGATAATCGCCCAAAACCCGCTTTTCCCAATTGAATCCAAACATCCGCCCCCCGCACCATTCGCTCCACAAAACCAATAACAACAGGTTCGACACCATGCTCCCGCGCCCTGCCCCGTCCGGCTGACCGCCACCGCTGCATCTCAGACCTGCATCACGTTGCCTGCGCCGCACCCGCCGCGACAGCGCAGCCGTTCGCCCTAAAAAAACAAGAGAGACCCAAGTCCATGACAGTTTTCCCTGTGCCCTACGCATTGCCCGCTGTGATCGCCCTGGCCATCGCCGGTCTGGCCCTGCCGGCAAGCGCCGAAGAAGGCGGCTTCGTTGAAGGCGCCAAGGTCAACCTCAACCTGCGCAACTTCTATATCAACCGCAACTTCACCAACCCGACCAAAACCCAGGGCAAGGCTGAAGAATGGACGCAGAGTTTCATCCTCGACGCCAAATCCGGCTTTACCCAAGGCACCGTCGGTTTCGGCATGGACGTACTCGGGCTGTATTCGATCAAGCTCGATGGCGGTAAAGGCACGGGCGGCACGCAGTTGTTGCCGCTGGACCATGACGGCCGCCCGGCGGACAACTTCGGTCGCACCAACGTCGCTTTCAAAGCCAAACTGTCCCAGACCGAGGTGAAGGTCGGCGAGTGGATGCCGGTATTGCCGATTCTGCGTTCGGACGACGGTCGCTCGCTGCCGCAAACCTTCCGTGGCGGCCAGATCACCTCCAAGGAAATCGCCGGCCTGACCCTCTATGGCGGCCAGTTCCGCGCCAACAGCCCGCGCGACGACAGCAGCATGAGCGACATGTCGATGACCGGCAAAGCCGCGTTCACCTCTGATCGTTTCAACTTCCAGGGCGGCGAATACCTGTTCAACGACAAGCGCACGCAGATCGGCCTGTGGAACGCGCAGCTCAAGGACATCTACAGCCAGCAGTACCTCAACGTGCTGCACAGTCAGCCGCTCGGCGACTGGACGCTGGGCGCCAACCTCGGATTTTTCTACGGCAAGGAAGATGGCAGCGCGCGTGCCGGCGATCTGGACAACAAGACCTGGTACGGCATGTTTTCGGCCAAGTACGGCGGCAGCACGTTCTACCTCGGCCTGCAGAAACTGACCGGCGACAGCGCCTGGATGCGCGTCAACGGCACCAGCGGCGGCACCTTGGCCAACGACAGCTACAACGCCAGTTATGACAACGCTCAGGAACGCTCCTGGCAGTTGCGCCACGACTACAACTTCGCCGCCATGGGCATCCCCGGCCTGACCCTGATGAACCGCTACATCAGCGGCGACAACGTGCACACCGGGACGATCACCGACGGCAAGGAATGGGGCCGCGAATCGGAACTGGGTTACACGGTGCAGAGCGGCACGTTGAAGGATCTGAACGTCAGATGGCGCAACTCGACCATGCGCCGCGACTTCAGTAACAACGAGTTCGACGAGAACCGATTGATCGTCAGCTACCCGATCAGCCTGCTTTAACCAAACATGCTCCACTGTGGGAGCGAGCCTGCTCGCGAAAGCGCTGCTTCAGTCGACATCTGTGTCGAATATGAAATGGCCTTCGCGAGCAGGCTCGCTCCCACATTTGATTCCCATCACAGATGCATGCCATTGGTCAGGCCATGTAGCGCTTTTGCGGGCGGCGGTTACAGTGAGCAAACCTTGAAGGACTCAGGTGCTCCAACCCTTCACGCTTCCGTTTCGTAGTCGGTCTCCAGCTGTGCACCAGGTTGTCATCGGAAGACACCATTTGATCACCGGAGGATCACCTCATGATCACGCGCCGCACCACTGCACCCGATTGGGACGCCAAGGCGTACCAACAGTTTTCGCGTCTCAGACAACGTCCGGTCAACGAATTGCTCGACCGCGTCGACCTGCACAACCCGCAACGCATTTACGACCTCGGCTGCGGCACCGGCATTGCCACGCAGTTGTTGGCCAAACGCTGGCCGCGCGCGCAGTTGCAGGGCGTCGACAGCTCCGCGCAGATGCTCGATGAGGCACGCTGCCTGCCGATCCGGGCGTTGTGGAAACATTGCGACCTGCTTGATTGGCAACCTGAGCAGCCGGCGGATCTGCTGTTCGCGGCCGCCGTGCTGCACTTTATCGAAGGCCATGAAAAACTGCTGCCGCGCCTGCTCGGTTATCTGAATCCCGGCGGCTGTCTGGCGGCGCACATGCCGGACTGGCGCGATGCGCTGTGGTATCGGCTGATGCTCGATACCCTCGAAAACGGCGGCCCCGGTGGCACACCACTGGGCACGCCTGAACTGCGCCAGCGCATGGCGGCGCGGCCGTTATTGGCACTGGAGGATTACTATCGGTTGCTCGCGCCCATGACTACGTCGCTGGATATCTGGGAGACCGAGCAGTTGCAGGTGGTTGACGACAAGTCGCCGGTGTATGACTGGGTGAAGGTCTCGGCGCTGCGGCCAGTGATGCAGGCGTTGAGTTCAGCGGAACAGGCGCGGTTTATCTATCACTACCTGATGCGGGTGCATGAGCATTATCCGCAGGAGGCGGATGGGCATACGTTGTTTGCATTCAAGCGAATATTTATTGTCGCCAGGGTGTGATTCGTTACGGCCGCTACCGCTTTCGCGAGCAGGCTCGCTCCCACAGGGAAATGCATTCCAATGTGGGAGCGAGCCTGCTCGCGAAGGCGTCAGTGCAACAACCTCACTCGCGGGATTCAACCCCGAGTTCATCCCACACCGATTCGGCCAGATGAAACGTCGCGTTCGCCGCCGGTATGCCGCAGTAGATTGCGCTCTGCATGATCACTTCCTTGATCTCGCCACGGCTCACACCATTATTGGCCGCCGCACGCAGGTGCAGTTTCAGTTCGCCCTCGCGGTTCATGCCGATCAGCATGGCGATGGTGATCAGGCTGCGGGTATGGCGGGGCAGGCCCGGGCGGGTCCAGATGTCGCCCCAGGCGTGGCGGGTGATCATCTCCTGGAATTCCGAGTTGAACTCGGTCAGCGTGGTCAGGCTGCGATCAACGTGGGCATCGCCCAGCACCGCGCGGCGGACTTGCATGCCTTCGTCGTAACGTTGTTTCTCGTCCACAAAATCTTCCTCACTGAGCCTGCAAAAACGCCAGCACACGGTCGCTGAAATCGGCGCCGGCCTGCACGTTGGACAAATGCGCCGCATGGAACTCGGCGTACTCGGCGTCGCGCACATGGTCGCGAATGAAGTGCCCGCCGGACGGCGGCGTCACCGCATCTTCGCTGCCGGCAATCACCAGCAACGGCACGTTGATCGAAGCCAGTTGTTCACGAAAATCGGCATCGCGCACGGCCGCGCAGTTGGCCGCATAGCCTTGTGGATTGGTTGCGGCAAGCATGTCGGTAATCTTCTTCGCCGCCTCGGGATGCGCTGCGGAAAAGTCTGGGGTGAACCAGCGCGCAACCGAGGCATCACGCAGTGCGACCATCGCCGCCGGGCCGTCACGCAACACGGTTTCGATGCGTGGATTCCATACCGACGGATCGCCGATTTTCGCCGCCGTGTTGCAGACGATCAGTTTGTGCAGACGATGGCCTGCGTTGATCCCCAGCCACTGACCGATCAGCCCGCCCATCGACAGTCCGCAGAAATGCGCGCGCTCGATATGCAGCGCATCGAGCAGACCGAGTACGTCATGGCCCAATTGCTCGATGCTGTACGGCCCTTCGGTGACCAGCGATTGCCCATGGCCGCGCGTGTCGAAACGCAGCACGCGAAAATGCTCGGTGAACGCCGGCATCTGCGCGTCCCACATGTGCAGGTCGGTGCCCAGCGAGTTGGACAGCACCAGCACCGGCGCAGCGGCCGGGCCTTCTATTTGATAGTGCAGTTCGCCATCGGCGAGTTGAACGAAAGCCACAGCCCTCTCCTTCAGACAGTCAAAGCGTTGTGTTCAGCCACCGCACGCTCGACCCAGACTTGCGCCTGGCCGAGGTAATGCGCGGGGTTGAGAAGATCATCGAGTTCAGCGCCACTGAGTTCGGCGGTGACTTGCGGCTCGTCAGCCAGCACCGCACGCAGATGGCGCTGCTCGGCCACGGCGCGTTTGCAGCATTGTTCGAGCAGGTGATGCGCGGTGTCGCGGCCGACGCGTTGGGCGAGGACGATGCTCACCGCTTCGGCCAGCACCAGGCCTTGGGTCAATTCGAGGTTGCGGGCCATGCGCGCCGCATCGACTTCCAGACCGTCGGCCAGCAAACGTGCCTGTTGCAGCGAACCGGACACCAGGCAGCAGATCTCCGGCAGGGTTTCCCATTCGGCGTGCCACAAACCGAGGCTGCGTTCGTGTTCCTGCGGCATCGCGCTGAACAGCGTCGACACCAGCCCCGGCACCCGCGTTGCCGCGCCGATCAGCACCGCCGCGCCGACCGGGTTGCGCTTGTGCGGCATGGTCGACGAACCGCCCTTGCCCGGTGCCGCTGGCTCAAAAACTTCCGCTGCTTCGGTCTGCATCAACAGGCTGATGTCGCGGCCGAATTTGCCGAGGCTGCCGGCGATCAGGCCAAGCACGGCGCCGAATTCGACGATGCGGTCACGCTGGGTGTGCCACGGTTGCTCGGGCAGGGTCAGTTGCAGCTCTTCGGCCAAGGCCTCAGCGATTGGCAACGCCTGTGCCCCCAGCGCCGCGAGCGTGCCGGAGGCGCCACCGAATTGCAGCACCAGGAGACGCGGTTTCAGTTGTTGCAGACGCTGACGGCTGCGCGTCACGGCGCCCAACCAACCGGCGATTTTCATACCGAGGGTCACTGGCGTCGCGTGTTGCAGCCAGGTGCGACCGGCCAGTGGCGTGGCGGCGAAACGTTGTGCCTGAGTGGCGAGCGAGTCGGCCAGTTGTGCCAGTTGGTTTTCGATCAGCGTCAGCGCCTGGCGCAATTGCAGGACCAACCCGGAATCCATCACGTCCTGACTGGTCGCGCCCAGATGCACATAGCGCTCGGCCTCGGCATCGCTCGAGGCGATCTGCTTGCCCAAGGCCTTGACCAGTGGAATCGCTGAATTGCCGGCCGTGGCAATCGCCTCGCCCAGCGCTGCGAAGTCATACAGACCGGCGTCGCACGCTGCGGCAATCGGCGCCACAGCGGATAAAGGAATCAGCCCGACCCGCGCCTCGGCCCGGGCCAGCGCCGCTTCGAAATCGAGCATCGCCTGCACCCGGCCCTGATCGCAGAACACTTCGCGCATATCGCGGGCGGTGAAGTAGGCATCGAACAATTGATTGCCCGGTCGCTGAGTCATAAACAGTCCTTGCCGGCGCGGGCCTCGCAGCCCGCGCACATGGGTTTACAGATCGTGGTGCAGATACTTCGCCTGCTTGGGCAAACGCAGGCTGAACAGGAAAGCCACCGCCATCATCGCCGTGACGTACCAGTAGAAGGCGTTTTCCATGCCGCCGGCCTTGAGGCTCAAGGCAACGAATTCCGCCGAACCGCCGAAGATTGCATTGGCCACCGCGTAAGCCAGGCCGACACCAAGCGCGCGCACTTCCGGCGGGAACATCTCGGCCTTCACCAGACCGCTGATCGAGGTGTAGAAACTGACGATTGCCAGCGCCAGGGTGATCAGCACGAAGGCGAGGAACGGGCTGCTGATACTTTTCAGGCTGAGCAGAATCGGCACGGTGAACAGCGTGCCAAGCGCGCCGAACCAGAGCATCGAATTACGCCGGCCGATCTTGTCGGCGAGCATGCCGAACAACGGCTGCATGCACATATACAGGAACAGCGCGCCGGTCATGATGTAGCTGGCGGTCTTGGCGTGCATGCCGGCGGTGTTCACCAGGTATTTCTGCATGTAGGTGGTGAAGGTGTAGAAAATCAGCGAGCCGCCAGCGGTGTAGCCGAGCACGGTGATGAACGCCGCTTTGTGATCGCGGAACAGTGCAGTAATGCTGCCGGCGTCTTTGTGCGCGCGGGTTTCTTTGTTGGTGGTTTCCTTCAGCGAACGACGCAGGAACAGCGAAATCAGCGCCGCCACCGCACCGACCACGAATGGAATCCGCCAGCCGTAGGCACGCAGGTCTTCTTCAGTGAGGAACTGTTGCAGCACCACCACCAGCGACACCGCCAGCAATTGCCCGCCAATCAGCGTCACGTACTGGAACGAGGCGAAGAATCCGCGCTGGCCCTTGAGCGCGACTTCGCTCATGTAAGTCGCGGTGGTGCCGTACTCGCCGCCGACCGACAGACCTTGCAGCAAACGCGCGAACAGCAACAGCACCGGTGCCCAGACGCCGATGTCCTTGTAGGTCGGCAAACAGGCGATCAGCAACGAGCCGAAGCACATCATCAGAATCGAGATGAGCATCGAGTTCTTGCGCCCGTGCTTGTCAGCGACCCGGCCGAAAATCCAGCCACCAATCGGACGCATCAGGAACCCGGCGGCGAATACGCCAGCGGTGTTGACCAGTTGCACGGTGGGGTTATCGGAGGGGAAAAACGCCGGGGCAAAATAGATCGCGCAGAAGGCGTAGACGTAGAAGTCGAACCATTCGACGAGGTTGCCGGACGAAGCGCCGACGATAGCGAAGATGCGCTTGCTGCGCTCTTCGCCGGTGTAGTGGGAGGTGGTGGTTGTCATTGTTTTTTCACTCGATAGGGACAGTCACAGTCTAGACATACTTTGCAACAGTCCCGTTCCACATCGGATCATCACCCACGTCTGGATCAGCCTTCGTGGCGAGGGGATTTATCCCCGCTCGAGTGCGAAGCACTCGCAAATCAGATACACGCGGTTCATCTGAATACCGCGCCGACTGGTTTTTGGGGCTGCTTCGCAGCCCAGCGGGGATAAATCCCCTCACCACAGGGACTCTGTCCTACAGGGGATTTGGGGTGTTCTCTCAATAATCGAAGAACACCGTCTCGGCATCGGTGCCCTGCAGAACCACATTCCACTGGTAAACACCCGAAGCATCCTGCTTGGCCAGCAACGTCTGGCGACGCTCCGCCGGCACGCACTCGAGCAACGGGTCAGCAACGTTTGCCGGTTCGCCTTCAAAATAAATCCGCGTCAGCAAATGCTTGACCAGACCACGGGCAAACACCAGCACCACCAGATGCGGCGCTTGGGTCGAGCCTTTCAACCCCGGCACGGTGCCCGGTTTGATCGTGGTGAAACGGAAGCGCCCTTCAGCGTCCACCGGTACCCGGCCAAAGCCTTCGAAATTCGGGTCGAGCGGTTTGTCCTGCTGATCTTCCGGGTGGTCGTACTTGCCGGCGGCGTTGGCCTGCCAGACTTCGAGCATGGCGTCGTTGACGACATCGCCATTGCCATCCACCACTTGGCCGGTGATTGCCACGCGCTCGCCGAGGGTCAGCTCGTTGGCCAGGGTTTCGCGGTTCAGCCAGGTCAGGCCGATGTGGTAATACGGCCCGACGGTGTGGGACGTGGTCGCATAGAGCGTCATCTTATTTCTCCATCGGCGTGGCTTCACGGCCGCGCAGCACGATGTCCCAGCGGTAACCGAGGGCGTAGGACGGAATGGTTTTTTCCAGATCGAAACTGGCGATCAGGCGTTCCTTGGCCGAAGTGTCCGGCACGCAGTTGTAGATCGGGTCATACGCCAGCAGCGGATCACCGGGGAAGTACATCTGCGTGACCAGACGCGTAAGAATGCTCGGCCCAAACAGGGAAAAGTGGATGTGCGCCGGGCGCCAGGCGTTGTGGTGGTTGCCCCACGGATAGGCGCCGGGCTTGATGGTCTGGAACTGGTACCAGCCATCGGCATCGGTGACGGTGCGGCCGGTGCCGGTGAAGTTCGGGTCCAGCGGCGCGTCGTGCAGGTCGCGGGCATGGTTGTAGCGGCCGGCGGCGTTGGCCTGCCAGATCTCCACCAGAATCCCCGGCACCGGCAGGCCGTCTTCGTCGAGCACGCGGCCGTGAATGATGATGCGCTCGCCCAATGGCTCGCCGTCGTGCTGAGCGGTGAGGTCATTGTCCTTCTCGGCAACGTGTTCGGCGCCGATGGTCGGCCCGGTGATTTCCGAGAGTGAATGGGGCAGGTGCACCAACGGCTTGGACGGCGAGCGCAGGTTGGTGGATTGATACGTCGGGTGCAGGTAGTCAGGCTGAGTGCCTGCCTGTGGGCGACGGTAACCAGGCTTGTCAGTCATTTCGCTTTCCTCAGTTCTTGTAAGTGCCGCAGTGCGTCAGACACGTTCGATGGCCAGGGCCAGACCCTGGCCAACACCGACGCACATGGTCGCCAGACCTTTCTTGCCGCCAGTCTTTTCCAGATGATGCAGGGCGGTCAGCACCAGCCGCGCACCGCTCATGCCCAACGGGTGACCGAGGGCAATCGCGCCGCCATTCGGGTTGACCTGCGGCGCATCGTCGGCCAGACCCAACTCGCGCAATACCGCGAGGCCCTGGCTGGCGAACGCTTCGTTGAGCTCGATCACGTCGAAATCGCTGACCGCGACGCCAAGGCGCTCGGCGAGTTTGCGCACCGCCGGCACCGGGCCGATGCCCATCACCCGTGGTGCGACACCGGCGCTGGCCATGCCGAGCACTTTTGCGCGGGCGGTCAGGCCGTGTTTTTTCACCGCTTCGGCCGAAGCCAGAATCAGCGCAGCAGCACCATCGTTGACCCCCGAGGCATTGCCGGCGGTGACGGTTTTGTCCGCGCCGTTGACCGGTTTCAACTTGTTCAACGCTTCAATCGTGGTATCGGCGCGCGGATGTTCGTCCTGGCTAACCACGGTTTCGCCCTTCTTGTGGGCAATCCGTACTTCAACAATTTCTTCGGCGAAGTAACCGGCGGCCTGCGCGGCGGCGGTACGTTGCTGACTGCGCAAGGCAAAGGCGTCCTGATCTGCGCGCGAGACCTTATAGTCGTCGGCGACGTTGTCAGCGGTTTGCGGCATGGCATCGACGCCGTACTGCGCCTTCATCAGCGGGTTGATGAAACGCCAGCCGATGGTGGTGTCCTCCAGCTTCATGTTGCGCGAGAACGCCGCGTCGGCCTTGCCCATCACGAATGGCGCGCGGGACATCGACTCGACGCCACCGGCAATCGCCAACTCCATCTCGCCACTGGCGATAGCGCGGAATGCGGTGCCGATCGCGTCCATGCCCGAAGCGCAGAGGCGATTGAGCGTAACGCCGGGCACGCTGTCCGGCAGTCCCGCCAGCAGCAGCGCCATGCGCGCAACGTTGCGGTTGTCTTCGCCGGCCTGATTGGCGCAGCCGAGGAACACCTCATCGACGGCATTCCAGTCCACCGATGGATTGCGCTCCATCAGGGCCTTGATCGGCACGGCGGCCAGGTCGTCGGCGCGCACGGCGGACAATGCGCCACCGAAGCGGCCAATGGGGGTGCGAATCGCGTCGCAGATATACACGTCACGCATCATGCTTCTCCCGGTGCCTGACCGTGGGCGGCAGCGGTGCGCGCTTCAAGATCACGCAGCGCCGTCAGCTCGACTTCGGTCGGCTCAGCGGTGGTTTCAACAGAGTCGGCAAAACGAATCGCCCAACCGGTGGCGGCGACCACTTGCTCGCGGGTCACGCCCGGATGCAGCGCAGTGACCACGAATTCATGCGTACCCTCCTCCGGTTCCATGATGCACAGGTCGGTGATGATGCCCACCGGCCCGGCGCCCGGCAGGCCCAGCCGTTTACGCGAATCGCCGCCCTCGCCGTGACCGACCGAGGTGATGAAGTCGAGCTTGTCGACAAACGACCGCGCCGACTGTTTAAGGATGATCAGCACGCTTTTCGCCGAACCGGCAATCTCCGGCGCGCCACCGGCACCCGGCAGACGCACTTTCGGCGCGTGGTAGTCGCCGACCACGGTGGTGTTGATGTTGCCGAAACGGTCAACCTGCGCGGCGCCGAGGAAACCGACGTCAATGCGCCCGCCCTGCAACCAATAGCGAAAAATCTCACCGGTCGGCACCACCGTGTCGGCGGTCTCGGCCAACTCGCCGTCACCGATCGACAGAGGCAGTACGCTCGGCTTGGCGCCAATCGGGCCGGATTCGTAGATCAGCACCACGTCCGGCGATGAAGTCAGACGCGCGAGGTTGGCGGCTTTCGATGGCAGGCCGATGCCGACGAAACATACCGAGCCGTTCTTCAGGCGCCGGGCCGCCGCGACGGTCATCATTTCATTGGTGGTGTAAGTCATTACTTGGCCTCCGAAGCAGCGGCCAATTTGGCCTGGAATTCGCTGAAGTCAGCGCAGCCATGGATGTATTCGTTGATCCACGCGGTAAACGTCTCACGGTCGCGAGCGATCGGGTCCCACGCCTGATAGAAACGATTGTCACGCTCGGTGTAACCGTGGGCGTAGGACGGATGCGCGCCGCCCGGCACGTGACAGACCGCACTCAAGGCCCAGGTCGGCAGTACGCAAGCGTTCATCGGTGCGTTGAGGTCGTCGACGATTTCTTCCACGGTGACGATGCAGCGTTTGGCGGCCAGCGCGGCTTCTTTCTGCACACCGAGAATGCCCCAGAGCAACACGTTGCCCTTGCGGTCGGCTTTCTGCGCGTGAATCACGGTGACGTCCGGGCGCACCGATGGCACTGCCGCCAGCACTTCGCCGGTGAACGGGCAGGTCACGGTTTTGATCAGCGGATTGACCTTCGGCAGGTCGGAGCCGGCGTAGGCACGCAGCACTGCGAACGGCAGGCCGGACGCGCCGGCGACGTAGGCGTTGGCGAGGTCGGCGTGGCTGTGTTCTTCGATTTCCAGCGGATGCGGCCATTGTTTTTCGACCGCGTCACGCAGGCGGTGCAGCGAGCCCACGCCCGGGTTGCCGCCCCAGGAGAAAATCAGTTTGCGCGCGCAACCGGCGCCGATCAGTTGGTCGTAGATCAGGTCAGGCGTCATCCGCACCAGCGTCAGATCTTTCTTGCCTTGACGAATGATTTCATGACCCGCTGCCGTAGGGATCAGGTGAGTGAAGCCTTCGAGGGCGACGGTATCGCCGTCGTTGACGAATTGCTTCACCGCGTCGTGCAGCGGAAGGATCTCAGCCATGGAGCGGGCTCCTGTTCTTGTAAGGAATCGCCAGTGATAAAAAGGCGCGAGGTTCAGCGCCGGAGTCACTGAAGATTAAGCTCGGGAAAATCGCCAAACAATCCGATAATCGACTGAGTGTTCGTTTATCGAACGGATTGTTGTTCAGCTAACAATCAGATCAAAAGCTTCGCGAGCAGGCTCGCTCCCACCTTGGAATGCATTCCAGAATGTGGGAGCGAGCCTGCTCGCGAAGGGGCCAGCCTGTTCAATAACGATCTGCGCCCGATTCAGGTCGCATCCGCATGACTGACCATGCCCTTGATCAACACCGCCGCCGTCGCCAACCCCGCCGGGATCACCAGCGCGGTCAGCACTTGCTCGAAATTCCAGCCCAGGCCGAGCAAGGTTGCGCCCATCCACGCCCCAAGAATCGCGCCGAAGCGGCCGATGCCGAGCATCCACGACACCCCGGTCGCGCGGCCTTGCGTCGGGTAGAAGCGTGCTGCCAATGACGGCATCGCCGATTGCGCGCCGTTGACGCACATGCCTGCGACCAGCACCAGCGTCGCCAGCAAGGTGATGTTGCCCAGGCTTTGCCCTACCGCGTAGGCAAACACCCCGGCCAGCAGGTAGAAAATGCCGATGACCTTGTGCGGATTGAAGCGATCCATCGCCCAGCCCACCCCGACCGCGCTCAACACGCCGCCAAACTGGAACAACGCACCGATGAACGCGGCCTGCTCCATGCTCGCGCCGCTGTCGCGCATCAGCGTCGGCAGCCAACTGGTCAGCAGGTAGACGATCACCAGGCCCATGAAATAAGTCAGCCACAACAGCAGCGTGCCGGTGCTGTAAGTGCCGGAGAAGATCACCGCAAAGACATTACGCGCCTTGACGGTTTTCTGTTCCGGCACGCTGAAGCTCGCAGCCTGGGCGACGGTAATTGGATCGATCGGTGCCAAGGTCTTGCGAACTTTGTCGGTGCCGCGGTTGCGTACCACCAGGTAGCGCGCCGACTCCGGCAGCCAGAACACCAATACCACGGCGAGGATCAGCGGCAGGATCCCGCCGATCATCAACAGCGCGTGCCAGCCGAACGCCGGGATCAGTTTTGCCGAGATGAAACCGCCGCCGGCCATGCCGAGGTTGAAGCCGCAGAACATGCTGGTCACCAGCAGCGACTTCTTGCGCTCCGGGGTGTATTCCGAAAGCAGCGTCGTCGCGTTGGGCATGCCCGCGCCGAGACCGAGGCCGGTGAGGAAGCGCAACACCAGCAGTTGCTCGACGTTGGTGCTGTAGGCCGAGGCCAGGCTGAAGCCGCCGAACAGAATCACCGCGCCGACGAGTACGACTTTGCGCCCGAAGCGGTCAGCCAGAGGGCCGGAGCCGAGTGCACCGAAGACCATGCCGATCAGCGCGGCACTCATCACCGGGCCGAGGCTGGCGCGGTCGATACCCCAGTCTTGCGACAGCGCCGGGGCGATGAAACCCATGGCGGCGGTGTCGAGGCCGTCGAGAAATACGATCAGGAAACACAGGATCACCACTCGCCACTGATAGCGCGAGATCGGTTGGGCGTTGATAAAGGTCTGCACATCGAGGCAGTTACCCACAGCGGACTGAGGCTGGTTCATTATTTTTATTCCACGCAAAAAACGCAGTCGAACGGCGGCCGGCCAAAGGAAGGCACGGTCACAAGAATAGAAGGTTGTTATCAGGCGTTGCGGTGAACCCGGCAACAACGGGTGGGATACAGACAGTCGGGGAGCGAGCGCATGGTGAGTTGCCTCTTGTCATTATTATGGGGTCGACAGTCCGGCGAGCTCATTCACATCAGGCCGGATGACGCTGCCGCGACATTAATGATCCGAGGGTTTTAGCGTCAATTCGATAAACGCAACACTGTGCGTTTATCGAACAGCTTCCTCAGGCGAACAGCTGCGCGCTGAGGTCGCGACTGGCGCTGAGCAGTCCGGGCAAGAAGCGCTGCTCCAGCTCGGCGCGGCTGACCCGCCCGGCGTGGGTGCTGACATTCAGCGCCGCGACCACTTGCCCGGAGGCGTCGTAAACCGGCACGGCGATCGAACGCAGACCCTGTTCCAGTTCCTGATCGACAATGCACCAGCCCTGCTGCCGCACCTGCTGCAAACATTCGAGCAACGCGTCGGAGGTATGAATGGTGCGGCTGGTCTTGGCCACCAGTTCGGCGTGGTCGAGGTATTCGCCCAGTGAAGTGTCATCCAGTGCCGCTAGCAGAATCCGCCCCATCGACGTGCAATACGCCGGCAACCGCCCACCGACGGAAAGGTCGACCGAGATCAATCGCTGAGTGGTCGCCGAACGCGCGATATAGAGAATGTCATCGCCCTCCAGCGTCGCCATGTTGCAGGCTTCGTGCAGTTGCTCGCTCATGCGGTCCAGATACGGCTGGGCGGAAACGGCCAGCGGTGTCGAGGACAAATAGGCATGGCCGAGGGTCAGTACTTTCGGCAGCAGCGAATAGGTACGGCCGTCAGTGGTGGCGTAGCCGAGTTTGATCAGCGTGTGCAGGCAACGGCGTACGGCGGCGCGGGGAATTTCCGTGCGATGACTGATCTGCGCGATGGTCAGGTGGCGTTTACGCTCCTGAAACGCCTGCACCACCGCCAGACCACGGGCCAGGGAGGTCATGAAATCCGGATCACCGGTCAGCGCCTGAATGCGCTTGGCCGGCGAAGCGACGATGGGCGGCGCCACCGACGTGAAGGAGTTGCGCATTTGATCGTTCATTTCTTGTCCTTGTCCGGCACGCATCGATGCCTAGTCAAACGGCTCGCCGCGCGATGCACAAGCACCGGGCGCCAACATTGGGCGATTATCGAACCGCCGACCGATAATCGCAATCCAGCCCCCCGCCCTCCTCTTCATCCTTGAGGTAGCTTTAGCGATTCTGCTCGCAACTTAGTTGTTCCAGTTAATGGCGCCAAAAACAGAACGCCTGTTCTATAACGCGGTCTTTACACTTAACTAGCGGTAAAAGTTGCCGGTAACAAAACCCTCACACATTCAGAACCGTTTTTAACTTGGCAAAGATAGTCATTCCCGAATCGGCCGCTATAATGCACCCTAGTCGCGGCGCTTTAATCAAAAGCCCGCGACTTGCTGAAACGAGGTCCTTCGTCTCAGCTCCGGCCAGCGCCCGGCGCCCATCACACATGCAACGCCAGCGCTCGCTGAAACAGGAAACTGATGCTGCGTCAGTTTTTATCTGGTGCCGTAGCCGCCTGTAACACGGAAGTCTTGATCGCCTCTCCAATGCCACCCGGCCTGATCGGGCTGTGGATGACTGGCGGGTTCGCTCAATTGACTCGTTGCAGTGTGTTTCACCGGATATTCAATTCAACTCATACAGGTAGCACCGTGACGAAAGACGAACTGCGCGCGGAACTAGAGCGCCAGGAACAACGTTACAAGGAAGTTTACGGCGGGGAAGTCACCACCTACGCCGCTCAGCCGGAACCGGAACGCAAGGCATGGCGCAAGCGCCCTACTGTTCAGGATCAGGTGTTCAAGCAGGAAATCGAAAAGATCGAAAAGGAACTCAAAGCCGAAGAGCCATGAGCCACGGCGGTTGAGCATTCGAAAGTCGGCGTCCGCCTGAGCCACAGCGCGGTGGAAGACGACACCTCGCGCGCCCGCTAACCGCGGGCAGCGGCTGCATCGCTGTTCTGGGGCTTATGAACGAGCGTCCCACAGGTTTCAGAGATATTTCAGACAAGCGTTTGAGCATTTGCGATGTCTGAAAAAACGGCTCGAAAATATAGTTTATTCAATAAAATCAAGTAGTTGAAAAAACCTGCGTGCTGCTTGGTTTTCACGCCCTGCAACAAATTAAATCGAAGAAGGGTGTGACCAGTGAGCAGACGGGGCATCGATTTCCTGTCTTTTCTGGCATAATCGCGCCCCCTTACGACCGGGTCAGAAAACCTTCATGATCGATTTATTCAGCGGACTGGATGCTTGGGTGCTTGTGAGCCTCTTGCTCGCCCTGACGTTTGTCCTCGCCTTCGAGTTCATCAATGGATTTCATGACACCGCTAACGCGGTAGCCACTGTTATCTACACCAAAGCCATGCCGCCACACCTGGCGGTGTTCTTTTCCGGTGTGTTCAATTTCCTCGGCGTGCTGCTGGGCGGCGTTGGCGTGGCTTATGCCATCGTCCACCTGCTGCCGGTTGAGCTGCTGATCAATGTGAACACCGGCCATGGCCTGGCGATGGTGTTCTCGTTGCTCGCCGCGGCAATCGCCTGGAATTTGGGCACCTGGTACTTCGGTATCCCGGCTTCCAGCTCGCACACCCTGATCGGCTCGATCCTCGGCGTCGGTCTGGCCAACGCGCTGATCAACGACATTCCGTTGAGAGATGGCGTGAACTGGCAGAAAGCGATCGACATCGGCGCCTCGCTAGTGTTCTCGCCGATGGCCGGCTTCCTCATCGCCGCGCTGGTGCTGATCGGCCTGAAATGGTGGCGCCCGCTGTCGAAGATGCACAAGACGCCGGAACAGCGTCGCAAGATCGACGACAAAAAGCACCCGCCGTTCTGGAACCGTCTGGTTTTGGTGATCTCGGCCATGGCCGTGAGCTTCGTGCACGGTTCCAACGACGGCCAGAAAGGCATCGGCCTGATCATGCTGGTGCTGATCGGTATCGTCCCGGCGCAGTTCGTACTCGATCTGAACAGCACCACCTACCAGATCGAACGCACCCGCGACGCGACCCTGCACCTGAGCCAGTTCTACCAGCGCAACGCCGATTCGCTGGGTGAGTTCCTGGCCCTGGGCAAGAGCGTGGAAGGCGACCTGCCGGAGAAGTTCCGCTGCAACCCGCAGCAGACCGAACCGACCATCACCGCCCTGCTGCATACCCTCAAAGGTGTAGCGGACTACCATTCGCTGTCGTCGGACAGCCGCATCGAAGTGCGTCGCTACCTGCTCTGCCTGGACGACACGGCGAAGAAAGTCGGCAAATTGCCTGGCCTGGAAGCTCGTGAAAAAGCTGACCTCGACAAGCTGCGCAAAGACCTGACCACCACCACCGAATACGCGCCGTTCTGGGTGATCCTGGCGGTCGCCCTGGCCCTGGGCCTGGGCACCATGGTCGGCTGGAAGCGTGTGGTGCTGACCATTGGCGAGAAGATCGGCAAGCAGGGCATGACCTATTCCCAGGGCATGTCGGCGCAGATCACCACCGCCAGTTTGATCGGCATGGCCAACATCTTCAGCCTGCCGGTGTCGACCACTCATGTGTTGTCTTCGGGTGTGGCCGGGACCATGGTTGCCAACAAGAGCGGCCTGCAGGGTGGCACGGTCAAGACTATTCTGCTGGCCTGGGTGTTGACCTTGCCAGCGACCGTGGCGCTGTCGGCCGGGTTGTTCTGGTTGGCTTCGAAGGCTTTGGGTAGTTGATCTTTAGCTGTTGATTGGAAAAGGCGTGATTCGTGAGGATCACGCCTTTTTTGTTATAGGGATTGGGGGCATATCCGTTGCTGCGGGTGCTGCCGCTGGCGGTTTCGCTCTTACAGCGACTCACTTTTTCAAACGCCAAAAAGTAAGCAAAAGGCTTTGCCCCGGCGTACGGCCCGCTCGCTGGGGCTCGGGGTACCTTCGTTACGGGACCGATCCGGGCGCAGCGGCTCCGGTTGGCTTCGCTGCNAAAAGGCTTTGCCCCGGCGTACGGCCCGCTCGCTGGGGCTCGGGGTACCTTCGTTACGGGACCGATCCGGGCGCAGCGGCTCCGGTTGGCTTCGCTGCACCTACACTCGCTGTGTACGACTGCGTCGTACAGTCGCTACGCTCCCACCCCCGGATCGATCCCGTAACGAAGCCTGCCGAAGGGGCAAAAGATCAAAAGCAAAAGCCAAAGCCAGATCAAGAGCCCCTCACCCTAGCCCTCTCCCAGAGGGAGAGGGGGAGAGGGCTGGGGTGAGGGGCGAATCCACCGAAAATCTCAAGCCATGCGACGCTTCTAACCACTCAACAATGAGCGCAAGCTCGAGTGCTTTTGATCTACGGGCGACGTCGGAAGGCTGAGCGGAGGGATTGATCCGGGCGTGGGAGCGCAGCGACCGTCTGGCGCAGCCAGACACAGCGGAAGGAGGTGCAGCGAAGCAAACCGTAGCCGCTGCGCCCGGATCGATCCCGCAGCGAAGGGACCCGAGCCTGCGAGGGCCGAACGCAGGAGCTAGCGTTTTTTGCTTACTTTTTTAGGCGCTTGTAAAAAAGTAAGTCGCCGTCAGGCGAAACCGCCAACAGCCGCTACCGAAGCAACGGATATTCACCCAACCCCCCAACAGCCTGGTCGGCCCAAAGGCCGCCACGGCCGCCAAGGCACAAAAAAAAGGGGCAACCGAAGTCGCCCCAAAATGCCTTGCGTGCCCATCAATCCAGAAGAACTCACTTGCGCCGCTTATGCGCATCCTTCCAGATAAAAAATCCAAACCCTGCAAAAAACAGCACCATGAGCCCCACCGTGAGAACCCCGGCAAACACCACGTTATCGAAAAACATGACTGACCTCCCGGCCCTGCTTTGCTTTGCTGCGATGGATTCAAATTAACAAACACACAGGCGCACATATTGACCAGGATCAATATCCGCAACGAAGGGAAATAAAGGAGGGGAAATAACTGATCTGCATCAACCAATGCAGCGGGAGATCAACGCTTTTTCGGCTTGTTCTTCGACTTTTTCTTGGCTTTTCCCAACGGCATCGCCTGCTCGAAAGCCTGGCGCACTTCGTTCAGGCGCTTCTCGTTGAGGTCATGCACACGCTTGGCGCGTTCAGTGCTGAGGTCGATCAGTTTGTCGTCTTGGCTCATGGCGTCCGGCACATCGCAGAAGAGATCACAGCTGCCGTCACCGACAGGATTGCGCCAATCATGCCGCCTGGCGCAGGCGCTGACCAGTCACTGTTCAAATCTCGATATCGACCCACAGCCCCTGACGCGGCTGATCGTCTATCAACGGCACCACCGGCACGGTGTTGTCGGCGTTCAGCTCAGTGCCCGGCACGGCCAGATGCTCTTCCGGATCCTCATCCGCCTCGCGGCGCCGACGGTCACGTTCCTGCTGGCGGCGCTGTTCGTCGCGCGCCAGCAACCGATCCTCTTCCGGATCGCGCTTTTGCAGATCGATCGTGCTTTCGTTGGAGCTTTCCTGCACCGGCACCACCGGCGGGATGTCCGGCCGCTGTCGGATCGGATCCTGCTGGGAAGTGATCGGCACGGCGCTCAAGGGGAGCATCGGTGGCAACATATAAAGGTCTCCTGTCTGCAGGCTATCGGCTGGGGTGCAGGCGCCTTGAGCCGCCTGTCGTAATTGTGTGATGCACCTCGCACCTGTAGGAGCTGCCGCAGGCTGCGATCCTTATCAGACAGCTCAAACCTGAAGGGTTCTCAAAGATCAAAAGATCGCAGCCTTCGGCAGCTCCTACGCCAGTAATCTTTGGCCCTGAAGCCGTCATTCCGTTAAGATAGCCCGCTTTTTCAAGGTGGGAGTCAGGCAGCATGGCGCAGCAGTATCAACCGGGGCAACGCTGGATCAGTGACAGCGAAGCAGAGCTTGGTTTAGGCACCGTTCTGGCACAGGACGGCCGCTTGTTGACCGTGCTTTACCCGGCCACTGGCGAAACCCGCCAGTACGCGCTACGGAATGCGCCCCTGACCCGCGTGCGGTTCTCGCCGGGCGACTCCATCACCCATTTCGAAGGCTGGAAGATGACCGTGCAGCAGGTCGACGATGTCGACGGGCTGATGGTCTATCACGGCCTCAACGGGCAGAACGAAGTCGTCACCCTGCCGGAAACCCAGCTGTCGAACTTCATTCAGTTCCGTCTGGCCAGCGACCGTCTGTTCGCCGGGCAGATCGACCCGCTGCCGTGGTTCTCCCTGCGCTACAACACCCTTGAACACACCAGCCGCCAGTTGCAGTCCTCGCTGTGGGGCCTGGGTGGCGTGCGTGCGCAACCGATCGCGCACCAGCTGCACATCGCCCGCGAAGTCGCCGACCGTATCGCCCCGCGCGTATTGCTGGCGGACGAAGTAGGTCTGGGTAAAACCATCGAAGCCGGTCTGGTCATCCATCGCCAACTGCTTTCGGGGCGCGCCAACCGCGTGCTGATCCTGGTCCCGGAAAACCTCCAGCATCAGTGGCTGGTGGAGATGCGCCGCCGCTTCAATCTGCAGGTCGCGCTGTTCGACGAAGAACGCTTTATCGAAAGCGATGCCACCAACCCGTTCGAAGACACGCAACTGGCGCTGGTCGCGCTGGAGTGGCTGGTCGACGACGAGAAGGCGCAGGACGCCTTGTTCGCTGCCGGTTGGGACCTGATGGTGGTGGACGAAGCGCATCACCTGGTCTGGCATGAAGACAAGGCCAGCGCGGAATATTCGCTGGTCGAGCAACTGGCCGAAGTGATTCCCGGCGTGCTGCTGCTCACCGCCACCCCGGAACAACTCGGTCAGGACAGCCACTTCGCCCGTCTGCGCCTGCTCGACCCGAACCGTTTCCACGACCTGGCCGCGTTCCGCGCCGAGAGCGACAACTATCGCCCGGTCGCCGAAGCGGTGCAGGAACTGCTCGACAAGGGCCGTCTTTCCGCCGAAGCGCACAAGACCATTCACGGTTTCCTCGGCAACGAAGGCGAAGCCCTGCTCACCGCCGTCAACGATGGCGACACTGAAGCCAGCGCCCGCCTCGTGCGTGAGCTGCTCGATCGCCACGGCACCGGCCGCGTGCTGTTCCGTAATACCCGCGCCGCTGTGCAGGGTTTCCCGGAGCGCAAACTGCACCCGTACCCGTTGCCGTGCCCGGACGAATACCTCGAACTGCCACTGGGCGAACACGCCGAGCTGTACCCGGAAGTCAGCTTCCAGGCGCAGCCGGAAGCCAGTGAAGAAGAGCGCTGGTGGAAATTCGATCCGCGCGTCGAGTGGCTGATCGATCAGCTAAAAATGCTCAAGCGCACCAAGGTGCTGGTGATCTGCGCCCACGCCGAAACCGCGATGGACCTGGAAGACGCGTTGCGCGTGCGTTCCGGCATCCCGGCCACGGTGTTCCACGAAGGCATGAACATCCTTGAGCGTGACCGCGCCGCCGCCTACTTCGCTGATGAAGAGTTCGGCGCGCAAGTGCTGATCTGCTCGGAAATCGGCAGTGAAGGTCGCAACTTCCAGTTCGCTCACCATCTGGTGCTGTTCGATCTGCCGTCGCACCCGGACCTGCTCGAGCAGCGCATCGGCCGTCTCGACCGGATCGGCCAGAAGCACATCATCGAACTGCACGTGCCGTACCTGGAAACCAGCCCGCAAGAGCGCCTGTTCCAGTGGTACCACGAAGCGCTCAACGCCTTCCTCAACACCTGCCCGACCGGCAACGCCTTGCAGCATCAGTTCGGCCCACGCCTGCTGCCGCTGCTCGAAGAAGCCGATGACGGCGAGTGGCAAGCGCTGATCGACGAAGCACGCGCCGAGCGTGAGCGTCTCGAAGCCGAGCTGCACACCGGTCGCGACCGTCTGCTGGAATTGAATTCCGGCGGCGCTGGCGAAGGTGAAGCGCTGGTCGAGGCGATTCTCGAGCAGGACGATCAGTTCGCCCTGCCGATCTACATGGAAACCCTGTTCGACGCGTTCGGCATCGACAGCGAAGACCATTCGGAAAACGCCCTGATCCTCAAGCCGAGCGAGAAGATGCTCGACGCCAGTTTCCCGCTCGGCGACGACGAAGGCGTGACCATCACTTACGACCGCAACCAGGCGCTGTCGCGCGAAGACATGCAGTTCATCACCTGGGAACACCCGATGGTGCAGGGCGGCATGGATCTGGTGCTGTCCGGTTCGATGGGCAACACCGCCGTAGCGCTGATCAAGAACAAGGCGCTGAAACCAGGCACCGTGTTGCTGGAATTGCTCTACGTCAGCGAAGTGGTCGCACCGCGCTCGCTGCAACTGGGTCGCTACCTGCCACCGGCGGCGCTGCGTTGCCTGCTCGATGCCAATGGCAACGACTTGTCGCCACGGGTGTCGTTCGAAACCCTCAACGATCAGCTGGAAAGCGTGCCCCGCGCAAGCGCCAACAAGTTCATCCAGGCCCAGCGCGATCAGCTGACGCCACGGATCAACGCCGGCGAAGAAAAGATCGCCCCGCGTCACGCCGAGCGTGTGGCTGAAGCGCGCCGTCGTCTGGCCGCCGACACTGACGAAGAACTGGCGCGCCTGACCGCCTTGCAAGCGGTCAACCCGACCGTGCGCGACAGCGAACTGGAGGCGTTGCGCACTCAGCGTGAGCAGGGTCTGGCGATGCTCGACAAAGCGGCGTTGCGCCTGGAAGCGATTCGGGTGTTGGTGGCGGGTTAACCGCCCCGCTCCACCGCTGAAAACCAAGAGGCCCGCAGTGATGCGGGCCGATCGTTCCCACGCTCTGCGTGGGAACGATCATGTGGGAGCGAGCCTGCTCGCGAAAACGGTCAGGCAGTCGCCGCAGAAATTTCAGGCTCAACCACCGCCACCAACCCCTCCTTCATCCGCTGTGCATCGCGAACAAAACACCGCGATGCCAGAAACAGAAAGACCATGGTCAGGAACAGCGCTACCGGGATCAGGTACATAGCGTCGTGCAGGCCGACAGCCTTGAACGCTTCGGTCATCTGCTCAGCCCCTGCCGCCAGCATCGCCGTGTGCGCGAAGTGATCCGACAGACCACCCACGACCACCGGCCCCAACCCGCCGCCGAGCAGATACAGACCGGCAAAGAACAACGCCATCGCCGTGGCCCGCAGGCGCGGTTCGACGACGTCCTGAATTGCCGTGTACACGCAGGTATAGAAGTTGTACGCGAACAGCCAGCCAACGCTGAACACCGCGACGAACACGCCGATCTCAATGCGCCCGGCATGCAGCGCCCAGGCTGTGCACAACGTTGAAATGATCAGGCTGAACGCGGCAAACAGCAGCCGCCCACTGGCGAAGCGCTGGTGGATCTTGTCGGCGATCCAGCCGCCAAGGGTCAGCCCGACCAATCCCGTCACGCCAACGATCAACCCGGTTGCCACCGCCGCCTCCTGCAACGGCATGAGAAAGTAGCGTTGCAGCATCGGCACCAGAAACGAGTTGCAGGCATAGGTCGCGAAGTTGAAGCACAGCCCGGCCATCACCAGCCACAGGAAGGTCGGCACAGCGAGAACGCGGCGGATAGGCCTGTCGACTTTCTCCTGCGAGACCTGCACGGTTTCAGCCGCGCCGCGTTTCGGCTCTTTGATGAAGAACATGAACACCGCGAGGATCAGCCCCGGCACGGCGGCGATGAAGAACGGCGCGCGCCAGCTGTCGAACGCCTTGACCATCGCGCCGATGGTGAAGAACGCCAGCAGCAGCCCCAGCGGCAGGCCAAGCATGAAAATACCCATCGCCCGCGCCCGACGGTGCGCCGGAAACAGATCGCCGATCAGCGAGTTGGCCGCTGGTGCATAACTGGCTTCGCCGATGCCGATGCCCATGCGCACGATCAAAAAGCTCCAGAAACTGCCGACCATACCGTTGACCGCAGTCAGCGCACTCCAGGTGGCCAGGCCCCAGCCCATCAGCTTGCTGCGTGAACCGGTGTCGGCCATGCGCCCGAGTGGCAGGCCGGCGATGGCGTAAACGATGGTGAACGCGGTGCCGATGATGCCCAGCTGAAAGTCGCTGAGGTGCCATTCCATGCGGATCGGTTCGATGATGATCGCCGGGATGGTGCGGTCGAAGAAATTGAACAGGTTGGCGAGGAACAGCAGGAACAGAATGCGCCAGGCATTCGCCGCTTGGGTCGAGTTCTGCATGGGTCCGTCTCTTTATTGTTATGAGGGCTTCACTGCCAGTGCGTCGAGCCCGGAACCTGCAATCTAGTCAGCCGCACGGGGGCTGTCTGTCATCATTCGTCAGCCTGATATCGACCCATCGCACTGTAACGAAACGTAAGCCCTTGATAAGTCTGGAATCCCCCGCCACACGGGGCTTTCGCGGCAAAATCCGGCGACAAAAAAATAGTTTCGCGCCCCCCTTCCCAACGCCATGGCAAAGTCTAGAATGGCCGCCGGATCCGTCCGGATCTTCCGATCAATCCCTTTGATACCCCCGCCCATGTCCGAAGCCAGTCCGTGTCTGAATTGCGGTGCCTGCTGTTCCCATTTTCGTGTGTCTTTTTTCTGGGGTGAGTGCTCATCCTCTGGCGGAACGGTGCCCGATGAACTGGTCGCGCAGATCACCCCGAGCCGGGTGGCAATGATCGGCACCGATCGCAAACCGGCGCGTTGCATGTCCCTGGCGGGTGAGGTCGGCAGTGCCGTGGCCTGCACGATCTATGACAAGCGCTCGAGTACGTGTCGTGAGTTCGAGGCGTCGTGGGAGAACGGCGAACACAATCCGGACTGCGACAAGGCCCGCGCTGCCCACGGCCTGCCGCCCTTGCCGCCACACTGGAATGATCTGCCGCTGGAGCGCATTGCCTGAGCCTTAGCGCAAATCGCTATGAGGCTAATGGCAAAATCATTACCACCAATGTGCCACTACGCCTTGCAGCGTGAAAACCGCCTCTATACTCCATCCATTCGCCTGCGTTGATTGACGCACGGGCCAGATGAATCCGAGACGGGGCATGCTATGGAGTGGCTTGGTTTGCAGTTTGTTGCCGAGCTGCCGGCGAGCGGGCAGATTCTCCTCGATTGCAGCCACAACCCTTTGTTGGTGATGGTGGCCTATCTGGTCGCCTGCGCGGCGAGTTTCGCCACCCTGGACATGGCAGAGCGCCTGGTGCATGCCGAAGATCCGGGGTCGCGGCGCATCTGGCGCTGGATCGGCGCGACCTGCCTGGCCGGCGGCATCTGGGCCATGCACTTCATCGGCATGCTGGCCTTCCAGACCCCCATCGATATTCAGTACGACCTCGGCATCACCCTCTTGTCGTTACTGATCGCTCTGCTCGCCTCGTGGCTGGCCATGCACACTCTCAGTGAGGTGCAGCCGAGCGCGCTGCATTGCCTGAAGACCGCGTGTGTCATCGGTTTGGGCATCGCTGGCATGCATTACGTCGGCATGGCCGCGATGAAGTCGAGCGCCACCGCCTACTATCAGCCAAGGCTGTTCGCGCTGTCGGTGCTGATTGCCATCGGCGCCAGTTTCACCGCGCTGTGGGTGGCGCGCTATCTCAGCGAAGGCAGCGGCGTCGCGCATCAATTGCTCAAGTACAGCGCGGCGCTGATTCTCGGCGCCGGCATCATCAGCATGCACTTCACCGGCATGGCTGCGCTGGATCTGGTGCTTCCCGAAGGTGCCCTGGCAGCGAGCGGCAGTGAAACCGGGCATTTGCAGCTGGGCCTGACCGTGGCGCTGATCATCCTGTTGATTCTCGGCAGTGCGATCAGCGCCGCCCTCGCCGACAAGAAACTGCAGAACAAGGAAAACGACCTGCGCCGGGTCAACGCCCTGCTCAGCCAACTCGATCAGGCGCGCATGTCTTTGCAGCAAGCGGCCAATTACGACGCGCTGACCAACCTGATCAACCGCCGTGGTTTCAACCAGATGTTCGCCGAAAAACTCAGTCAGAAAACCAGCGAGGGCGGCATGCTCGCGGTGATGTTTCTCGACATCGACCACTTCAAGCGCATCAACGATAGCCTCGGCCATGATGCCGGTGACGCGCTGCTCAAAGTCATCGCCCAACACATCAAGAGCTCAGTGCGCAGCCATGAAGACGTGGTCGCGCGGTTCGGCGGCGACGAGTTCTGCATCCTCATCAGCCTGCGTGACCGCGAAGAGGCGCGCGGTATGGCGCAGCGCATCATGCACAAGATGAAAGAGCCGATCGAACTGGCCGGCCGGCGCATGGTGATGACCACCAGCATCGGCATCAGCCTGTTCCCAGAAGACGGCACCACTTGCGAAGAGCTGCTCAAACACGCCGACCTGGCCTTGTACCAATCCAAAGGCGCCGGGCGCAACGGTCTGCACTTCTTCAATTCCAGCCTGAAGACCCGCGCCAGTTTCGAGCTGCAACTGGAAGAAGAACTGCGCAGTGCGCTACGGCAAGACAACGCGCTGATGCTCTACTACCAGCCGATCTTCGAAGTGAAAACCGGACGCGTGACCAAGCTCGAGGCGCTGATTCGCTGGCAGCATCCGGTTCACGGTTTGCTCACACCGGATCGCTTCATAGGTATCGCCGAGAACAACGGTTTGATCGCCGAACTGGACAATTGGGTGCTGCGCCGCGCCTGCAAGGATCTTGGCGAGCTGTCGCGGCATGGTTGTGCCGAATTGAAAATCGCCTGGAACTGCTCGCCGCTGAATCTGGCGCGCGAAGAGCTGGCCGAGGAGATCGAGCACGCCTTGCACACGGCGGGCGTTGCCCCGGAACGCCTGGAACTGGAGGTCACCGAAAACGCCTTGATGGGCAATATCGCCGACACTCTGGTGCTGCTGCGGCAGATCCGCGCCCTCGGTGTGTCGCTGTCGATCGATGATTTCGGCACCGGCTATTCGTCGCTGGCCTACCTCAAGCGCCTGCCGCTGAACACCCTGAAAATCGACCGCTCGTTCATCCTCGACATTCCCACCGCCACGGCGGACATGGAGATCGTGCAGGCGATCATCGTCATGGCCCACACTCTGCATCTGCAGGTGGTCACCGAGGGCGTCGAGAGCCTGGAGCAATACGAGTTTCTCGAGCGTTCGGGCTGCGACTTCATTCAGGGTTATCTGCTCAGCCGCCCGGTGCCGCTGGACGAATTGCGCGCGGTGCTCGATGAAATCAACCAGCGCAAACCCGTCCTCGGGGTCAATCCGTTGAGTCTGGCGCGCGATACATTTGCACCAGCGTCGCTGGATCCTTCGCTAAAAAGCCTTGCGCCCCATGCAGGCGCATCAATTGTGCGGCCAATCCGCTGATTGGCGTCGCCGAGCCCTGCTCGCGGGAAAATTTCACTGCTGTGTCGAGATCCTTGAGCAGCGTGCGCACGTGCCACTTGACCGGTTCGAAACGGCTTTCGGCCATTTGCGGCGCAAGGATCTGCAACGGCTTCGAATCAGCAAAGCCACCGGCCAGCGCCTCGGCGATCAGACTGGCATCGACCCCGGCCTGTTCGGCCAACGCCACCACTTCGGCAATCACCAGCGCATTGCACGCGACGATCATCTGGTTGCAGGCCTTGGTCACCTGGCCGGCGCCAACGCCGCCCATGTGCGTGACGCGCTGACCGAGGCTGAGCAGCACCGGGCGTACGCGCTCAAGATCTGCCGCTGCACCACCGACCATGATCGCCAGACTGCCGGCCTCGGCGCCGACCACGCCGCCGGACACCGGGGAGTCAAGCCAGCCCATGGCGGTTTTCTCGGCCAGCGCTGCGGCCATCTCGCGAGTCGCGGTCGGTTCAAGACTGGAGAAATCCACCAATAGCTGGCCGTTTTTTGCCCCTTCGGCGATACCGCCAGTGCCAAACACCACCTCACGCACCACGGCGGTATCGGCCAGACACAGCATGACGATGTCGGCGTGTGCGCACAGTTCGGCAGGGCTCGATACCTGGCGGGCGCCGGCCGCAACCAGCGGTGCGCACTTGTCCGGGTTGCGGTTCCACACCGCCAACGGGTAACCCGCCGCCAGCAGACGCCGGCACATGGGCAGGCCCATCAGGCCGATTCCGGCAAACCCCAACGAAGGTAGCGTTGACATCATTTCGCCTCTTTTCGATTAAAGATCACCGAATCATGGCCGATTCATCAACGATCAGGAAAGGATTCCGCCCGGCGATCAGACCAGCCAGCACTACGACGCCCGGGCCGTATTCGCGCACACAAGACGCGAGATCTTATTCCGTGAGGTTCGCCGGCACTGTTCGGCGGGCCAACCCAGTCCAGGTAAATGGCGCACCATGACCTCTAAAAACAACCCCGCCAGTGCAACAGCCGATCTGACCCTGAGCCCCGCCGCGAACAGCGCGTCATCATCCAGGCCGACGCCGCCTTCGCGCCCGCTGTCGACCCAGCAATACCTGTACTTCACCGAAACCAACACCGACCGCATCCTCGATAACCTCGACGGCCTGCGCGATTCGGTATTCCCGCGCCCGGCGCATCAGGAAGGCGACAACGAGCAGCACAACGACCAGGAATTTCCCTCGGTGTGCCTGATCGGCCTCGGTCGCTGCGGCTCCAACATCGCCCTCGACGTGGCGGAACTGGTGTACAACGCGCGCAAGTTCTACCTCAACGAATTCAACAACGAAGACCGCCCGACCGACCGGCGTCTGGCCGACAAGGGCTACAGCCCGGCGCAGTGGATCAAGAACAATCTGCGCATCGGCACCAGCAAATCGACCAAACCGGTGTTTCTCGTCGAACCGCTGGTGATGCTCGGCGACCTCGACAAGGACATTGCCGGGCGCATCCGTTTCTCGCGCAAGGGCGAGAAAAGCGGCTTCCTGCGCGACTACAGCAAAATGAAGATCATGGACTTGTCCGAAGTCCACGCCGGTGGCGCCGGTAACGCGCCGATCCTCGGCCAGTACCTGGCGAAGATCATCCTCAACAAGGACACCCAGCGCTTCTCCAGCCCCGACTGGAAAATGATCCACTCGTACCTGATCGACAGCTGCGGGATCAAGGCCAACCAGTCGCGCCTGTATTTCTCGATCTTCAGTGCCGGCGGCGGTAC
The DNA here is from genome assembly GCF_001425545.1 of Pseudomonas sp. Leaf434. Classification (NCBI taxonomy): domain Bacteria; kingdom Pseudomonadati; phylum Pseudomonadota; class Gammaproteobacteria; order Pseudomonadales; family Pseudomonadaceae; genus Pseudomonas; species Pseudomonas sp. Leaf434. Next base: position 580,992 of record NZ_LMQZ01000001.1, on the reverse strand, counting down.
CGGTTCGGGCATGGCCTCGGAGTTCGGTCTGGCGCAGCAGCACTCGTACATGAACAAGACCTTCGACACCAAGCCGATGGACGAGCATGACGGCAAGAGCGGCCATTCGTTTGTCTTCGAGCCGATCTTCACCAGCGGCATCTGCGTGCTGCCGAACATTTCCGACCACCGCAGCGAAATGTCCGAGGCGCTGCATATCAACGCCGGGCGCCTGCTCTGCAAATACCTGTCGGAGGAATGGGATTTCTCCTACAACTTCGCCAACGAAGACAGCAGCGAAGCCAGCGTGATGGGGCGTATCCGCCCGTGGAACGCGATGATGCTGATCTCCAACGACATCATGCGTTACGCCGAAGAAAGCGATGACGGCAACATCCAGAACATTGATGTCAATGCCATGGAGAAGCACGCCAACCAGTACATCTCGCAACAGATCTTCAACATTCTGACGGCGCAGGCAGTCACCACCGACTACGACCAGAACTACTTCCGCCGCGCCGGCATCGACATCGGCGAAACCATCCGCCTGGACGCCAACGACCTGTTCATGAGTCTGGCCGGGCCAGTGGCGATTGCCTACGCCGAATCGGTAGTCCCGAAAACTCCGCCGCCGAGCAGCGACAAGTTCAAGGTCTTCGATAAAGAGCCGCAGCGCCTGAACATCGACGACCTGTTCTTCCGTTCGATCGACCTGCCGCACTTCAACAAGGTCACTCAGGCCATCGAAGGCATCAGCCTGCTGCCGATCGAATCCAAGCGTTATCGCGCTTCGCTTGAGCAGTACAAGAATTCCGGCTACGACGCCGCCGCGCTGCACGATTTGCACTTCTTCAAGAATTGCTCGTCGGTGGTCTCGATCGTCTCGCTGCCGAAAGACTACAAACTGTCGTACATGGATCTGAACCGGTTGAAGACCCACCTCAACAGCCTGTTCCCCAACACCACGCTCAAGCGCTATGCGCTGGTGATCGGCGCTTCGGCCAACCTGTCGCTGACCACCCTGATCGCCAAGAGCCCGTGCCTGTCGGACGACTTCCTCACACTGATCGTGGCATTCATCAAGCGCTGCTTTGCGAAGAATCCGTACCGTTTCGACGAGACGCTGGATAACTCGATTCTCGACTTCATCATTCAGGAAGACTTCGACGAGGAGCGGATCGACGACCTGCTCAACGAATTCGAGAACCCGGCGAAGATCCTCGATACCAACTGGTACGCGATCAAACCGATGTACGAGAAGAAATACCGTGAGTTGATCAACGACAAGGACAAGTTCGTCTCGATCAATGACATTCGCCTGTCACGCGATTGCGTGAAGAAGTCGATCAAGTACCTGCGCGAGATCTACCGCCACCGGATTGGCAAGACCAAGGTCATTTCGCTGAATAACCATACCGGCAAGACTTACTCGGTCTGATCCAGCACCGAGTCGCCCTATTCGCGAGCAGGCTCGCTCCCACAGGAAAGTGCATTCCAGTGTGGGAGCGAGCCTGCTCGCGAAGGCGCCCTCGACTTCACCGACAAACTCCAACGCTGCGAACATTCAGAAACAATTAAGCGACCCTCAGGCCGCTCCATAAACTGTTCCCGTTACGTTTACGTCACCGTGAGGCGTGGCATTTCTCCACGGCAAGGTGCTATCACGCTACTCCGCTACACACTTGCGGTGCGGCAATCGAGGCACCAAAAGGGTGCAGGCAATTAAACGGCCGCCCTTTCCTGGATCAGAATCCACGGCGAAACCACCACGGCCCACAGCTGCGGATCACGTTCGAAAATATCCAGCGCCCGCGTTTCAGACAGCTTGGCGACCTTGTCGTCGGCCAGCCAGGCCGCGACTTTCTCGCCTTCATCCGAGGCCACGGCCTCGGCGGCGGCGATCAAATCGAGGTCAGGGTCGACCCACAATAGGGCACCCTTGGCGAAGAACGGCTCCAGCTCTTTCCAGGTAATAGATGCCGTTTCACCAAGCAGCTTGGCATAGAGGGTGCTAGGTTCTTGATTCATGGGAGCTGTCCGGAAAAGAAATCGACGCGAATGATAACGTCGGTGGTCCGTCAGAAAAACCCGGTTGCAAATCGCTGCACCGAACGAAAAGAGCAGGAACGCCAGGGAATGCTGCCTTTTGGGATATATGCCCCCGATTGCCCCGCCGCAATTCTGTCTCTTTCATTCAAAAATGCGACACCCCCAAGTTTTGCCCCGTGGCGCCCGCTTCCCAGTTGATCAAGCGGCGCTCTACACTGTACCGGTACAGTTGCCGGGGCATTTTCCGGAGGGTATCGCAAAGATATCTGACCCGGTTCTGCTGCTACGGCGCCAGAACTCTAAAAAATACAACAGTAAGAGTGGAGCACTATGACTAAGGCTACTAAGCAGATTTCCAAACTGTTTGCCGCTATGGTTCTGGCCGGGGTTGCCAGCCATTCGTTCGCAGCTGACACCATCAAAATCGGTATCGCCGGTCCTAAAACCGGTCCAGTAGCCCAGTACGGCGACATGCAGTTCAGTGGCGCGAAGATGGCCATCGAGCAGATCAACGCCAAGGGCGGCGTCGACGGCAAGAAACTCGAAGCCGTTGAATACGACGATGCCTGCGATCCGAAACAAGCGGTAGCGGTAGCGAACAAGGTCGTCAACGACGGCGTCAAGTTCGTGGTCGGTCACCTGTGCTCCAGCTCCACTCAGCCCGCTTCGGACATCTACGAAGACGAAGGCGTGATCATGATCACCCCGGCTGCCACCAGCCCGGACATCACCGCCCGTGGCTACAAAATGATCTTCCGCACCATCGGTCTCGACAGCGCCCAAGGCCCTGCCGCCGGCAACTACATCGCCGATCACGTGAAACCGAAAGTGGTTGGCGTGCTGCACGACAAACAGCAGTACGGTGAAGGCATCGCCACCGCGGTGAAATCGACCCTCGAGAAGAAAGGCACCAAGGTTGCCGTCTTCGAAGGCGTCAACGCTGGCGACAAAGACTTCTCCGCCATCATCGCCAAGCTCAAGCAAGCCGGCGTCGACTTCGTCTACTACGGCGGCTACCACCCGGAGCTGGGTCTGATCCTGCGTCAGGCTCAGGAAAAAGGCCTGAAAGCCCGCTTCATGGGTCCGGAAGGCGTGGGTAACGACTCGATCACCCAGATCGCCAAGGACGCGTCCGAAGGCCTGCTGGTGACCCTGCCGAAATCCTTCGACCAGGATCCGGCCAACGTTGCTCTGGCTGACGCGTTCAAGGCCAAGAAGGAAGATCCGAGCGGTCCGTTCGTGTTCCCGTCCTACTCGGCGGTGACCGTGATTGCCGAAGGCATCAAGGCGGCCAAGTCCGAAGACGCGACCAAAGTGGCTGAAGCCATCCACGCCGGTTCGTTCAAGACCCCTACCGGCGACCTGAGCTTCGACGACAAGGGCGACCTGAAGGACTTCAAATTTGTCGTGTACGAGTGGCACAACGGCAAACCTAAAACCGAAGTTTCGCCTCAGTAAGGCCTTGCCCGACTGACTGCCAATAAAGCCCACGGCGTGCCGTGGGCTTTGTTTTGCGAATGTATGGGCCGCGCTGGCGTGATCCGCCAGTCTGCCCACCTGAAAATCTCAAAACCGTCATCAGCGGTTCGCTGGCAAAACCCGGATTCGAAGTGGATAGAGATCCACGGGGCCGGGCGGGAAAATGACTCCACCAGTGAAATGCGTACAGGTTTTTAGGAGCGCTGTAATGCCTGACCTCTATCACTTCTTCCAACAGCTGGTTAACGGCCTCAACGTTGGCAGCATGTATGCCCTGATCGCCATCGGCTACACGATGGTCTACGGCATCATTGGAATGATCAACTTCGCCCACGGCGAGGTGTACATGATCGGTTCCTACGTGGCCTTCATCGCCATCGCCGGGCTGACCATGATGGGACTCGACAGTGTCCCGCTGTTGATGACCGCGGCGTTCATCGCCAGCATCGTCGTCACCAGTTCCTACGGTTACAGCATCGAACGGATCGCCTACCGCCCCCTGCGCGGCAGTAACCGTCTGATCCCGCTGATTTCTGCCATCGGTATGTCGATCTTCCTGCAGAACACCGTTCTGCTGGCGCAAGACTCCAAGGACAAAGCTATCCCCAACCTGATCCCGGGCAACTTCGCCTTCGGTCCGGGTGGCGCACAAGAAGTGCTGATTTCCTACATGCAGATCGTGGTGTTCGTGGTGACCCTGATCGCCATGCTCGGCCTGACCCTGTTCATCTCCCGTTCCCGTCTGGGCCGCGCCTGCCGCGCCTGTGCCGAGGACATCAAGATGGCCAACCTGCTCGGCATCAATACCAACAACATCATCGCCCTGACCTTCGTCATCGGTGCTGCGCTGGCGGCGGTCGCTGCGGTGCTGCTGAGCATGCAATACGGCGTGATCAACCCCAACGCCGGTTTCCTCGTCGGCCTCAAGGCCTTCACCGCTGCGGTACTGGGCGGCATCGGCAGCATCCCCGGGGCAATGCTCGGCGGCCTGGTGCTCGGTGTAGCGGAAGCGTTCGGTGCCGATATCTTCGGCGACCAGTACAAGGACGTCGTTGCGTTCGGCCTGCTGGTTCTGGTGCTGTTGTTCCGTCCGACCGGCATTCTGGGCCGTCCGGAGGTTGAGAAAGTATGACTAGGAATCTTAAACAGGCACTGTTCAGTGCCTTGCTGGTGTGGGCGGTGGCCTACCCGGTACTGGGTCTGAAACTGACCATCGTCGGCATCAATCTGGAAGTGCACAACACCAGCCCTGCGGTACTCGCGACCATCGCGATCTGCTCGGTGCTGATGTTCCTGCGCGTGCTGTTCAACCAGCAGATCAGCAAGGCCTGGCGCTCCTCGCCGGGCATGCCGCTGATCCCGGCCAAGGCCAGCAACTTCCTGACCCTGCCAACCACCCAGCGCTATTTCATCATTGCGCTGATTCTGATCGCCCTGGTCTGGCCGTTCTTCGGCTCCCGTGGCGCGGTGGATATCGCAACGCTGATCCTGATCTACGTGATGCTCGGCCTGGGCCTGAACATCGTCGTCGGTCTGGCCGGTCTGCTCGACCTGGGTTACGTCGGTTTCTACGCCGTCGGCGCCTACAGCTACGCGCTGCTGTCGCATTACTACGGCTTGAGCTTCTGGATCTGCCTGCCGATTGCCGGCCTGATGGCGGCGACGTTCGGCTTCCTGCTGGGCTTCCCGGTGTTGCGTCTGCGTGGCGACTATCTGGCGATCGTGACCTTGGGTTTCGGCGAGATCATCCGTCTGTTCCTGCGTAACCTGACCGATATCACCGGTGGCCCGAACGGCATCAGCAACATCGAGAAACCGACGTTTTTCGGTCTGACCTTCGAGCGCAAAGCCGCCGAAGGCCTGCAGACGTTCCACGAGTATTTCGGCCTGCAATACAACTCGATCAACAAGGTGATCTTCCTTTACCTGGTTGCGCTGTTGCTCGCACTGGCCGCGCTGTTCGTGATCAACCGTCTGCTGCGCATGCCGATCGGCCGTGCGTGGGAAGCACTGCGTGAAGACGAAATCGCCTGCCGCGCGTTGGGCCTGAACCCGACCGTGATTAAGCTCTCCGCGTTCACCCTGGGTGCTGCGTTCGCCGGTTTCGCCGGCAGCTTCTTTGCTGCGCGTCAGGGTCTGGTGACGCCCGAGTCGTTCACCTTCATCGAGTCGGCGATCATCCTCGCCATCGTCGTGTTGGGTGGCATGGGCTCGCAACTGGGCGTGATTCTGGCGGCGATCGTGATGATCCTGTTGCCGGAAATGATGCGTGAGTTCAGCGAGTACCGCATGTTGATGTTCGGTGCGCTGATGGTGCTGATGATGATCTGGCGTCCACAAGGTCTGCTGCCGATGCAACGCCCACACATGGAGTTGCGCAAATGAGCCGCGAGATCCTTAAAGTCGAAAATCTGAGCATGCGCTTCGGCGGCTTGCTGGCGGTCAACGGCGTGGCGCTGACCGTCAAGGAAAAACAGGTGGTTGCCCTGATCGGCCCGAACGGCGCCGGCAAGACCACCGTGTTCAACTGCCTGACCGGTTTCTATCAGCCTACCGGCGGCAGCATCCTGCTCGACGGCGAGCCGATCCAGGGCCTGCCGGGCCACAAGATCGCCCTCAAAGGCGTGGTGCGGACCTTCCAGAACGTGCGTTTGTTCAAGGACATGACTGCGGTCGAAAACCTGTTGATCGCCCAGCACCGTCATCTGAACACCAACTTCCTGTCCGGCCTGTTCAAGACCCCCGCGTTCCGCAAAAGCGAGCGCGAGGCGATGGAATTTGCCGAATACTGGCTGGAAAAGGTCAACCTCAAAGAGTTCGCCAACCGCACCGCCGGCACCCTCGCCTACGGCCAGCAACGGCGTCTGGAAATCGCCCGCTGCATGATGACCCGCCCACGGATCCTCATGCTCGACGAACCGGCCGCCGGCCTGAACCCGAAGGAAACCGAAGACCTCAAGGCGCTGATCGGTGTGTTGCGCGAAGAGCACAACGTCACCGTGCTGCTGATCGAACACGACATGAAACTGGTCATGAGCATTTCCGACCACATCGTCGTGATCAACCAGGGCACTCCGCTGGCCGACGGCACGCCGGAACAGATCCGCGACAATCCTGAAGTGATCAAAGCCTACCTGGGGGAAGCGTAAATGCTGCAGTTCGAAAACGTTTCCACCTTCTACGGCAAGATTCAGGCCCTGCACAGCGTCAACGTCGAAGTCCGTCAGGGCGAGATCGTGACGCTGATCGGCGCCAACGGTGCCGGCAAATCCACGCTGCTGATGACACTCTGCGGTTCGCCGCAGGCGCACAGCGGCAGCATCCGCTACATGGGTGAGGAACTGGTCGGCCAGGACTCGTCGCAGATCATGCGCAAGAGCATCGCCGTGGTCCCGGAAGGTCGTCGAGTGTTTGCCCGTCTGACCGTGGAAGAAAACCTGTCGATGGGCGGATTTTTCACCGACAAGGGCGACTATCAGGAACAGATGGACAAGGTCCTCGGACTTTTCCCACGCCTGAAAGAGCGTTTCAACCAGCGCGGCGGCACCATGTCCGGCGGCGAACAGCAGATGCTCGCCATCGGCCGTGCACTGATGAGCAAGCCCAAGCTGCTGCTGCTCGACGAGCCGTCGCTGGGTCTGGCGCCGATCATCATCCAGCAGATCTTCGACATCATCGAACAGCTGCGCAAGGACGGTGTGACGGTGTTCCTGGTCGAGCAGAACGCCAACCAGGCGCTGAAAATCGCCGACCGCGCCTACGTTCTGGAGAACGGCCGCGTGGTCATGCAAGGCACCGGTGAAGCGCTGCTGACCGACCCGAAAGTGCGCGAGGCGTACCTCGGCGGTTGAGTGTTATCGCTGCACAGAAAAACGGCTTTCGGGCCGTTTTTTGTTTCCTGAGCACCACCAAGGTAACCCTGTGGGAGCGAGCCTGCTCGCGAAAGCGCTCTGTCATTCAACATTATGGGTGCCTGACACACCGCCTTCGCGAGCAGGCTCGCTCCCACAGGGATACTGCTGAATCCGAAATTTTTTATATATTTCTCGCCCCACCTGTAACGCATCCCGCCACCCGTTCTCTAGAGGGACAAGCAAGCGCAACAGCACTTGCAGAAACCCTGATAAACCTGGAGAAACATCATGACTGCGACTACCCGTACCCTGTCCGCCACCGCTCTGGTTCTGGCTCTCGGTTCCGCTCTGAGCATCGCCACTGTCTCCACCGCTCAGGCCGCTGATGCCAACATGGAAAAATGCTTCGGCGTAGCCCTGAAAGGCAAGAACGATTGCGCCGCAGGTGCCGGCACCACCTGCGCCGGCACGGCGAAAATGGACTATCAGGCCAACGCCTGGAAGCTCGTTCCGAAGGGCACCTGCGCCACCACCGAGAGCAAAACCTCGCCGACCGGTTTCGGTCAGCTCGAAGCCTTCAAAGCCAAGTCCTGATCCACGGCCTGCCTGAGTGACGCCCATGTTCAGTCATCACGAACCGTCCCTGCCGCGCACTCAGGCAGCTCGCACCGAGCTCCCTGCCCGCGCCGGGCTGGGGCTCAAGACCGGGCACTTCCTTGATGTGCTCGGCTCCGTACCGGACCTCGGTTTCTTCGAGGTCCACGCCGAAAACTACATGGTGGCCGGCGGCCCGTTTCATCATTTTCTCGGTCTGATTCGCGAACAGTACCCGCTGTCACTGCATGGCGTGGGGCTGTCGATCGGTGGCGAAGGCCCGCTGGACAGCCAGCACCTCAAACGCCTCGCCGAGCTGATCGAGCGCTATCAACCGCAAGCCTTTTCCGAACACCTGGCATGGTCGAGCCACGGCCCGGTGTTCCTCAATGACCTGCTGCCACTGGCTTACGACACGCCGACGCTGAACCGCGTCTGTGCGCACATCGACCAGGTGCAGAACACTCTGAAGCGACCGATGCTGCTGGAGAACCCGGCGACCTATCTGGCGTTTGAGCATTCGACAATCGACGAGGCCGAGTTCATCGCCGAAGTAATCCGCCGCAGCGGCTGCGGCTTGTTGCTTGACGTCAACAATGTCTACGTGTCGTGCATCAATCATCAGCGCGATCCTTTGGCCTACCTTGATGCGTTACCGCTGCACGCAGTCGGCGAGATTCATCTGGCCGGCTTCGCTGAAGATTGCGACAACCTCGGCGACCGCTTGCTGATCGACGATCACGGCGCGCCGATTGATCCGGCCGTCTGGGATCTGTACCGGCAAGTGCTGCAACGTATCGGCCCGGTGGCGACACTCATCGAACGCGATAATCACGTCCCGACTTTCAACGCATTGCTCGCCGAAGCGCAGCAAGCCGAGACGCTGTTGCGCCGCGCGGAGCGTGCGGCATGAGCACGCAAGCGGATTTCGCCGCCGCTTTGCTCAATGCGCAACTGCCGTATCCCAAGGGCCTGTGCAGCCGTAATGGCGCCGATCCGTCGCGACGTTTTGCGGTGTATCGCAACAACGTGCAGAGCTCGCTGATCAATGCCCTGGCCGACAGTTATCCAGTGGTGCTGCAATTGGTCGGCGAGGAATTCTTCCGCGCCATGGCGGCGATTTTCGTCCAGAGTCAGCCGCCACACAGTCCGTTGATGAGCCGCTATGGCGAGAATTTCGCCGACTTCATCGCAGAGTTTGAACCCATCGCCGGCGTGCCTTATGTCGCTGATGTCGCGCGACTCGAGCATTTGCGCACTGTTGCTTACCACGCCGCCGATGCGCAGCCGATCCGGCCTGAACAAGTCAGTGCCGCGCTGGCCGATCCGCAGACGCTGAGTGAACTGTGTTTCGAACTGCATCCCTCGCTGCACCTGCTCGACTCTGCTTTCGCGGTGGTGGCGATCTGGGCCGCGCATCAGCAGGAGCCAAGTCTGGCGGGCATTGGCCTCCATCAAGGCCAGCATGCCCTGGTGCTGCGCAACGGTCTCGACGTTGAGGTGTTCGCTCTTGAGGCGGGTGCGAGCGTGTTCATTGGTCATCTGCTTCAGGGCTCGCCGTTGCTCGCGGCGGCAGAAAACAGCCCGCCGTTCGATCTCGCGCAAACCCTCGCCTTACTGATTGCGCATAACGCGATCACCCAGCTGAATTACAAGGAGTTGCCATGAACGCCTTTATCCTGCGCGTCATCGCGCTGTTGGAAAAAATCCCGCACAGCCTGATTGCCCTCATCGCGCGTTTTTCCATCGCTGCGGTGTTCTGGAAATCCGGGCAAACCAAGGTCGAAGGACTGGCCGTCGATTTGATTGACGGCACTTTTGAACTGGGCTGGCCACGTTTGGCCGATTCGACGATTCCGCTGTTTCAGAGCGAGTACAACCTGCCGCTGCTGTCGCCGGAAATTGCCGCGCATCTGGCGGCGTTTGCCGAGCATGTGTTTCCTCTACTGATCCTGCTCGGCCTAGCGACGCGGTTTTCCGCGCTGGCACTGCTAGGCATGACCCTGACCATTCAACTGTTTGTCTACCCGGATGCCTACCCGACCCACGGCACCTGGGCGGCGGTGTTGCTGTACCTGATGGCGACCGGGCCGGGCAAACTGTCGATCGATCACCTGATTGCCCGCCGATGCCAAGGCTGACCTGAAACTGTAGGAGCTGCCGAAGGCTGCGATCTTTTGATCTTGCTTCTAAAAATCAAAAGATCGCAGCCTTCGGCAGCTCCTACACAGGTTCGGTGTCAGCGCTGGAGTCGATCCAGCGCCTCGCCACTGCGCTTGAACCAGCCCATCAAATAATCCGCCAACACCTGCGTGCGCTTGGGCAAACCACCCTGATACGGGTGCACCAGATACATCGGCATCCGTCGGGTCTGGTAATCGCGCAGCAACCAGCGCAAGCGGCCGTCAGCCAGTTCCGCTTGCAGTAGATACGACGGCAAACGGGCGATGCCGGCGCCGGACAGCGCTGCTTTCTTCAACAGGCTGTAGTGATTGCTGGCAAACGGACCCGAAACCCGCACCCGCAACAACTCGTGCTGCTGGTGATACAGCCATTCTTCGCGACCGCTGTAATGGCTGTTGAGCAGGCAACGATGCTCGGCCAAGGCATGGGGCGTCGCCGGCTCGCCGAAGCGCTCGAGGTAGGCCGGGCTGGCGCAGGTCATTTCGTGCCACGCCAACAACGGCTTGGCCACCAGCCGATCGTCATTGGCCACTTCGGCGCGAATCGCCAGATCAAAGCCATCGCGCGACAGATCGCGATAGCTGTTGTTCAGCTCCAGCTCGATTTGCACCTCGGGGTATTGCCCGGAAAACTCCAGCAGCAAGCCATCGAAGAAGGTCTCGCCGAGCGACACCGGAACCGTCATGCGCACGGGGCCGGCCATGTCGTCCTTCAACCGCGCCAAAGCCTGCCGTGCGCGTTCGACCTGGACCACCAGCGCCTGGGCCTGCGGCAGCAGCGCCGCCCCCGCCGCCGTCAGACTCAAGCGCCGGGTGGTGCGTTGCAGCAATACCACACCGAACTGCGCTTCGAGCTGGCTGATGCGCTTGGACAACTGGCCTTTGCTGCAGCCCAACTGCTGCGCCGCAAGGGTGAAACTGCCGGCCTCGATCAGCACAGCGAACGCGGCGAGATCATCCATTTCGCTCATGGATTGTTTCCAATTGAAAACCAAAGGTTGCCTATTAGTGCGCTTATCCGCTGAAAAAACCACCCTAGACTGAAACCTCATTCACACACATGGGGTACAGCACGATGAAAATTCTGTTGATAGGCGCAGGCGGCACCATCGGCTCAGCGGTGGACAAAGAATTGTCGCAACGCCACGAGGTCATTCGTATCGGTCGTAACAGCGGTGACTTGCAAGTGGATATCAGCGACAGCGCCTCAATCCGCAAGCTGTTCGAACAGACCGGCAAGTTCGATGCGCTGATCTGCGCGGCGGGCAACGTGACGTTCGCAGCGCTGGACGACATGACCGAAGACAGCTTCGCCCTCGGCCTGAAAGACAAACTGATGGGCCAGATCAACCTGCTGCTGATCGGCCGCGAGTACGCCAACGATGGCGCTTCGTTCACGTTTACCACCGGCGTGCTCAGCCACGATCCGATTCGCAGCGGCGCCTCGGCAGCGCTGGTCAACGGCGCCATCGACAGCTTCGTCCGCGCCGCCGCCATCGAACTGCCGCGTGGCCTGCGGGTGAACTCGGTGAGCCCGACCGTACTCACCGAAGCCCTGGGCAAATACGCGCCCTACTTCCGTGGCTTCAAGCCGGTTCCTGCAGCGGAAGTGGCATTGGCCTACGCGAAAAGTGTCGAAGGCCTGCAAACAGGGCAGACGTTTCACGTGGCCTGAATGATTAATCGATCAAGGTAGGTAAAAGCCGTTTGGCGACAGACCGCGACATAGAGATCCTGAACTCCCCGCCCAGCTCGGATCGCACTGTCGCCGTGGAAATGTGCTGGCCGTTGATCGAAAGACTCAATGGCTGGCCCATCGCCTCATGACTGATTGCCTTAGCCCTCTCAGTGGCTACGGGTGTCAACACCAGGGATAGTTCGACAAGATCCGGATTAGGCCCCTGATCATCCTTGAGCAGCATTACCATCTTTGTGAAATCAACCCCTGAAGAGAAAGCCAGATCGGCTGCCTGGACGCTGACAGCGCTTGCAGATGCCAACAGCAACAGCGCAATTTTCCATCTCATTTAACACTCCCTGATCTATCAAAAAACGTGCAAGAGACTATGCGATGCTCCCACGCCCGACTCAATAGTGGCAGACCAGACCTTGTGATAGGCACTCAGCCTCAGTAACGTGGCAGCACTTGTCTGGAGAGCCAAAGATGCGTGTTGCCCGTTCGATCGTCCTCGTTACCCTGCTGCCGATGTTTGCCGCCTGCCAGTTGTTCGACGGCCAGCGTGAAAGTGTGTCCCATGCCGGGCAAACGCGAATGCAGGGGCAACTGACCGCCGCCGACGGCAAACTGGTGTTCCAGCCGTGCCAGGATCAGCGGCAACTGGTGGTCAACGACATCGGCGGCACCAGCGTCCTGCAAGAGGCCGCCACCTTGGCCGACGAGCAGGGCAAGCTGTTTGCCGATGTGCGCGGCAAGGTCTCCGGCGACCGTCTCGACCTCGGCCAGTTGTATCGCGTCGAGCGCTCGGGCACGGCCTGCGACGACCCAAATTTCAAACTGCTGATCCTGCGCGCTGCCGGCCATGGCCCGGAGTGGAACGTCAAGGTCAGCGGCAAAGGCATGGTCATCGAGCGTGACGGCCAGGCTCCACTGGCGGTGCCGTATGTGGAAGAGCAACTGGGCGACGGCCGCTTCAATCTCAGCAGCGAAGCCAACAACCAGCGCATCGAATTGTGGGTGGCGCCACAGCGCTGCGTCGACAGCAGCACCGGCAGCGTGCAGCACATGAGCGCCGAGTTGCGCATCGACGGTCAGGTGCAGCGCGGCTGCGGCTATTTCGGCGGCGCACGCAACGACTGATCGTTTTTCCCCCACGGATCCGCTCGCGGCGGCTTATAATCGCCGCCTTCAAACGCCCTGGCGCAGTTGTGCGCCCCGCGAATCCGGATCCCCGCCATGTTACGAATCACTGAACTCAAGCTGCCAATCGACCATCCCGAAGAAGACCTGCGCGCCGCCATCGTGCAGCGTCTGGGCATCGCCAGCGATGATCTGCTCGATTTCACCTTGTTCAAGCGCAGCTATGACGCGCGCAAAAAGTCCTCCGAACTGTGCTTCATCTACACCATCGACCTCAACGTACGCGACGAGGCCAGAGTGTTGGGCAAGTTCGCCGACGACCGTAACGTCAACGTGGCGCCGGATGTCAGCTACAAATTCGTCGGCCAGGCACCGAGCGATCCCGGCCAGCGGCCGATCGTCGTCGGTTTCGGCCCGTGCGGCATCTTCGCCGGTCTGCTGCTGGCACAGATGGGCTTCAAACCGATCATTCTCGAACGCGGCACCGAAGTCCGTCAGCGCACCAAGGACACCTGGGGCCTGTGGCGCAAAAGCGTGCTCAATCCCGAGTCCAACGTGCAGTTTGGCGAAGGCGGCGCGGGCACGTTCTCCGACGGCAAGCTGTATAGCCAGATCAAGGACCCGAAATTCCTCGGCCGCAAAGTCCTGCACGAGTTCGTCAAGGCCGGCGCGCCGGAAGAAATCCTCTACGTCAGCAAGCCGCACATCGGTACGTTCCGCCTGACCGGTATGGTCGAAAACATGCGCGAGCAGATCCGCGAACTGGGCGGTGAAGTGCGCTTCCAGGAGCGCGTCAGCGACGTGCTGATCGAAGACGGCCAACTGGTGGGGGTGCAACTGGCCAGCGGCGAAACCCTGCATTCCAAACACGTGGTTCTGGCCCTCGGCCACAGCGCCCGCGACACCTTCCGCATGCTCCACAGCCGTGGCGTGTTCATGGAAGCCAAGCCATTCTCGGTGGGTTTCCGCATCGAACATCCGCAGTCGCTGATCGACCGCGCGCGCCTGGGCAAATACGCCGGCCACCCGAAACTTGGCGCGGCCGATTACAAACTGGTGCACCACGCCAAGAACGGGCGTTCGGTGTACAGCTTCTGCATGTGCCCGGGCGGCACCGTGGTCGCTGCGACGTCGGAACCGAATCGCGTGGTCACCAATGGCATGAGCCAGTACTCGCGTAACGAGCGTAATGCCAACTCCGGCATCGTCGTCGGCATTACCCCGGAAGTCGACTATCCGGGCGGCCCGCTCGCCGGTATCGAGTTGCAGGAGCGCCTGGAATCCCACGCGTTCATTCTGGGCGGCAGCGACTACAAGGCTCCGGCGCAACTGGTTGGCGACTTTATCAACGACATTCCATCGACCGAGCTGGGCGAAGTCGAGCCGTCGTACAAGCCGGGCGTGGCCTTGGGCGATCTGGCGCTGGCGCTGCCGGACTTTGCCATTGAGGCGATCCGTGAAGCCTTGCCGGCGTTCGAGAAGCAGATTCGCGGTTATTCGCTGCACGACGCCGTGCTGACCGGAATCGAGACGCGCACTTCATCGCCGCTGCGCATCACCCGCAACGAGTCGCTGCAGAGCATGAACGTCAAAGGCCTGTTCCCGGCCGGTGAAGGCGCGGGCTATGCCGGCGGGATTCTCTCGGCGGGTGTTGACGGGATTCGCATTGCCGAGGCAGTGGCTCGCGATATCCTCGGACTGGAAGCCTGATCAGCATCAGCTGACCCAACACAAAACCCTGTGGGAGCGAGCCTGCTCGCGAAAGCGGTCTGTCACTCAACGAAGTTGTTGAATGTGATTCCGCCTTCGCGAGCAGGCTGGCTCCCACATTGGTTTTTGCGTTTCTTCAGATGTTGGCGCGCAGCACCGAGGTCGGCAGCGCCTCCCCGCGCTCGGCACTCGCCGCCACCGCTGCAATCAAATCACCCAGTTCATAGCCCTGCGCCTTCAGCCATTGCTGATCGTAATACGTGTCGGCATAACGCTCGCCGCCATCGCACAGGATCGCCACGATCGACCCCGACTGCCTCGCCGCTTTCATCTGTTGCGCCGCCATCAGCGCACCGATCAGATTGGTCCCGCTCGACCCGCCGACATGCCGCCCCAAACGCTGCGCCAGATAATGCATGGCCGCCAGCGACAGGGCGTCCGGCACCTTGACCATCGCATCGATCACCTTGGGCAGGAACGACGCTTCCACCCTAGGTCGACCAATTCCCTCGATGCGCGAGCCGCAGTCCAGACGCAGGCTGGCATCACCGCTCTGATAGAAATCGAAGAACACCGAACGCTCGGCATCGGCACACAACACGCGGGTGCAGTGCTGGCGATAACGCACGTATCGACCAAGGGTCGCTGTAGTCCCGCCAGTGCCGGGGCTGGAAATCAGCCACGTCGGCTCAGGGTGCTTTTCGTAGCGCATCTGCTGGAAGATCGACTCGGCGATGTTGTTGTTCGCTCGCCAGTCGGTGGCACGTTCGGCGTAGGTGAACTGATCGATGAAGTGACCGCCATGCTCGCGGGCCAGGCGCTCGGATTCGGCGTAGATCTGCGTCGGATCCTGCACCAGATGGCTCTGCCCGCCGTAAAAAGCAATCTGGGCAATCTTCTCTTTCGAAGTCGTCGCCGGCATTACTGCGATAAACGGCAAACCGAGCATGCGCGCGAAATACGCTTCGGAAATCGCCGTCGACCCACTGGACGCTTCGATCACCGGCGCGCCGGGTTTCAGCCAGCCGTTGCACAGCGCGTAAAGGAACAGCGAACGGGCCAGGCGATGCTTGAGGCTGCCGGTCGGGTGGCTGGATTCGTCCTTGAAATACAACTCGATGCCGGCAAAACCGGGCAGCGGCAAAGGGATCAGGTGGGTGTCGGCGCTGCGCTGGAAGTCCGCCTCGATGATGCGGATGGCTTCGCGTGCCCACTGTCGGTTGTCGCTCATGGTCTCGGTTCTCATTGAATCAGCCAGGAGATCGGTCTCCTGAAAAAGGTCTGGCGCAAGCTTAGGAAAAATACCGCAGACGGCAAAGATACAGCTGAGTCTCAATGTGTCGGGCAACTGCTAGGCTCAGTGCTGCCCGAGCCAGACAGCCTGTAACGACATATAACAAAAAAGAATATAACTTTTGTTTTAACAACTAACGGTACGGGTTAGGGTGTTTCACCTTTTTCTTGATTCGATGGAGAGCGACCTTGCCTCTGCGTAGCACTTTCACGCGTTTCTTTCAGTTGGAAGCCGCCAGCGGTCTGCTATTGATCGCCGCAGCCGTTCTCGCGCTGATCATCAACAACTCACCGCTGTCGTGGCTGTACACCGGCCTGCTCGACACCCCGGTGGTGGCGCAGATCGGCGCGTTGAAAATCGCCAAACCCCTGCTGCTGTGGATCAATGACGGCCTGATGGCGATGTTCTTCCTGCTGATCGGTCTGGAAGTCAAACGCGAAGTGCTCGACGGCCAATTGTCCAAGCCTTCGCAGATCGTCCTGCCCGGCGCAGCGGCGATCGGCGGCATGTTGGTGCCGGCGCTGATCTACTGGTTCCTCAACCGCGACAACCCCGCCGCCCTGAGCGGCTGGGCCATTCCGACCGCCACCGACATCGCCTTCGCCCTCGGCGTATTGGCCCTGCTTGGCAAACGCGTGCCGGTGTCGCTGAAACTGTTCCTGATGACCCTGGCGATCATCGATGACCTGGGCGCCATCGTCATCATCGCAATCTTCTATTCCGGCGAACTCTCGACCCTGTCCCTTGGCCTGGCGGCTGCGTGCATTGCCGCGCTGGTGGCAATGAACCGGCTCGGCGTGGTCAAACTCGGCCCGTACATGATCATCGGCCTGATCCTCTGGGTCTGCGTGCTCAAGAGCGGTGTCCACGCCACACTGGCCGGCGTGACCCTGGCTTTCTGCATTCCCCTGCGCACGAAAAACGCCGAGTCGTCGCCGCTGCTGACCCTCGAACACGCGCTGCACCCTTGGGTCGCCTACGGCATCCTGCCGCTGTTCGCCTTCGCCAACGCCGGCCTGTCACTGAGCGGCGTCACCGTCGAAAGCTTCACCCACGACGTACCGATGGGCATCGCCATCGGCCTGCTGCTGGGCAAGACCATCGGCGTGTTCGGCCTGACCTGGCTGGCGGTCAAGATTGGCATCGCCGCCCTGCCCCAAGGCGCCAACTGGGGCCAGGTCCTCGGCGTGGCAATCCTCTGCGGCATCGGCTTCACCATGAGCCTGTTCGTCGGCTCGCTGGCCTTCGAACCGGGCGTGAGTGATTACGCCGGCATGGATCGCATGGGCATCCTCACCGGCTCGATTCTCGCGGCGGTGATTGGTTATGCGGTGACGGCGGCGGCGAGTCGCAGGGGCACGACACAAACTTCCTGAGGTTTATTGCGGCCAATGGCATAGCCCCTCCACAGACGAGGGGCTTGGCTCTAAGCCTTGAAAATGTGCTATATCTTGCGCATCAAACAGCCATCTACTCAGCACAGCTTGGAGTCATTCATGTCGCGCAAAGCCGAAAAACGCCCAATGACTGACGATCAGATTGCCATTCAGGAGTCGCGAATTCCTTACATCGCTCTAAAGGCCTTCAGCAACGCCTACAAAACGGCACTTGCAAACGGCGCAGCGGTGCTTGTCGCTAAAGATGGTCAACTGCTTGAAGTGACCGAGAAAACTTCCATCGTTTTGCGGTCGATTGGCGCCTACGGCAATCTGAAAAGCGGAACGCGTCTGCACATCAATAAATCTTCAAAACAGGTTACTTCTTGAGCACACCGAGAATACGGATATTTGCGGGACCGAACGGATCCGGGAAAAGCACATTCAATCGACTTGTCCCTGCGCACCTGCTGGGCAACTACATAAATCCTGACGACATCGAACGTTCAATCAAAGATACCGGTTACTTTGATTTCGGTTCTTATCGCATCGAAGCACATAAAGCGGAGCTTTTCGACTTTCTCCGTGCTCACCCCCTGCTGAAAAAATCGCCTCGTTCGCAGGCAAAGCTTGATGACCTCGCAATTGATGGAATCCGGCTCAACTTTTCGGATACTGAAATCGACTCGTACGTTGCGTCGGCACTCTGCGACTTCATCCGTAGATCGTTGATAAAAGAGCGCATCAGCTTTACGTTCGAAACCGTCATGTCCTCCGCGGACAAAGTCAGCCTCCTCGCTGAAGCGAGCAAATCCGGCTACAGGGTCTACGTCTATTACGTGGCGACAGCGGACCCGCAGATAAATATTGCGAGAGTTGCATACCGCGTTTCCCGAGGAGGACATAACGTTCCTGCTGAAAAAATTGAAGCTCGATACTGGCGATCCCTGGAGCTTTTATCCGAAGCTATCCTGGCCTCCAACCGGGCGTATATTTTCGATAACTCAGATGAAGGCAGTGAAGGCCTGACGCAGATAGCTGAAATTACGGATGGAGAACTGATCGAAATCAAATCAGACACTCAGCCGCCGTGGTTCAAGCAGTTCGTGCTAGATAAATTGCTTTAGATTCACTCCGAAGTTCACACTGCCAATCGGTAACGATGAGTTTGCGTAGCGGACTGCTCCACGTCTCTGCGGCAGACCTCGTTCGAGTCGAACAATCCCCACGTCATTAGCGACCCGTCCTACAGCCACATTTTCCCCGCTTCGATAACGTCCTGCAGCCCCTTTCCGAGGGGCTGTCGATGATGAACGAAGGGACGATCAGTGGCGCGGAACAAGGACATTCCCCGGGTGCAAAACCCACCGCAGGGCGACGGGCATCACGTTACCTGGCGGTATATGACGGCCGCAGAACTGGCCGAGCGCGAAGCCGGGCAAAACGCTTACGACGCGATGCTGGCGCGGCAGGAGGCTTTCGAGCACAGCCGTGAAGTGGCTGCGAAAAAACCTGAAGCCGTGCGTGCCGGCTGTGTATTCGCCAAGTCCTGCAAGTTGCCGGATGCGATTATCGATTACAGCAATCCTTCCGGCATGGTGCCGACCGACAGCCTGAAGGATTACGGCGAGCTGATCCTGCTCGGCGCTCGCGAAGCCGACGCAAGCGGCGGCATTCCTCTCAAGAAAATCAGCGCCAACACCATCCCGGTCGGGTTCGGCAGTCTGGCTTTGGCAGGCTCGGCTTTTGAAGTGCTACCGGCGCTCGCCTCCCCTGCGGCGGCTGCGACTTTGGTGGGGCTGATTGCGCTTTTGATGCCATCCAGCCTGGGCGACAGCGCGCTCTACACCGATGAGCAACTGAGCACACTCAAACAAGCCCGAACCCGCGTGCGCCTGCGCGTCGAGCAACAGGCCGATGGCAGCCTCAAGGGTTACGGTTTCTACACCGGTAAGAACCGCGATTGGGAAATGGTCGATGTCGTGCAGTTCATTGCGCGCGGCGACCGGTTTGTTGCCGATCTGGGTGAAGGCGTCGAACTGCTCTGGACCCCGGCGGTGGATGGCTCGGACATCCTAGGCATTCCAGCGCTGGAGGCCGCACCGCAGGCACCGCATATCTGGGTGTATCCACCGACGAAGGCGGCGGACGGGATACTGGTGAATCCGGTCTATCCGCCGGAGTATCGGGATTTTATTTTGGTCTTCCCTGCGGCAGCAGGCATGAGGCCGCTCTATATAGTGGCCAGTATTTCGCAGGGAAATTACCATCAAAAACCCAAAAATTTGCCTGCATATCCGGATGCTCGATGGGCTACCCCAAAAACACCAATAAAGGGTGGCGGAGGATTACGGCCACGCTGGAAAGATAGAGAGGGAATAATTTACGAATGGGATTTCCGACATGGCGCCATTGAGAAATATACAAAGCGTGGAAGGCATCTCGGGGAATACAACCATGAAACAGGCGAACAAACGAAACCAGCAGATCCTACAAGAAGGATAGAACCGTGAAGCATCGAATCATGGGCGTAGTAAAAGGTGACGACTCTGCTGTATTTGAGCAAGCGCTCTCCATCCCCACGTCCAATTTGAAAGTCATTATGGGTTGGAGTACGGAAGAAGACCTTCTTTACGATTACAAGCTGACGGAGCAACAGATCACTGATATTGAACAAGCATGCGCCGTAAAACTGCCTCGACACCTTGACCTATATCTATCCACTGAAGACCAATGACTTAGCAAATACAGGGGCCTCGAATACTTCATGGGCACCTGCGCCACATACTGAATGAGCAATTCACAAACAAAGAAAAACCCCGACCAGTCACCTGATCGGGGTTTTCTTTTACCCGGCTTCCCGCTTAGTGCGAAACGCGGCTGGTTCCGCCAACGGTGGAAATCCGCACCCGCTCGCCAACGCGGAATACTTCATTCTCCTGAACCTGCTGCACATAGGCGCGCATGCTGCCGTCGTCTTCGCGGACGGTGATTTCCACGCCCTGGGTGCGGGTCAGGCCTTCTTCGGTGGCCGAGCCAAGCAGGCCGCCGGCCACTGCCCCGATGACCGCAGCCACAATGCTGCCCTTGCCGCCGCCGATAGCGCTGCCGCCGACGCCGCCGACCACTGCGCCTGCTGCGCCGCCGATCGGGGTCTTGGTGCCTTCGATTTTTACCGGTCGCAGGGATTCGATGGTGCCCATGCGAATCGTCTGCACACGACGCGCTTCGTCACGGGAGTAGGAGTCGCCGGTGAGGCTCGATTGGCAGCCGGTCAGCAACATCGCCATCGTCGAAAAGGAAGCAACCAGCAGAACAGACTTACGCATAGCATCAACTCCAAAAGAACATGTGTTCATTAAACCCCGTGGCCTGGCGCCTGTCACGACACCATCCGGATAAAATTGGCTTCCATTCAGGCCTGGTACAGATGCCCGCGAGCGTCCACTCAAGGTAGCGTCAAATCAACGATCCTGCGCCATCCGCGTTTATCTCGCTCGGTAGACTGCTCAGGGTGCCAGACGTTCCAGAATCCATTCGGCGCCCTGGAGGCGGTAGTTGAGGCGATCGTGCAGGCGGCTCGGACGGCCTTGCCAGAACTCGATGCGCTCAGGCAACAAGCGGTAACCGCCCCAATGTTCCGGGCAGTGCGGCTGGCTGTCGCTGAAGCGTTGCTCGGTGGCCTTGAGCAAATCTTCCAGTTCGCCACGACCGTTGATGACCCGGCTCTGCGGCGAGGCCCAAGCGCCGAGGCGGCTGCCCAGCGGACGCACCTGATAATACGCGTCGGACTCTTGCGCCGTGACCTTGACCACCCGCCCCTCGATGCGCACCTGGCGCTCCAGGGTTGGCCAGAAGAAGGTCATGGCGGCAAACGGGTTGGCCGCCAGATGCTGGCCCTTGGCGCTGTCGTAGTTGGTGAAGAAGGTGAAGCCCTGCTCGTCCAGGCCCTTGAGCAACAGAATGCGGCAATGCGGACGACCGTTGGCATCGACCGTGGCCAGGGTCATGGCATTGGCTTCTACCGGCGCCTGCTCGGTTTTCACCGCATCGGCGAACCACTGGTGAAATAGCGCAAACGGCTCGGCCGGGGCTTGCGCCTCGGTCAAACCGTCACGGGTGTAGTCGCGACGCATATCGGCCAGAGCCTGGGTCATGGCGGATTCCTTTTCGTTAGCGGATCACTTCTTGGCGGCGTCGGCTGCGGCGACTTTCTTGTCGGTCGCGGCGGCTTTGGCTGGTGCAGTTTTTTTCGCTGGAGCCTTGGCCGGTGCCTTCTTCGCAGGAGCCTTGGCGGCGGTTTTCTTGGCTGGCGCCTTTTTCGCCGCCGGCACAGCGGCTTTTTTCGCGGCAGGCGCCGGGGTAACCGGTTTGGCCACTGGCTTGACGTCTTGCGCAGCAACCATCGTCACCGGCTTCGGCGCAGGCATGTTGTATTTGCTCAGCAGCGCAACCATGGTGTTTTGCGGAGTCACCAGCAGTTCGACACGACGGTTCAAGGCGCGGCCTTCAACGCTGTCGTTGGCCGCACGCGGCGCTTCGGAACCCATGCCGCGCAGCATCAGGCGATCACGCTGCAAGCCGCTGAGGCGGAAGATCGCTGCCACCGATTGCGCACGTTCCTGGCTCAGCTTGACGTTGGCCGGTGCGGCACCGCTGGTGTCACTGTGACCGAGCACCAGCACTGCGGTTTTCGGATCGGCTTCAAGGATTTTCGCCACGCGAGTGAACGGGCCAAGGGTGACCGGCAGCAGCATCGCCGGACGGTCCGGATTGAACGAGCCTTCGACCGGCGCCGTCACCACCAGTACGTTGTCGCGACGCTCGAGTTGCAGATTGCTGTCTTTCACCGCTTCACGCAGACGCGGCTCGTAGTCGTCGAGCCAGGCCTGAGTCACCTTCGGATCGGGCATCGGCACGGCTTTGGCGGTTGGCTGATCCTTGCCGCCGAACGGCCACCACCATTTGCCATTGGACTGCGCCTCGGCTTTGGCCACCTCGACCGGTTTGGCTTCAGGTTTGACCTCGGCTTTCAGATCAGCCTTGACCGCTTCATCGCTGGAACCGAACGGCCAGTACCACG
This sequence comes from Pseudomonas sp. Leaf434, assembly GCF_001425545.1. Classification (NCBI taxonomy): domain Bacteria; kingdom Pseudomonadati; phylum Pseudomonadota; class Gammaproteobacteria; order Pseudomonadales; family Pseudomonadaceae; genus Pseudomonas; species Pseudomonas sp. Leaf434. The sequence continues at coordinate 558,573 of NZ_LMQZ01000001.1, read as the reverse complement.
GGTTGCTGCTCTCGGCCTTGGCCACTGGCGCGGTTGCCGCCGGTTTCAACGGGGCCGGGGCCGGGGCCGGGGCCGAATCTTTGGCCGCGACTTTGTCGGGAGAACCGAACGGCCACCAACTGCCGCCGTCTGCATCGTTTTTCGGAGTCTGTGCGCAACCGGTGATCGCTACACACAGGGCCAGGGCGAGGGTCTTTTTAGATGACATTGAAAATCCACAAAATGAAGTAATGAAAAATCAGAGCACTTTCGCCCGGATAAACAGCCGTTTTGAAACGAAAATCCCTTCGAGGTTCCGACCCTGGAACCTCAGTTGAAGCTTTACAGACAAGTGGCAAGCACCCGCGCCAGCTTTTGTGCACGCGGATCCATCAAAACGTAAGGCCCCAGGGTATTTGTCACGAAACCGAAAGCCACATCGTGCTCCGGATCAGCAAAACCGATCGAGCCGCCCGCTCCCGGATGACCGAACGCGCGTGGTCCGAGGCCGTAGGTGGCGTTGGGCACGTCCGGTTGATCGAGCATGCAGCCGAGGCCGAAACGGGTACGAGTGAGCAAGGTCTTGTCATCGCCAAGGCTGTGCTCGCGGGTCAGCTCTTCGAGCATCTCGCTTTCGAGCAGACTGCCGTCCAGCAGGCCGGCGTAAAACCCGGCGAGGCTGCGCGCATTGCCGTGGCCGTTAGCCGCAGGCTGCTGCATGCGGCGCCATTCCGGCTTGTTGGTGCTGGTCAGCACTGACGGCGGATTGGTGAATGCGCGGGTGGTCATGGCAGTCGGTTCGCGCATGGTCACTTGCAGCAGACGCTGAGCCGCAGCGTCGCCGGCGTTGCCCTTGCCACGGGCGATGTGCGCCACGCGATGAAACTCTTCGTCGGCCAGGCCCACATGGAAATCCAGGCCCAACGGTTTGGCGACCCGAGCGACGATCGACTCGCCCGGCCCGCGCCCGTCAGCGCGACGCAGTAATTCGCCGACCAGCCAACCGTAGGTGATCGCGGCATAACCGTGACCGGTGCCCGGCGTCCACCATGGTGCTTCGGCCGCGAGGGCATCGACCATGGTTTGCCAGTCGTAAAGGGCTTCAGGGGCGAGCAGTTCGCGCAGCGCCGGCAAGCCGGCCTGATGGCAGAGCAATTGGCGCAGGGTGACGGATTCTTTGCCGGCGGCGGCGAATTCCGGCCAGTAGCGGGCAACCGGGGCATCGAGTTGCAACTTGCCTTCAGCGACCAGTTGCAGTGCGGTAACGGCGGTGAAGGTCTTGGTGCAGGAGAACAGGTTGGCGATGGTATCGCTGTGCCAAGCCTCGGCGCCGTCCTTGTCGGCGGTACCGGACCAGAGGTCGAGGACGGTTTCTCCACCGACCTTGATGCACAGGGCTGCGCCGCGTTCCTGGGGATCGTCGAACAGTGCGGCGAAAGCCTCGCGCACCGCTTCGAATTGAAGCTCGTAATGTCCCTGAATCTGCACCCGCAACTCCCCCGCGAAAACGCTCTACAAAGTGGCCCGCATTGTTCCAGCCCTTGAGGGATTTGGGAACAGGCGCGGGCCAGACGGTTGATCCGCAATTTGTGGCGATCCCTTCGCGAGCAGGCTCGCTCCCACAGGGGATCTGCGCTGCTGTTGATATCCAGTGTGGGAGCGAGCCTGCTCGCGAAGAACGATAACGCGGTCTGAAACCTAGTGACCATTCCCCGAATGCCCACCCGCCTGTGCAGCCCCCGGCGCTTTGCCAGCCTCGGCCTTGCGCCCGCCTTCCACTTCCGCCGCCGGGGTTTTCTGCGCCTCCTTGCCCAGTTGCTCCAGCGCCTGCAGATTGCTTTTGCGCACCGCTTCGACGAAGCCCTGATACGGCAGATCGGTCATCCCGACCAGACCGAAATGGCCGTTCTCGCCGTCGAGCAAACGCCCGGTCACCGGTTGGTCGAGATACTGGAACCAGTGCACGCCGACAATCGACGGTTCGCTCAGTGCCTGTTTGAGGAAGTTGGCATAGGCCGGGCCGCGATCTTCCTCCTTGGCCAGCTGCGTCACGCCGCCCCAGAACGGGCCTCGGTCAGCCGAGCCGAAGTTGAATTCAGTGATCAGCACCGGTTTGTCCAGGGCTGCCAGCGCGGCGAAGTCGTAGCCGTCCTGCGGCTTGAGCGTGTACATGTTGAAGCTCAACACATCGCAATACTGCGCGCAGGACGCCACGGCTTCAGGCGTACTGGTGGCGAAGCGACCGCCCAGGAGCATCTGGTTCGGCGCGTGCCATTTCAGCGAATCGGAAATGGTCTTGAAATAGGTATCGGCGAAGACCTTCTGGAAGTATTTGAAATCCGCTTCGATCTCCGGATGCTCCGGGTTCGGCAGTGGCGGCACGAAGCCAGGGTCTTCCATCAATTCCCACGCCGGCAACTCGATGCCCCAGGCCTTGGACAGTCCGGCCTGATTGCGGTACTTGTCGCGCAATTGCTTGAGAAAGGCGCGTTTGGCCGGTACATCGGTGGTCATTTTCAACGTGCCGTAGGCCAGCGCGTAGCGAGCCTTCGGATCGTCGCCAGGACCAGCCCAGGCCAGTTCGTTGTCGGCGTAATAACCGATCAGCCACGGATCGTCACGGTGATCGCGGGCGGCAATGGCCACGGCGCGCTCGGTGGCCATGGCGAAACGCGGATCGAACGGATCCGGCATGCCGCCCCACCAATCGCTGCCCGTGCTGATGCTGGTGTAATCGCCGACGATCGACAGCGGCAAGGTGTACGGTACGCGCTCAGCATCCGCCAGCGACGGCGCGCTCCAGTTGCCCACTGTGTTGAAGCCCCAGGCTTGCAGCCGATCGAGGGTGTGCCGGGTCCAGCGCTGTTCATCAATCCTGGCTGTGCACGGAGCTATTTCCGTGCTGGACGCTTGCACCGCGTCAGTCTGCGCCGCTTCGGCAATTCCGGATTTTGGCTCGGCAGGCACCGCTGCGGTTTCAGCGGCCTGCACCGAACCGGCCTCAGCCGCCCCAGCCTTCGCCGCTTCGGCAATCCCGGCCTTGTTGTCGCTGTCTGCCTTGCACGGTTCGCCGTTCAGGCGTTGCAGATTGGCGCCATAGAAGTCGTACCAGCGGCCGTTGCCGTAGCCACGCCCCTGGTCGGCGCCATTGCCGCCACGGTTGTCACCCTCGCCAAAATGCGCGGCCAGCGGGTCGTCGTTCTTAGGCAACGATTCAAACATGGATTCACGGCCGGCGACGTAGGTCTGGTTGACCTGCGCGCTGACGGTGTTGACGCCCAACGAATAGAACGGGTGGCCTTCAGGAGTCACCAGATACCAGCGGCCATCGCGTTTTTCCGTGCGAAAGAAACCGCTGGCCTTGAACGCCGGGCCTTTGTTCCAGCCCCCGAATGTGTCCAGCGAAGCCTTTTCACGCTCGGCCAGCCACGTATTCAGCTGTTGCTGCTCTTTGCTGGCGGCGCTTTTCAGTTGTTCGTCGCTGCTGACTTTTTCCGGCCATTTACTACGGGTTGACTGACCGTAGGCGTCGACCAGATTGCCGTACACCGCCCGCGTCACCGATTCGCCGTCCTGCACGCCGAACCGCTCGAGCAACAGGCTCTGCGCAACTTTCGGCTGATCCATCGACAGACTCACCGAAACCACCTGGCTGCGGTCGATCTCGCCCGTGCTGCTGGCCAGCAGGATGCGTTGGCCATCGACGGTCATCGGCATCGGTGGCCCGGCTTTCATGCCCTGGCTCAGTGGCGTCGACGCCACCAGCGGCACCAGCAAGGTCTGCGCGGGGCCTGCGGGCAGATCGACGCGGCTGACCAGAGTGCGGCCATCGTTGCTCTGGATCTGCACATAGACTGTGACCGCCCAATTCATCGCACTTTGCAGACGCAGGGTCATCATGTCGGACTGCGACCAGTCCCAAGCACCAGTCTGTGGGGTCAGGCGCAAGGTCGGGCGGGCGACCGGGTTGAACGTCACCCGGCGCAGCACTTCACCTTCGGCGGTCTGTTCGGCATTGGCCTGTGGCAGGTCGGCGTTTTCCGTGGCGACCTTGACCACGTCGGCCGGGCGTACGAAGTTGAACAGCGTCTGCTGACCGGCAGGGGCCGCCAGCAACGGCGCGGCAAAGATCAAGGCGAAAACAGCGGGCAACGAACGGCGGATCATAAGAACGGAGTTCTCCCTAACGACCAGTCAAGGCCAGTGGAAAAGCGGTGGCAGAGAGATAGACAACGCGGCGGGCCAATCGGCCCACCCGTGTCTCAGGATATTTCACGACGGAAAGGAGGCAACGCATTGAGGATCGCCTTGCCGTAGCGCTGAGTGACCAGACGCCGGTCAAGCAAGGTGATGGTGCCGCGGTCTTCTTCGGTGCGCAGCAGACGGCCGCAGGCCTGGACCAGTTTCAGCGAGGCATCGGGCACGGAGATTTCCATGAACGGATTGCCACCGCGCGCCTCGATCCACTCCGATAACGCGGCCTCAACCGGATCATCGGGCACCGAGAACGGAATCTTGGCGATCACCACGTGCTCGCAGTAGGCCCCCGGCAAATCGACACCTTCGGCAAAACTGGCCAGCCCGAACAGCACGCTGGAATCACCGCCATCGACCCGCGCCTTGTGCTTGTTCAGGGTTTCCTGTTTCGACAGGTTGCCCTGAATGAACACTTGCTTGCGCCAGTCGCGGTCGAGACCGTCGAATACGTCCTGCATTTGCTTGCGCGAGGAGAACAGCACCAGTGTGCCTCGTGAACCTTCCACCAGATCGGGCAGCTCGCGAATGATCGCCGCCGTGTGGGCGGCGGCATCGCGCGGGTCGGCCTTGAGATCCGGCACGCGCAGCACGCCGGCATCGGCATGATGGAACGGGCTCGGCACCACCGCTGTGACAGCTTTTTTCGGCAGACCGGCGCGCATGCGGAAACGGTCGAAAGTGCCCAGCGCCGTCAGCGTCGCCGACGTCACCAAGCAGCCGTAAGCGACGTTCCACAAACTGCGACGCAAGGTTTCCGCCGCCAGAATCGGGCTGGCGTTGACCTCGATATCGAACAGCGAGCCGCTTTCGGCCAGGGTCAGCCAGCGCGCCATGGGCGGGCTGTCTTCCGGGTCTTCGGCGGTGAACGCGGTCCACAATTCCCAGTTGCCGGAAGCGCGGGACAACAGGCTGCCGAACAGCGGATACCATTCTTCGGCCTGATTGCTGGCGATGCCGATGTTGACCTCGCCGTCCATGCCTTCCTTGAGCAGGTCGGTCAGGCGTTGAAACAGGTCGTTTAGGCGCGAATAGCCTTTTTTCAGCTCGATGCCCATCTCGCGCATATCCTCGGGAATCACCCCGCCGACAAAGCGATGACGCGGGCGCTCGCGGCCTTCGACGTCTTCGCCCGGTTTGAAATCGGCGATCTGCTCGCAGGCGGTGAACATGAACTGCTGCTGGGTCTTGATCTCCCGTGCCAGCTCGGGCACCTGCTCGATCAGCTTGCCGAGATCACCCGGCAACGGATGCTGCGCGAGCAGTTTGGTCAGATTCTTTGCGGTGGTTTCCAGCCAGTCAGCAGTGGAGCGCAGGCGCGTGTAATGGGCGAAGTGGCCGATGGCTTTGTCCGGCAGGTGGTGACCTTCGTCGAACACGTAAATGGTGTCGCGCGGATCCGGCAACACGGCGCCGCCGCCCAGTGCCAGGTCAGCCAGGACCATGTCGTGGTTGGTAACGATCACGTCAACCTTGCCCATGCCTTCGCGGGCCTTGTAGAAGGCACACTGGCCGAAGTTCGGGCAATGACGGTTGGTGCACTGGCTGTGATCGGTGGTCAGGCGCGCCCAGTCGGCGTCTTCCAGCGCGTTCGGCCAACTGTCGCGGTCGCCGTCCCACTTATTGCCGGCGAGCTTTTCGATCATGCTGGTGAACAGCTTCTGACTGGCCTCGTCGACTTCGATCTTGAAGCCTTCTTCTTCGAACAGCTGCGCGGTGGCGGTTTGTGCGTGGCCTTCCTGCAACAGCATGTCGAGCTTGGACAGGCACATGTAGCGACCACGGCCCTTGGCCAGGGCAAAACTGAAATTCAGCCCGCTGTTGCGCATCAGGTCGGGCAGATCCTTGTAGACGATCTGCTCTTGCAGGGCGACGGTCGCGGTGGCTATCACCAAACGCTTGCCGGCCAGTTTCGCCGTAGGGATCGCCGCCAGGCTGTAGGCCACCGTCTTGCCGGTACCGGTGCCGGCTTCCACCGCGACAATCGCGGGGTCGCCACTGCGCCGGCCTTCGTCATCGGTGTCGATATCCCCGAGGACCTTGGCGATTTCGGCGATCATCAGGCGCTGGCCGTAACGCGGCTTGAGGCTCTTGGCCTCTAGAAAACGCGAATAGGCGCCCTGGATCGTGGTTTTGAGTTCAGTGCTGATCATTGAGTGTCGGGCGCAAAACGCTGGATAAATTTTCAGTGGTTTGATTCGGCGGCTATCATACCCCGCTAATCGATCCCGCGCAGAACGGAGTGACCCAATGACACCTTTTAGCCTCGTTTACCCCCTGCATGTCCTCGCCGCTCTGGTGTGGGTCGGCGGTATGTTTTTCGCCTGGATGGTCTTGCGCCCTGCGGCTGTGAAGGCTCTGGACGGCCCCGCTCGCCTGACCCTGTGGGTGGAAGTGTTTCAAGGTTTTTTCCGTTGGGTCTGGGTCGCCGTGATCCTGTTGCCGATCAGCGGCGTGGGCATGTTGCATCTGCAGCAGGTCGGATTTGAAACCGCGCCGAAGTACGTGCAGGTGATGATCGGTTTGTATGTGGTGATGACGGCACTGTTCATCCGCATTCAGGGGTTGATGCTGCCAGAATTGCGCAAGGCGGTTGAGGCGAAGGATTGGCCGGCGGGTGCGGCAGTGCTGGGGCGGATTCGGCGGGTGGTGGGGCTTAATCTGCTGGTCGGGTTGGTGCTGGTGGCGGTGGCGGCGGCGAGACCGATGCTCTGAATCGCACTATTTTTCTGCTGTGAACACAGTTGTGGCGAGGGGATTTATCCCCGCTGGGTCGCGAAGCGGCCCCGCTCTAAAAATCAAAAACGGGACTGCTACGCAGCCCAGCGGGGATAAATCCCCTCGCCACATAATTTCACTCACCAAAGATCTTCACTCACCAAAGCATTTTATTGATCAGAGAGTGGGTCGCAGTTTTAGAGCCGTTGCACGGTAACCGAACCCGCCGCCCCCACCGGCCCCGGCTGGCCATCCGCACCGGCCTTACCGTTCTTGCCGCCATCAGCGCGATAGACCAGGCAGCCCTTGGATTTGCCGCCCTTCCCTGCTTTACCACCGACACCCGCCGGTCCGCCGGCACCGCCAGCCACGTTGACCTTGATCAGCTCGGCCGGGAAATCCCGTGGTACGGCGAGTCGCACCAGCGCACCCGGCGCGCCTGGCTGGCCATCGCTGCCGTCACTGCCATCGGCGCCGTGGCCGGCCGATCCATAGGTGCAGCCCGGATCTTCACCGTTGCCGCCGTCGAGGCCGACGAAACCCGGCGCGCCCCTGCCGCCACGGGCATCGACCGTCAGTTGCGGCGCGCTCAGGGCCTGAAATTGCAGGTTCAGATTGCGCCCGGCCCGGGCCGCTTTTTCATAAGTGCCGGGGGCGCCGCGCGCGGTGATCTGGCTGCCCTCGCTCAATTCAGCGCGCTTGACCTTCACTTCCAGCGCTTGTTCAGCGGGAACGATAGCAATACGTGCTTCATGGCCCAGGCGCAGTTCATTGATGTTCAATTCAGTCACGTTGGACGGGATCAGCAAGGTGCCGTAATCGGCGACTTCCAGTTTCTCCAGTTGCAGCGTGCTGGTGGTGTTGGGCAAGCGCATCAAAGAATTGCTTTGCACGTTGACCACCTGGGCGCAGGCCAGTGGACTGATGAATGCAGCGAGCAGGCAGAGTTTACGCATGGGAAGAAGCCTCCGGAGCGGCCGGGGCCGGGATGGTTTGCAGGTGGAAAACGCCGAACAACAGGATGCGGCCACGATCTCGCCAAGGGTGCGGACGGCCCTTGAGGCTGCGGTTGCACAGCAGCACTTCGAGTAGATGAATCAGCAACAACAGAGCGCCGGCCAGATTCACCAGCAGATGCAGCGGATGAACAAACGGCACCAGTTGATTGGCCAGTACCACGCAGCAGAACAGCAGGGTCAGCAAACGCCCCAGCCCCCAGAACACCTTCATACGCTCCCCCGTGTTGCGAATTATTCTTTGCACGCACAGTACCGGCTTCTGCGGGGGATAAGCCAGAGGGAAAAATGAAATTTGTGCAAACGCGGATGAAATGGCTGCCGGGGCGACGATCTCGACCCGGCAGCTCTAGCCTGCGTACTACAGACGGTTGCTAACGATTGATGTGCAGCTCGACCCGGCGATTGTCCGCGCGGCCTTCATCGCTGGCGTTATCGGCGACCGGCTCACTCTCGCCTCGGCCCTCGCTGGTGAGCTTGTTCGGCGCCAGCCCCTGACTCAACAGATACGCTGCGACACTGCTCGCGCGCCGCTCGGACAAAGCCTGGTTATAGGCGTCGGAGCCTTTACTGTCGGTGTGCCCGATGACCTTGATGCTGACCACATCGGCATTGCGCAGCTTGTCCATCAAGGTGTCGAGCTGGGCTTTGGCCGCCGGGGTAAGATCGGACTTGTCGAAATCGAACAGCACGTTGCCGGCATCGCTCAAGGTGATCACTTCAGATTGCGGCGCCGGTTCGACCGGTTTGACTGCCACCGGATATTGCGGCAGCGGGCAGCCACGGTGATCGACTTCGGTGTTTTCCGGAGTGTCCGGGCAGCGGTCGCGGCGGTCGAAGACGCCGTCGCTATCTTCGTCGCCATCCTGGGCGTAACAGATCAGCCCGCCGGTGACGATACCCAATGCCGCGCCGCCGCCGGCCCAGCCGGCGCTTTCAATGGCGCCAAGACCGCCGCCGACCAGACCGCCAAGCAGGCTGCAGATCGGCCACGTACGTTGATTGAGGGGGGCGGTGCCATCGCTGTGAGTGGCACAACCGGTGAGCAAGCTGCCAAGCAGCAGCACCGGCAAGACGGACCTTGAGAAAAGACGCATTTGTGAACGCTCCTGTGTACCGGCCCATACCGGTTACACAGGAGTAAAGACCCGCATCCGCGACTGCACAAGCCGCGGATGCGAGAGGGGCTAGCGGACGATTTTGATTTCGGTGCGACGGTTCTGTGCACGACCATCAGCCGACTTGTTGTCAGCCACAGGCTGGCTTTCACCAAGGCCCGACACCGAAACGAAGCTGGCACGTGGCACGCCCTGCTGGATCAGGTATTCCACCACCGAGTGCGCACGACGATCCGACAGTTTCTTGTTGTAGGCATCGCTGCCGACACTGTCGGTGTGACCGGTCACGGTCAGTTGCGCGGTAGAGGATTCCTGTTTCAGGCGATCGGCGACCTTGTCCAGCACTTGCCTGTCAGGGCCGGTCAGCGTGGCTTTGTCGAACTCGAAATGCACATCACGAATGACGATGGTTTCTTCCTTGACCACAACCGCTTCTTCGACCACTGGCGCAGGCGTCGGTGGCGGGCAACCGTCAGCATCGACCTGCACGCCTTTAGGCGTACCAGGGCACTTGTCGCGACTGTCCGGCACGCCATCGCCGTCTTCATCACCATCACCGTGCACCCAGCAATAGGCCGCCGCCGTACCACCGACAATCAGTGCACCGTAACCTGCCCACGAAGCGCTTTCCGTCGCGCCGAGACCGGCACCGACCACACCGCCGACCGCCGCACAGGTCGGCCAGTCGGTTTTCTGCAAACCTGCACAACCAGTCAACACACTGGTTAGCAGAACCAAGGGTAATGCTGTCCGAACTATGCTCATCTAGTTTTCTCCTGAGGGATCGGCTTAAAACCGATTCAGGGAGTAAAGACCGGAGTTTTAATCTCCGCCAGCAATAGGCCACCGCTGTTTGCGACCGTGTTCACAGGGGTTTGCCTCTTTGGGCGAAAACCGCCGCCACCGGGCGCTTTGCCGACGCGGTCTGGCAGGCTAGTCTTGGCGGTCTGACTGAGGAGCTTCGATGAACGTCGCCATTTCTTCGCGCACGCCACAACAGGCGTTGGCCGCTTTGCTGGATCGCTACGCCCCGGCCCGACTGCTGCTGATCGGCGCCAGCGAGTTTCCCGCCTTGAGCGCTTTCAAGGACGCGCATCCAGACACCGTGGTCGCTCATGCCGCGCCCGGCGCGTTGCCCGCCGAATTGGCTGCGCAACGCTTCGATCTGGCGCTGGTAGTCGATTGCCTGGAACATTTGCCCAAACGCGATGGCCTGAATCTGTTGGGCGGCATCCGCAATCTCAACGCCAGTCGCATCGCGGTGCTGGCGGATCTGGCCGCCAGTGGCTGGCAGGAAACCGATTTCTATTCGCTGGCACTGCAGGCCAGCGAGCGTTTTCAGCGCGACGCGCAGGTGCTGACCCTGTTCACCTACGATCTGCTTGACTACAAACAAGTCCCCGACTGGCTCAATTCACGCTTCTGGGCCAATCCGGAAAACTTCGGGAAATACTGGTGGTAATGCAATGAGTACAGCCATTTGCCCTTGCGGCAGCGGCAATCTGCTGGATGCCTGCTGCGGCCCTTATCATGACGGCCACCCGGCGCCGTGTGCCGAAGCCTTGATGCGTTCGCGCTACAGCGCTTATGTGCTGGGGCTGATCGACTATCTGGTGGCGACCACCCTGCCCGCGCAGCAGGCGGGGCTGAACCGACAATCGATCAGCGACTGGAGTGCGCAAAGCACCTGGCTTGGTCTTGAGGTGGAAAGCTCGGAAGTGTTCGGCGGCCAGCCGGAACACGCTTTTGTGACCTTCACCGCACGCTGGCATGACAGCCAGGGCGAGCACAGCCATCGCGAGCGCTCTTCGTTTGTGCAGAACGGCGGGCGCTGGTACTTCATCGATCCCACGGTGCAGCTGAAGCTGGGGCGCAATGACGGCTGCCCTTGCGGCAGCGGGCAGAAGTTCAAGAAGTGTTGTTCGGGTTATTTCGGCGCTTGAAAGCCAAGATCAAAAGATCGCAGCCTTCGGCAGCTCCACGGGATTAGCCGAAGGCTGAAATCTTTTAAGGTCTAGACTGGGCACAAAGGGAGTCAATTTCATGCTCGGTCGTCGGCGCACATTACATTTCCTGCTGTTGATGCTGATCGTAAACCTCGGCGGCTGTGCCTCGTGGTTCAGCGATGACAGCGTCGAGCCTGCCGTGCATCTGGTGAAAGTCGAGGTGGTGCGGGCCAAACTGCTCGAGCAAAAATTCATCCTGCACTTTCGCGTCGACAATCCCAACGACAGCGATCTGACCGTGCGCGGCCTCGAATACCGGATTCACCTGGCGGACATGCTGCTCACCGAGGGCGAGCATGAGCACTGGTTTACCGTCGGGCCAAAGCGCAGCGCTTACTTCAAAGTGCCGATCCGCACCAACCTGTGGCCGAAGGTCAAACAGGTGGTGAAACTGCTGAAAAATCCGAACCAGCAGATTCCCTATCGATTGCAGGGGGAAATGGAAACCGGTTTATTCATCGCCCACTACGTGCACCTTGAGCGCAATGGCGTGATAATCCCCGCCGATCTAACTCCGGAGTGACCTCGATGACCCAGCAACCCCATGTCCATGGCCCTGACTGCAACCACGATCATGACCACCATCATGATCACGACCATGGCCATGTCCACGGCCCGAACTGCGGCCACGCCCACCAGGAACCGGTGCGCAACGCCCTGAAAGACGTCGGCCGCAACGACCCTTGCCCATGCGGCAACGGCAAGAAATTCAAGAAGTGCCACGGCGCTTGATGTCACGGGCGAAGATCTTCTTCGCCTGACACACCGCTTCGCGAGCAGGCTCGCTCCCACAGTGAATTGCATTCCTTCTGACGAAATGCGCTCGAATGTGGGAGCGAGCCTGCTCGCGAAGGCGGCGGCACATACGCTACAAAATTTCAGCCCGCCGCCAGAATCTGTGAAGAGCCGACCACCGTCGCATACTCCCCATGCAGATTGCCCAGCGACATCCCGTGCACCTCTTCAGCGGTACGCGGTTTGCCGAAATAATCGGCCTTGTCGAAGGTAAAGCACGCATCCTCTGCCACCCATGTGTCGAAACCCAGGTTGCCCGCAGTGCGCGCCGTCGACTCAACAGAGTTATTGGTCGCCACACCAACGATGATCAGTTGCCCGATCCCGGCCTCACGCAACTGCGCCTCCAGCCCACTGGCACAAAACGCATCGGGCACCTGTTTCTGGATCAGCCATTCAGCGTCCTGCGGCATAAAGCGCGGCTGAAACTCCACTCCGTCCTGCTCCGGCCAGAACACCGAATCAGGTGAGCGCGACAAATGCTGCACGTGAATCACCGGGCGCCCGCGCAGGCGCCACAGCGCCAATAACTCAAGCATTCGCTCTTCGGCCTGAGGATTATTCCGCCGCCCCAGACGCGGATGCAGAATGCCTTTCTGCTGGTCGATGATGATCAGCGCAGCGTTGCTTTGAAGCTCCATAGCGATCTTTCTCCTGACAGGTCTCGGGACTCATTCCGCAGTTCAACATCAGCGCTTTCCCACAAGCAACTGTCACAGCTTTGACCGATCAGCCGACAACAGCACAAATAACCGCTCGCCCCGCTTGCGCGGCCCTCGCGCCCTCACTAACGTAGCGGCTTTATTGCGCCCCCAGCCTTATACCCCCGCAGGAGCTTCGCCATGGCCTCGCCAGCCCTTACACATTTTCTTCCCCGGTTCGGCGTTGCCGCAGCAGTGGCCGGTGTTCTCGGCCTGTCCGGTTGCCAGACCTGGAACGCCCAGGACAGCCTGCCGCCGACCTCCGGCGTACAACCGCTCAAGGGCCTGGCGCAGAACGTGTCGGTGCGGCGCAATGCGATGGGCATGCCGTTGATCGAGAGCAACAGCTTCCATGACGCGCTGTTCAGCCTCGGCTATGTCCACGCCAGCGACCGCATCAACCAGATGGTCACCCTGCGCCTGTTGGCCCAGGGCCGGCTGGCGGAAATGTCTGGCGCGTCGATGCTCGATGCCGACCGCTACATGCGCGCGGTCAATCTGAAGAAGAGCGCCGGCGAGCTGTACAAGGCCTCGTCGCCACGGCTCAAGCGCTTCTTCGAAGTCTACGCACGAGGCGTCAACGCTTATCTGTTCCGCTATGCCGACAAGTTGCCGGGCGACCTCGCCGCCAGCGGTTACAAGCCCGAATACTGGAAACCGGAAGATTCGGCGCTGATTTTCGCCCTGCTGAATTTCAGCCAGTCGGCCAACCTGCCGGAGGAAATCCAGTCGCTGGTGCTCGCGCAAACCGTGACCACTGACAAACTCGCCTGGCTGAGCCCGTCGGCGCCTGATGAAAACCTGCCAGTGGCTGAAGCCGACAAACTGCAAGGCCTCAAGCTCAACGGGCAGATTCCGGGGCTGACGGAATTGAGCAACGCCAGCCAGCAACTGTCGTCGCTGAACCTGCTCGCCACACCGACTGCGAACAATTGGGCGATCGCCCCGCAACGCAGCCGCAGCGGCAAGAGCCTGCTGGCCAGCGATGCGCACGGGCCGCTAGCCGCACCGTCTCTGTGGAGTTTCGTGCAGATCCGCGCGCCGAAATATCAGGCCGCCGGCGTCACGGTTGCCGGTCTGCCGATGGTGCTCGGCGGCTTCAACGGCAAAGTGGCGTGGAGCATGACCAGCGTGCTCGGCGACAATCAGGACCTGTTCCTCGAGAAAATCCGCCGTCAGGGCAGCAGCCTCACTTATGAAGTCAACGGCAAATGGCAGCCGTTGGGCGTGCGCAACGAAACCTATTTCGTCAAAGGCCAGCGGCCGATTCGCGAAGCCGTTTACGAAACCCGCCACGGCGCGCTGCTCAACAGTGCCCACGCAGCGGCGCAGGGCAGCGGTTTCGGTCTCGCTTTGCAGACGCCAAGCTTCACCGACGACAAAACCCTGGATGCCTTCTTCGATCTGACCCGCGCGCAGAACGTCGAGCGCGCCTCGGACGCCAGCCGCGAAATCCGCGCCATTACCCTGAATCTGGTCTTTGCCGATGCAAGCAATATCGGCTGGCAAGTCACCGGGCGCTTCCCCAACCGTCGCGAAGGTGAAGGCCTGCTGCCCTCGCCGGGTTGGGACGGTCGCTACGACTGGGACGGTTACGCCGACCCGATGCTGCACCCCTACGATCAGGACCCGGCACAAGGCTGGCTCGGCACCGCCAACCAGCGTGTAATTCCCGACGGCTACGGCATGCAGTTGTCGAAATCCTGGGCGGCACCGGAGCGCGGCGAGCGCCTGGCGGAAATGGCCGGCAGCGGCAAGCACGACAGCCGCAGCGTGATCGCCATGCAGTACGACCAGACCACCACGTTCGCCGCCAAGCTGAAAAAAGTCTTCGAAGCACCGGGGATGAAGCAACCGCTGAAACAGGCGATCGACGCCCTGCCGGACGCCGAGCGCAGCAAAGCCCGTGAAGCCTTCACGCGCTTGATGGCGTTCGACGGCAAGCTCAGCCCGACCTCGGCGGATGCGGCGATTTATGAACTGTTTCTGCAGGAAAGCATGAAGCAGATCTTCCTCGATGAACTGGGTCCTGAGTCGAGCCAGGCGTGGAAGGCCTTTGTCGCCAATGGCGATCTGTCCTACGCGGCGCAGGCCGATCATCTCTTGGGGCGTGAGGACAGTCCGTTCTGGGATGACCTGCGCACGCCGCAGAAGGAAGACAAAGCGGTGATTCTCGCCCGCAGTCTCGCTGCAGCGATTACAGCGGGCGACAGCCAGTTGGGCGGCGATCATCGCGCCTGGCAGTGGGGCAAACTGCACAGCTATGCGTGGAAGAACAGCAACGGCCAGACCGTGCGCGGGCCGCTGGCAGCCGGTGGCGATCACACCACGCTGAACAACTCGGCGTTTGCCTGGGGCCAGGACTTCGTCACCACGCGCGCGCCGTCGATGCGTTTTATCGTCGACTTCGGCCAGAGCGAGCCACTGATGGCGCAGAACGGTACGGGGCAGTCGGGCAATCCACTGAGCCCGAACTACCTGAACGGGATCGATGCATGGCTGAAAGGTCAGTACATCGGCTTGCCGATGCAGCCGCAGAACTTTGATCGGGTGTATGGCAAGGCTCGCTTGACCCTCACCCCCGGGAAATAGAGCAAAGATCAACAGCCCCTCACCCTAGCCCTCTCCCGGAGGGAGAGGGGACTGATTGGGGGATGCTTGGGTCTTGCGCCGACCTGAAAGAGAGATGGTGAATCCAACATTGGATCAGGCTCAAGGCTGTGCCCGATCCATATTCAACTCGGCCCTCCAGGTCGATGTACCTCACCAGACACCTCGGTCGGCCCCTCTACAAAGCGAGGTGAATCCAACGTTGGATCAGGCTCAAGGCTGTGCCGGATCCATATTCAACTCGGTCCCCCAGGTCGATGTACCTCACCAGACACCTCGGTCGGCCCCTCTACAAAGCGAGGTGAATCCAACGTTGGATCAGGCTCAAGGCTGTGCCGGATCCATATTCAACTCGGTCCCCCAGGTCGATGTACCTCACCAGACACCTCGGTCGGCCCCTCTACAAAGCGAGGTGAATCCAACGTTGGATCAGGCTCAAGGCTGTGCCGGATCCATATTCAACTCGGTCCCCCAGGTCGATGTACCAGGCGACAAACTCCGCCTGCAGCACTTCCTCCAGGTCGATGTACCTCACCAGACACCTCGGTCGGCCCCTCTACAAAGCGAGGTGAATCCAACGTTGGATCAGGCTCAAGGCTGTGCCGGATCCATATTCAACTCGGTCCCCCAGGTCGATGTACCTAACCAGACACTTCGGTCGGCCCCCTCTCCCTCTGGGAGAGGGCTGGGGTGAGGGTAGCGCTTCAAAGCCGATCGAACTTCCAGCCTCACGCCCGCCTCATAGCTAACAAGCCCCCCATTCCGGTCACGACATGGATCTTGTTATTGCCCGACCTGAAGGTCTCTACTGCCCCGCCGGAGATTTCTATATCGATCCGTGGCGGCCGGTCGAGCGCTCGGTGATCACCCATGCCCATGGCGATCACGCGCGCACCGGTAATCAGCACTACCTGTCGAGCAGCGCCAGCGCCGGGATTCTGCGCGCGCGCCTGGGTCAGGACATCCAGTTGCAAACCCTTGATTACGGCCAACGCCTGACCCATCACGGCGTGACCCTGAGCTTTCACCCCGCCGGGCATGTCCTCGGTTCAGCGCAAGTGCGCCTGGAATACGGCGGCGAAGTCTGGGTCGCGTCGGGGGATTACAAGGTCGAGCCGGATGGCACGTGCGCCCCATTCGAACCGGTGCGCTGCCACACCTTCATCACCGAATCGACCTTCGGCCTGCCTATCTACCGCTGGCAGCCGCAGGCGCAGATCTTCGCCGAGATCAATCAGTGGTGGGCGGCCAATATCGCCGCCGGCAAGGCCAGCGTGCTGTTCTGCTATTCCTTCGGCAAGGCCCAACGCATCCTCCACGGCATCGACGAAACCCTCGGGCCGATCCTCAGCCACGGCGCGGTCGAACCGTTGAACCGTGTGTACCGCGATGCCGGTGTGTACCTGCCGCCGACGATCTATGCGGGCGACGTGAAAAAAAGCGATCCGATCATGCGCCAGGCGTTGGTCATTGCCCCGCCGTCGGCGGGCGGCAGCACGTGGATGCGCCGTTTTGGCGACTTCAGCGATGCCTTCGCCAGCGGCTGGATGCGCTTGCGCGGGACCCGGCGGCGGCGCGGCGTCGATCGCGGTTTCGTCCTCTCCGATCACGCCGACTGGCCCGGCCTGCTCTGGGCGATCAACCAGACCGGCGCGGAGCGGGTGATGGTCACTCACGGCTCGATCGGCGTGCTCGTACGTCATCTGCGCGAGCAGGGCCTCGATGCACAAGGCTTCACCACTGAATACGGCGATGACGAAGACGACAACATCGCCACCGCACCCACCGTTGCCGAGACGTCCCCATGAAAGCGTTCGCCGAGTTATATGCCGAACTCGACGCCACCACGTCGAGCAACGCCAAGCTGGCGGCGATGCAGGCTTACTTCGCGCAGGCCGCGCCGGAAGATGCCGCATGGGCGGTGTATTTCCTCTCCGGTGGTCGGCCTCGTCAACTGGTGCCGGTGCGCATCCTCCGTGAGCTGGCGGTAGAAGTTTCAGGATTGGAGCCGTGGCTGTTCGAAGAAAGCTATCAGGCCGTCGGCGATCTGGCCGAGACCATTTCTCTGGTGCTGCCGGAAAACTCCCACAGCTCCGAGGTCGGTCTAGCCGAATGGATCGAAGACAAGCTGCTGCCACTGCGCGGCGAAACCCCGGAATATCTGGCGCGCCAACTGCCGATGTTGTGGGCGCAACTGGATCGGCCGAGCCTGATGCTGTGCATCAAGCTGATCACCGGCAGTTTCCGCGTCGGCGTGTCGAAGCTGCTGGTCACCCGCGCCCTCGCCTCGATGGCGGGACTGGACAGCAAACGCGTGGCCCAGCGCCTGGTTGGTTACACGGACCTGTCGAACCGGCCGAACGCCGCCAGCTATCTGAAACTGATCGCCCCGGAATCCGCAGACGAACATGCCCAGCGCGGCGGCCAGCCCTACCCGTTCTTTCTTGCCCACGCCTTGGCGCAACCGGTCGAGGAATTCGAAGCGCTGCTCGGCCCGGCCAGCGACTGGCAGGTGGAATGGAAGTGGGATGGTATTCGCGCGCAAGTGGTCAAGCGCGACGGCAAGCTGTGGGTGTGGTCGCGCGGCGAGGAACTGGTGACCGAGCGCTTCCCCGAGTTCGATGTGCTGGTTCACGGCTTGCCCGACGGCACGGTGATCGACGGCGAAATCGTCGTGTGGAAGAGCACCCATCCGACCACCGAAGATGCCTTCGATCCGCAATCCGATGAGCCGCCAGCCGTGCAACCGTTCGCCCTGCTGCAACAACGCATCGGTCGCAAGACGCTCGACAAGAAAATTCTCGAAGAAGTGCCGGTGGTAGTGCTGGCCTACGACCTGCTGGAGTGGCAGGGCGAAGACTGGCGCAACCAGCCGCAGGTCAAGCGCCGTGCGCAACTCGAGGAAGTCATCGCGCACTGCAACAGCCCGGTACTGCTGCCCTCCCCTGTATTGACCGGCAAAGACTGGCTCGACCTCGGCCGCCAGCGCGAAGCGTCACGCAAACTCGGCGTCGAAGGCATGATGCTCAAGGCCCGCGACTCGCTGTATGGCGTCGGCCGGACCAAGGACATGGGCGTGTGGTGGAAGTGGAAGGTCGACCCGTTCAGCGTCGACGCGGTACTGATTTATGCCCAGCGCGGACACGGCCGTCGCGCCAGTCTGTACAGCGATTACACCTTCGCCGTGTGGGACGGCCCGCCGGAATCCAGTAAACGCTCGCTGGTACCGTTCGCCAAGGCTTATTCGGGGCTGACCGATGAAGAGATGCGCCAGGTCGACAGCATCGTGCGCAAGACTACCGTGGAGAAATTCGGCCCGGTCAGCAGCGTCAAGCCGAGCCTGGTGTTCGAACTCGGCTTCGAAGGCATCGCCCTGTCGCGCCGGCACAAGAGCGGCATCGCCGTGCGTTTCCCGCGCATGCTGCGCTGGCGCAAGGACAAGACCGTCGAAGAAGCGGACAGCCTCGCGACTCTGCAAGACTTGTTGGCCTGATTCATTCTCGACACATCGCAGAACCCTGTGGCGAGGGGATTTATCCCCGCTGGGCGGCGCAGCGGCCCCCAGCAATTTCCCCCTAAAATCGTGCACTCAGGTTTTTGCGCCTGCTGCGCAGCCGATCGGGATAAAGCCCCTCGCCACAGTTTCAACTGCTCTGAGCCACGCGTTTGAACCGAAACAGTGCATGCAAACAGCAATGCCCGTTTCCGTGCATTCAACTACCCTTGCCTCTCTCCGCTCAACCTTTTAAAACACCTGTTCGGCACTCTGGTTCGGAAATTGCTACTTTCTATAGGTCGTAAGCGTTGCAGTAACAATAATTCTGCGCCACAAGCGCTCATATTGGTTCTTAGGGATTGAATAATGAAAAAAGCATTGCTGACCCTTTCTGCACTGGCGTTGTGCATGGCCGCCGGCTCCGCGCTGGCCAAGGAATACAAAGAGCTGCGCTTTGGCGTTGACCCTTCGTACGCACCGTTCGAGTCGAAAGCGGCCGATGGCAGCCTGGTCGGGTTCGATATCGATCTGGGCAACGCGATCTGCGCCGAACTGAAGGTCAAGTGCAAATGGGTCGAAAGCGATTTCGACGGCATGATTCCGGGCCTCAAGGCCAACAAGTTCGACGGTGTGATCTCGTCGATGACCGTGACCCCGGCTCGCGAGAAGGTCATCGACTTCTCCAGCGAACTGTTTTCCGGCCCGACCGCTTACGTGTTCAAGAAAGGCTCCGGCATCACCGCCGACGTCACTTCACTCAAGGGCAAAACCGTCGGTTACGAGCAAGGCACCATTCAGGAAGCCTACGCCAAAGCCGTGCTGGACAAGGCTGGCGTGAAAACCCAGGCCTATCAGAACCAGGATCAGGTGTATTCCGACCTGACCTCCGGTCGTCTCGACGCCGGTATCCAGGACATGCTGCAAGCCGAACTGGGCTTTCTGAAGTCGCCAAAAGGCGCTGATTATGAAATCAGCCAGCCGGTCGACAGCGAATTGCTGCCAGCCAAAACCGCTGTCGGTATCAAGAAAGGTAACACTGAGCTGAAAGCACTTTTGGATAAAGGTATCAAAGCGTTACACGACGACGGCAAATACGCCGAGATTCAAAAGAAACACTTTGGTGACCTGAATCTGTACAGCGGCAAATAATGCCCCGGCGCCCATCCTCGATGGGCGCCTTTTCCATCCGCTCAGGTTGCTGATTTATGTTTGAAACCCTCCTGCAAAATCTGGGGCTGACCTCGTTCAGTCTGCAGGGCTTCGGCCCGTTGCTGCTGCAAGGCACCTGGATGACCATCAAATTATCGGCAATGTCGCTGCTGGTGGCCGTGTTGCTCGGCCTGCTCGGCGCCAGTGCCAAACTGTCGAAAGTCAAACTGGTGCGCCTGCCCGCGCAGCTCTACACCACGCTGATTCGCGGCGTGCCAGATCTGGTGCTGATGCTGTTGATCTTCTACAGCCTGCAAACCTGGTTGACGTCGCTGACCGACTACATGGAATGGGAATATATTGAAATCGACCCGTTCAGCGCCGGCGTACTGACGCTGGGCTTCATTTATGGCGCGTATTTCACCGAGACCTTCCGTGGCGCCATCCTCGCGGTGCCGCGCGGCCAAGTCGAAGCCGCCACTGCGTATGGCCTCAAACGTGGCCAGCGCTTTCGCTTCGTGGTGTTTCCGCAAATGATGCGTTTTGCCTTGCCTGGCATCGGCAACAACTGGATGGTCATGCTCAAGGCCACCGCGCTGGTGTCGATCATCGGCCTCGCCGATCTGGTCAAGGCTGCCCAGGACGCCGGTAAAAGCACCTATCAACTGTTCTACTTTCTGGTCCTCGCCGCCTTGATTTATCTGCTGATCACCAGTGCTTCGAACTTCATCCTGCGCTGGCTCGAACGCCGCTACGCCGCCGGTGCCCGGGAGGCCGTACGATGATCGAACTTCTCCAGGAATATTGGCGCGCCTTCCTTTATACCGACGGCCAGAACATCACCGGGCTGGCGATGACGATGTGGCTGCTGACCGCGTCGATCTGCATCGGCTTCGTCGTCTCGATTCCGCTGTCGATTGCCCGCGTCTCGCCGCACTTCTACATTCGCTGGCCGGTGCAGTTCTACACCTACCTGTTCCGGGGCACGCCGCTGTATATCCAGCTGCTGATCTGCTACACGGGCATCTACAGCCTCGCCGCCGTGCGCGAACAGCCGATCCTCGACAGTTTCTTTCGCGACGCGATGAACTGCACGATCCTCGCTTTCGCTCTCAATACCTGCGCGTACACCACGGAAATTTTCGCCGGGGCGATTCGCAGCATGAACCATGGCGAAGTCGAAGCGGCCAAGGCTTATGGCCTGACCGGCTGGAAGTTGTACGCCTACGTGATCATGCCGTCGGCACTGCGCCGCTCGTTGCCTTACTACAGCAACGAAGTGATCCTGATGCTGCACTCGACCACCGTGGCGTTCACCGCGACCATTCCCGATATCCTGAAAGTCGCGCGGGATGCCAACTCGGCGACCTTCCTGACCTTCCAGTCATTCGGCATCGCCGCGCTGATCTATCTGACCATTACGTTTGCGCTGGTCGGTCTGTTCCGCCTCGCCGAACGCCGCTGGCTGGCCTTCCTCGGGCCGACTCACTAGCACCGGTTTGAAAATAAAGAGATAACAATGCGCCACCAGATCCATGACTTGCTGGCCCCGCTGCCGGGGACCGCACGGCAAATTCACAGCTTCCACTTCGGCCCACAACAGGCCAAGGGCAAGGTTTACATTCAGGCGTCGCTGCACGCTGACGAACTGCCGGGCATGCTGGTCGCCTGGCACCTGAAACAGCGTCTGACCGAGCTGGAAGCTGCCGGCCGCCTGCGCAGCGAAATCGTACTGGTGCCGGTGGCCAACCCGGTCGGCCTCGAACAAGTGCTGATGGACGTGCCGCTGGGCCGTTACGACCTGGAGAGCGGGCAGAACTTCAATCGCTGGTTCGTCGACCTCAGCGAAGAAATCGGCAACGCCATCGAAGGCCAACTCAACGACGATGCGCAGCACAACCTCGAACTGATCCGCGCCAGCCTGCGCAACGCCCTCGACCGTCAGACGCCGACCACCCAACTGCAATCCCAGCGCCTGACCCTGCAACGCCTGGCCTGCGATGCCGACATGGTGCTCGACTTGCACTGCGACTTCGAATCCGTGGTGCACCTGTACACCACGCCCGAGGCGTGGCCGCAGGTCGAGCCGCTGGCGCGCTACATGGAAGCCCAGGCCAGCCTGCTCGCCACAGACTCTGGCGGGCAGTCGTTCGACGAATGCTTCACCCTGCTCTGGTGGCAATTGCGCGAGCGCTTCGGCGAGCAGTTCGAGATTCCGCTGGGCAGCTTCTCGGTGACCGTCGAATTGCGCGGCCAGGGCGACGTCAATCACCCGCTGGCCAGCCGCGATTGTCAGGCGCTGATCGATTACCTGATCCAGTTCGATGCCATCGTCGGCGAGACCAAGCCGCAACCGCCACTGCCGCACCCGGCCACGCCGCTGGCCGGGGTCGAACCGGTGACCACGCCAGTTGGCGGCCTGCTGGTGTACTGCGCGACACCCGGCCAATACCTGGAAGCCGGGCAGCAGATCGCCGAAATCATTGACCCGGTCCACGACAAGGTCACCCCCATTCATTGCACCGCCGCCGGCCTGCTGTATGCGCGCTCGCTGCGGCGCATGGCCACTGCCGGCATGGTCATCGCCCACGTCGCGGGCGCCCAGGCCTATCGCAGCGGCTACCTACTTTCGCCTTGAGGATGCTCGTCCATGTACAAACTGACCGTTGAAGGCCTGCACAAAAGCTATGGCGATCATCAGGTGCTCAAAGGCGTTTCGCTCAAGGCCAAAACCGGCGACGTGATCAGCCTGATCGGCGCCAGCGGCTCGGGCAAAAGCACCTTTTTGCGCTGCATCAATTTCCTTGAACAACCCAATGACGGCGCCATGAGCCTTGATGGCCAGGCGATCCGCATGGTCACCGACCGCCACGGCATGCACGTTGCCGACGCCGATGAACTGCAACGCCTGCGCACGCGGCTGGCGATGGTGTTCCAGCATTTCAACCTGTGGAGCCACATGACCGTGCTGGAAAACATCACCATGGCCCCGCGCCGGGTGCTGGGTTGCAGCAAACAGGAAGCCGAGGATCGCGCCCGACGTTATCTGGACAAAGTCGGCTTGCCGGCGCGGGTCGCCGATCAATACCCGGCGTTTCTGTCCGGCGGCCAGCAACAACGCGTGGCGATCGCCCGGGCACTGGCGATGGAACCGGAAGTGATGCTGTTCGACGAACCGACCTCGGCACTCGACCCGGAACTGGTCGGCGAAGTGCTGAAAGTGATTCAGGGCCTGGCCGAGGAAGGCCGGACGATGATCATGGTCACCCACGAAATGAGTTTTGCGCGCAAGGTGTCGAATCAGGTGCTGTTTCTGCATCAGGGTCTGGTGGAAGAAGAAGGTGCGCCCGAAGAAGTGCTGGGCAACCCGAAAAGCGAACGCCTGAAGCAATTCCTGAGCGGCAATCTTAAATAAGGTTGGCACTCAACCCTTTGTGGGAGCGAGCCTGCTCGCGAAAGCGGTTTATCAGTCAACATCAATGTTGAAGGTGACATCGCATTCGCGAGCAGGCTCGCTCCCACGGGGGAATCCACCGACCGACAAAGTTAAACTTGTCCCCCCGCTTCGCTGTCTCTGAAACAACACCTCCAGAGCGCACGCAGCCGGCATGGCGAAATCCCCCGACTTTGCAAAAACCTGGTTCAGCGCCCGCGACTGGAAGCCGTTCGCCTTTCAGAAACAGGTGTGGGCGGCGGTGAAAAACGGCGAATCCGGGTTGCTCCACGCCAGCACCGGCGCCGGCAAAACTTATGCGGTATGGTTTGCTGCGCTCAACCGCTTCGCCCGCCTGCAACCGCCCGTGGCTACACCGCGCAAACGCAAAGCGCCGGCCGAACCGCTGACGGTGCTGTGGATCACGCCGATGCGCGCCCTCGCCGCCGATACCGCCCGCGCTTTACAAAGCCCGGTCGATGAATTGCAGATTCCGTGGAGCATCGGCCTGCGCACCGGCGATACCAGCAGCAGCGAACGCGCGCGTCAGGGCCGACGTTTGCCAACGACGCTGATCACCACACCGGAAAGCCTGACCCTGTTGCTCGCCCGCGCCGATGCGCGCACGGCGTTGTCGAGCCTGCGCATGATCGTCGTGGATGAATGGCACGAATTGCTCGGCAACAAACGCGGCGTGCAATTGCAACTGGCCCTCGCCCGCCTGCGTCATTGGCAGCCGGAACTGATTGTCTGGGGGGTATCCGCCACCCTCGGTAATCAATCCCACGCCGAGCAAGTGCTGATCCCACAGGGCGGCGGCGTCAGTGTTCAGGGCAAAAGCGAAAAAACCCTGCAAGTCGACACCCTGCTGCCTCCGGCCATCGAGCGTTTTCCCTGGGCCGGCCACATCGGTCTGAAGATGCTGCCGCAGGTGGTGGCCGAACTTGACGCCTGCGCCAGCAGCCTGGTGTTCACCAACACCCGCGCGCAATCGGAGATCTGGTATCAGGCGCTGCTGGAAGCGCGGCCGGACTGGGCCGGGTTGATCGCGCTGCACCACAGCTCACTGTCCCGCGATAACCGCGATTGGGTCGAGCAGGCGTTGAAGAATGGCCAGTTGAAAGCAGTGGTGTGCACCTCGAGCCTGGACTTGGGTGTGGATTTCCTCCCGGTCGAGCGCGTATTGCAAATCGGCTCGGCGAAAGGCGTCGCACGTTTGATGCAACGTGCCGGGCGCTCCGGCCACGCGCCGGGGCGCACCTCGCGGGTGACGCTGGTGCCGACCCACAGCCTTGAACTGATCGAAGCGGTCGCCGCACGCGATGCCGTCGAGCAACGGCGCATCGAGCCGCGCCTGTCACCGCTCAAGCCGCTGGATGTGCTGGTCCAGCATTTGGTCAGCATGGCCCTTGGCGGTGGCTTTATTCCTGGAGACTTGTACGAAGAAGTCCGAGGCGCCTGGGCCTATCGCGACCTGACAGCGGCAGACTGGGCCTGGGCGCTGGCGTTCGTACGCCATGGCGGGATGTCTCTTACAGCGTATCCGGATTACCGCCGGGTCGAGCCGGACGAACACGGCGTCTGGCGTGTGCCGGATGCGCGTCTGGCGCGGCGCCATCGCATGAGCATCGGCACCATCGTCAGCGACGCGAGCATCAACCTGAAATTCTGGAGCAAGGGCGGCGGCGGCAAACAGCTGGGCAGCGTCGAGGAAGGCTTTATCGCCCGGCTGAAACCGGGCGATGGTTTCCTCTTCGCCGGGCGCCTGCTGGAACTGGTGCGGGTGGAAAACATGACCGCCTACGTCAAACGCAGCACCGCGAAAAAGGCTGCCGTGCCGCGCTGGAATGGCGGACGCATGCCGTTATCCAACGAACTGGCCGAAGCGGTGGTCACGCGCTTCAGCGCCGCTGCTCAAGGTCAATTCAACGGCCCGGAAATGCACGCGTTGCGGCCGCTGCTGGAGACGCAGATACGCTGGTCCGGCTTGCCCACCACGGAAAATCTGCTGGCCGAAGTGCTGAAATCCCGCGAAGGCTGGCATCTTTTTCTCTATCCGTTCGCCGGGCGACAAGTGCATCTGGGACTGGCGAGCCTGTTGGCGTGGCGCGTCAGTCAGCGCCAGCCGGTGACCTTCTCGATTGCCGTGAATGATTACGGCCTGGAACTGCTCAGCGCCACGCCGGTGGATTGGGCCACGCATCTGGACGCGCACCTGTTCAATGCCGATGACCTGTTGCTGGACGTGCTCGCCAGTCTCAATGCCGGTGAACTGGCGTTGCGCCGCTTCCGCGAAATCGCGCGGATCGCCGGGCTGGTGTTCGCCGGGTATCCGGGCGCACCAAAGAGTACCCGCCAGGTGCAGGCGTCGAGTGGCTTGTTCTTCCAGGTGTTCAAACAATATGACGCCGACAACCTGCTGCTGGCCCAGGCTGGGGAAGAAGTCCTACGCGAGGAACTGGATATTCGTCGCCTGGAACAGACACTGGAGCGCATCAATCAGATGAAAATGGACGTGCATCAGGTTAAACGTCCTACACCGTTGGGCTTTCCGCTGCTGGTGGAGCGGATGCGCGAGAGCATGAGTTCGGAAAAACTGGCTGACAGGATCAGAAGAATGGTTGGTGACCTGGAAAAAACCGCTGATAACGGGAAATCGTCGTGAGTGCGTACCCGGTGCGTTTGGCCGGTGAGGAGTTGTGGCTGCTGCCGGAGAAAGCGCTGTACTGGCCAGCGCAGGAAGCATTGCTGATCGCCGATGTGCATTTCGGTAAGGCGGCGGCCTATCGCAGCCTCGGCCAGCCGGTGCCGCATGGCACGACGGCGAGCAACATCGAGGTAATCGACGCGTTGCTGACGCGGTTGCCGTGTCGCCAGTTGATCTTCCTCGGGGATTTTCTGCATGGGCCTGGTTCCCATCTCCCGACCACACTGAATGCGCTGGCAGAGTGGCGCACGCGGCACGCTGACCTGCCGATGACGCTGATTCGCGGCAACCACGACAAACGCGCAGGCGACCCACCAGCCTCGCTGAATATTCGCGTGGTACCAGAGCCGCTGTTACTAGGGCCATTCGCCCTGCAGCATGAGCCCGATCCGCATCCGGAACGGCACGTGCTCGCGGGCCACGTGCATCCGGTTTATCGATTGCACGGCAAAGGTCGGCAGAGCCTGCGCCTGGCCTGTTTCAGACTCGGTGAGCGCATCAGCCTGATGCCGGCATTCGGTGCGTTCACCGGCGGCTATCAGGTCGAGCGCGACGACAGCTGCAGAGTCTTCGTGATCGGCGACAACGAAATATGGCCCGTCAGCTAGATCGCAAATCGATCAGACTGACGGGCCATATTCATGACAGTGGATCAGGCCACAGGCGCCGGAGGCGGCTCGTCCGGCAGCGTCGGTTCGCCTGGTTCGGTCGGTTGTTCGTTGGGAGTATCGGGATCGGGCTGGCCGGGCACGCCGCCGGACAGGCTCAAAGACGGATTCGCCAGTAACGACCAGGCCAGAACGCCTATCTGATTGGGCTCAAGCCTTGCCAGTTCAGCGCTGATTCGCGGGTCGATCTTCATAGGGCACTCCTCAGTGAAGGCCCGAATCTGTGTGTAACAAAAACGGGCAGTACACCCCATAGAGTGTCTGCCCGCCAAAGAATTCCCGACATCCGTCGGATGGTCGATCAGGTACGCGGCAAGGTCACGCCACGCTGGCCCTGGTACTTGCCGCCACGATCCTTGTAGGAAACTTCACATTCTTCATCGGATTCGAGGAAGAGCATCTGCGCCACACCTTCGTTGGCGTAGATTTTCGCCGGCAGGTTGGTGGTATTGGAGAATTCCAGGGTCACATGACCTTCCCACTCAGGCTCGAGCGGAGTGACGTTGACGATGATGCCGCAGCGCGCGTAGGTGCTTTTACCCAGGCAGATGGTCAGCACGTTGCGCGGAATGCGGAAGTATTCGACGGTGCTGGCCAGGGCGAAGGAGTTCGGCGGAATGATGCAGACGTCGCTGTGGATGTCGACGAAGCTGCCGGCGTCGAAGTTCTTCGGGTCAACAATGGCCGAGTTGATGTTGGTGAACACCTTGAAGTGGTTGGTGCAACGCACGTCGTAGCCGTAGCTCGACACGCCGTAGGAAATCACCCGGCTGTCGTCGCTGCCGCGCATCTGGCGCTCGACGAACGGTTCGATCATGCCGTGTTCCTGCGCCATGCGGCGAATCCACTTGTCCGATTTGATGCTCATGGCGGGTTTGTCCTGAATAGCGAGGTGGAAAAATTCTGTCCGGCATCTTACCGGGCGCGTCGTCTCGTTCAAAGTGCGCAACGCAATTCTCGGCGAACACCCCGTATTTACGCGATGTGGCGACGAACCGTCGCACCGCCGATCCCTAAAACACAGAATCCTTTGCAAGAAACATTGGCACGTTCCGGAAAAAGGGTTAAGGTGGCGTCACTGTGTTGCTTGTGTCACTGAGAATCTCTACACGATATGTTGAATTTCGATCCAACCATCTACAAGAATTTTTCCTGCTCTTTGCACTCAGTCTCGGCCAGGGTTCTTCCTGAGTCGCAGTTATCTTTGTTCAAGGAGTTACACCATGTCTAATCGCCAAACCGGTACCGTTAAGTGGTTCAACGATGAAAAAGGCTTCGGCTTCATCACTCCACAATCCGGTGACGACCTGTTCGTTCACTTCAAAGCTATCCAATCCGACGGCTTCAAAAGCCTGAAAGAAGGCCAACAGGTTTCTTTCATCGCTACCCGCGGTCAGAAAGGCATGCAAGCTGAAGAAGTACAAGTTATCTAACTTGTAGCTTCTTTAGAAAAGAGCCCCGCCCTTAAAAGCGGGGCTTTTTTGTGGGCGCCTGTTTTGCGCTGGCAAAAAAAATCGCGACCCTTGAGGCCGCGATTTTTTTGTTTCTGCCCTTACCAGGCGACGCCAAACCCTGCGGTATAACGGGTCTTGTTCAGATCCGCATCGTTGGTGCCACTGATGATGTCGCGCTCGGCCTTGAGGTTGAGCGAGGCCCAGTCGGTGACCTTGTAGCGCAGGCCCAGCTCGGCATCCAGTGCGTAATCGGCAACACCCGACAGCGGCTTGCCGACTTCGCCATTGGTGAAGAACTCGACCTTCTTGCCGATCAGGTAGCGGTTGTAGTCCCACTTCATCGCGACGGAGTAGAAGTTGTCCTTGCTGCCATCGCGGTATTCATAGTCGGTGCGGTTGAGCAACGAGCCCAGCGAGAACGCACCCAGTTCATCGTCCCAGAACTGGTAACCCGGACCGGTACCGACCACACGCTGACGCGCCAGCTCTTCGATGTGATCACGCTTGTAGTTGATGCGCCCTTGCCAGAACCACTGATCGGTAAGGAAGCGGTCGAGGGAGTATTCGGCGCGCCAGTTGTTGGTGGTGGTTTCCGCATCCTGGACTTCGCGGTTGTACTCGCCCTCGCCGGTATGGCGCCAGCGACCATGGCGAGCCGAAGTCTTGAAGGCGACGTCGTAATCGTCGGTGTCCTTTTCGGCGCGCTGATAGTCCAGCGCCAGATCGACGTTACCCTTCCATACCAGGTCGGTGACGATCGGCTTGGGCTTGAGAATCTGCTGAATGCTCGCCAGCTCGACCGTCTTCGGCGCCTCGCCGTTGGCCAGGGTGACCTTGCCATCGTCGGCCGCCGTCAGCGACTTCGATACTTCACCGGCATAGGCGTCCTGCTTGACCAGCAGATGCTGATCGCTGTCGAGGGTCTTGACCTCTTTCCAGTCAATCGCCACTGCGCCGGCGTATTTGGTCTGGATCAACAGCTTGCCGCCATCGAATACCGTGATAGTGCCGCTCAGCTTGTCGCCGTTTTTCAACCAGACGGTGTCGGCAAGCAGGGGCGTGGACGCGCTGAAAACAGCGAGGCACAACAGGGTTCTGGGGAACATAAGCAGATCGGAGGCTCAGAGTTGGCGAAAAGGGTCGGCATTATCCGTAGGATTTTGCCCATGACAAGGACTGACCGGACTATTTCAATTGAGTTCATTTCTCAACTGCACCACGAGCGATTACCCTTGTCGCCATCATCACGCTAATACTCAGGAGCCGCGTACGTGAAAGACCCGCTCGACAGCGTCGAAAACGATGCGCAAATCCGACGCACGGCACTCTACTCGACGCTCGCGCAAGTGCCCGAAGGCAAAGTCGTCAGTTATGGCCAGTTGGCCGAACTTGCCGGGCTGGGCCGCGCCGCGCGCTGGGTCGGGCGGACTTTGAGCCAGTTGCCCGGCGACACCAAGCTGCCCTGGCACCGCGTACTCGGCGCCGGCGGGCGCATCAGTCTGCCGGTCGGCAGCCCCTCCGGTGACGAGCAGCGCGCGCGATTGCGCATGGAAGGCATCACCGTCCAGAACAATCGTGTGGATATTCGGCGCCATGGCTGGCGTCCGGTAGAGCACAGCGGTTAGAGTGCGCGCTTTGTTTTCGCAATTTTGAGGCAGACTTCAGCCCATGCCCCGTAAAACCTGGCGCGCCGCGCTCGCCGCCTATGCCAGTCCTTCGACGCTCGTGCTGTTGTTGCTCGGTTTTGCCGCCGGCCTGCCGTACATGCTGGTGTTCTCGACGCTCTCCGTATGGCTGCGTGAAGCAGGCGTGGCCCGTGAAACCATTGGCTATGCCAGCCTGATCGGCCTGGCGTACGCGTTCAAATGGGTCTGGTCGCCGCTGCTCGATCAATGGCGCCTGCCCTTACTGGGCAAACTCGGCCGTCGCCGCTCCTGGCTGGTGCTCTCCCAGGCACTGGTGATTCTCGGCCTGATCGGCATGGGATTCTGTGATCCGCAGAAGCATTTGTCCTGGCTGATCGCCATTGCTGTCGTGGTTGCCTTCGCCTCCGCCACGCAAGATATCGCGGTCGACGCCTATCGCCTGGAAATCGCCGATGACAGCCGCCAGGCCGCCCTCGCCGCCAGCTACATGTCCGGTTACCGCGTTGCCGCCCTGCTCGCCACCGCCGGTGCGCTGTTCTTCGCCGAAGGTTTCGGCTCCACCGGCTTCAACTATAAGCACGCAGCTTGGACCGGCACCTATGTGCTGTTCGGCGCATTGATGGTGCCCGCGCTGCTGACCACGCTGTTCATGCGTGAACCACCCGTACCGCTGCGCACGCAGTTGCAGGCCGGGCGCTATACGTTCATGCATCAATTGATGTCGGTGTTCGTGCTGATCGTGCTGCTGGTTTCCGTACCGGCGATGTTCACCCAGCTATACAACACCGATTTCGCCGGCGTGCTGTTCGGCGACATGAGCCCACTCGATTTGCTGCTCGAAGACCGCGCCTTCCTGCGTGCCATCCTCTATACGTTGCTGACGGGGATGTGTCTGTCGGCCATGGGCCGGCGCGGACTGGCGCCGGTACTGACGCCGATCAATGACTTCATCCTGCGTTATCGCTGGCAGGCGCTGTTGCTGCTGGGCCTGATCGCCACTTACCGGATGTCCGACACGGTAATGGGCGTGATGGCCAACGTGTTCTACATCGACCAGGGTTTCACCAAGGATCAGATCGCCAGTGTCAGCAAGATTTTCGGCCTGATCATGACCCTCGTCGGCGCCGGCATGGGTGGCCTGTTGATCGTGCGTTTCGGCATTCTGCCGATTCTGTTTATCGGTGGTGTGTCTTCGGCAGCGACCAACCTGCTGTTCGTCATGCTCGCGGACATGGGCCCGAACCTGCAGATGCTGGTGGTGACCATTTCCCTCGACAACTTCAGCTCGGGCCTGGCGACATCGGCGTTCGTTGCCTACCTGTCGAGCCTGACCAACCTGAAGTTTTCCGCTACGCAATATGCCCTGCTCAGCTCGATCATGTTGCTGCTGCCGCGCCTGATGGGCGGCTATTCCGGCGTGCTGGTCGAGAAGTTCGGTTATCACAGCTTCTTCCTCATTACCGCCCTGCTCGGCGTGCCGACGCTGCTACTGATCGCGCTGCACTGGTTCCAGGAGCGCCGCCGCGAAGGACAAACACCGACGCCCGAGCCTGCACCGACGCCCGTCACCGAAGAATCGTAGGACGCTTCGCCAATGGCGGGAGGAATCCCGCCGCTGACGCCCTCGCCCGGCCACACTTCTGTACGTCAGCAAAACTCGCCGGTACACTGCTCCGTCATTTCCAGTCATAGCAACCGACAACGGCCAACCATGCGCACCAGTCAATTTTTGCTCGCCACACAGAAAGAAACGCCTTCCGACGCGGTCGTGATCAGCCACCAGCTGATGCTGCGCGCCGGCATGATCCGCAAGCTTGCCTCGGGCCTGTACACCTGGCTGCCGATGGGCCTGCGAGTCATGCGCAAGGTCGAAGCCATCGTTCGCGAAGAGATGAACGCTGCCGGTTCTCTGGAAGTGTTGATGCCGAGCACCCAACCGGCCGAGCTGTGGCAGGAATCGGGGCGCTGGGAAGAATACGGCCCTGAGCTGCTGCGCATCAAAGACCGCCACGGTCGTGATTTCTGCGCGGGCCCGACCCACGAAGAAGTGATCACCGATCTGATGCGCAACGAGTTGAGCAGCTACAAACAGCTGCCAATCAACCTGTATCAGATCCAGACCAAATTCCGCGACGAAATCCGCCCACGCTTCGGTTTGATGCGCGGCCGCGAATTCATCATGAAGGACGCCTACTCCTTCCACGCTGATCAGGCGTCGCTGCAGGTCACCTACGACCGCATGCATGAAGCCTACTGCAACATCTTCACGCGTCTGGGCCTGAAATTCCGCCCGGTAGAAGCCGACAACGGTTCGATCGGTGGTGCCGGTTCCCACGAATTCCACGTGCTGGCCGAGTCCGGCGAAGACGATATCGCCTTCAGCAACGGCTCCGACTACGCGGCGAACATCGAAAAAGCCGAAGCGGTGCCACGGGAAACCTCGCGCCCTGCGCCAACCGAAGAGCTGCGTCTGGTCGACACACCGGACACCAAAACCATCGCCGCCCTGGTGGAAAAATTCAATCTGCCGATTGAAAAGACCATCAAGACCCTGATCGTCCATGCCGAAGAAGAAGGCAAGCTGATCGCGCTGGTGATTCGTGGCGACCACGAACTGAACGAAATCAAGGCTGCCAACCAGCCTGGCGTGGCCAGCCCGCTGGTGATGGCCTCCGATGCCGAACTGCGTGACGCGATTGGCGCCGGCGCCGGCTCGCTCGGCCCGCTGAACCTGCCGCTGCCGATCATCATCGACCGCTCGGTGGCGATGATGAGCGACTTCGGTATTGGCGCGAACATCGACGACAAGCACTATTTCGGCGTGAACTGGGAGCGTGATCTGCCGGTTCCGACCGTTGCCGACCTGCGCAACGTCGTCGCCGGCGACCCAAGCCCGGACGGCAAAGGCACGCTGGAAATCAAGCGCGGCATCGAAGTCGGCCACATCTTCCAGCTGGGCAACAAGTACAGCAAGGCGATGAAGTGCGAAGTGCTGGGCGAAAACGGCAAGCCGGTGACTCTGGAAATGGGTTGCTACGGCATTGGCGTTTCCCGCGTGGTCGCTGCTGCCATCGAGCAGAACAACGACGCCAACGGCATCATCTGGAGCGACACCCTGGCGCCATTCCAGATCGCGCTGGTACCGCTGCGCTATGAAACCGAACAGGTGCGCGAAGCCACCGACAAGCTCTATGCCGAACTGACGGCGGCCGGCTTCGAAGTGCTGCTGGACGATCGCGACAAGAAAACCAGCCCGGGCATCAAGTTCGCGGACATGGAGCTGATCGGCATTCCACACCGGATCGTGGTCAGCGACCGCGGCCTCGCCGAAGGCAACCTGGAATACAAGAGTCGTTCCGAAGCAGAGGCGCAAGCACTGCCGGTGGCCGATGTTGTGTC
Organism: Pseudomonas sp. Leaf434; assembly: GCF_001425545.1. NCBI lineage: Bacteria > Pseudomonadati > Pseudomonadota > Gammaproteobacteria > Pseudomonadales > Pseudomonadaceae > Pseudomonas > Pseudomonas sp. Leaf434. The sequence continues at coordinate 525,424 of NZ_LMQZ01000001.1, read as the reverse complement.
CTTCCTTCAGGCCCGTATCCGCCGCTGAAACCAGATAGAGACGTCATGTTCAAGCGAAACACCTTAGGCCTCGGTGGCGCCGCCCTGTGCGGCGCCCTGCTGGTCAGCGGCTGCGCCAATCACATGTCGCAACGCAGCGAGCACGAAGAGCGGGTCGAGCGAAAGTTGCTCGATCACAGCCTGCAGATCGATGTCGGCGAGCCCAAGGTGCTCGAGCTGCCGCAGCGACGCGTGAAGATCAACGAGCAGAAGACTTTCGAAGTCACCGAGTTCGAGGTCACCCGTCGCTACGACCGCTACACGCCTTACCAACCCTGGCGCGAAGTCTACGAGATTCCGCTGGGCGCGGTAGCCGTGGTCGGTGGTGTCGGTGCCAACGTGGTCAACGTGTTTGCCCTCGGAAACCTGCCGGATAGCGTCACCCGGGATTGGCTGAGCTACGGTTTCGCCGGGCTCAACCCGTTCATGAACGTGCAGTCCAATGGTCGTGCGCAGCAGAACCTCGCGGGCATCGACGAAGTCCAGCGCGACAAGCGCACGGAGTATTCGAGCCTGCCGTGGAGCGAACGACCGGTGCAGGTCAAGGCCGGCAAGCAGACGTTCGACATGACCACTGATCGCAACGGTGTGCTGCGCTTGAATCTGCTCGATAGCCCTTTCGCCGAACATGACCTCAACCATGTCGGCCGCTTGCAGATCAGTGTCGAAGACGCCAAGGACGATGTGCATTCCGACTCGACCCTGATGCTCAGCGGCCACCTGCGCGGCAAGTTGATTGAGGCGCACGGGCTGATTTATGACGATCTGGAAGATGACGAGGTGAGCCAGTGGGTACACCGGGTTAAACGCCTGTCGGAGCTGGGTCTGGAAGAAGAAGCCAGTGAGCTGGAACAGAGCCTGATCGAACTGACGCGCAACGATCCGGAGTTGCAGGCTGAGTTTCTCAAGTCTCTGGCCAAGGATGCCGGGCGTTTAGTGGCTGATCCGGGACCGAATTAAAGCTTAAAAGCTTCGCGAGCAGGCTCGCTCCCACAAGGGATTTGTGAACGACAAAGATCCAATGTGGGAGCGAGCCTGCTCGCGAAGAGGCCCTGCCAGGCACCGCGAATCTACCGCTCAAACAACTCCATCTGCTCAAACCCGCCGCGCAAATCCTCCAGCCTCACTCCCACCCCCAACAGCCGCACCGGCTTGCCGCCGCGGTTGAACGCCTGCGTCAGCATCAACTGGTAACTGCCCAGGTCCCGCCCTGCCCCGGCCTGCTCCAGCGTGGTCTGGGTGAAATCATGGAATTTGACTTTGACGAACGGCTTGCCCGGTCGATAACTGCTGTCGATCCGCGCCATGCGGGTTTTCAGGGTATCGAGCAGCTCGGGCAATTTGTCCAGGCAGCTGCGCAAGTCCGGCAGATCAACGTCGTAGGTGTTTTCCACGCTGATCGACTGACGACGGCTGTCGTTGTGCACCAGCCGGTCATCGATCCCACGGGCCAGATTCCACAAGCGCTCGCCGAAACTGCCGAATTCGCGCACCAGCGCCAGCCTGCCCCACTCGCGCAGATGCTGGCAGTCAACGATGCCGAGCTTGCCGAGCTTGTCGGCGGTGACCTTGCCGACGCCGTGCAGCTTGCTCACCGGCAGACCACTGACGAACTCCTCGACCTGATCCGGGGTGATCACGAACAAACCGTTGGGTTTTTTCCAGTCACTGGCGATCTTCGCCAGAAATTTGTTTGGCGCAACGCCTGCGGAAACGGTGATGTGCAATTGGTTGGAGACCCGGCGGCGAATGTCCTGGGCGATGCGCGTGGCGCTGCCGCCGAAATGCGCGCTGTCGGACACATCCAGATAGGCCTCGTCGAGCGACAGCGGCTCGATCAGGTCGGTGTAGTCGGCGAAGATCGTATGAATTTCCTTCGACGCTTCCCGATAAGCGTCCATGCGCGGCTTGACGATGGTCAGGTTCGGGCACAATTTCAACGCGTGACAGGAAGCCATGGCCGAGCGCACACCATAGGCGCGCGCTTCATAGTTGCAGGTGGCGATCACCCCGCGTCGATCCGCTGAACCACCCACCGCCAGTGGCTTGCCGGCCAGACGCGGGTCATCGCGCATCTCGATGGCGGCATAGAAACAGTCACAGTCGATGTGGATGATTTTTCGCTGGGTCATGTCGGAAAAAGACAACGTGGCAAGCCGGAGCGGCAGTATCTCATTGGCACCTGTATATAGCACCAGTGGTTGAATGTTCTTTTCCGACCGTAGGAGATTTCCGATGAATTTATTTTTTCAATTACAGATCAACGGGCAATAGAGCTGAAAGCCTTGCACCACCTGCCCTGCGCGCCGGTCGCCCGCCCGGAAAAGACGCTAAGCGCTTGAACCTCAACAGATTTATCCAGATCGACGGTTGACACATTCGCGAACCTCTGTAGAATGCCGCCACACAGACGCGGGATGGAGCAGTCTGGTAGCTCGTCGGGCTCATAACCCGAAGGTCGTCGGTTCAAATCCGGCTCCCGCAACCAAACATCAAAAAATGGAGCAGTCTGGTAGCTCGTCGGGCTCATAACCCGAAGGTCGTCGGTTCAAATCCGGCTCCCGCAACCAAACATCAAAAAAGGCTACTCGAAAGAGTGGCCTTTTTTGTGCGCGTCTGTTTTGCAAACGGGCGCCCCGCTCAATCGCTGGCGAAACGGCAATTCGTTGAATTTCCGAAACTTACGCATCACCTGCGACCGTTTGCCGCGATTTCGCAGTTATTTGGCCCATTCCGGGATTAGCGGTTGACACCTCGTCGTTCGCCTGTAGAATGCCGCCACACAGACGCGGGATGGAGCAGTCTGGTAGCTCGTCGGGCTCATAACCCGAAGGTCGTCGGTTCAAATCCGGCTCCCGCAACCAAACATCAAAAAATGGAGCAGTCTGGTAGCTCGTCGGGCTCATAACCCGAAGGTCGTCGGTTCAAATCCGGCTCCCGCAACCAAACATCAAAAAAGGCTACTCGAAAGAGTGGCCTTTTTTGTATCTGTTGAAAAAGTCCTTTCGCAACAATGATCTGTCACTGTGCAGTGACCGCTGGGGATCATCAGAACCACTGACTTGCGACTATGCTTGAGTCGCAGACAGGGCTTCTGCAATCCAGGAACTGCCCTCGCCGATGCCCGACGAGAGGCGTAGTATTTTGTGATTATTTTTTTCTACAGGGATTGGTAACTTGGCTGGATACCTCCATCCTGTCGCGCACAATCCAAGAGGTGATTGATGCGCGCCAACTCGTCTGATCCACAAGACACCGTTACAGCAGAACAACCGATCAAACCCGAGCGTTTGCGCTGGCTGGATCGATTAAGCAAATACCGTCAGCCGATCGGTCTGGCCGTCACGTTGCTGCTGTTTGCCATTGCCCTGATTGCCTGCCGCCATCTGCTCGCCGAGCTCGATCTCTATGCGTTGCATGACTCGATTCTCGACGTGCCGAAACCGGCCCTGCTCGGCGCCATCGGTGCGACCGTGGTCGGTTTCATCATTCTGCTCGGCTATGAATGGTCGGCCAGCCGCTACGCTGGCGTGAAACTGCCGCCGCGCACGCTCGCCCTCGGCGGTTTCACCGCATTTGCGATTGGCAATGCGATCGGCCTGTCGCTGCTGTCCGGCGGCTCGGTTCGTTATCGTTTATATGCGCGATTGGGCGTCGGTGCGTCGGAAGTGGCGCACATGACGCTATTTGCCAGCCTCTCGCTGGGCTGCGCCTTGCCGCCACTGGCAGCGTTGGCCACCCTGAGCAACCTGCCCGCCGCCTCGCAAGCGCTGGGGCTGTCCGAAATCTTGCTGGGCTCGGTTGCCGCTGCCATATTGATCCTTGGTACGGTGCTGGCGATCGGCATCTATCGTCGTCGCCTGCCGGAACAACCCTACCCCGACAATCTGCTGGTCCGTGCCGGGCGGCGCACCCTGCGCCTGCCGGGTCGTCGTCTGACCTTTCTGCAACTGGTGATCACCGCCCTCGATGTCGCGGCTGCCGCCACCGTTCTCTACTTGTTGCTGCCGGAAGCGCCGCCGTTTGCGCCGTTCCTGCTGGTGTATCTGCTGGCCCTGGCCGCCGGTGTGCTCAGTCATGTACCTGGCGGCGTCGGTGTGTTCGAAGCGATTCTGCTCGCCGCGTTTGCCGACAAGCTTGGCGCCGCGCCGCTGGCCGCTGCACTGCTGCTGTATCGCCTGATCTACGTGGTGCTGCCGCTGCTGGTCGCTTGCGTATTGCTGCTGATCAACGAAGGCCAGCGCCTGTTTCAATCCCAGACCATGCGCGCGGCGTCCGGTCTGGCCGCGCCGGTTCTGGCGGTGCTGGTGTTCCTGTCTGGCGTGGTGCTGCTGTTTTCCGGCGCGACCCCGGAAATCGACACGCGCCTGGAGCACATCGGTTTTCTGATCCCGCATCGCCTGGTCGACGCCTCGCACTTCGGCGCCAGCCTGATCGGCGTCCTCTGTCTGTTGCTCGCCCAAGGTCTGCGTCGACGCCTGTCGGCGGCGTGGATGCTGACCACCATTCTGCTGCTGGTTGGCGCCCTGCTCTCGCTGCTCAAAGGCTTCGACTGGGAAGAAGCCACGCTGATGACGTTGACGGCCGCGCTGCTCGGCGTGTTCCGCCGCTCCTTCTACCGTCCGAGCCGTTTGACCGAACTGCCGTTTTCGCCGCTGTATCTGGTCGCCAGCCTGTGCGTACTGGGCGCTTCGGCCTGGTTGCTGCTGTTTGCCTATCAGGACGTACCCTACAGCCATCAGCTGTGGTGGCAGTTCACCCTCGACGCTGACGCGCCGCGCGGTCTGCGCTCGCTGCTCGGTGCGGCGGTGTTGCTGGTGATCATCTCGCTGACCTGGCTGCTGCGCACGGCGCGCCCGGTGATTCATTTGCCGACGCCGGACGAACTGGATCGCGCGGCGAAAATCCTCATGGCCTCGTCGCAACCCGACGGCGGCCTCGCGCTGACCGGTGACAAGGCGTTGCTGTTTCACCCCAACGATGAGGCGTTCCTGATGTACGCCCGCCGTGGCCGCAGTCTGGTGGCGCTGTACGACCCGATCGGGCCGAGCCAGCAACGCGCGGAAATGATCTGGCAGTTCCGCGATCTCTGCGACATCCATCACACCCGCCCCGTGTTCTATCAGGTGCGCGCGGAGAATCTGCCGTACTACATGGACATCGGCCTGACAGCGATCAAGCTCGGCGAAGAAGCCAGGGTCGATCTGCTGCGCTTCGATCTGGAAGCCAAGGGCAAGGAGATGAAGGACCTGCGCTACACCTGGAACCGTGGCACCCGCGATGGACTGTCGCTGGAAATCCATGAGCCGGGGCAGGCGCCGATGGACGAGCTGAAAGTGATCTCCGATGCCTGGCTGACCGGCAAGAACGTGCGCGAGAAAGGCTTCTCCCTCGGCCGTTTCAGCGACGATTACCTGAAGCATTTCCGCATTGCAGTGATTCGCTTCGAAGGCCGCCCGGTAGCGTTCGCCAATCTGCTCGAGACCTACAGCCACGATCTGGCCAGTCTCGACCTGATGCGCGCGCACCCGGAAGCGCCGAAGCTGACCATGGAATTCATGATGGTCGGCCTGATTCAACACTATAAGAGTCACGGATACGCGCGCTTCAGCCTGGGCATGGTGCCGTTGTCGGGGCTGCAACCCCGGCGCGGCGCACCGCTGACCCAGCGCCTGGGCTCGATGGTCTTCCGCCGTGGTGAGCAGCTGTACAACTTCCAAGGCTTGCGCCGCTTCAAAGACAAGTTCCAGCCCGACTGGGAACCCCGTTATATGGCCGTGCCCGCCGGACTCGATCCGCTCGTGGCACTGGCCGACACTGCTGCCCTGATCGCGGGCGGCTTGACCGGATTGGTGAAACGCTGATGATTCAACGCTCCCTGAAGTACATCCTGGCCGCCCTGCTGGTGCTGGCCGTGATTGCCGGCGGCGGTTACTGGTACCTCAAACGTCCGGCACCGGAACCGACCGTCGAACAACTGAAACCCGCCGATGGCACGGCCATGACCCGCGTGATCCCCGGCAACAAGCCGAAGGCTCAGGTGCTGGTGGCCGTCACCGACGAACAGAAGCTTTCCGAGAAACAACTGACCACCCTCAGCCGCAGCGCTTCGGCGCAGATCGTTCAGGTGATTCTGCCCAAGGACTGCCTGCTGCAAAGCCGCGCCCTGCAGTCGGGCCTGCGTGAACTGAATGGCCCGGCCACCCTGGTCAGCGGCATCGGCCCGGGCGCTGTGCTGGCGTGGCGCTGGCTGGCGGAACAGAAAGACGACAAGGCCCAGGCCGTCTCCGTCGATCTGGCCCTGGAAAAACCCGGCTGCACCCACCTGTTGCCAAAATCCGCCGCCCACGGCCACTGGCTGGTGGCGTGGAACGACAACCCGGACGACGCCAGCGCAGGCTTTGTGCGCGATCAGCCGAACGCCGAAACCAGCATCAGTGACTACGACATCAACCTGCCGCAAGTGCTGAACAACGAACTGCGCAAAATCCTCGTCGGCGGCGACAAGGCCAACGGCGGCCTGGCGATCCCGGTCGTGGAAGTGCCGGCCGGTCAGGCCAACGACACCGTGACCCTGTTCCTCTCCGGCGACGGCGGCTGGCGCGACCTCGACCGCGACGTGGCGGGCGAAATGGCCAAGATCGGCTACCCGGTGGTCGGCATCGACACCCTGCGCTACTACTGGCAGCACAAAAGCCCCGAGCAAAGCGCGCTCGACCTCACCGAACTGATGCAGCACTACCGGCAGAAATGGGGCACCAAACGCTTCATCCTCACCGGTTATTCGTTCGGCGCTGACGTCCTGCCGGCGATCTACAACCGCCTGCCAGAGAACGAACAGCAACGCGTCGACGCGATCATCCTGCTCGCCTTCGCCCGCACCGGCAGCTTCGAAATCGAAGTCGAAGGCTGGCTGGGCAACGCCGGCAAAGAAGCCGCGACCGGCCCGGAAATGGCCAAGCTGCCAGCGGCCAAGGTTGTGTGCATCTATGGCGAAGAAGAGACGGATGAAAGTGGCTGCACCGACAAGACTGCTGTCGGCGAAGCGGTGAAACTGCCCGGCGGGCACCACTTCGACGAGAACTACCCGGCGCTGGCCAAGCGCTTGGTGGATTTGATCCAGAAGCGTCAGAGCAAGGATTCGGTCGCCGAAGAGTGATCTGAAGCGCATCCACAAAAAGCCCCCGCAACTTCACGGTTGCGGGGGCTTTTTACATCCCAACAGACACCAAAATCCCTGTGAGAGCGAGCCTGCTCGCGAAAGCGGTGGGTCAGTTTACAGATTCGGCGACTGACACTACGCCTTCGCGAGCAGGCTCGCTCCCACAGAGAAAAAAGTGCCAGGTGTTTACTTTCGTTTACTTCCAGTCTCGCAATATCAGATGACGCCCACAGACCTTGTAGGCAAACTCCGAAACTCTTGTTGGGGCGCTTTGCCGCTCTATTGCGCTGTTTTTTGACGGGATACTCTCCGGACGTCGCTGACCCATTCAGCGATCGGGTGTGGTAACCCGGTTAAGCAAAGTGCAACAGTGCCTCCATCACGACATCAGGCGTTCTTTTACGCCTGTAATTTACTGTCATGGCAGCTGTACGTGGGAGACCTTCGGGTCTGCCGGTTTCTTTGCTCTCCCGGTTTACCACCCTGCGTACAGCTGCCACCCATTCGTGTGGTAACGAATGCGGCAGCTCCTCGTTTTAGGGAGCAAAACAATGAGCAAAGAAATTCCGTCAACGCCTTCAGACCTTACAACAATCGGCTTCACCCCTTTCCTCTACAACTCGGATCAAGCGTTCTTCAACGTCCGCTCCGGCGTCCCGATCATCGATGCCTTGTCCCAATCCTCCGACCTGCTATCCCTCGCCAAATCCTTCGCCGAGGACGCTGCCTTCATCAAAGACACCGACCGCCATGCCTGGGCTGCGCATTACCTGACCGTGATGGGCAAAGCCTTGGTTGATGACGTGATCCAAGCGCTGATCCCACGACCCGCGCGGACGAAGACTGAATCTGAAGCTGATCTGTCTGAACGCACCTCTTGATTCAACCCAATACCCTGTGGGAGCGAGCCTGCTCGCGAATGCGGTGGTTCAGCCACCACATGCTTCGACTGACACTACGCCTTCGCGAGCAGGCTCGCTCCCACAGGGAATCAGCGGTGGTTTGAGGGATTGGGCACAGGCACAAAAAAGCCCCCGCCAACCACAAGGCTGACGGGGGCTTTTCAGTTGAGGTCAGGCTTACATCTCCACCTGTGTCCCCAACTCAATCACCCGGTTCAACGGCAAATTAAAGAACCGCAAATTGCCATTGGCATTCTTCAACATGAACGCAAACAACGCCTCACGCCAACGGGCCATACCTTCCAGTTTCGAGGCAATCACCGTCTCGCGGCTGAGGAAGTAGGTGGTACGCATCGGGCTGAAATCAAGATCATCCAGATGACACAGCTTCAGCGCTTGCGGCACGTCCGGCTCGTCGGTGAAGCCGAAGTGCAGGATCACCCGGAAGAAACCCTCTCCGTGCGCTTCAACCTCGAAACGCCGCGATGGCGGTACGCGCGGGATGTCTTCGTAGACCACCGTCAGCAACACCACTTGCTCATGCAACACCTGGTTATGCAGCAGGTTGTGCAACAAGGCATGGGGCACGGCGTCGGAGCGTGCGGTGAGGAACACCGCGGTGCCTTGCACCCGATGCGGCGGTTGCACGCGGATGCTGCTGATGAAGATCGGCAGCGGCAGCGCGCCTTCGTCGAGGCGTTCGACCAGCAGCTGTTTGCCGCGCTTCCAGGTGGTCATCAGCACGAACAGCGCGATACCGGCGATCACCGGGAAAGCGCCGCCCTGGACGATCTTCGGTACGTTGGCAGCGAAATACAGACCATCCACCAACAGGAAGCCGATCAACACCGGCACCGCAAGGATCGGTGGCCATTTCCACAGCAGCAGCATGACCGCCGACACCAGAATGGTGGTCATCAGCATAGTGCCGGTCACTGCGACGCCGTAGGCCGAGGCCAGTGCACCGGAGGATTCGAAGCCCAGCACCAACAGCACCACGCCGACCATCAGCGCCCAGTTCACCGCGCCGATGTAGATCTGGCCTTGTTCGTCGCTGGAGGTGTGCTGGATGTACATGCGCGGGATGTAACCGAGCTGGATCGCCTGACGGGTCAGGGAGAACGCGCCGGAAATCACCGCTTGCGAAGCGATCACCGTGGCCAGGGTCGACAGGCCGACCAGCGGAATCAGCGCCCAGCTCGGCGCCAGCAGATAGAACGGGTTGCGCGCGGCTTCCGGGTTTTCCAGCAGCAATGCGCCCTGGCCAAAGTAATTCAGCACCAGCGCCGGCAGCACCAGCAGGAACCAGGCACGGGCGATCGGCTTGCGGCCGAAGTGGCCCATGTCGGCGTACAGCGCTTCCGCGCCGGTCAGCGCCAGCACTACCGCGCCGAGGATCGCTACGCCCATGCCTGGGTGCACGACGAAAAAATTCACCGCCCACATCGGGTTAAGCGCATGCAGCACTTCCGGCGTGTGGCTGATGCCGTACACACCGAGCGCGCCGAGGACGAGGAACCAGGTAACCATGATCGGCCCAAACAGAATGCCGATCCGCGCGGTGCCGTGGCGCTGGATTAGAAACAGCGCGACCAGCACCACCAGCGACAGCGGCACCACCCAGTGATCAATGCCGTCAAACGCCAGGCCAAGGCCTTCGATCGCCGACAGCACCGAAATGGCCGGGGTGATCATGCTGTCGCCATAGAACAGCGCCGCGCCGATCAGCCCGCACACCACCAACAGCGTGCGCAGGCGCTTGCGCCCCGCCGCTGCGCGCCGTGCCAGTGCGGTCAGCGCCATGATGCCGCCCTCGCCCTGGTTGTCGGCGCGCAGGACGAACATCATGTACTTGATCGAGACCACCCAGATCAGCGACCAGAAGATCAACGACAGAATGCCCAGCACACCGTCGTGATTGACCGGCACGCCGTAACCGCCGGAAAACACTTCCTTGAGGGTGTACAACGGGCTCGTACCGATGTCGCCATAAACCACCCCGACCGCCGCGACCAGCATGCTCAGCGGTCTGCTTGCCGAACCCTCGGCGCCCGCCGCATGACTACTTGCCTGACCCATCCAACACTCCTGATCTCGATACCGGCTTCTTTGAAGGAAGCACTATGCTTTGAGTTGCAGCATGCGCTGTTTTACCTGTTGTTACAGACCAATGATTGACTGCAAGAAATCGGCAAAGCTCAACGGCGCGAAGCATAGCGCAGCACTCGTCGTATTTCCCCGTATAAAGCTGGTCAAGTGCGTTGCCCGCCGCTAGAATTGCGCACTTTTTGATCAGAGGCGCGCCCTAAGCGCCCATCCGTCGGCTTGCGCACCAAGCAAGCGACGTCACAAAACACCGAGGTTAGACATGTCCACCACTCCTGCGCCGGCCAATCCAAAGGTTGGCTTTGTATCTCTGGGTTGCCCGAAAGCACTGGTCGACTCCGAGCGCATCCTGACCCAGCTGCGCATGGAAGGCTATGACGTGGTGTCCACCTATCAGGACGCCGACGTCGTGGTGGTCAACACCTGCGGTTTCATCGATTCGGCCAAGGCCGAGTCGCTGGAAGTGATCGGCGAAGCGATCAAGGAAAACGGCAAGGTCATCGTTACCGGCTGCATGGGCGTGGAAGAAGGCAACATCCGCGACGTACACCCGAGCGTGCTGGCCGTGACCGGCCCGCAGCAGTACGAGCAAGTGGTCAACGCCGTGCACGAAGTGGTGCCGCCGCGTCAGGATCACAACCCGCTGATCGACCTGGTGCCGCCGCAAGGCATCAAACTGACCCCGCGCCACTACGCGTACCTGAAGATTTCCGAAGGCTGCAACCACAGCTGCTCGTTCTGCATCATCCCGTCGATGCGCGGCAAACTGGTCAGCCGTCCGGTCGGTGATGTGCTCGACGAGGCGCAGCGCCTGGTCAAATCCGGCGTCAAAGAGCTGCTGGTGATCTCGCAAGACACCAGCGCCTACGGCGTCGACGTGAAATACCGCACCGGCTTCTGGAACGGCGCGCCGGTGAAAACCCGCATGACCGAGCTGTGCGAAGCGCTGAGCACGCTGGGCGTCTGGGTGCGCCTGCACTACGTTTACCCGTACCCGCACGTCGACGAGCTGATCCCGCTGATGGCCGCCGGCAAGATCCTGCCGTACCTGGATATCCCGTTCCAGCACGCCAGCCCGAAAGTCCTGAAGTCGATGAAACGTCCGGCGTTCGAAGACAAGACCCTGGCACGCATCAAGAACTGGCGCGAAATCTGCCCGGACCTGATCATCCGTTCGACCTTCATCGTCGGCTTCCCGGGCGAAACCGAAGAAGACTTCCAGTACCTGCTCAACTGGCTGACCGAGGCCCAGCTCGACCGCGTCGGCTGCTTCCAGTACTCGCCGGTGGATGGCGCACCGGCCAACGATCTGGATCTGGAAGTGGTCCCGGACGACGTCAAGCAGGATCGTTGGGAGCGCTTCATGGCGCACCAGCAGGCGATCAGCTCGGCACGCCTGCAGATGCGCATTGGTCGTGAGATTGAAGTGCTGGTGGATGAGGTGGACGAGCAAGGCGCGGTCGGCCGTTGCTTCTTCGACGCCCCGGAAATCGATGGCAACGTGTTTATCGACAACGGCAGCAACCTGAAGCCGGGCGACAAGGTCTGGTGCAAGGTGACTGACGCTGACAAATATGATCTGTGGGCTGAGCAGATCTGATCTGAAGATCAAAAGCCCCTCACCCCAGCCCTCTCCCAGAGGGAGAGGGAGCTGACCGTGTTGTTCTTTCTAGGTACATCGACCTGAGCTATCCGGTCGAACTCAGGTTTGAAAAGCACGAAGTTCAGCTCCCTTCCCCCTCGCCCTCTCTGGGGGAGAAGGGACTGATCGAGGTGCTCTTCAGAATGACGGCGACTTGAAATATCGAGTCGAACTCAGGCTTTGAACAGCACCAAGATCAGCTCCCTTCCCCCTCGCCCCCTCTGGGGGAGAGGGTTGGGGTGAGGGGGAGAGATCTTGCTGGCGACAGAAATAGCCAGCCAGACACCGCAACAAATCCAAAAAGCCCCGCTCTTTTCCGAGATACGGGGCTTTTTTGCGGCTATCGTTTAGCGGGGGACGGACTCCCTTGAACCGCACAAGAGGCACACGCACATGCGTCAGCATTCGGTCATCCACACACCGAAACTCAGCGATTACCAGGAACTGACCCGGGTCTGGGAGGCCTCGGTTCGCGCGACACATGATTTTCTGCCGGACAGCTATATCGAGCTGCTGCGCAATCTGGTGCTCACCCGCTATCTCGACGCGGTAATGCTGATCTGCACCAAGGACCGCCAGCAGCGCATCACCGGGTTTGCCGGTGTGGCGGCGGGCAAGATTGAAATGCTGTTCATCGATCCTGATCATCGTGGTCAAGGCTTGGGCAAGCAGTTGCTGCGCTATGCGATCGAACGGCTCAACGCCGATGAACTCGACGTCAACGAACAAAATCCGCAAGCCTTGGGTTTTTACGAGAAACAGGGCTTCGAGGTGATCGGCCGCTCCGACGTCGATGGCATGGGCCAGCCGTATCCGCTACTGCATATGCGCCTGCGGCAGTCCCAGCAGCGCGCGAACCATGCCTGACACAACCTGGAACCCTGTGGGAGCTGGCTTGCCAGCGATGCAGACGCCGCGGTGTACGAGAAATACCGAGTTGATACCATCGCAGGCAAGCCAGCTCCCACAGGGAATACCAACACCCTGCAAATGGAACCGGGCTTAACCGCTTCCACACAGGTACAATGCCCACCCCTTTTTTGTTACGGCCCCGTCATGACTGACCCGATTCGCCTCTCCAAACGCCTCATCGAACTGGTCGGTTGCTCCCGCCGGGAGGCCGAGCTGTTCATCGAAGGCGGCTGGGTCACTGTGGACGGCGAAGTCATCGATGAGCCGCAATTCAAGGTCGGCGAGCAAAAGGTCGAGCTCGACAAGGACGCCAAGGCCACCGCGCCGGAGCCGGTGACCATCCTGCTTAACGCGCCCGCCGGCATGGATGTCGACAGCGCCATGCAATCGCTCAGCGCCGAAACCCTCAGCGAAGAGCATCGCTACGGCAAGCGTCCGTTGCGCGGGCATTTCCTGCGCCTGACCGCCAGCGCCGACCTGCAGCCCAAGGCCAGCGGCCTGCTGGTGTTCACCCAGGACTGGAAAATCCTGCGCAAGCTCACCGCCGACGCTGCGAAGATCGAGCAGGAATACATCGTCGAAGTCGAAGGTGAGATGGCTGCCCACGGCCTCAATCGCCTGCAGCATGGCCTGACGCACAAGGGCAAGGAGCTGCCGCCGGTCAAGGCCAGTTGGCAGAACGAAAACCGTCTGCGCTTCGCCATGAAAAACCCGCAGCCGGGGATCATCGCGCAGTTCTGCGAAGCGGTCGGCCTGAAGGTCATCGGCATCCGCCGCATCCGCATCGGCGGCGTCTCGATCGGCAAGGTCCCGGTTGGCCAATGGCGCTACCTGTCCGGCAAAGAGAAGTTCTAGAACTTCCACTGCCGCCACACATTCCGGCAGCGCCCGCGAGCGCTGCCCACAACGCATCAGGAATACCGACATGGTTCATAACGACGTACTGCGCAGCGTGCGCTACATGCTCGACATCAGCGACAAGAAAGTTGTCGAGATCATCAAACTGGGCGGCATGGACGTCACGCTCGCCGATGTCATCACCTGGCTCGACAAGAAAGAAGAAGACGAAGAAGGCTTCGTACGCTGCCCGGACGAAGTCATCGCGCACTTCCTCGACGGCCTGGTGATCTTCAAACGCGGCAAGGACGAAAGCCGTCCGCCGCAGCCGATCGAAGTGCCGGTGACCAACAACATCATCCTGAAAAAACTGCGTGTGGCCTTCGAACTGAAAGAAGACGACATGCACGCGATCCTCAAGGCCGCCGAGTTTCCGGTATCCAAGCCTGAACTGAGCGCGCTGTTCCGCAAGGTCGGCCACACCAACTATCGGCCGTGTGGCGATCAGTTGCTGCGTAACTTCCTCAAGGGTCTGACCCTGCGCGTTCGCCCGGCCTGATGCCCTTCTGCGGTGGCGACTGATGGTCGCCACCGCAGCGCATGACCGTTCATTCCCTTCGAAAATAGTGGCTCCGTTTTTTGCGGCTGGCGACTAGGGTGTATTGACCCCTAGCCCTCAGGACTCGCCATGCATCCCTACTTTTCCCTGCAAGGCCGCACCGCTCTGGTGACCGGCGGCACCCGTGGTATCGGCAAAATGATCGCCAAGGCCTTTGTCGAGGCTGGCGCCCGAGTGTTCGTCTGCTCCCGCGACGCCGAAGCCTGTCATCAAACGGCGCAAGAACTCAGTGCCTTCGGCACTTGCCACGGCGTGGCGGCGAATCTGGCCACTGAAGAAGGCGTGCGGGAACTGGCCGCGCGCCTGGGCGAGCAGATCACTCATCTGGACATTCTGGTGAACAATGCCGGCACCACGTGGGGCGCGCCGCTGGAGAGTTATCCGGTCAAGGGCTGGGAAAAGGTCATGCAGCTCAACGTGACGTCGGTGTTCAGTTGCATCCAGCAGTTTCTGCCGTTACTGCGCAAGGCTGGCTCGGCAGCGAATCCGGCGCGGATCATCAATATCGGTTCGGTGGCGGGGATTTCTTCGTTTGGCGAGCAGGCATATGCCTATGGGCCGAGCAAGGCCGCCCTGCATCAGTTATCGCGCATTCTGGCGCGAGAACTGGTGAGCCAGCACATCAACGTCAACGTGATTGCGCCGGGACGATTTCCGAGCAAGATGACCCAGCATATTGGTAATGATGAGCAGGCATTGGCTGAGGATACTGCGCTGATTCCGATGAAGCGCTGGGGGCGTGAGGAAGAGATGGCGGCGCTGGCGATCAGCCTGGCGAGTACGGCGGGGGCTTATATGACCGGGAACATCATTCCTCTTGATGGTGGGTTCAGCCTCTGACATCGGCGGTGTGACTATCGCTGGCAAGCCAGCTCCCACAGGGTTCTTGGGTGTTTGAACAATCCAGGTTCACTCAAAAACCTGTGGGAGCTGGCTTGCCAGCGATGGCGTCCGCCCTGTCACCACCAGACTTGAAGCGAGCCGGGTTATCATGCCCGCCCTACCCCGCTTCGATCCCAGACCATGACTTACAGCGTCTCCCCCATCGGCTTCGTGCGCTCCTGCTTCAAGGAGAAGTTCGCCATCCCCCGCCAGCCACAACTGGCCCCGGCCGCCCGTGGCGTGCTGGAACTGGTCGCGCCGTTCGACCAGGGTGACGCCGTGCAGGGGCTGGAGCAGGTCAGCCATGTGTGGCTGTTGTTTCTGTTCCACCAAGCCCTGGAAGACAAACCGCGACTGAAAGTGCGCCCGCCACGCCTGGGCGGCAACAAGTCGATGGGCGTGTTCGCCACCCGCGCCACGCACCGGCCGAACGGCATTGGCCAGTCGGTGGTGAAGCTGGACAGGGTCGAAGGTAATCGGCTGTTTATCTCCGGGATCGATCTTCTCGACGGCACACCGGTGCTGGATATCAAACCGTACGTGCCGTACGCCGACATCATCCCTGGGGCGACCAATGACATCGCCAGCGCGGCGCCGCACTTGATCGACGTGCAGTGGGCGGAGTCAGCCTTGAAACAAGCGCACACCCACGCTCAGCGGCTTGAAGAGCCATTGGTTGAGCTGATTGAACAATGTCTGGCTCAGGATCCGCGTCCGGCGTATCAGACACCGGCGCCGGAACGTGAATATGGTGCGCAGTTCTGGGATCTGGACGTGCGCTGGCATTACCCGACGCCCGAACAGATCCGCGTGCTGGAAGTCATCCCGGCCAAGGCATAAAACCCGCAAACGAAAAAGCCCGCGCTGCCTTCTCAGGCAACGCGGGCTTTTACTGTCACACCCAAAAACCAACTGTGGGAGCGAGCCTGCTCGCGAAGGCGTCGTGTCAGTCAACATCAATCTTAATGACAGACTGCTTTCGCGAGCGGGCTCGCTCCCACAGGTATCGCAGGTTATTTTTCGACGAACGCACGCTCGATCAGGTAATCACCCGGCTCGCGCATCCGCGCCGAGATCTTCAGGCCGAAGCTGTCGAGCACTTCGCTGGTCTCGTCGAGCATGCTCGGGCTGCCGCAGATCATCGCGCGGTCGTCCTGCGGGTTGATCGGTGGCAGGCCGATGTCGCTGAACAGCTTGCCGCTGCGCATCAGGTCAGTCAGGCGGCCCTGATTCTCGAACGGCTCGCGGGTCACGGTCGGGTAGTAGATCAGCTTGTCACGCAGCGCCTCGCCGAAGAATTCGTTCTGTGGCAAATGCTCGGTGATAAATTCGCGGTAGGCGACTTCGTTGACGTAACGCACACCGTGAACCAGGATCACTTTCTCAAAGCGCTCGTAGGTTTCCGGGTCCTGAATGACGCTCATGAACGGCGCCAGACCGGTGCCGGTGCTCAGCAGGTACAGGTGCTTGCCCGGGTTCAGGTCATCAAGAACCAGCGTGCCGGTAGGCTTCTTCGAGATGATGATCTCGTCGCCTTCCTTCAAGTGCTGCAGCTGGGAGGTCAGCGGACCGTCCTGCACTTTGATGCTGAAGAACTCGAGATGCTCTTCCCAGTTCGGGCTGGCGATCGAGTAAGCGCGCATGAGCGGGCGGCCGTTGGGCTGTTGCAGGCCGATCATCACGAACTGACCGTTCTCGAAGCGCAGGCCCGGATCGCGGGTGCACTTGAAGCTGAACAGAGTGTCGTTCCAGTGATGAACACTGAGGACACGCTCGTGGTTCATGTTGCTCATGTACGTTTGACTCCTGGAGATTGGTCTGCGCGGCTCAATGAGGCTTAACGTGCGCAATTGCATCGCATTCTAATAGCGACGACAATATCTGTTAACTGGATTATTAAGATAAGGGTTATCGGTTATATCGATATGCGATTTACTCTCCGTCAACTGCAAGTCTTCGTCGCCGTCGCCCAGCAGGAAAGCGTATCCCGTGCTGCGGGTCTGCTCAACCTCTCGCAATCGGCGGCCAGCACTTCGATCACCGAGCTCGAGCGCCAGTCCAGCTGCCAGCTGTTCGACCGCGCCGGCAAACGCCTGAGCCTCAACGCCCTCGGCAAACAACTGTTGCCCCAAGCGGTCGCCCTGCTCGACCAGGCCAAGGAAATCGAAGACCTGCTTAATGGCAAATCCGGTTTCGGCTCGTTATCAGTGGGGGCGACGCTGACCATCGGCAACTACCTGGCGACGCTGTTGATCGGCAGTTTCATGCAGCGCCACCCGGAAAGTCAGGTGAAGCTGCACGTGCAGAACACTGCCAATATCGTGCAACAGGTCGCCCACTACGAAATTGATCTGGGTCTAATCGAAGGCGATTGCAGCCACCCGGACATCGAAGTGCAGAGTTGGGTCGAGGATGAGCTGGTGGTGTTTTGCGCACCGCAGCATCCGTTGGCCAAACGCGGCAGTGCGACAATGGAAGAGCTGACCCATGAGGCATGGATTCTGCGGGAACAGGGTTCCGGCACGCGGCTGACCTTCGACCAGGCCATGCGTCACCATCGCAGCGCGCTGAATATTCGTCTCGAGCTGGAACACACCGAAGCGATCAAACGTGCAGTGGAATCTGGCTTGGGGATTGGCTGCATTTCGCGGCTGGCGCTGCGCGATGCCTTCCGGCGCGGCAGTCTGGTGCCGGTGGAGACGCCGGATCTGGACCTGGCGCGGCAGTTCTATTTCATCTGGCACAAACAGAAGTACCAGACTTCAGCGATGCGCGAGTTTCTCGAGCTGTGCCGAGCATTCACCGCCGGGGTGCAGCGCAGCGACGAGATCGTTTTGCCGACGATTGCTTAAAGCAGAATCACTGCCCACACCAAAGCGATCATGCTCAGTGCGACAAATTGCGCGGCACTGCCCATGTCCTTGGCGTTTTTCGACAGCGGGTGCAATTCCAGCGAGATGCGGTCAATGGCCGCTTCCACCGCCGAATTCAGCAACTCGACAATCAGCGCCAGCAAACACACGGCAATCAACACCGCCTGCTCGACACGGCTGACATTGAGGAAAAATGTCAGCGGAATCAGCACCACGTTGAGCAGCACCAATTGGCGGAACGCCGCTTCGCCGGTGAAGGCAGCGCGCAGGCCATCGAGCGAATAGCCGGACGCGTTGAGGATGCGTTTCAGGCCGGTCTGGCCCTTGAAAGGTGACATAAGAAAGAAACCAGCCAAAAAGGTGTGGGGAAGCTAGATCAACGAAAGTCAAAAAAGCGTGAAACCGCCAGCCATCACTGGCTCGGAATTGACTCAAGTTGTTGCAGCAGTAAAGCCGCTTGCGTGCGAGTGCGCACGTTCAATTTGCGAAAGATCGCCGTGACGTGGGCCTTGATGGTCGCTTCCGACACGCTCAGCTCATAGGCAATCTGCTTGTTGAGCAGACCTTCGCAGACCATGGTCAGCACGCGGAACTGTTGCGGCGTCAGGCTGGCGAGGCCATCACTGGCAGCTTTGGCCTCATCCGACACGCTGACTGCTTCGAACGCTTGCGGCGGCCAGAACACGTCGCCATCGAGCACCTTGCGCACCGCTTCCTGAATTACGCTCAGATCGCTGGACTTGGGAATGAAACCACTGGCGCCGAACTCGCGGGATTTGACCATCACCGAGGCTTCTTCCTGGGCAGAGACCATCACCACCGGAATCTGCGGATACTGCCCGCGCAGCAGCACCAGCCCGGAAAAACCGTAGGCGCCGGGCATGTTCAGGTCCAGCAGAACCAGATCCCAGTCAGCCTTTTCAGTCAGGCGAGCTTCCAGTTCGGCAATGCTCGCCACCTCCACCAGTCGCACGTCCGGGCCAAGGCCCAGCGTCACCGCTTGGTGCAGGGCGCTGCGAAACAGGGGGTGATCATCGGCAATCAGGATGTCGTATGTGGCCATTTTTCAAATGATCCTGTTTTTGATGGCAGACGCGGTAGATTCCGGTCTGGCCAAAGCAACTCGAGACAACGCTTGGAAGCGATATCCACAGGGGCACGTTCGACGCCAATCAACAGCAAACACGGCGTCTCAAACCTTGGCCGCACCCTAATCGGCGCCAAGCATGCCCAGCGCAGCCGGGGTGGTCAAGCAAGATGGCCAGCGCTGTCGACAGTATGGGCCACTATCGGGCCAACGCCGGCTGCGGCTTTCGTATATAGGGCAGCAGCTCGGCATGGGCGGGCGTCGATTCATTCATGTCCAGTTGCTGCTTGGCACCGAGGTAATGCTGGCTGAACACATCGAAATAAGCATCCAGCGCCGAGGCGGCATCGCTGTCACCGGCCAGCTCCAGGCACAACGCAGCGACTTCGGCGGTGCACAGGTGCTCGCTGCGGGTCGAACGGCGCAAGCGATAGCGCGAGAGTTTGTCGGGCAGCAGGCTGAGGATTGGCAAGCGGTCGAAATACGGACTCTTGCGAAAAATCTTGCGCGCCTCCGTCCAGGTCGCATCGAGCAGAATGAACAGCGGGCGCTTGCTGCTATCGACTGTCACCGTGTTGGTCACCCGTGACGGTTCGACATACTCACCCGGAAACACCAGGTACGGCTGCCATTGCGGATCGTTGAGCAGTGCAAGCATCTGCGGGTCGGGCTCGGTGCGTGACCAGATGAACGCATGGTTGTCGCGCACCACATCGGCAATCAGCCAACCGGTGTTGCTTGGCTTGAACACTTCCTTGCCGGTCATGATCAGGCACACGCCGGAGCGGGTGTCGACGCTTGGCCGCCACGCGCACAGGCAATGACTTATGATCACTCGGCAATCGCGGCAACGCTCGGAGCGAAAGCCGCGCGCCTGAATCGGCTTGATACCTTCGTCCTCGCGCTGATCGCGCAGGCGGGCCACGGCGTTGGGGGCATGGATCATCGCAGGCAACACCGGCAGACAGGGAAACTCGACACGAACGACACTCGGCAGGGCAATAAAGGCCGGCAGTTTACCAGAGCGACGGCCACAAGCCTGTACCGTCCAGACCGGCTCCCCTATAATTCGCCGCCACTGAACGCACCGCCCCGTGACGGGTCGAACCACCAGTCACCGAATCAGGAGAGTTTCATGCTGCGCCTTATCGTTCCCACCGCTGCCATTCTGCTGGCGTCGTCCTTTACCGCTCAGGCTGCGTCCCTGAGTGAGCAGAATCTGAACCGAGAGCTGCGCAACGTCGCCGCCCAAAGCAGCGTCGGCACGCCACGGGCGATCAATGAAGACATTCTTGATCAAGGCTACACCGTCGAAGGCACGCAGCTGATCAACCATCTGAGCGTGCAAAAGAGCCACGCCGACAAGATGCGCGCCGATCCCAAGGCTGTGTATTTCCAGTTGGGCGCGTCGGTGTGCAACAACCCGTCGTACCGCAAGCTGATGGCCAAGGGCGCGATCATGCGTTACGACTTCACCGAAGTGAAAACCAACAAAGCGATCGGCTCGGCCAGCTACCAAGAATCCGATTGCCCGAAAGCCGCGCCAGCGAAGAAGAAGTAATCAGCGCGAAGCCTTGGCGCGCCGCTGTTCATCCTCGGCGCGCAGTTCCGCCACCAGCGCCTGCAGATAGCGCGAGCGACGCTCGCCGCCGGCCAATCGTCGGCAGCACTCTTCTTCGAGACTCAATTGATGCGTCTCGGCCGACTCCTGCAACATTCGATACAGCTGCGTATCGATCTCCAGAACCACTCTGACCATGCATCCCGCCTCCTTGCCACCCACGAATCCTTGAATTGCTTTGCCTTGCGCAAGCGCAAGGTTGTCTTGCGACGTCTGTATTTGAGTAAATCAGAGTGATGGCCCTTTGCGATACGTTCAGACGAGCGGCGGGGCTTTGGCGCAAATCAGTAAGCGGTTGCCAGACAAAACGTTACAGCGCACTGTTCAAGTCAGCGCGAATGCGTGCGAGGGTCTAGATTGAGAGTATTCCCGATCATTCGTTAACGGCAGAAATGGAACTGCCGGCCCTGTGTGTTTTTGCAGTGCGACCCGGACGCTGGTTGTCCGGGCTACCCGCCCTGTACAGAAGGAGACGTTGAATGCCTTATCAACCGAATGACCTCTTGAGCCGTCATTTTCAGGAAAGCGGCGACCTCATCAGCCAGGTCGAAGCCCAACTCAGTCATATTTCCACCAACAGCCCGAACATCCCCATCTACCGTGACATGATCCTGACCGTGCTGCGCATGGCTCAGGAAGACCACAACCGCTGGAACGCCAAGATCACCCTGCAAGCCCTGCGTGAACTGGAGCAAGCATTTCGTGTACTCGAGCAATTCAAGGGGCGGCGCAAAGTTACCGTGTTCGGCTCGGCACGTACGCCAGTGGAGCATCCGCTGTATGCAATGGCCCGCGAACTCGGCGCAGCACTGACACGCGCAGAGATGATGGTCATCACCGGCGCCGGCGGCGGCATCATGGCCGCCGCCCACGAAGGAGCCGGACGTGACCACAGCCTGGGTTTCAATATCACCCTGCCCTTCGAGCAACATGCCAATCCCACCGTCGACGGCACCGACAATCTGTTGCCCTTCCACTTTTTCTTCACCCGAAAACTGTTCTTCGTCAAAGAGGCTGACGCGCTGGTGCTGTGCCCGGGCGGGTTTGGCACCCTTGATGAAGCGCTGGAAGTGCTGACGCTGATTCAGACCGGCAAAAGCCCATTGGTGCCGGTGGTGTTGCTGGATGTTCCGGGCGGGACGTTCTGGCAAGGCGCGCTGGACTTCATCCGCAATCAGCTGGAAGAAAACCGCTACATCCTGCCGACCGATATGAAGCTGATGCGACTGGTCTACAGCGTTGAAGAAGCGGTGGAAGAGATCAATCAGTTCTACAGCAACTTCCACTCCAGCCGCTGGCTCAAGCGGCAATTTGTGATTCGCATGAACCACAAGCTCAGCGATCAGGCGCTGGCGCAGATGCAGGAGGAATTTGCTGATCTGTGCCTGAGCGACCAGTTCCACCAACATGCCTACAGCGGCGAAGAACACGACGATGCACAGTTCAGCCACCTGACGCGGCTGGCCTTTGCCTTCAATGGCCGTACCCATGGTCGTCTGAGGGAGTTGGTGGACTTTATCAATCTGCCGGAAAACTGGGCCGATTCAAAACCGCCCACTGCACAACGCTCACGCGAGCCTTTCAACGTAATTTGAAGGCAAAAAAAAGGCCCGCTATTTTCTAAAAAATAGCGGGCCTTTTTTGTTGAATCGGTCTAATCGTCCATCCCTCGACCGCTGAACAAGCGGTTGATCATCTCCATCGAGAACCCCCGATACGCCAGAAACCGGCCTTGCCTGGCCCGTTCTTTCGCATCAATCGGTAAATGTCCGGAGAACTTGCGTTGCCACGTATCCTGAAGCTGCGCCTGCCAATTGATACCACTTTCGCGCAGGGCGACTTCGATATCGGTACGTTGCAAACCCCGCTGGCTGAGCTCCTCACGAATTCGCAGAGGGCCATAGCCGGAACGGGCTCGGTAGGAGACAAAGCTTTCAAGGTAACGGGCTTCGGAAAGCAGACCCTCTTCCGTCAAACGGTCGAGGGCTGTTTCGATCAGCTCCGCCTCGGCGCCGCGCTGACGCAGCTTACGCGTCAACTCGACTCGACCATGCTCGCGACGTGCGAGCAGGTCCATGGCGGTTCGCCGCACCGCGACGAGGGTATCCAGTACGGCGGTGGTCATCGCTGGTATCAGAGATCAGCGTCGGCCAGGTCGTCTTCGGTCTCTTTGACCGCCGACGCCTTGGAATCCGCGATCACCGCTGGCGACAGCAGCTTGTCACGCAGCTGCTTCTCGAGCTTCGCGGCGATTTCCGGGTTGTCCGCCAGGAACTTGGCCGAGTTGGCCTTGCCCTGACCGATCTTGGTGCCTTCGTAGGCGTACCAGGCGCCGGACTTCTCGACAAAACCGTGCAGCACACCCAGGTCGATCATCTCGCCGTTGAGGTAAATGCCTTTGCCGTAAAGAATCTGGAACTCGGCCTGACGGAACGGCGAAGCCACCTTGTTCTTCACAACCTTGACGCGGGTTTCGCTGCCGACCACTTCGTCGCCTTCCTTCACCGCGCCGGTACGGCGGATGTCGAGACGAACCGAGGCGTAGAACTTCAGCGCGTTACCACCGGTGGTGGTTTCCGGGCTGCCGAACATCACGCCGATTTTCATACGGATCTGGTTGATGAAAATGACCAGGCAGTTGGCGTTCTTGATGTTACCGGTGATTTTACGCAGCGCCTGAGACATCAGACGTGCTTGCAGGCCGACGTGCATGTCGCCCATTTCACCTTCGATTTCAGCCTTCGGCACCAGTGCGGCCACGGAGTCGACGATGATCACGTCAACGGCGTTGGAGCGCACCAGCATGTCGGTGATTTCCAGGGCCTGTTCGCCGGTGTCCGGCTGGGAAACCAGCAGGTCGTCAACGTTGACGCCCAGCTTGCCGGCGTACTCTGGATCGAGCGCGTGCTCGGCGTCGACGAATGCGCAGGTCGCGCCGGCTTTTTGCGCCTGGGCGATCACGGACAACGTCAGCGTGGTTTTACCGGAGGATTCAGGACCGTAGATTTCAACAATACGGCCTTTTGGCAGACCGCCGATGCCGAGTGCGATGTCCAGACCCAGAGAGCCAGTAGAGATGGCCGGGATCGCCTGACGGTCCTGATCGCCCATACGCATTACGGCACCCTTGCCGAATTGACGTTCGATCTGACCCAGGGCCGCAGCCAAGGCTTTCTTCTTGTTGTCGTCCATTAAAGTCCTCACGTAATCAATAAGGCCTGACGGCCAACACCTGTATAAGTAGCCAGTATTATTCCACAGCGTTCGAAGATCGCCTACCCCTGATTTTCGATTTCTCGTGCCGCTAGTCGCACAAGCCCCTCTAGCGCGGCCTTCACCGTTTGTCGGCGGACTTCATCACGACCACCGGGGAAGTGCTGAACCTCGCTATAAACCTCATCGCCAACACCCCAGGCCAGCCACACTGTGCCCACCGGTTTGTTCGGCGTGCCACCGTCGGGGCCGGCGACACCGCTGACCGCCACGGCAAAATGCGCCAGGCTGTGATGCTGCGCACCACGCACCATGGCCTCGACCACCTCCCGACTGACCGCTCCTACCGTTTCGAACGAATCGGCCGGCACATCCAGCTGCCGGGTTTTCTGCCGATTGGAGTACGTCACGTAACCTGCTTCAAACCAGGCCGAACTGCCCGGAATCCGCGTAATCGCTTCGGCGATACCGCCACCGGTACAGGACTCGGCGGTAGTGACATGAGCATTGAGCACTTGCAGACGTCGGCCCAGTTCTGCGGCCAGTTGGGTGGTCTCTTTCACGGCGAGCTCCGGATCGTGTGGAATGCCTCCACCGTACACGAGCCGGACGCGCTTTCAATACACAGAATCATTCAAGATGTTCGGGCGCCAGCGCTCTGACATAGGCCTGACAGGCCTGCAACGCAATCAATCCACGGTCGCCGGTGTCGGTGATGGCGATAATTCGTTGAGCATGCGCCGGGTCAAGTCGGGCGCGTACGGTTGCAGGATCCACGCCGCTGGTGCCGGCGGCGGCTGGCACCGCACAGCCGTGGGCAACGTCGCCGGCGTCGAGAAGGACTGACAGCCGCACATCGGCAGTAGCAAGGCGATCGCGCAAGCGATCCTGATCACGTTGGGCATCGCTCAGCGCTCGATAATGGGTTTGCTCACTGGCCGCGAGCCGCTGCTCCAGTGCCAGGCGTCTATCCTGCTCGGCCTGTTGCGCGGTGGCGGCGGTCTGCGTCAGTTGATTGAGGGTTTCGGCGTTTAACCGCGCCTGCTCGGCCAATTGCCGCCCGTAGCGCCAGTCCTGAAACTGCCATGCCGCTGCAAACGCCCCGGCCACCAGCAGCAACAGACCCATCACGCGCCAGGAGCCGGACATAGCACCGCCCTCGCCCGTGCCCAGATCTCGAGTCGATCCTGCAAGCCATTCAACCCGCCGTT
Source organism: Pseudomonas sp. Leaf434 (assembly GCF_001425545.1). NCBI lineage: Bacteria > Pseudomonadati > Pseudomonadota > Gammaproteobacteria > Pseudomonadales > Pseudomonadaceae > Pseudomonas > Pseudomonas sp. Leaf434. The sequence goes on along the minus strand of NZ_LMQZ01000001.1, from coordinate 500,318 downwards.
GATCCGGCGGGTGATGGTGTTGAACTGGTCCGCATCGGCCAGTTCATTCAGGCCCTTCTGCGCCCAGAACCACGCCGCCGATTCGGCCGCCCATTGCGGTTGCTCGAGCAATTCGGGCAATGCCAACAGACGCTCATCGCCAAACAAGCCGAGACTGCATTGGCGATAGTTGGCGCGACCGGTGATTTGGATGAGCCCACGCCCCCGGTACTTTTGCCCGTCGCCATCCGCCTCGGGCGTATTGCCCAGACGCAGCGCCAGCGTGCCGGTGTCGTATTTGCTCAGGTACTGGTTGTTGCCCAGTTCGCGCACGTAACGCAATTGGCCCGACTCGTGACCGACCTGTGCCAGAAACGCCGCGATGCGCTTGGGCGTATCGATGCGCTGCCTGGCCATCGCAGCGTTGAGTGCAGAAACAAAAACGCCCGCTTGGGAGCGGGCGTTGGGCATGATGTCGATAAGGTGTTTTTCAGTTAATTGCATGATGCTTGATCCTCCCTGGATGTTGTCCCGATTGAATCACGGCTGGCGGCTGATGCTTGCCAGCCATTGTTTTCCGGAGTTTTCCGCGAAAGTATTCGTGAAGTGACGCTGGGTCAGAGCGCCGCTACCAACCAGCGCGGCGCCACCGGGCGATGTTCGCTGAAGGGAAAAGAGGCCCCTTGCGGCCAATCGCGTAATTCACGTCGATAGGCTTGCAGTTCAGCATATTGTTCAGTAGTCAGCGTCGTGCCACCGCCATCCTCCAGTTCATCGCGATCGCGTGCAACCATGCCATCGGTGGCTGCCAATTGCGCATCACGCCATAGACGCTCCATGTCCTCGACTTCTTTTGCCGAGGGTGGAGGTGGATCAACCAGAATCGGGTAGCCGTTGTCCGCACGCACCCCGATCATTTTCGCGCTGACCGCCAGTTGCTGCAGCAGCGAGATCCAGTAGCCCTGAGGAATTTCGATGACGTCGTCGGGGATGTCCGTCGAGTTGATGCCGGGTACGTAAACACCCCGGGTGGTGGCGCTGAATAAAACGTTGAAGTTGTCCATTCAATAGCCCTTTACAAAATAGTTGACGGTGCAATTGGCAGCCAACTGCGCATTCGCGTCGCGAATTTTCAAGGTGCAGCCCTGCTGATTGGCGGCATTCAGCACGATCATTGCGGTGTCACCTCCCGCATGTGTGGCCACGAGCGAGAAATAGGCCCTCGGAAACGAGATTGGGAATGTCACGTAGACCAGTCCCGCAGCATTCGACAGACCTGAGCCCCATTGATCGATATTGCCGCTGGCATGTTTTTGATATCCCTGGGCACTCGTCAATCCGGAAAAAAGCGAGGCATATTTCAGACTCGCCGTCCCGTGTACCGCCCAGGCTCCACTTTCCCTCACGATGGTGGCGCTCTCGCCACTGTTGATCACGATCGAGCTCAACAAGACGCCTTGCGGGCTTATTTTTGCGGCACCCGGGTGAGCAATCGTGACAGGAGCATTGCTGCGGCAGTGAAAGACGATGGCGGCGCCCATAGGAACCTTGTCAATTTCCGGCAGGGTCACGGTGTAAGGCGAGTTACCACCCAGACCTAACGACCAGCCCAAGTCAGCGAGCGTCAGTTGCGTAGTAGCAAGGATGTCACGCGCCCCCGCGTAGCTGCCAAGAGCTCGCTGAACAAACTCGCAAGTCGCCGCCGAACGGCTGACATCAAAAGGTGCTGCGGTCTTGAACAACTGAGCGCCGCGCAGTGCGCCTAGCAATTGCGCGTTGGACGCCTCACTCGGCGTCAACCCGCCGGCTTGAACGACGCTCAGGATTTCCTGGGTAACACCATTGCCCCAACTCGCCGGAATCAGCGATCCCGGTCTGCCGTTCAGCGGGTCTTCATCAACAAAGCTACCGTCCACCAACCCTGCGCTGGGGACGCTTTTTGGGTAATCCATTACTGTTCTCCTGTTTTGATAGCGAGCCATGCGGGTGCCAGAGGGCGGGCATTCAACGCCGGGAAAAGCGCTGAGTCAGGCCAGTCGCGCAATGCCTGTCGGTACTCAAGCAGTTCCAGATACTGCGTGGGCTTGAGCGATGTGCCGCGTCCCATATCCTGTTCATCGCGATGCCGCGTGACTAACCATTCGGTCGTGGCCAGAGAGGCTTGGCGCCAGACAAGTGCGGCCGCAGGTTCCTCTTCCGCAACAATGGGAGCCTGAGCTACCACACGGCTCTGCTGTGCAGGCAGTTCTTCGGCGCCTGTCGGAAGCCCGGTGATCGGCGCACCGATCTCGACCTCTTGACCCTCCGGCACGCGAACCATCGTCTCGACGAAGGATGGAGCAAACAGCTCGCAGATGGCGTACTCACCGGCGTCGATCCGTTCGACGACCACGCCGTTCTCGACCCGTGCATAAATGGCCATTATTCATACTCCCAGATTTCACAGAATGCGTTGCCGCCGGCGCCACTGAGTACGGCAGCCGAAGCGTTGGTCGAACAGGAGCCGCTGCCGCCGGAACCGCGTCCGCCGGTGATGCCAATCCCGTTGACCCCCACTCGGGTACCACCGCCGTCATACGGGCTGGCACCGCCCGCACCCGAGAGGACGCCCCAATTGGCGTTGTACATTGCGTATTCGCCGGGTGCGCCCCGAGCATTCGCAAGATTGCCGCCTGTGACTGCTTGCCCTCCTGCACCGCCCTGAACGAAACCAACTGTTGTGGCTGTTACGGCGACGGTAAGGACCTGCCCGCCTCCACCGCCCGCAGCGCTCATGTAGGTGCCGAACGAAGCACCTCCGCCGGCCAGCCCCATCACATTACTCGCAGCGCCACCGCCACCCAGCGTAACGGGCACGCCTGCAAGTATTTCCGGGGTCACGTCGTACAGGCTTTGAGCAAAGGCCCCAGAGCCTCCGCCACCACCAATACCCTGATAACCGGCGGCAACGGGCGAACACCCACCACCGCTCCCCCCCGCGCCGACCAGCCGCACATGGATCCTCTTGGCTTTGGGGTTTGGCTTGTAAAGCGTAATCCCGACCTTCTCGAACTGCCTGACCGCCAACAGCCGCCCCACCGCATCGGTGATGCCGTAACCGGCCAATGTGGTCGGGGTATTTTTCAGTTTGGTGAAATCGACCAGTGCACCGATCGCACTGGCGAGTTGATCCGTTTTGGCCTCATCGGGTGTCAACCCGGCCGCCTTGATCACGTTGAGAATCTCTTGTGTAACGCTGTTGCCCCACACCGCCGGAATCAACGAACCCGGTGTCCCCGCCACCGGGTTTTCATCGACGAAGCGGCCATCGACCAGTCCGACGCTGGGTACGCTTTTTGGATAATCCATAAGATGTTCGCTCCTTTGAAATGACAAATGACCGGCATCGGCATCGGCAAAACGTTCTTCGCCTACCTGTTCACGGTCTGTTTTCAGAAATAAAAAAGCCCACATCGAAGTGGGCTTGGGTGACGCAGAACTGAGGTTTTTGATTTAGCTGGATGGACCGTTGACCAGTTCGCGAATGGCGACAAATGCTTCGTCAGCAGAGCTGCGCGCCAGATCCATGTTGCCCTTGGCTGCCTGGGCGCGAATCTGCGTTTTGGCCTTCAGTCGCAACGTACGCAGCGCCAACAGATGGTCGGTCAGTTGATCGGCCTTACTCAGAATCTGCCCGGCGGCCTGTTTGGCCGTGCGGCCTTTCGCGACCCACGCGGCGACTGAAAGCGGCACTTCCTTTTTCGGGTATCCGGCGTCGCTGAAAGCTCGAGCGTCTGCGGCTGCCTGTGCGTACTCCATGGCCTTGAGCGGGTCGCCTGCCAGTGCGATGCGAGCGTTGTCGGAGGTGGCGTCGACCTTGGCGCAAAGGCGTTCGGCTTCCTGCAGATCCAGAGCAATCTGCATATCTGCATTGAAAACCCAGTTCTGCCCATCCCACTCGTGCGCAGCCGACGGTTGCGGCAGGCGCAACTCACCGTCGCACTGATGAAGTTCCTGAATGACGATCATCGAATAAGCTCCCACGAGAATTGCACGTTCACCGCGTCGGAAAAGTTGATGGCAATGCCCACGCTGTAATCGGTGATTGGATGGGTTTTGATGCCCATGCTCAGCAATAGCTCATCGCTGTCGGCATTCGATTGGCCCAAGTTGTGTTCGGCCTGATAGCACTGCCACAGTGAGCGCAAATTGGCATGATCGAAACTCGCCGCCAACGTCGAAACCGTGACGTCATTGACGATGTTGTTGGTGAACAATACACACGGTGAAACCGTTGCCGGGTTCCACCCCCCCGGGTTGTTCGAACTGCCTGTCAGGATCGGCGACAGGAAGCAATAGTTGCCCCCTGCCCACCCGGTGGACGGAAAGGCGACTGAGGTGACCGCCGTCGAGGATGGCGTTGGGTTACCGGCGACGAGTCGTGCCGCACGCGCGTGGGGATCGAGCGGTAAAAATATTGCGCCTGTGCCGTTTACCGTTTGCGTCCAGGTCAAACGTGCGCGGTTGTATAGGGTCCGCACAACCGGCACCGAACCGGGTGCTCCGGTTATCACCCACGCCAGACACATGTCCAGAGACGTGGACTGAAAACCGCCGCCGGCAGCGCCGTTGACGGTCCCTTTGAGTGAGTCAGGCACGACGTCATGAATGCCACCGCGTTGGGTGTAGAACGTGAGTACCCCGGCGATAACTTGCGCTCGCAGAAAGTAATGGCTGCTGGGCAGCAAGTCGGCGCTGCTCCACGCCGTCGTCACGAAGGTGCGCGCACGCCCGAGTTGGCCGGCCACTACTTCCTGGCCAAGGCTAATAAAGGTTCCCGCTGCGATCGAAACCCGGCCACCACTGGTTGAGGCCGCAGCCGGACTGACCGGCAGACGTGCATCGGCGGTGGCAACTGTAGGCAAAGGCAAAGCAGCCAGCGGCAGCGCCAAATCCTGGTTCCAGCCCTTGGCCGTCACCGATTGAATCGCCTGCAACAACTGATCGTATTTCTTCTCGTCAGGCGTCAGGTCCGCCGCCTTGATCACGTTAAGAATTTCCTGCGTAACCCCGTTCCCCCAATCCGCCGGAATCAACGACCCCGGCGTCCCCATCAACGGGTTCTCATCAACAAACTTCCCATTCACCAACCCGGCGCTGGGCACACTCTTCGGATAATCCATCCCTCATCCCTCCCTAGTCATAATTGATGTGCACCTTGGTATGCGCCGGCGCGCTGCGGTGGATCAGGCATTCCAGCGCCGAGCCCGGGTTGACGCCGAAGCGCTCGCCCCAGTAGCTCGCGCCGTAACGGCGGCCGAGCAGCAGGCGGCCGCCGGTGTTGAGCGTCCACATGAACTGCGCTTCCCAAGTGCCCCAATGCGCCGAACCAAACCGGGCGCGGCCCATGCGTGGGGCTTCGTGTTCGGTGATGCTGGCGTTGGGGTAACCCTGGCTTTTGGCGATGTCGAGGTAGTAACCGACCGCCTGGCTGCCGACCGCGAGCAAGCGGCGGCGGACGGCGAGGCGGCGGTCGTCGAACAACGGCGTGGCGCCCAGGCACGGGTCGGGCAGGTTCATCACCCGCTCCCAGTCCGGCACCAGTTCGCTGACGCCGGCCGGGTCCATCTCGTTGAGCAGGTCGGCGGCGCGGGCGTCGAGGCGGGCCAGTTCGACGGCGACGCCTTGCAACACTTCTTCGAGTTCCGGCACCCGTTCCGGATCCCATGCCGGGCCACTGGGCAGCAAGGCGCGCAACTGCGCCCGGTATTGCGCGGCGGTTCTTATGCCCCCCATACGCAGCCTCCGAAGGTGAGTAGTTCGCTCTGCCCGGCCGGCACGTCAGCGGCTGGAGCAGTGAGCGTGTGATCGTATTCGCCGCCGGCGCTGCTGATCGCTTCGCGGATATGGCTGATCAGCAACGGCACGCCGAGGTCAGCCTCGCGGTTGTGCAGATCGCGCAGCTGCGCTTCAACGGCGGCGCGCACCGCGGTGGTGTCCGGATTGACGCTCTTGAAGCGATACACCACCGGCACTTGCACCGGTCGCTGCACGTGCACTTCCGCGGTCACCGGACGCAGCGGTTCGATGTACTCCTGAACCTCCGCCAACTGCTCATCGTTCGGCACCGGTTGCGGGTCTTCATCACGCATGATGAACACCGTCACCGTGCCCGGCCCGAGCAGGCCGCCCCGGCACCACGCCCGCGTCACACCCGGCACTTCCAGCGCCCAGGTTTCGTAGTCGCTGGCCGCGCCACCATGGGGAATCACGCGGTAGGAACGGATGACCCGCGAGCGCAGCGATTCGAGGCTTTCCCGCGCCACACCGCCGCTGAGGCCCGGCGCCAGCACCACGAAGCTGTTGCCGACAATCCCGGCAATCGGCTGCACCTGGGTCAGCGTCAAACCCGCATCAGCGTTGCCCAGACTGCCGGCCTCCAGCGCCGCAATCGTGGTGCTGTTGCTGCCATTGACCGTGGTGCGCGCCGTGGTGACTTTGTAGGTGCGGCCATCGTTCGCTTGCAGCAGAGTGTCGACGTCGAGCACGGCGCCGGGAGTGGCGGTAAAACTGACGCTGCCGGTAGCCACCTGCGCGGCTTTGCGCGGCTGATTCAGGCGCAGCGCGGCGATGCGTTCCAGGGTTGACTCATCGGCTTTGTCGGGCAGGATCTGCTCGGCAATCCAGTCGAGATAACCGTACAAGCCATAAGCGGCGCCGCCGAGGGTGCGGGCGAGCACTTGCGCATCGGACTGGCGCAGCGAATCGCCAGCCAGGTCGCTTTGGGTGCGCTTGATCAGCACCGGCAGCGAAGGGGTTTCAAACGGCATAGATCACCTGCCAACTGTTATCGGGGTTGATGTCCAGACGTTCGCCGTCGGCCAGCGTGAGGACCGTGCGCAGGTTCAGGCGCTGGGCATCGAGGCGTTCGCTGATGATGTCGATGGCGCTGCAGTGGCCGTCGTCGAGCAGCCATTGCAGGGCTTCGCGGGCATAGAACTCGGCGTCCATCTGCGTCTGCCGGGTCAGCTTGACCCGGCGCAGCAGCCACAGCCGCGAGCCGATGCGATCGTCGGCAACCGTGGGAAAACTGTCGCCCCACCAGCCGAAGCGTTCTTCGTCATCGAGGGTGTCGTCATCAGCGGCGCGACGCCAGGTGAACAGACTGATGAGCACGGCGCGGGTCAGTGCGGCGTGGAGGTTCTGGCTGATGAACATCACTGGCCTCCTGCCGGCGCGCCGGTCTGACCGTTGCCGGCCTGCACGCCTACATGCACGTGTTTGATCTGGCTGATGCCGCCAGCCAGTTGATCACCGGTGGAAACGATCTTGCCGGTCTGGTTTATCACCGGCGTGTCGAAGTTCACCGCGCTGCTGGCGCGGATGTTCAGCGTGGCGGTTTCGATGTCGATGATCCGCCCGCGCTTGAAATGAATTTTGTCGCCCTCGTCGGTGTAGATCGCCACTTCACCGGCAGCGAGCGCTTGCAGGCGATAGCGACGGTCGGCGATGACCAGGGCGATGGCGTGGGAACGGTCGCCGCCGATGAAGGTGACGACCCCTTCAGCGCCAGCCAACGGATGGCTGGTGAAACCGTAGGGTTCGAAGTGTTCGAGGTCGTCGTTGACTTCACCGGCGGTGAGGCGCATTTGCAGCGATTGCAGCTTGGTTGCCGAATTGGCGAGCACGACAGTGCCGCGCGCCAGCAGGCGTGTCAGTAGGCTCATGGGGTGTCCTTGAAAAGAGTCGCCCGAATGGGATCAGTGTGGGAGCGAGCCTGCTCGCGAACGCGGCGGGTCAGGCGCTGTGATGTTGAGGCTGGCGACGCTTTCGCGAGCAGGCTCGCTCCCACAGGGTTCGGGGTCAGGCTCAGGTTTTTTTCGGGGGCGTCGGATCAGGATCAAAGGTATGCGGCGGCGCCACTTGCAGCGTGGTCACCGAACCTTGCGCCGACAACGAATAAGTGACCTTGGAAATCAGCATGTCACCATCGAAATCGAGCACCGGATCCTTGACCTTCACTAGCGTGTTATGGCGCCACAAATCGCCATTGCTCTGCCGCCAGCCCTGCACCTGATAGGTGGTGGTCTGCGCACGGCCCATGCGAGTCGCGCTTTCCCATTGGGCACGCTGCTGCGCCAACTCAAAGGTCAGTTGCGTGCCTTCGTTGATCACCGTGGTGCGCCGCCGTTTGAAACTCAGGTCGGCCGCCGTCGACTCGACTTCGCTGACCGCCGCGCCGCTTTTCGCATCCGAGCCTTTCTGCTGGCCGATCACCCGATACTCGGAGAACACCTGGCTGAAATCCATTGGCGCACTGGCCGACAGGATGTTCTTGCCCAGCTCCAGCGCATCGCTGGCGCGTCCGCCGCTGCCGGGTTTGGCCAGCACCAACTGGCCCAGCTCGTTGTCGGTGGAAAACACCCGCAGGAGCGACAGCAATCGGTCGATCGACTGGAATGCCGTTTCACCCGGCACGATGGTGTGTTTGGTCAGGCGTGTGGTGTCGCTGATTTCATTGACGACCCACAGTCCATATTCGCTCGCCAGATCGCGGACGATAGTCAGCAAGGGTTGTTGCTGCCATTGGCTGGGCAGGTTACGGGCGGCGCAATCGACCAGATCCTGGGTCTTCGAACTGCCTTCGATGGTCAGGCTGATCTGCCGCCCGTCATAGCGGATCGGCGCCTTGAACACGTAACCGGTGAGCACCAGGTCCTTGCCGATTTTCACTTCACAGGGGTCACCGGGTTTAATCGGTTTGCTCACCGCCTGCCCCGGCCATTGCCAGGTAATGTCGAGCTTGAAGGTGCGGAACTGACGCTCGAGATCGGCGGTGATTTCGACGCTTTTCCAGCCGCCGTATTCCATGCCGTTAACCGTCAGTGTGACGTGGTTATCCAACTCGTCCATGGTTCACTCCCTGGAGACTTTCACATCGCTTTGCGGGAGGTACAACGGATTGGTCACGCCGTTGCGCTGCACGACTTCGGTGACTCGCGTGGCGTCGCCAAACTGTTTGTACGCTATGACCAGTGCCGGAAGGCTTTCCTGAAAGGATTTGCTGACCAGTCGCACGCCCGAGGATGCCACGGCCTTGAGGTGCGCAACCAAGGCATCCTGCACGTCACTGATGGCTTGATAGTGATCAGGATCGGCCTTGTTTTTCGCCCCTTGCAGCGCCTCCACCAAATCCTTTTGCAGCGCCTGCAAATCATCCGTGGCCGGAACTTCCGGGCGGGTGACTTGCTGATGGGCCTGCTGAGCAACGGTGGGCGTCGAAGGCAGTTGCAGCGCTCGGGTGGCCACTGGCATCGATGCGACCCACTGCGCCACTTTGACGATCAGCGTGTCCTGCACCAGATCGGCCATCGCTTGCGCTGCGGCATTGGTGTCCTTGCCGGTGGTGATCTTCGGCGCATCGGCCTTGCGAATCGCTTCGAGTTGCTGCGACACGTCGGCGATCACGCCCCGGTAGCCTTCCTTGGCAAACGCTTTAAGCTCCTTGATATCGCCGAGCAAGCCCTTGAATTCTGCCGCCACTTCCTTGGGCAGCTCCTTCACGGCCTTGACCAGTTCGGTGATCTGCCGATATTGCTCGATCAACGGTTTCAGTTGCTCCTTGATCACCTCGTAGACGCCGGTAAGGCTGTTGCGCAGGTTGGTGATGCCGATCCGCGCAGCCTTGATCAGCGTCATCGCCTGTTCGAAACGCGCCACCGCCGAACCCAGCAGACCGTCGGCTTTTGCCAGCAGCACTTTCTGTGTGCTGACCGTGGCTGTCGGAAACGGCAGCGGCTGATCGGGATAAAACTTCAAGGCGAACGTCACCAGCCCACCGTCCTGGCGAGTGTGGGTCATGTCGCATTCGCCGACCTTGACTTGCAGGCGTCCGAGCCACGGATGCACCAGCTCGCCACGACCCTGCTCCAGCGCCTTGAGCAGCTTGTCGCGCTGCTCCAGGCAATCGGGGCCGATGATGAACGCGGTCAGATCGTGGGTCTTGGCCTGCTGGCCGAGGTCCTCGAAAAAAGGCAGGTCGCGCTGCGGGTATTCATGCAACCGCCCTTTGCGACCGACCGGGGTTTTCGCCTGGTCGATCCAGAAACCGACACCGCGAAAGGATGCCGGCAACAACCGGTCACGCCAGTTCATTGGGAACCTCCCATCGACAGCGAGCGATAGCCGATGCGTGAAGACACGGCCAGGCCAGGTTGATTGGTTTGCGGTTGTTCGGTGCGCAGGCCGGCCGGCGCATTTTCGAAGCGCACGGTCAGACCGCCTTCGAGTTGCGTACGGTTGTTGGCGGCACTTTGCTGGATCAGCGCGCTGGAGGTTTGTGGCAACGAGCCGCTTTGCAGTGTGCCGTTGCCGACAGCTCCCGGGCTGGCAGCGAAGAACGCCGGCGCCAGCTCACCCTTGCCTTCGGCATTGGTCTCGCGTTGCGCTTGGGTCAGCGTTTCAACCTTGCCGGTGACCTTGGCGATCAGTCCGGCGAAGCCACCGTCGAACAACTCCTTGATCGGCGCAATGACGGTTTGCAGCTTTTGCCACAACTCGCCGAACCACTCGGTGATCGGCCCCCAACTCTCGATGATCTGATCCAGCGGTTTCCATTCGAACAGGCTGTGCAGAAAATCCACGACCGGCGCGGAAAGCGCCAACACGACGCCCCAGATCGCCGAAAAGACCTCACCGATCGGCTGCCAATACTGAGCAATCTGCTCCAGCGGCGACCACTCGAACAGGCTGGTGAAAAAGCCTCTGACCCGCTGCACAGACGTTTGCAGCGCCATCCAGATCGGTTCGAAGAACCCGACAATCCCACCCCAGGCGCTGGTGAGCATTTGCATCGGGAAAAAATCGAACAGTGCCCGCAAAGTATCCCGGGTGCTTTGCACAGCCGATTGCAGCGTCGTCAATATCGGCTGGAAATACGCAATAACGCCTCCCCAGGCGCTGGTGATCATCTGCATTGGCGAGAAGTCGAACAGCGACACGAGGAATTCTTTAGCCGGTAGCGCGACTTCTCGCAGGCCGCTGAACATCGGTTCGAAGAACGCGACAACACCACCCCACGCATCGGTAAGCATCTGCATCGGCGAGAAATCGAACAGGTTTCTAAGAAATGCCATCACCGGCACACTCAAGGCCTTGAGCAATTCCCAGATCGCCGAGAACAGGCCGGTCAGCGGCCCCCAGTTTTCAATGATCATCCCCGCAGGCGACCACGAGAAAACCGACTTGAAGAAGTCGATCACTGGCGCCGTCACGGCCATCACCTTGTCCCAGACTCCGGAGAAAAATGCCGTGACCGGTTCCCACAGCGCAGCCAGTGCCGCCAGCGGTCGCCAGTCGAGTACCGAGCGCAACGTCGCCATCGCACTCGCCCCGATGTTTTTCACGCCCTCCCACATCCCTGTGAAGAACGCGCTGATCGGCGTCCAGTTGGCCACGATCAAACCGGCCGCCACGGCAATGCCCATGGCGATCAGCATGATCGGGTTGGTCTTGAGCACCATGCTCATGACGTCCATCACCTGCGTCATACCGGTGACCGCGGTTTGCATAGCGGAGAAGGCAATTGCCCCCGCCGCCAGGCCTTCAACCAGTTTCGGGTTGTCGGCGAGCAGGCTGCCGACCTGCGTCAGCATCGGTTCCAGCCCGACCACCAAGGCCCCCACCGCCGGCACCAGCGCGGCGTCCACCGCCGCCGAAACCTTCTGCATCGACGCACTGAACACGTTCATGTTCTGCGTCGCTGCTGTCGGCGCGGCGGGCAGATCTACGGTTTTCGCCGTGTCGCTGACTTCGCTCAATTTGCCCTGGAACGCTGCGGCCGATTTGATGCCGTCTACAAACGGCGTGATCACGCTGCCGCCGTTGAACAGACCACTGATGTCCAGTTTGCCGAGGCCGGTCTGCTCGAGATTGTTTTTAAAACTCTCAACCTTCATGCGCAGGGCGCCCAGTTTGGGCGAGAGTTCATCGATGCCGGTGATCAGCACCGGTTTCGGGGTTTTCTTCTCTTCGTCTGCCATCACTGCACCTGCTGCATCGCATTGATCCGTTGCGCGTGCTCCAGCGATTCGCGGAGCACATCCAGTGGCCTGGCCATCATCTGTTCGGGGTCAACCTTCCAGAACCAGGCCAGGTCATAGGCGACGGCGATCAGGTCGGTGATGGCGCCGACGCCGCACTCATGAAAAAACTCGCAACGGCCCAGCTCAGCGCATTGAGGTCAGCCAGATCGAGCTGGTTGACCGACGACGGCGGAATGCCCGCGCACACGGCGATGTATTTGGCCGCCACGTCCATGTCGAGGCTGACTTCTTCGCTCTTGTCGATCTTGTACGGCAGCGCCTTGATCGCTCGCACTTCCTGCACCGTCGGACGACGCAGAACGAGTTCGGTCAGTGGCTCGCCGTGGGCTTCGATTGCTACTTGAAGCTTCACGGCGGCGCTCATTGCCAGGTCCCCTTGATGCCTTCGAATTTCAGTTCGATGGTGGCGTCGTCGCCCTTGGAAACTGGCTCCTCGACCAGATAGGCGCCGGCCAGCACGTAGACTTTGCCGTTGCTGAATTCGCAGGTGACGGTGATATCAGTGCCTTCGATCAGCTTCTTCAGCGGGAAGTCGGCGGTGTGCAGCGCGGTCACTTTGAACGACGGTGCGATGTCGGTTTCCTTGTAGAAACCGGGCACGACGGTTTCACGTTTGACGGCCATCAGCGGGGCTTCGCAGCCGCCATTGATGGTCAGTTGTGCGCCGTCGACCTTGACGTAGCAGGTGCCTGCAATCAGTTGACCCATGGTGTTTCTCCCTTCAAATAAAAGCCCACGCGAGGTGGGCTGAATGCTTAGCGCCGACGGCGCCGATCAGGCCGCGTCGTCGTACTGCAGACGGAACTGGTTGAGCAGTGCGAACACGCGCAGACCGTTGATGTAATCCGGCGGGAACAGCACGTTCACGCGGCTCGGGTCCTGCACGTCGCGCTCGACGATCAGGTGCTCGGCGAACAGCTCGGCATTCTCTACGTGGCCTTCGAGTTCGAGTTTGGCGTACTGCGCAATCAGCTCGCCGCGAATGGTCGCAGGCGTGACGATCGGCTGACCGGCGCCGAAACGGGTACCGTCGGAGGCCAGTTTGTGGCGGCCGTATTTGCTGGTGATCACGCTTTGCAGACGACGCACGATGAACGCCGACTGGTGCATGGTTTCGCTGTCCAGATAGGAGTTGTCGGCCTGGCCGTAGGCGTTCTTCTGGTAGGTGGTGATCGAGCGCTGGATGCGCACGTAACCGCCTTCGTAGTACGCGGTGGCGATGCCGTAGTTGAGCAGCGACTGACGCTCGGTCAGGGTGAAACGCTCGCTCGCCGGCGCCGGGTCGACGCCCGGCAGGCTGCCGCTTTGGGTCGGACGGCTGGCATCGGCGGAGATGAACACCGCCGTGCGTGCAGCCAGCGCGGCGGCCTGTACCCAAAACGGTTGCGGTACGCCCGGTTCCAGCGCCTGGATGGTCATGTGCTGATCGTTGCGCGCCTGGCCTGCGGCAACCAGCGTACCGACGGTGCCGCGCTTGGCGCTGTAGACGTGACCAAACAATTGCTTGGCCCACGACCAGCGCCCGGTGCTGTCGTCCATGACCGCTTGCCAGGTGTTGAGAGTGGCCAGATCGGACCACGGCAAGGCGATGAATTCGAAAGGCTCATCGCCCAATGCTGCGACGGCAGCGATCTGATCCGGTACACCGGCGCCGCCGGTCATGGCGGTAATTGCGCTGGTCAGGCCGGCCGGAGTTTCTTCGCCGTTGCTCTTGCCCAGGCGATTGAATTGCAGACTGATGTCGTTGCCGCTGTCGCCGGTCCATTTGGCGGTCAGGGTGACCACGCCTTCGGCAGTGGCTGCGCTGACTGGCAGGTCGGCAGTGGCGTTGATTTTCTGCGCCAGTGCGGTTGCCGCTTGAGCGGCGGTGGCGCCGTTGACCACGGTGGCTTGCACACGCACGCCGCCGACATACAGGTTGAGCATGCCCGCCTGAGTTGCGGTGCCGGTCAGGGTCAACACACCTTTGGCGATAGCGCCTTCAGTGTTGTGCAGCGGCAGGCACCAGATCTCGCCGATCGGGTCGGCCTTGCGGAAAGTCTCGTACATCGAAGCGAGCATCGAGCCCTGGCCGCCGATGCTTTTTGCCAGCGCCACGCTGGAAACCAGCACCAGTTTGCCGACTTCAGTCGGGGTAATATTGTCGTTGACCTGCGCGACGATCAAACGGCGCATGGCCGAAGTCGCGCTGTTGGCGGCCGAGTTGTCCATTTCGGCATAGAACAGCGGCACACGAATGTCCGCCGGGATGTTACTGAATCCGATCGCCATTATTTGGCTCCCTGTGGTTTAGCCGCTTTTGCGGTTTTGAGTGTGATATCGCCGTCGGCCAGACGCCGGCGCCACCAGGCGCTGTCCAGCACGTCACGGCCTGCAGCCGGCAACAGGTCGCCCGCCTCCGGGTCAGGTACGACACGGCCAGCGGCCGGCACTACGGTGATGCGGTTGCTCATGGGGTTACGTCTCCAGAGAAAGTCATTTCCACCCGGCCATCCGGACCCGGGCGTTGCAGGTTGGGGTCGGCCGGATCGATCGCATCGACCCGCACCGTCATCCCGGTAAAGGACGACAAAGCGTCCAGTTCGCGCTCGTGCCAACTCTCCGCAGGCTGACTTGGCAGATTGCGGCCGAGCTGGAACTCGGCATAAAAACGCAGCCGATAGAAGGCGCGGCTGCTGTTGATCGAGACCATCTCGCCGCCGTCGTAGACGATGGCGCTGTAGTCGGCATCGGGCTTGAATCCCACCAGCGCGCGCCACAGTTCGGCGCGCAGGTCGTGCAACCCATCCAGCGCTTTTGTCGCGTCGGTAGCGTCAAGGGCCAGGACGATTTCAAAGCGGTCGCGGATTGGTTGGGTGGTGAGGTTTTGTGTGTTGCTGTTGCTGGCCAGATCGGCGATTGCCAGCACGTGGGCCGAAGGTGTTGGCAGATCCGGGTTGCCTTGCAGCAACGCCAGATCGACACCCACCGAAATGTGATTGGCAAGCCCAGGGCATTGCCCACGCAGTTGCGTGAGGATCGGGGTGATCTTCATGGGGGGGTTCCGAAGTAAGAGAAATTACAGTGAACGCCGCAGTCCCTGTGGGAGCGAGCCTGCTCGCGAATGCGGTCGATCAGTCACATCGATGCTGAAGCTGACGTCCCTTTCGCGAGCAGGCTCGCTCCCACAGGAATAAGCACTCGGTTCAGGATTACTGTTCCGCCTTCGGGTCCAGGCACGACGCATCAATCAGGCAGCGATAGCTGTTCTCGCGACTGCCGCTGGCGGTGACCTTGTCGATCGACCAGCGTCCGCGCATGAAGTCCGGCCAGCTCTCATCGAGCAATACCAGCCCTTCGGCCGCGAGCCGTGGATCCCCCGGGCAAGTGATTTTCACTTTGTATTTCTGCCGCAACATCTTGCGTACTTCGCCCTCGCCAACTGCGATGGCATCCGCTTCGCTGGGCTGCTTCTGGCGCACCGTCTTGAACGGCGCTACGCCAGTCTCGATCCAACGCAACACCCCGGCCGCCGCATCCCAGAAACAGGTCTTGCAGCCCTTGACCTGCTCGCGGGCCGATTCTTCCAGCGTGGCGCTGATGAATGCGTGATCGCCGGGACGATTGTTGTGGGTAACCGACAGCGTCACGTCCGGCAGAATCTGCCCCGACAACGACTTGGTCTGCCCGGGCCGCGCAAGCACATAGACATCGCCGTAAGGCTTGGCGACGACGTTGTATTTTTTCGCCAGACGCGTGACAAACCCCATGTCGGTCTCGTTGGACTGGTCGATGTGCTCGATGCGTATCAACGAAATCTCAGGCGCGACCCGTGGCGAAAATCCGTGCAGCTCCACCAGCTTGCGAAATAAACCACCCAGCGTCGTTGGCCCATGACTGGCGGTGCGGCGCTGCTTGAAGCCGGTTTCATCATCCTTGCTGAATGGCGCCGCAGTGGCCACCAGGGTGAGGCGAAACGGAAACAGTGTCGGCGTCAGACGCGTCACTTTGAACAGGCCTTTATCGACCATTGCGGTTTCTCGATAACCGACTTGCAGGCCAATCTTGCCGCCCAGATTCGGCAACCCCTCAAGCCCCTCCAGATCGATAGTCAACGTCAGTTGATCGGACTCGAAACCGGCGGCGTCGATGTGCTCCCAACTGATCAGGCGCTGATTGAGCAGGGCCGCGTTGGCCCCGTAGATATTCACTGCCGGCGTAAATCCCAGTGCCATTCAACCTCCTTAATCCCACGCCGTCGCTGCTTTGACCACGGCGGGTTTCACATCCAGTTCCGGTAGCACGATCCAGACGCCGGCGGGCAGAATCGGCCCGTGTTCGGCCAGGGTCGGGTTGAGCTTCCACAGCACTTCTTCGGCAGCGTCATCACTGCGCCCGGTTTCGCGGTAGAGCAGCAGATTCACCGAATCACCGGCCACACTTCGTGCTTTACGCATTGTTGAACTCCGCTAGTTCGATGACCCAATCGACTACCATCGCCGTACCGTCATCGATGATCTGGGTCTGGGTTTCCTGAACGCTGCTGATCCGCCACAGGCCCCAGTTTCGACCAATCCCGTCGATCAACGGCAGCGGGATACGCAGCGCCTGCAAAGCTCGCAATTCATCGAGCCGATCCATGGCTACGGCGTACATCGACTTGCCGGTAATGGTCAGGGTTTCCGGTTTCTGTCCGGTCTGGCTGGACTTGGGTTTGCTGGTGAGGATCTGTATCTCGGTCCAGCCGCCGTCAGACTTGCGCAGCAACTGGTGGTACGCAAAGTTGCGCGACAGGCCGAAGATGAAACTGCCCAATGCCATTTGCTGTTTCATCAGGCGACTCCATCGGTCAGGGCCGCGTCGCGGCGGGTGGCAAGGGGGTTGTTGGTGAGCAGCGGGGTCATTTGCATGAACTGGTTTTGCAGATGCTGCGCGACCAACATACCGATCTTGTCCGAGCTGCCGGGGTCGCTGCAGTAGACCTGGACCGAAGGTGCGTAGGTCACGTGCTGGTCAGACGCATGGGCGCTCGCCAGATCCTTGCTCACTTGGGCGGGCGCAGAAAGCGTGTCAGGCGCGGTGATAGCAAGTCTTTCACTCAAAGCAGTTTGCGCGTTTCTGCTCGATGCCGGAATCGCCTGCGAAATAGCCTCCAGAGAAACCGTCGATGGCCCGAGGTGCGGCGTATCGACCAATGATGCTCGTTCGCCAATTGCCATTTCCGCACCGGCCGCAGGAGCCAGACTGGCAATCCCTGTCACCGGCTTGTCCGCTGCGAGCCTCGATGCAGAATCTGCTGTTGACGAAAGATCGGGGGGATTCGCCAGGGCGCTACCAGGTATCCGTTTGCGCAACCGGTCTTTCGCCTCATCGACACCGGCGTCCAACACAAGATCGAATAGCTTTTTCAGGGCTGAACCCAAAACAATGACCCCCGCCGTGATCGTCGGATGGTCCTCAGCGAATTCACTCATCCTGTCGATGCCGGCACCGGCAACGCTCAGCACTTCAGGAGAGGGCGCCACCGCCTGGGCGCTGGCGATAGCCAAGCGCTCGTTTCGAGCAGTCTGAGCATTCCACTGTCCTTGCGGGGAATTGGAGCGTGCCAGTGCAGACTGGCGCACCGAACTCCGCTCACCGATCACCGAAGTCGCGTACTGACTTTTGTCCTTTACTTGCGAAAAGGCCTCGTTGACATCGCCCGGATTCTGCGCCAACAACTGCACCGCATTGGCGCTGTCAGCACACAGGCTTCGCGCCAGCGTGGCGCGTTGTTCGACAGGTTTTGCGTGCAGCGCGGCAAGCACCGAGAGCAGCGCACCCTGGGCATTCTGCTTGTCGGGGTCATGCATTGCAGCGGTCACGGCAGCAGGATCAAGTCCCAACTGCTTCCAGGCGCCACGTTCTGCGGCGGAGACGCTGTCACCTTTGCCCAAGGCAGCTGAAAGGCTTTTCAACGCCTGCCCGGCATCGTCTTTGCCCGTTCCGCTGCGGAGCAAGGCTGCCGACAGCGCTGCGGCCTGCTGGGGCTGCAAGCCTGCTGTGAGCGCCGCCTCGCCTGATTGCTTGAGTACGGCGCCGATGTCGGCGGACTTGACGCCACCCGGCATTTTGCCGAGCAGGTGTGTCGCATCCGCGAGGTCAAACGCCTGATCGCGAGTGAGCTTCATCGAGGTGCGCCACACCGTCATCATCTCGGCGACTTCCATCGCTGGGATTTTGAGTGCCGACGCTACGACCGCAGCGTCGCTGGCGAAGTTGAGCAGCTCAAAAGACTTGTCCGACGCGTTGGTCAGCTCATTGCCAATTCCTGAGTCGGCGGCCAGCGTTGCAACCTTGATCAGTTCGATACCGCTGGTGCCTCCCGCCGCCACCATCGGCTTACTGGCCATGATCAAGCTCGACAGTGCGATTTCGTTGGCCTGCACTGGCGTCAATTGTGCCGCGCTACCCAGATCGGCCGCCGCCGAATAAAAGTCAATCGCCGGCCTCACACTTTCTGGTGCCTTGGTCCGCTCGGCGGCCTCATCCGGCGCTGCCGACGCGCTGGTGGCTTCACCGTTCGCGGTGGAACTCAACGAGAGCATCCGCAAGTTGGACAATGCCAATCGCAATGAATCGATCGCTGTCGTCAACGCATCGATCCTGATACTTGCGGTGACGAGCGCCTGACTCAGCTGGGGATATTGATCGCCGATGATCGGTCCGGGGCCGGGGTTTGCCGCAGCCATGTTCAAGCGGATATCACCGGTTGCTGCGCCCCCCCGCTCATCGGCATTCATTGGCGCAAATTTGCTCTCTGCCATGCCGCTCTACTCCTGTTTCACGCCAAGGCGAGTGATCGCTATGTCGTAGCGGCGCAACGCCTTTTCGGCGTCCCATTCCAGAATCTCCGCTTCACTTACCGGGTAAATGAGCGGGACGATATCGAGGATTACTTCGATGTCGCGTTCCGAAAGTAGGCCGCCGGCTGGTTTAAAAAATCGTCGATGCGCACCTGCAATTGCGTCCAGTCCGGGACGGTCAGGTGGGCCAGATCGGGGATCATCAGGCCGGTGCAGTGGGCGGTGATGAATTCGGCGCGTTCCTTGGCCGTTTTCAGTTTCTTCATCACTTTGGTGGCGCGCAGCACGGGCATTTCCAGGCTCAGCGAAGTCACGGTGCGACCGGTCACGGCGAGCGGTTGCAGCAATTGCACCTGATCGGGATCGCCGGCTTTCTCAGCGTCCTCGAGCTGGTCGAGAAAGTACGTACTCGGCCGGGTCGACATCTCATGGACGTACTGGGCGATGCTCACGTAGTCCGGACGTTTGAGTTGATCGAGCTCTTTCACCGACAGGCCGGTGGCGAGCAGCGCCAGCTCGAAGAACTGATCGTCTTCGTCATCGCCGGCGCGTTCCAGCGCATCTTTCTGTGCGGCGTAGAACAGCGGTTTGAGCTGGATCGATTCGATCTGCGAGCCATCGTCGCCGGTGATCGGCGACAGCAGTTCGTGTTGGGGTGGCATCCACGGCATGTATGAATTCCTTGGAGATTCGTTTGGTTCCACTGTGGGAGCGAGCCTGCTCGCAAAGGCTTTGGCACATTCGAAATTGATGTAACTGAACGACCGCTTTCGCGAGCAGGCTCGCTCCCACAGGGTTTTGTGATTTGCCGGTAAACCGGGGTTTACGGCATCAACACCGCGCGCCGTGCATC
This sequence comes from Pseudomonas sp. Leaf434, assembly GCF_001425545.1. Taxonomy (NCBI): domain Bacteria; kingdom Pseudomonadati; phylum Pseudomonadota; class Gammaproteobacteria; order Pseudomonadales; family Pseudomonadaceae; genus Pseudomonas; species Pseudomonas sp. Leaf434. Next base: position 480,579 of record NZ_LMQZ01000001.1, on the reverse strand, counting down.
ACCGAGGATGTCGACGCCGTTGAGCACGAACTTCTGCGTGCGCACGTCGATGTCGATCACCGGCACGCCGTTTTCCAGGCGGTTGTAGGTGCGGCAGGACAGTTCCAGATTGGTCTTGGGTTTCTCGCCCATTTTCACCGCGGTTTCCTCAAGGGACTTCAGCTGGCCGCCGACGGTGTGGTAGGTGAACCAGGTATTGCCGTCCTGATCCTGACCGGCTTCACGCACGTTGAGCAGGATGTCGTCGCCCAGCTTCACGCCCAGCGCCAGCAGCACCTCGGCGCCGAGGCCTTGCAGGGTCAGCTTGGCGCCGAGCGCTTTGCCGCCCTTGGCCATTTCTTCGACGATAAAGCGTCCGCCGCGCATCTCTTCCATGTCGAATTCGATTTTCGGCGGGGTGAATTCCTCAACGGTCGCCGACAACGGCAGGCCTTGCAGGGTGGCCGCGATGGCCTGTCTTACGCGGTTGGTAAACATTAGAGAACGTCCTCCAGGAACTGCTCGATGATTTCATCGCGGGCGTTGAGTTGATAAACCATGTGTTCGTTCGGCGCGTAGCGGCCGTAGTCGATGACCACGTACCAGGTGCCGTTCTTGTACTTCTCGACGCTGTTGAGTTCCGGGTGCAGATACACGCTGCCGCCAGGAATGGTTTCGTCGGCGACCAGGGTCTGCAGCCAGTCGTTGATGCGCTTGACCTCCTGATCCATGAAGGATTTGGTGAGGTTCTTGGCCATGGCTTTCTGACCGGCCTTGACCAGCTTGCGGCTGATCGCATCTTCGAGGCCGACGTAGCTGATGAACTTGCCGGTGATCGAGCGGTTACCCAGCAGCGAGAAGCCGCCAAGCACGGTGCGGGCGTAGTAGCTGACGCCGTAACGGTTGAGCAGATCGCCTTCGGTGGACGTGTCGAGGATGTTGTACTCGACGACCCGCGAAACGTCTTCGGCGAAGGTCACCTGGTTGCCCGGGCTCTCCCACTGCTTGACCTTGGCCAGCGCGGCAATCGCCAGACTGGAGGGCGACAGGAAGACGTTTTTCTTCGCCGCTTTCGAATACACGGCGGGCATGTTGTGCACCACCAGGCAACGGTCGAAACCGAGTTCGGCGCCGCCGAGTTCCTGGCTGTACAGCACCTGATCGGACACCGACACATCCTTGCCGTCCAGCACCACACGGGCCTTGATGCGCTTGCCGAACGCGGCGAACTCGCCGGCCACCGCTTTAGTGCCGGTGAAGCCCGGCGCGCCGATGATGGTCAGGTCTTCCGGGACACTGCCCAGCGCCGCCAGACCGAGCTTGCGGCCAGTGGCCGGCTCGACACCGCCGATCACATTGTTGACCGTGTCGGCCGGCGTCGCGCCTGCTTCGACGATGACTACGTACACCGGCACCTTGACCACTTTGAGGATCTGGTAGACCGCGTGATACAGCGTGCCCTCTTCCGAACCGGTCGGATCGAGCAACGCGTGGGTGGTGAAGCTGTTGATGCGGAACGGCGCGTTACGCGGAATCAGCGGATCGGCTTTCGGCGCAGTGCCGACCAGACCGATGACGTTGTCACCCAGGCCACCCATGGCCTCGGGGGATTCGGTGGCATTGACGGTAATGCCGTTGTGCTCGAAGTTCAGAACCTCAGCCATGTTCAGTCAGCCTTCTTGGCAGCGGCCTTTTTGGCCTGGGTGATAGGGGTTTTCGGCTCAAGTCGCCCGGCAAAGTGCAAGGCACTGGCCTCGACATCGAGCAGATCGAGTTCTTGACCGACGCTCGACCAATGCCCACCGCCGGTGGGGAATGGGACGAGCACGGTGTAGGTTTGGCGGGTTGCCATTTTTCGTTTCTCCATAAACGGGAAAGCCCCTCGGGAGGGAGGGGCTTTGGCGGGTGTTGAATGTTTTAAGCGGACAAGAAAACGCCCCGGTATTCGGGGCGTTTACCTAGGCTGCACAGCGATCCAAGAGGGCACGACCGGACGTGCGTCTGCCGATGGAAAATCTGCCGACTGAGGCCAGTCGCGCAAGTCGCGAATGTAGATCAACAGTTCGCTGAATAGCTCAGTCGTGAGCGATGGTGTCAGGTTCAGATCCAGTTGGTCCCGATGGCGCTCACGCAACCAAAGAACACTATCGATCTGTTGGTCTCGCCAACTGCGTTCCTGCTTTGCTCTTTCTTCCGAAGTCAATTCCGGCGGATCAATCAAGATCGGCAGTCCGCTCTCATCCACACTACGAATTTTTCCGAGCATGGGGCTGGCGAAGACTTCCTGATAGAGCGCGTCACTGATTTGAATCACGTCATCCGGCATCACCGAATGCACACGGTCCAGATAAGTGCAGTCTGTTGACTTGCTGTAATACCGCATTTTTTAGTTACCTATGGCCAGATAGCGGAAGTTCGTTGTCGCTGCATTGCCCCAAGCGGTGAAGCCTGTCGTCACTGGACTTACTCCCAACGAGTGGGCACCACCACCGCCATCTGTAGCTATCATTTGAAAGACGCTGTTGCGGAAGGCAATCGGGAAACTGAAATTTGCGGATGTCCCCGGCATATTCGCCAAGCCCCATTGCAGCATCAGGCCGCCAAGCCACGATGGGAAAATGATGTATCCATTGGCGGCAAGATTGATCTCGAATCCGAGGCGCAGTTTTTTCGGTGAAACAATGACGGTGTCATCGGTTCCTGCATTGGTTTGACTCTGGGTCGCGACTTTCGCTGTGCCTTGATTCACTTCAGACGCTTGTTGGGAAAGTCCCGTCAATGCAGCGATGTCGATGCTTCCCTGGTTAACCGGTGCGTTCCAGGCTTTGATGCACCACATGACGGCTAGGTTGCGGGGGCGGGTTTCCGCCCCACCTGCGTTTACTGTCGTAACAACAGTCACCGTCTGCATGGTAGTTCCGGCATCTACAGCGGAAAGAAAAGCACCTGTCGATATTGCTGCAACAGCACCATTGACTTTGCCACCCTGCCACTCGCCAGCCGGATCCAATGTAGCGCCGGTTTCGTCAAAATAACGGTGATTGTGCGCCTTGAAGGATTCTGCCTGGTTACTTCCCATAGCTCGACCGGCATCCACTCCTCGGCCATGATCCCAGCCACGCAGGAACTCGCCACGTGACTCTGGCAAGCGGAAGTTCCCCGCACCCTCGTTACCCTTGTTGTAAGTGGTACCGAGAAAAGCCGCCAGATCCGGATAAGCCGCAATGCTCTGCACACTGCCGTCGAGCTCCAGATATCCAGGAGCAACGATCCCCACAGGGAATGCCAGAACAGCACCCACCGGAACGGCAGATTTCAGCCGTTCGACCTCCTTCGCCAGCGCGGCGACATCAATGGTTCCCTGATTGACCGGGGCATTCCAGGCTTTGATGCACCACATGACGGCGATGTTGCGAGGACGGGTTTCTGTTGAGGTGCGCGCAACTCTCGAAGCATCGAAGAGCATATTGATGACGCCGGTAGCGGCTCCACCTCCGGGGATTTGCGTCCCACCGGTCGCCGTCGAGCCAAAAGCGCCGCCGACCGTGCCCACAGCTGCAAGTTGAACACCATTGTTCGCGGCATATTGTCCCGTGATGTTTTGGAGCGAATCGAGCTGCGCACTGCCGATTTCCCGGCCGACGTCCACCCCACGCCCATGATCCCAACCGCGCAAAAACTCCCCGCGCGCTTCCGGCAGCCGGAAATTACCAACCCCCTCATCGCCCTTGTTGAACTTGCCACCCAAATACGCGCCCAAGTCCGGATAAGTCGCACTGCTCTTGACGCTGTTATCCAGCTCCAGAAAACCCGGCGGTGGCGCATCAACCGGAAACGCCACAATCGATCCAACTGGCAACGCGGAAGCCTTGGCGATCAACGCCTCAACTTCAGCCTTGGTGTACGAGTCCTTGATGCCAAACCCTGCCAGCGTTTCCGGATTAGCCCCAGCCGTCGCGCGACCATATTCATCAACAGTCAGGCTCTTGTAAGTTCCCGCAGCAATCCCGGTGCGCCCTGCGAGCATCTTGAATGTCAGCGCGGTCGTGCCAAGCGTGATCGGTGCATTGGTGGTCAGGTGCCACAGCGAATCTCCATTCGCTACGCCCTCCTCCACCATGACCGTCAGGCCCGGCGTAACCTTGGCGCTGCTGTTGGCATCGGTGGCCCGCACCCAGTCGCCATTGGCAACAATCCACAGGCCGTTGTCCTTGGCCAGCGTCTGGCTCGGCAACAGCACGCGATCGCCGGCAACCACGGCAACACCATCAATCTGCTGTGCGCTGTTCATCACGACATTGCCAGTCGCCGCAACGCGCACCGACTGCTTGCCATCAAGTTTGCCGAGTTCTTCAGCCAGATAACTCATGACCCACGCACGAGTAGCCTTGACCACCGTGTCATCAATCAACAAGGTCACCAGCGAGGCATTGCTGGTCTCGAAAATCGAGCGGATATAAAACTCTTTACCTGAACCCGACGTCGCTAGCACCGGTTTGAACGACTCCGGATATTTGACGATGGCATAGAGAACACCAGTGTCAGTCCATAGCCCCGCTTCCCGTACATACCAGCCGCCAACATCCGGAGGAATGGTCACTTCGGCGAGCAGCCAGCTCGGGTTCTTCTCGTCCTGGAACAGTGCGTTGAGCGGTCCGCGCCAGACTTCGCGTTTCAGAGCGGTCGCGGTGGCGGCCGGGTTGTAGACCGCGCCGTTGCCGTCGCCGACGGAAATCTGAGTCAGCTTGATCGGCGTACCGGCGGCCTTGCACGCCGTTTCGTAGGCAATCCCTGCGTTGGTGAGCAGGGTGTAATAGTCAGCCATTCAGGCCCCCTGAGGATAAATAGTGGATGTTTCGACGGTGTACATGCCGGCAGCCATGAACGCCTCGCCAGAGGTTTCGAGCCCTTCGATGAACACCGGATAAACCGTGGTCAGTTCGCCGCAAAACGTCGCAGCACCAATGACGTGACTGCCGAACGCGCTCAAACCCACCGACACCGAAAGAACGTCCCTCTCGCTTTTCGCATCGGCCAGACGGCGGTCGAGACGGGCGTCGATTTCTTCGCTGTATGGTTGGTCGCTGAAGGCACGCACGGAAAAGCTGTACGGCGCGCCGGGCGGTGTCTGTTCGTACCAGGCGCGGATCTCGGGTCTTAATTGCAAACCCTTGGCGGCGTTTTCCAGCGCCTTGCGAGTGCCGGCCTGACGCGCGGTGGGCCAGGCCAGTTCGACGGTCAGGCGTTTTTCCGCCTCCGGTGCGGCGCTGCTCCATTCGGCAACACCGCGATCCGCCGCCAGATACGGCAGAAAGGCAACCGGGGTTTCTGCGGGGTTCATCAGTTCCGGGAACGGCGGTGCGATGCGATCGAGCAAGGCGCCGAAACCCAGATCCAGTCCGCGTTCGAGGGCCGAGCTGTTGGCCGGCAGTAAGGTCGGGCGCTGAGTTTTTTCACTCATAGCGTCAGCACCTCGACTTCAACCGCGGTGCAATACGGCGCCTGAAACGCGGTCGTCACAATCGGCGCCAGCGGTTCGAGAATCTGCAGTTGCACGGCGCCGGCGCTGTGCAGCGTGTAGTCGATCCAGCTCGGATCGACCCGGCCTTCGAGGCGATGGCAACTGTCGGCATACGCTTGCAATTGTGCTTGCGCCGCGACCTTGGTCAGGCCCGAGTCGGGGCCGGAATTGATCTTGGCGACAACGCGGATTTTGTAGCGCTGGATCTCGGCAGCCTTGACGGTAACGAGGTCAGTTTCCGGGCGCACGTCTGGACGAGCAAAGTGCTGACGGACGCCCTCGAGCAATGCTTCGGAAGGCGTGCCATCGCCGCCTCGAGAAAGCACGGTGACTTGCACTTCGCCCGGCGCAGTGCGGCGCCCGTTGCCATCCTTGACCTGCGCGGCGAGGCCGTCCGGGTTGAAGGTGTAAGTGACATTCACTACGCCGGAATCAGTGGACTCAACCTGTACCGTGGGCCGCTCGCCGAGGGTGAACACCTCGCGGCGATACTGCATCCGCGAACCCGCCGCCGGCGCATGAGGTGCCAGGTAATAACGCAACCGAGCGTCGTCATCACTTTCATAAATCGCCGGCACTGGCGGAAATGCCGCCGGGTCGCCGGGATCGAGCAGTTGCCGCTCAAGCCCCATGTCGGCCAGCCGCGCATCGAGATTGCTGCCGGTCGCCCACCACGCCAGCATTTGTTTGATGCGTGCGTTGTATTTGCGCTCATGGGTTTGCAGACGCACGCAGAACGCTTCTAGCGCGAGGGTGAGCAATTCGCTTTCGTTTTCCAGGCTCACCTTGAGTTTCGCGGCGCTGGTCGGCGAACGAGCACCCACGTATTCGACGACGAAGGCTTTGAACTCGTTGAGTAAATCTTCGAACGCTTCAACCGTGATCAGCGCGGGTTCGGCCAGTTGATTCTGGCCGGGGATCAGCATGCTCATGTCACCACCTCGAAGGTTTGTTGGCGGTTTTTCCAGGTGCCGGCAAAACGCAGCAGCAGGCCGTCGCCGTGGCGACTGGCAACAATCACTTGCGGCTGAAAATCATCGATACCGTTATGCGGGTTGTAGAACGCTTGCGCGGCGTGGCTCTGTGCCAGAAGCAGAATGTCGTCACCGAGGTTCTGCCCGAGGAGAGTGGGAATCAGCGAACCGTACAAAGGTCGTTTCTGCCGAGTGCCCAGCGGTGTGGTCAGGGCCCGGGTCGCGCGCTGCACGAATTGCAGCCAGTCGTCGACCGTGGCCCCGCTGTCTCTATCGATTCCGATCATGGGAGGCTCTTGAATCAGGGGCTGATGACGCGGCCCTGGTGATCGACCAAGGGGCCGCTGAAGTGCACGCCCGAGGCGTCGATGCTCAGGCCGACGGCGCCCAGTTGCAGGGTGATCAGTTGTGGCGTCATGGCCAGACGTGCAGGGCCGATGCTCAGTTCGAGCGACTCGCGAGACCCGTTGAATTGCGCGGGTCCGTTCAGCCAGTGCAAGGCGTGGCTACCGTCGTCGTAACTGCTTTCGCTGCCGTCCTGATGCACCCGACGGGTCAGCGTCGGCACAGTCGAGGCCGGGGGGAAACGGTCACTGTTCAAGCCGAACAACGCGACACTCTGCGCACCGCTTTCACCGCTGCCATAGTTGAACAGCAGGCACTGCTCGCCCACCGTCGGGATGCGCGATTCACTTTGCGCACCAGCGCTGGGGTTGAAGAACTTGATCGCAGGGGTGAGCAATCCACCATGGCTGACCTGGCAAGTGTTACTCGCCGCATCAACTGACTGGCAGATGCCAATACGACAGAAACTCTCGGCACGGCGATGCAGGTCTTCGATTTCCGCTTCCATTTCCGCCAGACGCTCAATGATCGGGCCGAGTTGCATGCGCAGTAATGCATCGAACATCGGTCAGCCCTCCAGCGCGGTGTACTGGTCCGGGTCGTCGATGTTGCTGACTTCCCAGGTGCGAGCGAATTTCGGCATGCCCAGCGGATCGTCGAGCAAGGTCGGGCCGAGGTAGAGTGTCTGGTTGAACGTCAGGGTCCAGGTTTTGTATTGCTGATCGCCACGGATGAGCAATGACGGCAAGCCATCGATATTCATCGGCAGATCGCATTGATCGCCGGATATGTTCCAGCGGTTGTCAGTCATCAGGTTTTTCAGCACGGCAATCAGATCGCACGCTGCAAATGCACTGGCGGCAAGGGCCGGGATGACTTGCAGAGAGACCGTCATGACATGAGCAATTCGCCCGTCAGCGGCGCGCACCCCGGGTCCATTGCGGTCGAAGTCGATCAGCACCCAGGCCTGATCGCCCGGTGCAGTGAAATCATCATGGTTGCCGACGGTGAGGTTGAGGCCGGCGGTGTTGCGCAGTGACGTCGCGATGGCTGTAAACAGTTGCGACGGCTGCTGGATCGGTGTGGGCATACATGACCTCCTTTTCAATCGTCCACGCGCAGCCCTGCCGCCAACATGGCGGCAGGGAAAAATATTCAGGGTTAAGGGTGGTCGCGCGGCGGCACTTCGCAGACGCCGATACGCTTGGCCGCCCAGCGTTCGTAAAGGCCTATAGCGACATCAGCGCCGGCCATCGCCGTCAGGCAGCCAAACGCGCCAGCGGCCCAGATCGACATGCCGGCGGCATACAGCAGCATGATCGCTGACACGCCGCAGATCATGCAGGCGCCGGAACGCAGAGCCAGACGCCGCACAAGTGACCAGCCGCGGGCGCCCTCCTTGTCGGCGCGCCACATTTCGCCGGACACCCCGCCGACGACAGCGAGGAGGATGACCAGCCAGATCGGCATGTCCGCCAACGCTTGTTGCTCGTTTGTCATGTCACGCCTCCGTGGGTGATTGATGAGTGATGGGTTGGATTCAAACGGTTTCTCTTGAGGCAGGCATTCCAAAAAGCCCGGCGCTTGTACACCGGGCTTTTCAGTAATGCGCTCCTTCGCCTTCCTTCCAATCCTGTGTTCGAGAAGGAAGCTGACTTTTCGGCGCTACTGGCGCGGTACGAGTCCATTCAGATTGTTTTTCCGACCGCGGTCCCTGCCCGCCGGATAACTGCTTCTGGTGCTTTACGCTGCACACCTGGGTCAGTTGCCAACCCTCTGAACCGTTGAGGCCGGTTCATCGCTGCCTGTTCTTGTGGAACTAAAGAGCTTGTCTTGCCAGCCGCTTTGTCGAGCGGCTTGGTGGCAAGAATATGCATGGATGCATATACAGTCAATGCGTAAATGCATTTATTTATGCATTAAATTTGCGCATATGCATGAGACCCAAGCGGGCCAAGGGGTGGGGAGATTTGTGCAGGCGAAAAAAAACCTGCCGAGGGGCAGGTTTCAGTTGGATGAACAAGAGTCAGCGGGCGTACATGCCCCACCAGAAGACGTGACCGAGGATGACGATCTGCTCTTCCTGGATTTCCTGGAAGCTGTAGTCCTCATCCGGATGCTCATCGCGATTGAAGCTGCGCAGACGGATGCCGGTGGGCAGCCGATAGAGTTGCTTCACGCGCAGCTGGCCATTGTGATTGATCGCATACAGGTCGCCATCAATGATGTCGCCGATGCCGCACTTGCCGGCGTTGACGCCGACGGTGGCGCCATCGCGCAGAACCGGCAACATGCTGTTGCCGCGTACTGTCACACACTTGGCCTGGTCGAACTGCACGCCGTTGTGGCGCAGGCTGCGCTTGCCGAAGCGCAGGCTTGAGCGCTCGCTCTCTTCGATGACGAATCTTCCTGATCCAGCAGCCAATTCAACCTCACGTAGAAAGGGCACCGACACCTCGTCGTCATCGACGGGGGTGTCGTCGTCCCACAGGCTTATGTCCTTGAGTTCCGCATGCACGTCAGCGCGCGTGCCGGCCGCCGTTGGTGCGACATCCGCGCGCCCGCGCAACTGATCGGTGCTGACGTTGAAATATTCAGCGATCTTCGAGATGTGTTTATCCGAAGGATCGACAATCTTCCCGCTGAGAATCCGCGAGAGCGTTGATTGAGGCACGCCGGTGCGACGGTGGAGCTCCGTGGGGGAGATCCCGTGCTGGTCGAGCAGTGCTCTTAAGACGGAGGAAACGTTGCGTTTTTGCATAACGCGCATAGTGCTTGAAGTTTTTCGTGAAGACAAATGCTGATTTGCATAAATCGTGCATAGATCAACTTTTCCCTGCCAATAAATGCTCACCCGACCGCAGCGCCTGCGTCGGGCAGACTGGCCATGGTAACCTTGCGCCCATCGCGGAAAAGCCCGGCCACTGCCCGCGCTTTGCCCTACATCTTTTAACGAGTTGCCCGACAATCCGATGAATAAAGCCGTCTCCGACCTGTCCTCCCACACTCCGATGATGCAGCAATACTGGCGCCTGAAGAATCAGCACCCGGACCAGCTGATGTTCTATCGCATGGGCGATTTCTACGAAATCTTCTACGAAGATGCGAAGAAAGCCGCCAAATTGCTGGACATCACCCTGACCGCGCGCGGGCAGTCGGCGGGCCAGGCGATTCCGATGTGTGGGATTCCCTACCATGCGGCGGAAGGTTACCTGGCGAAACTGGTCAAGCTCGGCGAATCGGTAGTGATTTGCGAGCAAGTCGGCGACCCGGCCACCAGCAAAGGCCCGGTGGAGCGCCAGGTCGTACGGATCATCACGCCGGGGACGGTCAGTGACGAGGCGCTGCTGGATGAACGCCGCGATAACCTGATCGCAGCGGTGTTGGGCGACGAGCGACTATTCGGTCTGGCGGTGCTGGACATCACCAGCGGCAACTTCACCGTGCTCGAGATCAAAGGCTGGGAAAACCTGCTCGCCGAACTGGAGCGGGTCAACCCGGTGGAATTGCTGATTCCGGATGACTGGCCGAAAGACCTGCCGGCGGAAAAACGCCGTGGCGTACGCCGTCGCGCGCCGTGGGATTTCGAGCGCGATTCGGCGCTGAAAAGTCTCTGCCAGCAGTTTTCCACCCAAGACCTGAAAGGCTTCGGCTGCGAGAACCTGACCCTGGCCATTGGCGCTGCCGGTTGCCTGTTGGCCTACGCCAAGGAAACCCAGCGCACTGCCCTGCCCCATTTGCGTAGCCTGCGTCACGAACGTCTCGATGACACCGTGGTGCTCGACGGCGCCAGCCGGCGCAATCTGGAACTCGACACCAATCTGGCCGGTGGCCGCGACAACACGCTGCAATCGGTGGTCGATCGCTGCCAGACCGCCATGGGCAGCCGTTTACTGACCCGCTGGCTGAACCGGCCGTTGCGCGACCTCACCGTGCTGCTGGCACGCCAGACTTCGATCCGCTGCCTGCTCGACGGCTATCGCTTCGAAAAGCTGCAACCGCAGCTCAAGGAAATCGGCGACATCGAGCGGATTCTGGCGCGTATCGGTCTGCGCAATGCACGACCACGTGACCTTGCGCGTCTGCGTGACGCTCTCGGTGCACTGCCCGAACTGCAAGTGGCGATGACCGATCTGGAAGCGCCGCACCTGCAGCATCTGGCGGCCACCACCAGCACCTATCCGGAACTGGCCGCATTGCTGGAAAAAGCCATCATCGACAATCCGCCAGCGGTGATCCGTGACGGCGGCGTGCTGAAAACCGGTTACGACAGCGAACTCGACGAACTGCAATCACTGAGCGAAAACGCCGGCCAGTTCCTCATCGATCTCGAAGCCCGGGAGAAAGCCCGTACTGGTCTGGCCAACCTCAAAGTCGGCTACAACCGTATCCACGGCTACTTCATCGAATTGCCGAGCAAGCAGGCTGAATCGGCGCCGGCCGACTATATCCGCCGGCAGACGCTCAAAGGCGCCGAGCGCTTCATCACGCCCGAGCTGAAAGAATTCGAAGACAAGGCACTGTCGGCCAAGAGTCGCGCGCTGGCCCGGGAAAAAATGCTTTACGAAGCGCTGCTCGAAGACTTGATCAGCCAGCTGCCACCGCTGCAGGACACCGCCGGCGCATTGGCCGAGCTGGATGTGCTGAGCAACCTTGCCGAGCGTGCGCTGAATCTTGACCTCAACTGCCCGCGTTTCGTCAGCGAGCCGTGCATGCGCATCACCCAGGGTCGTCACCCTGTGGTCGAGCAAGTGCTGACCACGCCGTTCGTGGCCAACGATCTGAGCCTGGACGACAATACGCGCATGCTGGTCATCACCGGTCCGAACATGGGCGGTAAATCCACTTACATGCGGCAAACCGCGTTGATCGTGTTGCTAGCGCATATTGGCAGTTTCGTGCCGGCCGCCAGTTGCGAGTTGTCGCTGGTCGACCGCATCTTCACCCGTATCGGCTCAAGCGATGATCTGGCCGGCGGTCGCTCGACCTTCATGGTCGAGATGAGCGAAACCGCCAACATCCTGCATAACGCCACCGAGCGCAGTCTGGTGCTGATGGACGAAGTCGGGCGCGGTACCAGCACCTTTGACGGTCTGTCGCTGGCATGGGCGGCGGCCGAGCGCTTGGCCCATCTGCGTGCCTATACGCTGTTCGCTACGCACTACTTCGAACTGACCGTGTTGCCGGAAGCCGAGCCGTTGGTGGCCAACGTCCACCTCAACGCGACCGAGCACAACGAACGGATCGTGTTCCTGCACCACGTTCTGCCCGGGCCTGCCAGCCAGAGCTATGGCTTGGCGGTGGCACAACTGGCCGGCGTGCCGAGCGAGGTGATTCTGCGAGCGCGCGAGCATCTGAGTCGCCTGGAAGACACTGCCCTGCCCCACGAGGCGCCGAAACCGGCGGCCAAGGGCAAGCCGTCGACACCGCAGCAAAGCGACATGTTCGCCTCACTGCCACATCCGGTGCTCGACGAATTGGCGAAAGTGGATCTGGACGACATGACGCCACGTCGAGCGCTGGAAATGCTCTATGCACTGAAGAACCGGATATAAGCACTGAAGAAGCGGATATAACGCAATTCGCTTCAAGCTGTTAGAATCTCGCGCGGTTCGGGATGCTGCTGGCTCATAGCCTGGTCAGCAGGTATCGCTCCCGAACCTGGCGACCCCAACCGTGAAGGGGCAACGCTGCCGCCGCCTGAGGAGAAAATTAGAAATGACCTTCGTCGTCACCGACAACTGCATCAAGTGCAAGTACACCGACTGCGTAGAAGTCTGTCCGGTGGACTGCTTTTACGAAGGCCCGAACTTCCTGGTGATTCACCCGGACGAGTGCATCGACTGCGCGCTGTGTGAACCAGAATGCCCGGCTGTGGCGATCTTCTCGGAAGACGAGATCCCAAGCGGCATGGAAAACTTCATCGAGCTCAATGCCGAGCTGGCGGATATCTGGCCGAACATCACCGAGAAAAAAGAATCGCTGCCGGATGCCGAAGAGTGGGATGGCCAGCCGAACAAGATCAAACACCTCGAACGCTGATCTACCCCGCGCTCGACTGAAAGGCCCCTTGCGGGCCTTTTTGCTTTTGCAGATTCTGCTTTTCTGCAGACGAAAAAAGGGGCGGTATGACCCGCCCACATTTTTTCCCTATTCCCTGTATTCCTTTTCATCGTCCTGATGAATCGCCTCCTGCGATGTCCGTTCCCCTCTTCCGTGAAGGGCGTGTCTGTCCGTCGACACAGTTGAGATATTAGAGAGTTTCTGGAGACGAGCAATTGGCCCTCGGCGTACGCGCGCTCTGTCACAAGGACATAACATTTACGAAATAATTAACAAAATCAAAAGGTTGCTCACTGTAAGTGAGCGCGATCGCCTTCCACCGAAGTGTAAAAATAACGAACACTTACGACACAGTAAGCAAAGGCTTACAGCGCGAGACTACAAATTCAGAAATTGACGACCGCTTGTCTGGTGGCTGCCGAAAGCCCGATTTGCTGCACGCGAAAAACAAAAAAGCCCCGACTGATTGAATCAGCCGGGGCTTTTTGCGGGCGGACGATCAGGCGCTTATTGAAACAGCGACTCGCTCGACAGGCCGTTCTTTTCAAGGATCTCGCGAAGGCGCTTGAGCCCTTCCACCTGAATCTGCCGTACCCGCTCGCGGGTCAGGCCGATCTCCAGGCCGACATCTTCCAGCGTGCTGCTTTCGTGACCACGCAGGCCGAAGCGGCGAATCACCACCTCGCGCTGCTTGTCGGTCAGCTCCGACAGCCATTGATCGATGCTCTGCGACAGGTCATCGTCCTGCAGCAGTTCGCACGGATCGGTCGGACGATCGTCAGTGAGTGTGTCCAGCAGGGTTTTATCCGAATCCGGACCCAGCGAGACGTCGACCGAAGAAACCCTTTCGTTGAGGCCCAGCATGCGCTTGACCTCCCCCACCGGTTTTTCCAGCAGGTTGGCGATTTCTTCGGGTGAAGGTTCGTGGTCGAGTTTTTGCGTCAGCTCCCGTGCGGCCCGCAGGTACACGTTGAGCTCCTTGACCACGTGAATCGGCAGCCGGATGGTCCGGGTCTGATTCATGATCGCGCGCTCGATGGTCTGACGGATCCACCAGGTTGCGTAGGTCGAGAAGCGGAAGCCGCGCTCCGGATCGAACTTTTCCACCGCGCGGATCAGGCCGAGGTTGCCCTCTTCGATCAGATCCAGCAGCGACAGCCCCCGATTGACGTAACGCCGGGCGATCTTGACGACCAGCCGCAGGTTACTTTCGATCATGCGCTTGCGCCCGGCAGGATCGCCACTTTGCGACAAGCGCGCAAAATGAACTTCTTCTTCCGGGGAGAGCAGAGGGGAAAAGCCGATTTCGTTCAGATACAGCTGCGTGGCATCAAGTGCCCGAGTGTAGTCGATGTATTTATGTTGTTTGAGTGTGGCGGAGTGTCTGGATTTGGAACGAACGGAAGGTGGAGCAGCCCCTTCATCATTCAACATCGAATCCGAATCGATGCCGGTCTCCATAAGGAGAACCTCATCGTCGATGTCAAACTCCGGCACTTCTTTACTGAGAGCCATTGTTATAGTCCTTTGGTGAGTTCGACCCCAAGCTCAAGCGACGCCTTTATCCTTGGCAACGCTGGAGCCTGTCCCCTCTACGCGACGGAACAGGCTGGCCTTCAAATCAACGTCTTGGCAGGAACTGCAGCGGATCCACAGGTTTACCTTGGCGGCGAATCTCAAAATGCAGTTTCACCCGGTCTGTACCCGTTGACCCCATTTCGGCAATTGTCTGTCCGACCTTGACCTGCTGCCCCTCCCGAACCAACAGCCTGCGGTTATGTCCGTAAGCACTGACGTAGGTTTCGCTGTGTTTGATGATGACCAATTCGCCGTAGCCCCTTAAGCCACTCCCGGCGTATACGACCGTCCCATCAGACGCAGCTAAAACAGGCTGTCCCAAATCTCCGGCGATATCAATTCCTTTATTCAAACTACCGTTTGAAGAGAATTTTCCAATCAGAACGCCATTAGATGGCCATCCCCAGCCGGTCGGGGCCGGGCCTGCCGGAGGCAGTGGAGCGGGTGCAGGTTTGCTCGCGACGGACGGTACAACCCCTTTGGAACCGGTGGTTGTAGTGGTTGTGGTGCCATTCGCCTGGCGCCGGATTACTGTGGTTTTACTCGACGAAGAAGGTGAGGAACTGGAGTTGCTCACCACCGCTGTCGGCGTTGAACCGCTGCGCCCGTCGAAGCGAATTGTCTGACCCGGATGGATCGTATACGGCGTAGGAATATTGTTCCGTGCGGCGAGGGTTTTGTAGTCCCAGCCGTAACGAAAGGCGATCGAAAACAAGGTATCGCCGGGACGGACTACATACTGCCCGGTGGTAACGGTAGGACGTTGCGCCACCGCATTGTTGCGATCAACAACGCGCACGTTGCTCGATTTGGTGCTGGAGCAACCGACCAGCAAGGTGCTCAAGACAAGGCCAGTCACCAGGCGCTGAAAGCTCGTGTTACCCATACGCTGCGCAATGACTGTGAGACTCACCCGCCGCTCCCTTTGTGGTGGCTGAAAAATTCTGAATGCCGCATTGCGGCATGAGGTGTCGCAAGTATAACGGGCCGAACCGGCTTTACCTTTAATGAAGCGAAATCACCGGACGCACACGTTTGCCAGGGGCAAGTACGCTGCGTTTAAACTCTGGCTGCCGGTGTAAGACCGGCGCCGTTGAAAGGAATTCAGCCCTGTTTGCAAATGCTCAGGCCAGTGGCCCGTTGAGCAACGGCACGAAACGCACAGCGCCCAGAACGTGTCGGGAAAAGCCATGTTCCTCGCGCACGATCAGCATCAGTTGTTGCACTTCACCCGAGCCAACCGGAATTACCATGCGCCCACCGGGGGCCAGTTGATCCAGCAAAGCCTGCGGTACATCGGTGGCAACGGCGGTGACGATGATGCCGTTGTATGGTGCCAGCGCCGGCCAGCCTTCCCAGCCATCGCCCCAGCGAAACACCACGTTGCGCAGGTTCAGCTCGACCAGGCGCTCCTTGGCGCGGTCCTGCAGCACCTTGATGCGTTCGACCGAAAACACCCGTTCGACCAGTTGCGACAACACCGCCGTCTGGTAGCCGGAACCGGTGCCGATCTCCAACACTTTATCCAGCGGGCCGGCCTCCAGCAGCAGCTCGCTCATGCGCGCCACCATATAAGGCTGGGAAATGGTCTGGTTGTTGCCGATCGGCAGCGCGGTGTCTTCATAAGCGCGATGCGCCAGCGCCTCGTCGACAAACAGATGACGCGGCGTGCGGCGGATCACTTCCAGCACCTTGGCGTTCGACACGCCTTCTTCATATAGACGCTGGATCAGGCGCTCGCGCGTACGTTGGGAGGTCATGCCTATGCCGCTGCGCAGGCGGTCGTCGTGTTCGCGCATCAGCTCAGCCCTCCCAGCCAGCCATCCAGACTTCTGAAGGCATCATTGAAGGTGCGATCGAGCTGCAACGGCGTGATGGACACATAGCCCTGCATCACGGCATGAAAATCGGTGCCCGGGCCGCCGTCTTCAGCGTCGCCGGCAGCGGCAATCCAGTAACCGGCCTTGCCGCGCGGATCGACCACTTTCATCGGCGCCGCCGCGCGGGCGCGATGACCGAGGCGGGTCAACTGAATGCCACGGATGTGATCGATGGGCAGATTGGGGATGTTCACGTTGAGCACCGTGCGCGGTGGCAGATCCAGCCCGGCGTGGGCCTCGACCAGTTTGCGCGCAAAGTAGGCCGCAGTCGGCAGATTGTCCACCTGACGCGAGACCAGTGAGAAGGCAAACGATGGGCGCTCGAGAAATCGTCCTTCCAGCGCTGCCGCCACGGTTCCGGAATACAGCACGTCGTCACCAAGATTGGCGCCCAGATTAATGCCGGATACCACCATGTCCGCTTCGCGCTCAAGCAAGCCGTTAAGGCCCAGGTGAATGCAATCGGTCGGTGTGCCGTTGAGGCTGATAAAGCCGTTGGCCAGGTATTGCGGGTGCAGCGGACGGTCGAGCGTCAGCGAACTGCTGGCGCCGCTTTTGTCCTGCTCCGGGGCGATAACCACGCATTCGGTGTAATCCGCCAGCGCAGCATAAAGCGCGGCGAGACCGGGCGCGGTTACCCCATCGTCGTTAGAAATCAGAATACGCATGGGCTGTCCGTCTGCCCCACCGGCACCAGATCAACGAGCTCGCGCACCAATACGGTGGCAAAGCATCCGGCCGGGAGGACGAATTCCAGTTGCAGAATGTCAGGTTGGGGATAATGCCACGTCAACCCGCCAATGGGCAGCCGCAGGATGCGACGTTCATGGCTCATGCCGGCGTGGATCAACCAGTCGCGCAGATCCGCTTCGCGGGAGGCGATCGCCTGCTCCAGTTCATGGACTGCGCCAGCGGTGGGCGAGTCACCTTCGCCCCACTGCGGACCGGTCGGGTGCAGGTCGAGAATCGCCAGACGCGGGTCGCTGCATTCGGCTTCGCCGGCCGGGAAAAAGCTGCGGCTGTCAGTAAAGGCCAACAGATCGCCCACCAGTGCGGTGTTCCAGGTGCCTTCGGCGACGCGCGCCGCGAGCACTTGGTTGAACAGAAAGCTACGCGCCGTCGACAGCAACCGCGAACGCACATTGCGCTGTTCCGGCAAAGCCTTGCGCGCCGCCCACGCCCGGGCATCGACAACGTTGCCGCCGTCATGGCCGAAGCGCTGGGCGCCGAAATAATTGGGGATGCCTTGTTTGGCGATCAGTTGCAGCCGCTGTTCAATCGCATCTTTGTCGCCATTGAATTGCGTCAGGCGCAGGGTGAAACCGTTGGCCGAATGCGCACCGCGTTGCAGCTTGCGCTTGTGGCGCGTGGTCTTGAGGATCTTCAGCGTGTCGTTTTCCGCGGCCGACAGATCCGGATCGGCCTTGCCCGGCAACTGCACGCTGAACCACTGTCGGGTCAGGGCCTGACGGTCCTTCAGCCCGGCATAGCTGACGGTACGCAACGGCACGCCGGCTGCCTTGGCAATACGCCGCGCCGCTTCTTCGGTATTGAGGCCGCGCTTTTCCACCCAGATCCACAGGTGTTCGCCGTCACCGCTGAACGGAATATCCAGCACTTCATCGACCTGGAAATCTTCGGCGATGGCTTTCAGTACCGCTGTGCCGAGGGGTTCGCCATAGGCCCGTGAGCCGAGTAATTGCAGTTCATTCATGCGCGCAGCAACAAGGCAACGGAGTGCACGGCGATGCCTTCTTCGCGACCGACAAAGCCAAGCTTTTCGGTGGTGGTAGCTTTGACGTTCACTTGATCCAACTCAACTTGAAGATCCGCCGCGATCAGCGCGCGCATCGATTCGATATGCGGCGCCATTTTTGGCGCCTGGGCAACGATGGTGTTGTCGACGTTGCCGACTTTCCAGCCCTTGGCGTGGATCAGACTGACCACATGACGCAACAGCACACGGCTGTCGGCGCCCTTGAATTGCGGATCGGTGTCCGGGAAGTGTTTGCCGATATCACCCAGCGCCGCCGCGCCGAGCAAGGCATCGCTCAAGGCGTGCAGCAGGACGTCACCGTCGGAATGAGCGAGCAGCCCGAAGCTGTGTGCAATTTGCACGCCGCCCAGAGTAATGAAATCGCCTTCAGCGAAACGGTGCACATCGTAGCCGTGGCCAATACGCATAAAAAAACGCCCCGATTTTTGTCAGGGCGTGATTCTACCTGCATTAACCGCGCAGAGCGCGTGCGTGATGCTGCAAGTGGTCGTCAATGAAGCTTGAGATGAAGAAATAGCTGTGGTCGTAGCCCGGTTGCAGGCGCAGCTCCAGCGGATGCCCCGCTTGTTTTGCGGCGTGTTGCAGGGCTTCGGGTTTCAGCTGGGTGGCGAGGAAATCGTCACGATCACCTTGATCGACCAGCAACGGCAACTTCTCCGTCGCCTCTGCGATCAGCACACAGGCGTCCCACTCCTTCCACTTCGAACGGTCTTCGCCCAAATAGTTGGAAAAGGCCTTCTGACCCCACGGGCAATCGATTGGATGGGTAATCGGCGAGAACGCCGACACTGACTGATAACGCCCGGGATTGCGCAGCGCGCAGACCAATGCGCCGTGGCCGCCCATGGAGTGACCGCTGATACTGCGTTTGTCGGAAGCGGGGAAATGCGCTTCGACCAGAGCAGGCAGTTCCTGCACGACATAGTCATGCATCTGATAGTGCCGCGCCCACGGTTCCTGCGTGGCGTTCAGATAAAACCCGGCGCCGAGACCGAAATCCCAAGCTTTGTCGGCATCATCCGGGACATCCGCGCCACGCGGACTGGTATCCGGGGCGACGATGATCAACCCGAGCTCGGCAGCCATGCGCATCGCACCGGCCTTCTGCATGAAGTTCTCATCGGTGCAGGTCAGGCCTGACAACCAGTACAACACCGGCAGCTTGCCGCCCTGCTCCGCTTGTGGCGGCAGGTACACGGCAAAGACCATGTCGCAATCAAGCACTTCGGAGCGATGGCGATAACGCTTGTGCCAGCCACCAAAACTCTTCTGACAGGAAATGTTTTCCAGATTCATAGCACTTCAGCCGCAAGATGCGAGCTTCAAGCTGCAAGAGGGAATTGCGCCTGCTTGCAGCTTGTGGCTTGTAGCTTGCCGCTGCTCCTTAGAAATGAATGACTGTGCGGATGCTCTTGCCTTCGTGCATCAGGTCGAACGCCTTGTTGATATCTTCCAGGCCCATGGTGTGGGTGATGAAGGTATCCAGCGGGATTTCGCCGCTCTGGGCCATGTCGACGTAGCTTGGCAATTCAGTACGGCCACGCACGCCGCCGAACGCCGAACCGCGCCAGACGCGACCGGTGACCAACTGGAACGGACGGGTAGCGATTTCCTGGCCGGCACCGGCGACACCGATGATGACCGACTCGCCCCAGCCTTTGTGGCAGCACTCAAGCGCGGCGCGCATCAGTTGCACATTGCCGATGCACTCGAAGGAGAAGTCGACGCCGCCATCAGTCATGTCGACGATTACTTCCTGGATCGGACGATCAAAGTCTTTCGGATTCACGCAATCGGTGGCACCGAGTTGTTTGGCGATTTCGAACTTGGCTGGATTGATGTCGATGGCGATGATCCGCGCAGCCTTGGCTTTCACCGCGCCGATCACGGCCGACAAGCCGATACCGCCGAGACCGAAGATGGCCACGGTGTCACCCGGCTTGACCTTGGCGGTGTTGAGCACGGCGCCGATACCGGTGGTGACGCCGCAACCGAGCAGGCAGACCTTTTCCAGCGGCGCGTCTTTGGAGATCTTCGCTACGGAAATTTCCGGCAGTACGGTGTACTCCGAAAACGTCGAAGTGCCCATGTAGTGGAAAATCGTTTCGCCCTTGTAGGAAAAGCGCGAAGTGCCATCCGGCATCAGGCCCTTGCCTTGGGTGGCGCGAATCGCCTGGCAGAGGTTGGTCTTGCCCGACTTGCAGAATTTGCACTGGCCGCATTCCGGGGTGTACAGCGGAATGACGTGATCGCCGACG
This sequence comes from Pseudomonas sp. Leaf434, assembly GCF_001425545.1. Lineage (NCBI taxonomy): Bacteria > Pseudomonadati > Pseudomonadota > Gammaproteobacteria > Pseudomonadales > Pseudomonadaceae > Pseudomonas > Pseudomonas sp. Leaf434. Next base: position 460,204 of record NZ_LMQZ01000001.1, on the reverse strand, counting down.
GCGACCGAAGTCACGCCTTCGCCGATCGCTTCAACGATGGCGCCACCTTCATGGCCGAGGATCGACGGGAAGATGCCTTCCGGGTCTGCGCCGGACAAGGTGTAGGCATCGGTGTGGCAAACCCCGGAAGCGACGACGCGCAGCAATACTTCACCGGCCTTGGGCATGGCGACATCGACTTCTACGATTTCCAGCGGCTTCTTGGCCTCGAAGGCAACGGCGGCGCGCGACTTGATCATGCTGACTCTCCAATGAATCCAGTAAATAAAAAAGCAGACAGACAGTGTAGTTCAGCGCGTCCTGAGGAATAATCCGGACCAAAGCAAAACATTATTGCCATACAGGGATAATCCAAGTGTCGGAAAACCGCTGGGAAGGCATCGATGAGTTCGTTGCCGTCGCCGAATGCAATCAATTCACCGCCGCTGCCGAGCGTCTTGGGGTTTCTTCCTCACACATCAGTCGACAAATCGTACGGCTCGAAGAGCGTTTGCAGACGCGGCTGCTCTACCGCAGCACCCGGCGGGTGACGCTGACAGAGGCCGGGCAGACTTTCCTGCAACATTGCCAGCGCCTGCAGGACGGCCGCGAAGAAGCGTTGCGCGCGGTGGGCGATCTGACCAGTGAACCGAAAGGCATGCTGCGCATGACCTGCGCGGTGGCCTATGGCGAACGCTTTATCGTGCCGCTGGTGACTCGTTTCATGGGGCTTTACCCGCAGCTGCGTATCGATATCGAGCTGAGCAATCGCCAACTGGATCTGGTGCATGAAGGGCTGGATCTGGCGATCCGTCTGGGTCGGTTACAGGATTCGCGCTTGGTCGCGACACGTCTGGCACCACGGAGAATGTACCTGTGCGCGTCGCCTTCCTACCTGGAACGGTATGGGCGCCCACACAGCTTGTCGGAATTGAGTCGGCACAATTGCCTGATTGGCAGTTCGGATATCTGGCAACTGGAACAGAACGGGCGGGAATTTTCCCAACGGGTGCAGGGCAACTGGCGTTGCAACAGTGGGCAGGCGGTGCTGGATGCGGCGCTTCAGGGCGTCGGGTTGTGTCAGTTGCCGGACTATTACGTGCTCGAGCATCTGCACAGTGGCGCGCTGATTTCCTTGCTGGAGGCGCATCAGCCGCCGAATACGGCGGTGTGGGCGTTGTATCCGCAGCAGCGGCATCTGTCGCCGAAGGTGCGCAAGTTGGTGGATTATTTGAAGGTGGGACTGGCTGAAAGGCCGGAGTACAAACTTTGAGTTATTGGTTGCCTGTGCGACCGTTTTCGCGAGCAGGCTCGCTCCCACAATTGACCGAGTTCGACAGCTGAATGCATTCCCTCTGTGGGAGCGAGCCTGCTCGCGAAGGCAATGCCACAGCGACCCCAAATCTCAGCGGCGATTCGCCCAACGCTGGCGCAACCACTCCAGATCTTCCGGCCGGGTCACCTTGAGGTTATCCGCCCGCCCTTCGATCAGACGCGGTGCCAGACCGGCCCATTCCATCGCAGAAGCTTCATCGGTAATCACGGCATCCGCAACCAGGCTGTCGGCCAACGCCCGATGCAACGCGCCGAGGCGAAACATCTGCGGCGTATACGCCTGCCAGATCACGCTGCGGTCCACCGTTTCAACCACACGACCGTTTTTATCAATGCGTTTGAGCGTGTCGCGAGCGGGCACCGCCAACAGACCACCGACCGGGTCATCCGCCAGTTCGGCAAGCAACTTGTCGAGATCATCGCGACTCAGATTCGGCCGGGCCGCATCGTGCACCAGCACCCAATCGTCATCGTCGGCACCTTGCGCATGCAGATGCAGCAAGGCGTTTAGCACCGAAGCAGAACGCTCCGCCCCGCCGTCGACCCGCTGAATGCGTGGATCGTTGACGCATGCCAGATTCGGCCAATAGGGATCGTCAACAGCAAGACTGACCACAAGGCCCTTGAGGCTCGGGTGATCGAGGAAACAGCCGAGGCTGTGTTCGAGAATTGTGCGCCCGCCCAGTTGCAGATATTGCTTGGGACGGTCCGCGGCCATTCGGGCACCGACGCCCGCGGCAGGAATCACGGCCCAGAAGGCCGGCAGGGAATCGATCATTGGGCCAACTGGTAAAGGGTTTCGCCGTCCTTGACCATGCCCAGTTCGTGACGAGCCCGCTCTTCAACGGTCTCCATTCCTTTCTTCAGCTCGCTGACTTCAGCGTCCATCACCCGGTTGCGCTCCAGCAGGCCTTCGTTCTCGGCATGTTGCTCGGCGATCTGCTGTTTCAGTTCGGCGACCTGCGCCAGACTGCCATTGCCCACCCACAGGCGGTACTGCAGACCGGCCAGCAGCAAGAGCAAAACAAGAAACAACCAGTAAGGACTGCGCATCGAATATCAGGTATCCAGTGAAAAAAGACAGCCACGCATAATGTTGCAGCATCTGATAGCACGAAGCCTGGAAAGATCCAGGCTTGTGCTTAAGGCATCAGATTAGTGGCAAATCCATCGCTGTCACGACTTTTCCGACACAATCCGGTGTCCTTTGATCAGGTTGCGCTTAACCGCGGAACTCGGCACGGCCGTTGTACTGGGCCTTGCCGTTCAACTGCTCTTCGATACGCAGCAGTTGGTTGTACTTGGAAACGCGGTCGGAGCGGCACAGCGAACCGGTCTTGATCTGGCCAGCCGAGGTGCCCACAGCCAGGTCGGCAATGGTCGAATCTTCGGTTTCGCCGGAGCGGTGCGAGATCACTGCGGTGTAGCCGGCAGCCTTGGCCATCTGGATGGCTTCCAGGGTTTCGGTCAGGGTGCCGATCTGGTTGAACTTGATCAGGATCGAGTTGGCGATCTTTTTATCGATGCCTTCTTTCAGGATCTTGGTGTTGGTCACGAACAGGTCGTCGCCTACCAGTTGGGTCTTCTCGCCGATCTTGTCGGTGAGGATTTTCCAGCCGGCCCAGTCGGACTCGTCCAGACCGTCTTCGATGGAGATGATCGGGTAACGCTCGGTCAGACCTTTGAGGTAGTCGGCGAAACCTTCAGCAGTGAACACCTGGCCTTCGCCGGACAGGTTGTACTTGCCGTCTTCGTAGAACTCGCTCGCGGCGCAGTCCAGCGCCAGGGTCACGTCGGTGCCCAGCTTGTAACCGGCGTTGGCCACGGCTTCGGAGATCACTTTCAGCGCGTCTTCGTTGGAAGCCAGGTTCGGTGCGAAACCGCCTTCGTCACCAACGGCGGTGCTCAGGCCACGGGCCTTCAGCACAGCTTTCAAGTGATGGAAAATCTCGGTGCCCATGCGCAGACCTTCCGAGAACGACTTGGCGCCGACCGGCTGCACCATGAATTCCTGGATGTCGACGTTGTTATCGGCGTGCTCGCCACCGTTGATGATGTTCATCATCGGGACCGGCATCGAGTACACACCCGGGGTGCCGTTGAGGTTGGCGATGTGTGCGTACAGCGGCAGATCCTGATCCTGCGCAGCCGCCTTGGCCGCAGCCAGGGACACGGCGAGGATGGCGTTGGCGCCCAGGGTCGCCTTGTTTTCGGTACCGTCGAGCTTGATCATCGCTTGGTCGAGGGCTTTCTGGTCGCTCGGGTCGGTGCCCAGCAGCAGATCGCGGATCGGACCGTTGATGTTGGCTACCGCCTTGAGCACGCCCTTGCCCAGGTAACGGCTCTTGTCGCCATCACGCAGCTCGAGCGCTTCACGCGAGCCAGTGGATGCACCGGACGGCGCGCAGGCGCTGCCGATGATGCCGTTGTCGAGAAGCACGTCCGCTTCCACGGTGGGATTGCCACGGGAGTCGAGAACTTCACGACCTTTGATGTCGACGATTTTTGCCATTGTTGTAAACACTCCAAAGTTGACGAAAACGACGCAGCTAGAGGAAATCTTTATCGTCGGCAAGCGAAGTACAGCGGGCAGACTTGCAGACGACAACGCTCACGCCCGAGGGCATGAGCGACAAATCGTGCGGTACTTTACCGGAGAATCGAGCGTTACGCGGTTTCTACCGTCGGAAAACTCTTCACCAGTTCGTCCAGAGCCTTGAGCTGGGCCAGGAATGGCTCCAGTTTGTCCAGACGCAAGGCGCAAGGGCCGTCGCATTTGGCGTTGTCCGGATCCGGATGCGCTTCGAGGAACAGACCCGCCAGCGACTGGCTCATGCCGGCCTTGGCCAGATCGGTGACCTGCGCACGGCGACCGCCGGCGGAGTCGGAACGACCGCCAGGCATTTGCAGCGAGTGGGTCACGTCGAAGAACACCGGGTATTCGAACTGCTTCATGATGCCGAAGCCGAGCATGTCGACCACGAGGTTGTTGTAGCCGAAGCTCGAACCACGCTCGCAGAGGATCAACTGATCGTTACCGGCTTCCACGCACTTGTTCAGGATGTGTTTCATTTCCTGAGGCGCGAGGAACTGGGCTTTCTTGATGTTGATCACGGCATTGGTCTTGGCCATCGCGACAACCAGATCGGTCTGGCGCGACAGGAAGGCCGGCAGCTGAATGATGTCGCAGACTTCAGCGACGACCGCGGCCTGATGCGGCTCGTGGACATCGGTGATGATCGGCACGCCGAAGGCTTGCTTGATGTCCTGGAAGATGCGCATGCCCTCTTCCAGGCCAGGACCGCGATACGAGGTCACAGAAGAACGGTTGGCCTTGTCGAAGCTGGCCTTGAACACGTAAGGGATACCGAGTTTTTCGGTGACCTTCACGTACTCTTCGCAAACCTGCATGGCCATGTCACGGCTTTCCAGCACGTTCATGCCGCCGAACAGCACCATGGGTTTGTCGTTGGCAATCTCGATGTCGCCGACGCGGATGATCTTCTGTGCCATCGGGTTACGCCTTCTTCTGGTGTTGAGCCAACGCGGCTTTGACAAAACCGCTGAACAGCGGATGGCCGTCGCGTGGGGTCGAGGTGAACTCAGGATGGAACTGGCAGGCGACGAACCATGGATGATCCGGCGCTTCAACCACTTCGACCAGCGCAGCATCGGCGGAGCGACCGGAAATCTTCAGGCCGGCTTCGATGATCTGCGGCAGCAGGTTGTTGTTCACTTCGTAACGGTGACGATGACGCTCGACAATCACGTCCTTGCCGTAGCAATCATGGACTTTGGAGCCCGGCTCAAGCAGGCAATCCTGCGCGCCGAGGCGCATGGTGCCGCCCAGATCGGACGCTTCGGTACGCACTTCGACAGCACCGGTGGCGTCTTCCCACTCGGTGATCAGACCGACAACCGGATGGCCGCTGGCACGATCGAACTCGGTGGAGTTGGCGTCTTTCCAGCCCAGTACGTTACGGGCGAATTCGATGACCGCCACTTGCATGCCCAGGCAGATGCCGAGGTACGGAACCTTGTTTTCGCGAGCGTACTGAACAGCGGTGATCTTGCCTTCAACGCCACGCAGACCGAAGCCGCCTGGCACCAGAATCGCATCAACACCTTCGAGCAGCGCAGTGCCCTGGTTCTCGATGTCTTCGGAATCGATGTAGCGCAGGTTGACCTTGGTGCGGTTGCTGATGCCGGCATGGCTCATGGCTTCGATCAGCGACTTGTACGCGTCGAGCAGCTCCATGTACTTGCCGACCATGGCGATGGTCACTTCGTGTTCCGGGTTCAGCTTGGCATCGACCACTGCGTCCCACTCGGACAGATCGGCGCTGCCGCATTGCAGACCGAAACGCTCGACGACGAAATCGTCCAGGCCCTGCGAGTGCAGGATGCCCGGGATCTTGTAGATGGTATCGGCGTCTTCCAGCGCGATTACCGCACGCTCTTCAACGTTGGTGAATTGCGCGATCTTGCGACGCGAGGACACATCGATCGGGTGATCGGAGCGGCACACCAGCACGTCTGGCTGCAGACCGATCGAGCGCAGTTCCTTGACGGAGTGCTGGGTCGGTTTGGTCTTGGTTTCGCCAGCGGTGGCGATGTACGGCACCAGCGTCAGGTGCATCAGCATCGCGCGCTTGGCGCCGACTTCAAAACGCAACTGGCGGATGGCTTCGAGGAATGGTTGCGACTCGATGTCACCGACGGTGCCACCGATTTCGACCATCGCGACGTCAGCGTCACCGGCACCTTTGATGATGCGACGCTTGATTTCGTCGGTGATGTGCGGGATCACCTGGATGGTTGCACCCAGGTAGTCGCCACGGCGCTCTTTGCGCAGCACGTGCTCGTAGACACGGCCGGTGGTGAAGTTGTTGTTCTGGGTCATGGTCGTGCGGATGAACCGCTCGTAGTGCCCCAGATCCAGGTCGGTCTCGGCGCCGTCGTGGGTGACGAATACTTCACCGTGCTGGAACGGACTCATGGTGCCTGGATCGACGTTGATGTACGGATCCAGCTTCAGCATGGTGACCTTAAGCCCCCGCGCCTCCAGGATAGCCGCCAATGAAGCCGAGGCAATGCCTTTCCCCAATGAAGAAACAACACCGCCCGTGACGAATATGTAGCGCGTCATGAAAAACCCTAGAAGTCTGCGTTAAAGCGGAACGAGCCGCCGGGGAAAGCGAAGGAAGGCCGAAGCCCCCGATCACCTGCATTAATCACAGTGCACCTTTCGAAAAAACCGCCGCGTTGTGACAGACCGGCAGATGAAACACCGGTACGTTGCTCGCTACACATTTTTTGGAATCGCCCAGCAAAGACTGCTTGGTAATCGGCAACTCCTGCAATTCAGGCGAATCCACAGAAGTTGTATCAAGAAGGGAGCGTAGTCTACCGGAATGCTCCTTTCAGCTCAAACCTTGATCTTCGTCTGTTGGCTGCCAGTGCAATGTCCAGCCTTCGTCCATCTGACCAGCAAGACCCGGCAGGTTCGCCACGGCGAGCAATTCTTCGCCACGAAACAGCAGCGGCAATCTGCCACGCACGAAGGCCGGGACCGCGCGCTCGTTGAGCAGACGCTTGAGATCACGACTGCCGCGCTCGGCCAGTTGCATGACCTCACCGCCCTGCCGATAGGCAATACGCAAAGGCCCGGATGGAGCTTGCCCGTGGAGCATGACGCGTCCGTTATCCGGCAAGCGTAGCGCTGAAGTCGGGGTCTGCCAGTCGGCGCCGATCACTGGCGTGCGCAACCAACTGTCGCTCAGCCACCAGACGCGACCGCCGCTGCGGTGCAGCTCTCCGTCGGCCAAACGCCAGATCGGTGAAGCGTCGGCGCCGGCATTACACAGCGTTGTCCAACCCGACCAATGGTCAGCATCCGGCAGCCGGGTCAACGGTTCGAGCCAGTGGCTGAGGGCATTTCGCTGGCGCGCGTCAGACAACGCCGTCAATGGTGTCAGCTCCAGCGATGGCACACCCAGCCAAGCGAATTCATTGGGCGTTTCGGCTTGTGCGAGATCAATCTGCGCCAGCTCATCGAGCAAGCCCTGCGCCTCACGCAGATTCGCAGCGGTGCGCGCCATGCTGGCCTGCGCTTGCGGCCAGCGTTCGGTGAGGACCGGCATGACTTGATGGCGCAAATAGTTGCGCGAAAACTGCCGGTCCTGGTTCGACGGGTCTTCGATCCAGCGCAACTGATGCGCCTGTGCATAACCTTCCAGCTCAGCACGGCTGACATCCAGCAACGGTCGAACCAGCATGCCCTGCCCCACTGGGCGCTGCTGCGGCATCGCCCCGAGCCCGCGTACACCGGCACCGCGCAACAGCCGAAACAGCAGCGTTTCCGCTTGGTCATCGCGGTGCTGGCCAGTCAGCAACACGTCATTGGTCTGCGTCAGCGAACTGAACGCGGCATAACGCGCATCCCGCGCCGCCCGCTCCAGGCTCGCCCCGCCCTTTACGGTCACCTGCTCCACTTGCAAAGGAATGTCCAGCGCATCGCAAACGTCTTGGCAATGTTGCGGCCACGCATCGGCCGCAGCCTGAAGGCCGTGGTGGATATGAATGGCGCTGAGCGCAGGGAGGGATTCGGTGTTCGCCAGAGTGGCGAGCAGATGCAGGAGGACGGTGGAATCGAGGCCACCGGAGAAGGCGATGCGCCAGTGAGCGGCGTGGCGCCAGGGCTCAAGGTTCAGCAATAGCCGGGATGGCAAATCAGTTGGGGACTGGCCCATTTCTGCACCTTTGCCTAAAAACCCCTGTGGGAGCGAGCCTGCTCGCGAATGCGGCTTAACATTCAACAGATCCGTCGACTGTCATACCGCTTTCGCGAGCAGGCTCGCTCCCACAGGGATAGTACGCGTCTGATTAGAGACCGTAGCTCATCAGGCGATCGTAACGGCGCTTGAGCAGCGCTTCGTTATCGAACTGCTTGAGCATCGCCAGTTGCGAGCTCAGCTCGGCGCGGATCGAAGCGGCGGCAGCAGCCGGGTCACGATGGGCGCCGCCCAGTGGCTCGCTGATCACTTTGTCGACGATACCCAGGCCTTTCAAACGCTCAGCGGTGATGCCCATTGCCTCAGCGGCATCCGGTGCTTTCTCGGCGGTCTTCCACAGGATCGATGCGCAACCTTCCGGCGAGATCACCGCGTAAGTCGAATATTGCAGCATGTTCAATTGATCGCAGACGCCGATGGCCAGTGCGCCGCCGGAACCACCTTCACCAATTACAGTGGCGATGATCGGAGTCTTCAGACGCGCCATCACACGCAGGTTCCAGGCAATCGCTTCGCTCTGGTTGCGCTCTTCAGCGTCGATGCCAGGATAAGCACCCGGGGTATCGATGAAGGTCAGGATAGGCATCTTGAAGCGCTCGGCCATCTCCATCAGACGGCAGGCCTTGCGATAGCCTTCCGGACGCGGCATACCGAAGTTGCGGCGAACTTTCTCACGCACTTCACGGCCCTTCTGGTGGCCGATGATCATCACTGGCTGGTCTTCCAGACGGGCGATACCGCCAACGATGGCGGCGTCGTCGGAGAAGTGACGGTCGCCGTGCAGTTCGTCGAACTCGGTGAAGATGTGCTCGATGTAATCGAGGGTGTAAGGGCGTTTCGGGTGACGCGCCAGGCGTGCGATCTGCCAGCTGGTCAGCTTGCCGAAGATGTCTTCGGTCAGCGTCTTGCTCTTGTCCTGCAGGCGGGAGATCTCATCGCCGATATTCAGCGAATTGTCATTACCGACCAAGCGCAACTCTTCGATCTTGGCTTGCAGGTCGGCGATCGGCTGTTCGAAATCTAGAAAATTCGGGTTCATAGGCGTCCGTCTTGGGTCGTGTCCCAAGTGAGCTTGGGCCGGCCGGTTGTCTATTCGCGCCCTACCTTAAGGGAGAGGCGCGCTGAGGTCGAGATTAAAAATTCAGGTTGCGGGCAAGCGCCATGATGGCACTTGCCGGTCAACGGTATTGGAGGAAGACGTTGTCTCGCCCGAACTGGTCACGCAGGGCTTGAATCAAGGCATCCGCCGGGTCGATCCGCCAGGTCTCGCCGAACTGCAGCAAGGTCTTCGCATCCGGGCTGGTGTACTCCATGGTCACCGGGCACGCGCCGCGATGACGCTTGAGCAGTTCGCCCAACCAGCGTAGCTGATCGCCTTTGAGATCCTGGGTGTGCAGCTTCAGGCGCAGGCTCTCGGCCAAATTGGTCCGCGCATCTTCCATGCTCATCACGCGCTTGACCCGCAGGCGCAGGCCGCCGGAGAAGTCGTCATTGCTGACTTCGCCTTCGACCACCACCATCGCGTCGGTCTGCAGCAGCGACTGCGCCGAATGGAACGCATCGGCAAACAGCGACGCTTCGATCCGTCCGGAGCGGTCGTCAAGGGTGATGAAGCCCATCTTGTCGCCCTTCTTGTTCTTCATCACCCGCAGGGCAATGATCATCCCCGCCACCGTCTGCGTGTCGCGCGCCGGTTTCAGGTCGATGATGCGCTGACGGGCGAAGCGGCGGATTTCGCCTTCGTATTCGTCGATCGGGTGACCGGTCAGGTACAGGCCCAGGGTGTCTTTTTCACCCTTGAGGCGTTCCTTGAGGGTCAGTTCCTTGGCCTTGCGATGGGACGCGTAGACGTCGGCATCTTCTTCGACGAACAGGCCGCCAAACAGGTCGGCGTGGCCAGAGTCGTGAGTCCGCGCAGTCTGCTCGGCAGCCTTGATCGCTTCTTCCATCGCCGCCAGCAGTACCGCGCGGTTACGGTCGATGTTGGCTTGATAGGCCTTTTGTTCGTCGTGGAAATACGGGCCGAGGCGATCCAGCGCGCCGCTGCGAATCAAGCCATCGAGAGTTCGTTTGTTGATGCGCTTGAGGTCGACCCGCGCGCAGAAATCGAACAGATCCTTGAACGGACCGGCCTGACGCGCTTCGGTGATCGCTTCCACCGGACCTTCACCGACGCCTTTGATCGCGCCGAGGCCGTAAACGATGCGGCCGTCGTCGTTCACCGTGAACTTGAACTCCGAAGTGTTCACGTCCGGCGCGTCGAGGCGCAGCTTCATCGTCCGCACTTCCTCGATCAAGGTCACGACCTTGTCGGTGTTGTGCATATCCGCCGAAAGTACCGCGGCCATGAACGGCGCCGGGTAGTGAGCTTTCAGCCAAGCGGTCTGGTACGACACCAGGCCGTAAGCGGCGGAGTGGGACTTGTTGAAGCCGTAACCGGCGAATTTCTCCACCAGGTCGAAAATGTTACCGGCAAGATCCGCGTCGATGCCGTTGGTCGCGCAACCCTCGATGAAGCCGCCGCGCTGCTTGGCCATTTCTTCGGGCTTTTTCTTACCCATCGCCCGACGCAGCATGTCCGCACCGCCGAGGGTGTAACCGGCCATGACCTGGGCAATCTGCATCACCTGTTCCTGATACAGGATGATGCCGTAAGTCGGCGCCAGTACCGGCTTGAGACCGTCGTACTGGTAGTCCGAGTGCGGATAGGCCAGTTCGGCGCGACCGTGCTTACGGTTGATGAAGTCGTCCACCATGCCCGATTGCAGCGGACCGGGACGGAACAGTGCAACGAGTGCGATCAAGTCTTCCAGGCAGTCGGGCTTGAGCTTTTTGATCAGCTCTTTCATGCCCCGGGATTCAAGCTGGAACACCGCCGTGGTTTCGGCTTTTTGCAGCAACTGATAGGTCGGCTTGTCGTCGAGCGGGATAAAGGCGATATCCAGCGGCGGCTCGTTGACCTTGGCGCGGTCGCGGTTGATGGTTTTCAGCGCCCAGTCGATGATCGTCAGGGTACGCAGGCCGAGGAAGTCGAACTTCACCAGACCGGCGGCCTCAACGTCGTCCTTGTCGAACTGGGTCACCAGACCGTCACCGGCCTCGTCGCAATAGATTGGCGAGAAGTCGGTGAGTTTGGTCGGCGCGATCACCACACCACCGGCGTGCTTGCCGACGTTACGCACCACGCCCTCAAGCTTGCGCGCCATCTCCCAGATTTCCGCTGCTTCTTCATCGACCTTGATGAAGTCGCGCAGGATTTCTTCCTGTTCGTAGGCTTTTTCCAGGGTCATGCCGACTTCGAACGGAATCATCTTCGACAGACGATCCGCCAGGCCATAGGACTTGCCCTGCACCCGCGCCACGTCACGGACCACAGCCTTGGCGGCCATGGAACCGAAGGTGATGATCTGGCTCACCGCGTTGCGGCCGTACTTTTCGGCCACGTAATCGATCACCCGGTCACGACCGTCCATGCAGAAGTCGACGTCGAAGTCGGGCATGGAAACCCGTTCCGGGTTGAGGAAACGTTCGAACAGCAGGTCATATTCCAGCGGGTCGAGGTCGGTGATCTTCTGTACGTAAGCCACCAGCGAACCGGCACCCGACCCACGGCCCGGACCTACCGGCACGCCGTTGTTCTTGGCCCACTGGATAAAGTCCATCACGATCAGGAAGTAACCGGGGAAGCCCATCTGGATGATGATATCCAGCTCGAAATTCAAGCGGTCGACGTAGACTTGACGCTTGGCTTCGTAGTCTTCGGTAGTGTCTTTGGGCAGCAGCACAGCCAAGCGTTCTTCGAGACCTTCGAAGGAGACCTTGCGGAAATATTCGTCGATGGTCATGCCATCGGGGATCGGGAAGTTGGGCAGGAAGTGTGTGCCCAGCTTCACTTCGATGTTGCAGCGCTTGGCGATCTCGACGGTGTTTTCGATGGCGTCGGGAATATCGCTGAACAGCTCGAGCATTTCCTCGGCGCTTTTCAAGTATTGCTGATCGCTGTAATTCTTCGAACGACGCGGGTCATCGAGGGCGCGGCCCTCACCGATGCACACGCGGGTTTCGTGGGCGGCAAAGTCTTCCTGCTTGATGAAACGCACATCGTTGGTCGCCACCAGCGGCGCACCGAGCTTGTCGGCCAGGGCCACGGCGCCATGCAGCTGTTCTTCATCGTTGGGGCGGTTGGTGCGCTGGATTTCCAGATAGAAGCGATCCGGGAACACCGCCATCCACTCGCGCGCCAGCGCTTCGGCTTCCGCCGGATTGCCGCCGATCATGGCCATGCCGATCTCGCCTTCTTTGGCGGCGGACAGCATGATCAAACCTTCGTTGGCCTCGGCCACCCACTCGCGCTCGACGATGACCATGCCGTTGCGCTGGCCTTCGATGAAGCCACGCGAGATCAGTTCGGTGAGATTGCGATAACCCTGAGCGTTCATCACCAGCAGGCTGAGGCGGCTCAGCGGTGCATCCGGGTCCTTGTTCGCCAGCCACAGGTCGGCGCCGCAGATCGGCTTGATGCCGGCGCCCATGGCGTTTTTATAGAACTTGACCAGGGAACACATGTTGTTCTGGTCGGTGACCGCGACCGCCGGCATGTTCATGGCGGTCAGCGCCTTGACCAGCGGCTTGATCCGCACCAGCCCGTCGACCAGGGAGTATTCAGTGTGCAGGCGTAGATGAACGAATGAAGCCGGCATAGTGATCCTGTCCAGTTACATAGAGACAACGAGGCCCGGATTGTACCGGGCCTCGAATAAAACATCAGCCTTGCGCCTAAACCTGCGTCAGGCTTTCCCGCGCCTCGTAAGCCAGGCGTACCGGGGCGAACGAGCGGCGGTGAATCGGCGTCGGGCCGAGCCGCGCCAGTGCTTCCAGATGAACGGGCGTCGGGTAGCCTTTATGGCCGCCGATGCCGTAGCCCGGGTAGATCAATTCGAATGCCGCCATTTCGCGGTCACGACTGACCTTGGCCAGAATGGACGCCGCCGCGATCGCCGGCACCTTGCCGTCGCCCTGAATCACCGCCTCGGCACGCATCGGCAGATGCGGGCAGCGGTTACCGTCGATCATCGCCAGTTTCGGCTGAATGTGCAGACCGGCAACCGCGCGCTGCATGGCCAGCATGGTCGCGTGGAGGATATTCAGATCGTCGATTTCTTCAACTTCGGCACGGGCGATGCACCAGCTCAGGGCCTTTTCACAGATCTCGTCGTAGAGCTTTTCGCGCTTGGCTTCGGTGAGTTTTTTCGAATCGTCGAGGCCGAGGATCGGCCGGTTCGGATCGAGAATCACTGCCGCCGTCACCACCGCACCGCACAACGGACCACGACCGACTTCATCAACACCGGCGACCAGTTCTTCGACTTCGGCGACCAGGGTGAAATCCAGGCCCATTTGCATGCTTGTCTTGCTCATTGTGGTTTGCCGATCAGGTCAAGGACGGCTTGCGCCGCCTGATTGGAAGCATCGCGCCGCAGCGTGCGGTGGATCTCGTCGAAGCCGCGGGTCTGTTCATCACCGCCATCGATCAATGGCGACAGCGTCTGCGCCAAGGCTTCGACAGTCGCATCATCCTGCAACAACTCCGGCACCAGCAAGCGCTGAGCGAGCAAGTTGGGCAGCGACACGTACGGGCTCTTGACCATGCGTTTGAGAATCCAGAACGTCAGCGGCGCCAACCGATATGCCACCACCATCGGTCGCTTGTACAGCAGCGCTTCAAGGGTAGCAGTGCCGGAGGCGATCAACACGGCGTTGCACGCGGCGAGGGCCAGATGGGATTTACCGTCGAGCAATGTCACCGGCAAATCCCGGCCAGCAAGCAAGGCCTCAAGTTGCACCCGGCGTTCCGGGTTTGCACAAGGCATGACAAAGCGCACGCCCGGACGCATGGCGCGCAGACGTTCGGCGGTGTCGAGGAACAGCGCGCCGAGGCGACTGACTTCACCGCCACGGCTGCCCGGCATCAGCGCTACCAGCGGACCGTCGGGCAAACCCAGCTCGGCGCGGGCAGCGGCACGATCAGCTTGCAGCGGAATGGTATCGGCCAAGGTGTGACCGACGAAACGCACCGGCACGCCTTTCTCTTCGTAGAATTTCGCTTCGAACGGCAACAGGGTCAGCATCAGATCGCAGCCTTCGCGGATCTTCAGCACCCGTTTCTGCCGCCATGCCCACACTGACGGGCTGACGTAATGCACGGTCTTGATCCCGGCCTGACGCAGCTTGAGTTCAATATTGAGGTTGAAATCCGGCGCATCGATGCCGATGAACACGTCTGGCTTTGCGGCAATCAGTGTGGCAATCAGCTCTTTGCGGCGCTTGAGCAATTCACGCAGCCGACCGAGGACCTCCACCAGCCCCATGACCGACAAGCGCTCCATGGGAAAGTACGAGGTCAGGCCTTCGGCCTGCATCAGCGGACCGCCGACGCCGATGAACTCGACTGCCGGGTGCTGAGCCTTGAGCGCACGCATGAGGCCGGCGCCGAGAATGTCACCGGAAGCCTCACCCGCCACCAGCGCAATACGCAGATTGGCCATGATCAGCGGGTGATGCCGCGAGTCGATGCCTGGATCGAATCGCGGAACACGGCGACTTCAGGGAACTGCGCAGACGACTCGGCCAGTTCGGCCAACGCCTGCTCGACCGTCAGGCCCTGCCGATAGACCGTCTTGTAAGCACGACGCAAGGCGTGGATCGCGTCTTCGCTGAAACCGCGACGGCGCATGCCTTCGAAGTTCATGCTGCGCGCTTCGGCCGGGTTGCCGAATACGGTGACGAACGCCGGAACGTCCTTGCCGATCGCCGTGCCCATGCCGGAAAAGCTGTGGGCGCCGATGTGGCAGTACTGATGCACCAGGGTAAAACCGGAGAGGATCGCCCAGTCGTCAACGTGTACATGCCCGGCCAACGCAGTGTTGTTGACCAGAATGCAGTGATTGCCGATGACGCTGTCATGGCCGATGTGGGCATAGGCCATGATCAGGTTGTGATCACCCAGTGTGGTTTCCGAACGGTCCTGCACGGTGCCACGGTGAATGGTCACGCCTTCGCGGATGACGTTGTGGTCGCCGATCACCAGGCGGGTTTCCTCGCCTTTGTACTTCAGATCCGGGGTGTCTTCGCCTACCGAAGAAAACTGGTAGATGCGATTGTTTTTACCAATGCGGGTCGGCCCCTTGAGGATCACGTGCGGCCCGATCACGGTACCCTCGCCGATTTCCACACCTGCGCCGATGATCGACCACGGGCCGACCTCGACGCCGTCAGCCAGAACGGCGGACGGATCGATGATTGCGCGAGGGTCAATCAAACTCATACTTTCTGTTCCGCGCAGATGATTTCTGCCGAGCAGACCGGCTTGCCGTCCACCGAAGCCTGGCATTCGAACTTCCAGATCTTGCGCTTGCAGCTGATGAAAGTCGCTTCAAGGATCAACTGATCGCCCGGCTTGACTGGCTGGCGGAAGCGCAGCTTGTCGGAACCGACGAAGTAATACAGGGTGCCGTCGGCCGGTTTGACGTCGAGCATCTTGAAACCGAGGATCCCGGCAGCCTGAGCCATCGCCTCGATGATCAGCACGCCCGGCATGATTGGATGCGCAGGGAAGTGACCATTGAAGAACGGTTCATTGATGCTGACATTCTTGTAGGCGCGAATTCGCTTGCCTTCAGTGTCCAGTTCCACCACCCGGTCCACCAGCAGGAACGGGTAACGGTGAGGCAGGTATTCGCGAATCTCGTTGATGTCCATCATTTCAGGGGAAAGCCTATGTAAAGATTGGGAGCGCGACTGACGCGCACTCCTCTAGCAAATCAAGGAGGCAGTCCAGAGGCTGTGCACACTTGATATGGAAATGGTATCAGCCATCAGATGAAGCATTGCCGTCAGGGGTCACTTCCCCAACGCGCTTTTCCAGCTGTTTCAACCGTCGCGCGATGTCATCGAGCTGACGGATTCGGGCCGCGCTTTTGCGCCATTCGGCCGCCGGTTGCATGGCTGTGCCGGAAGAATAGGCGCCCGGCTCGGTAATCGAGTGAGTCACCATAGTCATCCCGGTCAGGAAAACGTTGTCGCAAATATCAATGTGGCCGACCAGACCTACACCGCCAGCGAGCATGCAGTGCTTGCCGATCTTGGTGCTGCCGGAAATGCCGACGCACGCAGCCATGGCGGTGTGATCACCGACCTGGACGTTGTGCGCGATCTGAATCTGGTTGTCGAGCTTCACACCGTTGCCAATCACCGTATCGGCCAGAGCGCCGCGGTCGATGGCGGTGTTCACGCCGATCTCGACATCGTCGCCGATGGTCACGCCACCGATCTGGGCGATTTTCTGCCAGACACCTTTCTCGTTGGCGAAGCCGAAGCCCTCACCGCCGATCACTGCACCGGACTGAATAACCACACGCTTGCCGATGCGCACATCGTGATAGAGCGTGACGCGCGGAGCCAGCCAGCCGCCTTCACCGATTTCGCTGCGCGCGCCGACTACGCAATGCGCGCCCAGCGTGACCTGTGCAGCGATGCGTGCACCGGCTTCGATCACCACGAACGGACCGATGCTGGCACTTGGATCAACCACTGCGTCCGCCGCGATCACCGCTGTCGGATGAATCCCGCCAGCCGCTTTTGGCTTTGGATCGAACAGATGCGAGATGCGTGCGTAGGCCAGGTAAGGATCCGGCACCACCAAGGCATTACCGGCGAAACCTTCGGCGTCGGCTTCCTTGAGCAGCAGTGCAGCTGCCTGAGAACCGGCCAGGTATTTGCGGTATTGGGGATTTGCCAGAAAGCTCAACTGAGCTGGGCCAGCCTCTTGCAAAGTGGCTAGCCCAGTAATTTGCGTCTCGGGGTCGCCACGCAGGGTGGCGCCGAGGTGCTCGGCCAACTGGCCGAGCCTGATAGTCACGGTCATGGGTTACTTCAGCTGATTCATGCGCTCGATAACCTGGCGCGTGATGTCGTACTGAGGTTTGACATCGATGACTGCGCCACGCTCGAACACCAGGTCAAAACCACCTTTCTTGATGACTTCTTCCACGGCACTGTCCAGTTTCGGCTTCAGTTGCTTGAGCATTTCACGGTCGGCAACAGCTTTGGCTTCATTCAGTTCCTTGGACTGGAACTGGAAGTCACGAGCCTTTTGCTTGAATTCCAGCTCCAGACGCTCACGCTCGCCCTGCTGCATTTTGTCGCCACCGGCCATCAGACGGTCCTGAATGCCTTTGGCGCTGCTTTCCAGGGTTTTCAGCTTGGTCAGTTGCGGACCGAACTTCTTCTCTGCATCCACCGCGTACTTCTTCGCCGCGTCGGATTCCAGCAGAGCCATCTGATAGTTCAGCACGGCAATTTTCATGTCGGCGAACGCCGGGCCTGCCACCAGTACGGAGGCCAGGAGAACCAATTGAGTCAACTTACGCACGATGCACTCCTACAAAATCCATTGTCGTTATCTTGGGTCAGACGCTTAGAACGTCTGGCCGAGGGAGAATTGGAACACTTGAGTTTCAGCGTCATCCGGTTTCTTGATCGGCATCGCCAGGGCGAAGCTCAACGGACCCAGTGCGGTGACCCAGGTCACGCCGACACCTACGGAACTGGCCATGTTGCTCAGGCTGATGTCGTTGCACTTGGTGTTGGACGAGGAACCATTGGCGTTCGTAGTGTCCTTGCACTGCGAGTCAAACACGTTACCGACATCCCAGAAGACCGAAGTACGCAGGGAACGCTGATCCTTGACGAATGGCAGCGGGAACAGAACTTCTACACCGCCCTGGATCAGGACGTTACCACCGAACGGCAGTGGATCCTGGTCCGGGTCAGCGATAGTGCCAGGGTTGTTACCACGGCTCGGCGTACTGCGCGGGCCGAGGGTGCTGTCCTTGAAGCCACGAACCGAGTTGAAACCACCGGCATAGTAGTTTTCATAGAACGGCAGACCATCGGTCGAACCGTAACCATCGCCATAACCGAGTTCGGAGTGCAGGCGCAGTGTGTAGTTTTCGGTGATCGGCTGGAACAGCTGACCACGGTAGTCAAGTTTGAAGAACGACAGGTCGCTGCCAGGAATGGTGGTTTCCAGGGTCAGGCTCTGGGAACGACCACGGGTCGGCAACACGCCTTTGTTCAGGGTCGACTCGGACCAACCGGCCGAGGCCTTGAAGTTCAGGTAGTTGTCGCCTTCCTTCTCGACGAAGTCGAAAATCTCGTCAACGGTATAGCGACCGGTGTTGATCTTGTCCTGCTGGGCAGACAGACCGAAGGTCAGACGCGATGTTTCGCTGATCGGGTAGCCGACGTTCACGCCCGCACCGAGGCTGTCTACCGCATAGCTGGAAATATCGGCATCGAGTTCATCGTAGTCGGTGGTGCGATAGAACGCGTTGTAACCCAGGCTCACGCCGTCGGCGGTCCAGTAGGGGTCAACGTAGCCGAAGTTGTAGCGGCTCTGGTATTCGCTGCGGGTCAGGCCGATGCTGACGCGGTTACCGGTACCCAAGAAGTTGTTCTGGGTGATCGAACCACCGAGGATCAGACCGGCGCTCTGGGCGAAACCAACGCTGGCGGTGATCGAACCGGAAGCCTGTTCTTCAACGGCGTAGTTCACATCAACCTGGTCGTCGACGCCAGGCACCGCCGGGGTTTCAACGTTGACTTCCTTGAAGAAGCCCAGGCGCTCCAGACGGGTCTTGGACTGGTCGATCAGGTAGGTCGAAGCCCAGCCACCTTCCATTTGACGCATTTCACGACGCAGCACTTCGTCCTCGGACTTGGTGTTGCCACGGAAATTGATGCGGTTTACGTAGGCACGCTTGCCCGGATCGACAGCGAAGAGGATGTCCACAGTGTGGTCATCATCGTGCGGCTGAGGCACGCCGTTGACGTTGGCGAATGTGTAGCCTTCGTTACCCAGACGACGGGTGATCAGCTCGGAGGTGGTGGTCATCAGCTTGCGCGAGAACACCTGGCCCTTCTGCACGAGCAACAGCGACTTGATCTGGTCTTCAGGGACTTTCAGGTCACCGCTGAGCTTGACGTCTCGAACGGTGTACTTCTCGCCTTCGGTGACGTTGACAGTAATGTAGACGTGCTTCTTGTCCGGGGTAATCGATACCTGGGTCGAAGCGATGTCCATGTTGATATAGCCGCGGTCCAGATAGTAGGAACGCAGACGCTCCAGGTCACCGGAAAGTTTTTCACGGGCATATTTGTCATCGTTCTTGAAGAACGACAGCCAGTTGGTGGTTTTCAGTTCGAACAGGTCGGTCAGGTCTTCCTCAGGGAAAACCGTGTTGCCTACCACGTTGATGTGCTGAATGGCGGCAACGGTACCTTCGTTGATCTTCACCTTCAGACCCACGCGGTTACGCGGCTGCGAAACCACTTCGGTGTCAACGGTTGCCGAGTAGCGACCCTGGGCGACGTACTGACGTTGCAGTTCGTTACGCACACCCTCGAGGGTGGCGCGCTGGAAGATTTCGCCTTCGGCCAGACCGGATTGCTTGAGGCCTTTCATCAGGTCTTCAGTGGAAATCGCCTTGTTGCCTTCGATTTCGATACTGGCGACCGATGGACGCTCGACCACGGTGATGACCAGAACGTTGCCTTCGCGGCCCAGCTGGATATCTTGAAAGAAACCGGTTTTGAACAACGCACGAGTGGATTCCACCAGGCGACGATCATCCGCCTGCTCGCCGACGTTCAACGGCAAGGCACCAAAGACGCTACCCGCGGAGACCCGCTGGAGGCCATTGACGCGAATATCAGAGATAGTGAAGGACTCGGCGTGAACTTCGGCGATCATCAATACGGTGAGAACCGCAGTTAGCAGCAGACGTTTCATGAAGTCCTTTCTTATTCCAACTGGCAATAAACAAACTGCCGCAAAATGCGGCAGATTCGCAATTCAGCGAAGCGTTACAGTCGACCCAGATCGTTGACCAGAGCAAGCAACATCACCCCGACCACCAAACTGATACCGATCTGTATCCCCCAACCTTGCACCCGATCCGACAAGGGGCGACCACGCACCCACTCGATCAGATAAAACAACAAATGCCCCCCATCCAGTACAGGAATGGGCAGCAAATTCAGAACGCCCAGGCTAATACTCAGATAAGCAAGGAAATTCAGGAAATCAGCGACGCCCGACTGGGCAGAAGCGCCCGCCACTTTAGCAATGGTTATCGGTCCACTCAAGTTTTTTACCGAGAGCTCGCCGAACAGCATTTTCTTCAGTGAATCCAGAGTCAGAATGCTCATGGTCCAAGTGCGACGGGCACCCTCGCCAATCGCGGCCAGCGGGCCATAGCTGACTTCGCGGATCATTTCCGGTGGCCAGTCGATGGCTTTGACGCCAGCGCCCAGATAACCGCTTGGCGATTTGCTTTCACCGCGCGCCGCCAGGGTCACAGGGACGTCGATTTGAGCATTGTCGCGCTCGATGCGCAGCATGATTTTGGTATCAGGACGCGTACGAACGGTATCAACCACCTGCTGCCAGTCACTCAGCGGCTGACCATCAAGAGCCAGCAAGCGATCGCCGGTTTTCAGCCCGGCGGCCTGGGCCGGACCTTTCGGGTCCAGCTCGGCAAGCACCGGCGGCAAGGCCGGACGCCAAGGACGAATACCCAGCGAGCGGATCGGATCCGGCTCGTCGGCACCTTTTAGCCAGTTATCCAGTGCCAGCGTGCGGGGCGACTCAGCGGTCGAGCCCTGCTCGCGCACCAGCAATTGAATCGCACCGCTTTCACCGAGACGACGCACCAGTTGCAGATTGACCGCAGCCCAACCGGACGTTGGCTCGCCATCGATCGAGACGATCTCCTGACCCGCGTTCAGACCAGCCTTGGCGGCAATGCTGCCAGACTCGACCGCGCCGATGACCGGCCGCACCTGCTCGCTGCCGAGCATCGCCAGCACCCAGAAAAACACCAGCGCCAGCAGGAAGTTGGCAATCGGGCCGGCGGCAACAATAGCAATGCGCTGACGTACCGATTTGCGATTGAACGACTGATCAAGCTGATCGACCGGCACTTCGCCTTCGCGCTCGTCGAGCATCTTGACGTAGCCGCCCAGCGGAATCGCGGCGACCACGAACTCAGTGCCTTGCTTGTCATGCCAGCGCAGCAGCGGCATGCCGAAGCCCACGGAAAAACGCAGAACCTTGACGCCACAGCGACGCGCGACCCAGAAGTGGCCGAATTCGTGGAAGGTGACCAGCACACCCAGGGCGATCAGGGTGCCGGCAATCATATAGAGCGCGCTCATCTACTTTCTCCGCAATCCTGTTCAGTGTCGCGTGTCGCCGTTGTGTTGCAAAAACTATCGGCCGTGCCGACTCAACCATTGCTCGGCCAGCAATCGCGCTTTCGCGTCCGCCGTAAATACGGCATCCAGATCGTTCAGCGCCACCACCGGCTCCAGATTCAAGACTTCCTCGATGATACTCGCGATTTCCAGGTAGCGAACCCGTCCGTCGAGAAACGCTGCAACCGCCACTTCATTGGCCGCGTTAAGCATCGCCGGCGCGCTGTCGCCAGCTTCGGCCGCCTGACGGGCCAAACGCAGGCAGGGGAAACGGCTTTCATCGGGCGCTTCGAAATCCAGTCGTGCAATGGCGAACAGATCAAGTGGCGCTACGCCGGAATCGATACGCTCCGGCCAGGCCAGGGCATTGGCGATCGGGGTGCGCATGTCGGGGTTGCCCAATTGCGCCAGCACCGAGCCATCGACGTAATCCACCAGAGAATGGATCACGCTTTGCGGATGAATTACCACTTCGACCTGAGCCGGCTTGGCGTCGAACAACCAGCAGGCTTCGATCAGTTCCAGGCCCTTATTCATCATGCTCGCTGAATCCACGGAGATCTTGCGCCCCATGGACCAGTTCGGATGTGCACACGCCTGCTCAGGCGAAACATGCGCCAGCTCGGACATCGGTGTCTGCCGGAAAGGCCCGCCAGAGGCTGTCAGCAAAATCCGCCGCACACCCATCGAGCTCAAGCCGCGGGCGAAATCCGCTGGCATGCATTGAAAAATCGCATTGTGTTCGCTGTCGATCGGCAGCAGTACCGAACCGCTTTTGCGCACGGCCTGCATGAACAGAGCGCCGGACATCACCAGCGCTTCTTTATTGGCCAGCAGAATCTTCTTGCCCGCCTCGACCGCCGCCAGTGTCGGACGCAGCCCGGCCGCACCGACGATGGCCGCCATTACTGCATCGACTTCGGGCGCGGAGGCAACCTGACACAGGCCCTCCTCGCCTACCAGGACGCGAGTCGGCAAACCGGCTGCACGCAAGTCATCCTGCAAACCGCGCGCTGCGGCCACTTCAGGCACCACGGCAAACTGCGGCACATGACGCACGCACAACGCGAACAACTCAGTGAGGCGCGTGAAACCACTCAATGCGAAAACCTGATAACGCTCAGGATGACGCGCAATCACATCAAGGGTGCTCAGACCGATCGAACCGGTCGCACCCAACACCGTAATCTGCTGGGGACGACTCACGGTGCGGCCATCCAGAGCAATACGGCGAACACCGGAATGGCCGCGGTCAGGCTGTCGATGCGATCCAGCACGCCACCATGCCCGGGCAGCAGATTACTGCTGTCCTTGATGCCGGATTGGCGCTTGAACATGCTTTCGGTAAGGTCACCGACCACGGAAATAAAGACGATCACTGCAGCGCCGATCAGGCCTTTGAGCAGCTCGGCCACGGTCCAGTCGCGCACCAGCCCGACAATCGCGGTAATCACCAGACTCAGCGCCAGACCACCGTATACGCCTTCCCAGCTCTTGCCCGGGCTGACCTGCGGCGCGAGCTTGCGCTTGCCGAACTTGCGCCCGGAAAAGTAAGCGCCGATGTCCGCGCCCCAGACCAACACCATCACCGCCATGATCAACCAGTTACCCAGCGGGTACTGCTTGATCTGCACCAGACCCTGCCACGCAGGTAGCAGGATCAGCAGACCAATCAGCAGTTTGGTCGCCGCTGTGGACCAGTGCGCGCTCGAGCGTGGATACGTCAGCACCAGATAAGTCGCAATCGCCCACCAGATTACCGATGCACCGAGCACCCAAGGCGCAAGCCCGGGCAGCACGTACATGACAAACAGCATCAAGGCGACCACGGCGGCAAAGCCGACGCGGAACGATTGTGCGGTGAAGCCGGCCAGACGCGCCCATTCCCACGCACCGAGACTGACTACCAGACCGATGAACAGCGCGAAGCCGGCACCTTTGAGCAGGAAAAACCCGCACAAGGCGATCGGCAGCAGGATCAGTGCAGTGATGATTCGTTGTTTAAGCATTAAACCCGGGCTCCAGCTTCGACCTGTTCGCTCGTTTTACCGAAACGACGCTGGCGCGAAGCGAAATCGGCCAGCGCAGTGCGCATGGCGTCGTGTTTGAAGTCCGGCCAGAACAGGTCGGAGAAGTACAGCTCGGCGTAGGCCAGCTGCCACAGCAGGAAGTTGCTGATGCGATGCTCGCCACCGGTGCGGATGCATAGGTCAGGCAACGGCAGATCGCCGGTGGCCAGACAAGTCTGCAGCAGATCCGGGGTAATGTCCTCCGGGCGCAAATGCCCGGCCTGGACTTCACGCGCCAGACGCTGCGCGGCCTGAGCGATATCCCACTGGCCGCCATAGTTGGCGGCGATCTGCAGGACAAAGCGGTTGGCACCGACCGTCATGGCCTCGGCCTCGCGCATCGCCGCCTGAAGCTCAGGGTGGAAGCGCGAGCGATCGCCAATGATGCGCAGGCTGATGTTGTTGTCGTTGAGACGCTTGGCCTCACGACGCAGAGCCTTGAAGAATAGATCCATCAAGGCACTGACTTCATCGGCCGGGCGCTGCCAGTTTTCACTGGAGAAGGCGAACAGGGTCAGGACTTCGACCTTGGCCTCAGCGCACACCTCGATCACCGCCCGCACAGCATCCACGCCCGCTTTATGCCCGGCGACACCCGGCATAAAGCGTTTTTTCGCCCAGCGATTATTGCCATCCATGATGATCGCGACATGGCGCGGCACCGCGGACGGCGCAGTCTGCTTGGTCTTGTCCATTTAAAGCTCGACCCTTATACGGCCATCAGGTCTTTTTCTTTCTCGTCCGTGGCCTTGGTGATCTGGGCCTCGGATTCTTTGGTCAGCTTGTCGATATCGGCGATGGCACGACGCTCTTCGTCTTCGCTGATTTCCTTGTCCTTGACCAGTTTTTTCAACTCGCCCAAGGCATCGCGACGGATGTTGCGCACGGCTACGCGCGCGTCTTCGGCTGCACTGCGGGCCTGCTTGGTGAAGCCTTTGCGCGTTTCTTCGGTAAGGGCAGGCATCGGGATCAACAGCAACTCGCCCAGGTTGGTCGGGTTGAGGTTCAGACCGGCGCTCTGGATTGCCTTGTCGACGGCAGCGAGCATGTTGCGCTCGAAGGCCACGACCTGCAGGGTGCGCGAGTCCTTTACGGTGACGTTGGCAACGCCGCTCAGCGGAGTGTCAGTGCCGTAGTAAGGCACCATGACGCTACCCAGAATGCTCGGGTGAGCCTTGCCGGTACGAATCTGGCCGAACGCGTGGTTCAGAGATTCCAGGGATTTCTGCATACGCGCTTGGGCGTCTTTCTTGATTTCGTTGATCATTGTTGGCCTTCCTCGATCAAAGTCCCTTCAGCGCCGCCGTGCACGATGTTCAGCAGGGCGCCGGGCTTGTTCATGTTGAATACGCGCAGCGGCATCTTGTGATCGCGGCACAGGCAGATGGCAGTCAGATCCATTACGCCCAGCTTGCGATCCAGTACTTCATCATAAGTCAGATGATCGAACTTCTCGGCATGCGGGTCTTTGAACGGGTCTGCGGTGTACACACCATCAACCTTGGTGGCCTTGAGCACTACGTCGGCGTCGATTTCGATTGCACGCAGGCAGGCTGCCGAATCCGTAGTGAAGAACGGATTGCCGGTACCGGCCGCGAAGATCACGACGTCTTTGGAGTTCAGGTGACGCATGGCTTTGCGGCGATCGTAGTGATCGGTCACACCGACCATGGAGATGGCGGACATGACGATGGCCGAGATATTGGCACGTTCCAGCGCATCGCGCATGGCCAGGGCGTTCATCACAGTGGCCAGCATGCCCATGTGGTCGCCCGTGACCCGATCCATCCCGGCCTTGCTCAGGGCTTCGCCACGGAACAGGTTGCCACCGCCGATGACCAGACCGACCTGGACGCCGATGCCGACCAGCTGGCCGACTTCCAGCGCCATGCGATCCAGTACCTTCGGATCGATCCCGAACTCTTCCGAGCCCATCAGGGCCTCGCCGCTAAGCTTGAGTAGAATGCGTTTATAGCGAGCCTGATAACCACTGCCCTGCTGAGCCATTGCGAATCTCTCCTGCGGCGTATTTAAAATTCTTTGCGAGCTGTTTACAGCTGGCGTTCACTCTAGCTTGGCGCTGCTGCAGCGCCATCGGAACATGGCTTTGTAAGTCAGTTCCGGGTGGAAACCAAATAAAAAATTGGTACCCCATCTGAAAAGAGGCTGCGCGCGTTAGCGGGCAGCCTCTTTCGGGCGACAGTTGAAAAACCGTCTTATTGCTTGGCGGCAGCCAGCTGGGCAGCAACTTCTTCAGCGAAGTTGTCGACCGGCTTCTCGATGCCTTCGCCTACTTTGAAGTAAGTGAAGGAAACGATTTCAGCGCCGGCTTTCTTGGCCAGCTCGCCAACCTTGACTTCAGGGTTCTTGACGAACGCCTGCTCGACCAGGCTCGCTTCTGCCAGGAACTTGCTGATACGGCCTTTGACCATGTTCTCAACAATGTTTTCTGGCTTGCCTTTGATCTTTTCTTCGTTCAGCTGCAGGAACACAGCTTTCTCACGCTCGATCGCTTCGTCGGAGACTTGCGAAGGCAGCAGGAACTCAGGGTTGCTTGCAGCAACGTGCATAGCGATGTCTTTGGCCAGCTCGACGTCACCGCCTTTCAGGACAACAGCAACACCGATCTTGTTACCGTGCAGGTAGGTGCCGACAACGTCACCTTCTACGCGTACCAGACGACGGATGTTGACGTTCTCGCCGACTTTGGCAACCAGCGCTTCACGAGCCGCTTCCTGAGCGGCGATCAGCGGAGCTGCGTCGGTCAGTTTTTCGTCGAAAGCTTTTTCTACGCTGGCAGCAACGAAGTTCTTGAAATCGTCTTGCAGGGCCAGGAAGTCGGTCTGCGAGTTGACTTCCAGCAGCACGGCTGCCTTGTCATTCGATTTGATGGCGATTGCGCCTTCAGCGGCAACGTTGCCAGCTTTTTTCGCAGCCTTGATGGCGCCCGAAGCACGCATGTCATCAATGGCTTTTTCGATGTCGCCGTCAGCCTTTTCCAGGGCTTTCTTGCAATCCATCATGCCTTCGCCGGTACGCTCGCGCAGTTCTTTGACCAACGCTGCAGTAATTGCTGCCATTTTCAAATTCCTCTTGGATAGGTTTTCAACCATTCCACCCGATCGAACGGGCGTTCAATTCTTCCCGAACCACCCATGTTGGCTGCCGCACATGACAAATACAGACGTGGGCGCCGACAAATGGTTTTCGAGGTGGCAAAAAGGGGGCCAAGCCCCCTTTTTGCTTACTGAGTCAACGCCAGGGGCGTCGATTACTCAGCTGCAGCCTGAGTTTCTTCAGCTGCGAATTCAACAGTACCGCCAGCAACGTTGTTGCGACCGCGGATAACTGCGTCAGCCATCGAACCCATGTACAGCTGGATAGCGCGGATGGCGTCATCGTTGCCTGGGATGATGTAGTCAACGCCTTCCGGGCTGCTGTTGGTATCGACAACGCCGATGACCGGGATGCCCAGCTTGTTGGCTTCGGTGATCGCGATGCGCTCGTGGTCAACGTCGATCACGAACAGTGCGTCTGGCAGACCGCCCATGTCCTTGATGCCGCCCAGCGAACGATCCAGCTTCTCAAGATCACGGGAGCGCATCAGCGCTTCTTTCTTGGTCAGCTTGGCGAAAGTACCGTCTTCGGCTTGAACTTCAAGGTCACGCAGACGCTTGATGGAAGCACGAATGGTCTTGAAGTTGGTCAGCATGCCGCCCAACCAGCGGTGATCGACGTACGGCGAACCGCAACGTGCTGCTTCTTCAGCAACGATCTTGCCAGCGGAACGCTTGGTGCCGACGAACAGAATCTTGTTTTTGCCCTGGGCCAGACGCTCTACGAAAGTCAGAGCTTCGTTGAACATTGGCAGGGTTTTTTCAAGGTTGATGATGTGAATCTTGTTACGCGCGCCGAAAATGTACTTACCCATTTTCGGATTCCAGTAACGGGTTTGGTGACCGAAGTGCACACCGGCCTTCAGCATATCGCGCATGTTGACTTGGGACATGATAGTTCCTTGATAAGTCGGGTTTGGCCTCCACGTATCCCAATGACCAACCAGAGGCATAAAGCCCAAGGCACCCAGGTCATCGTGTCGACACGTGTGTGGATTTAAGCTTTTCGGGGCATCCCCGGAAAGCGGCGCATTTTATACCACAGGGTGCGCAGAAACGGAACCCGGAATCTGTATTCGCACCGGCGACATGGGCGCAGCCCCCTTGGAATCGGCTCGATGGGCACCATTGTATAGACACAAGCCAGACATGCAGGCGCGGATTTGCGCCTCTCGTCTGTTAGAATCGCGTTTTTCAGGGTCGCAAAAATACACCTGCCACCCAATTCGTATCCGTAAGCGCCGCCGAGCGCAGAGAGAGCCTGTATGACCGTCAACCTCAAAACCCCCGAGGACATCGCTGGCATGCGTGTCGCCGGCAAACTGGCCGCCGATGTGCTGGAAATGATTGCCGAACATGTCAAACCGGGCGTGACCACTGATCAGCTCAACCAGATTTGCCACGACTACATCGTCAATGTGCAGCAGGCCATCCCCGCCCCGCTCAACTACAAGGGCTACCCGAAGTCGATCTGCACTTCGATCAACCATGTGGTCTGCCACGGCATCCCGAACGACAAACCGCTGAAAAACGGCGACACCCTGAACATCGACGTCACGGTGATCAAAGACGGCTACCACGGCGATACCAGCCGCATGTTCCACGTCGGCGAAGTGCCGGTCTGGGCCGAGCGCCTGTCGCAGGTCACTCAGGAATGCATGTACAAGGCCATCGAGATCGTCAAACCCGGCTGCCGCCTCGGCGACATCGGTGAAGTGATCCAGAAGCACGCGGAAAAGAACGGTTTCTCGGTGGTGCGCGAGTTCTGCGGCCACGGCATCGGCAAGGTCTTCCACGAAGAGCCGCAGATCCTGCACTACGGTCGCGCCGGCACTGGCATGGAACTGAAGGCAGGCATGACCTTCACCATCGAGCCGATGATCAACCAGGGCAAGGCCGACACCAAGGTTCTCGGCGACGGCTGGACCGCGATTACCAAGGACCGCAAGCTCTCGGCACAGTGGGAACACACCCTGCTGGTCACCGACACCGGCTACGAGATCTTCACCTTGCGCAGCGATGACACCATCGCGCGCATCTCGGCCTGACACCCAGAACGCTCCCAGCCTATAGAAGGAAAGCCAATCGATGCCGCAGGTGGATCCCGAACTCTTCGACCGCGGCCAGTTCCAGGCTGAACTGGCCCTTAAAGCGAGTCCGATCGCGGCGTTCAAGAAGGCGATCCGCCAGGCTCGCGAGGTCCTTGACACGCGTTTTCGCAATGGCCGCGACATCCGCCGGCTGATCGAAGACCGCGCCTGGTTTGTCGACAATATCCTGCAAAAGGCCTGGGAGCAGTTCAACTGGAGCGAAGACGCCGACATCGCCCTTGTGGCAGTGGGCGGCTACGGTCGCGGCGAGCTGCATCCCTATTCCGACATTGATCTGCTGATCCTGCTCGACAGTGCCGACCACGAAGTTTTCCGCGATTCCATCGAGCGTTTTCTGACGCTGTTGTGGGACATCGGTCTGGAAGTCGGCCAGAGCGTGCGCTCGGTCGACGAATGCGCAGAAGAGGCCCGCGCCGATCTGACCGTCGTCACCAACCTGATGGAAAGCCGCACCATCTGCGGCCCCGAGCGTTTGCGCCAGCGCATGCTCGACGTCACCAGCACCGCGCACATGTGGCCGGCCAAGGAGTTCTTCCTGGCCAAGCGTGCCGAGCAAAAGGCCCGTCACCACAAATACAACGACACCGAATACAACCTCGAACCCAACGTCAAAGGATCGCCCGGCGGTCTGCGTGACATCCAGACGATCCTCTGGGTCGCCCGCAGACAGTACGGCACCCTGAACCTGCGCGCCCTCGCCGGCGAAGGTTTTCTGGTCGAAAGCGAAAATGCCCTGCTCGCCTCCTCCCAGGAATTTCTGTGGAAAGTGCGCTATGCCTTGCACATGCTCGCCGGCCGCTCCGAAGACCGCTTGCTGTTCGATCATCAGCGCACCATTGCCGGCCTGCTCGGCTTTGAAGGAGACGACGCCAAACAGGCGGTCGAAAACTTCATGCAGCAGTATTTCCGCACCGTGATGAGCATCGCCCAACTGAGCGATCTGATCATCCAGCACTTCGAGGAAGTCATCCTCGCTCCGGAAGACGAGGCACCGCCGCAACCGATCAACTCGCGCTTCCAGTTGCATGACGGTTACATCGAAGCGCGCAATGACAACGTGTTCCGCCGCACGCCGTTCGCCATGCTGGAGATTTTCGTGCTGATGGCGCAGCAGCCGGAAATCAAAGGCGTGCGCGCCGACACCATTCGTCTGCTGCGCGAACATCGTCATCTGATCGATGACAGCTTCCGTAACGATATCCGCAACACCAGCCTGTTCATCGAACTGTTCAAGTGCAAGATCGGCATCCATCGCAATCTGCGGCGGATGAACCGTTACGGCATTCTCGGCCGTTATCTGCCGGAGTTCGGTTTTATCGTCGGGCAGATGCAGCACGACCTGTTCCACATCTATACGGTCGATGCGCACACGCTGAATCTGATCAAGCACCTGCGCAAACTGCAGTACACCCAGGTCTCGGAGAAATTTCCGCTGGCCGCCAAGCTCATGGCCAAGCTGCCCAAACCTGAGCTGATCTACATGGCCGGTCTGTATCACGACATCGGCAAGGGCCGGCATGGCGATCACTCGGAGATTGGCGCGGTCGATGCCGAGGCGTTCTGCCAGCGCCATCAGTTGCCGGTGTGGGACAGCCGCCTGATCGTCTGGCTGGTGCAGAACCACCTGGTGATGTCCACCACTGCGCAGCGCAAGGATCTGTCCGACCCGCAGGTGATCCACGATTTCGCCCAGGCGGTCGGCGACGAAACGCGCCTCGACTACCTCTACGTGCTGACCGTGGCCGACATCAACGCGACCAATCCGACGCTGTGGAATTCATGGCGCGCCAGCCTGTTGCGCCAGCTCTACACCGAGACCAAACGAGCCCTGCGCCGGGGTCTGGAAAATCCGGTGGATCGCGAAGAGCAGATCCGCCAGACGCAGAGCGCCGCGCTGGACATTCTGGTGCGCGGCGGCACCGACCCGGACGACGTCGAGCAGCTGTGGGCGCAATTGGGCGATGACTATTTCCTGCGGCACACCGCCGGCGACGTCGCCTGGCACAGCGATGCGATCCTGCAGCAACCGGTGGATGGCGGGCCGCTGGTGCTGATCAAGGAAACCACCCAGCGCGAGTTCGAGGGCGGCACGCAGATCTTCATTTATGCACCGGACCAGCACGACTTCTTCGCCGTGACCGTGGCGGCGATGGACCAGCTCAACCTGAACATTCACGATGCCCGGGTCATCACCTCGAGCAGCCAGTTCACCCTCGACACCTACATCGTGCTCGACAACGAAGGCGAATCGATCGGCGACAACCCGGCGCGGATCAAGCAGATCCGTGAAGGCCTCACCGAAGCCCTGCGCAACCCGGACGACTACCCGACAATCATCCAGCGCCGGGTGCCGCGTCAGCTCAAACACTTCGCCTTTGCGCCGCAAGTGACCATTCACAACGACGCCCAGCGTCCGGTGACCGTGCTGGAACTGACGGCGCCTGACCGGCCGGGCCTGCTGGCGCGGGTCGGGGGGATCTTCCTCGAGTTCGACCTGTCGCTGCAGAACGCCAAGATTGCGACCCTGGGCGAGCGCGTGGAAGACGTGTTCTTCATCACCGACGCGCATAACCAGCCGCTGTCCGATCCGCTGCTGTGCAGCCGTCTGCAAGATGCGATCGTCGAACAACTGAGCGTCAATCAGGAACCGGATATCAAACTTTCGCGGATCAGTATCTGAATCACCCATTTATCCCTGTGAATGCAGCCCATGCTTTCCTCCGGTACATACAATCCCCTGTGGCGAGGGGATTTATCCCCGTTCGGCTGCGAAGCAGTCGTAAAACCTGTGTATGCGGACATTCAGTTGAACCGCAGTGATGGTTTTGGGGCCGCTGCGCAGCCCAACGGGGATAAAGCCCCTCGCCACAGAAAGCTCTTGAGCATTTAAAAGAGGCCCCAATGAACAACGCTCTGAACCAGCTCCAGCCGTACCCGTTCGAAAAGCTCCGCGCCCTGCTTGGCACCGTGACCCCGAACCCGGACAAACGCCCGATCGCCCTGTCGATCGGCGAGCCGAAACACCGTTCGCCGAGCTTTGTCGCCGAAGCGCTGGCGAACAATCTGGATCAGATGGCGGTGTACCCGACCACCCTCGGTATCCCGGCCCTGCGCGAAGCCATCGCTGGCTGGTGCGAGCGTCGTTTTGGTGTGCCGAACGGCTGGATCGATCCGGCGCGCAACGTGCTGCCGGTCAACGGCACCCGTGAAGCGCTGTTCGCCTTTACCCAGACCGTGGTCAATCGTGGTGACGATGCGCTGGTGGTCAGCCCCAACCCGTTCTATCAGATCTACGAAGGCGCGGCGTTCCTCGCCGGGGCCAAGCCGCATTACCTGCCATGCCTGGATGAAAACGGCTTCAACCCGGACTTCGACGCCGTTTCGCCAGACATCTGGCAGCGCTGCCAGATCCTGTTCCTGTGCTCGCCGGGCAATCCGACCGGCGCGCTGATTCCGGTCGATACCTTGAAGAAGTTGATCGCCCTCGCCGATCAGTACGACTTCGTGATTGCCGCCGACGAGTGCTACAGCGAACTGTACTTCGACGAGCAAACCCCGCCGCCGGGCCTGCTGAGTGCTTGCGTCGAACTCGGCCGCAATGACTTCAAGCGCTGCGTGGTCTTTCATAGCCTGTCCAAGCGCTCCAACCTGCCGGGCCTGCGTTCAGGCTTCGTTGCCGGCGATGCCGACATCCTCAAAGGCTTCCTGCTCTATCGCACTTACCACGGCTGCGCGATGCCGGTGCAGACTCAACTGGCCAGCGTTGCCGCGTGGAATGACGAAGTGCATGTGCGCGCCAACCGTGCGCTGTATCGCGAGAAGTTCGATGCGGTGCTGAACATCCTCAGCCCGGTGCTGGACGTACAGCGCCCGGACGGCAGCTTCTATCTGTGGCCGAATGTGCAGGGCGATGATGCGGCGTTCTGCCGCGATCTGTTCGAACAGGAACACGTGACCGTGGTGCCGGGCTCGTATCTGTCTCGCGATGTCGATGGCGTCAATCCTGGCGCCGGCCGTGTGCGTATGGCACTGGTTGCGCCACTGGCAGAATGCGTCGAAGCCGCCGAACGGATTCGTGACTTCATCACCCGCCAGAAGTGATCACGGAGCGCTTGCGGCAGTCCCCTGCTGCAAGCGCTCAACCGGCTATTTGACCTGGCCCAGATTGGCCTCGCTCAAATCCAGTTCGCCGAGCACTTCTCGCAACACGTCATCACCGATCTGGTGCTGACGGCTCAGACTGTAAAGCTCAAGACGCTGCGCGCGCAGCGCTTTCAAACGCAGGCGACGCTCAAGCAGATCCATCTGAAACGCCAGCGCCTGGGCTTCGGCGGAATCGTTGAACACATCAAGTTGATGGCGATATTCGGACATGATCCGCGCCTTGAGCTCCGCTGCCAGCGCTGCTTGAGCGGCATCCTGTGGGACCACTTCTTCGCTTTCCAGCGAGTGAATCGCCGCTTCGGCCGTCTTGCGCCAGGCGTCGCGCACTTCCTGACGACGCTTGTCGTCGGGACTTTTGTCGATGCCGCGCAGCAGCAAGGGCAGCGCGATACAGGCCGAGACCAGCGACAGCAGAATCACCCCGGCTGCAATGAAGATCAGTAAGTCGCGTTCAGGAAAAGCCTCGGCGCCGATCAGCATCGGCACCGACATCACGCCTGCCAGCGTCACCGCCCCGCGCACACCGCCCACCGTCAGCAACCAGCATGAACGCGCCGTCGGCACTTGCGTCAGCTCGCCCTTGCCGCGCAGTCGGCGCAGCAACACCGACAAGCGCCAGATGCTCTGCACCCAGATGAAGCGCAGCAGCACCAGCGCGACGAAAATCGCCAGCACATCGAGGCAGCGATAGAACAACGTCGGCCACAGCGTCGGCTCATGGCTGACCACGGCCTTGATGATGTCTGGCAATTGCAGGCCAAGCAGCAGGAAGATCAAGCCATTGAACGCAAATTCGAGCAGCGCCCAAACGCTGCGGTTGAGCAGCCGCGTGCTGGTCTGGCGCGGCAGCAGGTCGAGCCAGCTTTGCATCATCCCCGCCGCCACCGCCGAAAGAATGCCCGAAGCGCCCAGACGTTCAGCCAGTACGTAAGCGGCGAACGGCAGCAGCAACATGAACACCACGTGAGTGGCCGGATCGTCCCAGCCCCGGGCGATCATCCACGCGCGCAGGCGCCCGACCAGCCAGCTCAACGCTACACCCACAGCCAGGCCACCGAGCGCCACCGCGACGAAGGTCAGACTGGCATTGGTCAGCGAAAACACGCCCGTGATCGCTGCAGCGAGGGCGAATTTGAAGGTCACCAGGCCTGAGGCGTCATTCATCAGCGCCTCGCCCTGGAGGATGTGCATCAGCGGCGTGGGGAGACGGTTCTGCGAAATCGCTGAAACCGCTACGGCGTCCGTCGGTGACAAAACCGCTGCAAGGGCGAAGGCCACCGGCAGCGGAATCGTCGGCAACAGCCAATGAATGAAATAGCCGGCACCGACCACGGTGAACAGAACAAGGCCGACGGCCAGGGTCAGGATCGGTCCACGCAATTGCCAGAAGGCGCGTTTGGGCATGCGCCAGCCATCGGAAAACAACAACGGCGGCAGGAACAGAAACAGGAACAATTCCGGGTCGAGGGCGACGTGCAGCCCCAGGGTCGGCCAGGCGAGCAAGGCACCGGCGGCGATTTGCACCAGCGGCAATGGCAGCGGGATGACCCGCCCGACCAGGCGCGAGACGCTGACCAGCATCAGCAGGATCAGGACGGTGTAAGCAGTTTGCATAAAACCAAAATCTCAGGCGATCGACAGCGTTGAACTGCCATATTAGCGCCTTAGGCTGTGGCTGACCGTTGCACCTATGTCGCACGACCGCAAGCGACACCCTTGTGGGAGCGAGCCTGCTCGCGAAAGCGGTCGTTCAGCACACAGAGATATTGATTGATGTGGCCTCTTCGCGAGCAGGCTCGCTCCCACAGGTTTTACAGCGTTACGACAACCGTGGCCGACGAAACCGTCCGGTCATGGCATAATCCGTCACCATTTTTTTCCAGCACCTGTAAAGGGGGCGATTCCTTGGCCGTTTCAAGTAAAACGTTGCACCTTTTCGGCATCAAAGCCTGCGACACCATGAAAAAGGCGCGCACCTGGCTCGATGAACACGCTGTCAGTTATGACTTTCACGATTACAAGACCGCCGGCATTGACCGTGAGCACCTGACCCAGTGGTGCGACGAGCACGGCTGGCAAACCGTGCTGAACCGCGCCGGCACGACCTTTCGCAAACTCGACGACGAACGCAAAGCCGATCTCGACCAAGCGAAAGCCATCGAACTGATGCTCGCGCAACCCTCGATGATCAAGCGCCCGGTGCTCGATCTCGGTGACCGAACCCTGATTGGCTTCAAGCCAGATATCTACGCGGCCGCTCTGAAGTAAGCAGCCCGTCACTCTTTGTAGAGGTATTCACATGTCCAATTCCCTGTTCAGCATCGCCTTTGGTGTCGGCACCCAGAACCGTCAAGGCGCATGGTTGGAAGTGTTCTACGCCCAGCCACTGCTCAATCCTTCGGCCGAACTGGTCGCAGCGGTCGCGCCGATCCTCGGTTACACCGAAGGCAACCAGGCCATCACCTTCACCACCGCCCAGGCCGCGCAACTGGCTGAAGCCGTCAAAGGCATCGACGCCGTGCAAGGCAAGCTGCTGACTCGCCTGGCTGAAAGCCACAAGCCGTTGGTTGCCACGCTGCTGGCCGAAGACGCGCAACTGACCTCCACGCCTGAGGCCTACCTCAAGCTGCATCTGCTCTCGCACCGTCTGGTCAAGCCGCACGGCGTCAGCCTCGCCGGTATCTTCCCGCTGCTGCCGAACGTGGCGTGGACCAGCCAGGGCGCGATCGACCTGAGCGAACTGGCGGAAATGCAACTCGAAGCGCGTCTGCGCGGCGAACTGCTGGAAGTGTTCTCCGTGGACAAGTTCCCGAAGATGACCGACTACGTGGTACCGGCCGGCGTGCGTATCGCTGATGCCGCACGTCTGCGTCTGGGCGCCTACGTCGGCGAAGGCACCACCGTGATGCACGAAGGTTTCATCAACTTCAACGCCGGCACCGAAGGCCCGGGCATGATCGAAGGCCGCGTTTCCGCTGGCGTATTCGTCGGCAAGGGTTCGGACCTGGGCGGCGGTTGCTCGACCATGGGTACCCTGTCGGGCGGCGGCAACATCGTGATCAAGGTCGGTGAAGGCTGCCTGATCGGCGCCAATGCCGGTATCGGCATTCCGCTGGGCGACCGCAACACTGTGGAATCGGGCCTGTACGTGACCGCCGGCACCAAGGTTGCGCTGCTGGACGAGCACAACAATCTGGTCAAGGTTGTGAAGGCGCGTGAGCTGGCCGGTCAGACTGATCTGCTGTTCCGGCGCAATTCGGAAACCGGTGCTGTGGAATGCAAGACCCACAAATCGGCGATCGAACTGAACGAAGCGCTGCACGCTCACAACTAAGCAGCACATCGACCTCCTGTGGGAGCGAGCCTGCTCGCGAAGCTTTTGGCGTATCCAAGAAACGCTGTCGCGAGCAGGCTCGCTCCCACAAGGTTTGGCGTACACCCCGCCCAATTTCACAGGGCTGAACCCATGATGATCCCCTCCCCGTGGCGCGCCGATTTCCCGGCCATCGCCGCGCTGCAACGGCAAGACCAGACCTATCTGGACAACGCCGCCACCACGCAAAAACCCCAGGCCCTGCTCGACGCACTGACGCATTACTACGCCAACGGCGCGGCCAATGTGCATCGTGCGCAACACCTGCCCGGTGCCCACGCGACACAAGCGTTCGAAGACAGCCGGCGCAAGGTTGGCCAGTGGCTGAATGCCGGTGACAGCGGGCAGATAATTTTCACGCACGGCGCCACCAGTGCCTTGAATCTGCTGGCTTACGGTCTTGAACATTTGTTCGAGCCGGGCGATGAGATTGTCATCAGCGCTCTGGAGCATCACGCCAACCTGTTGCCGTGGCAGCAACTGGCGCAACGCCGCAACCTGAAACTGGTGATCCTGCCGCTGGATGCCGACGGCCTGATCGACCTCGCCGCTGCCGTGCATCTGATCGGCCCGCGCACGCGCTTGCTGGCAGTCAGTCAGCTGTCCAACGTCCTTGGTGCCTGGCAACCGCTGACCGCTTTGCTCGGCATGGCCAAGGCGCAGAACGCGCTGACGGTAGTCGATGGCGCGCAAGGCGTGGTGCACGGCCGGCATGATGTGCAGGCGCTGGGTTGCGACTTCTATGTGTTTTCCAGCCACAAACTCTACGGCCCTGAGGGACTGGGCGTGCTGTTCGGACGCAACGCTGCGCTGGAGCAATTGCAGCCATGGCAGTTCGGCGGCGAGATGGTGCTGGACGCCAACTATCAGGATTCGCGCTTCCGCCCGGCGCCGTTGGGGTTCGAGGCTGGCACACCGCCAATCGCCAGTGTCATCGGCCTCGGAGCGACCCTCGACTACTTGGCCGGTTTGGATCAGGACGCCGTATCTGCCCATGAAGCGGCACTGCACGACTATCTGTTGCGCGGCCTCGCCGCCCGCAATGGCATTCGCCTGCTGGGCAAGCCGCAACTGGCGCTGGCCAGTTTTGTCGTCGAAGGCGTGCACAACGCTGATCTGGCGCATCTGCTCACCGAACAAGGCATCGCCGTGCGCGCCGGGCATCACTGCGCCATGCCGCTGATGAAAAGCTTCGAACTGGCCGGCGCGATTCGCGTGTCGCTGGCGCTGTATAACGACTCGGAAGATCTGGAGCGCTTTTTCGAGGCGCTGGATCAGGCGCTGGAGTTGTTGCGATGAGCCTGCCGGTGGAAGCGGCCGAAGCGCTGCAGACGTTTCAGAATGCGGCGGGCTGGGAACAGCGCGCGCGGCTGCTGATGCAGTTTGGCGATCGCTTGCCGGCGCTGGATGACGCGCAAAAGTGCGAGGCCAACCGAGTGCATGGCTGTGAGAGTCAGGTGTGGCTGGTCGGGGATTTGCGCGACGGGCACTGGCAGTTCAAGGCAAGCAGCGATGCGCGGATGATTCGCGGGTTGGTGGCGTTGCTGCTGTTGCGGGTCAATGGCTTGTCGGCGGCGGAGTTGCAGCAGGTGGATTTGCCGGAGTGGTTCAATCAGCTGGGACTGTCGCGGCAGTTGTCGCCTTCGCGCAGTAATGGCTTGAATGCGGTGCTCCAGCGGATGAATGAGTTGGCGCGCTAATCGCCTTCGCGAGCAGGCTCGCTCCCACAGTGGAAATGCATTTCCTGTGGGAGCGAGCCTGCTCGCGAAGAGGCCCTCATTAATACCTTCAGGCTTGAGGCTTGACCCGGTCCGCCGGGCGCCGAACACCAGCCACAATCTTGTCCACAGCCTTGGTCGCCGCGACCATGCCAAATGTCGCGGTAACCATCATCACCGCGCCAAACCCGCCGGCGCAGTCGAGCTTCACGCCGTCGCCGACAAAACTTTTCTGCAGACAAATGCTGCCGTCCGGTTTCGGGTAGCGCAGCTGTTCGGTGGAAAACACACACGGCACGCTGTAGTGACGGGTCACGGTGCGGGAGAAGCCGTAGTCCCGGCGCAACGTCGAACGGACTTTCGAGGCCAGCGGATCGTTGAAGGTGCGGTTCAAGTCGCAAACCTGAATCAGCGTCGGGTCGATCTGCCCGCCCGCGCCGCCGGTGGTAATGATCTGGATCTTGCGGCGTTTGCACCAGGCGATCAGCGCCGCTTTGGCGTTCACCGCATCGATGCAGTCGATCACGCAGTCGATGTTCGGCGTGATGTATTCGGCCATGGTGTCGCGGGTGACGAAATCGGCCACGGCGTGCACCGTGCAATCGGGGTTGATCCCGCGCAGGCGCTCGGCCATCACCTCGACCTTGGGTTTGCCGACAGTGCTGTCCAAGGCGTGCAACTGACGGTTGGCATTACTGACGCAGACGTCATCAAGGTCGAACAGCGAGATCTCGCCCACCCCGCAACGGGCCATCGCTTCCGCCGCCCAGGAACCGACGCCACCAACGCCGACGATCGCCACATGGGCGGCGCGCAAGCGTTCCAGGCCCTCGATGCCATACAACCGGGCGATGCCTGCAAACCGCGGATCTTCTGTACTCATGACCATTACCCCAAAAACCGGCGCGCATTATAGGGCTACGCAGCGACAAGTTTTAAGCTGCAAGCGACAAGTGTAAGAACTTAAGTCAGAGACGGCTGCCCAATGTCAGGCATTTTCCCGTCAGTTGTACGACTGGTTAACCGCCGGTGTAGGATGCGCGCCCCTCGGGCGTCTATCCGACCGATCCTTCGTTCCACAGCCTTTGGAACCCGAAACAGCTATGTCATCGCGTAAATTTGGACTCAACCTGGTGGTGGTGCTGGCCATCGCTGCCTTGTTCACCGGTTTCTGGGCGCTGGTCAATCGCCCGGTCACGGCGCCGAACTGGCCGCAGCAAATCTCCGGCTTCTCGTATTCGCCATTCCAGCAAGGCCAATTCCCACAGAAGGATCAGTATCCGTCTGACGATGAAATGCGCCGTGACCTGGAAATCATGAGCAAGCTGACCGACAACATTCGTATCTATTCGGTCGACGGTTCGCTGGGAGACATCCCGAAACTGGCGGAGGAATTCGGCCTGCGTGTCACCCTCGGCATCTGGATCAGCCCGGACCAGGAACGCAACGAACGGGAAATCACCAAAGCCATCGAACTGGCCAACACCTCGCGCAGCGTCGTGCGCGTGGTGGTCGGCAACGAAGCGCTGTTTCGTGAAGAAATCACACCTGAGGCCTTGATCGTTCTGCTGGATCGGGTGCGCGCTGCCGTCAAAGTACCGGTGACTACTTCCGAGCAATGGCACATCTGGGAGAAATACCCGCAACTGGCCAAGCACGTGGATTTGATCGCCGCCCACGTCTTGCCCTACTGGGAATTCATTCCGGTGGACAAGGCCGGCCAGTTCGTCTTCGACCGCGCCCGCGATCTGAAAAAACTCTTTCCGAAAAAACCGCTGCTGCTGTCCGAAGTCGGCTGGCCGAGCAACGGTCGCATGCGCGGTGGCGCCGATGCCTCGCCGGCCGATCAGGCAATTTATCTGCGCACGCTGGTCAACAAGCTCAATCGCCAGGGCTTCAACTACTTCGTGATCGAAGCGTTCGATCAGCCGTGGAAGGCCAGCGATGAAGGTTCGGTCGGCGCCTACTGGGGCGTGTTCAACGCCGCGCGCCAGCAGAAATTCAATTTCGAAGGCCCGGTGGTGGCGATTCCACAATGGCGCGTATTGGCGATCGGCTCAGTGGTGCTGGCGCTGCTGTCGCTGACCCTGCTGATGATCGACGGCTCGGCCCTGCGCCAGCGCGGTCGCACCTTTCTGACGTTTATCGCGTTCCTCTGCGGTTCGGTGCTGGTGTACATCGGTTACGACTACAGCCAGCAATACAGCACGTGGTTCAGCCTCACGGTCGGATTCCTCCTCGCGCTCGGTGCGCTCGGGGTATTCATCGTCCTGCTCACCGAGGCCCATGAACTGGCCGAAGCGGTGTGGATTCACAAACGCCGTCGGGAATTCCTGCCGGTGCTGGGCGATTCCGACTACCGGCCGAAAGTGTCGATCCACGTGCCCTGCTACAACGAGCCGCCAGAGATGGTCAAACAGACCCTCGATGCCTTGGCCGCGCTCGATTATCCGGATTTCGAAGTCCTGATCATCGACAACAACACCAAGGATCCGGCGGTGTGGGAACCGGTGCGTGACTACTGCGCAACCCTTGGCCCGCGCTTCAAGTTCTTCCACGTTTCGCCGCTGGCCGGTTTCAAGGGCGGCGCGCTGAATTACCTGATTCCGCACACCGCCAAGGATGCCGAAGTCATCGCGGTGATCGACTCCGATTACTGCGTGCACCCGAACTGGCTCAAGCACATGGTGCCGCACTTCGCCGACCCGAAAATCGCCGTGGTGCAGTCGCCGCAGGATTATCGCGACCAGAACGAAAGCACCTTCAAAAAGCTCTGCTACGCCGAATACAAAGGCTTCTTCCATATCGGTATGGTCACCCGCAACGACCGTGACGCGATCATTCAGCACGGCACCATGACCATGACCCGCCGCTCGGTGCTGGAAGAATTGGGCTGGGCTGACTGGTGCATCTGTGAAGACGCCGAACTCGGCCTGCGCGTATTCGAGAAAGGCCTGTCGGCGGCGTATTACCACGACAGCTACGGCAAGGGCCTGATGCCGGATACCTTCATCGACTTCAAGAAACAGCGTTTCCGCTGGGCCTATGGCGCGATCCAGATCATCAAGCGCCACACCCGCAGCCTGCTGCGCGGCAAGGACACCGAACTGACCCGTGGTCAGCGTTATCACTTCCTCGCCGGTTGGCTGCCGTGGGTTGCCGATGGCATGAACATCTTCTTCACCGTTGGCGCGCTGTTGTGGTCGGCGGCGATGATCATCGTGCCGCAACGGGTCGATCCACCGTTGCTGATTTTCGCAATCCCGCCGCTGGCGCTGTTCGTGTTCAAGGTCGGCAAGATCATCTTCCTCTACCGTCGCGCCGTCGGCGTGAATCTGAAAGATGCGTTCTGCGCGGCACTGGCCGGGCTGGCGTTGTCGCACACCATCGCCAAGGCGGTGCTGTACGGTTTCTTCACCAGCAGCATTCCTTTTTTCCGCACGCCGAAAAACGCTGACAACCACGGTTTCTGGGTGGCGATCAGCGAGGCTCGCGAGGAGCTGTTCATCATGCTGTTGCTGTGGGGTGCGGCGCTGGGGATTTTCCTGGTGCAGGGCATTCCGAGCAATGACATGCGCTTCTGGGTAACCATGTTGCTGGTGCAGTCGCTGCCGTATCTGGCGGCGCTGATCATGGCGTTCCTGTCGTCGCTGCCCAAACCTGTGGCCAAGGCTGAGCCGGCACCGGTCGTCTAAATCCGCAACGCAGCACTAAACGGCGGCCAATGGTCGCCGTTTTGCTTTAAGATAACCGCCATTTTGCGGGGCTTGGCGTGATAACCGGTCTGACTGACCACCCCTGTCCCTTGTGGGAGCGAGCCTGCTCGCGAAGGCGTTGTAACATTCAACCTTTAAGGTGCCTGGTAGACCGCTTTCGCGAGCAGGCTCGCTCCCACATTAGAAGCCCAAGCTCACAC
Source organism: Pseudomonas sp. Leaf434 (assembly GCF_001425545.1). Lineage (NCBI taxonomy): Bacteria > Pseudomonadati > Pseudomonadota > Gammaproteobacteria > Pseudomonadales > Pseudomonadaceae > Pseudomonas > Pseudomonas sp. Leaf434. The sequence continues at coordinate 418,312 of NZ_LMQZ01000001.1, read as the reverse complement.
CCCATGATCCCGGAGTTTTCCATGACGGCCCACGCCGACCTATCGCCGACCCTTCAACTGGCCATCGACCTGATCCGCCGTCCTTCCGTGACCCCGGTCGATGCCGACTGCCAGAAGCAGATGATGCAGCGCCTGGGCAATGCCGGTTTCGCCCTGGAGCCGATGCGCATCGAAGATGTGGATAACTTCTGGGCCACTCACGGCAACAACGACGGCCCGGTGCTGTGCTTCGCCGGTCACACCGACGTGGTGCCGACCGGTCCGGTTACCGCATGGCAGATCGATCCGTTCAATGCCGTGATCGACGAACATGGCATGCTTTGCGGTCGTGGCGCGGCAGACATGAAAGGCAGCCTGGCATCGATGACCGTCGCAGCTGAACGCTTTGTCGCCGATTACCCGAACCATAAAGGCAAGGTCGCGTTCCTGATCACCAGCGATGAAGAAGGCCCGGCGCATCACGGCACCAAGGCTGTGGTCGAACGTCTGGTCGCGCGCAACGAGCGTCTGGACTGGTGCATCGTTGGCGAGCCGTCGAGCACCACCCTGGTCGGCGATGTGGTGAAAAACGGCCGTCGCGGCTCCCTCGGCGCCAAACTGACGGTCAAAGGCGTGCAGGGCCACGTGGCCTACCCGCATCTGGCGAAGAACCCGATCCATCTCGCCGCTCCGGCGCTGGCAGAGCTGGCCGCCGAGCACTGGGACCACGGTAACGACTTCTTCCCGCCGACCAGTTTCCAGATTTCCAACCTCAATTCCGGCACCGGCGCGACCAACGTGATCCCGGGTGATCTGGTGGCGGTGTTCAACTTCCGTTTCTCCACCGAATCGACCGTAGAAGGCCTGCAGAAGCGTGTGGCCGATATTCTCGACAAGCATGGTCTGGACTGGCACATCGACTGGGCACTGTCCGGCCTGCCGTTCCTCACCGAACCGGGCGCGCTGCTCGATGCGGTGTCGTCGAGCATCAAGGACATCACTGGTCGCGAGACCAAGGCGTCGACCAGCGGCGGCACCTCCGATGGCCGTTTCATCGCGACCATGGGCACGCAAGTGGTTGAACTGGGCCCGGTCAACGCGACTATCCATCAGGTCAACGAGCGCGTGCTGGCGGCGGATCTCGATGTGCTGACGGAAATCTATTACCAGACCCTGATCAAGTTGCTCGCCTGATGCTCGCGTGCCCGATCTGCAGTGAGCCGCTCAATGCGGTGGACAACGGCGTGGTCTGCCCCGCCGGGCATCGGTTCGACCGTGCGCGTCAGGGTTATCTGAACCTGTTGCCGGTGCAGCACAAGAACAGCCGCGACCCGGGCGACAATCAAGCGATGGTCGAGGCGCGGCGTGATTTCCTCAACGCCGGGCATTACGCGCCAGTGGCCAAACGTCTGGCTGAATTGGCGGCGAGTTACGCGCCGGAGCGCTGGGTCGACATCGGTTGTGGCGAGGGTTACTACACCGCGCAAATCGCCGAAGCTTTGCCCAATGCGGATGGCTATGCACTGGACATTTCCCGTGAAGCCGTCAAACGCGCCTGCAAGCGCAACCCGGCAATTACCTGGTTGATTGCCAGCATGGCCCGCGTGCCATTGGCTTCAGGCAGTTGCCAGTTTCTCGCCAGCGTCTTCAGTCCGTTGGATTGGGAGGAAGCCAAGCGTCTGCTCAGCGTCGGCGGTGGGCTGATGAAAGTCGGCCCGACACGTGGCCATCTGATGGAGTTGCGCGAACGCCTGTACGACGAAGTGCGCGAGTACACCGACGACAAGCACCTGGCCCTGGTGCCGGAAGGCATGGCGCTGGCGCACAGCGAAACCCTGGAATTCAAGCTGACCCTGGACAAGCCCGAGGACCGCGCCAACCTGTTGGCGATGACGCCTCACGGCTGGCGTGCCAGTGCCGAGCGTCGTGCGGCAGTGATCGAACAGGCCGAGCCGTTCGAGACCACCGTGTCGATGCGCTACGATTATTTCGTTCTTCAATAACTTTTGGTCTCGGGCACAGACCCGGGGCCGGCTAAATCCGCGAATGGATTTTTCAGACCCGCAGTGAGGACATCCATGCGCCAACCGGACATCGAGATTTACCTGAAAGACGCCGACGTCGACCACAAGGCCATCGCCGCTTGGCTCGGCCAAGCGCTTGGCCCGTGCAGCGACTGGGTGCAGAAAGGCCAGACGTACAAGTGCAAGGCCGGCAACGTGCCGGTGACCTGGCTGCCGAAAGCCGTGGGCAAGTGGAACAGCCTGTTCCTGGAAAGCGACCAGACCCCCTGGGACGACGACATCGCCTGCGCCCGCGCAGCCTTTGCCGCACTGAACGTCGAAGTGCGTTGTGCACCGGGGACGTGGGTTGAAGAAGAAGGTGAAGAGACGGCGGATCGCTGGATTCGCATCAGCGAAGACGGAGAAGAAGAGATCACCTGGAAGACCGTGTAATCAGGTCAACGTAGAGCCCATGTGGGAGCGAGCCTGCTCGCGAATGCGCAGTGTCAGTCGATATGAATGGTGACTGATACACCGCATTCGCGAGCAGGCTCGCTCCCACAGTGGTTTTGGCGTTCTGGAGGTTTGTGTTACAGGCCTACAACATCCTCAGCCTGCAACCCCTTCTCGCCGGTGATCACCGCATACTCGACCTGTTGACCTTCGGTCAGCGAGCGGTGCCCTTCGCCGCGTATCGCGCGGTAGTGCACGAACACGTCCACGCCGTCGTCGCGCTGGATAAAGCCGTAGCCTTTGGCGTCGTTGAACCACTTCACGTTGCCGGTTTCGCGTGTTGCCATCTGTTCATACTCCTTTTTTATTATTGAACGGGCTTTTCGCAGGAAAGCCTTAGAGGAACGTCAGCCTGCGTCCGACGTCCATGACAGGGCACCGGCAACAGAGCGCCGAGTATATGACAGGTGAAGAAACTCTCAACAGGAGATTACTTCGGCGCTTTTTTGCCGATTTTCGCCTAATACGGCAAACTGTCCGCCCCGAGCGCCTGCTCGGTTTTATTCACTCACGCAGAAGCCGTATGACCCGTTCCCCGTTCCGCCGTCTTGTGTTTGGCACCCTGCGCCGCCTGTTGTATCTCTGGGTTCGCTCCGAGACCATCAATCAGTCGTCGTTCACTCTTAACCTCGACCGCAGTCGTCCGGTGTTCTACGTCCTGCAAAACCCTTCGCTGACCGATCTGGCGGTGGTTGACACCGAGTGCACCAAGGCCGGTCTGCCACGCCCGGTGCTGGCGGTGTCGGTGGGTTCACTCATCGAACCAGCGGCGTTTTTCTATTTGACGCCGGACCCGGACTGGCTCGGGCGCCAGGACAAGCGCGGCGCGCCGCCGACTCTCACCCGCCTGGTCAGCGCGCTGACGCAGAACGCTGCCGAAGACGCGCAGATCATTCCGGTCAGCGTGTTCTGGGGCCAGTCGCCAGACAGCGAAAACAGCCCGTGGAAACTGTTGTTCGCCGACAGCTGGGCAGTCACCGGGCGCCTGCGCCGGCTGCTGAGCATCATCGTCCTCGGGCGTAAAACCCGCGTGCAATTTTCCGCGCCGATCCACCTGCGCGAACTGATCGATCACAACAAGGGTCATGAGCGCACCGTGCGCATGGCCCAGCGCATCCTGCGCGTGCACTTCCGCAACCTCAAAGCTGCGGTGATCGGCCCGGACATTTCCCACCGGCGCAATCTGGTCAAAGGCCTGCTCAATCAGCCGCTGGTCAAACAGGCGATCCTCGACGAAGCCGAGCGCGAAAAAATCTCGCCGGAAAAGGCCAAGGCCCAGGCCCTGCGCTATGGCAACGAGATTGCTTCGGACTACACCTACACCGCGATCCGTTTTCTCGAAGTGGTGCTGAGCTGGTTCTGGAACAAGATCTACGACGGCATCAAGGTCAATCACATCGAGGGCGTGCAGAACGTTGCGCAGGGTCACGAAGTGATTTACGTGCCGTGCCATCGCAGCCACATCGATTACCTGCTGCTTTCCTATCTGCTGTTCCGCAACGGCCTGACCCCACCGCACATCGCCGCCGGGATCAACCTGAACATGCCGGTGATCGGCAGCCTGCTGCGTCGCGGCGGTGCGTTCTTCATGCGCCGCACGTTCAAGGGTAATCCGCTGTACACCTCGGTGTTCAATGAATACCTGCACACGCTGTTCACCAAAGGTTTCCCGGTGGAGTATTTCGTCGAGGGCGGGCGCTCGCGCACCGGGCGCATGCTGCAACCGAAAACCGGCATGCTCGCGATCACCCTGCGCAGTTTCCTGCGTTCGTCGCGGATGCCGATCGTGTTCGTGCCGGTGTACATCGGATACGAGCGCGTGCTCGAAGGCCGTACCTACCTCGGTGAGCTGCGCGGCGCGAGCAAAAAGAAAGAGTCGATCTTCGATATCTTCAAAGTGATCGGCGCGCTCAAGCAGCGTTTCGGTCAGGTCGCGGTCAACTTCGGTGAGCCGATCAAACTGGCCGAATTCCTTGACTCCGAGCAACCGGACTGGCGCCGGCAGGAACTCGGCCCGCAATTCAAACCGGCGTGGCTCAACGAAACCACCAACCGCCTCGGCGAGAAAGTCGCCCGACATCTCAATGAAGCGGCGGCGATCAACCCGGTCAATCTGGTAGCGCTGGCACTGCTGTCGACCACGCGCCTGGCCCTGGATGATCGGGCCATGGCGCGGGTGCTGGACCTGTATCTGGCGCTGCTGCGCAAGGTGCCGTATTCGCCACACACCACCTTGCCTGAAGGCGATGGCCGCGCGCTGATCGAGCATGTGAAAGACATGGATCTGCTCGCCGAGCAGAACGATGCGCTGGGCAAGATTCTGTATCTGGACGAGCAGAACGCGGTCCTGATGACTTACTACCGCAACAACGTCCTGCACATTTTCGCTCTGCCGTCGTTGCTGGCGAGTTTCTTCCAGAGCACCTCGCGCATGAGCCGTGAGCAGATCCTGCGCTACACCCGCGCGCTGTATCCGTACCTGCAATCGGAGCTGTTCATCCGCTGGAGCCTGGACGAACTCGACGCGGTGATCGATCAGTGGCTGGAAGCGTTCGTCGAGCAGGGCCTGCTACGTTTCGAGAAGGACGTGTACCTGCGCCCGGCGCCGAGTTCGCGGCATTTCGTCCTGCTGACGCTGCTGTCGAAAAGCATCGCGCAGACCCTGCAGCGGTTCTACATGACCGTATCTTTGCTGCTCAACAGCGGCCAGAACAGCATCAGCGCCGAAGAGCTGGAAGACCTCTGCACAGTGATGGCCCAGCGTCTGTCGATCCTCCATGGCCTGAATGCGCCGGAGTTCTTCGACAAGAGTCTGTTCCGCCACTTCATCCAGACCCTGCTCGACCTCGACGTCCTGCGCCGCGACGAAGCCGGCAAGCTCAGCTACCACGAACTGCTCGGCGAGCTGGCCGAAGGCGCGGCCAAGCGCGTGTTGCCGGCGGAGATTCGCCTGTCGATCCGCCAGGTCGCGCTGCACCGCAGTGAAGATGCGGCGGATCAGATCACGCCACAGCCTGAGGCTTGAAGCCTTAGACCTGTGGGAGCGAGCCTTCTCGCGAAGACGGAGTGTCAGTCGCCATTTATTTTGACTGATCCAGCGCTTTCGCGAGCAGGCTCGCTCCCACATTGAAAGGAGATTCACCCATGAAAAAACTGTTGACCCTCGCCGCTGCCACCCTGCTCAGCGCCTGCCAATCAACCACACCCGCCGGCAAGGCCAGCCTCGACGGCGAAGTCTTCTACCTGCAACGCATCGCCCTGCCCCCGAGCGCGACCCTGAGCGTGAGCCTGCAAGACGTGTCGCTGGCCGATGCACCAGCCGTCGTCCTCGACCAACAGAAAGGCCCGATCAAAGGCCAGGTGCCGCTGCCGTTTCATTTGAGCTACGATCCGGCGCAGGTCAAACCCGGCCATCGTTATTCGATCAGCGCACGCATTGAAGTCAACGGCGAGCTGATGTTCATCACCACCGAAAACCACGCCGTGCAACTCGACGGCAACGACCCGCAGCCGCTGAAAATCCGCGTCGACGCCGTTCGTTAATCCACTCGCCAAAGGAAGACGCCATGCGCCGCCCTACCCTTCGCTTCGCCGCCGCCTGCGCCGGCTTGCTGATCTCCGCCAACGCTCTTGCCCTGTCGCTCAGCGACCTGTCCCAGCAAGACGCCACCGGCGGCCTCAAGGACGCCCTGACCCAAGGCGCCCAGATCGCCGTGAAACAACTCGGCACCCCGGGCGGCTTCAGCAACAACCCCGAAGTGAAAATCGAACTGCCGGGCAAACTCGGCAAAGCCGCGAGCAAGATGAAAGCCTTCGGCATGGGTGCCCAGGTCGAAGAACTGGAAACCGCGATGAACAAAGCCGCCGAATCCGCCGTGACCCAGGCCCAGCCAATCCTCGTCGATGCAGTGAAGAAAATGAGCGTGGCCGACGCCAAAGGCATCCTCAGCGGCGGCAATGATTCGGCCACCCAATACCTGAACAAATCCAGCCGCGAACAGATCCGCGCGAAATTCCTGCCCATCGTCAAGCAAGCCACCGACAAGGTCGGCGTCGCGCAGAAGTACAACTCGTTCGCCGGTCAGGCTGCTGCGTTTGGCGTTGTCGATGCGAAGAGCGCCAACGTTGAAAACTACGTCACCGAGCAAGCGCTGAATGGCCTGTTCGAGATGATCGGCAAACAGGAAGAAACCATCCGCCAGAACCCGGCCGCTGCGGCGACGAGTCTGGCGAAGAAAGTGTTTGGTACGCTTTAAGTCGTTACAACATGGGGGCGATTCAATTCGCTCCCATGCTTGCCTCCACGTAAAGAACTACGTAAAAAAAACACCCACTCCCGCCCCATCTTCCTTCTCTCAAAAAGCTGCAATTGGTCCAGCTCTTCCAGAATCGACGCCGCCTCGCTACCCGAGCAGGAAAAATTTTCCGCGACATTGCTCGCCGTAAACTCCTTCGCCTCCCCGCTTTTAGCCACCTGATAAACCGCGCGCTGCCGTTCCGTCAGTTGAGCAATTACGCCAGAGCTCGTCAGCCAGCGCTGAAAGTCCTGAGTGTCTGCCAGACTCTTGCGGTACACAGATGTAAAACCGACCACGGCTCGCAAAACAACCGCGCATTGAAACTCGATGAAATAAGTCAGATCCAGCTCATCTGCCTCGGTGTGCAGGTAGGAGCGTCCGTATTTCACCGGTGCATTGCGCAGCAGCAGACTGATCGCAATGTAGCGAAACGCCGCGAACTCATGTTTGAACATGAACCAGTAAAACAAGGCTCTCGACCCGTCCGTTACCGTCGCGAAATGGATGTTCATAACCCATGGCGAAATGCAGCGTCACGGCCTTGGTCAGTGGATGCAGATAATTTTTGTCCAGAATCGAGGCAGCGGGCCGGTTGATCCAGGCCGACAGCCTCGCCAACCGCGCAACCAATCCTGCAGCAGGAGGTGGTCGGTGCACGGTGTTGCCTGAACCATCCTGAACAACCACCTCATCATTGGTCCGGAACAATCCGGGGGAATACTGCCCGTCATCGATCCCCTCCACACCCACTCGATGGATCTCTGCAATCAGCTCAATGCTCAGAGGTTCATAACGCTTTTCCCAAGCGAAATTCATCATTCGATAATTCCCCATGACCATGCGCTCATCTGGCGTCCGCGGCTGGCGCTGATGCTTGAGCATGTCCCTGGCTACGCGCGTGGTAGTCGCCGCGCCCTCCAACTGGCTACTGGCGATGGCTTCGTCTTCGATCAGGTCATTGAGCAGACAGGAGAAATGCGCCCGCTCGCCGATCTGACTGGTCATGTAATCCAGCGCGGCCGTACTGGCGTAACGATCCACCACAGCCAAGGTTTTCTGCGCCAACGGCGTTGGCACGTATTTGCCCCACTGCACCGGCTCGCCCAACGGCAACAAATGAATGTACTGGGCCGCCCGCGCCTTCCTCACCAACGACCAACAAAGATTCGCGTCCAACCCTGCCGCCCAGCGATAGCGCAACGCCTCGAATGGCAGATAGCGCCCCTGATCATCGAGCGGCTTGAGCAGCGCCAGATAATCCGCAAGTCGTTGCTTGTGTGGCGAGCGGGCCAACAGGTCGAAAACAGGATCCGTTCTGCCAGCTAATGTCGGTGGTTTCTTCATCAGACAGACTCAAGGACTCGGAAAAGCAGAACCCGGAGTACAGCATTGGACGGCCAGCGCCTCAAGATCGGAGGACTCTGAAAAAGCTGTAGGAAGGCAGCGTGAATTGGCGATTCGAAATGAATTGGCTGTCAGACCGCCTTCGCGAGCAAGCTCGCTCCCACAAAAGCAAAGCAGCGAAGCCGCCCCACTCAACAATGAGCGCAAGCTCGAGTGCTTTTGATCTTGATCCACCGGCGACGTCGGAAGGCTGAGCGGAGGGATTGATCCGGGCGTGGGAGCGCAGACAGCGAGTGTAGGTGCAGCGAAGCAAACCGGAGCCGCTGCGCCCGGATCGATCCCGCAGCGAAGGAACCCGAGCCTGCGAGGGCCGAACGCAGGAGCAAGCCTTTTTGGGTACTTTTTCGGCGTCTGGAAAAAGTGCCTCGCCGTAAGGGCGAAACCGCCAGCCGCAACACCCACAGCAACGGATATACACCCAAAACCCCACGTCATGGTCGGCCCGAAGGCCGCCACGACACAAAAACCTCAAGCCTCCTTACGCACCCGAAACCAGGCCGCATACAACGCCGGCAAAAACAACAGCGTCAGCGCCGTGGCAACAATTAGCCCGCCCATGATCGCCACCGCCATCGGCCCGAAAAACACACTGCGCGACAGCGGAATCATCGCCAGCACCGCCGCCAGCGCCGTCAACACAATCGGCCGGAACCGCCGCACCGTAGCCTCGATAATCGCCTGCCAAGGCTTAAGCCCCGAAGCAATATCCTGCTCGATCTGATCCACCAGAATCACCGAATTGCGCATGATCATCCCGGACAATGCGATGGTCCCGAGCATCGCCACAAACCCGAACGGCTGCCGGAACACCATCAGAAACAACGTCACCCCGATCAAGCCCAACGGCGCCGTCAGAAACACCATCGCCGTGCGCGAGAAACTGCGCAACTGCACCATCAGCAAGGTCAGCACCACGACAATGAACATCGGCACCCCGGCATTCACCGACTTCTGCCCGCGCTCGGAATCCTCCACCGTGCCGCCGACATCCAGCAGATAACCATCGGGCAATTCGGCGCGAATCGGGTCCAGCGTCGGCATGATCTGCTTGACCAGCGTCGCCGGTTGCTCCTTGCCGTAAATGTCGGCGCGCACCGTCACGTTCGGCAGCCGATTGCGGTGCCAGATGATGCCTTCCTCGAAGCCGTATTCCAGCGTGGCAATCTGCGACAACGCCACACTGCGACCGTTATCCGTCGGCACCGCGAGGCTCGGCAACAACGACAATTCAGTGCGCTCGTGCACGGTGCCGCGCAGCAGAATCTCGATCAATTCGTTGTCTTCGCGGTACTGGCTGACCGTCGAGCCGACCAGCGAACTCTGCAGGAATTTCGCCAGATTGGCCGTGCTCACACCGAGGGCGCGGGCGCGATCCTGGTCGATATTCAGGTAGACAACTTTGCTCGGCTCCTCCCAGTCCAGATGCACGTTGACCACGTGCGGATTCTCGCGAACCTTTGCCGCCACTTTGCGCGCCAACGCACGGACTTCTTCGATGTGCTCGCCAGTGACGCGGAACTGCACCGGATAGCCAACCGGCGGTCCGTTTTCCAAACGGGTGACCCGCGAACGCAGGGCCGGGAACTGTTCGTTGAGGGTTTCGATCAACCAGCTGCGCAGCGCTTCACGCTCTTCGATGGTTTTTGCCAACACCACGAACTGGGCAAAACTCGCCGCCGGCAGTTGCTGATCCAGCGGCAGGTAAAAACGCGGCGAGCCGGTACCGACGTAGGCCACGTAATTGTCGATGCCGGCGTGCTCCTTGAGCAGCGCTTCGAGGCGTTTGACTTCGCTGGTGGTATTGGCCAGCGAAACGCCTTCGGCCAGTTTCAGATCGACCATCAACTCCAGCCGGTTCGAAGCCGGGAAGAACTGCTGCGGCACAAAGCGGAACAACATCACCGAGGCAATAAACAGGCCCACGGTGAGCACGATTACCGTCTTTCGGTGCGCCACACACCACTCCACCAGACGCCGGACGCGCTGATAGAACGGCGTCGCATACGGATCCGGTTGACCATCGCCAGTGCCGTGTTTTGCCGCGTGAATTTTCGCCAGATCCGGCAGGAGTTTTTCCCCCAGATACGGTACGAACATCACCGCCGCGACCCACGACGCGAGCAAGGCAATGGTCACCACCTGGAAAATCGAGCGGGTGTATTCACCGGTGCCGGACTGCGCAGTGGCAATCGGCAGGAAGCCGGCGGCGGTGATCAACGTGCCGGTGAGCATCGGGAATGCGGTGCTGGTCCAGGCATAACTCGCCGCGCGAATGCGGTCGAAACCCTGCTCCATTTTGATCGCCATCATTTCCACGGCAATGATCGCATCGTCCACCAGCAGACCCAGCGCCAGCACCAGCGCACCGAGGGAAATCTTGTGCAGGCCGATCCCGAGGTAATACATGCAAGCGAAGGTCATCGCCAGCACCAGCGGAATGGTCAGCGCGACGACCATGCCGGTGCGCACGCCGAGAGAGAAGAAGCTCACCAGCAAGACGATCGCCAGTGCCTCGACCAACACCTGGACGAACTCGCCGACGCCGGTTTTTACCGCTGCCGGCTGATCGGACACCTTGCGCAGTTGCATGCCGGCCGGGAGGTTTTTCTGGATCCGCGAGAACTCGCCTTCCAGCGCCTTGCCCAGCACCAGAATGTCGCCGCCATCCTTCATCGCCACGGCCAGACCGATCGCATCGTCGCCCATGAAACGCATGCGCGGCGCCGGTGGATCGCTGAAACCGCGACGCACATCGGCAATATCGGAGATGCGGAACGTACGATCGGCGACGCGGATCGGAAAGTTCTTTATCTCATCGACTGTCTGAAAATTCCCCGAGACGCGTAGCTGCAAGCGCTCGCTGCCGGTTTCAAAGAACCCCGCCGTGGACACCGCGTTCTGCTCTTCCAGCGCCTGCTGCACTGCCGCCAGCGGCAAGCCGAGGGTGGCGAGTTTGACGTTGGACAGCTCGACCCAGATTTTCTCGTCCTGTAACCCAAGCAGTTCGACCTTGCCAACGTCCTTGACCCGTTGCAGCTGAATCTGGATGCGGTCGGCGTAATCCTTGAGCACGGCGTAGTCGAAACCGTCACCGGTCAACGCATAGATATTGCCGAAGGTGGTGCCGAACTCATCGTTAAAGAACGGCCCCTGAATTCCCGGCGGCAAGGTCTGGCGGATATCGCCGACCTTCTTGCGCAACTGATACCAGAGATCGGGGATTTGCTTGGAGTGCATCGAGTCGCGGGCGATGAAGGTCACCTGGGACTCACCGGGGCGGGAGAACGACATGATGCGTTCGTACTCGCCGGTTTCCATCAGCTTCTTTTCGATGCGTTCGGTGACCTGGCGCGAGACCTCCTGCGCGGTCGCGCCGGGCCAGCGGGTCTGAATGACCATCGCCTTGAAGGTGAACGGCGGGTCTTCGCTCTGGCCGAGCTTGGTGTAGGACAACGCGCCGACAACGGCGAGCAAAAGCATCAGGAACAGCACGATCTGGCGATTACGCAACGCCCATTCGGAGAGGTTGAAGCGCATTGGGGCTTACTCCTTGTTCGCCAGATTGACCACACGGTTGGAGCGATCCACCGGCCGCACCTGCTGGCCGTCGAGCAGCACATGAACGCCGGCAGCCACTACCCAGTCGCTGGCATTGAGCCCCTCGAGCACCGCCACGCTTTTCTCGCCAAACGGACCGACCCGCACCGGGGTTTTCTTCAACGTGTTGTTGCCGTTGACCACCCAGACGTAGGTCGCGCCGTTTTCAGCGGTCAGCGCGGAAAGCGGTATCGACAGCGAGACACTGTCAGCCGCTTGCACGAACACCCGGGCGCTCTGCCCCAGTTCAGCCGGGACTTTGCCGCTGGTGAACGAGATACGCGCAGCAAAAGTGCGTGAGCGCGGATCGGCGGACGGCGACAACTCGCGGATCTGCCCGGCGAAGCGTTGATTCTGCTGTGCCCACAATTCCACGGTAACCGGCTGACCAACCTTGAAGCGGCCAAAGCTTTGCTCCGGGAGGCTGATCAACACTTCGCGCTCACCATCGGTGGCGAGGGTGAACACGGTTTGCCCGGCAGCGACCACCTGACCGACTTCCACCGAACGCTTGGCCACCACGCCATCCTGTGGCGCACGCAGCACCGCGTAACTGGCCTGGTTGGTCGAAACGTTGAATTCAGCTTTGATTTGTTTAAGGCGGGCTTCGCCGGAGCGATATAGATTTTCGGCGTTGTCGTAGGCCGAGCGGCTGACCATCTGCCGATCCATCAGGGTTTTATAGCGATCCCGTTCGGCGCGGACCAGGTTCAGATTGGCCTCGGCGGCGGCAACCTGCGCGCGGGTGGCTTCCAGTTGCAGGCGCACATCCTGCGGATCGAGTTCGGCCAGTGGCTGATCGGCCTTGACGCGCTGGCCTTCGTCGACCAGTCGTCGGCTGACTTTGCCGCCGATGCGGAACGCCAGATCAGGCTCATAGCGGGCTCGCACCTCGCCCGGATAACTTTCCATCGCCTGCGCAGAAGGCTCGGGCTGTACCACCATGGCCGGTCGCACGGTGACCTTGGTCACCTCTTCCTGACCGCACGCCGATAACAGGAACGCCAGACTGACTGGCACGGCAAAGGACAACGCATGGCGGAACATGGTGACGGACCTTTCGCGAATGAGGCTTGGAATATTTATACTGGCGGGTATGGTATTAATAGCAAACTCACCAGTCCAGTATTAAAAGCGAAGAATGTCGAACAATCTTTCAGCTCCAAACGGCCCGGGCCGCCCCAAGGATCTGGCCAAACGCCAGGCGATCCTGGATGCGGCGAAAACCCTGTTTCTTTGCCATGGCTACGCCAACACCAGCATGGACGCGGTGGCCAGCGAGGCGGGCGTGTCGAAGCTGACGGTCTACAGCCATTTCAACGACAAGGAGACGCTGTTCTCCGCTGCCGTCGTCGCGAAATGCGAGGAACAATTGCCGCCGCTGTTCTTCGAATTGCCGGACGGCATCGCGGTGGAAAATGTATTGCTGAACATTGCCCGGGGCTTTCACCAACTGATCAACAGCGATGAATCAGTGAACCTGCACCGCCTGATCATGGCGCTGGGCAGTCAGGACCCGAAGCTGTCGCTGATCTTCTTCGAGGCCGGCCCAGAGCGCGTGGTCAACGGCATGGAAGGTCTGCTGGCGAAAATCCATGCAACCGGCGCGCTGAGCATCGACCAGCCACGCAACGCCGCCGAGCACTTCTTCTGCCTGATCAAAGGGGCGGGAAATTTTCGTTTGTTGTATGGCTGCGGCGAGCCGCTGACCGGAGAGGAAGCGGAGCGGCATGTGCGGGAGGTGGTGGGGTTGTTTATGCGGGCTTACAAACCCTGACAGTTTTGCGGTGCTTGTGCAGACCGCTTCGCGAGCAGGCTCGCTCCCACACTGGAATGCATTTCCTACTGTGGGAGCGAGCCTGCTCGCGAATGGGGCGACGCGGTCTCAGGGCTTCAGCGCTTTCTTCGGATAAATGTCATACCGGCTCGATTTGCCATCCAGCGCATGGCTCGGTTTCGGCCCTTCGATGCACGGCGCCTTGCGCGGGCGTTTGACTACCACCCGATGCGTGGCCAGGGCCAGCGCCGCTTCAAGCAGGGCCGGTGCATCCGGATCATCACCGACCAGCGGGCGGAACAGGCGCATTTCCTTTTTCACCAAGGCGGTTTTCTCGCGATGCGGGAACATCGGGTCGAGATAGATCACCTGCGGCGGCTCCCCTTCCCAACTGCGCATCACTTCGATGGAGTTGCCCTTGAGCAATTTCATCCGCGCCACGATCGGCGACACGTCGAAATCTTCTGCCGCCCGCGCCAAGCCGTCCTCAAGCAGTGCGCCGATCAGCGGCTGACGCTCGATCAGGCTCATTTCACAACCGAGACTGGCCAGCACAAATGCATCCTTGCCCAAGCCCGCCGTGGCATCCAGCACGCGCGGGCGCACGCCTTGGGCGATGCCGACAGCCTTGGCAATCATCTGGCCGCTGCCGCCGCCATACAAACGACGATGCGCCGCGCCGCCTTCGACGAAGTCGACCCGCACCGGTCCCGGCGCATCCGGGCCGAGCTGCTGCAACTGCAAACCCTGCTCGCCGACCTGCAAGGCGAACTCACCCTCACCCTCGGCCTCGCCGAGCGGCAGGCCGAGACGTTCGGCCCAGTGTGCGGCTTGCGCTTGAAACGTCGGGGCGAGGGCCTGGACATGGATGCGGCAGGCCGCGGGTGACTCGATCATGAAAAAACGCTCAAAAAAGTTAAGGATCGACAAAAACCGCCGATAAACCATTCAACGCGCATTTTGCCAGAGCTGAGCGTCAACCGAAAAAAATGTCAGGCATTCTTCCCACATCGATTGGCTACGTTTCGCCCCATGGCGACTTCAGCCGTCATAACACTCAAGCACTGAGCGGCGTCAGTCACCTGTGGCAGGATTTCTTTGCCCAGGCCCTGGCCGAACAGACGAGTGAAGTGGTGCCTGCCTGTGGCACGTTTCCACCGGTTGACCTGAACAGCCCGGAAGAACCGACCGTTGGCAGCGAGCTGCACGCGCACATCGTCAGCCAGCGTGAGTGCGACGTGGTCGAAACCCAGGTTCGCCCGCCGGAGCCACTGTTCCTGCCGATCGCCGAGTTCGAAATGGAGCTGCTGGACAAGCCGTTCCCACCGTTCCCGCCGGAAGAGCTCAAAGCCCAGCAAGAGCAACAGGATTTCGACAGCAGCTGGGTACGCCCGATTGTGATCAACAATGGCCAGCCAGTGCCGGAGCCAGGCCCTGCGCCGCAGAAACGTCCGCTGTACCTGCCGATTGCCGAGTTCGATCTGGACTTGCTGCAGAAGCCTTACCCGCCGTTCCCGCCGGAAGAAATCGTCGAGCAGCAGAAAGCTCTGGACTTCGATAATGGCTGGGCTCGGCCGATCGTTCTGCAGAACCTGCGCCTCGCTGCCTGATTCTCAGCGACACACGCTCCAGCGCCCGACATCGACATGAAAGTGATTGCGATGGGCGGCGTTGTAGTCCGGACTCAACACCACACTGAATGACTCACAGGCGCCGTCGCGCACTTGGCGGAGAAACTCTGCGTCCTGGTTTTGCTTGGGCCAATCCCTGAGCACGCTGATCGTGCGTCCGCCAGCCAAACGGAAACCGGCAATGTCCAGCGCGTCGGCACTGGCATGTCGACTGAGGGCACCGCTCTCACGGTTGTAGACATTGCGACAGGCAAAGCTGCCGAGGTGATCGACACGCGCGATCTTCTGGCCATAAGCCGATTGCGCGGCCGGTTGCAGGGTGTGGTGTTCGAACATCGCGTACGCCACCGCCAGCGGGCAACTGGCAATGAAACTGCTGCTCAGCGCCACTCCACCGCCATGCACCCGCAGAGCACCGACCAGCGGACACTTGGCGCCGGGGCTGTCGGCCTGGGGGCTGACGCGCAGATCCGAGCTGCTCAATGCCTGTGCGCAAAGCTCGGGATCACTGCGCAGGCGCATGAGTTTGTAACCGGTGAGCCAGTTGGGCGCGGCTTTAATGTCCAATGGCGCCCACGGGTTCCACTGCGGCGGCACGTCCAGCCAGCCACGCCAGATACTCACCGCGCCACCAGCGATCGCGAGCAACACCCCCCAGAACAGCCAACGTCCCATGCTCAGCCCTTGAAGAATTGGTTGGCCCTGGCGTACGGCATCGACTGCGACGTAAAGCCAAACGTGCCGCACTGGTGGATTTCTTCAGCCGCGCGGAAGAACTCGCCGAACGCCGCCAGCGCCAGTGCCGACCCGGTGCTGATCCGCCGGACGCCCAGTTCCTCGAGCTGTTGCACGGTCAGTTTCAAACCGCCAGACATCAACACATTGACCGGTTTCGGCGCCACCGCTTGCACCACTGCGCGCACTTCTTCGGCGCTGCGCAAACCCGGCGCATAGAGCACGTCGGCACCCGCTTCGGCGAATGCCTGCAAGCGGCGAATGGTGTCGTCAAGATCGGGGTTGCCGTGCAGGTAATTTTCCGCGCGAGCGGTGAGGACGAAAGGAAACGGCAGGGTGCGCACCGCCGCGACAGCGGCTTCAATCCGTGCAACGGCGTGTTCGAAGCAATAGATCGGCGCGTCCGCACGGCCCGAAGCGTCCTCGATCGACCCGCCCACCGCGCCCGCTTCGGCGGCGCGCAACAGACTCTGCGCAGACTCGACCGGATCATCGGCAAAGCCGTTTTCCAGGTCCACCGCCACCGGCAGATCCGTCGCCGCGACAATCGCGCGGACATTGGCCAGGGTCTCGTCGAGACTCAACGCGCCATCAGGCTTGCCTTGGGAAAACGCGTAACCGGCACTGGTGGTTGCCAAGG
The DNA here is from genome assembly GCF_001425545.1 of Pseudomonas sp. Leaf434. Lineage (NCBI taxonomy): Bacteria > Pseudomonadati > Pseudomonadota > Gammaproteobacteria > Pseudomonadales > Pseudomonadaceae > Pseudomonas > Pseudomonas sp. Leaf434. The sequence goes on along the minus strand of NZ_LMQZ01000001.1, from coordinate 401,735 downwards.
CCTGATAGCCAAGACCGGCGAGCATCTTCGCCGAGCCGGCATCCCACGGATTAGGGATGACGAAGATCCCCTGGCGATCATGCAGGGCTTTGAAGGCTTGGGCTTTGAGGCGTTGCTGTTGACTGACTTGGACGTTCATCGACGGCCTCCCGGGCAGAAAAAAACCCGCCTCAGAGCAAGCCAAGCTGCTCGGCGGCGGGTTCTCTGTATAGCTCAGGCAGCGCGGGCAAGCCAGGCAAACGTTGCATCAGTTGGGAGTGAAAACGCTGCGCCAGTTTCGCTGCCAACAGGTTATCGGCGGTATGCAGAAAGACGTAGGGCGTGCGCCCCTCTTCGATCCATTCAGCAATCTTCGCCACCCACGGCACGAGAAACGCATCGTTGGCCTCAAGCTCGGGATGGCCGATGAAGCGCACCTGCGGAAACTGGGTGAACGCCGCCGGACGGGTCGGCACTCGCGGCTTTTTCGACTGCGCGTGGATCACCGAGGACTCGGTCGACAAGCAGCTGAACAGCGCGCGCGGGTCAAGACAGATGCGCTCGACACCGCGATCCAGCAACAGACGATTGAGCAGACGCTCGCTCTCGCCCTTGGCGAAGAACTGTTCATTGCGCACCTCGACCGCAAGCGGGCAATCCAGCGCATCGATAAACGCCGCGAGCTCCGGCAGACGCTGCGGCGTGAAGCTTTTCGACAGTTGCAACCACAGCGGCGAAACACGTTCGCCTAACGGCTTGAGTAAGTGCAGGAAGGTTTCGGCAGCGGTCAGTTGCTCGCGCAGGTCGCCGCTGTGGCTGATGTCGCCGGGGAATTTGGCAGTGAAGCGAAAGTGCGTCGGCATGATCTCGGCCCAGCGCTGCACAGTGGCTGGCGAAGGGCTGGCGTAGAAGGTGGTGTTGCCTTCGACAGCGTTGAACACCTGGCAGTAGAGAGCGAGAAAGTCGGAGGTTTTTGCGTCTACCGGATACAGATACTCGCGCCAGGCATTTTCGCTCCAGGACGGGCAACCGAGGTAGTAAGGCAGATCCATCAGATATACAGATCGAGGCCCAGCACGTCTGCGTCCCAATCGACAAAACCGGCGGTGCTCAGGTAGCTGGCGAGCGCCATGGCTACGCTCTTCTTCATCGCGCGGTGGTAGATCATGTCTTGTTGACGGGCAGGCAGGTTGCTCAGGCGTTGCGCGGTGGCTTGCGCGGCGCGAGCAGCCAGTTGCTCCTCGCTCGGGAATTCCAGCTCGCCGTCGATGATGTCGACGGACTCATCCAGCGCCGCATTGCCTTTACGCGGCTTGCGCTTGATGGGGTAGGACTGAGTGGAAACGCCGTCTATACGCATAATGTCATGCTCGGTATCAATGATGGCAATTTAGCGGCACTTGACCGACTTAGCAAACCGCCGAGTGATAACTAGAACACATAAAGCGCAAAAGGTTTTAAGCGAGGGGGCAGAAACTGACGATTGGCGATATTTGTATGTGACCGCGAACCTGTGGGAGCGAGCCTGCTCGCGAAGGGTTCAGCACATTCAACACATGCATTGACTGACCAGAAGCCTTCGCGAGCAGGCTCGCTCCCACAGGAGAAAGTGTCGTATCAGCGGGCTTTGGGGGTGGCAACTTTATCGCGCAAGTAAACCGGCTGCGCGTCATCTGCCGGGATCGCCTCACCGCGCTCCCAGGCGAAACGCGCCAGGGTCAGCAGGTCTTCGGCGTGGGGCAGCATGCCGGCGTCGGAGCCGCTCAGATTGACCGCGATGCGCTCGCCGTAACCCCAACCGGTACCGGCACCGAACCAATCGCCACTGGCATCAGCGGGCAACGCGGCGACTTCCGGCGGCAACACGGCTTCGGCACCAACCAGACGCATCTCCCCCGCCGTCTCGCGGTAGCAGCCCCAATACACTTCATCCATCCGCGCATCGATCGCAGCCGCGACCTGGCTTGCGCCATGTTCACGAAAGGCACGCTGGGCCAGCACGGCAAGGTTGGATACCGGCAACACCGGACGATCCAGAGCAAAGGCCAAACCCTGCACCACACCAATGGCAATGCGCACACCGGTAAACGCGCCCGGGCCACGGCCGAAAGCAATCGCGTCGACCGCTTGCAGCGTGGTGCCGGCATCGGCGAGCAATTGCTGAATCATCGGCAGCAGCTTCTGCGCATGCAGGCGCGGGATCACCTCGTAATGGCTCGTGACCTTGCCGTCATGCAGCAAGGCAACGGAGCAAGCTTCAGTCGCGGTGTCCAGGGCCAGCAAGGTGCTCATCGATGTTTCCAAAACAGGGGTGGGAAAAAGTGCGTCAGTATAAACAACAACGGCCCGCAAGCGGGCCGTGGATGATGCAGCCGATCAGACTTTTCAGCTCAGCGCGGCCAGCACCTTGGTGGTGATTGCATCAACCGAACCAACGCCTTCGATGTGGCTGTACTTTGGCTTGCCGCCGTTCTTGGCGGAAAGGTTCTGGTAGAACTCCACCAGCGGTTTGGTCTGCGAGTGGTAGACCGACAGGCGATGACGCACGGTTTCTTCAGTATCGTCCTTGCGCTGCACCAGCTCTTCGCCGGTGATGTCGTCCTTGCCAGCCAGTTTCGGCGGGTTGTAGACGATGTGGTAAACGCGGCCACTGGCTTCGTGGACACGGCGACCGGCAATACGCTGCACGATTTCTTCGTCTTCTACAGCGATCTCGACCACGGCATCCAGCTCGACACCGGCAGTGACCAGCGCTTCAGCCTGCGGAATGGTGCGCGGGAAGCCGTCGAACAGGAAACCGTTGGCGCAATCAGGTTGAGCGATGCGGTCCTTGACCAGCGCGATGATCAGGTCATCCGACACCAGGCCGCCGGCATCCATGATGCTCTTGGCTTGCACGCCCAGTGGAGTGCCAGCCTTGACCGCAGCACGCAGCATGTCGCCGGTGGAGATTTGCGGAATGCCGAATTTCTCGGTGATGAACTTTGCCTGAGTACCTTTACCGGCCCCGGGAGCTCCCAGCAGAATGACGCGCATCGATGTGCTCCTCAATTTTTTATATAAAAGCTTTACAAAACAAAGGATTCGCTCGTAACCGGCGGATCCTGAAAATACGGGTCGTGGCCGCACAAACGGCCAAAGGCTGATCAAGATACACAGCAGGCTGCGCCCACACAAGACGCCAAAAGTCGGAGAAACCGACGCCCGCCGTGACCTTGCGACGCGGTAACCCAAGTCGCAACCCCATCAATAACTGTCGCCTCGCGGCACTTTCCTACGGCAGGAGAAGCGGCATCCGACCCTTGTCGCAAATGCCGCCAGAGGTGCTCAGCAACCTTAGCCGGTATTGCGCAATCCGGCGGCAATCCCCGCCACAGACACCAGCAGCGCCTGTTCCACCGGGCTGCCCTGCTCGATATCCTGCTGCCGCGAACGCGCCAACAGTTCCGCCTGCAATAGATGCAGCGGGTCGAGGTAGGTGTTGCGCAAGCGGATGAATTCGAGGGTGTCCGGACTGTGCGCCAGCAGCTGCGACTGCCCGGTCAGACCGAGCACGACGGTGCATGCCTGCGACAATAGGTCGCGTAACTGCGCGCCCAACGGCAGCAGATCAGCTTCAACCAGACGCTCGTCGTAGGACTGCGCAATATCTGCATCAGCCTTGGCCAGGACCATTTCCAGCATATCGATACGGGTGCGGAAGAACGGCCATTGTTCGCGCATCTGCCCCAGCAACTCACCTTCGCCGCGCTCCAGCGCCTTGCTCAACGCAGTCTCCCAACCCAGCCAGGCCGGCAACATCAATCGGGTTTGGGTCCAGCCGAAAATCCACGGGATCGCCCGCAGGCTTTCGATACCGCCGGCGCGACGCTTGGCCGGGCGACTGCCCAGAGGCAAACGTCCCAATTCCTGCTCCGGGGTCGACTGCCGGAAATACTCAACGAATTGCGGATTTTCCCGCACCACCTGGCGGTAAGCGCTGACACCGTCCGCCGCCAATTCGTCCATCAGATGGCGCCATTCCGGAGTCGGCGGCGGCGGTGGCAGCAAGGTCGCTTCGAGCACGGCGGCCAGATACAGATTGAGGTTTTGCTCGGCGATGTCCGGCAGGCCGAATTTGAAACGAATCATTTCTCCCTGCTCGGTGGTGCGGAAACGTCCCGCTACCGAACCCGGTGGTTGCGACAGAATCGCCGCGTGCGCCGGACCGCCGCCACGGCCAACGGTGCCGCCGCGACCGTGGAACAGCAGCAGCTCGACTTGCTGCTCACGGCAGATTTCCACCAGTCGTTCCTGCGCCCGATATTGCGCCCATGCCGCAGCGGTGGTGCCGGCATCCTTGGCCGAGTCGGAATAGCCGATCATCACTTCCTGCGGGCCATGCAAACGCGCGCGATAGCCCGGCAAGAGCAGCAGACGTTCCATCACCGGCCCGGCGTTGTCGAGGTCGGCGAGGGTTTCGAACAGCGGCACCACGCGCATCGGCCGCAGTACGCCGGATTCCTTGAGCAGCAGTTGCACCGCGAGCACATCGGAAGCGGCGCCGGCCATGGAGATCACATAGGAGCCCAGCGACGCAGCGGGTGCGGCGGCGATTTCCTTGCAGGTGTTCAGCACTTCAGCGGTGTCCGCCGACGGTTTGAAATGCGCGGGCAGCAACGGACGACGGTTGCTCAGCTCCTCGGTAAGGAAGTCGATGCGCTGTTCTTCGTCCCAATCCTCATAGCGGCCGAGGCCGAGGTAATCGGTGATTTCTGTCATCGCCGAGCTGTGCCGGGTCGAATCCTGACGCACATCGAGGCGCACCAGGAACAGGCCGAACGTCACCGCCCGACGCAGGCAATCGAGCAACGGCCCGTCGGCGATGACGCCCATGCCGCATTCGTGCAGCGAGTTGAAACACAACTGCAAAGGCTCGAGCAGGTCGCGATTGTCGTGCAGCACATCGGCGGTTGCCGGGGTCGGCGCGGTCAACGCGGCATGCGCCCAGTTGCGTGTGGCGCGCAGGCGTTCGCGCAATTGCTTGAGCACCGCGCGATAGGGTTCGGCGCTGTCGCCGGCCTTGGCCTTCAGCGCATCGCTGGCCTGCTGCATCGACAGCTCGGCAGCAAGATGATCGACATCGCGCAGGTACAAATCAGCGGCCATCCAGCGCGCCAGCAGCAAGACTTCGCGAGTGACGGCGGCGGTGACATTGGGGTTGCCGTCACGGTCGCCTCCCATCCACGAAGCGAAGCGGATCGGCGCGGCTTCCAGCGGCAAGCGCAGGCCCGTAGCGGCGAACAGCGCCTGATCGGCCTTGCGCATATGGTTGGGGATCGCCTGCCACAACGAATGCTCGATCACCGCGAAGCCCCACTTGGCTTCATCGACCGGCGTCGGGCGGGTGCGGCGGATTTCTTCGGTGTGCCAGGCTTCGGCGATCAGCCGCTGCAGTTTGCTCTGGATCTGCTCGCGCTCGGCGCTGGTCAGGTCGCGATGATCCTGCGCGGCCAGTTGCGCGGCGATCGCGTCGTACTTCTGGATCAACGTGCGTCGCGCCACTTCGGTCGGATGCGCGGTCAGCACCAGTTCGATTTCCAGCCGCGCCAGTTGCCGGGCCAGGGACTCGGCGCTGTGGCCTTCGCTGCGCAGGCGCGCGAGCAGTTCCGGCAACACCCGCGACTCGAACGGCGCCGGTTGCGACTCCTCGCGGCGATGGATCAACTGATACTGCTCGGCGATGTTGGCCAGGTTGAGAAACTGATTGAACGCCCGCGCGACCGGGAGCAATTCGTCTTCGCTCAATTGATTGAGGCTGGCGCTCAGTTCAGCGTCCATCGAGCCGCGCCGGTCGGCCTTGGCGCCTTTGCGAATCTGCTCGATCTTGTCGAGGAACGCCTCGCCGTACTGGTCTCGAATGGTGTTGCCCAACAGCTCTCCGAGCAGGTGAACATCCTCGCGCAAGCGTGCATCAATATCGGTCATCAGCAGTTCTCCAGCGGTAATCGGGGACAGCGCAGAAACGAATGCTTTGCCAGAGAGTGCCGCTCTGCGCCGCTTCTTACAAGCAGGCGACGAATTGACTTTAAACCTTGCCGGCGAAAGCTAGTCTCAACAGTAAGCCGTACGACGGCCCGCCGCCGGCGCTGCCGGACACTCACCCAGGCCTGCCATCAGCAGGCGCTAAATGAGGTCATCATGAAAATTCGTGAACTCGCCCAGCATTGGGAAGAAAACGCCAAAGGTCGCCTGACCGACACCGGCTACACGATTCATCTGGACGTCGAAGCCGCCGCAAGGCTGGCGGCGATTGCCGAAATGTACCCCAAGCGTCACCCCGAGGAACTGCTCGGTGAGCTGATCGGCGCCGCGCTTGAGGAGTTCGAAGCGAGCCTGCCGTATGTGAAGGGTTCAACAGTGGTGGCGACCGATGAGGAAGGCGATCCGTTGTATGAAGATGTCGGCCCGACGCCGCGTTTTCTGGCGTTGTCGCGGCGGCATCTGCATGATTTGTCCTCGGCTGAGAACAAGCAGAAGCACTGATTCGACACACATCAAAACCGTGGGAGCGAGCCTGCTCGCGAATGCGGATTTTCATTCAGCATTTGCGCCGACTGACACATCTCATTCGCGAGCAGGCTCGCTCCCACATAGGCTGTATTCCAGTTCGCAAATTGGTTTATCAACAGACAAATTACACCCACGCGTACCGCTCCAAAGCCCCAAAGTTCCCGTCCCAGAGCCTTGTCCAAACGGTCAATTAAATTTTTGGCGATAGGCCATCTTTTCTGAACTTTTCAAAAATGCCGCCGGTCGGAACAGGTAACCACGCCTGGAACGAGCGTTTCAATTCGCGTCTACAAGCGATGCTTTCGGCTCCTCTGCCAGGATGGATTCAGTTGTATTTTCAGGAGATGCCTAATGGAGTTGAAGACCATGAAAACCCAAACCTCGTTTTCCCACCTGCGCGGTCTGAAACTGGCCGCTCTGGCCATCGGCACCAGCTTCGTACTGGCCGGTTGCGCCGGTAACCCACCGACCGAGCAGTACGCCGTGACCCAATCGGCTGTGAACAGCGCCGTCAGCGCTGGCGGTACCGAATTCGCTGCGGTGGAAATGAAGCAGGCTCAGGACAAACTGAAACAAGCTGAAATCGCCATGCACGACAAGAAGTATGACGAAGCCCGTCGCCTGTCCGAACAGGCTGAATGGGACGCTCGCGTCGCGGAACGCAAGGCTCAGGCCGCCAAGGCCGAACAGGCTGTGAAGGATTCCCAGAAAGGTGTTCAGGAACTGCGTCAGGAAAGCCAGCGCACTGTGCAGTAAGCGCGCATCCCGACCGCAAAGCTGAAACTCTTACCGATAGAAAGGACGAAAAATTATGCGTAAGCAACTGATGATTCCCGCTCTTCTGGCCGCAAGCGTTGCACTGGCTGCCTGCTCCACCCCGCCTAACCCGAACCTGGAGCAGGCGCGCACCAACTACGCCGGCCTGCAGGCCAACCCACAGGCGAGCAAAGTCGCGGCACTGGAAACCAAAGACGCCAGCGATTACCTGGACAAGGCCGACAAGGCTTATCTGGACAAAGAAGATGCAGCCAAGGTTGACCAACTGGCTTACCTGACCAACCAGCGCGTGGAAGTGGCCAAGCAGACCATCGCTCTGCGCACCGCTGAAAACAACCTGAAAAACGCCGCTGCCCAACGCGCCCAGGCTCGTCTGGATGCCCGTGACCAGCAGATCAAACAGCTGCAGGACAGCCTCAACGCCAAGCAGACTGATCGCGGTACGCTGGTGACTTTTGGTGACGTGCTGTTCGCCACCAACAAGGCTGATCTGAAATCCAGCGGCTTGGTGAACATCAACAAACTGGCGCAATTCCTCCAGGAAAACCCGGATCGCAAAGTGATCGTCGAGGGTTACACCGACAGCACCGGCACCGCGAGCTACAACCAGTCGCTGTCCGAGCGTCGCGCGACTTCCGTGCAGATGGCCCTGATCAAGATGGGCGTCGACCCTTCGCGCATCGTCGCTCAGGGTTATGGCAAGGAATACCCGGTAGCGGATAACGGCAGCGTCTCGGGCCGTGCGATGAACCGTCGTGTGGAAGTGACCATCTCCAACGACAACCAGCCAGTAGCACCGCGTTCTTCGGTGAGCTCGAACTAAGCTCCACCCGGTAACGCAAAAGCCCCGCCTGAGTGATCAGGCGGGGCTTTTTTGTGGGAGCAGACATCGTAGCCCCTCGCCCCAGCCCTCTCCCAAGGGAGAGGGAGCCGATTTGTGTCGCTTTCAAAACTTGTGTTCGGCGCAATGGATCAGGTCGACTTAGCTTAAACAAACACCTCGGTCAGTCCCCTCTCCCTCTGGGAGAGGGTTAGGGTGAGGGCTGAACCTGCAGAATCACTCCTCCAGCTTCTGCGGGGTCTCTTCGCCCATACACCGCACAGCCTTTTTCTGGCCATTGATCAACACACCGGTCAACCCTTTCTGCTCGGTATCAAACAACACCAGCACACCATCAATGCACTGCGCCACTTGCGGCGCGGGGGTCAGCGAGACTTTGTAGTCCTCGCCCGGCACGGTCTTGAGCATGGTGAATTCGCTGAGCAACAACGCATCCTCCGGCTTGGCAAAGTGCAGGTAGCCGTAGTACCACAGCGCCCCGACGGTGCCGAGGATGCTGCAGATACCGGTGATGATCAGCGGGATGGCATTACGTTCTTCACTCATTGCGGGCTCTCATCTTCAGAATTCGGGGGCGGCGGATAGTTGGGGATTTCGCCGAGGCGGCGCAGGCCGTCGAAGTGTTCGGGATCATCAAGGTAGCGCAGCATGACCTGACGCCACACCGGGTCGCCGAAGGTTTGCACATGACCGCCACGGGTCAGCTGCAACACGCGCGGCGGCGGCGCCGCTTGATACAGGCGAATGCCGTTGGCCATCGGCACCAGCGGATCGTCGATGCTGTGGAAGATCAGCTTGGGCACGCCGGTCAGCTGCGCCATCGAGTTGATCGCGCTGTCGCCATCCGGCACCAGCCACGACAGCGGCACCTGCAACGGCCAGGTCAGCCACGAAGTGCTGAGGGCGAATTGGCCGACACTGCGATAACTGGCCGGCACGCCATCCAGCACCAGGGCCTTGAGTTGTTTTTGCCGTTCCGGGTGCTGCGCCAGCCAATGCACCGACATCGCGCCGCCGAGGCTCTGCCCGAGCAGCACCAGCGGTTTGCCTTTGACCTCGGGCGCTTTGTCGAGCCAGGCAAACGCAGCGTCGATGTCCTGATAGATCGCCGGCAGGCTCGGCTTGCCCTCGGACAAACCGTAACCGCGATAGTCGACCAGCAGTACCTGATAGCCATTCTTCGGCAACCACCAGCTGCCGCCCAGATGCATCGGCAGATTGCCGCCGTTGCCGTGCAGATGCAGGACCGTGCCTTTGACCTCGACGCCAGGTTTGGCCGGCAGCCACCAGGCGTTGAGCTTCAAGCCATCAGCGGTGAGCAGGGTGATGGTGCGGTATTCGAGTTTGGCTTTGTCCGGGGTGAAGATCTGGCCCGGTTCAGGGTAGAACAGCAGCGAACTGCAACCGCCGAGGGTCAAGAGCAGGCAAAGAATGCCGAGGATTCTCATCCGGTGAAACCTCGCAAAGAAGAGAACTGAACACAAATCAAACCTGTGGGAGCGAGCCTGCTCGCGAAAGCGGTGTATCAGCCGACATCAATGTTGAAGGTGAAATCGCATTCGCGAGCAGGCTCGCTCCCACAAGGGGTTCGGTGCTGGGTCTAGAGGATATTGGAGTAATCCGCCTCAATCCGGTCCAGACTCAAATGGTTGAGGAAGTTGGAGAAACACATCCACGCCGACAACGCATTCAAGTCACGGAACTGATCCGGTAGATATTTCGGCGGCACCACCAGCCCTTCATCCACCAGTTGCCGCAAGGTTCGCATGTCTTCCAGTGTGGTCTTGCCACAGAACAACAGCGGAATCTGCTCGAGCTTGCCCTTGCGCACGGCCAACTGAATGTAGTTGTAAACCATGATGAAGCCCTTGAGGTAGGACAAGTCTTTGGTGAATGGCAGACCGGTCGGCGTCGAGCCACGGAAAACCCGGCTAGCGTTGCCGTAGCTTTCGGCCATCTCGAAACCTTGCTCGCGGAAGAATTCGTAGATCTGCAAGAAGTCCGCGCCCTCCTCGACCATATGAATCGCACGGGTGCGGTTGGTCAGTTTGCGCAGGCGACTCGGGTAAGAAGCGAAGGTGATGATTTCCATCAGGATCGCCAGCCCTTCCTGGGTGACCGTTGACGAGGGCGGGCCTTTGGACAGGAAAGTGCAGATAGGCTGGTTCAAGCCATTGAGCGTAGTGCCGACGTGCACCAGACCTTCGTGGACTTCCAGTGCGCGCACGTCGCGGTCGTTGAACAGCGCATCCGTGCGGATCTTGATGTAGTCGGCGCCCGCCGCGGCGTCGGCGACGATGCCGTCGGACTCGAACACGCGAATGGTTTCTTCGGCCTCACCGAATACCTTGTTCAGTCGGGTTTGCAGCAGGTGCACCGCGTCTTTGGCGGTGAGGATTTTCGGCTCGTCCTTCAGATCGCCGCGCCCGTCGATGTTATTCAGGTAGTCGGACATCATCAGGCCGAGGTCGGCCAATGTCGGGTCACCGGCGTGGAAGGCATCGGACGCCGCGCCGTACAGTTCTTGCGAGATCAGTCCGAAGTCCTCGGTGCCGCGCGCTTCGAGCATGCGCACCACCATGCGGTATTCCTTGCACATGCGCCGCATGATCTGCCCGACCGGGTTGAACTGGCCGAGCTGGCGGGTGATGTCGCGCTCGATGTTCTGGAATTCCAGTTTGACCTGGCTCGAATCGAACGACAGCGGGCGGTTGAGGTAGTAGTCGCGATCCACCGCCGGCATTTCCTTGCCTTTGGCCTTGAGAAAACCCTTGCGCACGTTGTCGTCCCACTTGACCGCATCGAGCACGCGGATCGGCGTCTGCGCCAGCACAATGCGATCGGACAACATGCGTATCGTCTGCTGGTAATCGTCCACCCGAAACTCCTGTAGAAAACGTGACGTGCTGAAACTCAGTCTTTTAGCCTCTGTGGGAGCGAGCCTGCTCGCGAATGCACTGTGTCAGACAACGGAGATGTTGAATATCAGAGTGCTTTCGCGAGCAGGCTCGCTCCCACAGGGTGTAGCGTGAAACGCTAGACCGACGCCAGCACCAGATGCATATACCGCGTCAGAATCCCGAGCATGTCCTCTTCGGCCAATGGCTCGGCGTCGTTGAGCAGGCCCTGATATTCCATCCGGCCGATAATCGCCGTCAACACCTTGGCATCCTGCTGTGGTTCGCGCGAGCCCAGTACCTGGAACAACTGGCAGGTGCCCTGCAACAGAATCTGCTGATGGGAGCGCACCAGAATGGCCAGACGCGGATTGAGCAGCGCTTCCTGGCGGAACGCCTGCTCGGCCATCAGATGCTCGCGGCGGTTGATCAGTTGCCGGTGCACGTAATCGGCCATCAGCCGCGCGATGTCATCGGCCAGTTGCGAGCGCGACTCCGGGCTGCCGTCGGCGCTGACCACCATTTCGCGCAGCAGACCTTCGTTATTGATCCACAACTTGGCCATGTACGCCGCGCTGCGTTCAACGTATTGGGCGAAGGTATCGGTGAGCAGGTCATCGATGTCCTTGAAATAATACGTGGTCGCCGACAGCGGCACACCGGCCTCCGCCGCGACCGCACGATGGCGCACGGCTCGCACGCCGTCGCGCACGACAATGCGCATCGCGGCGTCGAGAATGTCCTGGCGACGCTGCTCACTGCCCTGTCGGCTGGCCTTGCGGCCCTGGTACTGAACACTTTCAGCGACCGCAGTGGCGATACCCGCTGCACCTTCTTGAGCTATTGCACCCATCACGACAGCACTTCCTCTGCTATTTGCAAATTAACCAATTGATACATTTGTACCAGACAGGCAATAAAAAGCCGCCTGTTTTAGGCGGCTTTTCAACTGAAACGTTTACGCTTGCGGTCGCATGTGCGGGAACAGGATCACATCACGGATCGACGGCGAGTTGGTCAGCAACATCACCAGACGATCGATGCCGATACCTTCACCGGCGGTTGGCGGCATGCCGTACTCCAGCGCACGGACAAAGTCGGCGTCGTAGTGCATGGCTTCGTCGTCGCCGGCGTCCTTGTCGGCCACCTGCGCCATGAAGCGCTCGGCCTGGTCTTCCGCATCGTTCAACTCGGAGTAGGCGTTGGCGATTTCACGACCACCGATGAACAGCTCGAAGCGGTCGGTGACGTTCGGGTTTTCGTCATTACGACGGGCCAGCGGCGACACTTCGAACGGGTACTGAGTGATGAAGTGCGGCTGCTCCAGCTTGTGCTCGACCAGTTCTTCGAAAATCATCACCTGCAATTTGCCCAGACCTTCGAAGCCCAGCACCTTGGCGCCGGCCTTCTTGGCGATGGCGCGAGCCTTGTCGATGTCGTTCAGATCATCGGCAGTCAGCTCAGGGTTGTACTTGAGGATCGAGTCGAACACCGACAGACGCACGAACGGCTCGCCGAAGTGGAACACCTTGTCGCCGTACGGCACGTCGGTGCTGCCCAGCACCAGGTGCGCCAGCTCGCGGAACAGTTCTTCGGTCAGGTCCATATTGTCTTCGTAATCGGCGTACGCCTGATAGAACTCCAACATGGTGAATTCAGGGTTGTGACGAGTCGAAACGCCTTCGTTACGGAAGTTGCGGTTGATCTCGAAGACTTTCTCGAAACCACCGACCACCAGACGCTTCAGATACAGCTCAGGAGCGATACGCAGGAACATTTCCATGTCCAGCGCGTTGTGGTGAGTTTCGAAGGGCTTGGCTGCGGCGCCGCCGGGAATGGTCTGCAGCATCGGCGTTTCGACTTCGAGGAAGTCGCGCTTCATCAGGAAGCTGCGGATGTGCGCGATCACTTGCGAACGCACGCGGAAGGTCTGGCGCACGTCTTCGTTGACGATCAGGTCGACGTAACGCTGACGGTAGCGCTGTTCGGTGTCGGTCAGGCCGTGGTGCTTGTCCGGCAGCGGACGCAGCGACTTGGTCAGCAGGCGCACGTGGGTCATTTCCACGTACAGGTCGCCCTTGCCGGAACGCGCCAGGGTGCCTTCGGCGGCAATGATGTCGCCCATGTCCCAGGTTTTCACCGCGGCCAGGGTTTCTTCGGACAGCGTCTTGCGGTTGACGTAGACCTGAATGCGCCCGGTCATGTCCTGGATCACCATGAACGAGCCACGGTTGAGCATGATGCGACCGGCAACCTTGACCGGGATTGCAGCCTCTGCCAGCTCTTCCTTGGTCTTGTCCGCGTACTGTTTCTGCAAGGCATCGCAGTAGTTGTCGCGGCGGAAGTCGTTCGGGAAGGCATTGCCCTTGGCGCGCTCGGCAGCAAGCTTTTCCTTGCGCAGGGCGATCAGGGAGTTTTCTTCCTGTTGCAGGGCTTGCGGGTCGAGTTGTAGGTCGCTCATGTCTTTAAGTATTCCATCAGGTTCGTTGCCCCCAGCCTTCGGCTGGGGATCGCGGGCGAGCCCGCTCCCACAGAGGGTGTTACAGGCCGGATTTCAGGCTCGCTTCCAGGTATTCGTCGATGTCGCCGTCGAGCACCTTGTCGCAATCGCTGCGTTCGATGTTGGTACGCAGATCCTTGATCCGCGAGGCATCGAGCACGTAAGAGCGGATCTGGTGACCCCAGCCGATATCGGACTTGGTGTCTTCCAGCGCCTGCGAGGCCGCATTGCGCTTCTGCATTTCCTGCTCGTACAACTTGGCCCGCAGCATTTTCATCGCGGTGTCCTTGTTGGCGTGCTGGGAACGCTCGTTCTGGCAGCTGACCACGGTGTTGGTCGGTACGTGGGTGATACGTACGGCCGAGTCGGTGGTGTTTACGTGCTGACCACCGGCACCAGAGGAACGATAGGTGTCGATCCGCAGGTCTGCCGGGTTGATTTCGATTTCCACCTTGTCATCGATCTCTGGCGAGACGAAAACAGCGGAGAACGAGGTATGGCGACGGTTGCCGGAGTCGAACGGGCTCTTGCGCACCAGACGGTGCACGCCGATCTCGGTACGCAGCCAGCCAAAGGCGTATTCGCCCTTGATGTGCACGGTCGCGCCCTTGATCCCGGCGACTTCACCGGCGGACAGTTCCATGATGGTTGCGTCGAAACCGCGTTTGTCAGCCCAGCGCAGGTACATGCGCAGCAGGATGTTGGCCCAGTCCTGCGCTTCGGTGCCGCCGGAACCGGCCTGGATGTCCAGGTAGGCGTTGTTCGGGTCCATTTCATGGCTGAACATGCGGCGGAATTCCAGCTTGGCCAGATTTTCCTCGAGACGGGCCAGCTCGGCGACGACATCGCCCACTGCGCCTTCGTCGTTCTCTTCGACGGCCATGTCCAGCAGGTCGCGGCAATCGGCCAGACCGCCGTTCAGTTCGTCGAGAGTGTCGACGATCTGCGCCAGCGCGGCACGCTCGCGGCCCAGCTCCTGGGCGTATTCAGGTTTGTTCCAGACACTCGGATCTTCAAGCTCGCGATTGACCTCGGTCAGACGCTCATGCTTTTGATCGTAGTCAAAGATACCCCCGAATAGTTTCGGAGCGCTCGGACAGGTCCTTGATGGTGTTCAGGATCGGGTTGATTTCCATGACGGGCAGCACTCGTTGGCGAACTTTTGAAAGCCGGCGAGTATAACGTAAACAGCCTGTCGCGGCAGCCCGTCTGGCGGGTGTGGAGGTGATTCACTTGACTCTGACCTGACGCGATCTCCTGTGGGAGCGAGCCTGCTCGCGAAGGCGACCTGCCAGCCGCCGGCAATGTCGACTGCACAACCGCTTTCGCGAGCAGGCTCGCTCCCACAGGGGGACTGCATTGTCAGGAAAGTTATTCAATCCCGACCTGATTGCGCCCATTGTTCTTGGCCAGATACAAGCCGCGATCCGCCGCCGAAATCAGCAGCCGGCAATCACTGCCCGCCTGGGGCACCATGGTCGCCAGACCGATGCTGATGGTCAGACTGGAGCCCTCGGTCGGCGTGTTGTGCGGAATTTTCAGCGCCGCCACGGTCTGGCGCAGTTTCTCGGCCAACAGCCGCGCGCCGCCGGGCGAGGTGTTCGGCAGGACCAGCACAAACTCCTCGCCGCCGTAGCGCGCCGGCAGGTCCGATGGCCGCGAGCTGGCCTCGCGGATCGCCGTGGCGACCTTGCGCAAGGCTTCGTCGCCTTCAACGTGGCCAAAACTGTCGTTGTACGACTTGAAGTAATCGACGTCGATCATCAGCAATGACAGCTGCGTCTGATCACGTAGCGAACGGCGCCACTCCAGTTCCAGGTACTCGTCGAAGTGCCGTCGGTTGGACAGCCCGGTCAGGCCATCGGAGTTCATCAGCCTTTGCAGCACCAGATTGGTGTCGAGCAATTGCTGCTGGCTGACCCGCAACGCTCGGTACGCGGCGTCGCGTTGCAGCAATGTCATGTAGGAACGTGAGTGATAACGAATGCGCGCGACCAGTTCGATGGTATCCGGCAGTTTCACCAGATAGTCGTTGGCGCCAGCGGAGAATGCCGCGCTCTTGATCAGCGGGTCTTCCTTGGTCGAGAGAACGATGATCGGGATGTCCTTGGTCGCCGGATGATTGCGGTATTCGCGCACCAGGCTCAGGCCATCGAGGCCGGGCATCACCAGGTCCTGGAGAATCACCGTCGGTTTGATCCGCACCGCCTGGGCGATGGCCTGCTGCGGGTCGGAGCAGAAGTGGAAGTCGATGTTTTCCTGATTCGACAGCCCACGGCGCACCGCTTCGCCGATCATCGCCTGATCATCCACCAACAACACCATGGCGGCGTTTTCGTCGGTTTTAATGTCGTCGATCTGTAAATCATTCATGAGCGGTCACCTGAGTACTGCGGGGGCCTGGATTGCCGATCAACCTGTTCATTTGGGGAAAATCTCCAGCAATCGTGGCGCTATCTTTTCCAGCGGGCGGATTTCCACCGCGGCATCGATTGCCGCGGCAGCCTTGGGCATGCCGTACACCGCACTGCTGTGCTGATCCTGCGCAACGGTCAAATAACCCTGCTGGCGCATGAGCTTAAGCCCTTGCGCGCCATCGCGCCCCATCCCGGTCAATAAAACCCCGACCGCGTCACCGTTCCAGTAACTGGCGACGCTCTCGAAAAACACGTCGATCGAGGGGCGATAGATCTCGTTGACCGGTTCGGCGGTGTAGGCCAGCGTGCCGTCTTTCAACAGGCGAATATGGTGATTGGTCCCGGCCAGCAGCACCGCACCACTTTGCGGCGGCTCGCCTTCACGGGCCAGACGCACATCGAGGCCGCTGGCGCTGGCCAGCCATTCGGCCATGCCGGCGGCGAACACCTGATCGACATGCTGCACCAGCACGATCGCGGCGGAAAAATCCTTCGGCAGGCCTTTGAGCAACACTTCCAGCGCCGCCGGCCCACCCGCAGACGAACCGATCGCCACCAGCCGCTGACGTGACGGCGAACTGCGCGGTGAACTCGGCGCCGGGCGCGAACGTGGCGCCTTGTCGCCGATCAGCCAGCCGATGTTGAGGATCTTGCGCAACAACGGCGCCGCCGCTTCCTGGGCATTGCCGGCGCCGATCGCCGGCGTGTCGACCACGTCCAGCGCGCCGTGGCCCATGGCCTCGAACACGCGGTGCACGTTCTGCTGGCGGTCGACGGTGACGATGACGATCGCGCATGGGGTCTCGGCCATGATCCGCCGCGTGGCTTCGACGCCGTCCATGATCGGCATGATCAAGTCCATCAAAATCAGGTCCGGCGTTTGTTCGGCGCAGCGTTGCACCGCCTCGGCGCCGTTGCTGGCGACCCAGATCACCTGATGCGCCGGCTCGAACGCCAGCGCTCGGCGCAGGGCCTCCACCGCCAGGGGCATGTCATTGACGATTGCGATCCTCATGCCCGCGCTCCCCCGATGAGCTCGACCACTGCATCGAGCAGGGCGTCGTCATGAAAACTGGCTTTGGCCAGATAATAGTCGGCGCCGGCGTCCAGTCCACGGCGGCGGTCTTCTTCGCGATCCTTGTACGACACGACCATCACCGGCAACGATTGCAAACGGTTGTCGCGGCGCAGCAGCGTGACCAGCTCGATGCCGTCCATGCGCGGCATGTCGATGTCGGTGATCAGCAGATCGAAGTTCTCCGAACGCAGCGCATTCCAGCCATCCATGCCGTCCACCGCCACCGCGACGTCATAGCCGCGATTGAGCAGCAGTTTGCGTTGCAGCTCGCGCACGGTCAGCGAATCGTCGACCACCAGCACCCGTTTGCGCGCCGCTTCGGCAGTTTGATTGCCGTGGCGGGCAATGCGCTCCAGGCGCCCGGTATTGAGCAGCTTGTCCACCGAACGCAGCATGTCTTCGACATCGACGATCAGCACCACCGAACCATCATCGAGCAAGGCCCCGGCGGAAATATCCTGAACCTTGCCCAGACGCTCGTCCAGCGGCAACACCACCAGCGTGCGCTCACCCACGAAGCGCTCGACAGCCACCCCATAAATCGCCTCGCGCTCGCGGATCACCACGACTTTCAGGGTAGCGCCATCGTTCTGACTGGCCGGGCGATTGAGCAACTGGCTGGCCGCAACCAGCCCGACATGCTGGCCTTCGTGCCAGAAATGCTGGCGTCCTTCGACCTGCACGATGTCTTCGGGGGCCAGATCGCACATGCGTTCGATGTGCGCCAAGGGGAATGCGTAAGCCTCTTCGCCGACTTCCACCACGAGGCTGCGCACCACCGAAAGCGTCAACGGCACCTCCAGATGGAAACGGCTGCCCTCGCCCGCCGTCTGCTCCAGCACCACGGCCCCGCGCAACTGGCGGACCATATGCTGAACAGCGTCGAGGCCGACGCCACGCCCGGACACCTCGGTGACCTTGTCGCGCAGGCTGAAGCCCGGCAGAAACAGGAACGTGAGCAGTTCCTCTTCGCTCAACTGCGCTGCGGTTTCGGCTGGGGATAACTGCCGTTCGACGATGCTGCGGCGGACTTTCTCCAGATCGACGCCACCGCCGTCATCGCTGAGTTCCAGCACCAGCAAACCCGCTTGGTGGGAGGCGCGCAGGCGAATCAGGCCCTCTTCCGGCTTGCCCTTGAGCAGGCGTTGTTCCGGGGATTCGATGCCGTGATCGACAGCGTTGCGCAGCAAGTGAGTCAGCGGCGCTTCGAGCTTTTCCAGCACGTCGCGATCGACCTGGGTTTTCTCGCCTTCGATCTCCAGGCGCACTTGTTTGCCAAGACTGCGTCCGAGATCGCGAACCATGCGCGCCTGCCCGCTGAGCACGTCGGCGAACGGGCGCATACGACAGGCCAGCGCGGTGTCATAGAGCACTTGTGCACGCTGGCTGGCCTGCCAGGCGAACTCGTCGAGTTCGGCGTTCTTCTCGCTGAGCAATTGCTGCGACTCGGCGAGCAAACGTCGCGCATCTTCCAGTGACTCGAGCGCTTCCAGGCTCAGTGCGTGGTCCTTCAGGTGCACATTGAGATTTTCCAGTGCGCGCAGGCCATTGTTCTGCATGCGCTTGAGGCGCTGCATGGTCGCCAGATGCGGCTTGAGACGCTGGGTTTCCACCAGCGATTTGCTCGACAGATCGAGCAGGCTGTTCAGGCGTTCGGCAGTGACGCGCAAAACGCGCTCGCCGCCTTCGGTGGTGCGTTTGTTTTTGCGCGGGGTCGGTTCGGCGGGCTCGTCGACAATCGGCGCCGACACTATCGGCACTGGCTCGATCTGCAACTCGGCCATCGGTGGCGTGGCAACCACAGCGGCTGGCGCCGAAAGATCGAGCAGACGCCCCATCAGCGTCACGTAGGCTTCAATGTCCGTGGGTTGCGGCGCATTGGCCGGCGTGGCGATGCGCATCAGCAGGTCGGTGCCCTGCAACAACGCGTCGATGTGTTCGGGACGCAGCAACAAACGCCCTTCCTGCGCGCTGACCAGGCAATCCTCCATGACGTGGGCGACGCTGACGCCGCTGTCGATGCCAACAATGCGCGCCGCACCTTTGAGCGAGTGCGCCGCACGCATGCACGACTCCAGCTGATCGGCCTGGGTCGGATTGCGCTCCAGCGCCAACAGCCCGGCGCTGAGCACTTGGGTCTGGGCTTCGGCTTCGAGACTGAACAGCTCGAGCAGAGAGGCGTCGCGCATTTGCTCGGGGGTCATGTCAGGCTCCGGGTCACGGCGGACAACAGCTGTTCTTCATCCAGCCAGCGCAGGCTGCGACCGCGATATTGCAGAACGCCACGGGTGTACTTGGCACTGTTCTGCGCACCGGACTGCGACGCGGCGTCGAGGATGCGCTCGTCGATGGCATGAATGCCGTCCACTTCATCCACCGGCACCACCACCGGCCCGCCGTGCGCGGCGATGATCAGCATGCGCGGCATGATTCGCCCGCCGCTGACCGGCGCAACGCTGGCGCCGAGGTCGAGCAGTTCCACCAGAGACAGGCACGCGACCAGTGCGCCACGGACATTGGCCACGCCGAGCAAGGCCCGCGAGCGCTGGTGCGGCAGCGAGTGAATCGCCTGCAACGGCGCGACTTCGACGAGGCTGCGCGTCGCCAGTCCGAGCCATTCCTCGCCGAGGCGGAACATCAGCAGCGAGCGGGTCTTGACGTCGGTTTCGACCTTGCTGACCACCGCTTCGCGCTGGTCCTGCTGCAACGAATAACGGTCGAGCAGGCATGTGGCGGCGGCGGAATACACCGAGCAGTTGCGGCAATGAATATGCTCTTCCAGCAACGGGCAGGACTTGTCGCCATGAATGCCGATGCGGTTCCAGCAATCGTCGATGGCGCGGGCGTCTTCGTGGGTAACGTTCAAGGTGTCGGACGCGCTCATCGTTTACGCTCACTGTCGGCGGTGCGCCCGCTGCGGGCGGCGCGCTCCTGCAATCGTCGGGCACCCGCCGTATCGCCCTGAGCCTGCAGCAATACGGCCAGGTGCATCAGCGCTTCGGGGTGTTGCGGTTCGAGGTACAACGCTTTGCGGTAATACCCCTGGGCTTCGAGGCTCAGCCCGGCGACATCGCTGAGCAGGCCCAGCCAATAGAACACCTGCGCCACGGGTTCATGGCTGCGCAGATAGTGTTCGCACGCGGCGCGGGCCTCGGCGCTTTTGCCTTCGTTGGCCAGTGCAGCAATCTGCGCCAGCAGTGTTGCGGCGTCCGGGTCGGCAGTTTTTTTCGTCACCGGCAAAGCCGTCACGGCAGCGAACGGCCGATTGCGCACTGGCGCTGGCGGCGGCGCGCTGCGCAGTGGTTGGCTGACCGGCACGGCGACCGGTTTGGGCATCGGCAGCGGTTCGGGGTGCGGCTCGCTATGGCGGCTGAAAGCGAAGGATTGCGGGATGCCGATCGAACGCATGCCCAAACGCCCGAGCAGACTGCCCTCCGCCGGGCCGATAAACAGCACGCCGTCGACGTGGGTCAGGCGCTTGAGCACTTCGAACACCTGCTTTTGCGTCGGCTGGTCGAAATAGATCAGCAGGTTGCGGCAGAACACGAAATCGAAGGCTGGCTCGCTCGCCAACAGCGTCGGATCGAGGACATTGCCGACCTGCCAGCGCACTTGTTCGCGAACGTATTCGTTGACCCGGTGGCCGTCCTGCTCGGCAAAAAAATGTCGCTCGCGGTATTCCAGATCCTGACCGCGAAAGGAGTTCTTGCCATACACCGCACGCCGCGCCTTTTCCACCGAGAGCGGGCTGATGTCCATGCCGTCGACCTTGAATTGATGCGGTTTGAGCCCGGCATCGAGCAAGGCCATAGCGATCGAATAGGGTTCTTCACCGGTCGAGCACGGCAGGCTGAGGATGCGCAATGCGCGCATGTTGTTCAGCTCGGCGAGACGCTGACGGGCCAGTTTGCCCAAGGTGGCGAAGGATTCCGGGTAACGGAAAAACCACGTTTCCGGAACGATCACCGCTTCGATCAGCGCCTGCTGCTCGTCCCGCGAGCCTTGCAACAGCTGCCAGTATTCGTCGGCGTGGGCAGCCTGGGACAGGGTCGTGCGCTGGCGTACGGCACGCTCGATGATCGCCGCGCCCACCGAAGCGACATCGAGGCCGATGCGTTCCTTGAGGAAATCGAAAAAGCGCTGCTCACTGCTCATGGCTGCGCCTCAAGCTGCGCCGGATCACGCGGCGGATCGGGGAACAGCAAACCGCGCACGGCATCATCGAGCAAGTCATCGACCCGCACCCATTGCAGCAATCCCTGCGCATCTTCGCGCACCGGGCCGAGGTACGGCGCCTCGCGGTTGTCGAGGCCGTAGGGCTGGAAATCTTGCGGATGACAGCGCAGCGTGTCGGTGGCCTGCTCGAGAATCAGCCCGAGCCATTGTGCTGATTGCGATTGATCCGGCTGATAATTGACCAGCACCAGCCGCGTGCTGGTGCGCGCCTCGGCGGGCTGGCCAAAAGTCAGCGCACTGAGGTCGATCACCGGCACCACCGCCCCGCGATAGGCGAACACCCCAGCCACCCAGTGCGGCGCCCGGGCAATCGGCTTCAACGGCAGGCGCGGCAGCACTTCGGCCACTTCCGTGGCGCGCAGGGCATAGCGCTCGTTGCCGATGCGAAACAGCAGAAACAGCGCCTGCTTCGCCACTGGCGCGGCGCCACGTTTGGCGATGATTTCGCTCATCAGACTTTGAATCGCGAAACGCCGCTGCGCAGGCCGACGGCCACCTGGCTCAGTTCGTCGATAGCGAAACTGGCCTGACGCAGCGACTCGACGGTCTGGCTGCTGGCATCGCCCAACTGCACCAGCGCATGGTTGATCTGCTCGGCGCCAGTGGCCTGGGCCTGCATCCCTTCGTTGACCATCAGCACGCGCGGCGCCAGCGCCTGCACCTGATGGATGATCTGCGACAGCTGCTCGCCGACCTGCTGCACTTCCGACATGCCGCGGCGCACTTCTTCGGAAAACTTGTCCATGCCCATCACCCCGGCCGACACCGCCGACTGGATCTCGCGAACCATCTGTTCGATGTCGTACGTGGCCACGGCGGTCTGATCGGCCAAACGCCGGACTTCGGTGGCGACTACGGCAAAACCGCGACCGTACTCGCCGGCCTTCTCGGCTTCGATCGCCGCGTTGAGCGACAGCAGGTTGGTCTGGTCAGCCACTTTGACGATGGTCACCACCACCTGATTGATGTTGCCGGCCTTCTCGTTGAGGATCGCCAGTTTGGCGTTGACCAGATCCGCTGCGCCCATGACCGAGTGCATGGTGTCTTCCATGCGCGCCAGGCCTTGCTGGCCGGAGCCGGCGAGCACCGAGGCCTGATCGGCAGCGGTGGACACTTCAGTCATGGTGCGCACCAGATCCCGCGAAGTCGCGGCGATCTCACGGGAGGTTGCGCCGATTTCGGTGGTGGTCGCTGCGGTTTCGGTGGCGGTGGCCTGTTGCTGCTTGGAAGTGGCGGCGATCTCGGTGACCGAGGTGGTCACCTGCACCGAGGAGCGCTGGGCCTGGGATACCAGCGACGTCAGCTCGGTCATCATGTCGTTGAAGCCGGTTTCGACCGCGCCGAACTCGTCCTTGCGATCAAGGTTCAGGCGCGAACTCAGATCGCCGGTGCGCATGATGTCGAGGATGGTCACGATGCGGTTCATCGGCGCCATGATCGCGCGCATCAGCAGCAGACCGCAGAGGCCGGCGGCCAGCACCGCAACCAGCAGGGAAATGACCATGCTGACTTTGGCCGTTGCCACCGCGTCGTCGATATTGGCCATGGCGGTATCAGCGACGACTTTGTTCTCGCCAATGATGTCGTTGAGCTTCATCCGCCCGGTGTACCACGCCGGGGTCAGTTTCTCGTTGAACAGCTTGATGGCATCGGCTTCCAGATTGCGCTTGTGCAGGTCCAGCACGGCATCCTGAATCTGCATGTAGGTATCGTGGTACTTCTCGAACAGGGCGAATTCGGAACGGTCTTCATCGGTGGCCATGGTCTTGCGATAGTTGGCCATCTGCTCTTGCAGACGCGCCTCGAATGCCTTGTAGTCGGCAGCGTCTTCGCTGGAAACGCCCTGGCCTTCCTTGAGGCCGAGCAGCTCTTGCGTCTGCAAATAACTGTCGACCCATGCACCACGAATCATCGAGCTGTAATAGACGCCGGGGATGGCATCGTCGCGCACGCTGTTTTCACTGGCCTCGATTTTCAACAACCGCGAGTAGGACAGCACCACCATCAACAGCATGATGGCGATAATCACCGCAAAGCTCGCCAAAATGCGTTGGCGCAACGTCCAATTCTTCACAGTGAATCCTCGTGCCTGATCGAAATGCGGGGAGTATAGCCGAGGGCGGTGTTTCATTTATAAGACGCTTTCGCTGGCAGTACTGTCCTTGAGGAAGCGAGCCTGCTCGCGAAGGCTACATCGCGGTCCCGGCAAATCCCCAACTGCGCAAGAAGTTGCGCAGTTGCCCGTAATATTTCAGGGCCTGAATCCCCTGCAGCCCAAGCGGCGCAAGCCCTGCAGCCAAGTGCGCAAGAAGTTGCGCAGTACTGCGCAACTTCTTGCGCACTTTCTCCCGACTTTCCCGCTGAAAATCGCCCCGAATGATCACCGACTACCGTGCCGCCCCCGCCATCCGGGCACCGCGCAAAACCTGGCACGCTCCTTGATAACTCTCAGCCACCCACCGGGCGATTTCGCCTCCGGGCACCCTAACTTTATCCGCAAGGAGAGCACCCCATGGCAACACCAGCGTACATGTCGGTTACCGGCGAAAAACAAGGCCTGATCACTGCCGGCGCTTTCACCGCCGACTCCGTTGGCAACACCTACCAGGAAGGCCACGAAGACCAGGTCATGGTTCAGGCTTTCACCCACGACGTGATCATCCCGCGTGACCCGCAATCCGGTCAGCCAACCGGTCAGCGCGTACACAAGCCAGTTGTGATCACCAAGGTCTACGACAAGGCTTCGCCACTGCTTCAAGCAGCTCTGACTTCCGGCGAGCGCATGAGCGAAATCGTTATCCAGTGGTACCGCACTTCGGCTCAAGGCACCCAAGAGCACTACTACACCACCAAACTGGAAGACGCGATCATCGTCGCCATCAACAACAAAATGCACAACTGCCAGGATCCAGGCAACGCGCACTTCACCCACCTGGAAGAAGTGCAGTTCACCTACCGCAAAATCACCTGGACCCACGAAGTATCCGGTACTTCGGGTTCCGATGACTGGCGTGCTCCAGTCGTTTAATTACGGCTGACCGTTACACGCATCGGCCAGCTCTGCTGGTCGATGTTGTTTACGCCCCTCCAGAATTTCGCGTACGTTGAGCCGCTTTTTTGCGGCCGTCGACGAGCGCCGCTGTACAGCACGAGGAACAAGGGATGTTCGCGCCGGCCAATGAAACCCACTTTGCCCTGACCATCGAAGGGCTTTCCGCCGACTTTCAGGTGTTTACCCTCACCGGCCGGGAAGCCATCAGCCAGCCTTTTGTCTTTGAGGTGGAGCTGGTCAGTGAGCAGCCGTCGCTGGACCTCGAAACCCTGCTGCACAAACCGGCCTTCCTGCAGCTGTCGCCTGACGGCAGCGGCATCCATGGCCAGATCTACCGCGCCGCGCAAGGTGACTCGGGCAAACGCCTGACCCGTTATTCGGTGACGCTGCGCCCACAACTGGCTTACCTCGCGCACCGCATCAACCAGCGCATCTTCCAGAACCTCAGCGTGCCGAAGATCATCGGTCAGGTGCTGGAAGAGCACGGCATTCAAGGCAACGCCTACGAATTCAAGACCGGCTCGATCTATCCCGAACGCATCTACTGCGTGCAATACGACGAGTCGGACCTGCACTTCATCCAGCGCCTGTGCGAAGAGGAAGGCATTCACTTCCACTTCCAGCACAGCGCCAACGCGCACAAGTTGGTGTTCGGCGACGACCAGACGGTGTTCCCGAAGCTCAAGCCGGTGCCCTATCAGCAAGACTCCGGCATGGTCGCCAGCAACCCGGTGATCAAGCGTTTCGACCTGCGCCTGGAAACCCGCACCAGCCGCACCACGCGCCGCGATTACGATTTCGAAAAACCGCGCCTGACCCTGGAAAGCGAAAACCGTGGCGACGCCCTGCCCGACCTCGAAGACTACGATTACCCGGGCCGCTTCATCGACCGCGAGCGCGGCAAACATTTGGCCAAACGCGCCCTCGAACGTCATCGCAGCGACTTCCAATTGGCCGAAGGCAAGAGTGATCAGCCACTGCTGGTCAGCGGCCACTTTCTCGCCCTGACCGAACACCCGAAAGCCAAGTGGAACGACCTGTGGCTGCTCACCGAAGTGCTGCATGAAGGCAAGCAGCCGCAGGTGCTCGAAGAGTCGGTGACCAGCGACACCACGGCGCTGAAAGACGATTTCCACCAGGGCTACCGCAACCGCTTCCAGGCTACGCCGTGGGACGTGCCCAACCGCCCGCCGCTACGCCATCCGAAACCACGCATCCTCGGCAGCCAGAGCGCCGTGGTCACTGGCCCGAAAGGTGAAGAAATCCACTGCGACGAGTACGGCCGCGTCAAAGTCCAGTTTCACTGGGACCGCGAAGGTCAGGCCGACGACAAGACCAGCTGCTGGCTGCGCGTCTCCAGCGCCTGGGCCGGCGCCCAGTACGGCGGCATCGCCATCCCGCGCATCGGCATGGAAGTGCTGGTGACCTTCCTTGAAGGCGACCCCGATCAACCGCTGATCAGCGGCTGCCTGTACCACAAGGAAAACACCGTCCCCTATCCACTGCCGGCGAACAAGACCCGCAGCACCTTCAAGACCCTGAGCTCCATGGGCGGTGGCGGCTACAACGAACTGCGCATCGAAGACAAAAAAGGTCAGGAGCAGATCTACCTGCACGCCCAGCGCGACTGGGACGAAAACATCGAGCACGACCAGAAAATCCGCGTCGGCAACGAACGACACGACACCGTCGAAAAGAACAGCTACACCGAGCTCAAAGCCGAAGAACACCACACCGTCTACGCCGACCGCAAAGTCGAAACCCGCGCCAACGACCACCTTACCGTCGGCGTGAACCAGCACATCAAGATCGGCACCGGTCAGTTCATCGACGCCGGCCAGGAAATCCACCTTAGCAGTGGCATGAAGGTAGTGATGGAGGCTGGTGCGGAGCTGACCTTGGTGGGTGGCGGCAGCTTCATCAAGATCGATGCTGGCGGCGTGACCATGAGCGGGCCAGTGATCAACATGAACTCCGGCGGCAGCCCCGGCGTTGGAACGGGCGCCGCGCCATTGATGCCCGGCGTGCTGAAACAGGCGGATGCCGACAAGGCTGGCCAAGTCCTGACCCCGGCGCAGATCAACACCCTAAAACGTAACGCGCCGTTCTGTGAAGAATGCGAAAAATGCAAGGCAGGTGCCTGTGCCATCTGAACGAATCACCCCCAAAGACTGGCTGGCGCAACAGCCGCTGCAAAGCGGCGAGCGCTTGTATCTGGTCGTCAGCGCGGCCAGCGATGCCGACGCCCTGAAAACCCTGTACCTCACCGAACCCACCGCCCAGCTCATCCCGATCTGGGGCGGCACGCCCTACTCCACCTGGCAACCGGTGATGCCCTACCTCACCGAACTCAAAGCCAACTCCGCCTTCCTGCCATGGATCGCCGAAACCGACGCCCTCGACTGGGGCTGGCTGGCCGTATCGCGCTCAGAGCCAAACGAAGTGTTCGAACATCTGCGCAGCCTGACGCAGGTGAAAATGCCGGATGGCACCGAGGTGTTTTTCCGGTTTTGGGATGGCCGGCATATTTATCCGATTCTGCGGGGGCTTGGGGAGAAGGCTGGAGAAGTGCTGCCGGTGTTTGAGCGGTATCTGATCAATGGGCAGGCGCTGGAAGTCGGCACTCGGGTGGTGCCGAAGGTCAAGGACTGGCCGTGGTGGGAGGTGCCGAAGGGGTTGTTGGAAGGGTTGAGCAAGGACAATCCGGCGACGCTGGTCAGCAACCTGATGCAATGGCTGGAAGAAGACCGCCCGGACCTCTACACCGCATGGCCCGAGAACAATCTGAAGCTGAAAATCACCCGCTTCGTGCGCCGCCCGGATGCGCCGCAAAATCTTAAAGAAGCATTGATAAACCACCTGATTCTGGAGCAAGGCTGATGGATCGCGTTGCCTTTGTTGACAACCAACTGAACACCTTCAAGGACAGTCTGAAGCTGTATCAAGAACAAACAAAAACTTGGTACGCACAGGCTCTCGACAAGGGTAGCCGTGCCGCGGACATGCCGTCCTTATTGGGCATGGAGCGTGTCATCAAGGCGGGCAACACCAGTAAAACGGTGAGCATGACCGACGGTAACTTCACCTCGAACGTGGCTCAATGTCCGCTCAAGGGTCCGTTGCTGATCGAGAGCAAATTCGAATCGGTTTACGACATTCCCGTCGGCGATATCGAAGTCGAAATCGTGGCCGTGGACGGTGGTGCTGTCAGCAAGGTCAAACTCGACGCCCAAGGCAAAGCCGCATGGACCGGCGGTGTGCCCGGCAAGTTCTACACGATTCGCGTCCATAACGAAGTGACCCCGGCCCAGATCGACGCCCTCTTCAGTTCTTACAGCGGCGTGACTGCGGACCTTGAAGGTTTCCTGCGCAAGGAATGGGCCGGCTTCAAACCGCAATGGTCGAATCTTTCGACCTCCGGCACAGCCATGGCCATCGGCAACGGCATTCTTGAAGGTGGCTGGGAGGCCATCAAGGGTGTGTGGGACGGCATCAGCCTTGTGCTCGATATCCTCCAGGATCCGAAGAAATTCGCCAAGGATCTCGGCGCTGGCGCAGACGAGCTGATCAGAGTCGCCAAGAGCTCGCCGGACATCATGAAAAAGGCCATGTTGCTGGCCAGCGACGAGGCGGCTTTGTTTTTGCTGGTGCGCAGTGCGGTGATCTGGCTCGCGGGCTTGCCGCCGATGAAGATGGCGGGCGACGTAGCGAAGATGACCACGGCCATTGTCGTAGGCATTGCGATCGACATCGTGATCGGCGTGGTATTGACCATCGCGGCCGAAGGTACCGGCATAATCTACCTTGCGGCCCGACTGAAGAAGTACGGAGAGCTTGTCATCAAGGCTGTGATCGGCTTCGTGAAGTCGGTGTTCAAGATCATCAACGGTTTTATGGAGTATGTCGCCAAGTACACCGCTGTGGCGGCCCGAGGGGTAACGGCAAAGGTCAGAAACGGGATTTCCGAGTTGCGTTTTGATGGCAAGAAAAACGCCAGACTTGCTGACGGTAAAGTCGCTGATGACGTATCGAACCAGGCGACGAATCCCGCCGAAAAGAGCGCAGAACCTGCTGCAAAGACTTGCACTAACGGGTGCCCTGTTTCGATGGTCACTGGCGAAGAGTTATTGACGTTAACTGACGGCCAACTCGACGGCCTGCTGCCATTCGAATGGACCCGTCTCTATCGCACCAGCGCTGTGGAAATCGACTGCGGTCTCGGCTATGGCTGGAGCCACGCGCTCGCCCACCGCATCGAGATCAATGGCGATGAAGTCATCTGGACCGATCAGGAAAACCGCTCCACCGTTTTCCCACTTCCGAGCGAGCAGCGTCCCGCCATCACCAACAGCCTATCGCACGCGGCCATTTTTCTAGGTGACGATCCATCCGAGCTGATTCTCGCGCAGGCTGGCAAGCGACCATCGTTCTATCACTTCCGCTTCGACAGCAAAGGCGCGACCCTGATCGCCATCAGCGATAGCTATGGCAACCGCTTGCACGTTACTCGCGACATCCATGGGCGCATCAAACGTCTCGACAACGGTGCCGGCCGCGCCCTGCTTCTGCGCTACGACCGCAAGCACATCATCGCCGTCGATTATCAGCAGTTTCTGCCCGCCGATAATCTGGAAGACGTCTGGAATACCGTGCAGACGTTGGTCACCTATAGCTACGACGCGCAACATCGCCTGATCGAGGCGAAAAACGCGGCGGGCGAAGCCGAGCGTTATCGCTACAACGAGCAACACGTCATTCTCGAGCGGCAATTGGCAGGCGGCGCAGCGTTCTATTGGGAATGGGAAAACGAAGGCAAACTGTCTCGCTGCACTCGTCACTGGGCCAACTTTTCGCAGATGGAAGCGCAGTACGTCTGGGATGACAAAGGCAGCGTCACCGTAACCAACGCCGATGGCAGCGAAGAGGTCTATACCCACGACGATCAGGCCCGATTGATCAGCAAGATCGATCCGGATGGTGCCGAGCATCTCAAGGCCTACAACGACAAAGGCCAATTGATCGCCGAAAAGGATCCGCTGGGCGCCGTTACCGAATATCGCTATGACGATAACGGATTGATGACCGCGGTCATCCCGCCGGAAGACGAAGCCACCACTTACGAGTACATCAATGGTTTCGTCAGCGACGTTCGTCGCGGCAAAGCCAGTTGGAAGTATCAACGCAACCGACAAGGTGATGTCACTGCGCAGATTGACCCGGACGGCAATGCCAGCCATTACAGCTATGACCCGCAGGGTCGTCTGTTGGAAATCCGTCACCCGGACGGCAGCCGTCATCAACTCGGTTGGAACAATCTCGGTCAACTGCTTGAAGAACGTCTTCCCGACGGCGGTCAGCGCAAGTACCGTTACGATGCACTAGGCAGGCAGATCACTCGCCAGGAAGAGTCCGGCGCGATCACTCATTACCAATGGGATGCTGCCAATCGCCTTGCCCAAGTTACGCTGCCCGGCGGCGCCACTCGCGCATTCAGCTACAACGCCTACGGCAATGTCACTGCTGAACGTGACGAACTTGGCCGTATCACCCGCTATGAATATGCCGACAATCTTCACCTCGTCAGCCGCCGAATCAATCCCGACGGCAGCCAACTGCGCTACCGCTACGACAACTCGCGTCTGTTGCTCACTGAAATTGAAAACGAGCGCGGCGAGC
The DNA here is from genome assembly GCF_001425545.1 of Pseudomonas sp. Leaf434. Taxonomy (NCBI): domain Bacteria; kingdom Pseudomonadati; phylum Pseudomonadota; class Gammaproteobacteria; order Pseudomonadales; family Pseudomonadaceae; genus Pseudomonas; species Pseudomonas sp. Leaf434. The sequence goes on along the minus strand of NZ_LMQZ01000001.1, from coordinate 371,730 downwards.
ACTATCACCTTGATTACTACGCCAACGGCCTGATTCAACAGGAAACCGGCTTCGATGGTCGTCGGACTGGCTACGAGTACGACCTCAACGGCCAACTGCTGAAGAAAACCGAGTTCGGCGACGACGGCAGCGAACTGGTCACCGAATATCAGCGTGATGCCGCAGGCCGGTTGCTTGTAAAAACGCTGCCCGACGGCGAAGAGATTCACTACAGCTACGACGCGCTTGGCCGCCTCGTTAACGTTGACGACGGCCACTGGCCGCTCGCCTACAAATACGACCTGCAAGACCGACTCATCGAGGAGCACCAAGGCTGGGGCACTCTGCGCTACGAATACGATAGCGTCGGCCAGCTCAAGCACTGCCGCTTGCCCGATGGCAGCAAACTCGATTACCGCCACCAGCCTGGCGGGCAACTCACCAGCATCGACCTCAACGGTTCTCGCCTGACCTCTCATCAGTTCAACGCTGGTCGAGAGCAACAGCGCCAACAAGGTCTGCTGCTTAGCCAATACCAATACGATGAACAGGGACGTCTGCAAGCGCACAGCGTTAGCCAACGGGACAAGCACCTGTTCCAGCGTCGCTACAACTACGACGCCAACGGCAACCTCGCCGGAATCGACGACAGCCGCAAAGGCAACCGCAGCTATCACTACGACCCGCTGGATCGCCTGATCAGCGTGCGCGGCGCCATGCCAGAGAGCTTCGCCCACGACCCGGCGGGCAACCTGCTCGGACAAAATGACCTGCCCGTTGCGAATCTCGCCAACGTTAAAGGCAATCGCCTGCTCATGCAAGGCGACCGCCACTACGATTACGACGCCTATGGCAACCTAGTCCGCGAGAGTCGAGGAACAGGCCAAAAACTTGTCACCGAATACCGCTACGACTGCCAGCACCGCCTGATCGGCGTCAGCCTGCCGGGTGGCAGCACTGCAACCTACAAATACGACGCCTTTGGCCGCCGCATTGAAAAGTCAGTCGACGGTCACACCACCGAGTTTCTGTGGCAAGGCGAACGCCTCATCGCTGAAAGCGCCGAGAACCGCTACCGCAGTTACATCTACGAACCGGGCACCTTCCGCCCGTTGGCAATGCTCGACGGCGAAGGCCCGCTAAAAGCGGCCCCGTTCTATTACCAACTCGACCACCTCGGCACCCCTCAAGAACTGACCGACTACAGCGGCGAAATCATGTGGTCGGCGAAGTACCGCGCCTACGGCAATCTCGCAGCGCTGGATATCAGCGAAATCGATAACCCGCTGCGTTTTCAGGGTCAGTACTTCGACGTCGAGACAGGGTTACATTACAACCGCCACCGCTACTACAATCCGGGAACTGGACGGTTCTTGACGCCTGATCCGATCAAGCTTGCGGGTGGTTTGAATAGCTACCAATACGTGCCTAACCCTACGGGGTGGGTGGATCCTCTAGGATTGAATACATGTCCCGGAGCCGGAGATAAAGATTCATCAGGTAACCGAACTGACCAAGAAGAAAAAAAATCGAAAGTTGATGACGGCAGCCCCGAAGCGCCATATACCGGACCGATCCCCAAGGCAATGCAGAACAAAATACTGTATGGCACACGGAGCCCCGGCCATAACAAACCAGTAGGCGGTCATTCGGCGCAGGTTATGAACTCTCCAAAATATCAGTACGATATTGTCAGCACTAACAAGGACGGAACTACCAGCGTTAAAAATTTTAAAATGATTTTAGAGCGAAAGGATGGAACCATCGGCTGGTCTGCAGCAAAGTCTCCAAATAGACATACATTTGCGCCGAAATCTTGGAGTGACGCGAAAATCTTGAGAGTTACTGATGAGGTAGCAGCAGAGCCAGGCAGAGTGTTACGGAACGATCCAGGCGCGGTAGTGACCGAACACACCAAAATCGTGGACGGAGTTCAATGGCAGGTTATTAAAGAAAACGATGTCATCACTTCTTCATACCCTACGGGAGCAACACCATGACGACTGGCAATGAAGAAAATCTATATAAAAAGCTCTGCTCATGGATAGGTGAATCTGAAGATTCACCATGGACTGAATACAGCACCGAGCTAGTTGCTAAAACGGTACTCATAGACTTCAGTGATAAGGACTGGGAAGTCCTAAAAAAAGCAATACTCAAAATGCCGGAATTTTGGCAACAAAGATGCGCCGTTTCACTTGGAGAAAATCGTACCACCAAAGCCATAGAAATTTTAAAGACTCTACTTTCAAAATCGGGATATAAAGACGTTAAAATTATTTCTATTTACGAGCTCGACTGGGCCGAAGTACCGATTGAAAAAAAGTACTCTCACCATGTAAAGCAGATAATAGATACCACACCAAAAAGTGAAATAGAACCAGAAATATATAGTTTACTTGCGAAAGCAGAATCATCAGAAATATAATAGCTAAGCCCACCAAATCTTGTATAAGCGAACTTTTAAAATATTACCGACAAACGCCCAACGCCACTTACCAAAAAGGCGCCAATAAAGAACCAACAATTAATTAAGACAGCCTATAATCAATCGGCAATCAAAAAAGCAAAATGAATATCTACATTGACATTACAGATATTTTGGTGCAATCGATTACGACAATGCAGGCGGAATTATATCCTACATGAATATCCCTCCCACTGAAAACATAAAGGAAAAATTCCAAGTAGAAATCTTCAATTTTGTTCTCAACCTATTAGATTAGCCAATAACGTCTTCAATAGAAAGCCAAGACTTAAACTTTCTAGAAAACATGGACGAGGATGGCTTCCTAATAATCAAAAAAGCAGCCGTTACATTTGAAAAAATAAAAGGTCACGAAAAACTGGCAAGAGTCTTAGATCAAGGGAAAGACTACTTATTACATGAAATTTACCGACCCAAACTGGAAAATAAAGACAAGATCTATGACATTGGAGGTAGATCATTCACATCACCTCAACTCCTAATCAATCTTGCGATTATTTCACCCCAAAAGATAACTCTTGACTTCTCCGCTTCCGATCATGTCTACATAGCAACATACCATAAACTTCGAAACGTGGCAGAAACTCTAAATTTACAGGCGAAACGCACGCAACCGCCAATTGAAGGAATATTCGAAGTGAATTACAGCAACATGCATACCATAAGCGTCTTTGATGCCGGCTATCGATTTTTCAAAACATAGGAAGTGTCGACACAAGATTTTCGATGCTTGCCCTTTCTCAGTGCAGCTTTTTTACAAATGAAATGCCGCGAGTCACCTGGCACATCTAATCTGCTCAGCGTACCACGCGCGCGTATACCAACAACTGACGATCGCGTAACTCCCGAATAGAGCGAACTCGGCAGTACTACCCGCTACGAATGCACCGACAACCTGGACGTGAACAGCAAAAATCACGACGAGCACAACTACTGGCCTGGAACAAATAATAGACATCGGATGGCATCTATTATTTAGCAAAAATGGCACTTTTAGAATTTCATTAATTGCAAATCAAGCTTGGAGAATTTCCAATATTCACCGACACCGCCAAAACTTGGAGCGGCCTTGAAAAAACTTTAGACCACACACTACATAAAGTTAAACAAATCTGATGCAGCCTTTACAAATCTGAAGTATACGGGGAAAGCAGTGGACCTGACATTGGCTAATACATAGGATGTGGCGGCGCCACTCTCTCAGCAAAAAAATGTTTAAGCAACACCCTAAGCTAAAGCAGTCTGCGTTCGATGCCGATGCCGATGCCGATGCCGATGCCGATGCCGATGCCGATGCCGATGCCGATGCGATTGTTTTGGGAAAGGCCTCAGACTTGTAGTGCAAGGGGAGTTTTCTTTCGGGTAAAAAAATCTCGACAACCAAACCTATAACAGCGAAAGCAAAACCATGATATTTAAGTGCTCGGGCAACGCAGTCAATCCAAATACCGTATCTTATAGAAGCTTGGGATTCGGAGAGGCGGTTACGATCAAGACTCAGCCCTACATACTGCAAATCAAACCCGGCGACTTTCCAAGAAAGTTTGAAATTATTGCAGATACGTTTATTTCGGAATGCAGGATTGACGATACCGTGCAAGGCTATGCGGACATCCCCGAGCTTGCGACAGTTGATTACCCGACTTTCAATGAACTTCTGAACACCCATCCAAACCTAGCAGCAAGTTTGATCGAAGATCATCTTTACTTCGAACTCTTCTATCATCTTTTTCAAAACCCAACCAACCCACAATTGGTTATCAACAACATCAACAGCGTATATACAGAGAAAGATTCAATAATAATCACGGGAGACACATACCCATTCAAATACTTCTAGCAGAAGGAAACTTGCTCGACGGCAGGCCCGCCGACTCAGACCTCAATGGTCGACTGTTAAATAACACTGATCTGGCGACGACGTCAGTGCGCTAATCACCGATTGCTAGTGATCTATTTGCCAGCTCTATTACCCGGTCAGTGCCAAAAGTATGTACAGAGCCAGCGGCATGCGCAGTGTCCGCTATCGGGACAAAGATCGATTCAACGCCGTTACGGAAACTACTGAAACGCAGGAAGTCTAGCTAACGTAAAAGGGCAACCGCCTGCTGATGCCGGGCGATCGCCACTACGATTACACGCTATCCGCCCCCACCAACCGCACCTGCCTCTCCAACTCCACCTTCAACCCCGGCTCCAGCTTCAACTGCCGTGCCAGTTCATCCAGATAACTCTTCTCCATAAAATTCTCCTCATCCACCAGCATCACACTGGCGATGTACATCTCTGCCGCCATTTCCGGCGTGCTCGCGGCGCGGGCGACGTCGGTGGGGTCGAGGGGTTTGTTGAGTTCGGCGTGGAGCCAGTGTTGCAGTTCCTGGTCGTTGTCGAGTTTGGTGAATTCGCCTTCGATCAGTTCGCGCTCGCGCTCGTCGATGTGGCCGTCGGCCTTGGCGGCGGCGACCAGGGCTTTGAGGATGGCCTGGCTGTGTTCTTCGACTTGCGCGGGTGGCAGGCGGTCGAGGGTTTGTGGTTCGCGTTGGGGTGCGCTGCCTTTTTGGGCGTTGTAGTTGCCGTAGGCCTTGTAAGCCAGTACGCCCAGCGCGGCGAGGCCGCCGTAGATGGCGACTTTGCCGCCGACCTTGCGGACTTTTTTGTTGCCGAGCAGCAGGCCCATCGCGCCCGCGGCCAATGCGCCGCCGCCCGCGCCGGACAGCAGGCCGCCGAGGCCGCTGGAGCCAGACGAGCCACCGAGCAAACCGCCCAGTCCGCTGGCAGCCGACTTGTTGGAAGCGCCACCAGTCTTGTTCTGCAGCATTTCCTGCCCGGACTTGAGCAGTTGATCGAGCAATCCACGGGTGTTCATGTTCCGTCTCCAAACAAGGGTTATCCGGATCTAAGGCCCTCAGCCTAGTTCGAAAGTGCCGGGACCCGCCCCGCGAGTGTGCTTCGAGATGTTGCTCGCCACTCAGAAGGGCCCGTTCCGAGCGTTACCCAATGAAAAGGGGCAGGCCTTTCGACCTGCCCCCTTTTCCCCTCCTCCTTAAAACCGCGAAACACTCCGCATCGCATCCACCAGATAGCGCATGGCGATCCGGTCGCTTTCCGATAGTTCTCGATAACGCTCCACAAGTTTCAATTCTTCGGAATTGAGGCGGCGTCTTCTGCGCCCGCCGCCCAAGCAAGGGAAGATGCCCAACATTTCGGTGATGCTCTGTATTTTTGCCATGGACGATGTCCTTCTCTATTGAGTCAAGAAACTGCTGAACCTCACATCGCCCTGCCTCTTCGAGCAGCGTCGTGTGCCCCGCCGGCACGAAGGCTTGTATCCGGTCTTGCCCATAGAATAGGAATTAAATCGGCGTTGAAAAGCGGTTTTTAGAGTAATTAATCGAAAAAAGCAGATATGCCCTCTAAATCAGAGAGCCCTGTCAGAAAAATTACAGACATGTCTTGTTTCATTGCCAGGTGACGCAACGCAAACAAGCCTTTTTGCCCGACAATCGAACCGATTAAGCTAGCGGGCATCTGTTTATAGTCCGTTGCGTTTGGCCGAAGGCATGACCGAACCGTAATTTCCGATCCGACAGGTGCCAGGAACGGCGCTGGATTGCACACGACAGGTTGTATTTATGCACCGCAGGAATTTGCTCAAAGCGTCCATGGCCATTGCGGCCTATACCGGTCTTTCCGCGTCGGGCCTGTTGGCCGCCCGCGCTTGGGCAGCCAATGGCGGCGCCGCCGATGGCGAGGCCCAGGCCTTCGATTTTGAAGCATTGAAGCGTCAGGCCAAGCAGCTCGCCGGCAGTGCCTATCAGGATACGAAACAGGTGTTGCCGCCAACCCTGGCGACCATGACTCCGCAGAACTTCAACGCGATCCGCTACGACGGCGAGCATTCCTTGTGGAAGGAAAACAAAGGTCAGCTGGACGTGCAGTTCTTCCACGTCGGCATGGGTTTCCGTCAGCCGGTGCGCATGTACAGCGTTGATCCGAAGACGCGCATGGCGCGCGAGGTGCATTTCCGTCCGGCGCTGTTCAATTACGAGAACACTTCGGTCGACACCCAGCAGCTCAAAGGCGACCTGGGTTTTGCCGGCTTCAAACTGTTCAAGGCGCCGGAGCTGGATCGGCATGACGTGGTGTCGTTTCTGGGCGCCAGCTATTTCCGTGCGGTCGATGCCACTGGCCAATATGGCCTCTCCGCACGCGGCCTGGCCATCGACACGTACGCAAAGAAGCGCGAAGAGTTTCCCGACTTCACCAAGTTCTGGTTCGAGACGCCTGACAAGAACGCCACGCGTTTTGTGGTCTACGCCCTGCTCGACTCGCCGAGCGCGACCGGCGCCTATCGCTTTGACATCGATTGCCAGGCCGAGCGCGTGGTCATGGAAATCGACGCGCACATCAACGCCCGCACCACCATCGAACAGTTGGGCGTGGCGCCGATGACCAGCATGTTCAGCTGCGGCACCCACGAACGGCGCATGTGCGACACCATTCATCCGCAGATCCACGACTCCGATCGCCTGGCAATGTGGCGCGGCAATGGCGAGTGGATCTGCCGGCCGTTGAACAACCCGGCGACGCTGCAATTCAATGCATTTGCCGACAAGGACCCGAAGGGTTTCGGCCTGGTGCAGACCGACCACGAATTCGCCAACTATCAGGACACTGTCGACTGGTACAGCAAGCGCCCGAGCCTGTGGGTAGAACCTACAACCGCCTGGGGCGAAGGCTCTATCGATCTGCTGGAAATTCCTACGACCGGCGAGACGCTGGATAACATCGTCGCCTTCTGGACGCCGAAGAAACCCGTGGCTGCCGGTGATTCGCTGAACTACGGGTACAAGCTGTACTGGAGCGCGCTGCCACCGGTCGGCACGCCACTGGCGCGGGTGCACGCGACGCGTTCGGGCATGGGCGGCTTCACCGAGGGCTGGGCGCCGGGTGAGCACTACCCGCCGGTCTGGGCGCGGCGCTTTGCCGTGGACTTCACCGGTGGCGGCCTCGAGCGCCTGCCACAGGGCACCGGAATCGAGCCGGTGATTACCTGTTCCAACGGCAAGGTGCAGGACTTCAGCGTGCTGGTGCTGGATGACATCAAGGGCTACCGGATTCTGTTCGATTGGTATCCGACCAATGACAGTGTCGAGCCAGTGGAACTGCGCCTGTTCATTCGCACCAATGACCGCACGTTGAGCGAGACCTGGCTGTACCAGTATTTCCCGCCGACCCCGGACAAGCGTAAATACCCTTGAGGTTCTAAGGCGGCTGTTCTGGCGTCATTCGCGAGCAGGCTCGCTCCCACAGGGGTCCGCATTCCTATTGTGGGAGCGAGCCTGCTCGCGAAGAGGCCCGCCTGACAACGCAAAATTGTGCCGAATAGAAAAGCCCCGACCCTCACCGGCTCGGGGCTTTTGCTTTCCAGCCTTCAATCAATCGCGCAAATCCGATTCATGAATCGGCTGATCCCGATGGGTCGCGCGCTGATACTGCGCCGGCCACACTGCTTTGCGCCCGCCCAGATCATCGTCGGCATGCAGCGGCCAGTACGGATCGCGCAGCAGTTCGCGCGCGAGGAAAATGATATCGGCCTGACAGGTACGCAGAATGTGCTCGGCCTGGGCCGGCTCGGTAATCATTCCGACAGTACCGGTGGCGATGCCTGACTCTTTGCGCACACGCTCGGCGAAGCGCGTCTGATATCCGGGTCCAACCGGGATTTCCGCGTTTGCAGCAGTCCCTCCTGAAGACACGTCAATGAGATCGGCGCCCAGCGTATGAAGGCGGCGCGCAAGCTCCACGGTCTCATCCGGATTCCAGCCATCTTCGACCCAATCGGTCGCCGAGACGCGGACAAACACCGGTAATTCCTCCGGCCATACCGCCCTCACCGCTTCAGTGACTTGCAGCACCAGACGGATACGATTCTCGAACGAACCACCGTACTGATCGCGGCGTTGATTGCTCAGCGGCGAGAGAAACTGATGCAGCAGATAGCCATGCGCAGCATGCACCTCGACCACGCTGAAACCCGCCGTCAGCGCGCGTTTGGCCGCGTCGACAAAGGCCTGGATCACTTCGGCGATCTGCCCCTCATCCAGTTGCTTCGGTTGTGTGTGCTGGGGATCGAAGGCAATCGGCGATGGCCCGACCGGGGTCCAGCCGCCGTCCTCGGGCTTGACACTGCCATGCTTGCCGATCCACGGCCGGTGGGTGCTGGCCTTACGCCCGGCGTGGGCCAGTTGAATACCGGCGACCGCGCCCTGGGCGGTGATGAAGCGAGTGATGCGTTGCAGCGGTTCGATCTGTTCGTCGTTCCACAGGCCAAGGTCTTCGGCGGTGATGCGTCCGTCGGCGGTAACCGCCGTGGCTTCGGTAAAAACCAGACCGGCACCGCCCACCGCGCGGCTACCCAGGTGCACCAGGTGCCAGTCGTTGGCCAGGCCGTCGACGCTGGAGTACTGGCACATCGGCGACACGGCGATGCGGTTGGGCAGGGTCAGTTGGCGAAGAGTAAAGGGTTCAAGCAGCAGACTCATGGGGCACCTCTCGAATCAGTGGGCAGGCTCCAGGGTTCTGTTTGAAAAGTCGACGAGTGACAGAAAAAGGGTGCAGCACCCGCCCCCGCGGGCAAAAAAACGACAAGACGTCACAAGGCCAATCAAGCAGTGCTTAGAGCCTAGTCGACAACCGGGGATCTTGGGGGGTTCCAGAAAAGATCGCAGCCTTCGGCAGCTCCAACAGAGGAATGCGATCCCCTGTAGGAGCTGCCGAAGGCTGCGATCTTTTGATCTTCAGCGCGGTTCGATATGAGCAATCATCAACTGCACAGTCTCGTTGCCACGAAACTCGTTAACGTCGAGCTTGTAAGCCAGTTCAACCCATTGAATCGTCGGGTTCGGCCACACATCGCGATCAATGCCAAACGCGATGCCATCGAGCTTCACCGAACCGCATTCGCTTTTCAGCACCACTTTCAAATGCCGTTCGCCGACCACGCGCTGCTCGACCAGTTGAAACACACCGTGAAACAGCGGCTCGGGAAAATGCTGCCCCCACGGCCCGGCGTGGCGCAAGGCGCGAGCCAGTTCGAGATGAAACTCTTCAACGGCCAGCGTGCCATCTGAAAGCATCCGCCCGGTGAGGTCTTCTTCGCGAAGTTGCCTACGCACTTCAGCGTCGAAAGCCTCGGCGAACAGCGGAAAATTCTCCTGCGGCAAGGTCAGACCAGCGGCCATCGCGTGGCCACCATATTTGGCGATCAGGTTCGGATGCTGCGCCGCGACCACACTCAGCGCATCGCGAATATGGAAGCCCTGCACCGAGCGACCGGAGCCCTTGAGCAGACCGTCACCGGCATCGGCGAAGGCAATGGTCGGGCGGAAATAGCGCTCTTTCATCCGCGAGGCGAGGATGCCGATCACGCCCTGATGCCACTCCGGATCGAACAGGCACAGACCAAACGGCATCGACTCGACCGGCAGATCCTTGAGCTGCGCCAGCGCTTCACGCTGCATGCCCTGCTCAATGGATTTGCGATCCTGGTTCATGCCGTCCAGTTGCGCAGCCATTTCCCGCGCCAGATTGGCGTCGGCCGTGAGCAGGCATTCGATGCCCAGGCTCATGTCGTCCAGACGTCCGGCGGCGTTCAGGCGCGGGCCGACGATGAAACCCAGGTCGGTGGAAGTGATCCGCGCAGCCTCTCGCTTGGCGACTTCGAGAATCGCCTTGATCCCCGGCCGCGCCCGGCCGGCACGAATCCGCTCCAGCCCTTGATGCACGAGAATGCGATTGTTGGCATCCAGCGGCACCACGTCGGCGACGCTGCCCAGCGCCACCAGATCGAGCAGTTCGCCGATGTTCGGTTGTGGCTTGCTCTCGTACCAGCCGAGGCTGCGCAGACGCGCGCGCAACGCCATGAGTACGTAAAAGATCACCCCGACGCCGGCCAGCGCTTTGCTCGGAAATTCGCAGCCCGGCTGATTCGGATTGACCAGCGCATCAGCCTGCGGCAGTTCATCGCCGGGCAAGTGGTGGTCGGTGATCAACACCTTCAGTCCGGCGCGCTTGGCCGCCGCGACGCCTTCGACACTGGAAATACCATTGTCGACGGTGATCAATAATTGCGGTTCACGGGTCAGCGCTACTTCAACGATTTCCGGCGTCAGGCCATAGCCGTATTCGAAGCGGTTCGGCACCAGGTAATCGACATGCGCCGCGCCCAACAGGCGCAGACCGAGGACACCGACAGTGCTGGCGGTGGCGCCGTCCGCGTCGAAGTCGCCGACGATCAGAATGCGCTGGCGTTGCTCCAATGCCGTCACCAGCAGGTCAACCGCCGCATCGATGCCTTTGAGCTGCTGGAACGGGATCAAGCGCGCCAGACTTTTGTCCAGCTCCGCCTCCGACTGCACGCCCCGCGCCGCGTACAGGCGGGTCAGCAGTGGCGGCAGATCACCGAGGAAAGGCAACGTGGCAGGCAATTCACGAGGTTCGATACGCATGGGGCGACGGAGGCTTCTCTTTGATTCGTGGGAAATATCAGCGGTGTCGCGACCTCAGCCGCGCTCACCTTGCAGCCATTGCAACTGGACTTCGTGCTGACCGCGATCGTCGGTGACGAAGATCGTGCCTTCGCTGATCATCACGTCCCACTTGATGACGCGGGGCATGTCCTTGGCCAGGGTCTCCAGCACTTCTTGCGGGACGGCGGCGATGTTGACGTTTTTCAGGTTCTTGATCGCCGGGATCACCTTGGTTTCCCACACACGCAGGCTGCCGTAGGCCAGCAGGCTGGTGCGTTCGGTGCGGCGCGAGCACCAGGTCAGGCGATCGGCATCCGGCTGGCCGACTTCGATCCAGTGCAGGACACGGTCGTCCAGGCTCTTTTCCCACAAGGCCGGTTCATCCACGTCTGACAGACCACGGCCGAACGACAGCTGCTCGTTGTACCAGAGCGCGTAGGCCAGCAGCCGCACAGTCATGCGTTCTTCGGTCTCCGAAGGATGACGGGCGATAGTCTGCTTGACGCTTTCGTAGACGCTGCGGTCGAGGTCGGTGAGGTTCAGTTCGAATTTGTAGGTAGTGGACGGCTGTGCCATGAACGGGCTTCTTGATACGAGGAAAGTCGGCAAGTCTAACCGATGCCACAGGCAATCATCGAATTGATGGCAATCCAGCTGCGGCGTCTGACAGCCGGCTATGTTAAAACCCTGTATCCGTTCAGCCTTGTCCTACAGGATTTCGCATGCCGTTCACCAGCAAACCGCTCTCGGGTCTGAAAGTCATTGAATTGGGTACGCTGATCGCCGGGCCGTTTGCCTCGCGCATTTGCGGCGAATTCGGCGCCGAAGTGATCAAGATCGAATCGCCTGACGGCGGCGATCCCCTGCGCAAATGGCGCAAGTTGTACGAAGGCACCTCGTTGTGGTGGTTTGTCCAGGCGCGCAACAAGAAGTCGCTGACCCTCAATCTGAAACACCCCGACGGCTTGGCGGTCCTGAAACAACTGCTGGGCGAAGCTGACATCCTCATCGAGAATTTCCGCCCCGGCGTACTGGAAAAACTCGGTCTGAGCTGGGAAACCCTGCACGCACTGAACCCGAAACTGGTGCTGGTGCGCCTGTCCGGTTTCGGTCAGACCGGGCCGATGAAAGATCAGCCCGGCTTCGGCGCGGTCGGCGAATCCATGGGCGGCCTGCGGTACATCACCGGTTTCGAAGACCGGCCACCGGTGCGTACCGGGATTTCCATCGGCGATTCGATTGCCGCGCTGTGGGGCGTGATCGGTGCACTGATGGCGCTGCGTCATCGCGAGGTCAATGGCGGACTGGGCCAAGTGGTCGACGTTGCGCTGTACGAAGCTATCTTCGCGATGATGGAAAGCATGGTGCCGGAGTTCGACGTCTTCGGTTTCATCCGCGAGCGCAGCGGTAACATCATGCCGGGCATCACGCCCTCTTCGATCCACACCAGTGCCGACGGCAAACATGTGCAGATCGGCGCCAATGGTGATGCGATCTTCAAACGCTTCATGCTCGTGATTGGCCGCGCAGATCTTGCCAACGACCCGGTGCTGGCCAGTAACGACGGACGTGACAGTCGCCGGGACGAGTTGTATGGCGTGATTGATCGCTGGGTCAATTCCTTACCGCTGCAGACCGTTCTCGACTTGCTCAATCAGGCCGACGTACCGGTCAGCCGGATCTTCAGCGCCGAGGACATGTTCAACGATCCGCAATACCTGGCGCGGGAGATGTTCCTGCATGCCAAGCTGCCGGACGGCAAGGATTTCAAGATGCCCGGCATCGTGCCGAAGCTGTCGGAAACGCCGGGCTCGTCCGAATGGGTCGGACCGCAGCTTGGCGAACACAATGCGCAGGTGCTTGGCGATCTGGGCTACGACGCGGCGCAAATCGCTCGGCTGCGCGAAGACGGGGCCATTTGAGCAACGCTGGAGGTTTGGTTTTCGAGCAAAAAGCTGTGCACAGGGCAAACGCCGGGCAAAAGAAACCCCGAGAAGTGGGGAGACGACTCGGGGTTAAACGGGGTCTGCTTCGAGACCCGTAGCAGCAAGCGACAAGCACCGGAGCACAATGCTTGATCCTGCTGTTATGGGGTCTGACTGACAGGGATGCAGGAAGGTTCCCACAAAAAATATTTCATCTTTACAGGGCCGGACGCTTGTCCAGAGCTGCATTGCGCAACGCCGCAATGACGCAGGGTTCCAGCCGCCCTTCGGCGATCATCACGTCACGGTGCAGGCCGTCCACCACGTCGGTCAGCAAGCGCTTGTCGCTCAACTGGGCCTGATTGAATTCGCGTTCCACCACAATGGCGCCGCTGCTGTTCTTCAGCGTCACCAGACATTCACCATGGCTGCCGCGAGGGGTCAGCGTCACCTGATACGGGCTCAGAGCCTCACCGAGCAATAGACTGATACTTTCCATCTCGATCTCCACTCAATAGTCCGAAAACACAGTGCCTGGGGCGTGTTCACATTAAATGACCACCGGCCCGAGAAGAAAGTTCTGCCTGTCACGTTCCGACCTTGCAGGACCGTGTCTGACAGAGCATGCATGGCGAAGATGACAGAAAAATATTCGCCGGTATCAGGCCTCGATGAGTGCCTGCGCAGTGATCAGATAACTGTCCAGCAGACCTCGCATCAACACCGCCGAAACCGGTGTCTGCAGACGCCCCAGCAGGCGCAGGCGTTGTTGACGAAGCACCGGCTCCAGATCACTCAACAAACTCTGCGCGACCGAGCCCAGCAGAATCAGGGCACGCGCCTCATGGTGCGCCGCCAGGTGATGAATCAATGCCAACCCATCGCCACCTTTGAGCTGCGGATCGCAAATGGCGATATCGACCGCACCGCGATGCCCCAGTGAAGACAGGGCTGACGCCAGCGACGGCGCGGTCAATACGTCGTAGATGCCGATGGCATTGAGCATTTGATGCAATGCCATCAGCTGGAACGGGTTGGGTTCAAGAATCAGGACTTTAAGCGAGCGCATGGGCGACCTCTGGAGCGATCATCGCGGACTCTCACCGCAGGTGTCGTTCACTCTAGGGCAGGCGTCTTAAGCCTCCCATCAGAAAAGTAGCCGCGTCTTGCAGGACATTTCCCTTCTTTACTGCAGACAGCGGCACCCGCTCTCGGTCCGACGCTGGGTGATGTCGGTCCAGCCGCCCAACAAGCCGCGCAATTTGCCGTCGCCGCTGTAAAACGGCACGGTCCACTGATAAACCTCGCGAGGCCCGCCCTTGAACAGCAGTTGGCGTTTGCTGAAGCGCGACTTGCGGGTTTGCAACTGGGCGATGAATTCGTCGTGGAGCATCCGCGCGGTGGTTTCCGGAAACGCATCGACTTCGATCAGCAAGCGTCCCTGCATCTGGTCCTGGCGCACCGACAGCGCCTCTTCGTAACTGCGATTGCAGATGATCAAACGCCCGTGCAGATCACGGACAAACACCGGATCCGGCATCGAATCGATCAGAGCGTGCTGAAAGGCCAGTTGATCGCCCAACTCCTTTTCCGCCGCGCAGCGCAGCTTGATCACGGCCGCCAGGCGCCGGTTCCACACCAGCGACAGCATTCCGAAAACGCCGATTCCCCCCATCGCCCAGCATGCCCACTCGACCAGGCGCTTCCACACGGAGGGCACGGGCGGCGGCGAAACGCCTGCCAGCCACTTGAGACGAATCGCCCGCAACTCCGCAGCAGGGAAAGCTTCCAGCGCCTTGTTAAGAATACTCAGTAGTTGCGGCATGCCTTTTCGTACAGCCAGATGATCGGCTTCCCACTTGCCCTCTACCAGAGCACCGACCTTGAGCATGCCCAACGGATAGAGCTGCGCGCCGATTTCGTTTTCGATGGTTGCGTAGGCTTCCCCACTCTCGACCAGCGCCCGCGCTTCGGCGTAGGTTTTCACCGAGCGTATTTCAATCGACGGATAATCGCGCCGAATCGCATCCTCCAGGGCATGACGGGCGGGCAGCACCAGAACGCGCTTCGCCAGTTGCTCGAAAGACTCCACCCTCGGGGCATTGGCATGTCCGACAAACACCCAGCCAGCCCCTCCGAAAGCATGACTGAAATCGAGAAAGGCCTTGCGTTCATCGCTCATGGCCAACGTCGTACTGATGTCCGCGACCCCGCTTTGCAGGCGATCGAGCATATGGTCGGTAGAGAACGATTCCTGGTGCTCGAATTGCAGTCCGGTCATTGCGCTGACCCGCTTGAGCACATCGTTGTTCAGACCGCTCCACTGGCCGTGTTCGTCCTGAAACAGGTACAGCGGATATTGCACCGATGCCACCGTTACTCTGGGGTTGTCACGGATCCATTGCCGCTCGTGCGCATCCAGTTCGACAACCGGCACAGTGCCCGACGCATTGGCCTGATCGAGTGCCATCTGCGCTGCCACGCCGCTGTGCATCCATCCCAGCACCGCCAACAAAAACAACCAGCCCAGTGCCGGTTTCAAACCTCTGTAAAACAGCATTGCCATTTCCTTCGTGATCGACTCACCCGTCCTTCGTGGGTGAAAACCCGAGCAGTGTGGCAGCAGAAACAAAAAAGCCCGTCAGCAGACGGGCTTCAAAATGTGACAGCTTTTACTGGCTTAGAGTGGCTTGCCGCGGTTGCCATGCTGGCTGACAAAGGCTTGCACGGCTTTCAGGTCGTTTGGCAGAACCGTGCAACGCTCGTTTCGCTCAAACAAATCAGAAAGATGTGCAGGTAGTTCGAGCGCTTTTCCTACACCCGCTTTCTCCACTGCCTCAGGAAACTTGACCGGATGGGCAGTGCCCAGAATTACCATCGGGATATCCAGACTGCGACGGCATTCGCGCGCAGCTTTCACACCGATGGCAGTGTGCGGGTCGAGGACTTCACCGGTTTGCTCGTAGACGTCGGCGATGGTTTCGCAGGTCTGCGCATCGTCCACCGCCAGCGAATCGAACAGCTTGCGTGCTTCGGTCCAGCGTTCTTGTTCGACGCTGAAACTGCCGTCCTTTTTGAACGAGTCCATCAGGCCGGCAATCGCCGCACCGTTACGCCCGTGCAGGTCGAACAGCAGGCGCTCGAAGTTCGACGACACCATGATATCCATCGACGGCGACAGCGTCGCGTGCAGGGTTTCCTTGACGTACTGGTTGCCGCTCATGAAGCGGTGCAGGATGTCGTTGCGGTTGGTTGCCACGATCAACTGATTGATCGGCAGGCCCATGTTGCGCGCCAGGTAGCCGGCGAAGATGTCGCCGAAGTTGCCGGTCGGTACCGAGAACGACACCGAACGCGCCGGACCGCCCAACTGCAGGGACGCATGGAAGTAGTAAACGATCTGGGCCATGATCCGCGCCCAGTTGATCGAGTTCACCGCCACCAGACGCGTGCCTTTTAGGAAGCTCTGGTCGGCGAAGCTGTTCTTGACCATTTCCTGGCAGTCATCGAAGTTGCCTTCGATGGCGATGTTGTGGATGTTCTCGCCGAAGATCGTCGTCATCTGCCGACGCTGCACTTCCGATACACGCTGATGCGGGTGCAGGATGAAGATGTCGACGTTTTCGCAGTGCTTGCAGCCTTCGATGGCCGCAGAACCGGTATCACCAGAGGTGGCACCGACAATCACCACGCGCTCACCGCGCTTTTCCAGCACGTAATCAAGCAGACGACCGAGCAGTTGCAGAGCGAAGTCCTTGAACGCCAGGGTCGGGCCATGGAACAGCTCCAACACCCATTCATTACCGTCCAACTGACGCAGTGGCGCAACGGCGCTGTGGGCGAACACACCGTAGGTTTCTTCGAGGATCTTCTTGAAATCGGCATCCGGGATGCTGCCGGTGACAAACGGGCGCATCACCCGGAAGGCCAGCTCGTGATACGGCAGGCCGGCCCAGGAAGCGATCTCTTCCTGAGTGAAACGTGGCAGGTTTTCCGGGACGTACAGACCGCCATCGGTCGCCAGACCGGCCAGCAGGACCTCTTCGAAATTCAGGGCCGGGGCCTGGCCGCGAGTACTGATATATCGCATTTTTTTCAAACCTTCGGTTTGAGCTGCAAGCTGCAAGCTGCAAGTCGCAAGTAAAAGCCAGACTGCTTCTCTCTTGCCGCTTGCAGCTCGAAGCTTGCCGCTGCTTTTTAGTTCAAATGTTCGACACGGATCCGTACAACCGGGCCGTCGACGCCAGCCAGTGCTTCCAGCGCGGTGATCGCATCGTTGATGCGCTGCTCGACCACGCGGTGGGTCAGCAGGATCATCGGCACCAGGCCGTCATGTTCTTCGACTTCCTTCTGCATGATCGATTCGATATTGATGCCGCGCTCCGACAGGATGCTCGCCACCTGAGCCAGTACGCCCGGGTGGTCCTTGGCGTGGATTCGCAGGTAGTAAGCGCTTTCGCAGGCTTCGATCGGCAGGATCGGATGCGCCGACAGCGAGTCAGGCTGGAAGGCCAGGTGCGGTACACGGTTTTCCGGGTCGGAAGTCATCGCGCGAACCACGTCGACCAGATCGGCGATCACCGACGAAGCGGTCGGCTCCATGCCAGCGCCGGCGCCATAGAACAGCGTCGAACCGGCGGCGTCACCGTTGACCATCACTGCGTTCATCACGCCGTTGACGTTGGCGATCAGGCGATCGGCCGGAATCAGCGTCGGGTGCACGCGCAATTCGATGCCGGCGTCAGTGCTGCGCGCCACACCCAAGTGCTTGATGCGATAGCCCAGCGCTTCGGCGTAGTTGACGTCGGCAGTGGTCAGTTTGGTGATGCCTTCGGTGTACGCCTTGTCGAATTGCAGCGGAATACCGAAGGCGATAGACGCCAGAATGGTCAGCTTGTGCGCGGCATCGATGCCTTCGACGTCGAAGGTCGGATCGGCTTCGGCGTAACCCAGCGCCTGCGCTTCGGCGAGTACGTCTTCAAACGTACGGCCCTTCTCGCGCATTTCGGTGAGGATGAAGTTGCCGGTGCCGTTGATGATCCCGGCAACCCAGTTGATGCGGTTGGCGGACAGGCCTTCGCGGATCGCCTTGATCACCGGAATGCCACCGGCCACCGCCGCTTCGAATGCCACGATCACGCCTTTCTCGCGTGCCTTGGCGAAAATCTCATTACCGTGAACGGCTATCAGCGCCTTGTTCGCGGTGACCACATGCTTGCCATTCTCGATGGCCTTGAGTACCAGCTCGCGGGCAACGGTGTAGCCGCCCATCAGCTCTATGACGATGTCGATCTCAGGGTTCGTGGCCACTTCGAAGACATCGTTGGTAATCGCAATACCGGTCGTCTGGAACTGAGGCTTTGGCGTGCGCGTGGCAATTTGTGCCACTTCGATTCCACGCCCGGCACGACGAGCAATTTCCTCGGCGTTGCGCTGAAGTACGTTGAAGGTACCGCCACCGACGGTCCCTAACCCACAGATGCCTACTTTGACCGGATTCACTGTGAACTCCCCATGAAACGGCCGACACAGGGTCGGCCGGAAAACAACCGCGTGCTCGCGGCTCTCTGTTGATGGCCCGGCGCTGCTGCTGCCGGACCACGATCGTCAACGGTTACCCGTGACGATGCGAATTACTTCGCGCCCAGTGCCAGTTTGGCGACTTGTGGCGCCGGCTGGTAGCCCGGAATGACCTGGCCGTCGGCCAAAACGATGGCCGGTGTGCCATTCACGCCGATCGACTGACCGAGCGCGAACTGTTTGGAAACCGGGTTATCGCACTTGGCGGCTTTGATTTCCTTGCCATCGACCATTTTGTCCATGGCAGCTTTCTTGTCTTTCGAACACCACACTGCTTGCAGCTGCTCGTCACCCGGCGAATTCAGGCCCTGGCGCGGGAACGCCACGTAGCGCACTTCGATGCCGCGCTTGTTCAGCTCGGGCACTTCGGCATGCAGTTTGTGGCAGTACGGGCAGGTGGTGTCGGTGAACACGGTGATGTGCGATTTGGTCTCGCCCACGGCCGGGTAGACCACGGTTTCGGCCACCGGGATGGCATTGATCAGTTTGGAAATGCCCAGGCGTTCGGTCTTCTCGGTCAGGTTGACCGGTTTGCCATTCGCGAGCTGGTACAGGTTGCCCTGCACGATGTACTGGCCATCGGCACTGGCGTACAGCACGCGGCTGCCTTTGAGTTTGACTTCGTACATGCCAGGCAACGGGCTGGCACTGATGCTTTCGACCGGAACCTCGAGTTCGAGTTTTTCCAGGCTTTGACGAATGGCTTTGTCAGCCGCGTCGTCGGCGACGGCAAAGGTGCTCACCAGCGCAATAGCGGCGGCGGCGAAAATCTGGGTCAGACGCATGAGTACTCCTGAGGGCGGGCCAATGAAACGATCAGAACGCCCGTGCGAAACACCGGGTCATAACCGTCCATCGTGCAAACCGGCAAAGCCTAACACATAAGGTCACGAGGGCCGAATGCGCCTGTCGCCACACACTCATGTGCAACTGACACATCTTCATGCTTGTACAGTTGACCCACAACCACATGTGGCTGACACACATTATTGTGGCGAGGGGATTTATCCCCGCCGGGTTGCGAAGCAGCCCTAAACCATCCACCGCGATCTTTCAGTCAAAATCGAGCCAGCCGGGTTTGCGACTGCTGCGCAGCCGAACGGGGATAAATCCCCTCGCCACAGGTCAGTATTTCAACATTATGGGATGTGTCAGCCGCGTGGGTGGTGTTTGGCGTGAAGATCCTGCAATCGGGCGCGGGCGACATGGGTATAGATCTGCGTCGTAGAGAGGTCGCTGTGCCCGAGCAGCATCTGCACCACGCGCAAGTCCGCGCCATGGTTGAGCAGGTGCGTGGCAAATGCGTGGCGCAAGGTATGCGGCGACAGCGACTTGCTGATCCCGGCGACCTTGGCCTGATGCTTGATCCGATGCCAGAACGTCTGCCGGGTCATCTGCTCGCCGCGCTGGCTGGGGAACAGCACATCGCTGGGGCGGCCACCGAGTAATTCTTGACGGCCATCACGCATATAGCGCTCGACCCAGACAATCGCCTCCTCGCCCATCGGCACCAGACGCTCCTTGCTGCCCTTGCCCATCACCCGCAATACGCCCTGGCGCAGGTTGACCTGCTCCAGTGTCAGGCTGATCAGTTCGGTCACGCGCAGGCCACAGGCATACAGCACTTCCAGCATCGCGCGGTCACGCTGGCCGATGGCGTCACTCAGGTCCGGAGCCTTGAGCAGTGCTTCGACATCGGCTTCCGACAGCGATTTGGGCAACGGCCGGCCCAGTTGCGGCATGTCGACGCGCAACGTCGGGTCGACGCTGATCAGCTTTTCCCGCAGCAGATAGCGATAAAAGCCACGCACCCCGGAGAGAAATCTCGCGGTGGAGCGCGGCTTGTAGTTTTGCTCCAGCCGCCACGCCAGGTGATCGAGGACCAATTCGCGACCGGCATTGATCAGCTCGAGATTTTTCTCCTGCAACCAGCCGTTGAACAGCGCGAGGTCGCTGCGATAGGCGTCGCGGGTGTTGTCGGACAGGCCTTTCTCCAGCCATAAAGCGTCGAGGAATTGATCAATCAGCGGATGGTCGATGGCAGGCATGGGTGCTCAGGGCAGGCAGTTTCAACACTGCGCGCAAATAGACAGTGAACGACGGGAATGGCCGCTAGTCTTTCATAGCCAGCCAGATCAAGGAACAGGGAGCATCAATGAACGAGCAGCAAATTCTCTTGGCATTTGGCGGGATCGGCGCGGCGGCGCTGGTTGTCAGTGGCTGGCATGGCGCCTGAAGCTGCCGGCCATTCTGTTTCTGCTGCTGACCGGCATTCTGGCCGGCCCGCTGCTGGGTTGGCTCGACCCGCAGGAAATGTTCGGCCCGCTGCTGATGCCACTGGTGTCGCTGGCAGTAGCGCTGATCCTGTTCGAAGGCAGCCTGACCCTGCACCTGTCGGAATGGAAAGAGATCGGCAGCGTCGTTCATCGACTGGTGACCCTCGGTGCGATTTCGACCTGGATCGTCATCGCGGTAGCCACGCATTTCCTGCTGGGCTTCGACTGGATGCTGGCGATTCTGTTTGGCAGCCTGACGCTGGTCACCGGTCCGACCGTAATTGTGCCGATGCTGCGGGTGGTGCGGCCAAAAGCCTCGATCGCCAACATCCTGCGCTGGGAAGGCATCGTCATCGATCCGATCGGCGCTCTGCTCGCCGTCGTGGTGTACAGCTTCATCATCGCCAGCGCTGAAGGGCATGGCCTCAAGCAAAGTCTTCTCACCTTCGGCGGGGTGATCCTCTGCGGCGCCGTGTTTGGTGTCGTCGGTGGCTGGCTGCTGGGGACGGTGATCCGGCGTCAGTGGCTGCCGGAATACTTGCATAACCTGGCCTCGCTGGCAGCGGTGCTGGCAATCTTCATCGGTGCCAACCAAGTGATGCATGAGTCCGGCCTGCTGGCGGTGACGCTGATGGGCATGTGGCTGGCCAACATGAAAGGCGTGGACGTGCGGCACATCTTGCACTTCAAGGAAAACCTCAGCGTGTTGCTGATTTGCGGACTGTTCATCCTGCTCGCGGCGCGCCTGGACCTGAACGCGTTGATCGGTCTGGGACCGCTGGTGTTGATTCTGCTGCTGGTGATCCAGTTGATCGCTCGCCCATTGAATGTTTTGCTCAGCACCGCCGGTTCCAGTCTCAGCTGGCGTGAACGGGCGTTGCTGTGCTGGATCGCGCCACGCGGGATCGTCGCAGCGGCTGTCTCAGCGATTTTCGCGATTCGCCTGGATGAATCCGGACATGAAGGCGCCCTGCTGCTGGTGCCGCTGACCTTTGCGGTGATCATCGGTACCGTGGTTTTGCAAAGCGCAACGGCGCGACCGCTGGCACGGCTGTTAAAGGTCGCCGAACCGGCGCCGAGCGGTTTTCTGATCGTTGGAGCCAATAGCCCGGCCCGCGCATTGGGCAAGTCGCTGCAGCAACTGGGCAGTCGCGTACTGCTGACCGATTCGAGCTGGGAGAATATCCGCGCGGCACGCATGGAAGGCTTGCCGACTTATTTCGGCAACCCGGCGTCGCAGCATGCTGACGCGCATCTGGACCTGGTGGGGTTGGGGCATTTGCTGGCGCTGTCACCGTCGGGCGAGCTGAACACATTGGCGGCGATGCGCTTTCGTCATGACTTCGGTCATCAGCGCCTGTTCGGTCTGGCCAGCGGCCATGAAAGCCGCCGCAGCGATAAACATCTGGCGAGCCTGGAACACCGGGGCAATCAGTTGGGCAGTGAGGCACTGACCTATTCGAAACTGGCCGGCCAGATGGGCCAGGGTGCCGAGCTGTACAGCACAACCTTGACGGATGGGTTTGGCTGGGATGATTACCGGGCGCTGCACGGCAATCGCGCAACGTTGCTGTTCATGCGTGATGACAGCGGCTGGGTGCACGTGGTGACGCCGGAAACGGCGTTGAAGCCGGGGGCTGGGTGGACGTTGCTGGCGTTGATTCAACCAGAAGGTTCCAGCGCCTGATGGATCGATTCGCGAGCAGGCTCGCTCCCACTGTATTCCTGTGGGAGCGAGCCTGCTCGCGAAGGCCGCGACTGGGTCACGGACAGACTGAAGATCTTTGCAGCACAAATCCCGGGCAACAAAAAAGCAGCCCGTAGGCTGCTTTTTTCTGCATCGGAGGCTAGGCTTAAGCCAGTTTTTCCTTGATGCGTGCTGCTTTACCCGACAGGTCGCGCAGGTAGTACAGCTTGGCTTTACGTACGTCACCGCGACGTTTAACAGCCATGCTGTCGATCTGCGGGGAGTAGGTCTGGAAAGTACGTTCTACGCCAACACCGTTGGAGATTTTACGAACGGTGAACGCACTGTTCACGCCGCGGTTACGCTTGGCGATTACAACGCCTTCGAACGCTTGCAGACGGGAACGATCGCCTTCCTTCACTTTCACCTGAACGACAATAGTGTCGCCTGGGGCGAAGGTAGGGATTTCTTTGCTCATCTGCTCTGCTTCGAGTGCAAGGATGATTTTGTTGGTCATGCTGTGCTCCTAAGGTAAATCGTTCGATCTACCATCGATACGTTGTTAACTATCGTCCCGCTCGCGGATGTATTCCTCGAGCAGCTTCTTCTCTTCTCCAGAAAGCGAGCGGCTTTCCAGAAGATCGGCGCGTCGTTCATAGGTCCGACCAAGGGACTGCTGTAAACGCCAACGCCGGATATGCGCGTGATTGCCACTCAGCAACACGTCGGGAACACGCTGATCCGCATACACCTCCGGTCGGGTGTAGTGCGGGCAATCCAGCAGACCATCCGTAAAGGAATCTTCCTCAGCGGAATCCGCATGCCCTAAAGCTCCAGGCAGCAGTCGTGTAACCGCATCGATCAGGACCATGGCCGGCAGCTCGCCGCCAGACAGTACATAGTCGCCAATCGACCACTCTTCATCGACATGAGCCTCAATAAAGCGCTCGTCAATGCCTTCGTAGCGGCCGGCAATCAGGATCAATGCATCCGATTGTGCCAGCTCGCGTACCGCCGACTGAGTCAGTTGACGGCCTTGGGGGGACAGGTAAATCACCTTCGCCGCCTCCCCGGCTGCTGCCTTGGCCTGAGCCAGCGCATCTTCCAGGGGCTTGATCTTCATCACCATGCCCGGACCACCGCCAAACGGGCGATCGTCCACAGTGTGATGCCGATCCGTCGTGTAATCTCGCGGATTCCAACAGGTCAGCTGCAAGAGCCCCTGTTTGACCGCACGACTGGTGATGCCGTAATCGCCAATGGCGGAAAACATCTCGGGAAACAAACTGATCACTTCTACGCGCAAGTTAGCCACGTTCAGAAGTCCGCGTCCCAATCCACCTTCATCTCGCCCGCTTCCAGGTCGACGGCCAACACGCATTGCTCCGTATAGGGCAACAGGCGTTCGCGATCATCCAGGCTGCCAGCGCAAGGCTTGACGACCATTACATCATTGGCGCCGGTTTCCAGAAGATGATCGATTTTCCCGAGCAGTTGCCCGAGGGTGTCGATGACCTTCAGACCTTCCAGCTGGTACCAGTAGTACTCGCCTTCGGTCAATTCAGCGAACAGGTTGCGCGGCACGCAGATCTCATAAC
The DNA here is from genome assembly GCF_001425545.1 of Pseudomonas sp. Leaf434. Taxonomy (NCBI): domain Bacteria; kingdom Pseudomonadati; phylum Pseudomonadota; class Gammaproteobacteria; order Pseudomonadales; family Pseudomonadaceae; genus Pseudomonas; species Pseudomonas sp. Leaf434. The sequence continues at coordinate 347,666 of NZ_LMQZ01000001.1, read as the reverse complement.
CGGCCAGAAGACGAGCTTCTTCACGATCATCGAGACCCTTGAGCTTGGCGACCAGGAACTTGTCGCTCCCGCGTCCACTGACCAGCTCGACCTGTTTGACATTGCCTTCGCGCTTGAGCGTCCAGGTTTTGTACTGCAACAGGTTTTCAGTCGGATCAGTAAAGGAATAAACCTTCACTTCGCCGCGAACGCCATGAACAGAATAAATTTTGCCAATAACGATCAAATCATCGGCAGGGGCTGGCGTCGCGTTCATATTGCTCAGGCCGCAGCCTTGGCAGATTCCTTCAACAACTGAGCAACGCGCTCAGAAGGTTGTGCACCAACGCTCAGCCAGTAGGCAACGCGCTCTTGGTTCACGGACAGACGGATTTCCTGACCACGGGCAACAGGGTTGAAGAAACCAACCTGTTCTTTGTGGGAGCCGTCACGCGGGTTACGCGAGTCGGTTACGGTCAGGTGGTAAAACGGGCGCTTTTTGGAGCCGCCAAGGGCAAGACGGATTGTTAGCATGTGAACATCGTTCCTGTAGTCGGTGCTGCAAATCTAAATGCACAGCGGGCATGGGTGCCCGAAAGGCCGCATATTCTAAGGAATATCCGGACTTTTGCAAATGACTTTTTCCGGCGCCCATGGCATGCCGTGCAGATTTGCATAGAGAGCCGTCGTTAAAAACGGCCAGTCAGCTCCCGCCGAGTGCGGGTTTGCTGTTGATCCTGCGTCCTTGCAGGGTCTGCGCCGGTGCGACGACCGGCGAAGTCTTGGTGTCCTGTCTCACATTTTCGGCATGCCGCCGCCGGGCAACATACCGCCCATGCCGCGCATCATTTTCGCCATACCGCCCTTGGCGGTGAATTTCTTCATCATCTTCTGCATCTGCTTGTGCTGCTTGATCAAGCGGCCGATGTCCTGCACCTGCGTGCCGGAACCCATGGCGATCCGACGCTTGCGCGAACCGCTGATCAGCTCAGGGTCGCGGCGCTCGGCCGGGGTCATGGAATTGATGATGGCTTCCATCTGTTTGAATTGTTTCTCTGCGGCATTCTGGGCGTTGCCCATCTGCGACAGGTTGACGCCGCCGATGCTCGGCAGTTTGTCCATGAGGCCGCCGAGGCCGCCCATGTTCTTCATCTGTTGCAGCTGATCGCGGAAGTCTTCGAGGTCGAAGCCCTTGCCCTTTTTCAGCTTCTTGGCCAGTTTGTCGGCCTTGTCCTTGTCCAGCGTCGCTTCAGCTTGTTCGATCAGGCTGAGCACGTCGCCCATGCCGAGGATGCGCGAGGCGATACGCTCAGGGTGGAACGGATCGAGCGCTTCGCTCTTCTCGCCCATACCGATGAACTTGATCGGCTTGCCGGTGATGGCGCGCACCGACAGTGCGGCACCGCCACGGGCGTCGCCGTCGACCTTGGTCAGGATTACGCCGGTCAGCGGCAGCGCATCGCCGAAGGCCTTGGCGGTGTTGGCGGCGTCCTGACCGGTCATGGCGTCGACCACGAACAGGGTTTCGACCGGGTTGATCGCGGCGTGCAGCGCCTTGATCTCGCCCATCATCTCTTCGTCGATGTGCAGACGACCGGCGGTGTCGACGATGACCACGTCGATGAATTTCAGTTTGGCTTCTTTAATAGCCGCATTGGCGATGTCGACCGGCTTCTGGCTCAGATCGGACGGGAAGAATGTCACGCCAATGTCGTTGGCCAGGGTTTCCAGTTGCTTGATCGCGGCCGGACGGTAAATGTCCGCAGACACGACCATGACCGACTTCTTCTTGCGCTCTTTAAGGAAGCGCGCCAGCTTACCGGCAGTGGTGGTTTTACCCGCGCCCTGCAGACCGGCCATCAGAATCACGGCTGGCGGAACGGCACTCAGGTTGAGGTCTTCGTTGGCCGCGCCCATCAGGCTTTCGAGTTCGGCCTGGACGATCTTCACGAACGCCTGGCCCGGCGTCAGGCTGCGCGACACCTCGGTGCCGACAGCGCGCTCCTTGACCGAATTGACGAAGTCCTTGACCACCGGCAGTGCGACGTCAGCTTCGAGCAACGCCATGCGCACTTCACGCAGGGTGTCTTTGATATTGTCCTCGGTCAGCTTCGCCTTGCCGGTGACATGGCGCAGCGTCTGCGAGAGACGGTCGGTTAAGTTTTCAAACATTGCGCGATCCTTTCAGGCCCTGTACGAACCGGGATAATGGCGGCCCAGACCGGAATCAACATGTGCTCGGCGAGCCTGCGGCGTGGGCAGGTCGCGGATTATAGCGAAGACTGCGGCCGGCGGACACCTCGCCGTCAGCTTGCGGAGTCTTTCGTGCCGTGGCGGTTCTATGCCAAACTCAGCGCCTTTCGGGCTCGCCTAACAGGATTTATGCTCCCCTTGTCACCCAGTTTGCTGACCACCCTCGCCGCCGCCCTGCTCTATGCCGCTGCGACCGTCTATCAAAGCACTCGCCTGGCCACCGGCGCCAAGGCGAACAAGCGCCTGCTGGTCAGCCTCGGCGTCTTCGCCGTGCTCGCCCACGGCGCCAGCCTGCTTACTCATCTATTGACCCCGATCGGCCTCGGCCTGGACTTCTTCAGCGCGTCCAGCCTTATCGCCGCTGCGGTGATTGCCCTGACTCTGCTGGCCTGTTCGCGGATCCCGGTGGAAAACCTGCTGGTGCTCCTGTTCCCGCTCGGTGCGATCACGGTATTGCTGGCGCAGTTCGCGCCGACCGGCACAGTGCAGATCATCGACGAAGAGCCGGGCATTCTCGCGCACATTCTACTGTCGATCCTCGCCTACGGCATGTTCACCATCGCCGTGTTCCAGGCGTTGCTGCTGCTGGTTCAGGACCATCAGCTCAAACACAAGCACCCGTCCGGGCTGATCAAGAACTTCCCGCCCCTGCAAACCATGGAAAGCCTGCTGTTCGGCTTTCTCTGGGCCGGCTGGACGCTGCTGTCGCTGTCGCTGATTTCCGGTTGGCTGTTCGTTGAGAATCTGTTCGCCCAGCATCTGGTGCACAAGACCCTGCTGGCCTGTCTGGCATGGATCGTCTTCAGCGTGCTGCTGTGGGGTCGCAACCGACTGGGCTGGCGCGGCCACAAGGCGATTCGCTGGACCCTCGCCGGTTTCTGCCTGCTGATGCTGGCGTACTTCGGCAGCAAACTGGTTCGTGAATACATACTGCACATCTGACGGGCGGCATAAATGGACGGTTTGCCCATAGGGCCGATGCTCGCGGTATTTGTCCTGCTGATCTTATGGTCAGGGCTGTTTACCGCCGTCGAAATCGCGCAGCAGCACTTGCTCGCGCAACGGATCGCCTCGCGCGCCAGCGACAAGCCGCTGGCGAAGCTGAGCTTCCCGCTCGACAGCCTGATCCTCTGCAACACCCTGTGCCGCGCCCTCGCGGTGATCCTCGCGACGCTGCTGGCGATTTTTCTCTGCGAAGAAAATGGCCCGTGGGCGGCCTGCCTGGGCGCCGGTGGCATCCTGTTGGTGTTCGCCGATTATTTCCCACGCACCGTGGCCCGGCGCTATCCCGACGCCGTGCTGGCGTTCGGCAATGCCCTGCTGGCCGTACCGATGAAAATCGTCTACCCGTTCGCGTGGCTGTTCAGCCGGGTCAGCGCTTTGCTGCTGAGCCCGTTCACGCGCAAGGCTCAGGTGGTGCAACAGAGCGAGGACGAGTTGCCGGCCGATCACGATGATGATCCCGAACATCCGGTCCGCGCCCACCCGGTGTCGGGCATTCATGCGCTGGACAACATCACGGTCAACGACATTCTGGTGCCGCGCAGTGACGTCGACGGCATCAACCTCGACGATCCGATCGAAGAGATCATCGAGCAACTGCGCGAGAACAAGCGCACGCGTCTGCCGGTGTTTCACAGTGACATCAATCAGGTCGAAGCGGTGCTCAACACTCGCCAGATCGGCCATTTGCTGAGCAACGGCGGATTGACCCGCGAGGCGCTGCTGGCCGCCAGCTACGAGCCCTACTTCGTCCCGGAAAGCACGCCGCTGCAATTGCAACTGCTGAACTTCCACAAACAGCAACGCCGTCTCGGCATGGTCGTGGACGAGTACGGTGAAGTGCTGGGCATCGTCACCCTTGAAGACATTCTCGAAGAAATCGTCGGCGAATTCGAAAGCGAGCACAGCCTCGACAATCCGCACATTCATCCCCAGGCCGACGGTCGAATGGTGATCGATGGCGCCGCGTCGATCCGCGACCTGAACAAGTGCCTGGGCTGGCACCTGCCGAGCGACGGGCCGAAGACCCTGAACGGCCTGGTCACCGAAGCGCTGGAAACCATTCCGGAAAGCGCGGTGTGCCTGAAGATCGGGCGTTATCGACTGGAAATCCTCGAGACCGAAGAGAACCGGGTGAGCAAGGTGCTGATCTGGCATACCTCTTCTGCTCCTGCTTTGGTGCCCGCCAGATAAAAGATCAAAAGATCAAAAGATCGCAGCCTTCGGCAGCTCCTACCCTGCGATCTTTTGCGCTTGTTTGATCGTTAGCCCCCTTCCTATAATCGAGGCGCTTACCCAAGCGCCGTCGATCCCTGTGCCTACCCGGCACTGCCCGGATCCTGGCTGTTTCCGCTGCAAACCGACGACTGTTCCTACTCGAAACAGCGCTCGCGCCCTACCCCACATCCCTGGGTGTTCCACCATAATAATTCGCTCCACTGGAGCTCATGACTGTCAGGGATCACCGCATGACGACCCATACCGCTTACAGCGAAACCGCGCCTGCCCAGCCGACCAATTCCGCCACCCGCGTGGCCACGGCAAGCTTTATCGGCACTGCTATCGAGTTCTACGACTTCTACGTTTACGCCACTGCTGCGGCGCTTGTGATCGGGCCGGTGTTCTTTCCGCAGACCTCCGGCACGGCGCAGATGCTTTCGGCGTTTCTCACTTTCGGCATTGCCTTCCTCGCCCGACCACTGGGTTCAGCACTGTTTGGCCACTTCGGCGACCGCATCGGGCGCAAGTCGACGCTGGTCGCCTCGCTGCTGTTGATGGGCGTGTGCACCACCTTGATTGGCGTGCTACCGGGCTACGACAGCATTGGTGCCTGGGCGCCGATTCTGCTGTGCGTGCTGCGTTTCGGTCAGGGCCTGGGCCTTGGCGGCGAATGGGGCGGTGCGGCGCTGCTGGCCACGGAAAACGCGCCGAAGGGCAAACGCGCCTGGTTCGGCATGTTCCCGCAGCTCGGGCCATCGATTGGTTTTCTTGCGGCCAACGGCCTGTTTCTGACCCTGGCGATGACCCTGGATGATGAACAGTTCCGCAGCTGGGGCTGGCGCATTCCGTTTCTGCTCAGCGCGGCGCTGGTGATGGTCGGCCTGTATGTGCGCCTCAAATTGCATGAAACGCCAGTGTTCGCCAATGCGATCGCCCGTCAGGAGCGAGTGAAAGTGCCGCTGGTCGAGTTGTTCAGCCAATACTGGGCGCCGACCCTGCTCGGTGCGGCGGCAATGGTCGTCTGCTATGCGCTGTTCTATATCTCGACAGTGTTTTCCCTGAGCTACGGCGTATCGACGCTGGGTTACAGCCGCGAAACGTTCCTCGGCCTGCTGTGCTTTGCCGTGTTGTTCATGGCCGCCGCGACGCCATTGTCAGCCTGGGCCAGCGACCGTTACGGGCGCAAACCGGTGCTGATCATCGGTGGCGTGCTGGCGATTCTGTCCGGGTTCCTGATGGAACCGTTGCTGACGCAGGGCTCGACCTGGGGCGTGGCGCTGTTTCTGTGCATCGAGTTGTTTTTGATGGGCGTGACATTCGCACCGATGGGCGCGCTGTTGCCTGAGCTGTTTCCGACCCACGTGCGTTATACCGGCGCATCAGCGGCGTACAACCTGGGCGGCATCGTCGGGGCCTCGGCGGCGCCGTTCTTTGCGCAGAAACTGGTGGCGATGGGCGGGTTGAGCTATGTCGGCGGGTATGTGTCGGCGGCAGCGGTGTTGAGCCTGATCGCGGTGTTGTGTTTGAAGGAGACGCGCAATAACGATCTGAATCAGGTTGCCTGACAGAAGATCAAGAGCTTCGCGAGCAGGCTCGCTCCCACAGGGAAATGCATTCCAAATGTGGGAGCGAGCCTGCTCGCGAATAGCTGCCGCGACCCGGTTTACAGCTCTACAACAACCGCCTGAGACGCACGAGTCGCCTTGGCGCGAGCAGCCTCGATCGACTCATCCCGCGCCAGCGCCACGCCCATGCGGCGCTGACCGTTCACTTCCGGCTTGCCGAACAGACGCAGCGCGGTATCCGGCTCGCTCAACGCAGCGCCCAGATTGGCGAATGCGGTCTGGGTCGACTGGCCTTCCACCAGAATCACTGCCGACGCCGACGGGCCGAACTGACGGATCAGCGGTACCGGCAGGCCGAGAATAGCGCGGGCGTGCAGAGCGAATTGCGACAGGTCCTGGGAAATCAGCGTCACCAGCCCGGTGTCATGCGGCCGTGGCGAGACTTCGCTGAACCACACCTGGTCGCCCTTGATGAACAGCTCGACGCCGAACAGACCACGACCTCCCAGCGCCTCAGTCACAGCTTTGGCAACACGCTCGGATTCAGCCAGAGCAATCGGGCTCATGGCCTGTGGCTGCCAGGATTCCTGATAGTCGCCCTTCTCCTGACGGTGACCGACCGGTGCGCAGAACGTGGTGCCGCCAATGTGGCGCACGGTCAGCAGGGTGATTTCGTAATCGAAATCGATGAAGCCTTCGATGATCACCCGACCTTTGCCGGCGCGACCGCCCTCTTGCGCGTAATCCCAGGCTTTTTGCACATCATCGGCGCTGCGCAGCAGGCTCTGACCCTTGCCCGACGAACTCATTACCGGCTTGACCACGCAGGGGAAACCCAGGTCCTGAACGGCTTTGCTGTAGTCCTCGAAGGTGTCGGCAAAGTGGTACGGCGAAGTCGGCAGATCCAACTCTTCGGCAGCCAGACGACGGATGCCTTCGCGGTTCATGGTCAGTTGCGCCGCACGCGCGGTCGGAATCACGGTGAAGCCTTCGGCTTCCAGCTCGACCAGCGTGGCGGTGGCGATGGCTTCGATTTCCGGCACGATGAAGTGCGGCTTCTCGGCTTCGATCACTGCACGCAGAGCAGCGCCGTCGAGCATGTTGATCACGTGGCTGCGATGGGCGACTTGCATGGCCGGCGCGTTGGCGTAGCGGTCGACGGCAATCACTTCAACGCCCAGGCGCTGCAGTTCGATTACCACTTCCTTGCCCAACTCACCACAGCCACACAGCAATACGCGGGTCGCGGTTGGCGACAATGGAGTTCCGATACGGGTCATCTCAGGTCCTCAAAGGAAGCGGATCATCGAGGAAAGCCACGCAGGTGCGCTTTCCATGGGGAGAAAGCGCGGCATTTTACATGAACCCGAGGGTTTGGCTTCAGCTGGCGACAGCCTGTTTGCGATCACGCCAGGCCATGATCAGCCAGACGGCGGTGACGCCAGCGAACTTCGAGGCCAGCGCGGTGATGATCACCGGCGGCGTCAAGGCGTCGATCATGCCGAAGAAGATGAAGGTATCCAGCGGAATGCTCAGCGCCGAACTGATCCATAAACGGTCGCGCAACGGCCGCTTGGTGACGCTGAACACCAGCCAGTCGATGCACTCGGAGACCGCGAACGCCGTGGCGCTGGCCAGCGCGATGGAAGGGTCGGACGTGATGTAGGAAAGCACCAGCGCCGCCAGCATCGCCACGATCGCGCCGTGACCGAAGCGCGTTTGCACCATGTCGCGCAGCACGAACACCAGCCCGCCCCAGGCCGACCAGATGATGTCCAGGTGCGGTGCGGTGGAAAAGGCGAAGTTGATCAGCACGACGCTGCTGATGTAGGCGATGAGAAAGATCATGGGGGCGGCCTGTCGATTTGGCGCACAGGTTACTTGAGCGCTGGTATTGCGCCAATAGGTGCGGTGACAGGACCGACGTCTTCGCGAGCAGGCTCGCTCCCACATTTGAATGCATTTCAAAGTGGGAGCGAGCCTGCTCGCGAAAGCGGTGGTTCAGACGCCTGACTTCGCGGGAATCATCCAGACCAATCCACTCGCCTTCGCCCGTTCATGACACAACCCCAGCACCACGCGGCGCTCGTCATTGTTCATGCGGCCCCAGCGGGTGATCTCCGCGACCGTGCGCTGGCACCCGGTGCAAACATCTTCTTCGTCCAGCGCGCAGATATTCACACACGGCGACGCGACTGGTCGTTCAACAGTCGTCATTGTTCCTGCTCGACCAGATCGCGGGCGTAACGCTGCGAGTTATGCACATAGTGCGCGGCGCTGGCTTCGAGCATCTTTTTCTGCGCCTCGGTCAGTTCACGCACGACCTTGCCCGGCGAGCCCATCACCAGCGAACCGTCGGGAATTTCCTTGCCTTCGCCGATCAGCGAATTGGCGCCGATGATGCAGTTCTTGCCGATCTTCGCGCCATTGAGAATCACCGCGTTGATGCCGATCAGACTGTAATCGCCGACCGTGCAGCCGTGGAGCATCGCGTTGTGGCCGATGGTCACGCCGGTACCGATGGTCAGTGGATAGCCCATGTCGGTGTGCATCACCGTGCCATCCTGCACGTTGCTGTTCTTGCCGATGAGGATCAGTTCGTTGTCGCCGCGCAATACGGCGTTGAACCAGACGTTGGCGCCCTCTTCCAGGCGGACCTTGCCCACTAGTACGGCATTGGGCGCGACCCAGCTCTGTGGATGGGTTTCGACACGGGCGTCGCCCAGGCGGTATTTCATTTTGTTTTCCTCGGGCTCACGGCCGTTCGAACGACGGCTCAGGTATCGATAAAACTTTTCGGCGGTCGGTGCAGGCTGATTTTGGCGTCATAGAGCAGGTTGATCAACTCGACGATCATGATCGCCGTCAGGCCCCAGATCTTGTACTCGCCGAAGCGATAGCTCGGCACGTACCAGCTGCGGCCCTGATAGTCGATGCGATGGGTATGCTCGCGCGGGTCCTTGCGGAAGAATTCCAGCGGTACGCTGAAGACGGCGGCGATCTCGGCATCGTTGGGCTGGTATTCGACAAAGTCGGGAATCACCCCGACATACGGCGTTACCTTGATGCCGTGCAGGGAAATCAGCGGACTCAGCGGGCCGATGACTTCGACCAGACCCGGCGGCAGGCCGATTTCTTCTTCGGCTTCGCGCAGCGCGGTGAAGATCAGGTCCGGGTCTTCCGGGTCGCGGCGTCCACCAGGGAAGGCGACCTCGCCGCCGTGGGTCGAAAGCCCGCTGGCGCGCAGGGTCAGGACCAGTTCCGGTTCGTCACTGCGGGTGATCGGCACCAGCACGGCGGCTTCGGGAAAACGTGCGTCGGTCTCCAGCGTGCGCGGTGTGTGGTTGCTTACCCTATGCAGTAGCTCGTCCAGCATGAGTGTTCTCGATCGGTGCCTTGCTCCGCATCATGCACCAATCAAAGCGAGCGCCCAAGCCCCCGAAACCCGTCGTGTCGCGAAACGACAACTTGCCGACCGGCCCCGCTGCACGCCAAGATAGGCGCAGCATTCAGGAACCCGAGCATGAAATTTTGCAGCCACTGCGGTAACCCGGTCACCCAGCGCATTCCCGAAGGCGACTCGCGGCTGCGATTTGTCTGCGACAGCTGTCAGACCATTCACTACCAGAATCCCAATATCGTCGCCGGTTGCGTGCCGACCTGGGGGACGAAAGTGCTGCTCTGCCGCCGCGCCATCGAGCCGCGTCTCGGTTACTGGACGCTACCTGCCGGCTTCATGGAAAACGGCGAGACCATCGAGCAGGCCGCCATCCGCGAAACGGCTGAAGAAGCCTGCGCCCGGGTGCGCAACCTGAGCATTTACACGCTGATCGACGTGCCGCACATCAGCCAGGTGCATGTGTTCTTCCGCGCCGAACTGGCCGATCTGCAATACGCGGCCGGGCCGGAAAGCCTTGAAGTGCAGCTGTTCGAAGAAGCCGACATTCCTTGGGACGAGCTGGCTTTCCGCACGGTCGGGCGTACCTTAGAATGCTTCTTCGCTGATCGGCGCGTCGAGAAGTATCCGGTTCGTTCGGAATCGATTCCGCCATTGGTTCAGCCGGTGATTGTTGGCTAGAAGATCAAAAGATCGCAGCCTTCGGCAACTCCTACCTAAAACCTGATTGCGTCACTCCCTGGGGAATCGTTTCAATGCGCTGGTTGCTTGCCCTGTTGTGCCTGTCGTTCGTCAGCGTTTCGCAAGCGTCATTCGTGACCACCGTGACGCCCTCGAACACTCCACTGATCGAAAAAGTCCTGGTACTCAAATCAGCCCACCAACTGCAGCTGATTGCCGACGGCAAGCCGCTGAAGACCTATCGCATTTCCTTGGGCAAGGGCGCGAAGAAAGGCCCGAAACTGATCGAGGGCGACAAACGCACACCCGAAGGTTTCTATTGGATCGACTGGCGCAAGACCAGCGAGAAATTCAACCTGTCGATGCACATCTCCTACCCGAACATCAGCGATGCCGCCCGCGCGCGTCGTGAAGGCGTTGAGCCTGGCGGGATGATCATGATCCACGGCACTCCGGACTCGGCAGACAACCCGGAACAGCTGTTCCATACCCTCGACTGGACCGATGGCTGTATCGCCATGCGCAACGTCGATATGCGTGAAGTGTGGAATCTGGTACCGGACGGCACGATGATCGAGATTCGTCCGTAACCTCGACCGCTGGTCACCGCAAAAAAAATAAATCAAAAGATCGCAGCCAGCGACGGCGCCTACAGGGGTGATACCACTCTCAACTGTAGAAGCTGTCGCAGGCTGCGATCTTTTGCTTTTTATAGGCCATCACTAATACCACTTTAAACACTGCCCCCTGAAAACCGCCAATCCACTGGGTCATACGCCGGTTCATCGCGTTGACATGGTATTCAAGTGGTATTAGCTTCCGTCGCACAAGCGAGCCACAACAATCCTATACTCGCGACGGAAACGACCTACATGAACGACCTCCAGCCCCTACGTCCCGACGATTCCCAGCCGACGCCGCTGTACTTGCAACTGGCGCGCAATCTGGAAGCGGCGATTCATGCCGGGCAGTGGAAGGCCGAACAGGCGATGCCGTCCGAGCGTAACCTCAGCGACCAGCTCGGCATCTCCCGGGTCACCGCACGCAAGGCGCTGGAAGTCTTGCTCGAGCAAGGCCTGATCCGCCGCCTGCAAGGCTCGGGCACCTTCATCACCCCACGCCTGGAACAACCGCTGTCGCGTCTTTCCGGCTTCAGCGAAATGCTGCGCCTGAAAGGTTTCGTGCCGAGTTCGAAATGGCTGGAGCGGGAGATCACCCTCCCAACCCACGAAGAACTGATCCGCCTCAGCCTGTCGCCGAATGACAAGGTGGCGCGCATGAAGCGCCTGCGCAAAGCCGATGACACGGTCATGGCGATCGAGATGAGCACCCTGCCCGCGTCGATCATGCCCAGGCCGCAAGCGGTGGGCGATTCGCTTTACGAATACCTCGACGGCATCGGCAAACCGATCGTCCGCGCCCTTCAGCACATCCAGGCAATCAACGCCTCGGACGAATTCGCCGCACTGGTCGGCATCGCCCCCGGCACCGCCATGCTGCTGATGACCCGGGTCGGCTATCTGGAAGACAACACACCGATCGAAGTCACCGACACCTATTGCCGCAATGACTACTACGACTTTGTTGCAGAGCTTCGTCGATAAAGAGCTTCGTAGATAAAGAGCCGCGTCGCTGAGCGCGGCCCCAAGCGAGAACGAAAATGTCCGAAGACAACATCCTCACCGCCAGCGGCTGGGTTCGCGGCCGGCTGATTCACGAACACGGCAAGATCGTGTCGATCGAAGGCGTGCCCTGCGATCCGGCGGCTAACGATCTGCCCTATCTGCTGCCGGGCTTCATCGACCTGCATGTGCATGGCGGCGGTGGCAAAGACATCATGGAAGGCGCCGAAGCCTTCGAAACCATCAGCAGAACCCACGTGCGTTTCGGCACCACCTCGCTGTTGGCCACGACCATGACTGCGCCGAGCGCGGAGATCTCCAGCGTCCTCAAAGAGGTAGGAGAATTCTGTGAACAGCGTCCGAAAGGCGCCGCGCGAGTCCTCGGCGTGCACCTTGAAGGCCCGTACATCAACCCGGGAAAACTCGGCGCTCAACCGAACTTCGCCCACACCGCGTTGATGGCAGAAGTCGAAGAATATCTGGCGCTGGCGCCGATCCGCGTCATCACCATTGCCCCGGAAATCGCCGGTCACGACGGGTTGATTCGCGAACTCAGCAGCCGTGGCATCCGCATGCAGATCGGCCACACCCTCGGCAGCTACGAGGAAGGCGTCGCCGCGCTGGCTGCCGGTGCCAGCAGTTTCACTCACCTCTATAACGCTATGAGCCCGCTGCATCACCGCGAGCCGGGCATCGTCGGCGCAGCACTGGCCCACGCCAAATACGCCGAGCTGATTCCCGATCTGCTGCACGTGCACCCCGGCGCCATCCGCGTGGCCCTGCGCTCGATTCCGTGCCTGTACTGCGTCACCGATTCGACCGCCGCCGCCGGCATGCCCGACGGTGAATACAAGCTCGGCAGCCACACCGTGACCAAATGCCTGGGCGGCGTGCGTCTGCCCGACGGCACGCTGGCCGGCAGCACCCTGACCATGGATCAGGCCCTGCGCAATCTGGTGAAGATCGGTTTGCCGATCGCCGAAGCCTCGCAGCGTCTGTCGCAATTTCCCGCCGACTATCTCGGCATCACCGAACGCGGGCGCCTTGCCCCCGGCGCCTGGGCCGACTGCGTGCGGCTCGATCGCTCACTCACACTGACCGCCGTCATGGTCGAAGGAGAAGACATTGACTTCAAAAATGCTTGAAGAGGCGCTGTCCTCGTTCGAGGCCGTGCAAGCCCAACTGCAACAGCTCGACGCGCCGATGATCGAGATCGCCGGGCGCCTGCGCCGCCAGCCGCCGCAAGTGGCGATGACCGTCGCCCGTGGCAGCTCCGACCACGCGGCGAGCTACTTCGCCTACCTGACCATGCAGCAACTGGGCGTGCCGGTGGCCTCGTTGCCGATGTCGGTGGTGACCATGCAGCAGGCGCCGCTGAAAGTCAGCGGTCAGGTCGCCTTTGCGTTTTCGCAGTCGGGGCAGAGCCCGGATCTGGTCAACAGCCTGCGCCTGTTGCGCAAACGTGGCGCGCTGAGCGTGTCGATGGTTAACGCTGCCGATTCGCCACTGGAAGCGGCCTGTGAATTCAGCCTGCCGCTGCTCGCCGGCACGGAAAGCAGCGTCGCTGCGACCAAAAGCTTTATCGCCACCCTCAGCGCCAGCGCGCGTTTGATCGCGCACTGGAAAGAGGACAGCGAATTGCTGCAAGCCCACGATGCGCTGCCAGAAGGCCTGCGCGAAGCGGCTAAACAGGACTGGAGCTTGGCCATCGAAGCCCTGCGCGATTGCGAGCGCCTGATGGTGATCGGCCGCGGAGCCGGTTTCGCCATTGCCCAGGAAGCGGCGCTGAAGTTCAAGGAAACCTCGGCGATTCAGGCCGAAGCGTTCAGCAGCGCCGAAGTCCGTCACGGCCCGATGGCATTGATCGACGAACACTATCCGCTGCTGGTATTCGCCCCACGCGGCGCCGAGCAGGCCGGCCTGCTGAGCCTGGCGGCGGAAATGCGCCAGCGCGGCGCCCGGGTCTTGCTCGCCGCGCCGGATGACGTCAGCGAACGCGACCTGACCCTGAGCCGCGCCGAACACCCGGCCCTCGACCCGATTCTGGCGATCCAGAGTTTCTACGTAATGGCCGCTGGCCTGGCCGAGGCGCGGGGCATGGACCCGGATCAGCCGCGCCATTTGAGCAAAGTAACCCGCACGCATTAAGTCCGACTGACTGCACACCTGATGAGACCCAGCCATGCCCGACAACAATAAAGAGCTGACCCTCAGCGCCCCGCTCAGCGGCCCGGTACTGACGCTCGCCAACGTCCCGGACGCGGTGTTCGCCAGTGGCGCGATGGGCGACGGCATCGCCATCGACCCGCTCAACGACACGCTGTATTCGCCCTGCGCCGGCGTGGTCATCCACGTCGCGCGCAGCAGCCATGCGGTGACCGTGCGCGCCGACAACGGCGCGGAAATCCTCCTGCATCTGGGCCTCGATACCGTTGAGCTGAACGGCGAAGGTTTCGCCATGCTGGTCAAGGAAAGCGATCGCGTCAGCCTCGGTCAGCCGCTGCTGCGCTATGACCTGGACAAGGTCGGCCAGCACTGCAAAAGCCTGGTCAGCCTGTTGATCCTGACCAACAGCGCGGATTTTCAGGTGCGGCCGATCACCCTCAAAACAGTGAAAGTCGGCGAGCCGCTGCTGCACATCATCGCGCGCAATGTGGTGGCGGCGAATACCGATACAAGCGGCGGGCCTGAGGTTCGTGGCCAAGTGCAGGTCGCTCATCGCGGCGGCTTGCATGCGCGCCCGGCTGCGCTGATCCGCCAGACCGCCCAGGTTTTCAGCAGCCATTCACAGCTGCACTTCAACGGTAAGTCGGCGCCGTGCAACAGCCTGATCGGTTTGATGGGTCTGGCCATTGGCGAGCAGGATGAGGTGCAGGTCAGCTGTCAGGGGCCGGACGCCGATGCCGCATTGCAAGCTCTGCTCAGCGCATTGGCCACGGCGCTGCCGGACGATCTTCACGCGCAAGCGCCGGTCAGCACTGCGGCGCCGAAACGCCCTGCCGAGGCAGGTGTGTTGCACGGTGTTTGCGCGGCGCCGGGGCTGGTGGCCGGGCCGTTGTTTCGCTTGAACGCGATCACCTTGCCGGCGGATACGGGCCATCACGATCCGGTGCAACAGCAGCCGATTCTTGAAACGGCATTGAACGCGGTGCGCAGCGAAATCGCCGCCACCCTCGCCCAGGCGAAAAAGCACAGGAACGCCGACGAAGAAGCGATCTTCGCCGCACACATGGCGCTGCTCGAAGACCCGGCCCTGCTCGACGCCGCGCAGCAATTCATCGCGCAAGGCACCGCAGCGACGCACGCCTGGAGTCAGTCGATCGACACCCAGTGCGACATGCTGCAAGGCACCGGCAGTCCGCTGCTGGCCGAACGTGCCAACGATTTGCGCGACCTCAAGCAACGCGTCCTGCGCGCTCTGCTTGGCGAGGCCTGGGGATACCAGGTGCAGGCCGGCGCCATCGTTGCCGCCCATGAACTGACGCCGTCGGATCTGCTGCAACTCAGCGCGCAAGGTGTCGCCGGGTTGTGCATGGCCGAAGGTGGCGCGACCTCGCACGTCGCGATACTGGCACGCGGCAAAGGTCTGCCGTGCCTCGTCGCTTTGGGCGCGCAATTACTTGAGCAGCCGCAGGATCAGGCCGTAGTGCTCGACGCTGACGGCGGGCGCCTCGAATTGACGCCAAACGCCGAGCGCCTGAGCGAAGTGCAACAGGCACAAATCGAGCGCCGGCAGCGCCGCGACAGCCAACAGGCCAAAGCCCATTTACCCGCTGAAACGCGCAATGGCGTGCACATCGAAGTGGTCGCCAACGTCGCCTCAAGCAGCGAAGCGGCAGACGCATTTGCCAACGGTGCTGATGGTGTAGGCCTGTTGCGCACCGAGTTTCTCTTCGTCGATCGCCAGACGGCACCGGACGTCGAAGAACAGCGCAGCGCCTATCAAGCGGTGATCGATGCCATGGGCGACAAGTCGGTGATCATCCGCACCATCGACGTCGGTGGCGACAAGCAACTCGACTACCTGCCACTGCCCGCCGAGGCCAACCCGGTGCTCGGATTGCGCGGCATTCGTCTGGCGCAGGCGCGCCCGGAAATTCTCGATCAGCAACTGCGCGCGCTGTTGCAGGTCACGCCGTTGCCGCGTTGCCGGATTCTGTTGCCGATGGTCACCGAGGTCGACGAGCTGCTGCACATCCGCCAGCGCGTCGATGCCTTGTGTCTGGAGCTGGGGATTACCGAGCGCCCGGAAATCGGCGTGATGATCGAAGTCCCCGCCGCCGCGCTGCAAGCCGAGCAACTGGCCGAACACGCCGACTTCCTCTCGATCGGCACCAACGATCTGTCGCAATACACCCTGGCCATGGACCGCGACCACGCCGGGCTGGCGGCGCGGGTCGATGCCCTGCACCCGGCGTTGCTGCGCCTGATCGCCATGACCTGCGAGGGTGCGGCGGTACACAAGCGCTGGGTCGGCGTCTGCGGCGCCCTCGCCTCCGACCCGTTGGCGACGCCGGTGCTGATCGGCCTGGGCGTCACCGAACTGTCGGTGAGCCCGGTGCAGATCGGTGAAATCAAGGACCGCGTGCGTCAGCTGCATGAAGCCGAATGTCAGCGCCTGAGCCGCGACCTGCTCAAGCTGGCCAGCGCCGCCGCCGTTCGCCACGCCTGTCATCAACATTGGCCTCTGCGCTAACAAAAACAAAAAGGACAAACGCCATGTACCAACTCTTCATCGAAGGCCTGCAACGCCTGGGCCGCGCGCTGATGCTGCCGATCGCGATCCTGCCGATTGCCGGCCTGCTGCTGCGCCTGGGCGACACGGACCTGTTGAACATCGCGATCATTCACGATGCCGGGCAAGTGATCTTCGCCAACCTGGCGATGATCTTTGCCATCGGCATCGCCGTCGGTTTCGCCCGGGACAACAACGGCACCGCCGGCCTGGCCGGAGTGATCGGTTATCTGGTGATGATCTCCACGCTCAAGGTGCTCGATGCGAGCATCAACATGGGCATGCTCGCCGGGATCGTCAGCGGCCTGATGGCCGGTGCGCTGTACAACCGCTTCAAGGACATCAAGCTGCCGGAGTACCTGGCGTTCTTCGGTGGCCGCCGTTTTGTGCCGATCGTCACCGGTTTTGCAGCGGTGGGGCTGGGCGTGCTGTTCGGCTATATCTGGCCGCCGATCCAGCAGGGCATCAATGCGTTCGGCGCGCTGATGATGGAAAGCGGCAGCATCGGCGCCTTCGTCTTCGGCGTGTTCAACCGCCTGCTGATCGTCACTGGCCTGCACCACATCCTCAACAACATGGCGTGGTTCGTCTTCGGCAACTTCACCGACCCGACCACTGGGGCATTGGTGACCGGCGATCTGTCGCGTTATTTCGCCGGCGATCCGAAGGGTGGGCAGTTCATGACCGGCATGTTCCCGATGATGATCTTCGGCCTGCCCGCCGCGTGTCTGGCGATGTATCGCAACGCGTTGCCGGAGCGGCGCAAGGTGATGGGCGGGATCTTCCTGTCGATGGCGCTGACCTCGTTTCTCACCGGTGTGACCGAGCCGATCGAATTCGCCTTCATGTTTCTCGCGCCGTTGCTGTTCCTTCTGCACGCGCTGCTGACCGGGCTGTCGATGGCGATCACCAACGCCCTGAACATTCATCTGGGCTTCACCTTTTCCGGTGGTTTCATCGACATGATTCTCGGCTGGGGCAAGTCGACCAATGGTTGGCTGGTGGTGCCGGTCGGGCTGGCTTACGCGGTTATTTATTACCTGGTTTTCGACTTCTGTATCCGTCGTTTCAACCTGAAGACGCCGGGGCGCGAAGACGTCGCCAGCGCCGAAAAAGCCGTGCTCTCGGAAACCGAACGCGCCAGTGCGTATATCAAAGCCTTGGGCGGCGCCGAGAATCTGCTCACCGTCGGCGCCTGCACGACCCGACTGCGCCTTGAGATGGTCGATCGCAACAAGGCCTCGGATGCCGAGCTGAAAGCGCTGGGCGCGATGGCGGTGGTGCGCCCGGGCAAGGGCGGCAGTTTGCAGGTCGTGGTCGGGCCGTTGGCTGACAGCATTGCCGATGAGATTCGCTTGGCCATGCCTGCCCTGGGCCGTACAACTTTGGCAGAAACCGTAGTAATTGCCGATGAGCCGACGACTGTCGCGCTTACCCGCAACGAGGCGCAGCAATGGCTGAATGCGCTGGGCGGTCGCGACAATGTGCTGCAACTCGATTGCATCGCCATGACCCGTATTCGCCTGCAACTGGCCGATGCCAAGGCGCCGTCCGAGGCGCAGCTCAAAGCGCTCGGCTGCCTGGGTGTCAGCCGGTTGGACGGTGGCGTCTGGCATTTGCTGGTGGGGGACAAGGCCGCGAGTTTGAGTGGCGCGATCGAGGCGTTGCTGAGTCGCGGGGAGATCCGCGCGCAGGTTTGATCTGCGCGGGTGGCGGGAGGGCTGGAGCGGGCGCCGAAAATACGGCACGCGCACGATACATGAATACCACCCTCCTCCACGCCCTGCTCGCCATGCTGGCCCTTCATCCCCAGCATGGAAATCGTGCCCATGAGCACCCCCAACGCACCCACACCCGATGAGCTCAAAAACGATCTCAACCAGATCGGTCGTCTTCTCTTCAACACCGAAACCCCGCTGTTGCCCGAGCACAAACCGAGCACCGAGCAGGCTCATCTCAAACGCCTCGAAGAGCAGCTGAAAACCTATCGCGACGGCTACCTGCAACGCAGCCGTGCGCTCTATCAGGCGCTGACAACCACCGACCTGCAGAGCGAGGCAGGCAAGCAACTGATCGCCACGCTGAAGGTGCGCCTCAACACGCAACTGATCAACATGGATCTGCGTGACGAGATCAACGGCAAAGCGGCAAAAACCTTCCTCAAATACGACGCCGGCTTCACTGCGCTTGAGTACGAAGCGCAACAGGCCGTCACCGATCGCCTGCTGCACCCACAGGCCGGCGAGCTGATGCAGAAACTGGCACTCGGCCCGCTGTTGCGTCCGGCCATGTATGCGTTGCAGTTCACTTATCAGCAAACCACTGTCGAGCTGGCCGGGGCCTTTGTTGTGACGCAAAAAGACACCCCGAAAGTCAGCGATCTATTGACCGACCAGAGCGCGGGCTTCGTCGTGTTGTTCACACCGGCCAGGGGCCTGGAGTTGTTCAATTCCCTGGCTGATCTCGATGCCCATCTGCTCAAGACCATGCAGCACAGCATTAGCCGTGGCGAATTGATGCAGCTGCTGCCCAGCCGCTACCACGATGTCGGTACAGCGGGAATCTGGCCATTGCAGCTGGCGCCCATCGACAGCAAACCGCTGTTCGAACACATCTACGATGCCTTGATCGAAAAGCGCACTCAGGATATCGAACATGCATTGAGTTTCGCCGCCAATCCGCAGCAGGATGCCGCTGTACTGATCGCCGAGCTGGAGCGCGCCATCGGCGCTGCGCTGCCGGATCTCACCCCGCGCCTGGCACTTCAGGCACAAACCCTGTTCGAGCGGCATTTGCGCAACAGCGCCCCGGACTGGTACCGCAGCGCCGACGTCGCCAAGCGGGCCGAACTGGCGTTGCACCTGGGCAACTACAATCAGGCCCGGCAAAACCTGCTTGACCTGATGGGTCCGGCGGTCAGCCTGATGGCCGTGGCCCGCCACCAATGGCTGGAACGGCTGAGTGATGATCTGCAAATCGACGACCTGGAACCGGACAAGCTGCAGATCATTACGGATCGGCAGGTCCCCGGATTCGGCGCTTATGTGCACAAGAGCAATTTGCTCGAGCTGACCTTGCGCGGCCCGCACACCGGCGATGAGTTACCAGGCTCGGCGTTTCTCAGCCACACCCGGCTGACTTACAACGACCTGCCGTTATCCGACGAGTACGCGGACGTAACGCCCGCCTGGGTGATCAAGCAGGCACTGGAGCTGGAACCGCGCGTCGACTTCGCACGCTTGCAAACGCAGATGCAGGCGAGATCCGCGATCAAACCTGCGATCGAGCAGATGCTCGATCAGCGCATCGTCGCGCTCGCCCATGCCGCAGCGCTGCAAGGGCACCTGCTCGACGGCGATCTGCAAATGCTCCAGCGCCTGCGTAACGGCAGCGATCCACAGCTGCGCGCCGCCACCCTGTCTTTGCACGGCGCCCAGCTGCAGGATCTTTGGGTGCTGCGTCAGACCGACGAATCCGGTGCGATCCGCCGCCTGCTGCTCTGCACACCGCAGGCGCCCCGTGAACGCCAGTTCGAGGCGTTCGACAGCGAGCGCCAATTGCAGACCCATCTCTTGGGTTGGGCCAAGCAGAATGACGCCGCCGAAAGCATGGCCGGCTATCTGATCAGCCGCGCGCCGATGCGCTTCCGTTCGACCCTGCGCAAGGTGTTGTCGGGGCTGAGCCTCAAGCCGGAAGCAGCAGAGCACCAGAAAGTCACGTTCGACCACCTGGGCAACCATCTCGATTGCCTCAAAGCGATGGCTGAACACATGCTCGCCACACGCATCGACGACTACGATTTCAGCACCCCGGTGTGGTATCGCTCGACCACTGCGGCCAATCGCCGAAAACTCTCGACCCTGAGCGACGACGCTGAGGGCGCTTTGCGCGCGTTCAATCAGCATCCGCTGTCGGGCGGACGTTTTCAGGCGTTTGACGATTTCGTGCATGCGCAAGCGAAGATCAGCCTGAACCGCTTGCTCAAACGCCCTGCCAATGACGTCGATCCGGACACCGTCTGGGCCTATTCGCCAAAGTCGATCGTGCCCTCATGGACGCCGAAACCGCTGACCTATACCCGGCTGTATCGCGACGGCTATGCCGACGGCGTCGGTTTTCTCGACCAGAAATTCTCACGCTCGGCGCGCTTCAAAGGTCCGCCAGGCGTCGATATCAGTAGCCTGACCGCGCAGAACGTAGCCCGCTCGGTCACGGGGGTCTGGATCGGCAAACGCTATACCGACAAAGTCAAAAACGAGCTGCAGGATTCGAAAAGCGAAGGCTACGCGTTCCGACGCAACGCGACGCTGGCCATCACTCAGCGCCAGATGCAAAGCGCCGCGCTGGAATGCCAGCTGCAAGGACATATCGCCAGCAGCGACCTGCAATGGCTGCAGCAAAGCATCAGCAGCATGGATCAAACGTCGGGGCAGACCCGGACGAAATACCCGATCCACCGGTTGATGATCGACGGCGAATGGGTGATCGATGCCTGGTTGTTCAGCCATGGCGGCGATCCGGTCCTGCTGTATACGCCGGACGCACCGGACGGCGTGCGTTTTCGCGAAGCGCGCCTGTTCAATTACCTGCTGCTGCAGTCCGGCATGATCGAATACCTGACCCAGCGGGTGGGTGTCAGTGCCCAGACCCGGGTGCGCACGTACCTGGAAAACATCCGCAAGAAAATGCCCAAAGACCTCAACAGAACCAGCCCCAGCCCCGCCCGTTATGACTCGATGCGCCCGGCCGACGCCGTCAGCGACCTGCGTACCGCGCTCTACGACATGAAGTTGCAACGGCGGATCGACAACGTCCATGCCACGACCACCAGTCGCGCCGAAATGATCGCCGGCCTGATCTGGACGAGCGTCGAATGGGTCGCTGCCATCGCCACCGCGCCGTTCCCGCTGTTGAGCCTGAGCACCGGCCTGTTGCTGGCCTTCAAGGACGCGATGCTCGCCCTGCATGCCTATCGTCAGGGAAATAACAACGAAGCGTTCCGGCACTTGCTCGGTTATCTGTTCAACAGTGCTGGCGCGGTGCTGACGGATCTGCGTCCGGCGCTGCGTTCACTCAAGCCCGTCCGGCGCCCGTTGCGTCGGGCTGTCACCACCGTTGGCGACGAGCAAGAGGATCTTCTGCCATTGATCGATCAAATGGCGACCGAACCGGTCCGGGACGATATGCATGCCGTCGTTTTCAGAGGGCAGTCGTATTACGCCAGCACGACCCCGGACGCACTCGGCCGTTATTTGCTCTACCGCCCGGATCCGAATGGCTCCGGACTGCTTTCGACCGGCATTCTGACCGTGCGCAACTCCGACGGAGTGATGGTGCGCAGCGGCCTGTCCGGCGGTGCACCAAAATACGAAGCCGTGCCCGAGACACCCGGCCCGCATAAGGACTATGGAGTCGCGATCAAGTACCGGGATCTCGTTGAAGAGTTGCTGGACCCGCAATCGCGACGACGAATGCTCCAGGAGGGCGAGCATTACATGGGCTTCTCACCCCAGGTCATCCTGGTCAACGTGGTCGACAAAATGGCCAGCATGCGCCAAGCCTATCTGCAACAGGTGGAAAAACTCACCACGGACGCCACGCGCCATTTTGCCCAACTCGCACCGCTGCCCGCTCGCGCCGAAGTGCCGGCGGTTGCCGCCAACACCTCATTCGCACAGTTGATTGCCAGCGATGCATTCGCCGCAAAGAATCTGGTCATCGGTGCACAGCCCGGCTCCATCGCCAGCAAACAGGCACTGATCGAAAATCTCGACGTGCTTTTGGAGAACGGCTACAAGCACCTCTTCCTCGAATACCTGCCGGGAGACGTATTTCATCTCAAACTGGAAAAATTCAACAAGGGAGAATCCTGGCGCCATATCAAGAAACATCTGAAAGCGCTCGATAAAGCCATGGGCCATGAGCCAGACGCGCCTTTCTCTTACCTGGCGCTGGTGCGCAAGGCACGGGAAAAAGGCATGAGCATTCATGCGCTGGACGGCTCGACCAGTTATCAACTCGAAGGGATCATGGTGATGTCCAGGCTCTCGCCTTTGACCCCGCGAAACAACCGCATCAGAAACTTTTATTCGCACAAGGCGCTTGCCACCGATATGGCCGAGATCGGCGAAGAGCGCTGGATTGCCCTGACCGAGCAGTCGCGCATGACCACGTTCGACAACACCCCGGGCCTGGCCGACCTCCACGAGGCCGTTGCCGTGCGTATTGAAGACATCGACTTGTACCAACCCGCACGCATAAGCAGGGACGCGCCCGGTGCCATCGCGGGAGACGCGACAGCGCAAGGTGATTACCTCCTACAGATGCCGAGTGCCTACAAGGCACCTCTACCTGTCTCCAAGCCGCCCGCCGCAGCTAGCGCCGTTGAACATTTCAGCGAGTTCGATATTGCTTCGCCACTGCGCGACGATATTGCTGAAATGTTGCATAAGCCCTACTCCATGGATTCCCATTACACCCCGACAGTAGCCAGTGAAAGAACGGCCTACGAGGCTTTCCTTGCCCAACGCAAACGTCTGGAAAAAACCGCCAGGGACGCTTTTACCGACTACGTCCCACCCGATGCGCCGATCCTGCCGGTGCTCGCCTCCGACTGCACATTCGAAGCTTTTTTACGGCAATTGACCGACGGACGTCTGAATCTGCTGATCGGCGAAGCCCACGTCGATGTAGCGAGCAAAGCGCTGCTGAAAAAGCACATGAAAGCCCTTAAGCAAGCCGGTTATGACACGTTGTACGTCGAGCACCTGCTCACCGACCTGCACCAGGCCGATCTCGACACTTTTCTGCGTACCCAGCGCATGCCCGACAGGCTCAAGGCTTATCTGCATCGTCAGGATCAAGGGCAGATGCCGAATTACACAGGGAACGATACGTACACGGCGGTCTGTCAGGCGGCGGCCAAATACAACATTCGCATCAGAGCCCTCGATTGCACGGCGTCCTATCACCTCAAGGGCGTGTATGACGAACACGTCTCGCGAAACGAGATGTTCAGCTATTTTGCAACCCAAGTGATCGAGGCTGATCAATTGGCCAACGGGCCGCATAAATGGGTGGCCTTCATCGGCAGTGCGCATACCAATTACAACCTCGGTGTGCCAGGTCTGGCCGATACACTGTCCGCCGTCAGCCTGCACGTGCGCGACACAGCCCCTGAACTGGCCCGGGATATTCACCGTGGGTCGTGGGAATTTGTCAGCGGCAAGCACGAGGCCAACGTCAGGGCTTTGAGCAGCGATTTTGTGATGGAGGTGGCCGTCCCCGGAACGAAAAAGCCTGCTGCGACGCCTTCTGTCAGTCGCAGCAAACTGACCGAACCCGGAAACTTCCTTATAGAAAATGCAGACACCCGCAACGCCAGCGTGGTGCATAAATCCAGGTCCGGCGAGATCGTTGAGACGCCGATTCAGATCAATGACAAGGGTCTGTTCTTCGTTGATCGCTGGGAGAAAAAAGATCAGACCTTCACCTACCTGCGCACGTTGATCGACATGCTCGTCACAGACGTGAAGCTGACACAGGTGACGTGACGCCCGGGCGATTGCACGTTGTGGAAAACCACTGGGCTTGACGGCCCAGTGGTTTTTTCATGCCTGAGGATCCACCCGATCCAGCGCACGGTTCACCGCCAGCTCAGCGAGCATGATGATCTGCTGAATCGCCAGCGCCGTATTGCGCTGCGGTCGCCCCAACTGATCAGCGAAATCACTGGCCAGAGTGTTGGCTGAAGCGAGCGATTCACAGGCATGGGCGAGCAGGGTTTCGGTGTCGATTTCCGGCTGGATGAGAAACATGGTGCTGGGCGGGTGCGCCTTGCCAGGTTGCGGGCACAGGTAAAAATCCAGAGCCCGCTTGATCGCTTCGCGGTTTTTCGCGAGGTCGTCGGCGCGGATGGTTTGTTCGAGGGGGGAGGGTTCGTATGGTGGATCAGGCACAGGTTTTGACATTGATACGTTCCTAATCAATAGCCAATCACTTGCCGTTTCTCACGCGGCGGAGTGGTGGCAGCAGTGTGCGGGGTGAGAAACCGGTAGGAACAAGCCCGGCCGGACCGAAGTCCGCCCGCACACAGCCGCCATAACAATGCAGACAGCAGGAATGCCGGCGGCGATTATGGTGGTACTGATTGTGGATTAACAGTTCCTAAGGGTTCTCACACCCGATCGCCGAAGTTTCGGCGACACCAAAAGACTAGAGATCGCGCGTCCGACGGACAACCTGAAAACCTTGTGGGAAGGTTCTGCGAACTCAGATACCGCTTTAAACACACTCCAGATCGCCACCCTCACCCTAGCCCTCTCCCAGAGGGAGAGGGGACTGACCGAGTTGTTCAGGCGAGGTACGCCGACGTGAAAGTCCGAGTTGAACTCAGGATTTGCAAACCACACAAAATCGGCCCCCTCTCCCTCGGGAGAGGGCTGGGGTGAGGGGCAGCAACAACACAAATCAAAAGCCGGACACACACGCTTTTCACCACTCAATAGGCCGAGTATTGATCCGGGCGTGGGAGCGTAGCGACCGTCTGGCGCAGCCAGACACAGCGGAAGGAGGTGCAGCGAAGCAAACCGGAGCCGCTGCGCCCGGATCAGTCCCGGAGCGAAGGAATCCGAGCCTGCGAGGGCCGAACGTAGGAGCAAGCGTTTTTTTGCTTACTTTTTTTAGGCGTTTGTAAAAAAAGTGAGTCGCCGTAAGGGCGAAACCGCCAGCCGCCACACCCGAAGCAACGGATATTCACCCAAATCAAAACAAAACCAAGGCCAACAAAAAACCCGCAGACAATCCCTCATCTGCGGGTTTCCCGTTCAAGCAGCAAAGAAGATCAGAAATCCTCCAGCCGCCACACCTCATAAGCCGGCGTCTCATACGGATGACTGAGTTTCAACGCCGCCACAACAGCCACAATCAACTCATCCGCAACGACAAGCTCAACCTTCCATTCCTCAACCCGCTCAACCTGCCCCGCCTCACCGATAAACGGCTGACTGCCGTCCAACGGTCGAAACTGGCCCAGGCCAAGCACCTGCCACGCACAGTGGTCATAGTCACCGATCCGCCCACCACCGGCAGCGAACACAGCCCCTTTGACTACCTCGACATGACTGTCAGGAACAAAAAACGCCAGCTTGTACACAGGCCTTAGTTCACCCAGACGCGCGCATTACGGAACATGCGCATCCAAGGAGCATCCTCGGTCCAGTCTTCCGAACGCCACGAGTTCTGCACCGCACGGAACACACGCTCCGGGTGCGGCATCATGATCGTCACGCGACCGTCACGGCTGGTCAGACCGGTGATCCCGCGCGGCGAGCCGTTCGGGTTTGCCGGGTAGGCTTCGGTGACCTTGCCGTGGTTGTCGACAAAACGCATCGCCACGCAACCGGACAGATCGGCTTCCAGCAGTGCTTCTTCGCTGGCAAACTCGGCATGACCTTCACCGTGGGCGATAGCGATCGGCATGCGCGAACCGGCCATGCCCTGCAGGAAGATCGAGTTCGATTCCTGGATCTGCACCATCGCCACCCGCGCTTCAAACTGCTCGGAGCGGTTGCGCACGAAGTGCGGCCAGAACTCGCTGCCCGGGATCAGCTCGTGCAGGTTGGACATCATCTGGCAACCGTTGCACACGCCCAGCGTGAAGCTGTCGTTACGCTCGAAGAAGCCTTGGAACGCATCGCGGGCGCGGCTGTTGAACAGCGCCGACTTGGCCCAGCCTTCACCGGCGCCGAGCACGTCGCCGTAGGAGAAACCGCCGCAGGCCACCAGGCCCTTGAACTCGTTGAGGTCGACACGACCGGCGAGGATATCGCTCATGTGCACGTCGATCGCGCTGAAACCGGCGCGGTCGAATGCGGCGGCCATTTCCACCTGACCGTTGACGCCCTGCTCACGCAGCACGGCAACCTGTGGGCGGATGCCTTTCTTGATGTAAGGCGCGGCGATGTCCTGATTGACGTCGTAGCTGAGCTTGACGCTCAGGCCCGGGTTGTCTTCTTCCAGCAGCGCGTCGAATTCCTGCTCGGCGCAGTCGGCGTTGTCGCGCAGACGCTGGATCTGGTAGCTGGTCTCGGCCCACTGACGCTGCAGCAGACGACGCTGGCCTTCGAACACGGTGTCACCGTTGAAGGTGATGTTGATCTGGCCATTGTTGATCGGCTGACCGATCACCGACACGCAGTCGCCCAGGCCAGCGGCGCTGAATTGCGCGAGGATGTCCGGGGTGGCGTCCTGACGAACCTGGATCACCGCGCCGAGTTCTTCGTTGAACAGGATCGCGGCGATTTCCGAAGCGGATTCGGCAACGCTGTCCAGGTTCAGGCTCAGACCGCAGTGGCCGGCAAAGGCCATTTCCACCACGGAAGTCAGCAGACCACCGTCGGAACGGTCGTGGTAAGCCAGCAGGTGACCGTCGGCGTTGAGGCCCTGGATCACCGCGAAGAAGGCTTTCAGGTCTTCGGCGTCATCGACGTCCGGCGCATGCTTGCCGAGTTTGCCGTGGACTTGCGCGAGGATCGATGCACCCATGCGGTTCTGGCCGCGACCGAGGTCGATCAGGATCAGGTCGGTGGTGCCCTTGTCCATGCGCAGTTCCGGGGTCAGGGTCTGACGAATGTCAGCCACTGGCGCGAAACCGGTCACGATCAGCGACATCGGCGAAGTGACGGTCTTGTCTTCGCCGTTGTCATTCCAGCGCGTGGCCATGGACATCGAGTCCTTGCCCACCGGAATGGTGATGCCCAGCTCAGGGCACAGCTCCATGCCGACCGCTTTCACGGTGTCATACAAACGCGCGTCTTCGCCCGGGTGACCGGCCGCCGACATCCAGTTCGCCGACAGTTTGATGTCGGAGAGCTTGTTGATGCGCGAGGCGGCAATGTTGGTGATGGTTTCGCCGATGGCCATGCGGCCCGAGGCCGGCGCGTCCAGCAGCGCCAGCGGAGTACGCTCGCCCATCGCCATGGCTTCACCGGTGTAGACGTCGAAACTGGTGGCGGTGACGGCAACGTCGGCCACCGGCACTTGCCATGGGCCGACCATCTGGTCACGGGCGACGAGACCGGTGATGGTGCGGTCGCCGATGGTGATCAGGAAGCTTTTGCTGGCCACGGCCGGATGATGCAGAACGCGTTCGATGGACTCGCTGATGTCGAGGTTCGACGGATCGAAGTCATCGCCCAGCTCGGCTTCACGAACCACCGAACGGTGCATGCGCGGCGCCTTGCCCAGCAACACTTCCAGCGGCATGTCCACCGGGTTGTTGCCGAAGTGGCTGTCGGTGACGGTCAATTGCGGTTCGGCAGTGGCTTCCCCGACCACGGCAAACGGGCAACGCTCGCGTTCGCAGATCGCCTGAAAGCGCTCGAAATCTTCCGGGCCGACCGCCAGCACGTAACGTTCCTGGGATTCGTTGGACCAGATTTCGTGCGGGGCCATACCCGGCTCGTCGTTTGGAATGTTGCGCAGTTCGAAACGGCCACCGCGATCGCCGTCGTTGACCAGTTCCGGGAAGGCGTTGGACAGACCGCCCGCGCCAACGTCATGGATGAAGCTGATCGGGTTCTTGTCGCCGAGCTGCCAGCAACGGTCGATGACTTCCTGGCAGCGACGCTCCATTTCAGGGTTTTCACGCTGCACGGAAGCAAAATCCAGATCCGCCGAGCTGGTGCCGGTGGCCATCGACGAAGCCGCGCCGCCACCGAGACCGATCAACATCGCCGGGCCGCCGAGCACGATCAGCTTGGAGCCGACGACGATCTCGCCTTTCTTGACGTGTTCTTCACGGATGTTGCCCATGCCGCCAGCGAGCATGATCGGCTTGTGGTAACCGCGAACTTCGTCACCGTGCGGGGTGGTGATCGATTGTTCGAAGGTACGGAAGTAGCCGGTCAGGGCCGGACGGCCGAATTCGTTGTTGAACGCAGCGCCGCCGAGCGGGCCTTCGATCATGATGTCCAGCGCGGTGACGATGCGCTCAGGCTTGCCGTACGGCACTTCCCACGGCTGTTCGAAGCCCGGGATCTGCAAGTTCGATACGGTGAAACCGGTGAGGCCGGCCTTGGGCTTGGCGCCACGACCGGTTGCACCTTCGTCACGGATCTCGCCACCGGAGCCGGTGGATGCGCCCGGGAACGGAGCAATCGCGGTCGGGTGGTTATGGGTTTCAACCTTCATCAGGATGTGCACCGGCTCCTGCACCGCGCCGTACTGGCGGGTTTCAGGGTTCGGGAAGAAGCGGCCGGCAACGTTGCCGACAATCACCGAAGCGTTGTCCTTGTAAGCGGACAGCACGCCTTCGCTGTGCATCTGATAGGTGTTCTTGATCATGCCGAACAGGCTTTTTTCCTGGCTCTGGCCGTCAATGTCCCAACTGGCGTTGAAGATCTTGTGGCGGCAGTGCTCGGAGTTGGCCTGGGCGAACATCATCAGTTCGATGTCGTGCGGGTTGCGCCTCAGACCGTTGAAGGCGTTGACCAGATAGTCGATCTCGTCTTCGGCCAGGGCCAGGCCCAGCTCGGTGTTGGCCTTTTCCAGCGCGGCGCGGCCGCCACCGAGGATGTCGATGGCGGTCAGCGGCTTCGGCTCGGCGTGGCTGAACAGTCCGGCGGCCTGCTCGAGGTTGGCCAGCACGATCTGGGTCATGCGGTCATGCAGCGCGTCCGAAATCAGCTGGGCTTCGGCTTCGCTGAACTGCCCTGCAACATAGAAGGCGATACCGCGTTCCAGGCGCTGGATCTTGCTCAGGCCGCAGTTGCGGGCGATGTCGCTGGCCTTGCTCGACCACGGCGAGATGGTGCCGAAACGCGGCAACACCAGAAACAGACGACCGGTCGGCTCTTGAACCGGAACACTTGGGCCGTACTTCAGAAGGCGCGCTAGCACCTGCTGTTCGTCGCCGGTCAGGACGCCGGTGACTTCGGCGAAGTGAGCGAATTCAGCATACAGGCCACTGACAGCTGGAACCTTCTGGCTCAGTTGCTCAAGGAGTTTGCTGTGGCGAAAGGCAGAAAGGGCAGGAGCGCCGCGCAGGATCAACATCTTCGGGACAGCCTCGGGAAGGGGTGTGCTTTGAGGCCGTGCATTCTAGCCTAAACCGACCTCAACATCACCCGAAACGCTACGCACGGTTGCACTCGGGTAGCAATCTGTGTTTCTGCCTTCGGGGTCAGGTAAATCGAGCGTTTCAGCATGGCTTATTTTTACTGTAACAAAATGCCCTGAAGGCCCGTATTCAAGGGATTTCGCTCGGATTTGTGATCGCTAGCAGACTAGTCCTACGCTGTCGAGATATGGCGCTCGTGGCCGTTTGCGTATACTGCGCAGATGTTTTTCCCAACGGCTTTGCGTCCGCGATACGCCAAATGGCTGATCGCAACCGGACTCTTCCTGATGCTCGGTGGCTGTGTTGATAAACCCAACACACTCGAGCGCGTAAAGGAGGATGGTGTGCTGCGCGTGGTTACCCGCAACAGCCCCGCCACCTACTTTCAGGATCGCAGCGGTGAAACCGGCTTCGAATACGAGCTGGTGAAGCGCTTCGCCGACGATTTGGGCGTCGAGCTGAAGATCGAGACGGCCGACAATCTCGATGACCTGTTCAACCAGGTCGGCAAGCCGAACGGCCCGGTACTCGCGGCCGCCGGTCTGGTCAGCAGCGATGAACGCAAGAAGCAGGTGCGGTTCTCCCACTCCTACCTCGAAGTCACCCCGCAGATCATCTACCGCAACGGCCAGTCGCGCCCTACAGATCCGGCGGATCTGGTCGGCAAGAAGATCACCGTGCTCAAGGGCAGCACCCACGCCGAACAACTGGCCGCGCTGAAACAGAAATATCCCGGCATCGAATACGAAGAATCCGACGCCGTTGAAGTGGTCGATCTGCTGCGCATGGTCGATGAAGGCCAGATTGACCTGACCCTGGTCGACTCCAACGAAGTGGCGATGAATCAGGTGTACTTCACCAACATCCGCGTGGCCTTCGACCTCGGCGACGCGCGCAGCCAGAGCTGGGCGGTGGGCCCGGGCGAAGACAACAGCCTGCTCAATGAAATCAACGCCTATCTGGACAAGGTGCAGAAAAACGGCACCCTGCAACGCCTGAAGGACCGCTACTACGGCCACGTTGATGTGCTTGGCTACATGGGCGCCACCACCTTCGCCCAGCACTTGCAGCAGCGCCTGCCGAAATACGAACAGCACTTCAAGAACTACGCGAAGAAAGAGAAAGTCGACTGGCGCCTGCTGGCCGCCATCGGTTATCAGGAATCCCTGTGGCAGCCGACGGTGACCTCGAAAACCGGCGTGCGCGGTCTGATGATGCTGACCCAGAACACCGCGCAGGCGATGGGCGTGTCGAACCGCCTCGATCCCAAGCAGAGCATTATGGGCGGTGCCAAGTACCTGGCTTATATGAAAGATCAGCTCGACGATTCGATCCAGGAACCGGATCGCACCTGGTTCGCCCTGGCGGCGTACAACGTCGGCAGCGGTCATCTGGATGACGCGCGCAAACTGGCGGCGAAGGAAGGCTTGAATCCGGACAAGTGGCTGGACGTGAAAAAGATCCTGCCGCGCCTCTCGCAGAAGCAGTGGTACAGCAAGACCCGCTACGGTTACGCCCGCGGTGGCGAGCCGGTGCATTTCGTGGCGAACATCCGTCGCTACTACGACATCCTGACTTGGGTGACCCAGCCGCAGCTTGAGGGCGATCAGGTGGCCGAGGGCAATCTGCATGTGCCGGCGATCGACAAGTCGAAACCGGCGCAAGAGCCCGCCCCGCTCTAACCCAAACCTCAAATCCAACTGTGGGAGCGAGCCTGCTCGCGAAAGCGTCGTGTCAGTCGACATTATCTTTGACTGATACATCGTTTTCGCGAGCAGGCTCGCTCCCACAGGGGTTTTGTGCAGCTGCTCAGGATTTGGCAGCAGCCAGAATCAGCGCTTTCATTTCCGATACGGCGGACTTGAAGCCCACGAACAACGCATGCGCCACCAGCGCGTGGCCGATGTTCAGTTCGTTGATGCCTTTGATCGCCGCCACGGCCTCGACGTTGTGGTAATGCAGGCCGTGCCCGGCATTGACGATCAGGCCCTGCGCCAGTCCAAACGCCACGCCATCAGCGACGCGTTTGAGCTCTTCTGCCACTTCAGTCGGGGTTTCGGCATCGGCGTAACGCCCGGTGTGCAGCTCGATGGCCGGTGCACCGATGCGCTTGGAGGCGGCGATCTGGCGCTCGTCGGCGTCGATGAACAGCGACACTTCGCTGCCGATCTTCGACAAACGCTCGACCGCAGCCCTGATGCGCTCCTCCTGCCCCGCTACATCCAGGCCACCCTCGGTGGTCAGTTCCTGACGGGTTTCCGGGACCAGGCAAATGTGCGCCGGGCGAATGCGCTCGGCGAAAGCCATCATTTCTTCGGTGACGCCCATTTCGAAATTCATGCGCGTTTGCAGCACATCCTTGAGCAGCAACACGTCGCGCTCCTGGATGTGACGGCGGTCTTCGCGCAGGTGCACGGTGATGCCATCGGCGCCCGCCTCTTCTGCATCCAGCGCCGCTTTGACCGGATCCGGGTAGCGCGTGCCACGGGCCTGACGCAAGGTGGCGACGTGGTCGATGTTCACGCCGAGAAGAATGCGATTGCTGCTGGTCACGGATGCGCTCCTGAATTGAGAGGTTCGGCGCACAGCATATCAGGGCTTGCGAAACAGCTCGCGACTGACAAGCGGACGCCCGCCCAAATGCACCGCCAGCGCCTGGCGCATCAGACGCTTGGCCGCCGACAGCGCACCGGGCGCCGACCAGTCGGCTTCGGCCATGGCCAGCAGCTCGGTACCGTTGAACAGGCCGGGTTGCAGCAGATACACCCGCTCGAGTCCGGCGTCCACTTGCAAACGGTAGAGGCCGTCAGCAGCGACGGGCTCACCGTGCATATCGGTGTTCATGGAAAAGCCGTAGCCGAGATCATCCAGCAATCGCCATTCGAAGGAGCGCAACAATGGCTCCAGCGGTCGACCTTCGGCCAGCGCCAGCAAGGTCGCGGCGTAATGATCGAACACCGCCGGATGCGGATCTTCGGCAGGCAACAGGCGAATCAACAGCTCGTTGAGATAGAGGCCGCTGAACAGCGCCTCGCCGTTGAGCCACGCAGAGGTGCCAGAACTCTCCATGCGCCCGACATTCTTCAGCTCGCCCTTGCCACGGAACTCGACCTCCAGCGCCACGAACGGCCGCGCCAGCGTCCCGGCCTTGCCCCGCGCACTGCGCAACACCGCCCGCAGCCGACCTTGCGGCGTGAGGAAATCGACCAGTGCGCTGGTTTCGCGATAGGCGCGCGAATGCAGGACATAGGCGGGTTGGGCGGGAGGCGGGTTTTGCGACATTGAGTTCTCGATGAAGAAACGCGGTTTTACATACAACCCAAAACCACTGTGGGAGCGAGCCTGCTCGCGAAAGCGGAGTGACAGTCAACATCAATGCTGAGTGTTACATCCTCTTCGCGAGCAGGCTCGCTCCCACAGTGAGTAGCGGTGTTTTCGAGATCGCTACTTACAGATCGCCATAACCCAGCGAACGCAGCGCGCGCTCGTCATCGGACCAGCCGCCCTTCACCTTGACCCACAGGTTGAGCATGATCTTGGAGTCGAACAGCAGCTCCATGTCCTTGCGCGCTTCGGTGCCGATGCGCTTGATGCGCTCGCCCTTGTCGCCAATGATGATTTTCTTCTGGCCGTCACGCTCGACGAGAATCAGCGCGTGGATGTGCAGGGTCTTGCCCTGCTGCTTGAATTCTTCGATTTCGACGGTGATCTGGTACGGCAGCTCGGCACCCATCTGGCGCATGATTTTCTCGCGCACCAGTTCGGCGGCAAGGAAACGGCTGCTGCGGTCGGTGATCTGGTCTTCCGGGAAGAAGTGATCATTCTCCGGCAAGTGATCGGCGATGACCTTTTCCAGCGCTTCGAGATTGTGCCCGTGCTGCGCGGAAATCGGGATGATCTGGGCGTTTGGCAGCTGTTCCTGCAACCAGCTCAGGTGCGGCATCAGCTCGGCTTTGTCTTCGATGCGATCGGTCTTGTTCAGCGCGACGATCAGCGGGCCGGTCACGTATTGCACACGCTCGAGCACCATCTGGTCTTCGTCGGTCCACTTGGTGCGGTCGACGACGAAGATCACCACGTCGACGTCTTTCAACGCCGCCGAAGCGGTTTTGTTCATGTAACGGTTCAGGGCCTTTTCGCCACCCTTGTGCATGCCCGGGGTGTCGACGTAGATCGCCTGGACGTCGCCCTCGGTCTTGATGCCGAGCATGTTGTGGCGAGTGGTCTGCGGCTTGCGCGAAGTGATCGCAAGCTTCTGCCCGAGGATGTGGTTGAGCAGCGTCGACTTGCCGACGTTGGGACGGCCGACGATGGCAACGTAGCCACAGCGAGTTGCGTTTGTATCAGTCATTGCCATTCTCCACGCCCAGGGCAATCAGTGCTGCGGCGGCCGCTACCTGTTCGGCAATACGACGGCTCACACCCTGACCTCGGCTTTTTTCATTCAGTAAGACCACTTCGCATTCGACGAAGAAGGTACGGCAGTGCGGTTCGCCCTGAATATCCACCACTTCGTAGCGTGGCAGTTCGCAACCGCGCGATTGCAGGTGTTCCTGCAAGCGGGTTTTCGGATCCTTGTTGGTGTCGACCAGCGTCAGGCCTTCGAATTCGCCGGCTAGCCACGCCAGTACGCGCTCGCGGGCGACGTCCATGCCGGCATCGAGGTAGATCGCACCGATCAGAGCTTCGAGGGCATCGGCGAGAATCGATTCACGGCGGAAACCACCGCTCTTCAGTTCACCTGAACCCAGGCGCAGATAATCACCGAGGTCGAAACCGCGAGCCAGTACGGCCAGCGTCTCACCTTTTACCAGCCGTGCGCGCAAACGCGACAACTGACCTTCGCGGGCCAGCGGGAAGCGATCGAACAGCGCCTCGCCAGCGACGAAGTTGAGGATGGCATCACCGAGGAATTCCAGACGCTCGTTGTTGCGCCCGGCAAAACTGCGGTGCGTGAGGGCCAGCAGCATCAGCTCCTGGTCCTTGAAGGTGTAACCGAGCTGGCGCTCGAGACGGCTTAGAGAAACGCTCACGGTTTACCCACGCTGAGTTCGTGGCTGGTTTCCACTGCCATCGCCGGGGTACGGCGCAGGCCTGGGACAATTAACGCTGTGTTCAAAAAATAGATCCTGGCGATTGCGAAGCCGATTGTGCCGGCTCCAGAAATGCATTCGGCGCTGTGGTCAACAGCGCCGTGTTTGATTACTTGATCAGGCCGACCCGCGAGAAATTCGGCAGGTGGCTGAGTTTCGGCTCTGGCCAGCTCATCCAGACCGCGAAGGCCTTGCCGACAATATTCTTGTCGGGAACCATGCCCAGCAGATCCTTGGGAATGTTCGGATCATCCCAGTAGCGGCTGTCGTTCGAATTGTCGCGGTTGTCGCCCATCATGAAGTAGTGCCCGGCAGGCACCGTCCACGAACGATCCGGAGTGGCGCGGTAACGGCTCATTTCCTTGCGGATCAGGTGCTCGGCTGCGCCGAGTTTTTCCTGATAGAGCTCCGCACTGCCCAGCGAACCTGCTTCGGCGCCGGCCATCTTCTCGGCGATCGACTCACCGTTGACGAACAGACGCTTGTCGGCGGTGTAACGCACCGTGTCACCCGGCAGGCCGACCACACGCTTGATGTAGTTGACGTTCGGGTCGCTCGGGTAGCGGAACACCATCACATCGCCGCGCTGCGGGTCACCGACTTCGATGATCTTCTTGTCGATCACCGGCAGACGGATGCCGTAGGAAAACTTGTTCACCAGAATGAAGTCGCCGACGTCCAGGGTCGGTTTCATCGAGCCGGACGGAATCTGGAACGGCTCCACCAGGAACGAACGCAGCACCAGCACGATGAACAGCACCGGAAAGAACGACTTGCCGTATTCAACCAGCAGCGGCTCTTTGTTCAGCTTCTCGACCACCACAGGCTCGGGTTGGCTGACACTGCCTTGATAGGAGGCAATGGCAGCCCGCCGACGCGGTGCCAGGAACAGCAGATCAATCAACGCCAACAGGCCGCAGACGAACACGGCGATGACCAGCAACAGCGGGAAATTTAGCGACATAGGACCTGATTATTCCAACCTGAGCACGGCGAGGAAGGCTTCCTGTGGAATTTCCACGTTGCCGACCTGTTTCATGCGTTTCTTACCGGCCTTCTGCTTCTCGAGCAGCTTCTTCTTACGACTGACGTCACCGCCGTAGCATTTGGCCAATACGTTCTTTCTGAGCGCCTTGACGGTTGTCCGGGCCACGATCTGACCACCGATGGCGGCCTGAATCGCCACGTCGAACATCTGACGAGGAATCAGTTCTTTCATCTTCTCGGTCAACTGGCGACCTTTGAAGTGCGAATTGTCACGGTGCACGATCAATGCCAGGGCATCGACCTTGTCGCCGTTGATCAGCACGTCCAGTTTCACCAGATTAGCCGATTGGTAACGATCGAAATGGTAGTCCAGCGAAGCATAGCCGCGGCTGGTGGATTTGAGACGGTCGAAGAAGTCCAGGACCACTTCGTTCATCGGCAGGTCGTAGGTGACTTGCACCTGATTGCCGAGGAACAGCATGTCGACCTGAACGCCGCGTTTCTCGATGCACAGGGTGATGACGTTGCCCAGGTGTTCCTGCGGTACGAGGATATTGGCGCGCACGATTGGCTCGCGCATGTCCTCGATCGCCGACACATCCGGAAGCTTCGACGGGTTGTCGACGTAAATCGTTTCACCGGTTTTCAGCACCAGCTCGAAAATTACTGTCGGCGCGGTGGTGATCAGGTCCAGGTCGTATTCGCGCTCGAGGCGCTCCTGGATGATTTCCATGTGCAGCATGCCGAGGAAGCCGCAACGGAAGCCAAAGCCCAGGGCGTCGGAGCTTTCCGGGGTGTACTGCAGCGACGAGTCGTTCAGGGTCAGCTTCTGCAGCGCTTCGCGGAAATCCTCGAAGTCGTCGGAGCTGACCGGGAACAGACCGGCGTAAACCTGTGGCTGAATGCGTTTGAAGCCCGGCAGCACCGGCACGTCCGGCGTGGAGCTCAAGGTCAGGGTGTCACCGACCGGCGCACCGTGAATATCCTTGATGCTGGCGATGATGAAGCCCACTTCGCCGGCCTTCAGATCAACGGTGGCGGTGTGTTTCGGGTTGAACACGCCGACGCTGTCGACCAGGTGCACCTTGCCGGTGGACTTGACCAGAATCTTGTCGCCCTTCTTCACACGGCCGTGGCGCACGCGTACCAGGGAAACAACGCCCAGGTAGTTGTCGAACCAGGAGTCGATGATCAACGCTTGCAGCGGATCTTCGATGTTGCCGGTCGGCGCAGGAATGGTGTGCACCAGACGCTCGAGCACTTCGTCGACACCCAGGCCGGTCTTGGCGCTGCAGGTGACGGCGTCGGTAGCGTCGATGCCGATGATCTTCTCGATCTCGTCCTTGACGCGATCCGGCTCGGCCTGGGGCAGGTCGATCTTGTTCAGTACCGGCATGACCTCCAGGCCCTGCTCGATGGCGGTGTAGCAGTTGGCCACGGACTGGGCTTCGACGCCCTGCCCCGCATCGACCACCAGCAAGGCACCTTCGCACGCGGCCAGGGAACGGCTGACTTCGTAGGTGAAGTCGACGTGGCCCGGGGTGTCAATGAAGTTCAGCTGGTAGGTGATGCCGTCTTTGGCTTTGTAATAGAGGGTAACGCTGTGGGCCTTGATGGTGATCCCGCGCTCACGCTCAAGATCCATGGAATCCAGTACCTGGGCTTCCATTTCACGCTCGGCCAGGCCGCCGCACATCTGGATGAAACGGTCAGCCAGCGTCGACTTGCCATGGTCAATGTGGGCGATGATGGAGAAATTGCGGATATGACTCAAATCACTCACGGATCAACACTCAAAAAGGCTGCAGGCTTGGCCCGCCGAAAAATAGCCGGGAATTGTACCTGATACACGGCGCAAGCGTCACGTTCGCCTGTCACCCGGATCGCATGCAAAAACGCCCCGGTCTGGCGACCGAGGCGTTTTCAGGGCTCAAGCGCTGAATGAAAGCTTGTTCATCAGCCCGCTCGCCTGAGCAGCCAGACACCCGCCAGCGCACACACGCCGGCCGGCACCAGCACCGCAAACAGCGGCGAGAAACCGAACACCAGACTCGATGGCCCCAGCAGATCCTGGACGATGCGGAAGGTGAAGCCCACCAGCACGCCAGTGAAGACCCGCTGACCAAGGGTCACCGAGCGCAGTGGGCCGAAGATGAACGAGATCGCCATCAGCACCAGCGCGGCGGTCACCAGCGGCTGCAACACCTTGACCCAAAATGCCAGCCAGTAGCGACCATTGCTCAGGCCCTGCTCCGCCAGATAGTGGATGTAGCCCCACAGACCGCTGATCGACAGCGATTCCGGCGCCATCACCACGGTGCTGAGCAGCTGCGGGCTCAACGCCACGTCCCACTCCTCGCTCGGACTGTTGACCACTTCAGTACTGCGCTCATGGAACAGCGTGGTGGCAACGTCGGTGAGCTGCCACTTGGTGCCGTCGAACTCGGCCTTCTTGGCGAAGCTGGAGCTGAGCAGATGGCGCTCCTTGTCGAAGTGATAGCGCGTCACGCCGTACAACAGACCGTTCGGCTGAACCGCGTTGATGTGGATGAATTCCTCACCCTGACGGTGCCACATACCGTGCTTGGCGCTTTGCGCGTCGCCGCTGCCCTGGGCCAGCGAGCGATTGGCCTGGGCCATGCTTTCGGTGGCCGGGGCGACGTATTCGCCGATCAGCACGCCGGCGAGCATCAGCACCAGCATCGGCTTCATGACAGCCCAGACGATACGGCCGATCGACACGCCAGCAGCGCGCATGACCGTCAGCTCACTGCTGCTGGCCAGACTGCCGAGACCGATCAGGCAGCCGATCAATGCGGCCATCGGCAACATTTCATACAGCCGGCGCGGTGCGGTCAGCAATACAAAGCCGAGCACGTCGACCAGCGTGTAGGTGTCGCTGACGTCGCCCATTTCATCGATGAAGGCAAACAGCGTCGCCAGGCCGAGGATGATCGCCAGCACAGCGATGATCGCCATGAACACGCTGCTGCCGATGTAGCGGTCGAGTTTAACCACGGGCCACCTCCAGCGCAGCGCTGCGACGGCTGGCCAGTTTCAGACGCAGCGGCTCCCAATACAGCAGGCCGAGGCCGATCACCAGGAAGATCGCGTGCACCCACCACAGGCCAAGGGCCGGCGGGATCTTGCCTTTTTCAAGGGCGCCGCGAGCGGCAATCAGGATGGTCAGGTAAGCCATATAAAGAAGAATCGCCGGCAGCAGCTTGAGGAAACGCCCCTGGCGCGGATTCACCCGCGACAGCGGCACCGCCATCAGGGTCACGATGAACACCAGCAACGGCAGCGACATACGCCATTGCAGTTCGGTTTTCGAACGAATGTCGTCGCTGCCCCACAGGGACGAGGTCGGCATCGCGTCACGGTCGGTGACTTCTTCGCTTACGTCCGGCTTGGGCAGCAGCACGCCGTAGGTTTCGTAATGAATGGCGCGGTAATCGGCCTGCCCCGGGCTGCCGTCATAGCGATAGCCGTTGTCGAGAATCAGATAGCGATTGCCATCGGGGCGGATTTCCTGACGGCCCGACTCGGCCACCAGCACGGAAATCCCACGGTCCTTTTTATCGGCGCCGAGGTTCTTCTGCGAGATGAACACGCTGCCGAGATTGACGCGATCGTCGCTCAGGGTTTCGGTGTAGGTCACCCGAGTGCCATCACGCAGGGCCTGGAAGCGGCCCGGCTCGAGGGTATCGAACTCGGTCAGCGCGTCCTGCTTGTTCAGCAGCAGCTGAAACTGGTTGGCGCCCTGCGGAGCCAGACCGAGGCTCAGCCACGCCACTACCAGTGCCACCAGCGTCGCCGGAAACAGGGTCATGCGAAACAGCTTCTGCTGGCTCATGCCGGTGGCCGAGAGCACGGTCATTTCGCTTTCAAGGTACAGGCGACCGTAGGCCAGCAGGATCC
The DNA here is from genome assembly GCF_001425545.1 of Pseudomonas sp. Leaf434. NCBI lineage: Bacteria > Pseudomonadati > Pseudomonadota > Gammaproteobacteria > Pseudomonadales > Pseudomonadaceae > Pseudomonas > Pseudomonas sp. Leaf434. Next base: position 308,090 of record NZ_LMQZ01000001.1, on the reverse strand, counting down.
CGAGGAACAGGCCCAGCGGCAGAATCAGTTGCAGGAAACCCGGCAGACGAAAGCCCATGATCAGGAACAGCGAGCCCGGATCGAGCTGACCGGCTGCAGCCTGCGCCAGGTATTTGATGAAGCGACCGCTCATGATGATGACCAGCAGCACGGCACTTACGGCGCTGAGGGTCAACAGGACTTCGCGGGACAGATAACGGAAGACGATCAAACCAGACACTCCAGGGTTGTCAGGCTAAGGCGGCCAAACAAGCAAACACATCGACCGGCCCGCCATGCAGAGCGGTCGAAAAAAGATGCGGCATTATCCTGTGATTGGGTGCGCCTGTCACTGCGCACACTCATCCATCGCTGTAATCCTTTGCTGAGGGTTGTCAGGCGCGGGGAGCGAGGTTCAAACTGCGGCCCTTGTCGCAGGCTTTGGCCTGCGCCTCTTCTATCTATAAGCAGGCGACTGCGGACAGCGTCGAACGCCTGCGTGTTGACCATTCATTCAGGGATCCGGACATGGAACTGGTTGTAAAAAGCGTTAGCCCAGAAACGTTGAAAACCGCCACCCTGGTGGTTGCCGTCGGCGAAGGCCGCAAACTCGGTGTCGCCGCCAGACTGGTCGACGAGTCGAGCGGTGGTGCCATCAGCGCCGTGCTCAAGCGTGGCGACCTGGCCGGCAAGGTCGGTCAAAGCCTGCTGCTGCACAGCCTGCCGAATCTCAAAGCCGAGCGCGTGTTGCTGGTCGGCGTGGGCAAGGACGAGGAGCTGGGCGACCGTCCGTTCCGCAAAATCGTTGCCGGCATCCTCAACACCCTCAAAGGCCTGGGCGGCGGTGATGCCGTGCTGGCGCTGGATGAAGTCATCGTCAAAGGTCGCGACAGCTACGGCAAGACCCGCCTGCTGGCGGAAACCCTGGTCGACGGCGGCTACACCTTCGACCAGTTCAAGAGCCAGAAAGCCGAACCGCGCGCGCTGAAGAAAATCACCCTGCTGACCATCAAGGCTGCGCAAGCCGAAGTGCAGCGCGCCGTGAACCACGCCACCGCCATCGCCAACGGCATGGCCTTCACCCGCGATCTGGGCAACCTGCCGCCGAACATCTGCCACCCGACGTTCATGGGCGAACAGGCCAAGAATCTGGGCAAAGAGTTCAAGGATCTGAAAGTCGAAGTCCTCGACGAGAAGAAGATCAAATCCCTCGGCATGGGCTCGTTCTACGCAGTGGGCCAGGGCAGCGCCCAGCCGCCGCGCCTGATCGTCATGCAATACAACGGTGGCAAGAAATCCGAGAAGCCATACGCGCTGGTCGGCAAGGGCATCACCTTCGACACCGGCGGCATCAGCCTGAAGCCGGGCGCCGGCATGGACGAGATGAAGTACGACATGGGCGGCGCTGCCTCCGTGTTCGGCACATTGCGCGCCGTGCTTGAGCTGAAACTGCCGATCAATCTGGTGTGCATCCTCGCCTGCGCCGAAAACATGCCGAGCGGCAATGCGACCCGTCCGGGCGACATCGTCACCACCATGAGCGGCCAGACCGTGGAAATCCTCAACACCGACGCCGAAGGCCGTCTGGTGCTGTGCGATGCGCTGACCTACGCCGAGCGCTTCAAGCCACAAGCGGTGATCGACATCGCCACCCTGACCGGTGCTTGCGTGGTGGCCCTGGGCGCACACACGTCCGGCCTGCTGGGCAACAACGACGAACTGATCGAGCAACTGCTCAGCGCCGGCAAGGCTGCCGACGACCGCGCCTGGCAACTGCCGCTGTTCGACGAGTATCAAGAGCAGCTGGACAGCCCGTTCGCCGACATCGCCAACATTGGCGGGCCGAAGGCCGGCACCATCACTGCCGCCTGCTTCCTGTCGCGCTTCACCAAGAACCTCAACTGGGCGCACCTGGACATCGCCGGCACGGCATGGACCAGCGGCGGCAAGGACAAGGGCGCCACTGGCCGTCCGGTTCCGCTGCTGACCCAGTACCTGCTCGATCGCGCCAAAGCCTGACACCGCTGATGGGCGGCGGCGCCACTTTCGGGTGACGCCGCTTGCCGCTCTGGAACCGCAATGACCAAAGTCGACTTCTATATCCTGCCCAGCGCCGATCCTTCAGCGCGTCTGGATTTCGCCTGCAAGCTCACCGAGAAAGCCTGGCGCATGGGCCATCGCATCTACCTGCATTGCAGCGATGCGGCCCAACGTGACGATCTCGATGCGCGGCTGTGGGCATTCAAGGGCGAAAGTTTCGTGCCTCACGGCCCTGCCGACAGTGAGCCCGACGGTTTGATCGTGCTGGGACACGGGGCAGACTGCGGTGAGCACCAGGATCTGCTGGTCAATCTCGATCTGAAAGTCCCGGCCTTCGCCAGCAAATTCGCCCGCGTGGCGGAAGTGGTGGTGGAAGATCCGACCATCCGCGCAGCGGCGCGGGAGAGTTTCCGTTTCTACCGCGAACAGGGCTATTCTCTGCAAGACCACCGTTTACAGCGACTCTGAGCATTCCAATGGACACTCCGAAACCGCAACAGAAATCCGCACACCTGCTGGACGATCTCGAATCGATCCGCCAGTTGCTCGGCGATGACAACCTGCAACCGCCGCTGTTGACCGATACGGTCGATGACGGCGAACAGGAACAGATTCCGATGCTGTTCGATTCCGTCGGCAATCAGCCGGCGGCCGTCGAGCCGCCACCAGCGCCGCCGGCTGCCCCGGCTGCCGCACCGGTCGATAAAGGCCCGGATGCCTTGCTGCACCTGGACAGCGAACTGCGCGCCGCCGCGCAATTGATCATGCAAGACGTGATCGACGACTTCGCCCCGCACATCGAAACCGAAATCAAACGTCGCCTGGATGCGCGGATGGAGCGGCTGCTCAGCCAGTACGAATAAGCCGCTGGTGTAGGAGCTACCGAAGGCTGCGATCTTTTGACTTTGCTTTCAAAAAAAACAAGATCAAAAGATCGCAGCCTTCGGCAGCTCCTACATTTAGATCTCCGCCCGACCTCCCCCGCTCGCCCTCGGCACCACGCCCCGCTATACTTCCCGGCTTTTCCTGAATAAATGCCAATAGGGTCCCGCCGCGCATGGATAAGACCTACCAGCCGCACGCCATTGAAACTTCCTGGTACAAGACCTGGGAGTCCGAGAACTACTTCGCCCCGCAAGGCGCGGGCGAGTCCTACACCATCATGATCCCGCCGCCGAACGTCACCGGCAGCCTGCACATGGGTCACGGTTTCAACAACGCGATCATGGACGCGTTGATCCGTTTCCGCCGCATGCAGGGTCGCGACACCCTGTGGCAGCCGGGCACCGACCACGCCGGTATCGCCACGCAGATGCTGGTGGAGCGCCAACTCGAAGCCCAGGGCCAGAATCGTCACGATCTGGGCCGGGAAAAATTTCTCGAGAAAGTCTGGGAGTGGAAAGATCAGTCCGGCGGCAACATCAGCCGGCAGATCCGCCGCCTCGGCTCGTCCGTCGACTGGAGCCGCGAGCGCTTCACCATGGACGACGGCCTCTCGGAAGCGGTCAAGGAAGCCTTCGTGCGTCTGCATGAAGACGGCCTGATCTACCGCGGCAAGCGTCTGGTCAACTGGGACACCAAACTGCACACAGCGATTTCCGACCTCGAAGTGGAAAACCACGAAGAGAAAGGCTTCCTGTGGAACCTGAAATACCCATTGGCCGATGGTGTAAAAACCGCCGAGGGTGATGACTTCCTGATCGTCGCCACCACCCGTCCGGAAACCATGCTCGGCGACTCCGCCGTCGCGGTTAACCCGACCGACGAGCGCTACAAAGCGCTGATCGGCAAATTCGTCGAGCTGCCACTGGTTGGTCGCCGCATCCCGATCATCGCCGACGATTACTGCGATCCTGAATTCGGCACCGGCTGCGTAAAAATCACCCCGGCCCACGATTTCAACGACTACGAAGTCGGCAAGCGCCACAACCTGCCGCTGCTGAACATCTTCGACAAGAACGCCAACGTGCTGCCTGCCGCTCAGGTGTTCAACCTCGACGGCACGCTGAACGAGAGCATCGACGGCAAGATTCCGGCCGAGTTCGCTGGCCTGGAACGTTTCGAAGCGCGCAAGCAAATCGTTGCCGCGTTCGACGCTGCCGGCCTGCTGGTGAGTGTCAACGATCACAACCTGAAAACGCCAAAAGGCGATCGTTCCGGCACGGTCATCGAGCCGTGGCTGACCGACCAGTGGTACGTATCGACCAAGCCGCTGGCCGAGCCGGCGATTGCTGCCGTTGAAGACGGTCGCATCCAGTTCGTGCCCAAACAGTACGAAAACATGTACTTCTCGTGGATGCGCGACATCCAGGACTGGTGCATCAGCCGTCAGCTGTGGTGGGGCCACCGGATTCCGGCCTGGTACGACGAGTCGGGCAAGGTCTACGTCGGTCGCGACGAAGCCGAAGTCCGTGCCAAGCACAACCTCGGCCCGGACGTTGCGCTGCAACAGGACAACGACGTACTCGACACCTGGTTCAGTTCCGGCCTGTGGACCTTCTCGACCCTGGGCTGGCCTGAGCAGACCGAGTTCCTGAAGAAATTCCACTCCACCGACGTGCTGGTCACCGGTTTCGACATCATTTTCTTCTGGGTTGCCCGGATGATCATGATGACCATGCACCTGATGAAGAACGAAGACGGCACGCCGCAGGTTCCGTTCAAGACTGTGTACGTACACGGTCTGGTACGCGACGGCCAAGGCCAGAAGATGTCCAAGTCCAAGGGCAACGTCCTTGACCCGCTGGACATCATCGACGGCATCGACCTGGAAACCCTGGTGCAGAAGCGCACCTCGGGCCTGATGCAACCGAAACTGGCGAAGAAGATCGAGAAAGCCACCCGCGAAGAGTTCGCCAACGGCATCGAAAGCTACGGCACCGACGCCCTGCGCTTCACGTTCTGCTCGCTGGCCTCGACCGGTCGCGACATCAAGTTCGACATGGGTCGCGTCGAAGGCTATCGCAACTTCTGCAACAAGATCTGGAACGCCGCGCGTTACGTTCTGGACAAGGGCGAAGACTGCGGCCAGAACGGCGAAGCCTGCGAGCTGTCGCTGGCTGATCGCTGGATCATCTCGCAGCTGCAACGCACCGAAGCCGAAGTGACCCGCCAACTGGATCAGTTCCGTTTCGACCTCGCCGCGCAAGCGCTGTACGAGTTCATCTGGAACCAGTACTGCGACTGGTATCTGGAACTGTCCAAGCCTGTGCTGTGGGACGAGAACGCGCCGGTCGAACGTCAGCGCGGCACTCGCCGTACGCTGGTGCGCGTGCTGGAAGTGGCGCTGCGTCTGGCGCATCCGTTCATGCCGTTTATCACTGAAGAAATCTGGCAGCGTATCGCGCCGCTGGCCGGTATTCAGGGCAAAACGATCATGCTGCAGCCTTGGCCGGTGGCCAACGAGGAGCGCATCGATCCGGCGGCGGAAAACGACATCGAATGGCTCAAGGAACTGATGCTCGGCACGCGCAACATTCGTGGCGAGATGAACATCGGCCCGGGCAAGCCACTGCCGATCTACCTGAAGAACGTCAGCGCTGAAGACCAGCGCCGCCTGACCGAGAACGAAGCGCTGCTGAAGAAGCTGGCGCGCCTGGAATCGATCACCGTACTCGCCGCTGGCGAAGAAGCACCGCTGTCCGCCACCGCACTGGTCGGCGAAATGGAAGTGCTGGTGCCGATGGCCGGTCTGATCGACAAGGGCGCCGAACTGGCGCGTCTGGACAAGGAAATCCTGCGTTTGCAGGGCGAAGTCCAGCGGGTTGGCGGCAAGCTGTCCAACGCAGGTTTCGTCGACAAGGCCCCGGCCGAAGTCATCGAGAAGGAACGCGCCAAACTGGCCGAGGCCGAACAAGCCCTGGGCAAGCTGGCCGAGCAGCATGCGCGGATTGCCAGCCTGTAACGGCAAACCGCACTGAAAAAGGGAGGCCCAAGTGGCCTCCCTTTTTTATTCCTGAAAAACCTTGAGTCCCCTGTGGGAGCGAGCCTGCTCGCGAAAGCGCTGTGTCAGCCGACAAATCTGCCGGATGTGAAACCGCCTTCGCGAGCAGGCTCGCTCCCACAGTTTGAACGGTGTTGCCTTCAGATGTGGGACAATGCCCGCCACTTTCAGCCATACCCGAATCGACCACGCCCATGACTGCCCCCCGCACACCCAAACCTGCGCGCAAGAAGCCTGACGCCGCGTCCCCGAGCAAAGCCGTCGAGCCGCGCGAGAAGGCCAGCCTGCATCCGCGCAATCGCCATCAGGGTCGTTACGACTTTCCGGCGCTGATCAAGACCACGCCGGAACTGGCCAAGTACGTGATCACCAACCCGTACGGCAAGGAAAGCATCGACTTCGCCAGCCCCGACGCGGTGCGTGTGTTCAATCGGGCGCTGCTCAAGGCGTTCTACGGCATTCAGCATTGGGATATCCCGGCGGATTACCTCTGCCCTCCGGTTCCGGGGCGTGCCGACTATGTGCACTTTCTCGCTGACCTGCTGGCGAGCATGAACGACGGTAAGGTTCCGCGCGGCGCGATCGTCAATGTGCTGGATATCGGCATGGGCGCCAACTGCGTTTATCCGTTGATCGGCAACAGCGAATACCGTTGGCACTTCCTCGGCTCGGAGATCGACCCAACAGCCGTGGCGGCGGCGCGAGCCATCGTGCAGTCCAACGATCTGAGCAAGGTGATCCAGCTGCGCCAGCAGGAAAACCGCAAACACATCCTCATCGGCTTGCTGGAGCCGGGCGAGCGCTTCGACCTGACCATGTGCAACCCGCCGTTCCACGCTTCGATGGAAGAAGCGACCAAGGGCAGCGAGCGCAAATGGCGCGCCTTGGGCAAGGCCGACCCGAAACGCAAGCTACCGGTGCTGAACTTCGGCGGGCAATCGGCGGAGCTGTGGTGTGAAGGCGGTGAAGCACGCTTCGTGACGCAGTTGATTGCCGAGAGCGCGAACTTCCAGCACAAGGTGTTGTGGTTCAGCACACTGGTGTCGAAGGCCTCGAACCTGCCGGCCATCGAGACGGCACTGAAGAAGGCTGGCGTGCTGGAGAGCCAGGTCGTGGAGATGTCGCAGGGCCAGAAGCAGAGCCGCTTTGTCGCCTGGACCTTCCAGACCAAGTCCGAGCAGCAGATCTGGCGACGCGAGCGCTGGGTTCGCTAACACACAGCAGATCCCCTGTGGGAGCGAGCCTGCTCGCGAAGGCGGCGTGTCAGTCAGCTTCAATATCGACTGACCTACCGCTTTCGCGAGCAGGCTCGCTCCCACATTGGCACTGCGATTCAGTCGCTAAATTGCAGACACAAAAAAACCGTGCCCCGGATCACTCCGAAGCACGGTTTTTTTATCGCTGCGTCTTACTTGTTCACAGCGTCGGTCAGGCCTTTGGCCACAACCAGCTTGATCACTTTCTTTGCAGGGATTTCGATGGCAGCGCCAGTCGAAGGGTTACGGCCGGTGCGGGCAGGACGCTCGGTCACTTTCAGCTTGCCGATACCTGGCAAGGTGATTTCGCCGCCGTTTTCCAGCTGATCGGCAACGATTTGGCCCAGTTGGTCCAGAGCGTTACGCGCGGTGGTTTTCGGCGCGTCGATAGCTTCAGCGATGTCGGCGATCAGTTGGTCTTTAGTAAGAGCCATGTAGTGTTCCTTCCCTATCAAATTCATATGGATTGCAGAGTGCAGTGTCAGCCATCGAGCCCGATCTTCTGGATCTGGCACCCTCGGCGATTAACCACGACGAGTCGGGTTATAGATGCCGAAATCAGGGTTTGGTTCGACCTGACAAATGCTGAATGCACGCTTAACGCAGTGACTTCGCGTAAGACCGGGCAAAACTAGCACAGCGACAAGGAAATATCCGCCTCTAGCTACCCATTTGGTCAGCTTTATTGCGCTAAATCGGTAAAAAACCGCTTAAGGCCGGGCGCGCGCCCCGGTTTTGCCCTGCAACCCGCGCCAAAACCAGTGGTTGCGGTACACTGAGCGCTTTTTCGGGGGAGCCTGCCCTCCTCCCTTCCAACAGCCGAGAAGCCCATGCCGATCCGTCATTGCATCGTCCACCTGATCGACAAAAAACCCGACGGCACGCCCGCAGTTCTGCACGCCCGTGACTCTGAACTGGCCGAGTCCGCCGCCATCGAAAACATGCTCGCCGACCTCAACGAAAGCTACAACGCAAAACAGGGCAAAGCCTGGGGCCTGTTCCATCCGGAATCCGGCGCATTCCCCTTCAGCGGCTGGCTGAAGGAGTACATGGAAGGCGGCCGTGACTTCACCGCGTTCAGTAAAGTGGCGGTCGAGCATCTGCAGAAGCTGATGGAAGAATCCAACCTGTCGGTGGGTGGCCACGTGCTGTTCGCCCACTATCAGCAAGGCATGACCGACTATCTGGCGATCGCCCTGCTGCATCACAGCGAAGGTGTGGCGGTGACCGACGAGCTCGACGTGACGCCCTCGCGCCATCTCGACCTTGGCCAGTTGCATCTGGCAGCGCGGATCAATGTCTCGGAGTGGCAGAACAACAAGCAGTCGAAACAGTACATCTCGTTCATCAAGGGCAAGAATGGCAAGAAGGTCTCGGAGTATTTCCGCGACTTCATCGGTTGCCAGGAAGGCGTCGACGGCCCCGGCGAGACGCGCACACTGCTCAAGGCCTTCAGTGACTTTGTCGAGAGCGAAGACCTGCCGGAAGACTCGGCCCGCGAGAAAACCAAGACCCTGGTTGACTATGCCAGCAGCCAGGCCAAGCTCGGCGAACCGATGGGTCTTGAGGAGCTGTCGGAGCTGATCGACGAAGAACGCCCGAAAGCCTTCTACGATCACATCCGCAACAAGGACTATGGCCTGTCGCCAGAGATTCCGGCAGACAAGCGCACCCTCAATCAATTCCGTCGTTTCACCGGCCGCGCCGAAGGTTTGTCGATCAGCTTCGAAGCGCACCTGCTGGGTTCGAAGATCGAGTACGACGAAGAGAACGGCACCCTGATCATCAAAGGCCTGCCGACTTCGCTGACCGATCAGTTGAAGCGGCGTAACTGATGCTCGGCAATGTGCTGAAAAAAGTCGCCCTGGTATTGCTGGTGGTCGTGGTCTATCAGAACTGGGGCAAGATCGAGCGGGTGTTCAATCCCGCGCAAATGGTCTCGCCGCAGACCCGGGCGCAAGCCAATGTCGTGCTTTATGCCACCGACTGGTGCGGCTACTGCAAACAGACCAAACGCTTTCTCGACAGCAAGGGCATACCGTTCAAGGAGTTCGATATCGAGAAAGATGCTGATGCGCGCAAGGCGTATGAAGCATTGGGTGGACGCGGGATTCCGCTGATCGATGTGAACGGCACGTTGATTCGCGGGTTCGATCCGGACGAAATCCTTGCAGCCCTGAAATAACCAATGTGGGAGCGAGCCTGCTCGCGAAAGCGCTGCATCAGCCAACAACCATGTTGAATGATCCATCGTCTTCGCGAGCAGGCTCGCTCCCACAGGTTTTGCAGCTGCTTGATAAATCAGCGCGCTTCGATACGGAAACCAAAACGCGGAAAGTGCACATGCACCACGCCGCCACGTTCGTCTTCACGGCGAATGATCAGCTCTTCACTGCCAGCAAACAACAACTCGCCTGCCACCGGATCAACGCCGTAATCGACAGCGGCAATTGCCACTTGCTGTCCCGTCTTGAAGCCGTTCGGATCAACGAACCGCTCATCCGGCAATGCCGCTGGCGTCGCGTTACGCGCGACCTCCAATGCCTCGGCAGAGGACATCTCGCTCGCTGCGCCATGGCCGAACCCCAGCACCCGACCCAGCCACGCCGCAACCGCCGGATATTCATCCACCAGCGGCGCCGTGACGTGGGTCGCCTTGAGGAACCACATCGGATGCGCCAGGGCGAAGTCGGCAATCGATGGCTCGCCGAAGAGGAAGTCGCCCTGCTCGCGCTGCAACTGCTGCTCCAGACGCGCCATGATCGTCGGCCACTGATGCTTGGCCTGCTCGGCGGACAGACGTGTGGCGCTGCCACCGCTGAACAACCCGGCGCGGTCGGCCAGGAATGCCTTGATCGCTTCCGGCGGCAATTTGCCGAAACGCACCGCCACTGACTCCGGCTGGAACACCAGGCTCACCGCGTGCTGGAACACCACCGAATCGGCCCACGCCGCGAAACTGGCGGTGGTCATTTCCTGGCCTTCGGGAAAGAACGCCGGCAGGGCTTTTTCCTGCTCCAGGCGTCGAGCGATCAGTGCGGTGTCGCAATAGATGTCAGCACCGATCTGCAACACTGGGGTCTTGCGGTAGCCACCGGTCAATGCCGTCAGATCAGGCTTGGGCATCACCGGGGAAATATGCACCGAACGCCAGGACAGGCCTTTGAAGCCCAGCAGCAGGCGCGCCTTCTCGGCAAATGGAGAGGTCGGGTAATGGTGCAGAATCAACTCGGACATGCTCGGCTCCGCCGCTGGAAAAGTGAATCCGCAGCTTAGCGCGCATTGCCTGACAGGCCTACCGATCTGCCTGATGGGAACCAATCAGTCAGATTGATAAGACGCGACCAGGCATTCCTTGGCGCTCTTCTTGAGCTTTTTGATCAGCCGTTCCTGGCGCAACGCATCGCTTTTGTCGCGGCACAGTTCGGTGTAGACCAGCGCCATCGCCGGGCTGGAAAGAAAGAACCGCGCGCCCTTGCCGCTCTGGTGCTTGGCGAAACGCCGCACAGGGTCGTCGCTGATTCCGCAATACAACGAGCCATTGGCGGCACGCACGAGGTAGACGAACCAGGATTTGCTCACTGGCTCGGCAGCATCGACGGATTGTTCGCTAAGGCTGGTCACTTCGGGATCTGAACGTGTAGGAAAACAGGCGGCGATCTTATCAGCGCCCGGCCTGAAATGCCTTCAGTCCCTTGCGCGCCTGGGCACGTACGGCGTTGCGCACCAGCGGCGTCCAGCCCAGCAGCAGGCCTTTGAAACCCAACGCCTGCCGCGACCAGCGCCACAGATCGAAGTGGTCGTGGTGCTCACAGATCTTGCCGTCCCGGAAGACGAAGCGCGCCTGGATGTCGTTGACCACGACGTTGCCGGTCTGACTGAACAGGTAAGTCGCCACCCAATGCGCGCCGCCGGTGCGCTCGTCGGCGCGGACATTGTCAAAAGTCAGGGAGAAATCCTTGGCGCGGGTAGTCAGCATGCGCCACATGTCGCCGGCATCGCGCCCGCGCAACTCGCCGAAGGCCGGATCGCTGAAGACCACATCATCGGTGTAGCAGGCGGCCATGGCTTCTGCGTCAAGGCGCTGAAAGGCTTGGTAGAAGCGGGTGATCAGGGCGCTATGGGCTTCGCTCAAGGCAGTCTCCAAAGAAATAGGTACAGATTGCCAGCACCATAATCTGCCGCGCGCAGAAACACTATCGGCAATACGCAAAACCCTTGTGGGAGCGAGCCTGCTCGCGAAGGCAATTCAACATTCAACATCCATGTTGACCGAAACACCGCTTTCGCGAGCAGGCTCGCTCCCACATTTGCACCCAGTGCATTCAGATCTTTTCGCTTTGCACCTGCACATACAGCGCCCGCCCGGCACCCAGCCCGGCGAGGATTGCACCGGCGCCGATAATGCCGAAAATCCAGCCCAGAGCATTCCAGCCGCCGGTCCAGTCATGCACCACGCCCACGGCAAACGGCCCCATGGACGCCAGCGTGTAGCCAAAACCCTGGGACATGCTAGACAGGTTCGCCGCGACATGGGAATCGCGCGAGCGCAGCACGATCAGGGTCAGGGCGAGACTGAACGTGCCGCCCTGCCCCAGTCCGAGCAGAATCGCCCAGCCCCACAGACCTTCGATCGGTGCGTACAGGCAGCCGAACAGGCCGGCCAGGGTCAGCGCCATGACCACGACGATCGCCAGGCGCTGATCCTTGCCCCGGGTCGCCAGCCACGGCGCGGCCAGCGAACTGGCCAGCTGAATGATCACCGAACCGGACAGCACCAATCCGGCCTGAGTCGGTGTCAGCCCGCGCCCGATGAGGATCGACGGCAACCATCCAAACACGATGTAGGCCAGCGACGATTGCAGGCCCATATACAAGGTCACCTGCCAGGCCAGCGGATCACGCAGCAACCCGCGCACGCGATAAGCGACGTTGTGCGCGCCATGCTTCGAGCCAACTTGCGGCAACCAGAAAACCGCCGCCACCAATGCCGGAATCACCCAGAACCCCAGGCCCATCGCCCAGCTGTTGCCGAAGTGTTCACTCAGCGGCACGGTCGAACCCGCCGCCATCGCTGCGCCCAGGCACAGCGCCATGGTGTAGACGCCGGTCATGGTCCCGGCATGTTTGGCGAAATCGCGTTTGACAATGCCCGGTAACAGCACGCCGACAATGCCGATGCTGGCGCCCCCAAGCACGCTGCCGGCGAACAGGCCGATCTCGCCGAAATTACTGCGCAGGATAATCCCGCCGGCCAGCGTCAGCAGAATCCCCAACACCACCCGCTCGGCACCGAAACGCCGCGCCAGAATCGGCGCCAGCGGTGCGAACAAGCCCAGGCACAGCACTGGCAACGTGGTCAGCAATCCCGCCTGCGCCGCAGACAGCCCGAGGCTTCTGGAGACCTCGCTGAGCAATGGCGCCATGCTCGACAACGCCGGGCGCAGGTTCAGCGCCACCAAAATCAACCCGAGCAGCAACAGCCACGGGCGTTTTACCAATGGGTGGCTTTGCTGGACCTGCTCGTCATCAGCCTCGGCATCGATCAGCAGTTCTTCAAGTTCGGCGGAGCGTTTCGACGCTGTGGATAACTCACTGCGGGACATGGTTTTCTCGGTTTCAAGGTTCATTGATCAACTGCCTCGACAAGGCTTTGGCCCGCTCCGGGTCGCGTTGCTCGACCGCATCGAGCAAGTCGATGTGCAGATCAAACACTTCCTGACGGCGCGGGGAGATATTCAAGGTCTGGCGCAATTGCGCGCCGACGATGCTGGAGAAATATCGATACAGCTCGCTGAGGGTCGGGTTGTGCGCGGCGTCGACCAGTCGGCGATGGAACACCAGATCGCAGGCGATGTAGGTGTCGATATCGCCGTGGTAGTGGCTGCCGCTGGTGCCGAGCGCTTCGCGCAGGGCCGCCAGATCCTCATCGGTACGGCGCAACGCGGCCAGGCCGATGGCCTCGACTTCAAGGATGTGTCGGGTCTCCCGAGCCTGCTCCAGCGAACAGCGGGATAGCGCTTTAAGTGTGTCGAGCGGGTCGACCACCGCCCGAAGATAACTGCCGTCACCCTGGCGAATTTCGATCAATCCCGAGAACGCCAGAACACGCATCGCCTCACGCACCGTGTTGCGGCTGATGCCCAGCTCGGCGCACAGCTCAGGTTCGGTCGGCAGACGCTCGCCGACCTGCCACGCACCGCTGTTGATGCGCTGACGCAGTTGATCCAAAGCCTGATCGACTAGGGACCGCTTGATCAAAGGGGAAATATCTGACATGTGCCTCGCCTTTTCATCCAATCATAGGATGAATTTTCCGACATGTTAGTCAGACCCATGTAGGACGGCAACCACCTAGGGTCAATCGGAGACACATGGAGCGGCATTTTCGATTGGTCAAAATTACCCTTTAAGGGTAATTTCAGGGACAGGGTTTTGGCTTCTTATGGAAAAGAACACACCCCATTACGACTTGACAGTCGTGAAGGCCGAAGTAGTTAGACGAGGCAAAGAAGCCTTTACACGTTATGCACTTGAGACAGGCCGGGACATGGGCATGTCCTGGAAAGTGATGATGCAGGTTGTGGCAACGCTTGAGCGGCGGATGCTCTACAAATCCATGACCTCTTATTCCAACCATCGTAACTGGCACGACGTCTATCACGTATCGTTTCGAAATCGGGAGATCTATATCAAAGTGACCTACTGCACGAGCGGTGGTTCTCCGGTGATCTCCTTCAAGGAGAAAAACACATGAGCAAGAGGCAATGCCTGAGTTGCGGCACCGAACACGCAATGCACCACTTTCAAGATCGCAGTCTCGACGTCAATTACAAACAGTTTTCGCGGCCCGTACACCTTCTCGCCGGCTGGGAGTGCAGGATCTGTGGCGAAATCATTTTTGACAGTGGTACCGACAGTGCCGAGCGCTACGTAGATGCCGGCGATCAATTACTCGAAGACGTACTTCGGCTGATCGGTACCGAAATGAAGCGTATTCGCCGAAAGCTCCATCTCACTCAAAGAAGTGCGGTGAAGTGGCTGTCAGGAGGTGGGCATAATGCGTTTTCACGATATGAACGCGGCGAACTGGCTCCGCCGCAGCCGTTGTTCACACTGATGCGGCTTCTGGATCGTCATCCCGATCTGCTAGAGGAAATTCAGGCACTTCACGCAGACGACGGTCTCAAACAACTTCTGGAAACTCGTTACCCGGAGCGGGAACCTGTTCTGGCCAGATGAGCCCAGATAAAACAAACCCGGAACTGAGTCCGGGTTTGTTTCAGCGCCTGACGGGCATCAATGCAAAATCTGACTCAAGAACAACTTGGTCCGATCATTCTGCGGATTATCAAAGAAGTCGTTCGGCGCCGCCTGTTCAACGATTTCGCCCTTGTCCATGAAGATCACGCGGTTGGCCACGGTGCGGGCGAAGCCCATTTCGTGGGTCACGCAGAGCATGGTCATGCCGTCTTCGGCCAGACCGATCATGGTGTCCAGAACTTCTTTCACCATTTCCGGATCAAGCGCTGAAGTCGGTTCGTCGAACAGCATGATTTTCGGCTTCATGCACAAGGCGCGGGCGATCGCCACACGCTGTTGCTGACCGCCGGAAAGCTGCCCCGGATATTTGTGCGCCTGCTCCGGAATGCGTACGCGCTCCAGGTAATGCATGGCGATTTCTTCGGCCTTGCGCTTGGGCATCTTGCGCACCCACATCGGCGCCAGGGTGCAGTTCTGCAAAATGGTCAGGTGCGGGAACAGGTTGAAGTGCTGGAACACCATGCCGACTTCGCGGCGGATCGCTTCGATCTGCTTGAGGTCGTTGGTCAGTTCCACGCCGTCGACGACGATGCGGCCCTGCTGGTGTTCTTCCAGGCGATTAAGGCAACGAATCGTCGTCGATTTGCCGGAACCCGACGGGCCGCACAGGACGATACGCTCGCCTTGTTTGACATTGAGGTTGATGTCTTTCAGCACGTGAAACTGGCCGTACCACTTGTTCACGCCCTGCATCTGGATGATGCCTTCCGGACCCACAGGCTTTTTGATTGCTTCGCTCATTTACAGAGAACTCCTAACGCTTGTGGCCAGTGTCGAGCTTGCGTTCCAGATGCATGGAATAGCGCGACATACCAAAACAGAAAATCCAGAACACCAGGGCGGCGAACACGTAGCCTTCGGTGGCCATGCCCAGCCATTTCGGGTCGGCGGCGGCTTGCTTGACGCTGTTGAGCAGGTCGAACAGGCCGATAATGATCACCAGGCTGGTGTCCTTGAACAGCGCAATGAACGTGTTGACGATGCCCGGGATTACCAGCTTCAGGGCTTGCGGCAGAATCACCAGGCCCATCGAACGCCAGTAACCGAGGCCCATCGCCGCAGCCGCTTCGTACTGCCCTTTGGGAATCGCTTGCAGACCACCACGCACCACTTCGGCGACGTAGGCTGACTGGAACAGGATCACGCCGATCAGCGCCCGCAGCAGCTTGTCGAAGTTCATGCCTTCGGGCAGGAACAGCGGCAGCATTACCGAGGACATGAACAGCACCGTGATCAACGGCACGCCGCGCCAGAACTCGATGAAGGTCACGCAGACCACACGAATCGCCGGCATGTTCGAACGTCGTCCCAGCGCCAGCACGATACCCAGCGGCAACGCCCCGGCGATGCCGACGGTGGCGATCACCAGGGTCAGCATCAGGCCGCCCCACTGGCTGGTCGGCACGGTGGTCATTCCGAAACCGCCATGCAGCAAAGTGAAGGCAATGATCGGGTACAGCACCAGGAAGCTCAGGCCGTACACCGCTTTACGCGGCACGCGCGAGATAAACAGGGGGGCTGCGCCAATGACCGCCAGCCACACGGTCAGGTCAACGCGCCAGCGCAGTTCGGTCGGGTAGTAGCCGTACATGAACTGGCCGAAACGCTGCTGAATGAACACCCAGCAGGCGCCTTCCTTGGTGCAGTCGGCGCGGGTGGTGCCGACCCAGTTGGCGTCGACGATCGCCCAGCTGAGGATCGGTGGCACGACCAGGTAGATCAGATAGAACGCAAACAGCGTCAGCAGGGTGTTGAGCCAGCTGGAGAACATGTTCGCGCGCATCCACGCCACCACGCCGATACTGCTGTTCGGTGGAGGCATGTCGGGTTTGAAAGTATGAGTACTCATGCGCTTTTCCTTACCGCTCGATCAGCGCAATGCGCTTGTTGTACCAGTTCATCAGCAGGGAAATGCTGATACTGATCGCCAGGTACACGCTCATGGTGATGGCAATCACTTCGATGGCCTGCCCGGTCTGGTTGAGCACGGTGCCGGCGAACAGCGAAACCATTTCCGGGTAACCGATGCCGGCGGCCAGCGAGGAGTTTTTCGCCAGGTTCAGGTATTGGCTGGTCAGCGGCGGAATGATCACGCGCAGGGCTTGCGGGATGATCACCTTGCGCAGGGTCGGGCCGTTGCGCAGGCCAAGCGAACGCGCCGCTTCGGTCTGACCGTGGCTGACCGACTTGATCCCGGAACGCACGATCTCGGCGATGAACGCTGCGGTATACACAGTGAGCGCCAGGGTCAACGCCAGCAGTTCCGGGATCAACACCCAGCCGCCGACAAAGTTGAAGCCCTTGAGCTCAGGCATTTCCCAGTGCAGCGGAGCGCCGAAGATCAGCGCGCACAGGGTCGGGATCACCAGCGCAATTGCCAGGCAGGTCCAGAACTTGTGGAACGGTACGCCGGTTTCTTCGAAACGCTTGTTGGCCCAGCGGCACATCAGCACGATGCCGACGATCGCCAGCACGATGCTGATCACGAATGCCCAGAAGCCGTCAGCGGCGAGTGCGGCCGGCATGTTCAGGCCACGGCTGCTGACGAAAAAGGTGTCGCCGAAGTTGTGGCTGTTGCGCGGCCCCGGCATGGTCAGGAACACCGCGAAGTACCAGAACAGGATCTGCAGCAGCGGCGGAATGTTGCGGAATACTTCCACATACACCGTCGCCAGTTTGGCAATGATCCAGTTCTGCGACAGCCGCGCTACACCGACGATGAAACCGAGAATCGTCGCCAGGATCACGCCGATAAATGTCACCAACAGGGTGTTGAGCAGGCCGATGACAAACACCCGCGCATAACTGTCCGCTTCGGTGTAGTCGATCAGGGTTTGAGCGATGCCGAACCCGGCACTACGCTCCAGAAAGCTGAAACCGGAAGTGATACCCCGGTGCTGAAGGTTGGTTTGCGTGTTGTCGAACAGGTACCAGCCAAGCGAGACCACCGCCACAACGGTGATGATCTGGAATAGCCACGCACGCACTCGTGGATCGCTGAGGCTGAGCCTCTGCTTTGGTGCGCCGATTGAATTTTGCATGAAGTGCCCCGGAAGAAATGGAACAAGAACATCACCCGGCGGTTGGCCCGCCGGGCGATAGAACCATTAGCGCACTGGTGGTGCGTACTGAATGCCGCCGTTGTTCCACAGGGCGTTCAGGCCACGGTCGATTTCCAGCGGAGTGCTCTTGCCGAGGTTTTTCTCGAAGATTTCGCCGTAGTTGCCGACCTGCTTGACGATCTGCACAACCCAGTCTTTCGGCAGTTTCAGGTCTTTGCCGTATTCGCCGTCAGCACCGAGCATACGGGCCACGTCCGGGTTCTTGGTGGACTTGGCTTCAGCTTCGACGTTCTTCGAAGTGATGCCGGCTTCTTCGGCATTGAGCAGCGCGTAGCCGACCCAACGCACGATGGCCAGCCACTCGTCGTCGCCGTTACGTACGACCGGACCCAGTGGTTCTTTGGAAATGGTTTCCGGCAGAACCACGTAGTCCTTCGGCGAGGCCAGCTTGCTGCGCTGGGCGAACAGCTGGGACTTGTCGGAGGTCAGCACGTCGCAACGACCGGATTCCAGCGACTTGGCGCTTTCATCGGAGGTGTCGAAGGTGATCGGGGTGTATTTCAGACCGTTGCCACGGAAGTAGTCGGAAACGTTCAGTTCGGTGGTGGTACCGGCCTGGATGCAGATAGTCGCGCCGTCGAGCTCTTTGGCACTTTTCACGCCCAGCTTGTTGTTCACCAAAAAGCCGATGCCGTCGTAGTAGGTGATGAAGCCCGGGAATTTCAGGCCCATGCCCGCGTCACGGGAGCTGGTCATGGTGGTGTTGCGCGACAGGATGTCGATCTCGCCGGACTGCAGCGCGGTGAAGCGCTCCTTGGCGTTCAACTGGCTGAACTTGACCTTGTTGGCGTCGCCGAAAACGGCTGCGGCCACAGCGCGGCAGACGTCTGCATCGATGCCGAGGATCTTGCCGGTCGCATCCGGTACCGAGAAGCCCGGCAGACCGTCGCTCACGCCACACTGCACGAAACCTTTTTTCTGTACCGCATCCAGGGTTGCACCCGCCTGAGCGAACCCGCTGACGCCGAGTACTGCTGCAGCAGTCACGACCGCCAGAGTGGATTTCAACATCTTCATTCAAACCTCCAGTTTTGCTCTTGTTGTGTCGGAGCTTGAGTCCAGTCGCACCCTTTTGAGGCGTTGTTGACCCGTGTTGGCTTTTTTTGGGGTCAACCGACGTAAGACCTTCGCTATGAGTCTAGTAGGAGAAAATCCACATCATGGATCACTCACTTCTCACCAATCGGCCGAACGGGCTGTAGCCCTTTCACGTTCGCTAAGCCCGTAGCGGCCATTGGCGAACATCCATCACCGGATTCGTTGCTATCCCATCACGCGACTGACACTGATAGTGTTACCGCCACGCGTAGGACGCTTCGTACGCAAACCTCCATAGCAAACGCCGTACCACACCGCTTGCGAAAGTGATTGCGCGACACGTCAATAGCTAAACTTGTAACCTTGCGACATCTTGTTAACGGATCAACCGGGCGCGCACTTCAATCACGCACTCAATGAGAGCGCCCGCACATTTTTGGAGCAGACATGACCGAGCCCTTGATTCTTCAGCCTGTTAAGCCCGCAGACGCCTGCGTGATCTGGCTGCACGGCCTCGGCGCCGACCGTTACGACTTCCTGCCGGTGGCCGAGGCGTTGCAGGAAAGCCTGCTGAGCACGCGTTTTGTGCTGCCGCAGGCGCCGACGCGTCCAGTGACGATAAATGGCGGATATGCCATGCCCAGCTGGTACGACATCAAGGCCATGAGCCCGGCCCGGGCGATCGACCGTGACCAGTTGGAAGCTTCGGCAGAGCGCATCATCGAACTGATCGAAGCCGAGCGCGCCAGCGGAATAGACGCCTCGCGGATTTTTCTCGCCGGTTTTTCCCAGGGCGGCGCGGTGGTTCTGCACACCGCATTTCTGAAGTGGCAGGGGCCGTTGGGTGGGGTGCTGGCGTTGTCTACTTACGCACCGACATTCAGCGACGAACTGGAGTTATCCGCCAGCCAGCAGCGCATTCCGGTGCTATCGCTGCACGGCCAGTTCGATAACGTGGTGCAGAACTCGATGGGCCGCAGTGCTTACGAGCATTTGAAGAAGCATGGTGTCACCGTGACATGGCAGGAATACCCAATGGAGCACGAAGTGTTACCTGAAGAGATTCGCGACATTGGTGTCTGGTTGAGCGAACGACTGCGCTGATTGTCGACCAATCCCTGCCCATTGATCCCTCCTACTACGCCGCGCCCGATTCTTGCATTACACTGGCCGGCGTACATTCCTTAACCAATTGATGAGATGACCGTGCTCAAAGCACTCAAGAAAATGTTCGGTAAAAGCGAGGCTGAGCAGCTCGCGCCAGTTCCCAGTGCGCCGTCGCACGCCCCCGGTCATCGCGCCGATGCCCCGCAGGCCGACCGCCCCGCTCCCGCAGCCGCACCGAAGCCCGAAGAAAAACCCGCTGCGGCCGCGCCAATGGCCGTAGAGCCTGCACCCGGCGAAGCGCCGAAACCGGCCAGACCGCGTCGCGAACCGAAGCCCAAGGCACCGGTCATTCCATGGAAACTCGAAGACTTCGTCGTCGAGCCACAGGAAGGCAAAACCCGCTTTCACGATTTCAAGCTTGCCCCGGAACTGATGCACGCCATCCAGGACCTGGGCTTTCCGTACTGCACGCCGATCCAGGCGCAGGTGCTGGGCTTCACCCTCGCCGGCAAAGACGCCATTGGCCGCGCGCAGACCGGCACCGGCAAGACCGCCGCGTTCCTGATCTCGATCATCACCCAGTTGCTGCAGACGCCGCCGCCGAAAGAGCGCTATATGGGCGAGCCGCGTGCGCTGATCATCGCGCCGACCCGCGAACTGGTGGTGCAGATCGCCAAGGACGCCGCTGACCTGACCAAATACACCGGCCTCAATGTCATGACGTTCGTCGGCGGCATGGACTTCGACAAACAGCTCAAGCACCTCGAAGCGCGGCATTGCGACATCCTCGTCGCCACGCCGGGCCGCTTGCTCGACTTCAACCAGCGCGGCGACGTGCACCTGGACATGGTCGAAGTGATGGTCCTGGACGAAGCCGACCGCATGCTCGACATGGGTTTCATCCCGCAGGTACGGCAGATCATTCGCCAGACCCCGCCGAAGTCCGAGCGCCAGACCCTGCTGTTCTCCGCGACCTTCACCGAAGACGTGATGAATCTGGCCAAGCAATGGACCACCGACCCGGCGATTGTCGAAATCGAAATCACCAACGTCGCCAACGAGAACGTCGAGCAGCACATCTACGCCGTGGCCGCTGCCGACAAATACAAGCTGCTCTACAACCTGGTCAACGATAACGGTTGGGAGCGAGTCATCGTGTTTGCCAACCGCAAGGACGAAGTACGCCGCATCGAAGAGCGTCTGGTGCGTGATGGCATCAACGCCGCGCAGCTGTCCGGCGACGTGCCGCAACACAAGCGCATCAAGACTCTGGAAGGCTTCCGCGAAGGCAAGATTCGCGTGCTGGTGGCCACCGATGTCGCCGGTCGCGGCATCCACATCGACGGCATCAGCCACGTGATCAACTTCACCCTGCCGGAAGTCCCGGACGATTACGTGCACCGCATTGGCCGTACCGGTCGTGCCGGCGCCGATGGCGTGTCGATCAGCTTTGCCGGCGAGGACGACTCTTACCAGTTGCCGTCGATCGAAGAAAAGCTTGGTCGCAAGATCAGCTGTGAAACCCCGCCGACGCATCTGCTGCGTGCGGTTGAGCGCAAGCGTCCGCAGTAAGCGCCACGAAATGAAAAAGCGCAGCCGGCAACGGACTGCGCTTTTTTTATGCCCGATGGTTGCTCGCCAGAACTAAAAGTCCATAATGGAAAAATAAGTTTAGTTTCGGAGCGCGAAATGTCCAGTACGCCCTATGTGATCGATCAAGCCCAGGCCCATGAGCTATTGGCGCGTATCGATGTGCCGCAGATCCTGCACAAGCTGTTCCGCGATCTGGCGGCCGGGAACGCCGTGCAGCCGGCGCAGCAATGGGTCGAGTTTCCGCAGGGTGCCGGCGACTTCATCAACTACTTGGGTGTACTGGCCGAGGACGGCGTGTACGGAGTGAAGACTTCGCCGTACATCGTCCGTGAGCAGGGAGCGCTGGTGACGGCATGGACCCTGCTGATGTCGATGAAAACCGGCCAGCCGCTGCTGCTCTGTGATGCCGGCGAACTGACCACCGCGCGCACCGCCGCGACCACGGCCGTGGCGGTCGACGCCCTCGCCCCGTTGAATGCCCAGCGACTGGCGATCATCGGCAGCGGCAAGGTTGCTCAAGCGCATCTGCATTACGCCAAAGCGCTGCGCGACTGGAAGAGCATCAGCCTGTATTCGCCGTCGCTGCTGGAAGATGCGCAAACACAGGCCGAGTTGAAGTGCATTGTGCCGTCAGTGAAGATTGCCGACAGCCTTGAGACCGTCACCGCCGATGCGGATGTGATCATGCTCTGCACCTCGTCGGCCGGGCCGGTGATTGATCCTGCAACGTTAAGCAAACCGGCGCTGATCACCTCGATCAGCACCAACGCCCCCCGCGCCCATGAAGTACCGCCGCAAAGTCTCAACGACATGCAGGTGTTCTGCGACTATCGTCTGACCACGCCGGGTTCGGCAGGTGAGATGCTGATTGCCGCCGAACAGCATGGCTGGAACAAGGATTCGATTGTCGGCGACCTCGCCGACTTGCTCAGCGAAAAAGTGCCGCGCCCGGGTTACGACCGTCACGTGTTCTTCCGTTCAATCGGCTTGGGCCTGGAAGACATTGCCCTCGCCAATGCGGTTTATCACTTAACCCACTAACGCCAAAAATCCCCTGTGGGAGCGAGCCTGCTCGCGAATGCGGTCTGACATTCAGCGAAGATGTCGACTGATACACCGCTTTCGCGAGCAGGCTCGCTCCCACAAGGGACTAGCGAACGCCTTGATATTGCGTACCCACTGGAGACCTACATGAGCCACGCAGATTTCATCATCATCGGCGGCGGGATTGCCGGCGCTTCCACCGGGTTCTGGCTGGCGCCGCACGGCAAAGTGATCGTGCTCGAGCGTGAAACCCATCCCGGCTATCACTCCACCGGTCGCTCCGCCGCGCTGTACACCGCCGCCTACGGCACCGCACAGGTCCGCGCACTGACTCAGGCGAGCCGCGCGTTTTTCGACAGTCCTCCGAGCGGCTTTTGCGAGCACCCGCTGCTGACCCCGCGCGGCGAAATGACCGTCGACTTCATCGGTGATCCCGCCGAACTGAACAACCAATACCTCAGCGCCAAAGCCACCGTGCCGCAGATGCAACTGCTCAGCGCCGACGAAGCCTGCGCGCGTCTGCCGATCCTGCGCCGGGAAAAAGTCCACGGCGCGATCTACGATCCATCGGCCTGCGACATCGACACCGACGCGCTGCATCAAGGCTACCTGCGCGGCATCCGGCGCAACCACGGCGAAGTGCGCACCGATTGCGAAGTGCTCGGCTTGAGCCGCGATGCCGATGGCCTGTGGATCGTGCAGACCAACGGCGAGACATTCACCGCACCGGTGCTTATCAATGCCGCCGGTGCCTGGGCCGACAAGATCGCTGCCCTGGCCAGTGCGCAGCCGCTGGGTCTGCAAGCGAAACGCCGCGCCGCATTTATCTTTGCCGGCCCGGAAGGCGTTGACACTCATCATTGGCCAATGCTGGTCAGCCTCGACGAATCCTTCTACATGAAGCCCGACGCCGGCATGTTCCTCGGCTCGCCGGCCAACGCCGATCCGGTCGAACCGCACGATGTGCAGCCGGAAGAACTCGACATCGCCATGGGCATTTATCAGATCGAAGAGGCCACCACGCTGACCATCCGCCGTCCGACCCGCACCTGGGCCGGTCTGCGCAGTTTCGTTGCCGACGGTGATTTGCTCAGCGGCTTTGATCCGCAGGTGCCAGGGCTGTTCTGGGTCGCCGCGCAGGGCGGCTACGGCATTCAGACGTCGCCGGCGATGGGCCAGGCCAGTGCGGCGCTGGTGCGCGGCGAGCCATTCCCCGAGCACCTGCATCAATTCGGTCTGGACAGCGCCATGCTCTCCCCGGCCCGACTGGTTTGATCGCATCGACTCGTCGAAAAGATTGCGGCACACTCGCAGCGCCCCGGCACAAGGGGCGCTGACGCTGCCTGGAGCTCCACTGTCATGACTGCCCCCGAATTCGACCCGGCGCTGGATAACTTCCGCGCCATCGCCGACGCCATTGCCACGCTGTTCTTCCCCCACGCCGAGGTGGTGCTGCACGACCTGCGCACGCAGAAGGTCGACTACATCGCCAACAACCTGTCCAAGCGCGAGATCGGCGACGACTCGTCACTGGAAGACATGCTCAGCGAGGATGTCAGCGACAGGAACATCGGCCCGTACGAAAAGCTCAACTGGGACGGTCAGAAAATTCGCAGCCTGAGCACCGTGCTGCGTGACAGCGAAAGTCGGCCGCTGGCGGTGCTGTGCATCAATCTGAATATTTCCCTGTTCGAGAACGCCAAAGCGGCGCTGGACCTGTTTCTCTCGCCGAGCAAGCTGATTCCGCAGCCGGACTCGCTGTTCCGTGATGACTGGCAGGAACGCATCAACACCTTCCTCCACGCCTGGTTGCGCGAGCGGCAGTTGAGCCTGAACCTGCTGACCCGCGATCACAAACGCGAACTGGTGCTGGCGCTGCACGCCGAGGGCGCGTTCAAGGGCAAGAGCGCCTCGAACTACGTGGCCAATGTGCTGAACATGGGGCGGGCGACGGTGTACAAACATTTGAAGGAATTGAAGGGCTGAAGATTTGCATCGCTAGCGCTGGCCTCTTCGCGAGCAGGCTCGCTCCCACATTTGGAATGCGTTACCCCTGTGGGAGCGAGCCTGCTCGCGAAAGCGCTTGATCAATCGCCGTAGATATCGGTCTTGAAATACTTCTCGGAAATCTTCTGATACTCGCCATTCGCGCGAATCCCGTCGATGGCGCTGTTCAACTGGCTGACCAGTTCACCGTTGCCCTTGCGCACGGCAATCCCGGCACCCTCGCCGACGTACTTCGGATCCTTCAGCTCCGGCCCGACAAACTCATAACCCTTGCCACGCGGCATCGACAGAAAGTCATTGAGCGGGATGGTGTCGGCGAAAATCGCATCGAGGCGCCCCGCCGCCAGGTCCATGTAGATTTCTTCGTTGTTGCTGTAGCGCTTGACGTTGATGCCCTTGGGTTCGAACACCTCGGTGGCATAACGATCGGTGGTGGTCGCGCGCTGCACGCCGACGTTCTTGCCTTTGAGGCTGGCGTACTGATCATCGACCGTAGCGCCTTCCTTCATGACCAGACGCGAAGAAGTGAAATAGTACTTGTGGCTGAAATCCACCGACTTCTTGCGATCTTCGTTGATGGTCATCGACGACAGCGCCATGTCGATCTTCTTCACTTTCAGCGAAGGAATCAGCCCGTCGAACTCACCTTCGACCCACACGCACTTGACCTTCATCTGCGCACAAAGGGCATTGCCGATGTCGTAGTCGAAGCCGACGATTTCACCTTTGTCGGTTTTCGACGCGAATGGCGGATAGGCCGCTTCGATGCCGATACGCAGGGTTTTCTCGGCGGCGAAGACGCTGGAGCAAGCCAGCAGACTGAGAGCCAGACCGGTGATGAGGGGAAGTTTCTTCATGTTCGTTCTCTCGCGGGTTGTTGTTGGTTTGGCGAAGAAGAGCAGCTACAAGCGGCAACCTGATAGCTGCAAGACAGAAGCTTTTTTGTACTTGGAAATCCATACTGGACTCTCAGGTACAAATCGTCAATCGGGTAGAGAGGGAAGGATTTTCGGTGTCACAGATGACGCCTTCGCGAGCAGGCTCGCTCCCACAGGGGAACGCTTTCCAATTGTGGGAGCGAGCCTGCTCGCGAAGACTGACCGGAGGGCGCTACAGAAACTACTTCTTCCAGCGATCCGCAGCCGCATGATCACTGTCACGCCCTTCGACCCAACGCGGGCCGTCACTGGTGTTTTCTTTTTTCCAGAACGGCGCGCGGGTTTTCAGGTAGTCCATGACGAAGGCGCAGGCATCGAACGCGGCCTGGCGGTGGGCGCTGGCGGCGCCGACGAAGACGATCGGTTCGCCCGGTTCCAGCGCGCCGATGCGGTGCAGCACTTCCAGTTTCAACAGCGGCCAGCGCTGCTCGGCTTCGACAGTGATCTTGCCCAGAGCCTTTTCGGTCATGCCCGGATAGTGTTCGAGGAACATCCCGGCCACGTCGAGACCGTCGTTGAAGTCGCGCACATAACCGACAAAGCTCACCACCGCGCCAACGCCGACATTGGCCGCGTGCATCGCATTGACTTCAGCGCCCGGATCGAACGGCGTGGCCTGCACGCGAATCGCCATGCTCAGCCTCCGGTCACGGTGGGGAAAAACGCCACTTCGTCGCCATCGACCACCGGCTCGTCGAGCTGGCAGAGGTCTTCGTTACGTGCGCACATCAGGTTCTGCTCGCTCAGCACTTCGGCGCCATCACGTTGCGCCAACAGTGCGCGAACGTCATCGACGGTGGCGAAATCGCCTTCAACCGCAACCGAATCCACGCCCAGCGCTTCACGGTAGCGGGCAAAAAATTTCACGGTCAGTTTCATGGCTGCTCCGCCTGGAAGTGGCCGCTCTTGCCGCCGACTTTCTCCAGCAGACGCACGCTTTCGATGGTCATGCCCCGGTCGACGGCTTTGCACATGTCGTAAATGGTCAGGGCGGCGACGCTGGCGGCGGTCAGCGCTTCCATCTCGACGCCGGTCTGCCCGGACAGCTTGCAGCGGGCGACGATACGCACGCTGTCATCGCCTTCGGCGCTGAGTTCGACTTTGACGCCGGTGAGCATCAGCGGGTGGCACAGGGGAATCAGATCGCTGGTCTTCTTCGCCGCCTGAATTCCGGCAATGCGCGCCACGGCGAACACATCACCCTTGGGATGACCGCCGCTGACGATCATCTGCAAGGTTGCGGGGAGCATGCGCACCAGCGCTTGAGCGGTCGCTTCACGGAACGTCACGGCTTTTTCAGTGACGTCGACCATGTTGGCGCGACCTTGGGAATCGAGATGAGTCAGCACGGGATTACTCCTGATCAGGAGCGTGGATTGTAAACCTGTGGGTCAGATATCCGCATCACTGATTATGAAATCACCGTTGCCCCCTGTGGGAGCGAGCCTGCTCGCGAAAGCGGATTCAGATTCACTATAGATGTCGACTGATAAACCGCATTCGCGAGCAGGCTCGCTCCCACAGGAGATATGCATTTATCCATAAAAAAACCGGGCGGCTTTAAGGGCCGCCCGGTTCTGGGTGAAAGGTTACAGATGCGATTCGGCGTATTCGGCCAGGATCGAGCGAGGCACCCCTTGCAGGGTGATGTGCACACCGTTGGGGAAGTCCTTGAAACGTTCGGTCAGGTAGGTCAGCCCGGAGCTGGTCGCGGACAGGTAAGGGGTGTCGATCTGCGCCAGGTTGCCCAGGCACACCACTTTGGAACCGGCGCCGGCACGGGTGATGATGGTTTTCATCTGGTGCGGCGTGAGGTTCTGGCATTCGTCGATCAGGATCAGGCTCTGCTGGAAGCTGCGACCGCGAATGTAGTTGAGCGATTTGAACTGCAACGGCACTTTGCTGAGGATGTAGTCGACGCTGCCATGGGTGTTTTCGTCATCCATGTGCAAGGCTTCGAGGTTGTCGGTGATGGCGCCCAGCCAAGGCTCCATTTTTTCCGCTTCGGTGCCGGGCAGGAAGCCGATTTCCTGGTCCAGACCCTGCACGCTGCGGGTGGCGATGATGCGGCGATAACGTTTGCTGACCATGGTCTGCTCGATCGCAGCGGCCAGCGCCAGAATGGTTTTACCGGACCCGGCGGCGCCGGACAGGTTGACCAGATGAATGTCCGGGTCAAGCAACGCGTACAGCGCCAGACTCTGATAGATGTCGCGCGGCTTCAGCCCCCAGGCCTCTTGATGCAGCAGTGGCTCCTGGTGCAGGTCGAGGATCAGCAGGCGGTCTTCCTGGATTTCCTTGATCCAGCCAACAAAGCCCTGCTCGTCGATGATGAACTCGTTGATGTGCACGGCCGGCAGGTTATCGATCAGTTGCACCTGATGCCAGGTGCGGCCGTGGTCCTGACGGGTTTCGACCTTGCTCACGCGGTCCCAGAAGGAGCCGGTCATGTTGTGGTAGCCGTTGGGCAGCAGGGACACGTCATCGACCAATTGGTCGGTGCTGTAGTCCTCGGCGTCGATCCCACAGGCGCGCGCCTTGAGGCGCATGTTGATGTCTTTGGTGACCAGCACCACCGGTTTTTGCGGATCGCGGGTATGCAGATCAATCAGTTGGTTGATGATTTTGTTGTCGTTCAGATGTTCGGGCAGAATCAGGTTCGACTCGGCCTGCTTGCTCATCAGAATTGACAGCAAGCCCTTCGGCCCGCCCTTGCCACGCTGGATCGGCACGCCCAGCTCAACGTCTTCAGGGGACGCATCGCCCAGGGTCTTGTCGATCAGGCGGATCGCCTGGCGGCATTCGGCGGCCACGCTGTGATGGCCGCTCTTGAGCTTGTCCAGCTCTTCCAGCACGGTCATCGGGATGGCGACGTGGTGTTCTTCGAAATTCAGCAGGGCATTTGGATCGTGAATCAATACGTTGGTATCGAGTACATACAGGATTGGCTGGTTGGAGGAAGGGCTGCGTCCGTGATCATCCATACTCGGTCACCTTTGTGGGAGCCATTCGACGCAATACCGTGACAGTGCTGCGCCTCGAGGTGACTGCCGAATTCATCCACGAGGGCCTGGATGAACTGCACACAATAGGAGTCTGGGAAGACGCCACCTGTGTTGCAGGTTTCGGCGGTCTGTCTTCGTAATACTCCAAAACCGATGACATAAAAAAGCTCTTTGACGGTTTTTTTAAGTTTATTTTGCAGAGTGACGAAAAGCCCTTGGCGGACTCCCCGTACCCCGCTAAAGTCGGAAGTCCGCCTGCATCGAATTCCTCCTGAAAATCACCCCAAGTCCAATGTTTACGGGCTTGTTCTCATTTCTCAACGAAACGCGTCCTGACAGTCTTCCCAGCCGATGCCGCTCTGCGCAGTCTGGGTGATCAGCCACGGCAGGGACGTCTTCACCGCATCCTGTTTCATGTTGAAATTGATCACCCCGTGCCGCCACAGCAGCATCAGGGTCAGCACCCGCTGCGCGCTTGCCGGGCCTTTGAGCTTGCCGGCACCGTCCTGGGCATCGATGTCCCACAGCGCCACTTGCAGGCCCTGGCTATTGAAGAAACCTTGTGCGTCACTGCGGCGCTGGCCATCCGGCGGACGGAACAGCGGCACGTAGTTTTCCGGCAGTTTGTTCTTCACCAGATCGGCGCTGCGCCGCACCGAATCCTGCCAGTCCTGCCAATGGCTGTGGGAGCGGAACTCCCAGCCCTGCACGCCTACGCATTGCCGGGAAAAACTCGCCTGCAGGCTGCTGACCGAACGGCCGGTGAGTCGCGCCTGAATATCCTTGCCCAGGACAAAGAACGTTGCGCTCAGATTCGATTTTCGCAGGTACTCGGTCAGCCAGTCGGTGTTGTCCGGTTGCACGTTGGCGGCGCTGTCGAAGGTCAGCAGAAACAGCCGGTCGTGCATGTCGTCGCCGTTGCGCTCGTAGTCGCCGAAACGATCGAATTCGTTACTGGTTTGCGGTGACAGCGCGGCCTTGCGCATCAGCTCGTCGAGGTACTGCAAATGGAAGATCCGGCTCGGCTCGGCCCACTTGGTGTAATAGCTGTCGTCGCTGACGACGAACTTGGCCGCCTGCTCGCGCAGGGTCGGCAGGTCTTCGACGAGGAAGCAGAACGAGGCGTCCTGATCGCAGCTTTGCTGGGCGTGGTTGTAGTTGGCGAGCAAGCGCTGCCAGAGGCGCTGGCGCAGCTGATTGACCGCATCGATATTGACCGTGCGCAGGCCCAGGCGCTGGGCCAGTGCCGCCTCGTCGATGGACTCGGTGCCGAGCAGGCCGCGAGCGAACATGAGGATTTCCGCCCGCGACGCGACGTCGAACAGGGTCGGATTGCTGAGCTGCTCCGGCCAGGTCGTGCGATCCAGCGTCGCCGCATCACCGGGCGCCGCCATGGCGCCGAAGCTCAGCAGCCACGAGGTGAATAAAAGAACAATGCGCAAAGGGATGTCTCCATAACAAAACCCGCGCGGCACTATAGCTGATGTGCAAGATTCAAGGTCGTCACCCTCATCCCAGCCCTCTCCCAGAGGGAGAGGGAGCTGACCGAGCGGTTCTTTCGATATCCGTCTACCTGAGCTATCGAGTCGAACTCAAATTTGAAGCCAGCGAACATCGGCCCCCTCTCCCTCTGGGAGAGGGCTGGGGTGAGGGTAAAATCCACCAACCGTCGCAAATCCCGGCACTTGCACCGACCTATAACCCCCATAGCTGGAGTCAACACGGACAACCCCCTAGAATCGCCCCCACGATTAAAGGAGACGACTTCATGCTGATGGTGATTTCCCCCGCCAAGACCCTCGACTATGAAACACCGCCGGCGACCCAGCGCTTTACCCACCCGCAGTACCTCGACCATTCCCAGGAATTGATCCAGCAGTTGCGCGAGCTGAGTCCGGCGCAGATCAGCGAGTTGATGCACGTGTCCGACAAAATCGGTGGCCTCAACGCCGCGCGTTTCGGCAGTTGGACCCCCAACTTCACCCCGGAAAACGCCAAGCAGGCGCTGCTCGCCTTCAAGGGTGACGTGTATACCGGCCTCGACGCTCAGTCCTTCAGCGAGGCGCAATTCGATTACGCGCAAAAGCACTTGCGCATGCTCTCCGGCCTTTATGGCCTGCTGCGGCCGCTGGACCTGATGCAACCCTATCGCCTGGAAATGGGCACCAAACTGGCCAACGGCCGTGGCAAGGATCTGTATGCGTTCTGGGGTACGCGCATCAGCGAGTGGCTGAATGAAGCGCTGGCCGATCAGGGCGATGACGTACTGCTCAACCTTGCATCCAACGAATACTTTTCTGCGGTCAAGCGCAGCGCGTTGAAGGCGCGGATCATCAATACCGAGTTCAAGGATCAGAAGAACGGCCAGTACAAGATCATCAGTTTCTACGCGAAGAAAGCGCGCGGCCTGATGAGCCGTTTTGTGATCCAGGAACGCATCAACGACCCGGCTCAGCTCAAGCAATTCGATGTACAGGGTTATCGCTACAGCGCCGAACAATCGAAACCTGACAATCTGGTGTTTTTGCGCGACCACGCCCCGGAATAAAGCATGCCCTTTGCACGACTCTTTTCCTCCAGAGTCGTGCAGTCCGCCCGAAGTCAAAATTCCCCCGCTGCATATCGCCAAATTCATGGCGCCAATAAAACCACACACTCTTTTCTAATTTTAGTTTCACTCGACACTGAAGTTTTTTTTCAGTAGTGGCACTTAAATTTTTTACCCGTAGTGGCACAAAAATATCGACCCCGGTTTCGCCCCGATAACTAAAGGGCGAAATCGTTAGTGCTATCAGTTTGCACCCAGTGCCATCTTCATCAATATTTCAAAAAATTTCGGCTAGCACGATGAGCGGGCTGGAACTATGTCCAAATGCGTTGCTCATACCACCGGTAACGATTCTCGCCGAGTTTGTACGAGATAACTTACGCAGAGCTGATAGCCATGTAACCAAGTTGTCACAGCAACTTGCCTGAGTGACTAACTAGTCTCAAAACAATCGAAGGACAGGAGATACGCACCATTAATATCCCCTACAAAGGCCAAGGCCGCGCCCCTATAAACGTGCTCGCCTGAGCACCTAACTGCTTGATTTACCGGCCCCCTACCGGACGTCGAGCAGGCTACACGACTGCACTAGAGTCTTCCCGCACGGAAGATCGGCTGCATAACAGGGCAAGTCATAACAACAAGGCCTAGTTGCGCACATCTTGAGTGCACTTATTAGACACTCGGAACTTTGTATGCCTGCACACGGCATTGTGGCGCCTGTAAGCCGCACTTCCGAGTGCACTAGTGACCGCTGAACACCATTAACTCCGGCCTTCTAAGGCCTGATATATACAGAGGTAATTGCGATGCGCATCAGCATATTTGGTTTGGGTTACGTTGGCGCAGTATGTGCCGGTTGCCTGTCTGCACGGGGCCATGACGTAGTTGGCGTCGATGTTGCCAAAGACAAGATCGACATGATTAACGCCGGCAAATCGCCGATCGTTGAACCGGGCCTGGGTGAACTGTTGCAACAGGGTATCCAGACCGGTCGTCTGCGCGGCACGACCAACTTCGCCGAGGCGATTCGTGATACCGACCTGTCGATGATCTGCGTCGGCACGCCAAGCAAAAAGAACGGCGACCTGGAACTGAACTACATCGAGGCCGTGTGCCGCGAGATCGGTTTTGTCCTGCGTGAAAAAACCACCCGCCACACCATCGTCGTGCGCAGCACCGTGCTGCCAGGCACCGTGGCCAACGTGGTCATCCCGATTCTGGAAGACTGCTCGGGCAAGAAAGCCGGCGTCGATTTCGGCGTTGCGGTCAACCCGGAATTCCTCCGCGAATCCACCGCCATCGCTGACTACGATCAGCCACCGATGACCGTTATCGGCGAGTTCGATACCGCCTCGGGCGACGTTCTGCACTCGCTGTACGAAGAACTCGACGCACCGATCATCCGCAAGGACATCGCCGTTGCCGAGATGATCAAGTACACCTGCAACGTCTGGCACGCGACCAAAGTGACCTTCGCCAACGAGATCGGTAACATCGCCAAAGCCGTCGGCGTCGATGGTCGTGAAGTGATGGAAGTGGTCTGCCAGGACAAGACCCTGAACCTGTCCCAGTACTACATGCGTCCGGGCTTCGCCTTCGGCGGCTCGTGCCTGCCCAAAGACGTACGTGCGCTGACCTACCGCGCCGGTTCCCTGGACGTCGAAGCACCGCTGCTCAACTCGCTGATGCGCAGTAACGAATCGCAAGTGCAGAACGCTTTCGACATCGTTGAAAGCCATGAAAAACGCAAAGTCGCCCTGCTCGGTCTGAGCTTCAAGGCCGGCACCGACGACCTGCGCGAAAGCCCGCTGGTCGAACTGGCGGAAATGCTGATCGGCAAGGGTTACGACCTGAGCATCTACGACAGCAACGTCGAATACGCCCGTGTCCACGGTGCGAACAAGGACTACATCGAATCGAAGATTCCGCACGTATCGTCCCTGCTCAACTCCGACTTCGACTCGGTGATCGACAACTCCGACGTGATCATCCTCGGCAACCGCGACGAGAAATTCCGTTCGCTGGCCCAGGAAGCGCCGCAGGGCAAGCAAGTCATCGACCTGGTGGGCTTCATGTCCAAGGCCACCAGCGCCGGTAGCCGCACCGAAGGCATTTGCTGGTAAGGCAAGCCTCAAGCTTCAAGCCGCAAGCAAAAGCAACACGCTTGCGGCTTGAAGCCTCCATCACCTTCGGATGACGGTTATGACCAAGCTCAAACATTTTTTTCTGCAATCAGCCGGCTGGCTTTTTTATCTCAGTCTGCTGATGGGCCTGGCCTTGATGCTGCCCACGTCCACATTCGACTCCGAGTCGAAGGACTTCATTTTCCTGATTGGCGCCGTGGGTATCTGGCGCTACTCGATGGGTGCAACGCACTTTGTGCGCGGCATGATTTTTCTCTACATCGTTTACCCGCACCTGCGTCGCAAAGTACGCAAGCTGGGTAAAGCGGCCGATCCGTCGCATGTGTTTCTGATGGTCACCAGCTTTCGTATTGACGCGCTGACAACCGCGCAGGTCTACAGCTCGGTGATCCGCGAAGCCATCGACTGCGAACTGCCGACCACCATTGTCTGCTCGATCGTGGAAATGTCCGACGAGCTGCTGGTCAAGGCGCTGTGGGCACGGATGAATCCGCCGGAGCGGGTCAAGCTCGACTTCGTACGAATTCCCGGCACCGGCAAGCGCGATGGTCTGGCCTTCGGTTTCCGCGCGATCTCCCGTCACCTGCCGGACGACCGTGCCGTGGTGGCCGTGATCGACGGCGACACCGTGCTCGGCGAAGGCGTCGTGCGCAAGACCGTGCCGTGGTTCCAGCTGTTCGGCAATGTCGGCGGCCTGACCACCAACGAGTTCTGCGAAGTGCGCGGCGGTTACATCATGAGCGAATGGCACAAGCTGCGTTTCGCCCAGCGCCACATCAACATGTGCTCGATGGCCCTGTCCAAGCGCGTACTGACCATGACCGGTCGGATGTCGGTTTTCAAAGCCTCCGTGGTGACCAATCCGGAGTTCATCGCCGACGTTGAAAGCGACTCGCTGCAACACTGGCGTCTGGGCCGCTTCAAGTTCCTGACCGGCGACGACAAGTCGAGCTGGTTCAGCCTGATGCGCCTGGGTTACGACACCTTCTACGTGCCGGATGCCGCGATCAACACCGTTGAACATCCGCCGGAAAAGAGCTTCATCAAGGCCAGCCGCAAGCTGATGTTCCGCTGGTACGGCAACAACCTGCGCCAGAACTCGCGTGCACTGGGTCTGGGTATCCGCCGCCTCGGCGCGTTCACCTCGGTGGTGCTGTTCGACCAGCGCGTGTCGATGTGGACTTCGCTGCTCGGCCTGACCGTCGCACTGATCGCCAGCTTCAAGTACGGCACCGCGTTCATCCTCGTGTACCTGCTGTGGATCGGTATCACCCGCCTGATCCTGACGCTGTTGCTGTCGTGTTCCGGTCACCGCATCGGCCCTGCTTACCCGGCGATTCTGTATTACAACCAGATCGTTGGCGCCCTGGTGAAGATCTACGTGTTCTTCCGCCTCGACCAACAATCCTGGACTCGCCAGCCCACATCCCTGACCCGTGATCTCGCCAGCTTTCAACGTTGGTTCAACACCTGGTCGTCTCGGACCATGACCTTCTCCGCCGGCAGCATTTTTGTCGCCGTGCTGCTGATGATGGTCTGACCCGCTCCTATTGAATTAACAAGGAAATCGCCCCTATGAATACCGCCGTCAACGTCAACGTAGTGCATGAATCCGAAGCCCAGCGCCAGCACGCTCGCGTGAAAATCCCGGCCAAACTGCGTTTCTTCGGCCCTGACCGGACTCCGCTCGAAGCGCGGGTCCTCGATCTGTCGGCTGGCGGTCTGGCGTTCAACGCCGGGCAGATGCCACTGACCATCGGCGAGGTGTACAAGGCGCGTCTGCAATTTGTCATCGACAACCTCGGCCTGGCCATGGACGTTGAACTGCAGGTGCGTTCCTTTGACCGCGCCACCGGCCGCGCCGGCTGCCAGTTCCAGAACCTCGAGCCGCAGGACATTTCCACCCTGCGCCACCTGATCACTTCGCACCTGGCCGGCGACATCGTCAGCATCGGCGAAGTGCTGGCGACCCTGCAGCGCGACAACTTCACAAAGGCGCGCAAGAACAAGACCAACGACACCGGCATGACCCCGTTTGGCCGTCTGAAAGCCGTGACCTTCAGCGCCGGTATTTTCGCTGTTGGTCTGGTCGCTGCCGGTTTCATCTTCAAGTCGGTGTACGGCATGTACTTCGTCAGCCACGCGCAGGCCGGTCTGGTCAGCGTGCCGGGGATGAACATCACCATGCCGCGTGACGGCACCGTACAGAGCCTGGTCAAGTCCGACGGCGTTGCCGCCAAAGGCGCACCGCTGGCGACCTTCAGCACCAGCATGCTCGACGTGCTCAAGGGCCATCTGGCCGAAGACCAACTGGCCCCGGCCAAGGTTGAAGAACTGTTCGGCAAGCAAATGACCGGCACCCTGACTTCGCCGTGCGACTGCACCGTGGCCCAGCAACTGGTGGCTGACGGGCAGTACGCGAGCAAGGGCGACGTGATCTTCCAGTTGGTGCCGCGCAACACCCAGGCCAACGTTGAAGCACGCTTCTCCTATCGCCAGTTCGGCGACGTGCGCCCGGGCACCCCGGTGAGCTTCCAGATCGCCGGCGAAGACAAGACCCGCACCGGCAAGATCGTCAGCAGCACGAGCCTGAAGAGCGCCGACCTGTCCTCCGACATCCGCGTGCAGATCCAGCCTGACGAGCCGCTCGACAGCAGCCTGGCCGGCCGCCCGGTTGAAGTGAACAGCGACCGTGGCCCGAACCTGAACTGGCTGATCGACAAAGCCATGGCAGCCGGTCTTTAAGTCGAGGACATGCCTGTGACTACGCATAACTTGAACACACCGCCGACCCTGTGGGAGCGAGCCTGCTCGCGAAAGGGCCAGCGCGGTTTGTCTGAAGTACCGAGTCGACTGCTTCGCGAGCAGGCTCGCTCCCACATGGGATTGATGGTGTGCTCGCTGGCACTGGCAGTTTCTCTGGCCGGTTGCGCCGGGCTGCCCGATCAGCGTCTGGCCAACGAAGCGCTCAAGCGTGGCGACACTGCCACCGCTGCGCAGAATTACCAGCAACTGGCCGATCTGGGTTACAGCGAGGCGCAAGTCGGCCTGGCCGATATCCAGGTCGACAGCCGTGACCCGGCGCAGATGAAACAGGCCGAGGCGACTTACCGCGCAGCGGCCAGCGTGTCGCCGCGTGCCCAGGCACGTCTCGGTCGTTTGCTGGTGGCCAAGCCGGGCTCCACCGAAGCCGAGCACCACGAAGCCGAAACCCTGCTGAAAAAAGCCGCCGCCAATGGCGAAGGCAACACGTTGATCCCGCTGGCGATGCTGTACCTGCAATACCCGCACAGCTTCCCCAACATCAACGCGCAGCAGCAGATCGATCAGTGGCGCAAGTCGGGCTACCCGGAAGCGGGTCTGGCGCAGGTGCTGCTGTATCGCACCCAGGGCACTTACGACCAGCATCTGGATGACGTGGAAAAGATCTGCAAGGCCGCGCTCAATACCACCGACATCTGCTACGTCGAACTGGCCACCGTCTACCAGAAACGTGGCCAGGCGGACCAACAGGCCGAGCTGATCAAGCAGATGCAGGCCGGTTACAGCCGTGGCACCGTCACCGCGCAGCGTGTCGACTCCGTAGCCCGCGTGCTGGCCGATTCGACCCTGGGCAAGACTGACGAAAAAACCGCGCAGGCGCTGCTCGAGCCGATCGCTCCGGGCTACCCGGCGTCGTGGGTCACCCTCGCCCAACTGCTTTACGACTTCCCCGAACTGGGCGACGTCGACCAGATGATGAAGTACCTGGACAACGGTCGCGCTGCCGACCAGCCGCGCGCCGAACTGCTGCTGGGCAAGGTCTACTACGAAGGCAAAATGGTCCCGGCCGACGCGAAAGTCGCCGAGGAACACTTCCAGAAAGCCGTTGGCCGCGAAGTGGCCGCCGATTACTACCTCGGCCAGATCTACCGTCGTGGCTACCTGGGCAAGGTCTATCCGCAGAAGGCTCTGGACCACCTGCTGACCGCTGCGCGCAACGGCCAGAACAGTGCCGACTTCGCCATCGCCCAGTTGTTCTCGCAAGGCAAGGGCACCAAGCCCGACCCGCTGAATGCCTACGTGTTCAGCCAGTTGGCCAAGGCCCAGAACACCCCGCAAGCCGATGAACTGGCAGCGACCCTCGAGGCGCAATTGCCGCCCGAGCGCTTGCCCGAAGCCCGCCGCCTGTTGCAACAGGAACAGGCCAGCCGTGGCGCCCTGAACTCGAACACGCTGCAACTGCACGCCCTGCAAGAAGAAGACGGCGAGGAAAAACTATGAAGCTGAACCCATTCGTGAAGGCCGGTATTGGCCTCACCTTCGCGCTGCTCTGGTCTTGCCCGACACTGGCTGCGATGACTGAAACCAAGAATTTCGGTCTGGAAGTGAAACTCACCGGCCAGTCCGAAGACGACCGTGACCTCGGCACTGCCGGCGGCGGCGACGTCAATGGCGTGGGCCTCGACCTGCGTCCGTGGATCTACGGCGAAAGCGGCGCGTGGAGCGCCTACGCGATGGGTCAGGCCGTGACCTCGACCGACATCATCGAAACCGACACCCTGCAACAATCGGACGGCGAACAAGCCACCGACAACAGTGATCGCAAAACCAAGAAGAACTACCTGGCGATGCGCGAGTTCTGGGTCGGCTACAGCGGCCTCACCCCGTACCCGGGCGAGATGCTCAAGTTCGGTCGCCAGCGTCTGCGCAATGACGACGGCCAATGGCGTGACACCAACATCGAAGCGCTGAACTGGACCTTCGA
The DNA here is from genome assembly GCF_001425545.1 of Pseudomonas sp. Leaf434. NCBI lineage: Bacteria > Pseudomonadati > Pseudomonadota > Gammaproteobacteria > Pseudomonadales > Pseudomonadaceae > Pseudomonas > Pseudomonas sp. Leaf434. Next base: position 270,253 of record NZ_LMQZ01000001.1, on the reverse strand, counting down.
CACCACCCTGCTGCGGGCCAATGCCGGTGTTGCCGAGCGTTTCAGCGAATACCGCACCGACTTGAAAGAGCTGGCGCCGAAAGACAAGGATCGCCTGCACGCCTACGCCGACGCTGCTTACCAGTGGACACCGGGCCAGTGGGTCGGCATTCGCGGCCACCACACTCACGATGACGGCAAACTCGATTACGCCGAGCCGGGCGTCCCGCGCGACTCGCTGGACAAGACCGAGAACGGCGACATCAGCTGGATCGGCCTGACCGCTGACAGCGACGCCTACAACTGGCGCAACACCAACACCGTCAACTACTGGGGCAGCATCACCGGCATGAGCGGCGACCGCGACACGGTCAACGCGCTGAACGCCGACGGCACGCGCCCGACACAAGCCAAGCGCAGCGATGACATCAGCGGCTGGGCAGCCGACGTCGGCGTACGTCTGCGCCTCGATCCGCAGTGGCAAGTCGGCGGTGCCTACGCCCGCGCCAGTGCCGATTACGAACAGAACGGTCTGGAGAGCAACCGCTCCAACTACACCGGTACCCGCTCGCGCGTGCACCGTTTCGGCGAAGCGTTCCGTGGCGAAATGAACAACATGCAGACCGCCACCCTGTTCGGTTCGTGGATGGTCAACGACGAGTACGACGCCAGCCTGATCTACCACAAGTTCTGGCGTGTCGACGGCAACAAGCCGGTCGGCAGCAACGGCATCAATGCGGTGGAAAACAACACCGACGACGTCACCGGCGCAATCCTCTCCAGCACATCCTTGCCGCTTGAAGATGGCAACAAGGACCTGGGTCAGGAAATGGACCTGGTCGTCACCAAGTACTTCAAGCAAGGCCTGTTGCCGGCGGCGTTGAGCCAGTCGATCGACGAGCCTTCGGCACTGGTGCGATTCCGTGGCGGTGTGTTCAAACCGGGCGATGCCTACGGCAGCCAGGTTGATTCCTACATGCACCGCGCATTCATTGACGTGATCTGGCGCTTCTGATGCAAACCGCCAAGGGAGTGCCCGACATGATCAGCACCAGAACAGGCTCACTCAGCCTGCTGGCCGGCGCGATGCTGCTGGCCAGCGCCGGCGCCTTCGCCAATGTTGAACCGGCGAAACCTGCGACCGTGGCCAAGGAACTGCAACAGGCCAAGACCTACACCGTCAGCAGCGCGCCGACCGACGCACTGAAACTGGCCAAGCCGACACTGCCCGACCTGTCCGGCTTCACCGCCGAAGCCGCTGCCGCGAAGATCGTGCGCAGCAAACCGGGCAAGATCAGTGTGCGCCGGATGATGCAGGAAAACGCCCTGAAGGACTTCATCGGCGGCGATAACAAGATGGCCGAATGGGTCGTGCGTCAGCACGGCATTCCGCAGGCGATCTTCATCGACGACGGCTACATGAACCTCAAGGATCTGGCGAAAAAACTGCCCAAGCAGTATTTCAGCGAGACGTCCCCGGGCGTGTACCTGGCCAAATTGCCGATCGTGGTCGGCGAGAAAGGCATCCTCGAAATCGATGGTCAGACCCAGGAACTGCGCCTGTCCCAAGAGGCCGGTTCGTTCCTGGTCAATGACGGCAAACTGTTCGTGCGTGACACCAAAGTCACCGGCTGGCGCGAGAAGGACAACGGCCCGGCAACCTTCCGTTCGCCGAAGGAATTCCGTCCGTTCCTGCTCGCCTGGGGCGGCACCGAGACCTACATCGTCAACAGCAAGATGGCCAGTTTCGGTTACGCCAACAGTAAGTCGTACGGGGTGAGTATTTCCCAGTACACGCCGAACATGGCCAAGGTCCTCAAGCGCCCGGAACCGACCGGCTGGATCGTCGGCTCCGAGTTCTCGGACATGTGGTACGGCTTCTACTGCTACGAAACCAGCGACTTTGTGGTCAAGGGCAACACCTACAAAGACAACATCGTCTACGGCATCGACCCGCATGACCGCTCGCACCGTCTGATCATTGCCGAGAACACCGTTCACGGCACGAAGAAGAAGCACGGGATCATCATTTCCCGTGAGGTCAACGACAGCTTCATCTTCAACAACAAGAGTTTCGACAACAAATTGTCGGGCCTGGTGATCGACCGTAACAGCGTCAACAACATCATTGCCTACAACGAGATCTACAAGAACCACACCGACGGCATCACGCTCTACGAGTCTGCCGACAACCTGCTGTGGGGCAACAAGGTCATCAGCAATACCCGTCACGGCATTCGTATTCGTAACAGCGTGAACATCCGCCTCTACGAAAACGTTGCCATGACCAACGGCCTGACCGGTATCTACGGCCACATCAAGGACCTGACCGACACCGACCGTGACATCAAGCTCGACCCGTTCGACGCGCAGGTCTCGCTGATCGTCGTCGGCGGCGAGCTGGCGGCCAATGGCAGCGGTCCGCTGTCGATCGACTCGCCGCTGAGTGTCGAGCTGTATCGCGTGTCGATGCTGGCGCCGACCAAGTCCAGCGGGATCAGCTTCAACGGCATCCTCGGCGAGCGCCAGGATGAAATTCTCGATCTGTTGGTGCGCCAGCAGAAAGCCGTGCTGATCGACCCTGTCGAACGCCAGACCGAATTGCAGGACTGAGGATAATTTTATGCACCCACACATGATCAAACTGCTCAGCCTCTCGGCCCTGACTCTCGGCATTCTCGCTGCCGGCAACGCCCGCGCCGACGCTGACGGCGCAAGCGTCACGCCACCGAAGTTCACCGCCGAGCCGTGCTGCAACCTGTGCCCGGCGGCCCATGACGCGAAGAACTACACCACGCGTTATCAGCAGAACTTCACCACCCTGGTACAGGCTCAGGGCGACTGGCTGTTCCGTACCCAGGAAGATCTGCGTACCGAGTTCAACACCACGCCGGCCGGCTACAAGCGCCTGCAACAACTGCACGATGCGTTCAAGAGCAAAGGCGTCGAGCTGGTGATCGTTTACCAGCCGACCCGTGGCCTGGTGAACCGCAACAAGCTCAACCCGCAGGAAAAAGCCGCGTTCGATTACGAGAAAGCGCTGGGCAACTACAAGACCATGCTCGGCCGTTTCGCCAAGATGGGCTACGTGGTGCCTGACCTGTCGCCACTGACCAACGAATCGCTGCCGGACACCCTGCCCGCCCACGATTTCTACTTCCGTGGCGACCAGCACTGGACACCTTACGGTGCCCAGCGCACGGCAAAAATCGTCGCCGAAAAGGTCAAGCAGATCCCGGCCTTCGCCGACATTCCCAAGCGTGAATTCGAGACCAAGCGCTCCGGGCGCATGGGCAAGACCGGCACTCTGCACAACATGGCCGGGCAACTGTGCGGCACCAGCTATGCGATCCAGTACATGGACCAGTTCACCACCGAGCCGAAAGGCGAGGCAGGCGACGGCGATCTGTTCGGCGATTCCGGCAATCCGCAGATCACCCTGGTCGGTACGTCGCACAGCGGCAAGAACTACAACTTCGCCGGCTTCCTCGAAGAAGCCATCGGCGCCGACATCCTCAACGTGGCCTTCCCCGGCGGCGGTTTCGAAGGTTCGATGCTGCAGTACCTGGGCAGCGAAGAATTCCAGAAGACCCCGCCGAAGATTCTCATCTGGGAATTCTCGCCGCTGTATCGCCTCGACCAGGAAACCATCTATCGCCAGATGATGGCGCTGCTGGATAACGGTTGCGAAGGCAAGGACGCGCAGATGTCCGCCAGCGCCACGCTGAAGCCGGGCAGCAAGCAAGAACTGCTGGTCAACAGCAAGAACCTGAACCTGCAGAACGCCAACCATCAGGTTGATATCCGCTTCGCCGACACCTCGGTGAAAACCCTGCAAGCCACCCTCTGGTACATGAACGGTCGCCACGAGGACATCAAGATCGAGAAACCGGAAACCTCCGACACCGACGGTCGTTTCGCCTTTGAGCTGCGCACGGACGAAGACTGGGCCTCGCAAAACCTGCTGGCAGTCGAAGTCCAGGGTCCTGAAGCCGGACCTGGCGCCGCGCCACAAAAAGTCGAAGCGAAAATCTGCAAACGCAACGTATTCCCGGGCGTCGGTCAACAGACCGCGCAGCTCGGGCAATGAGGTCTGCTATGCGAAATCCGAAACTGAAAAATCTGTTGGCACCGACACTCCTGAGCCTGGCGATGTTCGCCGGGGCAACTCAGGCCGCCGCGCCATTGCGTCCACCGCAGGGCTACTTCGCCCCGGTGGATAAATTCAAGACCGGCGACAAGAGCGACGGCTGCGACGCGATGCCGGCGCCATACACCGGTCCGCTGCAATTTCGCAGCAAATACGAAGGTTCGGACAAGGCCCGCGCGACGCTGAATGTGCAGTCGGAAAAAGCCTTTCGCGACACCACCAAAGACATCACCACGCTGGAGCGCGGCACCGCCAAGCGCGTCATGCAGTTCATGCGCGACGGTCGCCCGGAGCAGCTCGAATGCACGCTCAACTGGCTGACCGCATGGGCCAAGGCTGACGCGTTGATGTCCAAAGACTTCAACCACACCGGCAAGTCGATGCGCAAATGGGCACTGGGCAGCATGGCCTCGTCGTACATTCGCCTGAAGTTTTCCGACTCGCATCCGCTGGCCCAGCATCAGCAGGAAGCGCAGCTGATCGAAGCCTGGTTCAGCAAAATGGCCGATCAGGTGGTCAGCGACTGGGACAACCTGCCGCTGGAAAAAACCAACAACCACTCGTACTGGGCCGCCTGGTCGGTGATGGCCACCGCCGTCGCCACCAACCGCCGCGACCTGTTTGATTGGGCGGTGAAGGAATACAAGGTTGGCGTCAATCAAGTCGATGCCGATGGCTTCCTGCCCAACGAACTCAAGCGCCAGCAACGCGCCCTCGCCTATCACAATTACGCCCTGCCACCGTTGGCGATGATCGCCAGTTTCGCCCAGGTCAACGGTGTCGATCTGCGTCAGGAAAACAATGGCGCACTGAAGCGTCTGGGTGACCGCGTGTTGGCCGGCGTGAAGGACCCTGACGAGTTCGAAGAAAAGAACGGCAAAAAGCAGGACATGACCGACCTGAAAGAGGACATGAAATTCGCCTGGCTCGAACCGTTCTGCACGCTCTACACCTGTGCGCCGGATGTGATCGAGAAGAAGCGCGACATGCAACCGTTCAAGACTTTCCGTCTTGGCGGCGACCTGACCAAGGTCTACGACCCGTCGCATGAAAAGGGCTAAAAGCCCCTCACCCTAACCCTCTCCCGGAGGGAGAGGGGACTGACCGAGGTGGCTGTGCGAGTTACGCCGAAATGAAATACCGAGTCGATCTCCATTTTTGAAAACCATGGAGATCAGGCTCCCTCTCCCTCCGGGAGAGGGCGGGGGGTGAGGGGCGCGGTTTGACGGCCAGCCCAGACCTCAAGCAAACACTGTGTCACCCCTCCACTACCACGGGGGGTTTGGGGGGGCTTTGGCCCTTGACTGTTGGTTCAAACATGGAGAGATCGGGATGGTATTTTCATCCAACGTGTTCCTGTTTCTGTTCTTGCCGATCTTTCTCGGCTTGTACTACCTGAGCGGGCAACGCTATCGCAACCTGCTGCTGCTGATCGCCAGCTATGTGTTCTACGCCTGGTGGCGGGTGGACTTCCTCGCGCTGTTCGCAGCGGTCACGCTGTGGAACTACTGGATCGGCCTGAAAGTCGGTGCCGCTGGCGTTAGAACCAAACCGGCGCAGCGCTGGCTGCTGCTCGGTGTGGCCGTCGACCTGTGCATCCTTGGCTACTTCAAGTACGCCAACTTCGGTGTCGACAGCATCAACGAAATCATGACTTCGTTCGGTCTCGAGCCGTTCATCCTGACCCACGTGCTGCTGCCGATCGGTATTTCGTTCTACATCTTCGAATCGATCAGCTACATCATCGACGTGTACCGTGGCGACACTCCGGCCACGCGCAACCTGATCGACTTCGCGGCATTCGTGGCGATCTTTCCGCACCTGATTGCCGGCCCGGTTCTGCGTTTCCGCGACCTCGCCGACCAGTTCAACAACCGCACGCACACCCTCGACAAATTCTCCGAGGGCTGCACGCGGTTCATGCAGGGTTTCATCAAGAAAGTATTTATTGCCGACACCCTCGCCGTGGTCGCCGACCATTGCTTCGCCTTGCAGAACCCGACCACGGGTGATGCCTGGCTCGGTGCGCTGGCGTACACCGCGCAGCTGTATTTCGATTTCTCCGGTTACAGCGACATGGCCATCGGTCTGGGCTTGATGATGGGTTTCCGCTTCATGGAAAACTTCAAGCAGCCGTATATCAGCCAGTCGATCACCGAGTTCTGGCGCCGCTGGCACATCAGCCTCTCCACCTGGCTGCGTGACTACCTGTACATCACCCTCGGCGGTAACCGTAAAGGCACGCTGATGACCTATCGCAACCTGTTCCTGACCATGCTTCTGGGTGGTCTGTGGCACGGCGCGAACATCACTTACATCATCTGGGGCGCCTGGCACGGCATGTGGCTGGCGATCGAGAAAATGCTCGGCCTGAACACTTCGCCGCGCAGCCTCAACCCGATCCGCTGGGCACTGACTTTCCTGCTGGTAGTAATGGGCTGGGTGATCTTCCGTGCCGAGAACCTGCACGTTGCCGGGCGCATGTACGGTGCAATGTTCAGCTTCGGCGACTGGTCGCTGTCGGAACTCAATCAGGCCAGCCTCACCGGTCTGCAAGTGGCGACTCTGGTGGTGGCTTACGTGACCCTGGCGTTCTTCGGCCTGCGTGATCTGTACACCAATCAGCCGCCAGCCAAGACCAAACCGGAAGTCAACGTCGAGGCCAATGGCCCTGCCACGGCGACGCCGGGAATGATCAAGGCAGCGCCTGGGGAAAATCCGGCGAGCATCCACGAACCTGGCTACACCGTTGGCGTCGAAGCCCAGGTGCAATCGGCTTACTGGACCGCTGACTGGTCGCGCTACGTGATGCGCGGGCTGATCCTGCTGCTGTTCATCGCCTCGATTCTCAAACTCTCGGCGCAAAGCTTCTCGCCGTTCCTTTACTTCCAGTTCTGAGGGATCTGACATGACCCGCTCATTACGCATCTTCTACATCGCCCTGTTCCTGGTGACGCTGTTGGTCCTGGGTCTGTGGTCGGTTCGCAGCTTCTTCGGCTTCAGCACCAACGCCGATGCGACGGTGCTCAACGGCCGCTGGACGAAGGCGGTGGAAACCCACTACGACGATGAATTCCCGATCAAGCGCCTGGGCACCAACCTCTGGGCCGCGCTGGATTTCAAACTGTTCAACGAAGGTCGTCCGGGCGTTGTGCTCGGCCGCGACCAGTGGTTGTACAGCGATGAGGAATTCAACCCGATCGTCAACGAACAGCAGAACCTGCAAGGCAACTACGCGCTGGTCGAAGGCGTGCGCCAGACCCTGAAAGAGAAAGGCGTGAAACTGGTGATGGCGATTGTTCCAGCCAAGGTGCGTCTGTATCCGGAGCATCTGGGTGAAGTGAAGCCTTCGAGCATTCACCAGAACCTGTATCAGGATTTCCACGCCCGTGTCGCGGCCGACAAAATCCTCGCCCCTGACCTGCTCGGCCCGCTGCAACAGGCCAAGCAGAACGGTGAGCAAGTGTTCCTGCGCACCGACACCCACTGGACGCCTGAAGGCGCCGAGATCGCCGCCAACACGCTGGCGAAAACCATTGCCGAGAAATTCCCGCTGAGCGGCGAGCCACAGCGCTTCGTCACCACGCCAGCGGAGAAGGTCACGCACAAGGGCGATCTGCGTCTGTTCCTGCCACTCGACCCGCTGTTCGAAAACATGATGCCGGCGCCTGAGCCACTGCTCAAACGCAACACCGTTGCCGCCGAACAGCCTGCCGGTGACGACGCCCTGTTCGCCAACAGCGAAGTACCGGTCGCGCTGATCGGCACCAGCTACAGCGCCAACCCCAACTGGAACTTCGTCGGTGCGCTCAAACAAGCGCTGCACAGCGACGTCGTCAACTACGCCGAAGACGGCCACGGCCCGATTCTGCCAATGCTCAGCTACCTGAAAAGCGATGACTTCAAGAACAGCCCGCCACAAGTGCTGATCTGGGAGTTTCCTGAACGATATCTGCCTGTGAACAACGAAATCGGCGACGCCGACCCGCAGTGGGTCGCAGAGCTCAAACAAGCCGGCGCCCGCCAACAAAACGTAGCCATCAACACTAAATCCGAGACGCCCGATCGGGCGCAAAACTGAAAGAGAGGTACACCATGACTTTCACTACTACTCCTCGTCGTCTCGCTAAAAGCTTCGCACTGGTTGCTGGCCTCAGCGTACTTTCCGTCCCAGCCTTCGCCGGTGGCGACGCCGCGCTGTACGGCCCGACCGCTCCGAAAGGCTCGAGCTTCGTGCGTGTCTACAACGCCAGCAACGCCGAAGTCAGCGCGACTGTCGGCAGCACCAACCTGAGCGATATCGCGCCACTGGCCAGCAGCGACTTCAGCTTCATGCCGGGCGGCGATTACAGCGCCAAGGTCGGTAGCCAGACCCTGCCGGTCAAACTCGCCGGTGACCACTACTACACCCTGGTCAACAACGCTTCCGGCGCGCCACAACTGATCGAAGAGCCGCCATTCAAGAACAAGCAGAAATCCCTGGTGCGTGTACAGAACCTCAGCGACAAATCGCTGACCCTGAAAACCGCCGACGGCAAGACCGAAGTGGTGCCGAACGTGGCAGCCAAGGGCCGTGGCGAACGTGAAATCAACCCGGTGAAAGTCAGCCTGGCGCTGTACGAAGGCGACAAGAAAGTCGGCGACGTGAAACCGGTCGCTCTGGAGCGTGGTGAGGCAGCCGTGCTGTACGTCACCGGCAACGGCAGCAACCTGTCGCCAGTCTGGGTGAAACGCCCGGTGTCGACTCGCTAACCAATTTCCCGCAGAGACGCTGATCCCTGTAGGAGCTGTCGAGTGAAACGAGGCTGCGATCTTATGATTTTGAAGATCAAGATCAACAGATCGCAGCCTTCGGCAGCTCCTACAAGGGATGCGGCGTCTTCGGACACGAGACAAAAACAAGAGTGAAACGACACAACGTTCGTTGCTCTAACCAAATTGATTTTATGGAGTAAACACTATGATTCCGGTGATCTTGTCAGGTGGTAGCGGTTCGCGTCTGTGGCCTCTTTCGCGCAAGCAATTCCCCAAGCAATTCCTCGCCCTGACCGGCGAACACACACTGTTCCAGCAAACCCTCGAGCGTCTGGTGTTCGAAGGCATGGACACGCCAATCGTGGTCTGCAACAAAGAGCACCGTTTCATCGTCAACGAGCAACTGGCCGCGCGCAATCTGGAATGCCAGCGCATCCTGATGGAACCGTTCGGCCGCAACACTTCGCCGGCCGTAGCATTGACCGCGATGATGCTGGTCAATGAAGGTCGTGACGAACTGATGCTGGTGCTGCCGGCCGACCACGTGCTGGAAGACCAGAAAGCCCTGCAACGTGCGCTGGCCCTGGCGACTGTCGCTGCCGAGAACGGCGAGATGGTCCTGTTCGGCGTACCGGCAACCAAACCGGAAACCGGCTACGGCTACATCAAATCCACTGCTGATTCGCTGCTGCCCGAAGGCGTCAGCCGCGTCTCGCACTTCGTCGAAAAACCGGATGTGAAGCGCGCCACCGAGTACGTCGAATCCGGCGGTTACTATTGGAACAGCGGCATGTTCCTGTTCCGCGCCAGCCGCTTCCTCGAAGAACTGAAAAAGCACGATCCGGACATCTACGACACCTGCCTGCTGACCCTTGAGCGCAGCCAGCAGGACGCCGACACCATCACCTTCGACGAAGCCACCTTCGCCTGCTGCCCGGACAACTCCATCGACTACTCGGTGATGGAAAAAACCCAGCGCGCCTGCGTGGTGCCGCTGACCGCCGGCTGGAGTGATGTCGGCTGCTGGTCGTCGCTGTGGGAAGTCAACGAGAAAGACGCCAACGGCAACGTCAGCAAAGGCGATGTGGTCATCCAGGACAGCAAGAACTGCATGATCCACGGCAACGGCAAACTGGTCTCGGTGATCGGTCTGGAAAACATCGTCGTGGTCGAAACCAAGGACGCGATGATGATTGCCCACAAGGACAAGGTCCAGGGCGTCAAGCAGATGGTCAACACCCTCAACGCCCAGGGCCGCAGCGAAACCCAGAACCACTGCGAGGTTTATCGTCCGTGGGGCTCGTACGACTCGGTGGACATGGGCGGGCGTTTCCAGGTCAAGCACATCTCGGTCAAGCCGGGCGCGTGCCTGTCGCTGCAGATGCACCACCACCGCGCCGAACACTGGATCGTGGTCAGCGGCACCGCCGAAGTGACCTGCGACGAGAACGTGTTCCTGCTCACCGAAAACCAGTCGACCTACATCCCGATCGCCTCGGTGCACCGCCTGCGCAACCCGGGCAAGATTCCGCTGGAAATCATCGAAGTGCAGTCGGGTTCGTACCTGGGTGAAGACGATATCGAGCGTTTCGAAGATATCTACGGCCGCTCCACCCCGATCGAACGCGGCGTGTCGGTGAAAACCATCGCGCAGTAATCGCCTGCTGAAACAAGAAGCCCTCGTCCAGCCCGTTGCGTTCCCTATCCGCAGCGGGCTGGGCGGGGGCTTTTTTTGTCTAGCCGAAGACTGAATTGCGGCGTCTCGCCAGTGGTGAATCTTCATCGACCGACTCGCCTTCCGTCGCCTGCGCCAGCCCCGCTGGACCTTGTGCAAACGCGGCTGCAAACAGTTGCTGCGCCAACGGTGTGGGCGTTGATTCCGGTTCTGCGAACAACGGCTGCCGCCGGGTCGATCGATTGAAGGACTGCAAGTCGACCGCCGGACTGTTCGAGGAGATGGCAAGAGGCACGGCAACGGGTGTGCTGAGCAGTTTGTACTGAATCCGCGTCTGAGCCTCGGAAACCTGCATGGCATTGCCCATTGCCACACTCAGTGAGCCCACCAACTGAGCTGCGGGGTTAGCGGCGTGCATCAGCAGATTTCCGCCGATCTGGAAGCCTTTGGCCACGGCACCGCGCCTGGCTGCAAGCACTTGCGGTTCTTCGACAGGGCTGTTGAACGCAACGGACATGGGTCCCATGATCCGGCTGGTGGTCTCCTCCCCCAACACCCGATTCATTGTCGAAGAAACGAATTCACCGGAGTGGTACAGCACGGCCCCCGAAGGTGGCGCGGTGTGCGTCCGGACGGCGGCAATGACATGTGCCTGATGTGTGTTGAGCACGGAGTTGTCCCGGGCTCCCAGCTCTGCCAGCGCTACCGGTATTTCGCGGCGGTAGGCCTGGACGTCGGGATTTGGATCATTCTCGAAGTAACGGCGCACGGGCTGCATGCCGGCGGCTTGCACGGGATTGACCAGTTTCTTGTCGGCAAGATCGTGATACACCCGGTCGCCAGCACGCTTGTCGGGCTTGTCGGGCTTGCGCCCGTCGCTGTCCCTGTAAGTCATTGGGTTGTTGCGCAGCGCGCGGTAGCGATTATGGCCGTCGATCGCTCCACCAGGATCGCTGTTCAGCCAGCGTTGCAGCCACGGGACGTAATAGCGAAACCCGTAATAGTAAAGTCCCGTGGCGTCACGTTCCTTTGCCGAATACCGCGCGGTCTTGTAGCTGACGTCGGGTTCTTCGGCCCACGCCGTTGCACCGAATGGATAAAAATGCTCGCGGCTGATCAGTTGCGCATCCGCGTCCAGCTCAAGACTGATTGAGCCCAGATGATCATTGAAACTGTATCGGTAGAGATTATTGAGGCCGGTCGGCGGTGCGCTTTGCCAATGCAGGACGCGTACGATATTGAGTCCGGTCCGCACGATGATCACCTGCAGGCTCTCACCGGTGCCGGTATCGGTGCGTAATTCCAGCGCTGGCAGATAACGCACCTGTGCAAGAAGACTGCGTGCAGAGGCCCGTGACGAACGCGTCTTGCATACCCGCTGACCGGCGCCGTCATAGAGATAGCTTTCACGATCATCGGCATCTGTTCGGCGTGAGACGACCACGACCGAGTCCAGCTGGCAACGCAGATTCCACTGCAACCGGCGTCCCTGATCCAGCAACAGCAAATTACCCCGCGAATCGAAAGCTTCCGCGATCTCTGCTTCAGAGGGCGGCTTACCGTCGTGCCACGGCAAACACCGATTGCTAAAGCGTGCGGCCTGCAGTTGATGACCTGGACTCTGTTGGCCGACGTGAGTCAGCTCGCGCAAATTGCCGCCGGCGTCGTAATGATAACGCTGGCTGTAGTTGGCGACAGCGGTCGGCCCGCCACCGCCAACGCCGGCCTCCCAGCCAGTGGCATGGGACAACTGATAAAGACTGTCATAGCGGTAACGACTGACCGGCTCGATACGCTGGTTGGCGAACCAGCGCACGGGCAATGCCTGGTCTTCGATACTCGTTACATTGCCGATCGGGTCGTAGGCGTAGATCAGTTGCTGCAGCACATTGCCCAGATTGTCCCGAGCATGGCGCGTGAGCAGGCGGCCGTCTTCGGGACGGTAGCTCAGCGTAGTCAGCACGCCGTTGCCTGCCAGTTCATGAGTGACTTGTCCGTAAGCGTTGTAGCGAATATCACTGACGACCGAATGGTTCTGAGTCTGAAGTTTGAGCCGTATTTCAACTGCGCGTAACTGGCCGTGGAGAGTCAGTGCGAAGGCCTGCCGATTGCCACCGGCATCGAACTGTTCGAGCACAGGTCCCAGCGGGGCGTAGCGCCACTGTGTGGTTGCCCCTTGGGGTTCGAGCAACTTCTGTCGATCGGCGATAGCCTCTGGCCAATCCGCGGCAACCGGCTCAAGCGTGAAGTGACGGATGTTTTCACTGCACTGCCCGGTGATCGCAAACTGCGAGAACAGAACACTGCCACCGGGATCGTCATGACGAATCACTTGACCGAGCTGATTGCGCAGCGGATCGCCCGCGCCGGGGCGGCCATAGGCAAGGCGCTCGGAACAACGGCGAGGTACGCCGGTGCCTTCCTCGAACACCGCGACAGGTCGCAACAAGTCATCGTATGCAATTTCGCGGCATGTGCCACGGCTGTCCCAGTTGCACAGCGTCTGGCCGGCCAAACCCGGCAACTGGACCTGGACTCCCGCATCGGTACTGTCCGAGCGCAGCGCGATATCGTTCAAGGCATGGACAGTGGTGAGGCTGGCGGGCGCTTGTGGATCATTCGCCTGCAACGCCCACAATCGCGCATCCCATTGTTTGACTGCACGGCCGGCGTTGTCGCGCAACGTCCGCTCGATCCGGGGCTCGCTTGCCAGCGCCGCATCGGCGCGCCAGTAGTTGACGTTGAGGATGGCCAAACCGCGCGGATCGTTCACGGCAAGCGTTGGCGTATTGCTGTGGATGCCCATAGTGCGTCAACGTCCCAGTGTGCCCTTGGCTCATGAGAGCAAGCGCGGAACCGCATTCCTACTGTCAGAAATTACAGTCCCGACCAACGGTGCGCACAAACTCGTCCCGAATACCCATTGCGCCAAGCCTTCGGTAGGATGGGGCTCACTCACCCACGGAGCGCTCACGCATGTTCATCGGCATCCTGCTGGTCATTACCTGGTTGATCCTGCTGCTGCGCTACCCGGCCAAGGCCTTGCCGGTTTCGGTAGCCGCTGCGATTGGCCTGGGTTTCGTGGCCATGTGGGTGGTGTGGCTGGACAACCGCGAGATCAAGCAACTGGCGCGCCTGGAACTGCGCATTGCCTACGCTCCCGAGCAATGCCCGGCCGACCGTCCGCTGCAATTGAAAATGAACAATGGCAACAATGTGCCGCTGACCGAGCTGCGCTGGCGCATCGCCGCTTATGCGCCGGGCGATACGGTCAACCTGGCCGACAATCAATACACTGCCCCACGCTATCGTGGCCCCGGCGAGTTGCAGGCCGGTGCAACCTGGGAAGACTGCTTGCCACTGCCGCCGCTGCGCCCCGGCTATCGCCCGCAAACCCTGGAGTTTCGCGCCGAGCATTTGCAAGGTAGTTTCTCCGACTGATCCCCTCCCCCGACTGTTTGCACAAGGAATGCGCCATGCCCGTTGCGTTGATTACCGGTTGTTCCAGCGGCATCGGCCGCGCCCTTGCCGACGCGTTCAAAGCCGCCGGCTACGAAGTCTGGGCCAGTGCGCGCAAGGCTGAAGATGTCAGCGCGCTGAGCGCTGCCGGTTTCACCGCTGTCGAGCTGGACGTCAACGATGGCGCCGCGCTGGAACAACTCGCCGAGCGTCTGAGCCAGCAACACGGCAGTCTTGATGTACTGATCAACAACGCCGGTTACGGCGCGATGGGGCCACTGCTCGACGGCGGCGTACAAGCGATGCAGCGCCAGTTCGAAACCAACGTATTTTCGATTGTCGGCGTCACCCGCGCGTTGTTTCCGCTGCTACGTCCGGCCAAGGGGCTGGTAGTGAATATCGGCAGTGTGTCGGGTGTGCTGGTCACACCGTTTGCCGGCGCCTACTGCGCGTCGAAAGCGGCGGTGCATGCGCTTAGCGATGCATTGCGCATGGAGCTGGCACCGTTTGGCATCCGTGTGATGGAAGTCCAGCCCGGTGCGATTGAATCGAGTTTTGCGAAGAATGCCGGACATGAAGCCGAGCAGTTGATCAACGAGCAATCGCCGTGGTTTCCCCTGCGTGAAGGCATTCGGGCACGGGCCAAGGCATCGCAGGACAAGCCAACACCGGCCAGTGAGTTTGCGGCTGAGCTGTTGAAAGCGGTGCGGCAGAGCAAGCCGCCACGGCTGGTTCGCATCGGCAACGGCAGCCGGGCGTTGCCGTTGTTGGCGGCGTTGTTGCCGCAAGGGTTACTCGAATCGACGTTGATGAAGCGGTTCGGGTTGCGCGCCAAGCTCTGATCCCCAGTCGTTGCGACCAGCGGTAGCCAGACCTGTCAGAGTTGACAGTAGGCGCCCTCTAAGCGAAGGCCTATCGTGAGTTCAAGCCAGGTGAATAGTGTTAAGACAGCGTTAGCGCCCGGCGAGTAAACCGACCTCCCGACAACCGCGCAGGGACGTATATGGCAATCGCAGAGAAGGCCGCGAACATCAGGGCGACAATCGACGCTACATGGGGACGCGGCCAAGGCAAACTTCAACTTGACGATATATTCCAGGACGACCCGACGAAGTCCCGGCCCCTCACGGGGTCAACGCTGCTGCGCGATAAATCGTTGCTGGTCACCAGTACCTTCGACAAAGGCGTCTTCTTCATTTCCAAGCTGAACCACTTGGGTGCCGTAGACCTGGCGTTTGGGGTCGCAGGGCGTGTCACGGGTTCGTTCCTGGCCAATGAGCAGGCCTCTGGCGGGCCGATTGCAGAAGGTGCCGATGGGCGGCTGTTCATGGCAGGCAGCACAGCCAATGAGCAATCGAACGAGGTTAGCGCTGCGATTCTCTGCCTTGACAGCAAAGGCAATCGAGTGAGCAGCTTTGGCGAGAATGGCCAAGTCATCATCGATCCCCCAAACACACAACGGCTTACGAAAAAAGGCCCGGCATTCGTCTTCGCGCTACCCGATGGCAGCGTTATTGTCGGCGTTGATTACCACACGCCTGACGTGCTCAGGGCGCACCTTTACAAATTCGATGCGCAAGGCGCACCCGTGAAGGCATTCGGCACAGATGGCCGAGTTGAAATTAATCACGGGATGCCGCATGCATCGACTTCACTCAGCGACGGTTGCGTGCTCGACAATGGACTCTTGTTATTTGCAGGCTACGAAAAATACGAGCCCGACGTGAACACGGACGGTCTCCTCGTGATGTTGAATTCAGACAGTGGCGCGCTCCATGAGAGTTTCGGCCTCTCGGAAAGACCCGGGGTTGTGGTAGTCCGGTACAACTTCATGGGTGCCGAACTCAATACTGTGAGACAGCGAGCCCCTGATAGATTTACGGCATCTGGCTACACCAACATGGGCAGCGGTGTCAGTGAGCGATACGGCATGTTGTTCGCCTTCGATGAAAAAGGTAAGCCCGATTTTGACGTTTTCGGCAGTCCGAATGCCATGCCACTCCCACCAGCTCTCGGCAGCGACAGGCGAGTCAACTGGGCGGACCATGTTCCTTTCGCTGATAACATCGTAGTTTCTGGTGGAGACGAGAAGGGCAATTATATTGCCTGTGTGAAAACCCGGAGCGGTGGCTACAACTCCGATTTTTCAGACGCGGGTGGCGTCATCCATCGCGAGGAGACCACCGACTCGCTCTCCAGGCTTCATTATCAGCAGACCCCAGGCAAATTGATTGTTGCCCTCAACATCAATCCAGAAAACCCTCTGGGTTGTCTGTATCGCTACAACATTTCCCAGTAGCTGGAAGCATCACCGCGTCGCCCGGTTCAGGGGCGACGCCGTCGATCACTTGTCTGTCAGGTCCTGCTTCACCACTACCGTGCAAGTAATCCCCGCCGCCAGCAACACGCCCTCTGGCACCTCATCAATATGAATCCGCACCGGCACGCGCTGCGCCAGCCGCACCCAGTTGAACGTCGGGTTCACGTCGGCAATCAGTTCGCGGCTTTCCGGGTTGTCGCGGTCGTAGATCCCGCGCGAAATGCTTTCGACATGACCCTTGAGCACTTCGCCGCTCATCAATTGCATGTCGGCTTGGTCACCGACTTTGACGTGCGGCAGTTTGGTTTCTTCGAAAAAGCCGTAAACCCAGAACGAGTTCATGTCGACCACGGCCATCTTCGCTTCGCCGATACGTGCGTAATCGCCGCGATGCACATTGAGGTTGGTCACGTAACCGTCCACCGCCGCACGCACTTCGGTGCGTTTGAGGTTGAGTTCGGCGGCTTCCAGTTGCGCCTGGGCGTGTTGGTAATCAGCCAGTGCGGCGTCGGCGATGTTGCTGGCGTCGTCGCGGTTCTCTTTAGAGATCACCAGATTGTCGAGGTCGGCGCGGCGATGGGCGTTGACCTTGCGCATTTCCCAGGTCGACTTGCGCGAAGCGACCAGTGACTGCGCCTGCTTGACCGCAATGCGGTAGTGCTCGGGGTCGATGCGCATCAGCAGATCGCCCTTTTTCACCAGTTGGTTGTCACGCACCGGCACTTCGACCACTTCGCCGGTGACGTCGGCGGCAACGTTGATGATGTCGGCGCGAACGCGGCCATCGCGGGTCCACGGCGTGTTCATGTAGTGCTCCCACAACGTGCGGCCAATCCACAGCGCCAGGGCCAGCACCAGCAGAGTCGCGAGCAGGCTGAAAAACTTTTTCATCAAGATGTTCTCAACGGTAGACAGTCAGCGCCATGGCACCGAACAGACAGGTAAACAGGCTCAGGCGCAGCAGCGCCGGGTGCCAGAAAAAGCGGTACAGGTCGAACCCCGAGAGGAAGCGGTCAACTGCCCAGGCCAATCCCGCAGCAATGAAAAACATCAGGGTCATGGTCGGCATGTACACGCCGTGGAAGGCGATTTCACGAGGCATGGGCAAGTCCTTCGGGCCTGGCGGGAGCGAATTCGGCCAGGGGTGATTGCGGGTCGAGCAACGAGGTGCGGATGAAGTGCAGGTAGCTCTTCACCCGGCGCAACGCCGAGGTATCGAAGTGCGGCGCGAACGGCTCATCGGTGGCGGCGACGCGGCTGATGGCGTGATCGACCGCGACCAGTGCGCGTTCGAGATTGCTTGCGTTCGGCTGCAAGAACAGCCGCACCAACGCACGCCCCATCACGCGGATTGCCTGACGCCACGGCTGCGATTCGGCATACGCCGGGTGCACCGGCAGGATCGCCTGCTCCTTGCGCAACTCGATGATCGCGTGGCCGACTTCCAGCACCACGAACATCCAGCGCAGCAGACTCTTCTGCACCTTCGGTTGCCCTGCCGCGAGGCCATAGGCCTGATGCAGCAGATCGCGTGTGCGGCTCTCGAAACTCGAGGCCAGGCCCTTGAGTTTGCCGCTGATCGCGTAGACCACTTGCCCGCGCAAGTCCTGCTCCAGGCGCTGCCACAGCCAGCGACTGTTCGGCGGCAGAATAATCGCCCCCGCCGCCGCACACACGAGCATGCCCATGACCATGGCGATGTAGTCGTTGATGAAGGTGTAGGGGTTGTAGATCGTGAGATTGTCCGGCACTGAACCGGTGCTGAAAAAAATCAGCAGGCCCAGTCCGACACCGGCGTATTGCGGCCGCGAGGCGAGGAACGAACCGAGCACGATCACCGGCGCGAGCATCACGCAGAGCAAGGGGAAACCGTCGATCCACGGGAAGATGAAAAACATCTCGACGAAGCCGATCAGCGCGCCGAGAAAAGTCCCGCAGGCCATTTGAAAAGCCATGCGTTTCGGGTTCGGTGTGGCGGCGGAAAGACCGACGGTGGCGGCGGCGATCAGGGTCATGGTCGCCCCGCTCGGCCACGCGGTGGCGACCCAGTAACTGCCCAGCACAAGCAGAATGAACGAGGCGCGGATCCCCGAAGCGGCCGCCGCCCACCAGTTGGTTTGCGGGGTGAACGGCTCGTCCCAGCGTTCGCGTTCGTGACGATGCTCGCCCAGCGACGCGTGGGTCTGCGCATAGCTGTGCAGGTCATCGACGAAGCGGTAGAGCAATTCATAGGCGGTGTGAAAATCCAGTTGTTCGGCCTCGCTCGGAGCAGTGTCCTGAAAGATTCCGCGCAACGCTCGGACACGAGCCGGCAGACCTTCCTTGTAGGTGGCCAACGCGGTCGCCAAACGTGCCGCATCCGGGCTGGTCAGCGCGCGACCGCTGAAGCCGTCGAGCACTTCGGCGAGGTCCTGCAAGCCCGGTTTGATCGCCGCAACAACATGTTCTTCGCCATTGCCGCGCAGGCGTTCAAGCAATTGATGCAAGGCGTTGAAGCGCGTGGTGATGCCCATGAACTCGCTGTTCAAACGACTCAGACGACCGTTGCGCCGGCGCATGTGCGGGTCTTCGAACACGGTCACGCTGCGCAGCCCTTCCAGGCCGACGGCTTCAGCAATGAAGCGCACGTTGCTGGCTTCGAACGCCTCGGCTTTGCTGCGCCCGCGCAGGCCGTCGGTGACGAACAGCGCGAACACACCGAAGCGCTGATACAAGGCATTGCGCATCGCCGCGCTGGCGGTCTGCGGCAGAATCGCCGCGCTGATCAGCGTCGAACAGAGAATCCCCAGCGAGATCTCCAAGACCCGCCACACTGCCGCCATAAAGGCGCCGTCCGGGTGCGCCAGCGCCGGCAGACCGACCATCGCTGCGGTGTAACCGGCGAGAACAAAACCATACGCGCGAAAGTTGCGGCAACGTGCGGCACCGGCTGAGCAGATGCCGACCCAGATCGCCAGCGAGCCGAGAAACAGCTCCGTGTTTTGCGCGAACAAAGCGATCAGCGTGACCATCATCGCCGATCCGGCCAGCGTGCCGAGCAAGCGATAGAAACTCTTGGCGAACACCTGGCCGCTCTGCGGCTGCATGACGATAAACACCGTGATCATCGCCGTACGCGGTTGCGGTAGTTCCAGACGCATCGCCAGCCATAGCGTGAGAAACGCGGCGAGCAACACCTTGAAGATATACACCCAGGTCACGCCATCGCTGCGTGCCCAGTCGAAAAAACCGCGACGCCATTCCAGGGAATGGAGCCAGCGCAGGGGGGCGGGCAAGGAGGTCATTGAAAATACTCAGGCATGCAATGCGGACTCGAAACCTGTGGGAGCGAGCCTGCTCGCGAAAGCGCAGTCTCAGGCAACATGTTCATTGACTGATACGCCCCCTTCGCGAGCAGGCTCGCTCCCACAATGGATGCTGTGTTCAACGCAGGAGCGCCGGGGTTTTCGGAGCCTGGGTCTGCTCGGCTGTCGGCACGTCATTACCCGCACCGAGGCCGCCCCCCAAGGCAGTCACCAGCTCTGCATGCGCACTCAACCGCGCGGCCTGCACTTGCTGCTGAACCTGCTGCTGCTTGAACAGTAAGGTCTGCGCATTCAGCACATTGAGGTAATCGGTGAGGCCGCGTTGATAAGCGATCATCGCGATGTCGTAGGTTTTCTGTGCTGCGGCCACGGACTCGGCGGCGAAGTCCTGCTGCTTGTCCATCGACTCGCGGCGGATCAACTGATCGGAAATGTTCTTCAGCGCGTTGATCAGAGTCTGGTTGTAGTGCGCCACGGCGATGTCATAACCGGCCGCCGCTTCGCCCAGTTCACCACGCAGTCGGCCGCCGTCGAAGATCGGCAACGAGATCGCCGGGCCGACGTTGTAGTTGAGTTTCTTGCCGGTCAGAAACTCCAGCGCGCCGCCGCCCGTGGCCATGTAGCCGAGGCTGCCGACCAGATCGACGTTGGGGTAGAAACCGCCGTGGGCAACATCAATGCCACGCGCCTGCGCCGCCACTTGCCAACGACTGGCGACCACGTCCGGACGCTGCCCGAGCAGTTCGGCAGGCAATGCCGAGGGCAATTTCAACGGCGCCGCGAGGGACAGCGTCGGCCGCTGCAGTTGCGCAGCAGCGCCCGGGCCTTTACCGGCCAGCGCTGCAATCTGGTTGCGGCTCAGGGCGATTTCCTCGTCCAGCGCATCGAGTTGGCGATGGGTTTCGGGCAGCGGCGCTTCGGCCTGGCTGACTTCGAAATGCGTGCCGATACCGCCGCTGAGGCGTTTCTGCGCCAGATCGAGAATCTGCTGTTGCTGCTGGAGCATCGCCGCGACGATGTCGCGCTGGGCGTAATGCAGCGACAACTCGATGTAGGCGCGGACCAGATTGCTCTGCAGTTCCAGCTGCGCCAGTCGCGCCTCGGCCACGCTCACATGGGCCAGATCCACCGCGCGTTCACTGGCATTGCGCTCGCGGCCCCAGAGGTCGAGGGCGTAGCTGAAGCCGAGCGCGGCGTTGTTGTCCCATGTGGTGGTATTGGCCAGTTCGCCGGGGCCGTAGAACTGATCGGTCGGCCAGTTGTGTCGCTTGAGGGTCGACTCGCCATTGATCTGCAACGCCTCGGCCGCTTCGGCAACACCGGCCATGGCCTTGGCCTGACGCACCCGCGCAGCGGCCATGGCCATGCTCGGGCTGCCTTGCACGGCGAGGTCGATCCAGCGATTAAGTTGCGCATCACCAAACGCCTGCCACCATTGGGCGCTGGGCCAGTGGGCGTCTTTGGCGGCCTCGGCAATGGCCGCGTCGGTGGCCAGTGAATCGGCCGCGAGAGCCTCGCCGTGAGGGGCAATGCCTTGGGTAGAGATGCAGCCGCCGAGAGCCAGGGTTAAAGCCAGAACACTGAGCGGCAAAAGCGCTCTGTTGATGCGACGCGGCACAGCTGCGAATTCCTGAGAAAGGGATCAATCGAGGGACTTGTGTAGGAGCTGCCGAAGGCTGCGATCTTTTGATCTTTTTAAAGACAACATCAAAAGATCGCAGCCTTCGGCAGCTCCTGCAGGGATCGGCGCAATTCTATGGAGCTGCCTCTGCGGCGATAAGCTGGGATTTCTGTGAATCTTTGTTACGGTTAACGAGATAATCCCTTGGTCGGGGGTCTCAGCCCCTGAAACTTCGTGTCACAATTTGCCATCTCCCTTGAGAGCACCCCATGGACACTTTGCAAAACATGCGCGCCTTCAGTTGTGTTGCCGAAGCGGGCAGCTTCACCGCCGCCGCCGTGCAACTGGACACCACCACCGCCAACGTCTCGCGCGCGGTCTCCAACCTCGAAGCCCATCTGCAAACCCGTCTGCTCAATCGCACAACCCGGCGCATCGCCCTGACCGAAGCCGGCAAGCGCTACCTGCTGCGCTGCGAACAGATCCTCGCCTACGTCGAAGAAGCCGAAGCGGAAGCCAGCGACGCCCACGCGCGCCCGGCCGGCCAGCTGAAAGTGCACACCATGACCGGCATCGGTCAGCACTTCGTCATCGACGCCATCGCCCGCTACCGCAAGACCCACCCCGACGTGACCTTCGACCTGACCCTGGCCAACCGCGTGCCGGACCTGCTCGACGAGGGCTACGACGTGTCCATCGTGCTGGCCAGCGAACTGCCAGACTCGGGCTTCGTTTCGCAGCGCCTGGGCATCACCTACAGCATCGTCTGCGCCTCGCCGGCGTACGTGAAAGCCAACGGCGCCGCACAGAAACCCAGCGACCTGCTCAACCACGCCTGCCTGCGCCTGGTCAGCCCGGTGATCCCCCTGGAGAAATGGGCCTTCGACGGCCCGGACGGCCAGGAAACGGTCACCATCAACAGCTCACCATTCCTGGTGAACTCCGCCGACGCCATGAAAACCGCCATCACCAGCGGCATGGGCGTCGGCGTGCTGCCGGTCTACGCCGCCATCGAAGGCCTGCGCAACGGCACTCTGGTGCGCGTGATGCCGAACTACCGCTCGCAGGAACTCAACCTCTACGCGATCTACCCGTCGCGGCAGTACCTGGATGCCAAGATCAAAACCTGGGTGGAGTACTTGCGTGGGTCGTTGCCGGAGATATTGGCGGCGCATCAGGCGGAATTGGTCGCGTATGAGTTGAGCGGGAGTCTGGCTGGCGCGCGCGTCGCCACCTGACTTTAAACACCGCTGACTTCGTGCAGGAGCTGACGAGTGCAACGAGGCTGCGATCTTTGGATCTTGCTGTTTAAAAATCAAAAAATCGCAGCCTACGACAGCTCCTACATCGCGGTGTTTACGGGGAAGTTTCCGACAGGTTTTGCAGGTTGTCCGTCGGAAGTGCGCTGGCTAGGATTTGGCGGTTGCTGACGAATCAGCGACCGGGTCTGGAAAACCCGCAGGATCACAGCGCATGACATAATGCCGCGCTCTTTCAGCGCCGGTATTCAGTTATGGCGGCTGTACGTGGGAGACCTTCGGGTCTGCCGGGTTTGATCCTTTGCCGGTTTTTCCAGTCCGCGTACAGCTGCCACCCCTTTCGCCTGGAAAACGAAAAATGGCAGCTCCATAAATCCAAAAGGATCTTCGCCATGTTCAAACCCACACCCAATCCCCCCGAATCCGCAAGCACCTCACCCTACCAATCCCCCGACTCAACGAAACTCCACGACGCCGCCGAGCGTGCGCTGGATCACTCCCTCAAACCGTCCGCCAGCGCGCAGCAAAACCACAAACCCAGCACCATGTTCCAGGTCGCCCCGGACCAGGACAACGAAAGCCTGCTGGCCCACGCCTGCGAATCCCTCGCCTCGGCCAGCATCATGAGCAGCGACATCGCCGCCCACGTCGACAGCCCACAACGGCACACGATATTGGCCATCCAGCAGGTGATCATGCTGGCGGAACTGGCGGTGAACCGCGTGCTGGATAACTACGAAATCCATCAGCTCCCGTCACGCAGCTGACCTCCCGGGAGCGAGCCCGACCGCGAGGGCTTCGGCACATTCAACATTCGAGGTGTCAGATAAACCGCTTTCGCGAGCAGGCTCGCTCCCTCAGTTTGAATCGTGTACATCAGCGAGATATGAGTCGGCTGTCAGGCCGCCTTCGCTGGCAAGCCAGCTCCCACAGGGACGGGGTGAATCTGGCAGAGATGGGTTGACAGTGGAGACGCCTTCGCGAGCAGGCTCGCTCCCACAATTCTGGATCGTATACGTCAGCAAGATATGAGTCGGCTGTCAGGCCGCCTTCGCTGGCAAGCCAGCTCCCACAGGGACAGGGTGAATCTGGCAGAGATGGGTTGGCAGTGGAGACGCCTTCGCGAGCAGGCTCGCTCCCACAATTCTGGATCGTGTACATCAGCGAGATATGAGTCGGCTGTCAGGCCGCCTTCGCTGGCAAGCCTTCGCGAGCAGGCTCGCTCCCACAATTCTGGATCGTGTACATCAGCGAGATATGAGTCGGCTGTCAGGCCGCCTTCGCTGGCAAGCCAGCTCCCACAGGGACAGGGTGAATCTGGCAGAGAGAGGTTGGCTGTGGAGACGCTTTCGCGAGCAGGCTCGCTCCCACAGTTTGAATCGAGTACATCAGCGAGAAACAGGTCGGCTGTCAGGCCGCCTTCGCTGGCAAGCCAGCTCCCACAGGGACGGGGTGAACCTGGCAGAGATGGGTTGGCAGTGGAGACGCCTTCGCGAGCAGGCTCGCTCCCACAATTCTGGATCGTGTACATCAGCGAGATATGAGTCGGCTGTCAGNTTCGCGAGCAGGCTCGCTCCCACAATTCTGGATCGTGTACATCAGCGAGATATGAGTCGGCTGTCAGGCCGCCTTCGCTGGCAAGCCAGCTCCCACAGTTTGAATCGAGTACATCAGCGAGAAACAGGTCGACTGTCAGGCCGCCTTCGCTGGCAAGCCAGCTCCCACAGTTTGAATCGAGTACATCAGCGAGAAACAGGTCGGCTGTCAGGCCGCCATCGCGAGCAGGCTCACTCCCACAAAAGCAAAGGCAAAGCAGCGCAGCTGCCCGCGGCGCAGCCGCCCCACTCAACAATGAGCGCAAGCTCGAGTACTGCTTTTGATCTTGATCCACCGGCGACGTCGGAAGGCTGAGTGGAGGGATTGATCCGGGCGTGGGAGCGCAGCGACCGTACGACGCAGTCGTACACAGCGAGTGTAGGTGCAGCGAAGCAAACCSGAGCCTGCGAGGGCCGAACGCAGGAGCTAGCGTTTTTTGCTTACTTTTTTAGGCGCTTGTAAAAAAGTAAGTCGCCGTCAGGCGAAACCGCCAGCCGCCGCACCGAAACCTTCGGATATTCACACCAGACAAACCAAGGCATGGCCGGCCCAGAGGCCGCCAAGACAACCCGAGCGAGAAAATGTTAGCGTGCTTGCAATCAAGCCCCGACGAGCCCAAGCCCAATGAAAAAAACAGTCCTGGCCTTCAGCCGCATCACCCCGCCCATGATCGAACGCCTGCAAGAAGAATTCGACGTCATCGTCCCCAACCCCAAGACCGGTGATATCAACGCCCAGTTCAACGAAGCCCTGCCCCACGCCCACGGCCTCATCGGCGTCGGCCGCAAACTCGGCCGCGCACAACTCCAAAGCGCAACAAAACTCGAAGTGGTCTCGAGCGTCTCGGTCGGCTACGACAACTACGACCTCGACTACTTCAACGAACGCGGGATCATGCTCACCAACACCCCCGACGTGCTCACCGAAAGCACCGCCGACCTCGCCTTCGCCCTGATCATGAGCAGCGCCCGCCGCGTCGCCGAACTCGACGCCTGGACCAAGGCCGGGCAATGGCAGGCCAGCGTCGGCGCCCCGCTGTTTGGTAGTGATGTGCACGGCAAGACCCTCGGCATCGTCGGCATGGGCAACATCGGCGCCGCTGTCGCCCGGCGCGGGCGCTTCGGCTTCAACATGCCGATCATCTACAGCGGCAACAGCCGCAAGACCGAACTGGAAGAGGAACTCGGCGCGCAGTTCCGCAGCTTGGATGAACTGCTGGCCGAAGCCGATTTTGTCTGCCTGGTAGTGCCGTTGAGCGACAAGACCCGCCACCTGATCAGCCATCGCGAACTGGCGCTGATGAAGCCGAGCGCTATTCTGGTCAACATCTCGCGCGGCCCGGTGGTCGACGAACCGGCACTGATCGAAGCCCTGCAAAACAACCGCATCCGCGGCGCCGGGCTGGACGTCTACGAAAAAGAACCGCTGGCCGAATCGCCGCTGTTCCAGTTGAAAAACGCCGTGACCCTGCCGCACATCGGCTCGGCCACCACCGAGACCCGCGAAGCCATGGCCAACCGCGCCCTGGCCAACCTGCGCAGCGCCCTGCTCGGCGAACGGCCGCAGGATCTGGTCAACCCGCAAGTCTGGCGCGGCTGAAAAAAAGGGCCGGCGCAATATTACGCCGGCCTTCACCTTACATAACTTGCAACCGAACAAAAACGCCAGACCAAGTAACAGCAATATAAGCTCTCGCAACTTATCAACTTATTGATTAATTGCCATGGAGAGCCAACCCCGTGAACACCCTGACCACCGACAAACTCATTCGTTTCAGCAAAGTCATCTTGATGGCTTATATAAGTTTCTTTGGCCTGCTGGTGATGATCCATAACTTCACTGACTATGAGTCCAACTATACTTACGTTGCACATATCCTGAGCATGGACACCACCAACGCCAGCGAAAACATCATGTACCGCGCGATCGATTCGCCGATGATCCATCACCGGATCTACTGGTTCATCATCACTATGGAAGTCACCTATACCGTGCTTTGCCTGATCGGTACTTACCAGTTGTATCGCTACATCGATGCATCGCCAGCGGCATTTCATGAAGCCAAGAAGTTTTCAATCATGGGCATATTGGTCGCCATCTTCATCTACTACGTATGCCTGCAAACGGTCGGCGTCGAGTGGTTCGACATGGACACTTCGCAATCCTGGAATGCCAAGGACTGGGCGCGACATATTGTCGACTTCATCTTCCCGGTAATGATCTACATCACTTTGAAAGTTGAGCGCTGAGTATCAGCGCTCGCTTTATCAAGCCAACTTCCCTTGACCTGCAGACAACAGCACTTTCGGTTTACGAAACACCAGCACGTTGCCCAACATCACCAACACCAGCCCGACCAGCGCCGGTGCGGTCCATTGATAACCTTCGGCAAACGCCGACACGTTCAACGCCACCACCGGGAACAGCACCGTGCAGTAAGCCGCCCGCTCCGGGCCCATGCGCCCGACCAGCGTCAGGTACGCAGTGAAGCCGATCACCGAGCCGGGAATCACCAGATACAACAGCGCACCGACATATCGCGGCGACCAGTCCATGGTGAAGGGTATGCCGTTGAACAGACACCACACCGTCAGCATCGCCGCGCCGTAGGCCATGCCCCAGGCGTTGGTGGTCAGCGGTCTGAGGCCGGCCTTCTGTTGCAGGCTCGAAAGCATATTCCCCGCTGAAAAACACAAGGTGCCACACAACGCCAGACCCAGCCCCAGCAGGGTTTGCGGACTGGCCTGATGCCCGGCCAGTTCCGGCCAGAACAACAGCCCCAGACCGAACAGCCCCAGCGCACCGCCCATCAACACATTGCGCGCAATGCGCTGGCCGAAAAACACCCGCGCGTTCAGCGCGTTCCACAACGTCGCCGTAGAAAACACCACCGCCACCAGACCGCTGGGAATCCACTGACTGGCGGTCAGAAAACACATGAAGTTCACGCAGAACAGACATAACCCTTGAGCCACACAAATCAAATGCCCACGGCGGTTCATCGGTTGCAGACGCCGGCTGAGCAGCAAGAGGGCAAACAACACCAGCGCAGCCAGGCCGAAGCGATAGACAATCGACACCGGAATTTCGACCACGCCCAATTGCCATTTCAAGGCAATCCAAGTGGTGCCCCAGATCAGTACGGTCAGCAAGTACAACGACAGGTTCATGGCCAACACTCCTTAAACAGGCCTTGAGTGTCTGCCTTGGGCAGCCTTCGACGCTTGCACAATCTTGCGCTTTTGTCTGGCGGCAGGCTGGCAGCGCGGCCTCTACGGAGTAGGATGCAAAGCGTTGGAGAGAACCGAACATGGCCGCTATCGATACCCTGCAAGTCTTTCAAGCCCTCAACCGCTCGCCGAATGCACGCCTTGTGCACAGCGCCGAGCTCGGTGACGGCATGTCTGCGGCTTTGTGGACCAACCACCACGATGCCCAGGAATACGAAGCGCCAAGTCATCACACGCTGTCCTGCTACGTCGCCGGCGGCACCGGCACATTCCGTCGTGGCCAGCCGGGCCGCAAAGGCGGGCCGGACAAGCTGTGCATCCTGCCGGCCGACCATGAATCGGGCTGGGTGATCAATGGCGACATCCGCTTGGCGCACCTGTATTTCAGCGCCGAACAATTCGCCCTCGGTTGCGTCACTTTGCTCGATCGCGAACCGCGCGAAATGCAATTACGCGAGCAGACCTTTCTCGAAGATCCGCAGCAGGCGCAGCGCTTTCGGCAATTGCTGAACCTGAACTGGCAAGAGCCGGCCGAGCGCTTGCTGACCAGCAGCCTCGCCCATGAATTGATCAGCCACACCTTGCTCAGCCAGGTCGGTGCGCGACACGGCTTGCGCTTGAAGGGCGGGCTGGCACCGCATCAGCGCCGACAACTGGTGGAGTTCATCGACAACCAGTTGGCCGAGCCGATCAGCCTCGGGCAACTGGCCGGGCTGTGTGCACTGTCGGAATATCACTTTGCGCGGATGTTTCGCCTGAGCTTCGGCCTGCCGCCGCATCAATATGTGCTGGCGCGGCGCTTGAGCCGGGCGCGGGAATTGTTGCGCGGCACGGCGCTGCCCTTGGGGGAGATTGCACTGGCGTGCGGGTTTGCCAGTGCGAGCCATTTTACCAATCGGTTCAGGCAGGTTTTGGGTGGGACGCCGGGCGAGTATCGGCAGGCGTTTTTGCGTTGAGCCCTTTTCCCCTCACCCCAGCCCTCTCCCAGAGGGAGAGGGGGCCKAYCGAGTTGTCTTGCACTGTACGTCGACCTGAAACACCGAATCGATTATGGATTCAAAGCAACACATTCAAGTCGGTGTACCTCTGGAATATCCCACGGTCAGCCCCCCTCTCCCAGAGGGAGAGGGGGCYKACCGAGTTGTCTTGCACTGTACGTCGACCTGAAACACCGAATCGATTATGGATTCAAAGCAACACGTTCAAGTCGGTGTACCTCTGGAATATCCCACGGTCAGTCCCCTCTCCCTCCGGGAGAGGGCTAGGGTGAGGGGCTTTTGATCTTGCCTCAAAACTCCAGCGTGCTGGAAAGCGAAACCTGCCGCGAATCCCCCATCGACACAAAGAAGCGGCTCGCCGAAGAAGTGTAATAAGTGCGATCAAACAGGTTCTTCACGTTCAACTGAAACTTGACCTTCTGCCCCTCAACCGTGGTGTCGTAAGTGGCAAACGCATCCGCCACGGTATAGCTCGGCAGGTCAAAATCATTCACCGCGTTGCCGGCACGCTCGCCGACATATCGCGCCCCCGCCCCGACACGCAGTTGGTCGCCGCCAAACACATTGCCGAAGTCATACACCGCCGACAGCGAGCCGGAATTCTTCGCTACGTTTTGCAGGCGCTTGCCTTTGTATTCCGGGTCTTCGGTGACTTCGGCATCGGTGTAGGCATAGCTGCCGATGAGGTTCCAGTGATCGCTGAGTTGCCCACTCAGGTCGACTTCCAACCCACGGGAACGCACCTCGCCAGCGGCGCTGTAGATCGTCGTCGGACCTTCGGAGTTGGCCACCAGCACGTTGCGTTTCTTGATGTCGAACAACGCGATATTGCCGGTGATGCTGCCCGGCATATCCAGCCGCGCACCCAGCTCCCACGACTTGGCTTCTTCCGGCGCAATGCTGCCGTCGAGCACGGTGCTGCTGCCGCTCAGCGGGGCGATGGTCGAGTTGGGTTTGAAGGATTCGGTGTAGCTGCCGTAGAACGACAGCGCGTCGGAGTAGCGATACACGACACCGGCGCGCGGCACCCATTTCTGACCATTGCTGTCGGTATTGGCCTTGAACGGCACGCCTTTGCCGGCGTACTGGTCGTACTCCTGAAAACGTCCGCCAGCGACCAGAATCCACTGCTCGTTGAGGTGAATCGAATCCTGCAGGAACAGCGAATCGCTGCGCAGCTTATCGGTCTGCGCGCTGTCGGGCGCACTCACCGTAGTGCCCATCACTTCGCGGCCATACACAGGGTTGAGATAGCTGAACGTGGTCAGGCTTTTCTGCCGGATCAGATCTTCGCGGTAGATCTTGCGGTACTCGTCATCGACGCCGAACACCAGATCATGCTGCATGCCCAGTACATTCACCTTGCCTTCGAGGCTGGCGGTGGTGAAACGATCGGTGCTGATCGCATTCTGGGTGCCGTCCATGCTGCGGGTCAGTGTGCCTTTGTTGGTGTCGATCGCAGTCACGCGCACTTGGCTGGCGTCGTAGGTTTCGCGGTTCCAGCTGAAGCCGAAGTGGGCTTTCCAGTCGTCGTTGAGTTCGTGGTCGGCTTCGAAATGGTAGAGGTCCGAGCGCCCTTCCATGTCGTTGAACGGCTCGTCGAGACGCTGTTTGCGCGAGATATCCAGCGGATGGTTGGTGCGCGGATCGATCAGCGTGCCACGGTCGAAGGGGGTGAGAAACTCGCGGTGCTCGTAGGCGAACAACAGCTTGGTGCGCTCGCCGTACCAGGCCAGCGACGGTGCGATCAGCGTCTCGCGGTGGGTGCCGAAGTTGCGCCAGTAATCTTCGTCTTCATGATCGACGACCATGCGATAGGCGAAGCCGGAGTCGCCCAGCGCACCGGTGCTGTCAAAGGCGCCACCGCTGCCATTCTTGCCGTCACCGTAGCTCGAACCGCGCACGGTCACGGCATTGTACTGGGTCAGTTCCGGCTTCTTGCTGACCAGGTTGACCACGCCACCCGGATCCTGAATCCCGTAGAGCAGCGAGGCCGGACCCTTGAGCACTTCGACGCGATCCACGGTCGCGTTCATGCCACGACCCTGCACCAGCGGCATGCCGTCGCGCATGATCGAGCCATTGCGGTTGTCACCGAAGCCGCGAGTCATCACCGAGTCCTGGGTACTGCCCAAGGTGTTGCCCTGAGTGATGCCGCTGACATTGGCCAGCGCGTCATCGAGATTGCGCGGCGCCTGATCGCGAATGACCTGCGCCGGGATGACATTGACCGTCTGTGGAATTTCTTGCAGCGACGCCGATGAGCGCATCACCGAACTGGTTTCCGGCGGCTGATAGCTCATCGATTCGTCGCGCGTGGACGTGATGGTGGTGGCGCCGAGATTGAGCGCCCCTTCGGTCGGCATCGGCTCCAGCGCCAGGGTATGACTGTCGGTGCGGCGAAAGCTCAGGCCGGAATTGCCGAGCAGGCGTTGCAGCGCCTGTTCGGCGCTCATCTGGCCGTTGACTGCCGGAGCATTGAGGCCGTACGGCGCTTCATCGGTGTAGACCACGCTTTGCCCGGTCACGCGGCTGAAGTCGCTCAGGGCTTGCGGCAATGGTTTGGCGGCGAGGGCAAAATTGAATTGCTGTTGCGCCTGATTGCTCACCGCTTCTGCCGCCAGCGCGATACTCATCGGCAGCAATGCCAATGATGAAAAACTCAACGCCGACACGCTTAACCACTGTTTGACCGAACCGGATTTTGCCCTGGACTTCATTGCTCAATGACCTGTGTAGAACCGCAACGGATGCGAATGGCTCGCAGTTTCAGTCACTACACGGATGGGGCTCGGGGTTACCTCACCTTTAATTTGAAAATATTTTGCGGGGGATTTGTTGCCTGGGCTGACGCCTTCGCGAGCAGGCTCGCTCCACCTTTGGAATGCGTTCCCTGTGGCAGCGAGCCTGCTCGCGAAGAGGCCGGCAGCCTCAGCGCAAAATAATCAGCTGCCCCAACACCCGATGCTGCTCAAACCCCAATACCCCTTGCAGCGAATTGAGCACCGCTTGCGGATCCTTGCTCGGAAAGCTGCCGCTGACCTTGCGCGCCGCCAGCTCATCGTTGAGCAGCACAATCCGCCCCGGGTAATAGCGGCGCAGATCCTCGACAACTTCGGCCAGCGTGGTCTTGTAGTAAGTCAGCCAACCCTGACGCCAGGCCAGTTGCGCTTCACTGTCCACAGCATGCAGTTTTTCCGCAGTGCCGTCGGCATAAGCAACTTGCTGACCAGCAGTGAGAATCTGTTGTTGACCGTGCTCGTCCGCCGTCACCGCGACACGTCCGGACAACACCGTCACTTGCGCGCCGTGGAGTTGCCGGCGCACTTCGAACTGCGTGCCCAGCACCCGCGCCTCGCCCTGCTCCGCCGCCACCACAAACGGATCGCCGGTGTGGGTGACGCTGAAGAAAGCAGCGCCTCTGATCAATTTCACGCGGCGCTGACCATGACTGAAATCCACAGCAATCGCGCTGTCGGCATCCAGCGTCACTTGCGATTGATCGGCCAAGATCACCGTGCGAATTTCGCCAGGCGTGGAGACATGATCGGCGCGCAGATCGTCGAGCCAGCGCTGCGCCTGCCACCCCGTGCCGAGGCTGACCATCAACAGCAGACACGCGGCCAGCGCCAGCGCGCCCGACCAACGCAACATCGGCGAACGACGCGGGGCGTCCATCGCCTGCAGATAACCTTGCAGCGCGAGCGCTTCTTCATCGGCCAGCGTGCGCGCGGGGCTTTCGCTGAGTTCCCAGATCACCTGCGCCTGCGCATACGCTTGGGCATGGGCCGGGTCGGCGCGCAGCCATTGGCTGAAGGTCAGCTGATCGCCAGTGCTCGGGCGGTCGTGCAACAGGCTCAGCCAGGCCAGCGCGGCCTGCTCCTGAGCCGGTGTCGGTGTGATCGGATCGGATGGCTTCACGGTGCTTTCCCTGGCAGGCGTGGCGCGGGGTCGCGCAGGCTGGCCTTGCAGGCCTCGAGGGCGCGCATCATATGTTTTTCCACGGCACTTTGGGACAGGCCCATGGCCTTGGCGATGTCGGCGTACTTGCGCCCATGAATGCGATTGAGCAGAAAAATCTGCCGGGTACGCTCGGGCAAGGCGCGCAACGCCGCTTCGACATGGCGCAGATCGTTGCCGGCTTCGAGGGCAGCCTGGGGTTCGCTGCCGTAGCTGTCGGATTCGTCCGGCTGCCAGCCTTCGTTGACCCGCGTGCGCGTGCCTTCGCTGCGTAAATGATCGATGGCGATGTTGCCGGCGCAGCGCAGCAGATAAGTGCTGAGCTCTTCGACCTGGACCAGCGGCCGCCGCCAGAAGCGCAAAAACAGATCCTGGACCAGATCCGCCGCGGTCGCCCGACAACCGACGCGGCGGTTCACCAGCGCTTCCATTTGCGCACGCTGGGACAGAAACACCTGGAGAAAATGCGCACGCGCGCCACGCGCTTCGTCATCGCGTGATTCCGGTGGCAGACCGATCAGCACTTCAGCACTGCGCCCAGGCGGCGACCGGGCTGGCCAACAGGCTCAACCCGGCCAGTGCGATGGCCAGACGCGGGCGATACGGCAGCAAAAGCACCAATGCCAAAGCGCTGAGCATCAGCACTGCAAACCAGTCGACCAGACCGAAACTCCAGCCACCGGCCGCCACCGCCGCCCACAGCGAAAGCGCCAGCAACAGCCATCCCGCCAACGCCAGACCCTGACGGCGGCGCATCGACGGTTTGGCGCCGAGCAACTCGGCGTGATGACGTGGCATCGACAGGCACAACGCGGTGAAGCCGGCATAGGTGAGCAACAGGGCCAGCAGCATCAGTTGGCCCCCTGTTCGACTGTGATCGAGCGAGGCGAAGAACTTGCTTTGCGAACGCTGACGCGGTCGCCCGGACGCTGCATCTTGCGCGCAGCCCAGCCGAGAAAAAGCCCCGTCGCCAGACACGTCAGATCAAATCCGGCCAGTGCCCAGTCGCGCTGCATCAGGGTCGCGCCAAGATTCCACGGCGTGGTCAGCGCATTGATCAGCGGCACCGCGATAAACAGCGCAGCGCCGAGCGTCAGCTGTTCGATCCACGCCTTGCGTCCCGGACGCAACACCGCGTGCACAACGCTCAGGCCCCAGGCTATGAAGAACGCATTTACTTCCCAATCGGCCCGCCCCGCCAGACTCACCGGCAACAGTCGATTAGCCAGAAAAAACACCGCCACCGCCGATACCAGGCCGGCCATGCTGGCGATATTCAGCACCTCGACCAGGCGCAATTCGAACGGCAGCGCCGCGCTTTTCACGTGCTTGAGCTGCCGCTTGCCGAGCCAGATCACCAGCCCGGTGCCGATCATTGCCGTGCCGGCCAGCCCGCAAATGAAATACAGCCAGCGCAACAGCGGCCCGGCGAAATGGCCCATGTGCAAACCGTAAAACGCGCCACCCACGGCCATCGCCGCTGGCTGATCCGGTGTGCTGCCGAGTTGCTCCCCGGTGACCCCGTTAAAAGTCACCGCCCGGCCGAAATCATGCACCACCCGATCGCCCGCGCGGGACAGCACCACCGTGGCGCTGGCATCGCCCGGGTTGCTCACCGACAGGCGCGCGGTATGGCCGCCCGACCACTGCTCGCTGGCCTTGGCCAGTAGCGGCGCCATGGCGGTCAGCGGTGCGGCGACATCGGCGCGCTCGGGCGTCTTCGAGGCGGGAAAGACTTCGTCGTAGAACTTGCGCACGTCGCTGCCGTAAGAGGCGACGATGCTGGCGGGCATGACCATCGACATGAAAATCACCAGGCTGCTGTAAGTGATCATCAAATGAAACGGCAGCACCAGCACACCCACAGCGTTATGCCCGTCGAGCCAGGAACGCTGGCCCTTGCGCGGGCGGAAGGTGAAGAAGTCCTTGAAGATTTTCTTGTGGGTGATGATGCCGCTGATCAACGCAACGAACATCACCATCGCAGCGAGGGTCGCCAGCCAGCGACCCCACGGATAAGGCATCTGCAACTGGAAGTGGAAACGGTAAAAGAACTCGCCGCCCATGCTTTCGCGACCCTGTACTTCGACTCCGGTTTGAGCATCGAGGGTTCGGGATTCGAAGCGGCCGCGCTCGCCGGGTTTGCCCGGCGCCTGCTGCCAGCGCACCGTCAGGCCGGGGTCGCGGGCATCGGGCAGATCGATCAGCCAGCGCGAGGCACCGGCGGCGTGTCGCTGCAGATAATCTTGCGCCAGCGCCAGGCTCGCTTCGCTGTCAAGCGAATGTGCAGCGATCTCCGGCTGCATCCAGTGGCTGATTTCATCTTTGAAGTAAGCGAGCGTGCCGGTGAGGAAAATCGCGAACAGCAACCAGCCGAACACCAGCCCGGCCCAGGTGTGCAGCCAGGCCATCGCCTGCCGGAACCCTTCCTTCATGCCAGCCCCAGACCGCGCGCGGCACCGGAAACGGTGGCGAGAATCACGCTCGGCACCAACAGGCCGACCCACGCCGACCACGCGCTGCGGCAGGCAAAGCACCAGAGCACGGCAACCAGATAGACCAGAAAGGACATGGTCATGCCAGTGACCACCGCTTCGGCGCGGTTCAGCGGCAGCCACAACGTCAGGGTGACACTGGCCAGCGCCGCGACCAGATAGCCGCCGAAAATCGCCGCCAGTACCCGCGAAGTGACGGCCAGACGATAGGACATGGGAAGGGTTGCGAGTTTGCCTTTCATGTTTCGACCCTGAAACGAAAAACGTTCGGCCGACAAGCCGAATCTACAGGCGAGCAATATTAATGATAAATATTCTCATACGCAAAAGCATCTGATTGCCGGACACTGTCGCCAGCCTCTACAATGCGAACCGTTCTTGTTCTCTAATGCACGTTCTCTACGCAAGTTTTGCGTCCGGAGTCATTTCGTTGCCGCCCGCCCATTCCGTCGAATCGCTCTACCACGCTCATCACAGCTGGCTCACTGGCTGGTTGCGGCGCAAGCTCGGCTGCCCCGACAGCGCGGCGGATCTGGCCCAGGACACGTTCATCAAGGTGCTGACCGCCCGCGAGCCACCGGTGATCATCGAACCGCGCGCCTTTCTCACTACGCTGGCCAAGCGCGTGCTGTTCAATCATTACCGACGCCAGGATGTGGAACGCGCCTACCTCGAGACGCTGGCGCAGATGCCGGAAATGGTCGCGCCGTCGGAAGAGCACAAAGCGATCATCCTGCAGACATTGGTCGAACTCGATGAGCTGCTCGACGGTTTGCCGCGCCAGATCAAACGCGCGTTCCTGCTCGCTCAGGTCGATGGTCTGACTTATCCACAGATCGCCGCAGAACTGGGAATCTCGGTGGCCACGGTCAAACGCCATCTGAACAAAGCGGCCATGCGCTGCTATTTCGCCCTGTGAATCGCACGCCGGATTTCTCCGCGCAAGTCGCCGAACAGGCGGTGCACTGGTTGCTGGAAATGCAGCAGGGCACCCTCACACCGCGCCAGCAGCAGGCCTGGCAACACTGGCTGGATGCGCACAGCGAACATCGCCGAGCGTGGGAACACATGCAACGGGTCAACCAGCGCTTGCGCGGCGTGTCGTCGCCGTTGGCCCACGCCGCGTTGAACGGACCGAAGTCCGGCAGCCGCCGTCAGGCGCTGAAAATGTTGCTGATTCTCGGTGCCGGCTCAGCGGCGACCTGGGGCATGCGCGAGCACACTCCGTTGCCGTCGCTGCTCGCCGATTACCGCACGCCGGTCGGCCAGCGACGCAAGATTGCCTTGGGCGGTGCCGATTCGTTGCAGCTCAATACCGCCAGCTCGGTTGATGTTGATGGTGCGCAGCGGTTGATTCGTCTGCTTGAAGGCGAAATGCTGTTGAGCGCTGCAAATCCGTTCGAAATACGTACGGCACACGGTGTGCTGAAAACCCAAAGTGCGCGCCTCAATGTGCGGCAGTTTGTTGATCGCACGCAGATCGCCCTGTTCGAAGGACGAGTCGAACTCATCGCCAACCAGCGCGCGCCCCTGCTGCTGCCGATCGCGCGGCAGTTGAGTTTTACTGCCAGCTCGGTCAGCGAGGCTAAACCGCTGGACGCCAACAGCGGTGCATGGACCGACGGCATGCTGGTCGCCGCCCATATGCGCCTCGGCGATTTCCTCGAAGAGCTTGGCCGCTACCGGCGCGGGCAGCTGCGGTGCGACAGTCAGGTTGCCGATCTGCTGATTTCCGGGACGTATCCACTGGATGACAGCGAGCGGATTCTCGACCTGTTGCAGATCAGTCTGCCGGTCAGAGTGAAGCGCTTTACCCGTTATTGGGTGAGCGTCGAAGCGCGGGTTTAGAAAGCAAGATCAAAAGATCGCAGCCTTCGGCAGCTCCTACATTTGGAATGCATTTTTTCTGTAGGAGCTGCCGAAGGCTGCGATCTTTTGATTCTGAAAAAATAAATGAGCCGTTTTTCAGATCTGGCGTGACAGAGAAGGAAAGCCCCCTTGATTCCACCTTCTCAGGATCATCCACATGCAGCCCACCCGCCTTACGCCACTGGCCCGCAGCCTGCGCAATCTTCTGCTCGGCGCCAGCCTGAGTTTCACCGCCCTGCCCGCTGCGCTGGGCGCCGAGACCAAGGTTTATCACATCGCCCCGGCGTCGCTGGAAACCGCGCTGAACCAGTTTGGCCGTGAAGCAGGCGTGCTGATTTCCTTCGGTTCGCAAGTCACCAGCGGTGTGCAGAGCCGTGGTCTGGAAGGCAACTACACCGCGCAACAAGGCCTTGACGCCTTACTCGAAGGCACCGGCCTGCAAGCCCGCGCCGAAGGCGACAATGCCTTCAGCCTGCAACCGCTGGCTGACGCGGCGCTGGAGCTGGGCACTTCGACCGTGGTCGGCGACTGGCTCGGCGATGCAGCGCAGATCAACGTCTTCGAACACCCCGGGGCGCGTGATGTGATCCGCCGCGAAGAATTCGAACGCCAGGGCGCGACCCAGGCCCGCGATGTACTCAATCGCATCCCCGGTGTGAATGCGCCGGAGAACAACGGCACGGGCAGCCACGACATGGCACTGAATTTCGGCATTCGTGGTTTGAATCCACGCCTGGCCGCACGCTCGACAGTATTGATGGATGGCATCCCGGTGCCGTTCGCGCCGTATGGTCAGCCGCAGCTTTCGTTCGCGCCGATCAGCATGGGCAACATGGATGCGGTGGACGTGGTGCGTGGCGGCGGCGCGGTGCGTTACGGCCCGCAGAACGTCGGCGGCGTGGTCAACTTCGTGACCCGGGCGATTCCCGACGAGCCAACGGTCAAGGGAGGTTTGCAGACTGAAACCAGCCCATCGTCGAGCCACGACGGTTTCAAGACCAGCGCCAATCTGCTGGCCGGCGGCACCAACGCCAACGGCCTCGGTGGCGCCTTGCTGTACTCCGGCACCCGTGGTGGTGACTGGCGTGAACACAGCGATACCGAGATCGACGACCTGATCCTCAAGGGCAAGTACCAACTCGACGACGCCAACAGCTTCAACGCCATGGCCCAGTATTACGAGGGCAAGGCCGACATGCCCGGCGGTCTCAATGTCGCCGATTACGATGCCGATCCGTATCAGTCGACGCGACCGAAAGACCAGTTCTGGGGGCGCCGCACGATGTTCAACTTCGGCTATCGCTATCAGCAAGATCGCCGCGAATTCACCGCCAACACCTTCTTCACCAAAACCCTGCGCAGCGGTTATCTGGATCAGGGCACGTTTCTTTCGCTGTCGCCTCGCGAGTATTGGGTGCGTGGTCTGGAAACCCGTTTCGCCCAAGGCTTCGACCTGGGTCCGAGCAGCCACGAAGTCGGCGTCGGCTACCGCTACATCAATGAGGCCGGCCACGAACTGCGTTATCGCACGCCGATCAGCGCCAACGAATACCCGACCACCAGCAGCCGCAACGACCGTGACACTCGCGGTGGTACCGAGGCCAACGCATTCTTCGTCGATGACCGCATCGACATCGGCAAATGGACCATCACCCCGGGCGTGCGCTACGAGATGATCGAGTCGCAACAGACCAACAACCTGACCAACGTCAAATACAAGGGCGACTACAACACCGCGCTGCCGGCGCTGAACGTGCTCTATCACCTCACCGACAGCTGGAATCTGTACGCCAACACCGAAGGCTCATTCGGCAGCGTGCAGTACAGCCAGATGCCCAACCGGGTCAGCAGCGGCGAAGTGAAGCCGGAAAAGGCCCGCACCTGGGAACTCGGCACGCGCTATGACAACGGTGCCCTGCGCGCGGAAATCGGCGCGTTCCTGATCAACTTCGACAACCAGTACGAAAGCAACCAGACCAACGACTCGGTGATCGCTCGCGGCGAAACCCGCCATCAGGGCATCGAGACCAGCGTCAATTACGCGCTCGACGACTTGAGCCCGGCGCTGGCCGGTTTCGATGTCTACGCCAGTTATGCCTATGTCGATGCGACCATTCGCGAAGACGGGCCGAACAAAGGCAACCGCGTGCCTTTTTCCTCCAAGCACAAAGGCACGATTGGCGTCGGTTATACCGAAGGGCCATGGAAGCTGAATCTGGACAGCAGCTTCCAGAGCGACCAGTTTGCCGACAACGCCAACACCTCGAAGGAAAGTGCCGATGGCAGCACCGGCAAGATCCCTGGCTACATGCTGTTCAGCAGCCGCGCCGGGTATGACTTCGGACCGCAACTGTCGGATTTGAATGTGGCGGTGGGGGTGAAGAACATCTTCAACACGCAGTACTTCACACGCTCGTTCGATGACAACAACAAGGGCAAGTACGTGGGAGAGCCGCGGACGGTTTATGTGCAGACGTCGGTGGCGTTCTGACCCCACCCCATCGAAGATCAAAAGCCCCTCACCCTAACCCTCTCCCAAAGGGAGAGGGAACTGACCGAGGTGTATTTACGCTTTACGCTCGCCTGCAATATCGAGCCGAACGCTGGACTTGAAAACAACCGGGATCGGCCCCCTCTCCCAGAGGGTGAGGGACTGACCGAGGTGTATTTACNTTACGCTCGCCTGCAATATCGAGCCGAACGCTGGACTTGAAAACAACCGGGATCGGCCCCCTCTCCCAGAGGGTGAGGGACTGACCGAGGTGTATTTACGCTTTACGCTCGCCTGCAATATCGAGCCGAACGCTGGACTTGAAAACAACCGGAATCGGCTCCCTCTCCCAGAGGGTGAGGGACTGACCAAGGTGTATTTACGATTTACGCTCGCCTGCAATATCGAGCCGAACGCTGGACTTGAAAACAACCGGAATCGGCCCCTTCCCCCAGAGGGTGAGGGACTGACCGAGGTGTATTTACGATTTACGCTCGCCTGCAGTATCGAGCCGAACGCTGGACCTGAAAACAACCGGAATCGGCCCCCTCTCCCAGAGGGTGAGGGACTGACCGAGGTGTATTTACGATTTACGCTCGCCTGCAATATCGAGCCGAACGCTGGACTTGAAAACAACCGGGATCGGCCCCCTCTCCCAGAGGGTGAGGGACTGACCGAGGTGTATTTACNTTACGCTCGCCTGCAATATCGAGCCGAACGCTGGACTTGAAAACAACCGGGATCGGCCCCCTCTCCCAGAGGGTGAGGGACTGACCGAGGTGTATTTACGATTACGCTCGCCTGCAATATCGAGCCGAACGCTGGACTTGAAAACAACCGGAATCGGCTCCCTCTCCCAGAGGGTGAGGGACTGACCGAGGTGTATTTACGATTTACGCTCGCCTGCAATATCGAGCCGAACGCTGGACTTGAAAACAACCGGAATCGGCTCCCTCTCCCTCGGGAGAGGGCTGGGGTGAGGGGCTACGGTCTTAAACCCTGCGAGCAATCACCAACACCACAAACAAAAAACGGGCCTGCATCAGCAGGCCCGTTCTCCTTTGGTTACTTGTGAAATCAGCGCATCAACTGTTGATCGCTGCCTGTTCGTTCTCGTCAAATTCTTCCGCCAACAGCTTGTCGTTGGCTTTGCCGGTAAATGGCACTACAGCGGCGCGTGGTTTACCTCGCAGTTTGCCGAACAGATGATCCAGTTTGTGCTCGAGTTTCTCGGCAGCACCGTCGATCGCCTGTTCCAGCGAATCGGCTTTATGGGTCACGGAAATCGGTTGGTGGCCTTTTGGCCGCGCTTCCAGTTGGCAGCGCAAGTCATGGGGACCTGGTTTTTCGCCGTTCTCGTCGCTCAGATGGACTTCGACACGGGTCAGGTCTTCTTCATAACGGTCGAGCGTGCTCTCAATAGTTGTACGTACCCACTCCTCCAGTCGCTTACTGCTTTGAATATGGTTATCGCTGTTGACTTGGATTTGCATAGTTCATCCCTTATTTCAGCTAGCTCGCTGGAGGCCTTGAGTTGAATTTCCTGACCTCCTGGTTACAACAATCGGCCCGAGCGACGAACATTTCAACCCCTGAAAAAAGAAAAATATTCATTCGCAAAAAAAGCCGGACAACCGGGCTAGGCGCTGTTAATGTCGGGAGTTGGGTCGACCCGCTCCGCAGAAAAATCTGCTCACATCTGTTGCTCATTCAGCGGGTGCAGGCTGCGAAAAATCCCCGCCTCCTCCACCAGCCAGTCATGCACAGCGCGCACGCCCGGATGGCTCAACGCCCCCGGTGCATACAACAGCACGTAGCGTTTATGGTTGGGCACCGACAAGCCGAACGGCACGATCAAAGTGCCGCGCTCCAGCTCATCGTTGAGCAACGTGCGCCGGGCAATCGCCACGCCCATGCCAGCGATCGCCGCTTCGATGGTCAGGTGATTGCGATTGAACGTGTGGCCGCGCCGCACATCGGCGCCTTCGAAGCCGATCGCATTCAAATAGAACTCCCATTCCGCGTATTCGTAACTGCCACGCCAGGCGGTGATGTCGTGCAGCAGCGGGAAATGCACCAGATCCGCCGGCCCGTGCAACGGCGGTCGCCCGCGCAGCAGGCTCGGCGCGCACACCGGAAATATCTGCTCGTCGAGCAAGGCTGTGGATAACAATCCGGGGTAGCTGCCGTCGTTGAGATCGATGGCGAGATCGAAATCGCCCTCATGCAAGGGCACGCTGCTGTCCTCGGCCACCAGGCGCAACTGGATGTCCGGAAAGCGTTGCTGCAAGCGCGGCAGGCGCGGAGTCAGCCACTTGCCGAGAAACGACGGGATCGACCGCAACCGCAGAGTCCCGCTGATCATCCCGGCGTCCAGCCGGCGCAGCTCCGCATCAATGCTGCCATAGGCTTCATTGACGGTAATCGCCAGCCGCTGCCCCTGTGCACTCAACTCAACGCCCCGCGCGCGCCGATGAAACAGGCGAAAGCCCAGGCGCTCCTCCAATTGCCGGATCTGCTGGCTGACCGCGCCCGGGGTGATGTGCAGCTCTTCGGCACAACGGGTGAACGATAGGTGCCGCGCGGCACAGGCAAACACCTGCAGCCAGACGTAGGTCTGGGCATGCAATTGACGACTCATTGTTTAGTCCTGCTAAAGGCTGTCTTAGGAGGTTTCGTTGGTCACCTCGAAGCAAGGCAGGCAGTATCGCCGACATTGCGCTTGTCCGACAAAAAATGGCAGCGATTCCTACTCCATTGCTTGTAAGGGTTTAGCATGGCTATCAGTGTTTTCGATCTATTCAAAGTGGGCATCGGCCCGTCCAGTTCCCATACCGTCGGTCCGATGCGTGCAGCGGCGACGTTTGCCCAGGCCCTGATCGACCAACATCTGCTCTATGACGTGCGACGGGTGGAAATTCGTCTGTACGGCTCACTGTCTGCGACCGGCGTTGGCCATGCCACCGATCGCGCGACGGTCATGGGCCTGATGGGCGAGTGGCCGGACAGCATCGATCCTTCGACCATCGATCCACGCAGTCAGCAACTGCGCGAAACCGGGCAATTGTCCCTCGCCGGTCAACGCTCGATTGCGTTTGACTGGCAGAGCGATCTGCTGCTGCTCGACGAGAGCTTGCCCTACCACCCCAACGCCATGTCGCTGAGCGCATTTGGCGAAAGCGCCGAGCTGCTCACGCAAACCTATTACTCGGTGGGCGGCGGTTTCATCGTCGAAGCGGCTGAAGCCGAGTCTGGCGTGGCGCCAGCCAGCGACGTGGTGTTGCCCTACGATTTTTCCAGCGCCGCCGAACTGCTCGCTTTGTGCAAAAAGCACAATCTGCGCGTGTCCGAACTGATGATGGCCAACGAACGCGCCTGGCGCAGCGATGCCGAGATTCGCCAAGGCCTGCTGCACATCTGGTCAGTGATGCGCGAGTGCGTCGAACAAGGTTTGCGCCACGAAGGCATCCTGCCCGGCGGTCTGAAAGTACCGCGCCGCGCGGCGAAACTGCATCGCAGCCTGTTGGAAATCGGCAAACCGAATGTGATCAGTTCGACCCTGTCGGCGATGGAATGGGTCAACCTGTTCGCCCTTGCCGTCAACGAAGAAAATGCCGCCGGCGGGCGCATGGTCACCGCACCGACCAATGGCGCCGCCGGGATCATTCCGGCCGTTCTGCACTACTACATGAAATTCAATCCGGATGCGTCTGACGATGACGTCGTCGCGTTCTTTCTCGGTGCAGCCGCCGTGGGCATTTTGTGCAAGAAAAACGCCTCCATCTCCGGTGCCGAGGTCGGCTGTCAGGGCGAAGTCGGTTCAGCTTGCGCAATGGCCGCCGCCGGCCTCGCCGACGTCCTCGGCGCGACACCGGAGCAACTGGAGAACGCTGCCGAAATCGGCCTGGAACACAACCTCGGCCTGACCTGCGATCCGGTCGGTGGCCTGGTGCAAGTGCCGTGCATCGAGCGCAATGCCATCGCGGCGGTGAAGGCGATCAACGCCACGCAAATGGCCCTGCGCGGCGACGGCAATCACTTCATTTCCCTCGACCGGGTGATCCGCACCATGCGCGACACCGGCGCCGACATGCACGACAAGTACAAGGAAACCTCGCGGGGCGGGCTGGCGGTGAACTGGGTGGAGTGCTGATCGGCCTGACTGCACTGTCAGCGATCATCCGCTCATTCCTGCCCTGAAAACGCGCCACAAAAAACGGCGAGCCCCGAGGCTCGCCGTTTTTTTCACCGTGTTTATTGTTCGACAATTTTTCCGGCATGCCCCTTGCTACATCACCCTTGAGGCAAACGGACATTGCAAACCTCAGCGAACGAGATGCCAGTGGTCTGGTGTTGCGAACCAAATCGGATCATGGCCGGTCAACAACTGCACGTTCAATCAGGCGGTGACGCATCATGGACAACCCATTTCAGATCATTACCGATGCTTTCGCGCCGGACTATCAGATCAATCTGAGCATTCAGGGCCTGGACGGCAGCATCATGCTGACCCTGTCCAACGCCGGCCGCATTGTGGCCAAGCGCATGATCAGTTCCGAACAGCGCAACGATCCCGAGCGTTTGAAGAGGCTGGTGCAAAGCATCCAGTTCGGCATCGCCATCGAACAGGGCCACAGCGCCATGTCGATTCTCGAAGCCATGACCAGCGGCGCCGGGCTGACCCCGCCACCGCCACGCGTCAAGGGCCAGCCGGGCCAGGCGGCGGGCCTTTAAAGCTCGCCCTTCTCCACTTCAGGATGTTCGCTGGAGCCCGTGCCGAGCTTGCGCTGCGGGTTCTCGATCTTCACTGAGGGGAATTGCGACGAAG
The DNA here is from genome assembly GCF_001425545.1 of Pseudomonas sp. Leaf434. Taxonomy (NCBI): domain Bacteria; kingdom Pseudomonadati; phylum Pseudomonadota; class Gammaproteobacteria; order Pseudomonadales; family Pseudomonadaceae; genus Pseudomonas; species Pseudomonas sp. Leaf434. The sequence goes on along the minus strand of NZ_LMQZ01000001.1, from coordinate 226,263 downwards.
CGTAACGCACCACCAGGATCGCAAACGCCAGCAGCAGAATGCCGCCGCACAGGTAGATAATGCCCATGTCCGGCGGGTTGTGGTGCGAGACGTTGGAGATCAGCAGGCGCGTCAGTGCAGTGATCGCCACGTAGATCAGGAAGCGCACCGGCATGTGGTTGGTCTTGAAATAAATCCCGACCATCGCGCCCAGTTCCAGATAGATGAACAGCAACAGAATGTCATCGATCTTGATGTGCCCGACTTCGAGCATCCCGAGAAACTCCATCACCGCCGCCCACGCTGTCACCGCACCGATGGCGAACAGCGCCAGATAGTGAAAGGTTTCGACGAACAGGTTGCCCAGGGACTCGGCCAGTTGATGCACGTTACGCCGCAGTTTCTCGGCCCAATTTATTTTCACGATGAGTTTCCTTAGCCCGTTTCGGGCGGATGATGCGTATCGCACGTGACGGTTTTGCGCGCGCGCCTTGTAGCAACGGTTTTCATGCAGGTTCAGGGCCACGCATCATGGCGATCCGCCGCAAATCCCGCGCCGTGGCGTTTGGTCGCAGGCTCGCGGCTTTGCACAATCCCCGTGGGAGCGAGCCTGCTCGCGAATAGCAGCCACACCGTACCCCTGACAAACCCCAAATCCGGTCTACATTGAAAAGCCACTACCCATGGCGCAGGGATTCGCTTATCCTTTTCGCTGTATATGGATACAGTAGTCGTCAAGACAACTTAATGTGAAGGCATGTGAGGTGGTGAATGGCCGTCGAAGTGGTATACCGCAGCAGCCGAGATCTGGAGCGCTTGTTCATGGATAAAGCCGAAGCTGATCGTCATGACAAAATGCTCGAACTGGCCGAATATCTGGCCGATGTGCTGCAAAAAGCCGTTCCGTCCCTGACTGAACAGCAAGTGGAAGAAGCCGGGATCTACATGGCGAAGAATCGCGATGTGTTCGCCAGAGCGTTCAAGAGCCAGCCCGATGCGCTGTCGGAGCTGATCAATGCGCCGGCCGAGCCTGTCGAAAAAGCTGAAGCGGCAGAACCTGATGAGGCGCCGGCGAAGCCAGCCAAACCAGCGAAAGCGCCGAAGTAATTAGAAAGATCGCAGCCTTCGGCAGCTCCTGCACTCGGAATGTAGGAGCTGCCGAAGGCTGCGATCTTTTGCTTTCAGCGATACAAAACCTTTTCGGCCAACTCATCCGCCACCCGCGCCGGCGAACGTTTTTCCGCCTGAGCATGGGCGAAGACTTCGGTCAGCCGCGAACTGATTTTCGACAGATGCGCCGTAATCGTCGGCAACTCCTCACCGCGATGTTTAAGCGATACGTAAATCAGCCCGCCGGCATTGATCACATAATCCGGCGCATAAAGAATCCCGCGCCGTTCCAGTTGATCCGCCACATCCAGATGGGAAAGTTGATTGTTCGCCGAACCGGCCACCGCCGAGCAGCGCAGCTGTGAAACGCTGTGACTGTTGAGCACACCGCCCAACCCGCACGGCGCGAGAATGTCGCACGGCGTGCTGAGCAATGCGTCGTTGGCGATCGGGTGAGCATTGAGCTGCTCCATCGCCAGTTGCACCTTGCCGTGGTCGATGTCACTGACGAGCAACTCGGCGCCTGCCGCGTGCAGTTGCTCGGCCAGCGCAAAACCGACATTGCCAAGCCCCTGGATGGCAACGCGCAGACCTTCGAGGTTGTCGCTGCCCAGGCGCGCCATCGCCGTGGCGCGTATGCCGGCGAACACGCCCATGGCCGCATGCGGCGCCGGGTCGCCTGCCGAAGTGGTGCTGGTAACGTGGCGGGTCTGCTGGGCAATGCAGTCCATGTCCGCCACTGACGTACCGCTGTCGATGGCGGTGATATAGCGGCCGTCGAGTTGCTCGATGCAACGTCCGAAAGCCTCGAACAACGCGGCGCGATTCTCGACATGGGCCGGGCGCACGATCACCGCCACCCCGCCACCTTGCGCGAGGCCGGCGAGCGCCGCTTTGTAGCTCATGTTTTGCGCCAGGCGAATGGCGTCCTCGACCGCAGATTCGTCGTTGGGATAGGCAAGGTAACGGCACCCACCCAGGGCTGGCCCCAGATGGCTGTTATGAATGGCAATGACCGCCTTCAACCCGGTGGCCGGGTCCACGCTCAGGTGCAGCGATTCCAGGCGAGTGCTTTGCATGAGAGCGAACATCGACAGGCTCCCGAATCACTTCTTGTAGAACGCCAGTATAGGCTTGCCCCTGAAAATTGCTGGCGCGCACCGGCATGAGCCGCCGAGCGGACAATGCTGCGCCGCTATAACTCGCGCTCAACGCGCCCGGCACTGGACGAACAACCCGGACGGGGCTAAAACGAGGCATTGGAGGGAGATTTTGATGAGTGCGCGCCAACGCTTTTTCGAATGCCTGCATCGTTCACCGCCGGCCCTGCTGGAAGCTGCGCTGTGGATAAGTGCCGAGCACGACAAAACCCTCGAGCCCGAGGCATGGTTGCGCACCTTCAAGGATCTGCAACTACGCGTCAGCTATGGGCTGCCGATGCTGCCGGTCAGCGAACTGGCGCAACCGCTGTTGCGACGCATGGTCGATCTCGGTTTCGCGCAGGATGATTTCCTGCCGCTGCGCCCGCAGGCGGCGCTGCTGCATCGCGTGTTGCACACCCAACGCGGTCAGCCGTTGGCATTGGCGTTGATCGCACTGGAATTGGCGCGTGGGTTGGAGATTCCTCTGGTCGGGGTCAACTTCCCCGGACATTTTCTGCTGCGGGTACCCGGCGCCGACCACTTGCTCGATCCTTGCGGCGGGCGGCGACTGTATCCCAATGACTGCCGAGAACTGTTGCAACGCCAATACGGGCCGAACATGCAGCTCAGCGCCGAACATTTGCTGAGCGCAACGCCGGTGCAGATGCTGCAACGTCTGTCACGCAACCTGCGCCAATTGCACCTGACCCACGACGATCACATCGCCGCGCTGATCGACGCAGAACGAGTGCTCGAACTGGGCGATGCGAAGGCCTCCGATTACATGGCCCGGGCCAGTCTGTATCAACGGCTGGATTGCCCGAACGCTGAACGCTTCGATCTGGAGCATGCGTTATTGCTCAGCGAAGACCCTATCCAGCGCCTGCGCCTGACCGAACGCCTCGGCCATCTGCCGCCCAACTCCGTCGTGCATTAACTACCTTCCGCAGGCTGCCACCATCCTTGAGGCCCACACAAACCTGTGTGGGAGCGAGCCTGCTCGCGAAAGCGGTGTGTCAGCTGAATGAAAGGCCACTGACACTCCGTCTTCGCGAGCAGGCTCGCTCCCACAGGAATTACGGGGTGTCTGGTTGATTGGCAGGATGCGCCTTGATAAACGCCGGATGTTCAGCCGCCAACGCAGCCACACGGCAAATTTTCGGATACGCCTCCAGGCTGACGTTGAACCGCTCAGCCGCATACAACTGCGGAATCAGATACACATCTGCCACGCACGGCCATTCGCCAAAACAGAAACCGCTGTCGCCGATCAACTGCTCCACCGTTGCCAGCCCTTGGCTGATCCAATGGCTGATCCACTCCACCACTTGCGCCTCATTCTGCCCCGCCTGGCGCAGGCGATTGAGCACGCTGACGTTGTGCAGCGGGTGCACATCGCAGCCGATCACCGCCGCGACACCGCGCACCTGCGCGCGCGCCAGCAGATCATCCGGCAGCAACGGCACCTGCGGGTATCGCTCTTCCAGATACTCGATGATCGCCGGCGATTGAATCAGCAGCGCACCATCATCGGTGCGCAAGGTCGGCACCCGGCCCTGCGGATTGAGCGCCAGATACGCCGGTTGCCGATGTTCACCGCCCGACGGTGCGATCAGGTTGACCGGCAACGCCTGGTAATCGAGGCCCTTCAACGCCAGCGCAATGCGCACCCGATACGACGAAGTGGAACGGTAATAGCCATAGAGATCCATAAGCCGCTCCCGTCAGCGCGCAGCGATCACGGTGCCGCGACATTCGCCGAAGCCGATCGAGGCAAAACCGTCGCGGGCGCAGCGGGCACGCAGGATGATTTCGTCACCGTCCTCAAGGAATTTGCGCACTTCGCCGGAAGCCAGTTCGATCGGTTTCTTACCGCCCTCGGTAATCTCCAGCAGGCTGCCAAACTGGCCGTTTTCCGGGCCGGACAAAGTGCCCGAACCGAACAGATCGCCGGCCTGCAACTGGCAACCGTTGACGCTGTGATGCGCAACCATTTGCGCGACGGTCCAGTACATGTAGCGGGTGTTGCTCAGGGTTAAACGATGGGCGGGCAGGTTCTGCTCGCGCATGGTTTCGGTACGCAACAGCACTTCCAGCTCGATGTCGAAGGCGCCGCCATCCTGATCGCGCTTGTCGAGCAGATACGGCAGCGGCTGCGGATCACCTTCAGGGCGCGCCGGTTGCGCCGTGCGGAATGGTTCCAGTGCTTCAGCCGTCACCACCCACGGCGAGACGCTGGTGATGAAACTCTTCGACAGGAAGGGGCCGAGTGGCTGGTATTCCCAAGCCTGGATATCCCGCGCCGACCAGTCGTTGAGCAGGCAGAAACCGGCGATGTGCTCGGCAGCGTCACCGATGGCAATCGGCTCGCCCATCTCATTGCCCTGGCCGATCCAGATACCCAGTTCCAGTTCGTAATCCAGACGCGCGCATGGACCGAATACCGGTTCGGTCTGGCCGGCCGGCAGCGTCTGGCCTTTCGGCCGGCGCACGTCGGTGCCGGACGCTCGCACCGTGGAAGCGCGACCGTGGTAACCGATCGGCACGTGCTTGTAGTTCGGCAGCAGCGGGTTATCCGGGCGGAACAGTTTGCCGACGTTCTGCGCGTGCTCGATGCCGACGTAGAAGTCGGTGTAATCGCTGATCCGTGCCGGCAGGTGCATCTGGCAATCGGCAGCCAGCGGCAAGAGTTTCGCGCCTTGCGCTTCGATGTTGCCACGCAGGGTGCTGCCTTCACTGAACAGTTCGATCAGGCGTTCGCGCAAGGCAACCCGCGCCTCACGGCCAAGTTCAAAGAACGCGTTCAACTGCCCGCCGTGCATGGCTTCCACCGCACTGCGTGCGACACCGTCGAACAGACCGGCCTCAAGCGCCACCTGCAAATCGAAGATGTGCTCGCCGATCGCCACGCCAGCGCGCGGCGCAGAACCCTTGAGGCTGAACACGCCCAGCGGCAGATTCTGCAAGGGGAAATCGCTGTGACCGTTGGCCGAAGCGACCCAGCTGCGGGGGATGGAATTCTGTGTCATGGGTTATCTCCGGGTCGGGTCGAACGTGGCGGGCAGCGTCGCCCAGCAAGCGTCGTAACTGGGTTGCAACTGTGGGCATTCGAGGGCGAAACGACTTGGACGAAGCACTTGGCTGGTCTCGAACATGAAGGCCATGGTGTTATCGATTTTTGCAGGTGCAAGCTCGGCGTTGATCGCCCTGGTGCAGGTTTCGCCGTCCGGGCCGTGGGCGCTCATGCAGCTGTGCAGCGAAGCGCCACCGGGCACGAAGCCTTCGGCCTTGGCGTCGTATTCGCCCTGGATCAGGCCCATGAATTCGTTCATCAGGTTGCGGTGGAACCACGGTGGCCGGAAGGTCTTTTCGGCGACCATCCAGCGCGGCGGGAAGATCACGAAATCGAGGTTGGCCAGACCGTGCACGCTGGTCGGCGAGGTCAATACGGTGAAGATCGAAGGATCGGGATGATCGAAACTCACCGTGCCGATGGTGTTGAAACGGCGCAGGTCGTATTTGTACGGCACGTTGTTGCCGTGCCAGGCGACCACATTGAGCGGTGAGTGATTGAGTTCGGTCGCCCACAACTGGCCAAGGAATTTCTGTACCAGAGTAGTCGGTTGCTGCAGGTTTTCGTAGGCAGCGACCGGGGTGAGGAAATCCCGTGGATTGGCCAGACCGTTGCTGCCGATCGGCCCCAGATCCGGCAGGCGCAGCGGCGCGCCATGGTTCTCGGCGAGGTAGCCGCGTGCCTGTGGATCGAGCAGTTCGACGCGAAATTTCAGGCCACGCGGCAGAACGACGATTTCCAGCGGCGCCACTTCGAGTACGCCCAGTTCGGTGGCGATACGCAGGCGACCGAGTTGCGGTACCAGCAGCATTTCCCCATCGGCGTTGAAGAACACCCGCTCCATCGAACGGTTGGCGGTGTAGTTATAAATGCTGATGCCGGAAGGTTTTTCGGCGCCAGCATTGGCCGCCATGCTGACCAGACCATCGATGAAATCCGTTGGCTCGGTCGGCAGCTCCAATGGATTCCAGCGCAGGCGATTGGGCGTCACTTCACCCAAAGGTCCGCCGGCCAGTTGCCGTTCCAGTTTGACGAACGCCGGGTGGTTGGCCGACGGCTGAATCCGGTACATCCAGGTGCGCCGCGCTTCGCTGCGCGGCATGGTGAACGCGGTGCCGGAGAACAGCTCGGTATACAGGCCGTACGGGGCTTTCTGCGGAGAGTTCTGGCCAACGGGCAGCGCGCCGGGCAACGCTTCAGTGCTGAATTCGTTGCCGAAGCCGGACTGGTAAACCAGGTCCTGCGCGGTTGAATCGGGGTTCATGGAGCCTCCTGAACAGGGAGTCGGCAGTGGCCCATCGCTCTGGCTCAGAGGTCTCGGCACGCCGGGGTTGTTATTATCGTAATCTGATTACGCATAACGTAATTTGCTCGCTATCCAGCGTCAAGCTATAAAGACGCCCATTCGAACCGGAACCGCCATCCCCATGGAAAAAACCAGCGACAGCAACGGCAAACAGAAAGTCCGCTCCGCCGAAGTCGGCACCGACATCCTCAAGGCTTTGGCCGAGTTGTCACCGTCGACTTCGCTGTCGCGTCTGGCCGAACATGTGCAGATGCCGGCAAGCAAGGTGCATCGCTATCTGCAGGCGTTGATAGCCTCCGGATTTGCCGAACAGAACACCGCCACCAACCATTACGGCCTCGGTCGCGAAGCACTGCGCGTGGGCCTGGCCGCGCTCAACAGCATGGACGTGCTGAAAGTTGCCGCCCTGCCGCTGTCCGAGCTGCGCGATGAACTCAACGAAACCTGCTTTCTCGCGGTGTGGGGCAATCAGGGCGCAACCGTCGTGCACATTGAACCGGCGGTGCGCGCGGTGACGGTGGTGACGCAGTTGGGTTCGGTGCTGCCACTGCTCAGCTCGTCCACCGGGCTGGTGTTCAGCGCTTACCTGCCGCACCGGGAAACCGATGAATTGCGCGAGCAGGAGATCGCTGTCGAGAAGCATCCCCTCAAGGACGAAAAAGCCTATGCAGCGCTGTGTGAACAGATCCGCGAACGCGGTCTGCATCACGTGCATGGTTTGTTGATGCCGGGTGTGGATGCGCTTTCTGCGCCAGTGTTCAACGCGGTCGGCCAGATCGCTGCGGTGCTGACCATCGTCGGCCCGACCTCACTGTTCCACGCCGACGAAAACGGCCCGGCGGCGCAGCGGTTGTTGGCTGCGACCCGGGCCGTGAGTTGGCGCATGGGTTACGAAAGATAAATCAGACTATGAGCGCTCGAAACGGCTCAGCGAACCGTGGTCTTGCTTAATGCAGACTCAGCCTCTTGCATCAGTGACTTGAAGAACCCGATCAGTTCATCGGCGGGGTCTTCATGGCCGGTGTAATACGTAACCAGCTCCGCGACCGTGCGGGCGTCTTCAAACAGACTGAGAAACGAGCGTTGCGCACGGGTAAGTTCTTTAGCCGGCGCCCCCGCCGCTGCAGCCTGACCCAATGTCAGCAGTCCGCTCAATACATCCTGCACATGCCCCAGCGCGGCGGAATAATCACCGCGTCGGTGCGACTGCGACGCGTCGTAGATGCTTTTCATCACCTGCACAGCCACCACCACAGTGCCTACGGGTGGCACCAGCAGGCTGACAATGTTTGCGGCCTTCAACAGATTTTCATAAACCACACTGGCGATTATTTCGTTGAGACTGGTGGTACGTTCGTCGATGTCACTCAATACACGGCGCACTCGCTCGTCATGGAAAGTGAACAGATCGGGCAGTAACGAACGCTGCTGTGTGCGAATGACCGGTCGGGTATCAACCGTTGCGACCAGATTATCGAAGTAGTCATTGGTCACTTTCTGGTCAACCAGCAGTATCCGCTCGCTGTAATAGCTCCTGAATGGGCCTTTTCGAAAACGAATCGAAGGAATGAACTCAGCGATCGGTCGGAAGTTGACTTGATCCGGTGCGTCAGGCGTATAGAGCAAGTCGAAGAAACCTGACGACAACTTCAGTCGAAAAATATAAACGCCGCCAACCGCGCGGTCCCCAGGAGTCGTCAGACCCAGCGCGCCAATATTGAATTTGTACAGCCCGATATCACCTTCGGCGGTGCTGGTCCCTACCGACTGATAACCGCCACTCTCTTTCAGGTTATCGATGACCCCTTGGACAGCAGAGAAAGACTCTGTCGATAATCTGCCGTTGGTGAAATCGGCAAACGCATTGCGATACATCTCACAGCGGATTTTCCGGGCGTGTACCGCGCGCTTGAAAGCGTGATCAGGATGAGCCTTGTTCAGATATTGCTCTTCCAGCATCGCGCTGTATCGGTCACCAGGGCGGAAGGTTTTCGATAGCGAAGACAAATCCCGGATATCCAGTTTTTCAACGAGGGGATGTCCATTCACCAAGTAATATTTGGGGCTGTACTTGGTTTCATAGGCCGGATGATCCGCTTCGAAAGCGAGTCCCTCAAGCAAGACGTCGGTAACGCTCTTACGAAACTCTTCGGTCTGAATAATGATCTGGTCGGGATTGACCGAAATGTTGCTGCCGCGCGAACGCAACAGGTCTTCTATCTGGGCTTTCACCGCGTCATAGGTGAACTGCTCGAATGTCGGAAAACCATTGTCTCTTGCATCAACCGTGGACAGCGCCTTGAGTTCGGTTGTCAGACGCGAATAGCGCTTGCGCCCCTCAATGCCAAGCGCCCGATAAGCTGCCGGTGCAATGGCCTTGTGCAGCGCAACTTCGGCTCGGTAGGCGACATTTACGTAGTCCGCCAAAGGTGCCTTGGCGTTCAGATAAAGATCGACCGGCCGGCTATCAAGCGTGTAGCGGTAGCTCAGTTGAGTACCAGCGCTGCCAAGCAACTCACCCGCCTCGTGCAGGTAGTCGGGATGGATCACCAATGCGGCGTATTCACGATCCGCCGACAATGCCGACTCCAGCCAGCGGTTCGCCGCGTAGATATCGGAAAATTTCTGCAGTTCGAATTGCCCGTCAGCTGTTTTGACCAACATCAGCGACGGTGCGTATTCTTTGGCCGAAATCATCAGAACATCTTTCAATGCTGGGACTTGCAGCCTGATTTTCAAGCCCTGAATAGTCACCGCAGGGTCGTTGGCCATGGCTCGCGCGATGATGTTCGCATCGGTGGAATCCAGCTTCCCGGACTGGCGAGCTACAAAAACTGCAAACTCCATCTGGCTGAAGAGATAGTTGCGATAGGCCTCCTGCCAAGCAACCGACGGCGAGTATGCAAGACTGCCGGTAAACTCCAGGCGCAGATTACGATTTTCCAGCCACTGCTCGAGCGCTACTGCCGTCAGCCGACTTCCGTCGGGAGCGCCGATGATGGTCAGAGTCGCTTTGTAACCATTGTCGTGCAGACCGAAAACAAGAAACTCCGTCAGCGTCCGGGTTTCTTCCTGTTCGATGGTCCGTCCGGCAATCTGCAAAGTGTACGAGCTATGGACACTGATCGCTTCTGGATCCAGACGTTCGTCAAAGGCCCTCTGCGCCCATGCGGCGAACGTGCGCAGCACATAGTCCTTGAAAGAAAAACACGTATCGAACGCGCTCGAATATGCAGCCTCATACTGGTCTTTGGATTCTTCAAGCTCGCTATAACGTTGTTGAACATCGCTACCAGCGGCATGCAGCCAAAGCGGCCAGTCGGTGCGCTTCAGTGCCGCCCAGAGCAGATAGAAACGGGTGTCGATGCCGTAACGCAGCACATGCAGGCGTTGATTCTCCTGAAGCATGGAGGTCAGCGGTTTTTCCAGTTGTACCCGGCCACTGATCAAGGTTGCCACGCTTTCAAGCTGACCTTTGAGGTGAGCCTCTGCACAAAACGCATGAGGACTTTGCGTGGCTTTCGGATAACTGATCTGCTCGCTACGCAGGGAAAGTCTCTGCTGAAGTTTGCTGTGCAAATCGGTATTTCGTTCAAAGAACTCAAAGCCGTTTTCCGGCGTGTGCAGCAGATAGGAAGTCGACTCGTTGACCAGTTGCATCTCTGCGACCGCACGCTCGGCGTTGTCCAGAACGAAACAGGGCTGGCGCACCAGAAGATAATCCTGTGCCGGTTGCAGGTTGACTTCAAACGCTGCGCGACCGGCATCTGCTTCCAGCAGATGAGCGAATCGCTCGCCCAATCGGGCATCGAAATTGTTGGCCATGACCGACAGCGACATCTCTGCACCGGTGACCACGGCATAGGCCATGATGAAAGCCTGTTTGTTCGACAGCGGTGCATTATCGGCATGGACGGGTTTCGCTGGCGCAGCCCAGAACTTTGCGATCTCGGCTCGCAATGTTTTTTCCAGTCCGGCAGTTACAGCAGCGATCAGATCTTCAACAACAATGGTATTGAGCACCTTGACTTTGAATTGCTCACTGAACGTATCCGGCAGAACAAAAACCCCATCGCCACCCATAATATATGCAGGACTTATATGGTTATTCAGACAATGAACCGTTACCTCCCAAAGAGTGCCTGATGGCCGATTTTCATCGGCAGGGAAAGCAGGATCCGTATTGATATAGACCTTGTCGATATCAACTGTTTTGCCCAGACGCTTCAATTCACCTTCAAGCATGTTGCGCAGAATATCCAGCACGCTCGGCATGGCGTCGATGATCTTGAACAGATCTGTTTTAGCCTGTGTTGCCTTTTCCCACTCTTCCGGCCAGGTAACCTGCTCACCGAAAGAACCACGCATCAAACTTTTATATAACTTGGCCACAAACTTTCCTTACTTGATTATCCAGAGCTGCAAGTGCAGCCACCGCCGATAATTGCAAGGTAGTTTCTTTTTCAGCCGACATGAAGCTCGAACAAATTACAAAACATGCCACCCAACAACGAACACCATGTTGTGCTACTGAAATTTACAAAACTAAACCAGTATCCCCATCAACTTGGCTTTCGCCACAGCCTGGGTTCTGCGTTCTACACCCAACTTACCGTTAATCCTCCTCGCATGGGTTTTTACTGTATGTAATGAAATAAACAGTTGCTCGGCAACTTGCTGATTAGAAGCCCCTTGAGCAATCAACATCAGCACTTCGCGTTCGCGCCGACTGAGGCCAGGCGCCTGATCATCGTTTTCCCGTGGCCAGGCAGAAACCTCCTTGCCAGACCCAGTGAGGCTACCTCGGCGTAATTCCCACTCGCGCACGGCTTGCTGCAATCGGCAACGCTCCGCCAGCGTTGCGGCTCGCTGGAACGCTTGCTGCGCCGCTACCGTGTCACCGTGCGCCTCGGCCAACTGGGCGAAGGCCAGCAACAGCTCCGTTTCCGCCGCCAACATGCCTTTGGCCTGAGCGCGCTTCAACAATCGCTCAATGGTTGGCAGAGCGCTTTCGTCCGGGACCGATTGCGCATTCGCGCAGGCCAGCAGGTATTCGATGCGAATAATCAGTTCGAACGTCGCGGGTGGCGCCTGCAACGCCGAAGGTCCCCGGTAATGCCGTAACAGTCGGCTCAACGCTTCTTGCGCAAGATGCGGTCGGCCCTGCTGCAACCAGAACTGGCTGCTCACCTGCAACACAACACCGCGATAGACCGTATCGGGAATCTGCCGCTGCTGCATGACCCTTTCGGCCTCGCGCAGGCGTTCGAAAGCGCAGGCATAATCGCCGCGATTGCCGGCCAGTTGCGCCTGCCCCAGATAACCATACAAGACCCGCTTGTCGTGGCTGCGCAAGCAATCTTCAAGGCCTTCGCTGAACAACTGCGCAGCCTGCTCTTCAAGGCCCATGCACAGCGCCAGTCGTCCGCGCCGCAGGGCAATCCGGCCGAGCAGTGGCAAGGGCAGCGTGGCGCGCTGGCGCAGCAAGTGCTCGATCTCCACCAGCAGGCTTTCGGCACGCAAAGGCGCGCCCCGCTGCTCGAGCCATTGCGCATGGTCAAGCTCAAGCAAGCCTTCGAACAGCAAGGAGCCGTGAGCACGCGCCAGGCACAGCGCTTCGCGGTTGAGGGCATGGGCCTGATCCAGCTCGCCGCACAGTAACGCCTGCTGGGTCAGTCCCGACAGGCACATCAAACGCGCCTGCCAGGCATCGTCAGCCAGCGCAGACAAAGCCTCCTGAAAGCAGGCGCGTGCCGGCTCCATTTGCCCTTGCAGGTGAAACAGCCATCCCTGTTGCGCCTGCCAGCGGGCCAGCAGTTGCTGCTCCAGTTGCGCTGTCGGCTGCGGCATGAAGCGGCCGAGATGAGCCAGGCATTGCCCGGCCTGTTCGAACCGGCCGGCAAACAATAAGGCGCCCGTGACCAGCACGATCAGCTGTGGTGTCATCAGGGTCAGCTGCTGGCTTTGCTGCTCGTGCAAACGCAACAGCAGGACGACGGTCTGGTCTTCGAACAAGTCTTCGAAGCCGAAATGCTGCAACAGGCTGACGGCAGTTTCGTATTCCTCGGCCAACAACGCTTGCTCGAACGCCGCTCGCCAATCCTGCGTCGCGCTGAACCACTGACAGGCGCGCCGGTGCCAGGAACGCGCACACGGCCAGTGCGACTCCTGGATGATTCGCGACAGCGGGCGGAACACCTGGAGCCAGTCAGCGGATTGCTGCCATGGCTCGATAAAGCAGCCCAACACCTGCAGATCGTGCAGCAGCCGCGCGCCTTCGCCGGCGCCGAACAAATGCTCGCAAAGCGGCGCATTGAACCGTGGCAGGTGAGCCAGCACACGCCATGCCTCATCCTGCTCCGGCGTCAGGTTGCTGAACAGTTCGTGCTGCAGATAATCGAGCAGAGTGTCGACACGCTGCTGCGGTTGCAGGTTTTGCGACCAGTCGCATTTCTGCAGGAGCGCCATGCGCGCCCCCGCGCACCAACCGCCAGTACGCTGGATGATACGGGTGGCGACGCGGTCCGCCTGGTCAGGCGGCAAATGGTGCAACACCGATACAACTTCATCGTGAGTCAGCGCCAGGCTGGCACTCTCGAATTCGTAGAGTTCGTCATCGAGCAACAGGCGCGGCCAGTTGCACTGCGGCCGGCGGCGAGTGCTGATCCACCAGGTGAGCGCCGGGCTGCTGACCGCCAGCAAGCGATCCAGCAGAGCATCCACAGCCGGATCCGGCAGCCGACTGTAATCGTCGATGAACAGCGACGTCGGCCTCGACCAATGGGCCAGCTCCGCCATCAGCTGCGTATCATCAAGGCCTTCGACCAGCCCGAGCGCCCGCGTCAGACGCCGGCAAAATTCATCGGCGCTGAGCGCTGCTCCCGCCAGCGGCAGCCAGATGGCCTCGCACTCCGCGCGCACCTGAAGAAGACATTCGGTGAGCAGTGCGGTTTTGCCACTGCCTGCCGGCGCGCACAACAGCCTGACCCGTGCGTTCGATGTCAGCAAAGGCGCAGTCAAGCGACTGCGAGGCTGATGATGTGAAGAAAGCCTGGGCAAAAATCCGGGTCGATCCAGGCACGGGGTCATGGCGGTCATCGGGTGAGCCTTCTTATCGTTGTGCGCTCACCCTAGCCCTCTCCCGCGCCCTTGTTGACGAGTATTCAGCACGCTGATTGATGGCCATAAAAAAGGCGACCGTGCGGTCGCCTTTTGTCCAGCGGTACAGCAGAGCCGTTAGCGCACGCCCTCGGCGCGCAGGGCCGAAGGTGTGTAATCGGCAGCCTTGGCTTCAAAACCGAATTCGAAGCTGTGCTTCTCTTCGTTCTTCATGCCCAACGCAATGTAGCGGCCGGCAATGATGTCGTAGAGCGCTTCCAGCGTGTAAGCCTGAGCCTGATGATCGTAGTAGTACTGCGCGTGACCTTCGGCAACGCGCCACAGTTGCCCGCGACCGTCGTAATGATCGGCCAGCGCCACTTGCCAGCTGTCCTCGTCGATGTACATGTGGCGCTTGGCGTAGATGTGCCGCTCGTTCGGTTTCACCGTGCCGATCACTTCCCAGACACGGTGCAGTTCGTAACGGGTCAGGTCCTGATTGATGTGCCCGGCCTTGACGATGTCGTCGTACTTGAGCTTCGGCGAGTCGAGCTTGTAGCTGTTGTAGGGAATGTACATTTCCTTCTTGCCGACCAGTTTCCAGTCATAGCGATCCGGCGCGCCGGAGAACATGTCGAAGTTGTCGGAAGTCCTCAGGCCATCGGCTGCTGTACCCGGACCGTCATAGGCCACTTGCGGCGCGCGCCGGACCCGGCGTTGACCGGCGTTGTAGATCCACGCCAGACGCGGTTCCTTCACCTGATCGAGAGTTTCGTGCACCAGCAGCACGTTACCGGCCAGCCGCGCCGGAGCGGTCACCGATTGCTTGAAGAAGGTCAGCACGTTGGCGGCTTTTTCCGGGTCGATGTCTTTCATCAGTTGCGGCACGGCGATCTCTTCTTCGAAGCGGATCGGCGTGTAGCTGCCGTTGGTCTGCGGCGTGACCTGGGTAATGATCCGCCGCAGATTGCCACCGTGATAACGGGTGATGTGGTTCCACAGCACCTCGACGCCGTTCTTCGGAATCGGGAAGGCGTAGTAACGATTGCCAGTGAAATTGGCCAGGCCGTTGCCGTCATTGATCGCGTTGACGTTCAGCGCACTGCGCTTGGCCGACTCGTAGATTTCCGCCGGCGCGCCCACGGTGCGGTGGGTCGGGTAGACCGGGATCTTGTAGGTTTCCGGGTAGCGCTTGAACATCGCCACCTGGCCATCGGAGAGTTTGCTTTTGTACTGCTCGACGTTCGCGGCGGTGATGGTGAACAGCGGTTTTTCGTTGGCAAACGGGTCGGCGAGGAAGCCCTTGCTGTCCACCGCACCGGCGTTTTTCGGGATGCCGCCGGTCCAGGCCGGAATCGATCCGTCCGCATTGCCGGCCTTCTCGGCGCCAAGCGGGGTCAGGCTGGTGCCGAGCTTGTTCGCTTCATCCGGCGACACCGCCGCCATCACGTTGGCGGCCAGCAGACTCAAGGCCAGCACGCCACATTGCAGAATCGTTTTGCGCATTGCAGTCATCCTTCTCGGGCAGATCAGAAGTTCACGCCGAAGCTCAGGGCCACGAAGTCACGGTCTTCGAGGACGTTGTAGTCGCCACCGAAAAAGTCGGTGTAACTCAGGCTTGCGGTGTAGGTGTTGCGGTAGTCGGCATCGACGCCGAAGCTGATGGCTTTCGCACCTTCGTTGAACAGTCCGTTGGGGCCGTAACCGGCGACGTCGTGCGACCACGACAGGTTGGGTTTGAGGTTGATCCCGCCGATGACGTTGGCGTAATCGAGAATCGCCCGGGCGCGATAGCCCCACGAAGTCGAGGTAACGAAGCCGTCGGTATCGCCGCCGAAACCATACTGGCCGTAGACCGAATCACGGCCATAACGCAGCTCACTGCGTGACTCCAGACCACCGACATGCACCACCGCCGCTTCGCCGACCACGGTCAGGCGTTCGGCGCCGAGCACCTGATCGAAGAAGTGTGTGAGGGTGCTTTGGATCTGCGTGACTTCCTTGCGCCGGTAGCCTTTGTTGTCGGCACCCGGCGAAGTGGCGAGTGGCGATGCGGTGCCGCCGGCAATCGGGTTGACCAACGCCAGGGTGAGATCGTTGGTGTTGACCTGCACCGGCGCGTTCGGCCGGTAGCTGATCTCGCCGGTCCATGCGGTGCCCGTCGGAAGAGTGGTTGAGAAACTCGCGCCGTACAGGCGAATGTCTTCCGGATATTCGAGGTAATACTGACCGCGCCCGAGCATCACGCTTTGCGCCAGCCCCGCACCACTGCCGGGCGCGAGTCCGTTGGCAATGCCGACCATGCCTGGCAACGCCGCCAGTGTCGACAGCCCCGCCGTGGTGGTGCCGACCGTCGGCGTACGGCTGTGGTAGTTCATGAAGTAGAGGCCGTACTCAGTGTCGTCGCCGAGCCAGCGCAGCGCCGTGCCCCACTGCCCGGAATCGCGCGCATCGCGATCACCGCCACGGGGGATCACCACGCCTTCGCGGGTGACCTGAATGCCTTGGCCGAATGCGGTGGTCAGCGGCACCAGTGGCGCCACCGCTGGGCTGCCGACGGTGTAGCCGTTGTTGCAACCGTCCGCCGCCACGTCGACGCCGAAGAAGGTGCCGCAGTTGTCGAGAACGGTCTGGTCCCACTCCAGTTGGTAGAAGCCTTCGACCGAAAGTTTGTCGGTCAGGCTCTGCGAACCAAACAGCATGTTCACCGGAATCAGGCCTTCCTTGATCTCCGCACCGGGACGGCGGAATGCCGAGACGTCGACCGGGTTGATGCTGTTGATCGAGTTGCCGATGAAGGTACTTTCGCCCCAGCTCACCACCTGCTTGCCGGCCCGCACAGTGCCGGGCAAATCGGCGATGGCGTAGTTGTGATAAACGAAGGCATCGAGGATCTGCGCGCCGGAAGACTTGGCGCCTTCCTTGCGGCCGCTGTCGCTGATCTGTTTGAACTCGCGGTCTTCGTCCTTGAGTTCGAAGTCGTACCAGTATTTGCCCCGCACGAACACGCCGGTATCGCCGTACTTCAGTTCGAGGTCATGGATGCCCTTGAAGATCTTCGAAAAGGTTTCGCCCTTCTTGAAATTCAGGCGCCCGTCATCACCGGTGGACGATTGTCCGCTGCCGCCATTGACCGTGCCGACCAGCGAGTTGTCGGCATCGCGCAGGCCCCAGCTCGCGCCGACCGAAAGTGACGAGTCGAAGGTGCCTTCGATTTCGCCGATGTTGAAGGCGACCGCGTGCGCCTGGGCGCAGCAACCCAGAGCCACCGCAGCGGCCAGCGCCTGCGGTGTGAAGATGGCGCGCATTGTTGTTTTTGTCATGCGTCTTCCCCGGTGAGTGACAGAAGGCCCCACCCTACTGCCGGGTGAAGCGGTCGATAAGCGCACCAAGGAGGTATTTGCGTTGTCGCTCGAAAGGATGAATGGCCTTGTACGGCGGGGCCTGGGGCGGTTCATGGACTGGCTGGATAGCGCGTCATCAGCGCCATCCATGCGCACGCCACTGTTGCGCGCCCCGTAACAGTGCATGTCTGGAATCGGTATTTTTCCTACAGGCTTGAGACCTTATTCTGAGCGCGCTTTCCTCGGCACACGCCGCAAAGCGCCAAGCTCGCCACGCTGAATCGCGAGCGACTGGCTACAGATTCTGGATAAATCGATGTTTTCGGTTTACCGCCCCGGTGTTCACTGACGTTGATTTGTAGCTCCTTGATCCAACGTCTTACCTTGGCCGCTGCGTTTGCAGCGGCCTTTTTTATGGGCGTTTAAAAAGGCTGGTTAGCGGTTCGGGAGCGCTTCCGATCAGCGCGTCAGACATTTCTTCGAAGCTCGGACGAATTCCCTCTGCATCGATGAAAACCCGCGAAAACCCTTTCGACATAACGCCCTTTTACCGACGGGCTTCTCGGATTTGATTACCGCCACTCTGATGTAACTTGAAACACCTCAACCATTCGCTGGTGACACGGATGTCATCGCCACCCGTGCGCACTTTCGAGCGAGTGAAAACGCACATTCAAAAGGATATGAATATGCCAAAGCCTCCACCGTTAGAACTGGATCCGCGCCAGCGTGACATTGCCGAAGGGGTGCGCCGGGAGCAGGAAGAAATCCGCGTACGCGAACAGGCGCGTCTGGCCGCGTTGGCGGAGAAACAGCGTCGGGATACCGAACAGGCTCGACTGGCGGCTGAGACCGCGCGCCTGAATGCTGAGGCTGAAGCTCGGGAGAAAGAGCGGCTGGCTGCGTTGAAAATCGCCCAGGCCGAGGCACAAGCCAAAGCTGAAGCAGCGGCGCTGGCCAATGCGGCAGAACAGGCTCGGTTACAGGAGAAACGCAAGCATGTCTTTCCGGCTTATGGAGCAGTGGCCCGCAACGGCCCGGCCGCTTCTTTCGCTTCGACAGCCGTCCCGCTCAGCCCGGCCACCTCGGCGGGAATACTCAATGCGTTACGTACGGCAAAAGCGACCCTGACAGCGACGGGCACGGCGCTGTTCGGCAGTCCGGTACTGATGGGATTCGCAGCGCTGTTGATGCCGTCACCTCTGGGCAACGGCGAACGCTTCGCCATGAGCGTTCCACTGGCCGAGTTGTCGTCCGAGCCGGCCGAGTCGCTGCGTGAAATCGCAGACCGGCAGGGCACTTTGGAGATGCAGGTCGGGCTAGGGATCAGGCGACTCGGGGCTGGCACGCAAGTGTTCGTCGCTACGAGTGATGACTTCCATATTCGCTCAAGTGTGATGGTCCTCAATGCCGCATACGATTTGCTCAACGACGCATACCAGGTCGCGCTATCGAACTCGCCCACCGACTTGCTGACCTGGACTCCGGCTATCTCGCCGGGAGACCAATCGACCGCCTTGCCAATAGTGGATACCGGTTCGCCCGCCTATTCCGGCGCTTCCGTTGTTCCGATTGAAGGGCGGCTGGATCTGAACCCGATCCTGGTCGAACGCTGGGATCGATTCATCATCGTTTTTCCAGCCGATTCGGGGATAGAGCCGCTTTATGTGGTGTTCAGCAGTCCTTATGAGGGAGCAACCGAAAAGGGAAAGCACAGCGGGCGTGGTTTCAACCCAGACGAGACTGGAGATGAAATGACATAGTCACTGTGTTCGCGTTACTTCAGGCAACGCCACATCTGGACATGATGATCAGACGCCACAATCGAGACCTGATCAACGAGTATGGGACCTTGGAAGCATCGTACGCTCGGCTCTCCGCTGCCGGGATTTTGCTGGAGGGGTAAAAAGGGCCTAGCTATCAAAGGACCTAACTGGCAGCCGCCCAAGTTCATGACAGAACAAAGATACATTTGAAAACTGGAGCCACCAGCCGCGAAGGCTGGTGGCTTCGTTACCTTCAAATCGAATACTTCTGC
The DNA here is from genome assembly GCF_001425545.1 of Pseudomonas sp. Leaf434. NCBI lineage: Bacteria > Pseudomonadati > Pseudomonadota > Gammaproteobacteria > Pseudomonadales > Pseudomonadaceae > Pseudomonas > Pseudomonas sp. Leaf434. The sequence goes on along the minus strand of NZ_LMQZ01000001.1, from coordinate 207,173 downwards.
AAATTCGCCATCATTTCCTTCAATGCTTCAATATTGTCCTTCGGATGCGCCGCGCCTTCGAAATCACAAATCTGCTGCCAGTGCGCCGCCACATCCTCTGGCGAGAACCCCTCGCGCGGATCGAAGCCGGCACCGAGGCTGCGTTCCCAGCGCACCTTGCCCATCCAGCCGCCGCCGACCTCGAACAGGCCGGACGTTTCCTGGCATTGCTCGCTGGCCAGATACACCACCAGCGGGCTGACCAGTTCCGGCTTCAGTTGCTCGAATACTTGCGGCGGGATCAGGCCCTCGGTCATGCGCGTGCCGCCGGTCGGGGCGATGGCGTTGACCAGAATGTTGTTCTTGCGTCCTTCGATCGCCAGCGTTCGGGTCAACCCGTAAAGCCCGAGTTTGGCCATGCCGTAGTTGGACTGACCGAAATTGCCATAGATGCCTGAAGTCGACGCAGTGAAAATCACGCGGCCGTAATTTTGCTCGCGCAGATGCGGCCAGGCGGCACGGGTAACCTTGTAGGCGCCTTCGACGTGGACGCGATAGACCAGATCCCAGTCGGCGTCGTCCATCTTGTGAAACGACTTGTCGCGCAGGATCCCGGCGTTGTTGACTACGACGTCGACGCGGCCGAAGGCATCAAGGGCGTTCTGTACCAGTTTGTCGCCGTCAGTCACCGAGTCGTGGTTGGCTTCGGCAATACCGCCGGCCTCACGGATTTCCGCCACTACGCGGTCGGCAGCCGAAGCGTTGGCGCCCTCGCCCTGCGTCGAGCCACCGAGATCGTTGACCAGCACTTTGGCGCCCTGTCTGGCGAACAGCAGCGCATGCGCACGACCGAGGCCGCCACCGGCGCCGGTCACTATCACGACTTTATCTTCGAAACGCACAGGTTCATTCATCGCGGCAACTCCAGCAGGCCAAGGGATATTGCCCCGAGTGTCAGGCACGGCGCTTTGGGTCACAACGAACACGGCTGCGGCTGAATGGTGCGCGATAAGGCTGAGGGATGATCGAGTGTCAGGACGCCGAGAGCCCGTGCTCTCGGCGAGAATCAGGAGTACGCCACTTTGCGCGGAGGCAATACCAGACGATCGCGGAACGCCAGATAGTGCTTGAGTACCAGCACCGGCGCCTCGGTTTGCGGATAGTGGCCGATGCCGGGTAAGAGCACGGTGTCTGCATCAGGGATCAGTTCGCGATATCGCTCGACCATGTGCACGCCGGAGATCGGGTCAAATGCGCCGTCGATCACCCGCAAGGGAATGTCACCCTGCTGCATGGCCGTCACCCAGCGCTCACGTTGCATCCGGCGCTCGGGGATATAAGTGATCAATTTATGCAGGATGCGCGGGCCATGGTTGCTGTCGACCAGACTCCAGTAATCATCCAGTTCGCTTTCAGTCGGCTGGGTCTGCGGGCCGAAGATCTGCCGGAAACCTTTGACCAACGCCTCACGACTGAATGCGCGACCAAGCAGCCAGCCAATCGGACTGAGCAGCAGTTTCTGCATCAGCAGTGGACGATGAGTTTCCGGAAACAGACCGCCATTAAGGAATACGCAACTGGCCACTTCAATGCGCTTTTCGTAGTGCCGCGCGAGCAGTTCCTGAGCAACGCTGTCGCCATAGTCGTGGGCAAGAATATGCACCGCTTGTTCAACCTGCAGATGGGCGAGCAGCGCCTGTTGCAGATCGGCCTGTTCCAGCAGGCTATAGGTGTGATTGCGCGGTTTTGCCGAATCGCCGAAACCGAGCATATCGCAGGCGATCACCTGATAACGCTGGGCCAGTGGCTGCCACAGGTAATGCCAATCCCAACTGGCGGTGGGGAAACCGTGAATCAACAGCAACGGTTCACCCTGCCCGACTGTCCAGTAGCGGATCGACTGGCCACGAAAGACAAAAGTCCGGCTGCGCTTGCGCCAGACACACAAAGGAATCTCGGCAAGTGGCATTAGAATTTATACCCCGGATCCTGCAGGTCGAGTTTGCGCAGCAGCGCCGGCCACGCCAGCGCGCCGCCCATGCCCTGCGCGCTCTTGGTGACGCCGGCAATCATCGCTTTGGCGCCGGCGAGAATCTGCGGTTCGATGGCGATCAGTTCGGTCCCTCCAGTCTGCGCCATGACCTGAATGTCGCAGGCCCGCTGGAAAGTGAACATCATCAGAAAAGTGTCGGCGATAGTCCCGCCGCAGGTGAGCAGACCGTGGTTGTGCAGCATGAGGAAACCGTTGTCGCCAAGATCGGCTTGCAGGCGCGCCTTTTCTTCATGATTCAGGGCCACGCCCTCGTAGGCGTGATAGGCCAGGCTCGACAACACGAACAACGACTGTTGACTGATCGGCAACACCCCCTGCCTTTGCGCCGACACCGCAACGCCTGACGCGGTGTGCGTATGCAGCACACAAACCACATCGTGGCGCACCTCGTGGACGGCGCTGTGAATGGTATAGCCGGCGGGGTTGATTTCGTAGGGGCTGTCCATGAGTTTGTTGCCGGCCTGATCGACTTTCACCAGGCTTGAGGCGGTAATCTCGTGGAACATCAGGCCAAACGGATTGATCAGGAAATCTTCGGTGCCGGGCACCTTGGCCGAGATATGCGTGAAGATCAGATCGTCCCAGCCGTGCAGCGCGACCAGACGGTAACAGGCGGCAAGATCAACGCGGGTCTGCCACTCGGCAGCGCTGACCTTATCTTTGACATTCGGCGACGATTGGACGGGGGCTACGCTCACTGTATGCACCTCTGCGTTCTTCTTGTTCTGCTCGTGTCAGCAGTCTAGTCAGGCGCAGGGCATCGCGTAGTTGCATTGGCAGCCAGCTTGATGACTGAACGAGTCAGCCGGGCAAACAGCCTGGATCCGTTGCAATGCAACAACGCTTATAAGGTGCAGCGATTATTGCCCGCAATCAGCCCTTGAGCGCTTCGATCAACTGCGCCAGCCACGGCTCGGCATCGGTTTCCGGCGTGACGCTTTCGCTGGCGTCGATGCGCAACATTTCCTGAACCTCGTTTACGCCCAGTTCGGCAAACAGTTCGCGCATCTGCTCGCCACCGCCGCAGAAGGTGTCGCCGTAGCTGGCGTCACCGAGGGCAATCACCGCGCCGGGCAGGCCCCGCAACGAAGCAGGCAACTGATCGCGCAGGGTCGAATACAACGGTTGCAGGTTGTCTGGCAGCTCGCCCATGCCAGTGGTCGAAGTGACGGCCAAAAGAGCCTCAGGAGCGAACGCCTGAATATCGGCCAGCGCGGCCCGCGAGTTGTAGAAGGTTTCAAAGCCGGCGGCTTTCAGCAGGTTCTGGGCGTGGCGGGCGACTTCTTCGGCGGTGCCGTAGACCGAACCTGAGAGGATGGCGACTTTCATCAATCTGATCCTGGAACTGAAAAAAAAGAGCCGCGATAGTAACAGCCCATGCCGCGAAGTTGCGATTGGCTCTCAATGCAAGCGGATGGCCTATAGACAGTCCGCGGCTTTCTTCTAGAATGCCTGCCACTGACATAACGGAAGGGATTCTCGGATGATCAACGCCAGCCTGCTGCAAATGGTGATCAATGCGTCGAATGACGGAATCGTGGTCGCTGAAAAGGAAGGCGAGCAGGACAACATCCTTATTTACGTCAACCCTGCCTTCGAGCGCATGACCGGTTATAGCAGTGAGGAAATCCTCTACCAGGACTGTCGTTTTTTGCAGGCTGGAGACCGTGATCAACCAAGTCTGCAACTGATTCGCGAGACATTGCGTGAAGGCGGTTCCTGCCGGGAAATCCTGCGCAACTATCGCAAGGATGGCACGCCGTTCTGGAACGAATTGTCATTGTCGACGATAAAAAATGCCGATGACGGGCAGACCTATTTCATCGGTGTGCAGAAAGATGTGACGGTTCAGGTCAAGGCGCAGCAGCGGGTTGCGCAGCTCGAAGCTCAAGTGGCGGCGCTGCAAAGCGAGCTGGCGGCACTCAAAGCGACGAACGGCGCAAACAAAACCGCGAACTGACGGTCATTAACTACAATCACCAATGACTTTGTAACTATTCACTTCGAGTTAGCCATGCAGCGCGACGCCCTCCTCACCCAGGACGAGCTGGATTTCATCCAGACAATGCAGCACAACCCGCAACTGAACGTGCGGGATGCGACGTCGAGTCTGCTGGTTAATGGTGGTTCGCAGATCCGTGACCTGCTGACACGTCTGGCTGCTCACGAGCAGGTGACGATCCAGGCCAACTTCGAAAATCAACAGATGACTTTCCCGCTGCATCTGGTGGAAGACGAGTTCCACGCACTGCATCTGCGTCTCGGGGTGCCGAGCATCTACGAAGACGGGCCGATGGTGCGCCCATGGCGTCTCGTACTCGAGGAGCCGGTGGCATTGGAAAACGCCAAAGGCCAGCCCGGCACGCTGTGGGTGCACGAGGTGTCGCACAAAGGTGTGTTGCTGGAAGTGCGCAACAAGACCAAACCACCGAAACATTTCGCCCTGTGGTTCAGCCCTTCCGGTTATGAGCGCATCTCGTTGCGCGGCCATTTCGAGCGTGAAACCGAGCAAGGTTTCTTCGCTTACGAACTGAGCCAGACCGATGCCGACGAAACCGAGCGCCTGCGCCAGTTCATCCTTCAACAGCATCGCCTGACCCACCCCGCCCTGCACGCCTGAGTCTCAGGTATCCAGCTTGCCTGCGATGAATTGCTTCATGCGTTGACGCATCGTTGCGCCCTCATTCCCCAGACATGCAACGGATGAACCGGCGAGACTGTCTTCGGCCAGTTCCGAGGCATCGCCGGCCAACATCAATTGGCAATCGAGGCTCAGTGCCAGACGATTCAGGCGCCGGGGCAGCTCTGGACCGGGGGCATGATTGGAAAACAACACAAGTGCGTCAGGCTTGACCTTTTCGCAGACCAGCGTCAATTCATCGAAAGGCTGGCCCGTGGTCAGCACCCGCACGCCAGAATCGTTGCCGCTGAGAAACAGCGCCGCGACCAGCAACTCAAGCTCTCTGCACTGCCCCGCGAGCGCGCTGACAATCACCCGGCGCGGTTGCGCACCCCGCAACATGACAATGCGCTGCAGTACACGCACCCTGAGAAATCCGTCGAGAAACAACCATTCGCTGGTTTGCCCGAAAGCGTCCTGGCGCTGCAGCAGTTGACGCCACAACGGCATCAGAATGGCTTCGAACACCACCGGCAGCGCGTACGACGAGAAAATCTGCCCGTAGACGCGATCCAGCTGCTGATCGTCGAACGCACTGACCGCCTGCTGAACCTGCTCCTGCCATTGCTTGTAATCGGCCTGCACATGGTCATCGGGGATGAAGTTTGCCAGCACCTTCAGAGGCTCTGTTTTCGCCAGGATCTTGCCGACTTTGCTCACGGCCACGCCGCGATCGATCCAGTCGACAATGCTGCGCACGCGCTCGATATCGTTCATTGAATACAAACGATGCCCGCTTTCGGTGCGCGTCGGCTGGATGAGTCCGTAACGGCGCTCCCAAGCACGCAGGGTCACCGGGTTGACGCCAGTCAGGCGCGCCACTTCGCGGATGGGAAACAGCTCTTCGCGCTCGATCGTGCCGAGTGCTGTCGAAGCCGGGCGAGGGTCCGTGATTACAGGCATCTGGCGGTCAACTTCCATGTCGGTTCATTGGATCCCATTTTAAACATGATGGACTGGAAACCTTCAAGTAGTGATCTACGACGAATGTGGCTGGTTTAATCGACAAAATCAGGAATAATCCTTGCTTGCTGCAAAGCGCAGGTCTCTACCCCGGCCTGCGTCAGGCGAAGCTCTTACCCGGAGCGACGCACTCGAAATACGGAGATACAAAATGTCTACTTCCCCCGTCACGCTAATGGTAGCGCGTCGCGTCGCTGATGGCCGTTATCACGATCTTATCGCCTGGTTGCGCGAAGGCGAGCAACTGGCCACCGACTTCCCCGGCTACCTCGGCTCCGGCGTCCTCGCGCCACCGCCCGGTGACAACGAATTCCAGATTATCTTCCGCTTTGTCGATGAGCAGACCCTGCACGCGTGGGAATACTCGGCGTCGCGTACCGCCTGGCTTAACCGCGGCAGCGATTTGTTCGAACATCCTAAAGAGCACCGGGTCAGCGGCATTGAAGGCTGGTTTGGTGCTGCCGGCCAACGCCCGCCGCGCTGGAAACAGGCCGTGGCGATCTGGCTGGCGTTTTTTCCGGTGTCGCTGATATTCAACTTTGCCCTCGGCCCGCTGCTCGCTGAGCTGAGCCTGTTGCCGCGCATCTTGATCGGCACGGCGTGCCTGACGCCGCTGATGGTGTATTTCTTCATCCCGTTGTCGACGCGTCTGCTGGCGAACTGGTTGAACAGCACGCCGACGCGGCCATTGGCTGGCGCACCGTCGGCGCAGAATCGCTGATCTGCAGCGGGCGGCGAGCCTGTTATAGTTTTCGCTTCAACCGCGATGCGAGCCGCCCATGCCAGATTCCGCAGCCCCGATCCTCATCACCGGCGCCGGCCAGCGTGTCGGTTTGCACTGCGCGCAGCGCTTGATCGAGGATGGCCACCCGCTGATTTTCACTTACCGCACCGAGCGACCGGGCGTACAGGCCCTTCGCGATCTTGGTGCGACAGCGCTGTTCGCGGACTTTTCCAGCGAGGCCGGGATTCTTGCCTTCATCGATGCGCTGAAAGCCCACACCGACAGCTTGCGCGCCGTCGTGCATAACGCCTCCGAATGGCTGGCAGAAACCCAGGGCAGCGAAGCACAGGCCTTCAATCGCATGTTCAACATTCACATGCTCGCGCCTTACCTGATCAACCTGCACTGCGCCGAGTTGCTGCAGCGCTCGACGCCTGCCGACATCATCCACATCAGCGACGATGTCACCCGCAAAGGCAGCAGCAAGCACATCGGTTATTGCGCCAGCAAGGCCGGGCTCGACAGTCTGACCCTGTCGTTTGCCGCGCGCTTTGCGCCCGCCATTAAGGTCAACGGCATCGCTCCGGCGCTGCTATTGTTCAACCCCGACGATGACGCCGCCTACCGCAGCAAGGCGCTGGCCAAGTCCGCGCTGGGTATCGAGCCGGGCAGCGAGGTGATCTATCAGAGCCTGCGCTATCTGCTCGACAATCCCTATGTCACCGGCACGACCCTGACCGTCAACGGCGGCCGGCACGTCAAATAGGCCGTCCCGCTTCAGCCGCGAGTCGAGTAAGATCCACCTGAACGCCTGCAATAGACTGGACGGAGCAAATCAATGCCACAACTTCAACCGGGAATGGCGCGCATCCGGGTCAAGGATCTGCGCCTGCGCACCTTTATCGGCATCAACGAGGACGAAATCCTCAACAAGCAGGATGTGCTGATCAACCTGACCATTCTGTACGCAGCGCAGGAAGCGGTGCGTGACAACGACATCGACCACGCGCTGAATTACCGCACCATCACCAAAGCGATCATCGCCCACGTCGAAGGCAACCGCTTCGCCCTGCTCGAACGCCTGACCCAGGAATTGCTCGACCTGGTGATGACCAATGCATCGGTGCTGTACGCCGAAGTCGAAGTCGACAAGCCCCACGCGCTGCGCTTCGCCGAATCGGTATCGATTACGCTCGCAGCGAGCCGCTAGCTTCAAGCCTCAAGCCGCAAGCTGTAAACTTTGCTCACAGACACCCATCTTGCAGCTTGAAGCTTGCCGCTTGAAGCTGTCTCGAAGAGACCCCCCATGACTGATCAACAACGCCTGGAACTCGAAGCCGCCGCCTTTCGCCGACTGGTCGCCCACCTCGACAGCCGCAAGGACGTGCAGAACATCGACCTGATGAACCTCGCCGGGTTCTGCCGCAACTGCCTGTCGAAATGGTACAAGGCCGAAGCCGACCAACGTCAGATCGAGGTCAGCCTCGATGACGCCCGCGAAGTGGTGTACGGCATGCCCTACGCCGAGTGGAAAGCCCAATACCAGCAAGAAGCCAGCGCCGAGCAGCAAGCAGCGTTTGCCAAAGGAAAACCCAATGACTGATCTGAACACCCTGCGCGCCAGCTTCAAGAGTGGCGAGCATGTTTTCGCCGACACCCTGGCGTTCATCGCCGCCGGTTACGACTACCAGCCTCAAGCGTTCAACAACGGCGGCGTGGAAAACGCTGCCGGCCAGAATGAAGGCTCGTGCAAGACCCTGGGTCTGGCACTGCTGGAAGGCTTGAGCGATGAAGAAGCGCTGCTGGCGTTCGGCGAGCATTACCGTTCGGTGCTGGCGACGCCCGAGGGCAGCGATCACGGCAATATCCGCGCGTTGATCAAGCACGGCCTGGCCGGGGTTGAATTCAGCGCCCAACCCTTGACCCGCCGCTGATCCCCAACGGCCACACATAACACCTGTGGGAGCGAGCCTGCTCGCGAAGACGGACTGACATTCAACGTTGATGTCGACTGATACACCGCTTTCGCGAGCAGGCTCGCTCCCACACTGGATGCGTGGCGACTGCGAATCTCGGGCACAAAAAAACCGGCCAATCTGGCCGGTTTTTTTTATGCCCTGCGGTCTTAGAACGTGGCGTTCTGCAAGCCGTCCAGGTAACGCTCGGTGTCCAGTGCCGCCATGCAACCGGCGCCGGCCGAGGTGATGGCCTGACGGTAAACGTGGTCAGCCACGTCACCGGCAGCGAAGATGCCTTCGACGCTGGTGGCAGTCGCATTGCCTTCACGGCCGCCCTGCACAACCAGGTAACCGTCTTTCAGCGTCAACTGGCCTTCGAACAGCGAAGTGTTCGGGGTGTGGCCGATGGCGATGAACACGCCGTCGACTTTGATCTCGTCGAAGCTGCCATCGTTGTTGCGCAGGCGCGCACCGGTCACGCCCATGTTGTCGCCGAGGACTTCGTCCAGGTTGGCGTTCAACTTGAGAATGATCTTGCCTTCAGCCACACGAGCGTTGAGCTTGTCGATCAGGATCTTCTCGGCGCGGAAGGTTTCGCGACGGTGAATCAGAGTCACGGTGCTGGCGATGTTGGCCAGGTACAGCGCTTCTTCGACAGCGGTGTTGCCACCGCCAACCACGGCGACCGGCTTGTTGCGGTAGAAGAAACCGTCGCAGGTTGCGCAGGCCGACACGCCTTTGCCCATGAACGCTTCTTCCGACGGCAGGCCCAGGTAACGGGCGCTGGCACCCGTGGCGATGATCAGCGCATCGCAGGTATAGACGGCGCTGTCGCCGGTCAGGGTGTAAGGCTTGGCTGCGAAGTCCACTGCGTTGATGTGATCGAAAACGATCTCGGTCTCGAAACGCTCGGCGTGCTCGCGCATGCGCTCCATCAACACCGGACCGGTCAAGCCATGAACATCACCCGGCCAGTTGTCGACTTCGGTGGTGGTGGTCAGTTGACCGCCGGCCTGCATGCCGGTAATCAGCAGTGGCTTGAGGTTGGCGCGGGCCGCGTAGACCGCAGCGCTGTAACCGGCGGGGCCGGAACCGAGAATGATCACTCGCGAATGACGGACTTCAGACATGAATCTGCTCCTGTTGGCCGGCCATGAAAAATCTGGCGCGGACGCCGGACGGCCGGCGGAATAAAAAAGGACCGTGGACACCTTGGGGAAGGCTTGAACTCGACAGTCCTGTAAAAAGTTGGGTGCAGCGTATCGAGGGGGGCAAGATTAAGGAAATACGGTTTAACAATCCAGCTCATAGGTGGTCTCTATGCCGAGACGGTGACGAGATAGACCTCTTTGTTACAGTGAATGTCGATTGCTCTGCCGCGCTTTCGCCGCTGGGGCAAAGTCGGTAACGTCGGCGCGATTTCCCTTGCTTCGGAGCACCTTATGCCCGCCCCTGTTCTGTCAGGCCCGCAATACCTGCGCGAAGGCCTCAAACTGGTCCTGAGCCCTGGCCTGCGCCTGTTCGTGTTGTTGCCGCTGGCTATCAACCTGGTGCTGTTCGTCGGATTGATCTATCTGGCCGGCCACCAGTTCAGCCTGTGGGTCGACACGCTGATGCCCTCGTTGCCTGAATGGCTGAGTTTCCTCAGCTATATCCTCTGGCCATTGTTCGTGGTCCTGGTGGCCTTGATGGTGTTTTTCACCTTCACCATGCTCGCCAACATCATTGCCGCACCGTTCAACGGCTTCCTTGCGGAAAAAGTCGAAGTGGTGGTGCGCGGTACCGATGATTTCCCGGCGTTCAGTTGGGGCGAACTGATCGCGATGGTCCCACGCACCCTCGCCCGGGAAATGCGCAAGCTCGGCTACTTCCTGCCGCGCGCCATTGGCCTGTTCATCCTTTCGTTCATCCCGGTGGTAAATATCGTCGCCGCGCCGTTATGGCTGCTGTTCGGTGTGTGGATGATGGCCATCCAGTACATCGACTACCCGGCGGATAACCACAAACTCGGCTGGAACGAGATGCTCGCCTGGCTGCGGCAGAAGCGCTGGCAGAGCATGAGTTTTGGCGGGATCGTCTATCTGGTGTTGCTCATTCCGGTGGTCAACATCCTGATGATGCCGGCGGCGGTAGCCGGGGCGACATTGTTCTGGGTGCGCGAACGTGGCGCCGAAAACCTGGTGATACAGCACTGACCGCGTCACAAATCCATCATCCGATCGTAACAAGCTCGACATGGCCTCAGCCGACACTGAGGTCATGACGATAGCTCTACATATCACCCTCATCAGCGAAACCTTCCCACCGGAAATCAACGGCGTGGCCAATACCCTTGGCCGCTTGTGCGAGGGTTTGCGCGCACGAGGGCATCAGGTGGAGCTGGTGCGCCCGCGCCAGGCCGGTGATCCACAACGCAGCGAAGACGATGCACTGTTGCTGTGTCGCGGATGGCCGCTGCCGGGCTATCCGGGGCTGCAATGGGGCCAGTCGTCGATGCATAAACTGCTGCGGCGCTGGAAACGCCAGCGCCCCGATGTGCTGTACATCGCCACGGAAGGCCCGCTGGGATTGTCGGCACTGCGTGCCGCACGGCGCCTGGGGATTGCGGTGGTGAGCGGCTTTCACACCAACTTCCAGCAATACACCAGCCAGTACGGCCTCGGTCTGCTGACGCGGATGCTTACCCACTACCTGCGCTGGTTTCACAATCGTTCGGCAATGACTTTGGTGCCGAGCGCCAGTCAGCGCCTGGAGTTGGAGCGGCGGCATTTCGAGCGGCTGGCGTTGTTGTCGCGGGGTGTGGACAGCCAGTTGTTTCATCCGAGCAAACGTCAGAGCGCGTTGCGTGAGCAATGGGGGCTCTCTGACACGGATATCGCGGTCATCCACGTAGGAAGGCTCGCCCCGGAGAAAAATCTGGGCCTGCTCAAACGCTGCTTTGAAACCCTGTCTGCGACTTATCCACAGCGCCATCTGAAGCTGATCGTGGTCGGTGACGGCCCGCAGCGTTCGGCGCTGGAAAAAGAATTGCCGGAAGCGATCTTCTGCGGCGCGCAGCGGGGTGAAGTACTGGCGGCGCACTATGCCTCAGGGGATCTGTTTGTATTTCCCAGCCTCACCGAAACCTTCGGCAATGTGGTGCTGGAAGCCCTGGCTTCGGGACTCGGCGTTGTTGCCTATGACCAGGCAGCGGCGGCGCAGCATATTCGCCATGGCTACAACGGCGTTTCGGCAATGCCCGGCGATGAGCAGGCGTTTTGCGAAGCGGCGGCGTGGTTGCTGGAGGAAGATGAACGGTTGCGTTGTGTGCGGCTGAATGCGCGGCAGCATGGCAGTCGCCAGGGCTGGGCGGCGATTATCGAGCAATTCGAGGGGTATTTGCGGGGGGCTTGTGTGGGGGAGTTGGTGGTGCCTGGGGCGCAGACACAACCTTAGATTTTCGGCGACATAGATACAGCTTTCGCGAGCAGGCTCGCTCCCACATGAGTACTGCATTCTTTCAGATGGAATGCGGTCGAAGGTGGGAGCGAGCCTGCTCGCGAATGGTTCGAACTGGCGCTGCTTAAACCAGGGTCATCAACGCCTCACGACTGAACGGCAGAATATCCTGCTCACGTCCTTCACGGACTTTCTGCGCCCAGTCCGGATCGACCAGCAGCGCGCGGCCCACTGCTACCAGGTCGAACTCTTCTTTGTTCAGACGCTCCAGCAGGTTTTCCAGGCTGGCCGGTTGCGCGACCTTGTCGGTGTTGACCATGAACTGCAGGAACTCGCCGTCCAGGCCGACGCTGCCCACGGTGATGGTCGGTTTGCCGGTCAGCTTGCGGGTCCAGCCAGCAAGGTTCAGATCCGAACCGTCGAACTCCGGCTCCCAGAAGCGTCGGGTCGAGCAGTGGAAAATGTCCACGCCAGCGTCGGACAGCGGCTTGAGAAATTCGCCCAGCGCTTCGGGGGTTTGTACCAGACGCGCGGTGTAATCCTGCTGCTTCCACTGCGAGAAGCGGAAGATGATCGGGAAACCCTCACCGACAGCTGCGCGCACTGCTTGAATCAATTCGATGGCAAAACGCGAACGGTTGGCCAGGCTGCCACCGTATTCATCGCTGCGCTGATTGCTGCCTTCCCAGAAGAACTGGTCGATCAGATAACCGTGGGCGCCATGGATTTCCACACCGTCCATGCCGATGCTTTGCGCATCTTTGGCCGCCTGGGCGAACGCAGCGATCACGTCCTGAATATCCTGTTTGGTCATGCCGTGAACCACGACCTGACCGTCCTTGAGTTTTTCCGACGGACCGTAGCCCGGCACGCTGGCGTCCGGCTCGGTGCCGAAGCGGCGTACGCTGCCGACATGCCACAGTTGCGGGACGATCTTGCCGCCCTCGGCGTGCACGGCGTCGACGACTTTTTTCCAGCCGGCCAGCGGCGCGTCACCGAAAAATTGCGGCACGTTTGGATAGCCATTGGACGCGATGTGGCCGACCGTGGTGCCTTCGGTGATGATCAAGCCAACCCCAGCGGCCGCACGACGACGGTAGTACTCGATGACTTTGGAATTCGGCACGCCGCCCGGGGAGAACGAGCGGGTCATTGGCGCCATGACGACGCGGGTCGGCAGTTCGAGGGCACCGAGATGGAACGGTTTGAACAGGGCTTTAACGGGCATCGAGAGGCTCCACGAAAACATTGGCGACAGGCATGAATCGATATGACGCCGATAATATTGAGAGTCGAGAGCTCTGAACAGCATTATTGATTTTGGTGATTAAGGATCAAAAGATTGAAAAGCAAAAGATCGCAGCCTTCGGCAGCTCCTACACGAGATTGGTGTTCTCCCTGTAGGAGCTGCCGAAGGCTGCGATCTTTTGATCCTGCTTTTCAGCCCAGCGCTTGTTCAATCGCATGCACGATCGTCGGATCATCCGGCGCCGTGCGCGGCGAGAACCGCGCCAGCACCCGGCCGTCCTTGCCGAGCAGAAACTTCTCGAAATTCCAGGTGATGTCGCCGGGAAACTCGGCGCCCTCGCCCGCCAGCAGGCGATACAAATGATGCCGCTCGTGGCCGTTGACTTCGAGTTTGCTCGCCAACGGGAACGTCACGCCATAGTTGAGGCTGCAGAATTCCTGGATTTCCTTTTCCGAGCCTGGCTCCTGACCGGCAAACTGGTTGCACGGCAGGCCCAGCACAGTGAAGCCTTTGGCCTTGTATTGCTGGTAGAGGTTTTCCAGTGCCGCGTACTGGGGGGTCAAGCCGCATTTGGAGGCCACGTTGACCACCAGCACGACTTGGCCCTTGAACGGCGCCAGCGGTAGCTCCTGACCATCCAGGCCGGTCAACTTAAGGTCGTGAAAAGCACTCATGCCGAACTCCAGGATTCTCGTGTTCTACTCGAAACAGCCACTTGGCGAGGCCACCAAGGACAGCCGCGGACTAAAAAGGCGCCCACAGGCGCCTCTCCAGTACTCGAAGCTTAGCGCAGAAAATCAGTGGTGATGGCCACCTTCGCCATGGACGTGGCCATGAGCGATTTCTTCCTGGCTGGCGTCACGGATATCAACGATCTTAACCTTGAAGTTCAGGCGCTGACCGGCCAGAGGGTGGTTGCCATCAACGGTGACGTCGTCGCCGTCCAGGTCACGAATGGTGACGATCTGCATCTGGCCGTCCGGCGCCGAAGCGTGGAACTGCATGCCGACTTCCAGCTCGTCAACGCCTTCGAACATGCTGCGGCTCAGGGTGCTGACCAGCTCGGCGGCGTATTCGCCGTAAGCATCTTCCGGCTCAACGGCCACTTCCAGCTCGTCGCCGACAGCTTTGCCTTCCAGGGCTTTTTCCAGGCCCGGGATGATGTTGCCTGCACCTTGCAGGTAAACCAGCGGAGCGCCGCCGGCGGAGCTGTCGATGACCTCACCAGCGTCGTTGGTCAGGGTATAGTCGATGGAGACAGCCTTATTGGCGGCGATCAGCATGGGGCGAGACCTTTTGCATAAGAATATAGAAAGGCCAAGTTTAGCGAAGCAATCGCGTGAAAGCGACCACAACCCGGACAAACGGGTTTCGACCATCACCGGCTTTCATCAGGACGAAGATGGCCATTGGGTGGTCGAGCTTTCCTGTGGCCACACCCAGCACCTGCGCCACCAGCCGCCGTGGCAAACCCGCGCCTGGGTCCTGGATCCGGCGCAACGTATTGAAAAAACAGGTCAACCCTTTGCCTGCGGTTGGTGTGCACAAGGCTCGGTTAGCGATAACCTTGGCGACTGAATTTCGGTAGTCGGCCAGACATAGGCTGACACCCTTGCATAGAGAATTCCCATGCAAACTTTTTTTATCGCCCCCACCGATTTTGGCGTGGGTCTGACCTCCATCAGCCTCGGGCTGGTGCGCACGCTTGAACGCGCCGGGCTGAAAGTCGGCTTCTTCAAACCGATCGCCCAGCCGCACCCCGGCGACACCGGCCCTGAGCGATCCACCGAACTGGTGGCGCGCACCCACGGTCTGAAACCGCCGCAGCCGTTAGGCCTGGCGCACGTTGAACGCATGCTCGGCGACGGTCAGCTCGACGAACTGCTCGAAGAAATCATCGCCCTGTATCAGCAAGCGGCGGTCGGCAAAGACGTGCTGGTGGTCGAAGGCATGGTGCCAACCCGCAGTGCCAGTTACGCCGCGCGGGTCAATCTGCACCTGGCCAAGAGTCTGGATGCCGAGGTGATTCTGGTCTCGGCGCCGGAAAACGAAGTGCTCGCCGAGCTTTCTGGCCGTGTCGAGCTTCAGGCTCAATTGTTCGGTGGCCCGAAAGATCCGAAAGTCCTCGGGGTGATCCTCAACAAGGTCAAGACCGACGAGAGCATGGACGCCTTCGCCACGCGTCTGAAGGAGCATTCGCCGTTGCTGCGCAGCGGTGATTTCCGCTTGCTTGGCTGCATCCCGTTTCAGCCGGAACTCAATGCGCCACGCACCCGCGACGTCGCCGACCTGATGGGCGCGCAAGTGCTCAACGCGGGCGACTACGAAACCCGGCGCATGAGCAAAATCA
This sequence comes from Pseudomonas sp. Leaf434, assembly GCF_001425545.1. NCBI lineage: Bacteria > Pseudomonadati > Pseudomonadota > Gammaproteobacteria > Pseudomonadales > Pseudomonadaceae > Pseudomonas > Pseudomonas sp. Leaf434. Next base: position 191,779 of record NZ_LMQZ01000001.1, on the reverse strand, counting down.
TCATTTGCGCACGAACCATGCGCAACACCGTCGAGCTGCTCAAACCCGGCGTGCTGGTGGTGACGCCAGGCGATCGCGACGACATCATCCTCGCCGTCAGCCTCGCAGCGATCAACGGTGTGCCGCTGGCCGGCCTGCTGCTGACCAGCGACACCCTGCCCGACCCGCGCATCATGGACCTGTGCCGAGGCGCGTTGCAGGCCGGTTTGCCGGTGTTGTCGGTGAGCACCGGCTCCTACGACACCGCCAATCTGCTCAATGGCCTGAACAAGGAAATCCCGATCGATGACCGCGAGCGCGCGGAGATCATCACCGATTTCGTCGCCAGCCACCTCGACGCCAACTGGCTGCATCAGCGCTGCGGTACGCCTCGGGAGATGCGCCTGTCGCCGGCAGTGTTCCGCTATCAATTGATCCAGCGCGCGCAAGCGGCGAACAAGCGCATCGTCTTGCCCGAAGGCAGCGAGCCGTTCACCGTGCAAGCGGCGGCGATCTGTCAGGAACGCGGGATCGCCCGCTGCGTGCTGTTGGCCAAGCCCGAAGACGTCGAAGCGGTCGCCCGCGCGCAAGGTATCGTGCTGCCGCCGGGTCTGGAAATCCTTGACCCGGACCACATCCGCGAGCGTTACGTCGAGCCGATGGTCGCCCTGCGCAAGAGCAAAAGCCTCAACGCACCGATGGCCGAGCAACAACTGGAAGACACCGTGGTGATCGGCACCATGATGCTTGCGCTGGATGAGGTCGACGGCCTGGTTTCGGGTGTGATCAACACCACCGCCAACACCATCCGCCCCGCCCTGCAACTGATCAAGACCGCACCGGGCTGCACGCTGGTGTCGTCGGTATTCTTCATGCTGTTCCCCGAAGAAGTGCTGGTCTACGGCGACTGCGTGATGAACCCGCACCCGAGCGCCGCAGAACTGGCCGAGATCGCCCTGCAAAGCGCCGACTCGGCGGCCGCATTCGGTATCACTCCACGGGTGGCGATGATCAGCTACTCCAGCGGTGAATCGGCTCGTGGTGAAGAAGTCGAGAAAGTCCGCGAGGCAACTCTGCTCGCCCATGAGCAACAAAACTCGCTGTTGATCGACGGCCCGTTGCAATACGACGCCGCCGCCAACGCCGACGTGGCGCGGCAACTGGCGCCGAACAGTCAGGTCGCCGGGCGCGCCACGGTGTTTGTGTTCCCCGATCTGAACACCGGCAACACCACGCACAAAGCCGTACAACGCAGCGCCGACTGCGTCAGCCTCGGGCCGATGCTGCAAGGCCTGCGTAAACCGGTGAACGACCTGCCGCGCGGCGCGCAAGTCGATGACATCGTCTACACCATCGCGCTCACCGCGATTCAAGCCGCCAACCGACCTATGGATGTGTAAATGCTGGATTTTCTACCCGCCCCCGTGCGCGGCGTGATCGCCTCGCTGCTGTTGGCGCTCAACACGATTCTGCTGTGCTCGTTCCTGTTCTGTGTGGCGCTGGTCAAGGCCCTGCCGTTTGCCTTTACCCAGCGCATTGCCGGTTGGCTGATGAGCCACACCCACGAGGCGTGGATCAGCAACAACAAGGGCTGGATGAATCTGGTACGGCGCACCCGCTGGCACGTCAGCGGCCTGCAAGGTCTCGACTATCAGCACTCGTACCTGATCACCAGCAACCACCAGAGCTGGGTGGATATTCTGGTGCTGCAATACGTGCTCAACCGCAAGATCCAACCGCTGAAGTTTTTCCTCAAGCAGGAGCTGATCTGGGTGCCGGTGATTGGTCTGGCCTGGTGGGCGCTGGGCTTTCCGTTCATGAAGCGCTACTCCAAGGCGTACCTGGAAAAACACCCGGAGAAGAAAGGCAAGGACCTGGAAACCACGCGCAAGACCTGCGCGAAATTCCGCCATAACCCGGTGGGGATTTTCAACTTCGTCGAAGGCACACGCTTCACCGAAGGCAAGCATGCGCAGCAGCAGTCACCGTTCAAATACCTGCTCAAGCCCAAGGCCGGCGGGATCGCCTTTGTGCTGGATGCGATGGGCGAACAGCTGGAGTCGATCGTCAACGTGACGATTCATTATCCAGCGGGGCGTCCAGGGTTCTGGGATTTGCTCTGCGGCAATGTGCGCGATGTGGTGGTGCATTTTGAGGAAATCAAAATCCCGCCGGCCTTCATCGGCAAGAACTACGACCAGGACGGCGAGTATAGATTGCAGTTCCAGGGCTGGATCAATCAGCTGTGGCTGGACAAGGATGCGTTGCTGGAGCAGATGCACCGCGAATATCCACCCAAACACTGACCCCTGTGGGAGCGAGCCTGCTCGCGAAAGCGGTGGATCAGCTTGCAAAGATGTTGAATGAGATAAAGCTTTCGCGAGCAGGCTCGCTCCCACAGTTGATCGTTCCCACGCTCCGCGTGGGAATGCAGCCCGGGACGCTCCGCGTCCCTGCCGAAGCGGACGCGGAGCGTCCAATGAGGCATTCCCACGCGGAGCGTGGGAACGATCACCCAACACTAAAAAAGCCCGCCGATGATCACTCATCGGCGGGCTTTTCATTAGTGCCTAACGCTTATATCGCGCCACGCTGACGCAACAGCTCCAGCACTTGCTTGACGCTTTCTTCCAGACTCAGCGACTGCGTGTCGATCACCAGATCGGCATTGAGCAGCACGTCGTACGGGAAGGATTCGCCCGGGATATTGTCGCCGCCAGCAGCGTACAGCCCTTGCGGATCACGCTCGGCGCACACGGTCGGCGAGGCCTGCACGTAGACCGTCAGCAAGCGATCCTTGCCGATCAGTTCCTTGGCCTGCTCGCGACCTTCGGCACTTGGCGCGACGAACGCGGCCAGGGTCAGCAGCCCCGCTTCGTTGAACTGACGCGCCACGTGGGCGGCTCGACGCCAGTTCTCGGTACGCCCGGCGCGATCCTGTGGCAGACCTTTGTTCAAGTCATGACGCAGGTTCTGGCCATCGAGTACAAACACCGCGCGGCCCATGTCGAACAGCTTGCGCTCGACCGCATACGCCAGGGTGCTTTTACCCGCGCCGGACAGGCCGCTGAACAGCACGGTGGCCGGTTGCTGGCCGAAGCGCTGGGCGCGTTCTTCAGTCGCCACGTGGGCCAGTTTGCCGTGGTGGGTGGCAGTGCCATGCGCTACAGGCTGAGCGACGATCATGCCGGCGCCAACGGTGCCGTTGGTCAGGCGATCGATGACGATGAATGCGCCGGTGGTGCGGTTGCTTTCGTAACCGTCGAGGGCGATCGGCGCGTCGAGCGCGATCTTCACCTTGCCGATTTCGTTGAGCTGCAACGCGCTCGCCGGGCCTTCTTCCAATGTGTTCACGTCGACCTTGTTGACGATGCTGGCGATGGAGCCCGGCACGTAACTGGTGGCGCGTTTGATGTCGTATTTCTTGCCCGGCAGCATCGGCTCTTCAGCCATCCACACCAGCATCGCTTCGAAGCTGTCGGTGACCGGTGGCACGTTGTCGGCATGCACCAACAGGTCGCCACGGGAGATGTCGATTTCGTCTTCCATGGTCAGGGTTACCGCCTGACCTGGACCTGCGTGCTCCAGTTCACCTTCGAAGGTGACGATGGATTTCACCCGGCTGCTCTTGCCCGACGGCAGCACCACGACTTCGTCGCCCTTGTGCACGATGCCGCTGGCCAGGGTGCCGGCGAAACCACGGAAATTCAGGTTCGGACGGTTGACGTACTGCACCGGGAAACGCAGATCGGTGAAGTTGCGATCGCCCGCCACTTCCACTGTCTCGAGAATTTCCATCAGCGACTGGCCGGTGTACCACGGCGAGCGCTCGGACTTGTTCACCACGTTGTCGCCTTTAAGGGCAGACATCGGCACGAAGTGCATGCTGGTCGGCTTCATCTTCAAGCCTTCGGCGAACTTCAGGTAGTCGGCCTTGATCGACTCGAACACGCCTTCGTCGAAGTCCTTCAAGTCCATCTTGTTGATGGCGACGACGATGTGTTTGATGCCCAGCAACGAAGCAATGAAGCTGTGACGACGGGTCTGGGTCTGCACGCCGTAACGGGCGTCGACCAGAATGATCGCCAGGTCACAGGTGGACGCACCGGTGGCCATGTTGCGGGTGTACTGCTCATGGCCGGGGGTGTCGGCGATGATGAATTTGCGCTTGGCGGTGGAGAAATAGCGGTAAGCGACATCAATGGTGATGCCCTGCTCACGCTCGGCCTGCAGACCGTCGACCAGCAATGCCAGGTCGATGTCGTCACCGGTGGTGCCGACTTTCTTCGAATCGCGGGTGATCGCTTCGAGGTGATCTTCGTAGATCATCTTCGAGTCGTGCAGGAGGCGCCCGATCAGGGTGCTCTTGCCGTCATCGACGTTACCGCAGGTCAAAAAGCGCAGCAGCTCTTTACGTTCGTGCTGGCCCAGGTAGGCGAGGATGTCCTCGCTGATCAAATCAGAAACATGCGACATGACAGCCCCTTAGAAATAGCCTTGACGTTTTTTGTCTTCCATCGAACCTGCGCCATCGTGGTCGATGACCCGGCCCTGGCGCTCGGAAGTTCGCGTCAGGAGCATTTCCTGAATGATGTCCGTCAGGCTTTCGGCCTCGGACTCCACCGCGCCCGTCAACGGGTAGCAGCCAAGGGTGCGGAACCGCACTTTCTTTTTCACGATGCGCGCTTTGTCTTCTTCGGACAGGTGCTCGAGGATGCGCTCGTCGTCGATCATGATCAGCGTGCCGTTCTTCTCGATCACTTCGCGTTCGGCGGCGAAGTACAGGGGCACAATCGGAATGCCTTCGAGATAGATGTACTGCCAGATGTCCAGCTCGGTCCAGTTCGACAACGGGAATACACGAATGGATTCGCCCTTGTTGACCTTGCCGTTGTAGACGTTCCACAGCTCCGGACGCTGGTTTTTCGGGTCCCAGCGGTGCTTGCTGTCACGGAACGAGTACACGCGCTCTTTGGCGCGGGATTTCTCTTCATCGCGACGGGCGCCGCCGAACGCTGCGTCGAAACCATGCTTGTCGAGTGCCTGTTTCAGGCCTTCGGTTTTCATGATGTCGGTGTGCTTGGCACTGCCGTGGGTGAACGGGTTGATGTTCTGCGCCACGCCATCGGGGTTGATGTGGGTAATCAGGTCCAGGCCCAAGTCTTCGACCATCTTGTCGCGGAACTTGTACATTTCCTGGAATTTCCAGCGGGTGTCGACGTGCATCACCGGAAACGGCAGTTTGCCCGGGAAGAACGCCTTGCGTGCCAGGTGCAGCATCACGGCGGAGTCTTTACCGATGGAGTACAGCATCACCGGGTTATCGAACTCGGCGGCCACCTCGCGGATGATGTGGATGCTTTCCGCCTCCAGCTGTTTCAGATGCGTCAGTTTGTCGACCATGGCTACTCACGAAAGCTTTCTTATGAACGGCCAGCGGGCCGTGTTCGAGCGAGGAATCCTAGCACAGCGACCTCTTCTAATCAGGACGCCAACTAGATCGAAAGGGTATATGAATATGCCCACCAGTTCGGCCGTCAGGGCCGAACGTGGGAGCGAGCCTGCTCGCGAAGGCGGAGTGTCAGGCACCTTTGTATTGAAGGTCTGACGCCTTCGCGAGCAGGCTCGCTCCCACAGGAGTTTGCGGTGAGCTCAGATCGGGTTGGGGCAATCGATGAAGATGTGCTCAAGGGCAAAGCGCTTCGCCAGATACTCGCCCAACGCCTGCACGCCATAGCGTTCGGTGGCGTGATGGCCGGCGGCGATGAAGCTGATGTCGTTTTCCCGCGCACTGTGGAAAGTCTGCTCGGAGGCCTCGCCACTGATGAACAGATCGACCCCCGCCGCCACGCCCTGATCGATATAACCCTGGCCACCGCCGGTGCACCAACCGACGCGGCGGATCATGCCGCTGCCTTCGATCAGCAGCGGCTCGCGGCCCATGACTTCCTGCACCTTGCGCGCGAAATCCCGCGCAGTCATCGGCTCATTCAGCGAACCGACCAGCCCGACGATTTTCGGGTTGCTCGGGTCCAACGGCCCTTCAACAGTAATGTCGAGCTGACGCGCCAGTTGCACGTTGTTGCCAACGTCCGGGTGCAGATCCAGCGGCAGGTGATAAGCGAGCAGACTGATGTCGTGCTTGAGCAAGGTTTTCAAGCGGCGCTGTTTCATGCCGGTGACGCAGGGGTTTTCGCCTTTCCAGAAATACCCGTGGTGGACCAGGATCAGGTCGGCCTCGGCCTCGACGGCGGCATCGAGCAACGCCTGGCTGGCGGTGACGCCACTGACGATGCGCATCACCTGCGGGCGGCCTTCGACCTGTAATCCGTTGGGGCAATAATCGGCAATTTTCGCACTGCCCAGGTAACGGTCGGCTTCTTCGACGAGGGTGCTGAGGGCAACGGCCATGAAAGACTCCTAAATATCCCGTTCAGAGGCGCGCGCGGCCTCGTATAATGCGCGACATTATGGGCGGTCTGACCTCGCCTGCAACCTTTCCAGGAACGTGCTTAATGCTCAAGGCGCTGCGTTTTTTTGGCTGGCCGCTGTTGGCCGGTGTGCTTATCGCTCTGTTGATTATTCAGCGTTACCCCGAGTGGGTCGGGCTGCCGAGCCTCGACGTCAATCTGCAACAGGCGCCACAGACCACGATCGTGCAACAGGGGCCGGTGTCCTATGCGGATGCGGTGGGCATCGCCGCGCCGTCGGTGGTCAACCTGTACACCACCAAGGTCATCAACAAACCGGCGCATCCCTTGTTCGAGGATCCGCAGTTCCGCCGCTTCTTCGGTGACAATTCGCCGAAACAGAAGCGCATGGAATCGAGCCTCGGTTCCGGGGTAATCATGAGCCCGGAAGGCTACATCCTCACCAACAACCACGTCACCAGCGGCGCCGACCAGATTGTCGTGGCATTGAAGGACGGTCGCGAAACACTCGCACGGGTGATTGGCAGCGATCCTGAGACTGACCTGGCTGTCCTGAAGATCGACCTGAAAAACCTCCCGGCAATCACCGTCGGCCGCTCCGACAGCATTCGCATCGGTGACGTCGCGCTCGCTATCGGCAACCCGTTCGGCGTCGGTCAGACCGTAACCATGGGCATCATCAGCGCCACCGGCCGCAATCAGTTGGGCCTGAACAACTACGAAGACTTCATCCAGACCGATGCGGCGATCAACCCGGGCAACTCCGGCGGTGCGCTGGTCGACGCCAACGGCAACCTCACCGGCATCAACACGGCGATCTTTTCCAAGTCCGGCGGCTCGCAAGGCATCGGATTTGCCATCCCGGTGAAACTGGCGATGGAAGTGATGAAGTCGATCATCGAGCACGGCCAAGTGATTCGTGGCTGGCTGGGCATCGAAGTACAACCGCTGACTCAGGAACTGGCGGAGTCGTTTGGCTTGTCCGGGCGTCCGGGGATTGTCGTCGCCGGAATCTTCCGTGACGGCCCGGCGCAGAAAGCCGGCCTGCAACTGGGCGATGTGATTCTGAGCATCGATGGCGAGCCCGCCGGCGATGGTCGCCGCTCGATGAACCAGGTGGCGCGGATCAAACCGACCGACAAGGTGACAATTCAGGTCATGCGCAACGGCAAGGAGCTGAAGCTGACGGCTGAAATCGGCCTGCGTCCACCACCGGCACCGGTGAAAGAAAAAGAAGAGTAAAAATGTTTTCGCGCCAACGGCGCGAATAACAGACATTCTCAACGGGCATGTTATATTGTTTCAATTCTCGCAATTGGAACAACATAACATGTCGTCTCGCAAAAAGGCCTCACTGTTGGGCCTGACTCTGGGTTTGCTCTGCGATCCCGCCTTCGCCGATGAGCCGCAGCCCGTTGAGCTGGAAGCCATCAGCGTCACCTCCGACTACGAATCACCCACCGGCCCGGTCAGCGGTTATCGCGCGACTCGCTCCGCCAGTGCGACCAAAACCGACACGGCGATTCGCGATATTCCGCAAGCCATCAGCGTGGTCCCGGCCAGTGTGCTCTCGGATCTGGGCAGCAGCAGCGTGGAACGCGCACTGGATTTTGCTGGCGGCGTATCGAAGCAGAACAACTTCGGCGGCCTGACCCTTTACGAATACAGCGTGCGCGGCTTCACCACGTCCGAGTTCTACAAGGACGGTTTCAGCGCCAATCGCGGTTACCCGAGCACGCCGGATGCGGCCAATATCGAGCGCATCGAAGTGCTCAAAGGCCCGGCCGCCAGCCTTTACGGTCGGGGCGATCCTGGCGGCACGGTAAACATCGTCACCAAGAAACCGCAGCCAGAAGCGTTCACCACCCTGCAAACCAGCGCCGGAAGTTGGGACCGCTATCGCACCGCGCTGGACGTCAACACGCCCCTCGATGATCAGGGCAATGTGTTCTCGCGCATCAACCTCGCCGTAGAAGACAACAACAGCTTTCGCGACCACGTCGACAGCCAGCGGGTTTTCGTTGCGCCCTCGATCAGTTGGCAGTTGAGCCCGGACACCTCGCTGCTGGTGGAGAGCGAAATCGTCCGTCACAACTCGACGTTCGATCGTGGCGTTGTGGCGCCGAACAACAAATGGAGCGGCGTTTCGCGCTCGACGTTCTTGGGCGAGCCCAACGACGGCAACATCGACAACCACAACAACCTGCTCCAGGCCACTCTTGAACACCATCTGAACGACAGCTGGAAACTGCGTCTGGCCAGCCACTACAAGGAAGGCAAGCTCTGGGGCGACGCCACGGAACAACGCGCGCTGAACGCCGACGGCCATACGGTCAACCGCCGCTTGCGCGAACGCGACACGAGTTGGCACGACAGCATCACCCAACTGGAACTGCGCGGTCTGTTCGACCTCGGGCCGTGGCAGCATGAATTGCTGATCGGCACCGAGTACGAGAATTACCGCAAGGACGAACGCGTCACCACCATTGCTGGCGGCCCCTACGCCATCGACATCTATAAGCCGGTCTACGGCCAGCCGAAACCCAACGGCGCACGCTCGGGCACCGACTTCTTCGAACACGTCGAAAGTCATGCGCTGAATCTGCAGGACCAGATCATCTTCACCGACAAGCTGCGCGGCATGGTCGGCGCGCGCTTCGAGCACTTCGATCAGCGCATCGACGATCACAGCCGCAACGCCAAAAGCCAGCAGCGCCACGACGCGCTGACTCAACGCGCTGGCCTGCTCTATCAGCTCACGCCGAACACCGGCCTGTTCGCCAACGCCTCGACCTCGTTCAAACCGAACAACGGCCTGGATGCATCGGGCAAATCCTTCGACCCGGAAGAAGGCGTCGGTTATGAAGTGGGAATCAAGAACGAGCTGTTCGATGAGCGTGTGAGCAGCACCCTCGCCTTCTTCCACATCGACAAGGAAAACGTTCTCGCCCTCGATCCGGGCACCGACACCAGCCGCGCCATGGGCAAGGCGCGCAGTCAGGGCTTCGATTGGCAAGTGAGCGGCCAGGTGACCGACGCGGTGCGGGTCATCGGCGCCTTCGCCTACATCGACGCCGAGGTGACCAAGGGCGACGCGACCATTCCCACCGGCAGCCGCATCCTCGGCGTGGCCAAACGCAGCGGCAGTCTGCTGGGCGTCTATGAATTTCAGGATGGCCGTCTGCGCGGTTCAGACGTCGGCGCAGCGTTCACCTACGTCGGCGATCGCTCGGGCGAATCCGGCAGCGACTTCGAATTGCCGGCCTACCAGACCGTCGACTTGCTCGCACATTACAAGGCCAGCGACAACGTCACGGTCGGCCTGAACCTGAACAACATCTTCGACGAAAAATACTACGAGCGCTCCTACAGCAACTACTGGGTCAACCCCGGCGAGCCGCGCAATTTCACCGTCAGCCTGACACTCAACCTGTAAAAGGACGTCACCATGCACTACGGCAAATCCCTTCTGCTCATCGCTGCGCTATTCACCGGTCAGGTGTCGGCCCACGGCCTGTGGACAGAGGAACGACGCGGCAACATCGAAGTGGTCTACGGTCACGGCGCCGAAGACAACGCCTTCAAGGCACAAAAAATCAGCGGTGCCTGGGCATATGACGCAAGCGGCAAAATGATCCCGGTCAGCGTCGAGCGCCTGGCCGATCATGCCCGTTTGAAACCATTGAAGCCGCCGGCGGTGATGGCCGTGGCGCTGAACAATGGCATGTGGTCGCAGACGGCGAACAAGAAGTGGATCAACGAAGGACGCAGCAAAGTGCCCGGCGCCACCGAGGCCACGCAGACCTTCAAGTACAGCCTGGCGATCTATCAGCCGGGGGCGAGGTTGCCGAAACTGGACCAGATCAAACTGCTGATCCTGCCGGAGGTCGATCCGCTGACGGTCGGGCCGGGCAAATCGTTACCGGTGCGGGTGCTGCTCGATGGTAAACCGGCGGCAGGTGTGAAGTTATATGGCGACTATCGCAGCGCGCCAAACACCCTGAGCACCGAGACCGACAAGGACGGGCGTGCGCAGGTGCTGGTGCGTAATGAAGGGTTGAATGTGATTGCGGCGCAGGTTGAAGTGCCGGTGAAGGACAGTGTGGATGTGGACAGTCGTGGGTTGTTCAGTTCGCTGACATTCGTTGGCGAGCCGCATCACGAATAAAAGCACACCCTCACCCCAGCCCTCTCCCGGCGGGAGAGGGAGCCGACCGAGTTGTCTTGCGGGATACATCGACCTGAAAGACCGAGTTGATTATGGATTCAATACAAATCGTTCAAGTCGGTGAACCTCTGCAATATTCCCNGCCGACCGAGTTGTCTTGCGGGATACATCGACCTGAAAGACCGAGTTGATTATGGATTCAATACAAATCGTTCAAGTCGGTGAACCTCTGCAATATTCCCATTCAGTCCTCTCTCCCTCTGGGAGAGGGGGCCGACCGAGTTGTCTTGCGGGATACATCGACCTGAAAGACCGAGTTGATTATAGATTCAATACAAATCGTTCAAGTCGGTGAACCTCTGCAATATTCCCCATTCAGTCCCCTCTCCCTCTGGGAGAGGGGCCGACCGAGTTGTCTTGCGGGATACATCGACCTGAAAGACCGAGTTGATTATGGATTCAATACAAATCGTTCAAGTGCCGACCGAGTTGTCTTGCGGGATACATCGACCTGAAAGACCGAGTTGATTATGGATTCAATACAAATCGTTCAAGTCGGTGAACCTCTGCAATATTCCCATTCAGCCCCCTCTCCCTCTGGGAGAGGGGGCCGACCGAGTTGTCTTGCGGGATACATCGACCTGAAAGACCGAGTTGATTATGGATTCAATACAAATCGTTCAAGTCGGTGAACCTCTGCAATATTCCCNGCCGACCGAGTTGTCTTGCGGGATACATCGACCTGAAAGACCGAGTTGATTATGGATTCAATACAAATCGTTCAAGTCGGTGAACCTCTGCAATATTCCCCATTCAGCCCCCTCTCCCTCTGGGAGAGGGCTAGGGTGAGGGGCTTTTGCTTTTAGAGGTCGCCAAGGCCGTCGATCAACGCCTGATTCTGCTCCGGCGTACCCACCGATATCCGCAAGAACTGCGCAATCCGTTCCTGCTTGAAGTGCCGCACGATCACGCCCTGCTCGCGCAGCTTGGCCGCCATGCCCGCCGCATCATGCTGCGGGTGGCGAGCGAAGATGAAGTTGGCCGCCGACGGCAGCACTTCAAAGCCTTTAGCCTGCAACTGCGCCACCACCCATTCGCGGCTCTCGATCACCTGACGACAGGTCTTGTCGAAATACTCGCGATCGGCAAAAGCCGCCGCCGCGCCGACAATCGCCAGACGATCCAGTGGATAGGAGTTGAAGCTGTTCTTGATCCGCTCCAACGCCTCGATCAGATCCGGGTGCCCTACCGCCAGACCGACACGCAGGCCGGCCAGCGAGCGTGACTTGGACAGCGTCTGCGTCACCAGCAGATTCGGATAGCGGTCCACCAGACTGATCGCCGTCTCGCCACCGAAGTCGATGTACGCCTCATCCACGACTACAACCGAATCTGGACTGGCCTTGAGGATTTGCTCGACGGCGTCCAGCGCCAGCAGGCATCCGGTCGGGGCGTTCGGGTTGGGGAAAATGATCCCGCCATTCGGTTTGGCGTAGTCGGCCGGGTTGATCTGGAATTGCGCATCCAGTGGCACCGCATCGAATTCAATGCCGTACAGACCGCAGTAGACCGGATAGAAGCTGTAGCTGATGTCCGGGAACAGCAGCGGCTGATCGTGTTGCAGCAGACCGTGGAAGATGTGCGCGAGCACTTCGTCCGAACCGTTGCCAAGGAACACCTGACTGGTTTGCACGCCGTAATATTCGGCCACGGCGTTTTTCAGCAGATCACTGTTCGGGTCCGGATACAGGCGCAAGTTGTCGTTGAGTTCGGCTTGCATCGCCGCCAGCGCTTTTGGCGACGGGCCATACGGATTTTCGTTGGTATTGAGCTTGACCAGTTTGGTCAGCTTCGGCTGTTCGCCCGGCACGTAGGGCACCAGATCCTTGACGAACGGGCTCCAGAATTTACTCATCGCTCAGTTCCCCTGCCCTTTCAGAAAGTCTTGGTCTTTGATGCGGTATTCGGCGCTGCGCGCGTGGGCGCTCAGCGATTCACCACGGGCCAGTACCGATGCAGTTTTGCCCAGTTCGGAAGCGCCGGCCTCGGAGCAGAAGATGATCGACGAGCGCTTCTGGAAGTCGTAGACACCCAGCGGCGAGGAGAACCGCGCGGTGCCGGAAGTCGGCAACACGTGGTTCGGACCGGCGCAGTAATCGCCCAACGCTTCGGAAGTGTGGCGGCCCATGAAGATCGCACCGGCGTGACGAATCTGCGGCAACCAGGCTTGTGGATCGGCGACCGACAACTCCAGGTGTTCCGGGGCGATACGATTGGCGACTTCGATGGCCTGGGCCATGTCACTGACCTGGATCAGCGCACCACGGCCATTGATCGAAGTTTCGATGATGGTCGCGCGGTCCATGGTCGGCAGCAATTTATCGATGCTCGCGGCTACCTTGTCGAGGAACTCGGCGTCCGGGCTGACCAGAATCGCTTGCGCGTCTTCGTCGTGCTCGGCCTGGGAGAACAGGTCCATGGCAATCCAGTCCGGATCGGTCTGGCCGTCGCAGACAACAAGAATTTCCGAAGGGCCGGCGATCATGTCGATGCCGACCTGGCCGAACACATGGCGCTTGGCCGTGGCCACATAGATATTGCCCGGGCCGACAACCTTGTCGACACGCGGCACGCTTTCGGTGCCATAAGCCAGTGCGGCAACTGCTTGCGCGCCGCCGATGGTGAACACGCGGTCGACACCGGCGATGCAGGCAGCGGCCAGCACCAGCTCGTTGATTTCACCGCGCGGGGTCGGCACGACCATGACCACTTCGGTCACGCCGGCCACCTTCGCCGGAATCGCGTTCATCAATACCGACGACGGATACGAAGCCTTGCCACCTGGCACGTACAGGCCGGCACGATCCAGTGGCGTGACTTTCTGGCCGAGCACCGTGCCGTCAGCCTCGGTGTAGCTCCAGGAATCCTGCTTCTGTTTTTCGTGATAGCTGCGCACGCGGGCGGCGGCTTTTTCCAAGGCCTCGCGTTGCGGCACAGTGATGCGGGTCAGGGCCAGTTCGAGACGCTCGCGCGGCAGGATCAGGTCGGCCATCGAGGCGACTTCGAGGCCGTCGAACTTCTGGGTGAACTCGACCAGCGCCGCGTCACCGCGCTCGCGCACAGCCTTGATGATGTCGAGCACGCGCTGATTGACCGAGTCGTCAGACACACTTTCCCAGCTCAGCAGATGATCCAGATGATGCGCGAAATCCGGGTCAGCAGCGTTGAGTCGGCGAATTGCAGTCGGTGCGGTCATAGCGAGAGCCTCATAGGAATTGGCAAAAAACTCAGGCGCCCGAAACTAGCATTCGATCCGCTTGGGCACCTGAGAATTCTGGCTATGAGGCGGATAGACGGCGCGGCCTCGGGCCGCGCTGGTAGATCAGCCGCGGTGTCGCGATTCCACTGCGTTGCGCAGGGTGTCGATCAACGCCTGGATTCGGGCGTGCTGCATTTTCATTGAAGCCTTGTTGACGACCAGACGCGAGCTGATCGTGGCGATCAGTTCCTGTGGCTCCAGGCCGTTGGCGCGCAGGGTGTTGCCGGTGTCGACCACGTCGATGATCTTGTCGGCCAGCCCGATCAGCGGCGCCAGCTCCATCGAGCCGTACAGCTTGATGATGTCGACCTGACGGCCCTGCTCGGCGTAATAACGCTTGGCAACGTTGACGAACTTGGTCGCCACGCGCAGACGGCCCTTGGGCTCGGCTGCGCCGATCTTGCCGGCGGTCATCAACTTGCACTGGGCGATCTGCAGGTCCAGCGGCTCGTAGAGGCCCTGGCCGCTGTATTCCATCAGCACGTCCTTACCGGCGACGCCGAGGTCGGCCGCGCCATGCTCGACATAGGTCGGCACGTCGGTGGCACGCACGATCAGCAGACGCACGTCGTCCTGGGTCGTGGGAATGATCAGCTTGCGGCTCTTGTCCGGATTCTCGGTCGGCACGATGCCCGCTTCAGCGAGAAGCGGCAGAGTGTCGTCAAGGATGCGGCCCTTGGACAGTGCGATGGTCAACATGGGAAACGTCAGTCCTTATCAAGGTACTCATGCCCGGTCGCAATCGGCGCCGGACACACATCGAGGGTGCGTACACCCTCGACTCGAAACGAATTCAGCGGACACGTCCCTGTGTCCCGATGCAGCGATCAGCCCGGAACGCGACGGATCTTGGCACCCAGCATTTGCAGTTTTTCTTCGATGCACTCGTAACCACGGTCTATGTGGTAGATGCGGTCGATCAGCGTGTCGCCTTCGGCAACCAGCGCCGAGATCACCAGACTGGCCGATGCACGCAGGTCGGTGGCCATGACTGGCGCGCCCTTGAGCTTCTCGATACCGGTGACGATGGCAGTGTTGCCTTCAACCTGGATGTGCGCGCCCATGCGGTGCAGCTCGTACACGTGCATGAAACGGTTTTCGAAGATTGTCTCGATCACCGCACCAGTACCTTCGGCAATGGCGTTGAGCGAGATGAACTGGGCCTGCATGTCGGTCGGGAACGCCGGGTACGGCGCGGTGCGCACGTTGACCGCCTTCGGGCGCTTGCCGTGCATGTTCAGCTCGATCCAGTCTTCACCGCAGGTGATTTCCGCACCGGCTTCACGGAGCTTTTCCAGTACCGCTTCGAGAATGGTCGGATCGGTGTCCTTGACCTTGACGCGGCCACCGGTCACGGCAGCAGCGACCAGATAGGTGCCGGTTTCGATACGGTCAGGCATGACCTTGTAGAACGCCGAACCCAGACGCTCGACGCCATCGATAGTGATGGTGTCGGTGCCGGCGCCGGAAACCTTGGCGCCCATGGCATTGAGGAAGTTCGCCAGGTCGACTACTTCAGGTTCGCGCGCGGCGTTCTGCAACACGCTGCGGCCTTTGGCCAGTGCAGCGGCCATCATGATGTTCTCGGTACCGGTCACGCTGACGGTGTCGAAGAAGAAGTGCGCGCCGCGCAAGCCACCTTCAGGTGCCTTGGCCTTGATGTAGCCGCCTTCGACGTCGATGACCGCGCCCATGGCTTCCAGACCGCGGATGTGCAGGTCGACCGGACGCGAACCGATGGCGCAACCGCCAGGCAGTGCGACTTCGGCTTCACCGAAACGCGCGACCATCGGGCCGAGCACAAGGATCGACGCACGCATGGTTTTCACCAGTTCGTACGGCGCGATCAGGGTCTTGATGGTGCGCGGGTCGATTTCGACGCTGAGCTTCTCGTCGATTACCGGCTCAATGCCCATGCGCCCGAACAGCTCGATCATGGTGGTGATGTCGTGCAGGTGCGGCAGGTTGCCAACGGTGACCGGGCCATCGCACAGCAAGGTCGCGGCCAGAATCGGCAGGGCGGAGTTCTTCGCGCCGGAAATGCGGATCTCGCCATCAAGACGAGCGCCACCGGTAATAATCAATTTATCCATTAGTATCTCGACGCCCTAGGGCTCAGGTGCGCTCGGCCCAGGCCGCGCGGCTGAAAAATTTCATAGTGACCGCATGGATGCTGCCATCGGTGATCCATGGGTTCAAATGGGCATAGACCTGCTGCTGACGCTTCACCGGGCTCAACGCCGCCAGTTCATCGCTAATCACGTTCAGCTGGAAGTTGCAGCCTTCGCCCTCAACTTCTACCAGCGTTCCTGGCAGCTTTCCTTCAAGGAAGCTCTTCACTTCTACGGCCTGCATGCTCAACCTCAATCGGCGCCCTGTGCGCACGGGTCGGACATCATACAAAAAAGCCCCGCGCCTGCGAACCCCGCAACGCAGGACTCTGACGGGGGGCTTCTTTGTAGATGATGGTTCAGGGTTGCGCCAACAGCTCGGTCAGTTCACTGACCTGAGCGATTTCGCGCATGTCTTCAGGCATCGCACGGATGCTGACGGCCTTGCCGGCCGCCTGGGCATCGCGCATGAAGCACAGCAGCAACGACAGGCCGACGCTGCTGGACTTCTGCACCGCCGAACAATCGATGACCAGCGCGGACGCCTTGCTCGACTTGATCAGCGCCTGCCCTTCCTTGCGCAGCTCAGGCCCGGTGCGGTAATCCAGCACGCCGCTGAGCACCAGCTCGTCGACATCACTCATACGAACTGCCGCCTCACTCATTGCGCTGGCTTCGCGGCGGCTTTGTCGGTTTCCTGCTTGGCCTTGGCCACTTCACCGGCCCAGCCATCGATGGTCTTGTCCAGATCGTTGCCATTGCGTTGCATGGCGTCGGCGAACTGGTCACGGAACAGCTTGCCGATGTTGATGCCGTTGATGATCACGTTGCGCAGTTTCCACTCGCCGCTGATCTTCTCAAGCGTGTACTGCACCGGATAGATCGCGCCATTGCTGCCTTTGACGGTCATGTTGACGCTGGTGCGGTCGCCCGATTCGTCTTTGGCCGGGTCAACCGTGATGCCCTGGTTGTTGTATTCCAGCAGAGCGTTGCCATAGAACTGGAACAGACCGCGCTTGAAGTTTTCCTGAAAGCGCTGCATCTGCTCAGGCGTGGCCTTGCGCGAATACTTCACGGTCATGATGCTTTTGGAGATGCCCTCGGCATCCACCACCGGCCCCACAATGTTGTTGAGCGCCGCATAGAAATCCTGCGGATCCTGCTTGTACTTCTCTTTGTTTGCCTGCAAGTCGGCAAGCATCCGGTTCGTGGTGTCCTGAATCAGGTCATGAGCCGATTGCCCCGGTGCAGCGTTAGCCATCAACGGCAGGGCCGCGAGCAACACCAACAGGCCACGTCGCAAGATAGAGATCATTCAAAAGCTCCTCATTTGGCGTCTTTGCTAACGGTATTGAGCAGGAATTTACCGATCAGGTCTTCCAGTACCAGTGACGACTGCGTGTCGTGGATGGTTCCACCGTCTTTCAACTGGGTGTCTTCACCGCCGACGCTGATACCGATGTATTTCTCGCCCAGCAGACCCGCGGTGAGGATAGATGCAGTCGAATCGACCGGCAGGTTGTCGACCTTTTTATCCACTTGCAGCGTGACCCGACCGGTGAAGCTGTCGCGATCCAGATCGATTGCGGTGACCTTGCCGATGGTCACACCGGCCATGGTCACTTTGGCTCTGACCGTCAGACCGGCGATATTGTCGAAATACGCATACAACTTGTAAGTGTCGGTGGACGAAGTCGGAGACAGGCCGCTGACGCGCAAGGCGAGCAGCAGCAAAGCCAGGATCCCTGCCAGCAGGAACAGGCCGACACCGATTTCCAGGGTGCGGTTTTGCATCAGAAATCTCCAAACATCAAAGCGGTCAGAATAAAGTCCAGACCGAGCACTGCCAGCGAGGCAAACACCACGGTCTTGGTGGTGGCACGACTGATTCCCTCGGAAGTGGGTTCACAGTCATAGCCTTGGAATACGGCGATCCAGGTCACGACAAAGGCGAAAACGACACTCTTGATCACGCCATTGAGCACATCACTGGTGAAGTTGACGCTGTTCTGCATGTTCGCCCAGTACGAGCCTTCGTAGACGCCCAGCCAGTCGACCGCCACCCACGAACCGCCCCAGATGCCGACGACGCTGAAAATCATCGCCAGCACCGGCAGGGAAATGAAGCCGGCCCACAGGCGCGGAGCAATGATGTACTTGAGCGGATCGACACCGATCATTTCCAGACTGGACAGCTGCTCGGTGGATTTCATGTTGCCGATTTCGGCGGTCAACGCCGAACCGGCCCGCCCGGCAAACAGCAACGCCGTGACCACCGGCCCCAGTTCACGCAGCAGCGTCAGGGCGACCATCTGCCCTACAGCCTGCTCTGAACCATAGCTGGAAAGAATGCTGAAGCCCTGCAGCGCCAGGACCATGCCGATGAAAATGCCGGAGACCACGATGATCACCAGCGACATGACGCCGACCGAATGCAGCTGCTTGACCAACAGGCCAAAACCACCGCTGATACCGCCACGGCCCAGCAGGGCGTGAAACAGGAACAGGGTCGCCCGACCAAACACCGCGACCGCGTCGATCGCCGATTCGCCGAACCGACGCACGCGTTCCATCAATGAAATTCTGCGCATCAACGCTTCCCCAGAAGATCTGCGCGGTAATCCGTCGCTGGAAAGTGATACGGCACCGGGCCATCGGGATCACCGGTCATGAACTGACGGATACGCGGGTCATCCGAATTCATCAGCTCATCCGGCGTGCCCTGCCCCAGCACCTGACCATCGCCCACGACATAGATGTAGTCGGCAATGCTCGCCGTTTCCGCCAGGTCGTGCGAGACCACGATGCTGGTGATTCCCAGTGCATCGTTGAGCAGGCGGATCAGGCGCACCAGCACGCCCATGGCGATCGGGTCCTGGCCCACGAAGGGCTCGTCGTACATGAGAATTTGCGGATCGAGGGCAATCGCCCGGGCCAGCGCCACGCGGCGCTTCATGCCGCCGGACAGTTCGTCCGGCATCAGGTCGATGGCGCCACGCAGCCCCACGGCCTGCAATTTCAGCAGGACGATGTCGCGAATCATGTCTTCCGGCAGTTGCGTGTGCACCCGCAGCGGAAAGGCCACGTTCTCGAACACATCGAGGTCAGTGAACAGCGCACCGCTCTGAAACAGCACGCCCATGTGCTTGCGCGCATCGAACAGATCACTGCGCGACAGCGTCGGCAGGTTCTGCCCGTTGACCCAGACTTCGCCGCCGGACGGCCGCAACTGCGCGCCCATCAGGCGCAGCAGCGTGGTCTTGCCGCAGCCGGAAGGCCCCATGATGCCGGTGACCTTGCCGCGCGGGATGCGGATATCGACGTTATTGAAAATGCTCCGCGCACCGCGCTTGAAGGAGACTCCCTTCAGCTCGACCGCGTAGGCGTTATCGGCACTCATCTAAACTCCTTGCGATGCAGCCTCTCACTGGGATGCCAGACTTTCCTCGGAAACACCTGCATCCCGGGCAGGCCGAACTGGCGGCGAACTATATCACTGCAAAGGCTGAGCGCCCAAGCGAGAACCCGGCCAAGATCGCCGACTGAAGAGGGCCTGAGCGACTTTCAGAGGGTTTTGGTAACCAGTAATGACAAAGCACGTCGAACTTGCGTGAGGCTTTGCCACATACCCGCTATAATCGCCGCCTTTTCATCGGCCCATACGATTCTGACATGAGCAAAACCCGCGACCTGATTCAATCGGCACAACGCACCATCCGCCTCGAAGTGGAAGCCGTCCAAGGCTTGATGGCCCATATCGACGCCGATTTCGTACGCGCTTGCGAGATGATTCTGGCCAGCAAGGGCCGTGTGGTCGTAGTCGGCATGGGCAAATCCGGGCACATCGGCAACAAGATCGCCGCCACCCTGGCCAGCACCGGCACTCCGGCGTTTTTTGTGCATCCGGCCGAAGCCAGCCACGGCGACATGGGCATGATCACCCGCGACGATGTGATTCTGGCCCTGTCGAACTCCGGCTCGACCAACGAAATCGTAACGCTGCTGCCATTGATCAAACGCCTGGGTATCCAGCTGATCAGCGTCACCGGCAATCCACAGTCGCCATTGGCGAAGGCTGCCGAGGTCAATCTCAATGTGCATGTCGAGCACGAAGCCTGCCCGCTGAATCTGGCACCGACCTCTTCGACCACGGCCGCACTGGTCATGGGCGATGCCCTGGCCGTGGCGCTGCTGGAAGCTCGTGGTTTCACCGCTGAAGATTTCGCGTTCTCGCATCCGGGCGGTGCCCTTGGCCGTCGCCTGCTGCTGAAAGTCGAAAACGTCATGCACGCCGGACAGGAGCTGCCGCAGGTACAACGCGGTACCCTGCTCAAGGACGCGCTGATGGAAATGACCCGCAAGGGTCTGGGCATGACCGCTATTATTGAGGCCGATGGCAAGCTCGCCGGGATCTTCACCGACGGTGATTTGCGCCGCACGCTGGATCGCGCCATCGACATCCGCAGCGCCACCATCGACCAGGTGATGACTGCACACGGCAAGACCGCCCGGCCCGACATGCTCGCCGCCGAAGCCCTGAAAATCATGGAAGACCATCGAATCAACGCCCTGGTAGTCGTCGACGAGGAGGATCGCCCGATCGGCGCCTTCAACCTCTCCGATCTGCTGCGCGCAGGAGTCATGTAATGAGCAACGATCTGCTGCAACGCGGCAAAGCGATCAAACTGGCAGTGTTCGACGTCGACGGTGTGCTCACCGACGGGCGCCTGTACTTCCTCGAAGACGGCAGCGAGTTCAAGACCTTCAACACGCTCGACGGCCAGGGCATCAAGATGCTGATGAATGCCGGCGTGCAGACGGCGATCATCAGTGGTCGCAAGACCCCGGTGGTCGAGCGCCGCGCGAAAAACCTCGGCATCCCGCATCTGTTTCAGGGGCGCGAGGACAAACTGGTGGTACTCGACGGTCTGCTCGCGCAACTGGGCCTAAGCTATGAAGAAGTCGCCTATCTCGGTGACGATCTGCCAGACTTGCCGGTGATCCGCCGTGTAGGGCTGGGCATGGCGGTGGCCAACGCTGCCGATTTCGTCCGCGAACACGCCCACGGCGTTACCTGCGCCCGTGGCGGCGAAGGTGCCGCCCGCGAATTCTGCGAATTGATCCTGCGCGCCCAGGGCCGCCTCGAAGCGGCCAACGCCGCGTACCTGTGAGCCTGACCATGTTTAGCAAAAAGTTTCGCAATTTCCTGCTGTTCGGCTGCATCGCGGCGATTTTCGCTGCGGTGGGCTACTGGAACATCAGCCCTGAGCGCTTCCTCGACAAGCCGCCGGTCTCGGCCGCCGAGAATCCGATCGACTGGTACGCGACCAACACGCACACCATTCAATACCTGCCCGACGGCAAGGTGCAGTACGAGATGACCTCCGACAAGGCCGAGCACGTCAAGGCCACCGATGTCACTCTGGTAACCAAGCCTGATTTGAACATGTACCGCGGCACCGACTTCCCGTGGCACGTGACCAGCGAGCGCGGCGAAGTGAATTCGGGCGGCACCGAAGTTGAATTGATCGATTCGGTACGCGTACAGCGCACCGATGAGAAACAGCGCGGAACCCTGATCACCAGCACCCGCATGACCGTGTTCCCGCAGCAAGAATATGCGCAGACCGCGCAACCCGTTAGAATCGAGGGCGCTGGCGGCGTATCGACTGGCGTCGGAATGAAAGCGTACCTGAAGGACAGCAGGATACACCTGCAATCGAACGTAAGAGGACAGTATGAGGCTCGTTAAAACCCTCCCTATTTTGCTCAGTCTGGGCGCAGCACTGGGAAGCGCGAGCGCCTGGTCCCTGCCGAACGATCAGCAGCAGCCTATCCGCATTCAGGCCGACGACGCCCAACTGGACGACAAGAATGGCATCGCCACCTATAAAGGTGACGTGATCATTACCCAAGGCTCGATGATCGTTAAAGGCAACACCGTGACCATGACGCGCGCGCCCAATGGCGACATCGACGTGGTGACCTCGGTAGGCAACCTGGCTTACTTCGAGCAGTTGCAGACCCAGGGCGACGCCAACCCGGTCAAGGGCTACGGCGTGACGATTCAATACCACGCCCAGCAGAACCGGGTGGTGCTGATCGACAAGGCCAAGGTTATCGACAAGGATAACAACGTCACCCAGGGCGAAAAAATCGTCTACGACACCGTGAAGAAGCTGGCCAGCGCCGGTCGCGCCACGGGCAGCAAGGTCACCGAATCGCGTCCGCGCATCGACATGGTGATCCAGCCGAAGAAGAAAACCGAAGAGAAATCCCAGTAATGGCAACTCTGAAAGCTCAGCACCTGGCCAAGGCCTATAAAAGCCGCCAGGTCGTGCGTGACGTCAGCCTGTCGATCGACAGCGGGCAGATCGTCGGCTTGCTCGGCCCGAACGGCGCCGGCAAGACTACGTGCTTCTACATGATCGTTGGCCTGGTGCAGGCAGATCAGGGCCGTGTGCTGATCGATGATCTGGACGTCAGCCACCAGCCGATGCACGGCCGCGCCAAGGCCGGTATCGGCTATCTGCCGCAAGAAGCGTCGATCTTCCGTAAACTGTCGGTCGCCGACAACATCATGGCGATCCTCGAGACCCGCCCGGAGCTGGACAAGGCCGGTCGTCGCAAGGAGCTGGAAAGCCTGCTGCAGGAATTCCACATCAGCCACATCCGCGACAACCTCGGCATGAGCCTGTCCGGCGGTGAGCGTCGCCGGGTGGAAATCGCTCGCGCCCTGGCCACTGCACCCAAGTTCATCCTGCTCGACGAACCGTTCGCCGGTGTCGACCCGATCTCGGTCGGCGACATCAAGCAGATCATCCATCACCTCAAGGCCAAGGGCATCGGCGTGCTGATCACCGACCACAACGTGCGTGAGACGCTGGATATCTGCGAAACCGCTTACATCGTCAACGACGGTCAACTGATCGCTGAAGGCGATGCCGAGACCATCCTGGCCAACGATCTGGTCAAGGAAGTGTATCTGGGTCACGAGTTCCGCCTGTAAGCGCGACAGCGCTGTATCGATTCAAGGCGCATTTATCCGCTTTAATTGTTACAGCGCTCTAGGCAAACACTTCAGTTTCAGGCATATAATTTGCTTAAGTTTGGCGCTTCGGCGCCCTGTAGTGGATGGCGCAAAGCGCCGGCGAATAAGGTGTTAAGCCCCTGCCATGAAACCATCGCTAGTCTTGAGAATGGGCCAGCAGCTGACGATGACACCGCAGCTGCAACAGGCCATCCGCCTTCTCCAATTGTCGACCCTGGACCTGCAACAGGAGATCCAGGAGGCTCTGGAATCCAATCCGATG
This sequence comes from Pseudomonas sp. Leaf434, assembly GCF_001425545.1. NCBI lineage: Bacteria > Pseudomonadati > Pseudomonadota > Gammaproteobacteria > Pseudomonadales > Pseudomonadaceae > Pseudomonas > Pseudomonas sp. Leaf434. Next base: position 168,458 of record NZ_LMQZ01000001.1, on the reverse strand, counting down.
CTCGAGCGCCAGGAAGAAGGCGACGACTTCGACAATGCCGATCCGCTGGCCGACAACGCCGAACAGAAGCCCGCCGAAATCCAGGAACCCTCCTACCAGGAAACCGCCCCGACGGTGGATAACCTCGAGGATGGCGATTGGAACGAGCGCATCCCCAACGAACTGCCAGTGGATACTGCCTGGGAAGACGTTTACCAGACCAGCGCCAGCAGCCTGCCCAGCAGCGATGACGATGAGTGGGATTTCACCACCCGCACGTCGGCCGGCGAGAGCCTGCAGAGTCATCTGCTCTGGCAACTGAACCTGGCGCCGATGTCCGACACCGATCGCCTGATCGCCGTGACCCTGATCGACTGCATCAACAATCAGGGCTATCTGGACGAAACACTCGAAGAAATTCTTGAAGCGTTCGACCCGGAACTGGACATCGAGCTCGACGAAATCGAAGCCGTCCTGCATCGCATCCAGCAATTCGAGCCCGCCGGTATCGGCGCCCGCAACCTCAGCGAATGCCTGCTGCTGCAATTGCGCCAGCTGCCCGCGAAGACGCCGTGGCTGACCGAGGCCAAGCGTCTGGTCGCCGATTACATCGACCTGCTCGGCAGCCGCGATTACAGCCAGTTGATGCGGCGCATGAAGCTCAAGGAAGACGAGCTGCGCCAGGTCATCGAACTGGTGCAAAGCCTCAATCCGCGTCCCGGTTCACAGATCGAGTCGACCGAAGCCGAATACGTGATTCCCGACGTGATCGTGCGCAAGGACAACGAGCGCTGGCTGGTCGAGCTGAACCAGGAATCGGTGCCTCGCCTGCGCGTCAACGCCCAGTACGCCGGGTTTGTGAAGCGTGCCGACACCAGCGCCGACAACACTTTCATGCGCAACCAGTTGCAGGAGGCCCGCTGGTTCATCAAGAGCCTGCAGAGCCGCAACGAAACCCTGATGAAAGTGGCCACGCAGATCGTCGAACATCAGCGCGGCTTCCTCGAATACGGCGACGAAGCAATGAAGCCGTTGGTATTGCATGACATCGCCGAAGCGGTCGGCATGCACGAATCGACGATTTCCCGGGTGACCACACAAAAATTCATGCATACCCCGCGCGGTATTTATGAGCTGAAATACTTTTTCTCCAGCCACGTCAGCACCTCCGAAGGCGGCGAATGCTCGTCCACGGCGATCCGCGCGATCATCAAGAAACTGGTCGCTGCGGAAAATCAGAAAAAGCCGTTGAGTGACAGCAAGATCGCTGGTTTACTGGAGGCACAAGGCATTCAGGTGGCTCGCCGCACCGTCGCCAAGTACCGCGAATCCCTCGGAATCGCGCCTTCGAGCGAACGCAAGCGGTTGATGTAAGCCACGTTACAGCGTTCCAGTGGCAGGCTTTTCGGCCTGCCGCTTTATGCACTGGCAACGAAGGAGAAGCTGTATGCAAGTCAACATCAGTGGACACCAACTGGAAGTGACCCAACCTCTGCGTTCCTACATCGAGGAAAAACTCCAGCGACTGGAGCGACATTTCGACAAGATCACCAACGTGCAGGTCACGATGTGCGTCGAAAAGCTGAAACAGAAGATCGAAGCCACCTTGCATATTCCCGGCAGTGAAGTGGTCGCAAACGCAGAAGATACCGACATGTACGCTGCGATCGACTCACTTACCGACAAGCTGGATCGCCAACTCAAAAAGCATAAGGAAAAGACCCAGAGCCTCCTCCAGGGCGCGACCGGTCGTTAACACCCCTATCCATGATCCGACTTGAAACCATCCTGACCCCCGGCCGTTCCCAAGTGAACGCGCCGGGCGGCAGCAAGAAAAAAGCCCTCGAACAGATTGCCAACCTGATCCACCGCGAAGTGCCGGATCTGGCGATGCAGGATGTCTTCGAGGCGCTGATCGCCCGTGAAAAACTCGGCTCCACCGGTTTTGGCAACGGCATCGCCATTCCCCACTGCCGCCTCAAGGGCTGCGCGGGGCCAGTGAGCGCCCTGCTGCACCTCGAAGCCCCGATCGATTTCGACGCCATCGACGGCGCTCCGGTGGACCTGTTGTTCGTACTGCTGGTCCCGGAAGCCGCAACCGACGCGCATCTGGAGTTGTTGCGCCAGATCGCCAGCATGCTCGACCGCAAGGAAGTGCGCGACAAATTGCGCAGCGCTCCGAGCAATGAAGCCTTGTACCAGGTCGTACTGGACGAGCAGAACGGGCACTAATCATGCGTTTGATCATTGTCAGTGGCCGTTCGGGCTCGGGTAAAAGTACCGCCCTGAATGTCCTTGAGGACAACGGCTACTACTGCATCGACAATCTGCCGGCCGGTTTGCTGCCGGAACTGGCCGAGCGAGCGCTGATTCACACAGAACTGGCGCAGCCGCTGGTCGCCGTGTCGATCGATGCGCGCAACCTGCCCAGCCATCTGTCACGTTTCCCTGAGTTGCTCGAAGACGTGCGTGCCAAGCATATCAAGTGCGATGTGCTGTACCTGGACGCCGATGAAGAAACCCTGCTCAAGCGTTTTTCCGAGACCCGTCGTCGTCACCCGCTGAGCAACGCCAATCGCTCACTGGCCGAGGCGATTCACGACGAAACCGCCCTGCTTGGTCCGATCGCCGATCTGGCCGACCTGAAAATCAACACCACCAGCCTGAATCTGTATCAACTGCGCGACACCTTGAAGTTGCGCCTGTTGAATCAACCGGAGCCCGGTACGGCGTTTCTGGTCGAGTCGTTCGGCTTCAAGCGCGGCATGCCGGTCGACGCCGACCTCGTGTTCGACGTGCGCTGCCTGCCCAATCCGTACTGGAAACCGGAGCTGCGCGCGCAATCCGGCCTCGATGCCCCTGTGGCCGAGTACCTGGCGCAGCAGCCGGATGTCGAAGAAATGTATCAGGACATCTACGCCTACCTGAACAAGTGGCTGCCACGCTTCGCCGCCAGCAACCGCGCCTACGTCACCATTGCCATTGGCTGCACCGGCGGGCATCACCGCTCCGTCTACCTGACCGAACGACTGGGTCAGGCCCTGCAGAAAACCCTGAAGAACGTCCAGGTTCGCCACCGCGACCTCACCTAAAGGATTTACACCGCGATGCCTGCTCGTGAAATCGAAATCATCAATAAGCTGGGCCTGCATGCCCGGGCATCGGCCAAATTTGTCGGCGTGGCGGGTCAGTATCCAGACTGCACGATCCGAGTGGGACGCACACCTGAAACGACTGTCGACGGCAAGAGCATCATGGCAATGATGATGCTCGCGGCGGGTAAAGGCACCAAGATCCATTTGAGCACCGAAGGCGAACAGGCTCAGGAAGCCATGGACGCATTGGTCGATCTGATCGAAAGGTATTTCGACGAAGGTGAATAATCCTTGAGGCGGGGACACTGTTCCTCGCCTCCATTCACCCCAACGCCGTATCCATCACCATCATCAGACAAAACCCGATCAGAAGGCCCAGACTGGCCAGCTTGTCATGCCCATGACGGCGCGATTCCGGGATCACTTCGTGGGTCACCACCAGCAACATCGCCCCCGCCGCCAGTGCCAGCCCCAACGGCAACAGCACCTGAGCCAGACTCACGAGCCACGCACACAGCAGCGCAAATATCGGTTCGACCAGCCCCGACGCCGCGCCGATCAGAAACGCTCTGACCCGCGACATTCCCGCCCCGGCCAGCACCAGAGCAATCACCAGTCCTTCCGGCACATCCTGCAACGCAATGCCCATCGCCAGACTGTCGGCGTCCGCCATCCCGCCTCCGGCAGATACGCCAACCGCCATGCCTTCCGGAATGTTGTGCGCGATGATGGCGAACACGAACAGCCAGATTCGCGGTGGAATCACCGGATGCTCCAACGTGCCGACGAGCATCTCCGGCGAGGCACCGCAAATGCGCCGATCCACCAGATACAGACCGAACGCACCGAGCAGGATGCCGAAGCAGATCAGGCCACTGGCGGCCCACGGCGTCAGGCCAAGGCTCTCAGCTGCAGCTATGCCCGGCACGATCAACGAAAACGCCGTCGCCGCCAGCATCACCCCGGCACCAAATCCCAGCAAGGTGTCGCTGAGTGCCTGCGGCATGCGCCGGATCACCAGCACCGGCACCGCGCCAAGCGCCGTGCCCAAGGCGCAGATGGCACCGCCCTGCAAGGCACGTAACAGCCTCGGTTCCAGATTCAGCCATTGCAAAGCGTGGGCGACCAGTAAAGTCATACCCGCCAACAGCAAAAGCGAACCCACCGCGTAACGAAACATGCGCCCGCTGCCAATCGCCAGTGTTTCCGTGCCCATAGTCAGCCCTGATTGTTTTTATTGAAGGCTTAAACCAGTGCGGCCTGATAGCGCGCAGCAACTTCCGGCCAGTTGATCACGTTGTAGAACGCGTTGATGTATTCGGGGCGACGGTTCTGGTAACGCAGGTAGTAAGCGTGCTCCCAGACATCGAGGCCAAGGATCGGGGTGTTGCCGTTCATCAACGGGCTGTCCTGGTTGCCGCTGCTTTCCACGACCAGTTTTTTCTCCGGTGTCACGCTCAGCCACGCCCAGCCGCTGCCAAAACGGGTCAGCGCGGCTTTGGTGAACGCTTCCTTGAAACTGTCGAGTCCGCCCAGTTGCTCGTCGATGGCCTTGGCCAGCGCGCCGCTGGGCTTGCCGCCACCGTTGGGCACCATCACTTCCCAGAACAGCGAATGGTTGGCGTGGCCGCCGCCCTGATTGATCACCGCCGCGCGAAGTTTTTCCGGCAGTTGCTGCACGCTGGCGACGAGTTTTTCCACCGGCCACTCGGCGAACTCGGTGCCTTCCACGGCGGCGTTGAGGTTGTTGATGTAGGTCTGGTGATGCTTGGTGTAATGGATTTCCATGGTCTGCGCATCGATGTGCGGCTCGAGGGCATCGTAGGCGTAAGGCAAGGCAGGCAAGGTAAAAGCCATTTCAATGGACTCCATACTGATGAGAAGTTGAGGCGCGGCGGGCATTGCCGGTGTCCGGATGCAGCAGGCGCTGGGTGCGTGGGTATTCGCCGTGCTCGCTGATGAAGTTCAACAGTTCGACATAGGTCTTGCTGCTCTGGCGCAGCGCCGCCTCACGCAGGGCCGGACGCAAGCGCTCGTCCTGCATGGTCTGCAACAAACGTTGATGGATGGCACAGAGATATTCGGCGCTCTCCTCCGGTTGGTTCAGGCGCAGATGCAGGTCAGCCAGGTTGTGATGTGAGACGACGCAGGCCGCCACCGCTTCGTCGGCATCCGCCCAGCGTTCGAACAACACTTGCGCCAGGGCCAGGGCTTGCAGGTAAGCCTCGCGGGCGTCGATCAGTTCGCCCAGCATGAAGCAGCGATTGGCCCGTTCGATCGTGCGTTTCCAGTGCTCCATGATGAGCCTCCAAAGCGGTTGCGGGGTTTACACGCCGCCGGCGGTGAGTTTCTCGGGGTTGAGCAACTCTTCCAGCTGGCTGCGCGACAGGTCGGTGTGTTCCAGGGCGACGTCGATCACCGCGCGGCCTTCCTTGCAGGCTTTAGCGCGCAACGGATCTGGCGACTCATCCAGCGCCGGCTTTCGAGATAGGGCTGCTCGTACAAGGCAGAACTCATGATCCGTGATTCGTTCGGTAATGAGATTTATTATTAGATGATAATGAGAACCAAGACAAGCGTTCGAGTTTGCGCTGTTCATTTGTGGGAGCGAGCCTGCTCGCGAATGCGCCGTGTCAGCCAGCACATTTGCAACTGATCCACCGCTTTCGCGAGCAGGCTCGCTCCCACAGGGGATTTGTGCGAAGCGAATAAAAAAGGCGCGCCATCCACAACGGATGGCGCGCCTTTTTTTGTTGGCGGATTCGCGGCTTAGCTGCCGGCGACAGTCATCCGCTCGATCAACACAGACCCGGTGCGAATGTTGCTGCGCAGTTCCAGATCATTACCCACTGCGACAATCTGCTTGAACATGTCGCGCATGTTGCCGGCGATGGTCACTTCCTGCACGGCGAACTGGATCTCGCCGTTCTCGACCCAGAAGCCCGCCGCACCGCGCGAATAGTCACCGGTGACCATGTTCAGGCCGTGGCCCATCAACTCGGTGACCAGCAGTCCTCGGCCCATGCGCTTCAACAGCGCTGCCTGATCCTCATCACCGTGGGTGACGAACAGGTTGTGCACCCCGCCCGCGTTGGCGGTGCTCGGCATGCCCAGTTTCCGTCCGGAATAGGTGCCGAGGATGTAGGAGACCAACTCGCCCTTTTCGACGAACGGTTTCGCGTAAGTCGCCAGGCCATCACCGTCGTAGGAAGCACTGCCCATGGCACGCATCAGATGCGGACGCTCATCAATGGTCAGCCATTCCGGGAACAGCTTCTGCCCCAGTGTGCCTTCCAGAAACGACGATTTGCGATACAGGCTGCCGCCGGATACTGCCGAGAGGAAGCTGCCGAACAGACCGCCCGCCAGTTCGGCGGAAAACAGCACCGGCACTTCGCAGGTCGGCACCGGCCGCGCGCCCAGACGGCTCGCCGCCCGTTGCGCGGCACGCTGGCCGATGCTCACCGGATCGGCGAGCAGACTGCCCTGGCGATTGACGTCATACCAGTAATCGCGCTGCATCTGCCCGTCAGCTTCGGCGATCATCACGCAACTCAGGCTGTGCCGGGTCGACGCGTAACCGCCGATGAAACCGTGGCTGTTGCCATAAACCCGGCAGCCCTGATGGGTGCTGAGGGTGGTGCCGTCGGCGTTCTTGATCCGCGCATCGGCATCGAACGCGGCTGCCTCGCAGAGCAAAGCCTTCTCAATGGCCTGTTCCGGGGTGATGTCCCATTCGTGGAACAGGTCGAAATCCTGCACATCCCTGGCCATCAGCGCCGCATCGGCCAGACCCGAGGCTTCGTCCTCGGAGGTGTGTTTGGCGATCGCGAGTGCTGCAGCGACGGTTTCACGAATCGCCTCCGGCCCGGTGGCCGAGGTGCTGGCCGAGCCTTTGCGCTGGCCGACGTACAGGGTGATGCCAAAACCCTGATCACGATTGAATTCAACGGTTTCGACCTCGCGCTGACGCACCGAGGTCGACAGCCCCTGCTCCAGCGACACCGCGACTTCACAGGCGCTGGCGCCCTGGCGCTTGGCTTCGGCGATGATCTGCTCGACCTGTTCTTGCAGTGCCGGCAATGCCTGCGGGCCGACGCTTTGAACTGCACTCATGCTCATCTCCACTCAAATTCTGCTTTCGGCTGGGGTCATCGAGCGACCGGGCCGGACAAGCGGCCCCCGACTGGTTATCATGGCGGCGTTTCTTTGCGGACTGCCACCATGGTTGATTCTTACGACGACTCCCTCGATACGGGAGAAAAAAGCAAATCTCAGGTCAAACGCGAGTTGCATGCGCTGGTTGACCTCGGCGAGCGCCTGACCACACTCAAGCCTGATCTGGTCGCCAAACTGCCGTTGACCGACGCTTTGCGCCGGGCATTGGCCGATGCGCCCAAGCACACCGCGAACATCGCGCGTAAACGGCATTTGCAGTTCATCGGCAAACTGATGCGCGACCAGGACACTGACGCGATTCTGACTCTGCTCGATCAACTCGATGCCTCCACTCGCCAGTACAACGAGCGTTTCCATAATCTGGAACGCTGGCGTGACCGCCTGATCGCGGGCGATGACGCCGTGCTGGAGAAATTCGTCATCGAGTACCCGGACGCCGATCGCCAGCAATTGCGTTCCCTGATCCGTCAGGCCCAGCATGAGGTTGCGCAAAACAAACCACCTGCTTCGAGCCGCAAGATCTTCAAATACATTCGGGAGCTGGACGAGACTCAACGCGGCCTGCGTTGATAATCGTCACCGGGTGGCCGTCCTGCGCGCCACCCGAAAGCCCCGCCTCTCTTATGCGCCCGTGCCACCCACGGTAATCGCATCGATTTTCAGCGTTGGCTGGCCGACACCTACCGGCACCGACTGCCCATCCTTGCCGCACGTACCCACACCGCTGTCCAGCGCCAGATCGTTACCGACCATCGACACCCGGCTCATCGCCTCGGGACCGTTGCCGATCAATGTCGCGCCTTTGACCGGTGCGGTGATCTTGCCGTCCTCGATCAGATAAGCCTCGCTCGTCGAGAACACGAACTTGCCGCTGGTGATATCGACCTGACCGCCGCCGAGGTTGGCGCAGTAGATGCCCTTCTTCACCGAAGCGATGATTTCCGCCGGATCACTTTCGCCACCGAGCATGTAGGTGTTGGTCATGCGTGGCATCGGCAGATGCGCATAGGATTCGCGACGACCGTTACCGGTGCGCGCCACGCCCATCAGCCGCGCATTGAGCTTGTCTTGCATGTAGCCCTTGAGCACGCCGTTTTCGATCAGCGTGGTGCACTCGGTTGGTGTGCCTTCGTCATCGACGCTCAGCGAACCGCGACGACCGCTCAAGGTGCCGTCATCGACGATGGTGCAAAGCTTGGAGGCAACCATTTCGCCCATGCGCCCGCTATAGGCCGAGCTGCCCTTGCGGTTGAAATCGCCTTCCAGACCGTGACCGACCGCTTCGTGCAGCAGCACCCCGGACCAGCCGGAACCCAGCACCACCGGCAAGGTACCGGCCGGCGCTGGAATTGCTTCAAGGTTGACCAGTGCCTGGCGCAGCGCTTCGCGGGCATAACCCATGGCGCGGTCTTCGGCGAGGAAGTAGCGGTAATCGGTACGCCCGCCGCCGCCATGCCCGCCGCGTTCGCGCCGGCCGTTCTGCTCAACGATGACGCTGACATTGAAGCGCACCAGCGGTCGCACGTCGGCGGCCAGGCCACCGTCGGTGGAGGCCACCAGAATCCGCTCCCAGACCCCGGCCATGCTCACGCTGACCTGCTGAATCCGTGGATCGAGTGCGCGGGTGGCGACGTCGATGCGTTTGAGCAACTCGACTTTTTCCGCGCGGCTGAGCACTTCCAGCGGGTTATCCGGCGCGTACAGCTGCGCGACGTCCTGGCTGGTGAATGCCTGCACGGTGCCGTTCTGTCCGGCACGGGAGATCGAACGCGCGGCGCGGGCCGCTGCGCCGAGGGCCTCGAGGGTGATCGCGTTGCTGTAGGCAAAACCGGTCTTCTCACCGGACTGTGCACGCACGCCGACACCCTGATCGAGGTTGAAGCTGCCTTCCTTGACGATGCCGTCTTCCAACGCCCATGACTCGGAAATCTGGCCCTGGAAATACAGGTCGGCGGCATCGATGCCCGGTCCGGCCAGATCGCCGAGCACGCCTTGCAGGCTCTCGATCGTGACACCGCCGGGTGCCAACAGGTGATCACTGACTGAGGACAACAACTCGCTCATAGGTTTACGCCTTAAATTCGTGTTCTGAAGCAGGCCGCTGGGCGCCCTGCGAGAAAAACCGCCGATGACGCGTCACCGGCATGCGCGCCCGGATGGACGCTTGTTCATCGCTGTCGCGGGCGGCCAGCAACACCGCCTCGCCTTGATCCTGTTGGGCCAGTACGCGCCCCCACGGGTCGACAATCGCCGCATGCCCGAAGGTTTCACGCGGTCCGGGATGGCTGCCGCCCTGCGCGGCCGCCAGGATATAACACTGTGTTTCGATGGCCCGCGCGCGGATCAGTACATCCCAGTGCGCGGCGCCGGTCACGGCCGTAAACGCCGACGGTGCAGTAATCAATTCGGCACCGGCGGCACGCAATTCACTGTACAGCTCCGGGAAACGCAAGTCGTAACACACGCTCAGACCGACTCGCCCCACCGGCGTATCCGCCACCACTACATTACCGCCATAAGCATAGTCATCGGATTCACGGTACCGGCCGCGATTGTCGGCGACATCGACATCGAACAGATGCAGCTTGTCATAGCGCGCGACCACCTCGCCGTGCTCGTTGATCAGCAATGAGCAGGCATTGGCTTTGGCCGTGGGTTGACCCAACGGTGGCAACGGCAACGTGCCGGCGACTATCCATAAGGTGAGGTCGCGGGCGGTCTGTTTCAACCATGGCAGGATCGGCCCTTCGCCCAAGGCCTCGGCGCGGCCGATATCGGCGACGTCGCGACGGCCCATGGCGGCGAAGTTTTCCGGCAGCACCGCGAGTTTCGCCCCGCCGGCGGCGGCCTGTTCAAGCAGGCGCCGGGCCTGGGCCAGATTGGCCGGCACGTCGCTCTGGCTGACCATTTGAATCACCGCTAAAGACATGGCCGCTCCTCGGGATTTGCATATGACTGTGTAGGAGCTGCCGAAGGCTGCGATCTGTTGATTTTTTTTAAGAGCCAGATCAAAAGATCGCAGCCTTCGGCAGCTCCTACAGGGGTAGTGTCTGCTAGTTAAAAAGGCTTGTCGAAGGTGATTTTCGGCTCTTTCCATGGGCCTTTGACGGTGTACTTGACGCTGGCGAAGCGCGCGACGCGGTCGCCGATCAGCTTGTCGATGAGGAACAGCGCGCCGCCGACCGCCGGTGCGCCGACGAGCAGCGCGGCGATCGGCAGGTTGTTGGTCACCGGCAAGGTCACCAGCAATCTCGCATCGACCTTGTCACCGACCAGATCCAGCGTGCCGTCCAATTCCAGATTGCTCGAAGGCCCGGTCAGGCGAATCGGCTCACGTGTCACGTAGACACCATTGTTCGCCACCAGCAAACCTTTGACCCGGTCGTAGCTCAGGCCTTTGCCGAACAGGTCGGAGAAGTCCAGACGCAGGCGCCGGCCGATCGAGTTGAAGTTGAGCAGGCCGAACACCCGCAGCGCCTGAGCACCGCCTTCCACTTCAACGAACTGGCCTTTGTTCAGCGAGGCATCGAGGGTGCCGGAGAAGCGCTTGGTCGCCAGCCACGCCGGCGAGCCCGGCCAACGGCCGTCGACATCCATATGGAATTCTTCGCTGGTCACGCTCGGCGCGAAGCCCCAGCCTTTGAGCACGTCGGCCAGATTCTTGCCGCCAATGCGGCCCTTGTACCAACTGCTGGTCGCCCCCGGCGCGCCTTCCCAGCCGCCGTTGCCTTGCAGGAGGATGCCCTTGAGGCCCATGTCGAGGTTGTTCAGCGCGATGCCCTTGGCGGTCGGCCGCACTTTCAGCGACCAGCCACCCACCAGGTCGGGGCCGAGGAATAATTGGTTGAGGGTTATATCCAGCGCCGGGATTTTCGTCGGGTCGACCGACGCCAATGGATCCGGTGCATTCTCGTCAGCCTGCACCGCCGGGTCCGGCGCCGGCAGTTTCACGTATTGCAGATTCACCGCAATCGGCACGCCGTTGGCGTCCGGCAGGCTGGCGCTGCCCTTGGCCTGTTGGCTGTCGAGCGCCAGGTTCCACGCGCCTGGCTTGCGATTGATCTGCACCGAAGCCTGATCCAGCGTGGTGCCGAACGCGGTCAATTTGCCGACCTTGATGTCAGCACTGCTCAGCAGTTGCTTGGCGCTGCCGCCCGGATCCCCGCCAGCGTACTTGCTGGCCAGATCCTGCCACGGCGCGACGTCCAGTTCCGACAGCACCCCGCGAATGCGCAGGCCCTTGGCGCCCGGCAACACCGCTTCGCCAGCGCCGAGAAACAGTTCGCCACGGCCGTCGGCGAAATTGCTCGGCGGCGCAGCAAAAGTGAAATTGGCCAGTTGATCGTAATTGAACCAGTAACGCCGCTCCTGCCCTTGCAGGGTCATGCGAAACACTGTGTCGCGCCCGACATCGGCGGTCATGCCGAACGGCGCCGGCAGATCCACCGCCACGCCTTTGAGGCTGGAGCTGACCAGCAACTGGCTGTCGGCCCCGGAAAGATTCAGCTGCAACTGATACGGAATCGTCCCGGACACCGGCAACGGCTGGGTCACACCCAGCCAATCGGTGAGCTTTTTCACTTCGACCTGCCCCGACGCCGCAACCCGGGTCTTGATCTGGTTGGGGCTGCCATCAGCGAAGATCTGCGCAGTGACCGGTTTGTCGAAGGCCCGTGCAGAGATGTTCTGGCCGCTGAGGCCTTTATTGCTGTCGAAGCGGAAATCGCCCTTGAGCTGGCTCAGTTCCAGTTTCGGTTCGGCCAGTTTCAGCCGCGCATTGGCGGTCTTGAAATCGACGAGGATTTTCGGCTGTTCGCCCTTGGCCAGCGGAATATCCAGCTTGAGCTTGCCATTCAGATCACCCGCACCCTCCCAACCAGCAAAGGTCTCACCAGTGCCGATCGGCGCATCCTGAAGAATCTTCAAGCCGTCGCCGAGGCCACCGGCAAATGCGCCGTCCAGGAACAAATGCGAGTTCTGCCCGGCCGGTACATGAGGAATATTGACGAAGACATCGCTGACTTGGGTGTCGAGCAACTGGCCTTTGCTGGCCCAGATGCGCACGCCGCTGTCTTCGATGAACACATCGCCGCTGACTTTGCTCACATGCGGCCAGCCCGGCTGAAACGCCAGCTCGGCGTCGTGCACTTTGAAGAACAGGCTGATGCTGCGATCAGCCTCGCCAGCGTTCTTGCTCAGCGAGCCCTGATACTGGAAGAAGCCCTGGTCCACTGCGCCTTTGAGGATCGCTGTGCGCAGCCACTCATCAAGCGCCGGGCTCAACACCGCCGGCAGGTATTTCGCGGTGTAGCGACCGTCGCCATCAACCAGGCCGACGCGCAGGTCCATGTAGTCTTCCTGGCTATGGTCAAAGTGCAGGCGAATGAGGAAATCGCCGGCAATCTTGCCCTCCTCGCCCAATACCTTGAGGTATGGCGCAATCAGGGTGAAGCCATCCTTGTCGAGCTTCCAGGTCAACCGCGCATTGGCCTGCAGGTATTGCCATGGCTTGGCGAAAATCGGATCGAGGTGCAGGACGAAATCCTTGCTGTCGAGGCGCAACTCGCCGCCGTCGAGGTTGCCACTCAGGCTGCCACTGACATTGCGCGCCGCCGGAGCGCCGTGGTAGGCATCGAAACCGACATTATCGAGGTTGGCCGCAAAGCCGAATTTGTTGCCATCGGTGGCGGTCGGGCGGAAGTCCAGCAACACGTTACGCAGGCCGCCGGTTACCTTCAAACGCTCGACCACTGTGGCGAAGCTTTGCGGCAACGGCCCCAATGCATTGAGCAGCGGCGTGATCGGGGTCAGATCGAGGCGATCGGCCTGCAAATGCCAGAGCTCTTCAGCCTTGGCGCTGGCGCGAGTCTGCTGCACCTGCACATGGGATTCCCAGCGGGTTTCGCCGAAGCTCATCGCCAGTGAATCGAGGGTGACTTTCACCCCTTCGGCTGTGTTGCGGTAATAGGCGTTGAGCGCCAGATTGTTGATCTGGATCGGCTTGCGCTCGGCGTAGGCACCGGTCACTTGCGGCGCATTCAGGCGCAACGCGGCGCTTTGCAACGCGCCTTCGGCCCAATCGACCCAGAGTTCGCCGCCGGCCTTGATCTCGGAAAAATTCCATTGCTGGGTCAGGCGCTCGGGCAGCCATTTCGCCCAGTCGCTCTGCGGCAGACTGGCATAGCCCTCGATGGCGCTGTTCTGCCACTGATCAGGACGCAGCTGGCTGCGCAGGCTCAGCGCGACAGGCTGGCCATCGGGCAAGGTCAGACGCGCGTCGAGACGCTGGCGGCTGGCGCCGGTACGCAGATTGAGGCCGACATAGGTGAGCGTCATGGGCGGGTGATCGAGCGGTTGCAGAGTCACCTGGCTGTCGAGCACCGACAATTGTCTGATCATCTGCGAGCGCTGGAACAGTTGCGCCGCATCGAACGGCTGATCCTTCTGCACCGGCAGCCCTTCCAGCGCCCAGGTACCGTCTTCGGCTTCCTTGAGGCTGATCTTCAAACCGTTGAGTTCGATATGCGCGAGACGTACTTCGCGGGCCAACACGCTGCCCCACATATCCGGCACCACCCGTACGCGGTCGAGGCGCAGCGCGTTGGCGCCGTCGCCGACCATCACGTCATGGGCCAGCAGGATCGGCGCGAAACCGCTCCAGTTGCCTTCCAGCTCACCGATCTGCAAGGGCATGCCGAGGGCGGCGCTGGCCTTGTCTTCGATGTCGGCGCGGTATTCGGCCACCAGTGGCGTCAGCTCGCGGCCGAGGCTGACGTACAACGCCATCAACACCAGAACCAACGCGCACAGGCCCAGCCCCCAGCGGGTGAGTGCGGCCAGAATGCGTGTCAGACGCTCCATGTCAGTTGGCTCCCATGGCAAAAAAACTGCGAAAAGCTGAGGCCAGCCGCGTTGAATGAAGGGTGATGCAGGGTTTCAGAGCAGCACCACGTCATATTGTTCCTGGGAATACATGGTTTCCACCTGGAAGCGTATGGTGCGACCGATGAAGCCTTCAAGCTCGGCGACGTTACCGGACTCTTCATCAAGCAGACGATCGACCACCTTCTGGTTGGCCAGCACCCGGTAACCCTCGGCCTGATAAGCACGGGCCTCGCGGAGAATCTCGCGGAAGATCTCGTAACAGATGGTTTCGGCGGTCTTCAGTTTGCCGCGTCCCTGACAACTGCTGCACGGTTCGCACAGCACCTGCTCAAGGCTTTCGCGGGTACGCTTGCGGGTCATCTGCACCAGGCCCAACTCGGTGATGCCGATGATGTTGGTCTTGGCGTGGTCGCGCTCCAGCTGTTTTTCCAGAGTGCGCAGGACCTGACGCTGGTGCTCTTCATCTTCCATGTCGATGAAGTCGATGATGATGATCCCGCCGAGATTGCGCAGGCGCATCTGCCGGGCGATCGCCGTGGCCGCTTCGAGATTGGTCTTGAAAATGGTTTCTTCGAGGTTGCGATGACCGACGAACGCCCCGGTGTTGACGTCGATGGTGGTCATGGCTTCCGCCGGATCGATCACCAGATAGCCGCCAGACTTCAGCGGCACCTTGCGCTCCAGCGCGCGCTGGATTTCGTCTTCGACACCGTACAGATCGAAGATCGGTCGTTCACCCGGGTAGTGTTCCAGACGATCAGCGATTTCCGGCATCAGTTCGGCGACGAATTGCGTGGTTTTCTGGAAGGTTTCCCGCGAGTCGATGCGAATTTTCTCGATCTTCGGATTGACCAGGTCACGCAGGGTGCGCAGGGCCAGGCCGAGGTCTTCGTAGATCACGCTCGGCGCGGCGATGGTCTTGATCTGTTCATTGATCTGGTCCCAGAGGCGCCGCAGGTAGCGGATGTCCATGAGGATTTCATCAGCGCCGGCACCTTCAGCGGCTGTGCGCAGAATGAAGCCGCCGGCCTCCTTGATGCCTTCTTTGGCCACGCAATCACTGACCACCTGCTTGAGGCGCTCGCGTTCGGCTTCGTCTTCGATCTTCAGGGAAATGCCGACATGAGCGGTACGCGGCATGTACACCAGATAGCGCGAAGGAATCGACAGTTGTGTGGTCAGGCGTGCGCCTTTGGAGCCGATCGGGTCTTTGGTGACTTGCACCACCAGGCTCTGGCCTTCGTGCACCAGCGAACTGATGCTTTCCACCGCCGGGCCTTCACGCAGGGAGATTTCGGCGGCGTGAATGAAAGCCGCACGATCGAGGCCGATGTCAACAAATGCCGCCTGCATGCCCGGCAGGACACGAACGATCTTGCCTTTATAGATGTTGCCGACGATCCCGCGTTTCTGCGTGCGCTCGACGTGGACTTCTTGCAGCACACCGTTTTCGACCACCGCCACGCGCGACTCCATCGGCGTGATGTTGATCAGAATCTCTTCACTCATGGCAGGATCTCGTTCAGGCATGTTCACGATAGTGGCCGCATCTGGATTCGTACGACGCTCAGGGCGTGTTCAGGTTTTGCCAACAGGGTATGCCGAAATGGCCCAACACCTCGCAGGTTTCGCACAACGGCAAGCCGACCACCGCCGAATAGCTGCCTTCGAGCCCGGCGACAAACACCGCACCCAGGCCCTGAATGCCATAGCCGCCGGCCTTGTCGCGCGGTTCGCCACTGGCCCAGTAGGCAGCGGCCTCATCGCGGCTGATGGTGCGGAAACGCACGCGACTGCGCACCACCCGCGACTCGCAGCGCTCACCTTCAAGCACGGCGATAGCGGTCAGCACTTCGTGTTCGTTGCCGGACAACATCATCAGCATGGCGCATGCGTCGGCTTCGTCCACCGGTTTGCCAAGTATTTTGCCGTCGAGCACCACTGCGGTGTCGGCGCCAAGCACGCAGAACGGCTGATCAGAGACGACCGAACGGCGACCGGCCTCGGCCTTGCCACGCGCAAGGCGTTCGACATAGGCCGAAGGGGATTCTTCAGGAAGCGGGGTTTCGTCGATGTCCGCGCTGATGGCGGAGAACTGCACGCCGATCTGCGTGAGCAATTCACGGCGACGCGGTGAGCCGGAGGCGAGGTAAAGCAGTTTCATCAAAACATCTCCCTGTTCAGTGCCCTGCTTCACCGGCTCAATAGATTCTGTAGCGTCGGCACATCCCGCGAAGGGCGAAGCTGACCCACGGCCAGAGCAAGGCACTGACCAGCGCCGGCAAGACCAGCGCCAGGGTTGGCTGACGGTTGCCGGTCAGAGCGCTGAGCCACAGTTGCGCCAACTGTGCGAGGCCGAAGATCACCAGGATCACCAGGCACTGCTGCCACATCGGGAACATGCGCAGACGCTGCTGCAACGACAACACGAGGAAAGTAATCAGGGTCAGGATCAGCGCGTTCTGCCCGAGCAGGTCGCCCTGCAGGACATCTTCGGCCAGTCCCAGACAGAAGGCGGTGACCATGCCGACCGTGTGCGGCATGTACAGCGCCCAGAAGGTCACGAGCAAGGCCAGCCACAGCGGGCGAAGGATTTCCATGAAGATCGGCAACGGTGACACGCTGAGCAGGATGCCGACGAAGAACGTCAACCAGATCATCCAGCTGTTTCCGGATTTTTTCGCGCCGACCATTATTCTCGTCCCCCGGTAGTCGCTGGCGGTTTTGCCGGTGGTTTGCTCGCGGCCGGCGGTTTGGCAGCGGCCGGAGCGGCAGCGGGCGGTTTGCTCGCGGCAGGCTTGGCAGGCGTGGTGGCAGGCGCCGCTGCTTCAGCGGCCGGCGCTGCGGTAGCGGTCGACGGCGTGGCAGGCATGATCAACGGTTTCGGCACGCTGGCCGGCAACATCGGGCCGCCGCCGTGGGCATCGAGCTGTTCCTGCGCCTGGGCCGCGTCATTGGCGCGTTCCTCGGCAGTGCGGCTGTCGCTGAACACCAGCAGCAGATAGCGGCTGCGGTTCAGGGCGGCAGTCGGCACGGCGCGGACAATGGCAAACGGTTGGCCGGAATCGTGGATGACTTCCTTGACCGTGGCCACCGGATAACCGGCCGGAAAACGCTGGCCAAGGCCGGAGCTGACCAGCAGATCGCCTTCCTTGATGTCCGCCGTGTCGGCGACATGACGCAATTCCAGGCGCTCAGGGTTGCCGGTGCCACTGGCAATCGCGCGCAGACCGTTACGATTCACCTGCACCGGAATGCTATGAGTGGTGTCGGTCAGCAGCAGGACCCGCGAGGTGTACGGCATCAACTCAACCACCTGGCCCATCAGCCCGCGTGCATCGAGCACCGGTTGGCCGAGCACGACGCCGTCGCGCTCACCTTTGTTGATGATGATGCGATGGGTGAAGGGGTTGGGGTCCATGCCGATCAGCTCGGCCACTTCGACCTTTTCATTGACCAGTGCGGAGGAGTTGAGCAACTCACGCAGCCGAACGTTCTGCTCGGTCAGGGCCGCGAGCTTTTGCATGCGCCCCTGCAACAGCAGGTTTTCGGTCTTGAGTTTTTCGTTTTCGGCGACGAGCTCGGTGCGGCTGCCGAACTGACTGGCGACCCCTTCCCACAAGCGGCCGGGCAGGTCAGTGATCCAGTAGGCATCCATGAGCACCAGCGACGCTTGCTTGCGCGCGGGCTTGAGCAGGTCGAAACGTGCATCGACCACCATCAGCGCGACCGCGAGCACGGCCAGCACCAACAGGCGCACGCCCAACGAAGGGCCTTTGGTGAAAAGCGGTTTAATAAGCCGCTCCTCCCAGGCAAATGTTCTGTTTATTCATACGGCATCAAACCGGCCTGGATGAAGACTGACAGAAGATAAACGCCAACAGGCAGCACTGCAAAGTGCTGCCTGTGCGCTCACCCACGTATTGCATTCGAAGCTTATTCGCTCGAAAGCAGATCCATGGTGTGCTTATCCATCATTTCCAGCGCACGGCCACCGCCGCGAGCAACGCAAGTCAGCGGATCTTCGGCAACGATCACCGGCAGACCGGTTTCCTGGGCCAGCAACTTGTCGAGGTCACGCAGCAGCGCGCCACCACCGGTCAGCACCAGGCCACGCTCGGCGATGTCGGAAGCCAGTTCCGGCGGCGATTGCTCCAGCGCGCTTTTCACCGCCTGAACGATGGTTGCCAGCGACTCTTGCAGAGCCTCGAGCACTTCGTTCGAGTTCAGGGTGAATGCGCGTGGAACGCCTTCGGCCAGGTTGCGACCGCGAACATCGACTTCGCGTACTTCGCCGCCCGGGTAGGCCGTACCGATTTCCTGCTTGATGCGCTCGGCGGTGGATTCACCGATCAGGCTG
This sequence comes from Pseudomonas sp. Leaf434, assembly GCF_001425545.1. Taxonomy (NCBI): domain Bacteria; kingdom Pseudomonadati; phylum Pseudomonadota; class Gammaproteobacteria; order Pseudomonadales; family Pseudomonadaceae; genus Pseudomonas; species Pseudomonas sp. Leaf434. The sequence continues at coordinate 149,960 of NZ_LMQZ01000001.1, read as the reverse complement.
CCGTAGTTACGGCGCACGTAGGTGATGATCGCTTCGTCGAAACGGTCGCCGCCGACACGTACGGATTCGGCGTAAACCACACCGTTAAGGGAGATCAGGGCGATCTCGGTGGTACCACCACCGATGTCCACGACCATCGAACCGCGTGCTTCTTCAACCGGCAGACCGGCACCGATCGCAGCAGCCATCGGCTCTTCGATCAGGAACACTTCACGGGCACCGGCGCCAAGGGCCGATTCACGGATGGCGCGACGCTCAACCTGGGTGGACTTGCATGGAACGCAGATCAGCACACGAGGGCTGGGCTGCAGGAAACTGTTTTCGTGAACCTTGTTGATAAAGTACTGCAGCATCTTTTCGCAGACGCTGAAGTCGGCGATCACGCCATCCTTCATCGGACGAATGGCAGCAATGTTGCCCGGCGTACGGCCGAGCATGCGCTTGGCCTCGGTGCCGACAGCAACGACACTTTTCTGGTTACCGTGTGTCCGAATGGCCACAACCGATGGCTCATTCAGGACGATACCGCGCTCGCGCACGTAAATAAGGGTGTTGGCAGTGCCCAGGTCAATGGAAAGATCGCTGGAAAACATGCCACGCAGTTTCTTGAACATGGGAAAGGGACCCTAGGCAACGCGTGGGTAAAAAAGTGCGGCAAACTCTAACAACGACAGGGATTTTGGGCAAGGCGCCAATATGTTAAATTGGCCGCTTTTCTGTGCACCAAGCCCCACAATCGCGGCCTTATGACCGTAGAAGTGCGGTAGTGTTCCGACAATCTAACACACGGACGCCGTCCGTTCTGTTTTCCACTGGAGAATCCCGATGGCGCTAGAACGCTCCGACGTGGAAAAAATCGCGCATCTGGCCTGCCTTGGCCTCAACGATGCCGATCTTCCGCACATTACTTCCGCCCTCAACAGCATTCTCGGGCTGGTCGACGAAATGCAGGCCGTTGATACCGACGGTATCGAGCCGCTGGCCCACCCCCTGGAAGCCAGTCAGCGCCTGCGCGCCGACGTGGTGACCGAGACGAATAATCGCGAGGCCTACCAGTCCATCGCACCAGCGGTCGAAAACGGCCTGTATCTGGTTCCGAAAGTCATCGACTAAAGGGAAAGAGCCTGCAATGCATCAAATGACTCTGGCCGAGATCGCCCGCGGTCTCGCCGATAAAAAGTTTTCCTCCGAAGAGCTGACCAAAGTCCTGCTGGCGCGTATTACCCAGCTCGATCCGCAGCTCAACAGTTTCATCAGCCTCACCGAGGATCTGGCCATCGAGCAGGCGAAAGCCGCCGATGCACGCCGGGCCAACGGTGAGAGCGGCGCCCTGCTCGGCGCGCCGATCGCCCACAAGGACCTGTTCTGCACCCTGGGCATCCGCACCAGCTGCGGCTCGAAGATGCTCGACAACTTCAAAGCCCCGTATGACGCCACTGTCGTTGCGAAACTGGCCGCTGCCGGCGCCGTGACCCTGGGCAAGACCAACATGGACGAATTCGCCATGGGTTCGGCCAACGAGTCGAGCTGGTACGGCGCGGTGAAAAACCCGTGGAACCTGGAACACGTGCCGGGCGGTTCGTCCGGTGGTTCGGCCGCCGCCGTGGCCGCTCGCCTGCTGCCTGCCGCCACCGCCACCGACACCGGCGGTTCGATCCGCCAGCCGGCAGCATTCACCAACCTCACCGGTTTGAAGCCGACCTACGGTCGCGTTTCGCGCTGGGGCATGATTGCCTACGCGTCCAGCCTTGATCAGGGCGGTCCGTTGGCGCGCACGGCCGAAGATTGCGCGATTCTGCTGCAAGGCATGGCCGGCTTCGACCCGAACGACTCCACCAGCATCGATGAGCCGGTGCCGGATTACTCCGCCGGCCTGGGCGAGTCGCTGCAAGGCCTTCGCATCGGCGTGCCGAAGGAATACTTCAGCGCCGGTCTCGACCCGCGCATTGCCGAGCTGATCCAGAACAGCATCCAGCAGTTGCAGAAGCTCGGTGCGGTGATCAAGGAAATCAGCCTGCCGAACATGCAGCACGCCATTCCTGCGTACTACGTGATCGCCCCGGCAGAAGCGTCTTCCAACCTGTCGCGTTTCGACGGCGTGCGTTTCGGCCACCGCTGCGAAAACCCGGAAAACCTCATCGACCTGTACAAGCGCTCCCGTGGCGAAGGCTTCGGCGCGGAAGTACAGCGCCGGATCATGGTCGGTGCCTACGCGCTGTCCGCCGGTTACTACGACGCCTACTACCTGAAAGCGCAGAAGATCCGCCGTCTGGTGAAGAACGATTTCATGGCTGCGTTCAATGAAGTCGACATCATCCTCGGCCCGACCACGCCGAACCCGGCCTGGAAGCTTGGCGCCAAGAACAGCGACCCGGTCGCTGCCTATCTGGAAGACGTCTACACCATCACCGCCAACCTCGCTGGCCTGCCGGGCCTGTCGATGCCGGCCGGTTTTGTCGACGGTCTGCCGGTGGGCGTGCAGTTGCTCGCGCCGTACTTCCAGGAGGGCCGCCTGTTGAACGTTGCCCACCAGTATCAGCTCAACACTGACTGGCACACCCGCACCCCAACCGGCTTCTGAGGAGACACACATGCAATGGGAAGTCGTGATCGGGCTGGAGATTCACACTCAGCTCACCACCCGGTCGAAAATCTTTTCCGGTAGTTCCACCACATTCGGTTCCGAGCCGAACACCCAGGCCAGCCTGATCGACCTGGGCATGCCCGGCGTGCTGCCGGTGCTCAACCAGGAAGCGGTGCGCATGGCGGTGATGTTCGGTCTGGCAATTGACGCCGAGATCGGCCAGCACAACGTGTTCGCCCGGAAAAACTATTTCTACCCGGATCTGCCCAAGGGCTATCAGATCAGCCAGATGGAATTGCCGATCGTTGGCAAAGGGCACCTGGACATCGCCCTGGAAGACGGCACGGTCAAACGCGTCGGCATCACCCGCGCGCACCTGGAAGAAGATGCCGGCAAGAGCCTGCACGAAGAATTCAACGGTGCCACCGGCATCGACCTGAACCGTGCCGGCACACCGCTGCTGGAAATCGTTTCCGAGCCGGACATGCGCAGCGCCAAGGAAGCCGTGGCTTACGTCAAGGCGATCCACGCACTGGTGCGTTACCTGGGCATCTGCGACGGCAACATGGCCGAAGGCTCGCTGCGTTGCGACTGCAACGTCTCGGTACGGCCGAAAGGCCAGGTCGAGTTCGGCACTCGCTGCGAGATCAAGAACGTCAACTCGTTCCGTTTCATCGAGAAGGCAATCAACTCCGAGATCCAGCGCCAGATCGAACTGATCGAGGACGGCGGCAAAGTGATCCAGCAGACCCGCCTGTACGATCCGAACAAGGACGAGACCCGTCCGATGCGTTCGAAAGAGGAAGCCAACGACTACCGTTACTTCCCTGATCCGGACCTGCTGCCGGTGGTCATCGAAGAGTCGTTCCTCGGTGAAGTGCGTGCCACCCTGCCGGAACTGCCACCGCAAAAGCGCGAGCGCTTCCAGAGCCAGTTCGGTCTGTCGGCTTACGACGCCAACGTGCTGGCCACCAGCCGTGAACAGGCGGATTACTTCGAGAAAGTCGCAGCCATCGGTGGCGACGCGAAACTGGCGGCGAACTGGGTGATGGTCGAGTTGGGCAGCCTGCTCAACAAGCAGGGCCTGGACATCGAAGACTCGCCAGTCTCCGCCGAGCAACTGGGCGGCATGCTGCAGCGCATCAAGGACAACACTATCTCCGGCAAGATCGCCAAGGTGGTGTTCGAAGCGATGGCCAATGGTGAAGGCAGTGCTGACGAGATCATCGAGAAGCGCGGCCTCAAGCAAGTCACCGACACCGGCGCGATCTCGGCCGTGCTCGACGAAATGCTCGCGGCCAACGCCGAACAGGTCGAACAGTACCGCGCGGCAGACGAAGCCAAACGCGGCAAGATGTTCGGCTTCTTCGTCGGCCAGGCCATGAAAGCCTCGAAAGGCAAGGCCAACCCGCAGCAGGTGAACGAACTGCTGAAAAGCAAGCTCGAAGGCTGACCACCAATGGAGCCAGATCCAAAGCCTGGCTCCATCCCCTGTGGAAGGGACCTGTGGCGAGGGGATTTATCCCCGTTGGGCCGCGAAGCGGCCCCAATTGCTGAGCTTGATTTGCACCAGATAAACCGAGTTCTCAGTTTTGGGACTGCTGCGCAGTCCAACGGGGATAAATCCCCTCGCCACAGGTCACTCCTACATTTGATCCGGGATACCTTTGAATGAAGCGTCTGTTGCTGAGCAGCGCCCTGCTCTCTCTGCTGGCCGGTTGCGCCAGTACCGACACCATCGACCCGCACGGTTACGACCAGACCGGCGTCGCCTCCTATTACGGAGCCAGGCATCACGGTAAACGCACCGCCAGCGGCGAAGCGTTCAACCAGCATTCCCTGACTGCCGCCCACCGCCAGTTGCCGTTCGGCACGCGGGTGAAGGTCACCAATCTGAAAAACGATGAATCAGTCGTGGTCCGCATCAATGACCGTGGCCCGCACACCCGTGGCCGACTGATCGATCTGTCACGCGAGGCCGCCGATGAAATCGGCATGCTGCGCAGCGGCACCGCACGGGTTCGCGTGCAGGCCCTGGACTGATGGAGCGCCGACCATTTTCGGACTAGCCGATCTGCCGCTGATCAACGTCATCGAACTGCTCAGCGGCCTGTGTCTTTTGCTCATCGGCGCCGAGCTGATGGTGCGCGCCGCCGTGCGTCTGGCCGAGCGCCTGCATGTGCGTCCGTTGATCATCGGCCTGACCATCGTCGCCCTCGGCAGCAGCGCGCCGCAGATGACCGTGAGCCTGCAAGCGGCGTTGACCGACAACCCGGACATCGCCGTCGGCAGCGTGGTCGGCAGCGGCATCTTCAATATCCTCGTAACCCTTGGCCTGTCGGCACTGATCATTCCGCTGCGCGTGTCGCGGCAACTGGTGCGCTTGGATATCCCGCTGATGATCGGCGCCAGCCTGCTGGTATTCATCCTCGCCTGGAATAAAGACCTCGGGCGTCTCGACGGCGTCCTGCTGCTCGGGGCGTTGGCGCTGTACCTTGGCTTGTTGTTCCGCCAGTCGCGACACTCGACGCGACCTCATACAGTACGACCAACCGAGACGCAGCAATCCTGGCTGATCAGTGTGCTGATGATTCTCGCTGGCCTGGCCATGCTGGTGTTCGCCGGCCGTCTGCTGCTCGGCGCCGCCGTGGTCGTGGCCACCGACTTGGGCCTGTCCGAACGGGTCATCGGCCTGACCGTGGTCGCGGTCGGCACTTCGCTGCCGGAGCTGGCGACTTCGCTGATCGCTGCGTTGCGCGGGCAGCGCGACATAGCCGTGGGCAACGTGATCGGCGCCAATCTGTTCAACCTGCTCGGGGTACTCGGGCTGACCGCGCTGCTCGCACCGACGCCGCTTTCCGTCTCCCCCAACGCGCTGGATTTTGACTTGCCAGTGATGCTCGGCGTCGCTGCGCTGTGTCTGCCAGTGTTTTACTCGGGCTACCGCGTGACTCGAGCCGAAGGCTTGCTGCTGCTCGGTTTGTATCTGGTCTACGGGCTGCATGTGGTGTCGTTCACCACCGGCATGCCGCTGGCCGGCAAACTCGAGCGCTTGATGCTGTTTTATGTCCTGCCGGCGCTGCTGACGTTTCTGCTGTTCACGTCGATCCGCGCCTGGCGTCGCCAACACCACAAGAGAGATGTGCCATGAGCGAGTCGAAGCAGTCCGGGGTTGAAATCCGTCGTCAGGTCATGGGCGATGCGTTCGTTGATCGCGCCTTGGGCAACGCCACCGAGTTCACCCAGCCGTTGCAGGATTTCGTCAATGAACACGCCTGGGGTGGCGTGTGGAATCGTGAGGGGCTGCCGCTGAAAACCCGCAGCCTGATTACCCTCGCCGCGCTGACCGCGTTGAAGTGTCCGCAAGAGTTGAAGGGCCACGTGCGCGGTGCGCTGAACAACGGCTGCACGGTGGAAGAGATTCGCGAAGCGCTGCTGCATTGCGCGGTGTATGCCGGCGTACCGGCGGCGATCGATGCGTTTCGCGCGGCGCAGGAAGTGATCGACAGCTATCAGAAACCGCAGTGACCGCCTTCGCGAGCAGGCTCGCTCCCACAGTTGGAATGCGTTTCCCTGTGGGAGCGAGCCTGCTCGCGAAGAGGCCCTGACAGACACTGCAAATCCTTGTCAGATCCACCCACCCCACTGCAACACAAAGATCCCGACGTTGGTGGTAATCGCCGCCATCAAAGTGGTCATCACGATAATCGCCGCTGCCAGCTCATGATTGCCCTGCGCCGCCCGGGCCATGACGAAACTTGCCGCCGCCGTCGGGCTGCCAAAGTAGAGAAACAGAATCCCCAATTCCGCCCCGCGAAAGCCCCACAGCCATGCCCCCAGTGTCGCCAGCACCGGCAGACCGATCATCTTCACCAGGCTGGAACTGAGCGCCATGTTGCCGCTCTTGCGCAGCGCCGCCAGTGACAGCGTGCCACCGATACAGATCAGCGCCAGTGGCAAAGTGGTCTGCGCCAGATACTGGCCGGAGGTCTCCAGCCAGCCCGGCAGTCCGATCTTGAAATAGGCAAACGGCGCTGCCGAAATCACGCTGATGATCAGCGGGTTGCTGAACACGCTTTTGCAGATGCTCCACGGATCGGACTTGATCACCGGGCTGTACACCGCCAGCACAATGGTCGACAGGGTGTTGTAGAACAGGATCACCAGCGCCGCCAGAATCGCCCCGAGGGAAATGCCGTAATCGCCGTACATGCTCGCGGCGAGTGCAAGACCGATCACGCCGTTGTTGCCGCGAAACGCACCCTGGGTGTAGATGCCGCGATCTTCGCGCGGACACCTGAAAATCGCCCAGCCCCAAGCCACAGCGAAACTCACCAGGGTGGCGAGGGAAAAGTAGATGAGTAGCGAAGGTTGCAGTGCGGCGTGCAGGTCAGCGTGGAGAATGCCGAGAAACAGCAGCGCCGGCATGGTCACGTTGAACACCAGCGACGAGGCGGTGTGGATGAAGTTGTCGTTGATCCAGTCGATGCGCTTGAGCAGCACACCGAGAAACAGCATGGCAAACACCGGCGCGGTGATGTTCAGGGTTTCAAGAAAGATTGCCAGCATGCCGGGGAGCCTTGGGTGAGCTTAGTCAGGGGGGCAATGATAAAGCAAAAGCCCCTCACCCTAGCCCTCTCCCAAAGGGAGAGGGAACCGATCGGGGGATATTTAAACAATCCACCGACCTGAAATGACATCGTCGAATCCATAATCGACCCGATTTGTCAGGTCGATGTATAGCGCCAAACAACTCGGTCGGCCCCCTCTCCCTCCGGGAGAGGGCTGGGGTGAGGGGCTTTTGATCTTCCATGAAACGATCAGGTAATCGGCGCCGGGTTGAACAAGGTGATGTCGTTGTGCAGCTTGTGTTTCTCCGCCCAGGTCTGTTGCTTGCCACTGGCAACGTCCAGGTAATAGTGAAACAACTCCCAGCCCAGTTCTTCGATGGTCGCGCGCCCGGTGGCAATGCGTCCGGCATCAATGTCGATCAGGTCCGGCCAGCGCTGCGCCAGTTCAGTCCGCGTCGAAACCTTGACCACCGGCGCCATGGCCAGCCCGTAAGGCGTGCCGCGACCGGTGGTGAACACGTGCAGGTTCATCCCTGCTGCCAGTTGCAACGTACCGCAGACAAAATCGCTGGCCGGCGTCGCGCAGAAAATCAGGCCCTTGTGCTTGAAACGCTCGCCCGGGCCGAGCACGCCATTGATCGCGCTGCTGCCGGACTTGACGATCGAGCCCAGGGACTTCTCGACAATGTTCGACAACCCGCCCTTCTTGTTGCCCGGCGTGGTGTTGGCGCTGCGATCGGCCTCGCCCTTGGCCAGGTAACGGTCGTACCAGTCCATCTCGCGTACCAGCTCTTCGGCGACGGTCTGCGTCTGCGCCCGTGAGGTCAGCAGGTAGATCGCATCGCGCACTTCGGTGACTTCGGAAAACATCACCGTCGCCCCCGCACGCAATAGCAAGTCCGAGGCATAACCCAGCGCCGGGTTGGCGGTGATGCCGGAAAACGCATCGCTGCCGCCGCACTGCATACCGAGAATCAGCTCGGAGGCCGGCACGGTTTCGCGGCGGCGCTGGTCGAGTTTCTTCAAGCGCACTTCAGCCAGTTCCATGATCTGCTCAATCATTTCGGTGAAGCCGTGACTCGAATCCTGCAAGCGGTACAACCACGGATCGCTGAGATCCACCGAGGCATCGTCCTCGTGCATCACCTGCCCGGCCTGCAATTTCTCGCAGCCCAGACCGATCACCAGCGCCTCGCCGCCCAGGTTCGGGTTGCGCGCCAGATTGCGCACGGTACGAATCGGGATGTAGGCGTCGGTCGCGGTAATCGCCACACCGCAGCCATAACTGTGGGTCAGTGCCACCACGTCATCGACGTGCGGGTACTTCGGCAGCAGCTCTTCCTTGATGCGCTTGACCGCATGATCGAGCACGCCGGTGACGCACTGCACGGTGGTGGTGATGCCGAGAATGTTGCGCGTGCCGACGGTGCCGTCGGCGTTGCGATAACCCTCGAACGTGAAGCCTTCCAGCGGTGCCTGCGCATCCGGCACATCGGTGGACAGCGGCAAGCTGTCCAGCGGCGGCGCGGTCGGCATGCGCAGTTGATCTTCCTTGACCCAACTGCCGCGACGGATCGGCTGCAAGGCGTAGCCGATAATCTGCCCGTAACGAATCACCGGGCCGCCCTCAGGAATATCCTCCAGAGTGACCTTGTGGCTCTGCGGTACGAAATCCAAGGTGACCAGGCCATCGGCAAACTCGGTACCGGCCGGTACGCCCTGATCGTTGACCACCACTACAACGTTGTCCCGCTCGTGCAGGCGGATGTAGCGCGGCGAGTCGGAATGTTCAATCAACTGCATGACGCCGCTCCTCAGGAATGCGCTTGAGACAAATTGCCGGTGGCTTCATTGCCGCCCTTGGCTGGCGGCTCTTTCAAGACCACACGCTTGATCGGGCCGACGATTACCAGATAGCTGAACACCGCGACCAGTGCGTTGGCACCGACAAACACCAGCGCCCACTTGAACGAGCCGGTGGAGCTGATGATGTAGCCGATGACGATCGGCGTGGTGATCGAAGCGATGTTGCCGAAGGTGTTGAACAAGCCACCGCTCAGACCGGCGATCTGTTTCGGCGAAGTGTCGGAAACCACCGCCCAGCCCAGTGCGCCAACGCCTTTGCCGAAGAATGCCAGAGCCATGAAGCCCACCACCATCCATTCCACGTCAACATAGTTGCACGCGACGATGCTGCTCGACACCAGCAGGCCGGCGATGATCGGCGCCTTGCGGGCGAAGGTCAGCGAATGGCCCTTGCGCAGCAGGTAGTCGGAAATCACCCCGCCGAGCACGCCGCCGATAAAGCCGCAAATGGCCGGCAACGAAGCGATGAAACCGGCCTTGAGAATGGTCATGCCACGCTCTTGCACCAGATACACCGGGAACCAGGTCAGGAAGAAGTAGGTGATGCCGTTGATGCAGTACTGGCCCAGATACACGCCGAGCATCATGCGGTTGGTCAGCAACTGACGGATGTAATCCCACTTCGGACCGTCGGACTTCTTGCCCTTCTGATCCATGTCGACCATGCCGCCGTTGTCAGCGATATGCTTGAACTCGGCCTCGTTGACGCGTGGGTGTTCGCGCGGGCTGTAGATGACTTTCAGCCACACCAGCGAGAACACGATACCGAGGATACCCATGACGATGAACACGTGCTCCCAGCCGAAGCTGTAGACGATCCAGCCCATCAACGGCGCGAACAGCACGGTGGCAAAGTATTGCGCCGAGTTGAAGATCGCCGAAGCGGTGCCGCGTTCAGCGGTCGGGAACCACGCCGCCACGATGCGTGCGTTGCCGGGGAACGATGGCGCTTCGGCCAGGCCCACGAGGAAACGCAGCATGAACAGCGCAACCACTGCCGTGGACATGCCGAATTCTCCGACAAAGCCTTGCAGCACGGTGAACAGCGACCAGGTGAAAATGCTCAGGGCATAGACTTTTTTCGAGCCGAAACGATCGAGCAGCCAGCCACCGGGAATTTGCCCGGCGACGTAGGCCCAACCGAATGCGGAGAAGATGTAGCCGAGGGTGACGGCGTCAATGCCAAGGTCCTTTTGCAGGCTGGAGCCGGCAATGGCGATCGTGGCACGGTCGGCGTAGTTGATCGTGGTCACCAGAAACAGCATGAGCAGGATCAAATAGCGGACGTGAGTCGGCTTGGAGGATTGCATGCAGATGTACTCCCACTGATTATTTTTATGCGGGGTGAAGCTTCTTTGGTCTTGCATTTATTGCCTGTAGGAGCTGCCGAAGGCTGCGATCTTTTGATCTTGATCTTGAAAAAAAAGATCAAAAGATCGCAGCCTTCGGCAGCTCCTACAGGGGTATTGCGTGTATCAGGAGCCTACATAGGCGGTTTTCACCACGGTGTAGAACTCTTGTGCATAGCGGCCCTGCTCACGGGAGCCGTAGGACGAGCCTTTACGCCCGCCGAACGGTACGTGGTAATCCACACCGGCGGTCGGCAGGTTGACCATCACCATCCCGGCCTGTGAGTGGCGCTTGAAGTGGTTGGCGTACTTCAGCGAGGTGGTGGCGATGCCGGCCGACAAGCCGAATTCGGTGTCGTTGGCCATTGCCAGCGCAGCTTCGTAATCGGCCACACGGACAATGTTGGCCACCGGGCCGAAGATCTCTTCGCGGCTGATGCGCATCGACGCTTCGCTGTCGGCGAACAGGGTTGGCGCGAGGAAGTAGCCCTCGGTGTCGCAAGTCACCACACCGCCGCCGCTGACCAGACGTGCACCTTCGGACTGGCCGATGTCGATGTACTTCATGTCCTGTTCCAGCTGCGCCTGGGAGACCACCGGACCGATGTCGGTGCCGGCCTTCAGCGCGTGGCCGACCTTGATCGACTTCATGCGCTCGGCCATCGCTTCAACGAACTTGTCGTGAATGCCGGCGGTGACGATCAGACGGCTCGACGCTGTGCAGCGCTGGCCGGTGGAGTAGAACGCGCTCTGCACCGACAGCTCGACCGCTTGCTTGAGGTCGGCGTCGTCGAGAATGATCTGCGGGTTCTTGCCGCCCATTTCCAGCTGCACCTTGGCCTGGCGCGAAACGCAGTTGACGGCGATCTGGCGGCCAACGCCCACCGAACCGGTGAAGCTGATGCCGTCGACTTTCGGGCTGTTGACCAACGCCTCGCCAACCACGCGACCGCTGCCCATTACCAGGTTGAACACACCGGCCGGGAAGCCCGCGCGGGAAATGATTTCGGCCAGCGCCCAGGCGCAGCCCGGCACCAGATCGGCAGGCTTGAGTACGACGCAGTTGCCATAGGCCAGGGCCGGAGCAATTTTCCACGCCGGGATGGCAATCGGGAAGTTCCACGGGGTGATCAGACCGACCACGCCCAGCGCTTCGCGGGTGACTTCGACGTTGACGCCCGGGCGTACCGACGGCACGTAGTCACCGGACAGACGCAGGCATTCACCGGCGAAGAACTTGAAAATGTTGCCGGCGCGGGTCACTTCACCGATCGCCTCCGGCAGGGTCTTGCCTTCTTCACGGGCCAGCAGCATGCCGAGCTCTTCGCGACGGGCGAGGATCTCGCTGCCGACTTTATCCAGCGAATCGTGACGAGCCTGGATGCCCGACGTGGAGTACGCCGGGAACGCAGCGCGAGCAGCGTCGATGGCGGCGTTGACCTGGGTCAGGTCAGCCTTGGCGTAATCGCCGATGGTGTCGCTGAGTTCTGACGGGTTGATGTTGGCCGAGTAATCGGCACCGGCGACCCATTCGCCATTGATGTAGTTGTCGTAGCGTTTTGCAGTTGTCACAGGGCAGCCCTCAACTCTAAAAGCCTTCACGCAAAAAGCCGCTGATTGCTCAGCGGCCTCGCTTTTCTCGCTTATTGCGCGCCTTGCTTGTCGATCAGCGCGGCGAGCATTTCGTACTCTTCGCCGGTCAGGTCGGTCAGCGGCGCACGCACCGGACCTGCGTCATAGCCGGCGATTTTTGCACCTGCCTTGACGATACTCACGGCGTAACCGGCCTTGCGGTTGCGGATGTCCAGGTACGGCAGGAAGAAGTCGTCGATGATCTTGCCGACGGTGGCGTGATCTTCGCGAGCGATCGCGTGGTAGAAGTCCATCGCGGTTTTCGGGATGAAGTTGAACACCGCCGAGGAGTACACCGGCACGCCCAAAGCCTTGTAGGCAGCGGCGTAGACTTCAGCGGTCGGCAGACCACCCAGGTAGCTGAAGCGATCACCGAGGCGGCGACGGATCGACACCATCAACTCGATATCGCCCAAGCCATCCTTGTAGCCGATCAGGTTCGGGCAGCGCTCGGCCAGACGTTCCAGCAGCGGCGCGTTGAGGCGGCAAACGTTGCGGTTGTAGACGACCACGCCGATCTTCACCGATTTGCACACGGCTTCAACGTGGGCGGCAACACCGTCCTGGCTCGCTTCGGTCAGGTAGTGCGGCAGCAGCAGCAGACCTTTGGCGCCCAGACGCTCGGCCTCCTGAGCGTATTCGATGGCCTGGCGGGTCGAACCACCAACGCCGGCGAGGATTGGCACGCTGGTTGCGCAGGTGTCGACGGCAGTCTTGATGATTTCCGAGTATTCGCTGGCGGCCAGGGAGAAGAACTCACCGGTGCCACCGGCGGCGAACAGAGCCGAAGCGCCATACGGAGCCAGCCATTCCAGGCGTTTGATGTAGCCCGCGCGGTTGAAATCGCCCTGCGCGTTGAAATCGGTCACCGGGAAAGACAGCAGGCCGGCAGAGAGGATGGACTTCAGTTCTTGTGGATTCATTATTCGAACACCCTGGTAGCAACGTTTTATTGTGAGTGGACCGTTCAGCCTTAGCCGAAGTTGTAGGTCATCGTACAACTTAAAAAATAACCGTCAACTGCATTTCATCGTTGGCAGGGCTTTTTTGTCGGACAAGATTGGCTTTTGCACTTTATGAAATGGCTACAAGGCTCGTGCTTGACGCTTTCGAAGGCTGAAATATCCGGTCTGGATTCGTTTAATTCTGTAGCGACCTGCGGCTCGTAAAGTACGTCGACTGCCACGAAGGATCGTGGCGGACCACTCAAAGGAAGCCGCTATGTCGATGCATTTTGCCGCCCCCACCCTCACCCACGTCGCCCCAGCGCAAGACGATTGCGTGACGCTTCAGCTCTCGCAATTGCCGGACATCCTCACCGTGCAGGTCCCGGATTCCAGCGATTTCGCAGCAAACTGGAGCGTCTACGCGGTCCTCGGCAGCGATGCCGAGGAACCTGAATGGGAAGGTGATGAGGTGGACACTGGCGCCTGGGACGACGCCGAGGATGAAATGGAAAAGCTGCTCGACATCGAGGTGCAGCTGCCGAAAGAGGCATTGCAACCTTACCTGAACCGTGAGGTGGAGCTGCGCTACAAATTTCGTGACGAGTCGAGCATGGAGCCGTATTCGCTGCCGCTGCGAATGCGCATAGAGGCGTAAGACTCAGCTTCGCTGCGCCTGCGCCTCTTCATGGGCCTGGCGCAGTCTTTCACGGCTATTGGTCAGGTGCAGACGCATCGCCGCACGCGCGGCATCGGAGTCCTGACGGGCAATCGCGTCGTAGATTTCCTCGTGCTCGCGGCTCAGGCGGCTCATGTAGTGCTGTTGATCATCGTGGGCCAGCCGCGCCGAGTTCAGCCGCGTACGTGGAATGATGCTGGTGCCCAGGTGCGTCATGATGTCGGTGAAGTAGCGGTTGCCGGTGGACAGGGCAATTTCCAGGTGGAAAGCGAAGTCCGACGACACCGCATCGCTGGCATGGGAGGCGCTTTCGTTCAAGGCGTCGAGGGCGGCGCGCATGGTTGCCAGTTGCTCGGGACTGCGGCGTTGCGCGGCTAGGCCGGCGGACTCGACTTCGAGGCTGATGCGCAATTCGAGAATCGCCAGCACGTCACGCAGGGTGACAACGGTGGCCGGATCAATGCGGAAACCGCTCGGGCTCGGCGTATCGAGAACAAAGGTGCCGATGCCATGGCGGGTTTCTACCTGGCCGGCGGCCTGCAGACGGGAAATTGCCTCGCGGACCACGGTGCGGCTGACGCCATGGGCTTCCATGATCGCCGACTCGGTGGGCAACTTGTCGCCACGCTTGAGCAGGCCATCGCGGATCTGCTCGCTCAACACCGTCACCAATTCCTGGGCGAGGCTGCGGCGCTTGCGGGGGAGGCGCGGGGTGTCGATCAGCTTTTCCATGGTCTGCATCTTGTCTCGAAAGTTCGGCTTGGCGCCATCATAGCTCAAGCGGGTTGTACGATCACCGGGCAGATCACATTGCCCCACTGTGGGAGCGAGCCTGCTCGCGAAAGCGGTGGTTCAGACGACAGATTCGTCGACCGATATGACCCCTTCGCGAGCAGGCTCGCTCCCACAGGTGGGTGTTCAGACAGTTATGGCCTGTTCGACCAGACGACCGCTGTCGATCCGCACGTGCCGTGGATGGAATCGTTTCAAACTGCTTCGGTGACCGACGCTGACAATGCTCAGCCCCGGAATCTCATCGATCAACGCCTGATACAAGGTCGCCTCGTCCTCTTCATCCATCGCCGATGTAGCCTCGTCCATGTACAGCCATTGCGGTGCGTAGAGAAGCGCGCGGGCGAAGGCCAGGCGTTGCTGCTCACCCGGCGAGAGCATGCGTTGCCAGTGATTGGCTTCATCCAGCCGCCCGACCAGGTGTGGCAGACGGCAGGTTTCCAGCACCTGAGCATAACGTTCTGGCGCGTAGGTATCGCCCGGTTGTGGATAACTCAACGCTTCACGCAATGTGCCGATCGGCAGATAAGGCTTCTGCGGCAGGAACAGATAACGCGCCGCCGGCAAACGAATATTGCCGTGCCCCGCCGGCCACAAATGCCCCATCGCTCGCAGCAGTGTCGACTTGCCGCTGCCGGACCGCCCGCTGAGCATAACGCGCTCACCCGGTTCAACGGTCATGTCGGCGTCGGTCAGCAGGTGACGACCATCGGCCAGATCGAGGCCGAGGTTGTGCACCTGCAACTCACTGCCCTGGTTCTGCACGTCGATGGCCGGGGTGCGCTGTTCGTTGTCGCTCATGGCCTGACGGAAACTCAGCAAACGATCACAGGTGGCGCGCCACGCGGCGAGATCCGAGTAGGCGGTGATGAACCAGCTGAAATTCTCCTGCACGTTGCCGAACGCCGAGTTGATTTGCATCAGCTCGCCCAGTTCGATCTTGCCGGACAGATAGCGCGGTGCGGCGACGACAAACGGGAAAATGATTGCGATCTGCCCGTAGCCGGAGGTGAAGAACGTCAGGCGCTTGGACACGCGCATGATGTCCCAGAAATTGTGCCAGACCAGTCCGAAGCGATTGCTCAAGCGGCGGTTTTCATTCGGTTCGCCGTTGTACAAGGCGATGCTTTCCGCATTCTCACGCACGCGCACCATGGAAAAACGCAGGTCTGCTTCGAAGCGTTGTTGCTTGTTGTTCAGACCGATCAGACGGCGACCGATCAAATGCGTCAGCCAACTGCCGACCGCCGCGTACAACAGTGCGCACCAGAACATGTAGCCGGGAATCTCGATGCCGAACACTTCGATACTGCCCGACACGCCCCACAAAATGATCGAGAACGACACCAGACTGACAATCGTGCGCAGCAGCCCGAGGCCCAGGCTCAGGGTGTTGGCGGTGTAAGTGTTGAGGTCTTCGGAAATCCGCTGGTCGGGGTTATCGGTATAACCGCCCTGCTCCAGCTGGTAGTAATTCTTGTGGTCCAGCCAGCGCTTGAAGTGCTTTTCGGTCAGCCACGCCCGCCAGCGGATCGTCAGCATCTGCGTCAGATACAACCGATACACCGCGCCGAGAATCGCCACGGTCGCGATGCCGCAGAAATACAGAATCAACTGCCAGAACGCGGCTTCATCCTTTCTCTGCAAAGCGTTGTAGAAATCCTTGTACCAACTGTTGATCCACACCGAAATCGCCACGCTGAACAGCGTCAGCGCAATTACGGCAATCAGCAACGTCCAGGCCTTGCCCTTCTCTTCGCTGCGCCAGTAAGGCGTGGTCATCGCCCAGACTTTGCGAAAAAACTGCCCGCGCACAGCATCGTTGACCGCGGAATATTCAGCGTTCTGATTCATGGATAAGGCTCGATAGTAAAAAGAACGGACACGCGCCGATCATAGATGATCGGCGCGATTCATCGCGAGGGCTGGCGATAGTCGTTCAGCGCAGGTTCAGCGACGCACCGGGCGCTTCTGCAGTTTGCGCTGCAGGGTGCGGCGGTGCATGCCCAGCGCGCGGGCCGTGGCGGAAATATTGCCTTCGTGCTCGGTGAGCACGCGCTGGATGTGCTCCCATTGCAGACGATCGACCGACATCGGGTTTTCCGGCACCAGACTGTCGAGATCGGCGTGCTCAGACAGCAGCGCGGCCAGCACGTCGTCGGCATCGGCGGGTTTGCACAGGTAGTTGCAGGCGCCACGCTTGATCGCCTCGACTGCCGTGGCAATGCTCGAATAACCGGTGAGGATCACCACGCGCATTTCCGGATCGAGTTCCAGCAGCTTGGGCAGCAGGACCAGACCGGAGTCGCCGTCCATTTTCAGGTCCAGCGCAGCGTAATCAGGCAGATCGGCCTGGGCGATGGTCAGGCCTTCTTCAGCGGAACCGGCAGTGCTGACGCGAAAGCCACGACGGGCCATGGCGCGGGCCATGACGCGGGTGAAGGTCGCGTCGTCGTCGACCAGCAGCAGATGCGGCAGTTCTTCGCCTTCGACTTGGATTTCGTCACTCATGTTGGTCTCCTCGGGCGCCGTGGGGCAGGCGCAGCTCGGTGAGCGTGCCGCCTTCCTCATGACTATAGAGTTTCACTGAGCCGCCGGCGCGTGTCACGCTGGCCTTGCTCAAAAACAGGCCCAGGCCGAAACCTTTGCCCTTGGTGGTAAAAAACGGCTTGCCGATCTGCTCGGCGATGGCCAGCGGCACACCGGCGCCGTGGTCGCGAATGCTGATCGTCAAAGTCTCTGCGTCCCAGTCGAGGGTCACCTGGAGATTTTCCGGGCAGGCGTCGGCTGCATTGTTGAGCAGATTCAGCAATGCCTGGGTCAGATCCGGCGGCGGCGCCATGCGCGGCACCGCCCCCTGACCGAGACGCTGGAAGCGATAACTGGCTTCCGGGCGCATCAGGTGCCAGCGGTTCAGCGCTTCGTCGAGCCAGTCGGTAACGTCCTGCATCTCCACCGCCAGACGCCGATTGGCCTCGGCGGCACGGACCAGTTGCTGCAAGGTTTCCTTGCACAGCTTGACCTGATCCTGCAGCACTTTCAGATCGTCCTGCAGCAGTGCATCGGGGTGATCCTGCTGCATTTCCTTGAGCAACACGCTCATGGTCGCCAGCGGTGTGCCCAATTCATGCGCCGCACCGGCGGCCTGGGTCGCAACGGCGAGCAGCTGCTGATCACGCAGCCCTTCCTCCCGGCGGATCGCGCGCAATTCTTCCTGCCGGCGCAGCTCTTCAGCCATACGCGCGGCGAAGAACGTGATGACCGCAGCAGCCAGGGCAAAGCTCAGCCACATGCCGTAGATCTGCAGATTCTCACGGGCGACCGGCAGGGTTTCCAGCGGATAGAAACGCGTCAGCATCAGCGTGTACAGCGCCAGCGCGATACCGGACAGAATCACCGAATAACGCCACGGCAAGGTCACCGCCGCGATGGTCAGCGGCACCAGATAATAGGAAACGAAGGGGTTGGTCGAACCGCCGGAGAAATACAGCAGCGCACTGTGAATCACCAGATCGCAGGCCAGTTGCAGCGCGTATTCGAGCTCGGTCACCGGCCACGATGTGCGCAGGCGCACGGCAGTGAACACGCAGAGCAGAATCGAACAGCCGAGGGTCATCGCCAATTGCACCCACGGCAACGGCAGCAATTGCAGCCAGTAGGCCAGACCCACGGACCCGGCCTGCGCGGCGAGCACAAGTGTGCGGATGAAAGTCAGCCGCCAGAGGTTCTGGCGAGTGGCGGAAGTCAGTTGTACGGGGGCGAGCATGAGCTCTCCTGATGAGCGCTCCAGGCGGATCGCACGGAGTATAACCAAGGCGCGGGGTTCAGAGGCGAAAGTGCGGCAAACGACCACATGGCGACGATGGAGAATTCATCTGAGTTGAAGAAGATTCCGAGGGCTATTGGAGATCAATTGTGGCGAGGGGATTTATCCCCGCTGGGTGGCGGAGCCGCCCCAAATCATGCGACCTCATTTAACCAGACATACCGCATCAGCCGGATTTGCGCCTGCTGCGCAGCCGATCGGGGATAAATCCCCTCGCCACAGAAGCACTCCCCACTGCGCGCAGGTATCTGTATAGAAGTTGTAACTGGGCGAACCGGATCATAGAAGTTAGAGTCTGATGGTTCACGCAGGCCGCGACCCATCACCTGCGCCTCATTCAAGGAGCCTTCATGCACACATTTCGCCGCAGCGCCGCCCTCCTCGCCCTGACCGTCGGCAGCGTCGCCAGCCTCCCGGCGCTGGCCGCCGATGAGCTGCACTACAACCAGATTTCCCTGCGCGCCGAAGTCAGCCAGGAAGTGGCCCGCGACCAGATGATCGTGACGCTCTACACCGAAGAGCAGAACACCGACCCGGCCAAACTCGCCGCCGCCATCAGCACCACCATGAACAAGGCCACCGCCCAGGCCAAGCAAGTCAAAGACATCACCCTGCGTACGGGCAGCCGCAACAGCTACCCGATCTACGACACCAAAGGCCAGAAAATCACCGGCTGGCGCGAACGCGCCGAACTGCGCCTGGAAAGCACCGACTTCGCCGCCCTGTCCAAACTCACCGGCGAGCTGCTGACCGACCTGAAAATGGGGGGCATGGACTTCGCCATCGCCGACCCGACCCGCAAGGCCAGCGAAGACCAGTTGCTCAAAGAAGCCGTCACCGCCTTCAAGACCCGCGCCCAACTGGCCACCGACGCCCTGGGCGGCAAAGGCTACAAAATCGTCAACCTGAACCTCAACAGCAACGGTTACCCACAACCGTACCTGCGCGCGCCGATGATGATGAAAGCCGCGGCCATGGATTCCGCCCCGGTGACCCCGGAAGTAGAAGCCGGCACCAGCCAGGTCAGCATGACCGCTGATGGCTCGATTGAAGTGTTGATGCAGTGATTTGAGCTTGGCTGAATGAAGGACCGGCAATCAGTAAATGGTTGCCGGTTTTTTTGTGTCCGGGTTTTGTAGTGAATGATCCACCGCTTCGCGAGCAGGCTCGCTCCCACAGGTTGAACGCATTTGAATGTGGGAGCGAGCCTGCTCGCGAAGAACGATGACGCGATCTCAAGCGTGCGGATCAACCCGATCCAGCGCCCGATTCACCGCCAGCTCCGCCAGCATGATGATCTGCTGAATCGCCAGCGCCGTATTGCGCTGCGGACGACCGAGCTGATCGGCGAAATCGCTGGCCAGCGTATTGGCTGAAGCAAGGGACTCACAGGCGTGAGCCAGCAGGCTTTCGGTGTCGATGTCGGGCTGGACCAGAAACATCGTGCTGGGTGGATGGGGTTTGCCGGGTGGCGGGCAGAGATAGAAATCGAGGGCACGCTTGATGGCTTCGCGGTTCTTCGCGAGATCGTCGGCACGCAGCGCGGCTTCGAGGGGGGTTGAGGTTTCTTCGGGTGGGTCGGGGACTGGTTTGCTCATGCGCTTCACCTATGAGGTTGAGCCATCTCGATGCCGTTTCTCACACGACGAAGAGGTGGCAGCTTTGTGCGGGGTGAGAAAACCGGTCATAGGCACCCGGCCGGACATAAGCCCGCCCGCACAGAGCCGCCATAACGCACTTGCAGGCAGCAAACTTGCTGGCGGCAATTATGCGGATCTGGGCACTGAATGACTATGAATGTCGGGTTCTCACACCCGATCGCTGAACAACCAGCGACGACCCAAGCCTAGAGAGCGCACGTCCGACGGACAACCTGAAAACCTTGTGGGAAGGTTCTGGCTGTTTCGCAGCGGATTTAAACAGCAAAAAAGCAAACCCTCACCCTAACCCTCTCCCAGAGGGAGAGGGGACTGACCGAGGTGTTTGGGGGAGATACGCCAACGTGAAACTCCGAGTTGAACTCAGGATTTGAAAAACACACAAATCAGCCCCTTCTCCTCGGGGAGAGGGCTGGGGTGCGGGGCAAATCCACAACAAAAATAACGCCGAACACCCGCTTTTCACCACTCAATAGGCCGAGTGTCAGCTCGCCTGCTCTTGATCTTGATCCACCGGCGACGTCGGAAGGCTGAGTGGAGGGATTGATCCGGGTGTGGGAGCGCAGCGACCGTTCGACGAAGTCGAACACAGCGGAAGGAGGTGCAGCGAAGCAAACCGGAGCCGCTGCGCCCGGATCAGTCCCGGAGCGAAGGGACCCCGAGCCCCAGCGAGTGGGCCGAACGTAGGAGCTAGCGTTTTTTGCTTACTTTTTTAGGCGCTTGTAAAAAAGTAAGTCGCCGTAAGGGCGAAACCGCCAGCCGCCACACCGCAAAAAACGGATATTCACCCAAACCAACCAACACCCTGGTCGGCCCAAAGGCCGCCAAGGTGCCACCAATCGAAACACCCAGTTGCACCAAGTAAAACTCCCCAATCCCTGCCCCAATCCACCCCACCAAAGCCCACCGCGAAAACCCCTCAACCCCGCCCATCCCCAAGGGTATAAATAAGTAACACCAAGCCCCACCCAAGCGCACCCGACACCTCCAGCGCACCATTTCAGTGCCCCGAATGCACCGCAAAAACCACCCGCAAACGGTCAAATGCGTCAAAAGTTATACGGATGCGACATTAAGGTACGTTCGTGCCACCGTTTAACGCCGCCGACCGCTCTGGATCTTGCATTGGGTATGGGGCCTGCATAAGTATCCGCAGGCACGACTCACGAGGTCGTACCTCACAACTAAAAAATGACAACAAATCATGAGGCCAACATGCTTAAACACGCGGTCATTCCGTTTCTAGTCGGCGCAGGCTTGTTAGCCTCCGCACCTTTCGCCACCGCTGCGACTAACCTGGTGTTCTGCTCCGAAGGGAGCCCGGCCGGTTTTGATCCAGGCCAGTACACCACCGGAACCGACTTCGACGCCTCAGCCGAAACCATGTTCAACCGCCTGACCCAGTTCGAGCGCGGCGGCACCGCCGTGATTCCTGGCCTGGCGACCAAGTGGGACATTTCCGACGATGGCCTGACCTACACCTTCCACCTGCGTGAAGGCGTCAAGTTCCACACCACCCCGTATTTCAAGCCGACTCGTGAGTTCAACGCCGACGACGTGCTGTTCACCTTCAATCGCATGATTAACAAGGATGACCCGTTCCGTAAGGCGTACCCGACCGAATTCCCGTACTTCACCGACATGGGGATGGACACCAACATCACCAAGATCGATAAAGTCGACGACCACACCGTCAAGTTCACCCTGAAAGAAGTCGACGCCGCGTTCATCCAGAACATGGCCATGAGCTTCGCGTCCGTGCAGTCCGCCGAATACGCGGCCCAACTGCTCAAGGATGGCAAAGCCGCCGACATCAACCAGAAGCCGATCGGCACTGGCCCGTTCGTATTCAAGAGCTACCAGAAAGACTCGAACATCCGTTACACCGGCAACAAGGACTACTGGAAACCTGAAGACGTGAAGATCGACAACCTGATCTTCGCCATCACCACCGACCCGTCAGTGCGTATCCAGAAGCTGAAAAAGAACGAGTGCCAGGTCACCCTGTTCCCGCGTCCGGCCGATCTGAAAGCGCTGAAGGAAGACAAGTCGCTGAAAATGCCGGATCAGGCTGGCTTCAACCTGGGCTACATCGCCTACAACGTGATGGACAAGGTCAAGGGCAGCAACGAGGCCAACCCGCTGGCTGACCTGCGCGTGCGTCAGGCGCTGGACATGGCCGTGAACAAGCCGCAAATCATCGATTCGGTTTACCAGGGCGCGGGCCAACTGGCCGTCAACGCCATGCCGCCGACCCAGTGGTCCTACGACACCACCATCAAGGATGCCAAGTACGACCCTGAGAAAGCCAAACAGCTGCTCAAGGAAGCCGGCGTCAAGGAAGGTACCGAGATCGTCCTGTGGGCGATGCCGGTGCAGCGTCCGTACAACCCGAACGCCAAACTGATGGCTGAAATGCTCCAGTCCGACTGGGCCAAGATCGGCTTGAAAGTGAAGATCACCAGCTACGAGTGGGGCGAGTACATCAAGCGCTCCAAAGGTGGCGAGAACCAGGCCATGATCATTGGCTGGAGCGGTGACAATGGTGATCCGGACAACTGGCTCAACGTTCTGTTCGGCTGCGACTCGCTGAGCGGCAACAACTTCTCCAAGTGGTGCGACAAGAAGTTCGACGGCCTGGTGAAAGAAGCCAAACGCACTACCGACCAGGGCAAGCGCACCGAGCTGTACAAACAGGCGCAACACGTTCTCAAAGATGCAGTTCCAATGACACCTATCGCTCACTCGACGGTGTATCAACCCATGCGCGCCAACGTGCAGGATTTCAAGATCAGCCCATTTGGCCTGAATTCCTTCTACGGCGTCAGCGTCAGCAAGTAAGACATTGCAACGGCGGCGTTTCTGACGTCGCCGTTGCTTTATCTACCGGGAAAAAAGGAAAAGGCCTACACCCAAATCCGCCGCAGATGATTGCTTCGGTATAGGCGCGTCGACTTTTCCTACGAGCATTAAGGCAATTACGTATTTACTGCCAGAGGCACGGTGCCTACCGTCGCGTACTGACCAGTGTCTGCGTGGGCCACCGGTTTTGCCGTACGTATTTGGATTGAGCTCAATGCGACCAGAAAGTCCCGGGATCGGGATCCAGGTGCATTGCATAACACTAAAAAAAGAGGGAGCGTCATGCGCCATACCTTGGTTTTTTCCGCACTGTTGGGCGCCGGCCTGTTGGCCGCCACGTCTGCAAGCTACGCCGCCAGCGACAGCCTGGTGTTCTGCTCGGAAGGCAGCCCGGCGGGTTTCGATACCGCGCAATACACGACGGCCACCGACAACGACGCCGCCGAGCCGCTGTACAACCGCCTGGTGGAGTTCGAAAAAGGCGCGACCAATGTCGTACCCGGTCTGGCAACCAAGTGGGACATTTCCGAAGATGGCCTGAAATACACCTTTCACCTGCGTGAAGGCGTGAAATTTCACACAACCCCTTACTTCAAGCCGAGCCGCGATTTTAACGCCGACGACGTGCTGTTCACGTTCAATCGCATGCTCGATGCGCAACAGCCGTTCCGCAAGGCCTATCCCACCGAGTTTCCGTACTTCAACGGGATGAGCCTGAACAAGAACATCGCCAAGGTCGAGAAGACCGGGCCGCTGACCGTGGAGTTCACGCTCAACAGTGTTGACGCAGCGTTCATCCAGAACATCGCCATGAGCTTCGCCGCCATTCTGTCTGCCGAATACGCCGACAAGCTGCTGGCCGACGGCAAGCCGAGCGACATCAACCAGAAGCCGATCGGCACCGGGCCGTTCGTATTCAAGAGCTACCAGAAAGACTCGAACATCCGCTACACCGGCAACCCGCAGTATTGGGATCCGAGCCGGGTCAAGCTGAAGAACCTGATTTTCGCGATCAACACCGACGCTTCGGTACGCGTGCAGAAGCTCAAGGCCAACGAGTGCCAGATCACCCTGCACCCGCGTCCTGCCGATGTTGAAGCGCTGAAGGCCGACCCGAAACTGCAACTGATTTCCAAGCCAGGCTTCAACCTCGGCTACATCGCCTACAACGTGCGCCACAAGCCGTTCGATCAACTGGAAGTGCGTCAGGCGCTGGACATGGCGGTGAATAAACAGGGAATTCTCAACGCTGTTTATCAAGGCGCCGGCCAACTGGCCGTCAACGCCATGCCACCAACCCAGTGGTCCTACGATGACACCATCAAGGACGCCGCCTACAACCCGGAAAAAGCCAAGGAACTGCTCAAGGCTGCCGGCGTGAAAGAAGGCACCGAGATCACCCTGTGGGCGATGCCGGTGCAGCGTCCGTACAACCCGAACGCCAAACTGATGGCCGAAATGCTCCAGTCTGACTGGGCCAAGATCGGTCTGAAAGTGAAGATCGTCAGTTACGAATGGGGCGAGTACATCAAGCGCACCAAGAACGGCGAGCACGACGTCAGCCTGATTGGCTGGACCGGTGACAACGGGGATCCGGACAACTGGCTGGGCACGCTGTACAGCTGCGACGCCATCGGCGGCAACAACTACTCCATGTGGTGCGACCCGGCTTACGACAAGCTGATCAAACAGGCCAAGGTCGTCACCGACCGCGATCAGCGCACCGTGCTTTATAAACAGGCCCAGCAATTGCTTAAACAGCAAGTGCCGATCACGCCTGTCGCCCACTCGACGGTCAACCAGCCGTTAAGCACCCGGGTCGAAGGATTCAAAGTCAGCCCGTTCGGCCGCAACGTGTTCTCGGGTGTCAGTATCGATTAAACCAACCGATTAGCCGCAATGCTGAGGGGAGCCGTCTACTCCCCTCACGCAAGCGCTTTGCCTAAATTCGCCAATCCGGCTTTTTGCAAACGTTTGCGATGTGTGAACGAGTTCTAAACCAATAACCGGCATACCAAAAAAAGCCGGGATAAAAAGAAAGTAAAGGAGCTTCACCCATGAAACTGAGCAGCACCGCGATACTGGCCCTGGCCATCAGCAGCATCACCGCCACGGCTTATGCGGAAACCCAGAGCCAGGCGTTCACCCCGGTGACCGTCAACACCAAGAGCGCCCAGGCTGAGGCCACTGGGTTCGTCGAAGGACAGTCGATCACCGGTACGACACGTAACTGGTACGCCAACGAGCAACTGAAGCGCGGCGGCAAATTCTCCTATAAAAAAAATGGTTCTCCGGCCGAAACTGACCGTCGGATCAACTGGGTGCAAGGGACCATCGTCAAGTACAACTCGGGTTTCACCGAGGGCACTGTAGGTATCAGCACCGAAGTTGCGGCATATAACGCAATTGCGCTTGAACGTGATCGTGAAAATCTGGCTTCCGGAAATGGCGGCGCCCCAAAGACGGGCGTGGGATCGGGTAACAACCGCACCCTGACGCACAAGAATAACGGTGAAGCCGTAGATCAGTGGAGCAAGGTAGGCCTTGCCAACATCAAGGCGCGCGTTTCCAACACCACTCTGACTGCCGGTCGTATGAGCTTCAGCAGCCCGCAGGTCGACGTGATCGGCAACCGTGCACTGCCTTCGAGCTTCGAGGGTGTCTCCCTGCACAGTGAAGAGTTGAACAATCTGTCCTTCGACTTGGCCACTTTTGATCGCGTCTCGCCACGATCGGAACAAAGCCTGCAGAAATTCCGCGCCGAGTATGCCAACGGCCGTGTCGAATCCGACAAGGTCAACACCGCCGGTATCAGCTATCAGCCGCTCGAAAGTCTGAAAACCAGTCTATGGGGCACGCAAGTTGAAGATCTGTGGAACCAGTACTACTTCGGCGCCACCCATGAACTGGGTGACAGCAGCGTCCTCGCCCTGACTACCGGTTTCAACTACTACAAAACCGTCGACGAAGGTAAGAAGCTGCTGGGCGACATCGACAACGACACCTACTCGCTGTCGTTCGGACTGACCCACCAAGCGCATAACCTGACCTTCTCCTACCAGCAAGTAAACGGTAACGAGTACTTCGATTACCTGCACGAGACTAACGGTATCTACCTAGCCAACTCCCTGCTGTCGGACTTCAACGGCCCGAACGAGAAATCCTTCCAGGTTTCATACGCCATCAATATGGCCGAGTACGGTGTGCCGGGCCTGAAATTCAACATCTATCAAGCTCGCGGCTGGGGAATCGATGGCACGCACTACAACGGCAACAAAGGCGTTGAAGGCAAAGGCTACGACGGCATCCAGGAACAGGATGGCGAGCACCACTATGAATACGGCATCGGTGCGACCTATGCGGTACAAAGCGGTCCTCTGAAAGCCACCACGATTCGCGGCACCTACACAGCCCACCGTGCGAGCGAGTTCCAATCGGACGGCAGCATCAACGAGTTCCGTCTCGTAACCACCATCCCGTTCAACATTCTGTAAAAACGCCAACCGACGGCTGACTCATGATGAGTCGGCCGTTCGGTTTTCTGTCTTCAACCGATTGCAGAGGGTTATCGATGAAAATGCTTCCCCTACGTGCGGCCATCGCGGCTGCGTTGCTGAGTGTCGCTGTCGGCGCTTCGGCCAAACCCTTGGTGGTCTGCACCGAAGCCAGCCCGGAAGGCTTCGATATGGTCCAGTACACAACTGCAGTCACGGCGGACGCTGTGGCCGAAACCATCTTCAATCGCCTGGCCGATTTCAAGCCCGGCACCACCGAAGTGATCCCGGCGCTCGCCGAGTCCTGGGACATCAGCGAAGATGGCCTGACCTACACCTTCCACCTGCGCAAAGGCGTCAAGTTTCACACCACCGAATATTTCAAGCCGACCCGCGACATGAATGCCGACGACGTGGTCTGGAGCTTCCAGCGTCAGCTGGACCCGAATCACCCGTGGCACAAACTGTCCAGCGTGGGCTTCCCGTACTTTGAAAGCATGGGCTTCAAGGAACTGCTGAAAAGCGTAGAAAAAGTCGACGACAACACAGTCAAGTTCACCCTGACCCGTCGCGAAGCGCCGTTCCTGGCCGACATCGCCATGGCGTTCTCGTCGATCTACCCGGCCGAATACGCCGACCAGTTGCTCAAGGCCAACAAAACCGGCGATCTGAACAACAAGCCGATCGGCACCGGCCCGTTTATCTTCCAGCGCTACGCCAAGGATGCGCAGGTGCGCTTCAAGGCCAACCCGGATTATTTCCGTGGCAAGCCACCGGCCGACGCGTTGATCCTGGCGATCGCCACCGACAACAACGTGCGCCTGCAAAAGCTCAAGGCCAACGAGTGCCAGGTCGCGCTGTATCCGAAACCGGATGACATCCCGAGCATCAAGAAAGACAGCAAGCTGAAAGTCGACGAGCTGGACGCGATGACCGTTTCGTACATCGCCATGAACACCCAGCACAAGTACATGAGCGACGTACGCGTGCGCAAAGCCATCGACATCGCGTTCGACAAGGAAGCCTACGTCAACGCGCTGTTCGGCAAGGGCAACGCGTCGGTGGCGGTCAACCCGTACCCGCCGACCCTGCTCGGCTACAACCATGATCTGAAAAACCCGCCACGCGACCTCGACAAGGCGCGCGCGCTGCTCAAGGAAGCCGGGGTTCCGGAAGGCACTACCTTCACCCTGTTCACCCGCAACGGCGGCGGTCCGACCAACCCCAACCCGATGCTTGGCGCGCAAATGATGCAGGCTGACCTGGCGAAAGTCGGGATCAAGATCGACATCCGCGTGATGGAATGGGGCGAGATGCTCAAGCGCGCCAAGGCCGGCGAGCACGACATGGTCTCGGCCGGATGGGCGGGCGACAACGGCGACCCGGATAACTTCCTGACGCCTATGCTCAGTTGCGAGGCCGCCAAGAACGGCGAAAACTACGCACGCTGGTGCAACGAGAAATTCCAGGCACTGCTGGATGAAGCGCGGGCTAAAGTAGATCCGGCCGAACGCGCCGCGCTCTACGAACAGGCTCAAGTGCTGTTTAATCAGGACCAGCCATGGATCAGCATGGCCCATACTCGGATGTTCACTGCAATGCGCAACAATGTAGAGGGCTACCACATCAGCCCTCTCACCACTAATAACTTCGCCACCACCCAGGTGAAGTAGATAAGAAACGCCCGGTGCTCCTGACCTATGGAACACCGGGCACGCCTAACCGGCTGATGAGGTACCACACAAGATGTTTAGTTTTATTGCCCGCCGACTGGGGTTGTTGATCCCCACGTTTTTCGGCATCACCTTGCTGACTTTCGCGTTGATTCGCATGATTCCGGGCGACCCCGTGGAAGTGATGATGGGCGAACGTCGGGTCGACCCCGAAATGCACGCTCAGGCAATGGAACGCCTGGGGCTGAACAAGCCGCTGTATGCCCAGTATCTGGACTACATCGGCAAACTGGCCCAGGGCGATCTCGGTGAGTCGTTGCGTACCCGTGAAAGCGTGTGGACCGAGTTCACCTCTCTTTTCCCGGCGACCCTGGAACTGTCCATGGCCGCCCTGCTGTTCGCTGGCATCCTCGGGCTTCTGGCCGGGGTGATCGCGGCACTCAAACGAGGATCGCTGTTCGACCACGGGGTGATGGGCATCTCCCTCGCGGGCTATTCGATGCCGATCTTCTGGTGGGGCCTGATCCTGATCATGTTCTTCTCGGTGAGCCTGGGCTGGACCCCGGTGTCCGGGCGCATCGACCTGCTGTATGACATCGAGCCGAAAACCGGCTTCATGCTGATCGACACGCTGCTGGCCGATGACGTCGGCGCGTTCTTCGACGCCCTGCATCACCTGATCCTGCCGGCCATCGTGCTCGGCACCATTCCGCTGGCGGTAATCGCGCGGATGACCCGTTCGTCGATGCTCGAAGTGCTGCGCGAGGACTACATCCGCACCGCCAAGGCCAAAGGCCTGTCGCCGTCGCGCGTGGTGTTCGTGCACGGTCTGCGCAATGCGCTGATTCCGGTGCTGACCGTGGTCGGCCTGCAGGTCGGCACGCTGCTGGCCGGTGCGGTCCTGACCGAAACCATCTTCTCCTGGCCCGGCATCGGTAAATGGCTGATCGAAGCCATCGGCGCCCGAGACTATCCGGTGGTGCAAAACGGCATCCTGTTAATCGCCTGCCTGGTGATTCTGGTCAACTTCGTGGTGGACATCCTCTACGGCTTTGCCAACCCACGCATCCGTCATCAGCGCTGAGGTCAATACCCATGAGCACTCCAACATCCTCAGTAGCCACCGCCACGTCCGCCGTGGATCAAAGCCTGCTGTACCCGTCGCCGTACAAAGAATTCTGGCAAGCGTTCTCGAAGAACAAAGGCGCCGTTGCCGGCCTGCTGTTCATGCTGCTGATCATCTTCTGCGCGATCTTCGCGCCGTGGGTCGCGCCGCATAATCCGAGCGAGCAATACCGTGACTTCCTGCTGACGCCGCCGGCGTGGCTCGAAGGCGGGCAGATGCAGTTCCTGCTCGGCACCGATGAACTCGGCCGTGACCTGCTGTCGCGTCTGATCCAGGGTTCGCGCCTGTCGCTGCTGATCGGCTTGTCGTCGGTGGTGATGTCGCTGATTCCGGGGATCCTGCTGGGTCTGTTTGCCGGTTTCTTCCCGAAAGTGGTCGGCCCGACCATCATGCGTCTGATGGACATCATGCTGGCCCTGCCGTCGCTGCTGCTGGCCGTGGCGATCGTCGCCATCCTCGGCCCTGGCCTGATCAACACCGTGATCGCGATTGCTGTGGTTTCCCTGCCGTCCTACGTGCGTCTGACCCGTGCCGCCGTCATGGGTGAACTGAACCGCGACTACGTCACCGCCGCGCGTCTGGCCGGTGCCGGTCTGCCGCGTCTGATGTTCATCACCGTGCTGCCCAACTGCATGGCGCCGCTGATCGTACAGGCAACCCTGAGCTTTTCTTCGGCGATTCTCGATGCCGCCGCACTGGGCTTCCTCGGCCTCGGCGTACAACCGCCAACCCCTGAGTGGGGCACCATGCTGGCCTCGGCCCGCGACTACATCGAACGCGCCTGGTGGGTGGTGAGCCTGCCTGGTCTGACCATTTTGCTCAGCGTGCTGGCAATCAACTTGATGGGCGACGGCCTGCGCGATGCGCTGGACCCGAAACTCAAGAACGCCGCCTGAGGAGATTCAAATGTCACTGCTAGAAATCAAGAATCTCAACGTCCGCTTCGGCGACAAGACCGCGACCCCGGTGGTCGACGGCCTCGACCTGAAAGTCGACAAAGGCGAAGTATTGGCCATCGTTGGCGAGTCGGGTTCGGGTAAATCCGTGACCATGATGGCGCTGATGGGCCTGATCGAGCACCCCGGCATCGTCACCGCTGACTCGCTCAGCTTCGACGGCAAGGACATGCTCAAACTGAGCAACCGTCAGCGTCGGCAGATCGTCGGCAAAGACCTGTCGATGGTCTTCCAAGACCCGATGACCGCGCTGAACCCGAGCTACACCGTCGGTTTTCAGATCGAAGAAGTGCTGCGCCTGCACCTGAAAATGTCCGGCAAGCAAGCGCGCAAGCGTGCCATCGAACTGCTGGAAAAAGTCGAGATCCCGGGCGCCGCCAGCCGTATGGACGCCTATCCGCATCAACTGTCTGGCGGTATGAGCCAGCGCGTCGCGATCGCCATGGCGATTGCCGGCGAGCCGAAACTGTTGATCGCCGACGAACCGACCACGGCGCTGGACGTGACGATTCAGGCGCAGATCATGGATCTGCTGCTGGCGTTGCAGAAAGAACAGAACATGGGCCTGGTGCTGATCACTCACGACCTCGCGGTCGTGGCGGAAACTGCCCAGCGCGTCTGCGTGATGTACGCCGGTCAAGCCGTGGAAGTCGGTCAGGTGCCGCAACTGTTCGACATCCCGGCGCACCCGTACAGCGAAGCGCTGCTCAAGGCGATTCCCGAGCACAGCCTCGGCGCCTCACGCCTGTCGACCCTGCCGGGCATCGTCCCGGGCCGTTATGACCGTCCGCAGGGGTGCCTGCTGTCGCCGCGCTGCCCGTACGTGCAGGACAACTGCCGCACCCAGCGTCCGGGCCTTGATCCGAAAGCCAACAGCCTCGCCCGCTGCTTCTACCCGCTGAATCAGGAGGTGGCGTAATGGCCGTCGTACTCACCGCCCGCGACCTGACCCGTCACTACGAAGTCTCCCGTGGCCTGTTCAAGGGCCACGCCACCGTGCGCGCGCTCAACGGCGTGTCGTTCGAACTGGAAGCCGGCAAGACCCTCGCCGTAGTGGGTGAGTCGGGCTGCGGCAAATCCACTCTCGCCCGCGCCCTGACGCTGATTGAGGAGCCGTCATCGGGTTCGCTGCAGATCGCCGGCCAGGAAGTCGCCGGCGCCGACAAGGCCGAGCGCAAGCAACTGCGCAAAGACGTGCAGATGGTGTTTCAGAGCCCGTATGCGTCGTTGAACCCACGGCAGAAAATCGGTGATCAATTGGCCGAGCCGTTGCTGATCAACACCAAGCTGTCGGCCAGCGAACGTCGCGAGAAAGTCCAGGCGATGATGAAGCAGGTCGGCTTGCGGCCCGAGCATTACCAGCGCTATCCGCACATGTTCTCCGGCGGTCAGCGCCAGCGTATCGCTCTGGCGCGGGCAATGATGCTGCAACCGAAAGTGCTGGTCGCGGACGAACCGACTTCGGCACTGGACGTATCGATTCAGGCCCAAGTGCTGAACCTGTTCATGGATTTGCAGCAGGAGTTCAACACCGCCTACGTGTTCATCTCGCACAACCTCGCGGTGGTGCAGCACGTGGCCGATGACGTGATGGTGATGTACCTCGGCCGCCCGGTGGAATTGGGTCCGAAGAACGACATCTACGAACGCCCGCTGCACCCGTACACCCAGGCGCTGTTGTCGGCGACCCCGACCATTCACCCGGACCCGAACAAGCCGAAAATCAAAATCGTCGGCGAACTGCCCAACCCGCTGAACCCGCCACCGGGCTGCGCTTTCCACAAGCGCTGCCCGTACGCGACCGAACGCTGCAGCACGGAAGAACCGCTGTTGCGTGAGCTGGATAATCGGCAGGTGGCCTGCCACTACGCCGAGCAGTTTCTCGACGGCGCGGCGTAGGCCCACGAAATATCTCATGTGGGAGCGAGCCTGCTCGCGAAGGCGTCATTTCGGTCAACATCATCGGTGACTGATTAACCGCTTTCGCGAGCAGGCTCGCTCCCACAGGGAATTCGTGTTGATTCAAGAGTTCACGCGATAACAAAACCCCTTCCACCTCCATTGCGCATCAGTCGAGGCAGAAGGGGTTTTTCTTTGGCCGGCGATCTATGTCTGGCTATCGCCTTCGTCACCCGGATCATCGGTGTCCGGCTCGTCGGTCGTCGAGTCATCATCTTCGGCGCTGCCACCCTGATTCATATCTCCCGGCTCCGACTCGGATTTGGCCAGCATCAGCCCGCTATGCCCGACCTGCCCATTGAACGCCTGAGATTCGTGATCCTCGCATTCGGCCCAGGCCGTTGCAGTGCCGAGGGACAGCATCACCATCACTTTCAACAACATCAAAACCCGTAGCAATCTGCTTTTCATGGCCGACTCCATCCTGTTGCGCTAAGACATGCTTGCCGGACTGGCTCCGTGTGAAATCTAGTTGCGATCCGACCGGCTCACCACTTAGGACGCGACCGCGCAGGCAGAAATGCCATCGACCGCCAGATTGCTTTCGAATAACCCCGATAACCGAATCAGCTAAGCGCCGCGCGTGGCCTGCCAGGTCAGTGGAATGGAGATCAGCACCAGCAGCGCGCTCATCAACCAGACACTGTGCCCGCCAAACTGGCCATACAGCTGACCGCTGAGCACCGGCGACAACAGCGCGCTGGCACTCCAGCTCATGAAGAACAGCCCGAAGTACTGACCGCTCTTGCCGCTCTGCGCAAAGTGCATCGCCAGCACATTCAGTGGCGGCATGAACAGCGCCTCGCCCAGCGTCCAGATCAGCGTCGACAGACAGACAAAAGCCAAGCCGGAACCGAACGGCAACATGCCCAGCCCACAGGCCAACAGGACACTGCCAACGAGCATCTGCCAACGCGAGCCCCAACGCTCGACCGCGTGCGATAGCGGGATTTGTAAAGCGATCACCAACAGCGCATTGAGCCCGAACTGCCAGCCGATCGCCTCTGTGCTCAGGTGGTAGTAATCACGCAGATAATTGCCCAGCGTGCTGTAGACCGTGTCGAACGCGATGCCGAGCACGGCCGTCGCCGCCAGCAACCAGAGGAACGGCTTGTCGCGAAGCGGCACGCTCGAGCCATCGGCGGATTCGTCTCCAACCACCAGCACCGGCCGCCGCCACGTTGTGCGCACGAACCACAGCAACGCCAGCATCGTCATCGCCGCACTGGCAAAAAACACCCAACGAAAATCCGCTTGCGCCAACACCCCACCCGCCACCCCGGCAGCGGCCATGCCCAGATTACGCGCGACCCGACTCAGGGCCTGCGCACGCGAGCGTTGCGCGACTTCGCAATACTCCATGATCAGCCGCTGATGCAACGTCCGAATCGCCCCATCGATGACACCGCTAAGCAATAGCAAACCGGCGAGCCAAGGCACCTGCTTCACCAGCCCCAACAGCATCAGCACCCACACCGAAACGAAAAACAGCGCCGCCGTCAGCCGCGCCGTGCGCACATGATCACTGAGCAAGCCCCCGAGCATCGAACCGACCAGCAACCCAGCGCCATAGGCCGACAGCAACCAGCCGACGGTTTCAATCGCCAGCCCCAGTTCCTGACGCAAGTACAGCGCCATGAAGAGTTTGACCATGGCGCTGAGGCGGTTGATGAACAATAGAGCCGCGAGGACCCAGGCCATGGGGGTGAAATAGCCGTTGGGGCGCAGGAGTTGGGTCAGTCCTTTGAGCATGTAACGTCCGATGGGCGCGAGGGTTTGATGAACAGTAGACGGCTTGGATTGGAATGTCGTGGGGGTGAGGTCAGCGGAAGTAAAAGCAGAGTATGGCTACGACGTAGAGGGAAAACGCCTTACGGAAAAATCGCCGCGCCCGGATTCAACTTGATTTTTCACGCGGCGTTAAAGATCAAAAGCCCCTCACCCTAACCCTCTCCCGGAGGGAGAGGGGACTGACCGGGTCGCTTGGGCAAGGTACGCCGACCTGAAATACCGAGCCGAACTCGGGATTTGAACAGATCATCAATCGGCCCCCTCTCCCTCGGGAGAGGGCTGGGGTGAGGGGCAGCAACAACACAAATCAAAAGCCGGACACACACGCTTTTCACCACTCAATAGGCCGAGAGGGGCAGCAACAACACAAATCAAAAGCCGGACACACACGCTTTTCACCACTCAATAGGCCGAGTGTCAGCTCGCCTGCTCTTGATCTTGATCCACCGGCGACGTCGGAAGGCTGAGTGGAGGGATTGATCCGGGCGTGGGAGCGCAGCGACCGTTCGACGAAGTCGAACACAGCGGAAGGAGGTGCAGCGAAGCAAACCGGAGCCGCTGCGCCCGGATCGATCCCGGAGCGAAGGAACCCGAGCCTGCGAGGGCCGAACGCAGGAGGAGGTGCAGCGAAGCAAACCGGAGCCGCTGCGCCCGGATCGATCCCGGAGCGAAGGAACCCGAGCCTGCGAGGGCCGAACGCAGGAGCAAGCGTTTTTTGCTTACTTTTTTAGGCGCTTGTAAAAAAGTAAGTCGCCGTAAGGGCGAAACCGCCAGCCGCAGCCCCCGCAGCAACGGATATTCACCCAAAACCCCAACAGCCTGGTCGGCCCAACGGCCGCCAAGACCAAAACCGGCAGCCCATAAAAAAGCCCCCAAGGCCTACACCTCAGGGGCTTTCAGAAAAACACCTCAAACCTTAATGATGCTCCCGCGTCGCGCGGAATTTCACATCCGGCCAGCGCTCTTCCATCAACGCCAGATTCACCCGCGTCGGCGCCAGGTAAGTCAGGTGACCACCGCCATCCAGCGCGAGGTTCTCCACCGCCTTGTTGGAAAACTCCTCAAGCTTCTTCTTGTCGTCGCATTCGATCCAGCGCGCCGAATACACAGTGATCGGCTCATACGAACACTCGACCTTGTATTCCTCTTTCAAGCGGCTGGCGACCACATCGAACTGCAGCACACCGACGGCGCCAAGAATGATGTCGTTGCTGCGCTCCGGGAAGAACACCTGCGTCGCGCCCTCTTCCGCCAACTGCTGCAGGCCCTGACGCAACTGCTTGGACTTCAGCGGATCACGCAGACGCACGCGACGGAACAGTTCCGGGGCGAAGTGCGGAATACCGGTGAAACCGAGGACTTCGCCTTCGCTGAACGTGTCGCCGATCTGGATCGTACCGTGGTTGTGCAGACCGATGATGTCTCCAGCGTACGCCTCTTCCAGTTGCTCACGCTCGGAAGAGAAGAACGTCAGGGCGTCGCCGATGCGCACGTCCTTGCCGGTACGCACGTGGCGCATCTTCATGCCTTTTTCGTACTTGCCGGAGCAGATACGCATGAAGGCGATGCGGTCGCGGTGTTTCGGGTCCATGTTCGCCTGGATCTTGAAGATGAAGCCCGAGAACTTCTCTTCGACCGGCTCGACGGTACGCTCATTGGCCACACGGGCCAGCGGACGCGGCGCCCAATCGACGACAGCATCGAGCACGTGGTCGACACCGAAATTGCCCAGCGCGGTACCGAAGAACACCGGGGTCAGTTGGCCGTCGAGGAATTCCTGCTGGTTGAATTCGTGACAGGCGCCCTGCACCAGTTCCAGCTGCTCGATGAAACGATCGTACTCATCGCCCAGGTGCGCGCGCGCCTCGTCGGAGTCGAGTTTCTCGATGATCTTGGTTTCGGTGCGCTCGTGACCGTGACCGGCGGTGTAGACGATGATGTAGTCGTCGGCCAGGTGATACACGCCCTTGAAATCGCGGTAGCAACCGATCGGCCAGGTGATAGGCGCAGCCTTGATTTTCAGAACGGCTTCGATCTCGTCGAGCAGTTCGATCGGGTCGCGAATGTCACGGTCGAGTTTGTTGATGAAGCTGACGATCGGCGTGTCACGCAGACGGCAGACGTCCATCAGCGCAATGGTCCGTGGCTCTACACCCTTACCGCCGTCGAGCACCATCAAGGCCGAGTCCACCGCTGTCAGGGTGCGGTAGGTGTCTTCGGAGAAGTCTTCGTGGCCCGGGGTGTCGAGCAGGTTGATCATGTGCTCGCGATAGGGGAACTGCATGACCGACGTGGTAATGGAAATACCCCGCTGCTTCTCCATCTCCATCCAGTCGGATGTCGCATGGCGATCGGATTTACGGGATTTCACCGTACCGGCCACTGCAATCGCCTTGCCCATCAACAGGAGCTTTTCGGTGATTGTGGTTTTACCGGCATCGGGGTGGGAAATAATGGCGAAAGTGCGGCGTTTCGCGACTTCGGCGGCCTGTTGGGTCATGGGAAATCGCCTGGCGGTGATTCAAAAAAGGGCGGCGAGTATAGCTTAAAAAGTGATCGCCAAACCACCGTCCCTCGGCCGCGCAAAACCCCGTAGGAGCTGCCGAAGGCTGCGATCTTTTGATCTTGTTTTCAGCAGCAAAGTCAAAAGATCGCAGCCTTCGGCAGCTCCAACAGGGTGGCCAAATAGTGTCTAACGTGGGAACCTTTTAAAGCACGGAGACGTCCATCCCCTGTTACGAACTTTCGTCAGGGGCTGAAAAATCAGCAAGTTAGCCTGACGAGGCTGCGCTCATGGCTCGCTTTCAGACCGCTTTGCCGGCTCTGAAAAACGGCTACTTTTCGCGAACGACGCTCCCGGCAGCCAAGGCTTGGCATGCCACACGGGACTGCGCTCGCCGACTACAAAAAAAGGAGTCCGCCTGTGGCTATCCGCTATGGCAAAGGGCTGATGGGAGGTGCGGTGGTGATCGCGCTCCTGGCCCTGCTGGTCCACTGGATCGGCATCAACACGATCGAACACTACCGCGACGATTTGTTGTTTTACCTGCAAGCTCATCTGATTCTCGTCCTCGCTTCCATGCTGGCCGCCCTTGTCGTGGGCATTCCCGCCGGTATCTTCCTCAGCCGCCCGAGCATGGTCGGCCGCGCCGAACGCTTCATGCAAATCTTCAATATCGGCAATACCGTGCCACCGCTGGCCGTGCTCGCGATTGCGCTGGGCATCCTCGGCATCGGCAGTGGCCCGGCGATCTTCGCGCTGTTCCTCGCCTCGCTGTTGCCGATCGTGCGCAACACCTATGAAGGCCTGAAAAATGTTCAGGGCTCGCTGAAAGAAGCCGCTGTCGGCATCGGCATGACGCCGCGCCAAGTGCTGTGGAAAGTCGAATTGCCCAACGCCGTGCCGATCATCGTCGGTGGCGTGCGTGTCGCACTGGCGATCAACGTCGGCACCGCGCCGCTGGCGTTCCTGATCGGCGCCAACAGCCTTGGCAGCCTGATCTTCCCCGGCATCGCCCTGAACAATCAGCCGCAACTGCTGCTCGGCGCCGCGTGCACCGCGCTGTTGGCGCTGTTGCTCGATGGCGTGGTCACCCTCGCCAGCCGTCTCTGGCTCGAACGCGGTTTGCGCCCGTCTTAAGGCTTTGCGAAGGAATATTTATGAAACGACTTAGCTTGATCTTAGGCTGCGTCCTGCTGTTCGCAGGAGTCGCGCAAGCCGCTGAAAAACCGGTCATCCGCCTCGGCGCCCGGGTCTTCACCGAGCAGACCCTGCTCGCCGAAATCACCGCGCAATACCTGCGCAGCAAAGGCTACGACGCGCAAATCACCGGCGGTCTGGGCAGCAACCTCGCGCGCAGCGCCCACGAAAGTGGCCAATTGGACCTGCTCTGGGAATACACCGGCGTGTCGCTGGTGGCCTACAACCATGTCACGGAAAAACTCGACAGCGCGCAGTCCTACGCCCGGGTGAAAGAACTCGACGCGAAAAAAGGCCTGGTCTGGCTGACCCCGTCGAAATTCAGCAACACCTATGCCCTCGCCCTGCCGAAAAAGGTCGCCGAGGAGTACCCGCAGATCGGCAACATCAGCCAGCTCAACGAAGTGCTGCGCGCCGAGGCCAAGACCAACCACCTGGTGGCGCTGGATACCGAGTTCGCAAACCGCTCCGACGGTCTCGACGGCATGGTCAAGCTCTACGACATGAACCTGACCCGCAAGAACATCCGCCAGATGGACGCCGGCCTGGTCTACACCGCGCTACGTAACGGTCAGGTGTTTGCCGGTCTGGTCTACACCACCGATGGCCGCCTCAATGCCTTCGGCCTGAAATTGCTGGAAGACGACAAGCATTACTTCCCCGACTACACCGCCGCTCCCGTGGTGCGTCAGGCCACGCTGGACGCCAACCCGAAACTGGCCGAACAACTCAAGCCGCTGGCCGAACTGTTCGACGACGAAACCATGCGCCAGCTCAACGCGCGAGTCGACGTCGACCACGAGAGCCCTTCGTCCGTTGCCGCCGATTTCCTGCGCCAGCATCCACTGAATATAAGAGAGGAGAAGTCATGGAATTTCTGAACGCCTTTTCCCATCTCGACTGGCAGCAGGTAATGCACCTGACCTGGCAGCACATCACTCTGGTAGGCATCGCCGTGACCCTGGCGATCGTCATCGGCGTGCCGCTGGGCATCCTGATGACACGCTTCCCCACCCTCGCCGGCCCGCTGCAGGCCAGTGCCA
This sequence comes from Pseudomonas sp. Leaf434, assembly GCF_001425545.1. Lineage (NCBI taxonomy): Bacteria > Pseudomonadati > Pseudomonadota > Gammaproteobacteria > Pseudomonadales > Pseudomonadaceae > Pseudomonas > Pseudomonas sp. Leaf434. Next base: position 111,455 of record NZ_LMQZ01000001.1, on the reverse strand, counting down.
CGGTGCTGCTGACCGTGCCGTCGATCGCCCTGTTCGGTCTGCTGCTGCCGTTCTATTCCAAGTTCGGCCAGGGCCTGGGGCCGCTGCCGGCGATCACCGCCGTGTTCCTTTATTCGCTGCTGCCGATCATGCGCAACACCTACCTCGCCCTGACCGGCGTTGAACCGGGCATCCGCGAAGCCGCGCGCGGCATCGGCATGACCTTCGGCCAGCGCCTGCGCATGGTCGAACTGCCGATTGCGGTGCCAGTGATCCTCGCTGGCGTGCGCACCGCCGTGGTGATGAACATCGGCGTGATGACCATCGCCGCGACCATCGGCGCCGGCGGCCTCGGTGTGTTGATCCTCGCCTCCATCAGCCGCAGTGACATGTCGATGCTTATCGTCGGCGCGCTGCTGGTCAGTCTTCTGGCGATTTTCGCCGATCTCGTTTTGCAGTGGCTGCAACGCTCGCTGACTCCAAAAGGACTCCTGAAATGATCGAACTTCAAAACCTCAGCAAAACTTTCCAAAGCAACGGCAAAGATGTCAAAGCCGTGGACTCGGTAAGCCTGACCGTCAATGAAGGCGAGATCTGCGTGTTCCTCGGGCCATCGGGTTGCGGCAAAAGCACCACGCTGAAAATGATCAACCGCCTGATCAAACCGACCTCGGGCAAGATCCTCATCAACGGTGAAGACACCACCGATCTCGACGAGGTGACCCTGCGCCGCAACATCGGCTATGTGATCCAGCAGATCGGTCTGTTCCCGAACATGACCATTGAAGAGAACATCGTCGTGGTGCCGAAACTGCTCGGCTGGGACAAACAGAAATGCCACGACCGCGCCCGCGAACTGATGAGCATGATCAAGCTTGAGCCCAAGCAGTATCTGCATCGCTACCCGCGTGAATTGTCCGGTGGTCAGCAACAGCGTATCGGCGTGATCCGCGCCTTGGCCGCTGATGCGCCGCTGCTGTTGATGGACGAGCCGTTCGGCGCGGTCGACCCGATCAACCGCGAGATGATCCAGAACGAATTCTTCGAAATGCAGCGCGCGCTGAACAAGACCGTGATCATGGTCAGCCACGACATCGACGAAGCGATCAAGCTGGGCGACAAGATCGCCATTTTCCGCGCCGGCAAACTGCTGCAGATCGACCACCCGGACACCCTGCTCGCGCATCCGGCGGATGATTTCGTCAGCAATTTCGTCGGTCAGGACAGCACGCTCAAACGCCTGCTGTTGGTGAAAGCCGAAGACGCGGCGGACAACGCGCCGTCGGTCAGCCCGGAAACGCCAGTGGCCGATGCGCTGGAATTGATGGACGAGCACGACCGTCGCTACGTGGTGGTCACCTGCGCCGAGAACAAGGCGCTGGGGTACGTGCGCCGTCGCGACCTGCATCGTCAGACCGGCACCTGCGCGCAGTTCCTGCGTGAGTTCAACGCCACCGCAGCGTACGACGAGCACCTGCGCATCCTGTTGTCGCGCATGTACGAGTTCAACCGCGCCTGGCTGCCGGTGATGGATGCCGAACGGGTATTCCTCGGTGAAGTGACGCAGGAGTCGATTGCGGCTTATCTGAGTTCGGGGCGTTCGCGGGGGATGAAGACCAGTATCGTCTCGCCGGCTGAGACCGTGGTCGCGTAAACCATCTACGCGGTTGAAACCCGATCCCTGTGGGAGCGAGCCTGCTCGCGAAAGCGCAATATCAGTCGACGCTGATGGCGGCTGTGAAAATGCCTTCGCGAGCAGGCTCGCTCCCACAGGATCTACGTAATTTTGTTGATCTTCACTGGGTGACAAAGAATCTCAACAGCCTCTCCTGCAAGAGCGTCGTCAATTCAGCTTCTTCAAGGTCCAAATCCCCCTTCAAAAGACTCTCTCGCTGCCAACGTCGCCGATGTTGCCGCTATCACACTTACCTGTGATCTAGCCGACAAAAGCCACGAACGTGCAGATATGTTTAACACTCGAAAATTCGCCGGGAACATCTGCCCGTCATCTCGGTCGGGTAGAAGGGGTGATGAACGCGACGCACGTCAGAAGCGTGCAAAAACGCGACATTTTTAGTTGATCTCGCGCCCCTCACGCCCTAAAGTTCGCGCCGAACGTCCATGCTGGAAACGATCCATCCGGCTCAAGTACTGACGACGAGACAGCAAGGCCAAGGGATAGCTGCACATCTCTGGGCCTTTTTGCTTTCGGCGGCAATGCCTTGGGAAGTAGGCGAACCAAAGTGGGGATACGGAGGGCGTTCATGCACCCATTGTTTTTACGAGTTTGCCCATAGGAGCACCCAGCATGTCGATCCAGGTCGAAGACTATTTCGCGCGCGCTACATTCGACAAAATGAAGGCGTTCGCCGACAAACAGGAAACTCCGTTCGTGGTGATCGACACCGCGATGATCGCCCAGGCCTACGATGACCTGCGCGCCGGTTTCGAATTCGCCAAGGTCTACTACGCGGTCAAGGCCAACCCGGCCGTCGAGATCATCGACCTGCTCAAAGACAAGGGTTCGAGCTTCGACATCGCCTCGATCTACGAGCTGGACAAAGTCATGGATCGCGGCGTCAGCCCGGACCGTATCAGCTACGGCAACACCATCAAGAAATCCAAGGACATCCGCTACTTCTATGAGAAGGGCGTGCGTCTGTTCTCCACCGACTCGGAAGCCGACCTGCGCAACATCGCCAAGGCTGCACCGGGTTCGAAAGTCTATGTGCGCATCCTCACTGAAGGCTCGACCACTGCTGACTGGCCGCTGTCGCGCAAGTTCGGCTGCCAGACCGACATGGCCATGGACTTGCTGATCCTCGCTCGCGACCTCGGTCTGGTGCCGTACGGCATCTCCTTCCACGTCGGCTCGCAACAGCGCGACATCAGCGTCTGGGACGCGGCGATCGCCAAGGTCAAAGTGATCTTCGAACGCCTGAAAGAAGAAGACGGCATTCACCTGAAGCTGATCAACATGGGCGGCGGCTTCCCGGCCAACTACATCACCCGTACCAACAGCCTGGAAACCTACGCCGAAGAGATTATTCGCTTCCTCAAGGAAGATTTCGGTGACGACCTGCCGGAAATCATCCTCGAGCCGGGCCGTTCGCTGATTGCCAACGCCGGTATTCTGGTCAGCGAAGTGGTGTTGGTTGCGCGCAAGTCGCGCACTGCTGTCGAGCGTTGGGTTTACACGGATGTGGGCAAGTTCTCCGGGCTGATCGAAACCATGGACGAAGCGATCAAGTTCCCGATCTGGACCGAGAAGAAAGGCGAGATGGAAGAAGTCGTGATCGCCGGCCCGACCTGCGACAGCGCCGACATCATGTACGAGAACTACAAATATGGCCTGCCGCTGAACCTGGCGATTGGTGATCGTCTGTACTGGCTGTCGACCGGTGCGTACACCACCAGTTACAGCGCGGTCGAGTTCAATGGCTTCCCGCCGCTGAAGTCGTTTTACGTTTAAGAGGCAGCGGCAAGTTTCTAGCTGCTGGCTGCAAGTGAAAAGCCCACGAATTTGTGGGCTTTTTTGTGGGTGTTCGGCTGGGGAGGTTTTTTGTACTAGATACCATAGCCCCTCACCCCAGCCCTCTCCCGAGGGAGAGGGAGCCGACCGAGTGGTCTTCCGTCCGACATCGACCTGAACCACCTTGGCGATTATGGATTCGGCAAAACCATTGCAGGTCGGCGTACCTCCCAAGCATCCCTCGGTCGGTTCCCTCTCCCCCTGGGAGAGGGCTAGGGTGAGGGCTCGGCGGTTTCAGCCGCGCTGCAACTCTGCATACCGAGCGGCATACCGACTAGCCATCGCCTGAATTCGCAAGCCTGTCGCATCAGCCAGCGTCTGGCTCGCCACCCGCAGAAAATTAAGATTGCCCCCGGCCAAGGCTTTCTCAAGCCAAACAACCGCTTCATCAACCCGCCCCTCATCCGCTAAAACTGCAGCGAAACTGAACTGCCCACGAAAATCCCCTCCCTCAGCCGAACGCCGATACCAGTCACGCGCCGCCAGCGGATCCGCCTGACACACCTGCCCTTCCTCCAGATAGCGCCCCAGCAGGTTCATCGATTTCGCATGGCCCAACTCAGCTGCACGCCGGTACAACGCCAGCGCATGCTGATGATCAACCGTCACCCCGCGCCCGGTGGCCAGTAGATTGGCAAAGTTGTACATCGCCCAGTCCAGCCCCGCCTCGGCAGCGATTCGATAATGCTGCGCCGCGACCGAGGCATCCGCCGCACAACCCCAACCATGCTCATGACAACGCCCGAGCATGTTGCGCGCCATCAGATGCCCGCGCCCGGCGGCGATGCCGAACCAGCGCAATGCAAGCGGTTGATCCTGCGCGATGCCCTGACCGTCCAGCAGGATCTGCCCAAGCAGCGCCTGCGCTTCAACCTCTCCCTCGCCTGCCGCTAGCAAAATCGCCTGCGCAGCGCGGGCCGGGCTTTCTTCAAGCATTGCCGCCAACCCGGCTGCATCGAGAACTTCCTCGCGGCGCAACTGGAAACTCATACCTCGACCCAGCGCCGCAGCAAGTTGTGATAAGTGCCAGTGAGGCGGATCAGCGAAGGGTGATCGGGAACGTCCTGGGTCAACTGCTGAATCGCCCCGTCCATTTCGAACAGCAACGCGCGCTGGCTGTCTTCGCGCACCAGGCTTTGCGTCCAGAAAAACGAGGCATAACGCGCACCACGTGTAACCGCGTTGACCTTGTGCAAACTGGTGCCCGGATACAACACCATGTCGCCGGCCGGCAGCTTCACTCGCTGGGTGCCGTAGGTGTCCTGAATCTCCAGCTCGCCGCCGTCGTAATCTTCCGGTTCGCTGAAAAACAACGTCGCCGACAAATCGGTGCGCACTCGCTCGATGCTGCCCTTGGGCTGGCGCACGGCATTGTCAATGTGGAAATCAAAACTGCCGCCGGCCGTGTAGCAGTTCACTAGTGGCGGGAAGACTTTGTGCGGCAGTGCGGCAGACATGAACAGCGGATTCTTCCACAGCCGCTCGAGCATCGCCGCGCCGATTTCCTTGGCCAGCGGGTGGCCTTCGGGCAGTTGCAGATTGTGCTTGGCCTTGGCCGACTGGAAGCCGGCGGTGATCTTGCCGTCGGCCCAATCCGCCTGCTCCAGCGCCTGGCGGATGCGCTGCACTTCGTCTTTTGCGAACAGCCCGGGAATGTGCAGCAGCATGGCGATGTCACCTGATGGCAAGAAGGCGGCAATGGTATTGATTCTTATTGACTGTGTAAAACCCCCGAGACGAACGAACAGGCAGAAACCGTAAGGGCAAATTGTAAAGAATGTAAATTCAATGCGAATAACAATGTTTCGCAATTGATACGAATACCTGTTTACCCTATATTCCGCCGCCTCAAATCCTTGGGGAGGGGAATAAAAATGGCACGTCAACACGCACAATTACCGGTCAGTTCACCACGTCTGCTCGCCTCGGCAATCGGTGTCGCAATCACCGCCGGCTCCGCTGGGCAGATGGTCTTCGCGGCGGAAAAAACCGAGAGCAAAACTTCCGGCAACGCCATTGCCCTGGACGCCACCGCCATCACCGGTGAAGCCCAGGACTCGACCTCCTATCAGGTCGAAAAAGCCTCCTCCCCCAAGTACACCGCACCGCTGGTCGACACTCCGCGCTCGGTCACCGTCATCCCGCAACAAGTGCTCAAGGACACCGGCGCGCTGAATATGCAGGACGCCTTGCGTACCGTGCCGGGCATTACCTTCGGTGCTGGTGAAGGCGGCAACCCGCAGGGCGACCGTCCGTTCATCCGCGGCTTCGATGCTCAGGGTGACACTTACCTGGACGGCGTGCGCGACACCGGTTCGCAGAGCCGCGAAATCTTCGCCGTGGAAAACATCGAAGTCAGCAAAGGCCCGAACTCGGCGATTGGCGGTCGCGGCGCCGCCGGCGGCAGCATCAACCTGGTGAGCAAGAAAGCGCACCTGGGCAACTCCTTCGACGGCGGCTTCACCTACGGCTCCGACCAGACCCAGCGCTACACCCTCGACGGCAACTATCAGTTCAGCGACAGCGCTGCCGGCCGTCTCAACCTGATGAGCCACGAGAGCAACGTCGCCGGTCGCGACAAGGTCGATTACGACCGTTGGGGCATCGCGCCGTCGCTGGCCTTCGGCCTGGGCACCGATACCCGTGTAAACCTCGACTACTACCATCTGGAAAGCAACGACACCCCGGACTCGGGCATCCCGTACACCATCCCAACCGGTGGTTCGGCCGCACGCACCAAGTCCAATCCGGACAAGCCGTACGCCGGTGGCGATCACGACAACTTCTATGGTCTGGATCGTGACTTCCGCAAGGGCCGCACCGACACCGCGACCTTCGCCATCGAGCACGACCTCAATGATGCGCTGACCATCAAGAACACCCTGCGCCACGGCAGCAGCATGCAGGATTACATCCTCACCCAGCCGGACGACAGCAAGGGCAACGTCAACAACGGCAGCGTCTGGCGTCGGGCCAACACGCGGGTGAGCAACACCGAAACCACCACCAACCAGACCGATCTGTTCGGCACCTTCTACGTGGGCGGTTTCAAGAACAGCTTCTCCACCGGTGTCGAATACACCCGTGAGCAGAGCGAGAAATCCTCGTACAACGTCAACACCGACACCACGCCGCGCACCAGCACCGTCACCACCAATTGCAACCCGGGCCTGATCGGCGCCGCCAGCGGTTACAACTGCACCTCGCTGTCGAACCCGAACCCGAACGATCCGTGGAACGGCGCGATCTCGCGTAACTACGCCGGTACCGACACCCAGGCCGACACCTACGCGCTCTACGTGTTCGACACGCTGGAATTGTCCGAGCAATGGCTGGTGAACATGGGCCTGCGCTACGACCACTTCGACACCGATTACAAAACCTACAACGCCGCAGGGACCACCACCTCCAAGGGCGATGACACCAGCGAATTCGTCACCGGTCAGTTCGGCGTGGTCTACAAGCCGGCGGAAAACGGCAGCATCTACGCCTCTTATGCGACCTCGGCGACACCGCCGGGCAACACTTTGGGCGAAGGTCAGGAAGGCAACCCGCTGGGCGGCACACCGGATCGCAGCGGCAACCTGCTGAGCAGCGACATGGAGCCGGAAACCACCAAGAACTACGAGATCGGCACCAAGTGGGATCTGCTCAATGATCGCCTGTCGCTGACCGCCGACATCTTCCGCACCGAGAAGGAAAACGCTCGCGTGCAAGTCGATACCAGTTCCTACGAAAACGCCGGCAAGACTCGCGTGCAAGGCTTCGAACTGTCGGCCAGCGGCAAGATCACCGACAAGTGGCAGGTGTTCGCCGGTTACGCCTTCATGGACAGCGAACAGGTTGACGGTGGCCCGCTGGGTCGTGCCAACGACGGCAACGATCTGCCGAACACACCGAAAAACAGCGCCAGCCTGTGGACCACGTACCAGGTCACGCCAAAGCTGACGATCGGTGGTGGCGCGTTCTACGTCGACGACGTCTACGGCAGTGTCGCCAACACGACGATGGTCGATTCGTACGTGCGTTACGACGCGATGGCGGCCTACAAGCTGACCAAGAACGTCGACCTGCAACTCAACGTGCAGAACCTGACCGACGAAACCTATTACGACAAAGCCTTCTCGACCCACTTCGCCAACCAGGCGGCGGGACGTACGGCGCTGTTGAGCACCAATTTCCACTTCTGACCGATGTGAAAACCTGTGGGAGCGAGCCTGCTCGCGAAGGCAATCTTTCAGCAACATCGATGCTGACTGACACACCGCTTTCGCGAGCAGGCTCGCTCCCACAGGGAATGCGCCGCGAGGCTCGGCCCCGTTCATTCAGTTGAACGGGGCTTTCGTGTGTTACGCAAAACGCTTCTTGATAACCCACGGCATAATGCGCGCCGTGATGACAATTTCCGAACGGACGGCGAGTGACGTGTTGAAGAAAACCCTGTTCCAGTTGCACTGGTTTTTTGGCATCACCGCAGGGCTGGTGCTGGCTCTGATGGGCATCACCGGCGCGGCCTATTCGTTTCAGGACGAGATCCTGCGCGCGCTCAATCCGTCCGTTCTGCAGGTGGAAAAACAGGTCGCTGGAGTGCTGCCGCCAGTGGAACTGGTGGAGCGCATCGAAGCTGCGTCCGGCAAGAAAGTCGCGATGCTCTGGGTCGAGACCGACAGCGGTCACGCCGCACGCGTTTACTTCACCCCACCCAAAGGCGAACGGCGTGGCGAGATGCGCTACTTCGATCCGTACACCGCCGAGTTCAAGGGCGACGCCACCGGTCAGGACTTCTTCGGCCTGATGCTGCAACTGCACCGCTTCCTCGCCATGGGCGACACCGGGCGCAACATTACAGGCGCCTGTACCTTGATGCTGCTGTTCTTCTGCCTCTCCGGCCTTTATCTGCGCTGGCCACGCCAGTGGAACAGCTGGCGCGTGTGGTTGACCCTGGACTGGAGAAAGAAAGGCCGCGCGTTCAATTGGGATCTGCATTCGGTGGCCGGCACTTGGTGTTTGCTGGTGTATCTGCTGCTGGCGTTGACCGGTTTGTCATGGTCGTACGAGTGGTACAACAAGGGCCTGACCCGACTGCTTTCCGACGCGCCGCAAAACGAACGCGTGCGCGGCGGTCGCGGCCCGGCGCCGGAAGGTCCGGCACCGATCGCCGACTACGCGGCGATGTGGAGCAGCATCTACAGCGCCGCCGGCCCGGGCCTGGCCGCGTATAACATTCGCATGCCGGCGGTGGCCGGCCAGCCGGCGACGGTGTTCTACCTGCTCGACAGCTCACCCCATGACCGCGCGCTGAACCAGATCACCCTCGACCCGGCCACCGGCGTGGTCAAACGCGTCGACCGCTATGCCGACAAAAGCTTCAAGGCCCAACTACTGACCAGCATTTATGCGCTGCACGTGGGCAGCTATTTCGGCCTTGTCGGGCGCATCATCGTGACGATCGCGGCGGTGTGCATGCCGCTGTTCTTCATCACTGGCTGGCTGCTGTATCTGGATCGTCGGCGCAAGAAAAAGCAGATCAAGGATGCCCGCCAGGGCCTCGCGCAACCGTCCACCGAGGCTTCGGCCTGGCTGATCGGTTTCGCCAGCCAGAGCGGTTTCGCCGAACAATTGGCGTGGCAGACCGCCGGACAATTGCAGGCCGCCGGGTTGCCGGTCAACGTGCAGCCGCTGGCCAATCTCAGCGAACAGGATCTGCGTGATTCCACCAATGCCTTGTTCGTGGTCAGCACCTTCGGCGACGGCGACGCGCCGGACAGCGCGCGCGGTTTCGAACGCAAAGTGCTGGCCAAAGCCTCGACACTCGACAGCCTCAACTACGCCGTGCTCGGCCTCGGCGATCGGCAGTACGCGCACTTCTGTGGCTTCGCCAAACGCTTGCATCAATGGCTCGGCGAGCACGGCGGCAAGACGCTGTTCGCCCCGGTGGAGGTCGATAGCGCCGATCCCTACGCGCTGCGTCACTGGCAAACGCAACTCGGCCAGCTCACCGGACAGGCGCCGAGCGAAACCTGGCAAGCACCCAGCTACGACAACTGGACGCTGGTGCGGCGCGAACTGATGAACCCCGACAGCAGCGGCGCGCCGGTCTATCTGCTCGGCCTCAAAGCCCCGGACACCCGCAGCTGGCTGGCCGGTGACCTGGTCGAAGTGCTGCCACGCAATTGCCCGTGGGCGATCGAACATTTCCTCGACGGCCTCGGCATCCGTGGCGAAACACCGGTGAAGGTCAACGGCATCGACGAGCCGCTGGAAGTGGCCCTCGCCTCACGCCAACTGCCCGAACACCGCGCGCATCTGGTCGGCCTGCATGCGCAGTCGCTGGTCGACGCGATGGTGCCGCTGGCCATGCGCGAATACTCCATCGCCTCGATTGCCGCTGACGGCGTGCTGGAGCTGATCGTGCGTCAGGAACAGCACAACGACGGCAGCCTCGGCATCGGCTCCGGCTGGCTCACCGAGCATGCGCCTGTGGGCGGCAGCATCAGCCTGCGCGTGCGGCGCAACAGCGGTTTCCACCTGCCGAACGAGCCCGTGCCGATGATCCTGCTGGGCAACGGCACAGGCCTCGCCGGCCTGCGCAGTTTGCTCAAGGCACGCATTGCCGATGGTCAGCAACGGCAGTGGCTGCTGTTCGGCGAGCGCAACCGCGAGCACGACTTCCTCTGCCGCGCCGAGCTCGAGGAGTGGTTGGTCAATGGTGATCTGGCGCGGCTGGATCTGGCGTTTTCGCGGGATCAGGCTGAGAAGGTTTATGTGCAGGATCGCTTGCGTGAGTCGGCGGATGAACTGAAGAAGTGGTTGGCTGATGGTGCCGTCATTTATATCTGCGGCAGCCTTCAAGGGATGGCCTCAGGCGTAGACCAGGCGCTCAACGATATCCTCGGCAGCGCCGAAGTCGAACGCCTGATCGAACAGGGCCGCTATCGCCGGGATGTTTACTAACGCCTGCGAAAAGCCCCTCACCCTAGCCCTCTCCCAATGGGAGAGGGGACCGATTGGGGGATGCTCGAGATCGACGCCGACCTGAGCGTTCTTCACTGAATCCATAGCCATAATCACCTCGGTCGGCTCCCTCTCCCTCTGGGAGAGGGCTGGGCGGGCGGCGTTCCGATGAGGGAAATGGGCTACTGTTAAATCTCCACTCAACTTCACAAGGACCGTGAAGCCATGCCAAGCCGCCCTACCCTCGCCCAATTCGCCCGCCACTTGCGCACCAACCAGACAGATTGCGAACACCTGCTCTGGCAGCGCCTGCGTTCCCGGCAGATAGCCAACCTGAAATTTCGCCGACAGTTTCCATGTCCGCCGTTTGTGCTGGATTTCTATTGTGTGGAGTTGAGATTGGCGATTGAGCTGGATGGTGGCCAGCATTATGAGACGGCCGGGGTGGTTCACGATCGGCGCCGGTCGAACTTCCTGTCTCAACAAGGCATCGACGTCGTGCGATTCAGCAATCTTGAGGTGCTTCAGCAGATGGATGACGTGTTGGAGCAGATCATCAGAATTGCGGCAGAGCGGAAAATGCCCTCACCCTAGCCCTCTCCCAGAGGGAGAGGGGACTGATTGGGGGATGCTCGAGATCGACGCCGACCTGAGCGTTCTTCACTGAATCCAAAGCCATAATCACCTCGGTCTTCCAGGTCGATGCATGNGAGGGGACTGATTGGGGGATGCTCGAGATCGACGCCGACCTGAGCGTTCTTCACTGAATCCAAAGCCATAATCACCTCGGTCTTCCAGGTCGATGCATGACGCAAGACACCTCGGTCGGCCCTCTCCCTCCCAGAGGGAGAGGGGACTGATTGGGGGATGCTCGAGATCGACGCCGACCTGAGCGTTCTTCACTGAATCCAAAGCCATAATCACCTCGGTCTTCCNCTCTCCCAGAGGGAGAGGGGACTGATTGGGGGATGCTCGAGATCGACGCCGACCTGAGCGTTCTTCACTGAATCCAAAGCCATAATCACCTCGGTCTTCCAGGTCGATGCATAGCGCAAGACACCTCGGTCGGCCCTCTCCCTCCCAGAGGGCGAGGTGACTGATTGGGTGATGCTTGAAATCGACGCCGACCTGAGCATTCTTCACTGAATCCAAAGCCACAATCACCTCGGTCTTCCAGGTCGATGCTTAACGCGAGACACCTCGGTCGGCTCCCTCTCCCTCCGGGAGAGGGCTGGGGTGAGGGGCTTTTGATCCAGCGTGATTAAACAGGCTGCAACTTCTGCTCAAACACTGCTACCCCATCCAGATCCCGCAACACCACGCTCATCTCCCCGCTCTGCCCTTCGATATTCACCTCGCCAAAAAACTGAAACCCGGCAAACGGCGAGGTGTTCTGTGCGGGCGGTGCTTTCTCGAACACCACCTCTGGGCCAAACGTCTTGTCCAGTGGGTTCGGCCCGAAACTGCCGGCGTTCAACGGTCCGGCGACAAATTCCCAGAACGGTTCGAAATCCTGAAACGCCGCGCGGTCCGGATGATAGTGATGCGCCGCGCAGTAGTGCACGTCCGCCGTCAGAAACACGAAATTGCGCACCTGCTGCGCGCGCAGGAATCCGAGCAGCTCGGCGATTTCCAGCTCTCGCCCCTGCGCCGGGCCGGGGTCGCCGTTGGCCACGGCTTCCCAACGCGCAACGCCCGGACTGACCTCGCCGTCCGGCACGCCAAGGCCGATGGGCATGTCGGCGGCGATGACTTTCCACTGCGCCGTCGACGCCTGCAATTCACGCTTGAGCCAGTCCAGCTGCTCGCGGCCAAGAAACGGTTTTGCCGCGCCGAGGTTGGCATCGTTGGCTTCGCGATAGCTGCGCATATCCAGCACGAATACGTCGAGCATCGGCCCGTAACTGAGCTTGCGATAAATGCGCCCGCCGCCGTCCGCCGCTTGCAAACGCATCGGCGCATATTCCAGCCACGCCTGCCGCGCGCGGCCGACCAGCTTGTGGATATCTTTCTCCTGATAGCGTTCATCCAGCTGCTTGCCCGGCGACCAGTTGTTGACCACTTCGTGGTCGTCCCACTGCCAGATCTGCGGCACCTCGGCGTTGAAGCGGCGGATGTTTTCGTCCATCAGGTTGTAGCGATAGTTGCCGCGATAATCGTCAAGGGTCTGCGCGACTTTGCTTTTGGCTTCAGTGGTGACATTGCGCCAGATGCGCCCGCTTTCTGTGGTCAGTTGCGCGGGCACCGGGCCGTCGGCGTAGATGGTGTCGCCGCTGTGAATAAAGAAGTCCGGCAGGCGCAGGCGCATGGCTTCGTAGATGCGCATGCCGCCGATGTCCGGGTTGATCCCGAAGCCTTGGCCGACGGTGTCACCGCTCCAGACAAAACGGATGTCGCGTTTTGTCGTTGGCACGCTGCGCAGATGGCCGAACCACGGTTCGCTGGCGACGCCGCTCTGGGCATCTTCGAAGTGCACGCGATAGAAAATCGCCTGGTTGGCCGGCAGGCCGGTGAGTTCGACGCGGGCGGTGAAATCGCTGCGCGCATCGGCCAGTGGCGAGACGAATTTGCGCGGGTTGCCGAACAGGCTGCCGGTGTCCCACTCGACCACCATGCGCGCCGGCCGATCGCTGCGGCTCCAGATCATCGCGCGGTCGCCGAGCAGGTCGCCGGACTGCACGCCGTCGGTGAGCTGCGGACGATCCTTGACCGAGGCAATCACCGCCGGCGCCAGCCCCGGCAGCAACAGCCCGGCGCCGACCGCTTGCATGACGCGACGCCGACCGAGATTGAAATCGCTCATGGTGTTCTCCCTGCAAAAGGGAAAACTTAAGCACGGGTGTATGAACCCGCTATGACAATGCAGACTCCTGTGGGAGCGAGCCTGCTCGCTCCCACAGGGATTTGGTGTTGTCGGTCAGGCCTTGGCGGGCTCCAGCGGTAGCTCGACAGCCTCCGGCCGTTTGAGCAGCGCATACACCACCGCCGTGACCAGGCTCCCCGCAACAATCGCCAGCAGATACAGCAGCGCATGGTTGATCGCATTGGGGATCGCCAGCACGAACAAGCCACCGTGCGGCGCCATCAGTTTGCAGCCGAAGTACATCGACAAGGCACCGGTCAGCGCACCCCCGGCGATGCTCGCCGGGATCACCCGCAGCGGGTCTTTCGCAGCGAACGGAATCGCCCCTTCCGAGATAAAGCACAGGCCCAGCACGAACGCTGCTTTGCCGGCCTCGCGCTCGGTCTGCGCGAACTTGCGCCGGGCAATGAAGGTGGCGATGCCCAAGCCAATCGGCGGCACCATGCCGGCGGCCATGGTCGCGGCCATCGGTGCGTAACTCTGCGAGGCCAGCAGCCCCACCGAAAACGCATAGGCAGCCTTGTTGATCGGCCCGCCGAGGTCGACGCACATCATGCCGCCGAGCAATACGCCGAGCAGAATCGCGTTGGTGGTGCCCATGCTGTCGAGAAACTGGGTAAGCGCGGCGAGCATGCCGGCGACCGGTTTGCCGACCACGTAAATCATCACCAGGCCGGTGACCAGACTGGCCAGCAACGGGATGATCAGAATCGGCTTCAGCGCTTCCAGGCTCTGCGGCAATTTCACATAGCGGGCGATGGCTTTGGCAGCGTAACCGGCAATGAAACCAGCAATGATCCCCCCGATGAATCCGGCGCCCAGAGTGCCCGCCAGCAAACCGCCGATCATCCCCGGCGCAAGGCCCGGGCGGTCGGCAATCGAGTAGGCGATGTAACCGGCCAACAGCGGCACCATCAGCTTGAACGCGGTTTCGCCGCCGATCTGCATCAGCGCCGCCGCCAGCGTGCCTTCTTCCTTGTAAGCGGTGATGCCGAACACGAACGACAATGCGATCAGCAAACCACCCGCCACCACCATCGGCAGCATGTACGACACACCCGTGAGCAGGTGCTTGTAGACGCCGGTTTTCTCGGACTTGGCCGGGGCCTTGCCGTCGCTTGCCGCACTTTCGACAGCGCCTTCGGCCAAGGCTTTTTTCAAAGTCGCTTCAGACTGCTTCAGCGCAACGCCCGTGCCGCAGCGATAGATTTTCTTGCCGGCGAAACGCTCGGTGGCGACGTCGATATCCGCCGCCAGCAGCACCACGTCAGCCTCGGCGATGGCCGTTGCGCTGAGTGGTGTTTTCGCGCCGACCGAGCCTTGGGTTTCGACATGCAATTCATAGCCCAGGCGCTTTGCAGTCAGCTGCAACGCTTCGGCGGCCATGAAGGTGTGGGCGACGCCGGTCGGGCAGGCCGTGATGGCGACGATGCGCGGCGCACGTGGCGCATCAATCGCCGGTTCGACTGCGCTGGCCACGTAGACTTCGGCTTCTTCAGCACCGCGACGCAGTACCGCTTCGACATCCTGCAGCGCCTGCGCCGGAGCGATCTGGAACACGCGCTTGCCGACGAAGCGACTCATGTCCACCGCGCCAGTGGTGACCAGCAAGACCCACTCGGCGGCTTCGATGGTCGCCGCCGACAATTCGCGTTCCGGGTGTGCCGGATCGACCACTTCAACGCTGGTGCTCCAGCCCTGGCGCTGCGCCGCTGCATCGAGCAGGCGCGCGCACAGCACACTGGTGACCATGCCGTTCGGGCAAGCCGTAACAATGGCTAACTTCATCACAAACCCTCTTATTGTTCTGTCAGGGGGCGCACGCGCACGCCCTGTTCGAGCTGCGCCAGTTGCACAGCGTCGTTGATGCCAAAACCGATCTGGGTCACCGCCATCGCCGCAATCGCGGTGGCGGTGCGCAGGGTTTGCTCCGGCGTATCAGCACTGAGCAGACCGTGGAGCATGCCAGCCAGCAATGAATCGCCGGCACCGACCGTGCTGGCCACGCTGACTTTCGGCGGCGAGGCATGCAGGGCCGAGCCGACACTGAACCAGTTGACCCCGTCAGCGCCGTGAGAGATCACCACGTGCTCGATGCCTTGCGCATGCAAACGTGCGGCGGCTTGTGCTTCGGCGATCGGCGACACCACTTCGCAGCCAAGTGCGTGGGCCAATTCTTCGGTGTTCGGTTTGATCAGCCAGGGGCTGGCCTGCAACGCGACGCGCAAGGCTTCACCACTGGAATCGAGGGCGACTTTCAAGCCGAGCGCGTTCAAGCTTTCAATCAGCTCGCGCAACCATTGCGCAGTGACGCCACGCGGCAGACTGCCGGCGACCACCACCGCATCGTGCCCCGGTGCGATCTGCAGCAAGCGATCAAGCAAAGCTTGCTGCGCCGTTGCATCGACCATTGGCCCCGGACCGTTGATGTCGGTGATGCGTCCGTCCTGTTCGGCGACTTTGATGTTGCTGCGCGTCTCGCCCGGCACGCGGATGAACGCGTCGACAAAACCACGCTTGGCGAACAGGGTTTCGAACGCTTGCAGATTGTCTTCGCCGAGAAAGCCGCTGACGGTGACCTGATGGCCGAGATCCGCCAGCACCTGGGCGACGTTGACGCCTTTGCCCGCAGCGTGGGTGTGCATCTCCTCGCTGCGATTGACCTGACCGGCATCCAGCCGTGACAGCTCGACGGTGAGGTCGAGAGCCGGGTTGAGGGTCAGGGTGAGAATCTTGGCCATTTACAGGGCCTCCACTAATGCGCGTACTTCATTCGCGCTGCCCACGGCCAGGGCCTGTTGAGCGAGGGTTTGCGCCTGGGGCAGGCTGAGTTCACGGATGCGCGCCTTGACTTCGGCAATGCTGCGCCCGGACACGCTGAGTTCGTCGACACCGAGGCCGACCAGCACCGGCACCGCCAGCGGATCTGCCGCCAGTTCGCCGCAGACGCCCACCCATTTGCCATGGGCATGGGCGGCGCGCACGGTGATGTCGATCAGTTGCAGGACCGCCGGGTGCAAGCCATCCGCTTGAGCAGACAGGGTCGGGTGACCGCGGTCGATGGCCAGGGTGTATTGGGTCAGGTCGTTGGTGCCGACGCTGAAGAAGTCGACTTCCTTGGCCAGCACTGGCGCAAGCAACGCGGCCGACGGCACTTCGATCATGATCCCCAGCTGAAGATCGGCGACTGGAATTTCCAGACGCAGGCGTTCGGTCATGTCGCGGGCCTGGCGCCACTCTTCTACGCTGCCGACCATCGGGAACATGATCCGCAGCGGACGGTTGTCGGCCGAGCGCAGCAAGGCGCGCAGTTGCGCTTCCATGATCTGCGGCCGCTGCAGGGTCAGGCGAATGCCGCGCACGCCGAGGAACGGGTTTTCTTCCTTGGCGATCGGCCAATACGGCAACGGTTTGTCGCCGCCGACGTCGAGCGTGCGCACCACCAGCGGCCGCCCGGCCAGACCATCGAGCACGCGACGGTATTCGGCTTCCTGGGTTGCCTCGTCCGGTGCCTGTGGGTGGGCCATGAAAATCAGTTCGGTGCGCAGCAGACCAATGCCTTCGGCGCCCTGCTCCACCGCGCTGGTCACGCCTGCGCTTTCGCCGATGTTGGCGAACACTTCGACGGCGTGGCCGTCAGTGGTGTGCGCCGGTTGATGGCGTTGTTCGGCGGCGATCTTCAGGCGTTGCTCGCGGGTGTCGCGCTCTTCTGCGGCACGCTTGAGGGTCGCGGCATCGGCGTCGACATGCAGACGGCCACGCTGACCGTCGAGCAACAGCGGCGTGCCCGGTTCGAGCAACAGCACTGCCGCCCCCGCACCGACCAACGCTGGAATCCCGAGGGCACGGGCAACGATGGCGCTGTGCGCGGTAGCGCCACCGCGCGCGGTGAGAATCCCCGCCACTCGCGCAGGATCCAGCCGCGCGACATCGGACGGGCCGACTTCGTCCATCACCAGAATGTACGGTTGCTCAGGTTCGTTCGCGGTCTGCACGCCACACAATTGCGCCAGCACCCGGCGACCGATGTCGCGCAGATCGGCGGCACGCTCGGCGAGCAAAGCGTCCTGCAGCGACTCCTGCTGTTTGGCGGCGGCTTCGATCACTGCCATCCACGCCGCTTCGGCGCTTTCGCCTTGCTTGAGGCGGGTGTCGACTTCGTCGGTCAGATCCGGGTCGTCGAGCATTTCCTGGTGAGTGATGAAGATCTCGCGGATGGCTTTGGCCTTGCTGCGTTCGATCAAGCCCTGAATGTCGCGGCGCACGTCGCTCAGCGCTTGCTTGAGGCGCTCGCGCTCGATCGCGGCAGATTCGCCGCGCAACGGGTAATCGATGGCTTGCAGCACCTGAATGTGCGCCGGGCCGATGGCGATACCCGGTGCGGCAGGAATCGCCTGCAACAGGCTGCCGGACGCGGGAGCGACCAGCACTTCGGCGATGTCGGCGATCACTTCGCGCTGCTGACTCACGGCCGGCAGCGGCTCGACTTCCTCACCGAGGCCTTCTTCAATCGCCGCGAGCAAGGCCGGCAAGGCATCGCTGGCGATGCTCGGTTCGGCAATCAGCTCCAGCACCTGACCGCGCCGGGCGCCGAGGCTCAGCAGTTTGCTCAGGCTTTTCACCGACACGGCGCTGTCCTGGCTGTCGACGATGCGCACGCGAATTTCGCCGCCAAAACTCTTCGCCAGTTGCGCAAGAATTTTCGCTGGTCGTGCGTGCAAACCATGGGCATTGGCCAGGGCAATACGTGCACTCGGCCAGTCGGCCGGCAGTTCACCGCCGAGCACTTCGAGGACTTTGCGGCTGCTGGTGGCGCGGCCCAGTTCGTGGCCGCGACCTTCGATCAGCAACGCGCACAAACGCTCGAGCAACGCCTGATGCGCTTCGCCCAGACTGGCGAGGCAGAACAGTCCGCTGAGCGGCTGGCCGAGGTAGCGCATCGGTTTGTCCGGGGTGACGAACGCCAGTCCCGGACGCTTCACTGTCTGCTCGCTGTGCAGCCACCACAGGCCGTCGCCCAGGGGCAGCGCTTCGACTTGCTGCAACACGCCGGCAAAGCCGTTGCTCACACAATCGGCCTGACGCAGCAGACGTGCGCCGCGCCAGACCAGTTCTTCGAAATCGTCGGCCGACACGCCGAGGCCGATCATCTGCGCATCGAGCGCCAGTTCCTGCGGCGCGCCTTGCAGCAGCTTCAGCAGCGCTTCGGGCGAGCTGGCGCGACGCAGGGCCTGGCCCAGATCGGTCTCGCCGAGGGCGCGGGTCAGCAGTTGCAGCAGGCGCAGGTGTTCGTCGGATTTCGCCGCGATGCCGATCGCCAGATAAACGATCTGGCCATCGCCCCAGTCGACGCCGTCGGGAAACTGCATCAGGCGCACGCCGGTGGCGAATACCTGATCGCGGGTTTCCGGCGTACCGTGGGGAATGGCGATGCCTTGACCGAGAAAGGTCGAGCCCTGGGCTTCCCGGGCCTGCAGGCCGGCGAGGTAGCCGTCAGCTACCAGACCATCGGCGACCAGATGACTGGCCAGCAATTGCAGGGCAGCGGGTTTATCCACGGCCGACTGGCCCATGGATATCTGCTCTATAGTGAGCTCGAGCATGCGATCTCCTTTTTGGCGCAGTTCAACGCCAGGTATTGTTTTGAATGGTTCACAGCTTAGGCGCTCTGCCGCGCTTTTCAGCGGCAGTTTTGGCGGTTTCACGGCAGAACCGGTCAAAGGCGTCTAAAGCGTAGAAAATACGCTTGCTGAAACGTTTAATCTAGATTGATCGGCACGTTACTCGATAATGTCTCATCCTTGAAGTCCAACTGGTCGGATCTGCCCAGGCAATAAGTCGACTGCCCTTATCGGGTAGGATTGGCGAAAATGTCGCGGCATGCTCGAAAAAACAAGGAAATACCGGGTTGAAACTCAGTGATATCGCGCGGTTGGCCGGCGTCTCCGTCACCACCGCCAGCTACGTCATCAACGGCAAGGCCGAACAGCAACGCATCAGCAACGCGACCGTCGAGCGCGTGCGCGCGGTGGTCGATCTGCACGGCTTTACGCCCAATCCGCAAGCGGCCGGCCTGCGCAGTCGGCACACGCGCACCTTGGGCTTTATCCTGCCGGATCTGGAAAACCCCAGTTACGCGCGGATCGCCAAGTTGCTCGAACAAGGCGCGCGGGCTCGCGGCTATCAATTGCTGATCGCCAGTTCCGACGACGCGCCGGACAGCGAGCGCCAGTTGCTGCAACTGTTCCGCGCGCGTCGTTGCGATGCGCTGATCGTTGCCAGTTGCCTGCCGGCCGGTGATGACAGCTATCGCCAGTTGCAGGCCAAGGGGCTGCCGATCATCGCCATCGACCGGGTCATGGAACCGGAGCATTTCTGCTCGGTGATCAGCGACGACCGCGAGGCCAGCCTGCATCTGACCCAAAGTCTGCTCGATCCGCAGCCAAAGCAGATCGTGCTGCTCGGCGCACGCCCGGAGCTGAGCATCAGCCAGGAACGTGCCGCCGGTTTCCGCGCAGCGCTCAACGATTTCAAAGGTGAGGTGCTGGTCGAGCACGCAGAGTCGTTCAGCCGTGAGTGCGGCAAGCAATTGATGGAAGAACTCCTGCAGCGTCTGGGGCATTTGCCTGACGCACTGGTGACCACTTCCTACGTGCTGCTGCAGGGCGTGTTCGATGCGCTGCATGATTTCCCGCTGAAATCGCGGCCGCTGCGCCTCGGCACCTTCGGCGACACGCAGTTGCTGGATTTCCTGCCGCTGCCGGTCAACGCCATGTCCCAGCAACACCAATTGATCGCCGACAAGGCCTTGGAACTGGCCCTGGCCGCCGTCGAGCAGGATGACTACCAACCGGGCGTGCAAGCCATCGCGCGGACCTTCAAGCAGCGTATTCATCGGGACTGAATCGTGGAGCTGATCGACAGCCACACCCACCTCGACTTCCCAGACTTCGACGCCGATCGCGCCGAGTTGCTGGCCGAAAGCCGCGCTCTCGGCGTGCGGCGCATCGTCGTGCTGGGCGTGCATCAGGGCAACTGGCAACGGGTGTGGGATCTGGTGCAGAGCGATGCCGACCTGTACGCGGCGCTCGGATTGCACCCGGTGTTTCTCGATCAGCATCGGCCCGAGGATTTGCATGCGCTGGGGGACTGGCTGACGCGCTTGCGCGGACATCGTCAGCTGTGTGCGGTGGGCGAGATCGGCCTGGATTACTTCATCGAAAACCTCGATCGCGAGCGGCAACAGGCGTTGTTCGAAGCGCAGCTGCAACTGGCGGCGGACTTCGAGCTGCCGGCGCTGATCCACGTACGCCGCAGCCACGCGGCGGTGATCGCCACGCTCAAGCGCTTCAAGCTCAAACGCGCCGGCATCATCCACGCCTTCGCCGGCAGCCGTGAGGAAGCACGGGAATACCTCAAGCTCGGGTTCAAACTGGGTCTCGGCGGCGCACCGACCTGGCCGCAGGCATTGCGCATGCATCGGGTGCTGCCGGAACTGCCGCTGCAATCGGTGGTACTGGAAACCGACTCACCGGACATGGCCCCCGCCATGTTCCCCGGCCAGCGCAACAGCCCGGCGCATCTGCCGGCGATTTGTGCGGCGTTGGCCGAGCTGATGAATATCACGCCTGA
The DNA here is from genome assembly GCF_001425545.1 of Pseudomonas sp. Leaf434. Taxonomy (NCBI): domain Bacteria; kingdom Pseudomonadati; phylum Pseudomonadota; class Gammaproteobacteria; order Pseudomonadales; family Pseudomonadaceae; genus Pseudomonas; species Pseudomonas sp. Leaf434. Next base: position 90,495 of record NZ_LMQZ01000001.1, on the reverse strand, counting down.
ACAACTGGCCAACGCCAGCACCGCCAACTGCTGCGAAGTCTTCGGCTGGTAACACTGCCGTCCCTTGTGGGAGCGAGCTTGCCCGCGAAAGCAATCTGTCAGTGACATCGTCAGTGCCTGCCCCACCGCCTTCGCGAGCAGGCTCGCTCCCACATTTTTGATCCGGTTCCAGCCTCTCAAACACGAAATGCGCTGATCAGTTGTTTGAGTTCAACCACCTGCGCCGACAGCGCGCGGCTGGCATCTTCGGTCTGGTGCGCACCTTGCGCTGTGCGTTCGCCGGCACGGTTGATCTCGACGATGTTCTGATCGATGTCGTGGGCCACGGCGGTCTGCTGTTCGACGGCAGCGGCGATCTGCTGGTTCTGATCGACGATCATGCCCACCGCGCCAAGGATGTTTTCCAGCGCCTGCTGGACCTTCTCCGACTGGCCCACCGTGCCGTTGGCCATCTGATGACTGACGCCCATGGCCTTCACCGCCGCGCCGACGCCGCCATGCAATTTGGCGATCATCTGCTCGATTTCTTCGGTCGATTGCTGGGTGCGCTTGGCCAAGGTGCGTACTTCGTCGGCGACCACGGCAAAACCGCGCCCCTGCTCGCCGGCTCGCGCGGCTTCGATAGCGGCGTTGAGCGCCAGCAGGTTGGTCTGTTCGGCGATGCTCTTGATCACTTCCAGTACACGGCTGATCGACTGGCTGTCGCTGGCCAGTTGATTGATCACCAGCACCGACTGATCGATTTCGCTGGCCAGCGCGGCAATGCTGCCCTGCTGCGATTCCACCAGCCCGCGCCCGCTGAGGGTTTCGTCGTTGACGCTGTGGGCGCTGCTCACCGCCGCAGCAGCACTGCGCGCGACTTCCATTGAAGTCGCCGACATCTGGTTCATCGCCGTCGCCACTTGTTCGATCTGCGAGCGCTGCCCAGCGACAGCCTGATTGCTCTGCGCCGACACGCTTTCGACCTGTCCGGCCTGACGCTCGACCTCGCCAACGGTGTGACCGACGCGCTCGATCAGGTCGTGAATCTTCTTCACCGTGCCGTTGAACACCTCGCCCAACTCGCCCAGTTCATCGCGGCTGCTGGCCTTGAAGTTGACGGTCATGTCACCAGCCGCGACCTTGTCCATCATCGCCCCCAGGCTTTTCAGGGTGGTGCGGGTCGAGGCGTAGAAACCGCCATAAAGATAGAAAATCAGCACAAAGACCACCGACAGCGCAGAGGCTTGCAGAATCATGTGCGTGCGGTTCTGCGCCAGACGCTGCTGCAACTGGCTGTCGAGAAATTTCAGCGTGGCCTGATTGAGCTGGTAGGTGTGTTCCATCAGCCCAGTGACCTGATCGTAAAATGCCTGCCACGGCGCATCGAGGGTGTCGGCCATCACCACTTGCTCTTCGAACAGCTCGCTGGCCTGCTTCAGCGAAGCCTTGCTGGTGTCGGCCTGGGCAGTGAGGGATTCGCGTGCGGCGCTGCTCGAGCCGAGGGCGTCTTGCAGTTTCAGGGCGTACTCGGCCTGGAGTTTTTCGATCTGCACCAGCAACTCGTCGAAACGCGTGCTCGAGGAACTGTTGAGAAAGCCCTGGCCCAACGAATACGAACCCATTGCCCGGCCTTCGCCGAGGGTTTGCGTGACGCTAGGGGTAATCAGCGTGACCAGTTCGCTGAGCTGACGAATGTCGCTCTGGTTGTCGCGGCTCAAACCGGCCTGACTGGTGATGATCTGGCTGAAAATCTGCGCACTGGCCAGCAACTTGCCGATCAACGCGCTTTTGCTTTGCAGCGAGCTCTCCGCCTGCTGGGCCTTGAACGCGGCGATCATTTCATCGCGTTTGGCCTCGAATTGCTTGATCTGCTCGGGGTCTTCGGTCATCGCCGTCAGCCCTTCGAGGCGCGCGAGCACGGCTTGCTCCAGCGCCTGGATCTGCGCCTCGACATTGCCGGCCTTGCCGGACTGGCCGAGGGTGACGTCGATCTGCACCAGATTGTTCAGGGTCTCCAGATCCCGGCGCAGGGTCAGGCTGCTGCCCAGCAAGTCGAGGCTCTGCAGTTCGACGCGGGTGCCCTGAAACTCGCGATAGGAATCGCGCACCAGATAGAAATTGGTCACCAGCATCGGCACCAGGAACAGCACGCTGATCAGGCTGAACTTCATGCCGAAGCTCAGACGGTTCATCAGCGAGACGGCGGGATAGAGCAAGCTCTTCACTGGAAGTCTCCCTTGGTTTTTCTTGTTTTTATTGGCTGGCGCGGGACGAGAGCAGATAGCCACTATCGGGCGCTATCTCTGTATAGCGTAAATCGGCGGGAGGTTTTGTAACTTAAGGTTAATGGCAATGCAGTGATCGCCAAATCAAAAGCAAAAAGATCGCAGCCTTCGGCAGCTCCTACAGGGAAATGCGTTCCAAGGTAGGAGCTGCCGAAGGCTGCGATCTTTTGATCTTGCTGTAATCAGTGAACCAGTACCGTCCACAAGGCAAACCCGGCATACCACAGCACCGCCGCACGCAGCAGCAGTTCCCACAGGCAATCGAGGGTGTTGATGCCGTCCGGGCCGACCACTGGCGGTGGAACTTCCCCGGCGGCCAGGCCGACCTTGTTGATCAACTGCGCAGCGCTGATGTTCCAGTTCAGCAGCTCATGCAGCATCACCCGGCTGACCGCAACGAAGTTGCCGACCAACGCAAGACTTGCCGCCAGCAAACGCACCGGCACCCAATCGAAAGCGTGACGCAATTGCGCAGCACGCTCGACCAGCGCCGGATTGCAGCCGTGCTCTTCGGCCAGCGCCAGCAAGCGATAGGCCAATGCCGCCACGGGGCCGAGGAGGAAGTACCAGAAGATCACCGCAAAAAAACTCTGATAGGCCTGCCACAGCAGATGCCCTTGCACCCGCTCGAGCAACTGCTCGCCGTTGTCGGCGCAGATATCCAGGTCGCGCTTGGCGACGTGCGCCGCCGCTTGCAGATCCTCACGACGCCAGGCGTCGCGGAACGGGCCGAGGCCGCCGAGCAGATCGCCACGCCCGAGGCTGTAAATCACCACCAGCAAATGCACCGGCAGCGCCAGCAGACCGTACGCCACAGGTTCCAGCACCAGCAGCAATAGCGCCAGCAACGCCACCGGGCACAGCACCAGAATCGTCAGCACCAGCCACGGTTGCCTGGCCAGCCGTTTGCTGTTTTCGAGTTTGTGCAGTTCGCGGATCCATCCGCCGTCGCGTTGAAGCCGATGGCGCAGGGCCGAAAACTTCTCGATCCACAGCGCCAGCAGTAACACCAGAAAACTCATTGTCCTTCCTCTTTTGCCAGGGCGGCGCGGTAGCGTGCCCAGTCGAATGCCGGTCCCGGATCGGTCTTGCGCCCCGGAGCGATATCGCTGTGGCCGCAGATACGCTGATCGGTGATCGCCGGAAAGCGTTTCTGCAACTGCCGGGTCAGCGCAGTCAACGAACAATACTGTTCGTCGGTGAACGGCAGATCATCGGTGCCTTCCAGCTCGATGCCCACGGAAAAATCGTTACAGGTTTCACGGCCCTCGAACACAGAAACGCCTGCGTGCCACGCCCGCTCCAGACAGGAGACAAACTGGGTGACCTTGCCGTCACGTTCGATCAGAAAATGCGCCGAGACGCGCAGGTCAGCGATGCCTGCAAAGTACGGGTCTTCGGTGACATCCAGACGATTCTGGAAAAATTCCTGAACCTTGCCCGTGGCGAATTGCGCCGGCGGCAGGCTGATGTTGTGGATGACCAACAGGGACACTTCGCCCGCCGGGCGCTCATTGAAGTTGGGCGACGGGCAGATCTGCACGCCATGACACCACCCGCTCGCGGGATCCAACTGCATACCGATTCCTTCAACGCCGACCATGTGGGCGCCCAGTATGCCGCGATCCGCCCTCACCGCGCGATCACTTGCCGCGATTGAGTCGCCGCAGGTCGCCCAGCACCGATTCCAGTGCGCGGTCGAACAGCAAGGTGTCATCCAGTGCGCGCGCGGCGCCACGGCTGAAAGCCAAGGCGAGGTCGGTGCGGCTGTGCTCCAGCACTTTCGTCCCGGTGCGGTCGACGAAGACATATTTGCCGGTCTCTTCGATGATCGCGGCGAGTTTGCAACGCAAGGTCTGTTCGTCGTCTGCGTCGAACACCACCCAGTGGCCCACACGCAACTGCTCGACCTGAGACAGACCGGCAGCGTCTTGCGCCAGGCGCGGCGCCGGGGTGGCTGTTGCCTGGCCGGCGCTGTGCTGCAAGACCTCGGGCGTGACTTCGATCAGCGGCGTAACGCTGTGCTCGGCATCGTCGGAACGCTCCAGCACGCGTACGTGCAGAGCCTCCAGTTCGCTGAAAAATTCGCTGGTGGCAAACGGGTCGAACGCGGTACTGCTCAGGCCATCGCGCAGTGACTTGAGCAACCCCGGGACCAGTGCCAGCAGGCGCAGGCTGGATTCGCCGTCGTCGTGGCGCTGCACGCTCCAGACCAACTGTTCCATGGTCTGCACGTCGGCGTGCCATTCGGCAGACTGATCGCCATGCTTGAGGCAGGTCAGCAACAGCACTTTGCTCCAGGCCTGCTGGACGAAACTCACTACCGTCGCCGGCAGCACTTTGCCCAGTAGCGCCTGTTGCAACGCCCGCGCGACACGCCGCTGAGCCAGCTCGGCCTTCGCCCGGCCTTCCTCGGCGTCCCGCAAGCGTTGTTCCAGCAGTTCAGTGCGACGACGTTCTTCCTGAGTGAAGGCGAGGAAGTCGGCGAGCAGTTCGGAGAAGATCGCCGGGTCGTCGACAAACTCGCTGAGCAAGCGCTGTACCACTTGCTCGATGCGCACATAGAGGTTGTCGCGCTCAGCGCCGTCGCAATCGCTCCAGCCCATTGCGGCCTCGGCGATTTCGTTGAGCAGGCGCCGCGCCGGGTGCGTGCTGCGGCTGAAGAAACTCTTGTCCAGCACCGCAACCTTGAGCATCGGAATCTGCAATCGGCCGATCAGCGCCTTGAGCGCATCGGGCACATTGCGATCGTCGAGGATGCAGTCGAAAACCATGGCGATCAGGTTGATCACATCTTCGTCGGCAGTCGCGACAACGCGGGACCTGCCGCTTCTGACGCTGACCCGGGTCAGCAACTGTTCGAGCTGATGACGCAGATCGAAATCTTCCTGAGCCTCCAGCGCCGGTACGTATTGCTGCAAGTGCGACAACAACCGCAGCAGGTCGCGGGTGTTGATCGGATGCGCCGGTGCGCCGGGCTCCAGGGTCGGTGTGACGCGGCCGCGGACCTGGGCGAGCAATTGCTGCATCGCGGCGAACACTTCCTCGATGCCTTCGTCCGCTGGCGGCTCGTCGAGATCTTCAATCAATGTGTCGCTGTCCGCAGGCTCGACCATGCGACGAGCCACGGCGGGCTTCAGATGTGGCAACACGCCGGTGGCGAGCAACAGCTGATTGGCCTCGCCATACAACTGCTCGGTGTCAGCCAGCACATAGCGTTCGAACAACTTGAGCAGGATCAGCTTGACCTTGATCTCGACGCCGAGGTTACGTCCGGCCTGCAGGAAATATTCGCAGAGCATCGCCGGACTCAGCGGATTGTGCTGATCGTCCAGACGCTTGCCGAGCATCGAGCTGAAGCGTGCGGTCAGTTGGTCGAGAGCGAAGCCGTCGCGCTTGAGCACACGGCTGACCATGGCCTGCACGGCCACGGTGCGCTCCATGGCATCGGTGCGCGGCGCCGACTCTTCGACCACCGGCGTGCGTGGCAGGGTGTTGGCGGCGGGGTCGTATTGGGTAAGGCCGGCGAAAGCCTCAAAGAACAGTTCAAGAAAGCCGCGCTCGATGTTCTTGCGCTTGAGGCGCAGATCGCGCATGGCTTCGAAAAAGATGTTCTGATCGACATCGTTGCGCGCCCGGTCGGCCATTTCGAACAGCGTGTCGTCGGCGTTATCGAACAGCTCCTGCAAATCGTGGCGCAGCTGCTGGGCAGCCTTGTCGCGAACCTGCAGCAGAATCACCGGCAAGCGGGCAAGCGGCGAGTGGTCCGCCAGATCGGCAGTCGCCCGGTGCAAAGGCACCACTTTCCCGTCGTTGCGCATCCAAGCCTCCTGGAACGGTGATTCGGTTCGTCGCTTTGACACTGCCCAACTGGACTCGTTCGTCAAAGCCATGACGTCAAATACAAGGCGGATTATCTGGCAAAAGAGGCCAGCGATGCTATAGGCCTCAGGGTTTCCCCTATACACCATGCCTCTCGCACTCAGCGCAGGAAAATCGACCAGATGCGTCAGGCACGAACGTTCTCGCCTTGGGTTGGCTCGCGCCCTGCCCCTATAATCGAACCACTTTGTTTGTGGAGTCCGTTATGCCGAATCTACGTCTCGCCGATCTGACCGCCGAAATCGAAAACAACGTGCGCCGTGCGTTGCTCGAAGACGTCGGCAGCGGCGACATCACCGCGCAACTGATCCCGGCCGAACGCCTGGCCAAAGCCACCATCATCACCCGTGACGACGCCGTCATCTGCGGCACCGCGTGGGTCGATGCGGTGTTTCGCCAGCTCGATCCGCGCGTGGCGGTGCATTGGCAAGTGGTCGACGGCCAGCGGGTCAAAGCCAATCAGCCGCTGTTTCACCTGGAAGGCCCGGCTCGCTCACTGCTGACGGGGGAACGCAGCGCGCTGAACTTCTTGCAGTTGCTGTCCGGCGTAGCGACGCGCGCGCAGTACCTGGCGGACTTCGTCGGCGAGACGCAGGTCAAGTTGCTCGACACGCGCAAAACCTTGCCGGGCTTGCGGATGGCGCAGAAATACGCAGTGACCTGCGGCGGCTGTCACAACCACCGGATCGGTCTCTACGATGCCTTCCTGATCAAGGAAAACCACATCGCCGCCAGTGGTGGCATCGCCGAAGCCGTGGCCGCCGCACACAAGATCGCCCCGGGCAAACCGGTGGAGATTGAAGTGGAAAGTCTTGAGGAGTTGCAGCAAGCGCTGGAAGCCGGCGCCGACATCATCATGCTCGACGAACTGAGCCTGGATGACATGCGCGAAGCGGTACGCCTGACCGCCGGCAAGGCGAAACTGGAAGCCAGCGGCGGCATCAACGAAAGCACGCTGCTGCCGATCGCCGAAACGGGCGTGGATTACATCTCGATTGGCGCGATGACCAAGGATGTCAAAGCGGTGGATCTGTCGATGCGACTGAGTCTCTGAGCTACAAGCTACAAGCTACAAGCTACAAGCTACAAGCTGAGCGATTGTGCTTTTACTTGTAGCTTGCAGCTTAAAACTTGTAGCTGCTTTTAAACGACGAGATTGTTCATCTCGCAGTACTCTTCCCACTCGACACCCAAGACTTCCGCCGCTTCCTTGTGCAGCACGAGGCGCTGCGCCTCGAACTCTTCCGGCGAGCTCGTGTACTTGAGCGTCAGCTCCCACGGCTGCAAGCCCTGCGCTTCGGCTTCGTCTTCGAAGGCCCACTGGATCTGGTCTTTTTGATCATCGGGACTCAGGTCCTTGATCTCATCCTTCAGGTCCGGCACATCCAGAAGGTATTTTTCCAGCGCTTGTTCGTGGCGTTGCTCTTGGGTCAATTCAGTCATGGGGTTCTCGCTGATCTTAGGAATGGAGGATGGATCTGGATCATCAAGGATCTCTCTGACGCAGGAAGCCATTGGAAGCTCGGTTTTTCCTGGCCTTCAGGACCATTCGTGGATCATATGAAAACAACGGTGCTTGCTTGTCTGGTACGAAGGAATCCTAACAGAGACGCAAGCCAGTGCAACCGGGGGAATGAAATGAAGGGTGGTATGCGCTTGGTTACAGTTTCCGGTTTCCATGCGCGAAATTCACTGCGTATAAATCCTCGCCATCGCCTTTGAGGTCAAGGCGAACGAAACCTTCACATTGACCGCCCAAAAACAGGCAACTATATTCAGTTGCAATCATAGGCCAGCATGTCAAAGACTGAAAAACTTCTCGCCAAACTTGTCAACGGCCAAAGCGCATTCACATGGTCCGAGCTTGTCACTCTGTTGGCGCGTCTTGGTTACTCTCAGCTGGAAGGATCCGGTAGCAGGATCAAATTCGACAACGGGAATCCGAGCGCAATGATCAACCTGCACAAGCCACATCCCGGAAATGAAATCAAAACATACGCAAGACGCCAGATTATCGAGCAACTGAAAACAGGAGGCCTGATTCCATGAGTTCCCAGCTGCACTACAAAGGCTATGTTGGCTCTATCGAGGCGAGCACGGAAGATAAGTGCCTGTTCGGAAAACTCCTTTTCATCAGGGCGCTGGTTAATTATGAAGGACAAACGGTGGCTGAACTGGAAGCAGCCTTTCGCGAGGCGGTAGATGACTATTTACAAACCTGTCAGCAGCTCGGGCAGAAGCCTGAAATCCCATGCAAAGGATCGTTCAATGTTCGCATAGGTCACGATCTGCATTTAGCAGCGGCTCTGGCGGCAACCCGTCAAAATGTGTCGTTGAATGATCTGACACGTCAAGCACTGAACGAATACCTCCAACACCACGCATAAAACCGAAGGCGAAAATTTTTTGCCCGAGACAGGAATCGAACCTGCGACCTTCGCGTTACGAGTGCGCTGCTCTACCGGCTGAGCTACACGGGCGGTGGGCTAAACCTAGCACCGGTCTCGAGCTGCGGCAAACTTGTGGGTTGTCTGATGGTTTTCTTTTGAGAACTACAATTTCTTTATTTCAGATAAAAAAATACCCCCGCCGTTTGCACGGCGGGGGCATCTTCATTGCGCTAAAGCGTTGGGGGTGATTAAACGCCCGAAGCCTTGGCAGCTGCCACGTCTTTGATGGACAGCTTGATACGGCCGCGGTTGTCCACGTCCAGTACCAGCACTTCCACTTCCTGGCCTTCTTTCAGGATGTCGGTCACTTTCTCAACGCGAGCGTCGCTCAGCATCGAGATGTGCACCAGACCGTCCTTGCCCGGCAGGATGTTGACGAATGCGCCGAAGTCGACGATGCGCTCAACCTTGCCGACGTAGATCTTGCCGATCTCGGCTTCTGCCGTGATGCTCAGAACGCGCTGACGAGCAGCTTCTGCGGCATCTTTGGTTTCGCCGAAGATCTTGATCGAACCGTCGTCTTCGATGTCGATCGAAGCCTTGGTTTCTTCGCAGATCGCACGGATGGTCGCGCCACCTTTACCGATAACGTCACGGATCTTGTCGGTGTCGATCTTCATCGCGATCATGGTCGGAGCGTTGGCCGACAGCTCGGTACGCGACTGGCCAATGATCTGGTTCATCTGGCCGAGGATGTTCAGGCGCGCTTCGAGGGCCTGGCCCAGAGCGATTTCCATGATCTCTTCGGTGATGCCCTTGATCTTGATGTCCATCTGCAGCGCAGTAACGCCTTTGGCGGTACCGGCTACCTTGAAGTCCATGTCGCCCAGGTGATCTTCGTCGCCGAGGATGTCGGTCAGGACGGCGAACTTCTCGCCTTCTTTAACCAGACCCATGGCGATACCGGCTACCGGTGCCTTCATCGGTACACCAGCGTCCATCAGTGCCAGGGAAGCACCGCACACGGAAGCCATCGAGCTCGAACCGTTGGATTCGGTGATTTCCGATACCACGCGGATGGTGTACGGGAACACGTCAGCGGCTGGCAGCATGGCCGAAACCGAACGACGGGCCAGACGGCCGTGACCGATTTCGCGACGACCGGCGCCACCCATGCGACCACACTCGCCTACCGAGAACGGCGGGAAGTTGTAGTGCAGCATGAACGGGTCTTTCTTTTCGCCTTCCAGGGTGTCCAGCAGTTGCGCGTCACGGGCGGTGCCCAGTGTTGCAACAACCAGTGCCTGGGTCTCGCCACGGGTGAACAGAGCCGAACCGTGAGTCTTCGGCAGGACGCCGACTTCGATGTTCAGCGGACGTACAGTCTTGGTGTCGCGACCGTCGATACGTGGCTTGCCGTTAACGATGTTTTCGCGAACGGTGCGGTATTCGATTTCGCCGAAGGCTGCTTTGACTTCAGCAGCGCTTGGCTGGCCTTCCTCACCGGACAGCTTGGCGACCACTTGGTCCTTCAGCTCACCCAGGCGAGCGTAACGGTCGGCCTTGATGGTGATGGTGTAAGCCTGGGAGATCGCTTCGCCGAACTCGGCACGGATAGCGCCCAGCAGTTCGGTGGCTTCTGGCGCAGGAGCCCAGTTCCAGGTTGGCTTGGCGGCTTCGGCAGCCAGTTCCTTCACAGCGTTGATCACAACCTGGAATTCGTCGTGAGCGAACAGTACCGCGCCCAGCATCTGGTCTTCGGTCAGCTCTTTGGCTTCCGATTCAACCATCAGCACGGCGTCGGAAGTACCGGCAACGACCATGTCCAGGCTCGAAGCGGCCTGCTGCTCGTAAGTCGGGTTCAGCAGGTAGCCGGTGCTTTCGTGGAAAGCCACGCGAGCGGCGCCGATCGGGCCGTCGAATGGAATGCCGGAGATGGCCAGGGCAGCCGAGGTACCGATCATCGCAGCGATGTCCGGATCGGTCTTCTTGCTGGTGGAAACGACGGTGCAGACAACCTGCACTTCGTTCATGAAGCCTTCTGGGAACAGCGGACGGATCGGACGGTCGATCAGTCGGGAAGTCAGGGTTTCTTTCTCGGAAGGACGGCCTTCACGCTTGAAGAAACCGCCAGGGATCTTACCGGCGGCGTAAGTCTTTTCCTGGTAGTGCACGGACAGAGGGAAGAAACCCTTGCCCGGATCGGCTTGCTTTGCACCGACAACAGTCACCAACACGCTGACGTCGTCGTCAACGGTGACCAATACTGCGCCGGAGGCCTGACGGGCGATACGGCCTGTCTCGAGGGTAACGGTCGATTGACCGAACTGGAATTTTTTGATTACCGGGTTCACGGTGTCCTACCTTCTTTGTGGCTCTTGGGGGAAACGGTTTCTTGCGAATTCTTGGGCAATCTCGGGAATCGGCCCGATGGCAATTGTCCGGGTGCTACAGGTAAAGCCATGCTGCAGATAAAACTTGAGGCTGGGAGCCTGCAAGACGCCAGCGGAAAACCGCTGACGCCCGACAGACCACCAACCTCATAGCGCAATCGCTGATTAGCGACGCAGACCCAGGCGAGCGATCAGCGCGGCGTACCGGCTTACGTCCTTGCCTTTCAGGTAGTCCAGCAGCTTGCGACGCTGGTTAACCATGCGGATCAGACCACGACGGGAGTGGTGATCTTTACCGTTGGCCTTGAAGTGACCTTGCAGTTTGTTGATGTTGGCGGTCAGCAGTGCAACCTGCACTTCTGGCGAACCAGTGTCACCAACAGCTTGCTGGTAGTCAGCAACGATTTGAGCTTTTTCTTGAACGTCGAGAGCCATGAGGCAATCCTTCCTTATCAGGAAACTGTTTCAGGGAAACAGCTTCAACAGGCCAGGGACAAATCCCTGTATCTATAAATGAGTAGTGACCATGCCTGTTAACAGCCACACTCGCCGGCCCGCTTAACGCAGACCGGTTCCGGTCATTCTGACCGAATCAAGCGACGCGGCGCGATGCGCCCGTCTTCGCTCACTTCACCGATACCGATGAAGCGACCATTGTGATCCTGTACTCGTACCATGCCGAACTTCGGTGCATCCGGGGCACGTACCGGCTGGCCGTTGAGCCAGTAGAACGCACTCGCTTCCGAGAAATGCAGCAGCGGCCAATCCTGCAGGCCGCTGTCCGATGGCATCAGGAAGCGATCGACCGCTTCGTTGCCGCCTTCGGCATGTACCGCTTCCAGCTCTTCGAGGGTCACGGTCTGCGCCAGGGTGAAAGGCCCGGCCTGGGTCCGACGCAATTCTGCGACGTACGCACCACAACCGAGTTGCTCACCGATATCCTCCACCAGGGTGCGAATATAGGTGCCCTTGCTGCAGTCCACCGCAAGCCGCGCAGTATCGCCTTCGAAGGCCAGCAATTCCAAGCGCGCAATAGTAACAGAACGCGGTTCGCGCTCCACTACTTCGCCTGCACGTGCCAGTTTGTACAGCGGCTGGCCATCACGCTTGAGTGCCGAGTACATCGGCGGTATCTGACTGATTTGCCCACGAAATTTCGGCAGAACCGCCTCGACATCGGCGCGACCAACGGTCACCGGACGCTCCTGCAAAACCTCACCTTCGGCATCGGCCGTGGTGGTGGTCTTGCCCAGTTGCGCCAGGGTCTCATAGCCCTTGTCGGAATCGAGCAGGTATTGCGAGAACTTGGTCGCCTCGCCGAAGCACAGCGGCAACACGCCGGTGGCCAACGGGTCAAGGCTGCCGGTGTGTCCGGCCTTCTCGGCATTGAGCAGCCAGCGCACTTTCTGCAAGGCAGCGTTGGAGGTGAACCCCAACGGCTTGTCGAGCAGAATGATGCCGCTGACGTTACGACGGATACGTTTGACCTGAGCCACCGAATTACTCCTTGGTGTCTTCAGGTGCTGGAGCGGCAACGTGCTGATTGTCTTCAGCGACGGCGCGCTCAATCAGCGCCGACAGGTGCGCGCCACGCACGACGGATTCGTCGTAGTGGAAGTGCAGTTGCGGCACGCTGCGCAGCTTCATTTCGCGGGCCAATTGCATGCGCAGGAAGCCTGCGGCGGCATTGAGCACCTTGATGCTTTGCGCGATGTCTTCAGCGTTGTCCTGCCCCATCACGGTGATGAAAATCTTCGCGTGACCGACGTCACGGGACACTTCCACAGCGGTGATGGTGACCAGGCCGACGCGCGGGTCTTTGACTTCGCGACGGATCAGTTGCGCCAGCTCGCGCTGCATCTGATCGCCGATACGTTGGGTACGGCTGTATTCTTTTGCCATGATTTGTTACCTGTTACTGCCCAGCGGTGAAACCCGCAAGGTCTGAAAGCGGCAAACGCCCGGCCTGACAAAAGCCAGACCGGGCGTTGCGTTTAGAGTCCGGACGCTGTGCCGTGCATTTGCATGCGACGGCCCATCGTGGCCCTTGAAGTGCGCGAGTCAGAGGCTGCGAGCAACCTGAACCTTCTCGAAGACTTCGATCTTGTCGCCGACTTTGACGTCGTTGTAGCTCTTCACGCCGATACCGCATTCCATGCCGGCACGTACTTCGGAAGCGTCATCCTTGAAGCGGCGCAGGGATTCCAGCTCGCCTTCGAAGATAACGATGTCTTCACGCAGTACACGGATCGGACGGTTACGGTGCACCACACCTTCGATCACCATGCAACCGGCGATCGCGCCAAACTTCGGCGAACGGAACACGTCACGCACTTCGGCCACACCCAGGATGTTCTCGCGAACATCGCTGCCGAGCATGCCGGTCAGGGCTTTCTTGACGTCTTCGATGATGTCGTAGATCACGTTGTAGTAACGCATATCCAGACCTTCCTGCTCGACGATCTTGCGAGCGCCGGCATCGGCACGCACGTTGAAGCCGAACAGTACAGCGTTGGAAGCCAGTGCCAGGTTGGCGTCGGATTCGGTGATACCACCGACACCGCCACCCACGACGCGCACTTGTACTTCGTCGTTGCCCAGGCCATTCAAGGCACCGTTCAACGCTTCCAGCGAACCACGGACGTCGGATTTGAGGACGATGTTGAGCGTCTTCTTCTCGGCCTGACCCATGTTTTCGAAGATGTTTTCCAGCTTGCCGGCGTGAGCGCGAGCCAGTTTGACTTCGCGGAACTTGCCTTGACGGAACAGAGCCACTTCACGGGCTTTCTTCTCGTCGGCAACCACGCTCATCTCGTCGCCAGCGTCCGGGGTACCGTCCAGGCCGAGGATCTCGACAGGGATGGATGGACCGGCTTCCTTGATCGGCTTGCCGTTCTCGTCGAGCATGGCACGTACACGGCCGTAGTTCGAACCGACCAGGACCATGTCGCCTTGACGCAGCGTACCGTCCTGAACCAGCACGGTTGCCACCGGGCCACGACCCTTGTCGAGACGCGATTCAACCACCACACCACGGCCAGGAGCCGACGGTGTAGCTTTCAGTTCGAGAACTTCGGCCTGCAGCAGAACGGCTTCAAGCAGCTCGTCCACGCCAGTACCCATCTTCGCCGAAACCGGAACGAATGGTGTGTCGCCACCCCAGTCTTCGGAAGTCACGCCGTGAACCGACAGTTCGCTGCGGATGCGATCGAGATCAGCGCCCGGCTTGTCGATCTTGTTCACTGCTACCACCAGCGGCACGCCAGCTGCCTGAGCATGCTGAACCGCTTCGATGGTTTGCGGCATCACGCCGTCGTCCGCTGCAACCACGAGGATCACGATGTCGGTCGCCTTGGCACCACGGGCACGCATTGCGGTAAACGCAGCGTGACCCGGGGTGTCGAGGAAAGTGACCATGCCGCGATCAGTCTCAACGTGGTATGCACCGATGTGCTGGGTGATACCGCCGGCTTCGCCAGCAGCTACCTTGGCACGACGGATGTAGTCGAGCAGGGAAGTCTTACCGTGGTCAACGTGGCCCATTACGGTCACGACTGGTGCACGGGAGAACGACTCACCTTCAAACTTCAGGGACTCGGCCAGGGAATCTTCCAGAGCGGTGTCGCTGACCAGGGTCACTTTGTGGCCCAGTTCTTCGGCTACCAGTTGAGCAGTTTCCTGATCAAGCACCTGGTTGATGGTCGCTGGGGTACCCAGTTTGAACATGAACTTGATGATTTCAGCCGCTTTGACCGACATCTGATTGGCCAGATCGCCAACCGTGATGGTCTCGCCGATCTGCACATCACGCACGACAGGGCCGGTAGGGCTCTGGAAACCGTGGGCGTTGCGCTTCTTCAGCTTGGCCTTGCCGCGACCACCACGACGGAAGCCATCGCTTTCTTCGTCGGTAGTGCGTGGCGCCACACGTGGTGCCGGGGCTTTTTCTTTGACCGATGCGCGATGCGGAGCGTTTTTGCGCTCGCCATCACCGCCACCGCTGCGACGATTGTTATCGTCGGCACGTGGCTTGTCCGGACGGCGCTGTTCGTTCTGCTTGTTGCGAACGTCAGCCGATGGAGCAGGAGCAGCAGCCACCGGTGCGCTTTCGCGAACAGGTTCGGCAGCAGCCGGTGCCGCAACGGCGTCGCTGGCAGCGGTTTGCGCAGCAGCAGGCTGGCGACGCGCTTCTTCTTCGGCGCGCTGCTTGGCTTCTTCTTCAGCCTTCTGACGGGCAGCATTTTCTACTGCGCGACGCTCATCCAGTTCACGCTTGCGCTCGGCTTCGATTTCTTCCGGGCTGCGCTGTACGAAAACTTTCTTCTTGCGAACTTCAACGCTGATGCTCTTGCTACCAGCCACACGCAGGGTGCTGGTGGTTTTACGCTGCAGCGTGATCTTGCGTGGTTCTTCCACTTTCGCCTTGTGACTGCTCTTCAAGTGAGTCAGCAGGGATTGCTTCTCACTGTCAGTCACATTTTCGTCGGCGGCGGTGTGCGGCAGACCTGCCTCACGCATCTGCTGCAACAGGCGCTCTACCGGTGTTTTGACCTCATCGGCCAGTTGTTTCACCGTGACTTGCGTCATGCACTTCTCTCCTCAGGCCGCGCCTAATTACTCGAACCAGTGGGCTCGGGCGGCCATGATCAACTTGCCGGCACGATCATCGTCAATGCCGTCGATGTCGAGCAGGTCGTCAATAGACTGCTCGGCCAGGTCTTCGCGGGTAATTACGCCGCGCACCGCCAGTTCCATCGCCAAATCCTTGTCCATACCCTCAAGCGAGAGCAGGTCTTCGGCCGGATGGGCGTCTGCCAGCTTTTCCTCAGTAGCGATGGCTTTGGTCAACAAGCGATCCTTGGCGCGAGCACGAAGCTCGTTGACGATGTCCTCGTCAAAGCCGTCGATGTTGAGCATTTCCTCCACCGGTACGTAGGCAATCTCTTCCAGGCTGGTGAAGCCTTCATCTACCAGCACCTGAGCCAGTTCTTCGTCGACTTCCAGCTCGTCGATGAAGTTGCGCAGGATGTCGCCGGTTTCTGCTTGCTGCTTAGCCTGGATGTCCGATTCGGTCATCACGTTCAGGGTCCAGCCAGTCAACTGGCTGGCCAGACGCACGTTCTGACCACCGCGACCGATGGCCTGAGCCAGATTGTCTGCGCCAACGGCGATGTCCATGGCATGGGCATCTTCGTCAACGATAATTGCCGCAACCTCGGCCGGGGACATGGCGTTGATCACGAACTGGGCCGGGTTGTCGTCCCACAGCACGATATCAACACGCTCACCGCCCAACTCACCCGATACCGCCTGAACGCGCGAACCGCGCATACCGATGCAGGCACCTTGCGGGTCGATGCGCTTGTCCTTGGAACGGACGGCGATCTTGGCACGCGAACCCGGATCACGGGAGGCTGCCATGACCTCGATGAGGCCTTCGGCGATTTCCGGCACTTCGATACGGAACAGCTCGATCAGCATTTCCGGCGCGGTACGCGACAGGATCAGCTGCGGGCCGCGGTTCTCGGTGCGGATTTCCTTGAGCAGCGCACGCAGACGCACGCCGACACGGAAGGTTTCGCGAGAAATGATGTCTTCACGGGCCAGCAATGCTTCAGCATTGTTGCCCAGATCGACGATCACGTTGTCGCGGGTAACTTTTTTCACGGTGCCGGAGATGATTTCTCCCAGGCGCTCGCGATAGGCGTCGACCACTTGAGCGCGCTCGGCTTCGCGAACTTTCTGCACGATGACCTGCTTGGCAGTCTGTGCAGCGATGCGGCCGAACTCGATGGATTCGATTTTCTCTTCGACGACGTCACCGACCTTGGCACCAGGATGCGTTTCGGCAACCTTGCTTGGCCAGGTCTCGATGGCCGGATCGTCGAGATCATTCTCTTCGACGACCGTCCAGCGACGGAAGGTTTCGTAAGAACCGGTGTGGCGGTTGATTTCCACACGCAGGTCCACTTCGTCTTCAAAACGCTTTTTGGTAGCAGTGGCCAGAGCCAGCTCCAGCGCTTCAAAAATTACGCTTGCCGGTACACCCTTTTCATTGGATACCGACTCAACAACCAGCAGTACTTCTTTGCTCATCGTACGCCTCGCCTTTCGCAAGCCATTGGATCCGCGGGATCCGCGTCTCAGTCAAAACTGGGAATAATGTTGGCCTTGTCGATCATATCGATCGGCAACAGGAACTCGTGGTCTTCTACCTGCACCACGACGTCCTGCTCTTCTACACCGCGCAGAAGGCCCTGAAAGTTGCGTCGTCCTTCGAAAGGCGAGCGCAGCTTGATCTTCACTTGTTCACCGGCAAATTTGGCAAACTGCTCAAGAGTGAACAGCGGGCGCTCCATGCCAGGCGAGGAAACTTCAAGGGTGTATTCAACGGAGATCGGATCTTCAACATCCAGAACGCCGCTGATCTGACGGCTGACAATGGCGCAATCGTCCACCAGCACGCCACCCTCTTTATCGATATAAACGCGCAACATCGAGTGACGACCCTGAGCCGAAAACTCGATACCCCAGCATTCATAGCCCAGGGCCACGACCACCGGGGCCAGCAAGGCCTGCAACTCTTCTAGCTTGCTCGACACCTGAACCCCCTAGTGCATGATATGTGCATGCTTTGCAAAATAAAAAAATGGGCATAACGCCCATCCTTGAAACGCCGTCGAACAGCGGCGTTGAAAGTATCCAGCTAACAAAAAGCCCCTTAAAAGGGGCTCCTTAAACTGGTTGCGGGGGCCGGATTTGAACCGACGACCTTCGGGTTATGAGCCCGACGAGCTACCAGACTGCTCCACCCCGCGACAAAGCTGGGGCGGAAGTATACGACCGATCCCTTTTAGGGTCAATGTAACCTTCCACCTGCAAGAAAGCCCGCAACAGCGGGCTCTCCTGACTAATTGGTACCGAGAAGGGGACTCGAACCCCTACACCCTATGGGCACAACCACCTCAAGGTTGCGTGTCTACCAATTCCACCACCTCGGCAATACTACGTTTGAAACCCTTCTTACTTCTGCTCTTGAGCTGGAGGCACGTCAGTCGCTGGAGTAGCCGACTTTTGCTCTTGAAGCACCGGGACATCATCAGAAGCCGGTTGTTGCTTAGGTACTTCCAACACTGCTGGATCTGGAAGACCTGCTTGAGTCAGCTGATGAGCTTTCTCTTTAGCAAAGTAACCTAACCCCAAGCTGGTTATGAAGAAACCGGCGGCAAGTATAGCAGTAAACTTACTAAGAAAGGTAGAGGAACCTTGGCTTCCGAACACAGTATTTGAAGCACCTGCTCCGAAAGACGCGCCAGCGTCCGCACCCTTACCCTGCTGCAGCAAAACCAGAGCAACTACGCCCAATGCACCCAGCAGATGAAAAACGACTACGACTGTTTCCAGCATTTTTTCAGTTTCCCGCGGCGCGACAAATCGCACCGAACTCATCTGCATTCAGGGAAGCTCCACCAATGAGCCCCCCATCGATATCCGGCATGCCGAACAGTTCGACCGCATTGGCCGCCTTCACGCTGCCGCCGTATAGAAGCCGCACACCTCGTGCGACTTCAGAATTCTCTGCCGCCAACTGCTCGCGAATGGCCTTATGCACATCCTGAGCCTGTTGCGGCGTTGCAGTCAGCCCGGTACCAATGGCCCAGACCGGCTCGTATGCAATCACTGCCTTGGCAAAGGCACCGACACCCAGCTCCTCGATGATGCTGCCCAGCTGACGCCCGACAACTTCAAGAGTTTTTCCGGCTTCGCGCTGCTCGAGGGTTTCCCCTACACACAACACCGGAGTCAAGCCACATGCCTGTGCCGCTGCGAACTTGCGATTCAGCATCCCGTCTCGCTCGCCCATAATCTGGCGGCGTTCGGAGTGCCCGACAAGCACCAGGGAACAACCTGCATCCACCAGTTGGCTGGGAGCAATCTCACCAGTCAACGCACCTTGCATGGCTTCCACCGCAGAATTCTGCGCGCCGACCGAAATCGACTTGCCTTTCAAGCCATCAATCACTTGATTGATATACAAGCAAGGCGGGAACACCGCGACATCAACACCGCTAGGCAAGGCCAGATGACGGAGGCCGTTGATCAGCTCAGCGACGCTGGCGCGGGTACCGTGCATCTTCCAGTTACCAGCTACCATAGGGCGACGCATGCTGTACCTCGTCGGTCAAAGTGGGCGCAGATGTTACCCAACACAATCATGGCTTGCAAGCCGTATCAGGCAGAAACTTCGGTTACCAGTTTTGCCAGCTCTTCGGCATAGCCGCGAACCTGGTTTTCGTCCTCGCCTTCGACCATTACGCGCACCAGAGGCTCTGTGCCGGACTTGCGCAGAAGCACGCGACCGCGCCCCGCCATCGCCTGAGTTACACGGGCACTGGCTTCCTTGACAGCCGGATGCTCCAGCGGGCTTTCACCGCCGCCAAAGCGAACGTTGATCAGCACCTGAGGGCACTTGCGCAACGCCTGACGCGTTTGCGCCAGACCTTCGTTGCGGGATTTCAGAGCCATCAACACCTGCAGAGCCGCGATGATCGCATCGCCCGTGGTGGTATGGTTGAAGCAGACCACATGCCCGGAGTTTTCCCCACCAACGAGCCAGTTGCGCTCTTGCAGTTCGGCAATCACGTAGCGGTCACCGACATTGGCGCGAACGAACGGGATCGACAGATCCGCAAGGGCCAGTTCGAGACCAAGATTGCTCATCAACGTACCGACGACGCCACCCTGCAACTTGCCACGCTCATGCAGATCGCGGGCAATGATAAACAGCAGGTCGTCACCATCAACAATGGCGCCGGTGTGATCGACCATCAATACCCGATCGCCATCACCGTCGAAGGCGATACCCAGGTCCGCATGCTCAACCAGAACGGCGGCCTGCAACGGCCCCATATGCGTGGAACCGCAGTTATCGTTGATGTTCAACCCATTCGGCTGGGCAGATAGCACGACAACTTCAGCACCCAGCTCACGGAAGACGCTCGGTGCAACCTTGTAAGTCGCACCATGCGCGCAGTCGATGACGATCTTCAGGCCGGCGAAATTGGAGCCAGTAGGAACGCTGCTTTTGCAGAACTCGATGTAGCGACCCGATGCGTCATTGATTCGCGACACCTTGCCGATCTTGCTCGACTCGACGACGGTCATCGGCGTGTCGAGCAATTCTTCGATCATCAACTCCAACTCATCCGGCAGCTTGGTGCCTTTACCGGAGAAGAACTTGATGCCGTTGTCATCATGCGGGTTGTGCGAGGCACTTATCACGATACCGGCTTCAGCCTGGAACGTACGCGACAGATAAGCGATGGCAGGCGTCGGCATCGGGCCGAGCAGCATCACATCGGCGCCCGCCGAGGTCAGCCCGGCCTCGAGTGCCGATTCGAACATATAACCGGAGATCCGCGTGTCCTTGCCGACCAGCACCTTGCAGGCCCCCATCTTGCGGAAAGCCATACCAGCCGCCCAGCCGAGCTTGAGCATGAAGTCAGGCGTGATCGGGTATTCACCAACGCGACCGCGAATGCCGTCGGTACCAAAATATTTCTTGCTCATAAGTGCTCCATCATTCTTATTCGGCTGATTCAACGGCCGCGATCATTCGCACAACATCGACGGTTTCCGCCACATCGTGGACGCGCAATATACGTGCGCCTTTAACTGACGCCAGCGCCGCCAGCGCCAGTCCGCCGTGCAGGCGCTCGCCCACGGGACGGTTCAACGCGTGGCCAATCATACTCTTGCGCGAAACACCTACCAGCAATGGCCGCCCCAGCGCATGCAAAGCCTCCATGTGTTTGAACAAGCTTAGATTGTGCTGCAAGGTCTTGGCGAAGCCGAAGCCGGGATCAAGAATGATCCGCTCGGCGGGAATACCCGCCTGGGCGCACTGATCCATGCGCTCGGCGAGAAACTCGCCGACCTCGCGAGTAACATCCTGATACTGCGGATTATCCTGCATATCGCCCGGTTCGCCGAGCATGTGCATGAGGCAGACCGGCAATCCGGTAGCCGCCGCCGCATCCAGCGCGCCATCGCGACGCAACGAACGCACATCGTTGATCAGGCCGGCACCGAGCCGTGCGGTTTCGCGCATGACTGCCGGGGTGGAAGTATCGACCGAGATGATGACATCCAACTCGCGATTGATCAGCTCGACAATCGGCGCGACGCGCTCAAGTTCCTCCAGAGGAGAGACCGCTCGCGCACCCGGCCGGGTCGACTCGCCGCCGACATCAATCAGCGTCGCGCCAGCCAGCACCATGGCTTCGGCATGGCGCAGCGCCGCATCGAGCTGGCTGTAGCGGCCGCCGTCGGAAAAGGAATCAGGAGTGACATTGAGAATGCCCATGACATGCGTCTGGGCCAAATCAAGAACCCGGTTGCCACAAGGCAACCGGGTCAGGGACTGTACAGAAGTCATTTCAAGCCTTAAACGTCAGCAGCCGGACCGCCAATCGATTTTTCCGGACGCTCATCCTGCACGACAGGCGGCGGAGGCGTACCGGTGCCACCCGACCAGTCGCGAGGTTCGCGAGGTGTGCGGCCGGCCATGATGTCGTCAATCTGCTCGGCATCGATGGTTTCGTACTTCATCAGCGCATCAGCCATGGCATCCAGCTTGTCACGGTTATCCGTGAGGATCTGCTTGGCGGTGCCGTAGCACTGATCAATGATGCTGCGCACTTCGGAGTCGATCAGTTTGGCTGTCTCACCGGAGAAGCTGGCAGCCTGACCACCACCGCCACGACCGAGGAACACTTCACCCTCTTCTTCGGCATACATCAGCGGACCGAGTTTTTCCGACAACCCCCATTTCGTCACCATGTTCCGGGCAATCTGACTTGCACGCATGATGTCGTTGGAGGCCCCGGTAGTCACACCATCGAAGCCCAGGGTCATTTCTTCAGCGATACGGCCACCGTACAACGAGCAGATCTGGCTGATCAGCGCACGTTTGGACAGGCTGTAGCGATCTTCTTCCGGCAGGAACATGGTCACACCCAGCGCACGACCGCGCGGAATGATAGACACCTTGTAGACCGGATCATGCTCGGGAACAACGCGACCGACAATGGCATGGCCAGCTTCGTGGTAGGCCGTGTTCTGCTTTTCTTTCTCGGACATGACCATGGATTTGCGCTCGGCACCCATCATGATCTTGTCTTTCGCCAGTTCGAACTCTTTCATCTCGACGATACGCTTGCCGCTACGGGCAGCGAACAGCGACGCTTCGTTGACCAGGTTGGCCAGGTCAGCACCGGAGAAACCAGGAGTACCACGCGCGATCACTGCCGGAGCAACGTCGTCGCCCATTGGCACTTTGCGCATGTGCACTTTCAGAATCTGCTCGCGACCACGAATGTCTGGCAAGCCAACCACCACCTGACGGTCGAAACGGCCCGGACGCAGCAGCGCAGGGTCGAGCACGTCCGGACGGTTGGTCGCAGCAATCACGATGATGCCGTCATTCATTTCGAAGCCGTCCATCTCTACCAGCAACTGGTTGAGAGTCTGCTCACGTTCGTCGTGACCGCCACCCATGCCGGCGCCACGATGGCGACCTACGGCATCAATTTCGTCGATGAAGATGATGCAAGGGGCGTGCTTCTTGGCCTGCTCGAACATGTCGCGGACGCGGCTGGCACCGACACCGACGAACATTTCGACAAAGTCGGAACCGGAAATGGTGAAGAACGGCACTTTCGCTTCGCCGGCAATTGCCTTGGCCAGCAAGGTTTTACCGGTACCCGGTGGGCCGACCATCAATACGCCGCGCGGAATACGACCGCCCAGACGCTGGAATTTGCCCGGATCACGCAGAAACTCAACCAGCTCGCCGACTTCTTCCTTGGCTTCGTCGCAACCGGCAACGTCAGCCAAAGTGGTTTTCACCTGATCTTCAGAGAGCAGGCGTGCCTTGCTCTTGCCGAAGCTCATCGGCCCGCCCTTGCCACCGGCACCACCCTGCATCTGGCGCATGAAGAACATGAACACCGCGATGATCACCAGGATCGGGAAGCTGGCTACCAGAAGCTGGGTCCAGATGCTTTGCTGTTCAGGCTGCTTGCCTTCAACCACAACGTGATTGTCGACCAGATCGCCGATCAGGCCATTGTCCTGAATTGCCGGACGAATGGTCTTGAAGCTGTCGCCATCGGTGCGCTTGCCGGTAATCACATAGCCGTCAACGGCTACGCGCTCGACCTTGCCATCCTTGACCTGCTGGATGAAGTCGGAATAGTTGAGGGTCTGCGGCTCGTTAGGGCTGGAGAAGTTGTTCATCACCGTCACCAGGACTGCCGCGATGATCAACCACAGGATCAGATTCTTTGCCATATCGTTCAATTAACTACCCTCTGAAGCAAGCTCCGCTACTGGCGCGCGCTTCGCATGATATTCACCGGCCTAACTTACTACATTACCTACAACTCTGGCAGGCGCCGTCTGTAACCCTTTGTGAAACACTTTCTACACAATATTCGCTTATGCCTGCAGAGCGAAATATGAAAAACCTATCGCCCCGCCGAAAAACCTCGTTTCAGGCATCACCACCGCGATAACCCCAGGCCAGCATGTACTGCTCTCGGGAGCTGCCACGGGAAGAGTCTGGCTTGATCATCTGGATCTTGTCGAATTTCTTCCGAGCATCCTTCAGATAAACGTCGAACCCTTCGCCCTGGAAAATCTTGATGACGAAATTGCCACCGGGCTTGAGGATCCGTTCCGCCAGGTCCAGCGCCAGCTCGCACAGGAACATGGCCTTGGGCATATCCACTTCGGGCGTACCACTCATATTGGGGGCCATATCGGAAATCACAAGGTCCACCTGCGAATTACCCACAGCCTCAAGGATTTGAGCCAGCACCGAGTCCTCAGTGAAGTCACCTTGAATGAAGGTCACGTCCGGAATGCCGTCCATTTCAAGAATGTCCGAAGCGATCAGACGCCCCTGGCCACCGATCAGCCGACTGGTCACCTGCGACCAGCCACCCGGCGCCGCGCCGAGGTCGACCACGCTCATGCCCGGGCGGATCAATTTGTATTTTTCCTGGATCTCCAGCAGCTTGTAACTTGCACGCGAGCGGTAGCCATCCTTCTGCGCCTGCTTCACATAAGGATCGTTGACATGTCTTTTCAGCCAACCAAGGCTTGTCTTGGAACGCGCCATTGGGCACCTCGATGATTAGGGTCGTGATTAGTTGGGCGGATCCACGAACCCTCGGGTAAAATGGCCGCCATTTTACAGAATCCAGACGAAAGGGTCAGATTATGCCGCTCACTCCAGAGCAGAAGAAACAGTACAAATCCATCGGCCACCACCTCAAACCAGTGTTGACGGTAGCGGACAACGGTTTGACTGAAGGTGTTTTAGCCGAACTTGAACGCGCCTTGGCCGATCACGAGCTGATCAAGATCAAGCTCAATATCCTCGATCGCGAGTCGCGCCTGGCGCACATCGCCGAGCTGTGCAAGGTCGGCAAAGCGGACCTGGTTCAGGTCATCGGCAAGATGGCTCTGGTCTACCGCAAGAACTTCAGCGCCAACAAGCAGCTGTCGAACGTTCATCGCTTCAAGTGATGCGCAGGGTCAAGGGTGTGCTTCGCGCACCCTGCCACCCCATCCCGGCACCGGCTGCATGACCAGCACCAGCCCGGAAAATCCCAGCACCAGATAACTGAATACCTGCCAGCGCTGCGCATCCGGCCAGCCGACACGCACAGCGACATACATCGCGCACGCGTACAACGCCATCAACAGCACCTGCCCGCGAAAATCCCGCCATAGACTGGCAAGGCCCTCGGCCTGTACCAGCACCAAAGCCTGAAAGATCACGCACAGAGCGGCGAACCCCACCACCAGCACTTCGAATGCACTGGCGACTTCGTCGATCAACAGCGGCGCCAAGCCGATCTGGCCCAGCGCCGGCTGCAAACCGACATGAATCAACCATAGCCCACCGACCCAAAGCATCTGGGTCAGTTGCCAAAGCATGGCGCCCGCATGCAGCGGGCGCCTTCTTTCAGATGTGACGAACTTCGACAATCTCGTACTCGATCACGCCGCTTGGCGTTTTGACGGCGACAACGTCACCCTCTTCCTTGCCAATCAAGGCGCGGGCCAGCGGCGAACCGACGGAGATCTTGCCGAGTTTGAAGTCAGCCTCATCCTCACCCACGATGTGGTAAGTGACGCTTTCATCAGTCTCGACGTTGGCGATCTCGACGGTGGTACCGAAAATCACTTTGCCGGTGTGAGGAATGGTCGTGACATCGATGATGACCTGATTCTGAATCCGGCCTTCGATATCACGAATACGCGCTTCGACCATGCCTTGCTGTTCGCGGGCAGCATGGTATTCAGCGTTTTCCTTCAAGTCACCCAACTCGCGGGCCGTACCGATGTCCTGGCTGAGCTTCGGACGGACGACCTTGGTCAGGTGAGCATGCTCCTCTTCCAGGGCGCGAGCGCCCTGAACAGTCATTGGGTACTTGGTTATGCTCATGCCTTCAATCCTGCGTGTAGATCCTGCAAGCGGCGCACGGTCTTTTCCGGACCGAACTTCAGCGCTTCGCAGATCGCTTCGCCCGCAGCAATAGTGGTGGTGCAGTAGATCTTGTGCTGCAGGGCGTTGCGACGAATGGAGTACGAATCGGCGATCGACTGACGACCCTCGGTGGTGTTGATGATCAGCGTGACTTCGTCATTCTTGATCATGTCGACCACGTGCGGACGACCCTCGGTCACCTTGTTCACGCGGCGCACTTTCAGGCCTGCGGCTTCGATCAGCTTGGCAGTGCCGGCAGTGGCGACCACTTCGAAGCCCAAGTTGATCAGATCACGGGCCACGCCTGCAACCAGTGGCTTGTCGTCATCGCGCACGCTGATGAATGCGGTACCGCCGGTCGGCAGCACTTCACTGGCGCCCATCTGCGCTTTGGCGAATGCTTCGCCGAAGGTGTCGCCGACGCCCATCACTTCACCGGTCGACTTCATCTCTGGGCCGAGGATCGGGTCAACGCCAGGGAACTTGGCGAACGGGAACACCGCCTCTTTCACGCTGTAGAAGTTCGGGATGATTTCTTTGGTGAAGCCGATTTCCTTCAGGGTCTTACCGGCCATCACGCGCGCAGCGATCATGGCCAGGGAAACACCGATGCACTTGGAAACGAACGGCACGGTACGCGAGGCGCGCGGGTTGACTTCGATGACGTAGATGTCTTCGCCCTGCAAAGCCAATTGCACGTTCATCAGGCCGACAACGCCCAGCTCCAGGGCCATTTTCTTGACCTGTTCGCGCATCTCGTCCTGGATGTGCGCTGGCAGCGAGTACGGCGGCAGCGAGCAAGCGGAGTCACCGGAGTGAACGCCCGCCTGTTCGATGTGCTGCATGATCGCGCCGATCACTACATCTTTGCCGTCGCAGACCGCATCCACGTCCATTTCGATGGCGCAGTTGAGGAAGTGGTCGAGCAGCACCGGGCTGTCGTTGGACACTTGCACCGCGTCACGCAGATAGCGCTTGAGTTCGTCTTCCTTGTATACGATTTCCATCGCACGGCCGCCCAGCACGTAGGACGGGCGCACCACCAGCGGATAACCGATCTTCGCCGCAGCACGAACGGCTTCGTCTTCGCTGCGCACAGTGGCGTTTGGCGGCTGACGCAGGTTCAGACGCTCGACCATTTGCTGGAAGCGCTCACGGTCTTCGGCGCGGTCGATGGCGTCAGGGCTGGTGCCGATGATCGGCACGCCAGCAGCTTCCAGTGCGCGAGCCAGTTTCAGCGGAGTCTGGCCGCCGTACTGGACGATCACGCCTTTCGGCTTCTCGACGCGGCAGATTTCCAGTACGTCTTCCAGGGTTACCGGCTCGAAGTACAGACGGTCGGAAGTGTCGTAGTCGGTGGATACGGTTTCCGGGTTGCAGTTGACCATGATGGTTTCGTAGCCGTCTTCGCGCAGGGCGAGAGCAGCGTGAACGCAGCAGTAGTCGAACTCGATGCCCTGGCCGATACGGTTCGGACCGCCGCCCAGAATCATGATCTTGTCGCGACCCGACGGCGCGGCCTCGCACTCTTCCTCGTAGGTCGAGTACAGGTAAGCGGTGTCGGTAGCGAACTCGGCGGCGCAGGTGTCAACGCGCTTGTAGACCGGGAACACTTCCAGCTTCTGACGATGCGTACGCAGGTTTTTCTCGGTGACGCCCAGCAGTTTCGCCAGACGCTGATCGGAGAAGCCTTTGCGCTTGAGCTTGAACATCAGGTCGCGGTCGATCGAGGACAGACCGAGGGTCTTGACCTTCTCTTCGTCCTTGATCAGGTCTTCGATCTGCACCAGGAACCACGGGTCGATCATATTCATGCCGAAGATGTCTTCGACCGACAGACCGGCGCGGAAGGCGTCAGCCACGTACCAGATACGCTCGGCGCCCGGCACGGTCAGTTCGCGCTTGAGCACGCTCATGCTGTCCGGGTTGCTCAGATCGAGCTTCTCGTCCAGACCGCAAACGCCGACTTCCAGACCGCGCAGGGCTTTCTGCAGGGATTCCTGGAAGGTCCGGCCGATGGCCATGACTTCACCGACCGACTTCATTTGCGTGGTCAGGCGCGCGTCAGCCTTGGCGAATTTCTCGAAGGCGAAGCGTGGCAGCTTGGTAACGACGTAGTCGATCGACGGTTCGAAGGACGCCGGGGTCTTGCCGCCGGTGATGTCGTTCGACAGCTCATCAAGGGTGTAGCCCACAGCCAGTTTGGCCGCGACCTTGGCGATCGGGAAACCGGTGGCTTTCGAAGCCAGTGCCGAGGAACGCGAAACACGCGGGTTCATTTCGATCACGACCATACGGCCAGTGTTCGGGCAGATACCGAATTGAACGTTGGAACCACCGGTCTCGACGCCGATCTCGCGCAGTACCGCCAGCGAGGCGTTACGCAGGATCTGGTATTCCTTGTCGGTCAGCGTCTGGGCTGGAGCTACGGTGATCGAGTCGCCGGTGTGCACGCCCATCGGGTCGAAGTTTTCGATCGAGCAGACGATGATGCAGTTGTCCTTTTTGTCGCGGACAACTTCCATTTCATATTCTTTCCAGCCGATCAGCGATTCGTCGATCAGCAGCTCTTTGGTCGGCGACAGGTCCAGACCACGGGCGCAGATTTCTTCGAACTCTTCACGGTTGTAAGCGATACCACCACCGGTGCCGCCCATGGTGAAGGACGGACGGATGATGCACGGGAAACCGAGGGTTTCGAGGACCGCGTTGGCTTCTTCCATGCTGTGGGCGATGCCGGAACGCGGGCACGCCAGGCCGATGGATTTCATCGCCTTGTCGAAACGCGAACGGTCTTCAGCCTTGTCGATGGTGTCGGCGTTGGCACCGATCATCTCTACGCCGAACTTCTCGAGAACGCCTTCGCGCTCCAGGTCCAGAGCGCAGTTCAGAGCGGTCTGGCCACCCATGGTTGGCAGTACGGCGTCCGGACGCTCTTTTTCGATGATCTTGGCCACGGTCTGCCACTTGATCGGTTCGATGTAGGTGGCGTCGGCCATGTCCGGGTCGGTCATGATGGTGGCCGGGTTGGAGTTCACCAGGATGACGCGGTAACCCTCTTCGCGCAGGGCTTTGCAGGCCTGGGCGCCGGAGTAGTCGAATTCGCAGGCCTGGCCGATCACGATCGGGCCAGCGCCGAGAATCAGGATGCTTTTAATGTCTGTACGTTTTGGCATGGTTTGTCACTCAAATCCGCAGGTCAGTCGGCAAGCCGTCTTGATCGATTTCTGAAGTCCCGAGGGGGCCGCCGGAACCGGGGCCGCCCTCGAGGGCTTCTCTCTACAGTCTCAAGGCGAACGCTTAGCGTCGCTTGGCCATCTCGTTGATGAAGCGGTCGAACAGTGGCGCAACATCGTTCGGGCCAGGGCTCGCTTCAGGGTGACCCTGGAAGCTGAACGCGCTCTTGTCGGTGCGCTCGATGCCTTGCAGGGTGCCGTCGAACAGCGATTTGTGGATCGCGCGCACGTTGGCTGGCAGGGTGGCTTCGTCTACCGCAAAACCGTGGTTCTGGCTGGTGATCATCACCACGCCTGTATCCAGATCCTGCACCGGGTGGTTGGCACCGTGGTGGCCGTGGCCCATTTTCAGGGTCTTGGCGCCGGAGGCCAGAGCCAGCAACTGGTGGCCGAGGCAGATGCCGAATACCGGCGTCTCGGTTTCCAGCACTTCCTTGATCGCCTGGATCGCGTAGTCGCATGGCTCCGGATCACCAGGGCCGTTGGACAGGAACACGCCGTCCGGCTTCAGCGCCAGCACATCGGCGGCTGGTGTCTGCGCAGGCACTACGGTGACGCGGCAGCCGCGCTCGACCAGCATGCGCAGGATGTTGACCTTGACGCCGTAGTCGTAGGCGACCACGTGATATGGCAGCTCGGAAGCTTCGATGGTCGCGTGGCTGTCGGTTTTCAGATCCCAGACAGTCGAGCGCCATTCGTATTGGGTCTTGGTGCTGACGACTTTCGCCAGGTCCATGCCCTTCAGGCCCGGGAAGCCTTGCGCAGCGGCGATGGCCGCTTCTTCGGAGATGTTGTCGCCGGCCATGATGCAGCCGTTCTGAGCGCCTTTTTCACGCAGGATGCGGGTCAGGCGACGGGTGTCGATACCGGCGATTGCCACCACGTTGTTGGCTTTCAGGTAATCGGACAGGGACATCGTATTACGCCAGTTGCTCGCTACCAGCGGCAGGTCACGGATGACCAGGCCAGCGGACCAGACGCGGTCGGACTCGGCGTCTTCCGGCGTGGTGCCGGTGTTGCCGATGTGCGGGTAAGTCAGGGTAACGATCTGCTGGGCGTAGGAAGGATCGGTAAGGATTTCCTGATAGCCGGTCATTGCGGTGTTGAACACCACCTCACCAACGGTCTGACCGTCGGCTCCAATGGCTTCGCCGCGAAAAATGCTGCCATCAGCAAGGGCGAGTATGGCTGGCTTAGTCAAGAAGACCTCCCGTAAATAACGCATGAAAGGGCAATCGCAGGTTGTAAAAAAGCGGAGTGACGTATGGACACGTCACCCCGCTTCTTCACTGAAATTATTCTGCGCGCTTTTAGTGGACACACTAAAGCTGTAGCTTACAGAAAAGGGCGTTTTTGGTCCACCGCTAAAGAGCCTTAAAGGCCGGAGAATGCGACAGGTCGTCGCCAAGCGGTAAAAACCGGCGCAAAACGGGACGTTTGCGCCGGGTTCAGCAACGACTCAACGCAGGTCGAGTACGTCTTGCATGTCGTACAGGCCCGGCTCGCGACCATCCAGCCACAGCGCCGCACGCACCGCGCCCTTGGCAAAGGTCATGCGGCTCGATGCCTTGTGGGTAATCTCGACGCGCTCGCCATCGGCAGCGAACAGCACGGTGTGATCACCGACGATATCGCCAGCACGCACGGTGGCGAAACCAATGGTTTCACGCTCACGCGCACCGGTCTGGCCTTCGCGACCGTAGACCGCGACCTTCTTCAGATCACGCCCCAGGGCATCGGCAATCACTTCACCCATGCGCACCGCCGTACCGGACGGAGCATCGACCTTGTGGCGGTGATGGGCTTCCATGATCTCGATATCGACATCGTCGCCCAGCACGCGCGCAGCGGTGTCGAGCAACTTCAGGCACAGGTTGACGCCGACGCTGAAGTTGGCGGCGAAGACGATCGGAATGTCCTTGCCCGCATCGGCCAGCAATTGCTTCTCTTCAACACTGAAACCGGTGGTGCCGATGATCATCGCTTTGCCGTGTTTGCGGCAGAACGCGAGATTTTTCAGGGTCACCGTCGGGTGGGTGAAGTCGATCAGCACATCGAACTCTTCAACCACACGATCCAGATCACCGGACAGCGGCACGCCGATAC
The DNA here is from genome assembly GCF_001425545.1 of Pseudomonas sp. Leaf434. Lineage (NCBI taxonomy): Bacteria > Pseudomonadati > Pseudomonadota > Gammaproteobacteria > Pseudomonadales > Pseudomonadaceae > Pseudomonas > Pseudomonas sp. Leaf434. The sequence goes on along the minus strand of NZ_LMQZ01000001.1, from coordinate 59,658 downwards.
GGCCCAGCGCTGCCAGCTCACCGGCATCCGCGCCGACCAGCGTGCTGTCGGGACGATCGACCGCCGCCGTCAGACCGGCGCCCGGCGTCTGCTGCACCGCTTCAATCAGGGTCTTGCCCATGCGCCCGGCGGCGCCCATCACTGCAATACGTCGCATGCCGACTCCTTACAAATCGCCGAAGAAACGCTTCACACCGTCGAACCAACCGGTGGTTTTCGGCGAGTGGCTGTTGTCGTCGGCCAGGGAGCTGCGGAATTCTTCCAGCAGTTCACGCTGACGACGGTTGAGGTTGACCGGCGTTTCCACAGCGACACGGCACATCAGGTCGCCGGCACCGCCGCCACGCACTGGCGCAACGCCTTTGCCGCGTACGCGGAACTGCTTGCCGGTCTGCGTGCCTTCGGGGATTTTCAGCTTGACGCGACCGTCGAGGGTTGGAATCTCCAACTCGCCGCCCAATGCAGCGTCGACGAAGCTGATCGGCACTTCGCAGAACAGATGCTTGCCGTCACGCTGGAAGATGTCGTGTTCGCGCACATTGATCACAACGTACAGGTCGCCAGTCGGCCCGCCCTGAGTACCCGCCTCGCCTTCGCCGGACAGACGAATGCGGTCGCCAGTATCAACACCGGCAGGCACTTTGACCGACAGGGTTTTGTACTCTTCGACACGACCGTCGCCGTGGCAGGAGTCGCACGGATCGGAAATGATCTTGCCCTGGCCATGGCAGCGCGGGCAGGTCTGCTGCACCGAGAAGAAGCCCTGCTGCATGCGCACCTGGCCGATGCCGCCGCAGGTCGGGCACGTCGTCGGCGACGAGCCTTTCTTGGCCCCCGAACCATCGCACGGCTTGCAGTTGACCAGTGTCGGAACGCGGATATTCACCGACGTGCCGCGCACCGCTTCTTCCAGATTCAGCTCCAGGGTGTAGCGCAGATCGCTGCCACGCTGAGCGCCGCCACGGGCACCGCCGCGACCACCGCCGAAGAAATCACTGAAGACATCGCCGAAGATGTCCGAAAAGTTCTGGCCACCGAAACCGGCACCGCCGCCGCCCATGCTCGGATCAACGCCGGCATGACCGTACTGATCGTATGCCGCGCGCTTGCTGGCGTCGGACAACACTTCATAGGCCTCGTTGGCCTCTTTGAATGCTTCTTCCGAAGCTTTGTCGCCGGGATTACGGTCGGGGTGGTGCTTCATGGCCAGGCGGCGATAGGCCTTCTTCAGGTCCGCTTCGCTCGTGCCCCGCTCGACACCCAATACTTCGTAATAGTCACGCTTTGCCATAAGTTCTTTGCACTCTTAAGGACGTTCGGCAAACCCCTCCTGAGCCTCGCCAAACTCGTTGAGCCCCCATTAAGGCCCGGACCCAACTCACGTCAATTCAACGATCCTGGTCTTGATTGATGCGGTATCTGCGGCGCGAAAAGCAGGAGCATTCCCGGCCATACCGCCAACATCCGAACGGTGTCGCATGCTGTAAAAATTCGCGTATTCCAGATACGCCAACGCGGGAGGCAAGCTCCCGCGCGGCGACATCCTACCAGTCACCGCCGCAAGGCAGTCAACCGGGCGACCAACAACTTACTTGTGGTCTTTGACTTCTTCGAACTCGGCGTCGACAACGTCGTCAGCCTTCTCAGCCGATTCGCCTTGCGGGGCCGCGCCATCAGCTGGCTGAGCCTGTTCGGCGTACATCTTCTGAGCAACCGGAGCGGAGACTTTCGACAGCTCTTCAACCTTGGCTTCGATGGCAGCCTTGTCGTCGCCTTTGACGGCGGCTTCCAGCGCAACCACTGCAGCTTCGATTGCAGTCTTCTCTTCAGCGGTGACCTTGTCGCCCGCGTCAGCGATCATCTTGCGAGTCGAGTGCACCAGTGCGTCACCCTGGTTACGGGCAGCGGCCAGCTCTTCGAACTTGCGGTCTTCCTCGGCATTCGCCTCGGCGTCACGCACCATGCGCTCGATTTCTTCGTCGGACAGACCGGAGTTGGCCTTGATCACGATCGACTGGGTCTTGCCGGTAGCCTTGTCTTTCGCGCCGACGTGCAGGATGCCGTTGGCGTCGATGTCGAAGGTCACTTCGATCTGCGGCACGCCACGTGGAGCTGGTGGAATGTCGGCCAGGTCGAACTTGCCCAGCGATTTGTTCTGTGCAGCTTGCTTGCGCTCGCCCTGCAGAACGTGAATGGTCACAGCACCCTGGTTGTCGTCGGCAGTCGAGAACACTTGCGATTTCTTGGTAGGAATCGTGGTGTTTTTCTCGATCAGCGCGGTCATCACGCCACCCATGGTTTCGATACCCAGGGTCAGCGGGCTGACGTCGAGCAGCAGCACGTCTTTAACGTCACCGGCCAGAACAGCGCCCTGAATCGCAGCACCCATGGCAACGGCCTCGTCCGGGTTGACGTCTTTACGCGCTTCTTTACCGAAGAAATCGGTAACCAGCTTCTGTACCAGCGGCATACGAGTCTGACCACCGACCAGAATCACGTCGTTGATCGCGCTGACGTCGATACCGGCGTCTTTCATGGCAATGCGGCAAGGTTCGATGGTGCGCTGAACCAGGTCTTCAACCAGTGCTTCGAGCTTGGCACGGGAGATTTTCACGTTCAGGTGCTTAGGACCGGTCGCATCTGCAGTGATGTACGGCAGGTTGACGTCGGTCGACTGAGCGGACGACAGCTCGATCTTGGCTTTCTCAGCGGCTTCTTTCAGGCGCTGCATGGCCAGCGGGTCACCTTTGAGGTTCATGCCGCTTTCTTTCTTGAATTCGTCAACGAGGTAGTCGATCAGACGAATGTCGAAGTCTTCACCGCCGAGGAAGGTGTCACCGTTGGTGGCCAACACTTCGAACTGGTGCTCACCGTCAACTTCAGCGATTTCGATTACGGAAACGTCGAAAGTACCGCCACCCAGGTCATAAACGATCACGGTGTGATCGCCCTTGGCCTTGTCCATACCGTAAGCCAGAGCGGCTGCGGTTGGTTCGTTGATGATGCGTTTTACGTCCAGACCAGCGATGCGGCCGGCGTCTTTGGTGGCTTGACGCTGGCTGTCGTTGAAGTAGGCCGGAACGGTGATCACCGCTTCGGTCACTGCCTCGCCGAGGTAGTCTTCGGCGGTCTTCTTCATCTTCTTCAGAATTTCAGCCGAGATCTGTGGCGGTGCCATTTTCTGGCCGTTCACTTCTACCCAGGCGTCGTTGTTGTCAGCCTTGACGATCTTGTAAGGGACCATCTGGATGTCTTTCTGCACAACTTCTTCGTCAAAACGACGACCGATCAGACGCTTTACCGCGTACAGGGTGTTGTGCGGGTTGGTTACAGCCTGACGCTTGGCCGACTGACCTACCAGAATTTCGCCATCGTTGGCGTAAGCGATGATCGACGGCGTGGTACGCGCGCCTTCAGCGTTTTCAATAACTTTGGCTTTGCCGTTTTCAAGCACGGAGACGCAGGAGTTGGTAGTCCCCAGGTCGATACCGATAATTTTGCCCATGTTCACTCTCCCGAAACTTTGGATTTTGTTGCCGCAGCAGTGGTGGCTGACTGCGGTAGCACTTAAACGCTTGACTTCTAAATGGGGGCCTTGCGGCTAATTTCAAGCCTGCTCGTCAATCGAAGGCGAAACCGGTGCCGGCGCCTTGCTGACCACGACCATCGCCGGGCGCAGCAGGCGACCATTGAGCTGGTAGCCCTTCTGGAAAACCTTCAACACGCTATTCGGCTCGACGTCGGCACTTTCCTGCATGGCCATCGCCTGATGGTGAACGGCGTTGAACGGTTCGCCATGCGGATCGATCGCTTCAAGCTGGTAGCGCTTGAGGGTGTCGTGGAACATTTTCAGGGTCAGCTCGATGCCTTCGCGCATCGGGCGGATGCTTTCGTCGTCCGGGCTCGACAGCTCGAGGCCGCGCTCCAGGCTGTCGACGATCGGCAGCAGGTCGCTGGCGAATTTTTCCAGGGCAAACTTGTGCGCCTTCTCGACGTCCTGCTCGGCACGGCGGCGAACGTTCTGCAGATCGGCAGCAACACGCAGAGACTGATCCTGCGCGGCGGCCAATTGCTCTTCGAGCACTTGCACACGGGTCGCCAGGTCGTCACCCGAACCTTCGGGCGCCTGATTGGCATCTGGGTTTTGCGTATCTACTGTCTGTTCGTCAGCCATAGAATTCTCCTTTCAATTTCGTCCGCGAGCCTGACTCGCGCTTCTGCCCCGATATATGGGGCCGCAAAATCAGGCTTCAAGGGCTGCAATCGATTGTCCTTACAAAAAAGTGCTGAATAGTCATTCTTGAATGCGCTAAGAAAACTCTCTGATCAAGCAAATCGAGCTAAGGGCGGGCATTGTCAGGCCTGAACAAAACACTGTATAAATAACCAGACCTCAAGCCTGGGAGCTGCCTTTATGCTGGTGCACCTGTCCGTACACAACTACGCCATCGTCGAACATCTCGATCTCGAACTTGATCGCGGGATGAGCGTGATCACAGGGGAAACCGGCGCCGGCAAATCGATCATGCTCGACGCCCTGGGCCTGACTCTGGGCGATCGCGCCGACAGCGGCGTGGTTCGCCCGGGCGCTGATAAAGCCGACATTCTCGCCACCTTCGATCTCGCTGATATCCCTGAAGCCAGCGCCTGGCTGGCCGAGCGCGATCTGGAAAACGACGGGCCTTGCATCCTGCGCCGGGTCATCACATCGGAAGGTCGTTCGCGCGGTTATATCAACGGCACGCCCTGCCCGCTCGGCGACCTCAAAGCCCTCGGCGAGCTGCTGATCGATATCCACAGCCAGCACGAACATCAGTCGCTGCTGAAGACCGACACCCATCGCCGCCTGCTTGACGAGTACGCCGGTGCCACCGATCTGGCGCGTCAGGTGCAGCTTGCCGCGCAACGCTGGCGTCAGACCCGCCAGGAACTGGAGCGGCTGTCCAACTCCGGCGACGAACAACGCGCACGTCATCAGTTGCTCAGCTATCAGCTTGAGGAATTGGAGAACCTCGGCCTCGGCGAAAATGAACTGGAGCAACTGGAGCAGGAACACAAGAACCTGACCAACGCCGAAACCTTGCTGGGCATATGCCGGCAAGTGGTCGAGCAGTGCAGTGAAAGTGATTCAGGGAATGTCCTGAATGCACTGACCGCCAGCCTCAATCGTCTGTCCAGTGTGAACAGCTCGGTGGGGGCGCTGGGTGAAGCCAGCAGCCTGCTGACCAGCGCACAGATTCAGGTAGAAGAAGCGGTCGGCGAGCTCAATCGCTTCCTCGACAACTTCGATGCCGACCCGGCTCGCCTGCAATACCTGGAAGAGCGCCTCGACGCGATCTACACCCTGGCGCGCAAACACCGGATTCAACCGACCGAAGTCGGCGAGATGCAGCAAAAGCTGCTCGATGAAATCGAAACCCTCAACGCCAACGATGAATCCATCGAGCGCCTGGGCGAAGAACTGGCCTCCTACGCCCGCCACTATCAGGAGAAAGCCCGCGAGCTGAGCGACCTTCGTCATCAAGCTGCCGGTAGCCTCGCCAGTGCAGTGGAGCAGGAAATCCAGCGCCTGGGCATGCCCGGCGGCCGCTTTACCATCGAACTGAAAGCCAACAGCAGCGATGAGTTGCTGCCGAACGGGCTGGAACAGGTCGAACTGCTGGTCAGCGCCAACCCCGGCCAACCGCTCAAGGCACTGGCAAAAGTCGCCTCCGGTGGTGAGCTGTCGCGGATCAGTCTGGCGATTCAGGTCATTACCGCCCAGACCTCCCGCGTGCCGACGCTGGTGTTCGACGAAGTGGACGTAGGTATTGGCGGTCCGACTGCCGAGATTGTCGGCCAGTTACTGCGCCGTCTCGGTGATCGCGGCCAGGTCCTGACCGTGACGCACTTGCCGCAAGTGGCGGCGCAAGGGCATCAACATCTGTTCGTGCACAAGGTTCGCGACGAGAAGGCGACTCACACCGCTGTCGCGAAGCTGACAAAGAACGAGCGCATCGAAGAAGTCGCGCGCATGCTCGGCGGCATCGATCTGACCAAGGAATCCCTGGCTCACGCGAAAAAAATGGTGGTGACCGCCAAGGCGTAATAAATAGTAGAAAGCACGAAGGCGACCCTTGGGTCGCCTTCGTTCGTTTAGCGAATGTGAAATTCGCGCGACATGCTTACTTTTTCTTGCGTACGTACAGCACCAGGTTGTGATCAACCATCTCGAAGCCATGCTTCTCGACGATCGATTTCTGAAGTTTTTCGATTTCTTCGTCGAAGAATTCGATCACTTCACCCGATTCCACGTTGACCATATGGTCGTGGTGGCCACCGTCAGCCAGTTCGAAGACCGCGTGGCCGCCGTCGAAGTTGTGGCGGACCACGAGGCCGGCCGCTTCGAACTGGGTCAGTACACGGTAAACCGTGGCCAGACCAACGTCCTCACCAGCTTCCATCAACGCCTTGTAGACGTCCTCGGCACTCATGTGGCGCTGCTCGGTAGAGTCGAGCATTTGCAGGATCTTGACCCGTGGCAGGGTCACTTTGAGGCCGGCTTTGCGTAGTTCGCTATTTTCAACCATGGTCAGCTTTCTCGCGATGCTGCTTCGCAGCTTCTCTTAATGCGGGTATGATCGGCGTTTACGTTGTCCCAGCCAAGATAGTGGAAGTCGCCCACCGATGCAAAACACCAAGCTCTTGCTAACCAGTTTCACCTTTGTGGGACTGCTCGCACTCGCCGGTTGTTCATTCCCCGGGGTTTACAAAATCGACATCCAGCAGGGCAATGTCGTCACGCAGGACATGATAGACCAGTTACGCCCGGGAATGACCCGGCCGCAAGTACGGTTTATCATGGGCAACCCTCTGCTTGCCGACACGTTCCATGCCGATCGCTGGGATTATCTGTACAGCCTGCAACCGGGTGGCGGTGAACGCCAGCAGGAACGAATCAGCGTTATCTTCAACTCCAATGACCAGCTTGTCAGCCTGTCCGGTGACTTCATGCCCGGCGTGAGCCGTGATGAAGCCATTCTCGGCAAGGACAGCGGTACTACCGTGACCGCGCCTGCTGAAAACGCCGACAAGCCAGAAGCCGAGAAGCCAGCCAAACCAGGCTCCTTGCTGGATCAGATCCAGAAGGACGTCGATGGTGTGGAAACCGTACCGGTTCCGACACCAGAGCCGCTGGACACCTCGCCGCAGTAATAGGCGAGGCAATAAAAAACCCGGACATTCCGGGTTTTTTATTGCCTGCCGTTTGGCCTGATCAAGAATTGCGTGCTTTGGCCTCGGCAGCCTTGGCCGCACGCAAACGTCGAACTTCTTTGGGATCAGCCAGCAGCGGTCGATAGATTTCGATCCGGTCGCCCGCCTGCAGAGGGCGAGAATCCGCGTCAGCCACGACCTTGCCAAAAATCCCCAGCGGGCATTGCGCCAGATTCAGCTCAGGAAACTCGGCCGCGATGCCCGATGCGTGCACCGCAGCCCGAATGCTAACGCCTTCAGCCACGCTGATCGCACGCATAACCTGCCGATCAACCGCTGCGTACACGACTTCTATCTCGATCACCGGCTCAACCATGCATCTGCTTGGCGCGCTGGCAGAAAGCATCCACCAACTGATTGGCCGCCTGATTGAACAACGGCCCCAGAGTTGCGCGCACCAGCGGCCCGGCATAATCGAACGACAGATCCAGACTGATCTTGCAGGCCTTTTCGTTCAGCGCCTTGAATACCCAGATGCCGTGCAACTGAGTGAACGGGCCTTCCTCAAGATTCATCTCGATCGACTGCCCCGACACCAGCGTATTGCGCGTGACGAAATGCTGACTGAGGCCGCCCTTAGCCACGCCGACACTGGCGCGCATGTGTTCCGGCGAGCTTTCCAGCACTTCCGCCTCCGAGCACCACGGCAGAAACTCTGGGTACCGCGCGACATCGTTGACCAGGTCGTAGAGAAATTGCGCCGGGTACGGCAGGAGCGCGGATCGTTGGATATGTGTCGTCATGTAAGCGTTACTTCCAGAGCTGAGCGGCAAAGACTACAAGAATGCCGATAGGCGCCACGTAGCGCATCAAGAACAGGGACAGAGCAAACAGAACCGGGTTACGGATGGACAATTCATCCCGCACCGCTTCACGCCCCATCACCCATCCCGCGAACAGCACGAAACACAAGCCACCGAGGGGCAACATGATCCGCGAGGTGAAGAAATCGATCACGCCGAAGAAGTCGAGACCGCTCTGCGCACCCCATTGATAGAGGCTGAACGCCCCGCCTTCGTTCACGAAAAACTTGGCTTCCTTCCAGATATTGAAAGAAAACACCGTTCCGAGACCAACGAACCAGCAGGTGAACGCAAGCCAGAACGTGACCCAGATGCGGCTGATTTTAGTGCGTTCAACCAGGTAAGCCACCATTGGCTCAAGCAGCGAAATCGCCGAACTCCAGGCAGCCACCGCGACCAGCACGAAGAACACCACGCCCATCAACTGGCCGAAAAATACATTACCAAAAGCAAATGGCAGGCTGACGAACATCAGTCCCGGACCTTCGCTTGGGTTCAGGCCAGCAGCGAACACAATCGGAAACAGTGCCAGACCGGCGACCAGCGATACGAAAGTATCCAGCAGCGCGACACCGACCACCGTGCCGGACAGCGAGGTGTTCTTCGGCATGTAGGCGCCGTAGATCATGATCGAACCGACGCCGACGCTCAGCGAGAAGAACGCGTGCCCCATCGCCGGCAGCAGACCGTCGAGGACTTTTTCCGGGTGGAAGTCGAACATGAAATGCACGCCTTCCATGAAATGCCCGGTGGTCATGCTGTAACCCAGCAGCACCAGAATCATCACGAACAGCAGCGGCATCATGATCCGCAGGCTACGCTCAAGCCCGGCGACCACGCCTTTGGCGATCACGAAGGCCGACAGCAGCATGAAAATCGTGTGCCAAAGTGTCAGGCGCCATGGATTGGAGATGACATTGCCGAAATAGGCGCCGACCTGATCAGCCGTCGCGCCCTGGAAATCGCCACGACCCATGTCGACGATGTAGTCCAGCGACCAGCCGCCGACCACACTGTAGAAAGACAGGATCAGCAGGGCCGTGATCATCCCGGCGAACGCGCCCCACGACCATTTGGCCGAGTGCCCCGCCTCCAGCGCCAACACCTTCAGAGCATTTGCCGGACTTTGCCGGGCACGCCGGCCGATCAGGGTTTCCGCGAGCATGACCGGCACGCCGATGAGCGCGATGCACGCCAGGAACATCAGCACGAAAGCGCCGCCGCCGTAGACCCCGACCATGTAGGGGAACTTCCAGATACTACCCAGTCCCACGGCCGAACCGGTCGCGGCGAGTATGAATACCCAGCGGCTAGCCCAACTGCCGTGGACAGAAACCTTGTCTGTCGACATCGTTTATCACGCCCAAGCGTTAGAAAAAGAGGCCGCATTGTCCGGGATTCACTCAACCTGCTCAAGCACGCAGCAACACCGTAGCCGACAGCCGAACAACTCCATATAATGCCGCCCCTATGGCTAAACAGAAGAAACACCCAACAGGGACCATCGCGCAGAACAAAAAGGCGCGACACGATTACTTCATCGAGCACAAGTTCGAGGCTGGTCTGGTCCTGGCCGGCTGGGAAGTAAAAAGTCTGCGGGCGAGCAAGTTGCAGCTGGTCGACAGCTATGTGCTGCTCAAGGACGGCGAAGCATGGTTGCTCGGCAGCCACATCACGCCGTTGATGACCGCAAGCACCCACGTCATCGCCGACCCGGTGCGCACGCGCAAACTGCTGCTCAACCGCCGCGAGCTGGACAAGCTCGCCGCCGCCGTGCAGCAGAAGGGTTACGCCTGCGTCTGCCTGTCCTGGTACTGGAGCAAGCACATGGTCAAGTGCGAGATCGCTCTGGGCAAGGGCAAGAAGGAATACGACAAGCGTGACACCGAGCGCGAGCGCGATGCCGGTCGTGAATTGCAGCGTGCGGTGCGCAACAAGGGCAAGGAAGACTGATCTTCCTCCTTTAGCGCCAATTCGCGAGCAGGCTCGCTCCCACCTTGGAATGCATTTCAAAGGTGGGAGCGAGCCTGCTCGCGAAAGCTATTTCAGCATCAACACAAACACACCTGATCACATCCCCTTGCGCCGCTCCGCCCGAGCCATGCGCTGCACCTCCTGACGCACCTCTTCCAGCACTTCCTGCACATACAGAATATGTCGGCTGGACACTTCCCTCGCCTGCTCGGCACGCCCTTCGATAATCGCCAGATACAATTCCCGGTGCTGCGAGATCAGCATGTCGCGGGTTTCCGTGCGCTGTTTGTACATGCCGCCGATGTTGGTCACGACGTTGCGCTTGAGCAGATCGAACAGTCCGCGAATCGTATGCAGCAACACCGCGTTGTGGCTGGCTTCGGCAATCGCCAGATGAAATTTTGCATCTGCCGCGCCTTCTTCCGCCCGGCTGACTTCTTCATGGCGCGAGTAGCAATCCTGCAGCTCTTCGAACGCAGCGGTCAGGCGCTCACGATCGACATCGGTGGCGCGCAAAGCGGCGTAGTAGGCACACGATGCCTCCAGGGTGTGCCGGAATTCGAGCAAATCACGTTGCGCTTCGGGATTGCTTTCAAGCAATTGCAGCAGCGGATCGCTGAACGTCGACCCCAGGCCCTCCACCACATAATTGCCGCCGCCCTGGCGACTGACCAGCAAGCCTTTGGCCGCGAGTTTCTGAATCGCCTCGCGCAACGACGGGCGTGATACGCCAAATTGTTCGGCCAGCGTGCGCTCGGCCGGCAGACGTTCGCCCGACTTCAGCGTGCCCTCAAGGATCATCCCCTCGAGGCGCTCGACAATATCGTCAGACAAACGGCGCTGACGTATCTGATCAAAGCCCATAACTCATTTCTCCACGATCCCGACCGCTCGCCGGGGTGTCTATTCTGGCCTATCCGCGCGCCGCCGACACCTGCCAGACGCCACTTCGCCAAAGCGGATCAGTTGCCCTCTGCACCGCATCTTCGACGAAAGTTTCAGAGCGGCAAATTGACACACCGCTACCAAGGCTTTTACCCTAGCCAACAGCGCTTGTAAATTGGTCTTACCAATTATCCAAGATTGCTCACAGTGCCTGACCAACAACAATTAGGGGCCACCCCACCATGCAAACCTGGCAACAGCTCTACAGTCCGCTCGGCAGTCTTGGCGTCTCCGCTCTCGCGGCCGTCATTCCCATCGTGTTCTTCTTTCTCGCCCTGGCGGTGTTCCGTCTCAAAGGCCATGTGGCCGGCAGCATCACCCTCGCGCTTTCGATTGCCGTGGCCATTTTCGCCTTCCAGATGCCAGTGGACATGGCGTTCGCCGCCGCTGGTTATGGTTTCGCTTATGGTCTGTGGCCGATTGCCTGGATCATTGTCGCGGCAGTGTTCCTCTACAAGCTGACGGTGAAGAGCGGTCAGTTCGAGGTCATCCGCAGCTCGGTCCTGTCGATCACCGATGACCAGCGCTTGCAGGTGTTGCTGATCGGTTTCTGCTTCGGCGCATTTCTGGAAGGTGCCGCCGGTTTCGGCGCGCCGGTAGCGATTACTGCCGCACTCCTTGTAGGACTGGGCTTCAACCCGCTGTACGCCGCCGGCCTGTGTCTGATCGCCAACACCGCTCCGGTGGCGTTCGGCGCGCTGGGGATTCCGATCATCGTGGCGGGCCAGGTCACTGGCATCGACGCCTTCAAGATCGGCGCCATGACCGGTCGCCAGCTGCCACTGCTGTCGCTGTTCGTGCCGTTCTGGCTGGTATTCATGATGGACGGCCTGCGCGGTGTGCGCGAAACCTGGCCGGCCGCGCTGGTGGCAGGTCTGAGTTTCGCCATCACCCAATACTTCACCTCCAACTTCATCGGCCCGGAACTGCCGGACATCACCTCGGCACTGGCCAGCCTGATTTCCCTGACCCTGTTCCTCAAGGTCTGGCAACCACGTCGCGCCGCCGGCCAGCACATCGTTGGCGCCGTATCCGCTTCGGTGGTCAGCGCCAGCGTCGGCGGTTTCGGCCAGAAGCGCACCACCGTGGCGTCGCCCTACAGCCTCGGGGAAATTTTCAAGGCGTGGTCGCCGTTCCTGATCCTCACTGTGCTGGTGACCATCTGGACGCTGAAGCCTTTTAAAGCGATGTTCGCCGCCGGTGGTTCGATGTACAGCTGGGTGTTCAACTTCGCGATTCCGCACCTTGATCAACTGGTGATCAAGACTGCGCCAATCGTGGCCAACCCGACCGCGATTCCAGCGGTGTTCAAACTCGACCCGATTTCCGCAACCGGCACGGCGATTTTCTTCTCCGCGCTGATTTCGATGCTGGTACTGAAGATCAATTTCAAAACTGGTCTGACCACTTTGAAAGAGACCTTCTACGAACTGCGCTGGCCGATCCTGTCGATCGGCATGGTGCTGGCATTCGCCTTCGTCACCAACTACTCCGGCATGTCCTCGACAATGGCCCTGGTGCTGGCGGGTACTGGCGCGGCGTTCCCGTTCTTCTCGCCGTTCCTCGGTTGGCTGGGCGTGTTCCTCACCGGTTCGGATACTTCGTCGAACGCCCTGTTCAGTTCGTTGCAAGCGACCACCGCCCACCAGATCGGCGTCAACGACACTTTGCTGGTGGCGGCCAATACCAGCGGCGGCGTGACCGGCAAGATGATCTCGCCGCAATCGATCGCCGTGGCCTGCGCCGCGACCGGTCTGGTCGGCAAGGAATCGGATCTGTTCCGCTTCACCCTCAAGCACAGCCTATTCTTTGCAACGATTGTCGGTTTGATCACCTTGGCTCAGGCCTACTGGTTCACCGGCATGCTGGTGCACTAAGACTACAAGAAGCATGGAAATAACCGACGCCGGCCCGTGATCCGGCGTCAGCAATTCACCACCGGGTCTGTAAGGCTGCTGAAAGCAATGCGCTTTATATTCGGCAGCCGCAGCAGACGGATAACCGGGCCTACCCGGAGACACGCCTGATGAGCGAGCTTTTTTACAACGCTGTGCCGAACGCGACCCGCGTGGCACCGCCACTGCCCGAACCTCGGCAATACCCCGGCGAGAAACCGTCGCGGGTCTACCTGTTCGGCACGTGTGTGGTCGACCTGTTCTACCCCGAAGCCGGGATGGACGCGATCCATCTGCTGGAGCGTGAAGGGATCCGGGTCGAGTATCCGCAAGGGCAGAGCTGCTGCGGCCAACCGGCCTACACCTCGGGTTACACCGAGCAGGCGCGGGCGGTAGCGCGCTCACAACTGGCGCTGTTTGCCGGGGATTATCCGGTGGTAGTGCCGTCGGGTTCATGCGCCGGCATGCTGCGCGAGCATTACGCCGACTTGTTCAAGGACGAGCCGGAAACGTTGAAACAGGTGCTGGCCCTTGCGGCTCGCACTTATGAGCTGGCCGAGTTTCTGCTGTTCGTCTGCAAGGTGCAGCTCAAGGACAGCGGCGAACCGGTGAAAGTCGCGCTGCACACCTCGTGTTCGGCACGCCGCGAAATGAACACCCACCTGCACGGCCGCGAGTTGTTGGCGCAGTTGAGCAATGTGGAGCGGGTCAATCACGACCACGAAAGCGAATGCTGTGGCTTCGGTGGGACATTCAGCGTCCGTATGCCAGACATTTCCGGCGCGATGGTGGCTGACAAGACCCGTGCGTTGAAAGAATCCGGCGCCCACAAGGTACTGAGTGCCGACTGCGGCTGTTTGATGAACATCAACGGCGCGCTGGAGAAACAGCAGGAGGCGTTGCGCGGGCAACATCTGGCGAGCTTCCTCTGGCAGCGAACCGGAGGTGCGCAATGAGCACCTCGACGATTATTCCTACGGTCGCCGTAGAAGAAGATTTCCGCACCCGGGCACACAACGCCCTGGGTGATCAGCAGCTGCGGAACAACTTCCGCACTGCCATGGATTCACTGATGACCAAGCGGGCAGCGGCTTTCAGCGATGCCCACGAAAGAGAACACTTGCGCGCACTGGGCAATTCGATCAAGGCCCGCGCGCTGTCCAAGTTGCCCGACCTGCTCGAGCAACTGGAACAGAACCTGACCCGCAACGGTGTGACAGTGCACTGGGCGGAAACGGTGGACGAGGCCAATGGCATCGTCTTATCGATCATCCGCGCTCACGAGGCGCGGCAAGTGATCAAGGGCAAATCGATGGTCAGCGAAGAGATGGAGATGAACCATTTCCTCGAGGCTCGGGACATTGAATGTCTGGAGTCCGACATGGGGGAGTACATCGTCCAGCTCGACCACGAGAAGCCTTCACACATCATTATGCCGGCGATCCACAAGAATGCCGGTCAGGTCGCGTCCTTGTTCCACGACAAACTTGGCGTGGAATACACCAAGGACGTTGACCAACTCATTCAGATCGGTCGCAGGGTCCTGCGGCAGAAATTCTTCGAAGCCGACATCGGCGTCTCCGGCGTCAACTTCGCCGTCGCCGAAACCGGCACTCTGCTGCTGGTGGAAAACGAAGGCAACGGGCGCATGACCACAACCGTGCCGCCGGTGCATATCGCCGTTACCGGTATCGAAAAAGTCGTGGAAAACCTGCGCGACGTGGTGCCGCTGCTGTCACTGCTGACGCGCTCGGCGCTGGGCATTCCGATCACCACTTACGTCAACATGATCTCCGGCCCGCGCAAGGAACACGAACTCGATGGCCCGCAGGAAGTGCATCTGGTCCTGCTCGACAACGGTCGCAGCCAGGCTTTCGCCGACAGTGAATTGCGCCAGACCCTGAATTGCATCCGCTGCGGCGCCTGCATGAATCATTGCCCGGTTTACACCCGCGTCGGCGGCCACACCTATGGCGAGGTCTACCCAGGCCCGATCGGCAAAATCATCACCCCGCACATGGTCGGCCTGGCCAAGGTTCCGGACCACCCGAGCGCGTCCTCACTGTGCGGCGCCTGCGGTGAAGTCTGCCCGGTGAAGATTCCGATCCCCGCCATCCTGCGCCGTCTGCGCGAGGAAAACGTCAAAGCCCCGGACGCACCGAATCAGGTGATGCGCGGCCAAGGCAGCAAGTATTCGCGCAAGGAACGTTTCATCTGGAACGCCTGGGCCAGACTCAACAGCTCACCGACGCTGTACCGCTTGTTCGCTTTTTTCGCCACGCGCCTGCGTGCCCTTACGCCGAGCAATGTCGGCCCATGGACGCAAAACCACAGCGCGCCAAAACCGGCCGCGCGTTCGTTGCATGACATGGCCCGCGAGCATCTGGCTAAACAGGGAGAGCGTCGATGAGCGCCAAGCAAAATATCCTCGGCAAGCTGCGGAAAAGTCTGACCGGCACCACGCCAATCGCCGACAACTTCGACGTCGATCTGGTCACACAGCCCTACACCTACAGCGCCGAGCAACGCATCCCGCAACTGCGCAAACTGATGGAAGCGGTGCACACCGAAATCCACCTGACCTCGGGTGCCGAGTGGCCGGCATTACTGGCGCAACTGCTGCGCGACCGCCAATTGCCGAGCCTGCTGATCGCACCGAATACGCTGCACGGGCAACGCATCGCACAGCACTGGGCGAACAATCCCGAACTGCCAGCACTGAAGTCCTACGACCGGCCAATGGAAGAGTGGAAAGCCGAGCTGTTCAACGACACCCCGGCCAGCCTCACCGGCACCCTCGGTGCCATCGCCGCGACCGGCAGCCTGATCATCTGGCCAACCCGTGAAGAACCGCGCCTGATGAGCCTGGTGCCGCCTGTGCATTTCGCCCTGCTCAAGGCCAGCGAAATCCGCGACAACTTCTATCAGGTGCAAGGGGAATTCGAATGGGCGCAAGGCATGCCGACCAACGCGCTGCTGGTCTCCGGCCCGTCGAAAACCGCCGATATTGAACAGGTGCTGGCGTATGGCGCGCATGGCCCGAAAGATCTGGTCGTGCTGATTCTGGAGGATCAATGAGTCTTCCTGCTGCTTTCCTGCGTGATGCCGAGCAACTGATTCCAGCAGACCGGCGTTTCGACGATCCGCTGTCGACCCTAGCCTTCGGCACCGACGCCAGTTTCTATCGGCTGATCCCGAAACTGGTGATCCGCGTCGAGTCTGAAGACGAAGTCGTGGCGCTGCTGCAACTGGCCCAGCGCGACAAGGTGCCGGTGACCTTCCGCGCTGCCGGCACCAGCCTGTCCGGGCAGGCGATCAGCGACTCCGTGCTGATCGTGCTCGGGGATAACTGGAATGCCCGCGAGATTCGCGGCCAGGGCACGCAGATCCGCCTGCAACCGGGCGTGATCGGCGCGCAGGCCAACGCCTGGCTGGCGCCGTTCGGACGCAAGATCGGCCCGGATCCGGCGTCGATCAATGCCTGCAAGATCGGCGGCATCGTCGCCAACAACGCCAGCGGCATGTGCTGTGGCACCGCGCAGAATACCTATCACACCCTGGCCGGAATTCGGCTGGTGCTGGCCGACGGCACGCGCCTCGATACCGAAGATCCAGCCAGCGTCGCGGCATTTCGCTCCAGCCACGGCGACCTGCTCGAACGCTTGGCGACATTGGGCCGCGAGACCCGCGCCAACACCGAACTGGCCGCAAGAATCCGCCACAAATACCGTCTGAAAAATACCACCGGCCTGTCGCTCAACGCCCTGGTGGATTTCGACGAGCCTGTGGATATCCTGAGCCACCTGCTGGTCGGCTCCGAAGGCACGCTCGGCTTCATCAGCGCGGTGACTTACGACACCGTCATCGATCACCCGAACAAGGCCTCGGCGCTGATCGTGTTCCCCGATGTCGAGACCTGCTGCAACGCGGTCACCGTGCTGAAAAGCCAACCAGTGTCAGCGGTGGAGTTACTTGATCGGCGCAGTCTGCGCTCGGTGCAGGACAAAAAAGGCATGCCCGCTTTCGTACAGCTGCTGTCGGAAAATGCCTGCGCCCTGCTCATCGAATCCCGCGCCGCTTCGTCGACATTGCTGCAAGAACAACTGGCGCAAATCATGGCGTCCCTGCGCGATTTCCCCGTCGAGAAGCAGGTCGACTTCACTGAAGACCCGGTGGAAAACGCCCGCCTCTGGGCCATCCGCAAAGACACCTTCCCCGCCGTCGGCGCCGTGCGCAAAACCGGCACCACAGTAATCATCGAAGACGTGACCTTCCCGGTCGAACAACTGGCCATCGGCGTCAATCGCCTGATCGAGCTGTTCGACAAACATGCCTACGACGAAGCGATCCTCTTCGGACACGCACTGGAAGGCAATCTGCACTTCGTCTTCACCCAAGGCTTCAACAGCCCGGAAGAAATCGCACGCTACCAAGCGTTCATGGACGACGTCGCGCAACTGGTTGCAGTGGAATTCGGCGGCTCGCTGAAAGCCGAACACGGCACCGGCCGCAACATGGCGCCGTTCGTGGAACTGGAATGGGGCAGCGACGCCTATCAACTGATGTGGCAGCTCAAACGCTTGCTCGACCCCAACGGCATTCTCAATCCGGACGTGGTGCTCAGCGAAGATCCGCAGATCCACCTCAAGCACCTGAAACCGCTGCCAGCGGCGGACGAGATTGTGGACAAGTGCATCGAGTGCGGTTTCTGCGAACCGGTCTGCCCATCGAAAGGCCTGACCCTGAGCCCGCGCCAGCGCATCGTCATCTGGCGCGATATCCAGGCGAAAAAGCGCGCCGGCGTCGACACCACCGAACTGGAAAAAGCCTTCGACTATCAAGGCATCGACACCTGCGCCGCGACCGGCCTGTGTGCGCAGCGCTGCCCCGTAGGCATCAACACCGGCGAGCTGGTGAAAAAGCTCCGTGGCCGACATGCCACGCATCAGAAAACCGCAGACTGGATCGAAGGAAATTTCGCCAAGACCCTGCAAGGCGCGCGCTTCACCCTGCACGTCGCCAACGGCGCGCGGATGATGCTCGGCGCACCGCGTCTGGCGAAGTTGTCGGCGACGCTGACGCGCCTGTCCAAAGGCCAGGTGCCGTTGTGGACCAACGCCATGCCACAACCGGAAAAAGCCATTCGCTTCAGCCCGAGCGTGGCCGACGAGCGCCCGCGCGTGGTTTATCTGGCGGCGTGCGTCTCGCGAGTCATGGGCCCGGCGGCGGGTGACAAAGAGCAGATGTCGCTGTACGACAAAACCCGTGGCCTGCTGGAAAAGGCCGGTTACCAGGTAGTCTTTCCCGACAATCAGGACAACCTCTGCTGCGGCCAGCCGTTCGCCTCCAAAGGCTACGCCGAACAGGCCGAGCACAAACGTCAGGAGCTGATCAGCGCACTGCTCCACGCCAGTCGCGGCGGCCTCGACCCGATCTATTGCGACACCAGCCCGTGTACGTTGCGCCTGGTTCAGGACATCGGCGAAACACGACTGGATCTGTACGATCCGGTGCGCTTCATCCGTACGCATCTGCTGGATCGTCTGGACTTCACACCCCAGGAAGCGCCGATTGCCGTCCACGTGACCTGCAGCACTCAGCACTTGGGCGAAAGCCAGGCGCTGATCGATCTGACGCGCAAATGCAGCAACACCGTGGTGATTCCCGAAGGCATACATTGCTGCGGATTTGCCGGCGACAAAGGCTTCACCACACCGGAGCTGAACAGCCATTCGCTGCGTACGCTCAAGGACGCCGTGCAGCACTGCAGCGAGGGCATTTCCACCAGCCGCACCTGCGAAATCGGCCTGACCCAGCACGGTGGCATCGACTACCACGGGCTGGTTTATCTGGTGGATCGGGTGACACAGGCCAAAGTCCGCTGAAGAAAAAATCAGAACCCTTGAGCGAGGCGGTAGTCCACTGCACATGCCCCGGACCATTCGGGGCCTGTTCAACGGTCAGCGAAGTCTGAACCCTCAGTTCAAGGAGATACACATGAACCGCTCTGTAATGTTAGGTCTGTTTGTCACTGCCTCGATGATGGCGTCCACTTCGTTCGCCGCTGAAAAACCTGCCGATTTGTGCGACGCCAATCTGCAGAGAATCGATAGCGCAAAATCCCAATACCAGACGTCGACAGACCTGAATGCGCGCGTATCGGCCAGTGTCAACAAAGCCCGCAAACTCAAGGACCAAGGCAGGATTGATGACTGTGTCGCTGAGACCCAGCAAACCCTGCTGGACATTCAAAACGCTACCGGTGACACCAAAAAATGATTCATGCGCCGACCTTTTACAGGTCGGCTGCATCGGCACCTGGCCGACCGATCTGGCCTTTTGATATTCGTTGCAAATAAAACCGAATTCCTGCGCAGCGAAGCGGTCAACCAGACAGGTCCTATACTGACCTCGCTTGTCTTGACCTCGGCATCGCGGCCAAACCGTCCGGCAGCACCGAGCCCCCATCGTTCAAGGAGATACCCATGAAGCATTCTGCAATTGCTGGATTGTTTATCACTGGTGCACTTCTGGCCTCGCCGGTGTTCGCGGCGGACAAAGACCTCTGCGCCGGGAATCTTCAAAGCATCAAAGATTTCGTCACCAGCCAGCCGTCCCTTCCTGAAAGCTCCATGAATAACATCAAGGAAGCACAGGAAAAAGCCACTGCGGCCCAGGCGTCCGGCAACGACAAGGAATGCATCGAGGTTACCAACGGCATCATCAGCAAGATGCAGATCCGTAACCCGACGCGTAACTGATGTCCCGCAGGCCAACCTTCGGGTTGGCCTGCCAAGCGTTTTGACGTACACTGTGCACGCTTGTTGCCCGAACAGATTCACCGGGCAATGAGTTCGGGGCCGTTTAGGATTCGACGCCGGTTGCGAAACTCTAGGTGCATGCCGACTTGGTAACAGAAGTCGTAAATCCACTGTTGCAACTACTTATAGTTGCCAATGACGACCAATACGGTGTTGCTCTCGCTGCTTAATTGCAGCTGACAATGCTCCTGGTACCTTCGGGTCCAGCAATCATCAGGGGATGTCTGTAAACCCGAAATGATTGTCATATAGAACAGAATCGCCGTGCAGTACGTTGTGGACGAAGCGGCTAAAACTTACACAACTCGCCCAAAGCACCCTGCCCGTCGGGTCGCTGAGGGTTAACTTAATAGACACGGCTACGCATGTAGTACCGACAGCGGAGTACTGGCGGACGGGGGTTCAAATCCCCCCGGCTCCACCAAATAATCATCTAAAGACGTCCACGGACGTCTTTTTTTGTGCCTGAAATCCAGTAAATACGGGGGTTTCAGGGCCATTGAGCTCCACAGCGCTTCAGGCAGATCCATTTTGAAATGTATTCCAAGGCGTATTCCAAGCCCGTGACTGGTAAATTTTGGAATACACAAACAGCGTTGGAGTACCCATGGGAGCCCGAGCCACACGCCTTTCAGACCTAAAAATCAAAGCCGCCAAGCCCAAGGACAAAGACCCACCAACTCTCAACGACAAAGCCCGCCCAGTGCGGGCTTTGTCGCATCTGGGGTTAGTCGAATGGCCGCCCATTTCCTTCACATTCTCAAGCCTGCCGGTGGCTGTGAATGTTCGACGTTGTACAAAAGGACGCTGGGGCGGCACCGATTCGGCTCACTCTCCAATTAAACGAAACCAATTTGGCTGTAAGACGATTGCGCTTGTGTGATAGCAAAACCACAGCCATCCCCTTACCATTCCGCGGCTGGCTGGACGCCTCGCAGAGAAAACCGGTTCGCATGTGGAAACTCAACCTGCACAAGGAAGGCAATAAACCATGAGCTTCATCGAAACAATCCAATCCAAGGAAGTCGATATCTACATATCGGCGTTCTTCACCATCCTCGGCCTGATTCTGGGAGCCATTCTGGATCGGGTACTGAAAGGCGATTCTCCACAATCCACCAATCAGCCGGGCCATTCGGTAAACCTGACCTTCAACACGGTGGTCAATCCACCGCTGGGCGTGAACGCCGCCAGCACAAGCCAGGATATGACTCCAGTCATCTTCATGATGATGGTGATTGCCGGGCTGATTTATGTGTTTTTCCGGGCCGAGATACTCAACCTGCTTTCCTGGATCACGCTATTCACCATTTCACTATGGGCTGGCGGCACCTTGCATAGCCTTTACCGAGGCTTCTTCGCGGGCATTAAGTGGATCGTTGCGCTGTTGTTTTGCTTGGCATTTTGCGTGGCCGCGACGTATGTCACCGACGAAGCTTTTATGCCCACCCTAGCGCCGCAAAACTTTCAGTACAGCCAGCAGATCATCAATGAGCAGGGCCTGACGGGAATAAAAAAATATTTCGTCTTGCTGGACATGCACTGGTTCTTGCTACACCTGATAGGCGTACTGCTGTTTATCTATACCAGCCTTCGGATGATGCTTTTTTCAACCTACTTCATCGTTGCGGGTGCACATGCCAATAACAACGGTACTCACGAACCTTGGCTTTCCAGAAAAACCCGCAAGTACGCCAATCTGCGCAAAAACATCATCTTCATGCCTATCCTGCTGGTTCTCGCGTACCTGCTTACCTCGGGTCTTGCTTTCGACTGGTTCATCCACACGATGCCAAATCAGGTCAATGCGTTGATGAACACGGTGCTGTATGGGCGCTGATATTTTCATCGTGCGCTGGAGATCGACTGTCGGGACATCAACCCGGTCGGCAGAAGCGAGATGAACTTTTCTTCACCACGCCCACCCGACCAATCCCATAAAATCCCCCCGCTCATTCAAGAAACTACGGTTCGCCCGCGCTCCTAGCGGGCTTTTTTTCGCCTCGGCTTCTCCATATCTTGCCGCTCCCCACCATATGCGCGACTCTGCCTGCAGATCCCTCGCCAAGGAGCGCTCGATGCCGCTGTTATCCCTGCCCTGCCCGCGCCTGACGCTGGCGATCCTCTCTCCCGATCAAGCCGAGCTCGAAAGCGCGTTCTACCAGCGCAACCTCCGCCACCTGGCGCCGTGGTCGCCCATCCGCACCACCGACTACTTCTCCACCGCCAACATCCGCCGTCGCTTGGAGATCCAGGCCAGTGCTTTCGAAGCCGGGTTAGCCATGCATTTCGCGCTGCTGTCGCCGGATGGTAAGCAGATGATCGGTGCGTGCAATTTCAGCGGGATTATTCGTGGGGCGTTTCAGGCGTGTTATTTGGGTTATCACATCGATGAGGCGCATCAGGGGCTGGGTTTGATGCAGGAGGGGCTGGAGGCGGGGATTGGTTATATGTTCGATGTGCAGAATCTGCATCGGATCATGGCCAATTACATTCCGGGCAATGAGCGCAGTGCGCGTTTGCTTGAGCGCTTGGGTTTTGAGCGCGAGGGGTATGCGAAGGCGTATCTGAATATCGCCGGGCGTTGGCAGGATCATGTGCTGACGGCGCTGGTCAATCCGGGGTTCGAGGCGCCGGATCAGCGCTGGTCGCGGCGCCTGGGTTGAGTTGCACGAAATCTGTCAGACAAAAATCCTTTCAGCTCTCGGGTTTGCGGCCGATACAGACCTGCTAACACCCCTGCTGGCTCAAAAGAACAACAATCTTCCAGCTTAACTGACGACCAAGAAACCCAACGTTTCTGGAGGATTTGCATGAATAGCTGGTTCGGTAACATCAGCGTGAACATGAAACTCGGCCTGGGCTTCGGCCTGGTGCTGGCCCTGACCTGCGTTCTGGCGCTGACCGGCTGGACCAGTCTCGGCGGCCTGATCGACCGCAGCAACTGGATGAGCGACATTACCCAGCTCAACGCTGGCCTGACCAAACTGCGCGTGGTGCGCCTGCAATACATGCTGACCAACGGCGACGAAACCGCCGCGCAGAATGTGCAGACCACCCTGGAAAGCTTCGCCGCTCAGCAGCAGGCGTTGATCAGCAAATTCAAGAGTCCGGAGAACGTCAAACTGCTCAAGCAGCAGGCCGCGACCATCGCTGAATACCAGACCTCGCTGAACAAAATGCGCAACGCCTATCGCACCGGCAACAGCGCCCGCGACACCATGAGCGTCAATGCCCAGAACGCCTACAACCTGATCGAATCGATCAGCCAGCGCGTGCAGCAGATGGAGTTGAGCGATCAGCGTTTCGAGCAGTTCCAGGCGGTTACTGCAGCGAAGGAAGCGTTCATCCTCGCGCGCTATGAAGTGCGTGGTTACACCGCGACCAGCAACGCCGAGACCGAGCAGAAAGCCGTCGGCCAGATCGACGCGGCCATCGCCAGCCTCAAACCGCTGAACGCGCAATTTGCCGCGACTCAGCAGGATGCCCTGCGCCAACTGGAAACCGCGCTGACCAGCTATCGCAGTGCGTTGATGGCGTACAAGAACGCCAACACCGAGGCGGTGCAGGCGCGTAAGGAAATGACCGATCAGGGCACCACCATCGTCGCCCTGAGCGAGCAGCTGTACCAGATCCAGCTTGATCGCCGTGACGCCGAAAGCGCCCAGGCGCGCACCTTCCAGTTGATCAGTACGTTGCTGGCGCTGCTGGTTGGCGTGATTGCGGCGGTAATCATCACCCGTCAGATCACCCGTCCGTTGCAGGAAACCTTGGCCGTGGTCGAGCGTATTGCCAGCGGCGACCTGACTCAGAACGTCACCGTTACCCGCCGCGATGAGCTCGGCGTGTTGCAGCAAGGCATTGCGCGCATGGGCGTGACCCTGCGTGATTTGATCAGTGGCATCCGCGACGGCGTCACGCAGATTGCCAGCGCCGCTGAAGAGTTGTCGGCTGTAACCGAACAGACCAGCGCCGGTGTGAACAGCCAGAAAGTCGAGACCGATCAGGTCGCCACTGCCATGCACGAAATGACTGCCACTGTGCAGGAAGTTGCGCGTAATGCTGAGGAAGCGTCGCAAGCTGCCGCTGCTGCGGACGGCGAGGCCCGTGAAGGCGACAAGGTGGTGAATGAGGCCATCGCGCAGATCGAGCGTCTGGCCAGCGAAGTGGTGCGTTCGACCGAAGCGATGAGCGTGCTGCAACAGGAAAGCGACAAGATCGGCAGCGTCATGGACGTGATCAAGGCTGTTGCCGAACAGACCAACCTGCTCGCCCTCAACGCCGCGATCGAAGCCGCGCGTGCCGGTGAAGCCGGGCGTGGGTTTGCCGTGGTCGCCGATGAGGTACGCGGTCTGGCTCAACGCACGCAGAAATCCACCGAGGAAATCGAAGGTCTGGTCGCCGGCCTGCAGAACGGCACCCAGCAGGTTTCGGCAGTGATGAACAACAGCCGCGCGCTGACCGACAGCAGCGTCGCCCTGACGCGCAAGGCCGGCGCCTCGCTGGAAAACATCACCCGCACGGTGTCGAACATCCAGTCGATGAACCAGCAGATCGCCGCCGCTGCCGAACAGCAAAGCGCCGTGGCCGAAGAGATCAGCCGCAGCATCATCAACGTGCGCGACGTGTCCGAGCAGACCGCAGCGGCGAGTGATGAGACGGCAGCGTCGAGTGTTGAACTGGCGCGGTTGGGTGGTCAGTTGCAGCAGATGGTCAGCCACTTCCGCGTATGACGTTGGTTTTGCGCTGAGGCTGAAACCGAATCGCGGGCAAGCCCGCTCCCACAGGTTTTCGTGATCGAGCACTGTTGATGTGTTCATCTCGATAACTGTGG
This sequence comes from Pseudomonas sp. Leaf434, assembly GCF_001425545.1. NCBI lineage: Bacteria > Pseudomonadati > Pseudomonadota > Gammaproteobacteria > Pseudomonadales > Pseudomonadaceae > Pseudomonas > Pseudomonas sp. Leaf434. The sequence goes on along the minus strand of NZ_LMQZ01000001.1, from coordinate 35,132 downwards.
GAGCGGGCTTGCCCGCGATGGCGGTGGGTCAATCAAATCAACATTGCCTGACACTGCGCCTTCGCGAGCAGGCTCGCTCCCACATTTGGATTTATGTGGGTCACAGGATTTGAGCACACCGCAGATCCCTTGTGGGAGCGGGCTTGCCCGCGAAGGCGGTGGGTCAGTCAAATCAACATTGCCTGACACTCCGCATTCGCGAGCAGGCTCGCTCCCACATTTGGATTTCTGTGGGTCACAGGATTTGAGCACACCGCAGATCCCTTGTGGGAGCGGGCTTGCCCGCGATGGCGGTGGGTCAACCAAATCCATGTTGCCTGACACTCCGCATTCGCGAGCAGGCTCGCTCCCACATTGGATTTGTGTGACTCACCGGATTTTGAGCTCACCGAAAATCCCTGTGGGAGCGGGCTTGCCCGCGATGGCGGTGGGTCAATCAAATCAAAATTGCCTGACACTGCGCCTTCGCGAGCAGGCTCGCTCCCACATTGGATTTGTGTGGGTCGCTGGATTTTGAGCACACCGCAATACCCCTGTGGGAGCGGGCTTGCCCGCGANGCGCCTTCGCGAGCAGGCTCGCTCCCACATTGGATTTGTGTGGGTCGCTGGATTTTGAGCACACCGCAATACCCCTGTGGGAGCGGGCTTGCCCGCGAAGGCGGTGGGTCAGTCAAATCAACATTGCCTGACGCTGCGCCTTCGCGAGCAGGCTCGCTCCCACATTGGATTTGTGTGGGTCGCTGGATTTTGAGCACACCGCAATACCCCTGTGGGAGCGGGCTTGCCCGCGANGCGCCTTCGCGAGCAGGCTCGCTCCCACATTGGATTTGTGTGGGTCGCTGGATTTTGAGCACACCGCAATACCCCTGTGGGAGCGGGCTTGCCCGCGATGGCGGTGGGTCAGGCGAATCAACAGTGCCTGACACTCCGCCTTCGCGAGCAGGCTCGCTCCCACAGGGGTGTATGGTGTCGGGACTATTCGGGATACCCGGTGATTTTGCGGATGCTTTGGTATAGCGGTTTGAGCTGCCGATACATGCGCAGATAGACGTCTTTGTACAGTTGCTGGTAAATCTCCTGCGCCTCGGGTTGTGGGTTAAAGACCGCTCCCACGCGAGTCATCGCCGCAATGGCCGATGGGAAATCCTTGTGCAGTCCCAACCCCACCGCGCAGCATATCGCCGCCCCCAACCCGGACGCTTCATACACATGCGGGCGTTCTGCCGGCAGGCCGAAGATGTTGGCGGTCAGTTGCATGGCGGCGTCGCTTTGTGAGCCGCCGCCGGCGACGCGCAGGCGTTTGATCGAGACATTTGAACGCCGCTCGATGTTCTCCATGCCCTGGCGCAGCGCGTAGGCCAGGCCTTCGAGAATCGCCCGGTAGATGTGCGCGCGGGTGTGTACGTCGCCGAAGCCGATCATCGCGCCTTTGGCTTCCACGCCCGGTTCGCGGATGCCCGGTGACCAGTACGGTTGCAGCATCAGCCCCATCGAGCCCGGTGGCACTTCGTTGACCAGTGCGTCGAACAGTTGCTCCGGTTCGATGCCTTGCGCTTTCGCCTGCTGCATCTCGCGCAGGCCAAATTCGTTCTTGAACCAGCTGACCATCCAGTAGCCGCGATAGATCATCACTTCGCAGTTGTACTGATCGGGCACGGCCGAGGGGTACGGCGGGATCAGCGGGACGATTTCCAGGTAGCGCGAGCGGGTGCTGGTGACGGTCGCGGTGGTGCCGTAGGACAGGCACACGGTGCGCGCATCGACCACGCCGGAGCCGATCACTTCGCAGGCCTTGTCTGCGCCTGCGGCAATCAACGGCAGGCCCTCGGGGATGCCGGTGTGGCGGGCGGCTTCGGCTGTGATGTAGCCGAGGGTTTCGCCGGGTTTGTGCAGGCTCGGCAACTGCTCCGGGCGCACCGCCAGTGCCTGCCATTTCCAGTCGCGCGGCGCCGCCCATTTCAGCCGTTTGAAGTCGAAGGGCAGATAGCCGACGCAGCAGCCGATGGAGTCGACGAAGCGCCCGCACAAGCGATGGGTGAGGAAGCCTGAAAGCAGTAAATACTTGTCGGTCGCCGCCCACACCTCGGGCTGATGCCGGGCGATCCAGTTGGCCTCGGCCTGGGCGCGGAAATAATCCACCGTCGCTTGGGCGCCGACCAGTTTGAACAGCCAGCCCCACGGCCCTTTGATGCTGCCCTCGACCTCAGCCTGACGTTGATCGAGCCAGACAATTGCCGGGCGCAGCGGTTTGCCCTTGGCGTCCACGTTGATCACGGTGCCGCGCTGGGTGGTCAGTGACACGCCGGCAATCTGCGCACGGTCGATGCCGGTCTGCTGCCAGAGTTGCTGGCAGGCCTCGCCGAGTTTCGCCCAGTAATATTCCGGATCCTGCTCGGCCCAACCGGGTTGCGTCGAGTAGTACGCCTGCAAGTCGACTTTGCCTTTGCCGAGCAGATTGCCCTGCAGATCGAAGAGCAACGCGCGCACGCTCTGGGTGCCGTTGTCGATCGCTAATAGGTATTTCATGGTGTGATCTCCGGCAAGCCGTGATCGCGCAGCCAAAGCAAACGATAGCGCTGGATTTCCGTTTGCCAGCGCTCATCATCCCAGGCCAATCGTGGCTGGCACAGCGTGCGGATCGCCGGCAAATAATCCTCGCCACCGCGCGGCAGCAACAGGCCCAAACGGGTGCGGCGCAGCAGCAAATCATCCAGGTGCAGAATCATTTCCGCCTCGCAAGCGAACGCCAGCTCTGCCCACAAAGTATCGCTAGCGCCTACCGTTTCCGGACCGAGTTCGCCGAGCAATTGCGCCAGCCTCGGCAGGTCTCGACCGTGACGCCCGGCTAAGCGTCGCCATTGATTGCCGCTCAGTCCCGCAATCGTCAGCGGCGGCACAGCGGCGAACACCGGCGCGCCGTCATCGACAAAAGAACGCCCAAGCATCGCCGCACAAGCCTTGAGCACTTCGATCGCTTGCGGGCGAAATGTGGTCAGTTTGCCGCCGGCCAAAGTCACGCAACCCGGCTCCTGCCACAGCACATGTTCGCGGGTCTCGTTGGACGGTTTGCCCTGCTGCGCACCCGTCGCGCTGCCGACCACCGGACGCACGCCTGACCAGGTCGACAGCACATCGTCGACGCCTATTTCGGCGCCGGGAAATTGCTGCTGGCAAGCGGCGAGCAGATAGTCGAGTTCGTCGCTGGAAATGCGCGCGCTGTGGTCGAGGTCTTCGCGGTGATCGAGGTCCGTGGTGCCGACCACCGTCGCGCCTTCCCACGGAAACACGAACACCGGGCGCCGATCGCGCGCATGCAGAAAGGTGAACGCCTGCGCCACTGGCAAACGCCAGCCCGGCAGTAACAGATGACTGCCGCGCAACGGGCGCAATTGCTTCACTGACTCAACGGGACGCAAGCGCTCAGCCCACGCGCCTGTGGCCACGGCCAACACAGCGGAGCGCAATTGCAGCGTCGCCCCGCTTTCGCAATCTTCGATCTGAACCCCGCACACGCGCCCGCCTTCACGCAGCAGTTGCGTGACCCGCACACCATTGAGCACCACCGCGCCATCGGCCCGGGCCTCGCGCAGTACGCGCATCACCAGCCGCGCATCATCGGTCAGTGCATCGACAAAACAGCTGCCGCCGAGCAGGCCGTTTTCCTTAACCCCCGGGGCGAGAAAACGCAGTTGCTGGGCGTCATGAAAAGCATGGTTGCGCCGCCCCGCCAGCGCGTCGTACACCGAGAGCAAGCCGCCCATGACGCGCGGCCCGGGAAAGCCGCCGCGATAGTGCGGCATCATGAAACTCATCGGCTCGACCAGTCCCGGCGCTTCATCAAGCAAACGCTGGCGCTCGCGCACCGAATCGCGGGTCAGGCGCCACTGGCCCTTGGCGATGTAACGCAAACCGCCGTGGACCATTTTCGACGATCGGCTGGAGGTGCCCCAGGCAAAATCGCGCTGCTCCAGCAGCAGACAACGCCAGCCCCGGCGCGCCGCTTCGCGGACGATCCCGGCGCCGCTGATGCCGCCGCCGATGACGATCAGGTCCCAGGTTTGATCCGCCAGCGTCGGCAGCATCTGCTCGCGCCATTGCGCGTTCCAGTTCGCCGTCATGGCCGCGGCTCTGGCAACAGCGTGCCCGGGTTGAGGCGCCCCTCCGGGTCGAAATGTTCGCTCAGCGCCTGCAACGTCTGCATCGCCAGCGGGCCTTTTTCGCGCAGCAGATACGGCGCGTGATCCTTGCCGACACCGTGCTGATGGCTGATGGTGCCGTGGTTGTCGACGATGGTTTGGCTGGCCGCGTGTTTGAGCATCCGCCAGCGCGCCAGCGTCGCCGCATAGTCCGCTGCCGGGCGAAAAACGTAAGTGGTGTAAATGCTCGAGCCTTCGCCGTAAACGTGCGAGAGATGAGTGAACACATGCACGCGCTCGCCCTCGGCGGCCAAGGCGTCGCGCAGGCTGTTTTCGATGAGGCTGAGCAAGTGGTCGACGTTGCTCCAGTCGGTGGCCGTTTCGAGGGTGTCGACCACGTAACCGGCGTTCCACAGGTTCTCGCGCAGGTAGGGAAAGCGGAAGCGGTTCTGCGCCCACTTCTTGCCCAGCAGGGTGCCGGTGAACACGCCGCCGAAGGCTTTCAGATGCTGGCGCGCGTGTTTCAGTGACAGTGCGTTTTGCTGGCGATTGCCGGTCACGCCGAAGGTCAGCAGGCATTTGCCGTCGCCAGCGCCGCGCAGCTTGAGGTACTTTTCCAGCCAGGCGATCTGCTGCGGATGGCCGGCCAGCGCCAGTTGCGTTTCGGTTTCCACCGCGTTCGACAGACGCAGCATCGACAGCGGTACGCGCGCCTGCGCCAGTTGCCGGATTGCTTGCAGCGCGTGCGGCCAGTCGGGCAGGAACACACCGTAGAAACGCTCGTCCGCCGGCAACGCGCTGACTCGCACTTTGACTTCGGAAATGATCCCGAAACGGCCCTCGCAACCGAGCACCACTTCACGCAGATCCGGGCCGGCGGCCGACGCCGGAAACGTCGGAATCTGCAGAGGCCCGGCGAACGTTTCCAGGGTGCCGCCGGCAAACAATTGCTCGATCCGCCCGTAGCGCAACGACTGCTGGCCGCTGGAACGACTGGCGACCCAACCGCCCAGCGTCGACAGCTCCCACGACTGCGGGAAATGTCCCAGCGTGTAGCCGCGCGCACGCAACTGGCTTTCGACTTGCGGCCCGCTGGCGCCGGGGCCGAATGTCGCCAGCAGGCTGTGTTCGTCGAGGTCGGTCAGGCGATTCATCCGCGCCAGCGACACCGTCAGCACCGGCCGCGTGGAGTTCGGCGGATTGATGTGCCCGGCCACCGACGTGCCGCCGCCGTAGGGAATCAGGCACAGATCCTGATCATGGGCGAGGGCCAGCAATTGGCGGATCTGCTCAGCGGTTTCGGGAAACGCCACGGCATCGGGATAAGTACCCAGCGCACCTTCGCGCAACGCCAGCCAGTCCGGCAGGCTCTGGCCGCGCGCGTGCAACAGGCGATCGTGAGTATCGACGCTGTACAAGCGATGCGGCACCAGCCGCGAGGTCGGCACTTGCGCCAACGCCGCTGCCAGGGTCGCATCGGGCAATGCCCGGCCAGCACCCAGGCGTTCGTGGAGAAATGTCGCGCCCTGGGCCGGCAGTTCGACCACCGTGCCTGCCTCTCCCCAGCCGTTCCAGCGTCGCATGCGTGTGTCCTTTTTCTGCCGTTGGATCAAGCTTGCATACTAGTCAGCGCTGGAGATCTGTCACGGTCGCATCCGGCCAGAACCTGTAGCGAATGGCGCCAAACGTCCGGGCATTTACTTTCGCCGGGCAATCCACTTACCTTGCGGCATTCATTCGCTCACGCGCCGTCGATCAAAGGACCGCGACCATGCCATCGCTTGGCTTCACTTCCGTTCCGCCGCTGCTCAAATACCTGCGCCATGCCGAACAGTTGGGCATGGCCATCGAGCCTGCATTGGCGGCGGCCGGGTTGCAGGCGCAGCAGTTGAGCGACAACACCTTGCGCCTGCCGGGCGAGGTTCACGAGCGCTTGCTGGATTATTTCTGCGAGCACTCGGGCGATGGCTTGTTCGGGCTGCATGCGGCGAATTTCGTCCTGCCCAATTCGTGGAGCGTGCTCGGTTACATCACCATGAATTGCGCGACGCTGGGCGATGCGATGAGCCGGATCATGCCGTTCGAAAAACTCGTCGGCGACATGGGCGTCAGCCGCGCCGAGGTGCGGGGCGAGCACGTGCATCTGATCTGGACCTGCCGATACGAGCGGCCACGGATTCGTAGGCATTTGGTGGAAAATGTGCTCGGTTCGTGGCTGCACTACGCGCGCTGGATCGCCGACACGCAGCTGTCACCGGCCTGCGTATGGCTGGAGCATGGGCGGCCGGATGCGGTGACGCTGGCCGAGTACGAGGCGTTTTTCGGCTGCCCGGTGCTGTTCGATCAGGCGTGTTCGGCGCTGGTGGTGCCGCTGGCTTATTTGCAGTTGCCGCTGCGCCAGGCCGATGCGCAATTGCTGCGAACCCTGGAAGAACACGCGATGGGTTTGCTGGCGACGCTGGAGGATGTGTCGCTGGCGCAGCAGGTGAAAAACATTCTGCGCGGTTTGCTCAAGGAGGGCCTGCCGCGCAAGGAGCAAGTGGCCGAACAGCTCAGCGTCTCGGTGCGCACGTTGCAGCGGCAATTGCAGCAGATGGGGACGTCGTATCAGCAGATTCTCGATGAGCTGCGTCAGGAACTGGCCGAGCATTATTTGCTCAACAGTACGTTGCCGATTCAGGACATTGCGCAGTATCTGGGCTTCACCGAACCGCGCTCGTTTCATCGCACCTTCAAGAGCTGGCGCGGGATGCCGCCGGGGGAGTTTCGGCTGCGGAATCGGCGGTGATGCTGATGGGCTCTTCGCGAGCAGGCTCGCTCCCACAGTAGTTCTCGGTTGCCTGCATTTCCGAGTTCACCGCAGACCCCTTGTGGGAGCGAGCCTGCTCGCGAAGGCGTCATTTGCCACACCGATTAAACACGTCTTGGCGCAACTGTTTAAAGCCGCCAGACATTCAGCGAAACCACCCACAATTCCTTGCGCCCCTGCCTACGCCTGCGCCAGAATCCGCCGGCTTGTGCGCCCCAGACCTCATCGCTACTGTGATTGCGTCACTGCCTATCAGTGATCGGGTTTAGTAGCCCGGAGTATTTGGGGTGCATCGTTCATCAGACAGTCAGGCCTCGCCTGAGCTTTATGGTGGCTGTGCGCAGGGCGCTCTCGGGCGCGCCGGTTTCCCAGATCCCCGGTCTACTAACCTGCGCACAGCTGCCTCCACTTCCTTTAGTAGGGAAGCGGTGGCCAGCCAAAATGAGGATCTGGATATGTTCAAAGTAACCCCAAACCCGCCAACCACCGACCCGGCATCCCCCTACGAATCCGCCGACTCGAAGAAATTCCACGAAGCCGCCGACCGCGCCCTCGATCATTATCTCGGCACGTCCAGCGCTGAATTCATGGCCCCACCCTACAAATCCAACACGCTGTACATGGCCAATCCCGAGGCCGACAACGAATCGCTGTTGGCCGACGCCTGCGAAACGTTGGGGTCGGCGACGGTGATGCTCAACGATCAGGCGGGGCTGGTGAACGGTTCGCAACGCAAGACGTTGCAGGGCATTGCGCAGATTGTGATGGTCGCGGAGATGGCGGTGAATCGGGTGCTGGATCGGCTGGTGCCGACTGATTGAGGGTTTTTGGGGGATTTGGTGTGGGCTGATTTTGGTGGGGTGTCAGGGATTGCCCTCACCCCAGCCCTCTCCCAGAGGGAGAGGGGGCCGACCGTGCGATGCTCACGAAATACGCCGACCTGAAATGATCGCTGTGAATCCATATTCGACACGGTCGTTCAGGTAGACGTTTGAAGCACGGTCAACTCGGTCGGTCCCCTCTCCCTCCGGGAGAGGGCTAGGGTGAGGGGCTTTTGATCTCAGGCATGCAGATCAAAGACTGATCGCATTGGTAAACACCAACCGATTGCCAAACGGATCAGCAATGGTCATGTCCTGACTGCCCCACGGCATCGCCTGAATCTGCGGATGCGAGAACTTGTAATCCTTGGCCATCAGTTGCTGCTGAAACGCCTCCAGCTCATCGGTTTCGATACGCAGCGCCGAACCCGGGCACGCATCGCCGTGATGCTCGGACAGATGCAGCACACACTCGCCCCGCGACACCTGCAGATACAGCGGAAAATTCGCTTCGAAGCGATGCTGCCAGTCGATCTTGAAACCGAGAAAATCGACGTAGAACTCGACAGCCTTGGCCTCATCGAAGATCCGCAGGATCGGGGTGGTTTTGCCGAAGCTCATGGGGTGCTCCCTGACTGAATGGCCCCACAATGTAGACGGGGAGGATGTCAGCAAATCGGCTTGTGGATGGCTTTCTTTAATTGCACAGTGCCACCATGAGACATAGATCAAAAGATCGCAGCCTTCGGCAGCCCCTACATTGGAATGCGATCTCCTGTAGGAGCTGCCGAAGGCTGCGATCTTTTGGCGCCATCATCATCAATAAAATCCTTCGCGCAAATTACCTTCGCGAGCCAGAAACCGCCCTGCCCTGCTGCCATTCGCCTGTCCGTCGCGATAACTCAAAACGCCGTTGACCCAAACCCCGTCAATCCCCTGCGCCGCCCGCTGCGGATCGTTGAAATCGGCCACGTCACGCACGGTCGCCGGATCGAACAACACCAGATCCGCCCAATGTCCTTCACGAATCTCGCCCCTTTCCTGCAAGCCAAAACGCGCCGCCGACAGGCCGGTCATCTTGTGCACGGCGGTGTGCAGTGGAAACAACCCGACGTCGCGACTGAAATGGCCCAGCACCCGTGGGAAAGCGCCCCACAGGCGCGGATGCGGGAACGGGTCTTCGGGCAGTCCGTCAGAGCCGACCATCGAAAGCGGATGGGCGAGGATTCTTCTGACGTCGGCCTCGTCCATGCCGTAATACACCGCCCCCGCCGGTTGCAGACGTTTCGCGGTTTCTTCCAGCGACAGTTTCCATTCGCCAGCGATGTCGATCAGGTCGCGCCCGCTGACTTCCGGATGCGGTGTTGACCAGGTAATGGTGATGCGGTGCGCGTCGGTGACTTGCTTCAAATCCAGGGTCGAAGAACTCGCCGCATAGGGATAGCAATCGCAGCCGACCGGATGGGTTTTCGCTGCCTCTTCCAGCGCTGCGAGCAATTGCGGACTGCGCCCCCAGTTACCGACGCCGGCGCATTTGAGGTGGGAAATGATCACCGGTGACTGCGCGTGGCGGCCGATCTGAAACGCTTCGTCCATCGCCTCCAGCACCGGGGCGAATTCGCTGCGCAGATGGGTGGTGTACACCGCGCCGAACGCCGTCAGTTCTTCGGTCAGTTGCATGACTTCATCGGTGGACGCGTTGAAGGCGCTAGCGTAGGCCAGACCTGTGGATAAGCCCAACGCGCCGGCCTCGAGGCTGTCACGCAACTGCACGCGCATGGCGGTGATTTCGTCGGGCGTTGCAGTGCGGAACAAGTCGTCGAGGTGATTGCTGCGCAGCGCGGTGTGGCCGACCAGTGCCGCAACGTTCAACGTGGTGTTGGCCGCTTCGACGGCAGCGCGGTAGTCGTTGAAACGCGGGTAGACGAACGCCGCTGCGCTGCCGAGCAGGTTCATCGGATCGGGTGGATTGCCCTTCAAGGTGACCGGCGAAGCGCTGATGCCGCAGTTGCCGACAATCACCGTGGTCACGCCTTGGCTAAGCTTGGGCAGCATCTCGGGTTGGCGAATGACCACCGTGTCGTCGTGGGTGTGCACGTCGATGAAACCCGGCGCCAGCACCCGGCCGGCGGCGTCGATTTCTTCGCTGGCGCGGGCGTCAGGCAGATCGCCGATGCGCTCGATGCGGCCATTGAGAATCGCCACGTCTGCGCGGTAGCCCGGCGTGTTGCTGCCGTCGATGACCAGCGCGTTGCGGATCAGGGTGTCGTACTGCATGTCAGTCTCCCAGCGGCAGGCGATCGTCGCCGCCACGGTATTCGTCGAGGGCGAGTTTGATTCGACGCAGACGTTCTTGATTGTCTTCAGGGCTGGCCAGCGCCAGTTCGGTGGCGAGAACGTCGATGGCCAGCAGCATGCCGTAGCGCGCCGCCGTCGGTTTGTAGATGAACGAGGTTTCCGCGCCTTGCAGCGGCAGGACGACGTCGGCCAGTTCCGCCAGTGGTGAATCGCCGCGAGTGATGGCGAGGATGCGCGCGCCGTAGTTGCGCGCCAGCTCCACGGTTTCCAAAAGCTCCGGGGTGATGCCGGTCAGCGAGCAGGCGATCAGCACTTGCTCGGCGTTCAAACTGGCGGCGGTGACGCGCATCATCACCGCGTCATGACACACCGCAATCGGGTAACCGAGGCGCACCAGACGCACCTGCAATTCATCGCTGCACAGGGTCGAGCAACCGCCCATGCCGAACGCGTGAATCATCCGCGCCTGGCTGAGCAATTTCACTGCGTCGGCGAAGCGCGATTCATCGAAACCGGCCAGATGCTGGCGCAGCGTGGTTTCGATGTCGCCGACAATCTGCCCGTAGAACGCCGACTGCTCGGGCGTGCCTGCCGGGTCGAGAAAACGGCTGCCAACGCCGCTGGCCTGGGCCAGTTGCAGGCGCAGATCGCGCAGGTCTCGGCAGCCGACCGTGCGGGCAAAGCGCGACAGCGTGGCGGTGCTGACCTCGGCGCGTTGTGCGAGGTCTTCGAGGCTGGCGCTGGCGGCAAACCCGACATCGTCGAGCATCAACCGCGCAATGCGCCCCTCGCCGGCACTGAAGGAATCCTGGCGGGCGCGGATCTGGTAGAGGATGTCCATGGGCGGCGGGCTCCGGTTACAGCAGGTAGGAAAGGCCGACGGTCAGCGCGAAAGCGACCAGCGAAATCAGCGTCTCGAGCACGGTCCAGGTCTTGAACGTCTGCGCGACTGTCATGTTGAAGTATTCCTTGATCAACCAGAAGCCGCCGTCGTTGACGTGGGAAAAGATAACCGAGCCGGCGCCGGTCGCCAGCACCAAAAGCTCAGGGTGTGGATAACCCAGACCGATGGCCACCGGCGCGACAACGCCTGATGCGGTGGTCATCGCCACGGTGGCCGAGCCAGTGGCAACGCGCATCAGCGCAGCGAACAACCAGCCCATGATCAGCGGCGACAGGTGAAATTCGTGAGCGAGGCCGACGATCTGATCGGTGACGCCGGCATCCACCAGAATCCGGTTCAAGCCGCCACCAGCACCGACCAGCAAGGTGATGCTGGCGGTGGGCGCGAGGCATTCGTTGGTGAATTTGAGGATCGATTCGCGGTTGAAACCTTGGGCAATCCCTAGCGTCCAGAAGCTCAGCAAAGTCGCCAGCAACAGCGCGATCACCGAATTGCCGATGAACAGCAGGAACTGGTTGAAAGCGCTGCCGGGGGTGGAAATCAGATTGGCCCAGCCGCCGATCAGCATCAGCACCACCGGCAGCAGAATGGTTGCCATGGTGATGCCGAAACCCGGCAATCTGTCGCGCGGCTCGCGCTCGAGAAATTGCTTTTCCAGCGGATTGTCCGCCGGCAATTGAATGCGCGGCACGATGAATTTCGCGTACAGCGGCCCGGCGATGATCGCGGTCGGAATGCCGATCGCGATGGCGAACAGCAAGGTCTGCCCGACCGAGGCCTGATAGGCCTGCACCGCGAGCATCGCCGCCGGGTGCGGCGGCACCAGCGCATGCACCACCGAGAGGCCGGCTACCATCGGCAGACCGACCATCAGAATCGACACGCCAACGCGGCGGGCGACGGTGAAGGCGATTGGCACCAGCAGGACGAAACCGACTTCAAAGAACAGCGGCAGACCGACCAGAAACGCAATGCAGACCATCGCCCAGTGCGCGTTCTTTTCGCCGAATCTGTCGATCAGCGTGCGCGCCATCTGCTCGGCGCCGCCGGACTCGGCCATCATCTTGCCGAGCATCGTCCCCAATGCCACCACCAGCGCAATATGCCCCAGCGTCTTGCCGACGCCCGCCTCATACGCACCGACCACCGCCGACGGCGGCATCCCGGCCACCAGCGCCAGGCCCAGGGAAATCAGGGTGATGACAATGAACGGATTGAGCCGGTAACGGGCGATCAACACGATCAGCGCGATGATGGCCACAGCGGCGTAGACCAGCAGCCAATAGCCGAAGGAAGGCGTCATGCGGTACTCCTCGAAAGGGTCACGTTCGAATGGGTTGTGAAACTCATAAATCATTTCGAGATAGAGATTTCAAACCGCATGAAAGTAATTTTCGTGGAGAGACAAGAGGTGTCGTTGGTGGATATGTGTTGTCGTGTTTAATGAAAATCGGAGTGTGGGATTTTCATGGCTTCCTGGCCACCACAAAGTCCCTGTGGGAGCTGGCTTGCCAGCGATGACGGCGCCACGTTCAACATGGGTGGCGACTGATCCACTGCTATCGCTGGCAAGCCAGCTCCCACAGGAATTACATTTTTCCAGGCAGAACGCGGTCACCTGTGGGAGCGAGCCTGCTCGCGAATGGCTTCACTCGGTGCGCGCTGAACTCACACCATTTCGTTACGAATCCATTCAACCACCGACGTGCGCTTTGGCGTCCAGCCCAGCAGTTCCCGGGCGTGTTTGCCGCGTACGCGGCTGTTGGAACCGAGGCCGTAGTTGGCCATTTCGTAGCCCCATTCGGCCTCGGCGTCTTGCAGTGGCCAGTCTTGCGGTTTGCCCAGGTTCAGGGCGTCGGCCATGGCGGTGGTCATGTCGATGAACGACGCTTCACCGCTTTCAACGAAGTAGAAAGTGCCCGGCACATTCCTGGTCAGCGCCAGCAGATACAAGGCGACGACGTCTTCGATGTGCACGTTGGACCAGATGTTCTGCCCTGTCCCGACGTGGCGAACGACGCCGCTTTTGCGCGCCTGCTTGAGCAGTCGCGGCAATTGCACGCTGTCGCGGTTGACGCCCAGGCTGTGGCCGTAAATCAAGGTGTTGCAGATCACCGCCGAGTTCACTCCATCCTTCGACGCTGCGAGCACTAGGTTGTCGATGGCTACGCGATCTGCCTTATCGACAGTCGGTTGCGGCAGGTTGTCTTCGTAGTAAATGTCATCGCTGGATTTGCCGCCGGAAGCGTCGCCGACAATGCTCGAACCGCTGGTGTGCAGAAAGACTTTATTCGAGCCGCGCAAAGCGTCGAGTAACGCTTCCACCGCACCGCGATGATCGCTGCTGGCAGCGTTGATGACGGCATCGGCAGCACGCGCCTGTTGCGCCAGCAACTGGCTGTCATCAAGGGTGCCGATCAGCGCATTCATGCCTAATGCTTTCAGCTCATCAGCCTGCTCCGCGCTGCGCACCAGACCGGTAACTTTGTGCCCGGCCTGCACCAGGCCGGTGGCGATGGAACCGCCGATAAAACCGGCCGCGCCGGTGACGAATACGTTCATGGAGAAACTCCCTGCGTGAATAAGTGATGCAGCGAGTATCGGCCGATGAAACCCGGCGAAAAACCCGCCCTCGGCCAATTCACTCTTGCGCAGGGATCACGAATCAGTCTTTGAATTCGGCGCTGGCGTAGGCGGCGAGTTTGCCCTGGATAAAGTCGAGGAAGCACTGGATGCGCAACGCCAGTTGCGAGTTGCGGTAGTACACGGCGTTGATCGGCTGGCGGTAGCCGCTGTTGAATTCGCCGAGCAGGACTTTCAGGCGTCCGGCGCGGATGTCGTCGATGGTCATGAAATGCGACAGACAGGCAATGCCCTGCCCTTCCAGTGCCAAATGGCGCACGGTCTCGCCGCTGGAAGCGCTGATCGCCGGGCTGATCGGCCAACGGTCGCCATGCACATAGCGCAGCGGCCACTGGTTGAGGCCTTCGTTCTGGGTAAAGCCGAGCAACGTGTGTTCGCTCAAATCCGCCACTTGTCGTGGTGCACCGTGCTTCTTCAAATAGGCGGGGCTGGCAACAATCATCAACGGACTGCAACCGAGCGAACGCGCATGCAGCGTCGAGTCGGCGAGGGTGCCGATGCGGATGGCGACGTCGGTGCTTTGTTCCAGCAGGTCAATGATCAGGTCATTGCTGTTGAGTTCGAGCAGGATGTCCGGGTACAGCTGCCGGAATTCGTCGATGTAGGGAACGATGGCGTGGAGCATGAACGGCGAGGCAGCGTTGATGCGCAGGCGCCCGGATGGGGTCTGCTGGCGCGAGGACAGGCGTTCTTCGAGTTGATCCATCTGGTCGAGAATCAACTTGGCCTGTTCGAAGAAATACTTGCCCTCCTCGGTCAGGTCCATGCGTCGCGTGGTGCGGTTGATCAGCGTGGTGTCGAGCTTGGCTTCGAGCTTCGACAGCGTGCGACTGACGGCTGACGGCGTCTGGCCGACCTGCTCGGCGGCGGCGGAAATCGAACCGCACTCGATCACGCAGACGAAAATCTGCAACTCATCGGATCTGGCTTTCACGGGTGTCCTCGCTGGAATCGCCGATCGCAGCCCGTCGCCATGCCCCCTGCAGGAGCTGCCAAAGGCCGCGATCTTTTGCTGTACCCGGATAGTAGCCCGAAACCCATCAAGCCTTGAGGCCAAACACCTCAGTCAGATGCTGCTCATAGCGCACCACATCATTCTCGATATTCGGACGCTTCATTACGTCGACGCAGAGGAAGGTCGGCAGCGCGGTCATGCCCAGAAACTCGTTGGCCTTGTGGAACGGGAAGTACACCGCGTCCACGCCTTTGGCTTCGAAGAAATCAGCCGGGTCATCAAAGGCTTGCTGCGGCGCGTTCCAGGTCAGCGACAGCATGTATTGCTTGCCCTGAATCAGACCGCCACTGCCGTACTTCTGCGAGGCATCGGAACGGGTGCGGCCGTCGCTGGCGTAGAGGCTGCCGTGACCTTCGGTGAAGACTTCGTCGAGGTACTTTTTCACCGTCCACGGCGCGCCCATCCACCAGCCCGGCATCTGATAAATGATCACGTCGGCCCAGAGGAATTTCGCCACTTCTTCGGCAACGTCATAGCCCTCGTCGATAAACGTGGTCTTGACGTCGACACCGCCGCGATCCAGCACGCTCAGCGCGGTTTCGTGCAGTGTGGTGTTATAGCGGCCATCGGAATGGGCGAATTTTTTACCGCCATTGAGCAACAGCACTTTCTTCATCGGAAAACCTCGGCGCAGCCTTTGAGGCTGGATTGAATCAAGAATTGGAATGGCCGCAGATTAACCATCGATCTCGCGCGGAAAAAGCCACATCGACGCAAAATACATTTGACCAAAACGCACGAATCGATCACCAATTGTTGCCGTAGCATCGCCGCTTTCTGCTTTTGAGGAAGTTGTGATGAGTGAACGCCAGGGTTTTATCCTGCACGCCAAGACCCGCCCGGAAAAAGCCGCCGAATTCGAAGCGCTGTTCCGCGCTTACGTCGAGCCAAGCCGCGCCGAACCGGGCTGTATCGAGTACCACATGCTGCGCGACAAGGAAGATCCGACGCTGTTTATCTTCTACGAGATCTGGGCGAGCCAGGCGCATCTGGATGAGCATTCGGCATTGCCGCACATGAAAGCGTTTTTCGCCAGGCGCATGGACTATCTTGAGCGCGATTTCGATATTCGCGCGATCGACATGCTCAGCGAATCGTCGGCTAGCCGCTGATCAGCAAATGGGCGCCGAGCGCGCCCATTCCGATAAAGAACACCCGCTTGAACAGCACCGCACTGATGCGCTGACGCAGCCACTGACCGAGCCACATGCCAAGCATGGCCGGGATCAGCGCCAGCAGCGAGGCGCTCAATTCGCCACCGCCGAGTGCGTCGTGCCAGAACAGCCCAGCGGCCAGCGCCAGGGTCGAGACGGTGAAGGACAGGCCGAGCGCCTGCACCAACTCATCGCGGCTCAGCCCCAGCGCTTGCAGGTACGGCACCGCCGGAATCACGAAGACGCCGGTGGCGGAGGTGATGACGCCGGTGATCAGGCCACACAGCGGGCCGAGCCACGATTCATGCGCGGATTTGACGTGTAGCGTAGGCAAGAGCAATCCGCTCAATGCATACAGCAGCAGCGCCGCGCCAAGTCCGCGCACCACCCAATGGCCGCCGGTCATGCCGATCCAGAGGGTGCTGATGCCGGTGCCGAGGAAGATCATCAGCAGCATGGGCCAGAGGCGTTTGATCAATCCTTGCAGATGACCGCCGAAGGCCAGTTGCCAGAGGTTGGTCAGGGTCGCCGGAATGATCAACAGCGCGGCTGCCTGCGCCGGCGCCATAGCCAGACCGAGCAGGCCCATCGCAACGGTGGGCAGGCCGAGGCCGATCACGCCTTTGACCGTGCCGGCGAGCAAGAAGGTGGCGACGACCAGCAGGGACAGGGTCGGGCCGAGGGTTTGGTAGAAGTCGGTTAGTGTGTGCATTAGGGTAATGTGCACTGATCCGGGCTGGGGGAAAATCTGCCATATACTGAGGCAGCCTCTTCCTTTGCAAGAGGCTGACATCGGCGTTGGGGCATCTGGCCTCTTCGCGAGCAGGCTCGCTCCCACACGGGATTTGCTCTGTACATGAGTCCCTGTGGGAGCGAGCCTGCTCGCGAAAGGGCCAGCCCAGCCACCGCGAAACCACAGGCAAACCCCATGCACTTCGACCTCACCGACCTGCGCCTCTACCTGCACATTCTCGACACCGGCAACATCACCGCCGGCGCCGCCCGCAGCCACTTGTCCCTCGCCGCCGCCAGCGCCCGAATCCGCGCGATGGAAGCCTCGCTGGGCGCCGAATTCCTCGAACGTGGTCGGCGCGGCGTCACCCCGACCCCGGCCGGTAAAGCCCTCGCCCGCCACGCGCGTATCCTTTTGCAACAGGCCGAACGCATGCAGCAGGACCTCGCCGATTACGCGCATGGCGTCAAAGGCCAGGTGCGGCTGTTATGCAACACCACGGCGATCACCGAGTACCTGCCAGAAGTGCTCGCGGACTTTTTGCGCAGCCATCCCAATCTCGACATTGATCTACAGGAACTGCCCAGTGCGCGAATTACCCATGCCTTGCGTGAAGGCGCAGCGGATCTGGGCATCGTCTCCGACGCGGTCGACGCCAACGGCCTGCAGACTCAGGCGTTTCGCGACGATCCGCTGGTGCTGATTCTGCCGCTCGATCACCCGTTGTCTGACGCCGCCGGGGTCAGTTTCAGCGACGCGTTGCAGCACGACTTTGTCGGATTGAGCGCCGACAGCGCATTGGCGATTTATCTGGAAGAACAGGCGCTGCACAGCGGCGCGCGGATGCAGGTGCGCATTCGCGCCGATGGCTTTGATGGCGCGATGCGTATGGTCGCCCATGGCGCCGGCCTGGCCATCGTGCCGTTGGCCGCTGTCGAACGCGCGACGCTGGAACGGTTCAAGTGCACACCTCTCAATGAGCCATGGGCGCGCCGCGCGTTATTGCTCTGCGCGAAAGACTTCGCCGCGCTGCCGGGGTATGCCCAAGCGCTGTTACAAGCACTTATTGCTGCGCGCGTTTCTGAGCACTCCGATGTCGACCCCAGACAACTGAGCGACAACCGGGCGCTATAGGGTGCGACTTCAATTCTCAAGTCCACTTGCCCGGAGTCCCCATGACCGCGACCGCCCCTATCACCGTTCTGCGCGACACCCACCCGCTGCCAGTGCTCGACGCCTGCAAATGGGAAAAACTCGAAGGCGACCCGCACACCGTCAACCTCAATGCCTACACCAGCGAAGACGGCAGCAAGATCATGGGCACCTGGATCTGCACACCGGGCAAGTGGCGCGTCGATTATGTGAAATGGGAGTACTGCCATTTCCAGGAAGGCTACTGCGTGATCACCCCGGACGGCATGGCGCCGATTCATCTGCGTGCTGGCGATATCTTCGTGGTTGAGCCGGGCATGAAAGGCACGTGGGAAGTGGTCGAGACCGTGCGCAAATACTTCGTCTTCGCCTGATGCAAAAAAGCCGGGAAATCACCCGACGTGATTTCCCGGCAAATATCCCGGCGTTGCTAAAACCTGTGGCGAGGGGATTTATCCCCGCTCGACTGCGCAGCAGTCGCAAACCCTGAGCACTCGGTTTACCTGACACACTCCAGGGGGCTGCTGCGCAACCCAACGGGGATAAATCCCCTCGCCACAAAGGGCTGATCGCGTTACTGCGGCTTGCGATAGCTGTTGATGATCGCCGAGAAGTCTTTCCCACCGTCACCGCGCTGACTCATCGCCTGATACAACTGCTGCGCCACCGCGCCGAGCACTACCGGTTGATGCGCCTGCCGCGCCGCTTCAGTCGCCAGCCCAAGATCCTTCAGCATGAGTTCCGCGCCGAAACCACCGGTATAACCGCGCGAGGCCGGCGCCGTTTCGACGATGCCCGGCCACGGGTTGTACATCTCCGAACTCCAGCAACGGCCGGTCGAGCTGTTGATGATTCCGGCCAGCACACCGGTGTCGATCCCCAGCGCATCGCCCAACGCCATCGCTTCACTGACGCCGACCATCGAGATTGCCAGCAGCAGGTTGTTGCAGATCTTGGCGATCTGGCCGGTGCCGACTTCACCGCAATGCACAATGTTGCGGCCCATCTGCGCCAGCACCGGTTGCAGGGTGGCGAACAGTTCCGGGGTAGCGCCGACCATGAAGGTCAGCGTTCCGGCCGTCGCACCGCCAGTACCGCCGGAGACCGGCGCATCGGCCATGGCCACGCCGTGTTTGGCGGCGGCCGCCGCTACGTCGCGGGCAGTCTGCGGATCGATGGTGCTGCAATCCACCGCCGGCACGCCTTGGCGAATGCCGGCGAGCACGCCCTCTTCACCCAGCCAGACACTGCGCACATGCACCGCGGCCGGGAGCATGGTGATCACCAGTTCGGCATCTTCCGCCGCCTCGCGGGCCGAAGCGCGGATGGTGCCGCCCAGTTGCTCGAGTTCCGCCAGCACGGTTTTGTTCAGGTCGACCAGGTTCAACGAGTGGCCGGCCTTGATCAGGTTGCGCGCCATCGGCGCGCCCATGTTGCCCAGCCCGATAAATGCGATTTTCATGATCGAATCCTCAGCGCAGGTTGATGGTGGTGTTCACGCCGTCGTTGACGCTGTCGTCGTCGAACCAGCGCGCCGTGACCGTTTTGGTCTGCGTGTAGAACTGCACCACTTGCTTGCCGTACGGGCCGAGGTCGCCGAGTTTCGAACCGCGCGAACCGGTGAAGCTGAAGAACGGTACCGGCACCGGAATCGGAATGTTGATGCCGACCTGACCGACGTCGATTTCCGTCTGGAATTTACGCGCCGCCGCACCGCTCTGGGTGAACAGGCCAGTGCCGTTGCCGAAAGGATTGGCGTTGACCAGCGCAATCGCCTGGTCGAGGGTGTCGACTTCCAGCACCACCAGCACCGGGCCGAAGATTTCCTGGGTGTAAATCTGCATGTCGGTGGTCACACCGGAGAACAGGGTCGGGCCGACAAAATTGCCTTGTTCATAACCCGGCACGCTGATGTCACGACCATCGAGTTCAAGCTTGGCGCCTTCCTTGATGCCGCTTTCGATCAGTTCGAGGATCCGCGCCTTGGCTTTTTTCGAAATCACCGGGCCGACATCGGTACCCGGCTCGCTGCCGGCGTTGACCTTGAGTTTCTGCGCCAGCGCTTTCAGGTCTGGCAGCCACTGTTTTGCGGCACCGACCAGCACCACCACCGACGTGGCCATGCAGCGTTGCCCGGCGGCACCGAAACCGGCACCGACCAAAGCATTCAGCGCTTGCTCGCGATTGGCGTCCGGCAGCACCACGGCGTGGTTTTTTGCGCCCATCATCGACTGCACGCGCTTGCCGTGTTTGCCGGCCAGGTCATAAACGTGGGTGCCGACAGCGGTCGAACCGACGAACGACACGGCTTTGATGTCCTTGTGCGTGCACAGACCATCGACCACATCCTTGCCGCCGTGCACGACGTTGAGCACGCCCGCCGGAACGCCAGCCTCAATGGCCAGTTCCACCAGCAGCATGGTCGACAGCGGGTCCTGTTCCGAAGGCTTGAGCACGAAGGTGTTGCCGCAGGCGATCGCCATCGGGAACATCCACAGCGGAATCATCGCCGGGAAGTTGAACGGCGTGATGCCGGCGCAGACGCCGATCGGCTGGCGCAGGGTGTAAGTGTCGACGCCGCCAGCCACGTTCTCGGCGAACTCGCCCATTTGCAGGGTGCCGATCGAGCACGCGTGCTCGACCACTTCCAGGCCACGGAAAATATCGCCCTCGGCGTCAGCAATGGTCTTGCCCTGTTCGGCGCTCAGGACGACGGCGATGCGCTTGGAGTGCTCGCGGATCAGCGCTTGCAACTTGAGCATGATGCGCATCCGCGCGCCGATCGGGGTCAGTTTCCAGGTCTGGAAGGCACGCTGGGCGGCGCTGACAGCGGCATCGACCTCAGCGGCGGTGGCGAACGGAACCTTGGCCAGCACTTGCTGGGTGGCCGGGTTGACGATGTCGTGCCACTCGGTGGTCTGCGACTCGACCCATTCGCCGTCGATCAGCAGTTTGACCTTTTGCAGCGTGGTGTCGTTGGGCGTAAGCGATGCGTTCATGCTGGTCTCCAGAACTTGTTTTTATCGTAGGAGCCAAGGCGAAAGGTTCACCTTGAGATGAGGCGTGTGTCGCGAATTGGTTGTCGGACTGTTTTTGGAGTATAGATGTGCAAACTTCTAATAAGAACGCACATATAAGCCCGACCATCATGCAAAAAAACATCACCTCGCTAGGCTCGCTGAACTGGGACGACCTGAAGTTTTTCCTCGAAGTCGCCCGCACCCGCAAGGCCAGCACCGCCGCCAAACGCCTGGCTGTCGACTACACCACGGTGTCGCGACGGATCAGCTCGCTGGAAGCGGCGCTCGGCACATTGCTGTTCGAAAAATCCCGCACCAGCGGCTTCGTCCTGACCACTGAAGGCCAGCGCTTGCTCGGTTATGCCGAGTCGATCGAAAGCACATTGCATATGGCTTGCGAGCAGGTTTCCGGCTCGGGCGTGGCCCTGTCCGGCCATGTGCGCATGGGCTGCACCGAAGGCTTCGGCAGTTTTTTCATCACCCCGCAACTGAGCCATTTCGTCGACGCCTACCCGGCGATCTCGGTGGACATCCTGCCGCTGCCGCACTTCATCAGCCTGTCCAAGCGCGAGGCCGACATCGTCATTGCCCTCGAGCGGCCGGAGCACGGGCCGTACGTCTGCTGCAAACTCTGCGACTACCGTTTGCAGCTGTACGCAACCCAGGACTATCTGGACAAACACCCACCGATCCGCCGCCCGGCCGATTTGAGCAAGCATCAATTCATCAGTTATGTGGATGATCTGGCGTTCAGCTCAGAGCTGCTCTACCTGGCCAACGTGCTGCCCGGCGCCAGCGCACATTTGCGCAGCACCAGCGTGATCGCGCAATACGTTGCCGCGCAGCAGGGGCGCTCGCTGGCGATCCTGCCGTGCTTTCTCGCCGCACAAGACCCGCGATTGCTGCCGGTGCTGCCGGAGGAAATCGACATCACCCGGCAGTTCTGGATGTACTGCCGCGAGGATCTGCGCAAGTTGAAGCGGATTACGTTGTTGTGGGATTACATCCGTGAGGTGACTGAGCTAAATCGCCCGTTATTACTGGGCGAAACGCGAGACCTTCGATTCGCAGACTGAAAATCTACAGAGAGAGCAAGGCGATCTTCCCCAACGACCCGACAGAGTTTCGGTAAAAGAAAGGCCCGTCCAGTCGCTCGCTTGAGTGAGATAAGCCTTCCCATGGCCGACTCGTGTCGGCACCTGCGCAAGGTATACAGGAAGGAAAATTGAGAGCAAGTCAATGAGATGAGGTTTCAAAAATTTCTACTAAATCCTGAGAGAAGGTTCACTGCGTTAGCGCCGGAAAAATTTTTGGAATCACATTCACAGACATATCATTAATCGGTTAATAGCTCCCTAACGAATCACTCGGCTCCAATGCTAGCATTAGGCATCAATAGTTAATGATTAACAAACGTTATTGCGGCGCGCACCGGATGCTCAAGGTGACCTCTAAATGATTATTAAACTGCCTTTACCGCTCGAATCCTAGATTGCAAAATCGAGCACACCCCATTAACATCAATAAGCCATCACACAACCAGAAGCATAAACATTATGAATCCAACAGAAAGAAAACAAAAATTCAGCACCCGAGAATGGTGCTTAGTAATAGCGATCTTATCACTGATTCAATTTTTCGTTCACTGGGTATCTTATCAATTTGGAAATAGCCCTAACGCCCTAGGGTACGTCTCATTCGCCGGAACGTTAGTATCGATAATGCTGGGCTTGATCGCAATTATATATTCATTCGTTCAATCAATCTCCCAGAGCACTAGTGTTGTGGAAATCAGAGAGCAGGTAGAGAGACTAATCGTCGCCGGAAACGAGATCACCGAATCTGGAAAAATAATTCACTGCGCATCTCAAGAGGTAAACGGCTTGGTTGGCGACCTCGCATCAAAAGTCATTGAGAACACAAGTACTACAAAAGAGGTTCTCGGCAGCGTTAGCAAATTGACATCAGAACTTAATTTTTCGCAGTCCATGCAGCCTCGAGATTCGATTGAAGATGGAGCAGATGCGAGCGACGATATTAAAACAACATCAATACTCGGCTCAGATAGAACCATTGTATTTCTTATGATTCTTTGCATATACGAAGGTGCAAAAAGAGGTTACACCATAGACCAAGTAGAAAGCCTAATACTCCCCACCCTCAGCACAAAATACGGTGTCGATATAAACTTCATTATAGGAGCATTCAATACTACACTTTTTGCTATAGAAGCAGAAAAACACACAGACTTCTCCGAAAAAAACATTGGCGATGAGGTAATAAAAGTATCAGATGAATTCAACCAGATAATTCGAGAAAGAATCCCCGAAACAATGAGCGGCGACAACTTAAACTTCAACAAATTTTGGCAAACCATAAACGAACTGAACGACGAACAACTTGAGCCTGAGAAACCATGAACGCTGTACACCAACTTTCGCAAATAAGACGCCCAGACTAAACTCGAAATTATTCGGTTCAGTTTAGTTTAGTTTAGTTTAGTTTAGTTAAGCCTGAAGTTTTACTCCCTTGAAGATGAAGCTCAAGTGTACGAGTCGCCGGCTAATCGGCGCTGACCACAATCGACACCCGGCGATTTTCCGTGCGCCCCGCTGCGGTGTCGTTGGAAGCCACCGGTTCGCTGCTGCCCAGGCCTTGCAGCTGGATGTTTTCCTGCTTCATGCCGACCGTACCGAGGACGTTGGCGACGCTCTTGGCCCGGCGCAGCGACAGTTGCTGATTGTAGGTTTCCTTGCCGGACGCATCGGTGTGGCCATCGACGCGCACCCGCTCGATTCCCACGCCGAGCAACGCCTTGCCGATGCGTTCGACGATTTCCGTGCTGGCTGCGTTCAGGCTTTCGACATCGCTGCCAAACAACACTTTGCCCGACAGGCCGAACTCCCAGCCGTCGTCGGTCAACTCGAAACCCTGCTGTTTGAGCACGGCGACCTGCGCCGGTGTCAGGCCTTTCTGCGGGGCGGTCTGGCAACCGCTCAGGGTCAGCGCGGCGATCATCAGCAATGCGGAAAAAAGTCGAACGGGAAGAGTGAACACGGGCATCAGCTCCTGGTGTGAACGGAATCGACCGGGCGCTCCGACCCGGCGGTGAATTGCGCGCCCCGCGACAGGCGCTTGGCCTGGTACATTGCCGCGTCGGCTGCGTTGAGCAAGGCACCCGGCGTGGCGCCATGATCGGGGTAAACGGCGATGCCGATACTGAGCGAGGTCACCACACTGCTGTCGCCGGGCAGGGTGATCGGCATGTCCATGCTGGCGAGAATCTTGTCAGCGATGTGCTCAGCGTCTTCGACCGTGTGCAGCGGCGCGAGCAGCACGGCGAACTCGTCGCCACCCAGCCGCGCGACCAGATCATCCTCGCGCAATTGCGCTCGCACGCGATTGGCGATGGCCACCAGCACTGCGTCGCCCGAGGCGTGGCCGAAGTTATCGTTGATGCCTTTGAAGCGGTCGCTGTCGAGAAACAGCACGGCGACCCGCTCATCGTGTTTTTTGCCGTTGCGCAAGGCGCGCATCAAGCGGCCTTCGAAAAACGCGCGGTTGGGCAAACCGGTGAGGCTGTCGTGGGTCGCTTGGTGAGCGAGAGTTTCGTTTTCGTTTTGCAGATGGGTTTGCCACGACTCGAGTTCGCCGAGCAAGGCATTGAAGTCATTGCCCAGATTATCCAGTTCAGCGATTTGCGCCGGCGGCACGCGCCGATCCAGCGCTCGCTCACTGCGCGCGGCGTGGGCGACGGAGGCGAGGCTGTGCAATGGGCCAATGATTGCGCGCAGCTGCCGCCGCGCCAGATAGAGCGCGACCCAGGCGCTGATCGCGGTGCAGAGCACAATCCCGGCCAGGCCGCTGAGCAGGAAGCGCATCAGGCTGCCGCCGTGACCGATGAGCAGGACGCGACCGATTTCGCGGTCCTGATGCTCGATCGGCAGGCTGACCGGTTTTTCCAGAAGAGCGCGGGTGATCTGCATTTCCAGCTCGGAGAACAAGCCGGTTTCGGCGCGCTGCCATTGCGCGATCAATTGGCCTTGCGCGTCGAGCACTCGGGCATCCGCTACTTCCTCGGTGGCGGCGATGATCGCCAGCGCCTCGGTTGCCGCCGCTTTGTCATTGAACACGACGGCCGCTTCGACGGTGTAGCTGATAGAACGGGCGATCAAATGCAGGTTGTGATCGGCATACACCCGCAGCGCGAGCACGCCCAGCAAGGTCAGCGAAACACTGGCCATCGCTACCGCCACCAGCGCGACAATCAAATGCCCACGGCCAATGACCGAGCCCAGGGTCGGGCGAGCCTTCCAACTGAACAGCTTCATGGCGCCGCCGCTTTGCGACGGGACAACTGCAACACGCTGGGGTGAATGCGCACACCACTGCGAGCCACGGAGTCGAGATTGACCTCGAACGACACTTGTTCATCGCCGACGCGCAGGCAGAACAGACTGCCGACGGTGCATTGATCGTCGGCTTCACTGATGCTCAGCACTGGATGCCCGATCAACGATGCGAACAGGCGACTGCGTTCGTCGGCGGTCAGCTTGCCGATGTACACCGCATCGCATTCGCTGACGATGGCCGGGTTGTCTGCCAGCAGGCGCCGCACAGCCACCGGTCGCCCCGTGGCTTGGGTGGTGCCTTTGACCAGGTCATCGGTGTATTCGGTGGGGCCGACGATGCACAGACGCAATTGCGCTGGTTCCACCGGCCAGCGTGCATAACTGAGGATGCCAAGAACCACTTGTGTGACCGCTTTGGCCCGTTGCTCGGCCGGCCCGGTTTGCGCTTGGGCGATGGCGCTGCCCGTGAACAACCAGAGCAAAACGATCAGCAATGCGTGCTGGCAGGCCACCACACGCTGTGTCGCCCAGACGGCCACCTTCATGGAGTGATTCTCTTGGAGCGTAACGAAATGATGCCGCAACGATAGCACAGCGCCGAAACGCCAGCGAGGCGCCTGCCTCTGACCGGTTGGTCAGTAATCGTTGCTGATCATCCAGCGGTTCATCCCCGAAGCTCGGCACCCTCCTCCAGCTCCAGCATCAGCCCGCTCAGCCGCTTGACCTTGCGCAGCACCGCCTCTTCAAACACGCCGGCACGCGGCTCGATCAAGGTGAACCAGTGCCGGGCGCGAGTGATTCCGGTGTAGATCAACTCCTTGGTCAGTACCGGATTCAGCGCATCCGGCAGGATCAGCGCCGTGTGGGCGAACTCCGAACCCTGGGACTTGTGCACCGTCATGGCGTACACGGTTTCGACATCATTGAGTCGACTCGGCAACACGAAGCGCACGCCGCCCTGACCATCGTTACGCGGAAAGGCCACGCGCAGAACCGTTTTGCCGATTTCTGCGCCTTCACGCTCGGGCAGTTTCAGGGCGATACCGATGTCGCCGTTCATCAGGCCCAGACCATAGTCGTTGCGTGTCATCAGCACCGGCCGACCTTCATACCACTGCTGATCGCTCTCGATCAGACGCGCCTTGAGCAATGCAGTGGTAATGCGCTGGTTCAGACCTTCAACGCCCCATGGCCCTTTGCGCACCGCGCACAGCAACTGGAACGTGTCGAACGCCTGCAAGACTTCCCGCGCCCAATCTATCCAGTTCGCATGCTCAAGTGGCCGCGTTGACGGTGGACGCTGATCGCGCAGTACGCTCAGGTAATGGCGGTAACCTTGCGGGCCGTTGCCGTGACCTTCGAGCAACAGGCGTTCGAGCTTGTGATCGTGCTCGCCTTTGAGCGGCAGCGAATACACGTCGTCGTAGCCGCCGGCGGCGAGCAACTGTCGCGCCTCATCGGCCAATTGCTGATTGACCCGGCGCGCGAGCTGACCGATACCGCTGCCCTCGCCGAAGCGGCGCGAGTGACGCAGCATCACCACTTGTTGCGCCAACGGATGGGTGCCGTCGCGATCTTCATGCAAACCGCTGCCCTGCAACGACTCGCCACTGACAGACTCCAGCCATTGTCGCGTTTGCGGGCTGTACCAACCGCCCTCGGCGTCACGGCACAGATCGCCCAACACCGCACCGGCCTCGACCGAGGCCAACTGATCCTTGTCGCCCAGCAGCACCAGCCGAGCATGGGCCGGCATGGCGTCGAGCAAGTTCGCCATCATTTCCAGGTCGATCATCGACGCTTCATCGACCACCAGCACATCCAGCGGCAGGCGGTTGCCGGCATGGTGACGGAAATGCCGGGTGCCCGGTCGACTGCCGAGCAGACGGTGCACGGTGGTCACATCGCTGGGGATCGCCGCGCGCACCGCTTCGGCGACTTGCAGTGATTGCACTTGCTGACTGATCGACTCGGTCAAACGCGCAGCGGCCTTGCCGGTCGGTGCCGCCAGACGAATGCGCAGCGGATGGCCAGCCTCGACGGCCGGTGCCTGCAACAACGCGAGCAAGCGCACCACCGTGGTGGTTTTCCCGGTGCCCGGGCCGCCAGTGATGATGCTGAAGGCGCTGCGCGTAGCGATGGCGCAGGCGAGTTTTTGCCAATCGATGACAGCTGCGGATTCCGCGCCGCCGAACAATTCGTTCAGACGCTGCGGCAGATCATCCGGCGTCGGCTCCTGCTGCAACAAGCGTTGGCGCAACGCTGCATCGATGCGGCGTTCGTAGGTCCAGTAGCGGCGCAGGTACAGGCGTTTCGAGGACAGCACCAGCGGACGTGTCTGCGCTGTTTCACTCGGGTCAGCGGCCAGGGCCACCAATGGACTACTTGCCAGCACTTTGCACCAATGGGCTCCATCGAGCGTTTCGAGCAATTGCGAGGGCAGCAGCAACACACCGCCCTGCACGTCGCCTTCGGGCGGCAATGACAGTGCAAAATCCGGCGCCTTGAGGGTTTCAAACAGGTCCAGACACACATGACCATGGCCGAGTTGGTGACTGGTCAACGCCGCCGCGAGCAACACCAACGGGTCGGTCTCGGGCTCGAGTTCATGCAGGAAAGCGACAAAGGCGCGGTCCAGCGCGCGCAGCCAGCCGCGCTCAACCCAACGGCTCAGCAACAACAGCAAATCATCGGCGCGGGTCAGCGGCGAGAGTTTCGACAGGCTGTCCGCTTCCAGCGGCGTCGGCAGCAGATCGGCGAATGTGCGGCTCATAGCAGGACTCCCTGTTCCCAGGCGGGTTCGGACTTGGGTTCGGGTTTGCCCTGGAACATCCGGTCGAGGCGTTCGATCAATTCCCGTGGCGGACGCACGAAGTACACGCCACGACTTTCCGCACGCGTACCGCGCAGAAACAGATACAGCGCCCCGCCGATGTGACGGTCGTAATCGTAATCCGCCAGCCGCGCCTTCAACTGGCGATGCAGTGCCAGCAGATACAGCACGTATTGCAGGTCATAACGGTTGTCGAGGATCGACTGCTCCATCGCCTGCACCGTGTAGGCCTGATCATCAACGCCGAGCCAATTGGATTTGTAATCGGCGACGTAGTAACGGCCAGCGTGCTCGAAGGTCAGGTCGATAAAGCCCTTGAACATGCCGTTGAGCTGAACCGGTTCTGCCGCAACACGAGCGACGCCATTGTGGGTGTGCTGGCGCACCTGTTCGTCGAGCTTGAGCACGTCAACTTTGTGGCTGGCGAACCAGAACTCCATCTCGACGCGGTATTGCGTCAGTTGCTCAAGAACCACCGGCGGTTGCCCGCCAGCGATCGGCAACGGTGACTTGAGCAAATGCTGCAGCCAGTCAGTCAGCGTGGTGATCCAGCCTTGCCAGCCGCGCAGATTGCAGCGCCGGGCAATTGCATCTTCCAGCGCTTCGCGGGTAACCGAAAAACCTTCAGCGCCCGCCCATTCGAGCAAGCCATGTAAAAACGTGCCCGGGTTAGGGCCACGCGGGAAGCGGTGGATATCGGCGCCACCACTGCTGATTTCATGTGGCGCGTCGGGATCGAGGCGCTCGTCGTCGAAGAGCTTTTGCGCCTGCGGACTGTCCGGTGCTTCATCGCTGCCGACGCTCAATATGTCGCTGATGCGCAAAGCGCTATAGGAAGCGATCCACCAGTTTTCACTGGCTTTGCGCTTGGGCCGTAGCGTCGCTCGTAGCACTGCTTCATTGCGCGGCGGTTGGTAATGCTCATCAGTGGGCTGAGGCATTTCGCTGATGCCGATGGCCGGGCAGTCTTGCTGCAGATCCCGCAGCCAGCGATTCAGTTCGCTGGACTCGCCCAAAGCGGCACCGCCACCGAGCAAATAACCCAACGCCGACAGGTGCAGCACCGAGCTGTTGTTATTGCCGCGCTTGAGATCAGTGACGCCCAGCCAACAGGCATGCTGCGCGCGGGTTAACGCGACATACAGAAGACGCAGATCTTCGGCCAGACGCTCATCGTCAGCCAGGGCTATCAACTCGGGGGTAGGCTTGAGGCTGATCTGCGCCTTGCCCGCAGCGTCGTGGTAATGCAGCGGCAAACGGCTGCCATCCACCGGTTTCGCCGAGCAAATGAATGGCAGGAACACCAGCGGATATTCCAGACCCTTGGATTTGTGGATGGTCACCACTTTGACCAGTTGCTCGTCGCTTTCCAGACGCAGAATCTGCTCTTCACCGGCCTGACCGGACAGCGCCAGCAACTCGGCCAGATGGCGGATCAACGCTTGCTCCCCGTCCAGTTCAGCGGCGGCTTGCTGCATCAGTTCCGAGAGGTGCAAAAGGTTGGTCAGCACGCGTTCGCCGTCACTGCGCTGCATCAGGGTTTGCGGCAGGTGGAAGTCGTGAAGCAGGCGGCGCAACATCGGCAACACGCCCTGTTTGCGCCAGAGCTCTCGATAGCCACGGAACTGCATGACCCGGGCTTCCCAGACCATTTCGTCCTGGTTCAACCGCTCCAGCTCGGTCAGCGGCAGGTTCAATGTGGTGCAAGCCAGCGCAGCCTTGAGCGAGCGTTCGACATCGGGCTCGGCGCAAGCCTTCAGCCACGCCAGAAGGTCGTGCGCCTCTTGGGCGGCAAACACCGAATCCTTGTCCGAGAGATAAACACTGCGCACACCTCTGGCGGCGAGTTCGGCGCGTACCGCCTGGGCTTCCTTACCGTCGCGGACGAGGATCGCTATGTCCGAAGGGCGTAAACCTTTGAAGTCGTCTGCTTGAAAGAAACCAGCGCTGCCAGTTTGCCCGCCATTGAGCAGTACGGTGATTTGACTGGCGCAGGCGGCGGCCATTTGCTGGCGATAGACCGCGCCGGACAGCGGTTGATCGCTGGGCAGTAGCCAGACATTCAGTGCCGTGACGTCTTGCCCGGCAATCCGCAGCGTTTCCTTGCGTCCCTGAGACTCGACCGGGAGGAACGGTACCGGGTTCTCGCCATTTCTTTCGCGAAACAAAAACGCGCCGCGTCCCTGCTCTCGGGACTCGGCGCGTTCGAATACGTGATTGACCGCTGTCACCATGCCGTGGCTGGAGCGGAAGTTGGTGCCTAGTGTATGCAAACGGCCGGTAGTGGCCTGACGTGCGCGCAGATAGGTGTAGATGTCGGCACCACGAAAGGCATAGATCGCCTGCTTGGGGTCGCCGATCAGGAACAGGCCGGTCTCAGGCTGATTGTCTTCGATGCGGTAAATGCTCTCGAAGATGCGGTACTGAACCGGGTCGGTGTCCTGGAATTCGTCGATCAGCGCGACCGGGAACTGCTCGCGGATCAGCGTTGCCAGACGCTCGCCGCCCTCCGATTGCAGCGCGGCATCCAGACGCAGCAACATGTCGTCGAACCCCATTTCTGCGCGACGGCGCTTCTCTTCTTCAAAACGCGCGCCGACCCACTTGGCAGCGTGTTGCAGAACAGCAGCATCGGGCGTCGGCAAGGCATCCAGGCTCGACTTGAGTCCGGACATGGCGTCCAGCCCCGGATGACTGGGAGCCTGGCCTTTCCAGGCCTCGGCCATGCCATCGGGTGTCAATCGGGTGAAGCCGGTGCCTATGTCCAGTTGCTCAAGCGACTCGTCTTCGGCCCAGGTCTTGAGTTTCTCGAACCAGGGCTCGAAATAACGCGCCTGCATTTTGCGGCCATCGACGGTTTTGCTAGCGACGCCTTCATGGCAGAGCGCGAGCAGCTCGTCTGCCCAGTCATGCCAAGGCATTTTCAGTTCGACCAACGCCGCTCGCCGCTCCAGCAAACACTCCTCGATCAGCTCCGCGGGCGCCTTGCCTTCATCGGTGTCACGCTCGCTGGCAAACAAGCCGCGGACCCGAGGCAGCAACGCTACGGGGCCACCCCAATTGCTGCGCACCCACTTCAGCGCATCGCCCTGCATCGGGTAGCAGAACAGTCGCCAGTAATCGCGCAACACTTCGCCAAGCAGATCGCTGTGATCGGTTTCCAGGGATTGCGTGAACAGGCTGCCGCTGTCGAACGCGTGCTCGCGCAGCATGCGCTGACACCAGCTGTGAATGGTCGAGACGGCGGCTTCGTCCATCCACTGCGCGGCGATATCGAGGCGGTTGGCGCAGCCCGGCCATTGCTGCGGATCGAACTGTTCGCGCAGCTCGGCAATCAATCCGTCGGGGGCAGTAATTTCATCGCGGAAGAACCGCGCGGCCTCAGCCAAGCGTGTCCGAATCCGTTCACGCAGCTCTTTGGTAGCAGCGTCGGTAAACGTCACTACGAGGATTTGCGGCGGCAGTAATTCTCGTGCAAAACCGCTTGTCTCGCCGCCATGGCCGAGAATCAGCCGCAGATAAAGTGCCGAAATCGTAAAGGTTTTACCGGTGCCGGCGCTTGCTTCGATCAACTGACTGCCGCGCAGCGGGAAGGCCAGAGCCAACGGTGTTTTGGTACTCATGCGCGCGCACCTTCGCTGGACAAGGAACGCCACGGCGCTTCGAATAATGGGCGGTACAACGCGTCGCACCAGCCGGTGAAGGTTTCGTCTGCCAACAATGCATCGAAGTCGGGATATTGCCGGAGCAGTGCCGGGCTTTCGCGCCGCTCGCCGTTGCTGGTCTGGCCGTCACCGTCATAGGCTTTTCGCGCAGCGGCTTCGGCTTTGACCGGGTCAGTTTGAGACAACCAGGCGAACGCGGTTTTTATCGCAATCGGCAAGGGCTGGCGCATGCCTGATTGCCACGCAAGAAGCAGGTCACCGAGCAAACGCAACGCTCGGTCTCGCTCCATTGGCTCAAGCAACAACGTGTCGTCACTGGCGACCAATGCCGTGGTCAGCGCATGCTCGCTGGCGCAGGCGACCAGATGGGTAACCCACGATTTGGTCAGCCGATGCCACTTGCGAGTTTTGATCGAGCCGATGCTATTGGGAATGGTCGTGACCGACAGCAGGCCGCCATCGGCGCGTTGATGCAGGTTTGCGAGCCAGCCCTCCAGCCGCAAACCCTGCAAGTCGAGACTGACCGGGATTGCACTACTCAATGGCGACGGCCATAACGTCAGCAACTGTTGATAACGCTGCAGAAGATCCGGCAGCGGTTCGATCAGTTCACGCTGTAGGCATTCGCCAAAACCGGCCATAGGCAGCAGACCACTGTTTTGCAGGCGCAGCGCCCGGGCTTGCAGCGCCTGATCGATATTGTCCGGCTGGCTGAGTGCGGCTTCCAGCAAACTGTCGCTGAGCGTGTAGCGCTGTAGGGCGTCCAGCACGAAAGGTTCTTCATCTGCCAACGGCGCTTGCGCCGCCTCGAAATAGACCTTGAGACGCTGGGTGAAAAAATGCCGAACCGGATTACGCAGAAAATCCTGCAGCAATGCCAGCGTCAACGGTTCATCTTGAACATATGGCGCGAGTAACGGCGCTTCGCTTTGCTGCGCTTTCTCTTGATGTAACACCTGCCACTCGCTGGCGTAGCTGAACATTTGCTCGCCTTCGTGGAAATAGCGGGCACTGAAAGGTTGCAAGGGGTGTTCTTCGGTCAGCGCGTCCAACAGATCCTGGATTGGGTCGATTGAACGCCAGCCGCTGGCGAGGTGATCGCGCAACTGGCCGATGAGCACCGAGGCGGGTCGTTCGCTGTTGTCACGGATGCTGCGGCCAACCCAACTGATGTAGAGCTGAGAGCGCGCGGACAACAGCGCTTCAAGTAACAGATAGCGGTCGTCCTCACGTCGTGAGCGGTCGCCAGGCCGGTAATCGCTGCCCATCAGGTCGAAGTCCAGCGGTGGCTGGGCGCGCGGATAATCGCCGTCGTTCATGCCCAGCAGACATACCAGTTTGAAAGGAATGGCACGCATCGGCATCAAGGTGCAGAAATTCACCGCACCTGCGAGGAATCGTTGTGACAAACGGCCCTGATCGAGCCCGGCGAGCCAGGCTTCGCGCACGACAGTCAGCGGCAGCTCGTCAGTCAGCCCGACCGCCTCGCAGGTTTCCAGCCAGGTCTCGCGAAGCTCTTCGAGCTGGGTCAGCAGGTAGTCGTCGTGCTCGTTGCTCGCCTGAAAGAACACCTGCATCAGCGCCTGCAAGCGCAGCCCCCACTCTTTCGGTTGAGCCGGTTGCGTGAGTTGCTGATGAGCGATTTCCAAGGCATCCAGCAGCGCAACCAATGGCCCGATCAGGGCAGCATCCAGCCCACCAATTTCGTCGTAAGGCTCGATACCTGCACATGCATCGGCACTGCCGACGGCGTAGCCCAGCAGCATTCGGCGTAGACCGAAATGCCAGCTGTTCTGCTCCAGTTCCTCAGGCAATCCGAGACCGGCCCGTTGTTCGGCACTCATGCCCCAACGCACGCCGGCACCCTCGATCCAGCGGTGCAGGGTTGGCAGGTCACGTTCCTCTACGCCAAAGCGAGCACGCAGAGCTGGAACATCGAGCAGGTCGAGAATCTCGCTGACCGGGAAACGGCTGTCCGGCAGCTTGAGCAGGTGCTCGACGGCGATTAGTAATGGATCACGTCCTCGCTGGCCCTGGTCCGCCAAAGTGAACGGAATGAAGCGCGGGTCAAATCGATCGAGCTGACCGAAAACCGCGCGGATATGCGGTGCGTAGCTGTCGATATCAGGGACCATCACGATCACGTCCCGTGGGCGTAGAGCCGGGTCGGCGCTGAAACGCGCCAGGAGTTGATCGTGCAGGATTTCGACTTCACGCTGGGCACTGTGGGCGATGTGAAACCGGATCGATTGGTCCTGCGTCAGGTCGACAGCGGGCCAGAGCGCACGAGTCTCGTTGAGGGGGCGCAATTCGAGGATGTCGTCCTGAAGCTGGTTAAGCATGTTGTGCGGCTGGGCTTCGCTGAACAGGTCGATGCGGCCGTCACGAAAGGCTGCGCGGTAGCTGTTGGGATCGTCGTAGCTGTCGAGCAGGTTGATATAGTCGCGACCTTGTTTGCCCCAAGCGGCCAGCAACGGATGTGCGTGCTGATGCAGGGTCTCGGCATCAAGTACAACTGGCATCCCGCTTTTGCGTTGTTGCCGCTTGTATTGATGTCGCAGCAGGTCCTTGTCGGCGACGATATCGGCCCAGTGATGGCGACAGGGGTTGTGTACGCAAAGCAGAACCTGACTGAAGCGCGCCAGACCGGCGAGCGCTTCAAGAACTTGTGCGGGCAATGAAGAAATGCCAAAGACGATCACGCGCGGCGGCAGCGCAGCCGGGGCCTTGTCGAGTATGTTGATGCGTTCCATGAAGCGTTGATGCACGCCGGCACGACTCTGCGCCATGCCCTGTTCGCCGACGTCATCCAGCAGCGCTCGCCACAACTCTGCCTGCCAGCAACTGGTCGGTGGCAGCGGCTTTATTTCACCTCGCACATTGCGCAGTTGATGACGCCCCTCAGCCCAATCTTCCAGCCAGTCAGCCCGGTAGACCTGATATTGGTCGAACAGATCGGCTAGACGCTCTGACAACTGATAGCGCTTGCGCAGATCGCTGTCGTGAGTGAGGAAGCGTTGCAGCGGCTCGAAATGGGGGCGATCGATTACCTGTGGCAAGAGGCGCATCAGACGCCAGGTCAGCGGAGCTTTATCGAGCAGGGATTTCGCCGGAATTTCTTCTCGTCCCAATACCATGCGATACAGCTGCCACATGAAACTGCCGGGGAGTTGAACGTCAATCGCCGCAGCGATCCCGCAACCGCCAAGGTCATCGTCTTCAGGATCTTCGGCCAATGCCAGTTTGAGCCATTGGGCGATGCCGTTGCTTTGCACCAAAGCGATTTCGTTTTCCAGGGGTGCCAGTGGGTAGCGCCGCATGATGCTGACCACAAGACTGCGCAGCTCATCGAGACTGTTGCTCTGAACCACCATGAATGCAGCGTTGAGGGACTGGGCGTCCGACATATGGATTCCTTGGAAAATCGCTAAAGCCGAGGCAGAACCTTAGCATTGTCGGCCGACTGTGACAGCCGGACGAGGTCTGCGAAGCTTGTAAGAACTTTCTCGCAGGCAAAACAAAACCCCAACTGCTTTCGCAATTGGGGTTTCGGAATTTAATCTTGACGATGACCTACTCTCACATGGGGAAACCCCA